>NZ_CP047419.1:0-2400000 GCF_009866585.1 Rathayibacter sp. VKM Ac-2762 | reverse complement strand
GACGTGGTCGCCGCCAGCGACCTGACGCAGCAGCTCGGCCAGGGCTTCTCCGGCGGCAACCCGCCCGACCTCTTCTACATGAGCTGGGACCAGTTCCAGACCTACGCGAGCAACCGCTACCTCGAGCCGTACGCCCAGGACGCCGGGAACGCCGACGCCTTCTACCCGGCGCTGCGCGACGCGTTCAGCTACGACGACCGGTTCTACTGCGAGCCCAAGGACTTCTCCACGCTCGGCCTCGTGATCAACACGGACCTCTGGGCGGCGGCCGGCCTCACCGACGCGGACGTCCCCACCGACTGGGCCTCGCTCGAGTCGGCGGCGACGAAGCTGACCGCGAACGGAGTGACCGGGCTCTCCTTCGGCGCCGAGTACGCGCGCATCGGCACCTTCATGAACCAGGCCGGCGGGTCGCTCCTCTCGGAGGACGGCACCACCGTCACCGCGGACACCCCCGAGAACGTCGCGGGCCTGACCGAGGTGAAGACGCTGCTCACCGACGGCGTGCTGAAGTTCCCGGCCGCGCTCGACTCCGGCTGGTCCGGCGAGGCGTTCGGCAAGGGCGCGGCGGCGATGGTCATCGAGGGCCCGTGGATCAACGGAGCGCTCGCGGCCGACTACCCCGACGTGAACTACCGCGTCGCCGAGCTCCCCGCCGGCCCCGGCGGGAAGTCGACCTTCACCTTCAGCAACTGCTGGGGCATCCCCGTCGGCAGCGCCACGGCCGAGAAGACGGAGTCGCTCGTGTCGGCCCTGACCTCGGACGAGCAGCAGCTCGCCTTCTCGGACGCCTTCGGAGTCATCCCCTCCACCGAGACCGGAGCCGCCGAGTACGCGACGAAGTACCCCGAGAACGCCGCCTTCGTCTCCGGCAACGACTACGCGGTGAGCCCGGTGGCCTTCGCCGGCGCGGCGACCGTCATCACCGACTTCAACTCGGCGCTCGAGGGCCTCGCGACCGGCGACCCGGAGTCGATCCTCGGCGACCTGCAGACCAACCTGCAGGACGCGCTCGACACCGCGAACGCGAAGTAGCCCGGCCGGGAGGCGGCGGACCCGACCGCCGCCTCCCCGTGCCCGACCGGCACGCCCCACCCCGCGCACGTGAGTCGAAGGAGACGCATCGATGAGCACCACCGCCGCCCCCCGGAGCCGCCGCTCCGGCATCCGCGGGCACGAGGCCCGCTACGGCTGGCTCTTCACCCTCCCGGCGATCGTCGTGATCGGCGTGTTCCTCGTCGTCCCGATCGGCCTCGCCCTCTGGGTCAGCGTGAGCAACTGGAACGGGCTCGGCTCGCCCCTCGGGCCGACCGCGCAGTTCGTCGGAGCCGACAACTACCGCGCGGTGCTCACCGACTCCGGCCTGGCGCAGAAGGACTTCGGCACCGCGATCCGCAACAACGTCTACTACGTGCTGCTCGTGGTGCCGCTGCAGACCGCGCTCGCGCTCTTCCTCGCCGTGCAGGTGAACCGGCGGATCCTGCGGGGCCGGGGCTTCTTCCGCACCGCCTTCTACTTCCCCTCCGTCACCTCCTCGATCGCGATCACCGTGATCTTCCTGTTCCTCTTCTCCGCCTCGGGTGTCGTCAACGCGGTGCTCGGCTGGTTCGGCGCCGACGGGCCGACCTGGATGGCCGACCCGACCGGTGTCCTGCACTCGCTCCTGGGCGCCGTCGGCGTCGACGGCTCCGGGCCGCTGGCCGCGGGCGCCCCGCTCGGCCTCACCTGGTGGGACTGGCTGTCCGGCCCGTCCGTCGCGATGTGCGTGCTGATCACGATGGCGATCTTCACCACCTCGGGCACGTTCATGCTGCTGTTCCTCGCGGCGCTGCAGAACATCGGCGCCGAGATCGACGAGGCGGCGCTCATGGACGGCGCCGGCCCGCTCCGGAAGTTCTTCTCGGTCACTCTGCCGATGCTCAAGCCCACGCTCTTCACCGTGCTGACCCTCGGACTGATCGGCACCTGGCAGGTGTTCGACCAGATCTACCTCACCGGAGGAGGGGCGCCGGGCAAGACGCTGCTCACCCCGGCGTACCTCGCCTATGAGTCCTCGTTCACGGATCTCCGCTGGGGTCAGGGCGCCGCGATCGCCTTCATCCTCTTCTTCATCATCGTCGTGCTGACGCTCCTGCAGCGGGCGCTCCTCCGAGAGAAGGGGGAGCCGCGCCGGCGCCCCCGCCGCGCCGCTCGCGCCGACGCCGCGACGACCCTCACCACGGGAGGCATCCGATGAGCACGCTGACCGAGCCCGGCACCCGCGCCCGCGAGACCCCCGAGCCCGCCGCGCCGGTCCCGCACCGCCGCATCCGCCTCGGCGCGCGCGGCCGCGCGTCGCTGATCGGCGGCTACCTGCTGCTGATCGCGCTGGCGCTGGTGTACATCTACCCGTTCCTGATCTCGGTCGCCTCGTCGTTCAAGTCGGACGCCGATGCCACCGCGAACCCGCTGTCGCTGCTGCCCGCGACCTGGTCGTTCGCCTCCTACGAGCGGCTGTTCACCGACGTCCCGCTGCCGCTGTGGACGCTCAACTCGGTGATCGTCACCGTGTTCGTCACCGTCGGCCGGGTCTTCTTCGACTCGCTGGCCGGCTACGCGCTGTCGCGGCTGCGCTTCCGCGGACGGGGCCTGCTGTTCGCGCTGTTCATCGGAGTGATGAGCGTGCCCGCGGTGGTGCTGCTGATCCCGCGGTTCCTGATCCTCAAGCAGCTCGGCCTCTACGACAGCTACGCGGGGATGATCGTCCCGCTGATCGTGGACGCGGCGGGGATCTTCATCATGAAGCAGTTCTTCGACTCGATCCCGCTCTCCATCGAGGAGGCCGCGCGGATCGACGGGGCCGGAGTGTTCCGGACCTTCCGCTCGATCGTGGTGCCGATGGCGCGTCCGGCGATCGTGACGCTGTTCATCCTGTCGTTCCAGGGCTCGTGGAACGAGTTCTCGCACTTCGTGGTGTCTCGGCAGTCGCCGGAGCTCAACACGCTGACGACCGGAGTCGCGTCGCTCGTGTCGGGGCAGCTGGGCACCGGCAACCAGTACCCGCTGCAGCTCGCGGCCGCGGTGCTGATGTCGATCCCGGTGGCCGTGCTGTTCTTCGTCTTCCAGCGGCGGATCATGAACACGACCGAGGGCGCGGAGAAGGGCTGACGCGGGGGCTCCTGCTGATCGAGCAGCGCGCGCAGCGGGCGTATCGAGATCCGCCTCTGTGCGGAGGGCCTCGATACGCCCCTGCGGGGCTGCTCGACCAGCATGCGGGAGTGCCGCCGCTACTTCGCGAGGAACTCCAGGACGACGCGGTTCCACTCCTCCGGGTGGCTCACGGTCACTCCGTGGGGGGCGCCGTGGACGACGTGCAGCTCGGAGCCGGGGATCGCCGCGTGGGTGCGGGCGCCGGAGCCCTCGAACGGAACCGTGCCGTCGCCGTCGCCGTGGATGACGAGCGCGGGCACCGACACGTTGGGCAGGTCCTCGCGGAAGTCGGTGGTCGCGAACGCCGTCATGCAGGCGAGTGCCGCGTGCTTAGCCGACTGCTTCGCCAGGGCGATCGCCTCCTGGCGCTGCTCCTCCGTCACCTTCAGCACGCCGTCGACCGAGAAGAAGTCGGTGGTGAACCGGTCGTAGAAGTCGTCCTCGCTCTTCGTGAGGCCCGCGGTCATCTGCGCGGCCTGCGCCTTCTCGAGCGGGCCGTCCGGGTTGTCGTCCGTCTTCATCAGGTACGGCGGGACGGCCGAGGCGAAGACGACGCTGTGCAGGCGATCGGCGCCGTACTTCGTGAAGTAGCGGGCGACCTCGCCGCCGCCCATCGAGAAGCCGACCAGGGTGACGTCCTGCAGGTCGAGCTCGGTGAGGAGGGTGTGCAGGTCCTCGGTGAGCGTGTCGTAGCTGTAGCCGGTGAGCGGCTTGTCGCTGCGCCCGAAGCCGCGGCGGTCGTAGGTGACGACGCGGTAGCCGGCCTCGGCGAACGCGGGGACCTGCTCCTTCCACGACTCGCCCGAGAGGGGCCAGCCGTGGATGAGGACCACGGGGCGGCCCGATCCGCCGGTGTCGTCGACGTGCAGGTCCGTGTCCTTGAAGAGTCCGTGGTGGGCGGTGATCTCGGCCATGGCGAGTGCTCCTTCCGGCGCCGACGATCGGCGTCACTCGATGTTCGAGGACGTCCCTGCGAGCGGATGGCCGGGGCGGGGAGGGTTGACAACTCCCGTCACTCCGCGACGACGGCCGCGGCGAGGCCCCGCAGCGCGGTGTGCAGCCCGGGGCTCATGGGCAGCCCGGCGTCGAGCACCGCGTTCGCGGCGGCGACCAGCACCGGTGCCGCGGGGGAGGAGACCACGGTGAGGCCGGCGGGCGGATCCGCGTCGCCCGAGGGCCGCACGACCAGGACGAGCCGGGAGCTGGGAGCGCTCGTGCTGATCGTCGCTCCCGATCGGGCGGGCAGCACCGCGAGGGTGCCGCGGCCGACGAACTCGCGCTCCTCCCGACTGGCGACGGTGAACGCGCCCTCGAGCGGGAGCAGGAGCACCACCGACCCCGGGTCGGCGCGGGGGCTCGGGCGGAAGTCGATCGTGCCGGCCGTGTGCCAGATCCGCCGGAGGAGCACGCCCTCGGCGGCGGCCTCCTGACCGGTGACGGCGAACGCGGGGTCGGGCCCGGCCTCGGCGTGGCGGGCCCGCAGCCAGTGCCGGGCGGAGTCGCCGCGGAGGGGCATCGGGCAAATCAGCGGATCGGACACGGCGGCTCCCGAGGAACGCGGACCTGAATCGGCCGAGACAGTGAGGAACCATCATCCTAGGAGCGGCGGGAGGCGTCGTCCCCGGAGTGGCGCGTCCTCACATGCCGATGCCGCCCCGGCCGCGCTGAGCGCGACGCCGGAGCGGCATCCGAAGAGTGGTGCGGACTACTGGAATCCGCCGCCGCGGTCCTCCGGGTCCTCGATCGGGTCGGAGTCGGGCGTGTCGATCGAGTAGGTCACGTGGACCGCCTCGCCGACCTCCTTGGCGGAGACGGCGTTGTAGACGAGGTGCGTCTCCTGGCCGTCGACGGCGGCGTAGACGTCGACCTCCTTCTCGTAGCCCCCCTCGGTGCTGACGCGGTTCTCGGTCTGGCCGTCGAACGGCCCGCCCTGGAAGAAGGCGAGGTAGCTCTCGCCCTCGGCGAGTGCGCGGATGTCGTTGCTCATGCCCCCAGGTCTACCACTCGGCGCCTCCCCGCCGCTCGGCCTTGCGCTCGGCGGGCGGAGGAGGGCCGGGAGCGGCGGCGGCCGTGCCGCGAGGTGGCACTGCTCGACGGGATCTCTCCGCACGCGCCGTCAGGGCACGAGCCGCTGCGTGATCGAGGCGGTCGGCCCGCTCAGCGCGATCTCTGCGAGCGCGCCGTTGACCAGGGGCATCTGCGGCGGCTGGTGCCCGGTGTCGACGTCGAGGATCACCGGCACGCCGAGGTCGCCGAGCGCCCGCCGCACCGCGTCCTCCTGACTCAGCTCGGGCAGCCAGGCGCCCTCGGTCCGGCCGATCAGGACGCCGGCCGCCTGCTCGAACCAGCCCGCGAGCCGGAGGGAGGTGAGCATCCGGAGCACCGAGACGGAGTCGGACCCGGCCGCCTCCAGATAGACGACGGTGCCCTCCGGCGCGTGCCGGCGAGCGAAGCCCGGCACGTCGCCGTAGGGCGTGCCCGCGAGCAGGGACACCGTCTCGAGGCATCCGCCGATCAAGCGGCCGGACATCGCCGCGTCCGCTGCCCCGTCGAGCGAGCGCCAGCGGGTCGGCTCCTCGTAGGCCCGATCGCGGTCGAGCGGCTCGTCCGCCCACGCACCCCACGGACGGCTCCGGCGTCGCGGCGCGGCGTGCTGCGTGAACGCGGCTCCGGGCTCGAGGCCGGCGACCTCCGTCCAGCGGTGGAACCCGACCGGCAGCTCCCACGGCTCGTCCATCAGATTGGCGCCGTGGATCGTCGCGAGCCCGGTCGTCGTCGTCAGGGGCAGGAGGAGCGTCGAGACGTCCGACCAGCCGACGAACCAGGGCCGGGCCTCCGCGAGGGCGTGCCAGTCGAGCCTCTCCAGCAGCTCGACGGCGAGCTCGCCGCCCCACGGAGGAAGGACCGCGTCCCCGCTCCGGAAGGCGTCGTGCAGGTCGGCCGTCCGATCCGCGGCGGACGCCGGAGCGAGTCCGCCGAGGAGGGCGTGCGGCCGGACCCGGACGTCGTAGCCCGCCGAGCCGAGTCGGCGCGCGGCGTCCTGCAGCCGGTCGTGCAGGGGCTCGGGGACTCCCATCGAGGGCGCGGGCACCTCCACCCGGCCTCCGGCGCGGAGGGGCGCGGGGTACGTGATGCTCGCCATCCGACGACGCTAACGCCCCTCGCGGTGACGGGCTTCGAATGCTCCGTCCGGCGAGTACCTCCGCGCCCTTCCTGCCCCGACTCGCGGGCGGCCGCTGAGCGCGATCGCGAGAGGGGTCGGCGCGAGTGCCGCGCCGCCCACCCACCCACTCGTGCGCAGCGCCGCCCGCCGGGAAGAAAGATGGGGCCAGGAGGCGCACCGGAACGTGACGTCCCGGTCTCGCGCAGGCGTCTCGGCTCCGCTGCTGCCTGCGGCGATCAGCGCCACGCGGCGCCTTCAGCCCGTGAGGCGGCCGATCTCGTCCTCGGAGAGGAGGCGGTCGGAGTAGAGCACGATGCGAGCCGCGGGGTCAGGGCTGTGCGCGTCGGGGCCCGCCCACCTCCGTTCGAGACCGAGTCGAGCGACCGTGCGGTGCGATCGCTCGTTCCGTTCCGCGACGACCGCGGTCACGGGGAGCTCCGGCCGGAGCCGCCGCGCCCGAGCGATCCCTGCGGAGGCGACCTCCTGGGCGTACCCCCTGCCCCAGTGGTCCGGATGGACGGTGAACGCGACGTTCCAGGCCGTGTCGGCGAGGAGGGTGCATCCGCCGATCCCGATCGCGCCGTCCGCGCCGCCTTCGGGACTCCGCAGCCGGACGACCCAGCTGCTGAGGTCGTCCCGTGCCCACTGCGCCGTCCGGCGGGCGAGCACCGCCCGGGTCTGCTCGACGGAGTCGTGCCGGAGGAGGGGGTCGCCCGCCGCGATCCGCTCGTCGGAGTACAGCCGCCACAGCTCGTCCAGATCGCCCTCGGCGGGACGGAACAGCCGGAGCCGCTCGGTCGTCTCGTCGGGGCGATCACCGGCGCCGATGCTGCTGCCGCTCGCTCGAGGAGGGACTCGGGGCCATCGGGGCGGTCGCTGACGGGTGAGGCGAGCGCAATGACCACGCCAGGACGTCCACCCGCTCAGCCCGTGATCAGGCTGGTGAGGCGGTCGGCGGCGGCTCCGACGGTCGAGACCGCGCTGACCGTGAAGAGGCACGCGACGCCCCAGAACCAGGTGCGACCGGGTGCCCCGGCGCTGCGCCGCTCGAAGGCGAGCCACCAGGCGCCGACCACCGAGACGCACGCCGCGACCACCGAGCCGAGCGCCATGCGGACGTACTCCTCGGGACCGGGGGAGGACCAGGCCGTGGTCGCGAGGACGATGAGCAGCGGGACCACGATCATGCCCAGCGCGCCGAGCAGCACCGCGTGGAGGTGACTGCGGGGAGGGGCCCCGGCCGTCGTCGTCGCGGTCCGCGTCGTGTCCATGCCGCGTCCCCCGTCGCCGCGGTCCGGTCCGCGCTGCCCCGACGCTATCCGCTCGCCGTCCCGCCGTCACCCCGCACCTCCGAGCGGGCCGCGTGCCCGGTGGCGTCAGCACCGCGCCGCCCGCGCCGCCCCGGCCGAACGCCGAGAACGTAGGATGTCCGGGATGACGATCGGACGCCGCCTCTTCCTCTCGGGAGCCGCCACGGGAGTCGGGCTCCTGGCCCTCGCGGGCTGCACGCCGTCGCGTCCGACGCCGACCCGCTCCGTCACGAAGGCCCCCGTGCCCACGCCGAGCACCACCGCCGTCCCCGCGCCGGCCGCCTTCGTGCGCTCCGCCTGGGCCGAGGATCCGTACGCGCTCGGCTCCGTCTCGTACCTGCCCGTCGGCGCGACGCCGCAGCACCGCACCGACCTGGGTACCGCGGTCCTCGACCGCGTCTTCCTCGCGGGCGAGGCCACCGACACGGAGGCGCCCGGCACGCTCCAGGGCGCCTGGAGCTCCGGGGTCCGCGCGGCCGCCGAGATCAGCGCCGTCGCCGACGAGGGCGAGCGGATCGCGATCGTCGGGGCCGGTCTCGCCGGAGCGGTCGCCGCGCGGCGCCTGTCCGACGCGGGCTTCGACGTCACCGTGGTCGAGGCGCGCGAGCGCACCGGCGGCCGCATCGCCACCGCGACTCCGGACGGCTGGCCGATCGCCGTCGAGACCGGCGCATGGGCCCTCACCGGCGCGGGAGCCGCCCTGCGCGAGAGCATCGCGGACGCGGGCGTGGTCACGACCGCGGTCGACCTCGCCGACGTCCGCTCGAGCGACGCCGACGGCGCGGCTCTCGACACCGGCACCACGGGTGCCGACGCCCTGACCCGTGCTCTCGAGTGGGGAGCGGAGCAGCCGGAGGACCTGGCGCTCGCCGAGTCGTTCGCCGGCTCCGGAGCGCCCGATCCCGCCGAGGCCGAGCCGGGCTCCGGCGACGGCGACGCCGCCCGCGTGGCGGCGCACCTCGCCGGGACGACCGCGCTGCGCACCGGCGCCGCTCCCGAGGAGCTCTCCTCCTGGTACGGACTGGGCGACGCCTCCGCCGCCACGACCGCGGAGGAGCTGAGCGACGACTCCGGCGACGCGCTGCTGACCGACGGGCTCGCGCCCCTGGTCGACACCTTGCTCGCCGACGTCGAGGTCTCGCTGCGCGCCGTGGTGAGCGGCATCGGCTACACGGAGACCGGCGTCAGCATCCGCCTGGGCACCGGCGAGTCGTTCACAGCCGACCGGGTGCTGGTCACCGTGCCGATCGGGGTGCTCCAGACGGACGCGATCGCCTTCGACCCGCCGCTCCCGTTCGCGCAGCGCGCGGCCGTCGCGGCCCTCGGCTCCGGCGTCGTCGAGACGCTGTGGCTGCGCTTCGACGAGGCGTTCTGGGAGGCCGACGCCCCCGCGCGCTGGTCGCTCGTCGGCTCCGAGGCGGGCATCACCGAGTGGCTCAACCTCCAGCCGTCGACCGGCGAGGCGGTGCTCGTCGGGCTGGTCGGAGCGGATCAGGCCCTCTCGCTGCAGGATCTCAGCGACGACGAGCTGGTCACCCTCGCGCAGACGGCGCTCGAGCCGTTCGCCGTCGTCCCCGGCTGACGAGCTCGCGGAGCCGCGCCAGCGGCCCCCGCCACTCCGACGCGTGCGCCGCCCCGAGCGGCCGCACCCGGCTGAGCGCGAGGACGAACGCGGCGATGCCGGAGATCAGGCTCAGCACGATCACGTCGTAGAGCACGAACATCACGGGTCCGTCGACCTGGCCGGGGTCGAGGAAGAAGTACGGGTACCAGCCGATGAGGGCCCCGCGGACCAGGGTGATGACGCCCCAGACGATCGGGAAGCCGAGCACGGTCAGCGCCCCGCGCCAGGCGACCGGGCGGCGGCCGGGTCCGAGGATCCAGTCGAGGATCGCGAGCGTCGGTATCACGAAGTGCAGGAGCGCGCTCGACCAGGGCACGTCGACCCGCACGCCGCGGTTGTTGGCCTCGACCGCGATCAGCCCGAAGACGATCCCCGACACGACCATGTAGGTGAGCACGAGCGCCCGCACGGTGCTGAGCCAGCGCGGCTCCCGCTCGCGCGCGAGGGCGACCAGGCCGGACAGGCCCAGCACCACGACCCCGGCCATGTTCGACTGCGTCGTGAAGTAGGCGAAGAAGTTGTCGATCTGGAACGCGCGGAAGCCCAGCGTGTAGAAGAAGTCGCCGACGAGTCCGACCGCGCCCAGCCCGGCGAGGGCCAGGCGGAGGATCGCGAACGCCTTCCGCACACCCGCTCCGATCCGTCGCCGCTGGGCCCGGAGGGCCGGACTTCCGGACGATTCTACGGTCGCCGCGCTCGGAGCTCCCCGAGCGCGCGGCTCCGCCGGACGGGGGAGGCGGGCCTCGCGGAGGCGATCTAGCGTGGAGGGATGGTGCGCGCACAGGACGGGAAGGGTTCGGGTCGGATGTCGTCGGAGGAGGCGTCCCGGCGCTGGAACGCGGTCACGGGTCCGCTGTTCCTCGCGGCGGGAGCGGTCTTCGCGGTCCTCGGGAATCCGGTCTGGCCGGTGTTCCTCGTCCTGGGGATCACGTTCCTCGGGCTGACCGCCGGCCCCGGGGGGCCGACGCGCCGGAGTGGAGCCCAGGAGCCGGACCGCGATCGGTGACGCGCGCTTCGCGACGCGGACACTCGCCGGCCGCGTTGCCGGGATAGCGTGCGTGTCATGCCCTTCACGCCGAGCCACGCCGTCGTCGCGCTCGCGTTCTCGAACGGCCGGATCCCCGCCGCGGCCGTCGCCATCGGCGCGATGGTCCCGGACATCGGCATGTACCTCCCGATCGCCGTCGCCCGCGAGTCCACCCACTCCCTCCTCGGCGTCGTCACCGTCGACCTGCTGCTCGGGATGCTCGGCCTCGCGCTGTGGAGCGCGGTCGTCGCTCCGGCCTGGCGCGACCTCGCGCCCGCGCTGGTCCGCTCGCGCCTGCGTCCCCGGCGCTCGCCGCCCCGCGGGGCCGCCGAGTGGATCCGCGTGCTCGTCTTCGCGGCCGCCGGCATCGCCATCGGAGCCGCCAGCCACGTGATGTGGGACGGCTTCACCCACAGGGGCGGCCTCTTCGTCTCGGCGATCCCGCTGCTGCAGCAGGAGCTCGGGCCCTTCCCCGGCTTCCGATGGGCGCAGTACGCGAGCGGCGTGCTCGGGCTGCTCGGGCTCGGGATCGGCGCGGTGGTCTGGTACGTCGGCCGCCGTCCCCGGAAGCTCCGCTCCGACGGCCGGCAGCCGGTGCGCATCGCGGCCGCGGCCGTGGTGCTCGCGGCCGCGGTGGTTCCCGCCGGGATCGTGCTGGCGGGGGCGGGCATCGATCCGCTCGACGCCGCCTACCGGGCGCACGTGGTGCGGGCGGCGATCCTGCTCGTGGGCGGCGGCGCTGCGGCCGCGGTCGCCGTCGCGGCGGTCTGGTGGCTCACCGGCCGAGGGGTGCGCGGGGCCGTCGTCTGAGACGACGGAGGACGAGCCTGTCGTCTCAAGGGAGCACGGGCATCCGTCGCGAGGAGGATGCGCCGGTGCATAGCCCACCGATAGCGTCGGACACGGCCCGTTGGGGCGGGCCGCCTTCGGGGGAAGGCACTAAGGGGAAATCGGGGGCTCGCGGCACACGCCGCGGGCCCTCTACCCGTTTCCGGGCTCCCGTCGCCTCAGCGCCGCTTCGAGCGCGGCCGGTTCTGCGCGGCCGGGCGCTGCGGGATGCGCGGAGCGCCCTCGCCGGCGGCACCCTGGGGGAGCGAGGACGCGGGCGGGATCGGGCGGCGGGTCACCGGGCGCACCGGCTCGCCGCGGCGCGTCTGGCCGGGAATCGGCCGCGAGCGGCGTCCGTAGATCAGCTCGGACGAGTCCAGCAGCCACGGCACCAGCGCCACCGTCACTCCGTGCACCAGCAGGAGCTTCTGGCGGATCCGCCGCGACTTGTGGTTGTGGAGGAACGCCTCCCACCAGTGCCCGACGATGTACTGCGGCATGTAGACCGTCGTGATCTCGGAGCCGTGCTCGAGGCGGTGGGCCTTGATGTACTTGATCAGCGGGTACGAGATGTCGCGGTAGGGAGAGGCCACGCAGCGCAGCGGCACCTCGATGTCCATCTGCGCCCAGTCGGCCTTGAGCTGCGCGGTCTGCGCGTCGTCGATGGAGGAGTGCACCGCCTCCAGCGTCTCGTGCCGCGCCGCGATGGCGTAGTCGAGCGCCTTCAGCGTGGGCTTGTTCATCCGACCCACCAGCACGATCGCATGGTCGCCGTTGGCGCCGAAGGTCGTGGTCGGGTCGACCTCGATCTCCTTCTCGACGTCGCGGTAGTAGCGGTAGACGCCGGCCATCAGGACACCGAGGATCGGCATCACCAGGTAGACGAGCCAGGCGCCGTGGGTGAACTTCGTGATCGTGACGACGACGAGCACCGCGAACGTCAGCGTCGCGCCGAACAGGTTGATGGCCAGGCTCGTGTAGACGGTGCGCGAGCCCTCGCCGTTGCGGATCATCCGGACCCAGTGCTTGACCATGCCCGACTGCCCGAGCGTGAACGAGACGAAGACGCCGATGATGTACAGCTGCACGAGGCTCGTGAGCGAGGCCTGGTAGACGAGCAGGATGATCGCGGCGACGAGCGCCAGGATGATCACTCCGTTGGAGTAGATGAGGCGGTCGCCGCGGGTGTTCAGCGACTTGGGCGCGTAGCCGTCGCGGGCCAGCACGGAGCCCAGCAGCGGGAAGCCGTTGAACGCGGTGTTCGCCGCGAGGAGCAGGACGGCGGCGGTCGCGGCCTGGATGATGAAGAACAGGATCGTGTTGTTGCCGAACGTGGCGGCGGCGACCTGCGCGATCACGGAGCGCTGCGGGGTGGTGGCGCAGTCGGCGAAGCCCACCAGGTGGCAGGCGTTCTCGGCGTAGTGCACGTTCGAGAGCAGGGCGAGGGCGGTCAGGCCGACGAAGAGCACGATCGCGATCGTGCCCATCGCGACGAGGGTGCGCTGGGCGTTCTTGACCTTCGGGGCGCGGAACGCGGGCACGCCGTTCGAGATGGCCTCGACGCCCGTGAGCGCCGCGCAGCCGCTCGCGAAGGAGCGCAGCAGCAGGAGGACGACGGCCGCCTGCGTGAGCTGCTCGCCCTGCACGGTGAAGCCCGCCGACTCCGCGACCGGGGTGTCGCCGAAGGCGGTGCGGACCAGGCCGACGACGACCATGACGAAGACGCTCGCGACGAAGAGGTACGTCGGGACGGCGAAGGCGCGGCTCGACTCCGAGACGCCGCGGAGGTTCACGGCCGCCAGCAGCACGACGAAGAGGATGGCCAGCTCGACCCGCAGCGGCGCCAGCTCGGGCACCGCGGAGATGATGTTGTCGACTCCGGAGGCGACCGACACGGCCACGGTGAGCACGTAGTCCACGAGGAGGGCGGCGGCGACCGTGAGGCCCGCCGTCTCGCCCAGGTTGGTGCGGGCGACCTCGTAGTCGCCGCCGCCGGACGGGTACGCCCGGATCAGCTGGCGGTAGCTCAGCACCACCACGACGAGGAGGACGACCACGCATGCGGCCACCCAGGGGGCGAAGGTGAGGAAGGAGAGCCCGCCGAGCAGCAGGATCATCAGCAGTTCCTGCGGCGCGTAGGCCACGGAGGAGAGCGGGTCGCTGGCGAAGATGGGGAGCGCGAGCCGCTTCTGCAGCAGCTGTCCCTCGAGCTTGTCGCTGGGGAGCGGCTCGCCGATGAAGAAGTGCTTGGCGGTGCGCAGCTCGGTCGCGTCGGCCGACGATCCGTCCGCGGCGGACGGGGGGCCCTCGTGTGTCACGAGCGATGACACTACTCCGTACGAGGGGGCAGTCAAGACGGCCGGGAGCGGGCCGAGCGGAGGCTGATCTCGCGCTGTGACCGGGAGTTTCCCGGTGCGGCGGGGAGCGACGGCCGGCGTCCTCGCGGCCGGCGCCCCGAGCGGGGGGTCAGCGGCCGTCGCGGGTCGCGGCTCCGATCAGGCCGGTGAGGCTGTCGCGGAGCGCGGTGAGCTCCTCGAGGGGGACGTCGAGCCGCTCCACGATCTGCGGAGGAACCTGCAGGGCCTGCTCGCGGAGGGCCGCTCCGGAGGGGGTCAGCGCGACGTCGAGGCGGCGCTCGTCGTCGCTGCTCCGGGCCCGCGTGACGTGGCCGCTCGCCTCCAGGCGCTTCACGAGCGGGCTGAGCGTGGCCGGCTCGAGGCGGAGGGCGGAGCCGAGGTCGGCGAGCGAGCGGGGGCTGCGCTCCCAGAGCGCGAGCATCACGAGGTACTGCGGGTGCGTGAGTCCGAGCGGCTCGAGCACGGGTCGGTACAGCCCGATGACGGTGCGCGCCGCGACGGCGAGGGAGAAGCAGACCTGGTTCTGGAGGGCGAGCGGGTCGGTTTCCACGGCGTCATCCTCTCATCGTGCCCTGATGGTTAGTACACTAAGGATATGACGCGGAAGAAGACCGGCTCCCTCTACCAGCGCTTCAACGCGCGGCTGTTCCCCTGGATCGGCCCGCCGCCGCTCGGCCCGTACGACCAGCCCGAGCAGGAGGCGCCGGCGGGGCAGGCGTGCCCGCTCTGCGGCCGGCCGATGTCCGAGCACGTCATCGACCGCTCCGGTCCGCGCACGCAGCTGTACTGCCCGAGCGACCCCTCCTGAGTCGCACGCCCCCGTTCGGGGGTCAGGGGCTTCGGGCGGCGGGGGCGGATGATGAGCGCATGTCCCGTCTGAGCCCCACCGCCGCCCGCGTCGTCCAGTACAGCCGTTTCGGCGACGCGGACGTCCTCGAGATCGTCGAGGTCGAGCGGCCGAAGCCCGGGGCGGGCGAGGTGCTGGTCGAGGTGCTCTCCGCCGGGGTGAACCACATGGAGGCGTTCATCCGGCAGGGCCAGTTCGACTCCGACCACTCCGCGGCCTTCCCGATGCGCCAGGGCACCGACTTCTCGGGCGTCGTCGTCGCCCTCGGCGAGGGCGTCACCGACATCAGGCTCCGCAGCGACGTGGTCGGCCACGCGCTCGTCGGCTCGCACGCGACCCACGTCGTGGTGCCGCGCCGCAACCTCGTCGCCAAGCCCGCCTCCGTGAGCTGGGAGGTCGGCGGCGCGCTGTTCCTCGCCGGAGTGACCTCCTGGCGCGCGCTGGAGGCCACGCATGTCGGACCCGACGACACCGTCCTCGTCTCCGCCGCGGCCGGAGGAGTGGGCAGTCTCGAGATCCAGCTGGCGAAGCTCCGCGGCGCGACGGTGATCGGCACCTGCGGCGAGCGCAACTTCGACTACCTCCGCCAGATCGGCGTGAAGCCGGTGGTCTACGGCGACGGGATCGCCGACCGCATCCGGGCCGCGGCGCCCGGCGGGGTCACGGTGTTCCTCGACAACTTCGGCGGGGAGAACGACGCCCTCGCCGACGAGCTCGGCATCGCGGCCGGCCGATTCCACTCCAGCGACGACCGCAAGGAGATCGAGCTGCGCGCCGTCTGGCCCGACGCCGAGACCGCCCAGCGCGACACCGAGATCCTCGGCGAGCTGGTCGGCCTCGTCGGCGAGCAGAAGCTGCGGGTGCTCGTCTCGGGCTTCTACCCCTTCGACCAGGTGCAGGACGCCTTCGACGACCTCGAGAAGCGGCACTCGCGCGGCAAGATCGTGCTCGGCATGAACCCGGTGGACCCGGCGAAGGTCACCAAGGCGCGCGACATCCACGAGGCCGGCCGCTAGCCGCACCCTCCCGGCGGCTGTCCGGGCTGCTCTCCGGGCGGCCACAATGGGGCCGTGGCGCGCGGACGCCCGGGAGGAGTGACGCGATGGAGGAGCCCGTCGTCGCGATCGTCTGGATCGTCTCGTTCGTGGTGGTGACCGTCCTGGTCACCGGGCTGTCGGGGCGGGTGAACTGGTCCGCTCCCGTGGCGCTCGTCGCCGTCGGAGCCCTCGCCTCCTTCGTCCCCGGGATCCCGGAGGTGGTCGTCGAGCCGGACGTGGTGCTGTTCGGGATCCTGCCGCCGCTGCTCTACGCGGCGGCGATCCGCACCTCCGTCCTCGACGTCCGCGCTCGTGGCGACAGCATCCTCCTGCTGTCGGTCGGGCTCGTCGTCTTCACGGTCGCGGTGGTCGGCGCGGTGGCCTGGATGGTCGTCCCGGCGATCACGGTCGCCGCGGCCCTCGCGTTCGGCGCGATCGTGGCGCCCACGGACGCGGTGGCGGTCACGGCGATCGCGGGGCGGCTCCGCCTGCCGCGGCGCATGCTCACGGTGCTCGAGGGCGAGAGCCTCCTCAACGACGCGACCGCGCTGGTGGCACTGAACGCCTCCCTCCTGGCGATCGTCAGCACGGTCACTCCCGGGCGCATCGCGCTCGACTTCGTGCTGGCCGTGGCGGTGGGCGGCGGGGTCGGGATCGGCATCGCCGTGCTGCTCGGGTTCGTGCGCAAGCAGGTGCAGTCGTCCGTCCTGGACACGAGCCTCTCGCTGGTGACGCCCTACGTCGCGTTCATCCCGGCGCAGCTGCTGCACGGCTCCGGGGTGCTGGCGGTCGTGGTCGCGGGGCTCTACCTGGGCTACCGGGCGCCGGTCATCCAGTCGGCGCAGGCGCGGATCGCGGAGTCGCTCAACTGGCGGACGATCCAGTTCCTGCTCGAGAACGCGGTGTTCCTCTTCATCGGGCTGAGCCTCTCGTCGGTGGTGGAGGCGACGGCCGACTCGGGCATCGGGGTCTGGCAGACGGTCGGCATCGGCGCGGCCGTGCTCGCGGCGCTGGTCGGGAGCCGCGTGGCCTGGATGTGCATGACGACGCTGCTGTTCCGGCACGGTCCGCGCCGGCTGCAGCAGCGCGGATGGACCTGGCCGACCGCGATCGGGGTGTCGTTCGCGGGCATCCGCGGCGTGGTCACCCTCGCCGCCGCGTTCCTCCTGCCCGCGGAGACGCCGCAGCGCGCGTTCCTGCAGTTCCTCGCCTTCATCGTGGTGGCGGGGACGCTCGTCGAGGGGCTCGCGCTCCCGCGGCTCGTCCGCGCCCTGAAGCTCCCGGCCCCGAACGAGATGCAGGAGCACGTCGAGAAGCAGATGCTGCTCGCGGAGGCACAGGCCGCCGGGCTCGCCCGGCTCGACGCGGAGCCGCAGGACGGAGTGGAGGACCGCGTTCTCGACCGGCTGCGGCGGAACGCGACGTTCCTCGCCGACGCCCTGGAGAACCCGCCGGAGGGCGAGGGCGTGGAGCCGCTCCCGCAGGCCTACAACCGGCTCCGGCGCGTGATGATCGCGGCCGAGCGGGAGGCGGTGCTCCGCGCGCGCTCCGAGGGGCGGTACCAGGAGCCGGCGGTGGTGAGCGCTCTGGCGTTCCTCGACGTGGAGGAGGAGGCGCTGGCGGTCGGGCGGCAGTAGCGCCGGGAGGGCGGGGACCCCGGGCGGGATCCCCGCCCTCTCGGCGCTGAGGTGTCCGGGCTCAGCCCAGGGTGGAGCGGACCGAGGTGCGGGCCTCGTCGAGCGCGGCGCGCAGGGCGTCGACGCTCGCGGTCGTCACGGATCCCGAGGAGGCGGCGGTGCGCAGCTCCGCGCGCAGCTCGTCGCGGAACTCGGTGAGCAGCACCTCGGCGTCGCGCAGGGCGATCCGCGAGGCGGTGCGCGCGTCGGGCGAGGCCGGTGCGGCCGGCTCCGGCGCGGGCTGCTCGGAGGGGGTGCCGGACGTGTCCTGCGGGCGCGGCTCCTCGGCGGAGTGCTCCGGTCGGCGTCCGGGCTCCCGCGAGTCGCGGGCGGCGCTGGCCAGGTCGGCGCGGAGGCTCTTCATCGCCTCCGCGACGCCGAGGCGGACCTCGTCGGCGAGCCTGCGGACGGAGTCGGTGAGCTCCTCCTCGATGTCGCCCAGGTCGGTCGCGCGGTTCGCGAGCTCGGCGCGGCCGGCGTCGGTGATGGAGTAGACGGTCTTGCGGCCGTCGGCCTCCTTCGTGACGAGTCCCTCCTCCTCGAGCTTCGCGAGGCGCGGGTAGACCGTGCCGGCGCTGGGCGCGTAGGTGCCGCCGAAGCGCTCGCTGAGCGCCTGGATCAGCTCGTAGCCGTGGCGCGGCGACTCGGCGAGGAGGTTGAGCAGATAGAGGCGCAGGCGGCCGTGCGCGAAGACGGGGCTCACAGCGAGCTCCCGTCCATCGGGCGGCGGTCGTCGGCGGGGCCGGTGCCGGGGGAGCCCCAGCCCTCGCCCACCGAGGCGGAGGACGCGGCGACGGACCGGCGGACGACGACCACGTCTCCCGAGACGGAGTTGGCGGCGACGTCGACCCACTTCGAGTCGAGCGAGCCCGTGGTCGAGGTGAAGCCCCGGCCGAAGGTGCCCTTGACGACGGAGCCGTCGAGCTGGAGCGTGCCCGAGACGGTGTTGATGCGGTAGCGGGCGCCGAGGCCCTCGTCGACGCGGATCGTGAGGTCGCCGCTGACGGTGTTGGCCTGGATCCGGTCGGGGGTGCCCTCGGCGTCGACGAACACGCTGCCCGAGACGCCGTCGACGGTGAAGCGGGTGAGCTCGCCGGTCGCGGTGACGTCGCCGGAGACGGTGCGCGCGGTGACGCGGCCGGTGTGGCTGCGGACCGAGAGCTCGCCGTGGACGGTGTTCACCTCGATGTCGCCGTGCAGGCCGTCGACGACGATGTCGCCGCCGACCGTCGAGACGCGGGCGTCGCTGTGGAGGCCCGAGACCAGGCCGTCGGCCGAGACGGTGTCGAACTTGAGGTCGACGCCGCGGGGGACGAGGAGGCTGATGTCGGCGCGGTCGCCGCGGCGGCCGAGGCCCTTCACGACGTCGACGATGGTGTCCCAGCGGAGCTGGACGTGGTCGATCTCGAGGCGGTCGCCGTCCATCGAGACCTTGAGCGGGCGGCCGTCGACGCTGTGGACCTCCACGCGAGCGGTCGGCTCGTCGTGGGCGATGACGTCGATCTGGCCGCCGACGAGGGCGACCTTGACCGAGCGGACGACGTCGAGGTCGATGACCTTCGTCTCGCCGGCCTGTACGAGCCATTTCTCGAGGGACATGAGCTCCTCCTCCTGCACCGGAGTGCCTTTCTGAAACGCGATACATCGCGAGTGGACGAGAGTCACGATATATCTCGATCGCTGCGCTCGGCAACGGGGCTCGGCCGGTTCCCAGCGTCGAGCGGCCGGGACCGGGGCGGCGCCGCGGCGCGGCCATGCCGGGGGCCGGAGCCGGCGCCACCGTCGGGGGGGGGTGAGGGCGCGGCGGGCGCCGTGGTAGACCGGGCGCATGGACCCGATCGCGGCACTCGAGGAGATCGCGGCACTGCTCGAGCGGGAGCGGGCCTCCCGCTACCGGGCGAAGGCGTTCCGCCGGGCGGCCGCGGTGCTGGAGGGGATGGCGTCCGCCGAGCGGGACGACCTCGCCCTCGTGCGGCGGGCCTCCGGGATCGGCGACACGACCTTCACGGTGATCGAGCAGGCGCGGTCGGGCCGGGTGCCCGACTACCTCGCGGAGCTGCGCGGCTCGGCTCCTCCGCCCGCGAGCGCCTTGCGGGGACGGCTGCGCGGCGATCTCCACAGCCACAGCGAGTGGTCCGACGGGGCGACGCCCGTCCTCGCAATGGCGGACGCGGCCCGCGCGCTCGGCCACGAGTACCTGGCGCTCACCGACCACTCGCCGCGGCTCCGGGTCGCCCACGGTCTCAGCGCGGAGCGGCTGGAGGAGCAGCTCGCCCATCTCGCGGGCCTCGACACCGGGCCCCTGCGCCTGCTCAGCGGGATCGAGGTGGACGTCCTCGAGGACGGCGCGCTCGACCAGACGGACGAGCTGCTGGACCGCCTCGACGTGGTCGTCGCGAGCGCCCACTCGAAGCTGCGGCTGCCCTCCCGCGAGATGACGGCCCGGCTGGTCGCGGCGGCCTCGGATCCGCGGACCGACGTCCTCGGCCATGTCACGGGGCGGCTGGTGTCGGGCGAGCGCGGCACCCGCCCGCCGTCGACCTTCGACGCCCGGGCCGTGTTCCGGGCGTGCGCCGACCACTCCACCGCGGTCGAGATCAACGCCCGCCCCGAGCGCGAGGACCCGCCGGACGAGCTGATCGCGGTCGCGCTCGAGGAGGGCTGCCTGTTCTCGATCGACAGCGACGCGCACGCTCCGGGCCAGCTGGGCCTGCTCGACTACGGAGCCGAGCGGGCGGAGCGGCTCGGCGTCCCGGAGGAGCGGATCGTGACCACCTGGCCGGTCGAGCGGCTCCTGGAGTGGACCCGCGGCTGAGGATCCTCGCGCGTTGCGCAAACGAACTGCGGCCATCACCCCCTTGACAGGAGGCCGTACCGCGGGAGGAGATCCGACGCAAGTGGCGAAATCCCAGCCGCCCACGCGGCATGCTCGGTACCGGTCCGCTCCTCCTGGGCCGCTCCAGCGGTCGGGAGTCGCGCTCCGTCGCACTCTCCGCTCCGACAGACCAGGTGAACCATGGCCACGCAGACCGCTCTCGACGCCGTGCGCGCCGCTCCCACTCTGCTCGAGGCCGTCCGGATGGCCGACGAGCTGACGGTCGCCGCGGTGAGCGACGGTGGTGGCCGCGCGGTGCGCCTGCTCACCCGCGCAGCCCTGGACCCCTCGGACCAGCTCACTGCGATCGCGGCCGTGCACTCGCTCGCGCAGGTCTTCGACGAGGAGGCCGACCTCGCGCTGCTGATGCTGCTCGAGGACGAGCGCCCGTACCTCCGCGAGCACGCCGCCTGGGCCTTCGGCGGGCGCCTGCCCCGCCCCGCCGCGCTCGGACCGCTGCTGCGCCTGGTCCGCGACGGCGGCTTCTCCGGCATGCTCGCGCAGCGCACCGTCCTGCTCTGGGCCTCCTCGACCCCCGACCTCGTCGCCGTCGCGCTCGAGGGCGCGCTGCTCGGCGAGCGCGAAGCGGCGGCCCGGGCACGGCTCGTCGAGACCCTGGGCCTCGCGCCCGGCACGATCGCCGAGCGCACCCTCCTGCACGTGGCCGCCGATCGCGCGGAGGGGCTGGAGGCGCGGGCCGCCGCGACGGACGCGCTCGGCGAGCGCGGCTCCGACGACGCCGAGCTCCTGCTCACCGGCCTGGCCGAGGAGGCGGCGCCGATCGGGCCCCTCGCCCGGCTCGCCCTCGGCGACCTCGCCCCCGCACCGGCCGTGGAGGCCGGGCCGACGGTCGCGCAGCTCTTCGTCCACGCCGACATCGACGGCACCCTGACGCGGGTGGGCGCCGGCGACAACGGCGGCATCGCGACCCTGCTGGTGCGCCTGGGCGACTCCCTCGTCGAGCAGGAGGGCATCGACCGGGTGCTCACGCTCTCGCGCGGGACCCCGGCCGAGGCCGAGCGCGCGCTCGGCGAGCTGCCCGACTCCGGCCACGGCTTCGCTCCGGTCCCGTTCGTGGGGCCGCCCGTCGCCATGCCCCAGGCGTGGAGCCGACGCATCGCCGCCGAGCGCGGCATCCGCCGGATCCTGCGCGCGGCCGGCCGGGTCGACGTGCTGCACCTGCGGATGGCGGACGTCGGATCCCTCGCGGCGGCCGCGGTCGCCCGGGAGCTCGAGATCCCCGTCGTGTTCACCCTCGCTCCGGACCCGCACGCCCTGATCGCGGGCCTGGACGCCTCCGGCGCCCTCACCCGCGCGGACTTCGGTGAGCGCGACGCCGCCGAGCACTTCTGGTTCCGCGTGCGCCTGGTGCAGCGCCTGGCCGCCGACGCCGCGCACACCGTCCTGTTCCCCCGGGAGGAGCTGGCGGCGACCATCCGCGAGCTGATCGGCGTCGACATCACCGCGCACCCGGAGCGGCACACGATCGTCCCGGAGGGGATCGACGTCGGCCTGGTCGAGCGCGGCGAGTCGGCCGCACGGGCCTCCGCCGCCGGTGAGCCGGTCGCGCTGGACGAGGGCGGGGACCTGGCCTCGCTCGACCTCCTGCTGGAGGAGCTGCCCGAGCACCGCCGCGGCCTCCCGCTGCTGCTCAGCGTGGGCCGCCTGCACCGGGTGAAGGGGATGGCGGCGCTCGCCGAGGCCTGGGCGTCCGACCCCTCGCTCCGGGAGCGCGCCAACCTGTTCCTGGTCGGCGGCGACCTCGCCGACCCGAGCCCCGACGAGCGCGAGCAGCTCGACCGCGTCCGCGCCGTCGCGTCCGACGGGCTGCTCCTGGCTGGCCACCGCCCGAACGGGACCGTGGCCCGCTGGCTCGGCGCGATCCGGCACGGCCGACCGGGGCTCTCTGCTCCGGGAGGCGCCTACGTCTGCGCGAGCGTCAAGGAGGAGTTCGGCATCGCCCTCCTCGAGGCGCTCTCCGCAGGACTGGTCGTCGTCGCTCCGGCGACAGGCGGGCCCGCGACCTACGTCGAGGAGGGGGAGACCGGCTTCCTGGTCGACACCGCCGACCCCGCGGCGCTCGCCGCCGGCGCCGCCGCCGCACTGGATCTCGCAGGAGGGCCTCTCGGCGAGCACGCCGCGGCCCGCGGGCACGCGATGGTCGCCGAGCGCTACACGGTGCGGGCCATGGCTCATGCCCTCTCGGGGGTCTACGCGCACGCGACCGCGGACCAGGAGCGTCCCCTCCGCTCGCCGCTCGTGCTGGGGGCCTCGTGACCCTGCTGATCATCAGCCCCGACTACGCGTCGCACCTGCTGCCGCTGGCGACCCTCGGCACGGCCTGGCAGGAGGCGGGCGAGCGCGTCGTCGTGGCCACCGGCGACGCGACGCGCTCCATCGTGGACGGCTTCGGATTCGAGCACATCGCGCTCCGGCTGGGGCGCGGCTCCAACCCGGGCACGATCCGCGCGGAGGAGCAGGCGCCCGACGAGGGCGCGTCCCTCCGCGGCTTCTTCGACGCCACCCGGCGCGGGATGGTCCCGACCCTCGCCTACCAGGCACGGGAGCGGCTCACCGACCTGCTCTGGGATCCGGCCGGCGTCGCCGCGCGCCTGCGCGTGATCCTCGACGAGGTGCAGCCCGACGCGATCGTGGTCGACCACCTCGCCTTCACCGCGCGCGTGGCGCTGAAGGCACTCCGCGTGCCCTACGGCGACGTCGTGCTCGGCCACCCCAGCGCGCTCACGGTGCCCGGCGAGGTCTACGGCTTCCCTCCGGTCTGGCCGGACGCCTTCGCTCCGGAGCCCGACGACCTCGATGCGCTCCGCGCCCTCTGCGAGCAGGTGCGCGACTCCTTCACCGCGGAGTGGAACGCCGCCCTCACCACCCTCGACCCCGGGGCGGCGCCCAGCGCCGACGCCTTCGCCGAGAGCGGCGACGTCCTGCTGCTCAACTACCCGGGCGAGCTCCACGACTCGGCCCGCACCGCTCAGCTGCCGCCGCACGCGTTCCTCGGCTCCGCCGTCCGCGAGGAGCCCGACGACGCGGAGGTCGAGGAGTGGCTCGCCGCGTCCGAGGACCCGGTCGTCTACGTGAGCTTCGGCAGCTTCCTCTCGGTGCGCGACGACGTGCTCGCCCGGGTCGTCGAGGCCCTGGCCGGTGTCGAGGTCGGGGGCAGGCCCGTCCGCGTGGCTCTCGCCTCCGGCGCGACCGAGCGCTCGGCTCTGGGCGAGATCCCCGAGGGCTGGCTGGTCCGCGGCTTCCTGCCGCAGGTCGCGCTCCTGCGCCGGGCCGTGCTCGCGGTCAGCCACGGCGGCAACAACAGCGTCACGGAGGCGATGACCGCGGGCGTGCCGCTCGTCGTCCTGCCGTTCTCGACGGACCAGTTCGCGGGGGCGGCCGCGCTCGAGGACGCCGGGTTCGCCGCCGTGCTCGACCCCAACGCCGCCTCCGCGGGAGAGCTCGCGGAGGCTGCGCGGCGGATGCTCGCACTCGACGCTCCCGCCCGGGAACGGCTGACGGCGCTCGCCGAGGGCCTCGCCCGCGAGACGGGGCCGCAGCGGGCCCTCTCCGCCCTGAGCGGAGCGACCGTCCAGCGCTAGCCTGGGCCGATGGTCGAGCCGACACCCCGGGACGCGCCCCTGCGCGCCGAGCGGGACGCTGGGCGGGCGGAGCCGATGCTGCGCGCTCTCGGCGCCTTCGGGCGCTTCGAGGGGATCGTCCCGCCGCTGTTCGAGGCGGCCGTGCGGATCCTGCACCCCTCCGACGACCCGCCCCGGCGCTGGCGCGAGGTCGCCGAGCGGGAGGGGACGCTCCTGCATCCGCTCGCGCAGTGGTACTCGCTCACCGGCGAGCATCCCGACGAGTACGCGGAGCCCCGCCTCGGAGTGCTCCCGCTCGACGAGCTCGCGGCCGTCGCCGCCGTGCTCGCGGAGCACACGAGCACCCCCGACGACTGCCTCGCCGTGTTCTGGGAGGGGTTCGGCGTGCTGAGCGGCGGGTCGCGGATCCTGATCTCCCGCTCGGACGCCTCGGACGAGCTGCCCGAGTGGATGAGCGACACCCGGCCGACCGGCTGGGAGCACCCCGAGACCGCCGCCGCGGCGACGGTCGAGCTGCCGGGGCGGGAGGGGCCTCTGCTCTCGCTCGACGTCAGGGTGCTCGAGGACACCGCGTGGGCGCGCGCGGCGGGCTTCGCCGACGCCTCCGGGCTCGTCGTGCAGACTCCACTCGCGCTCTGGCCGGAGGACCGGGCCTGGTACCTCGCGAGCGAGGTCGACTTCGACTCGACGCTGATCGGCGGCTCGCGCGCCCTCGTCGACGACCTGCTGCGGCTCTCCGCCGCGGGGCGCATCGAGGCGCTCCTGCTGCCGGAGCAGGTGGACCTCACGAGCACCGGTGACCGGCTCAACCCGAGGCGGCGGTGACGGGGTGAGCGACGAGGACGACGAGCGCTGGCTCGTGGTGAAGGGCCGCCGGTGGCGGCGCACCGACCCCTCGCTGCCGGAGGACGTGGTCGCCGTCCTCACCTCGCACCTCGGGCGCGGGCGCTCGGGAGTGCGCTCGGCCAGGATGCACGAGGACGCGGAGGCGGAGGCGCTGGCGCGCAGGAGGGTCGGGCTCGCCAAGCACGGGCTGGGTGAGCGCGGACCGGCATGGTGGGACGAGCCCGAGGCCGATCGTCTCGAGCGCGCCCGCGAGGCGCTGCGGGCGCTCGAGGAACTCGACGCTCCGGAGGACTGACTCGGCTTCTGCATCCCCCGAGCGTGCTCGCCGGGCGAGGCGGGCGGGGAGTGCCCGAGCGGATCCGGGGAGAGCGCGCGGAACCGCGGCCTGTGGAGGAGGACCGCCCCCGCTGAGGCCGCCGACCGAGGCCGCCCGCCGAGGCCGCCAGCCGAGCCCGCCCGCCCCTAGCGGAACCTCACCACGAAGCCGTCCTCCGGCCCGGTCGGAAAGCTCTGCAGGCTCACGCGCAGATCCTGCCCGTCCTCGACGTCGTACGGGTGCCCCGCGGCCAGGAGCTCCAGCGCCGCGGACAGCAGGTCGACGGTCGCCGGCTCGCCCGGGCACCGGTGGTCGCCTCCGTAGTGCCCGCCGCCCTGGGCGATGAAGCCGTTGCGGTCGACCGGCGACCGGAACCGCTCCGGATCGAAGCGGCCCGGCGCCTCCCAGTGCGAGCCGTGGTCCGTCGCGTAGAGGTCGAGCAGCATCCACTGCCCCGCGGGAAGCGTCTCGCCGCGGAAGTCCAGCTCCCGGCGGGCCCTTCCTCCGACCATCGGGAAGAACGGGTAGAAGCGCCGCACCTCGTTCGCGAACGCGACGCGCTCCTCCTGGTCGGCGAGCCGCTCCCGCCACTCCGGATGCCGGTGCAGCGCGAGCGCCGCCAGGACCACGAAGCGCCCCACCGCGACCGTGGGCCGCAGCACGTTGATCAGCTCCACCGCGGCGACCTCGACGGGCAGGAGGCCGCCGTCCTCCTTCTCGTGCGCGATCCGGTGCAGGGGAGTCGGGGAGGGTCCGGCCGTCCGGCTCGCCTCGATCAGGCCGCGCGCCCATCGCTCGGTCGAGCGGCGGCGGAGTCGTGCGGCCCAGTTGGGCGGGCCGAAGCGCCCGGCGTTGTCGATCATCGCCCGGAGCTCGTCCGTGCGCCGCAGCACCTCCTCCTCGTCGGCCTCGATGCCGGCCCACGACAGGACCGCGCGGCCCAGGACCTCGGCGGCGACGTCCTGGAGGCGGACCCGCTCGCCGGTCAGCCGGGCGGCGGACGCCTGCCACTCCCGCGCGAAGGCCGAGACCAGCCTCGACCGCTGCTCGGGCGTCTCCACCAGATCCAGGAACATCCGCTTCCGCCTCCGGTGCGGCTCGTCCTCGAGGGTCTGCACGCTGCCCTCGTCCTGCAGGAGGTGCAGCACGGAGCCGGGCAGCGCGCCCTCGCGGTCGAAGCGCCCGCCCTCGTAGAAGAAGCGCGCCGCCTCGATGCCGCGCGCCATGATCACGGGCCGTCCGAGGATCCGGGTGCGGAACGCGTCCGCGCCCACGTCGTCGAAGCGCCGCGTCCCGAAGAGGTAGCCGTCGGCGAGGACGGCCGCGCTGCTGTCGATCGCGGGGAGGACGGGGATCGAGGCGGCGATCAGCCGGCCGATCCCTCGGTGTCGTCGCCCTCGGCCTGCGAGGGCTTGTCGACGCCCGCGTCGTCGACGTGGTCGTGGTTCTGCGGGTTCTCCTGCGGCTGCTCGGTCCGGTCGGTCATGGTGCTCCTCTCGCGTCGGCGCGGTGCGCGCCTCGCGGCCACGGTAGGAAGAGCGCGGCGGACCCGGGTACCCCGTTGACTCGCGGGGGAGGGGCGGGCAGACTCCGCCGCCCTCAGCGCCTCCGCAGGAGGACCGGCGCGGTCGCCCAGACCACGGCGAGCAGCAGCAGCACGCCTCCGCCCGCCCAGAGGCCCGCCGGCCCGCCCAGCACGACGTCGAACACGAAGCCCACGACTCCGACGAACAGCAGCGATCCCGCCGCGAGGCACACCGTGACCACCCGGTTGCCGAACCGCACCAGCTCGGCCTTCCTCCGCCGCTGGAACAGCAGCCGGTGGGCGATGACGGGCGCCAGCGCCAGGATCGTGACGCACGCGGCGAGCAGGACGAGCACGAGGTAGAGCGCCACGTCGGGCGGCGCGAGGTCGGCGAAGCGCTGCTGGAAGCACAGCGTCAGCAGGAAGCCGCCCAGGATCTGCGTGCCGGTCTGCACGACCCGCAGCTCCTGCAGGATCTCGTTCCAGTTGCGGTCGGATCGCTCCTCCACCGTCTCGTCGCGACCGGAGTCGGGGGCGGAGGGGTCGACGGGTCGGTCGCTCATGGGACGAGGGTAGAGCTCAGGCGAGCAGGGACTCCGCCAGCGAGATCGCCCCGCGCACCCCGGACTCGTCGCCGAGGGCCGGGCGCACGATGCGGATCCGCCCGCCGCCCGTCCCCGTCGCTCCGGGCGCGCCCATCAGCCGCTCGACCTCGGCCTCGACCGCGGGGACGAGCCCCGGCGTCTTCGACACGCCTCCGCCGACGACCGCGAGCCGCACGCCCGCGACGTAAGCGAGCGTCGTGACGAGCTGCGCGAGGTAGTAGGAGCTGAAGCGGAGGTTCGCGGCCGCCTCCTCGGTGCCGAGGCGGGAGCCGTCGACGCCCCAGCGCGCCGAGATCGCGGGACCGGCGACCAGGCCCTCGAGGCAGTCGCCGTGGAACGGGCAGGTGCCGGCGAAGCCGTCCTCGGGGTGGCGGCGGGGCAGCAGGTGCGCGACCTCGGGCCAGCCGCTGCCGGCGAGGAGCCGTCCGCCCGCGATCACGCCGCCGCCGACTCCGGTGCCGACCGTCAGGTAGACGAAGTCGTCGACTCCGGCTCCGGCGCCCCAGCGGGCCTCGCCCAGGGCGGCTCCGTTGACGTCGGTGACCAGCGCGAGCCGGGCGCCCGGTGCGGCCGCGCCGACCGGGCCGAGGACGTCGGTGCCCTCCCAGCCGAGCTTCGGCGTGGAGGTGAGGTGCCCGTAGGTCGGCGAGCCGGGGTCGATGTCGAGCGGGCCGAAGGAGGCGACGCCGACCGCGGCGACGGTGCCGTCGACTCCGTGGCCGCTGACGAAGCCGGCCAGATCGACGAGAGTCTCGGCGGGCCCGCGGGTCGGCAGGGTCGTCGTCGCGAGGATCCGCTCGGGATCAGCGGCGTCGGCGACCGCCGCGACGACCTTCGTGCCCCCGGTCTCGATGCCGACGAGGAGGGGACGGTCGGCGGTGGCGCTCATGGATCTCCAGGGCTCGTGCGGTGCGTCTCGGGTCTCAGCAGGCGGACAGCGAGCGCACCTGCGCCGACAGGGTCAGGGGGCTGCCGAGGAGCAGCACCTGATCGAGGTCGTGGCCCTGCATCTTCACACGGGTGCTGCGCGGCAGGCAGGTCGGCTCGCTGAGGTAGAGCGGGGCGCCCTGCTTCGCGGCGACCGGGCCCACGGCCAGCGCGTCGGCGAAGCCGGTGGCGGTGGCGAGATAGACGGTGTCGCCCAGCTCGGACGGCGGGAAGACGTCGTTGAGGCGTCGGCTGGTGTCGTGGCGGTCCGTCCCGGCGATGCGCGACACGGTGCCGGCGATCTTCGCGGCGCGCAGGTCTGCCTCGACGGCGGTCGAGATCGACGGCGCACCGCCGAGCAGCTGCACGGAGGAGGGGTCGAGTCCGGCGAGGGTGTCGCGGGTCGGCTGGTCGAGGCGCGAGCGGGCGCCGTCGACGAGGAGGACGGGCTCGGCGCGGCGGCCGGCGATCGGCGCGACCGAGAGGGCGTCCGGGAAGTTGGTGCCGGTCGCGACGAAGACGTTCTCGTAGCTGCCGTCCGGGAAGGCGTCCTCGACGATCCGGCGCGAGGTGTCGTAGCGGTCGACGCCCTCGATGCGCTCGGTCGGGATCCCGAGGGCCTTCACCTGCTGGAGCACCGACTCGCTCACGGAGAGGGCGCTGCCGACCACGACGATCCGCTGCGGGGCGAGGCGGCGCAGCTCGGCCGCCACCACGGCGGGCAGGACGCTCGGGTCGGTGAGCAGGAGGGCGCCGCCCTGCTTCGCGGCGGCGGGGCCGGCGCTCAGCGCGTCCGGCCAGTTCGCTCCGCTGGCGAGGTAGACGACGGGGGCGCCGTCGGCGAATCCGGAGGCGGTCACTGCGACGGCGGTCGCGTACCGGTCGGTCCCGGCGAGGCGGGCGACGTCGGAGGAGTAGGCGGACGGGAAGAAGTCGATGCCGCTGCGGCCGCCCGGCGGCACGGAGACGACCGCGCGCTCGTCGAGGCGGGCCAGGCGGGAGAAGTACTGGTCGTCGTAGGCGGGGTACCCCGGCTCCACGAGGCGCAGGAGGTAGTCGCCGGCGGGCAGGGCGAGGTCGCTCGTGTCCCACGCGCGGGCGGCGCCGAGGGCTCCGGTGACGGGGACGGTGTCGAGGAGCGAGTACGTCCCTCCGTCGACCCACCAGGCCTGCACGTCGAAGGAGGGGGAGGAGACGCCCGGGACCGCGTCGGCGGTGACCGATCCGGACAGCTCGGCGCTGCGCAGGAGGGAGATGGCGACGGACTCGTCGGTCCCCCGGGTCGTCCTCGCGGCCTCGGCGACCGGGGTGTCGCCGAACCAGGTCGGGTACCAGTCGTCGCTGCCGATCAGGTTCGCGCGGACGGTGAGGGGCTCGCCGCCGGGAACGGGGAGGGAGAAGTCGGCGCCCGTGTCGGCCTCGGCGACCACGTCCCCCTCGGCGTTCTGGACCTGGATGTAGAAGGACGGGTTCGCGGGGGCGGGGTGCTCCTCGTCGGCGTCGCGGAGCGCGATGGTGCCGGAGAGGACGACCTCGGCGGACGCCTCCTGCGCGGCGCTCGCGCTCGGGAGATCGGGGGCGGCGACGGCCGGACCGGCAGCGAGGCCGGCCAGCAGGAGAGCGGAGACGCCGATCGCGGCGAGGGAGCGTGCGGGCACGGCGGGCCTTTCGGCAGGATCCGCGGGAGGCCGCGGCGGACACGGTGTCTGAATGCTAGCCGTCGCTCGCCTCCGGGCGAGGGCGGGTGTCGGCGGGATGGGCCCCCGTCCGGGGGGCGATGGTGGTGGATTCCCGGGGCCGCCGGAGGAGTCCGCGCGAGCAGGCTCCCCCGGCGACCCGGGTCGGATCCCCTACTTGACGACCGCTGCGGTGGCGGCGGAGGTGCGCGTCGCCGTCGTGTAGTCGGCCTTCTTGCCGGTGACGGTCACCGTGATCTTCTTCCCCACCGTGGCGCTGGTCGGCTTGTAGGTGGCGGAGGTCGCCCCGGAGATCGCGGTGCCGTTCGCCTTCCACTGGTAGGTGAGGGCCACCGGCGAGGGTCCCCACGTGCCCGGCTTGGCGGTCAGGGTGGAGCCGACCTTCGCGGTGCCGGTGATCGCCGGGGTCGCGGCGGAGAGGGTTCCCGCCACCACGGCGCTAGTCTTCGCGGAGGTCTTCGTCACGGCGGTGAATCCGGACTTCGACCCCGTGACCGTCACGGTGATCGTCTTCCCGAGAGTGGCGCCGGTCGGCGTGTACGTCGCGGACGTCGCCCCGCTCAGAGCGGTGCCGTTCGCCTTCCACTGGTAGGCGAGGGCGACGGGGGAGGGGCCCCAGGTGCCGGGCTTCGCGGTGAGGGTCGAGCCGACCTTCGCGGTGCCGCTGATGGTCGGCGTCGCGGCGGTGATCGCGCCGCCGGTCACGGCAGCGGTCCCGGAGGAGACCCGCGTGGTCGAGACGTAGCCCGACTTCGAGCCCGTGACGGCGACGGTGATCACCCTGCCCGCGTCGGCCGCGACCGGGCGGTACGTGGTGCCGGTCGCCCCGCTGATCGCGGTGCCGTTCGCGCGCCACTGGTAGGCGAGGGCGACAGGGGAGGGCCCCCAGGTGCCGGCGCTCGCCGTGAGCGTCGAGCCGACCGCGGCGGTGCCGGTGATCGTCGGGGTGGCGGCGGTGAGAGCGGTGCCGCCGATGACGACGCTTCTCGTCACGCCGTCGCTCTCTCCGGCGGAGTTCAGAGCGCTCACCCGCAGCGTGTAGGCGGAACCGACGGTCAGATTGGAGAACGTCTGCGAGAGCTTCGACGCCGACACCACAGTGGTCCAGGGGCCGGATCCACTGTTGTCGATGCCGTCGCGGGACACGCGATACCCGGTGATCGAGGTCCCGCCGGTGTCGGTCGGAATCTTCCAGTTCAGGGTCGCGCTGCGGGTGGAGCTGTCGGGGATCGCCACGACGGAGCTCGGCTCGGAAGGTGCGCGGTGCGGCTCGACGACGATCGTGGTCGTCGCGGACTCGCCCTGACCGATCTTGTTGAAAGCGGTGACCGAGAAGGTGTACTCGGTATTCGCCTTCAGATTCGTGAAGGTCTGGCTGTAGGGCTGAGCGGAATCGCTCCGCACGGTGCTCACAATGGTCGACCAGGGTCCGCTGCCGCTCGCGTCAGTGCCGGACCGGCCGACGCGATAGCCGAGAATCGGCGAGTTGCCGTCCCCGACGGGCGGCTGCCACGTCACGACGACCCGCCGATCGGAACCTGCAATCGCTCGCAGTTCTGTGACCGGCATCGGGGTGGAAGTGCTCCACGATGCGGTTGCGCATGCTGGTTCGCCGGAGGAGTACTCCGGCGTCTCGTCGCCCATGTATGCGAAAGTCTCCGCAACGATGCAGAAGTTGTACTTCTGCCCCGGCTTCATCTGAGTGGTGGCCTCCATCGTTTGCGAGTCGACGAGGTCCCCGTCGTAGTCCGGATAGCCCTCAGCGGAGGAGTACCAGTGATAGCGATCGAAAGAGCAGAGCATCCCGTCCTTCGTCGGCGGAGCCCATCGCCACGTGACGGTTCCGGTGCCCGACACTTCTCCTGTGACCTGAGCCGAAGCCGGCGCAGTCCACCAATGGTCGAGTGCCGTGGTCGCGGTCGTGCTCTGGGTGCTGGAAGGCACGAGCAGGACTCCATCGGAGCCTCCCTCGAAAGGAACGCTGAAATCGGTGACGCTCGCCACTTCGATGTAGTAAGGGTCCTGGTCGGAGCGGAGATCCACCGTGATCGACGTGGCCCCTGAAGCGGAGTAGAGCCGGACGGAATCGTTCCATCCGCCGCCGTCCCACCAGTCGCCCTTCTTCATGTAGATGTGCACGCGATAGCCGGCGACTTTCTGCGCCGGGGCCGTCCACGAGATCGTGACGGCGTCCGTGCAGCTGTTGTCGGAAGCGACGACGTTCGTCGGCGCAGCCGGCGAGCCCGCGGCCTGGGCCGGGGTCGCGACGAAGAGGGAGAGGAGCAGGGCGAGGAAAAGGGAGACGCTGAGGGTCTTCGTTCGCATGGAGGAGGGCATCCGGATTCGTCGGAGCGAGAAGGCCGACGACTGTCGGGCCGGAGGGATCGTCCCATGCCGCTTATCGCTGCCCTAAGTCCCCCATTCAGGGCAGAATTCGGCGGATTCCACAGATGTCATCAGCGCGATGACAAGAGAGAGGGATAAGGCCTTCTCGCCGAGAGGCGCAACGTCGTCCCTCCGAAAGCCGCCTCAAGGCGAGAGTCGCGGCGGCATCACAGTGCCCCGCGGAAGGGCCGCGGTGGTTTCCCGCGCCGCACCCACCGTTCACGCGCGTTCCGTGCGCCTCACGGCGAGAACCGCACGATCGGCGCGTGCAAGACTGGGCGCGAGCGTGCTCCATCCCGCTGCGTCATGCGCGGGGCACGGAGCCACTGGACCCGGTCCGCTCATCCGCATCCTTTCGCAGGAGGACTCGAATGACCGATACCGCCGTGCTCGCCGAGGCACCCGCCCGAACCCCCGTCGCGAAGACGATCCTGATGTGCCGTCCCGAGCACTTCACCGTCGTCTACCGCATCAATCCGTGGATGGACCCGCAGGTCCCCACCGACACCTCCCTCGCCGTCCGGCAGTGGCAGACCCTCTACGACACCTACGCCGATCTGGGCTTCACCATCGAGCTGATCGAGCCCGAGGCCGGACTGCCGGACATGGTCTACGCGGCCAACGGCGGTTTCGTGATCGACGGCATCGCCTACGGTGCCTCCTTCACCTACCCCGAACGCCAGCCCGAGGGCCCGGCGTACATGGACTGGTTCCGCTCGGCCGGCTTCGACGTCCGCGTCCCCGAGGAGATCAACGAGGGCGAGGGCGACTTCCTCCTCGTCGGCGAGCGGATCCTCGCCGGCACGGGCTTCCGCTCCGCCTCCGACTCGCACGCCGAGGTCGCCCGCGTCTTCGGCCGCGAGGTCGTCACGCTCGAGCTCGTGAACCCGTCGTTCTACCACCTCGACACCGCGATCGCCGTGCTCGACGACACGAACATCGCCTACCTTCCGAGCGCGTTCAGCGAGGAGGGCAACCGCACCCTCCGCGAGCTCTACCCCGACGCGATCCTCGTCTCGGAGGAGGACGCGTCCGTGCTCGGGCTCAACTCCTTCTCCGACGGCCTCAACGTCGTCATCGCGTCCCGCGCGACGGGCTTCGAGCGCCAGCTGCGCGAGCGCGGCTACAACCCGATCGGCGTCGACCTGTCGGAGCTGCTGCTCGGCGGCGGCGGCGTGAAGTGCTGCACGCTCGAGCTGCGCCGCTGACCCACTCCCCGTGGTCGGCGACGCGCAGCGCCGACCCACCCTCCACTGTCCACGATCCGTCCCACTCGACGCCGAGCGCGACGACTCCTGGACAGTCGATCGTCCCCTCAGGAGGAACGACATGAACATCACCGACACCGACACCGCCCGCTCCGCCGCCCTCATCGCCGCGGAGGAGGAGCACGCCGCCCACAACTACCACCCGCTGCCCGTCGTCGCGGCCACCGGCGAGGGCGCCTGGATCACCGACGTCGAGGGCGTCCGCTACCTCGACTGCCTCGCCGCCTACTCCGCCGTGAACTTCGGCCACTCGCACCCGGTGCTTCTGGAGGCGGCCCGCGAGCAGCTCGGCCGCGTCACCCTGACCAGCCGCGCGTTCCACAACGACCGCCTCGGCCCGTTCGTCACGGCGCTCGCCGCGCTCGCCGGCAAGGACATGGTCCTGCCGATGAACACGGGCGCGGAGGCGGTCGAGTCGGGCATCAAGGTCGCCCGCGCCTGGGGCTACCGGGTCAAGGGCGTCGCTCCGGGCCGGGCGAACATCGTCGTCGCGGCGGGCAACTTCCACGGTCGCACGACCACGATCATCTCGTTCAGCGACGACGCGGAGGCGCGCGACGGCTTCGCTCCGTTCACGCCCGGATTCCGCACGGTCCCGTTCGGCGACGCGGAAGCCCTCGAGGCCGCGATCGACGACGACACCGTGGCGGTGCTGATCGAGCCGATCCAGGGCGAGGCGGGCATCGTCGTGCCGCCGGCCGACTACCTCCCGGCCGTCCGCGAGATCACCGCGCGCCGCAACGTCCTCTTCATCGCCGACGAGATCCAGTCCGGCCTCGGCCGCACCGGCGCCACCTTCGCCTGCGACCTGGTCGGAGTCGTCCCCGACGTCTACCTGCTCGGCAAGGCGCTCGGCGGCGGCATCGTCCCCGTCTCGGCCGTGGTCGCGGACGCCGATGTGCTCGGCGTTCTGCAGCCGGGCCAGCACGGCTCCACCTTCGGCGGCAACCCGCTCGCCGCGGCCGTCGGCCTCGCGGTCGTCGAGATGCTCGCGACCGGCGAGTACCAGGCCCTCGCCCGCGAGCGCGGCGCCCAGCTGCACGCCCGCCTCGAGGCGCTGATCGGCCGCGGAGTGGTCGCCGTCCGCGGCGCCGGACTCTGGGCCGGCATCGACATCGACCCGGGGCTCGCCTCGGGCCGCGCCGTCTGCGAGGCCCTGATGGCCCGCGGAGTGCTGGCCAAGGACACGCACGGCTCGACGATCCGCCTGGCGCCGCCGCTCGTGGTCACCGCTGCCGAGATCGACTTCACCGTCGACGAGCTGGAGGCCGTGCTCGAGTCGCTGCGCTGAGGCGCACCGTCCTCTCCCCGCCAGATGCCGCTCCGGTAAGCGACACGCCGTGTCGGCCGCACCGGAGCGGCGTCTCGCGGGGAGGGGTCAGCGAGCGGCGCCCGCCGTCGCCGACTCGGGCAGGCTGCTCATGGGGAGCGTGTACTCGCCCTTCAGCGCCGAGATCCAGACGGTGGTCGGGGCGACGGCGGCGAAGTTCGAGTTGAGCAGCGCCATCAGCGTGGTGTGCAGGGAGTGCGCGTCGATGGAGCCGGCGTCGTTCGCGATCGCGATCGCGCCCGTCGCGTCCGAGAGGACCTCGGCGCGGAGCCCGTGCGTCTCGGCCTCGGCGGCCGAGGCGAGGATGCAGTTGTTGGTCATGTAGCCGACGAGGGTGATCGTGTCGACGTCGTGCTCGCGGAGCCAGTCGAGCAGGTCGGTCCCCGCGAAGACCGTGCCGAACTGCTTCGTGACGTTCTTCCACGAGTCCGAGCGGCGCTTCTCGATCTCCGGGTGCAGCGCGAAGGACGGACCCGACGGGTCGAAGATCGGCGCTCCCTCGCCCGCGCTGTGCTGGACGACGGCGATCGGGAGGCTCGCCGCGGCGGCGGAGTCGAGGGCGGCGGCGATCCTCGGCAGCGACTGCGCGTGCGGCGGGTACTGGATCTCGAGCGGACCGCTGAAGTACTCCTGCTGCACGTCGACGAGGATCAGTGCGCGGCGCGGTGTGGTCATGAGGGGCTCCCATCGGTGGCGGACGTCCCCGATCCTCCCGCTCGGGGCTGGGAGCGGCGGTCAGCCACGCGGCCCGCGACCCGGTCGTGGGCGCAGGCCCACACCTCCTCGTGCTCGAGCGGAGTGAGGACGCCGGCGTCGAGCATCCGGTCGGCCCGCCGCAGCACGGCCGCGATCGCCGCCTGCTCGGCGACGGCGGGGGAGTCGACGTCCGCGATCACGAGCCGGCGGGCGCAGGCCCGGCGGAGGCGGCGGGTCGAGCGGGCCGAGAGGAGCAGGAGCGACGCGGTCGGCAGGGCGAGCGCGGCCAGCAGGAGGAGCGGCAGCCGGTCGAGCGCGAGCGTCCCGACGGCGCCGGCGGCCGTCACGGCCACGACCAGCTGCGGACCGGCCGCGTGCAGGCGGAGGCGCCTCCGCTCCTCGGCGGAGGTGCCGGGCGCGAGGACGACGAGCTCGCTCCGGACGACGCCGTACCGGCTCGCACCGACGGTGTGGCGGCCCCAGCGGGGGCCGGCGTCGAGGAGGCGGAGGAGCAGGTGCACGAGCGCCATCGTCGGCCTGCGACGGCGGGTGCGAGGGGATCCTGACGGAACGCGGACGCGCACCGGGCCGATCCGCACGGTCCGCTCGCGCGACGCTCACGATGCCCTCACGACGCGGGATCGCGCGTCGACGTCCCTCCCCAGCCGATTACCCGTGAGGAAAGCGTGAGGATCCGCTCATTCCGGGCGGGCGCGCTCCTCACGGCGAGTAGAAACATCCAGTGACCTCTTCCGTCGTCCGTGGCGACCCCGACGCCCTCGAACCCTCCCCTCTCTCCTCCGCGCGCGCGGGCGGGGTGAAGGCGTGGCTCCTCGAGGGCCTCCGCGACGACTCCGGAGCCCACCCCGGCCCCCACGCGGCCACCGGCAAGACGCACTCCTGGTGGCGCGTCATGTGCCTCACCGGCGTCGACTACTTCTCCACCCTCGGCTACCAGCCGGCGATCGCGGCGCTCGCCGCTGGCCTGGTCTCGCCGCTCGCGACGATCGTCCTGGTGGTGCTGACCCTCCTCGGCGCGCTCCCCGTCTACCGCCGCGTGGCCCGCGAGAGCTTCCGCGGCGAGGGGTCGATCGCGATGCTCGAGCGCCTGCTGCCCTGGTGGGGCGGCAAGCTCTTCGTGCTGGTGCTGCTGGGGTTCGCGGCCACCGACTTCATGATCACGATCACCCTCTCGGCGGCCGACGCGACGGCGCACGCGGTCGAGAACCCGTTCGCCCCCGCCTGGTTCCACGGGGCGGAGGTGCCGCTCACGCTGGGGCTGATCGCCCTGCTGGGGATCGTGTTCCTGCGCGGGTTCCGCGAGGCCATCTCGATCGCGGTCGTGCTCGTGGCCGTGTTCCTCCTGCTCAACGCGATCGTGATCGCCGTGGCGATCGGGCACGTGGCCGAGAACCCCGTCGTCATCGGCGACTGGTGGTCGGCGCTCACGACCCAGCACGGGAATCCACTGGTCATGGTCGGCATCGCGCTCATCGTGTTCCCCAAGCTCGCGCTCGGGCTCTCCGGCTTCGAGACCGGGGTCGCTGTCATGCCGCAGATCCGCGGCGACGCGGGCGACACCGAGGACGCCCCCGTCGGCCGCATCCGCGGGGCGAAGCGGCTGCTCATCACCGCCGCCGTCACGATGTCGGCGTTCCTCATCACCTCGAGCTTCGTCACCACGCTGCTCATCCCGCAGGCGCAGTTCCAGCCGGGCGGCGAGGCCAACGGCCGCGCGCTGGCCTACCTCGCGCACGAGTACCTCGGCGAGGGCTTCGGCACGGTCTACGACGTCGCGACGATCTGCATCCTCTGGTTCGCGGGCGCCTCCGCGCTGGCCGGCCTGCTCAACATCGTCCCGCGCTACCTGCCCCGCTACGGAATGGCGCCGCAGTGGGCCGGCGCCGTCCGTCCGCTCGTGCTGGTCTTCACCGTCGTCGCCTTCGTCATCACGATCCTCTTCCGCGCCGACGTCGACGCGCAGGGCGGGGCCTACGCGACCGGCGTGCTGGTGCTGATCACCTCCGCGTCCGTCGCCGTGTTCCTCTCGGCGAAGCGCAGGAAGCAGCGCAAGCGCGCCGTGGGCTTCGCGGTCATCGCGCTGGTCTTCGTCTACACGACGGTCGTGAACGTGGTCGAGAGGCCCGACGGCGTGAGGATCGCGGCGGTCTTCATCGTCGGCATCCTCGCGGTCTCGCTCGTCTCGCGGGTGCACCGCTCGTTCCAGCTGCGCGCCACCTCCGTGGTGTTCGACGCCGCCGCGATCGACTTCCTCACCACGGACGCCGACGACTACGGCGTGATCCGCATCCTCGCGAACGAGCCCGACGACGGCTCCGAGGCGGAGTACCGGGACAAGCTGGCGGAGGAGCAGCGCGACAGCAACCTGCCGATGCGCGGCCCGGTGCTCTTCCTCGAGGTGCACACCACCGACTCCTCCGACTTCGAGGAGGACCTGGTCGTGCAGGGCCGCGTCTGCCACGGCTTCCGCGTGCTCACGGTGACCAGCGGCAACATCCCGAACACGATCGCCACGGTGCTGCTCGAGATCCGCGACCTCACCGGCGTGATCCCGGACGTCTACTTCGAGTGGACCGAGGGCGGCCCCATCTCGAACATGTTCCGCTTCCTCATCACCGGCACCGGCGAGGTCGCCCCCGTCACCCGCGAGGTCCTCCGCCGCGCGGAGTCCCGCCGCGACCGCCGGCCGGGCGTGCACGTGGGCTGACGCCTGCTGCGCGGCGGGGGCGTGGCGGCGCCGAGGTGCCGCTGCTGCTGCAGGACGCCGCCGAGACGCCGCTCCTGCTGCGGGGTTGCGCCGAGACGCCGCTCCATCGGCGACACACCGCGGCAGGAGCGGTGCGTCGGCGGAGGAGGCGGTGTTCCGGCGCGCGGCGGCCCCGTAGCGTGGGCGCGGGCGCCCGTCGGGGCGCCGACACCGACGAACGGACGACGATGACCCTCGAGGACCAGCGCGCGCACATCCTGACCGGCGCCGTGTACGACGACATGACCCCCGAGCTCGTCGCCGCGCGTGAGCGGGCGGTCCTCGCCTCGAACGCGTACAACGCGAGCTTCGGGCGCCCACCGGTCGAGCGGGAGGGTCTGCTCCGCGAGCTCGTCGCCTCGGTGGGCGCGGACACGCACCTCGAGCCGACGTTCCGGTGCGAGTTCGGGTTCAACATCACGATCGGCGACCGCTTCTACGCGAACTTCGACTGCATCCTGCTCGACGGCGCCCCCATCACGATCGGCGACGACGTGCTGTTCGGCCCGCGCGTCTCGATCTACACGTCGAACCACGCCCTCGACCCGGCGGAGCGCGCCGTCGGCGCCTGCACTGCGAAGCCGGTCGTCGTCGGCGACGGCGTCTGGATCGGCGGCGGCGTCACGATCAACCAGGGCGTCACCATCGGCGACGGGGCCGTGATCGGCTCGGGCAGCGTCGTCACCCGCGACGTCCCTCCGCTCACCATCGCGGCCGGCGTCCCCGCCCGCGTCCTCCGCTCGATCACCCCCGACGACCGGACCGGCTACCGCCCGGCTCACTGACGCGGACTCCGAGTCGCCGGCCCACTGACATCGGCTCCGAGACGCCGCGGGACGGCTCCCGGCCTCGCGGCGATCCGCCCTCAGGACTTCACGGTCGACAGGGGCTCGGTGATGCTCTCGAGGCTGCGGCGCTCGGCGTCGACGCCGAAGATCAGGGCGATCACGCCGCCGAGGATCATCACGGCGGCGCCGACGAAGTAGCCGATCGTCAGCGGTCCTCGGTCGCTGCCGTCGCCGATCAGGGCGCCGTAGAGGGCGGGGGCGACCGCTCCGGCGATCTGGCCGAGGGTGAAGAAGTACGAGATCGCCTGGCTGCGCAGCTCGAGCGGGAAGATCTCACTCACGGTGAGGTAGGCGCTCGAGGCTCCCGCGGAGGCGAAGAAGAACGACACGCACCAGAGGATCGTCTGCGTCGTCGCGGTCAGGACGTCCATGCTGAAGAGGACCGCCGAGACGGCCAGGACCGCTCCCGAGACGCCGTAGGTGAGGAAGATCATCTTCCGCCGGCCCCACACGTCGAACAGGTGGCCGAGCACCAGCGGCCCGACGAGGTTGCCGATCGCGAACGGGAAGAAGAAGTACGAGATCGCGCTCTGCTCGACTCCGTAGAAGTTCTCGAGCACCAGCGCGTAGGTGAAGAAGATCGCGTTGTAGAGGAACGACTGGGTGATCATCATCGTCGCGCCCACCAGCGTCCGCTTCGGGTACTGCCGCAGCAGCACCCGGGCGATGGTGCGGAACGGGATGCTCTCCGTCGCCTTCACGGTGATCGCCTTCGCGTCGTCGACAGGCTCGAGCACGCCGCCCTCCGCCTTCACTCGGCGCTCGATCTCGTCGACGGTGCGCTCCGCCTCCTCCTCGCGGCCGTGCGTCATCAGCCAGCGGGGGCTCTCGGGGATGTGGCGGCGGAGGTAGATGATCGCCAGTCCGAGGATCGGGCCGAGGAAGAAGCCGAGGCGCCAGCCGACGTTCTCGGCGAAGAGCGCGTCGTTCAGGAAGAACAGGTTGGCCGCGGAGCCGAGAGCCGCGCCGCCCCAGTAGGTGCCGTTGATCGCGATGTCGACGCGGCCGCGGTACTTGGAGGGGATGAGCTCGTCGATCGCGGAGTTGATCGCCGCGTACTCGCCGCCGATCCCCATGCCCGCGAAGAAGCGGAACACGGCGAGGAAGACGTAGTTCGGCGCGAGACCCGCCAGGCCGCTGGCGACCAGGTAGATGACGAGCGTCAGGATGAACAGCTTGCGCCGCCCGAGCTTGTCGCTCAGTCGCCCGAAGATCAGGGCGCCCGCGATCTGCCCGCACAGGTAGATCGTGCCGAGCAGGCCGACCTCGAAGGCCGAGAGCCCGAACTCCTTCGCGAAGCCGGCGGAGGCGACGATCTGGATCTCGAGTCCGTCCAGCACCCACGAGAAGCCGAGGCCGACGACGATCGACCAGTGGAAGCGGGTCCAGGGGAGCCTGTCGATGCGGGCGGGCACGAGGCTCCGGACCGGGCCGCGCGGACTGGTGGATGTCGACATGGCGAGCGCCTTCCTGTCGCCCCGGCGTCGTTGCGGAGGAACGCTGTCCCGAGCGCGGCGAGACGACACTAGACCCGCGGGCGGCTCCATATCGCCGGGCTATTCACCCCTTGTCACGGACCGCCGAGCGGGTGTATCCCGGGCATCGGTGCCCACCCGGAGGCGGAGCGAGGCGCGGTGGACGCGAGCCCGGATCCGTCCCGCGGGGCCTGACACCGCCCGCCTCCTCGGCCTAGCGTGGAGGCATGATCGACGCGACGCCCGCGGGCACCCCCACCTACGTCCTCAGCGAGGGGCCCGTCTGGGATCCGGACACCGCCCGCCTCACCTGGGTCGACATCGAGGCCGGCGCGGTCCTGTCCGCCCCCGTCACCGCGGAGGGGATCGGAGCGATCTCGCGCACCGACGTCGGCGAGCAGGTCGGCGCCGCGCTGCCCCTGGGCGACGGGCGGACGCTCGTCGCGCTGACCCGACGGCTCGCGATCCTGGAGGTCGACGGCTCCCTCACGCGCGGCTCCGAGCTGCTGCCGGAGGGGCACCGCTTCAACGACGGCACGATCGACCCGCAGGGGCGCCTCCTGGTCGGCTCGCTGACCCTCGGCGAGTCGGCGGGCGACGACGTCCTGCTGCGCATCGAGCACGACGGATCCGTCACCGTGCTCGACGACGACCTGCGGCTCTCGAACGGACTCGGCTTCTCGCCGGACGGCTCTGTGCTGTACTCGGCCGACACCGAGTCGGGCGTGATCCACCGCCGCTCCTACGCGGACGCCGAGCACGGCCCGCGCGAGCCGTTCGTCGAGCTCGAGGAGGGCGTGTTCGCCGACGGACTGACCGTGGACGCCGACGGCCGCGTGTGGGTCGCGGTCTGGGGCGGGAGCGGCGTCCGCGTGTTCGAGGCCGACGGCAGCCCGGTCGAGGGCGAGGGCATCAGGATCGACGCCCCGCACTCCTCCAGCATCGCCTTCGCGGGCGAGGACCTGGACATCGCGGTCGTCACCTCCGCCTCGCGCGACCTCTCGGCGGACGAGCGGGCGCGTCATCCGCACGCCGGCGGACTGTGGATCGCGCAGCCCGGAGCCCGCGGCCGCGCCGCCACGCGCTGGGTGGAGGGGCCGCTGCCCTAGGCGCGGCCGGTCGCCCGTCAGACGGCGGGCGCCGTCGGCGGGCTCGGCTCCGACGCGGGCTGCGGCACGAGGGTCAGCCGCGAGATGCGGTAGCGGTCCGTCTCGGCCACGCGGAGCAGGTGGTCGCCGACGAGCACGGAGTCGCCCACGACGGCCACACGGCCGATCCGGTCGAGGACGAACCCGCCGACCGTCTCGTACGGGCCCTCGGGCAGCTCGATGCCCAGCTGCTCCGCCAGGTCCTCGAGGATCATCCCGCCGTCGACGTCGTGCAGCTGCTCGGCCGCCTTCGCGTCGACCGCCTGGCGGGCGCCGTCGTACTCGTCGTAGATCTCGCCGACGAGCTCCTCGAGCAGGTCCTCCAGCGTGATGATGCCGTCGGTTCCCCCGTACTCGTCGATGACGACGGCGATCTGGTGGCCGTCCTGGCGCATGGTGCGCAGGGCCGCGAGCACCTTCGTCGTGCCGGGGACCGCGAGGATCGGGCGGGTGATGTCGGCGACGCTGCTCGCGGTGCCGGCGCGACCCGCCTCCGGGAACGCGGACATCAGGTCGCGCACGTGGACGAAACCGAGCACGTCGTCGAAGTCGTCGCCGACCACCGGGTAGCGCGAGTGCGGCTGGTCGAGGACCGCCGCGTAGCCCTCGGCCACGCTGAGCGCGCCGCGGAGGAAGTCGACGTCCGGCCGCGGGCGCATCACCTCGGCGACGCGGCGGTCGTCCGCGCGGAAGATGTCGGTGAGCAGCCGGCGGCTGTCCTCGTGGATCTCGGTGTTGCTGGAGATCATGTCGCGCACCTCGTCGGCCGAGACGCTCTCGCCCTTCTCGCGCGGGTCGGCGCCGAGGAGGCGGACGACGGCGTCGGTCGAGACGGACAGCAGCCAGATCACGGGGCGCATCAGGCGCGCGAGGGCGTTGAGCGGGGGTGCGAGGGCCTTGGTGAACGCGACGGACTTCTGCATCGCCAGGCGCTTGGGGACCAGCTCGCCCAGCACCAGGGAGAGGTACGCGATGACGAGGGTCATCAGGATCAGGGCGACGGTGGAGGCGGCGGAGGCCGAGAGGCCGAGCGACTGCAGCGGCGGCACGAGGTCGGGCGCGATGGTCGAGGCGCCGTACGCCGACGAGAAGAAGCCGGCGAGCGTGACGCCGATCTGGACCGCGGAGAGGAACGTGTTGGGGTTGCGGACGAGCTCGGCGATGCGCCGGCCGCGCTCGCTGCCGGCCTCGATCGCGCGGACCTGGCTCTCGCGGAGGCTGACGATGGCCATCTCGGTGCCCGCGAAGACGCCTCCGAGGAGGACGAACAGCACGACGAGGCCGATGTTGAGGAGGGTGTCGAGATCCACGCCGACCAGAGTAGGGATGCCGGCCGTGAGAACGCCTCGTGGACTCTCAGGGAGTGGGTCGGGCGGGGCGACGCCCCGCCCGCCCGCTCAGGACGCGTCGGCCGGGCGCACGCCGATCGTGAGGATGAGGTTCGCGTAGATGCGGCGGTCGCCCGAGGCGATGGTGAGCGCGACGTCGGGGGTGCGCGCTTCGGCGTAGAAGGCGTGCCGCTCGAGCGAGGTGAAGGGGACGCCGTCGAGGGATCGGCGGAAGGCGTCCTGCGCGGGGACGTCGATCCCGGGCGCGGGGGTCATGACCGTCGCCTCCTCGACGACGATCGCCGAGAGCAGGGCGTCGAGGATCTCGTCGACGGTCAGCATGTCGGGCCGGAGGTTCAGGTGCACCAGGGCGGAGTTCGGTCCGAGCGTGGTGCCGACGGGGTAGTTGCCGTCGGCGATGAGGACGCGGGAGCCGTGGCCGGCGCGGGCGAGCGCGTGCAGGATCTCGGGGTGGAGGAGGGTCGTGGTCAGCAAGAGGAGCTCCTAGAGGTCGTGGAGGTGGGCGACGGACGAGCCGGCGAGCAGGCGGCCGGGGAGCCTCCGCTCCTGGGGACCGGGCTGCTCCGCCCCGGAGTCGAGGCGGAGGCGGACGAGGGCGGCGGCCTCGGCGGCGATCGCCTCCGTCGGCTGGGCGATCGTGGTCAGGTGCGGGCGGACCACGCGGGCCAGCTCGACGTTGTCGAAGCCGACGACGGAGAGGTCCGTCGGCACGCGCAGTCCGGAGTCGCCGAGGGCGATCAGGGCGCCGACCGTCAGCTCGCGGTTGCTCGCGAACAGGGCGGTCGGCCGGGGGCTCAGGGCGAGGATCCGCTCGACGGCGGCGATCCCGCTCTCGACCGTCAGCGGGCCGCGCACCACGGCGTCGGCGGCGGGGTGGACGCCGCGCTCGGCCAGGGCGGCGAGGAAGCCGGCGGTCCGCTCCCGGGTGGAGGACACTCCGTCCTCCCCGCCGAGCACCGCGATAGAGCGGTGGCCGTGGTCGAGGAGGTGCCGGGCGGTGGAGGCGCCGGCGCCCGCGTTGTCGAGCGCGACGCGATCGGTGACCAGTGCGTCGTCGATCCAGTCGACGGCCACCACGGGGGTGCCCTGCTCGGAGGCGCGGCGCAGCGCGTCGACGTCGCCCGCGGACGGCACCGCCACGATCCCGTCGACCATCTTCTCGAGCAGCAGGTCGACCGCGGCTCCCGGCTCGGGGCGGCTCACACCGACCAGCACGCCGATGCCCTCTCCGCGCAGGGCCCGCTCGAGGCCCGCGATGATCGAGAGGTGGAACTCGTTGTCGAGGGTGGGCAGCAGCACTCCGACCGTGCGGGAGCGCCGCGAGCGCAGGCCTCGAGCGAAGCCGTTGACCCGGAAGCCGACCTCGGCGGCCGCCGCCTCGATCGCCGCCCGGTTCTCGGGGCGCACGGGGAGCCCGTTGTAGTGCTTCGAGATGGTCGAGAGCGAGAGGCCGGTCAGCCGCTGCAGGTCCTTGTAGGTGGCCACGTCACAGGGTGGCGCGGGGCGAGCCGTAGCCGCTCCAGCCCGGGATCGTGCCGTCGGCGTCCCACAGGTCGAGCCAGCCGGTGCTGCCGGGCCAGAGGAAGACCTGGCCCTTGATCAGCCGGTTGTTGCGCTCGGCGCCGCGCAGCGCCTCCTGCTCCTCGGCCGTGAGCACCAGGGAGGCGGCGGCCAGGTTCGCCTCGATCTGCTCCGGCTTCACCGCGAACGGGATCGGGATCTGGCCGCGGTTCACCGCCCAGGCGAGGCACACGACGGCCGGATGCACGCCCCGCTCGTCGGCGATCGCCCGCACCGCGGGGTGCTCGATGTCGACGATGTCGCCCTCCACCCGGTCGCGCTCCGGCCGCGACGGCGAGCCCAGCGGCGAGTAGCCGATCGGCTGGATGCGGTGGTCGAGGCAGAAGCGGAACAGCTCCGGCTGCTGGAAGCAGGGGTGCAGCTCCATCTCGTTCAGCTGCGGGGCGATGCGGACGTCGGCGAGGATCCGCTCGAGCTTGGGGATCGTGACGTTGGAGGTGCCGAGGTGCCGGACGAGGCCCCGGTCGACCAGGCTCTCGAGCGCGCGCCAGGTCTCGAGGAACGCCTCGTGGACGTACGGGCGGGCGTGCGGATCGCGCGCGTCGGTCTCGGCGTGCGGCGGGTGGTGGTTGGGGAAGGGCCAGTGCACGAAGACGGCGTCGAGCACGTCGAGGCCGAGATCGGCGAGCGAGCGCTCGACGGAGGCGACGGCCGCCGCGGGCTCGTGCGCGTCGTTCCAGATCTTCGACATGACGAAGAGCTCGTCGCGGTCGACTCCGGAGTCGGCGATCGCCCGGCCGACGCGCGGCTCGTTGCCGTAGACGGTGGCGCAGTCGAGGAGGCGGAAGCCGGCGCGGAGGGAGTGCTCGACCGCGAGGCCGACGGTCTCGGCGTCGTAGCGGTCGGAGCCGAACGTGCCGGCGCCGATCGCGGGGATGCGGCTGCCGCTCGCGAGGACGCGGTGGCTCGGCGGAGTGGGGGCCATGCGGATCCTCCTGGTGCGGCGGCGGGGGCGAAACGTTGCGCTCCACGGTAGGCGGCGGAGGGCGGCGACGTCAACGATGCCCTGGACGGGGGTGCGTAACGTTTCGTGCGGTGGGTGCTTTCGTCCTCCGTTCCTGCCCCGCCTCCCTCGAGAGTCCAGTAGTCGTCGCACTCGAGCGCGACTGCGACGACTCCTGGACTGTCGAGAAGAGCCCCGCCCCTCCGCTCATACCAGCCGGCGCGACTCCTCCGTGACCACGCGGAACCAGCGCGCGCCGTAGCCGTCGAGGGGCACCGACACGGCGCCGTCCTCGTCTAGCGGGAGCGACTCGCCGCCGAGGGAGTCGACCAGCCGCGCCCCGGCGGGGGTGTCGGGGAGCGTCAGGTGCGCCGTGCGCGGGTTCGACGCCAGATTGTGCACCGCGACGGTCGTGCCGGTCGACGCGGACATCCGGTGCGCGAGCACGCTCGGCTCGTCGCAGGGGAGGTGCGTGTACTCGCCCCAGCCGATCTCCGGCGACCGCCGGTACAGCCAGGCGAGGCCCTTCACGTGGGCCAGGAGGGAGTCCGGATCCTGGAGCTGCGCGGCCGCGTTCACGTGCTCGGGTCCGAAGCCGCCGCCGGGAGGGGCGGCGATCAGGTCGGCGGCGTCGGCACGCGAGAACCCGCCGTTGGCGGCGCTGCTCCACTGCATCGGGGTCCGCACGGCGCTGCGGCCCGGGATGTCGGCGTTCTCGCCCATCCCGATCTCCTCGCCGTAGTAGAGCACCGGGGTCCCGGGCAGCGAGAAGACCAGGCTGTGGACCAGGCGGACGCGGCGCGGGTCGCCGTCGACCATCGGCGGGAGGCGGCGGACGATGCCGCGCCCGTGGATCCGCTGCGACTGCTCCGGAGCGAACGCCGCGAAGACCTCGTCGCGCTCGTCGTCGCTCAGCTGGTCGAGGGTGAGCTCGTCGTGGTTGCGCGCGAAGTTCGCCCACTGGCTGCCGACGGAGATCTCGGGGCGGCTCGCGAGCGCCTCGACGAGCGGCGCCGCCTCCTCCCGGGCCAGCGCGAGGTAGAGGCGCTGGTTGCCGATGAAGTCGAACTGCATCGACAGCTCGTCCGCGTCCTCGCCGCCGAAGAAGCCGAGCTGCTCCTCGCGGGTCACGTTGACCTCGCCCAGCAGCATCGCCTCGCCGGAGCGCCGCGAGACGAAGCGGCGCAGCAGGCGCAGCCACTCGTGCTCGTCGCGTTCGCCGGGCTCGATCAGGTAGGGCACCGCGTCGACCCGGAAGCCGTCGACGCCCAGCTGCAGCCAGAACCCGATGAGCTTCGCGATCTCGTCGCGCACGGCCGGGTTCTCGGTGTTGAGGTCGGGCTGGTGCCGGTAGAAGTGGTGCAGGTAGTACTGGCCCGCCTCCTCGTCGCGGAACCAGACGCCGTCCTCCGCGTCCGGGAACACGTTCGCGGGCTGATCGGCGGGCGGCTCGTCGCGCCAGACGTAGTAGTCGCGGTACGGGCTGTCGGGGGAGGAGCGGGCGGCCTGGAACCAGGGGTGCTGGTCCGAGGTGTGGTTGACGACGAGGTCGACGATCACGCGCATCCCGCGGTCGTGGGCGGTCCGGATCACCTCGACGACGTCGCCGTGGTGCCCGAAGCGCTCGTCCACTCCGTAGAAGTCGCTGATGTCGTAGCCGTTGTCGCGGCCGGGTGACCGGTAGAACGGCGCGAGCCAGAGGCAGCTGACGCCGAGCTCGGCCAGGTAGTCGATCCGGTGGACGAGGCCCTCGAGGTCGCCGACGCCGTCGTCGTCCCAGTCCATGAACGTCTTCACGTCGAGGTTGTAGAAGACGGCGGTGCGCCACCACAGGTCGCTCGTGTCGGTGACCCTCATGCGCGGGGCTCCGGGCGGGAGGAGGCGGAGGGTGCGGGGGAGAGGGGCGCGGGCGCGGGCGTCCGGGTGGCGGCGGTGGGGGTGGCGGCGTGCTTGTGCTCGTGATGCGTCACGGAGGGGCTCCAGGGGTCGGGGGAGGCGGCGGGGGCCGTCCTCGGAGGCTAGGCGGGGCGGGGTGCGGCGTCCGCCCGTTGACTTCCCAGGTGCGCGGCCGTGCTCGCGGGTCCGGGGGCGCTCGCCGACTCGAGGTCCGTTCTCCTCCGGCTCCCGCTCCGTTCTCCTCCGGCTCCCGCGACTGTCCAGGAGTTGTCGCACTCGAGCTCGAGTGCGACGACTTCTGCGCACTCGGCGACGACCGCTGGGACAGGCCCGGCGGCTCGCGACCACGCGGAAGCGGCCGTACTGGAGCGCGAGTACGGCGACTTCGGAGCAGTGGCGACCGGCTCGAGTGCGCGGGTCCGCGAGTGCTCAGGAGTTGTCGCAGTCGACGCCGAGTGCGACGACTTCTGGACAGTGGGGGGAGGGGCTCCGGGTGAGGGCTCGCGAGTGCTCAGGAGTTGTCGCAGTCGACGCCGAGTGCGACGACTTCTGGACAGTGGGGGGAGGGGCTCCGGGGTGAGGGCTTGCGAGTGCTCAGGAGTTGTCGCAGTCGAGGCCGAGTGCGACAAGTTCTGGACAGTGGGGGAGGCTCCGGGTGAGGGCTTGCGAGTGCTCAAGAGTTGTCGCAGTCGACGCCGAGTGCGACGACTTCTGGACAGTGGGCGGCGTCCGAGCAGCGTCAGGGGCCCGGCAGCACCCGTCAGGGACCGCGGCGGCACGCATCGGGGGCCCCGCGGCGCGCGTCGCGCCCGGCGCCCGCGACCTAGGGTGAGGGAATGCACCCGCTCGACGCCAAGGACCCGCTCGCGCACTGCCCCGAGCTGTTCGTCCGCACCCCCGAGGTCCGCTCCTACCTCGACGGCAACTCGCTCGGCCGGCCGCTGCGCGCGAGCGTCGCCCGGCTCGCGCGGTTCGCGGAGGAGGAGTGGGGCGGCCGCCTCATCCGCGGCTGGGAGGAGGGCTGGCTCGACATGCCGCTCGAGGTCGGCGACGCCCTCGGCTCCGCGGTGCTGGGAGCCGCGGCCGGGCAGACGGTCGTCGCCGACTCCACGACCGTCCTGCTCTACAAGCTCGCCCGCGCGGCGATCGCCCGCCAGGCGGAGCAGGGGCGCGACGAGATCGTCGTGGACACCGACAACTTCCCCACCGACCGGTACGTGCTGGAGGGCATCGCGGCCGAGACCGGCAGCACGCTCCGCTGGATCGACTCCGACCCCGGGAGCGGCGTCGGCCCCGACGACCTCGCCCCGGTGCTCGGCGAGGGGACGGCGCTGGTGCTGCTCAGCCACGTCGCGTACCGCTCGGGGTTCCTCGCCGACGCCGCGGCGATCACCGCCCAGGCGCACGAGGCCGGCGCGCTCGTGCTCTGGGACGCCTCCCACTCCGTCGGCTCGGTGCCGCTCGAGCTCGACGAGTGGGGCGCGGACCTCGCGGTCGGCTGCTCCTACAAGTACCTCAACGGAGGCCCGGGGGCGCCCGCGTGGGCGTACGTCGCGTCGCGGCACCAGGGCTCGCTCGCGCAGCCGGTGCAGGGCTGGATGGGCGTCGCCGACATGTTCGAGATGGGACCCGGCTACCGTCCGGCCGAGGGGATGCGGCGCTTCCTCAGCGGCACCCCGCCGATCACGGGGATGCTCGCGATGCAGGACATGATCGCGCTGATCGCCTCGGTCGGCATGCCCGCGGTGCGCGCGAAATCGGAGGCGATGACGGCGTACGCGCTGGAGCTGGCCGACGCGTGGCTGGTGCCGCGCGGGGTGCGGGTGGCGACTCCGCTCGACCCCGCCCGGCGCGGCTCGCACGTGACGATCGCGCACGAGTCGTTCGCCGGCCTCGTCCCGCGGCTGCAGGCGGACGGGATCGTGCCGGACTTCCGCCGACCCGACGGCATCCGGATCGGCCTCTCGCCCCTGTCGACCACCTTCGCCGAGCTGGAGCTGGGCATGGCGGCCGTCCGGGACGCGCTGGACTGAGCGGGCCGGGGCTCGGCGGGGCGGCTGTTCCCGGCCCCGCCCCCTGCCCTCACCGCGCGTCGCGCGTCCGGCGGGTGCTCTCCTTCTGCAGGGCCTCGACGAGCTCGGCCTTCGTCATGCGCGAGCGGCCGGAGACGTCCAGGCGCTTGGCGAGGTCCATCAGGTGCGCCTTCGTGGCGTTCGCGTCCACTCCGCCCGCCGTCTCGCCCCCGGGGGAGCGGCCGTGGCCCTCGGCGCGGGAGTCGGAGGGGCCGCTCTCGGCCTTGCGCTCCCAGTGGTCGCCGACCTTCTCGTACTCGTGCTTCAGCGCGGCGAAGGCCGTGCGGTGGGCGCGCTCGCCGTCGCCGTAGCTGTCGACGGCCGAGTCGTGCGCGGCCGACCAGAGCTTCTGCGCGTGCTCGTCGGAGCGCTCGATGGTGGACGGGATCTGTTCCTCGCGGGGCATGGCGGCCTCCCTCTCGTCCTCCGACGCTACGTCGGGTCGGAGGCGCCGGTCACCCCGTTGACGAGCGCTCGGCGGGCGCCTCCGTCCCCGGAGCGCACTCGGGAGGCCGCTGCCGGTGTTCTCACCGAGCCGACGCCGATGATGGGGCGATGTTCATCCCGACCAGAGCCGCCGGTCTCGAGGCGCTCGACGACTTCGTCGCCCGCGCGGGCTCCGCCTACGCCCGCGACCGCAACCACGACCTCGGACCGTCCCGGGACAACGTCTCCGGACTCTCGCCCTACCTCCGCCACCGCCTCGTCACCGAGCGGGAGGTCGTCGCCGCGGTCCTCGCGCGGCATCGCCTGACCGCCGCGGAGAAGTTCGTGCAGGAGGTGTTCTGGCGCACCTACTGGAAGGGCTGGCTCGAGCAGAACCCGGATGTCTGGCGCCGCTACCGCCGCGAGGTGGCGGACTCCTCCGCGGGCGATCCTCCGCCCGGCTACCTCGACGCGATCGGCGGACGCAGCGGCATCGACGCGATGGACGCGTGGGTGAGCGAGCTCGTCGAGACCGGGTACCTCCACAACCACACCCGCATGTGGTTCGCGAGCATCTGGATCTTCACCCTCGGACTGCCCTGGCAGCTCGGCGCCGACTTCTTCTACCGGCACCTGCTCGACGGCGACGCCGCGTCCAACACCCTGTCGTGGCGATGGGTCGCCGGCCTGCAGACTCCCGGCAAGACCTACCTCGCCTCCGCGTCCAACATCGCCCGCTACACGGAGGGGCGCTTCTCGCCGAGCGGCCTCGCCACCACAGCCCCCGCGCTGACGGAGGAGCCCTTCCCGCCGCGGGCACCGCTCGAGCAGGACGACGTCGTGGGGACCGTCGGCGCCCGCCCCGGCCTCCTGCTGCACGAGGAGGACCTCGAGGCGGAGAGCCTGCTCGCCGAGCAGCCGGGTCTGGCCGAGCGCCTCGTCGCGTGCGCCGTCGCCGGGGACGCGGGCGGGCGCTCGCCGTCCGGAGTCTCCGACGCGGTCGCCGCCTTCACCGCCGCGGCGCTCGCCGACGCCGCCGAGCGCACCTCCGACTCCAGCGGTCGGCCGGCGCGGGTGCTGGCGGACGCGCGTGCCGCGACGGTCGTCGACTGGGCGGTCTCCGAGCGGATCGACACGGTGGTCGTTCCGTACGCGCCGGTCGGGCCCGTCGGGGAGCGGGTGGAGACGCTCCGCTCGGCTCTCGCCGACGAGGGGGTCGCGCTCGTCACCGTGCGCCGCCGCTGGGACGGCGCGGCGTGGCCGTCGGCGTCGCGGGGATTCTTCCCGTTCCGGAAGCGGATCCCGGCGCTGGTGCGCGACCTCGTCGAGCCCGCCGACGCGGCCCGCCTGTTCTGAGTGGCGTCCTGTGAGCCGCGTCCTGTGAGCCGCGTCCTGTAGGCCGCGTCCCGCATCCCGCGAGCCGCGAGCCGCGAGCCGCGAGCCGTGTCCTGTGAGCCCCGTCCCGCGACCCACGTCCTGTGAGCCCCGTCCCGCGGAACCTGCCTGGTCCCGCGGGGCGGGTGCCGCTCAGCCGAGCAGGCGGTCGCGGAGGAAGTCGCTCGCGAAGCGGCCCGAGGGGTCCCACTCGGAGCGGAGGGTGCGCCACTCCTCGAGGTGCGGGTAGAGCGGCGCGATCTCGTCGGCTCCGGCGAGGAAGTGCTTGCCCCAGTGCGGCCGGGCCCCGAGCGGCAGCAGCGCGCCCTCGACGGCGGGGAGCACGGCGTCGACGCCGGCGCGGTCCTTCTTGAAGGTGAAGTGCACGCCGACGCTGTCGCGGCCTCCGGCGGGGGAGAGCCACTGGTCGTCGCCCGCCATGGTCCGCAGCTCCGTGATGAGCAGGACGTCGTCGATCCGCTCGCCGATCGCGCGCAGCGCCACGATCGCCTCGCGGACGTTCGCGCGCGGCACCATGTACTCGCTCTGGATCTCGTCGCCCGCGCTCGGCTCGCGGTCGAGGCGGAAGTGCGGCAGGCGCTCGGACCACGGTCCGACGGAGCCGCCGAACGGATTCAGGTTGGAGTCGACACCCTCCGAGACGGCGAAGAGGCTCGCGGAGGCGGCGACCGCGCCCAGGTGCGTCGCGTCGACGTCGGCGACGGATCCCGCCGCCACCTTGGTCTTCAGCCACAGCTGCTCCACCGTCGGCGAGGACCAGTGGGTCATGAGGCTGACGCTGTAGGCGGAGGAGGTGATCGCGTCGAAGTCGTCGAGCACGCGCTCCCAGGGCAGGTCGACGAACGCGTCCTGGCGGACGTCGAAGGTCGGCTGGATGTCGAGGGTCACGCGGGTGACGATGCCGAAGGCGCCGAGGCCGACGACGACGCCCTCGAAGCCCGGCTCCCCGCGGCGGATCGTGCGCAGCGAGCCGTCGGCGGTGACGAGCTCGAGCGCCGAGACGGCGGAGGAGAGGTTCGCGTTGCGGTCGCCCGAGCCGTGGGTGCCGGTCGCGATGGCGCCGGCGACCGAGATGTGCGGGAGCGAGCCCATGTTGTGCAGGGCGTAGCCGTTGCTGTGCAGGTGTGCGGCGACGACGCCGTAGCGGGTGGCGCCGCCGACGGTGACGGTGCTCGCCTCGGCGTCGATCACGGGGTCGGAGGCCAGGCGGCCCAGGTGCAGCAGTGCGCCGGGGGTGTCGGGCAGGGAGTTGAAGGAGTGGCGGCTGCCGAGGGCGCGGACGCGCTCGTTCTCGCGGACGAGGCGCTGCACCTCCTCGACGGACTCCGGCTCGATGATGGCGGCGGCGCGGTACTCGTAGGTGCCCGCCCAGTTGCTCCGTGAGGTCATGGGTCCATTCTGCCGGGTGCGCGGGGGATTTGTTGTTGGTTGCAACGAATGGCCTGGTAACGCACGGGACGCGGCAGGACGGAACGGCGTGGATTTTGTTCGGGGCGCGCTCCGGGCCCCTGCCGGGGAGGGCGGCGATGACCGCGCGCAGACGATCCCGCTCCGATCTGTTCCGGATGTGCGTGAGCCTCCTGGTCACGATCGTGGTGGTGCTGCTCGTCCTGGCGACGGGGACACCCGCTCCGGGCGACGGGGCCGTCGATACGACGGCGACCCTCGTTCCGGTGTACCTGCTCGGCCGGCCGCTCTCCACCGCCCTCTCCGTGGGCTGGAGCGCCGCCTCGTACTCGCGCCTCGACGAGCAGGCGCTGCGGAGCACCGCCGAGGAGGAGGCGCGCGGCGAGCGGCGCCTCCTCTCGCGGATGCTGGGGGCGACCGGGGCGACCGGCACGACGCTACCGGCGGCGGTGCCGGCGGCGGTGCCGGCGATCGTGGTCACGGTGGCGATCGCGCAGAGGACGGAGTCCCGCAGCGAGCCCCTCTCCATCGCCGCCGCCGCCCTGCTCACCGTCGCGAGCTCGTGGGTGCTGATGGTCTTCTCGTTCGCGCAGGCCTGCCTGCGCCTCGAGTCGCGGTCGCCCCGGCGGTCGCAGGTGCGCTTCGCCTTCGAGGAGGCGCCGCACTTCAGTGACGACGCGACCCTCGCGCTCCTGCTGTCCACGATGGCGGCCACGGTCTCGGCCGAGATCCGCTCGAGAGAGGGCCGGCGCCTGGTGCGCGCGAACGTCGTCATCGCGTCCGCCTTCGACTCGGTCATCATCGCGATGACGGTGTCGCTGCTGTTCGGCGGACTCACGGCCTGAGACGGCGGGAGCGGAGCGTCCGGCGGAGCCGGGGGCGGCGGGGTCGGGGCGGGTTCGAGGGGCCGGGTTCGAGCGGGCCGGGTTCGAGCGGGGCGGGGGCGGCCGGGTTGGGGCGGGTTCGGGCGGGCCGGGGGCGGCGGGGTCGGGGCGGGTTCGAACGGGGCGGGTTCGAGCGGCCCGGGTTCGAGCGGGACGGGGGCGGCCGGGTCGGGGCGGGTTCGAGCGGCCCCGGTTCGAGCGGACGGGTTCGAGCGGGGCGGGGGCGGCCGGGTCGGGGCGGGTTCGAACGGGGCGGGTTCGAGCGGGCCGGGTTCGAGCGGGGCAGGGGCGGCCGGGTCCGGGGCGGCTCGGGCGGGCCGGGTTCGAGCGGGGCGGGTTTGAGCGGGCGGGGGTGGCCGAGTCGGGGCGGGTTCGAGCGGGCCGGGTTCGAGCGGAGCCGGGGCCGGTCGGGTCGGGGCGGGTTCGAGCGGGGCGGGTTCGAGCGGACGGGTTCGAGCGGGGCGGGCGGCGCGGGCTGGTGGCTCGGCTCAGGAATCGCGCGGACAGCGGTGTGTGAGCCCGCGCTCGCCGGCGGTCCGTCCCTCCACAGGCGGGGTACCGGCTCCGTTGTCCCGATCCTGGTCATGGGCCCCGGCCCGATGTCGGTGGTCGCTGATTCAATACAGGTATGACAAATTCGGGTGACGCGGTGCAGGCGGTCGAGGCGGTGCAGGCGGGCGAGACGGCGCGGACGCTCGACGCGGTGCGCGCGCTCGCCGGTCTCGCGACGGGGCTCGCCCGCTCCTCGGCACCGGTGCTGCTCGCGGGGGCGGTCGCCCTGTACACGGCGTACCGGGCGGCGCTGCTCGTCCCGGAGTCGTTCGCGCGGGGGAGTCGTCTCTCCCGGAGCGAGGCGGGAGACCTCGTGGAGCGCTCGATCCGAGCCGAGTTCGCGACTGCGCTCGGGATGTCGGAGCGCGCGGCGTCTCGGCGTCTCGAGCACGCTCGGCTCCTCATCGAGGACCTCCCAGAGACCCGCACCCTCCTGGCCGAGGCCCGGATCCTCTGGGAGGCCGGCGAGGTCGTCTGCGCCGCCGCCGCGACCCTCCCCGCTCCGTCGCGCGCGCCCTTCGACGAGCGGGCGGCCGCCGCGGCGCTCACGCAGACGCCCACCCAGCTCCGCCGGACCGTGGCGCGGTTGCGCGACGAGCTGCACGAGCAGCCGTTCACCGAACGCCACGCCCGCGCCCGCGAGGACCGCAGCGTGTGGCTCGGCGCCGAGGCCGACGGCATGGCCACGCTCTGTGCCCTGCTGCCGGCCCCGGTCGCGGTCGGCGCCTACAACCGTCTCGACCGGATCGCCCGCTCGCTCCGCGACGGGGCGGACGCGGCGGGGATCGGGTTCGGTGCAGGTGCAGGTGCAGGTGCAGGTGCAGGTGCAGGTGCAGGTGCAGGTGCAGGTGCAGGTGCAGGTGCAGGTGCAGGTGCAGGTGCGAGTGCGAGTGCGAGTGCGAGTGGGAGTGCGAGTGCGAGTGCGAGTGCGACTGCGACTGCACAGAGCGGTGCTGGTGCCCGTGGCGATGCTCCGGTGGCAGTCGGCGCGCGGACGGACGCTGGTGCTGGTGCTGGTGCTGGTGCTGGTGCTGGTGCTGGTGCTGGTGCTGGTGCTGGTGCCGGTGCCGGGCTCGGCGCGGAGACGGGTGGCGGCGCCGGTGGAGACGCTGACATCTCCCTCGGCGACGGCCGGACGCTCGCGCAGCTGCGGGCCGACGCCCTCGTCGATCTGCTCATCGACGGCGACATCTCCGCAGACGGATCCTCGGGAGAAGGAGCGAGCGCCGTCCGTGCCTCGGGCTCCGGAATCCACGCCTCGGTCTCCGGAGTCCGCGCCGGCGTGCGCCTCACCCTGGCCGCCAGCACCGCCGTCGGCCTCGACGACGCGCCGGCCGAACTCGACGGCTACGGTCTCGTCCCCGCCGACGTCGCCCGGGAGCTCGTCCGCACGGCGGCCACCTTCACGCGGGTGCTGACCGATCCGGACACGGGAGTGGTGACGTCGGTCGGCAGGACCCTCCGCGTCCCGCCCCCTCGGATGCGCCTCCAGCTGCAGCTGCGCGACCGGACCTGCCGGTTCCCCGGCTGCACCCGCTCGTCCTCGACGGCCGAGGCCGATCACACCCTCGAATGGCGGAACGGAGGCGAGACCGCCCTCGGCAACCTGGCCTCGCTCTGCGTCGCGCACCACCACGTCCGCCACGGCGACCGCTGGACCTACGCCCTCCATCCGGACGGCACCGTCGTCTGGACGACCCCCACCGGCCGTCGGATCACCGACCGACCACGGGCGCTGCCCGGGGCTCCGCTGCCGCCCACGCGACGACCGACGCCGCAGTCGGCGCAAGAACCGGAGCCGGAGCCGCAGCCGGAGCAGCAGCCGCACCCGCTGTCACCACGATCCTCGTCATCGCAGCTGAGGTCATCGCGACCGTCGTCACCTCGACCGTCGCCATCGCTGCTGTCGCCGACGCGGCCGCGGTTCGTGGACGCGTCTCCGCCGTTCTGATCCGCAGCCCGACCTGCCGGGCGATCCGACACTCCGTCGGCCGCGAGGCGGTGCATCGCCGTGCCTGGACACGCCCAGGCGCCCTCGCGCTCTCGCACCTCCGGCGCCGCGAGGTCCGTCGGCACGTTGGCGCTTCGTCGAGCCCCGAGCCCCGAGCCCCGAGCCCCGAGCTCCGAGCTCCGAGCCCCATGTCCCGGAGCTCCGAGCCTCGAGCCCCGTGTCCCGTGGTGCTTCGGCGCTTCGGGGCGTCGGCCACCGCGTCCCGGTCCGCCCGCGTCCCGGTTCGCCCGCGTCCCGGTCCGCCCGCGTCCCGGTTCGCCCGCGTCCCGGTTCGCCCGCGTCCCGGTCCGCCCCTGTCCCCGGTCCGCCCCCGTCCCGCTCCGCCCCGTCCCGGTCCGCCCCTCCGTCCCGGTCCGCTCCGTCCCGGTCCGCTCCCGTCCCGCTCCGGCTGGCGGACGCCCCCGCCGCGCAGGAGAGCCGTCGAACTCGAGAGATCACGACCGGACGACCTCCACGTGGTTCACGTTCTCCGCCGCCCGCCGCCCGCCGCCCGCCGCCCGCCGCCCGCCGCGTCCGTCGGCACTCTCCTGCCCCGTCCTCTCCGGCCCTGCTCTGTCCTCTCCTTCCACGTCCTCTCCTGCCCCGTCCGGTCAGGAGCCTCCCGCCGCGGCGACCGCTCCACTCCGCCCGTGCCGCCACCCGTGCCTCCGCCCGTGCCGCCGCCCGACCTCACCGGATGCCGCTGCGCGCGAACCCCTGCACGAAGTAGCGCTGGAAGCACAGGAACAGCAGCACCATCGGCAGCACCGACACCAGCGCCAGCGCCATGCTCGCGCTGTAGTCCGGCGTCGACTGGCCCTTGAGGTAGAGCAGGCCGATCGGCAGCGTGAACAGCTCGTTGTCCTTCAGGGCGATCAGCGGCCAGGCGAAGTCGTTCCAGCTGCCGAGCAGAGTCAGCAGGATCAGGACGGCGATCAGCGGCTTCGAGAGCGGCAGCACGATCTGCAGGAACACCCGCAGGTGGCCGGCGCCGTCGATCCGCGCCGCCTCGATCAGCTCCTCCGGGATGGAGAGGAAGAACTGCCGGGCGAGGAAGATCCCGAAGGCCGCCGCTGCTCCGGGCAGGATCACCGACCAGTAGGTGCCGTAGATCTGCAGTCCGGTCACGAGCTTGAACTGCGCGACCATGATCGCCTGCACCGGGATCATCATCGTGGCCAGTGCGAGCAGGAACAGCAGGTTCCGCCCCGGGAAGCGCAGCCGCGCGAAGCCCCAGCCGGCCAGCAGGTTCACCACGACGGTGAACACCGTGACGAACACCCCGATCACGACCGAGTTGACGAACCACTCGCCCACGGGGAAGCGCGCGAACACCGTCGCGAAGTTCTCGAACGAGATCTCGCTCGGCCAGAAGCGGGGCGGGCCGGGCGCGAACACCTCGCCGCGCGGCGAGAAGGCGATGACGAGCATCCAGTACAGCGGGAAGAACACGACCGCCGAGGCGACGATCGCGACGACGAGGCGGACGACGAGTCCGGAGCGGGAGCCGTCGCGGCGGGAGGGACGCCGGCGCGGGGTCTCGCGGGCGGTGGCCGCGGCGACCGCGGCGGGCGTGGTGACGGTGGAGGACGACATGAGGGCTCCTAGTCGACGAGATCGCGCGTGCGGCTCGTGCGCCACTGCAGATAGGTGAAGGCGAGGGAGACCAGCAGGATGACGACGCCGAGCGCGGCGCCGTAGCCCTGCTCGCGGACCTGGAAGCCGTTGCGGTACGCGTAGGTGCCGAGCACCGAGGTGGAGAAGCCGGGGCCGCCGCCCGTCATCACGAAGACGATGTCGAAGACCTGGAACGAGGCGATCACGTTCATGATCAGCAGGAAGAAGGTGGACGGGCCGACCAGCGGCACCGTCAGTGCTCGGAACTGCTGCCAGCGCGTCGCTCCGTCGATCCGTGCGGCCTCGTAGAGCTCGGGCGAGACGCTCTGCAGGCCCGCCAGGTAGATCACCATGTTGAAGCCGATCCGCAGCCACACCGCGGTCAGCATCACCGAGATCATCGCCGCGGAGCCGTCCGACTGCCAGGCGACCGGCGAGGCGCCCAGCGAGCTCAGCACCTTGTTCACGATGCCCGAGGACTCGCTGAAGATCGTGACCGCGATCATCCCGGAGGCGACGCCCGAGATCACCAGGGGCAGCACGATCACCGTGCGGAAGATCCCGCGCGCGGGCAGTACGGAGTTGAGCAGCACGGCCAGGCCGAGGCCGCCGGCGAGCTCGAGCGGCACGGTGACCGCGGTGAAGAGGAGCGTGTTGCCCAGGCTCTGCCAGAACACCGGGTCGGCGCCCATCCGCAGGTAGTTCGCGAAGCCGACCCACTCGGGCGTGCCGAAGCCGCGCGACTCCTGGAACGAGAGCTGGATCGCCCAGAGGATCGGCACGAACAGGAACAGCGCCATCAGGAGCAGGTTCGGGCCGACGAAGCCGAAGCCGGCGAGGGCCTCGCGCCTGCGGGCCGACCGCGGCCGGGCGGAGGAGCCCGCCCGGCCGCGGAGGGTGGTGGCGGTCATCAGCTGGTCGCCTGCTGGATGGCCGCATCGAGGCCGGAGAGGGTCTCCTCGGTGCTGCGTCCGCCGACGAACGCCTCCTCGAGCTGGTCCTGCATCGCGACCGAGATCTTCGCGAGGAACGGCGAAGTGAGCTGCTGCACGTCCCGCGGGGTGATCGTCGCGGCCTGCTCGACGAACACGGGCATCACGTCCGGGCGCACCGCGAAGTCGATCGACGCGGGGTCGATGTCGGACCGGGTGGGCAGCTCGTTCGTCGCCGCGCAGAACTCGGCCATGGTGTCGGCCTGCGTCATGAACGAGAGGAACTCGGTCGCGAGCTCCGGGTTGTCGGTGTCGGCCGTGGCGACGAGGGCGTTGCCGCCGAGGTCGGTCGCGCCGCGCTCGTCGACGGGCATCGGCGTGGCGGTCCACTCGAAGTCGGCGAGGTCGTCGATGTCCGGCACGAGGAAGGACCCGGCGAACGCCATCGCCGCGGTCTGCTCCGTGAAGAAGGAGTCGGCGTAGGTGGCGGACTTCACCGAGCTGGTCGGCGGGACCCAGTCGTTGTCGAAGAAGCTCTTCGTGAAGTCCAGCGCCTTCGCGCCGGCGGCGGAGTCGATCGCCGGAGTGGTGCCGTCCTCCTCCAGGAGCGTGCCGTCGGCCTCGAACAGCCAGCTCAGCCAGCGGGGCGTGCCGCCGAGCTGCCAGTTGTAGACGAACGGGTACTGCTCGGCGGGCAGGCTCGCGCGCAGCTTCGCGGAGGCGTCGGCGAACTCCTCCCAGGTCCACGCCTCGTCGGCGGTGGTCGGCACGTCGGTGATGCCGGCCCACGCGAGCAGCTGCGTGTTCACCAGCAGCGCCGACACGTCGGTCTGGTGCGGGACGCCGTAGGGCTTCCCTTCGAAGGAGACGGCCTCCTGGAACGCGGGCGTGAAGGAGTCGAAGTCGTCGATCCGGTCGGTCAGGTCGAGCAGCTGCTCCTGGCTGGAGTAGACGCCGAGGTTGCCGTAGTCGACGCGGAACACGTCGGGGGCCTCGCCCGACGACAGCTGCGCGTCGATGTTGCTGAACATCTGGTCGTAGGGGACGACGTTGAGCTCGACGCTCGCCCCCTCGTACTCGGCCTCGAAGTCGGTGATCAGCGACTCGAAGGCCGCCTGCTCGGACTCGCTGGCCCAGGTGGTGAAGGTGATCGAGTCGGCGTCGGCCGAACCGCCGCCTCCTCCGCCGAAGCCGCTGCAGCCGGTGAGGGCGGCGGTCGACGCCAGGACGGCGGCGAGAGGGATGAATCGTCTGCGCATGGGTGGTCTCCTGCTGTGAAGGGTCGGACGGGGGCGGGGTCGGAGGGCCGCGTCAGGCGGGGCGGCGGAGGGCGGTCTCGACGAGCGAGACGAGGCCGTGCGAGCCGAGCTGGCCGGCGAGCAGGTCGAGCGGAGTGGGGACGGGCAGCGCCGAGTCGGCGCGGCCGAGGCGGGAGGCGGGCACGGGAGCGGCCTCGCGCTCCTCCGGCTCCGGGTCTGCGAGGGCCAGCGCGACAGTGGCGGCCACGTCCTCGACCGCGCGGACGCAGCCGAAGCGGACGATCCGCTCGTCGTCGATCAGGGCCTCGCCGTAGCCCGCGCGGAACGCCGAGCGCTGCACGTCGCTGATCGGCCGCGAGTAGATGACGCCCAGCTCGATCAGGAGCAGGTCGGCCTCCCGCGGGGCGACGGTGGCCTCGTCGAAGTCGATCAGCCAGGGGCGGCCGCTCTCGTCGATGACGACGTTGCCGGGATGCGGGTCGCCGTGGAGGGGCACGCGGGAGGTGGGCGTGCGGGCGCGCTTCAGCCGTCGCTCAGCGCCGGCGAGGGCGTCGAGGCGGGAGCGGTTACCGCGCCAGAGCGCGGTGAGGAGGGGGCGGGACTCCGGCTGCGCGTCGATCCTCTCGTCGGTCTCGGCGAGGAGGTCGGCGAGCGGACGGCGGACACGGCGGATGCCCCGCCGCACGGGAGGCGCGAGGGTCGGCGGCTCGGCGTCGTGCACGGAGCGCAGGACCGCGCCGAACCCCTCCCAGTCGAGGGCGTCCTCGCCGGAGTCGACCGCGTCCTCGCCGAGGATCCACGGCGCGACCGAGACCCGCAGCCCGCGGTCCTCCGCCCAGGGGCGCCCGTCGGAGGCGCGGTGCGGCGCCGCGACGCCCGGCACCCCCGACTCTCCCAGCGACGCCGAGAGCGCGAGTCCGAAGCGCCCGTCGCGGGCCGACGCCTTGACGCTCCACAGCGCCCCGGAGCCGTCGGCCGCGCACCAGACGCGCGCTCCGTGGTCGAGTCCGCCGACGACGGGCTCCAGGTCGACGAGGCCGACGCCGAACTCGCGGCGCACCAGAGCGCGCGCCCAGGCGCCCGCCTCCTCGATCGTGTCCATCCCGCTCATGCTGACGTGCGGGCGCCCCGCGAGCAGGTGCTTGCGCGATCGGTGATCGTAGGCATGGGTGCGGGCTGAGCCGCGTCTCAGGCTCGGGCGGGGAAGAGGGCGAGCCGCTGCTCCGTCCCCTGCTGCCGGACCGTGAGCACGGGAGCCGCGAGCGCGTGACCGTGGTGGTAGCCCGTCACCGACTCGGGGGCGTCCCCGGCGGTGAGGGGCAGGAACGCGATCGGCGAGAGGTCCGCGTCGGCGCGGAACAGCGAGAGCGCCCTCGCGGTGACGACGGCCAGCAGCACGGGGTCCGGCTTCGCCGCGCGCAGCGCCGGGAGGTCGACCGCGGCTCCGGCGACCGCGAGCGTCCGCAGCGAGGCCAGCGTCTCCGGAGTGTTCAGCACCGCGGTGACGCCGCCGTCCGGATGCTCGGCCCGCAGCCTCTCGAGGCTCGGCCGGGACCACCGCTCCTCGACGCGCCGCCGGAGCCCGAAGCCGAGCCCCGCGACGATCACCGCCGCCACCGCGAGCACCACGCCCCACCCTCCGTAGAGCTGGTAGGCCCGAGCGCCCGACCACGCCGCCGCCACGACCACCGTCGCCCCGAAGAACGCCTCGCTCCCGAGCGACCGCAGCCGGGTCGACTGCACCTCCTGCGTCACGGGCGCTCCTCCGGGTCGGGCGGACCTCCGGGCGGGATCACGTCAGCGCATGATCGCACCGGCGCCTGCGGGTCGGGCGGGGATCCGTCGCGCGGAAGGCCGGCTCAGCGCCCGCGCCGCGCCCGCGGATCGGTGAGGAGCCGGACCGGGGGGAGGTCGGCCAGGTCGGGGGACACGAAGCCCAGCACGTCGGAGTGGTGGTCGGCGGAGGCCCGGCGGAGGAAGGACCAGCACTTGAGTGAGGACGGGCGCCGGTCGAGGGGGAGGGGAGCGGCCTCCACGATGATCACGGTGGCGGAGCGGTGCAGGATCCGCACGGGCACGCGGCTCTCGCGGCCGTCGACGGTCCAGCTGGAGACGCCGCGGATGCGGCCGTCCTCGCGGTCGACCCCGACGGTGAGGACGCTCCGGAAGTCGTCGGACGCGGCGCCCATGCCGATCTGGAAGTCCCCGTCGGCGCCGTCGAGCACGAAGGCGACGTCGAGTCCGCGGCGGTGGCGGACGGTGAAGGTGGCGAGCAGGGGACCGCTCCCGAACCTCGGGGCCTCGTCGCGGGCCTGCCGGACACGCTGCTCCGCGTCGTCCTTGTCCATGGAGCCACTCCTGCCGTCCCGGCGGAGCGGGGCCCGCGCGCCCGTCGAGCCTAAGGGGAGCGGGAGGGCCTGCGGGTCAGCGGGCGCGCGGCAGCGTCACGCGGAACCGCGCTCCCACCGGTCCCGCCTGCGCCACCAGGTCGCCGCCGAGGGCCCGGGCAAGCCCGCGCGCGATCGGCAGGCCGAGGCCCGAGCCGCCGTCGGCGCGGTTGCGGGCGTCGTCGAGGCGGACGAGGCGGTCGAAGACGCGCTCGCGGTCGGCCTCGGCGATGCCGGGGCCGTCGTCGTCGACGGTGATCGTGACGGAGTCGGCGGCCGCCCCGACGGCGACGTCGATCCGCGAGCGGGCGAAGCGGGCGCCGTTCTCGAGGAGGTTGCCGAGCACCTGGGCCAGCCGGTCGGCGTCGGCGCTGACCAGGAGCGGCTCGGCGGGCCGGTGCAGCTCGATCGCGAGGCCCGGGCGGCGCAGCTCCTGGCGCTCGATCGCGGCCTCGGCGACGCCCGCGGGGTCCAGCGGACGCGACTCCAGAGCCAGGCCCTCGTCCAGACGCGCCATCAGCAGCATGTCCTGGATGAGGCGGCCCGCGCGCAGCGACTCCCGCACGACGTGCACCGAGAGGCGCTCGCGCTCCTGCTCGCCGCCGTCGGCGCGGACGAGGGCGTCGGCGGCGGCCTGGATGCCGGCGACCGGCGTCCGCAGCTCGTGCGCGGCGTCCGAGACGAACGCGCGCATCCGCTGCTCCGCCGCGAGGGCCGTCGCCTCGGCGGCGAGGGCGCTGCGCTCGGCCTGCTCGAGGTCGTCGAGCATCTCGTCGAACGCGGTCGCGGTGCGGCCGAGCTCGGTCCGCGGACGGGAGGGGCGCAGCCGCCGCCCGCGGTCGCCGTGCGCGATGTCGCGGGCCACGTCGGTCATCCGCTCCAGGGGCCGGAGGGTCGCGCGGACCACGACGATCAGCGCGAGCGCGGCCAGCAGGAGGAACACGGCCGACGCGCCGAGCAGGATCCCGTTCAGCTGCGCGAGGGTGCTGCCGACCGATCCGGCCTCGCTGGTGAGCTCGAGGCGGGTGCCGTCGCTGAGGGTCGACTCGAGGGTGATCAGCTCATCGTCGGCGGCGACGCTGCTCGAGACGACGGTGACGGCGGCGGAGGCGGCTCGGGGCGGGACGGCTCCGGAGGAGGAGCTCGTGCCGGGCGGCGACGGCGGCTCTCCGAGCTGATCGGCGGCTCCCGGGCCCAGTCGCAGCTGCTCCGGGCTCGGCCCGGCCACGACGTCCTCGCCCTCGGGGCTCGTGATCCGCACCGAGACGCCCTGCGCCGAGAGGCGGGAGGCGAGGGCGTCGTCGGCGATCGTGCCGACCAGCGCGGCGGCGGCGGAGGCGCGGTCCTGCAGCCGCTCCTCGATCTGGTCGCGGAGGCGCTCGCCGAGCACCGCCTGCACCGTCGCCGAGAGGGCCAGGAGCAGCACGGCCAGCAGAGCGAGCACGGCCAGGACGGTGCGGAGGCGGAGCGAGCCCGTCCGCAGCGCGCCCGGCTGGGCGCGGCTCACGCCTCCACCCGGTAGCCGAGGCCGCGGACGGTGTGCACGAGCCGGTCGCCGTGCGCCTCCATCTTCTTGCGGAGGGAGCTGAGGTGCACCTCGACGAGGTTCGGGTCGACGTGGTCGTAGCCCCAGACCTGCGTGAGGATCTGGGTCTTGGTGAGGGTGCGGCCGCGGTTACCGGCGAGGAAGGCGAGGAGGCGGAACTCGGTCGCGGTGAGGTCGAGGGCGACGCCGCCGCGGCGGGCGCGGCCCGACTCCGGGTCGACGACGAGGTCGCCGATCTCGACGACGGACGGGATGCGGCCGCGGCGCCGCAGCACGGCGGTCACGCGCTTGACGAGCTCGGCGAGCACGAACGGCTTCACCACGTAGTCGTCGACGCCCTCGTCGAAGCCGCGGAGGCGGTCGTCGACGGCGTCGCGGGCGGTGAGCATGATCACGGCCGCGTCGCTGCTGCGGCGGATCCGCTCGGCGAGCACGATGCCGCTCGGGCCGGGGAGCATCCAGTCGAGGATCACCAGGTCCGGAGCGAAGGTGCTCAGCTCGCGGGCGAGGTCCTCGCCGGAGACGAGACCACGGACCGTGAAGCGCTCGCTGCGCAGCGCGGTCTCGACGGAGGAGCGGATGGCGTCGTCGTCCTCGATGAGGAGCACACGGGCGGAGGAGGGCATGTGCTCGAACCTAGGGGCCGCGGATCGGGGCGCACCCGGCGTCTGCTGTGGAGGGTCTGTTCTTAAGTCCGGCTTCAGATTCGCCTTCGAATCTGAGATGGAACCGGCCGCAACCGATCCCGAACGGGGTCGGCACCGGGCCGGAACGAGGAGACACCCATGACCGAGTCGACCACCCCCGCCGAGAAGGGCTCGAGCTTCGGGCCGCGCCGTCCGAAGAAGCGCGCCCTGACCATCGGCATCGCTGTCGGCGCCCTCGGACTCGTCGCGCTCGGCTCGACCGCCGCGTTCGCCGCGACGCCGTCGAGCACGCCGACCTCCAGCGCCACCCCGCTGCACTCCACCTCGACCGACGCGCCGTCCACCGGTACGCCCGCCGAGGGCACCGCTCCCACCCCGCCCGGCCCCGGCCGGTGCGGCCCCGCCGGCCCCGGCCCTGCCGCGCTGCCGACCCGCCTACCGACAGCTCCGCGCCGACGCCCCGAGCGACGGCTCGGCGCCGACGCCCCGACGGATGCGCCGACCCCGCCGGCCGACGCGCCGACGCCGCCGGCGACGGCTCGATGCCCACGCCTCCCGCGGACGCTCCGACCCCGCCCGCCGCCCCGACCGACGGCTCGGCGCCGACCCCTCCGACCGACGCGCCGACGCCCCCGGCCGACGGCTCGATGCCCACGCCCCCGGCCGACGGCTCGATGCCCACGCCTCCGGCCGCCGCTGACGGCACGGCACCGACCCCGCCGGCTCCGGGCGAGTGCGGCCCCGCCGGACACCCCGCCCCGCCGGCCCCCGCTGACGGCTCCGGCCCTGCCGCGCCCGTCGCCCCGCAGGCGCCCTCCGAGAGCACCTCTCCCGACACCGAGGACGCCCCCACCGGGAGCTGACACCGGAAGCTGACACCCGACCACTCGCCCCACCCGCCCCGCTCGCGGCGGGGACGCCGACGGCCCGGAGGACACTGTCCCCCGGGCCGTCGGCGTCCGTCAGCGCGCGTCGCGGCGGCGGCGCGTGACTCCGAGCGCGAGCGCTCCACCGGCGAGCAGGGCGAGAGCCGCCGCGGCGGTCCAGCCCGTCTCGACGCCGGTGCTCGCGAGTCCCGAGCCGGTCCGCGGAGGAACGGCGCCGGCCGGAGCAGGAGCCGGCGTGCGGGTCGGCTCGGCCGAGGGGTGCGCGGTCGGCGCCGTGGTCGGCTCAGTCGTCGGCGCGACCGTGGGCTGCGCGGTCGGCGCCGTTGTCGGCTCGACAGTCGGCCCCGGCGTCGGCACCGTCCCAGCCCCGAACACGGACTTCGCGGAGCCGAGCGATGCGAGCACAGTCTCGCCGTTCGCGTCGTCCACGCCGTCGTTGTCGGTCACCGCGAACACCTCGCCGGAGCCGGTGATCCCGAGGCCCTCGAGCTTCTCCTGGGTCCAGCCGTTCCCGGCCTGCAGCGCGGGCAGCACGTCGACCGCGAGGGTCTTCTCGAGCATCGGCAGCGTCTCGCCGACCGCCGCGCCGGCCTCCATCGGCAGCGGCACCGTGTACACGGCCTTCAGCGCGGCGTCCGGCCCGTTGAGCTTGTCGCGCTCGATCACCGCGAGCGTGCCCGCGGGGGTCAGCGTGATCTCCGAGAGCCCGTTCCAGTCACCGTCCGCCCCGGACACGGCCTCCAGCGGGTAGCCGAAGAAGCTCCAGCTGTCGGCGGCGACGTCGTAGCGCCCGATCCGGACCACTCCGTCGGCGTCGATCGAGGCCTCGCGCTGCAGCGCCGTCCAGACGATCTCACCGGCGGCACTGTCCTCGACGGTCACTCCCTCGAAGCCCTGCTTGCCCAGCGCGGAGGCGAGCTCCGCGGGCAGGGCGATCCGCTCGGTCACCGCGGCGTCCGCGTCGAGTCGCAGGAGTGCGTTGCCGTCGCCTGTCCCGCCCTCCGTCACGGCCCAGAAGCCGCCGTCGACGCGGGCGGCGATCCCCTCCAGATCCAGAGCGGCGGGCTCGCCGCCCTCCGTCACCGTGAGGGTCGTGTCGAGCAGCGCCGGCGAGACGGAGGTGTCGATCGAGTGGAGGGTGCTCGGCGCGTAGGCGCTGTCGCTCACCGCGTACAGGCGGTCGGGCGCCGCCGGGTCGGTCGAGAGGCCCGAGAGCGCACCCCAGGGCAGCGGCGATCCGTCGACGTCGGCCGACAGCACGGTCGGGAACGCGGGGGCGGAGGCGCCGAGCGCGTAGAGCTGCACGCTCGCGCGGACGGCGGCCTCGGCGTCGTCGGTCTCGCTCGAGACGACCAGCAGGTCGCGCTCGGGCAGGGCGAGCAGCCCCTCCGGGCCGGGCGTCGACGGCAGCGCCTGCACGAAGCGCGGCGCGGTCGGCTCCGACACGTCGTAGACGGCCACGAAGTTCGCCCGCTCGGCGCCGACGAACACGTAGGGGACGCCGTCGAAGGTGGCCGAGAGCAGGCCCTCGGGCTCGGAGCCCTTCGCGTCGGAGCGCTTGTCCGGGTAGAGCCCGAGGCGCACCGCGAGGTGGTCGAACGAGTTCCCGGCGTCCCACTGCACGGCCCCGGTCGCGGCGTCGAGGATCGACCAGCCGCGCGTGCCGCCCTTCCAGTCGCCCTCGTTCGCGATCGCGACGTGGTCGTCGCCGACCCAGCCGATCGCGTCGGGCTCGCGCGGGACGTCGGTGATCGAGCCGGTCAGCGAGATCGAGTCGTCGTCGAGCGTGTCGATGCCGCTGACGGAGGCGGTGCCCGCGGTGTACGAGGCGGTGACGGAGCGGGTGGCCAGGTCGACGATCGCGACGGCGTTGTTCTCCTGCAGCGTCACGGCGACGGCCGTGTCGGCCGGGTTGATCGAGACGTACTCGGGCTCCGGGTCCGACGGGGTGTCGAGGCCGGCGAGACCGGTGAGGTCGACGTGCTCCGGCACCCAGGCGGAGGGGTCGCCCGCGAGGTCCATCACCACGAGCTCCCCGGCGGGCGCCTGCGGGAGGTCGCCCTCCTCGCCGCCCTCGGGGGCGAGGTCCTCGTCGCGCTGGTTCTCGATCGCGATGACCGCGGTCGAGCCGTCGGTGGTGACGTCGATGGAGTCGGGCTGGCCGCCGAGCTCGATGCTCGCGACGGGCGCGAGGTCGTCGGCGTGCAGCACGCTGACGTGGCCGGAGGGGTTCGCGAAGTCGCCGTCGCTCGTGTCGACCACCGCGAGCACGTACTCGCCGGTCGCGTAGACCGACGTCGGCTCGCCGCCCACGCCGACGCCGCCGCGCGGCTCGGGGGCGTCGGGGTCCGAGATGTCGAGGACATTGATGCGCTGCCCGGCGGAGTCCGTCGAGTAGACCAGGCGGCCGTCGGGCGACGCGCTCGAGATCTCGGCGACGGCGGAGTCGGCGGACGGGTCGGCCGCGTTGAGGTAGGCCGGCACCGTGGCGATGCGGGTGAAGAAGGAGTCGCCCGCGGCGGAGGCGGGCAGGGCCGCGGCTCCGAGGGTGCAGCCGGCGAGGGTGACGGTGAGGGCGAGGGCGGCGGTGCGGGTGCGGGTGCGGGTGTGACGAGAGGACACGGGTCTCCTGAGCGGCTTCGAAGGAACCCGCCCACGCTGGCCGCCCCCGGTGAACGCCCCGCCGCCCGCAGGTGTCCGCCCGGCGAACGCGCGGTGGCGGAGCCGCGACCGGCGGGGGTCTCGAGACGCCGGCACGGACGCCTCGAGATCCGCCAGGCGGCGTGGTCAGCGCGCGAGGCCCTCCGCGGCCGAGCCCCAGGAGCCGAGGGCCGCGCGGACGCGCTCGTCGCGCGCGAGCGTCAGCGCCTCCGCGTACCCCTCCTCCAGCACGTCGTCGAGCCGCACCCGCGCACCCGTCTCGGAGGAGCGGACCGCCGCCTCCACCATCGCGAGGCTCCGCACGTTCGAGTGCACCTCGCCCGAGGGCACCGCCCCCGAGCCCAGCACCCGCACGAACTCCGCGAGCGAGCCCGCGATCTCCTCGGGCACGAGCTCGAGCGTGGCGGTCCGCACCGCCTCCGACTCGCGCGACTGCCACTCCGGAGCGCCGTCGCCGTCCCAGTGCGCGGTGCCGCCGGCCCCGTTCACGCGCCAGTCGCCGTTCCACGAGGTCTCGAGGCCGTCGGCGCACCAGCTGCCGGTGTAGCTGAAGCGCACTCCGCCGGCGAACTCGAACACGGCGCTCGCCGCGGCTCCGTCGGCGTACCAGCTCCAGCCCGGGTTGTACTCCTCGCAGTAGACCGCGACCGGGTCGCTGTCGAGCAGGTACCGCGCCGCGTCGAAGGCGTGGATCGCCATGTCGACCAGGAGCACGTGGTCCATCTCGTCGCGGAAGCCGCCGAAGCGGGGCGCCTTCGCGAAGTGCACGGAGGCGGTGCCCAGCTGCCCGAGCCCGGCGATCTGCTCGCGGAAGGCGGTGATCGCCGCGTAGTAGCGGCGCGACTGGCTGGTCATCAGGAGCCGGCCCGAGGCCTCTGCCGTCGCCGCGAGCACCAGCGCCTCGGCGATGGTCGGCGCGATCGGCTTCTCGGAGAGCACGGGCAGCCCGGCGAACAGCGCCTCCGAGCTGACGGGCAGGTGCGCCCGCGGCACGGTCACGTTGACCACGGCGTCGGCGCCGGAGCGCGCGGCGACCTCGGCGACGGAGGTGCCGACCGCGACCGGGCCGACCCCCTCCTCCTCCGCGGCAGCCGTGGCGAGGTCGACGTCGAGGTCGACGAGGCCGACGAGCTCGGCGTCCGGGGAGTCGCGGATGGTGCGGATCCAGGCGCGGCCCATCGCGCCGGCGCCGACCTGGACGAGGCGGACCGTCATCGGACGAGCGCTCCCTCGTAGTCCTGGCCGTTGTGGAAGTCCTCGGTCTCGTAGCGCTGCAGCACCGGGAGGCGGCGCTCGGGGCGCGAGGAGCGCACCCACTCGACGCCGTTCGCGATCACGCGGCGCACCTCGGCCTGGTGGTAGACGGGGTAGTCCTGGTCGCCGGGGGAGAAGAAGAAGATGCGCCCGTGGCCGCGCTTCCAGGTCATGCCGGAGCGGAAGACCTCGCCGCCCGTGAAGGTCGAGAGGAACACGAGCTCGTCGGGCGCCGGCACGTCGAAGAACTCGCCGTACATCTCCTGCTGCGGGATCAGGAAGGGGTGCGGGATCCCCTGGGCGATGGGGTGCGTGGGGTCGACGGTCCAGACCAGCTCGCGGTCCTGCTCCGAGCGCCAGCGCAGCGTGCAGGTGGTGCCCATGAGCTTGCCGAAGATCTTCGACCAGTGGCCGGAGTGCAGGACGACGAGGCCCATGCCCGAGAGGACGTGGCGCTGGACGCGCTCGACGATCTCGTCGGAGACGTCGCCGTGGGCCATGTGGCCCCACCAGACGAGCACGTCGGTGGCGTCGAGGACGTCCTCGGTGAGGCCGTGCTCGGGCTCGTCGAGCGTGGTGGTGGAGACGGTGGCGCGCTCGCCGAGGTTCTCGCGGATGCCGTCGGCGATCGTGCTGTGCATGCCGTCGGGGTAGATCGCGCGGACCTTCTCCTCGATCTGCTCATGGCGGTTCTCGCCCCAGACGAGGACGCGGACGGGGGAGGAGGGTGTGGTCACGGTGTTCCTTCTTCGACGGTGGAGACGGTGCGGCAGTGGGCGGCCCGACACGGGGTTAACCGCTTTACCGGCCGCGTCTCCTAGGATGCGGGAGACGTCCGCCCCGCGTCAACCACGGCCGGGCGGCGCGAGCGGAGGAGGCGCGGTGGCCACGATGAGGGACGTCGCGCGCCTCGCGGAGGTCTCGATCGCGACGGTCTCGTTCGTGGTCAACGACACCAAGCCCGTCTCGCCCGAGACCCGCGAGCGGGTGCGGGCGGCGATGCACGAGCTCGGCTTCCGGCCGCACGCCCTGGCCCGCGCCCTCGCGCGGCGCCGCTCGGGGATCGTCGCGGTCGTCTATCCGCTCGTGTCGAGCCGGCCGCTCAACACCGCCACCTCGTTCCTGCTCGGAGCCGCCGAGGCCGCGGCGGAGCAGGACCACTCGATCGTTCTGTGGCCGACGGTCGGCGGCTCCGACCGCCTCGCCGACCTGCGCGCCGACGGCCTGATCGACGGCGTCGTGCTGATGCAGGTCACCAGCGAGGACGAGCGCGTGCCGGTCCTGCGGGACTCCGGCACGCCCTTCGCCCTCATCGGGCGCACCCGCGACCCGTCCGCCCTCGACTGGGTCGACATCGACTTCGAGGGGATGGTCGAGGAGGCGCTCGGCCGGCTCGCCGGCCTGGGGCACGCGCGGGTGGCGCTCGTGCTCGGCCCGGACCGCGACGCCGCGGCCGACTTCGGCCCCTACGCACGCACCCAGGAGGCGTTCGCGCTCGCCTGCGCGGCCCGCGGCGTCGAGGGCGTGCTGCTGCGCTGCGAGGAGTCGCCCGCCGGTGGCCGCACCCTCGCCCGCTCGTTCGACCCCGCCTCCGCGACCGCCGTGGTGATCGTCAACGGGGGCGCCGCCGTCGGGTTCGCGCACGAGGTGCGGCACCGCGGGCTGCGCGTGCCCGAGGACCTCTCGATCGTCCTGCTCGCCTCCGACCCCGACGTCGCCGACCTGGCCGACCCGGCACTCGACCTGCTCGTCGCGCCCGGCCGCGAGCTCGGCCGCCGCGGAGTGGAGGCGCTGCTCGCCCGCCTCGCCGACCCGGCGGCGCCGCTCCTCCAGGAGCGCATCGGCGGCCCGTGGCGCCCCGGCGGCTCGGTCGCCCCTCCGCGCTGACGGCCGGCGCCCCGGGAAGCCCCGGGAGCGCGCGCTACGGCACGATCGAGTCGATGTAGCCGCCGTCGACGCGCACGGCGGCGCCCGTGGTGGCCGAGGCGAGCGGGGAGGCGAGGTACGCCACCATGTGGGCGATCTCCTCCGGCTCGATGAGGCGCTTCAGCAGCGACTGCGGCCGGTGCAGGCGCATGAACTCGCGCTGCGCCTCCTCCCACGGGAACTCGCGGTCGACCAGCTCGTAGACGAAGTCCTCGACGCCGCCCGTGTGGGTCGGCCCGGCGAGCACGCTGTTCACCGTCACCCCGGTGCCGGCGGCGGCCTTGGCGAAGCCGCGCGAGACGCCCAGCAGCGCGGTCTTCGACACTCCGTAGTGGATCATCTCGGCGGGCGTGACGACGGCGGAGTCGCTGCCGATGTAGAGGACGCGGCCCCACTCGCGCTCCATCATCCCGGGGAGGTAGGCGCGGGTCAGGCGCACGCCGGTGAGCACGTTGACCTCGAAGTAGCGGCGCCACTCGTCGTCGTCGATGGAGAGCGCATCGGCGGAGCCGAAGATCCCGAGGTTGTTGACGAGCACGTCCACGTCGGCGGCCGCGCGCAGGAGGGAGGCCGTGCCCTTCTCCGTCGACACATCGGCCGCGACTCCGCGCACCCGCGCCTCCGGCACCGCCGCGCCGACGGCCTCGATCGCCCGGCGGATCGACCGCTCGGAGCGGGCGTTCACGATCACCTCGGCGCCCGCCTCCGCGAGCGTCGTCGCGATGGCCAGCCCGATGCCCTGCCCCGACCCCGTGACGAGGGCCGTGCGCCCGGTGAGATCCAACCCGATCATGCTGCTCCGCTCCGCGCCGCCGCCCGCCGGCCGCGCTCGGGGTCGAGCATGCCACCGAGCCCTGACATCCGGCCCACTCCCGGCTGAGGACGCCCGCGGGTCGCCGCGGCGTCGCTCGGAACGGCGGAGACCGTTGCCAACCGGACACTCGTGCGTTACGGTCTAACCAATCGGCAATACGTATTACCCGCGGGTAGTAGGCCGATGACCCAGACTGTCGACGAGGACGAGGCGGACGCGTGACCCCGATGCAAGCAGATGTCGCCGTGATCGGCGGCGGCCTCGGAGGAGTGGCGGCGGCGATCGCCCTCGCCCGCAACGGCCTCTCGGTCGTGCTGACCGAGCAGTACTCGTGGCTGGGCGGCCAGCTCACCTCGCAGGGCGTCCCGCCGGACGAGCACACCTGGGTCGAGCAGTTCGGCGTCACCGCCGACTACCGGCGCCTCCGGGACGGCATCCGCGGCTACTACCGCCGCAACTACCCCCTCACCGCCGAGGCGATGCGCGACGACCGCCTGAACCCCGGCCGCGGACTCGTGAGCCGGCTCTGCGCCGAGCCCCGCGTCGCCGTCGCCGTGCTCGACGAGATGCTCGCCCCCTACCGCTCGAGCGGAGCGATCCGCGTCGTCACCGGCGTCGTCCCCTTCGCCGTCGACGGCGGCCCGGGCCGGATCGAGCGCGTCCTGCTGCGCGACGCGGTCTCGGGCGAGGAGCTCGCCGTCTCCGGACGGTACGTGGTCGACGCGACCGAGACGGGGGAGCTGCTCCCCCTCGCGGAGGTCGACTACGTCACGGGGTCCGAGTCGCGCGACGAGCACGGCGAGCCCAGCGCTCCCGCCGTCGCCGACCCGATGAACGTGCAGGCCGTCACCTGGTGCTTCGGCTTCGACAGCGCGGACGGCGACCACACCATCGAGCGCCCGGCCGACTACGACTACTGGCACGAGTACGAGGTGCCCTTCTGGGGCGGGAAGCTCCTCTCCTTCACCGCGCCGAACCCGCGGACGCTGCGCCCCGAGACCCGCACGATGCACGTGAACGCCGTGGGCGACACCCGCACCGCGGACCAGCGCGCGCAGGGCGGGGACACCGACCTCTGGATGTTCCGCCGGATCCTCGCGACCGAGACCCTCCGACCGGGCGCGCTCGACAGCGACATCGTGCTCGCGAACTGGCCGATGCTCGACTACCTCGACAGCTCGATCCTCGACGTGCCGGAGCCGGAGAAGCACCTCGCCGGCGCCCGCGCGCTCTCGCTGTCGTACTTCTACTGGCTCCAGACCGAGGCGCCCCGGCCCGACGGCGGCCGCGGCTGGCCCGGGCTCCGGCTCCGCGGCGACGTGATGGGCACCGCCGACGGCCTCGCGCAGGCCCCCTACATCCGCGAGTCCCGCCGGATCCGCGCGCTCACCACCGTGCGCGAGCAGGACGTCTCCGTCGCCGCCCGCGGGACGGGGAGCCCCGCGCGCTTCGACGACTCCGTCGGCGTGGGCATGTACCGGATCGACCTGCACCCGACCACCGGAGGCGACAACTACCTCGACGTGGAGTGCTCGCCGTTCGAGATCCCGCTCGGCGCCCTCGTGCCGCGCACCCCGACGAACCTGCTGCCCGGGGGCAAGAACATCGGGACGACGCACATCACCAACGGCGCGTACCGCCTCCACCCCGTGGAGTGGAACATCGGCGAGGCCGTCGGCGAGCTGGCGGCCCTCGCCCTCGCCGAGGACCTGTCGCCCCACGAGATCGCCGCCGACCCCGCCCTCGTCGCCCGCCTGCAGGCGAGGCTCGAGTCGCGCGGCGTAGAGACCCACTGGCCCGACGTCGTCGGGTACTGACCGGGAACACCGAGAAGACCATTGGAGAAAGAGAGACGATGAGACCAGCGAAGAAGCTGATGGCCTCGCTCGCCGCAGTCGGAGTGATCGCCGCCCTCTCGGGCTGCGGCGCCGCCGGCGGCGGGGACGACTCAGCACCCGTCGCTCTGAGGATGTCCGTCTGGACCTCCGACGAGAAGCAGCTCGCCCTGTTCGACTCGATGGCCGACGAGTACATCGCCGACCACCCCGAGATCGAGTCCGTGACCTTCGAGTCCCTCCCGTTCGCGGACTACAACTCGACCCTGACCACGCAGGCCGCGGGCGGCAACGCCCCCGACCTCGCCTGGGTGGGCGACATCGCGAAGGACCTGATCGACGCCGGAGCGCTCGCTCCGCTGACCGAGACCTTCGAGGGGACCGAGGGCTACGAGTACGACGACATCCTGCCCAGCGTGGCGCAGTCGTTCAGCCAGGACGGCGAGCTCTACGCGTACCCGTTCTCCAACTCGCCGTTCGCGCTGTACGTGAACCAGGACCTCATCGCGCAGGCCGGGCAGACCGTCGACCCCGCGACGCTCAGCTGGGAGGACGTCGACCGCATCGGCGCGGCCGTCAACGAGTCGACCGGCAAGGCCGGCTACATCATCCGCGACTTCGACTTCTCGGGCTGGCTGAGCCTCGCGAACCTCTGGGCGGGCTGGGGAGCCCAGCCGTGGAGCGACGACGGGACCCAGTGCACGATGGACTCGCCCGAGATGGTGGAGGCGTTCCAGTTCTTCCACGACTCGGTCTACGTCAGCGGCGCGACCCCCGGACCCGGCGTGACGGCGGACTTCTTCGCCGGCGACGCCGCGTTCACGACCGCGCAGGTCTCGCGCGCGAGCCTGCTCGACGGCTCGTTCCCGTTCGAGATCTACCCGCTGCCCGTCGGCCCGGCCGGCGAGTACGGCAACATCGGCCAGGCCGGCATGGCCGCGCTCGCAGGCGGCGACCACGTGGAGGAGGCGACCGGCTTCCTCTCGTTCATGACCAACCCGGAGAACTCCGCCAAGCTCGCGCAGTTCTTCCCGCCGCCCCGCGAGTCGCTGCTGTCCGGTGAGGAGCTGGCGAAGGTCAACACGCGCCTCAGCGCCGAGCAGCTCGACCGCGTCGTGGTCGACGAGCTCGCCGACGTGTCCGCCACCCCTCCGGTGACGAGCCCCGCCGAGATCACCTCGGTCGGCAAGACGGCGCTGGACCGCATGTGGTCGGCCGACGCCGACGTCGCCGAGGTGCTCGGAGGCGTCTGCGACGCCATCGCGCCCGTCCTCCAGGGGAAGTGATCCCGTGACCGCGACCTCGACGGACAGCCGCCGATCCGCTCCCGCCGGCGCCTACTGGAACCTCCGGCGCCGCGACGCGCTCGCCGGCTGGCTCTTCATCGCGCCCCAGCTGCTCGGTGTGATCGTGTTCGTGCTGCTGCCCGTCGGGCTCGCGGTCTGGTTCAGCCTCAACGAGTGGAACGTCTTCACCGGCTCCATGACCTTCGTGGGCGGCGAGAACTACGAGCGGGCGATCAACGACCCGAGCATCGGCGCGGTGCTCGGCACGACCGCGGTCTTCTCCGGGGGAGTGGTCGTCCTGAACCTCGCCCTCGGGCTGGGCCTGGCCGTGCTGCTCAACCGGAGGATCCCGGGCGGCGCCCTGTTCCGCACGCTCTTCTTCTCGCCCGTCGTCATCTCGGTGGTCGCCTGGACCCTCGTCTGGGGCTTCCTCCTCCAGGACAACGGCGCGATCAACGGCCTGCTCTCGCTGGTCGGCCTCGACGGGCCGAACTGGCTCCAGGAGGGACCCACCGCGATGGCGAGCGTCATCGTCACGCAGGTCATCCGCAGCGTCGGCGTCAACATGGTGCTCTTCCTCGCCGCACTGCAGGGAGTGCCGGGCGACCTCTACGAGGCGGCCCGCCTGGACGGCGCGAGCCCCCGCGCGATCTTCTTCCGGATCACGCTCCCGCTCATCTCGCCCACCCTGCTCCTCACCGCCATCCTCACGATCGTCGGCTCGCTGCAGGCGTTCGCGCAGGTCGCCGTCCTGACCGAGGGCGGGCCGGAGCTGTCGACGACAGTGCTCGTCTACTACGTGTTCCAACAGGCCTTCGAGTTCAGCGACATCGGCTACGGCGCGACGCTCTCGCTGATGCTGCTCCTCTTCGTCCTGATCCTCACGGTCGTGCAGTGGCAGCTGCGCAAGAAATGGGTCTTCTATGAGAACTGACGCCGTCGTCGAGCAGGGGACCCCGCTCACGCCACGCCTCGAAGCCGTCCCGGAGCCGCCCGTCAAGCGCCGCCGCGGCCGCAGCCCGCTCATGACCGCCCTGCTCGTCGTGACGCTGATCCTGCTCGTGCTGCCGTTCGCGGTGCCGACGTTCTGGATGATCGCCTCGTCGTTCAAGCCGGTGAACGAGATCTTCTCGAACCCGCCGACCCTGCTGCCGGACTCGCCGAGCCTGGCGGGATACGCCGAGGCGTTCCGGTTCCAGCCGTTCGCGCTCCAGTACTGGAACAGCCTCTACATCGCGGTCACGGTCACCGTGGTCACGCTGCTGGTGTCGAGCCTGGCCGGCTACGCCTTCGCCCGGATCCCGTTCCCAGGCCGCAACGCGGTGTTCCTCGTCATCCTGACCGGCCTGCTGGTGCCGACGGAGGTGACGATCATCCCGCTGTTCCAGATCTTCCGGCAGCTCGGCTTCATCGACACCCACGTGCCGCTGCTGCTGGTGCCGATGGTCGGAGCGCCGGCGGTGCTGGGCACGTTCATCATGCGGCAGTACTTCATCGCGATGCCCGGCGAGCTCGAGGAGGCCGCGCGCCTGGACGGCCTCGGCCGCTTCGGGATCTGGCGGCGCATCTTCCTGCCGCTGTCCAAGCCCGCACTGTCGGCCGTCGCGATCCTGACCTTCCTCGGGTCCTGGAACATGTACCTCGAGCCGACGGTCTACCTGACCTCACCCGAGCTCTTCACCCTGCCCCAGGCGCTCACCCGCTTCACCGACGCCTACGGCGGGGAGATGTGGGACGTGCAGCTCGCCGCGGCGACGATGACGGTCGTGCCCGTGCTGGCCGTGTTCCTCCTCGCTCAGCGGCAGTTCGTGGAAGGGCTCGCGCACTCCGGTCTGAAAGGCTGACCCGGTGTTCACGGATCGCCCCCTCGCCGCCCTCCGCGAGTTCCGTGCGGAGGTCGCGGAGCCCGACGACTTCGACGCCTTCTGGCGGGCCACCCTCGCGCTCGGGCGGGAGGGCGGCCCCGGCGTCAGCGCCGCGCCGGTCGACGCGGGCCTCCCGCTGGTGCGGGTGCGGGACGTGCGGTTCCCCGGCTTCGCGGGCGAGCCGATCGCCGCCTGGCTGGTGACCCCCGCGGTCGACCCGGGCGCCCCGCTCCCCGTGGTGATCGAGTACCCCGGGTACGGCAGCGGACGGGGCCGTCCGATCGAGCACCTCTGGATCGCCGCCGCCGGGTACGCGCACCTGGTCGTCGACGCGCGAGGCCAGGGAGCCGGCCGCCTCGCCCGCTCCGGAGCCACCCCCGACCCCCACGGCAGCGGACCCGCGTACCCCGGGGTCACGACCCGCGGCATCGAGTCGCCCGAGACGTACTACTACCGGCGCCTGATCGCGGACGCGGCGCTCGCCGTCGACGCGGTGGAGGCGCTCCCCGGGCTGGACCCGGACCGCGTGTCGGTCTTCGGCGGCAGCCAGGGCGGAGCGCTCGCGACCGCCGCGGCGGCGCTGCGCCCCCGGGTGCGCGCCGCGATCGCCCTCGTGCCCTTCCTCTCCGACGTCCTGCGCGCGACGACCGTCACCAACGAGGCGCCCTACGTGGAGGTCGCCCGCTACCTGGCGACCCGCCCCGAGGACCTCGACGCCGTCGAGCGGACCCTCTCCTACGTCGACGGCGTCCACTTCTCGCGGCGCCTGCGCTGCCGGGTGCACCGCTCGGTCGGCCTGATGGACCCGATCTGCCCGCCCTCGACGGTCTTCGCCTCCCACAACGTCTCCGGCGGCGAGACGTCGATCGACGTGTGGCCGTACAGCGGGCACGAGGGCGGCGGGGTCGGCGACCGCGAGCGGGCGCTGGAGGTGCTGCGAGAGGTCCTCGGGTGACCGCGCGGGCGTGACGCCGCGTCTCAGGACGCCGGCGCCTCCTCCATCCCGAGCCGCATCGCCAGGTCCATGGCGCGCAGGCGGGCCGGCGAGACGTCGTAGGGCAGGCTCCGGATGATCTCGCCAGCGCTCCGGGCGCGGGAGCCCTGCGCGGGATCGGGGGCCGGCGCGGGGTCCTCGGGCGGGTGCGCCTCGTCCCACGCGTCGAAGATCGCCTCGTCCTCCTCGAGCTGACCGGACTCCTCGACGACGCGCATCAGCCGGGCCTCGAAGGCGTGCCGCTCCCGCGCCACCTGCTCCACCCGGGGGTCGTCCTCGGCGACCGTGTCGTCGAGGGCCTCCTCGGCGGCGTCGACGCGGTCGGCCTCCGCCCGCAGCGCCGGATCGGCGGCGAGGACGACGAAGCGGCCGGCCTGGGACACGGCGCCCAGCGGGCCGAACATCCGCTCGGTGACCAGCAGGGTGTCGAGGTCGGCCTGGCGCAGCGAGCCCTCGGGTGCGCCCTCGAGGCGGCGCGAGACGATGTCGTCGAGCAGCCCCAGCCGGCCGCCGAGGGTCCGCATGCGCCGGACCGAGGCCCGCTTCCGCTGCAGCTCCTCCTCCTGCGCGGCGAGCGCGTCGTCCAGCCGCGCGAGGACACCCGCGACCTCGTCCTCGCGGTCGGCGCTGTCCTCGGCGCCGGCCGGGGCTGCGACGGCGAAGGCGTCCCGGACGTCCTCGAGTGCGACCCCGGCGTCGGCCAGGCGGCGGATCCAGAGCAGCCGGATGATGTCGTCGTAGCCGTAGCGCCGACGGCCGTCTCCGCCCCGCTCGCGCTCGGGGAGCAGGCCGAGCCGGTGGTAGTGGCGGATCGCCCGCGGAGTGACGCCGACGAACGCGGCGGCGTCGCCGATCTGCACCTGGCGGGGCGGGGCGGGGAACGACTGCATGGGGGACCTTTCCGATCGGGACGGTGTGCATCGAGCAGACCACATGACGCAGGGGCAGGAGCAAGCCGGCCGGCACGGGTCCGAGACCCGGACCGGCGATCCGGGGGAGTCACAGCGGGGCGTCCTGTCCGGTCAGGACTGATGACTGGACAGGAAGAAGGTCATCCCGTGAAGCACATCCTCATCGTCGGCGGCGGATACGCCGGTTTCTACACGGCCTGGAAGCTGGAGAAGAAGCTGCGCCGTGGCGTGGCGCAGGTCACCATCGTCGATCCGCGCCCCTACATGACGTACCAGCCGTTCCTGCCGGAGGTGGCGGCGGGATCGGTCGAGCCGCGCCACGTCGCCGTCTCCCTGCGCAGCCACCTCCGCCGCACGCGGGTGGTGGCCGGGTCGGTCACCGGGATCGAGCACGCGCAGCGGCGCGTCACCGTCCTGCCGGAAGCGGGCGAGCCGTTCGTCCTCGGCTACGACGTCATCGTCGTCACGGCCGGCGCCGTCACTCGGACGTTCCCCGTCCCCGGGCTCTCGACCGAGGCCATCGGCATGAAGAACGTCGAGGAGGCGGTGGCCATCCGGGACCGCCTTCTGACGGCGTTCGATCGCGCATCGATGCTGCCCCGGGGGCCGGAGCGCGCGCGCCTGCTCACCGTCACTTTCGTCGGGGGCGGATTCTCCGGCGTCGAGGGCTTCGGCGAGACGCTCGCCCTCGCCACGGCACTGCTGAAGTCGTACCCCGAGCTGTCGGAGTCCGACCTGTCCTTCCACCTCGTCGAGGCGATGGGACGGATCCTCCCGGAGGTCACCGACGAGCCGGGCGCCTGGGTCGTGCGGCACCTCGAACGGCGCGGGGGCCGCGTGCACCTGAACACGCAGATGCTCTCCGCCGAGGGCGGTCACGTGGTGCTGTCCTCGGGGGAGGAGTTCGACTCGGACCTGATCGTCTGGACCGCGGGCAACGCGTCGAATCCGGTGGTCGCGAAGCACACGGACCTGCCGGTCGACGGGCGCGGATTCATCCGGGTCCGGGCGGACCTCCGAGTGGAGGACCAGGGGCGCATCGTCCCTGATGCGTGGGCCGCCGGCGACGACGCGTACGTGCCCGACCTCGCCTCCGAGGTCCCCGGCAGCCGGACCGTGCCCAACGCGCAGCACGCGGTCCGGCAGGGGAAGCGGATGGCCGCGAACCTCGTGGCCGTGCTCCGAGGCGAGGAGCCCCGCGACTACGTGCACCACAGCCTGGGCGTCGTCGCGACCCTGGGCCTCGGGAAGGGCGTCTTCCAGTACAGAGGCCTGGTGATCACGGGCGTCGTCGCCTGGATGATGCACCGCGGCTACCACGCCCTCGCGGTTCCCACCTGGGAGCGGACGATCCGCGTCCTCCTGGTCTGGGCGGGCGCTGCTCTGACCGGCCGGGACATCGTCTCCCTCGCCTCGACCACTCAGCCGCGGCACGCCTTCGTGACCGGCGGTGAGCCGGATGCCCGTTGAGCGCCGCCCCGGCCGCGGGGTGAGGAGCGGCGTCGGGCGTCTGCGGCGGAGCCCGGCGGGCCGTCTCCTCGACGGTGCGCTCGTCACGGCGCGGCGCCGACGCGTCCCGCTGCACTGGACGAGCGTCTGGGGAGTCGTCACCGCCGCCTCCGCAAGCGTCTTCATCGCGTCGGGCGTCTTCCTGATGGTCGTGTTCGTGCCGTCCAGCGACCCGACCGTGTACGACGGCGCGTATGCACCGATGCGGGGTCGGGAGATGTCCGAGGCGTACGCGTCCACGCTGCGCATCGTCTTCGACATCCCCGGCGGGCTCCTCGTGCGGCAGGCGCACCACTGGTCGATGCAGCTGCTTCCCGCGTCGATCGTCCTGCAGCTGCTCACGACCTTCTTCACGGGCGGCTTCCGCCGGCCCCGGCGGACCGGATGGGTGCTCCTGCTCCTCCTCTTCGTGGTCGCCCTGGTCGGCGGCTGGAGCGGATACGGCCTGCCCGACGACATGCTCTCCGGCACCGGTCTGCAGATCGTGCAGGGCATTACCCTCGCCCTCCCCGTGATCGGCGCGTGGGCCAGCGGCCTCCTGTTCGGGGGCGCCTTCCCGGGCGTGATCATCGAGCACCTCGCCGTCATCCACTTCCTCGTCGTCCCGCCGCTGCTGATCCTCCTGCTGGCACTCCGCGCCGCGCTCGCGTGGCGGCGGCAGCCGGCGCAGTTCCCCGCTCCGGGACGCACGGAGGAGAACGTCGTCGGTGTGCCGCTCCTCCCGACCGCGGTGCTCCGGCTCGGCGGCCTGTTCCTCCTGGTGACCGGCGTCCTCCTGCTCGTCTCGGCGACGGTGACGGTGAGCCCGGTGTGGCTCTACGGCCCCTCCGATCCGGGGAACGCGTCCGCCGGATCCCAGCCGGACTGGTACACGGGGTTCCTCGACGGAGCACTGCGCCTGGTGCCGTCGGGATGGGAGTTCGTCTGGCTCGGCCGCACCTGGACCCTGTACGTCCTCGTGCCTCTCGCCGTGGTCGGCCTCTTCCTGGTCGCGGTGCTCGCCTACCCCTTCCTCGAGGAGTGGACGAGCGGAGACCACCGCGAGCACCACCTGCTCCAGCGCCCTCGGGACACTCCGACACGCACCGGCATCGGCGCCGCAGGGACGACCTTCTCCGCCGTGCTCTGGGGCGCCGGAAGCGCTGACGTCATGGCGCACCGGTTCCAGCTGGCGTTCGAGCAGATCATCCTGCTCGAGCAGGCGGCCCTTCTCATCGGACCCGCCGCCGCCTTCGCCCTGACCCGCTCGGTCTGCTCCGCTCTGCAGCGTTCGGACAGAGACCTGCTGCTCCACGGCCGCGAGACCGGCCGGATCGTCCGGCTCCCCGGCGGAGAGTTCATCGACGTCCACGAGCCCGCGAGCGCGGATGAGCGGTGGCGCATCCTCGCCGCCGAGCAGCACGACGACCGCCTCGCCCCCGAGCACTACTCTTCCTGAGCCGCCGGTCGGCCCTCCGTCCTGCATTCCGAGGACCGGTGTCACAGATCGGCACGTCATCCGGTCACAGTGGTGAGGGATCCCGCTCTCGACCGGGGAAGGAGCGCAATCGGTGGACGATCAGTCGGATGTGGACAGGGTGGTGGCGTCCTTCATGGGTGCGCGGCCGAGAATGTTCGGGATCGCCTACCGCATGCTGGGCAGCGTCTCCCAGGCCGAGGACGTCCTGCAGGAGGTGTGGATCCGATGGCAGGGGACCGACACCGACGCGATCCGGGAGCCCGTCGCCTTCCTGACCACGGCGACCACGCGCATCGCCATCAACGTGCTGCAGTCGGCCCGGCATCGCCGGGAGACCTACATCGGCCCCTGGCTCCCCGAGCCGGTGGACACCTCCAGCGACCCCGCTCTCGGAGCGGAACGGGGGGAGGCGCTCGAGATGGCGGTGCTCCTGCTGCTCGAGAAGCTCACCCCCACCGAGCGCGCCGCCTACGTCCTCCGCGAGGCGTTCGACTACCCCTACGACCGCATCGCCGACATCGTCCGCATCTCCCCGGCCGGCGCGCGTCAGCTGGTGAGCCGAGCGCGGAAGCATCTGGGAGAGGAGCGCAGCAGGTCCGTCCCGGATCAGCAGCGACGGCGGCTGCTCGACGCCTTCGTCTCGGCCGCCCGCCGCGGAGACATGGACGCGCTCGAGCAGCTGTTCGACGAGGACATCGTCAGCGTCTCCGACGGCGGCGGCGTCGTCAGGGCGTCGCGCATCCCCGTCGCCGGCCGAGGACGGGTCGCCGCGTTCGTCCGCGCGTTCGCGCCCCGGTTCTGGACGGACGTCGCCGTCCATCCGGTGGACGTCAACGGAGAGAGCGCCGTCGCGCTCACCAGGGCGGGGGAGGGTCGTCCGTTCGCCGTCGTCACCATCGTCACCTCCGACACCGGGATCTCCCGCCTGCTGTGGCTCATGAACCCCCACAAGCTGACGGGGATGCCGGACCAGGTGGCGGGGTGACCGGCGCCGGTGCACTCCGGCGCCTCGCCCTGGGCCTGCGAACGGGGGCGGAGAGCACGATCCGCTCCTCGCTGGCGTCCACCGTCGCACTGACCGTCGACTCCGGAACCCGCGCCCCGTGGCCTCAGCACCTGGTCACGGGAAGGCGGCCCGTCGCGGTGGTCCTCACGCGGCTCACGGGACACGGCTCCACCGTCGAGCCGTCGCGCGTCAACAACGGGCCCGGCGTGGTGCTGCGGCACGACGGCCGCGTCGTGGCCGTCGTCGTCGCCCGCACGGCGCGGTGCCGCATCGCCGAGCTGTGGGTCGTCACGAATCCCGACAAGCTCTCCGGCTGGAAGCCGACGCGGAGCGCGTGAGCGTCGACTCGTCACAGATCCCCGTCATGGCCGGTCACTCCTGTCGAACGGCCGCAGCCTCCCGGCTCCCAGGCCACCTCTCGGAAGGAACACCATGAGAATCGTCATCGTCGGAGGATCCGGACTCATCGGCAGGAGACTGGTCGAGCTGCTGCGCGGAGCAGGGCACGACGTCCTCGCCGCGTCCCCCTCGACCGGCGTCGACACGGTGACGGGTGCCGGTGTCCGCGAGGCCTTCGCCGGCGCGGACGTCGTCGTGGACATCCCCAATTCGCCGTCCTTCGCCGACGGGCCGGTCATGGAGTTCTTCCGGACCTCGACCCTCACCATCGCCGAGGAGGCCGAGCGCGCCGGCATCGGACACCACGTGGTGCTCTCCATCGTCGGCGCCGACCGCATGCCCGACATCGGCTACATGCGCGCCAAGGTCGCTCAGGAGGACATCGTCAAGGAGAGCGGCACCCCGTACACGATCGTCCGCGCCACCCAGTTCTTCGAGTTCATCGCCGGAATCGCGGAGGGGACCGCGGACGACACCGTCGTCCGCCTGTCCCCGGTGCTCATGCAGCCGATCGCAGCATCGGACGTCTCGGAGGTCCTCGCGGAGGTCGCGACCAGGGCGCCCGCCGACGCGACCTGGGAGCTGGCCGGACCCGAGGCCCTCCCGATCGTCGAGCTCGGCCGCCGCGTGCTCGCGAAGGCCGGCGACACCCGCGAGATCGTGGAGGACCCGGCGGTCGGCTACTACGGCGGGAACGTCGACGACCGGTCCCTGACGCCGGGCCACGACCCCGCCCTCGCTCACCGGCTGGCAGAGACGACCCTCGAGGAGTGGCTGGTGCGATGACCCGGGAACGGCAGTGCTGATGCGGACGGGAACGGCCGCGCGTCCGCGGAGCGGGGGATGGAGCGCGACCCGGGTGGGCCTCGCACTCATCGGTCTCGGAGCGGGGATCGGGCGGTCCACCGACCGCAGAGCGGTCTCGGCGCTGCGTGCCGCGATCGACGACGGCGACCCGAGCGGGATCGGCCGCCTGCTGAGCCCCTCGGTCAGCGTCGTCGTCGATCCCGGCCGGCCCGACCGGCAGGGTGCTCGCGTCGTGAGCGGTGTCGTCGACGCCGTCCGGGTGCTGCTCCACGGCACGACGCCGACGGCCGGCCGAGTGCTCACGCTGCGCGACGTGAACGGCCGACCCGGACTGGTCCTCCTGCGCGGGGACGATGCGGAGGCGGTCATCGGCGTCGACGTCGAGGACGGAGCGGTCTCGGTCCTCTGGGTGCGTCTCCACCCCGACTATCGGCGCCACGGCAACACCACGTAGCCGGTCGCGGAGGGGCTGCCTTCCGCGACCGGCCTCGTCCCCTCGCGCTCAGCGCGCCAGGCGCACCGTCGCGATCTCGAACGGGCGCAGCTCGAGCCGCACGTCGGCCGACTCCGCCTCGACGGAGCTCTCGATGCGGACCTGCTCGGTCTGGCGCTCCATCAGGTCGGTGCGGGTGGCCGCCCGGACGGCGAAGGCGGCGCGGAGGGTCGCTGCGGCGCGGCGGCCGAGCGACTCGTAGAGCCGCACGATCACGTCGCCGCTCCCGTCGTCCGCCGCCTTCACGGCCTCGACGATCACCGAGGGGTCGTCGACCGACACCAGGGGAGCGACGGGCGCGGCGCCGGTGAGCCTGCGTACCGGGGTGTTCAGCGCGTAGCCGGCCTCGACGGCGTCGGGCAGATCGGCGCCGACCACGAGCGAGACGGCGAGGCGGTGGCGGCCCTGGTCGGCGTCCGGGTCGGGGAACAGCGGCGCGCGCAGGAGCGAGAGCCGGACCGTGGTCGTCGGGGTGCCGGCCGCGGCGCGGTCGCGGGTGATGTCGTGCCCGTAGGTGGAGTCGTTGACGACCGCGACGCCGAAGCCCGGCTCGCCGACGTGCACCCAGCGGTGCGCGACGGTCTCGAAGCGGGCGGCGTCCCACGTCGTGTTCACGTGGGTCGGGCGGTGCACGTGGCCGAACTGGATCTCGGACGTCGCCCGGTCCGAGAGCAGGTCGAGCGGGAAGGCGAGCTTGAGCAGCTTGCGGCGCTCGTGCCAGTCGATGTCGAGGTCGAGGTCGACGGCCGCCCGGCCGATCTGCAGCGAGACGGTCTGCGCGACCGTGGAGCCGCCGAACGAGCGGGTGATCACGACCGCCGGGACCTCGCGGCCGAGCGGGTCGCTCACGGTGCCGGCGCGGACCGAGTCGACGCCGACGAGGTCCTCCACCGTGCGGCGGTAGTTGTCGTCGAGGTCCCAGGCGTCCCACTTGTTCGGGGTGTCGCGGTGGAGCTGGAGGAGGCCCGCGGCGGCGCCGGCGGGCACGACCTCCCGGCCGCTCGCGAGGTCCACGACCGACTCGAGGAGCCCGGAGGCGCCGATCCGCACCCGGACGAGCCCGTTGTCGAGGACGTGGGCGTCGCCGTCGGAGCGGAGCGTCGGGGCCGAGTGCTCCGCGGCGGGGTCGGCCGCGGCCGCGCCGAGCGCCGGCACGCCCCCGACGGCGAAGGGGGAGGAGTTCACCAGCAGCTCCGCGGAGCCCTCGCCGGCGAGGGCCCGGACGGTCTCGGCGATCATCTCCTCGATCCGCTGCGCGATGCGGGCGTAGTTCTCCTCCGCCTCGCGGTGCACCCAGGCGATGGAGGTGCCGGGCAGGATGTCGTGGAACTGCTGCAGGAGGACCGTCCGCCACATCTCGCGCAGCTCGTCGGCCGGGTACGGGACCCCGGCGCGGACGAGGGCCGTGGTCGCCCACAGCTCGATCTCGCGGAGCAGGTGCTCGCTGCGGCGGTTGCCCTGCTTGGTGCGCGCCTGCGACGTGTAGGTGCCGCGGTGGAACTCGAGGTAGAGCTCGCCCGACCAGGTGGGCGCGTCCGGGTACTCGGCCTGCGCCTCCTCGAAGAAGCGGCGGGGCGTGGACAGCTCGACGGTCGGCGAGCCCTCGAGGCTGCGCGTGCGGCGGGCGGCCGCGATCATCTCGCGGTTGGGGCCTCCTCCGCCGTCGCCGTAGCCGAAGGGCACGAGCGACATGGTGCCGCTGCCCTTCTCGGCGTACTGGCGCTCGGCGCGGGCGAGGTCCTCGCCGGAGAGGTCGGAGTTGTAGAGGTCGACGGGCGGGAAGTGCGTGAACACGCGGGTGCCGTCGATGCCCTCCCACCAGAAGGTGTGGTGGGGCATCGTGTTGGTCTCGTTCCACGAGATCTTCTGCGTGAGGAACCAGCGCCCGCCCGCTCCTGCGATGATCTGCGGCAGCGCGGCGGAGTAGCCGAAGGAGTCCGGGAGCCAGACCTCCTCGGTGTCGATCCCGAACTCGTCGAGGAAGAAGCGCTTGCCCTCGAGCAGCTGGCGCACGAGCGCCTCGCCGCCGGGCATGTTCGTGTCCGACTCGACCCACATCCCGCCGACCGGCACGAAGCGGCCCGCGAGCACGTGGCCGCGGACGCGCTCGAACAGCTCCGGGTGGTCGCGCTTCAGCCACGCGTACTGCTGCGCGGAGGAGGCGGCGAAGACGAAGCCCTCCTCGCGCTCGATCAGGTCGCAGACGTTGGAGAAGGTGCGGGCCACCTTGCGGGCGGTCTCGCGGGCGGGCCAGAGCCAGGCGGAGTCGATGTGGGCGTGGCCGACGGCGTGAAGGTGGTGCGCGCTGGCCGAGGCGGGGCGCTCGAGGACGGTCCGCAGCGCCTCCCGGCCGGCGGCGGCGGTGCCGGACACGTCGTCCGGATCGAGGACGTCGACGGCGCGGTCGAGGGCGCGCACGATCTCGGCGCGGCGCTGGGAGGACTCGGGCAGCTGCCCGATCAGCCCGACGAGCACGGCCATGTCCTGCTCCAGCTCCCAGACCTCCCGGTCGAGCAGTCCGAGCTCGAGACGGCGGAGGCGGTAGAGCGGGTCGGACGGCAGGGCGCCGTCGGCGGGGCGGCCGCCGAGCGCCGTGGGGGTGAAGGACCAGTCGCCGGTGATGTTCGGGTTGGCGGCGGCCTCGATGTAGAGCTCGACCGTGCGGTCGCCCGCCTCGCGGCCGGGCAGCCGGTCGAGCGGGACCGACTGGTTGAACGGCTCGACGGCCTTCACGACCGTGCCGGTCGCGGTGAAGACGAGCCCCTCCGCCTCGAAGCCGGACTGGGCGCCGGTGTAGCCGAGGTCGACGACGAGCTCGGGCTCGCAGCCGTCGACGCCGACCCAGGAGGCGGGGATCTCGCCGCGCACGTGGAACCACACGGTGCCCCAGGGGGCGCCCCACGGCTCCCCGATGCGGGCGGGCGCGTAGGACGCGGCCCGCGCCTGGTCGAAGGGGACCGGCTCGCCCGGAGCGGTCCACGACTCGATCCCGAGCGGCTCGACCGCCCGGTGGATCGCCGGCCGGAGGCTCTCGGCGCGGAAGCGGGCGATGCGGGCTTCGATGCGGGTGCTGTCGTCATGCATGCGTTCTGGTGCTCGTTCCGTGTGCGGTGGGGGAGGGCGGCGGCGCGGAGGGCGCCGCCGCCCGGGGTCAGGAGGCGATGACGACGCGGTGCCCGTCGGGGAAGACGGCCACCTTCCGCCAGGTGTCGCCGGAGCGCTCCCAGCCCTCGTTGACCTGCCCGGCCGGAGGGGTCGGGATGGTCTCGGGGGCGCGGGCGACCGTGGTGTAGCCGGCCGCGCGCTCCACCCGGCCGCGGCCGAGCTCGAACGAGGTCAGGCGTCCGTCGTCGACGATCAGCGAGCCCTCGTCCACTCCCGCGGCGCCGCGCTCGATGAACGGGTTCACGAGGCGCGTCTGGGAGGAGTCGCTGCCCAGCACGATCGCCTTCTGCTGCGGGAAGCGGCCGAGGCTGAGCCCGTAGAAGCCGCCGAGGACGGTGAGGTTGCGCACCTCGAAGTCCGCTCCGCCGTTCGTCAGGCCGACGCCGAGGCAGTTCGCGCCCGAGGTCGGGAAGAAGTTCGGGTTCACGATCATGTGGCTCGTGCCGGCCTCGATCAGCACCTCCCAGCCGTCGCGGGAGCCCTCCGAGCGGAAGTTGATCAGGGTCAGGCCGGAGTTGACCGAGCGCCGGTTCTCGTTGCGGATCGACCGGAGGCCGACCGTGCCGCCGATGGCCTGGCAGTCGAGCAGCGTCATGTTCGTCGGCGCGAGGAGGAAGCCGCCGAGGCCGGGGCTGATCGCCTCGACGTTGGTCATCGAGCCGCCGATGGAGGCCTTGCCCGAGTCCTCCACGCCCCAGCCGGCGGGGGCGACGATCTTGATCTTGTTCCAGGAGTTGGCGTACGAGTACTCGTCGTCGACGCCCGAGACGAAGGTGGCGCGCTCGCGGAAGATGCCCGACTTGCCGGTCTTCTGGATCCACAGGTTGCGGAACTCGCAGTTGACCAGCGAGCGCAGCGACATCCCGTGGCCGCCGGAGGGCGTGCCCGTCATCTCGAAGTCGGCGAGGACGACGCCGGTGGCCTTGTTGTTGTTGGCGGGGCCGGCCGCGTCGCCGGTCTGGCCGGAGACGGTGAAGATGTCGCGGGTCGAGCCCTCGATCTGGACGATCCTCGTCTGGCGCATGCCGGCGCCGACGATCTTCGGCCCGGCGTAGCCGTAGGGCGGCCCGTTCTCGGGCTGCACCGGGTAGCCGCGGTAGTCGACCGCGAGGCCCGTCACCCGGATCTCGCCGGCGGGCAGCGACACCTCGCCGCCCGGAGCGGTCATCGCCTTGTCGATGGCCGCCTGCACCGCGCGGGTGTTGTCGGCGCCGGCGCGGTCGTCCCAGCGGAACTCCTTGTCGAGCGGCGAGATCGGCCCCTCGGTGACGCTCAGGCGCTTCTTCTGCCCGGGAGCGTCGGCCGGGGGCGCGGCGGCGGCCGGAGTGGCGGCGCCGACGGCCCCTGCCGCACCGGCGAGGGCGGCGGCGCCTCCGGCGAGGAAGAGGCGGCGCGAGTTGTCGGGCCTGCGCTGCGGATCGTGCTCGGGCTGCTGATCGGGCTTGTGCTGCCGATCGGGCCTCGGGGAGGCCGTGGTCTGGTTGTCTGGGTCTGCGGGATTCATCATCGTCGACGTTCCGCCCTCTCTCGCCCCGGATGGGCGTACGGCGATCCTTCGTCATCGGTAGCCTGAGGTCAAGACGTAATACCTATTACCAGGATGAAGCGGGGGTGTCCGGGTGCCGCGGATCACGCAGAAGGACATCGCGCGTCTCGCGGGAGTCAGCCAGACGACGGTGTCGTTCGTGCTCAACGACAAGGGCGAGCAGCTCGCCCGGGTCCCGGAGGCGACGCGGGCGCGGATCCTCAAGGCGATCCAGGAGACGGGGTACGTCGCCGACCCCATCGCGCGCCGCCTCAAGCAGGTCGGCACCGGCATGATCGGCGTCTACACCTACGAGAGCCTGTTCCCGCTCGACCGCGAGGACTTCTTCCACCCGTTCCTCGCCGGCATCGAGGAGGAGGCGCAGAACCGCGACATCGACCTCCTCCTGCTGACCAGCGGTCGCGTCGGCGGCCGTCGCGGCGGCCTCAGCGGCGGCACCACCCGGCTGCGCCTGGCCGACTCCTGCATCCTCCTCGGGCAGCACATGCCCCGTGAGGAGCTCGAGTTCCTCAACGCGAGCGGCTTCTCCTTCGTCAGCGTCGGCCGCCGCGACGACGCCGGCGGGCCCGTGCCCTACGTGGCCGCCGACTACGCGTCGATCGTCCGCGAGCTGATCTCCTGCGCGCGCGCCCTCGGCCACACCCGCTTCGCCTACGCCGGCCACGGCGAGGGTGTCGAGTCGTACACCGACCGCATGGCCGGCGCGCGGGCCGAGCTCGGCGACGGCTTCCTCCACCTCGTGCCGGGGCCGGAGGCGTCGCCGCGGGAGTGGATCCGCCGGATCGCCGCCGAGGGCGTCACGGTCGTCCTCGCCGAGCAGGAGGAGCAGTTCGTCCTCCTGCAGGAGGCCGCCGAGGCCGAGGGGGTGGCGGTGCCGGGCGACCTGTCGCTGGTGTCGCTCTCCGGATCGGCCGACCGCACCGGCTGGCAGGCCGGCTTCGAGCTGCCCCGGCGCGACATGGGGCGCCGCGCCGTGCAGATCCTCATCGAGGGCGACCCCGCGCGACGGGAGCAGCAGCTCCTCCGCTGCACGCTCGTCGACGGCGCCTCCCTGGCCGCGGCCCCGGCCTGACCGGCCGGCCCTGACCGCTCGGCCCTGAACGGCCGGGCTCAGCCCGAGTGGTGGCGCCCGATGGGCAGCACCAGCGGCGTCCGCGAGACCGGGTCCTCGATCACGCGCGACTCCATCCCGAACACCGCGCGCACCGTCTCCGGCGTCACCACCTCGGCGGGCGTGCCCGAGGCGTACAGGGCGCCGTCGCGCACGGCGACGAGGTGGTCGGCGTAGCGGGCGGCGAGGTTGAGGTCGTGCAGCACGATCACGATGGTCGTCCCGCGCGAGCGGTTGAGGTCGGTGAGCAGGTCGAGCACCTCGACCTGGTGCGACACGTCGAGGTAGGTCGTCGGCTCGTCCAGGAGGAGCACGTCGGTCCGCTGGGCGAGGGCCATCGCGATCCACACCCGCTGGCGCTGCCCGCCCGAGAGCTCGTCCACGGGGCGGTCGGCGAGCTCGAGCGTGCCGGTGTCGCGCAGCGCCTCCTCGACGATCGCGTCGTCGTCCGATCCGGAGCCGCGGCCGAAGAGGCCCCGGTGCGGGTAGCGGCCCCGGGCGACCAGGTCCGAGACGGCGATCCCCTCCGGGGCGATCGGGGTCTGCGGCAGCAGCCCCACCTGCTGCGCGACCTGGCGCGTCGGGAGCCGGTGGATCGCGCGCCCGTCGAGCAGGACGCTCCCCGAGCGCGGGGTGATCAGCCGCGCCATCGCGCGCAGGAGCGTCGACTTGCCGCAGGCGTTCGCGCCGACGATCACCGTGATCCGGCCGGGCGGCACGGCGAGCGAGAGCCCGTCGACCACCACGCGCTCGTCGTAGGCGAGGGTGACCGCGTCGGCGGCGAGGGTGGGCGGGGCGTCGGTCACAGGGAGCCTCCGGAGCGGTTGCGGCGGGCGAGGAGCCAGAGCAGGAAGGGCGCGCCGAGGGCGCCGGTGACGACGCCGACCGGGAAGCGCGCGCCCGAGAACAGCGCGCCGACGACGTACTGGGCGAGCAGGTCGGCGGCGAGCACCACGACCGCGCCGACCAGGGCGGAGGGGATCAGCAGCGTGCGCGCGCTCGGCAGGATCCGCCGCGCGATCGGCCCCGAGACGAAGGCGACGAACGCGATCGGGCCGGTGGCGGCGGTCGCGACGGCCACGAGGCCGACTCCGACCGCGAGCAGTGCCAGCCGGCTGCGCCGCACGTCGAGTCCGAGCGCGGTCGCCGACTCGTCGCCGAGCTGCAGCACGCCGAGCCGGCCCGAGAGCAGCAGCGCCAGCGGCACCAACACGAGCATCGTCAGCGCGAGCGGCGGGACGGAGGGCCAGGCGGCCGAGTTGAGGCTGCCGGTCAGCCAGCGCAGCGACTCCTGGACGTCCTCGAAGTCGGCGCGGGTCTGCACGTAGGCGATCACGCTCTGGAACATCGCCGCGACGCCGATGCCGATGAGGATCAGCCGCGCCCCGATCACTCCGCCGCCCTCGGCCAGCCCGGCGATGATCAGGGCCGTCGCGAGCCCGGCCGCGACCGCGATCACCGAGACCGCGCCGCCCGAGAGCCCGAAGAACGCGATCGCGACGACGGCCGCCGCGCTCGCCCCCGACGTGATGCCGATGATGTCGGGGCTGGCGAGGGCGTTGCGCAGCATCGTCTGGAAGATCACGCCGCCCATCCCGAAGCCCACGCCCACCAGGACGGCCGTGATGGTGCGCGGCAGCCGCAGCGTGCCCACGGTGAAGGAGGCGCCCGGCACGGTCTCGCCGAGGATCACGCGGACGACCTCCGGCACCGAGTAGACCGTGCTGCCGACCGTGAGCGAGACGACGACGAGCGCCAGCACGAGCACCGCGAGGACCGCGCAGCCGATGACCGTGCGCCGACGGCGCAGCGTGCGGCCGGCCGCGATGCCGACCGCGGCGGGCGCCTCCGCGGTCCTCACAGCGCCCGCACCTTCGAGCGGCGCACGATCGCGATGAGCACCGGGGCGCCGATCAGCGCGGTCACGATGCCCACCTCGACGTCGCTCGGCCGGGCGATCACGCGGCCGACCACGTCGGCGACGAGCAGCAGCAGGGCGCCGAGCAGAGCGGAGGAGGGCAGCAGCCAGGCGTGCGCGGGGCCGGTGACGCGGCGGGCGAGGTGCGGGACGACCAGGCCGATGAATCCGATCGGCCCGGCGATCGCGGTCGCGGCGCCGCAGAGCAGCACGGCCGCGAGCCCCGCGACCAGGCGGATGCGCCCCACGCGCCGGCCGAGGCCGGTCGCCAGGTCGTCGCCGAGCGCCAGGGCGTCGAGCCCCCGCGCGCTGGACAGAGCCAGCACCGCGCCGACCGCGAGGAACGGGAGGACCTGCAGGATGCTCGCGGTCTCGGCGCCGCCGACTCCGCCGACCTGCCAGAAGCGGAAGCGGTTCAGCGTGGTCTCCTGCGTGAGCAGGACCGCGCTGATGAGGGAGGTGAGCGCGGCGGCGGTCGCGGCTCCGGCGAGGGCGAGCTTCAGCGGAGTGGCGCCCTCGCGGCCGAGCGACGCGACCGCGTAGACGAACGCCCCGGCGGCGGCGGCTCCGAGGAACGCGAGCCAGATGAACTGCGGCAGGCTCGTCGCGCCGACCCCGGCGATCCCGAGCACGACCGCGAGCGAGGCGCCGGAGTTGAGGCCGAGGATGCCCGGATCGGCGAGCGGGTTGCGGGTCAGGCCCTGCATCACGGCTCCGGCGAGCCCGAGCGCGGCGCCGACCAGGATCGCGAGGACCGTCCGCGGCACCCGCCCCTGCACCGCTGCGTCGACGATGGACGCCGGATCGGGCGAGGTCAGCGCCGGCCAGACCTCGCCGAGCGGGATCTCGCGGGAGCCGTACACGAGCGAGAGGACCGACGCGACGGCCAGCGCGACGAGGGCGACCGCCAGCGCGGTCGCCCTCGTCTTCCGGGTGGGTGCGGTGCGGGTCACGACACCTTGTCGGCGGCCGCGGCGAGGCCGGCGGTGTACTCGTCGAGCACCCACGGGATGCTGAGCAGGTTCGGCGACGAGGTGGCCATGGCGGCGGAGGAGCCGTCCTCCAGCACGTAGACGGAGCCGCGCTCGACGGCCGGGATCTTGGAGAGCAGCGGGTCGGCCTGCAGTGCGGCGAGGGTCGTGTCGTCGCCGTAGACGACGAGCACGTCGGCGTCGAGCTGGTCGGCGTTCTCGGAGCTGATCGTGCCGCTGAACGCCTCCGAGTCGCCGGAGAGCTCGGCGACGCTCGGGGCGACGTCGAGTCCGAGGTCCTCGACGAACTTCACGCGCGCGTCGTTCGGCGTGTAGTAGGTGAAGGTGCTCGCGTCGGTCGGGTCGTACCAGCCGTACATGAACGTGGTGCCCGCGAGCTGCGGGTAGGACGCGGTGGTCTGCGTGATGTCGCTCTCGATCTCGCCGACCTTCGCGACGGCCTCGTCCTCGAGGCCCAGCGCGGCGCCGTCGAGCTTCGCGGAGTCCTGCCAGGTCGTGCCCCAGGGCAGGCCCGGGTAGGCGACGGTGGGGGCGATCTGGCTGAGGGTGTCGTAGTCCTGCCGGGTGATGCCGGAGTAGGCCGAGAGGATCACGGTCGGGCTGAGGTCCGAGATCGCCTCGAAGGGCACGCCGTCGGTCTCGTCGAACAGGGTCGGGGTCTCGGCGCCGGAGGCGTCGAGCGCCTCCTTCGTCCACACCAGCAGGCCGTCGCCGTCCTCGTCGCCGTAGGAGGCGCGGGTGAAGCCGACCGGGGTCACGCCCAGCGCGAGCGCCACGTCCTGGTTGGTCCAGCTCGTCGCGACGACGCGGTCGGCCGACTCGACGGTGGTGCTGCCGAAGGCGTGGTCGACGGTGACGGGGAAGCCCTCGCCGCTCTCGGCGGCGCTGCTCTCGGACGTGCCCTCGGAGCCGGCGTCGGCTCCTCCCGAGCAGGCGGTGAGCAGCAGCGCGGCGAGGCCGAGCGAGGCGACGGCGGTCAGGCGGAGGGGGGTGCGAGTGGCGGGCACGGCGATCCTTCGAAGGGGGTGGTGGGGGTTGCGAAGGTTAACCTAACCTAACCGCCTGGACGGGGCCAGTGGCCGGTGGGATCAGCGGCGGTGGGATGCGACCAGGCGGCGCAGGTGCTCGCGGGGAGCGTCGACGATCCGGACGGGGTCGTCGAGCACGAGCGTCGTGCGCTCGGATCCGTACTCGGGCCAGCCGGCGTCGCCCGTCGCCGCGAAGGCGGCCCAGCGCGACGAGACCTCGTCGCTGAGGCGCTGCGGGGCGGGCCCGATCGTGCCACGGGCGTCGTCGAGGCTGCGGAAGAGGAAGGGCAGCTCGAGGGAGTGGGTCGCGCCGCGGGAGTCGTCGGCGCGCCAGGCGAACAGGGCGGCGCGCGTCGATCCGGTCGCTGCGGCCCGGGCGTCGAGCAGCCGCAGACTCGGCTGCCGGTAGATCTCGTCGGCGAGGCACGCCTCCAGGGCCTCGGCGTCCGAGGGGGTGCGGCCCAGGTCGGCCGCCAGAGCCTCTCGATAGGCCCCCGCGTCCCCTCCCGGAAGCAGGTCGGCGACGTGCCGGTCGAGCTGTGCGCGCAGCTCGACGGAGTCGGGAGCCCGGAGGTCGACGGAGCCCGAGCCCTCGTTGACGTTCGTCGTCACGACGAGATCCACTCCGCTCGAGGCTCCCGCCGCGACGGCGGACACCGGGTCGCGGGTCAGCAGGCGGCCGTCGAGGCCCGCCCGGAACACGGCGACGGTGTTCGGACCCGCGGCCGAGCGGCGGGCGAGCAGGCGGTCCTGCGCCTCGATCAGGCGAGGCCAGGGCAGGTCGAGGAGCCGCTCCGGCGGCGCGCCGAGCAGGTCGAGCAGCTCCGCCGTCGCCTCCTCGCCGTACTCGCGCGACCCGACGCGCTCGGGGTTCGCGCTCTGCAGCACCGCTCGCGCGAAGAGGCCCTCGGCGCGGGGCGCTGCGAGCAGCATCGCGGCCGACGTCGCGCCGGCGGACTGGCCGGCCAGCGTGATCCGACCGGGGTCTCCTCCGAACGCCGCGATCTCGTCGCGGACCCACTCGAGCGCGGCGACGGTGTCGTGCAGGCCCGCGTTCGCGGAGTCGCGGTACTCGTGGCCGAGGAGGTGGTCCACGGTGAGGAATCCGAGCGCGCCGAGCCGGTGGCCGAGCGCCACGACGACGGTGCCGGTCCGGGCGGCGAGCCGTGCTCCGTCGCAGAAGGGCTCGGAGGGGGAGCCGGCGACGTGCAGCCCCCCGTGGATCCAGACGATCACCGGGCAGGCCTCGGCTGCCTCCGGCGTCCAGACGTTCACGGTCAGGCAGCCGGTCTCGCTTCCACCCGACGTCTGCGGAGCCCGCGGTCCGGGCTCCAGCGCCTCGCGCCGTCCGCTCCAGGCCTCGAGCGGCGGAGCCGGGAGGAAGCGCCGGGGGTCGCCCGCGTAGGGCACCCCGAGGAACGCGTGCGCCGCTCCGTCCGGCGTCTCGACGGTCCGCCCGAGCAGCCGGCCGGCGGAGACGACGGCCTCAGCCATCGCGCCCTCCGGGCTGCAGGAGCACCGGCCCGTGCCCGGGCGAGAGGGTGCTCTGCAGCACGAGGGAGGACGCTCCGACGGCGGCCGCGTCGCGCGGGTTGCTCGAGAGCTCGACCTCGATCGGGTGGGCCCGGCGGGCGAAGCGGCGCTCGTCGAGGCGGGCGCGGATCGCGCGGGTGTGGATCGATCCGGCGATGGCGACTCCGGGGCCGGTGAGGACCAGCTCGTCGAGGTCGAACAGGTTGGCCAGGATCAGAGCGCCGTCGGCCAGGTGCCCGGCCGCGCGCTCGATCAGGGCGAGGGCCGCCGGATGGCCGTTGATCGCCGCCAGGCTGAGCACGTCGAAGTCGCGGGCGTGCTCCTCGGCGCGGAAGGCGAGGTCGAGGTCGGCGAACGCGGCGCGGTCGGAGCGCGCTTCCTCCACGACCACCGTCGGCGAGGCGTACCGCTCGAGGCAGCCGACGTTGCCGCAGAAGCACTCGCGCCCGCCCGGCACGATCGTGACGTGGCCGATCTCGACCGCGTTCGAGCTCGCCCCGCGCAGCAGTGCGCCGTCGAGGACGACGCCGGCCCCGATGCCGGTGCCGACGTAGATGCTCCCGAAGGTGCGGTGCCGCGAGACGCCGCGGCTCCAGAACTCGCCGATCGCGGCGGCGGCGGCGTCGTTGTCGAGCAGGATCGGCGCGCCCAGACCGGCGCCGAGCTCCTGGCGGAGCGGGTGGTCGCGCCAGTGGTGCAGCGTCGGCGGGCCGAGGACGCGGCCCGCGGCCTGGTCGATCGGGCCGGGAGCGACGACCGCCACGCCCGCGATCGAGCCGCGGTCGATCCCGGTCCCGCGGATGAAGTCGTCGTAGGCCCGGACCAGGCGCGCGGTGACCTCCTCCGGGGAGGCGAGCGCGGCGCCGTCGATCTGCTGGCGTGCGATCACGCCTCCGCCCGTGTCGGTCGCGACCAGGGTGATCGACTCGAAGCCGAGCTGCAGGCCGATGGCGATCCTCGCCCGCGCGTTGATCTCGAGCAGCTGCCGCGGCTTGCCCCCGGTCGAGGTCGAGCCGGTCTGGCGGACGATGCCGTCGGTGAGGAGCTTGCGCACGATCATCGAGATGGCGGGCTGGGTGAGGCCGGTCGCGGCGGTCAGCTCGACGCGGCTGATCGGCCCGGAGGAGCGGATCAGGTCCACGACGAGGGCGCGGCTCCCGGGGGCCGCGGGTGTCGATTCGCGCCGTGCCATGCCGTCACCTCCCGTTCCGCTCGTCAGCGTACGGGACGGCTCCGGCGCCGATCGGCCCCCTACTCTGGACGGGCGACGAAGGGCGGTGGCGATGACGCGGACGAGACCGATCGGCCTGGCACTGGTGCGGGCGACCGAGATCATGGGCGCGGAGCCGTACTTCCACGAGTTCATCGCCGGTGTCGAGCGGGCGGTCCGCCCCTCGGGCTACTCGGTGCTCCTCAACGTCCTGCCCGACGCCGACGCCGAGCTCGCGACCTATCGGCGGTGGAGCGAGGACGGCGAGGTGAGCGGCGTGATCCTGGTCGACCTCGAGGACGGGGATCCGCGGCCGGAGTTCGTGCGCGGCCTCGGCCTCCCCGCCGTCGTGATCGGCCCGCCGAGCGCCGCCGTCGGCTTCCGCGCGGTGTGGACGGACGACGACAACGCGATGCGCGCGGCCGTCGACTTCCTCGCAGGTCAGGGCCACTCCCGGCTCGGCCGCGTCGCCGGACCCGCGGAGCTGCTGCACACGCGCATCCGCGAGGAGACGTTCGCGCAGGAGTGCGCGCGGCACGGAGTGTCCGGACCGACGGCCGGGGGCGACTACTCGCGGGCCTCCGGGGCCCGTGCTCTGGCGGCCCTGCTCGACGGCGACGAGCGGCCGACGGCGGTCGTCTTCGACAGCGACCTGATGGCGCTCGGCGGACTCGACGAGGCCCGCGATCGCGGTCTCGCCGTCCCGGGCGAGCTCTCGCTCCTCGCCTGGGACGACTCCGCGCAGTGCCAGCTCAGCGAGCCCCCGCTCTCGGCGGTCTCGCACGACGTGCAGGTCATCGGGATGCTCGCCGGCCGGGAGCTCCTGGCCGGCATCGCGGGTGGCGAGAGCCGTGCGATCAGCAGCCCCGCCGTCGTGATCGTCCCGCGCGGATCCACGGGCGCGCCGGCGGCCTGAGCATCCCCGACCGCCGGTCGACGGCCGTCGCCACGCCCCGCGTGCTCGCACTGCCGTCTCCATTCGTTACATAAATTATTTACTTTTGATATTGACCTCGACGGGGAGGACAGGGGAGTCTGTCCGAGGACCGGCCGACGAGGGCGGGGCGACGAGCCCCGATCCCGAGAGCGGAACGACGCGAGCCGGTCCTCCACCCCGGTCGAAGGAGCCCTGGAACACACATGACCCGTGCCGCAGCACCGCCCGCCCCGAGGCGCTCCCGCCTCCGCTCGGCCCTCGCCAGCGGAGCGATCGCCGCCGTCGTCGCCTCGACCCTCGTCGCGACCGCGTCCTCCGCCCAGGCCGCGCCGGCCGACTGGACCAGCGCCAACACCGCGTTCGTCCAGCGCGACGGCAGCGCCCTCACCCTCGACGGCGAGCGCTTCCGTGCCAGCGGGACGAACATCTACTGGCTCGGCCTCGACGAGAACGTCGGCGGGATCGACTACCCGACCTACTTCCGCATCAAGGACGCCCTCGACACGGCGGCCGGGCTCGGTGTCACCGTCGTGCGCTCGCACATGATGACGTCGACCAGCCAGGACGACGCCGACCCGCTCGCGCTGATGCCGCGGCTCGGCGAGTACAACGAGGAGGCGTTCCGCACCATCGACTTCGCGGTCGCCTACGCGGGCACTCTCGGCATCCGCTTGGTGCTGCCGCTCACCGACCAGTGGGAGTACTACCACGGCGGTCACCGCGACTTCACGACTCCGCTCGGCCTCGAGTCGGACGACTTCTACACCGATCCGGCCACGATCGCGGCATACCAGGACTACGTCGACCACGTGCTCGACCACACGAACACGATCACCGGGACGCGCTTCGTCGACGACCCGACGATCATGGCGTGGGAGCTGGGCAACGAGCTCGAGGGCATGACCCGCGAGTGGATCGACGCCCAGGTCGCGCACCTGAAGGAGAAGGCCCCGGAGCAGCTCGTCGCCGCCGGCCGCCGCTTCGACATCGATCCCGACACCCTCGCGTCGCCGGACCTCGACATCGTCGACGTCCACTACTACCCGCCGACCGCCGAGCGGGTCTCGGCCGACGCGCGGACCGTCGCGGACGCGGGCAAGGTCTACATCGCGGGGGAGTACGCCTCGACGGCCGCCTCCGCCACGCTGCTCGACGCGGCCGCGGCCGACCGGAACGTCTCGGGCATGTTCTTCTGGTCGCTGTTCGGGAACAACGACCGCGGGGGCTTCGTCCCGCACGACGACGGCTTCACCCTCCACTACCCGGGCGATTCGGCGCGGGAGCGGGAGAGCGTGGACGCGGTCGAGCGCTACAGCGCGGCCGTCGGCAGCACGCCCGGCCGGCACGAGCTCGGCGCCCCGCTCGTCACGGCCCTCGACCAGGTGTACGGCATCACCACCGTCTCGTGGCGCGGGACCGCGGGAGCGCAGGGCTATCTCGTGCAGCGCTCGGTCGACGGCGGTGCCTGGAGCGACGTGACCGACGGCGCCGTCTCCGCCTCCGCCTCCCCGGTCACCGACTACGACTCGCCCGACGGAGCGCGCTACCGCGTGGTCGCGGTCGGCGAGGGCGATCGCCCCGGCCCCGCCTCCGACCCCGTGGCCGCGCCCGAGGCCGGCACGGTGCTCGTCGATCCGCTGCAGACCTGGACCCTCAGCTCGGCACACGAGAACGCGCGGCTCGAGCCGACGCCGGCCGGCGGAGTCGTCGCCGCGACGGGCGCTGCGAGCATCACCTGGCAGCGCGACGGCGTGACCGCCGCCGAGTTCCTCCTCTCGGACCTCTCGGCCGCGACCGTCTCGACGAGCACCGACGGGACGACCTGGACTCCGGCCGCGACCACGGTCGACGGCGGCGCCCTCCGAGCGGACGGCCTCGACGGCGACGCCGTCCGCCTCTCCTGGAGCGGCAGCGCCACCCTCGAGCGCGCCACCGTCACGAGCGCGGCGGAGGCGGTGGCCCTCGCCGACCCGCTCGACGACTTCTCGAAGGTGTCGGCCCGCACGGGCAGCCTCGCGATCGACTCCGGCTCGCCCGCGCAGTTCGGCGGAGACGTCTCCCGCGTGAAGCGCGAGAGCACCGATCCGGCGAGCCTCACCTGGAGCTTCGACGACATCAGCGGCGCCGACGTGACGGCCTGGTACTGGCCCGACCAGCCGGTCGCCCCGCTCACCGTGGAGGGCTCGGCCGACGGTGCGACGTGGGCGCCGATCGCGGTCGACACCCGCGGCGGCACCGGGAACTGGAAGCAGTACACGCTGTCGGTGCGCGGCCTCTCCGGCGTGAACCAGCTGCGCGTCTCGTGGCCGCAGGGCCCGGGCGAGGCGTGGACGCCGCAGATCGGCTCCGTGAACCTCTTCTCGCCGAACGCCGCTCCGCTCGGCGCCCCGGCCGCCCCCGCGCTCGACGCGCCGGCCGCCGGCGCCGACGGGATCACCGCGACCCCCGCGTTCTCGTGGGAGCCCGCCGCCGACGCCGCGTTCTACCGCTTCACCCTCTCGGCATCGGAGGACCTCTCCGACCCGATCGTGGAGACGACCGGGCTCACCGCGACCACCGTCCGCCCGGACGTCGACCTCGCCCCCGAGACGCGCTACTCCTGGCGGGTGACCGCCGTGAACGGCGTCGGCTCCGCCGTGTCCGAGGTCCGCTCGTTCGAGACCTCGGCCGTGCCGACGGAGCCCGTCGTGGTCGACGACTTCGAGGGCTACGCCGACGACGCGGCGGTCCGCGAGGCCTACGTCCGGAACAGCGGGGGCGGCACCATCGCGCCGACGCTGGTGCCCTCCGGCGCCGGCAGCGCCGCGCGCTTCGACTACGACACGGGCACGGCCGGCTACGCGGGCGTCGTGAAGACGTTCGATGCTCCGCAGAACTGGTGGGGCTACTCCGGGCTGACCCTCGACGTGGACGCCGCGGCCCCGTTCTCGGTGCAGTTCGTCGCGAACGGCGCCTACTGGGAGGCCTCCGTCACCCCGGCGACGGAGGGGCCGACCGTCGTCCCCTTCTCAGCCTTCGCTCCGCCGTCGTGGGCCCCGGAGGCCGATCTCGACCTGACCTCGGTGACCCAGTACGCCCTCTACGTGAACGGATCGGGGACCGGAGTCCTCACCGTCGACGACGTGGCGACGGTGGTCGCCGCCGGGCCCGCCCCGACGCCGACGCCGACCACCCCGACGCCCACGCCGACCACCCCGCCGACGCCGACGCCGACGCCGACCGCGCCGCCGACGGCCGGACCCTCGCCCCACCCCCACGTGCCGTCGTGGCTGGAGTCGCTGGTGCGCCAGTACCTCCCGACGATCCGGCACTGGTGGCAGGCCCGTCACTGACCTCCGTCCCGCACCCACTGCACTCACCGTCGCACCGCGACGCCCTACCGAGGAGAACACCCGTGCAACGACCCACCAGAAACCGCAGGACCACGCTGACCGGCATCGTCGCCGTCGCCGTCACGTCCTCCCTCGCGCTCGCCGGCTGCTCCGGCGGATCGGCGGGGAACGACTCCGGCGAGCCGGCCGGCGAGATCACTGTGCTGACCAACCGCACCGACCTGGTCGACACGACCTTCGCCGACTACGCGACGACGTTCGAGGGGAAGTACCCCGGGACGACCGTGAAGTTCGAGGCCCTGACCGACTACGAGGGCGACACCAAGATCCGCCTGAACTCGAAGGACTACGGCGACGTGCTGCTCATCCCGAGCTCCAACGTCACCAAGGACGACTACTCCGACTACTTCGAGCCGCTGGGCTCGACGGAGGAGCTGTCGAAGACCTACCGCTTCACCAACGAGGGCTCGTTCGACGGCACCGCCTACGGCGTCTCGACCTTCGGCTCGGCCATGGGCTACGTGTTCAACCGCGACGTCTGGACCGCGGCGGGCATCACCGATCCGCCCGCCACGGAGGAGGAGTACCTCGCCGACCTCGAGAAGATCAAGGCCGACGGCGTCGTCCCCTATTACACGAACTACAAGGACGGCTGGCCCCTCGCGACGATCGAGGGCAACCTCGGCACGGTGCAGGGGGCGGACGTCCGCACCGAGATGATCGCGGACGACGCGCCCTGGACCGAGGGCAACGACCAGTACAACATCGACGGCCTGCTCTACGACACGGTCGCGCAGGGCCTCAGCGAGGCGGACCCGACCACCACGAACTGGGAGGAGTCGAAGGACCTCCTCGCGAGCGGGGAGATCGGCTCGATGGTGCTCGGCTCCTGGGCCGTCTCGCAGATGCAGGACGCGGCCGAGAAGGCCGGGAAGTCCCGCGACGTCATCGGCTTCTGGCCGATGCCGTGGGCGCAGGACGGGACCTTCACCTCGGTGACCGCCTCGGACAAGTTCCTCGCGATCAACAAGAACTCGGACAACAAGGCCACCGCCCGCGCGTGGATCGACTGGTTCACGAACGAGTCCGGCTACGCCGAGAGCCAGGGCGCGATCAGCCCCGTGATCAGCGACCCCGCTCCCGACACCCTCGCGGACTTCGACGCGCTCGGCGTGCAGTACCTCGAGCTCGCCCCGGACCCGGTCGGCAAGGAGGCGGTCATCAACGACATCGCCAACGAGGCCGAGATCGACCTGTTCGGCAACGCCTACCGCCAGGAGCTGATCGACGCCGCGCGCGGTGCGGGCGCCGGCGACAAGGAGTCGCTGTTCGCCGACCTCAACTCGCGCTGGGCCGCGGCCCGCGCCGACGTCGCCGAGTAGTCCCCGCGGGCGGCCGCCTCCCGCGGCCGCCCGCCCCCTCCCTCCGGAGCTCCACGGCTCCTGCACCCCCGAACGACGGAAGGATCGACCATGGCGATCACCGACGCTCCGCCCATCGAGGTCGGAGCGAGCAAGCGGATCCGGCCCCGCCGCCGGCAGCGCCTCACCGGCAGGCGCATCACCCCCTGGCTCTTCCTGGCGGTCCCGCTGGCGTTCCTGGTCGTGCTGACGTACATCCCGGTCGCGAACATGTTCTGGTACAGCGTCACCGACTGGGACGGCCTGGACCCCGACAAGACCTTCGTCGGCCTCGAGAACTACGTCGAGATCTTCACCCGGCCCGAGATCTTCCGCGTCTTCTTCGTCAGCCTGTTCTACCTCGCCGGCGCGATCGCGCAGCTCGGCCTCGCCCTCTTCTTCGCGACGCTGCTGAGCTTCCGCACCCGGTTCCGCAACTTCTTCAAGGGCGTCATCTTCTTCCCCTACCTGATCAACGGCGTCGCCATCGGGCTGATGTTCCTCTACTTCTTCCGTCCGGACGGCACGCTCGACGCGGTGCTCGGCGTCTTCGGCGTGCAGGACACCCCGCAGTGGCTCGGCGACCCCTCCGTCGTCAACGTGTCCCTCGCGGCCACCTCGGTCTGGCGCTACATGGGGCTGAATTTCGTGCTGTTCCTCGGTGCGATCCAGTCGGTCCCGGAGGAGCAGTACGAGGCGGCGGATCTCGACGGCGCGAGCGCGTTCGACAAGTTCCGCTACATCATCGTGCCGAGCATCCGGCGCATCCTCGGGCTGTCCTTCATCCTCGCGATCGCCGGGGCGCTCTCGGCCTTCGAGATGCCCTACATCATGACCGGCGGCGCGAACGGGTCCGAGACCTTCGTGATCCAGACCGTCGACACCGCCTTCCGCTACTCCAAGGTCGGCCTCGCGTCGGCGATGGCCGTGGTGCTGCTGGCGATCGTGCTGATCATCACGGCCGTGCAGCGGCGCGTGTTCCCCGACGAGAAGGCGAGCCAGGAATGACCAGCACCCAGCAGCGCCCCCCGGCGGTCACCGGTCTCCCGGTGACGCGGCAGGCGGCCGTGAAGGAGCGGCGCACCCGCCGGTCGGCGGGATCCGTCCTCGGCTCGATCGGGAAGTACGGCTCGCTGATCGTGGCCTGCCTCTTCGCTCTCGTGCCGATCGTCACGATCGTGATGCTCGCGTTCAAGACCTCGGCGGAGTACCGGGGCACCGGACCGCTCACGCCGCCCTCGAACTGGTTCAACCTCGAGAACTTCGCCATCGCCTTCACGCAGGGCGGGATGGTCACCGGGTTCCTCAACACCGGGATCATCCTCGTCGTCTCGATCGTGGGCACCGTGCTGATCGGCACGATGGCTGCCTACGCGATCGACCGGTTCCGCTTCCGCGGGCGGAGCGTGGTGACCGGGCTCTTCCTGCTCGCGACGCTGGTCCCGTCCGTCACCACGCAGGTGGCGACGTTCCAGGTGATCAACGCCCTCGACCTCTTCAACACCCGATGGTCGGCGATCCTGCTGTTCACGGGCACCGACATCGTCGCGATCTACATCTTCCTGCAGTTCATGCAGTCGATCCCGGTCTCGCTGGACGAGGCCGCGATGCTCGACGGAGCGAGCCGCTTCACCGTGTACTGGCGGATCGTGCTCCCGCTGCTGAAGCCCGCGATCGCGACCGTGGTGATCATCAAGGGGATCGCGGTCTACAACGAGTTCTACATCCCCTTCCTCTACATGCCCTCCCGCGACCTCGGCGTGATCTCGACCTCCCTCTTCCGCTTCATGGGCCCGTTCGGGGCCCAGTGGGAGGTCATCGCGGCGGGCACGATCCTGGTGATCGTGCCGACGTTGATCGCGTTCCTCTTCCTCCAGCGCTTCATCTACAACGGACTGACATCAGGAGCTACGAAGTGACCCACACCCTCGACACCACTCCTCGCACCGCGGCGGCCACCAGCCGTCCGCTGCACGACGGCTGGAGTGTCCGCGCGACCCGCGGGCCGATCCCCGCCGAGCTGGTCTCGGCCGTCGTCCCCGCGGTGGTCCCCGGCCTCGTCCACACCGATCTGCTCGCGGCCGGGCTGATCCCCGACCCGTATCTCGACCAGAACGAGAAGAAGGTCACCTGGATCGGCGAGACGGACTGGGAGTACTCCTCCTCGTTCGACTGGGCCCCCGACGGCCGCGACGTGCACGAGCTCGTCTTCGAGGGCCTGGACACGGTGGCCGTCGTCACGCTGAACGGGCGCGAGATCGCCCGCACCCGCAACCAGCACCGCACCTACCGGATCCGCGTCGACGAGGCTCTGCAGGAGGGGGCGAACGAGCTGGTCGTCGCCTTCGCCTCGCCCGTCGCCGAGGCCGACCGAGCGAGCCTCGAGATCGGCTACCGGCCGCACACCTACTCCCACCCCTTCAACGCCCTGCGGAAGGCCGCCTGCAACTTCGGCTGGGACTGGGGGCTGGACGCCGCCTCCGCCGGCATCTGGAAGCCGGTGACCCTCCATGCCTGGAGCGGTGCGCGCCTCGCCTCGGTGCGCCCCGTGGTCACGGTCGACGGGACGACCGGCCGCGTCGAGCTGCACGTGGGGCTCGACCGGGCCTCGGACGCCGAGGTGGAGGTGCGCGCCTCCGTCGCCGGCGCGGAGGCCGTGGCGAGCGTCCCCGGTGGCGAGCGCACCGCGGTCCTCCACCTCGAGGCGGCCGAGGTGGCCCTGTGGTGGCCGCGGGGCTTCGGCGGGCAGCCGCTCCACGACCTCGAGGTCGCGCTCCTGCAGGGCGGAGCCGTCATCGACGAGCGCTCCCAGCGGATCGGCTTCCGGACCCTGGAGGTGCAGCTCGACCGCGACGACGAGGGCACCTCGTTCCGCTTCGTCGTCAACGGCGAGCCCGTCTGGATCCGCGGAGCCAACTGGATCCCGGACGACGCCTTCATCACCCGGGTCGACCGCGAGCGCCTCGCCCGCAGGATGGACCAGGCCGAGTCCGCGAACCTCAACCTCCTCCGCATCTGGGGCGGCGGCTACTTCGAGTCCGACGACTTCTACGACCTCTGCGACGAGCGCGGCATCCTCGTCTGGCAGGACTTCCTCTTCGCCTGCGCGGCCTACGCGGAGGAGGAGCCGCTCCGCAGCGAGGTCGAGGCGGAGGTCCGCGACAACGTCACGCGGATCATGCCCCACCCGAGCCTCGCGCTCTGGAACGGCAACAACGAGAACATCTGGGGCTTCGAGGAGTGGGGCTGGGAGAAGCGCCTCCAGGGCCGCACCTGGGGCCTGGGCTACTACCTCGATCTGCTCCCGCGCCTGGTCGCCGAGCTCGACCCGGCGCGCTCGTACACGCCCGGGAGCCCCTGGTCGGGCGACCCGCAGATCTTCGCGAACGACCTCGACCACGGCTCCGTGCACCTCTGGGAGCTGTGGAACCGCGTCGACTACCCCGCCTACCGGGACGCCCACGCGCGATTCGTCGCCGAGTTCGGCTGGCAGGGGCCGGCGTCGTGGTCGACCATCCAGCGCTCGATCTCGGACTCGCCGCTGACTCCCGAGTCGCCCGGGATGATCCACCACCAGAAGGCGACCGACGGCAACGACAAGCTGACCGACGGTCTCGTCGCTCACCTCCCGCTGCCCGACGACACGGAGGACTGGCACTGGGCGATGTCGCTCAACCAGGCGCTCGCGGTGACGCTCGCGATCGAGCACCAGCGCTCCGAGAGCCCGCGCTGCATGGGCTCGATCGTCTGGCAGCTCAACGACTGCTGGCCGGTCACCTCGTGGGCCGCGGTGGACGGCGACGGCACCGCCAAGCCGCTCCTCTACGCGCTCAAGCACGTCTTCGAGGACCGTCTGCTCACCGTGCAGCCGCGCGGGGAGGGGCTCGCCGTGGTCGCCGTGGGCGACTCCCCCGAGGAGTGGGCCGGCGAGTGCGTCGTGCGCCGCCTGGCGTTCGACGGGACGGTGCTGGCGGAGGAGCGGCAGGAGCTCGCGGTCGGGGCGCGCTCGGTGCGCACCCTGCCGATCGGGTCCGGCGTGGCGACGCCCGAGGACGCCGCCGCCGAGCTGCTCGTCGTCGACTTCGCCGGGACGCGCGCGTTCTGGTTCTTCGCCGAGTACCGCGACTCCGCCCTGGAGGCCGCGCGCCTGCGCACGAGCGCCGCCCTCGTCGAGGGCGGAGTGCAGGTGACCGTCACCGCCGAGAACCTCGTGCGCGACGTCACCCTCCTGGTCGACAAGGTGGACCCGTCCGCCGTCGTCGACGACCAGCTGGTCACGCTGCTGCCGGGCGAGAGCGTCGTCTTCACGGTGCGCGGCTCCGGTCTCGACACCGAGGCGCTGGTGTCGCCGAGCGTGCTGCGCACGGCCAACCAGCTCGTCGCCGACTGGGCCTGATCCGCGGTGAGCACGCAGCCCGCTCTGGCCGTCGACGTCGGCGGCACGAAGATCGAGACCGCCCTCGTCGACGCCGGGGGCGGGCTCGTGCCCGGCACGCGGCACCGGCGCGCGACCGGCCCCGCCCTGACTCCTGAGGAGTTCGAGCGGGCGCTCGCGGAGTGCGTCGCCGCCTCGACGGCCGGGGCGGACGTCGTCGGCGTCGGCGCCGGATCCGCGGGGCCGATCGACCTCGACGGCGGCCGGATCCGACCGAAGAACCTCCCGCTGCTCCACGGCGTCCCGCTCCGGGAGGCGCTCGAGCGGCTCGTGCCCGGTCGGCCGGTCGAGCTGCGCCTCGACGGGACCTGCATCGCCCTCGCCGAGCACTGGTACGGGGCCAACCGGGGCGCCGTCTCCTCGGTGAGCCTCGTCGTGTCGACCGGGATCGGCGGCGGGATCGTCCTCGACGGCCGGGTGCTGGCGGGCCGCTCCGGCAACGCCGGCCACCTGGGCCAGGTGCACGTCGCCGACGCCGACCCCGAGGAGGGGAGCGACGGGACGCTCGAGAGCATCGCCTCCGGACCGAGCACCGTCGCCTGGGCCCGGCGCCGGGGCTTCGCCGGGAGCACCGGGGAGGAGCTCGGGCGCGCGGCCGCGGACGGCGACGCCGTGGCCCTGTCCGCGGTCCGCCGCTCCGCCGAGGCCGTCGGCACGGCGATCGCGGGCGCGGCGACCCTGCTCGACGTGCACGACTTCGCCGTCGGCGGCGGTTTCGCGGGCGTGACCCGCGACTACCTCCACCTCGTGCAGGCGAGCGCCCGGGAGCACGCTGTCCTGGACTACGCCCGCGGTCTCGACGTCCGCCCGTCCGGGCTCGGCGGGGAGGGGCCTCTGATCGGCGCGGCCGCCCTGATCCTCCGATCGACGGCGGCGGCGCGCGAGCCCGCCCTCGTGCCGTGAGCGGCATCTCCTCCGAGCATCCGCTCCGCTCGGCCCTGCGCCCGTCGCGGCACCGGGTCGTCGGGGCGGCGCTCGCCTACGTCGTCAAGGACAGCCCGCTGTGGATCCTGCCGCTCGTCACCGCCGCCGTGGTCGACGCCCTCGTCGACGGCCGGTCGCCATCGGCGCTCGTCGTGCCGGCCGCGGCCGCCGCGGCGACGATCCTCGCGAACATCGGGGCGAACGCGGTCTACGTGCGGCTCTCCTCGTCCGCCGTCCGCGCGCTGGGCCTGCGGCTGCGGGAGGCGCTCGCCGAGCGGCTGCAGAGCCTCTCGCTCGACTACCACTCGCGAGGCAGCGCCTCCATCGCCCAGACGAAGGTGGTGCGCGACGTCGAGAACCTCGAGCTGATGCTGCAGCAGGCCTTCGGGCCGGTGCTGACAGCGCTGGTGGTGCTCGTCGGAGCCGGAGTGGCGACGGGCACGAGGGTGCCGCAGTTCCTGCTGGTGTTCGCGCTGACCGTCCCGCTCGCGGCCGCACTCGTGCTCTGGCTCCGTCGGCGGACAGCGGCCGGCAACGAGGCGTTCCGGCGCCACGTCGAGACGATGTCCGGCACCGTCGGCGAGATGTCCGCGCTCCTCGAGGTCACCCGCGCCCACGGCCTCGAGAAGGTCTCGGTCCAGCGGGTGGTGGAGGCCGCCCGCCGCGTCGAGCGGGCGGGCGTCGCCCTCGACCGCCTGAACGGGCGCTTCGGGGCGCTGTCGTGGAGCAGCTACCAGCTCATCACGCTCGGCTCGCTCTTCGGCGCAGCCGTCATCGCGATGACGGGCGTCCTGCCGGTGACGGTCGGCGAGGTCGTGCTGCTGAGCTCCTACTTCGCGCTGCTCACCGGGACGATCACGGCGGCGTTCCAGACTGCTCCGCTGGTCACCCGCGGCCTCGAGTCGCGCCGCTCGATCGCCGAGGTCCTGGCGGACCCCGACGTGGAGCACAACGAGGGCGAGCCGGTCATCGACGCCCTCGCCGGAGGAGTCGAGCTCGACCGGGTGAGCGTCGACTACGGGGACCGGCGCGTGCTGCACGACGTGTCGCTCCGGATCGCCCCGGGGGAGACCGTGGCCTTCGTCGGCCCCTCCGGCTCGGGGAAGTCGACGCTGACCCGGGTGGTCCTCGGATTCGTCCGCCCCTCGCAGGGCCGCGTGCTGCTCGACGGCCGTGACATCGCCGCCCTCGACATGCGCACGGCCCGCCGCTTCGTCTCGGTCGTGCCGCAGGAGTCGGTGCTCTTCCGCGGCAGCATCCGCGACAACGTGCTCTACGGGACAGCGGACGCCGACGACCACCGGCTCGAGGCGGCGCTGCGGGCGGCGAACGCGGAGTTCGTCCTCGAGCTGCCCGACGGCTGGGACACGATCGTGGGGGAGCGGGGCGCCCTGCTGTCGGGAGGCCAGCGCCAGCGCCTCGCGATCGCGCGGGCCCTGATCCGCGACCCCCGTCTGCTCGTGCTCGACGAGGCGACCGCCGCACTCGATCCGCGCACCGAGCGCGAGGTCCGGCTCGCCCTCGACCGGTTGCGCGAGGGGCGCACGACGCTGATCGTCGCCCACCGCCTGAGCACCGTCCGCACGGCCGACCGGATCGTGGTGCTCAGCGAGGGGCGCGTCGTGGAGCAGGGGACGCACGATGAGCTGCTCGCGACGGGCGGCGCGTACGCCGCGCTGCACGCGACGGCCTGAGCGGGCCGCGGCCGCATCGATCCGTCGTCCGCGGCCCGTGCCCGCCGCGTGGACGGGCCGCTGCTGACGGATCGATCGCGGGTGCGGCCCAGCCGGAGCATCGTTAGCGTGGAGGTCCGCGCCGATCGCCGGCGACGAGGGGAGCCCCATGGATCAGACCGTCGAGATCGACGCCCGGGCGGAGGCCCTGCGCGCCGACCCCGAGAGCTTCGCCGCGATGGACGCGCTCTGGCGCAGCGTCTACGCCCTGCCGATGTGGTGCTTCATCGCGCGGGGGCCGGACGACGCGCCCACCCCCTTCGTCGGCGGCCTGGAGTCGGGGCCGATGGTCTTCGCCTTCACCACGGGGGAGCGCGCCCGCGCCGGGGCGCTGCACGCCGGCCTCTCCGACGAGGATGCGTCACGCGTGCTGAAGGTGCCGATGCCGGCCGCGCTCGAGTGGATCGCGGCGATGGGGTCCTCCGGAGTCGCGGGAGTGGTCTTCGACCTGCCCCGCTTCGGGTACTTCGCGCCCCTCCAGAACCTGCTGCCGATGCGCGACTTCATGGCGGCGAACCCGCCGGCCTGAGCCCCGCCCCGTCGAGACCAGCGGATTCGCCGATACCAGCTGATCCGCCGGTTGTCGCCGCCCCGAACTGGTCACTGGACGACACCCGAGGATGGTGGGCCGGAGGCGCGCCCGTCCTCCGAGGACGAGGCCGGGAGACGCCGATGGGGAAGCTGCACTACGACGGATCGGTCGAGATCGACGTCGAGGACCGGGTGCTCGCCCACCTGCAGATCGTCCTCACCGCGAAGCTGCGCCGGGGGGAGTCGTGCCTGCTCACCTGGCGCGACGAGAACGGGATGAGCGACGGCCGCAGCGCGATCTGGCTGCACCCCTCGCACACGCTCCGCTACACCTACGCCGGCGGCCGCATGCCCCGCATCAACCCCGCCTGGATCTCGGCGCTCACCGATCTCGCGAACTCCGCCGGCGGCCTCCGCTTCGTCCCCGAGCCGCCGGAGCCCGTGCGTCCCCCCGGTGGGAGCGCTCGCCGGTGACCGGCGGCCGGCCCCGTTCCCGGCCTCGGGCTCAGCAGCCGGAGTCGGCGGCGTCCGCGTCGAGCGCCGCCGCGGTGCCGAGCGCGATCAGCGACTGATCCGTCGCGACCGCGACCCTCGGGAAGCCGAGCGCTCGCAGCAGCCCGGCGCGCTCGCGGTCGCCCGCGTAGGCCCCGGCGCCCTTGCCCGCGCGCCGGGCCGCCGCGGCGATCCTCGGCAGCGGGTCGTCCGGTCCGTCCGCGGCGAGCAGGTCGGACAGGTCCCGTCCGAGGCCGATCGCGAGGTCGAACGGGCCGACGAAGACTCCGCTCACGCCCGGCACCGCGAGGATCCGATCGACGGCGTCGAGGCCGGCCTGCGTCTCGATCATGACCCAGAGCGCGGTGCGCGCCTCGGCGGCCGACGGGGGAGCGGCGCCCCAGAGATCGGACATCGGCCCCCAGCTGCGGCGGCCGAGCGGCGGGTAGTGCGCGGCGCGGACGGCCGCGAGCGCCTCCTCGACCGTCTCGATCATCGGGACGACCACGACGTCTGCTCCGGCGTCGAGCGCCCTGCCGATCAGCGCGTCGGAGAGCCCGGCGACCCGGACGCCGACGGGCGGCCTCCCGCTCACGGCGCCGAGCGCGCGAAGGGAGGCGAGGACCGCGGCGTCGTCGAACGCGCCGTGCTGCGCGTCCAGGCACAGCCACGCGGGCCCGCCGCGAGCGATCTGCGCGACCGTCAGCGGCTCCCCGAGCCGGCACCACACCCCGTCGGCACGTCCGTCTCCGAGAACCCGTTCCGCATCCACGGGTCCGATCCTCGCGCACGGAGCGCCGCCTAGGCGAGGACCGCCAGCACCGTCGACAGGATCCCGAGGACGACGCCCGCCCCGAGCAGGATCAGGCCGGTCAGGCGCAGCGCCCGCACCGCGTCGCTCCACCGGTGCAGGCGGATGCGGTGCGGATCCTCCTCGCGGTAGTGCACCTCCCGCTGGTCCGACCGCGTCGGCGTCAGCGGGTCCCCGGCGGACAGCGGACGCGATCGCACCTCGCCGGCCCGGGTCACCCAGTGCAGCGCGAGGGGCGGACCCTCCTCGAGGTAGGCGGTCGTCGTCAGCCAGCGTCCGTCGATCAGCGCCGCGACGAACGCGGCGAGCAGGAACAGCACGCCGAGGGGGAGGGTGACAAGCGAGAGGGCCTCGGAGATCGTCTCCAGCATGCAGCGTCCCTCCGACCGGATCCGGTGCTGAGCGTACCGAGTCGGCGGCCGGCGCGTCCGCAGTGGGACGCGCCCCGCCGCCGAGCCCGCGGGCCTCAGCCCCAGGCGACCTCGAGGTCGACGACGAACGTCACTCCGAAGCGGTCGCGCAGCATCCCGTAGAGGGGCGACCAGGCCGCCGGGGCCAGGGGCACGACGACCGCCGCCCCCTCCGAGAGGCCGTCCCAGAGGCGGTGCAGCTCGTCGGCGTCGGAGCCGCGCAGCGACACGTACACCGGGATCGTGCCCGGGTCGTAAGCCGTGTGCGCGGGGACGTCGTACGCCATGACGCGGAAGCCGGCCTCGGAGACGACCTGGCCCCACATCAGCTGGTCGGCCTCGTCGGGCGCGGTGACAGCGTTCGCGTCCGCGTAGGACATCGCGTCGACCCGGCCTCCCGTGACCGAGGCGTAGAACTCCAGTGCCTCGCGGGCCTGTCCGCGGAAGTTGAGGTGGGTCGTCGTGGTGATGCTCATGGTGCGCTCCTCGCAGTCGTGCCGGGTCGATCACCCGGTGCCCCGACGCTCCCAGGAGAAGAGGACGGTGACGGTCCTCTTCTCGGAATACCCTCGGGACGTGCCCACGACGACCGAGCGGCTCCTCCTGCTCCTCTCCCTCCTGCAGACCCGCCGCGACTGGCCGGGCGGAGTGCTCGCCGAGCGCCTGGGGATCGCGCCGCGCACGGTGCGTCGCGACGTCGACCGACTCCGCACGATGGGCTACCGGATCGACGCGGCGAAGGGCCCCGACGGCGGGTACCGGCTCGAGGCCGGCGCCGAGCTCCCGCCGCTGCTCTTCGACGACGAGCAGGTGCTCGCCCTCACCGCCGCCCTGCGCGCGCCGATCGCGGGGCTCGAGGAGGCGTCGGCCCGTGCGCTGGCGACGGTGCGGCAGGTCCTGCCCGCCCGGCTCCGGCCCCGAGCTGATGCGCTGCGCTTCACGGTCGCGGCGGCGCCGGCCCCCGCAGTCCCTCCGGAGCGGCTGGTCGCGGTCGCGGCGGCCGTCCGGGCCTCGGAGGTGCTCCGCTTCGCGTACGCGGAGGCGGTGCGCCGCGTCGAGCCCCACCACCTGGTCGCGCGTCAGGGCCGCTGGTACCTCATCGGCTTCGACCTCGACCGCGACGACTGGCGGGTGTTCCGCGTCGACCGGCTCGAGCCGCGCTCGCCCCGCGGTGCCCGCTTCCGCCGCCGGGCGCTGCCGGTCCGGAGTCCCGCCGAGTTCCTGGAGGCGCGGTTCCGCGGCGGAGCGCCCGGGGAGGGGTGGCCGTGCCGCGGCTCGGTGGTGCTGGAGGCGCCCGCCGCCGAGGTCCTGCCCTACGCGGGCGACGGGGAGATGGAGGACCTCGGCGACGCGGGCTGCCGACTCGCCCTCGGCGCCTGGTCGTGGGAAGCGCTCGCCGCGTCGTTCGGCCGGTTCGACGCTCCGATGGCCGGGGCCGAGCCGCCCGAGCTGGCCGCCGCGTTCCGCGTGCTCGCGGAGCGGTACGCCGCGGCAGGAGCCTGACCGGACCGCGGCGGCCGTCCGGCGCCGCTACTTCACCGAGTACCGGGCGCTCCCCGTGCTGCCGTCCGCCGTCGTGACCGTCAGCGTCCAGCAGGTGCCCCGCTTCGCGGGCACCGTCCACGCCTTCACGTAGCGGTTCGTCGCGGTGTCGTAGCGGAGGCGTCCGGTCAGGGTGGTCGTCGGCGCTCCGGTGAGGACGGCGCCGGCGGTGCAGGAGGTCTGCCTCTGCGTGACGCCGCGCACGTCGGCGAGGGCGGAGTGGCGGAACGTGCCCGCGGACGACGTGGACGTCACCTGGAACGTCATGCCGGTCGCGGCTCCGGCGGCCACGCTCTTCACCGAGGTGCTGAGCCCGCCGATCGTCCACGGGGTCACGGTGTAGGACGCGGTGAGGGTCGAGACGTTGCCCGCCCGGTCGGTCGCGGTCGCCCGGTACACGTGCGGACCGACGGAGCGGCCGCCGCCCGTGATCACGCAGTCGCCGGTGAGTCCCGAGAGCGCGTCGTCCCCGAGGCAGCGCGCCTCCGGGAGCACGGTGCCGAAGGGGTAGGACCCCTCGGGCCTCGACGTGAACGAGAGCTGCGGCTTCGTGGTGTCGATGGCGATGCCGCTGCGGGTCGTCGTGGCGCGGTTGCCCGCGTTGTCGACGGCGGTGCCGGTGACGCTCTGGCCGGGGCCCTCGCGCAGGATCCGCGCGGGGGTGCAGCTGCGGATCCCGGAGCCGCTGCCGTCGGCGCAGGAGAAGCCGACGGAGACGGGGGAGCGGAACCAGCCCGCGGCGTTCGGAGCCGTCGGCGCGGTCGTCGCGGCGATGGTGGGGACGCCGGTGTCGACGATCCGGTAGGTCGCGGCGGCGGTCGTGGTCAGTCCTCCGGGGTCGGTCCAGGTGCAGGTCGCCGTGCGGGTGCCGAGGCCGTTCACGAGCGTGCCGGTGACGACGGCCTCCTCGCTGAACGTTCCGCTCTCCGCATCCGTGATCGCGCAGGCGGCCCTCGGCTCCGAGCCCTTCTCGTAGGAGGCGCCGTCGGTGGCGTAGGCGACCGTCACGACGGGCGGGGTGTTCGCGGGGACCACGGTGACCGTGTGCGGCACGCCGGCCGTGGTGCCGTACGCGTTCCGCGCGCTCACCGTGAAGGTGGAGTCGCCTGCGGTGGTCGGCCTGCCCGAGACGACGCCCTCCGGCGAGAGGGCCACCCCCGCGGGAAGGGCGCCGGACGAGACCTCGAAGGTCGCGGCCGGGCCGGACGCCGTGAAGGTCGCGGAGTAGCGGGTCCCGGTCTTGACGAGCGTCTCGGCGGTGTCGGCGGTGAGGGTCGGCAGCGGGCCGACCGCGAAGGCGTGGTTGAAGCCGACCGCGATGCCGGTGGCGCCGGTGATCCCGGCCGGGACGTCCAGCTCCGTGTCGCCGTCGGGGTGCAGGGAGACGACGGTGCCGTCGGACGTCAGCAGGACGCTGAAGCCGATGCCGGCGGCGATCGCGGTGATGCCGCCGAGATCGGCGGGGACCCGCGGCAAGCCGGAGTCGGCGGGGTCGCCCCAGGTGACGACGGTGCCGTCCCGCTTCAGGGCGAGGCTGTGGGAGTAGCTGACCGAGACGGCGACGACGTCGCGGAGGCCTGCCGGGGCGGTGTACGCGCCCCTGTCGTCGCCGCCCCACGCCACGACCGTCCCGTCGGCGCGCAGCGCGAGGCTGTTCCAGCCGCCCGCGGCGATCGCGACCACTCCGGAGAGACCCGCCGGCACGTCGGTCGCTCCGAACTGATCGGAGCCCCAGGCCGCCACGGTCCCGTCGCCCCGCAGAGCGAGGGTGTGGTAGCTGCCCGCGGCGACGGCGGTCACGCCGCCGAGTCCGGCCGGGACGTCGGTCTGGCCCTGACGGTCGTCGCCCCACGCGACGACCGTCCCCTCCATCGTGAGGGCGATGCTGTGGAGGTACCCGGTCGAGATCGCGGTCACCTCGCGGAGCCCGGCCGGCACGTCCCGCTCGCCCTCCAGATCCGCTCCCCAGGCCTCGACGGTGCCGTCGGTGTGGAGCGCGAGGGTGTGGCTGTAGCTGCTCGCGACGTCCGTGAGGTCGGACATGCCCGTCGGCACGTCCCACTCCCCGTTGAGGTAGCGCCCCCAGGCGGCGACGCCGTTGGCGAGGTGGTCGTTCCCGACCGGCACCGGGTCCGGCTCGGCGGAGGCGAGGGGAGCCGCGGTGCCGGCGAGCAGGGCGACGGTCGCGGTCAGAGCGAGCAGAGTGCGGCGCAGACCCGCGGCGGTGCGGGCGGGGCGCGGAGAAGCGGGGTCGGTCACGGGCTCACGCTAGGGGCCGGCTCTCCTCCGCGGCGGGGGCGGGGGCGCCCTGTAGCGGACATGTCCTCTAGAGGGCGGAGCGCCGCTCCTCCAGGGCGGAGCCCGCGCCCTCCAGGGCGGAGCCTGGCCCCTCGGGGCCCGCGGCGGAAGGGCTTGCCCGGATCCGCGGCGGGCGATTGGCTGGAGGGCAGGAGAGAGAGGTGTCACCATGACGCAGACCTTCCCCGCCTGGTTGCGGGATCAGCAGAAGAGGGACGACGAGGTCGGCCGCTTCGCGCAGGCCTTCGGCGGTCGCGACGACCTGCCCGAGCACGGCGGCCGCGCGATCTACGACGGCTACTTCGCCAGCGAGCCCGAGTCGGCGCAGGCCGATCTGGACCGCGCCTGGATGGAGTTCGAGGCGCACCCCGAGCCGTCCGCCACGTCCGACGAGCCGGAGGGACTCCGATGAGCGACCAGACCCCGAGCCCCGTCGAGGACCCGGACGACCAATCCGACAAGCCGTCGCAGGCCGAGGGCGAGGACGAGCGCGACACCCCGCACGAGGTCCTGCCCGCCGAGGGCAAGCCCTCGAAGGCCGAGGGCTGAGCCGACGCACTGAGCCGACGCACTCCCCGGAGGGGCGCATCCTGCAGAGGGTGCGCCCCTCCGTCGCGTCAGCGCACGGTGACCGCCAGCAGCTCGTGCGCCGCGGCGCTGTCCGGATAGCGGGAGAGCACGCGCTCCAGATCGCGCCGAGCCGGAGCCGTGCGCCCGTCCGAGAGGAGCGTGCTCGCGCGCTCGAGCAGCGCCTCCGCCCGCAGCTCCACGGGCCGCGCACTGGTGACGGTCGGGCGCACCACGCGGTCGAACGCCTCGAGGGCGCCCTCGATCAGGCCGAGCTCGCGGAGAGCGACGCCGCGGCGGATGAGCACCGCGGCGGAGGCGGCGTCCACGTTCTCGACGGGCGCCGAGAACTCGGCCACGTCGCTCCAGCGGCGGCGGGCGGAGTAGAGGGAGGCGAGCGTCGACGCCGCGAGGGTCGACGGCTCCAGGGTCTCGACCGCCACGACCGCCGCGGCCGGATCCGTGGGTGCCGCCAGCTCGGCGTAGAGCAGGCGCAGCGCCGGGGCGTCGAGCGGCACCTCCACGTCGAGGCCGCCGCTCAGCGGCAGGCGGACGGTCAGCGCGATCCCGTAGCGGCGGAGGAAGAAGTCGGCCGACGGGTCGTAGCGGATGCGCACCAGCCAGCCGGTGAGCCGCAGAGCGCGATCGTCGTCCGCGGAGTGCAGGGCGTCGCGGACGAGCTCGACGACGGCCGCGAGGCGCGAGCCCTCGGGGGAGCCGGTGGTCGCCTCGTGCAGGTCCTCCGCCGGCGCCCCGGCGCGCACGAGCCGGAGCAGGGGCGCCTCCCACGCCGGAGCGAGGGCGGAGGGGCGCACGAGACCCGGCCCGCCGGGCATGCTGAGCCAACCGGACAGCCGGGAGCGGTGGTCCTCGGGGGAGAGCGGGTCGCCGGCCGCCCGGAGCCGGGGGCGCGCGAGGGCACGGAGCTCACCGCTCCGCCGGAAGCCGACTGCCACGGCCGATCCCCCTCCGCGTGCGACGGCGGCTGAGGACCGTCGATCCGCCGAGTCTACGGCGTCGCCCCCCGCCGTCACCCCCGAACGGGGAGCGACGCGCTGGCGGCGATCCCCCGCCTCCCGTCGTCGCCCCCCGGCGCTGTCAGGCGCCGATCGAGCCCGCCGTGCGCAGCGGCATCACGTCGGGCTTCTCGGCGGTGCTCGCGATCGTCACGACCGCCTTCTCCTCGTTCGAGCGGAGCACGGCGTCCATGATCTCGAGCACGTGCAGGGCCACGCGGCCGGAGGCGCGGTGCGGGCGGTCCTCCGCGATCGCCTCCGCGAGGTCGGCCAGTCCCACTCCGCGACCGGTGTCGATCACGCCGGCGGAGTCGGGGACGACCCGCCAGTCCTCGTCGCGGACGGCGACCTCGACCGGGTCCGAGAACATGTTCGGATCCGGGACCGAGATGGTGCCCTCGGTGCCGTAGACCTCGAACTTCGGGGCCCGGCTGCGCCAGACCTCGAAGCTCACGGTGACGGTGGTGGCGACTCCGCTCGCGTGCTCGAGCAGCGCGGTGATGTGCGTGTCGATCGTCACCTCGATCGGCGTGCCCGCCTTCGGCCCGGTCTCGATCGTGCGCGGGCGGTCGGAGCGGGTGGCCAGGCCCGTGACGCGGACGACCGGCCCGAAGAAGAGCACGAGCGCCGTCAGGTAGTACGGGCCCATGTCCAGCAGCGGGCCGCCGCCGGGCTGGTAGTAGAACTCGGGCGCCGGGTGCCAGCGCTCGTGGCCGGGAGCGGCCCAGTGCACCTGCGCGGCGATCGGGGTGCCGATCGCGCCGGAGTCGAGGGTGAGGCGCGCGGTCTGCACGCCGGTCCCGAGCACCGTGTCCGGGGCGCTCGCGAAGCGCAGGCCCAGCTCGTCCGCGAGGTCGAGCATCGGCGCGGCCTCGGCCGGGTTCAGCCCGAGCGGCTTCTCGGCGAAGACGTGCTTGCCCGCCTTCAGGGCGCGGGTGCCGATCTCGACGTGCGCCGCCGGGATCGTGAGGTTCAGCACCGCGTCGATCTCCGGGTCGTCGATCAGCGCGTCGACGGTGAGGGCGCGGACGCCCTGCTCGTCGGCGACCTGCTGCGCCCGCTCCTGGTTCAGGTCGGCGACCGCGACGAGGCGGAGGCCGGGGAAGGTCGGGAGGTTCGCGAGGTACTGCTCGCTGATCTTCCCGACGCCGATGATGCCGACTCTCAGCGGGACGCCCACAGCATTCCCCTCTCGATGATCGTGCGGACGTTGTCGTCCTGGAGGATCTCGACGCGGTGGCCCGGCGTCGAGACGAAGATGCGGCCCTCGCCCCAGAGGCGGGTCCAGATCGCGGGGGAGGTGATGGGGCGCTTCCACGGGTCCCACGGGCGGACGGCCTGCGTGGTCGTGGCGAGCACGTCGTTGTAGTCGTCGTGCAGCACCCAGTACTGCTCCGTGACCAGCTCGAAGTCGGTGATGCCCTGCGTGATCGGGTGGTCGGCGGCGAGGGCCGTCATCTCGATCGTGTGCGGCATGTAGTTGTCCGACTGCTCGCCGGTGCGCTCGTCCGGGTGCTTGCCGGGGTGCGAGGCGAACTGGCCGCCGATCAGCTGCAGGTAGTCGGAGTTGTCGCGGTAGGAGTCGGCGATCCCGCCGTGCCAGCCGGCGAGGCCCGTGCCGCGCTCGACCGCAGCGCGGAGGCCCAGGAACTCCTCCCACTGGATGGAGGTCATCGTGTTCGACTGCACGATCAGGTCGACCGTCCGCATGTAGGCCTCGTCGGCGTACACGGCGGTCGACTCCTCGACGCGCACGTCGTAGCCGTTGTCGCGGAGGAACGGCAGGAACAGCTCGGTCGCCTCGACCGGTTGGTGGCCGTCCCAGCCCCCTCGGACGACGAGGGCCGTCTTGCCGGGAGTGGTCGGGGAGTGGTCGGTCATCGTCGTCCTCACGTGCGGGCGGATCGCTCCGCGGTTCGTCATCGAACAGGACTTGCGCAACTTCTGTGCGGGAGCCCCGGCGTCCGACCATCATGCACCGCGGTTCCCGGCGGGAGCAAGCCGTCCGCGCGCCGGTCCAGTTGCGAAAGTCGGTATCCGCTACGGTGAGCACATGCCCGACCACGACGACGTCTCCGGAGCGACCACCCGCCCGACCATGGCGCTCATCGCCGAGCGCGCCGGGACGAGCGTCCCCACCGTCTCGAAGGTGCTCAACGGCGGCACCGACGTCTCGGAGGCGACCCGTCTGCGCGTGATGGAGGCGGCGCACGCGCTCGGCTACCGCCGCCGTCCGCGCCTGCGCCCGCCGGTCGAGGATCCGCACTCCGCCCAGATCGTCGACGTCGTCGTCGGCCACATCGGCGGCACCTGGATCGGCCCGGTCCTCGAGGGCATCGAGGCCGAGGCCTCCGCCGCCGGGGTCGACCTGGTGCTCACCCGCGCCCGCGACGACGGCGCCTGGATCAGCCGCCTCCTCCGCCGCCCCTCGCTCGGCGCCATCGTGGTGCTGGTCAACGTCTCGGCCGCGCAGCTGCACCTGCTGACCACCGCCGAGCTGCCCGTCGTCGTCGTCGACCCCAGCACGCGGCCGCCGGCCGATGTCGCGAGCGTCGGCGCGACCAACTGGGACGGGGGCCGCATGGCCGCCGAGCACCTCCTCGACGCCGGCCACACCCGCTTCGGCGTCCTCGGCGGCACCCGCACCCAGCTCTACAGCAGCGCCCGGATCGACGGCTTCACCACCGCGCTCCGCGCCGCCGGAGTCGAGGATCCGCGCGTCGCCTACTGCGACTGGGACCGCGAGCTGGCCCGCGAGGCCGCCGGGCTGATGCTCGCCGAGCCGGACGCGCCGACCGCCTTCTTCGCCTGCTCCGACGTGATGGCGCTCGGCGTCTACGAGGCCGCCGACGACGCCGGCCTCCGCATCCCCCGCGACCTCAGCGTCATCGGCTTCGACGACGTCGAGGAGTCGGCCTGGGCGACCCCGCCGATGACCACGATCCAGCAGCCCATCGGCGAGATGGGCGCCATCGCCTTCCGGATGCTGCACCAGGCGCACCGGTCGGCGACCCCGCTCGCCTCGGGCGCCTCGGCCACCCGCATGGAGCTGGAGACGCGCCTGATCCGCCGCGCCTCCGTCGCACCCGTGCGCGTCTAGCGCCGCCCGCTCGCCCTCCCACCCCCGCCCCCTCGGGATCGAGGCGTCAGGAACGGTCCTCATCCGCCCGCCGTGACGACCGTTCGTGACGCATCGACCCCGGCGGGCGCCGCGGTCCCGCGGCCCCCGCCCTCAGTGCCCCGCGCCTAGGTTCCCGGCGAGGCGGCCGTGCATCCGGGTGGAGGCGTCGTTCATGCCCGCGATCACGGCGCGGGTGCCGTGGCGCTCGTACTTGGTCGTGACGGCGTCCAGCGCGGCGACGGTCGAGGTGTCCCAGATGTGGGAGCCGGAGAGGTCGATCACGACGTGCGCGGGGTCCTCCGCGTACGAGAACTGCGTGGTGAGGTCGTTGCTGGAGGCGAAGAACAGCTCGCCGGTGACCGTGTAGTGGGCCGTCGATCCGTCGGCCGAGAGGGTGCGCTCGACGGTGGCGAAGTGGGCGACCCGGCGGGCGAAGACGACCATGGCGGCGAGGACGCCGACGACGACTCCGATCGCCAGGTTGTGGGTGAGGACGACCACGACGACCGTGGCGATCATGACGACCGTCTCGCCCACGGGCATCCGCTTCAGGGTCGACGGGCGGATGCTGTGCCAGTCGAAGGTCGCCACCGACACCATCACCATCACCGCGACCAGCGCGGCCATCGGGATGATCGCGACGAGGTCGCCGAGCGCGACGACGAGGATCAGGAGGAACACGCCGGCGAGGAAGGTCGAGATGCGGGTGCGGGCGCCGGACGCCTTCACGTTGATCATCGTCTGGCCGATCATCGCGCAGCCGCCCATGCCGCCGAACAGGCCGGAGAGCACGTTCGCGGCGCCCTGCCCGAGCGACTCGCGGGTCTTGCGGGAGGGGGTGTCGGTGATGTCGTCGACGAGCTTCGCGGTCATCAGCGACTCGAGGAGTCCGACGAGCGCCATCGCGACGGCGTACGGCGCGATGGTCGTGAAGGTCTCCCAGGTCAGCGGCACGTCCGGGACGAACAGCTCGGGGAGGCTGCGGGGCAGCTCGCCCTGATCGCCCACGGTGGGGACGGCGACGGCCGTGACGACGACCGCCGCGGTGATGAGGACGATGGCGACGAGAGGCGCCGGAACGGCCTTCGTCAGGCGCGGCATCACGACCATGATCACGATGCCGACGGCGACCAGCGGGTAGACCAGCCAGGGCACGCCGATCAGGTTGGGGATCTGCGCCGAGAAGATCAGGATCGCCAGCGCGTTCACGAATCCGACCATCACGCTGCGGGGGATGAAGCGCATGAGCTTCGCCACTCCGAGCAGCCCGAGCACGATCTGGAACACGCCCGCGAGGATCACCGTCGCGATGAAGTAGTCCATCCCGTAGTCGCGGGCGACGGGGGCGATCACGAGGGCGACGGCGCCGGTGGCGGCGGTGATCATCGCGGGGCGTCCGCCGAGGAACGCGATCGACACGGCCATCACGAACGACGAGAAGAGGCCGACCCGCGGATCCACGCCCGCGATGATCGAGAACGAGATCGCCTCGGGGATGAGCGCGAGCGCGACCACGAGGCCGGCGAGGACCTCGCGGGTCAGGATGCGGGGGGTGCGCAGCGCCGTCATCACGGTGGGCTCGGCGTGCGGGCGGGCAGGGGTCTTCGAGGCGAGGGCCATCGCGGCGGCTCCAGGGAGTGGGAGGGGTGCTCGACGAGGAGCGCGGAGGGCTGCGGCATCGGGTCGGCGGAAGCGGGCGGGGATGCCAAGCTTGCAGAGGCGTGTCAGCAGCACGTGCAACCCTACCCTCACGTAAGGGTAGATCTGAAGGGGTGAGCAGGATCGGCACCATGCACATCGGCGAGCTCGCCGAGCGGACCGGCCTCTCGCTCCGGACCCTGCGCCACTACGACGAGATCGGCCTCGTGAAGGCGTCCGGCCGCACCGAGGGCGGCTTCCGCCTCTACACGTCCACCGACTACGACCGCCTGATCCTCATCCGCCGCATGAAGCCGCTCGGCTTCTCGCTGGAGGAGATGGCCGCGCTGCTCCGCGTGATCGACACCCTCGAGGCCGAGGGCGACGACGCGCCTGCCGAGGTCCGCGCGCAGCTCGACGCCTTCGTCGCGCAGGCTCGCGAGCGCCGCGAGGCGCTGAGCGCCCAGCTCGCGATGGCCGACGAGTTCGTCGAGCTGCTCACCAGCCGCTGAGCCCGGTCGCCCGGCCGCCTGCGCGATCGATGCGTCGCGAACGGCTCCCACGCGGCTCCGATGACGACCGTTCGCGACGCATCGGATCCCGGGAGCGCGGGAGAGCCGCTCAGGTCGCGCTCGCGTCGGGCAGCTGCTCCGGGCAGTCGCCGCCCGGCTCGGTGGCGAGCTCGAAGTGCCAGATCTCGTTCGCGTAGATCTGGCAGAGCCCGTAGTCGGTGCCGTGCTGCGCGAGCCAGCTGTCCGCGTCCGTGTAGCCGATGTCGACCGCGCCGCCGGTGAGGTGGGCGGAGGAGGTGACGGATGCGACGCGGCGGCCCGCCTCCTCCGCGCCGTACTCGCGGACGGCGTCGTCGACCAGCGCCTGCTGGTAGCGCTCGCTGCGCCAGCCGCTGGTCACCACGAAGGGCACGTCGTCGGCGGCCGCGTCCGTGGCGGCGGCCTGGACGGCCGCGCGCAGGGCGGGGTCGAGGCGGGCGATCGCCGGGAGGTCGTCGGCGAAGGGCGAGACCGACTCGCCCTCCTCGATGTAGCCGTCCTCGTCGCCGAGGGGGTCGGAGAAGAGCTCGGCCGCCGCGGGCGCGCTGCCGCGCCGCTCGCTCAGGAGGGCCCACGACGCCGCTCCGAGGAGGGCGGCGAGCAGGACGACGGCCAGGGAGGCGGCGATCACGGCGGAGCCGGCGCGGCGAGGGCGGTGAGGGGAGACGAAGGTGGAGCGCATGCAGCGAGCACACCAGGGGAGGGGTGACGGGAGCGTCAGGGCCGAGCAGACGCCGACCATACGCCGGGAGGGGGGAACCGCACCGTCACCGTGAGCCCGCCCTCGTCGCGGGCGTCGAGGCGCAGCTCGCCGTCGTGCACCTGGACGATCCGGGCGGCGAGCGCGAGCCCGAGCCCGGCGCCGCGCGGGGCCGCCCCGCCCGCGGTGCGTCCGGCGCCGCGCACGAAGGGCTCGGTCATCGTGGCGAGCAGCGCGTCGGGCACCACCGGTCCGGTGTTGACGACCGCGACCTCGACCGCTCCGTCGGGTGCGGTCCGCGTCGCGACGACCACCCGGCCGCCCTCCGGCACGTTGTGGCGGACGCCGTTCAGCACGAGGTTGCCGAGCAGCTGCCGCACCAGCACCGGATGCCCGTCGAACGAGCCCTCGCCCAGCTCGTCGACCACGACGATCCCGGAGGCCTCGGCCAGCGGGCGCAGCTCGTCGACGACGTCGGAGGCGGTCTCGGCGATGTCGACGGGCTCCCGGAGGAGCGGCTCGGACGAGTCGAGGGCCGCCAGGGCGAGCAGCGCCTCCACGATCTCGGTGCCCCGCCGGTTCGTCTCGTCGAGGCGCCGGAGCGTCTCGCCCGGGTCGCCGCTCCCGGGGTCGGCGAGGGCCGCGTCGAGGATGCTGCGCGCGATCGCCTGCGGGGTCCGCAGCTCGTGCGAGGCGTTCGCCGCGAACCTCCGCTGCTCCGCGAAGGAGCGCTCCAGCCGCTCGAGCATCGAGTCGAAGGCGTCGGCGAGCAGGCCGAACTCGTCGGGTCGGCCCCCGAGCCCGACCCGCCGGTCGAGCGAGCCGGCGGCCACCTCCCGGGCGACCGCGCTGATCCTCGCCAGCGGGCGCAGGATCCGCCCGGCGAGGAACCAGCCGCCGATCAGCCCCACCACCGCCAGGGCGAGGAGCACCTGCCACACCCGCGGGAGGAGTGCCTCGATCAGGTCCGTGCGGCTCGGCACGAAGGGGCCACCCGCGTCGATCTGCTCATCGGGCACGAAGCGGAGGACGTAGAACAGCAGGGCGATGAGCGCTCCGCCCGCGACGAGGAGGAACCCCGCGTAGCTGAGGGTGAGGCGGAGGCGGACGCTCACGGTGCCGGGGCGCCGGGGTCGACCATCCCGTAGCCGACGCCCGGCTCGGTGCGGACGACCCAGGGGTCGCCGAGCCGCTTGCGCAGCGAGGAGATCGTGATGCGGACGGCGTTGGTGAACGGATCGGCGTTCGCGTCCCAGGCCCGCTCGAGCAGCGTCTCGGCGCTCACGATCCCGCCGCGCGCGGCCATCAGGACCTCGAGCACGGCGAACTCCTTGCGCGTCAGCGCCACGTAGCGGTCGCCGCGGTAGACCTCGCGGCGGAACGGATCGAGCCGGAGCCCGGCGAACTCCAGCACCGGGGGCGCGCCCTCGGCCGGCCGGCGCGCGACGGCCCGCAGGCGCATCACCACCTCGCGGAGGGCGAAGGGCTTGGTGATGTAGTCGTCCGCCCCGAGCTCGAAGCCGCGCACCTTCTCGTCGAGCCGGTCCGCCGCGGTCACCATCAGCACCCGCACCGGCAGCGCGTCCGCGACGATCCGCCGCAGCACCTCGTCGCCGGGGATGCCGGGCAGGTCGCGGTCGAGCAGCACGGCGTCGTAGTCGGTGACCGCCAGCTGCTCGAGGGCCGTCTCGCCGTCGGGGGCGATGTCGGCGGCGATCGCCTCGAGGCGCAGCCCGTCGCGCACCGCCTCGGCGAGATAGGGCTCGTCCTCGACGATCAGCACGCGCATGCCGTCATGCTACGGACCGGGGCGTATGGCGGGCGTCTGGTCTCCCGGGGCTCGGACGGCGGCTCTCAGCCGCGCGGGCCGCGGGCCAGCAGGGCGTGCAGCAGCGGCAGTGCCGACGCGATCATCAGCACCGTGCCGAAGCCGCTGTCGTCCGGGCGCACGACGGCGCCCGCGATCAGCAGGCCCGCGAACAGCACGGCCGAGATCACGCGGCGGACGGTGCCCTCGAGCCGGTTCAGCCGGCGCTCGATGGTGGGGACGGTGACCGCGAGCTCGCCGTCGTCGAGGGTCGTGACGAGCTCGTCGAGCCGGCGCGGCAGGCGCCAGATCAGGCCGAGCGTGTCGACGGCCTGCTTGCCGACGTCCTGCACGACGGAGCCGCGCTCCTCGCGGATCAGCTGCTGCGCGTAGGGCTCGACCGAGTCCCACAGGTTGAAGGCCGGGTCGAGCGCGCTGCAGACGCCCGAGGTCAGCGACATCGCGCGGATGACGAGCAGGAAGTTCTCGGGGAGCTGGAACGGCAGCGCGCGCACGACGTCCCCGAACTGCACGGCGAAGTCGCGGAACTCGCGCGGATCCACCTCCCGCAGCTCGGCGAAGCCCATGCCGCCGAAGCGGGCGAAGAGCTGCGTCAGCGCCCGCTCCAGCTCACGGGAGTCGGCCGAGGGGAGGAGGACGCCGACCGCGCGGGCCGCGTCGACGAGACCCTTGCCGTCGCGGGAGGCGGCGGCGATCAGCATCCGGCGCAGGCCCGCACGGGTGCTCGGCGGCACCTCGCCCATCATCCCGAAGTCGATGAAGGTGAGGCGCCAGGGCAGCTCGCCCCCGGGGGTCGGCGTGACGAAGACGTTGCCGGGGTGCGGATCCGCGTGGAAGTAGCCGTTGGTGAAGAGCTGGTCGAACATCACGGCCGCGAAGACCGGAGCGACCTCCCGCGGATCGATCCCGGCGGCCAGCAGCGCGGCGTGGTCCGTGATCTTGATCGCGGTGACGTCCTCGAGCGTGAGGACCTTGCGGGTCGAGCGCTCCCAGACCACGTCCGGGACGGCCACCCGGGCGTCGCCCGCGAAGTCGGCGGCGAAGCGGACGGAGTTGGCCGCCTCCTGCAGGTAGTCGATCTCCTCGAGGCTGGTGACCGCGAACTCCTCGACGAGCGCCGGGGCGTCGACGCGGTCCGAGACCAGGCGCACGTGGCTGAGCCAGCCGCCGACGCGGCGCAGAGCCGCGAGGTCGACCTCGACGATCTGGTCGATCCCCGGCCGCTGCACCTTCATGATGGCGGCGGAGTAGCCGGTGTCCTCGGCGTCGACGGGGGAGAGCCGGGCGCGGTGAGCCTGCCCGAGAGAGGCGGCGGCGACGGGCGACTCGTCCACTCCGGCGTAGGCGCGCTCGAGCGGCAGCCCGAGCTCGGACTCGGCCAGCGCCCGGATCCGCGGGAACGGGACGGGCGGGACCTCGTCCTGCAGCCCCTCCAGCTCGCGGGTGATCTCGGGCGGCAGCACGTCCAGGCGCGACGACATGAACTGGCCGACCTTGATCATCAGGCCGCCGAGGTCGACCGCGAGCACGTGGAAGCTGCGGGCGAAGCGGCGCATCCGGCCGGGCCGGGTGCGGAGCGCGACGCGCGTGAGCCCCACCCGCGGCAGGAGCAGGTCGAAGAACCAGGTGACCGCGAGATGCCACGCGGCGAAGCGGAGGATCCGGCGGTAGCGCCGCCGGTCCTCCCGCTCTCGGTGGCCCGGGGCGGCAGGACCCGGGCTGACCGAGGCCACCCGGGTCAGTCCTGCGCGAGGATCGCGTACAGGCGGCGGCGCACGTCCTCGAGTTCGGCGACGGCCTTGCGGATCTGCTCGGGGGTGCCCGAGCGTCCGACCTGGGCCGCGGCCTGGGCGAGCTCGAGGCCCGCCTTGGGCAGGGCGCCGAAGTCGACGTGGTCGGAGTCGTTCCACGGGGTCGAGGTGCCGTGCTCGGCGACCGTCGCGCGGCCGGCGTCGGTCAGCGTGTAGGTCTTGCGGCCGTTCTGCTCGTCGGCCGTGATGAGGCCCTCGTCCGCGAGGAGCTGGAGGGTCGGGTAGACGGAGCCGGGGCTCGGCTTCCAGTCGCCTCCGCTGCGCTCCTCGATCTCGCGGATGATCTGGTAGCCGTGCATGGGCTGCTCGGCGAGGAGCGCGAGCACCGCGGTGCGCACGTCCCCGCGGCCGACCCGGGAGCCGACGCGCTTCTCCATGCGGGAGCGGGCCTGCTCCATCGCGCGCCAGATGCTCTCGATGGGCGTGCCGGTGCCGAACGCGCCGGTCGATGACGATCCGTTCATGATGACCTCCTGTTTCTCCGAACGATACTCAGCGATATGGGTGGCGACTGTGAACGACTGCCGCGTCGGCTCAGAGCTTCGCGAGCTTCGCCCGGGCGACGAGGAACAGCCCGTACATGACCAGTCCCGCGCTGACGAGAGTCAGGGCGATCGTGCCGTACGGAGGGACGTCGAGGAAGCGGATGGCCCCGTCGAGCCCGGTCGCCTGGCGGGCGTCGCCGGTCAGCGCCGCGACCACGAAGATCCCGCCGGCCAGGCCCAGAGCGAGCCCCTTCGTGATGTAACCGGTCGCGCCGAGGATCAGCACGGCCGTCCCCGTCGGGCCCTCGGGGATGCGGACGAGCTTGCGGAAGCCGCGCCGGATCCCGATCGCGACGAAGCCGATCCCGCTGCCCAGCACGATCCCGCCGACGATCACGAGGATCACGACGCCGACCGTGCTCGTCAGCAGCTCGGTGTTGATGCGGCGGATCGTGGCCGAGGAGCTCGTCGAACCGCCGAGGGCGAAGACGAGCGTGGTGCCCGCGAGGGTGAGCGAGGCGAAGCCCTTGCCGGATTCGACGATCCGGCGGCCCAGGCGGGCGGGGAGGCCCGGCGCGGAGGAGCGCCCGCCGAGGGAGAGCTGCCAGAGGCCGAGCGCGACCAGCCCGACCAGCGCGGCCCAGGCCACCACGAGCCCGACGGGGGAGTCGGCCATGCGCCCGATCGCTCCGGACGCGTCCGCCTCCCGCGAGGTCTCGTCGCTGACCGCGACGCGCAGGGCGAGGCCGCCGATCAGGAGGTGGATCAGTCCGTTGACGGCGAAGCCCGTGCGGGCGAGGCGCCGGAAGCGCCGGGTCCGGACTCCGGCGCGCGGCGACGGCACGCTCGCAGTGGACATCGCGCAACCCTCTCATCCCCGGCGGCCCCGGCGCCTCCTGACCCGCCGACGCGCGCGTGGCAACCCTCTCCCCGGCCGGGTGCCCGAGTCGTGGGATGGAGGTGCGGCGCGGTTCGCACCGCAGCAGGACGAGAGAAGGAACCCCATGCGTGCACGCCGACGTCGCGCGGGCGGTCGCCGAGGGCCGAGGCGGGGCGGACCTCCCGGACCGGTCCCGGGCAGGGGAGGGCGGCGACGATGACCGGAGCGACGCTCCTCGTCCGCCGCCCGTCGAGCCCGGCCTCGCGGGTGCTGGTGCTCCACGCGACGGCGGTCGAGCTGGAGCTGCTGGTGGCCGCGCTGCTCGGACTCGCCGAGGCGACGCCGTGCCTCGACGTGCGGGTGGCGGCGAGGTCGCGGGCGGCGCTCCTGCTGGCGACCGTCGATCCGGAGGCGGTGCTGCCGCTGGCCGAGGCGCGGCGGGTCCGCGTCGGGCTCCGCCGCGAGCGCGAGGAGCTGGAGCGCGGCGGGGTCGGGTGCCGGCACGTCGTCGAGGCGCGGGCCGGCCGTCGGTAGCTCCGGAGCGGGTCCGATCGGCCGCCGGCCTCGCGACGAAGTCCTGACGGAGGTCGTCCACCGCCGATGTGCGCCGCGCCGTCCCGCCCCCGTCAGCAGCAGCCGCAGGCCTCGGAGTCCTCGCTCGTCAGCGCGGAGATCGGCGTCGTGCAGGACTCGCCGCGCCAGGCCTCCAGGCCCTCGCGGACGGCGACCGCGGCGATCACGAGGCCGGCGACGGGGTCGGCCCACGTCCATCCGAGCGTGCTGTTCAGCAGCAGGCCCACCAGGACGGCGGCGGAGAGGTACGAGCAGAGGAGCGTCTGCTTCGAGTCGGCGACGGCCGAGACCGAGCCGAGCTCGCGGCCGGTCCGGCGCTCGAGCAGGGAGAACGCGGGCATCACCAGCAGGCTGACGGCGGCCAGCACGATGCCGACGGGCGAGTGCTGGGCCTCCGAGAATCCGAGCAGCGCCCAGATCGAGTCGACGGCGACGAACGCGGCCAGGCCGAGGAACGAGACGGCGATCACCCGCAGGGCGGTGCGCTCGCGCGCCTCCGGATCGCGGCCCGAGAACTGCCAGGCGACGGCCGCGGCGGAGAGCACCTCCACCACGGAGTCGAGGCCGAAGGCGACGAGCGCGGTGGACGACGCGACCGTCCCGGCGGCGAGGGCCACGATCGCCTCCACTACGTTGTAGCCGATCGTCGCGCCGACGATCCAGCGGATGCGCCTCTGCAGCACGCGGCGGCGGGCGGGGAGGAGCGGAGCGCGCAGGGCGCTCATGCGCAGCGGCAGTCGTCGCCGGAGCAGCAGTCCGGATCGACGACCAGGGCCAGGCGGAGCAGGTGGTCGAGCGCCCCGGCGATCCGGGTCTCGGCCAGCCGGTACCAGGTGTACCGGCCGTCCTTCACGGCCTCGACCAGCCCGCATCCGCGGAGGCACGCGAGCTGATTCGACATCACCTGCCGCGAGACCCCGAGCGCGTCCGCGAGGTCGGAGGGGACGGCCGGAGCCTCGCGCAGCGCGAGCAGGATCCGGGACCGCGTCTCGTCGGCCAGGGCGGATCCGAGGCGCGCGAGAGCAGCGGAGTGGGTGAGGGTCGCGGTGGCGGGCACGGGAGCGACGGTACACGCGATGCTGTATCGAGCGCGAGGGCGGTGGTCTCTCCTCGAACGTGCGAGCTCCCCTCCTGCTCCCCCCGTCGGGTGGGCGGACGGGCCGCACTGCCGCGGATCCCCGGGGCCGGCCTCCACGGCGCGCCCCGTGCGGCCCGCGCGCCGTGCCAGGATCCCCTTGATCACGGCGCCCGTCCGCCGCTCCGCCGCTCGGTCTCCTGGAAGGGCCACGGACCCGCCTTGCTCGATGCCACGACCCTCCGCGTCGCCTTCGGGGTCACCGCCCTCACCCTCTTCCTGCTGTTCGCGCTGGTCACCTACCGGTCGACGCGCTCGTCCTTCAGCTTCTGGTGGTGCACGGCGCTCGCGCTGTTCATGGGCGGCTCGCTCGCCTACCTCCGCGACGGCACGGCCGACCAGGTGTGGGCGAATCCGCTCGGCAACGGGCTCATCGTGGCCGGCGCCGCCGCGGTCTGGGCGGCGAGCCGCTCCCTCCGCGGCCGGCCGACGCCGTGGTGGCTGGTGGTCGCTCCGACCGTGGTGGTGACGGGCGTGTCCAGCCTCGACTCGCCCGCCGTCAACGACTGGTCGGGAGGGCCGCTCTACCTCGCCTCGATGGCGCTCCTCATCGGCCTGTCGACCCGCGAGATCGCGCTGCTCGGCGCCGGGCGCTCGCGCACGCGCTGGCCGCTGCTGCTGAGCTCCGGCGCCCTCTCCCTCTACTACGCGCTCCGGTTCGCCGTGTTCCTGGCCGCGGGGCTGCGCAGCGAGCTGTTCGCGACCTGGTTCGGGACCCCGACCACCACGCTGATCACGCTGGTGCTGCTGGTCGTGGTGTCGTTCAGCATGGCGTCGCTCAGCGGCGAGCAGGTCGCGCAGATGCTCACCGCCGGCGCCGCCCGCTCGCGGCAGGAGCTCGCCGACGGCGAGAGGGTGCAGCGGCGGCTCGAGCCCCGCTCGGTCCCGGACCTCCCGGGCTACGACGTCGCCGGCGCCTGCGTGCCCAGCGGGACGGTGAGCGGCGACTTCTTCGACTGGCGCTGCACGCCCGACGGGCTCGCCGTCACCGTCGCCGACGTGATGGGCAAGGGGGTCGGCGCCGCGATGATCGCCGCCACGGTCCGCGCCGCCCTGCGCGTCACTCCTCCCGCCCTCGGCCCCGCGGCGACGATGGCGCTCATCGACCGGGTCGTCGAGCCGGATCTGTCGGCGAACGACGCGTTCGTCACGCTCCTCCACCTGCGGCTCAGCGCCTCGACCGGCGACATCGCGCTCGTCGACGCCGGGCACGGACTCGGGATCGTCTGCCGCGCCGACGGCTCGCGCGAGCGCATCCCCTCCGCCCACCTGCCGCTCGGCCTCCTCGGCACGCAGGAGTGGGAGCCGACCGGCCTCCGGCTCCACCCCGGCGACCTGCTGCTGATCTGCAGCGACGGCGTGCTGGACCTCTTCGACGGCTCCCTCGCCGCCCTCGACAGGGTGGCCGACGCGGCCGTCGCCGCCCCTGCGACCGCCGCCGCCGCGGTCGCCGGTGTCACCCGCCTGGCGGCCGAGGGGCTGCTGGCGGACGACGTGACCGTGGTCGCGATCCGGCGGACCTCGGGGAGCTGACCCGGCCTCAGCCCCGCCCCGCCTGCAGCCGGAGCCCGGCCAGCAGCAGGTCGAGGCCGGAGCGGAACACGTCGAGGTCGTCGTGCGTCGCCATGACGTCGGCCGCGTGGTGGCCGAAGGGGAACTCCTCCGGATCGAGGGCGCGCCAGCGGTCGGCCAGGTGCTCGAGGAACTCGCCCCTCTCCATCCCGCTCTCGAGGAACTCGCGGGGCGGCGGCTGCGCCAGGTCGGCCGCGACTCCGACGACGTAGCTGACGATGGACGACACGGCGTGGAACCGCTGCCGGGGCGTCAGGTCGAGAGCCATGAGCTGCTGCCCGAGGCGCTCGTACATCGCCATCGAGTTGGGCTGCACCCCGGTCGTGCGGAGCATGTAGAGGCCGAACCAGGGTCGGCGGACGCACTCGTCGAAGAGGGCCAGTGCGACGGCGCGGACGTTGTCGATCGGGTCCGGCCCGTGGATGAGCGGCTCGCTGTCGGCGAGGACCCGACCCATGACCTCGTCGGTCGCCCGCTCCAGCAGCTCGTCGCGGCTGCCGACGTACCAGTAGATGCTCGCCACACCGCCGCCGAGTCGGGCCGCGAGCGCGCGGAACGTGAGGGCCGACTCCCCGGACTCGTCGAGGATCGCGATCGCCTCGGCCAGCACGGTGTCGAGCGAGTGCGACGCTCGGCGGCGGCCCCGGGCGGGGGAGGGCGCGGCAGCGGTCTCCGTCGGGCGATCTGCAGGCATGGCTTGCATCTTACCGAACGGCGTTCCATACTATCGAACGCCGTACGAGAGTCGAACGGCGTTCGATAGGAAGGCGCCTCGATGTCCGCTCCGACGACCACCTCCGCCGAGTCCCGCGCTCACACCTCCCTCCGCTCCGCGGCACTCCCGCTCGCCGCTCTCTGCCTCGCGTTCTTCGTCGAGATGGTCGACAACACGCTGCTCTCGATCGCCCTCCCGACGATCGGACGCTCACTCGACGGGTCGACCGCCGGACTGCAGTGGGTGACCGGTGCCTACTCCCTGACCTTCGGCGGGCTGCTGCTGACAGCCGGGTCCGCCGCCGACCGGTTCGGCCGCCGCCGCGTGCTCCTCACCGGCCTCGCCGCGTTCGGGCTGATCAGCCTCGCCGTCGTCCTCGTCACCGACATCGGCCAGCTGATCGCCCTCCGCGCGGCGCTCGGCTGCGCCGCGGCCGCCATGGCGCCCGTCACGATGTCGCTGGTGTTCCGGCTCTTCGACGACGAGAGGCTCCGCATGCGGTCGATCACGATCGTGATGATCGTCGGGATGTCCGGCATGGTCCTCGGCCCCCTCCTCGGCGGCTCGATCCTCAGCACCGTCAGCTGGCAGTGGCTGCTCGTCGTCAACGCCCCGATCGCGCTGCTGGTCTGGATCGGCGTGCGCCTCGGAGTCCCCGCGGACCAGCGCGCCGACCTCACCTCCGAGCGGCTCGACCTGCCGGGGACCGCCCTCACCGTCGCCGCGGTGGGGCTCGGCTGCTACACGCTCACCAGCGGAGTCGAGAACGGCTGGCTGTCGCTCCTCACGATCGCCTGCGCCGCGGGGACCGTCGCGGCCGTCGCGGGATTCGTCGTCCGCGAGCGCCGCGCCGTCTCGCCTATGATCGACCTCGCGATCTTCCGCGCCGGCCCCGCGCGGGGAGCGGCGCTCACGCAGCTCGGCGCCTCGGTCGCCTTCGCGAGCGTCCTGTTCGGCCTGATCCTGCACTTCCAGTACGCCTACGGCTGGAGCCCGGTGCGCGCCGGCCTCGCGAACCTGCCCGTCATCGTCACGATGCTCGCCGCCACTCCGATCACCGAGCGCCTCGCCTCGAAGCTGGGGCACCGCGCGGCCTGCCTGATCGGCACCGGGCTCCTGGTCGGCGCGCTGCTCGGGATGTCCTGGGCGGTGGACCGGGGCTACCTCGCGATCGCCGTGATGATGGTCGTGATGACGGTGGGCCTGCGGACGATCATGACCATCTGCGCCGTCGCCCTCGTCGAGGCGATGCCCGCGAACCGCACGTCGATCGGTGCGGCGCTCAACGACACGGCCCAGGAGATCGGCACCAGCATCGGCACGGCCGTCGTCGGCACGCTGATCGCCGCACTGGTGGCGACCACCCTCCCGGCGGGCGCGTGGAGCGCAGACCTCGTCCGGAGCTTCTTCGCGGGTGAGCGGGTCGCCTTCCTGGTCGTGGCGGTCCTCGTCGGCGTGATCGCGACGATCGGCTCGCTGTCCCTCAGCGACTCCCGCTCCACCGAGGAGCCGGCGGCGGCCTAGTCCGTCGGGTCGCGCCGGGCGTCCTCGAGGTCGGCGATGTCGGTGTACTCGAGGAAGTCCAGCGGCGGGATGTCCGTCATCTCCTCGCTCCACGAGGGACGGGCCGGCTGCATGCGGCGCGTCTCGAGCTCGATGTGGGCGATGACCTCCGCGTCGTCCGGCTCCTCCACCTCGCTGCTGTCGATCGGCAGCGACCAGAGCTGGCTCGCCGGCCCGATCAGCAGGTGGGCGTAGGCGCGGCCGCCGCCCTCGGTCAGGACAGGCACCGAGACGACGTCCGACTTGTTGACGTCCGCGAGGGCCCGGGCGTACCGGAGGACCGCCTTGCAGGTCAGGTCGCCGACGAGGAGGTGGCCGCTGGAGTAGTGCAGTTTCCGCATGCGTCCAGCCTCCGCGCGCCGCCCGCGGGCCCTCAAGAGGGTTGCCGGGGGGAGGCGGCTCCTCTAATGGGCCGGGAGGTCCCGCCCGATCGGGGTCATCGCTCCGGGTGTCCGGCGCTCTCGCGGAGCTCGCGGCCGTCGGCGACGTCCTCGGCGTGCTTCTCCGCCTTCTTCTCGCTCTGCCGGGTGTCGCGGGGCGGGAGCTGGATGTGCTCCTCGGCTTCGATGCCGGCCTGCAGCTGGCGGCCGCGCTCGAGCTCGGCGTCGAACTCGGCCCCGAAGAGCAGGGCGAGGTTCGTGATCCAGAGCCAGAGGAGGAAGACGATCACGCCGCCGAGCGCGCCGTAGGTCTTGTTGTAGTTGCTGAAGTTGGCGACGTAGAACGCGAAGCCGGCCGAGGCCAGCGCCCAGACGACGAGGGCGAGGATCGAGCCCATGCTGGTCCAGCGGAACTTCGGCTGCCGGACGTTGGGGGACCAGTGGTAGAGGACCGCGACGATGACGACCATGATCGCGATCAGCACCGGCCACTTGGCGATGCTCCACACCGTCAGGGCGACCTCGCCGAGGCCGACGGCGTCGCCGATGGTCTGCGCGACGGGTCCGCTGAGCACGAGGATCAGCCCGGCGATCACGAGCAGGAGGACCGTCACGAGGGTGACGGCGAGCATCGTGGGGCGCAGCTTCCAGATCGGGCGGCCCTCGTCGATCTCGTAGACGCGGTTCATGCCGCGCCCGAACGCGCCGACGTAGCCGGAGGCGGACCAGAGGGCGCCGAGGACACCGGTGACGAACGCCAGACCGGCGGCGGGGCTGGAAGTGAGCTCCTGCAGGGGGCCGCGGACCGTGTCGAGGACGTCGGCCGAGACGAACCCGCCGGCGATCTCGAGCACGGTGTCGGTCGTGGTCTCGGCCTGGCCGAAGAGGCCGAGGATGGAGACGATCGCGAGCAGCCCGGGGAACAGCGCGAGGACGGCGTAGTAGGTGAGTCCGGCCGCGATGTCCGTGCACTGGTCGGCGCCGAACTCGCGGAGCGTCTTCTTGAGGACGTAGCCCCACGAGCGCTTGGTGACCTCGGTCGGTCCGTCGGGCTTGCGGGAGTCGTCGGGGTCGGGCGCGGTGCGGTCGCGCTCGGTGCTGGTCTGGGCCACGGTCGTCCTCCATCTCGAGCGTCTGCGGATCGTCGGGGACGGAAGGACCGCCTGTGATCGCTCCGAGCCCCGACGACGCCGTGCTCGCCACCGACCGTAGGAGCGCCGGACGCTCAGGGCAGGACGGTTGACAGCCGCCCGTCGAGTCCGGTGGGGGAGGTGCCCGCGGTGGAGCCCGCGCTCAGAGCTGCGCGAGCAGCCTCTCGCACGCCTGCTCGCAGCGGCGGCAGGCCTCGGCGCAGATCCGGCAGTGCTCGTGCATCCCGGCGTGCTGCTCGCAGTCGTCGGCGCAGGCGCGGCAGGCCAGGAGGCAGGCCTCGACGAGGGCGCGGACGGCCGCGGATCCGACGACGCCGCGGCGGGAGAGCACGGCGCCGGTCGCGGCGCACACGTCGGCGCAGGCGAGGTCGGAGCGGATGCAGTGGACCAGCTCGTTGACCGACTCCTCGCCGAGGCACGCGTCGGCGCAGGCGGTGCAGGTGAGTGCGCAGGCGCCGCACGCGTCGATGCACTCGGCCAGGACCTCCGGATCGACGCCGCGCAGCTCCTCGGGGTGGCTCCGGATCATGTCGCTCGTGCTGCTCATGGCGCGTCCTCTCGCCGTGACCCCGGCGGGTCGATCGGTCCGGGCGACGCTACGGGCCCGCCCGCCACCGGGCGAGGGCCTGGCCAGGCACCGCGGCCGGTGATAGCCGGGCGGTCAGCCCCTCACGACGAAGGCGTCGTGGATCAGGTTGCCCCCGGTCGCCGCCGCATTCCGCGTGCTGCCGCGGGTGATCGTGACGGTGTGGGTGCCGGCGGGAAGGATGCCGCTGGTCCAGACGGTCTGGGCGGAGCGGGTGGTGGCGCTGTAGCGGTCGACCGAGGCCACGAGGACGCCGTCGAGGCGGACCTCGTCGATCCCGGACGTGCTGGACCGGCGGCTCACCCACGAGACTCCGGTGCCGGTGAAGCGGAGGGTCGCCGAGGCGCCCCCCGTCGACGAGAAGGAGACGCCGCCGCCGCTGTCCGCGGAGGAGGAGGTCGTGGACCAGGTGCCCGTGTCGGCGACGGCCGGCGAGCCGTTCTGGTGGGTGCCGGCCCCGACGGCGGCGAGCGGAGTCGCGGTGGCGGTCGGCGTGGAGGTCGAGGTCGGCGCGGCGGTCGCGGTCGGCGTGGGCGTGGCCGTCGATACCGGGGTGGCGGCGCTCTTCGCGAGCACGATGGACGCCGTCGCTCCCTTCAGCCCGCTCGGCCGGAACGTGATCGTCGTCGCGGTGCTCGTCCTGCTCGTCACGCTCAAGGCGGCGCTCGAGGACACCGTGCCCGCGGTCGGCCGCGCGAGCGTCACGGTGAGCGCGCTCGTCGAGACCTGCGTCGGGTCGACGGTCGAGACGGTCACCGTGTCCGCGTCCTCCCGGATCGAGACCAGTCCGGCGCCGGTGATGCTCGCGACCCGGGTGCCTCCGACGAGCACGGGGCTCGTGGTCCCGGCCTTCCACGACACGGCGCTCACGGTGCCGGTCGAGCGGTCGCGGGCGGCGCTCAGCTGGGGGGTGTTGCTGAGCACGGTCACGTCCGGGTCCACCGCGTACGCGGCGGTCGCCGCCTCGGAGGCGCCGGGGAGGACCGTGTACGCGTACGAGGCGCCGGTCGGGTTCGTGCCGTGGCTCGTCGTGAGGGAGTAGTAGTGGCCGGTCACCGGCGCCGTCGGACCGGCGGCGCTCACGGCGCTCCAGGCTCCGGTGCGGGTCCGCCCCTGCGCGGTCAGGGCGATCGGCGTCGGGAAGACGTAGCCCACCGACTCCGCGGAGCCGGTGATCGAGGCCCAGCGGGCGGTGCTCGTGGCGGTCGCCTCCGCACCGCGGAGGACGCCGTCCACGCGGAGCCTCGCATCGGGAGCGAGGTCGCGGCGGTCGTCGATCACCGTCTCCGCGCGCCGGCGCGCCCCGTCCCAGCCGGTCCCGGACATGTCGGTCGCCGTGATCCCGGAGCCGAGCGCGAGGATCTCGTCGTCGAAGGTGAACCAGGCCTTCTTCGCGACCAGGCTCACCGACGCCGCGTCGAAGTCGAGCGCCGCGATCCCCGTCCGCCGCGACGGGCTCTCGAGGCTCCCGGTGAAGGTCGTCGTCGGGCGGGACGACGCGCCCTCGCCCGCGCTCCGGACGATCGTGTCCTCGGTGGTGCCGGGCATCCGGTACGGGTTCGCCGTGGTCCAGTAGCCGTCGTCGTACTGGCGCCCGCTGCCCAGGTGGAGCGACGTCGCTCCGTCGCCGGTGTACCAGCCGCTGCGGTTCTCGCCGTTGAGCGACTCGTAGCGGGCGATCCGCGTGCTCGACAGGCCGACGGCGAAGCCCGAGGTCGCCGTGGTCCGCGTGAAGCGGTCCATGCCGGCGAAGGCCCGGACGCCCGAGCCGATCGGGGTCGCGGTCAGGCCCGTGTCGGCGAGGACGAGCCGCGCGCGCACGACGTCGCTGACGGATCCGGCCGTCTCGATGCTCACGGGGCTGCCGGCGTTGCAGGCCAGCCAGCTCTTCGCCAGCGCGTTCGTCCGGGTCCGGGCCGCGGGCGGGGCGCTGTCGGCGAGGCGCAGCACCGCCGCCTGCAGCTGGACGCCGACGTCGCCGTCCTCCGACTCCGCCCGCGCGGTCTCGCGGCCGCGGACCGTCGACATCACGGCGCCGCACCAGGTGACGGGGGCGAAGGAGGAGGCGAGCCGGTCGTACACGCCGAGCGCCTCCGGGCTCGTGATCTCCCAGCGGGAGCCGTCGAGTAGCGCGTACAGGTCGTCGAGGGTGTCGAGCATCGAGAGCCCGTACCCGCCGCTGTAGGCGAAGACGCTGTGCTGCACGAAGGAGCCGTCGGCGTGGAAGCCGTCGCCGGACGCCACCGTCCGCAGCGCCGGGTCGATGCCGGCGGCCGCCTCCGCGATCTTCGTCGGCTGCTTCAGCAGCACCGCCCGCCCGGCGATGACCGCCGCCGTCCAGACGCGGTTGGCGCCGGTCCGGGTGACGGTGTCGGCGAAGCGCGTCGAGGCCGACAGGTAGGCCTGCACCTGCGCCGCCGAGAGGTCGGGGTAGAGGAGGGCGGTGATGCTGTTCAGCTCGAGCGGGATGCCGATCTGCTGCTCCCACCAGCGGGAGGTGCCGGTGGTCGAGCGGTTGTAGCGGTTCGCCGAGAGCCAGTCGGCGGTCGTGACGACGTCGCGGAGGAGCGCCGGGTCGCCGGTGAGGGCGGTCCCGGGGGTCTTCAGCGCGGTCGCGAGGACGGTGACCCGCTTGTAGGCGGCCCACACCTCCACCGCCGAGGTGCCCGTGACCAGGTCGGGCCAGGGCTCGCCGCCGCCGGTCTCGAGCGTCGACCAGTAGCCCTCGGCCTCAGCGACGAGGCGGCCCTTCGCCGCGGCGAGGCCGCCGACGCTCAGGCTGCCGGGGATCGTGCCCGTCAGATCGGCGACGAGGCCGAGGCGCATCGCGTCGTACTCGTCGCCCGCCGAGTCGACGGCGGACGCGGTCGGCGCGGCGGCGAGCGGGAGGATCAGGGCGGTCACCAGCAGGAGCGCCGCAGCGAGCGGGCTCCCGCGCCGGGGCGCGTCGGATCGAGAGGGTCGGTTCGTCTCCGCGCGCGTTCGGCGGAGGGGACGCGGCTGGGTGGGCACGGGCGCTCCTGAGGCGACGCCCACGAGCCTGCGGGCTTCGGGTGCTCGCGGGTCGCCGGGGGAGCGTCGGGTGAAGAGTAGGGGTCCGCTCCGTCCGGCGGCAAGAGACGGAGGCGAGGACGGCCGGGATCGGCCACCGCCGACGCTCCCGACCGCGCGATCTGCGACAGCCGTACCCCGTGAGGGGTACAGAGGCGCCGAAGGTCCCCCACCCGTCAGGCGGGGCGATACGGTCGGAGGTGCGTGTGCGCTCCGGGGAGTCCCGGCGCGGCGCGCAGGGGGAAGGGGGCACGGATGATCGAGGCCGAGCAGGATCCGCGGCTGGTGGCGCTCGAGGCGCTCGAGATGATGGGGTCGGCTCCGGAGGAGCGCTTCGACCGGATCACGCGGATGGCCGAGGAGCTGTTCCGCGTGCCCGTGGCCGAGATCCACTTCCTCGACGACACCACGCTGTTCACGAAGTCCCCACAGCGTCCGGACGCCGTGCTCGCCTACCCGCGCGCCGGCACCTTCTGCGACGCGACGCTCGAGAAGCGCACCACCTTCGTCGTGCCGGACCTCGGTGCCGACGAGGCGTGGGTCGGGCACGAGCACGTCGCGGGGTACCCGCACGTCCGCTTCTACGCCGGGCGGCCGCTGTCGGTCGAGGGCGACCTGCAGCTGGGCACCCTCTGCCTCATCGACTTCGTGCCCCGGAGCCTCACCCCGGACGAGCGGCAGCTGCTCGAGGAGTTCGGCGAGTGGGTCGAGCGCGAGCTGCGCGACACGGCGGAGCGCGACCGCGCCGCCGACATGCAGACGCAGATGGCTCCCTCCTCCCTCCACCACCCCGCCGGCTACGAGCTCTCGGGGCTCTCGCTGCCGCGGTGGACGATCACCGGCGACTTCTACAGCTGGCGCGGCGACGACGAGACGGTCGACCTGACCCTCGTGGACGTGATGGGCAAGGGGACGGCAGCGGCGATCGTGGCCGCCTCGATCCGCTCCGCGTTCCGGGCGCGCCTGGGCGGCGACCCCGACGCGGTCGTCAGCGCGGTGAGCGCCCAGCTGCACGACGACTTCACGGCCACCGAGACCTTCGCGACCCTCTTCCACGGGCGCCTCGACACCGCGTCCGGCCGGATCGACTTCGTCGACGCGGGCCACGGGCTCACCGTCCTCCTCCGCGCCGACGGCTCATTCCAGCGGCTCGCGGCACTGGGCCTCCCGCTGGGCATCGCGGAGGACGGCGGCTGGATCACCCAGACCGTGGAGCTCGCGGTCGGCGACTCGCTCCTGGCCTTCACCGACGGCGTCCTCGACCTCTACGACGGGACGCTGCAGTCCCTGGCGCGCGCGGTCGATCTCGCCCGCGACTCCGCCGACACCGCCGCGTTCCTGCAGGCGCTGAGGGCGCTCGCCGCCTCCGGCTCCGCGTCCGACGACATCACCGCCCTCGTGCTGACCCGCACGGGCGCCGACCGCTCCGCCGAGAAGGACCCCGCATGACGTTCACGACCGAGACGATCGCCCCCGACATCGCCGTGCTGCGGGGGGAGGGGCGGCTCAACGCGGCCTCGGCTCCGGAGCTGCGCTCGGCCGTCCGCCGGGCGATCGACGAGGGCAGCCCCCGCATCGTCGTCGAGCTCAGCGCGGTGACGTTCATGGACTCCTCCGGCCTCGGCGCCCTGGTCGGCGCTCTCAAGACCGCGCGGCAGGCGGGCGGCGACCTGCGGATCGCGGCGCCCAGCGAGCAGGTCGTGATGGTGCTGCAGCTGTCCAACCTCGACCGGGTGCTCACCCTCTTCGACACGGCCGGCGACGCGTACCGTGACTGAGCGCAGCGTCGGGTTCCGCACGCCCCCGGACGACACCGAGGTCGTCCACGAGATGCTCGCCGAGCTCTGGGGCGAGCGCCCGGACCTGCCGACCCGCGACCGCATGGCCGTCGAGACGGCGCTGGTCGAGCTGGTCGACAACGTCATCCAGCACGCGACGTCGACGACGACGATCGTCTGCCGCCTCGTCGTGCGCGTCGAGGGAGACGCGATCCACGCGGAGCTGGTCGACACGGCCGATCCTCCGGACATCGGCACGGGGCCGCGGGAGATGCCGGACGTCTTCGCCGAGTCGGGCCGCGGGCTCGCCCTCATCCAGGCGCTGACGACCACGTTCGAGCACGAGCGCTCCGAGGGGCGCAACGTCTGGACCCTGACCCGGGCGCTGGACTCCTAGCGACTGGCGCGGATCAGCGGATCGTGTGCGCGGTGATGACCGCGGCGGCACGCGCCAGGTCGTCCGCCATGCCGTTCAGCCCGGGGGAGGCCTTCAGCACCTCCGCGCTGACCTCGTCGTAGCGCTCGTCCACCTGCGCGAGCAGCTGCTTCCCGGAGGCGGTGAGGCGCAGGAGGACGCTGCGGCGGTCCTGCGGGTTGGCGAGCCGGTCGACGTGGCCGGCGGTCGCCAGCCGGTCGAGGAGCGCGGTCACGGCGCCCGTCGAGAGGGAGAGCTCGAGACCCAGCCACTTCGGCGTGAGGTCGGGCGACTCGCCGAGGATCTCGAGCGCGGTGAGCTCCGAGATGCCCACGCCCACGCCGGCGGCGATGCTCGCGCGGAGGTGCCGCTGCGCGTTCTCGAGCAGGCGGAGCGACTGCCGCAGCTGCACGGCGGGCGCGTCCTGGTCGACGTCGCGCGGGGTCGGTCTCTCGGTGGTCATTCGTCCTTCTCGGGGTAGGGCTGGGGTCATCGTACGGGTCGCCCTCGGGGGTCCCGGCCTGTCACCCGGACAGGGGGTGAAAAAACGATTGCAATGTATCTTGGCCATCAAGTAACTTAGCGGTCAATCGAGTTCGGCGGACCACCAGCCGGACCCTCCCCCTTCAGCATCAGCCCGCCCCACCCGATCAGGAGTCCTGCCATGTCGACCCACACCGCCAAGTCCAAGCGCGTCCGCTTCGCTCCCCTCGCCATCGCGACGAGCATCGCCGCCGCCGCTCTCCTCTCCGTCTCGATGTCCGGCACCCTGTCCGGCTTCGTCGCGAGCATCTCCAACACCGGCAACACCGCCGCCTCCGGCTCGCTCGTCATGGAGGAGAAGTCGACCGGCGCCAGCCCCATCACCTGCCTCAGCACCGACGGCGGCTCGATCAGCACCAACACCGCGACCTGCGCGACCATCAACAAGTTCGGCGGATCGACCACGATGGTCCCCGGCCAGACCGTCACCACCGCGATCACGCTGAAGAACACCGGCACCGTCAACGCCAACACCTTCACGCTGACCCCCGGCGCCACCTGCTCGCAGAGCAACAACGTCGCGGCCGGCGCCTCCGGCTCCGCCACCGACTTCTGCGGCAAGCTCAACGTCGTGATCACCTCCGGCGGGACCACCGTCTTCACCGGCACTGCCGCGACCCTCGCCGGCTCGGCCGTCAAGACCCTCAACACCGCCCCGGTCACCCCCGGCACCTCCACCCCCTTCTCCATCGCCGTGACCCTCGACTCGTCGGCCACCAACGCCTACCAGGGCCTGTCCGCCTCGCTCCCGCTCACCTGGACCTTCGCGAGCTGATCCCCTCCCCACCCGGCCCGGAGCGCCCCCGCGCGACGGGCCGGGGGAGGAGCGTCCCGCAGCGCTCCTCCTGCACCGCCCCGAGAACCCCCCCTCTCCCCCCGAGAACCGCGCCGCACGGCGCACGCCCCCGAGAACCCCTCTCCCCCCGAGATCCCCCCACCCCCACCACCCACACCCTGAACCGCGAGCGGGGCCGGCCCCCCACGGCCCCGCTCGCACCACGCCGGAGGAGGCGGACACGATGACCCTCGTCGACACCGCCGACCTCCGCCTCCCCGAGTCGCCCGCGACGCCCGAGTCGACCGCCCCGACGGCCCGCCCCCGCACCGACCGCCCCCGCCGGTCCCTCCTCCGCACCGCCCTGATCGGGACGACGACCGCTCTGCTGGCCGTCCTGGTCGCGGCGGCGCTCCTGTTCCACGCGTCCGGCGGACGCTGGTTCATCGTGCAGACGCCCTCCATGGGCACGGCCGCCCCGGTCGGCACCCTCGTCCTCACCGAGCCGACGGCCCTCGAGGACGTCCGGGTCGGCGACGCGGTCAGCTTCCACCCCACCACCACGCCCGACGAGACCTACACCCACCGGGTCGTCGAGATCGCCGACGACGGCACGCTCCGCACCCAGGGCGACATCAACGGAGCCGTCGATCCGTGGGCCACCGGCCAGGACCAGCTCATCGGAGTCGTCACCACGGCGCTGCCGGTGCTCGGCTGGCTCGTGCGCGGCCTGCCGCTGCTGATCATCGGCGCCGTCCTCGTGCAGCTGCTCACCCGCTTCATCGCCTCGCCCACCCAGCGGGCGTCGATGCGGATCCTCGGCCTCTCGCTCGTCGCGTCCGTCACCGTCTTCGTGCTCCGCCCGCTCGTCGGCATCGTCGTCCTCGAGGCCACGGTCGACAGCGGCACGACGAACGCCACGCTCGTCTCGACGGGCGTCCTCCCCATCCGCGTGAGCGCCGAGGGAGCCGACCCCGTCGACCTGGTCTCCGGACAGGTCGGCCGCCTGCAGATCCCGGCGCACGACGGAGACGCCTACGCCCTCTCCTCCGCTCTGCACCTGCCGTTCTGGGGCTGGGTCCTCTTCGTCCTGCTCTGCGCGATCCCGGTGCTCTACACGGTCTTCGTCGGCCTCCCCGGCGAGCCGGAGCGGACCGCCGAGCGCGGCCGCCGCGCCGCCCGCGAGGAGGAGACGGCATGAGCCGGCACCGCCTCTCCGCCGCCTCGCCGGCCGCGCGGCTGCGCACCCTCCTCGCCCGCCCGAGGTCTGTCGTCGCCGCCCTCGCCGCCGCCGCCCTGGCCGCCGTGCTGCTCACCGCCCCTGCCACCTCCGGCGCGTACACCGCCTCGATCCTGAACTCGACCAACACGGTCGGCAGCGCCGCCGCGTTCTTCACCTGCGACGGCGCCCTCGCCGCCGACCGCGGGGCCGCGCTCTTCGCCTACACGCTCGCGCAGCCGAGCGGATCGACGACCGCGCCCGACACGGACTCCGGCCAGTACCCGGGCACCTACCGCTCCACCAGCCTCTTCCCGACCGCGATGGTCAGCTCCGCCGCGACGCCCAAGGCCTGCCCGCGCGACGCGGGCGGCTCGTGGACGCCGAACGGCACCAACCAGTACCTGAGCACGCCGCTGGAGATCAGGAACCCCGGCACCTTCAGCACCGAGATCTGGTTCAAGACCACGAACGCCGGCGGCAAGCTCTTCAGCTTCAGCGCGGGCGCCACCGCTCCCGGCGGCCAGTACGACCGCCACACCTACATCGGTGCCGACGGCAAGCTCGTCTTCGGCGTCTACAACGGCGCCGCGCAGACCATCACGAGCACCCGAGCCGTCAACGACGGGCTCTGGCACCACGTCGTCTCCACGCTCTCGCCGACGGCGGGCATCGCGCTCTGGGTCGACGGCGTGAAGGTCGCCTCGAACAGCACGTACCGCACGGCCGAGAACACGACGGGCACCTGGAAGATCGGATACGACAGCCTGGGCGGCCAGTGGCCGAACGTCGGCTCCTCGTACTTCGGCGGGAGCCTGCGCTACGCCGCGGTGTACTCGACGGTCCTCACGCCGGAGCAGATCCAGACGCACTACGCGGCAGGACGCTGAGCGAACGGCCCGGTCGGCGGCGCCTCCGCAGCCCTAGGGTGAGCGGATGAGCACCCCCGCCCTCTCGCGCCGCGCCCGCTTCCACCAGCGGTTCCTCGTGGAGGAGCGCGTGATGGCCCCGGAGGCGCGCCGCGGCCTCGACCGGGCCGGCTTCGGCCTCATCGGCGTCGGCGTCGTCCTCTTCGCGGCCTTCACCGCGCAGGTCGCGAGCGGCACCGGCCTCACCGTCCTCGATCCGGTCGTCGCCGAGTGGTTCCGCGAGAAGCGCTCCGCCGAGGGCACGGTCGTGATGGACGCGCTCGCCACCGTCTTCGGGCCGGTCTACCTGCCGGTCATCATCCTGGCGGTGCTCGTGCTCTGGTTCGTCCTCGCGCGGCACCTCTGGCGGCCGATCCTCCTGGCCGGCGGCATGCTCGTCGGGATGGTCAGCGTGCAGCTGGCCGCTCACCTCGTGATGCGGATGCGCCCGCCGGTCGAGTACATGCTGCTCGGGCCCGACGGGACCTTCTCGTTCCCCTCCGGCCACGTCACCGGCGTGAGCGACTTCTTCCTGATCACCACGTTCCTCCTCGCCTCCCGCCGCTCCTCCCGGAGCTGCATGATCGGGGGCTTCGCGCTCTCGCTCGGGATGATCGCCGGCCAGATCGTCGCGCGGCTCTACCTCGGCCACCACTGGCTGACCGACACGCTCGCCTCGGTGTCGCTCGCCCTGATCGTGCTCGGCTCGGTGATCGTGATCGACACCCGCCGGACCGCGGTCGTGCGGGGCCACGCGGACTGACCGGCGCGGCGCCTCCCTCTGCGGCGAGGAGCCGACCACGGGAGCAGGCCCTGTCGTCAGCCCCGGTCGGCCGGATCCTCCTCGGTGACGATCGGCACCGGCTCCGTCACGCCGATCGTGCTGACGATCGGGACGATCCCGGTGCGGGTGAACGGCTCCTCGGCGGCCGGCGCCGGCTCGTCGGGCAGCGGTGCGGGGTCGACCGCGGCCGGCGCCGACGGGTCGGACGCCGTGAGGCCGGATCCGCTGCCCGGCGCCGTGACGACCTGCGCGGTGTCCGCCTGCCCGGCCTCGGCGCCGTCGGGGTAGAGGACGTCGGCGGCGAGGGCCTGCTCGATCCCGCGGTCCCGGCGGGTCCGGGCGCGGACCGGCGCCACCGCCCGCACGATCGGGGTGCGCAGGCGGCGGTAGGCGATCCGGCCGAGCGTGACTCCGCCGGCGAGGCCCAGCGCGATCATGCCCGCCTGGAGCAGGAGCTCGATCCCGGCGCTCGGGCCGGCGTTCGAGGTGAGGCCGAGGACGCCGCGGTAGAGGGTGAGGCCGGGCAGGAGGGGGACGATCGCGCACGCGGTCGTCACCACGGCGGGCACCCGCATCCGCTCGGCCAGCATTTCGCCGAGCAGGCCGATCGCCAGCGCCGGGAGGGCGTTGGCCATGAGCGGCGCGAAGCCCGAGGTGGTCAGCGAGTCGGAGACGAGGAACGCGCCGGCTCCGGTGAGGGCGGCGATGAGCGCGGGCCGCGGCGGGGTGTGCGACGAGAGCGCCCAGGCGCCGGCCGCGACCCCGGCGCCGAGCACCTGCACAGCGGCCGGCCAGGGGCGGGCGTAGGAGTCGACCAGCACCAGCTCGACCCCGAGCGAGCGCGCGCCGTCGAGCACCACGGCGATGCCGACGACGATGCCCAGCGTCAGCAGCCCGACCTCGAGCAGCCGGCCGCCCGCGGTGATCGGGAACCCGTTGATCGCGTCGTCCGCCGCTCCCACGAACGAGAGCCCGGCGAGGAGCACGACCACCCCCGACGCGACGACGAGCGCGGGCGGCAGCACCGCCAGCTCCACGGGCAGCCGCGGCACGACCGCGAGCAGCACCACCGCCACTCCGGTCGCCAGCGCGGCGCCCGCGATCTGCTGGAAGAAGGCGGGCAGACCCCAGCGGGCGAGGAGCTGGTTGACCAGGTCGATCGCGGCGGCCGTCGCGGCGGCGAGGAGCACGACGAGGGGTCCGCCCCCGAGCAGGAGCGCGACGCCCGCCGCCATGAGCGCGAGCGTGAGGGTGACGACTCCGCGGCGGTAGCGGTGCGGCTGGACGAGGATCGCGTCGAGCCGATCGTGCGCGGCCTCGAACTGGTGGCGGGCCTCCTCGCGGGCCTCGGCGGAGTCGACGGCGTCGGCGACGCGCACCTCCGGCGAGCCCTCGGTGATGGCGGTGACGAGCGCCGTCACGCGGGCGAGCCGCTCGTAGTCGGCGCTGCGGGAGGGGACGACGCGCAGCACGCTCACGCTGGGGGAGTCGTCGCCTCCGTCGTGCACGACCAGGATCGACGTGAAGGTGAGGTCGACCTGGCACTCGATGCCGTAGGCGCGGCACACCCGCTGGATCGTCTCGGTCACCTCGGCGGCCGCGGACCCCAGCGAGAGCAGCGTCTCGCCCAGTCGCACGGCCAGCTCGAGCACCCCGCGGACCGTCTGCTCGGCGAGGAGCGCGCGCTGCGCTCGACGGCTCACCGGGGCCGCGGGCCGCTGCCCGCCGAGCTTGCCGACGACCTGCTGCAGAAGACGAGGAGAGCGCACCGTCCAGGGTAGGCACGCGGGGGCCGGTCCGGGGACGGGTTGCGCCGGCGGCTTCTGCGCGGATGCCCGGGCAGCAGTCCTCAGAAGCAGGCGAGCACCCGGGTCGTCAGCCAGAGGGCGGCCTCGAGCTCGGTGTGCAGCTCCCGGCCGAGGGCGAGCCAGTGCTCCTCCGCCTCGGCGCTCCTCCAGCCCTCGAACACGTCGCATCCGGCAGCCCAGAGCTCCTGCCAGCGGAGCAGCGGTCCGTGCAGGGCCTCCGGGACGCCGATCGCACCCGGGTCGTCGATCGGGCCGTCGACCGCCCAGAGCGGATACTCCGCGCAGTGGTCCGGGTACAGGCGGAGGTCGGCGAGCCGCCCCTCCCGATCGGCCCGCGCGCGGGCGAGGGTGTCCTCCTCCGTCGCGAACGGCGGGACGATCCACTCGACCTGCGTGACGGGATCGACGACTCGGCGTTCCACGGCTCCTCCTCCGCTCCTCGATGCGCGCACGACGGTAGCAGGGCCGTTCCGCGCCGCATCGGAGGGGGCCTGCCTACACTGGCGAGCGACTGCGTCGGCGAACGGGCGGGCGGGGTGAGGGGTGGGAGCGCATGAGGGTTCACGAGCGCGCGGTGCGGCACGGGCGGCTCCGGCGGCGGTCCGGGGTGCGGACAGTGGTGGTCGGGATCGCGGCGGTGGTCGGCGTCCTCGCCGTCAGCGCCACCTCGCTCGTGGCGATCGCGACGGTGAGCATCAGCCGGAACGTCGCCGACAACGCGGTCGATCTGGGCGTCGCTCCTCCCACCGCCGGGAACGTGCAGATGGGCGCGGTCGAGGGCGGCTTCGACGTCCTGGTGGTCGGCACCGACAACGACGCCACGCAGGGCGACTCCTTCGGCGTCCGCGACGACACGCTGAACGATGTGAACATCCTGCTCCACGTCTCGGCCGACCACCGCAGCGCGACGGTGATCAGCTTCCCGCGCGACCTGATCCTGGACCGTCCCGCCTGCACCGACCCCGAGACGGGCGTCGTCACCGAGGCCGCCGCCGGTGTCCCGCTCAACTCCGCGTTCCAGTACGGCGGGCTCGCCTGCGTCAACGACACCCTGCAGCAGTTCACCGGCCTGACGGTGCCCTACGCCGGCTGGGTGTCCTTCAACGGCGTCATCGAGATGAGCAACGCCGTCGGCGGCGTCCCGATCTGCCTCACGGGTCCGATCCTCGACACCGACTCGGGCCTCGACCTGCCCGCCGGCACCTCCACCGTCTCCGGGTCGATGGCCCTCTCGTTCCTCCGCAGCCGCCACGGCGTCGGCGACCAGAGCGACCTCAGCCGCATCTCGTCGCAGCAGCAGTACCTGGCCTCGCTGATGCGCACCGTCCGCTCGGCCGACACCCTCTCGAACATCCCCGCCCTCTACGGACTCGCGCAGGCGACCTCGTCGAACGTGCACCTGTCGACGTCGCTCACGAGCCCGGCGACGATGATCTCGCTCGCCCTCGCGCTGAAGGACGTCGACCTCTCGAAGATGGTCTTCGTGCAGTACCCGGCGCTCGACGACCCGGACTACCCGGGCAAGGTCGTGCCCAACGCCGAGGTCGGGGCCGAGCTGATGAACCGCGTCCTCACCGACCAGCCGGTGACCCTCGCATCCGACGCTCCGGCGGAGGAGGCGCCCGCAGCGGAGGCGCCCGCGGCGGAGGCGCCCGCGGAGGGCGGCGCGGCTCCGACGGATCCCGCTCCCGTCGCCGTCGACGCTCCGGGCCAGACCGCGGCGGAGGAGACCTGCGCGGTGCCGTCCGACTGACCCGACAGGTCTCGCGACGACGAAGGCGCCCGGGCGGTGTGCCCGGGCGCCTTCGTCGTGCGCGGTGCGCGGCCGTCTACGCGCGGCGGCGGCGCACCGTCAGGGCGAGACCGCCGAGGATGCCGAAGGCGGCCAGGGCGAGCGGCGCGGTCGTCGAGACGCCGGTCGAGGCGAGGACGGGGCGGTGGCCGCCCGTCTGCGCCGCGGGTCCGGAGCCGGCCGGGTGCACTGCGGACCCGGCGCCGACAGGGTGCGCCGTGACCGCGGCGACCGCGGCGGAGCAGTCGGCCTCTCCGGCGATCGGGTCCTCCTCCGTCAGGGTGTAGTCGTAGGAGGTGCTCGCCACGAGACCGCTCGACGTGCCGCGGGCGATGACGCAGTAGATCTCGCTCGCCGGGTCCTGCAGCGGGTACTGGCCGAGGGAGATCAGGCTCCAGCCGAGCGCGTCGACGCCGACCTCGAGGCTCGAGCCGCCGCCCGTGAGCGTCTGGCGCGCACCCGAGGTCGAGAAGACGCCGATCGACACGGTCTCGTCAGCGCCGAAGCCGAGGAGAGCGCCACCGCTGGTGGGCTGTCCGTCCGCCGGGGCGGGCTCGGGCGAAGCCCCCTGGGGCCAGATCCGGATCGCGGTGCGTGAGGGGACCTGCTCCAGCGACGACGTCACGGAGCGTCCGCTGGTCTCTCCCGTGGCGGTGACGGTGAAGGTGCCCAGCTGGTCCGCCATGGTGTCGGCGTCGAGCAGGACGAAGGCCTCGCCCGAGAGCGGGGTCGGCGCGGGGGGCACGAGGGCGGAGGTGCTGCCGTCGGGCGCGGTGAGCGTGACGGACACGTCCTCGCCGCGGTCGAATCCGCGGAACGAGGCGACGACGCCGTAGATCCGGAACTCACCGACCTGGACATCCGCACCGGCCGGGAGCACCCCGCCGTCCTCCCGGTTCTGGAAGACGACGCTCGTGTCGGGCTGCGTCACGGTCAGCTCGACGGCATCGGAGGCGACACGGGCGCCCGAGGCGTCGAGTCCCTCCGCGACGACGGAGATCGTCTCGCCGGGGAGCGGGAGGTGGGGGTCCACCGCGACGCCGTCCGCGTCGGTGGGGAGCCAGTCCTGGAGGCGGAGCTCGCCGGAGGAGGTGATCACGCTGGTGGTGACGGCCTCCTCCGAGTCGCCGTCGCGGAGCACGACGACGGCGACGGTGCCGGGCTGGAAACCGGTCCCGGACACGTCCAGGCCGCCGGCCCAGCCCTCCGCCGACGGGATCGCGGAGAACGCCGAGCCCGCTTCGTAGGTGGTGCGGTCGAGGGCGATCGCCAGGGGCGACTGCGCGCTCTCGACGGGCGCGATGGTCGGAGCCGGAGTGGGCGCCGGAGTCGAGGCCGGCTGCGGCGTCGCCGTGGGCTCCGGAGTCGCGGTCGGCTCCGCGGTGGGAGCCGGCTCGGCCGGTGCAGGACTCGAGGCGGCGTCCGGGACGACCTCGGTGGCCAGAGCGACGGACGGGAACGCGAGCGCCCCCAGCAGTGCCGCAGTGGTGATGACGGTGACGCCGTGGCGTCGTCGCGCAGAGCGCACGATTCCTGCTTCCTCCGAGCCGCTGATCGCGGTCGGCTTCCCCATGAGCGGGGGACGCTCGCCCCCTGTCGCTGAGTGTGTCCTATGCGGAACCTCAGCCGGTGCCGGATCCTGCAACGATCCGATCACGCCGCGCGGCGCGAGGTGACGGTCCGGTCACGGGCGCGCGCGGCGACCCGGACAAGCTGGTGGGCGACGCTCCCCGGGGGTGCTCAGACCGGCGGCACGACCAGCAGCACCACGCCGATCGCGGCGCTCACCGCGGCGACCACGCACCAGCGCTCCGCTCGGGTCCCCGCGGGTCCGCGCGTCCGCGCCACGGCGCCGAGACCGATCGCGAGCACGGCGATGCCGACCTGCAGCGCCACGGTGGTGCGGATCAGCGTCCAGGCCTCGAAGGCGCTCGCTCCGGATGCTCCGGTGGCGAGCAGCGGTACTCCGCCGACGCCCGTCGGGATCAGCAGCAGGCCGGATCCGATCGCCAGCGCCGCGACCAGGTGGGCGAGCACGTCGTCCAGCGCGGTCCGTGGCGGCGCGCCGGCCGGCCCGAGCGCGGCGGCACCGGGCCTCATCGCGACAGTGCGGAGGTGCATGGGGCGAGCGTAGGACCGGACCGCACCGGAGCGGACCCCCTGCGGAGGCCCCTGTCCGGTGGGCATTCCGGAGGAGGATCGGCGCTGAGCGAGTAGTCGAGGGCCCCGGTCCTCCGGTCGCCCGTCGACGCCGTCCGGGCGGCTCGCTTCACGCCCGTCAGTCGCTGCTCCCGGTCCAGGTCCCTTCGATCACCTGGATCAGGTCGTGCCGCTCATCGGGGCCCAGATCCGGTTCGAACTCGACGACGAGCCGGTCCGACCGGTAGACGTCCCTCGTGTTGTACACCGTCGCCTGCCGCGCGAGATCGAGGGAGTGGTAGCGGTGGATCGACGCCCCGGGCCCGTCGACGCCCTCCACGCACCCACGACGATCTCCGCAGGCCTCCCTGCTCGGAGCGGCAGCGCGCTCGAGTCCGTCCAGCTCCGCGCGGGTGACGTCCCGGATCGTGATCCTCGATCTCGAGTCGTCGAGGAGGAGCCCCGCTCCGAAGACGGCGGCTCCGCCGACGACGGCCCCGACGACGAGACCCGCCGCCCCGAAGACGACGGCGGTCCGGCCGACCGTTCCCGTGGCTCTGCTCGTCGCTGTCATGGAGGTCCTCTCTTCGGCCGGCTGCTCGGGCGGACGGCGGAGTGCCACCGCATCTGGAGAACCTCCCAGCGCTCATCGGCGGAGTCAAGAGCGCACACCTCGATGGCAGGAGATGTGGCGCGATCGTCGACGCAGAGGGTGCAGCAGCAGGCTCCGCATCCGCCCGGCGCCTCCGCCTCAGGCGCCGTCTCCGGCAGGATCAGGGGATGCGCCTGCAGACCCTCACCACCGGATCCGGACCACGACACGTCGGGCTGGTGCACGGGCTCGGTGCGTCGGCGGCGACCTGGGGGCCGTTCGTCGAGCGGCTCGTCGCGAACGGCCGCTACACGGTCACGGCCGTCGACCTGCGCGGACACGGCGCGAGCCCGCGGGCGGGGTCGTACCGGATCGACGACATGGCCGCCGATCTGGTCGAGTCGCTGCCGGCGGGACTCGACAGCGTGGTCGGCCACTCGCTCGGCGGCGCGGTGCTGCAGCGCGCCGTCGCAGGACTCGCGCCCGGCCGGGCCGTCTACCTCGATCCCGGGTTCGCCCTGGCGCTCCCGACGAGCGGCCTCGCCGGACGGCTGTTCTGGGCGGCGCCGCTCCTGTCGCTCGGCATCGCCCAGCTCGGGCAGGCGCGGGCGAGCGCCGCGGTCCGCGCCGCCTACAGCCCCGAGACCCGCGCGCTCCTCGACGACGCGAAGAAGCGGTTCGACGCGCGGATGGCCGTCGGCGTGTTCCGGGACGTCGCCTTCCACCCGGTCCCGGTCGAGGCGCCGACGGTCCCGTCGACGATCGTGCTCTCCGACCAGTCCCCGGCGGTGCTGCCGGATGCCCTGGCCGCGCGGCTCGAGCAGCGGGGCTGGCAGGTGCGTCGGCTCCCGGGCGTGCACCACGACATGCAGCTCGAGGACCCTGACCGGACGTTCGCCGCGATCGCGGACGTGCTCTAGCCGCGCACCCCTCCGCGGGTCGGGCGCCGGGGAACGGGGATTCCGGGTGCATCCGTGCTCGCGGATCGAGACGGCGGGCGATCCCGGAGGCCCGCCCGCCGTGCTCCTGCGCCCGCGGTCAGCGGACGGTCGTCGCGGCGGTGTCGGCGTTGCTCCGGATCGACGGGTCCGGTGTCCTGACCGAGAACGCGGCGGCGAAGGCGGTCGCGGTGCCGGTGCCGGTGGCCGTGACGGTGATCCGCTCGGTGACGGTCCGCCCGTTCGCGAGACTCGAGCGCGGGAAGATCACGATGCTCCCGATGCGGCTGTACGAGCCCGTGGCAGAGACGAACTGCACCGTCGGGGGGAGGACCACCTTCGAGAAGACGGACGTCGACGCGGAGGGTCCGGCGTTCTTCGTGATGATTGTGTACGTGAACGTCCTCCCCTTCGCGGCCGTGGTCGGAGCGGAGACGTCGACGCGCAGGTCGGCCCTCGTGGTCGCCTTCTGCGGAGAGACGGTCAGCGTGCTCGCCGCCTCGACGGTGCCCGCCGAGTTCACCGCGCGGAGGGTGAAGCCGTACGTCCCCGCGGTGGTCGGAGTACCGGTGAGGCGACCCGAGCCGTCGAGGGCGAGCCCAGGAGGCAGAGTGCCCGACGCGACGGTGACGACCGGCGCCGGGGATCCGGTCGCCGTGTACGTGAAGTCGTAGGCGGAGCCGACCACGCCGGCCGCGGCCGTCCCCGAGAGGGTCGGAGCGGTCGCCGCCGGTCCGACGGCGAGGGTGTGGGGCGTGCCGGTGGTGGTGCCGAAGGTGGTGCGGGCGGACACGGTGAAGGAGGACGCTCCCTCGACGGTCGGGGTGCCGGAGAGGACGCCCGCGGAGGTGAGGGTCAGGCCGGCCGGGAGGGACCCGGAGGCGAGCTCGAACGTCGACGCGCCGCCGGTGGCGAAGGTGTAGGAGAAGGGCGCTCCGAGAGGCGCCGTCGCCGGAGGGGCGTCGGCCGTGAAGACGGGCCGAGCGCCGAGGGCGAGGCTGTGGAAGCTGCCGCCGGACACGGCGGTGGCGCCGGTGAGTCCCGCCGGCACGGAGGCCTCTCCGAAGCCGTCGTAGCCCCAGGCGGTGACGGTGCCGTCGCGGCGCACAGCGAGGCTGTGGTACCCGCCGGCGGCGACGGCGGTGACGTCCGCGAGGCCGTCGGGGACGTCGGACTGGCCGTCGCTGTCGCTGCCCCAGGCGACGACGGTCCCGTCCGCGCGCAGCGCGAGGCTGTGGGAGGCTCCGGCGGAGACGGCGGTGACGCCGGTGAGTCCCGCGGGCACGTCGGTCTGCCCGAAGGCGTCGTATCCCCATGCGGTGACGGTGCCGTCGCGGTGCAGCGCGAGGTCGTGGAATCGGCCGGCGGCGATGGCGACGACTCCGCTGAGCCCGTCCGGCACGGTCGCCTGTCCGGAGAAGTCGTATCCCCAGGCGGTGACGGTCCCGTCGCCGTGCAGGGCGAGGTTGTGGTAGCCGCCGGCAGCGATGGCGGTGACGTCGGCGAGCCCGTCCGGCACCGTGGCCTGCCCGTCGCCGTCGTCGCCCCAGGCGGTGACGGTCCCGTCCCTCCGCAGGGCGAGGCTGTGGTTCACGCCGGCGTCGACGGCGACGACGTCGTCCAGACCGGTCGGCACGGTGGCCTGCCCGCTGCTGTCCTCGCCCCAGGCGGCGACGGTGCCGTCGCTGCGCAGGGCGAGGCTGTGGGAGCCGCCCGCGGCGATCGCCGTCGCGTCGGTGAGCCCAGCCGGCGCAGCGACCTGCCCGCTGGAGTCGTCACCCCAGCCGACGACACCGGTCGCAGCGGGAGCCGCGGCGACCGCGGACAGGGGAGCCGTGGTCCCGAGGAGGAGCGCGACGGTCGCCGTCAGCGCGAGCAGGCCGAGCGCCGGCCGGGGCCTCGTCCTCCGCTCAGGGGTCGAGCGGGCCGTGCCGGCGTCCGGGTCGGTCGGGCGGGAGGCGGAGGGAGAGCGCATGCTGGAGCCTTCGATCGGGTCGACCGTGGGCGGCCGTCTCCGAACAGTGGCACCCGGTCCCACCGCCGACAACAGCCTCTAGAGGACATGTCCGCAACAGGGCTGGGGCCGGTGCGCGGAGGATGCGTCGGCCTCGGCTCGGGCCCGCGGAGCATCCCCCACCGGCGCCGGGGCCGGTCCCGACGGATCGCGCGCAAGCGTCTCGCGCGGACCGATCGCGGCGAGACGTTCTCCTCCCGGCCACCCGTGCCGGACGCCCCGGCCCCTACCGTGGCCGCATGACAGCAGCGGAGTCAGGACGTCCCGGAGCCCGAGAGCGCAGCTCGAGCCGGATCCTCGCGGCCGGCGCTCTGATGCTCGCCTCGGCCGGGCTGCAGCAGCTCGCCGCCGTTCAGCGCTGGGCCGTCGCCGGGCCGATCCTGGGCGAGCAGGCGATCGAGGACCACCGGTACGACTACTCGTGGCCCTCCGATCCGTGGGAGAACGTCGGATCGGCAGGGCAGCTGCTCGGGATCGGGCACCTCCTCGTCGCTCTCGCCGTCCTCGGCGCGGTCGGTCCGGGACGGCCGCGCCCGGTCGCGGTGATGCGGATCGTGGTCGCCGCGTCGTTCGGCTGCCTCGCCCTGCACGCGGTCCTGTCCGGGATCCTCGGCGCACCGACGATCCTGCAGGCGATGCTCCCGGCGGTCCTGCTGGGACTGGCCGCACCCGCCGGCCTGCTCGTCCTCGCGGTCCTCGTGGCGAGGACGTCACCCCTCCGCGCCGTCTCCTTCGTCCTCCTGATCGGATCGACGCTGCCCGGCTACCTCGTCGCGACGTTCGCGATCGCTCCCGCGCTCGTCGGCTACCAGTCGTACGACACCACGCCCTGGACGGAGTCGGTGGTCGCCGCCGCCGTGGCGCTCGCCGGGGCGGCGCTGCTGCTCGAAGCGCTGATCCGCTCGATCGCGCAGCGCGCGGGGGCCATGCCGCGTCGCGACCGGTCGCCGGGAGCCGCGGCCTCCTGAAGGCGGGCTCACCAGCCCGCTATGGCGGCAGTGCCCGGGCGCGAGGAAGGGCCGCCCCGGGGGACGGCCCTTCCCGCGACTCCGTCGGCCCTGCGCTCCTCGGCAGGAGCGCGGTCGCCGGGGTCGGGTCAGCGCTGGACGAGCGGAACGGCGATGTCCGTGACGTTCGCCCCGATGGCGCCGAGCGGAGTCGCCGTGCCGTTCAGCAGTCCGATCTCGTAGAGCGACCCGTTGACGGCGGCGAGGCCGACCGAGCCGATGGAGCTGCCGTTGCGGAGGACGGAGTAGATGTCGAAGCCGGTCGCACCCACTGCGTCGAGGCCGAGCTTCCCGGTCGGCGCCAGGGTGCCGGCGTTGGCCGGGGACTGGATGGCGATCTGGTCGAGGGCCGTGTCGAGGACGAACAGGGTGGTCGCGCTGTTCGCGTCGAGGTCGTTGTTCGTGTACGCGGCCCCGGCGACACCGGTGGCCACGGCGGGCGCGGCGTAGCTGAGCGTGCCGTCGGCGACCGTCGCGGCGCCCGCGGTGGCGAACGGCTGACGGAGGTTCTGGCCCGTGTCGCTGACCACGCGGAGCGCGTTCGCGGCGGGGTTGAAGTCGACGCCGAAGGAGGTGCCGCTCAGTGCCACGGTGAGACGGGTCACCTGGGTGGCCGCGCCGGTGGACGGGTTGATGGAGTAGACGCCGGCGCTCGCCGCGTTGTCGCCGACGCCGTAGAGGGCGCCGTCCTGGACCCGGTAGTCGATGCCGATGAGCGCGGTGTCGCCGCCGGTGAGGCCGGTGACGGCGACGCGGTTCGTGACCTTGCCGGGCTTGGTCGGGTTGAACTGCACGAGCTTCGTGCCGCCGTCGGAGAGTCCGACGACCCGCAGCTTCGCCGCCACGGAGCGGACCGCGTTGATCAGGTTCCTGTCCGACGCGCTGCTGGAGTCGCTGGTCGCCGCGGCGGGAGCGACGCTGCTCGCACCGGCGAGCACGGGTGCCACCGCCATCACGCCCGCGACGGCGACAGCTGCGATACCGACTCTGATGTTCCTGGTCATCGTGCACTCCTCGAGACTTGCGGTCGCCCGAGATCGGCGGCTCGGAGGGGGATACCGTCCGGAGCGCGCGAGCGTTCATCCGATCCGGAAACCGATCTCCGCGACGACGACCGGATGTCGGAGCCCGACGCGCACGGAACGCCACCGCCACGACGACGGAAGCCGCCGTCGGACTCGTCGCCGTACTTCCGGGAGCCGTGCAGACGGCGGGTACGGCCGAAGCCGCGACGATCCGCCGGCGACGGGCGCTGCTCTGCGGCCGAGCGAGAGGAGCGGCGCCTGGAGGGTGACACGGAGAGGCCCGTGACGGCACTGGTCGTCACGGGCCTCTTCGTGTCGAAGACGCTCGAGCCCGGTCACCGGGTCCGAGCGTCAGCGGCGGGGATCAGTGCCTGATGCTGATGGCGGTGCTGCGGCCCTCGTTGCCGGCGGCGTCGAACGCGCGGGCGGTGATGCTGAAGGTGCCGGACGGGTAAGCGGAGGTGGAGACGGTCAGGCGCCAGGTCCCGTTGGACGCCCTGGTCGCGTCGCCGAGCCTGGTCGAGCCGCTCCAGAAGCTGACCCGGGTCGTGGCGACGTCGTCGGTCGAGGAGGCGACGAAGGTCACGCTCGAGCCCACGGTCGTCCCTGTCGTGGGAGACGTGATGACGACGGACGGGGCGGTCGTGTCCGCACCGGGCGTCGGGGTCGGCGTGGGCGTGCCTCCGGAGTCACCGGAGAGGCCCCAGGCCTCCCAGGTGGTCCTCGCGATCGTCGCCTGACCGGACACGCTGGGGTGGAAGTAGTCCACGGTCGAGACGGCGCTCGCCGGGACGGCCATGCGCGAGAGCGCTCCTCCATCCCATCTGCAGTCGTTCGTCGTCGCGGCGCAGGCGTCGGAGAGCGCCCTGTTGTAGGCGGTCGCGCGGCTCGCCGCTTCTGCGAGCAGGGCTGTGTACTGGGTACCGGTCTGCTGCACTCCGGCCTCGTTCACGCCGCGGAACTTCCCGCACAGGTCCGCCGCCTGCCAGATCACGGCGCCCTTCGTCGCCTTGACGGTGTTCCACTCCGCGGCGATGTTCGGAACCGAGCCGACGAGCACGGTGGCGTCGGGCCAGGCGGAGGCGATCTTCGACATCACGCCCTTCGCGGAGGAGGTGAAGCCCGCGACGGAGGTCATGTCGTACGTCTGGCAGAGGTCGTTCCCGCCGATGAGGAGCGTGACGTAGTCCGGTTCCGCGCCGGCCGCGACGGCCTCGTCGATCTTGGCGCCCACGCCGCCGATGAAGCTGCCCGACCTCGCCGCGTTGACCGTCGTCAGGCTCGTGGTCGAGCTCGAGGCCTCGAGACGCGCAGCGATCGAGTCGACCGCCGGGTTCGTTCCGGTCGACCAGTTGCTCGCGACGCAGTCACCTGTCCCGTTGCAGGTTCCCGCCCCGCGCGAGATCGAGTCGCCCAGGGCGAGCAGGGTCTGCGTCCCGGCGGCCTGCGCCGGCCCGGCGACGAGGAGGCTGCCGAAGAGTGCGGCGGCGCCCAGACCAGCGCCGAGTGCGGCACGCCAGCGGCGATGAGTGGTGGATCGTCGTGATGTGACGGTCATGGTGGAGTCCCCCCGGGATTCGATGATGGAGCACGTAGGAGAGCGCGTGACTGCGATGCCCCCTGATGGGAGGCAAGTGCAGGGGAGTGCGCTCGTCAACCACGAGGGGTCCGTTGACTCTGACGGGGGTGACGGAAGCGGCGACGGAGAGGGAGTGGCGGGGGTCCGTCACTCCGGCGAGCCGTCGGCGAACCGTCGGAGCGCGGCGGCGTAGCGGTCCGGGTCCCGGTGGTCGCTGTCGGTCAGGATCAGCACCGTGCCGGAGACGGCGCGCGTGTACTCGCCGCGGCAGGGGAGGGTGACCACCGTCGTCAGTCCGGCCTCCCAGGCGGGGACGAGGGAGCCGAGGCAGCGCCGCTCGGGGGCGGCGTCCAGAGGGACGTCCCGTGTGTCCATCCGGGCGGACCGCAGCTCGTCGTGCCAGGCGCGGAAGGGAGCTCCGAGGGAGTCGTCGCCGAAGCGCTCCCGCCAGCCGGGGCCGCGCGCGAGGTCGAGGAGGCGTGCGCGCTCGGGCGATCCGTGGGGATGAGGTCGGATCGTGCCGGAGAAGGCTCCAGGGAGGCTGGGCTCGCGTCGGCCGACGCGCCACTCCTCCGTGCTCCCAGCGGCGTCGCCGGTGATCCTCCGCGCCGGCGGTCCAGGACGGCGCCGAGCGCCTCCCGAATGTCGGTGCCCCCGACCTACACTCGGACGCGTTCGAACACACGTTCGATGAGACGAGGAGGGGGCCGACCATGGGCGTGACCGTCGTGGAGCGCATCGCGACCCCGGCCTCGGACGCCGTCGCCGTCATGTTCCTCGTCACCAGCGAGGCGGTGGCGGCCGGATTCCCGTCGCCGGCGCAGGACTACTTCGACGGGTCCCTCGACCTCAACGACCACCTGATCCGCGACAGGACGTCGACGTTCATCGTCCGCGTCTCGGGCGAGAGCATGGTCGGCGCGGGCATCAGCGACGGCGACGAGCTCGTGGTCGACCGGTCGATCACGCCGACGCACGGGAGCGTGGTCATCGCGATCCTCGACGGCGAGCTGACCGTGAAGCGCCTCGAGCTGCACCCCGGGGGAGTGGTGCTGCGGGCCGAGAACCCGGAGTACCCGCCGATCCACGTCGCCGAGCTGAGCGACCTCCAGGTGTGGGGCGTGGTCACCGTCTGCCTCCACCGGCTGCACCGTGCGCTCTGAGCGGCGCATCGCCCTGGTCGACGTGAACTCGTTCTACGTCTCCTGCGAGCGGTTGTTCGATCCGAGGCTCGCAGGCCGGCCGGTCGTCGTCCTCTCGAACAACGACGGCTGCGTGGTCGCCCGCTCCGACGAGGTGAAGAGGCTCGGGATCGAGAACGGCACGCCCTGGTTCCAGATCGAACCCCTGATCCGCTCGGGCCGCCTCCCGAAGGTGATCGCCCGATCGAGCAACTACGAGCTGTACGGCGAGCTGTCCGCGCGCGTGATGGAGCTGCTGGGCCGCTACTCCGCCTGGCAGGAGGTGTACTCGATCGACGAGTCCTTCCTCGGCGTCGACGGCGACGTGGCGGAGCGGGCGAAGATCGGCCGGGCGATGCGGGCGGCCGTCGCGAAGAACGTCGGCCTGCCCGTCTGCGTCGGATTCGGGCCGAGCAAGACTCTCGCGAAGTTCGTCAACAAGGGCGGAGCGAAGAAGCACCCGCGCCTGGGGGGCGTCTGCGACACCGACTGGTACACGCCCGAGCAGCTCGACGTGCTCATGGCCTCGCAGCACGTCACCGAGCTGTGGGGAGTCGCCGGCCGCACAGGGAAGCGCCTCGCGGAGCTGTCCATCCACACCGTCCGCGACCTCCGCGACGCGGACCCCGCGCTGATCCGCAAGAAGTTCTCGGTCGTCCTGCAGCGCTCCGTCTACGAGCTGCGCGGCGTCGACTGCATCCCCCTCGAGGCCGCTCGCACCGTCCGTGACCAGCTGATCTTCTCCCGGTCGTTCGCCACTCCCGTGACGACGATCGCGGACATGGAGCAGGTGCTCTCCGTCTACGCGCAGCGCGCCGCCCACCGCCTCCGAGCGCAGGAGTCGGTCACCAGGACGATGAGCGTGTTCGCGTCGACGTCGCCGTTCGCGGACGCGCCCTACGAGTCCGCCGGCGGCCTGGCCGGCTTCCCCGTCCCCACGGACGACCCGGTGGCGATGGTGAGGGCCGCGATCGGCACCCTGCGCCCGCGGCTGCGGGAGGGCGCGCGCTACGTGCGGGCCGGCGTCATCCTCACGAACCTGTCGCCGCGGAACTCCCACGCGCTGCTCGAGATCTTCGACACCGCCTTCGACACGAAGGGCCTCGGCGCCACCATCGACGCCGTGACGAAGCGCCACGGCCGGTCCGCGGTCGGCCTCGGGCTGGCGGGCATCCGCACGGGGCCGGTGTGGACGATGAAGCGCGACGCCCTCTCGCTCCGGGCGACGACGCACTGGGGCGAGCTGGCCACGGCCCACGCGCGGTGAGCCCGCCGGCGGGGAGATCGGGTCATCCGACGCGTAGGCGCCCGGGGCGCTCTCGGGCAGGCTCGTCGCCATCGACGAGTGTCGGTGCGAGGACGGCGGGAGGACCCATGGCCGAGAGCTGGCAGGACGCGTCGGTGCGGGGCGTCGCGATGATCGAGAACGAGCTGGTCGTGCGCGACTTCCTCGAGGTGTGGAGCGCTCGCGACAGCCGCCAGCTCATCCCGTTCCTGCATCCGGAGGTCGTCTACAGCGCGTCGAGCTCGCAGGAGATCGCGGGGCGGGCGCGGGTCCTCGAGATGTGCGACGAGGTCCACCGGGCGTTCACCGAGATCCGGATCGCCCTCGTCACGATCGCCGTCGCCGGCAGCGTCGTCCTCACCGAGCACGCCCTGCACCTCCGCTCGGACACGGGGGAGGGCCACTGGCTCCGCTGCTTCGGGAGCTACGAGCTCCGCGGCGAGCAGATCGTCACCTGGCGGCAGCTCCATGGGTGAGGGCCGCGCGTGACGGCGGTGACCGGCCCCGCGCGCCTCAGGCTCGCCCTGGTGCTGCTGGCCATCGCCTCGGGCGCGACCGACGCGTTCGCGTTCCTCCTGCTCGGCGGCATCTTCACCGCGAACATGACGGGCAACCTGGTGCTGCTGGGGCTGTACCCCCGCTCCGCCTGGCTGACGACCGCGGCCGGAGCGGTCACGGCGATCGTCTTCTTCGCCGGAGCGGTCTACGCCGGGTTCCGCACGACCCGGGCGCGCACGCCGTCGACCGGCGACGGGAGACGTCCGCTCCGCGCGATCGCGCTCGTGGGGGTCGTCCTGCAGCTCGCCGTCGCGGTCGCCTGGCCGACGGTGCAGGGCGGCACGTCGCTGCTCGTGGACTGCGCGTTCATCGCGACCAGCGCGGCGGCGCTGGGACTGCAGACCGTGCTCGCGAAGCGGATCTCCGGCGCCGCCGGCCTGACGACGACGTTCGTCACGGGCACGCTCACGAGCCTGATGCAGGAGCTCGCCGAGCGCTCGTCCGGGTCGAGGACCCTCCAGGCGCTCATCGTCGCGAGCCTCGCGGGCGGGGCGGTCGTCGGAGCGGCGACCGTGACGCTCGCTCCGGCCTGGGCCCCGACGCCGGCCCTGGTGCTCTCGGCGGTCGCCGTCGTGCTTCTCTTCGCGCACCGCGCGCGAGCCGTGCCCGCGGGAGCGGAGCCCGGGGCCCCGCGTCCCGCGTGACCGGGATCAGGCGTCGAGCGCCCACTTCGGCCGGACCCAGTGGCAGGTGTAGCCGCCGGGGTGCTTGCGCAGGTAGTCCTGGTGCTCCTCCTCGGCGTCCCAGAACTCGCCGGCGGGCTCGACCTCGGTGACGACCGGTCCGGGCCAGCGGCCCGACGCGTCGATCTCGGTGATCGTCTGACGCGCGACCCTCTCCTGCTCAGGCGTGAGGAAGAGGATCACGGAGCGGTAGGCCGTGCCGATGTCGTTGCCCTGACGGTTCTTCGTCGTCGGGTCGTGCACCTGGAAGAAGAACTCGAGCAGGTCGCGGTAGGAGAGCTGCTCGGGATCGAACTCGATCTCGACCGCCTCCGCGTGGTCGCCGTGGTGGCGGTAGGTCGCGTTCGGCGTGCTGCCGCCGGCGTACCCGGCGCGGGTGCTGAAGACGCCCGGCATGTCGCGGATGAGCTCCTGGAGCCCCCAGAAGCATCCGCCCGCGAGGATCGCGCGCTCCTCGGCCATCAGACGCCTGCCTTCGTGTCGTGCGCGGACTCGCGCGGAGAGATCATCATGCGGGCAAGTCCATCACGACCGGGGACGTCGCGGCGAGCGTCGGACGACTCTCGGAGCAGACCGTCGGCGGGGGAGCCGAGCGTGTCCCGCCCGAGCGCTCCGTCACTGCGATCGGTACGCCGCCGGAGATGCACCGGTGGGAACGAGTCATCTGACCGGGTCGCTCCGGGTGCCCCCGTTCCTACGCTCGTCGGTACAACCGAGGAGAGAGCGGAGCGGACCATGGAGCAGCCGAACGTCGAGACGCGCAGTGCACGGCGGGTGATCGAGACCCTGACCGCCAACGGCGTGAAGTACGTCTTCGGGATCCCGGGAGCGAAGATCGACGCGGTCTTCGACGTCCTCGCCGACGAGGGGCCGGAGCTGATCGTCTGCCGGCACGAGCAGAACGCCGCCTTCATGGCTGCCGCGGTGGGACGGCTGACGGGCAGCCCGGGCGTCGTCCTCGTGACCTCCGGCCCCGGCACGACCAACCTCGCCACCGGCCTGCTCACGGCCAACACGGAGCAGGACCCGGTCGTCGCGCTCGCCGGGGCCGTGCAGCTCTCCGACCGCCTCAAGCGCACGCACCAGTCGATGGATGCGGCCGCCTTCCTCTCCACCGTGACGAAGTACACGGTCGAGTCGACGGATCCGGACGACGTCTCGGAGGCGGTCAGCAACGCCTTCCGCGCCGCCGTCACCGAGCCCCGAGGCGCCGCAGCGGTCGTCCTCTCGGCCAGCGTGATGGCCGCGCCGACCTCGCAGGTCATCACCCGGGCGGCCACGGGGTCGACGAGCGGTCCGGCGCGCGCCGAGGACCTCACCCACGCCGCCGACCTGATCAACACCGCGGAGCGGCCCGTCCTCCTCGTGGGACTCCGCGCGTCGGAGCCGGCGACCGTGGCGGCACTGCGGGTCCTGATCAGCGAGTCGGAGCTGCCGGTGATCGAGACGTTCCAGGCGGCCGGCCTCGTCTCCCGCGAGCTCGAGGACCACTACCTGGGCCGCGTCGGCCTGTTCAAGAACCAGCCCGCCGACCTCGCCCTCGCCGAGTCCGATCTCGTCGTCGCGATCGGCTACGACGCTGTCGAGTACGACCCGGTGATCTGGAACAGCGACGTCGACCGCCGGATCGTCCACATCGACTCCGTCGACGCCCCGCTGGACAACCACTACCTGCCGGCGCTGGAGCTGAAGGGCGATCTCGCGCAGACCGTCGCGGCCCTCACGCCGCTCGTCTCCGGCCTGCAGCTCGACGAGGACGCGGCCGACCGGGTCGCCCGGCACCGGAGCGAGCTGGAGCGGATCGACGACGCGGCGCGCACGGCCGAGGCTGCTCCCGGGACCGTCGATCCCGCCCGCCTCGTGCTCCTGATGCGCGACCTGCTCTCGGACGACGCCACCGTGGCCTGCGACATCGGCTCGAACTACATCTTCATGGCCCGGCACTTCCGGGTGTACGAGCCCAAGCATCTGCTCTTCTCGAACGGGCAGCAGACCCTCGGCGTCTCCTTCCCGTGGGGCATGGCGGCGAGCCTCCTGCGCCCCGGGACCCCGGTGGTCTCCGTCTCGGGCGACGGAGGCTTCCTGTTCTCCGCGACGGAGATCGAGACGGCGACGCGGCTCGGCCTCTCGTTCACGCACGTGATCATGCGGGACGACACCTACGACATGGTCGGCTTCCAGCAGCTGCTGAAGTACGGCCGCAAGTCCGGGGTCCAGCTCGGCGACTACGACATCGAGAAGTTCGCGGCGGCGTTCGGCGCCACGGGCAGGCGGGTGAGCGGCCTCGCCGAGTTCGAGGAGGCCTTCCGCGCCTCCCTCGCCGAGCCGGGCGTCTCGATCATCGACGTCGCGGTGGACTACAGCCGCAACGTCGACATCGCCGCCCACCTGGTCGAGGACGCCTTCGAATGAGCACGCACACGGTCGACTCGACCGACGACTACGCGATCTACCAGAGCTCGACCATGGCCGCGCTGCTGGCCGGGGTCTACGACGGGGACCTGACGATCCGCGAGCTGCTCACCCACGGCGATCTCGGCCTGGGCACCTTCAACCACCTGGACGGCGAGATGGTGATCGTCGACGGCGTCTGCTACCACCTGCGCAGCGACGGCTCCGTCCAGGTCGCGGACGGCGACGACCGGACGCCCTTCGCCGCCGTGCTGCCCTTCCACGCGACCACGACGTTCACGGTGGAGGAGCCGACCGGTCTCGCCGGCCTCACCCGGCTGATCGACGACGCGGTCGACGGCGGGAACATCCCCGTCGCCCTGCGGATCGACGGCCGGTTCACCGAGGTCCGAACCCGGACCGTGGGCGCGCAGACCGAGCCGTACCCGCCCCTGATCGAGGCGACCGCCCACCAGAGCGTCACCGGCATCGCCGACACCCGCGGCACGATCGCGGGCTTCCGCACTCCGCAGTTCGAGCAGGCCGTGTCGGTCCCCGGGTATCACCTGCACTACGTCGACGACGCCCGCGAGAAGGGCGGGCACGTCCTCGACGTGACCGTGGCCGAGGTGACGGTCTCGCTCACTACCGTCGCCGGACTGCACCTCGCGCTTCCGGAGACGGACCAGTTCCGCCGGGCGGACCTGGCGATGAAGGACATCGCGGCGCAGGAGGCGCGAGCGGAGGGGTGAGGCGGGCGGGACCTCCGGGGAGACGGGCCGGCCGTGACCCGTCTCCCCGGAGGCCGGTCAGGGCGCGAGCTCCTCGCGGACGATCGCCGCTCCCGCGCTCAGCGCGCTGAGCTTCCCCCAGGCGAGGTCGCGGGGCAGCGGCGCCATGCCGCAGTTCGTGCTCGGGAGGAGCAGGTCCGCGTCGACGAACCGGAGGGCGCGGCGCAGGGTGTCGGCGACCTCCTCGGGCGTCTCGACGGTCCCGCTCGCCACGTCGATCGCTCCGAGCATGACCTTCTTGCCGCGGACGAGCTCGATCAGCTCCATCGGCACGTGGGAGTGGTGGCTCTCCAGCGAGACGATGTCGAGCGAGGACTGCTGGAGGAGCGGCAACGACTCCTCGTACTGCCGCCACTCCGACCCGAGGGTCGCCTTCCAGTCGGTGTTCGCTTTGATCCCGTAGCCGTAGCAGATGTGCACCGCGGTCTCGATGCGGAGTCCCTCCGCCGCCCTCTCCAGCGCGGCCACGCCCCAGTCGTGCACCTCGTCGAAGAAGACGGTGAAGGCGGGCTCGTCGAACTGGACGATGTCGACTCCGGCGTCCTGGAGGGCTCGCGCCTCCTCGTTGAGGATGCTCGCGAACTCCCATGCCAGCTTCTCGCGACTCCCGTAGTGCCGGTCGGAGAGAGTGTCGATCATCGTCATCGGGCCGGGCAGCGCCCACTTGATGGGCTGATCGGTCTGCTCGCGCAGGAACCGGGCGTCGTCGGCGAACACGGGCCTCTCGAGCCCCACGGCGCCGACGACGGTCGGCACGCTCGCGTCGTACCGGTCGCGGATGCGCACCGTCTCGCGCCGCTCGAAGTCGACACCCGTGAGGTGCTCGATGAACGTCGTGACGAAGTGCTGCCGGGTCTGCTCCCCGTCGCTGACGATGTCCAGGCCCCGGTGGTGCTGCTCGTGGACGGCGGCGCGCAGGGCGTCCTGCTTGCCCTCGGCCAGGGCGTCGCCGGTCAGCCGCCACGGGGACCACAGGGTCTCCGGCTGCGCGAGCCACGACGGCTTCGGCAGGCTGCCGGCGATCGAGGTGGGCAGGAGCGGGAGGGACGTCGAGGATCCGCGGGCGCTCATCGGACCGCTCCCGCGTACCCGGCGGCCCACTGCCGCAGCCGCTCCCCGTGCGGCTTCATGAGGTGCTCCTCCGCGAACCGCCCCTGCTCGACCGCGAGCCGGCCGCGCTCCTCGCGGTCGTAGGAGACCGCGGGCCGCACGTAGTCCTGCTGCTCCAGGTCCGGCCGGTAGACGTCAGCGGCGGCCGAGCGCGCGCCGTAGATCTCGGGCCGGTAGATCCTCTGGAACGTCTCCATCGTGCTGATCGTGGCGATGAGCTGGAGGTCCGAGTAGTCCTCCAGCAGGTCGCCGCCGCAGTAGAACGCGAGCGGCGCCGTGCTGCCGGGCGGCATGAAGAAGCGGACCCCGAGGCCCATCTCCGCGAAGTACCGGTCGGTCAGCGAGAGCTCGTCCTGCCGGTACTCGACGCCGAGGATCGGATGGAGGGTCCCGGTGCGCCGGTACGTCCTGCTCGTCGAGACGCTGATGCAGATGACGGGCGGCGTCGACGAGAGCTCCGCGTACTGCGCGGAGTCCCGGAAGTGCTGGAAGAGCGCGCCGTGCAGGACGCCGAAGTCGTCGGGGACGGTGAAGCCGGCCTGCGCGGCGTTGACCGCCGGCAGCCGCACGCTGAAGTCGTGGTCGCGGAGGTAGGAGGAGAAGTTGTTCCCCAGTGTCCCCGGCTGACATCGGCCGGTGCGGCGGTCGAGGATCCGGGTGCGCAGGACCTCCAGCAGGGGGAACTCCCGGTCCTCGCCGTCCGTGGTGAGCCGCAGCCCGACGGAGACGATGTCGAGCCCGACCGTGTAGCGGCCGCGGCTCGGATCGTCGCCCGGCACGAGATCGTTCAACCGGTCGTCGATCATCCGCAGCGCGGTCCGGAGGTTCTCCCGGCGGCGCTCGCCGCGGGCCAGATTCGCGAAGTTGGTGGTGATCCGGGAGCTCCGGGCCGGCGAGTAGTCCTCGTCGAAGGGAGTGAGGGTGGTGCTGAAGGCGGGTTCGTTCGTCATGATCGGCCGATCGGTAGGAGGGACAGGGGCGGGGGCGGGTCCCCTACGTCCCGAAGAGGTTGGCGCGGGTCCCGCCGGGAGCGAGCTCGTCGCGGAGGATCCCGCGGCGGCGCAGGACGGGGACGAGGTCGTCGAGCATCCGGTGCAGGGTGACCGGGTGCAGGTCCCCGGAGAGGAGGAGCCCGTCGCTGCCGCCGTCGTCGCCGAGCTCCTCGACGAAGTCGGCGAACTCCTCCGCGGTGCCGACGAAGCCGGCGCGCTCGGCGACGCGGCCCTTGCACGCCTTCCTGGTCAGCAGCTCCCGCAGCGGAGCATCCTCCGTGCCGCCGTACAGGCCGGCGATGGTGCCGTGCGAGACGTGCTCGCCGAACACCGACCGCGGGACGGGGAGGTCCAGGTCCAGCCCGGTGAGGTCGGTCTCCAGGTCGCTCGACCAGCCGAGCGCGATCCGCCGCAGCGCGTCCTCGTCGGGGTGGCGCGACGCCTCGACGACGCGCGCGGCCTCCTCCGGGCTCGACACGATCTCGGGCTTCACGACGAAGAGCACGCGCAGGTCGTCCGCCGTCCGCCCGTGCTGCTCGGCCGCGGCGAGCACGCGCGCCCGGTAGTCGCGCACCGCCCGGGCCTCCAGAGGGGCGAGCGCGAGCTGCACGTCCGACTGCGTGCCGGCGAAGGCCAGGCCGCGGGGGGAGCCGCCGGGGGAGACGACGATCGGGTCGCCGTTCGCGAAGGGGACGGCGTTCAGGGGGCCGTCCACGCGGAAGTGCTCCCCGCGGTGCCGGAACGCGTCGACCCGGGTGCCGTCGGCGTAGCGGCCCGACCCGGGGTCGGCGACCAGCGCGCCCTCGCCCCAGCTGTGCCAGAGCCGGCGGACGACCGCCATCCACTCGTCGGCCCGGTCGTAGGCCGCGTCGTGCGACAGCGGCTCCAGGCCCACGTGACGGGCGCTGCCGACGTCGGTGACCAGGTTGATCCCGAAGCGGTCGGAGCTGAGGTGCTGCAGCGTCGCCGCCTGCCGGGCAGCGAGGTACGGGGGCGTGATGCCGGCGTTGATCGTCGGGGCCAGCCCGATCCGCTCGGTCGCCGCGAACAGGTACGGCGCCAGGAGGAGCGGATCGTGCTTCGGCCCGCCGTACGCTCCCCGCACCCGCAGGTCGAGCGTCTCCGGGGAGCCGAGCGAGACGGCGTCCTCCATCACGATCAGCTCGAAGCCGGCCTGCTCCAGCTCGCGGGCCGACTGCTGGTAGAGGCCGGGCTTCGTCCAGTCGTGGTTCCACTCCCGGTAGGGGTGCCCCCATCCCTGCGGTCCGAAGCCCCGGGAGAAGAACCAGCCGAAGTGCTGACGGCGCGCCACGCTCACACCTCCGCGAGCGCGGGGAGGGCGCGTGCGCGCACCGCGGCGAGCCCGCGCTCGAGGTCGCGGAGGAGGTCGTCGACGTCCTCGATCCCGATCGACAGCCGGAGGAGCCCGGGGTGGATGCCGGCGGCGGCCCGCTCGGCGGAGGTGCGGCCGGCGTGGGTGGTCGACGCGGGGTGCAGCACCAGCGAGCGCACGTCGCCGAGGTGGGTCATGTGGCTGAACAGCTCGACGGCGTCGATGAAGGCGGCCGCGCCCGCCTCGCCTCCGGCCACGGTGAAGGAGAAGACAGAGCCCTGCCCGCGGGGGAGCAGGCGCTGCGCGAGGGCGAACGACGGGCTCGACCCCAGGCCGGAGTAGTCGACCGACACGACCTCGGGCCGCCCCTCGAGGAAGCGGGCGACGGCGAGGGCGTTCGCGGAGTGCCGCTCGACCCGCAGCGACAGCGTCTCGACGCCCTGCCGCAGCAGGAAGGAGTTCAGCGGTGACGGCGTCGGTCCGAGGCGGGAGACCACGATGTCCCGCGTGTACGAGACGAAGGCGCGCCGGCCGTGCTGCTCGGTCCAGCTGCGCCCGCCGAACGACCGCTCCTCCTGGTTGAGGTGCGGGAAGAGCGCGGGGCGCGCCGCCCAGTCGAACGTGCCGGCGTCGACGATCACGCCGCCGAGGGCGGAGCCGTGCCCGGCGAGGAACTTGCTGGTCGAGTGCACGACCACGTCGGCCCCGTGCTCGATCGGGCGGAGGAGGTACGGGGTCGCGAGCGTGTTGTCGACCACGAACGGCAGCCCGTGCCGGTGCGCGATCGCGGCCAGTGCCGGGAGGTCCAGCAGATCGTTCTTCGGGTTCGGGATCGGCTCGCCGAAGAGGACCCGGGTGTCGGGCCCGATCCGCCGCTCCCACTCGCCGAGGTCCGACGCGTCGTCGACGAAGTCCACGCCGATCCCGAGCCGACCGAAGTTCTGCACCAGCAGCCCGCGGTTGCCCTCGTACAAGCGGCGCGACGAGAGCACCCGGTCGCCGGCCTGAAGGATCCCCAGGAGAGCGGAGGCGGTGGCCGCCTGGCCGCTCGCCACCAGGATCGCCTCGGCGCCGCCTTCGAGATCGGCGAGCCGACGCTCGACCTCCTCGGTGGTCGGGTTCCCGTTGCGGGTGTAGAGGTAGCCCTCGTCCTCGCCGGCGAACCGCTCGCGGGCGTGCTCGAAGCTGTCGAACACGAAGCCGGCGCTGAGGTGCACGGGCGTGACGCGCGCTCCGTGGGCGCCGTCGGGCGCGGCACCGGCGTGCACCTGGCGCGTGGAGAAGCCGGCCGCCGCGGAGGCACGGGGTGCGGGCGCGGAGGTCATGGTCGCAGTGGTCGCCGCAGCGGTGGTCGCGGTGGTCGCCGGTGCAGTGATCGTCACGGTGTGCTCCTGTCCAGACGCCCGGAAGGCGGATGCCGGGAGCCTGTCAGGCCGAGGGGAGTGCGCGCCGGATCGTGACGGAGTGTGACTGCGAGGGCGCGCCGTCGCGGGTCGTGGACGTCGACCGCTCGGAGTCCGCGGGTCGTGACTCAGCTGTGCGTCGTGTTCGCCCGGATCTCCTCGACGGACAGCTCCGGCGCACCGCCTGCCGCGGCCGCCGGGTCCATCCAGACGAAGTCCCAGTGGTGGCCGTCGAGGTCGTCGAAGCTCTTCGAGTACATGAACCCGTGGTCCTGCTCGCCGGCCGGGGTCGCGCCCGCGGCGAGGGCCTTCCCGTGGAGGGTGTCGACCTCCTCCCTGCTGTCGGCGCTGAGGGCGAGCTGCACCTCGGTCGAGGTGGTGGCGTCGATGATCGGCTTGCTGGTGAACTCGGCGAAGAACTCCCTCGTGAGCAGCATCGCGGTGATGGTGTCGCTGATCACCACGCTGACGGCGTTCTCGTCGCTGAAGCCCTCGTCGATCGAGTAGCCGAGCGACTCGTAGAAGGCCCTCGCCCGGGCGAGATCGGCGACGGCCAGGTTGACGAAGAGCATGGTGGGCATCGGTGCACCGTTCCTGTCGGGACGCCGGTGGCGCGCCGCCGCCGGTCGTGACTGCATGATGATGACCGGCCGGCGGCGGTGTCAAGGAAGCGCTGCCGAGTAGGCGGTGGATGCCCGGCGCGGGGCGTCCGGAGGAGGACTCGGCGCACGGATGCCGCGGATCTGCTGGACTGACCTCGAGCACCGCAGCACGAGCAGGAGGGAGCGGACGTGATCCGGATCCTCGTCGCCACCGTCCTCGCGGCCGCCCTCCTCGCGGCCGGCTGGACCGCGATCGGACCCTCGCATCCGGTCTTCGCCGCGGTCGCGCAGATGGTCCTCACCAGCTGGGCGGCACTGACCTTCGGCGGGCGCACGCGTCCGCTCGAGCAGTCCTGGTTCGACGTGGGTCGCCGCGAGCCGGCGCTGCTGCGAGCGCTCGGGGTCGGCGTCTTCGGCCGGCTGCTCGACGTCGTCGGGTGGAACCGCCTCGTCACCCGCGAGCGCGGCTTCGACGGCACGCGCGCGGGACTGACCGCTCTCGATCAGCACACCCGCCGCTCCGAGGCGGTGCACCTCGCGTGCACGGCCGTCGGAGTCGCGCTCGCCCTCGCCGCGACGGTCACGGGTGCGACGGGCGGCGCGGCCTGGCTGCTCGGGTCGACGATCGCCGTCCAGCTCTACCCCGCGCTGCTGCAGCGGCTGGTGCGGGCGCGCATCCAGCGGGCGGGGCGGGCGGCGCGCGGTGCGCTTCACGTCGCGGACTCGGGAGACAGCGCCCCTGGCGGCGGACCGACCACGGCTCTGGAAGGGCGGTGATCACGGGGTCACCGACGCGCCGCGATCGTCACCGGGATCGGCCAGGGGATGGCGGCGCGCGAGGACATCGCGAGCCACGTCGGGCGGATCGCGTCGGTCGTGCTCCGCCGCCGTCAGCAGGAGAGCGAGGGCCGTGTCGGCGGGGACCCCCTGCGCTGCGCTGATGAAGCCGACGGCCTGCAGCACGGCGATCGTCCCCGGCGTGAGCGGGGCGCGGGACGCCGCTCAGCGACGGACCTCGGCGTCGTCCGTGTCCTCGGTCAGAGCGTCGGCCAGGAGGCGTGGAGGGAGGGCATGGGCGGGCCGGTCAGTACCCGAAGCCGTGCTCGAGCTCGACGTCGAAGGTGATGTCGTCCTCGCTCGGCTGCACGGGGAACACTCCCGTGAGCGTCCTGGTGCGTTCGCGGATGCGGGCGACCTCGGCCGTGTTGTCCGGCTCCGGGAGATCGGAGGGAGTGGTCTCGGCGACCAGGGCGGCGCCGGCGTTGAGCAGGAACACCGCCTGCACGGTGCCGCCGTCGCCGCCGATGCCGGTGTACTCCACGCGGTCCGCCGTGCTGCTCACGGCGAGGGCGACGCCGTACTCGATCAGAGCGTCCGCCGCGTCGTCTCCGACCAGCATCGTCTTGTTCGCGAAGAGGAGATGCTTCATGCCCCCAGCGTGCGCAGCGCCGAGGCCGACGGGGGAGAGACTTGACAGCTCCTGGGGCGGTCGACAGACGCGACCGCGGCACCCGGTGACGCCCGGTCGCGCCCGGTCGTCCTCGGCGTCGCCGAGACGGCACCCGTGGCGTCGGCCGTCCTCTGAGCAGGTGCAGATGAGCGCCTTCAGGCCGATCGCTCGGCGGTCAGGCCGACGAGCGACCCTCGGGACGCGAGGAGTCGGGCTCGGGCAGGACGAGCAGCCCTGGCGGGGCGTAGGAGTTCCCGAGGAGCAGTCGCACCCACTCCGCGCTGATCACGGGTGGTCGCCCGCCGTGGTACTTGAACCGCAGCGCGATGGCCGGATGCAGCCAGAGCGACGTCCGTCCGCTGCCGGCGCTGACGGACTCCCTCCAGCTGAAGTAGAACGACTCGTCCTTGGTGAGCTTGGATCCGATCACGATCTGCAGATGCGCGAGGGTGCGGTCGTCGAAGTCGGCGTCGAAGGAGGAGTCGTAGGACAGGCGTCCCATGGGGGCCTTTCGTCAGCAGCACGCGGTCGTGGGGGACGACTTCTCAGAAGGGATCGGACCCGCCTTCGTCGTTCCAGCGGTCGAGGTCCTTCTCCTCCCCGGCGCTGGATGCGGCACCGCGCCATGCGACGGCGGCCGCATCCGCCCAGGCCGTGGAGGAGGAGGGGTCGGTGTCGAAGGAGGCCCGGAATCGGATCTCGCGGTCGGCCCCCTCGCTCGCCTGCGCGAGCAGGTCGTGCCGTGTGGATGTCCCGACCGTCGCCGGCTGGGCGCTTCGATCAGCGTCGCCGTCGGCACGAGCCGGGATCGCGAGGGGTGCGGTCATGCTCGGACTGTACGCCGAAGGAGGTGCCCGGAACGGGATCGGTCGATATCGAGGAGTCGACGGTGAGGACCCGCCCCGAATGCCTCCGAACGCCTCTACCGGTGCGTCGGTGGAGGGCGTACGGTGGGGCGCCGCACCGCGCCGCGGAGGTGCACGAACCCTCTGCCGGACGACCTGGACCTCGTTGTCGGACGGAGAGGGCTTCTCCTCGCCGAACCGAGCAGCCATGTCCCGAGCAGACGACAGCACCGCCCGATCCCGCGCGGCGCTCGACGAGGTGATCGCCGCCTTCTCGCTCCCCGGGGCTGTGGATCCCGGCCTCGCGGCTCTCGTCGTCGCGAACGCCACCCGCCTCCGCGACCGGACCATCCCGGCGCCGGAGGAACGGAGGCGCCGGCGGATGCCGACGCCCCTCGATCGACGCGCAGCCGCGTTCACCGAGCCGGACCCGCCACCCGTCCCTCCGGCGGCGCTGTGAGGGGTGGCGCCTCGCGATCCGCGTCACAGGAACGTGGATCGACGTACCCGTGCTGATGTCGGCCGCCGAGACACCCGGCCGAGAGCAGGGCGACGTGACAGGCGGTGTCAGCGGGACATGCGCCGACGCCCGCGCCGCTTCTCCCCTCTGAGGATCAGGGCGGCGAGGAACGCGGCGAGGACTGCGCCGATGGTGTTCATGAACCAGTCGTTCGTGTCGCAGGAGCGGCCGATCGCCGGAACGCCCGCCTGGACCAGCTCGATCAGGGCGGACAGGCCGGAGACGGCGGCGGCGACGAGCAGGGGCCGGCCGACCGCGACCGCGAGCAGCAGGGCCCCGGGGAGCAGGAGCGCGATGTTCGCGAGGGTGTCGATGCCGTCGAACGGCACCGAGAACTGCACGGTGCAGAAGACCCGCGGCGTCCCGTCGGGCGGATACACGGTCAGCGCGATCCCCACGACGAAGGCGAGCGCGGCGAGGACGAGAAGAGACCTTTCCGCGCCGCGCCGGTGCAGCAGCCAGGCGATCGCCGTGACCACCGCGACCGCGATCCAGAAGGCGATCGGGACGAGCGCGGCGTGGTCGACGAGGAACGTGCTGATCACGGTGCTCCGCTTCGAGGTGTCGGGGTGGCGGGAGAGGAAGAGGTCTTCCGTTGACGGACGGCCCGCTCACTCCAGGTCGGCCTGTGCCGACGGCCGGCAGGCCTTCGGCGCGAGTCAGCTCCGGAGGGGAGAGCCTGCTGCGTCGAAGCGGTAGCCGCCGAAGGCGCCGCTGAGCAGCGGGCGCGCCGTCGCGATCGCGGCCTGAACCCGGGGGAGGGCGAGGGAGGCCCGATGCGCCTCGGCGCTCTCCCACAGCTCGACGACGAAGACGGTGTCGGGCTGCTCGTCGTCGACCCCGACCTCGTAGAGCAGGCAGCCGGCGTCGACGAGGTCGTCGTTGTGCTCGGTGAGGACGGCGACGAGCTCGTCGCGTCTGCCGGGGACGGCCCCGAGGGTGCCGACGTTCACGAAGGTCATGCCGCGAGGGTACCGCCGAGGACACCGGCGGCGGGTGGCCGTCTCGCCGGTCGGAGTGCGGTCGGGACGTCACGCTGGACGGAGTCGCCGTGCTCCCGCCTGCGAACCGCAGACCGGTCGCGCTCGGCCCGACGCCACGCCCGCTCGGGAGGATCGCGTCGCGAGAGAGGATCCCCGGTGGTCTCCGCGATCCCCGTCGGGTCCCACCGGCCAGGCATGGGCGTGCTCGGACCGACGGAGTGCGCCCGATCAGCCGGCGGGCCTGCTGAACAGATTGACGACGTTCCCGTCCGGGTCGCGGACGAGGGTGGAGCGGTTGCCCCACGGCATGGTGCTCGGCGGGAGCACCACGTCCTCGCTCCGGGGTGCGAGCTCGGCGAAGGCGCGGTCGACGTCGGCCACCTCGAACTCGAGCAGGACGGAGCGGTTCGACGCGGGGACGACGGCGCCGTCGAGCATCGCGACCGTCGAGGTGCGGGCGATCGCGAGGGTCGCACCCGCTCCCGTGAACTGCGCGAAGACCGGCGCCGGGCGCTCGGCCGGTCGGCCGACGACCTGCTCGTAGAAGGCGACGAGGCCGTCGAGGTCGTCGGTGACGATGCGGATGGAGGTGAACGACATGGGGCTCCTTCAGGGGCGGGGATGAGGTGATGGCACCAGGCTCGCCGGTCGTCGCGACACCGTCCTGTCGGTGTTTCCGCAGATCGTCCGCGACTCCGCGAGGTCCGCGGCGGCCGTCCCCGGAGCGGGTCAGTCGTCGACGACGGACCGCAGCCGTCCGTACTGGAGCGCGAGGTCCTCGGCTCGCAGGGTGCGCAGCGGAGGCCGCTCGTCGGTCACCTCGACCGACAGCATCCGGTCGCCGCGGAACGCCCGGACCCCCTCCCGCAGCCGGCACCACGCGATCAGGTACCAGTGCTCCTCCTTCCCGATCGAGCCGAGCGGTTCGACGTCGCGGACCGACTCCGCGCCGCTGCTGTCGCGGTAGCGCAGCCGGACGACACGATCCGCTCGGAGGGCCGTCCCGAACTCCGCCGGGACGACCGCCTCCTCCTCGCTCTCGAGGAAGTGCACCCGGGACGCGACCGCGCCGGCGCGGGCGGCCACGTCGTCCGGCAGGACCGCGAGCGTCTTCCGGGCAGCGGTCCTGGCTGCCTGCCGGAACGGACTGCGCTGCAGCGCGCTGAGGCCGATCAGCACCGCGACGGCCTCCTCCACCGTGAACCCGGCCGGACCGAGGGTCGCGGACGCGTCGATGACGTAGCCGCCCGTGCGGCCGGGCTCCGCCCAGATCGGCAGACCCGCCTGCTGCAGCGCGGACAGGTCCCGCTCGATGGTCCGCACCGACACCTCGAACCGCTCGGCGAGACGGCGCGCGCTCCGCGGCCGGGGCGAGACCGCCCGCAGCTCCTCGACGATCCCGTAGAGACGATCGGTGCGGTTCACCCGACCATCATCCGCCCGGGGCCGCCGCGAGCGGCCGCAGCGCTGGGCTCAGTACTGCGCCTGCTCGTGAACCTCGACCGAGCCGTAGAGGGGGGCGCGTCGGGCGTACCGCACGGCGTCGTCCCGGGTCGGGCAGTCGAGCAGGTAGTAGCCGACGAGGGCTGACCGCTCCTCCGCTCGGGACGGGGCCGGAGTGCCGCCTTCTCTTCGCGCCGCGGTCAGATCCGTCTCGACGGAGACGTCCCCGGAGGCGTCGGCGAAGCGTCCGGAGTCGACGAGGACGCCGTCCGCCTTCAGCGACGCGTCGTAGTCCGCCCAGGCCGCGTAGTCCTCGGGCGCATCGCCCCCGGCGTAGCTGCCGTCCGACCGCATCACGAGCATGATCCTCATCGCGCCTCCTGGTCCATCCGACCACCGTTCCCCCGGCGGCCGCCTCCGCGGTCGGATCGCCCCCGGGAACCGGCGCGCCGAGCCTCCGACCATTCTGGGTCGAGGCGACCGTGCGGGGAAGGGATCGCTACGGAGCGGGATCGTCTGCGTCGAGGGCCTGCTGGAGGAGCCGGAGCGCCTTCGGCCCGACTCCGTGGAGGGTTGCGAGACGGTCGAGGCCCACCCGCCTCACGTCGTCCACATCGCGCACGCCCGCGTCCTCGAGCGCACGGGTGGCCGGGGCGCCGACGGCGGGAAGCGGTCGCGGATCCATACGTCCGACACTACGAACCGGACGACCGTGCCGACAGCCGATCATTCGGCGACTTCTGGCGGCGGGTGATTCCGGCGGCTGCCGTCACGACAGCAGCGGCGGCGAAGGCCACCGTCGTGCGCCTCGTGGTCGTGGTCCCGGGTGGATGGAGGGCCCCCGGGGGAGGTCGTCCGCTCAGGCCGCGGGAGTCGGACGCGGAGGCGCCGTGCTGCCGCGTTCGACGATCTCAGGGCCGAGGAGGCGCACGACGTACGCCTCCTCGGTGTCGGTCGCGCCTTCGATCCGGCGGACGAGCTGACGCACCGCCATGCTCCCGAGCCGGTCGGGTGCGCTCTCCACGAAGGAGTAGGGGAGCGAGAAGGTGCGCGCGAACTCCTCCGAGAACCGGCCGAGCACGGAGACGTCCTCCGGGCTCCTCGTGCTCCGCGCTCCCAGAACGCTCGGAAGTGCCGCTGCGGCCGCCTCGTTGTTGACGAGCAGGCCCGTCGCCCGAGGGTGCGCGTCGAGCAGGTCTCCGAGCGCCCGGCCGACGTCCGGCTGGGTGGAGGGCGCGAACGACGTGTGCAGCCGGATGCCGTGGGCGTCGGCGGCCTCGAGAGCGGCGTCCTGCAGGCGCCAGACGTAGGCACCGCCGCGATCGACGACGTGCTGGGGCGGGGACACGAGCACGAGCTCCCGATGCCCGAGGGCGTGGAAGTGCTCGATCATCGCGCGACCGGCCTCCTCGAAGTCGAGGTCGAAGACGTCGACGCCGGAGCAGTCCCTCGGCAGGCCGACGAGGGCGCCCGGCTGCCGGGCGTTGCGCAGGATGTCCAGCCGCGGATCGTCCACGGCGACGTTGAGCAGGACGATCCCGTCGACCATGCGCGAGTCGCTGATGCGTCGCAGGGCGCTCGTGCCGTCGGCGTCGGTGACCAGCAGGATGTCGTATCCGAGCTCGCGGGCCATGTTCGAGACGCCGAGGGTGTACTGCAGCATCGCGGGGGCGAACTCGTCCTCGAGGAACTGCGCCAGCAGGCCGATGACCCGGGTCTGCGAGGTCGCCAGCGATCGCGCGCCCGCGTTGGGTGTGAACTCCAGGCGACGAGCCGCGGCGAGCACTCGCCGGCGCACCTCGGCCGAGATCGGGCGGTTGCCCGAGAACGCGTAGGACGCGGTGCTGCGGGAGACGCCCGCTTCGCGGGCGACGTCTGCGATGGTGGCCACTGTCGTTCTCCTCGGAGGCTGTCGGACGGCGAGGACCGGTCGGACTGCTGCCGGCTCTCCGCTCAGGTGCAGGAGAGCACGCGGCGGTCGCACCTCATGCTCCTGCATCCAGGGGCCGCTGCCGGTCCGGGTGGGGGGCGCCCCGCCTGCGCCCAGCCTGCCGTGGCATGCCCCGCACACGCTCGAGGCGCCCCGTACGGATACGGGGCGCCTCGAGGTCCGGGTCAGTTCAGGGTGAACTGGACGGTGGTGGTGTTCCCGGCGACGTCGTGGACGACCATGGTGTTGGCACCCTTGACCGCGCCGAAGACGCCCGGCTTGATGAAGTTCACGTCGGACCACGCGTTGTCGGTGAGATCCTTCACGCGACCGTTGATGACCGCCCTGTCGATCCTGCCCGCGTCGTACAGCTTGAAGCTCACCTGGTCGTAGACGCCCTTCTCACCGGTGGTGAAGGAGGGCTCGGTCTTGACCGTGGCCGTCGGCGCCGTGCTGTCCAGCGTCACCGCGAAGGTCTTCGTGGGCGCGATGTTGCCCGCGAGATCCTCCGCGTTGTACTTGACGGTGTAGTTCCCGTCGGGCAGCTGCACCGTGGCCGAGTGCGATCCGGTCCTCGCTCCACCGGCGACCGGGGACTGCGTGCTCTTGACGAGCTTGCCGTCCTTGTAGATGTTGGCCACGATGCGCTTCAGTCCGCGGTCGTCCGTCGCGTCGACCTGGACGGCCAGTGCGGAGAAGGGGCCCGCCGTGGTGGGCGACACCAGCGTGACCGCCGGCTTGGTCGTGTCGGCGACGGCGACCGGCGTGAGCGTCCAGAACCGGTCGGCGGTCTGGGCGTCGGTCGCGGTGCTGGTGGTGGCTCCGTCGGTTCCGAGCACGATGGTCCCGTTCCGGTTGTTCCCCGAGGAGTCCTGGAGCGCGGCTCCGGACGCCTCGTCGAACGCGTACTGCGCGACGGTGCCCGCCGCGGCCCGGCCGCCGGCCAGAGCGGCCACGTCGGCCGCGGACAGCGCCCGGTCGTAGACGGCGAAGTCGTCGATCGCGCCGTCGTAGGCCGGGTCCCCGTACTGCGACTTGCCCAGGTAGTTCCGGTTGGTGTTCCCGAGAGCCGACGGCTTCACCGTCATGTTCGGGTTCGTGGCGACGACCGTGCCGTTGAGGTACATCGTGCCCTGCGTGCCCGAGACGGTGACGACCACGTTCGACCACTGGTTGAGCGGGAAGTTCTGACCGCCGTAGGTCAGTCGCTGCTCGCCCCCGGCGCCGGTGTTCGTGATGGCGAACCGCGGTCCGGCGCCCCCGGCGTTGAGGGTGAGGAACATGTTGACGTTCTGGCCCGTGCCGAAGTCGAAGACGCGGGAGTAGTTCGTCAGCGACGCCGGCTTGATCCAGGTCGAGACCGACCAGTCGCCGGTGAGTCCGCTGACGATTCCGCTGGGGAGCGACCCGTACGACGCCGTCTTGCAGAAGTCCAGTGCTGTGCCGAACCTGCCCGGCTGGCGGGCTCCGCTGACCTGGCAGTTGGAGGTCGGTGCGCCGTCGGACCACTGGATGACCGCAGCGCCCGCGTCCTTGCTCAGGTTGAGGACGCCGAGCGTCTTGCCCGTCGCGTAGTTCGCGAGGCGGACCTTCCCCTTCCCGTCGGGGATGAGCTGCCAGAGCTGCTCGTCTCCGCCGTTCGCGTCGGCGATCACCGCGGCTGCTCCGTTGGACGTCGCGGCGCCGGCGATGGTCAGGGCGCGTCCGCTGGGCGTGTGGATGACGCGGTAGAGGCCCTGGCCCGCTGCCGTGATCCTCCACGCCTGTCCGGTCGCGGTCGCGGAGTCGGCCTGGACGACCGGCGTCCCGTTCGCGGTCGCGCCGCCCTGCGTGGCGAGCTGCAGACCGGAGTTCGCGTTGCCCACGGTGTAGTCGCCCGCCAGGCTGGTCGGGCTCTTCTCCGGGGTGACGATCACCTGGTAGCCGTAGGTCGGGTTCATCACGATGGGCACCGTGATCGATCCGTCGGCGGCGACCTCGTAGGTCGTGTTCGAGATGGTGACCGGGCCGTCGGTCTTCACCGTGCGGCCGTAGGAGGCGGTGAAGTCCACCTGGACGTCGACCTTCGAGCCGAGCGACAGCTCGTCGAGCCCGTTGACCTTGATGGACGTGGCTCCGGTGTTGCCGCCGGCGATGACGCGCACTTCGTCGCCCTCGTCGCTGACGGAGGCGGCGCCGTCGAGCGGGCTCTCGTTCGACGGCGGCGTGGTGGTCACCATCTGGCCGGTCATCTGGGCGTACCAGGTGTAGAGCCAGTACGCGCCGTTGGGGTCGCCGTTCCGTCCGGTGAGGAGGTCGCCCAGGGCGCCCGACTGGTTCCAGAACGGGAGCTCGGCGCGGGTGATCCCGTAGCGCTCGAGCTTCGCGATGTACCCGACCAGCGGGCCGGACAGGCCGACCTCGGCGGGTGCCGCGTACTCGGTGATGTCGATGGGCGGCTCGGGGAGGTCGAGGTCGTCGAGGATCGCCCGGACCTTCTCGACGTCGCCCTTGATCTTCGAGGAGCGGATCAGCTCGTGCCACTCGAGGACGTCCGGGAGGGTGTCGGTCGCCTTCGCGTGCTCGTAGAACGCGCGCATGTTCGTGATGTTGTCGGAGTAGGCGGGGCCCTGGATCGGCATCTCGGGGTCGAGGGTGCGGATCAGACGGTAGGTCTCGGTCCAGAGATCGAAGAAGGAGCCGTTCGACGCCTGCCAGGTGATGTCGGGCTCGTTCCAGATGGCATAGGCGACGATGTTCGTCTTGCCGGACGCCTGGGTGTCCTCGACCATCTTCTCGACGGCCGGGAGCCAGGAGGCCTTGTCGTATCGATAGGGCCAGCCGGGCAGGTAGTCCACCAGGCGGACGACGACGCCCGCACCGGCCGACTTCGCGGTGTCGGCGACCGACAGGGCGTCACCGGTCGGCTGCTGTGTGCCCCCCTCTGGCTTCTGCACGAAGGTGTGCGGCTTGATGGGGAGGATCTTGTCGAGGGACGGGACGCCGGCGCTCGCCAGTCCGTACAGGGAGCCGCTGGCCATGTGGGTGACGGGACGGAAGGGCTGGTCGGCCTCCACGACGAGCGTGGCTGCGGCTCCGGGTGCCGCCTCCGCGGGAGCGCCCACGGCGAGGACGCTCCCCGCTGCGACGACCGCCGCTGAGACGACTGCTGCGAGGACACGACGCCCGCGGGTCCGACGGCGCAGTCGCCGCTCATCCGCATCCGTGGGAGGCGTCTCGCGTAGAGCGATGGATCTGTTCATCTGCTGTATCTCCATTGATCGAGCGATTGGTCGAACCTGTCCGCACAGTGCTGCATAGATCATCGAACCGGTTCGATGTGGATTAAAGCACTAAGTGGCCGAGGTATCAATACTTCGGAGCACTTCGGGCCTTGCGCGCCTGATGCGACATGATGCGTTCGTATCTTTCCCACGCTTGTAAGCCAGAAGTTGCGAAAGCTTATGAGCAGGACCGTCGAGTGACGCGGGAAAGAGCTGTCAACGGCGTCTTGTCCTGGGCGCGCGTCCCACGGGGGAGGACCGTGCGGGAGCGGATCCTGGCTGGGCCGTATCGTCCAAGGTCTCGGCCCGGACCGTTCACCGGGGCGGGGTCGAGGGAGAAGCCCCTCCGCCGCGACGAGCGGCAGAGCAGCGACCCTCAAGCGGTTCGGACCTCTACCGTTGCACCCGTGCCCCTCCTTCTCGCCGACCTGCTGCCGTGAGAGCGCTCGTCGCCTGGCTCGAGCACCGCCAGATCCCGCTCTACCTCGCCGCGATCGCCGCCGGCGCCGCTCTCGGACTGCTGCTGCCCGCCGCGCACCACCTCGAGGTCGCGATCGAACCGGTGCTCGCGCTGCTGCTGTTCGCCACGTTCCTCGGGGTCCCGTTCGCCGCGATCGGACGGTCTCTGCGCGACGGCCGCTTCCTCGCCGCGGTCGGGGTGCTGAACTTCGTCGTCGTGCCGCTCGTCGCCTACGGGCTGTCCCGATTCGTCGCCGACACTCCGCTGCTGCTGTTCGGGGTCCTCCTGGTGCTCCTGACGCCGTGCATCGACTACGTGATCGTGTTCGCCGGGCTCGCCGGAGGGGCGTCCGACCGGCTGCTCGCCGCCGCACCGCTGCTGATGCTCGCGCAGATCCTCCTCCTCCCCGTGTATCTGCTGCTCTTCATCGGTCCTGCGGGGGTGGCGGTGGTCGACGCCGGTCCGTTCGCGCGGGCGTTCCTGCTGCTGATCGTGGTGCCGTTGTCTGCGGCCGGGCTGGTGCAGGCCCTGGCGCGCCGACACGTGTCCGGCCGGATCGTCGAGTCCACGATGCTCGGGCTCATGGTGCCGCTCATGACGGCCACGCTCTTCACCGTCGTCGCCTCCCAGTCCGGCGCCGTGGGCGCCTCGGCCGGCCGGCTTCTCGTTCTCGTCCCGCTCTACGCGGGATTCCTCGTGGTCATGACCGCTCTGGGGCTGGGTGCTGGACGCGTCTTCCGACTCGACGTGCCCGCGACGCGCGCCCTCGTGTTCAGCGGCGCGACCCGCAACTCGCTCGTCGTGCTGCCCCTCGCACTCGCGCTCCCGGCACCGCTGTCGCTCGCGCCCGTCGTCGTCGTCACGCAGACCCTCGTGGAACTCGTCGGCATGGTCGTCCTCGTCCGACTGCTCCCTCGGCTCGCCCGAGACCGAGCAGCGCGGGCCGGCCCGGTCTGAGGCGGACTCACCAGCGCCCGAGACGACTCGGGCCTGCAGAAGGGCCGCCCGGGGAGTCGCCCGGGAGGTGTTCGCTGGTCAGTCCTTCTCCGGTCTGCCCGCAGTCCCCGCGTCAGCGGGCTCATCGGCCGGGGCGACAGGAGCTGCGGACTCGACCGCGGTGGGCTGGACCTCGGCTGATCTCGCATTCCTGGCGGCGAGGCGCTTCTTCTGGGACTTGCCGGTGCTGAACGGGCTCACCCACAGCCAGGAGAAGCGCCGCAGCGACTGGAAGATGAACAGCGACGCCCAGAGGGAGAACACCGTCAGGGCGACCGGGAAGACCGTCGCCGGGACCGGCGGGACATTCGTCTCGCCGAGCAGGGGGATGAACGCGACGACGACAGCGATCACGAAGAGGTGCAGGAGGTAGATCTGGAAGCTCTGCTGCCCCATGGTGACGAAGATCTTCAGTGCGCGGACCTTGACGAGGTACTGGGAGCCGGCGATGCCCGCGATGATCGCGACCGAACTGGCGATCAGGATGACGCCCGGGATGCGGTTGGCGTCGAAGGCGACGATCACCGCGATGATGCCGAGGTAGGCCACCGCGAGCGCGAGCGCCTGCCAGAGCTTCACGCGAGCGGCGAAGCGGTAGAACGTGCGGGGGATGAACATCGCCACGAGGAAGAAGATGAAGTTCTGGAGCACCCGGTCCCAGCCGATGTTGTCGGTGTCCAGCAGGCCGGTGGTCGTCGCCGCGACGGCCAGCAGCCCGGCCACCGAGAGCTGGATCCATCGGGGCACCTTGCGGATCAGCCAGGCGAGGATGCTGAAGATCGCGAGAGCCCAGATGAACCAGTAGCTGCTCGACGGCAGGATGGGGAGCACCAGCACGTTGAGCGGGTCCGTCGGCGAGGTCGCCTCCGACCGTGAGAACGGGACGATGAGGTAGAAGACGACCCGGATGAACGACCACAGCAGGTAGAGGTACACCAGCGCGAGCACTCGGCGGCGCCACAGTTCGGCGAACGTCCACGTCAGCATCCGGGCGGCCGTGAGGCCCGCGATGAAGAAGAACACGGGCATGGGGAAGTAGAGGAGCACGGTCCGGAGCTTCGGGACGTACCCCGCGAGGTCGAAGAATCCGAGGAACAACGACGAGTGGTAGAGCACGACGAGGCTGATCGCGATGCCCTTGGCGAAGTCGATCCACTCCCGCGACTCGGGGCGCTTCACCACGGCGCCGGTCGTGCTCGACCCGGTCATCCGCCGCTCCTCGCGTGGGCGCACACGGCGCGATCACTGTTCACCGATTGCTGCGGATCCATTGCGCCCCCAAGATGTCGAATTCGAACCGGATGCGAATGAGCCCCCGGTTCATTCCCCGTACGGGTCCTGAGAGTACGGGAAAGTTTCCGATCACGGACGAGTCGATGGAGTATCGAGGCGGCAAGGGAAGTCCGGACGCCTCGCAGCCGCCTGTCCGCGGCCATCGCCCGTCTGATCCCGGGGTCGCTCGGTGGATCGGGACGGGCGGCGGAGGATCGCAGACGAATGGACCGTCGAGAGACCCGCAGATGGCGCTTTCGTCCAGCCCCGGGGGTCGCGGACCCGAAGAACGAGACGAAACCGGCGTGCGGCCAGGACACCTCGACCTCTCCGGCATACTCCATGACGTGAACGACGCCACCACCGCCCCCAGTCTCGACGGCCGCGAGTTCGTGATGACCTCCTCGACCAACAGTGCGGTCGACCCGGAGTCGCCGTCGCGGTTCCACTACTCCGAGCGCGACGGAGTGGTCTGGGGCGACTACGTCGGCGACACCGTGACCTTCGGCCGGTTCGTGGGCACGCGCACCGGCGACGCGCTGCAGGTCTCGTTCGTGCACCAGCTGCTCGACGGCGGGACCGTGGTCAGCGGCACCGGCGGCAGCCGCGTCGAGCTCGACGGCGAGGGCCTGCTGCGGCTCGTCGAGGAGTTCGAGATCGACGGCGACGACCACGTCAGCATCTGCGTCGAGGTCTGACGCTCAGCGCGCCGCGTCGCGGCCGTTCCCCGCGGTGGTGAACCGCGTCATGCCGAGCCGGTTCGTCGATCCGGAGCGGTCGGGGATGTCGGAGGGCAGCAGGTAGGCCTTGCGCACCACCTCGTCGAGCACGACGACCGAGACCACCGACTTCACCTCGGGCCGGGCCGCGACCACGCCGGTGACGAAGTCGTGCACGCCGCCGATGTCGAGCGAGCGGACCAGGAGCATCGCGTCGTGCTCGCCGGTCGTGATGCAGCAGTACTCGACGTCGGGCATCTGGAGGATGCCCTCGCGGAACCGGTGCCACGACTGCGGGTGCACCGTCACGAACACCAGGGCGCAGACGTCGAGCCCCACCTTCCCCGGATCGACCAGGGCCGAGAACCCGGTGATGACGCCGGATGCGGTGAGCTGCTCGACCCGGTTGTAGACGCTCGCCCGCGAGACGTTCACCCGCTCGGCCAGGGCGGACATCGAGATGCGCCCGTTCTCGCGCAGGACGGCGAGGATGCGCAGATTGAGGTCGTCGAGCCCGCCCGCGCTTTGTCCAGCGACCGCACCGGCGGCCGGATCGGTGATCGACATAATCCACTCCTTCATCGCTGCGGGCGGCAGTTCGTCCACGATAGCGGCCCTCTGGAAACGGAGTGCGTCGCGATGTGCCATCGTTTCGCAACACGTCCAGCCGAACCCTCGCCAGGAGGCCTCCATGGTTGTCCGCTCCACCCGCACCCCGCGCTCCGCCCCGACGCGAGTGGTGATCGCCGCTGCGGCGGTCTCGCTCGCCCTTCTCGTGGCGGGCTGCTCCTCGGGCCGCGTCGACACCGCCGACGGCAGCAGCGCGACGCTCACCATCAACAAGGCGTTCGACCTCAAGACCGCCGACCCGGGCCGCATGTACGAGCCGACCGGCCAAATGGTCGACAAGGCGCTCTACGAGACCCTCCTCACCTTCGAGGGCGGCGACGTCTCGCAGGTCGTCGACGGCCTCGCGAGCCTCGAGCAGTCCGACGACGCGAAGACCTTCACCCTCACCCTGAACGGCGAGCACACCTTCTCGGACGGCACCGCGATGACCGCCGACGACGTGGTGTTCTCGCTGCAGCGCGTGATCGGCCTCAAGGGCAACCCCTCGTTCCTCCTCGACGGCGTCACCGTCACGAAGAAGGACGACACCACGGTGGTGCTGACGACCGAGAACCCGACGCCCGCCCTGCCGGCGATCCTGGCGAACCCGGCGCTCGGCATCCTGAACTCGAAGGTCGTGAAGGAGAACGGCGGCACCACCGACGAGACCGACACCGCCGAGACGTTCCTCAACACCACCTCCGCCGGCTCCGGCCCGTACGTGCTCGACACGCTCGACCTCGCCTCGCAGGTCGTGCTGACCGCGAACGAGAACTACGACGGCGACGCCCCGGGCTACGGCCGCGTGGTCATCCAGAACGTCGAGGGCGCGACCCAGAAGATCAACGTCGAGGGTGGCAGCGCCGATGTGGCGCTGGACCTCTCGGGCACTCAGGCGGAGGCGCTCGGCGACTCGGTCGCGGTGACCAGCGACCCGTCGGCGAACGTGATCTTCCTGCTGCTCAACCAGAACCCGAGCGTCTCGGCGATCACGTCGAACCCCGACTTCGTGAAGGCCGTGAAGGAGGCCGTCGACTACGACGACCTCGTCTCGATCGCCGGCAACGGCACCGCCCAGGCGTCCGGCGTCATCCCGAGCATGCTGCTCGGTGCCCTGCCCGAGAGCGGCGCGCTCACCCAGGACCTCGACGCCGCGAAGGCGGACCTCGCGAAGAGCGGCTACGCCGGCGAGTCCGTGACGCTCAACTTCCCGAGCGACATCAGCCTGAACGGCATCGACTTCCCGACCATCGCGCAGCGCATCCAGTCGCAGCTGAAGGACGCCGGCATCACCGTCGAGCTCGCCCCGGCCCCCGTCGCCACCGAGCTCGACGCCTACCGCAACGGCACCGAGACCATGGGCCTCTGGTACTGGGGCCCGGACTACCCGGACCCGAGCGACTACCTCGTCTTCACCCCGGGCGACGTCGTGGGCCTCCGCTCCGGCTGGACCGACGGTGCGGCCCCCGCGATCTCGGCGCTTGCCGACGCCGCGGCCACCGGCGGCAGCGACGACGAGCGCCAGTCGCGCTTCGAGGAGCTGCAGACCGCGCTGAACGCCGACGGCCCCTTCATCCCGCTGCTCCAGCCCGGCAACAACATCGCCGCGGCGAAGGACGTCTCGGGTGTCGTCTACAACGCGGTGTGGACCATCGACATCGCGGCCCTCGCCGCGCAGTAGCCCGTGTCCACCACCACGACGGCCGTCCGGACCCCGCGTCAGCGCGGGGGCCGGGCGGCCCACCCGTTCCTCCGCTACGCGCTCCGCCGCGTGCTCACCTCGCTGCTGCTGGTGGTGGGCGTGACCCTCGTCACCTTCATCCTGACCAACCTCGTGCCGGGCGACCCCGTGGCGGCCGCCCTCGGCCAGCGCGCTGCGGAGGATCCGGAGATCGTCGCGCAGTTCCGCGCCCAGTACGGTCTCGACCAGCCCCTCGTCGTGCAGTACTTCACCTACCTCGGCAACCTGCTGCACGGCGACCTCGGCGTCTCCACCACCACGCACAACCCGGTGGTCGCCGACCTGGCGAAGGCGCTGCCGGCCACCCTCGAGATCGCCTTCGGCGCCATCGTGCTCAGCGTGATCATCGGCGTGCTGTTCGGCACCGTCGCCGCCTACCGGCGCGGCAGGGCCTCCGACCACGTGCTGCGCGTCGTGTCGCTGGCCGGCCTCAGCGTGCCGACCTTCTGGCTCGCGCTGGTCCTCTACTACGTCCTCTACTTCCAGCTGCGGATCGCGCCGGGATCCGGCCGGCTGAGCAGCGACTTCACCACGCCGCCGACCGTGACGGGCCTCTACACGGTCGACGCCCTGCTCGCCGGCCAGCTCGATACCTTCCTCGACGCGGCGTCGCACCTCTTCCTCCCCGTGCTCGTCCTGACCCTCTACACGGTGGGCCTGCTGACCCGGTTCGTGCGCACCGCGGTGCTCGAGATCCTCGACCAGGACTACGTGCGGGCCGCCCGCGCGAAGGGGCTGCCGAACCGCGCGGTCACCTTCTCCTACGTGCTGCGCGGGGCGAGCATCCCGATCCTCACCGTCGTGGGCCTCGCCTTCGGCAGCCTGCTCAGCGGCACCGTGCTCGTCGAGGCGGTCTTCGGCTGGCCCGGGATCGGCTCCTACGCCTACCAGGCCGCGTCGCACCTCGACCTGCGCGGCATCATGGGCGTCGGTCTGCTCATCGGCGTGATGTACCTGCTCGTGAACCTGATCGTCGACCTGCTGTACGGCGTGCTCGACCCGAGAGTGAGGCTGGCCTCGTGACGGATCCGCGAACCACCCGGTCCGACCCGCGCGACGGCGCTCCGGCCGGTCCGCGCGACGGCGTCGGTGCCGGAGTGCTCGACCCGGTCGCCGCCCCCGGCCTCCGCCTGCGCCGCCCCCGCCTGCGCCTGGGCCGCTGGTCGGCGCCGCTCGGACTCCTCGGCGCTGCCGTCGGCGTGCTCTGGATCCTCATCGCCGTGCTCGCCCCCGTCATCGCCCCGCACGATCCGCTCGCGCAGGACCTGCCCCTCCTCCAGGCGCCCGGCGAGGGCACGCTGATGGGGACCGACGCGCTCGGCCGGGACGTGTTCTCGCGCGTGATCTGGGGTGCCCGGGTCACCATCCCGCTCGCCCTGCTGCTCGTCGTGATGTCGGTGCTGATCGGCGCGATCGTCGGATCCGTCGCCGGATTCTTCGGCCGTGCGGTCGACGAGGTCGCGATGCGCATCACCGACCTCGTGATGGCGTTCCCCACGGTCATCCTGGCGATGGTGATCGCGGCCGCGCTCGGAGCGTCGCTCCTGAACGCGGTGCTCGCGGCGCTGATCGTGTCGTGGCCGTCCTACGCCCGGCTGACCCGCGGTCTCGTGCTCGGCCTCCGCTCGTCGAACTACGTCGTGTCCGGACAGCTGCTCGGCTTCTCGCCGCTGCGCTCCCTCGTCCGCGACATCGCGCCCAACATCGTCGGCCCGGTGCTCGTCCTGGCGAGCCTCGACATCGGCACGGCCATCCTCCTGCTGTCGGGCCTGTCGTTCCTCGGGCTCGGTGCGAAGCCACCGACCGCGGAGTGGGGCTCGATGGTGTCGGACGCCATCCAGAACTTCGACGCGTGGTGGATCGGGGTCTTCCCGGGCCTGGCCATCCTCACCGTCGTCATCGCGTTCAACTTCGTCGGCGACGCCCTGCGCGACGCCCTGGACCCGCGGTCGCAGACGATCCGCGGAGGAGGCGCCACGCTGTGAGCGACGCACTGACCATCAGCGGGCTGCGCATCCGCACCCGCAGCCACGCCGTCGTCGACGGCATCGATCTGGCGCTGCGCCGCGGCGGCATCCACGGTCTCGCCGGCGAGTCGGGCTCGGGCAAGACCATGACCGCCCTGGCGGTGCTCGGACTGCTGCCCGGATCGATGACGGCCAGCGGCAGCATCCGCCTCGCCGACGACACCGGCGACGGCACGACGGAGCTCGTCGGCGCGTCCCGGCAGGTGCTCGGCGCGGTGCGCGGACGCCGGGTCGCCATGGTCTTCCAGGACCCGTCGACGAGCCTGCACCCGCAGCTCACCGTGGGCCGCCAGCTCACCGACCACCTGCGCCACCACCTCGGTCTCGGCAAGGAGGCCGCGCGGTCCAGGGCCGAGGCCCTGCTCGAGCGGGTGCGGGTCCCGGACGCCCGGGCCTCCGTCGGGCGCTATCCCCACCAGTTCTCCGGTGGTCAGCGGCAGCGTATCGCGATCGCGGTGGCGCTCGCGTGCGAGCCCTCCGTGCTGCTCGCCGACGAGCCGACGACCGCGCTCGACGTGACCGTGCAGGCCGGAGTGCTGCAGCTGCTGCGGGAGCTGGTCGACGACGGCGGGCTGAGCATCCTGCTCGTCACCCACGATCTCGGCGTGATGAGCGCTGTGGCCGACGAGGTGACGGTGATGCGCCAGGGGCTCGTCGTCGAGTCGGCTCCGCGGGAGCGGCTCTTCACCGCGCCCGAGGACGAGTACACGCGGGCGCTGCTCGCGGCTCTGCCCGGCTCGAGCTTCGAGGAGAGCCCGGAGGAGCTGGTCGCCGAGCTCGTCGAGGGGCACGAGAGGGCCGCCGCCGCGGACGATCCGGGCGCGACCGCGGAAGGCGACGTCGAGAGGGGTGCGCGATGAGCGCGGGAGTGGTTCTCGAGGCCGATGGCATCGTCGTCGAGTACGGGCGGCGACCGCCGCTGCGTGCCGTCGACGGGGTCGGCTTCCAGGTGGCGGCCGGCGAGGTCGTGGCGCTGGTCGGCGAGAGCGGCTGCGGAAAGTCGAGCCTCGCGCGCGCCGTGGTCGGCATCGAGAAGCGCCGCGGTGGCGACGTGCGCCTGAACGGCGTCGACGTCCCCGCGCTCGGACTCCGTCGGCGCAGTCCGGCGATGACCGGCGTGCAGATGGTCTTCCAGGATCCGAACTCCTCGCTCAACCCCCGTCGCCGCATCGGCGAGCAGATCGGCGACGGCGTCCGGGCGGCTCTCGCCCGGGGAGCCGAGGGCTCGGACCCGGCCGACTGGCTGCGCCGCGTCGGGCTCGACCCGGCGATGGCGAGCCGGTTCCCGCACGAGTTCTCCGGCGGGCAGAAGCAGCGCATCGCCATCGCGCGGGCCCTCGCGGCGCGGCCGCGGATGCTCGTGGCCGACGAGCCGATCTCGGCCCTCGACGCCTCGACCCAGACGAGCGTCGCCGCGCTGATGCGCTCGCTCAGCGTCGAGGCCGGCGCGGGCATGCTGTTCATCTCGCACGACCTCTCGGTGGTCCGGCGCATCGCCGACCGGGTGCTCGTGATGTACCGCGGCCGGGTCGTGGAGTCGGGGGACACCGAGACGGTGTGGCAGAGCCCGCTGCATCCGTACACGCGAGCGCTGCTCGCGGCGATCCCGCTGCCGGACGGCCTGGGGCGGCTGCCGCTGGCTCCACTCGACGCCGACCGGGCGGCCTGGCTCGAGGAGCTGCCCGACGCGCTGGAGCGGACGGGCGCGTGAGCGCGGTGGAGGAGGCCCGGGCCGAGGAGTCCGCTCTCTGGAGCATGCCGAGGGCCGTGAACCGCAGTCCGCTCCCCGGGGACGGCGCGTTCATGACCGCCGGCTGGGCCGATCCGGAGCCGGTGATCGACCCCGACGAGCCGGTGCTCGCCTACACCGCGGAGCGCCGGTCGCGACTGGCGCAGGCGCTGCCCGCCGAGCTGCTGATCATCCCCGCCGGCCTGCCGCGGGTGCGCTCGAACGACAGCGACCACCGCTTCCGCCCGGGCACCGACCACGTGTGGCTGACGGGCAACGGAGTCGCCGAGAGCGTGCTCGTCGTCGACACGACGGGAGGGGAGGCCGGCTCGATCCTGTACCTGCGGGCTCCCTCCGGCCGCGACGGCGACGAGTTCTGGCAGAACGACGCCCTCGGCGACCTCTGGGTCGGACCGCGGCCGTCGCTCGCCGAGACGCAGGCGGCGCTGGGCGTCGAGACCCGGCCGCTGGCCGACTTCACCCGCGACGTGGAGCGGGCCGCGCGGCGGGCCCGGCGCATCCGCGTGCTGCCCACCCTCGACGAGAGCGTCGACGAGCTGGTGCGGAGCATCTGCGGGCCGGAGCTCGGACCGCATCTCGTGCTCAAGGCGACGCTCGACGAGCTGCGCCTGATCAAGAACGACTGGGAGATCGGACGGCTGCAGCTCGCCGTCGACGGCACGACGCGGGGATTCGACGACTGCCTCGAGGCGTGGCAGGTCGCCCGCGCGATGCCCCGCGGCGAGCGCTACCTCGAGGGCACCTTCGCCCGCCGCGCCCTGGTCGAGGGACAGGGGCCGGCCTACGGATCGGTCGTCGCCTCGGGAGCGCACGCCACGACCCTCCACTACACGCGGAACACCGGGCCCCTCGCCGACGGCGACCTCGTCCTGATGGACATGGGCGTCGAGCTGCCCTCGCTCTACGCCGCCGACATCACCCGCACCTTCCCGGTCAGCGGAGAGTTCACTCCGCTGCAGCGCGACGTGTACTCGATCGTGCTGCGCGCGCAGCAGACCGGCATCGACTCCCTGCGCGCGGGAGTGCGCTTCCAGGACTACCAGGACGCGTGCGGGCGAGCCCTCACCGAGGGGCTGATCGACCTCGGCCTGATCCGCTGCTCGGTCGACGAGGCCATGGCCCCGTCCGCGTCGTACCACCGCCGGTGGAGCATCTCCCGCGCCGGGCACATGCTCGGGATGGACGTGCACGACTGCAACCACGCTCCGCACGAGACGTACCTCGGCGGAGTGCTCGCGGCCGGCCACACGCTCACCGTGGAACCGGGCCTCTACTTCCAGCCCGGCGACCTGACGGTCCCCGCCGAGCTGCGGGGCCTGGGCATCCGGATCGAGGACGACCTCGTCGTGACGGAGACGTCGTCGATCCTGCTCTCGGCGGCGATGCCGCGCACGCCCGACGCGGTGGAGGAGTGGATGGCGAGGTTGGCGGGCTGAGAGGTCGGGCGCGCAACGCGAGGGGCTGACGCGTCGAGGCCTGCCGCGAGGCGACCTGCGGCCGAGCCCGCGCCGACGTCGCCGCTTGGACCACCGGACACCGCTGCGTGCCGGGCACGGTCGCCCGCCGCATCGACCGGCTCGATACCGGCATTCGCGGACGCACGCGGAAGATCGAGGGCAGCTCGCACGATTTCGACGGAACCCGCCCCTCCACAGTCGCTCACAGCGACGTGCAGGGACACCACAGCGCCACCGACGCCGAGGGGGCCCGTACCGCGGTCGCCGAGAAGGCCGCCGCGAGCTGAACGGCTGCGAGCTTCCTACCTGGACACCCAGGCAGGAAGCTCGTGAGGGGCGGGCCCCTCACACTCTCTAATGATCTCGGCTGGCCTAGTGCCGGCTGTCAGGCTGGTTCTGGCTCGCTCGGCCGTGACTCATCACACTCTTGACCGCAGTGTCTTGCTGGGGACCTGTCCGTCCGAGCGGCCAGTGCCGGCGTGACGCTGCGATGGCTTGATAGAAGATTGTCCGCGACTTCTGTCGCGTGACTCGTTAGACAGATGCCTCCGCAGCGCATCCACCCGGATGACCCTTGAGGAGAAGAGGCCGCATGATCGTCGCCCACCACTACGACCACGTCGTCGGAGTCGACACCCACGCCCGCACCCACACCTACGCGATCGTCGCCACCAAGACTGGCGAGATTCTCGGAACGAAAGCGTTCCCGGTCACGGCGACGGCGATCGACAGAGCGATCGCCTGGGTGCGAGGTGTCGCGGGCGGTCTGGTCCTGTTCGCGATGGAGGGCACGGGCTCCTACGGCGTATCGCTGGGTCGGGCGCTGCAACGCGACGGAATGGTGTTTTGCGAGGTCCGGCCGCCGAAGAAGTCGAGCCGCGCCCGCGGCAAGACCGACGAGATCGACGCGATCGCTGCCGCGACCTCCGCGATGGGCATCGAGCTAGACGCGATGACCCGACCAAAAGCCGACGGGCTGCGCAACGCTCTGCGTGTCGCGATCGACGCTCGCCGCGATATGGAAACACGTCGCACGAGCGCCCGAAATCAGCTCAATGCGCTTGTCCGGACTGCAGACTTCGGGCTCGACACGAGGCGTGCGCTCACTGACCGTGGTGTGCAAGAGCTTGCTGACCTGGACCCTCGGCATGCGGATGTTGCTGTACGCATCATTCGCGCGGAAGCAGTCCGCTTGGCTTCAACCGTGATGGACCTCGGCCAGCAGATGCGCGAGAATCGCGACGCGTCAGCCGAGCTCGTCGAGTTGCTCGCGCCTGGCATGCAGCAGATCTACGGCGTTGGGCCGGTCACCGCCGCCGCGGCTGTGGCGGCCTACTCGCACCCGGGCCGAATTCGAAGTGAAGCGGCGTTCGCGGCCCTCGCAGGTGTGAGTCCCATCCCCGCATCGTCGGGGAACACGACACGGCATCGGTTGAATCGAGGCGGCGACCGACAACTGAATCGTGCGCTCGATGTGATCGCTCGAGTGCGCATGGTCTCCGATACACGCACTCGCGCTTACGTCGACCGTCGCACCATGGAAGGGCGCACTACACGCGAGATCCGGCGATGCGTGAAGCGCTACATCGCCCGGGAACTCTTCAAAGCGCTGGAAGCGCGGATGGTTCAGCGGCTGTAACCGTTCTCAACGCGGCACGTGATTGGGTCCGCCCCTGAGCCGACACAGACGAAGTACCTCGCGAGGTTCCCATCAGCGGGGGACGATCGTCGTTGATGTCGGCGATCTTTGACCCGGTCGCTACCAGGCGTAGATCCGGTCGATGATCTCAGGTCGCGGGTGCGCGGCCGGTCCGGGGTGGCTGACGATGACAGGTAGGCCGTCCGGGCCCTCTCCTTCGACCAGGGTGAATCCGTCGAGATCGCGGCGCGAGACGCGGTGCGAGTGCTCCCGCAGCAGCTGTTCGCAGCGATCGAGCTCGCCCCGGTCGGACGCCGTCCAGATCAGGTACTGGATCCCGACACCGCCGAGGGGGTGCTGGTCGCGCTCGCTGACCGCACGGAGATAGAGCTGGTCGTTGTCCGGGCTGACGAGGAGAGCTGCCGTGGCGGTCTGAACTGTGGTTCGCGCCGAGAGCAGCTTCTCGTAAAAGCTGACAGAGGCGCCCAGGTCGGTCGTGAAGACGACAGCGGAGGTGAGTTTCACGCGGTGACGCTCCAGCCGGCGGTTGCAGTCGGGCTCAGCGGCCGGATCGGGTGAGGGGGGATCACCGCGAGGGCTGTGTGAGTCGTCATGACCAGTGCATGGCTGATGCGCTCTCCAGCTCGGGAGAGCGCTGGCGCGTCCGTGCCGAGCACGAGGAGGCTCGCGTCGCTCGCCGACGCGAGGAGGCTCTGCACGGTGTCTCCGTGCGTGAAGCGCAGCTCCACTCGGAGGTGGGGGAAGCGTTCGCGGACCGGGGCGAGAGCGTCGAGGGTTCTGAGTCGTCGGTTCTCCGGGATGAAGTCGACTCGGGCTACGGGGATGTCGGCGGAGTCCTCCTCGACTGGCGAGAGCTGCCAGCTGCGGACCACGAGAAGGGTCTCCGAGCAGCGATCAGCCTCCGCGGCGGCGAATTCGAGCGCGGCGAGTGAGGCGGAGGATCCGTCGACACCGACTGCAATGTGGGCTGCACCGTGCTTCGCATCGACGGGAACGATGACCGCGGCGGTCGCGCCGCGCTGCGTGAGGGTCATCCCGAGGGAGTGCTCGAACCGCCGGGGGTGCTCGTTGCGTGCGTCGGTTCCGAGGACGAGGAGGGTCCCGTCGAGCAGGCAGCGGCGTTCGAGCTGTTCGACCGGGTCGCCGCGCAGCAGCTCCGCGGTGAAGCGGATGCCCGTGCGGTCCTGCTGCAGCGTCGCGGCGAGGTCCTCGAGTGCGGCTCTCGGGATCGGACGCTCGTTGTCGGGGGCTGCGACGTGGCAGAGGATGACGTGGTGGTCGAGCAGGTACTCGCGGGCGATGGCCCAGTCGAGGGCGGTGTGGGCGGTGGTGGTGCCGGTCCAGGCGACGAGGGTGGTCATCGGAGTGTCCTTCGGTGGTCGGCGGATCAGTGGGTGGAGAGCGCGTCGACGGCGGCGGTGGCTCGTGCGGTGTAGCCGAGGAGCGCGCCCCAGGCGCGGGCCCGGTCGAGTTCGGTGTGCTCGAGGTCGTTGCGGGTGTCGACGAGGAAGCTCATCGGAGTGATGACGGGGCGCAGGCCGTGGCCCGCGAGGCGGTGGTCGATATGACCTGCGGCGGCCCCGCTGAGGATCCGGGGGATGTCTGTGCGGGTGTCGAACGACGCGGCCATCCCGGTGAACGGCGGCAGGGCGTCGAGCCACTCGCGGATGCCGATGCCGCCCGCATCGCTGTCCAGTCGCAGGCCGCGGCGTGTGCCGGCTGCCCACCTCGAGGCCTCGGCACGGGTACGCGGGGTCGAGAGGGTGCGCACGTGCGTGGGTCCCCCGACCACGAGCAGATCGACTCCCTCGAGACCGGGAGCGGCATGGACACCGACCACGTCGACCTCGACGGTGTCGGCCAGCCCGCGACCGATCGCCTCGGCGATGCAGTGGGTGTTGCCGAACTGGGATTCGTAGACGACGAGCGCGCGCACGGGGTGCCTTTCCGATGAGGGGCGGCGAGGGCCGTCACCTCCACACTGCGCGCGCGCTGAGCAGGGGAGTAGGGCCGTTGGTCCTCGACTGCCACAAGCTCCGTGATCCTGATGCAGCGACGTACGCTCGCCCGATGACGAGCCCGCATCGCACGCCCCTCCACTTCACCTGGCATCAGAAGCACAGCCGGTCGCTGACCTTCGGCGAACGCGCAGCGGACGTGCTGCGCAACTCGATGGCCAGCTGGCGCTTCGTGTTCGGGTTCCTCGTGTTCATGCTCGTCTGGGCGGTCGTCAACTCGTTCGGGGAGGGGTGGGATGAGTACCCGTTCATCCTGCTGAACCTGTTCTTGAGCATGCTCGCGGGGCTGCAGGGGGCGATCCTGCTGATCGCGGCGAAGCGTCAGGACGGCATCGCCTCGGCGCTCTCGCAGCACGATTTCGAGACCGACGTGACCGCGAGAGCCGACATCGAGGTGCTGCTCGAGATCAACCGCGAGCAGGCCGTGCTGTTGGGTGAGATGCGGGCGATCCTGGATCGAATCGACGAGCGTGCGGTCCCCGCGGTGCGGTGACCGGCCTCCCGTTAAGGGACCGTCCTCAGCGGGCGACTGCGGATACGACGTCGATCCCGACGACGTATCGGGTGGCGGTGCTGTACAGGCGGATCAGTGCGCGCCGGGAGGCGGCATCGGACGGTGACTTCTCGACGACGTGTGAGCCGGTGCCGTTGACGTGAATGCGATCGCGGGTCAGGACGATCACCGTGCAATCGGGCACTCCGCTCCAGTCGTTGCCTGTAGCGGGGGAGACGACGATAAAGGCGCCGGGGTGGGACACCTGGAGGGTGATGAGCACGAGCTCGAAGAGGGCGTCGGCGGGTTCCAAGAGAGCGATCGCGACAGCGTTACCGGCAGCGAGAGCAGCGATCACGTGCTCGGTGAGTAGCAGCGTCGGGCAGGACGGTTCGCAAATCAGGGCGACCACTCCCAGCGGTTCGCATTCCTCGACGCGCACACTGCGCGAGGTGACGGTGACCGTCGTGGCCAGATCGGTCCGGTCCGAGTACGCGTCCAGCTGGTCCCTGACGGCCGACGTCTCCGTGCGCCGGCTCTCGAGGGCACGCCCTGTGGCCCGCAGCGCCAAGGTGCGGGAGACTCCGGCGGCTTGCGCGCGCAGAAGCGGACGAGTCGGCTCGGTACGGCGATCGGCGGCCGCCGTTCGAGCGCGACGAGGGCTCCATCGAGTCGGAGCGGGGTAGGGGGCGGTCAGCAGCATCGGCGGACTTTCTCATCGGCGGCCGCAGGTGTCGACTGCGGATGCAGGTCATTCCTGGGACCTCCGAACGATCAGCCGAAGGGTGGGGCTCGGTGTAGGGCCGGAAGTCCCATTCTTGTGAGGGCCGTCACGTCCGATCCGCCTCTGACACCCCGGGACGTTCGGCCCTGTCCCCACGTAACAGCGCGGGCGACTCTGGAGGGAGCCGGATCCGGCTGCCAGCAAGGGATGCCTGATGAATGCACAGCTTGTCGTCGGATGGGACGGGTCCGCTTCGGCGCGACGCGCACTCGAATGGGCCCTGACGCAGAAGGCCGAGTCGATCCTCCTCGTCGAGGTCGTCGACGGTCTCGACCGCTTCAGCGGCGACGACCTCAGCGCCGACCCGCGCGCGAACGGAGGCGTCTCAGTCGAGACCGCGGCCGCCGACGCGGAACGGGCGAATCCCGGTGCCGTGGTGCACACCCGCGTGCTCACCGGGCACCCGGTCGAGCAGCTCGCGAGCCTGTCCAGGCCGGGCACTCTGCTCGTCGTCGGCGACCGCCGGCGCACCCTCCTGCCGATGCGGGGCGGCTGGAGCGTCGGCGCCCGCCTCGTCCGCAAGGCTGCCGGTCCCGTCGCAATCATCACCGAGGACACGGCCGGCGACGGGACCGGCGTGCTCGTCGGGATCGACGACTCCGACGACGCCCGCGGGGCGCTCGAGTTCGCCGCTTCCTGGGCGGTCCGCACGCAGCAGAGGCTGCACGTCCTGCACGCCTGGCGCACCCCGTTCCTCTGGAACGACAGCGTCCCGCCCGCCACTCTCCTCGAGGACATCACGACCCAGCACGCCGAGGTCCTCGCCGATGCTGTCGCCGAGGCCCACCGGCTGCACCCCGGCCTCGTCGTAGAGGGGCACGAGGTCGACGGAGTCGTCGCCCGATCCCTCATCGAAGCCGCGCCTGGGCGTGCGCTTCTCGTGGTGGGTGACGGAGGTGTTTCCGGTCTCGAGCGGATGCTGATCGGCTCCGTGGGCCACGACATCCTCGTGAACCTCGCCGTCCCCACCGTCATCGTCGGCCGGCACAGCCCCGCCCCCGGGCCGAAGCCGGCGCCCAAGCCGGTCGTCGAGTCGCCTGCTCTGCAGCAGACGCCCATCCACACCATCGTCGCGTGGGGCGGCGACGTCCCGTCCCGCTCCGCGGTCGAGTGGGCTCTGACGCGCGAGTCGTCGGGGAGCCCGGAAGTGGTGATGATCGCGGACGAGTCCGCGATCGTTCCCGATTCGATCGTCGCCGCCGAGCAGGTCGCGTTGGATGATCGGGAGCTCTCCCGGATGCTCGAGCAGGTCAGCGCCCTCGCACCCGACGTCGCCCTCTACGGACGTGTCGTCCGTGGGTTCGTTCTGCACACCCTCGCCGGCCTGACCCGCCCCGACAGTCTCCTGGTCGTGGGCACGGAGGACCGCGAAGGGCCGCGCCTGCGCTTCGGGCTCTCCGTCGGCGCCCACCTCCCGGCGCTGGCTCGCGGACCGATCGCGATCGTCCCGGAGACCTTCGACTCAGCCCTGAGTGGCGTCGCGGTCGGAGTCGACGGGTCGACGACGTCGAACGCGGCGATCGTCGTCGCGGCCGCGGAGGCGGCACGACGCGGACAGACGCTGCACCTGGTGCACGCGTGGACCGAGCCGCTCCTCTACGACAGCACCTTCCTCCTCGATGGCGAGTTCCTCCGCTCGGTGGAGGCCGACCACCGCGCGATCCTGCACGCTGCGGAGCAGACCGCGCTGATGAGCGGCTTCGACGTCCGGATCGAGACACACCTGGTCAGCGGCGACCCGGCCCACGCCCTCGCCCACCTCTCGCCCCCGGCAGCGACGATCGTGATCGGCACCCGCGGGCTCTCGGGCTGGCGCCGCCTGGTACTCGGTTCCGTCAGCCGCGACCTGATCCTCAACCTCGACGTCCCCCTCATCGTCGTCGGCCACCCCGACGCCCAGCCTCACGAGGACGCCGCCCTCGACCAGCACGAGGCGGTCTCCGCATGAGCATCCTCGATCTCCTCGAGACCGCCCCGCCGGCCCGATGGCCGTCCCGGACACCGCAGCCCCTCTCCGAGCGCTCGCTCGACGAGCTCGACGCGTGGTGGCGGGCCGCGAACTACCTCTCGATCGGGCAGATCTACCTCCTCGACAATCCGCTTCTGCGCGAACCGCTCGAAGCGCGGCACATCAAGCCGCGCCTGCTCGGTCACTGGGGGACGACTCCGGGGCTGAACTTCGTCTACGCGCACCTCAACCGCGTGATCCGCGACCGCGATCTCAACGCGATCTTCGTCACCGGCCCCGGGCACGGCGGCCCGGGGATGGTCGCGAACACCTACCTCGACGGCACCTACAGCGAGGTCTACGACGACATCGACCGCAGCGTCGACGGCGTTCGGAAGCTGTTCCGGCAGTTCTCGTTCCCCGGCGGGATCCCGAGCCACGTCGCTCCTGAGACCCCGGGGTCGATCCACGAGGGCGGCGAGCTCGGCTACTCGCTCTCGCACGCCTACGGCGCCGTGTTCGACAACCCCGACCTGCTGGTCGCCGCGCTCGTCGGCGACGGCGAGGCGGAGACCGGGCCGCTGGCGACGAGCTGGCACGGCAACAAGTTCGTCGACCCGCTGCACGACGGGGTCGTCCTGCCGATCCTGCATCTCAACGGGTACAAGATCGCCAACCCGACAGTGCTCGCCCGGATCCCGGAGCGCGAGCTCGAGCAGCTCATGCGCGGCTACGGACACACTCCCTACCTCGTCTCCGGAGGCTTCGACGGCGAAGACCCCCGCGACGTGCACCGCCGTCTCGCCACCGCGATGGACCTGGCGCTGAACCAGATCGCCGACATCAAGGCCGACGCCCTGTCCGGGCGCCTCGACGGCCGACCCGCCTGGCCGATGATCATCCTCCGCACCCCGAAGGGCTGGACCTGCCCCGCGGTCATCGACGGGCTGCCTGCCGAGGGCAGCTGGCGCTCCCACCAGGTCCCCCTCGCGAACGTCCGCGACAACCCCGAGCACATCACGGTCCTCGAGCAGTGGATGCACTCGTACCGACCCGAGGAGCTCTTCGACGAGGCCGGCGCACCGGTGCCCCTGGTCACCGCGCTCGCCCCGGACGGTGCGCGCCGCATGAGCGCGAATCCTGTCGCGAACGGCGGCCTGATACGCCGACCGCTCCGACTTCCGGATTTCTGCGACTACGCGGTCGACGTGCCCTCGCCCGGAGCGACGACCAGCTCGGCGACGACCGTGCTCGGCACGTGGCTGCGCGACGTCATCGTCGCCAACCCGCACGACTTCCGCATCTTCGGACCCGACGAGACGGCCTCCAACCGCCTCCAGGCCGTCTTCGAGGTCACCGACAAGCAGTGGGACGCCGAGGTGCGTGTGGCCGACTTCGACAATCACCTCGCCCGCTCGGGCCGGGTCGTCGAGATGCTGAGCGAGCACCAGTGCCAGGGCTGGCTCGAGGGCTACCTCCTCACCGGCCGGCACGGGCTGATCAACTCTTACGAGGCGTTCGTCCACATCGTCGACTCGATGGTCAACCAGCACGCGAAGTGGCTGAAGTCCTCGCGCGAGATCGCCTGGCGCCGGCCTGTCTCGTCGCTGAACTACCTGCTCAGCTCGCACGTCTGGCGGCAGGACCACAACGGCACCTCGCACCAGGACCCGGGCTTCATCGACCACGTGATGAACAAAAAGGCCGACATCGTCCGGGTCTACCTCCCGTTCGACGCGAACACGCTGCTCTCGACCTACGACCACTGCCTCCGCTCCGTCGACTACATCAACGTGGTCGTCGCCGGCAAGCAGCAGGAGGCGAACTGGCTCTCCATGCCGCAGGCGATCGAGCACTGCGCCCGCGGCCTGGGCGTCTTCGACTGGGCCGGCTCCGAGATCGCGGGGGAGGAGCCCGACGTGGTCCTCGCCTGCGCCGGCGACGTCCCGACCCTCGAGGTCCTCGCCGCCGCAGCGCTGCTGCGCGCCGAGGTTCCGACGCTGAAGGTGCGGGTCGTCAACGTCGTCGACCTGATGCGCCTGCAGAGCGAGGGCGAGCACCCGCACGGGCTGAGCGACGCCGACTACGACGCCGTCTTCACCACCGACAAGCCCGTGATCTTCGCCTACCACGGCTATCCCTGGCTGATCCACCGGCTCATCTACCGCCGGCACGGCCACGCGAACCTCCACGTGCGGGGCTTCATCGAGGAGGGCACCACGACCACTCCGTTCGACATGGTGATGCTGAACGACCTCGACCGCTACCGGCTCGTCCTCGACGTGCTTGATCGCGTCCCCGGTCTCGCCGCGCGCGAGGTGAGCTTCCGGCAGCGGATGCAGGACGCGCGCCTCGAGGCCCGCGCTTACACTCGCGAGCACGGCGAAGACATCCCCTCCGTCGCCCAGTGGAGCTGGACCGGAAGCGGACCGCAGGGCGCGACCTACCACCGCGCCGACGTCCACCCGCACGAGCATGAGGCGGCCGAGCGGGCGGCACGGCTGCAGTGACCGTGCACGGATGAATCACGGCGGCGCGGTGGCCTCCTCGAGGACCCCGCGACTCGACGCGGCGGGCCGGCAACGCCCGGCTCGCCGACGACCACCACGACGGAATCGAGAAGCACGACCCTCATCAGAACCCAGGCCGTTGTCACCGTGACGGTGCCTGGTCACGACGTCGCACGCGCCGCCGAAAGTCTGCGGCAAGCACTGATCCCCTACCCGGACGCGCGAATCGTGGCCCTGACACAGAAAACGAACTGGATGAGCTCGTTCCTCGGAACGACAGCACTGATCGCCGCAGTCGACTACACGCCGACGACCTAGTCGCCACCGATGAGGGTGTCGGGCTGAGAAGCCCTCCGCTTGTCTGCACGATTCCCCGCATCACCCGCACAACCCAGATTCGCACCGCCGGCGGGCAGCGCGACGAGCGGTCTATCCGCCGCCGCGGCGGCCCTGCTCTAAGCGGGAACGACGACGGTGGGTGCGGCCAGATTCATCAGAACGTCGTGCGTCGTCGCGCCGATCGTTCCATCGGCGCCCTGCCCGCTCGAGGCCGCCAGCACCACGAGAACACTCGTCGGAGAGGCGTCCGCGAGGGCCACTGCGGCAAGCTGCCGCGCGCCGCGCAACCGCACGGTCAGGCCCGGTGCCGTCGCCATCGCCAACTCGCGAGCAGCGGCGAGTAGCACGTCGGAGCGAGTGACCACCTCGATATCGAGGCCGGTGACGGCCGTGCTCTCGTCGCCGTGGACGAGGAACAGCTCTTCACCGAGCGCTGCAGCTTCTCCTGCAGCGAAGCGGACCGCCGCGTCGCTCGAGCGGGTGCCGCTGACGCCGACCGTGACCCCGCGGCGCCTTCGCCCGGAGGACTCAGGGATGATCGCGACCGGGCACAGAGCACCCCCCACCAGGCGAAGGCTGCGAGAACCGAACACGCGACCGCGCAGGAACCCCGTCTTGTGGCTGCCCACCACGATGATCGCCGCCTGAGTGGACGCCGTGATCAGTTCGGTCATCGCGTCACCCTCGACGGCGAGCCCCCGAACGGTCCCGATCCCCGGACGCGAACGCGCGGCCGCCACAGCCCGATCGAGAAAGCCTGTGGTGACGTCCTCGGAATCGGCCGCCAGCACGGTCGAGTCAAGACGGTCCGAGGCGTGCAGCAGGACAAGATCGAGGCCGAGGCGCACAGCGCGCTCGATCCCCCACTCCATCGCCGCGTCGCTCGGACCCGAGCCGTCGATACCGACGAGAACCAGATCTGGCATCACGTCACCTCCTCCTTCGAGCATGGGCGGGACGCCCGCGGCATCCCAGTGCCGAACGTCCCGCGAGGTCCGACCGGGCGCGATCCGAGGCTGAGAGAGTGGCAACCCGGTTAGCGGCGACGCCACAAAGGGGCGAAGGTGGGGAGGTCAGGTCAGCCGACCTATGGCGGAGCGGAGTCCTCATGCCACAGCTCGACCCCTCGCCCCAGTCCGGGCGCGACGGCGACCATCGCGAAGATGGAGTATCCGGTCACCTCCGAGCGCTCCTGCGCGCCAACCAGGCGATCGTCGAAGACATCGACCTCCCGGCGGTTCTGCATCGCATCGTGGAGGCCGCCGTCGAACTCGTCGACGCCGAGCGCGGCGCCGTCGGCGTCATCGGCACCGACGGGTCCCTCATCGAATTCATCCACGTCGGCATGGATCCAGCTCAGATCGACGCGATCGGGCACCTTCCCGAGGGCCACGGCCTGCTCGGCGCGCTGATCAGCGACCCCCGCCCCATCCGGGTCGAGGACCTCGCCTCGGACCCCCGCGCACACGGGTTCCCGACCGGGCATCCTCCGATGCGATCCTTCTTGGGCGTCCCCATCCGAGTGCGAGATCAGGTGTTCGGAAACCTCTACCTCACCGACGCCCGCGCCGGATCGTTCTCCTCCAACGACGAGCACCTCGTAGTCGCCCTCGCGGCGACCGCCGGAGTCGCGATCGATAACGCGCGCCTCTACACCGAGACCCGTCTGCGTCAACGCTGGGCTCAAGCGGCCGCCGAGATGACGTCGGCGATCCTCGCGGCCGACAGCGACGACGTCATCGGCCTCGTCGCCACGCGCATCCTCGATCTCGGCGACGCCGATCTGGTGGGCATCGTGTTCCCGACGGAGGACCCCGAGCAGCTGCGCATCGGTGTCGCCCGCGGAGTCGGAGCCGAGGCTTTCGAAGGTCGGACGATCACCGCTCGCGACTCGATCTCGGGCAGTGTCCTCACCGGCGGTCAGCCTCGGGTGCTCGATCGGATCCCGCCAGCGACCAGCGGCGGCATGCCCACCTCAGGAGGCCCCGTCCTCGCCGTCCCTCTCCTGGCGGCCTCTCGTTCGCTGGGCGTGCTCGTTGTGACGCGCCGCCCCGGACGCTCCGTCTTCAGCACCGCCGACGTCGACATGGTGTCCGACTTCGCCGCCTACGTCAGCGTCGCGATGGAACTCTCGACCGCACGGGCCGACCAGCAGCGGATGGCGCTGCTCGAGGACCGGGGACGCATCGCGCGGGACCTGCATGACCACGTGATCCAGGAGCTGTTCGCCACCGGCCTCGACCTGCACCAGGCCGCGGGTTCGCTGCCGCCGGGACGGGCGGCGACGAGGATCGAGCGCGCGGTCGAGAGCCTGGACGAGAGCATCTCGCACATCCGCACGGTCATCTTCGCCCTGAACGCGAACAATGACGACACCGGCACCGTCCGGCACCAGATCCTCGACCTCGCCAACGAACTCGCCTCCGTCCTCGTCCGCACTCCGAACATCAGCTTCGCCGGCGCCGTCGACCTGCTCGTCGTCGACGACCTCGCGGCCGACGTCCTCGCTGTGGCCCGCGAGGCGCTCACCAACATCGCCCGGCACGCGGAGGCGAACATTGTCACGCTGCACCTGACGGCGGCGGACGGCATGATCGTGCTCGAGATCAGCGACGACGGCCGCGGGTTCACCGACGACGGCCGGCGCAGCGGCCTCGCGAATCTGCAGCACCGCGCCGAGGTGCGCGGAGGGACGTTCACCGTCACGAGCCGTCCCGGCGACACTCGAGTGCGCTGGAGCGTCCCCTTCCCCTCCACGACGTCCCCGGAGATCCCATGACTCGCGTGTTCCTCCTCGACGACCACGAGATCGTCCGGCGCGGTCTCGCGGAGCTCCTCGGCTCCGAGCCCGACCTCGAGATCGTCGGCCAGACCGGCACCGCCGCATCGGGGCTCCGCGAGATCCTCGCGCTGCGGCCGGACGTCGCCGTGCTGGACGTGCGCCTGCCGGATGGGAGCGGGATCGACGTGTGCCGCGATGTCCGCTCCCGGGATCCGCGCATCCGCTGCTTGATCCTCACCGCCTACGACGATGACAAGGCGCTCTACGCCGCCGTCATCGCGGGCGCCTCCGGATACGTGCTCAAGGACATCCGCGGCCGAGGGCTCATCGACGCTGTCCGCGCGGCCGCCGCCGGCGACATACTCCTCGAACCGGCGATCGTCGCCGCCGTCACGGCACGCCTGCGCGGAGAGCACGCGGTCGACCCGCGCCTCGCGGGCCTTAGCGAGCGCGAGCGGCAGATCCTCGCGCTGATCGCCGATGGCATGACGAACAGGCAGATCGGAGTGGAGCTGTCCCTCGCGGAGAAGACCATCAAGAACTACGTCTCCAGCGTCCTGAGCAAGCTCGGCCTCGAGCGGCGCACTCAGGCGGCTGTCCTGCAGACAGAACTGCGCCCTCCCGCCCCGCAGTAGCGGGTAGGGAGAGCGCAGTGGTGGCGCCGTCCGACTGAGGTCAGGCGGCAGGCTCGGACTCGGTGGTCTTGTCGGTGGGGAGGACGATGTCGTTGATGCGCACGTTCACCGCGGTGACTTCGAGGCCGACGATGGTCTCGACGGCGAGGATGATCGCGGAGCGGACGTCGGAGGCGACCTTCTGCAGGCTCATCGGGTACTCGGCGATGAACGTCACGTCGATGCTCACCGTCTGCTCGGTCACGGTGACGCTGACGCCCTGGTGGTGATTGACGTTGTTCAGGGCGCCTCGAACGACTCCGAAGGCCCGCGTGGCGGCGCCGCCGAGCTCGTGCACCCCGGTGACCTCGGAAGCGGCGAGGCCGGCGACGGTCGCGACGACGTCCTGGTCGATGGTCGTCGTCCCGAGCTCGCCGTCGGTGCCGGTGGTCGAGACGATCGGGTCGGTGGTGGTGGTGGCAGCCATGACGGCTCCTTCTCCGCCCGTCACCGGGCATTACGGAGGCGGCTCACGATCGCGTGTCTGCGATCCTGTCGCCGCTCCTGTCATCGACGCTACGCGGCACGTCCGGCCCGTCGTAGGGCCGAACGTCCCGGCTTGAACGGGAGCGGATCAGGCTTGGAGAGCACTGGAATCCGCCGCAGTCGCGTCGGTGTCGTCGAGGATGAGCACCGTCCCGAGCGGGTCGACGGAGAAGGCGGCGGGGGAGAGCGGTGCGGTGGTCACGGTGAGCTCCTTAGAACAGTGATCGGTCAGGGAATGAGAGCGCCGGCGTCGTCGAGCCGGCCGATCGGGAGGCGGTGCTCGAAGGAACGGCCGCGGAGGCCGTCGGCGTGGACCGCGATCCAGGTGAACCACTCCGTCGGCACCCACGGCGGCAGAACGAGAGCAGCCTGGTCGGCGAGCTCGGAGTCGTCGGGCAGGGCCTCGACGCGTCCTGTGACGACGACGCTCCACGTCCTGCCGGCCGTCCTCGCATCGACCTCGAACACGACGTGGTGATCGTGCGCCATCGCCCTGAACTTCGCGCCGACGTCGGTGCGGAAGACGAGGGTCCGGTCGATGCAGGCGTAGTCGACGGGGAAGATGTCCGGACGCCCGTCCGAGATCACACCGAGGTGCCCGAACGTCCGGCTCGCCAGGAGGTCCCACCCTTCGGAGTCGGTGAGCTCGACGACCGCTCCCTGCGGCGACCAGCCGTACTCGCTCACCTCGTGGGAGTCGGCGAGGGGCTGCTCCGTCTTGACTGGTCGCCCGTCTGCGGCCGCACGAGGATCTTCACCGCGGTCTCCTTGTGGTCGATGAGGGTGTCGAATCCGCCGTCGATCAGGCGGTCCAGCGGGATGCGCGCGGTGATGAAGGGCTCGAGGTCGACCTTCCCTGACTGGACGAGGGCGATCGTCGCGGGGTGGTCGTCGACGTAGGCGATCGTGCCGCGGAGGTCGATCTCCTTCAGCACCAGCTTCTGCATGTCGATGCTCGCCCGGCTGCCCCAGATCGAGACGTTGACGATGACTCCGGCCGGCTTGACGGCGTCGAGGAGCTGGTCGAGGACGGCGTTGACGCTCGTGCACTCGAAGGCGACGTCCACGCCGTTCCCGTCGGTGAGCTCGTGCACTCGGGCGAGGAGGTCCTCGGTCATCGGGTCGATGACGACGTCGGCGACTCCGGTCTCGCGCGCCATCGCCTGGCGGGCGGCGCCGGGCTCGGAGATGATCACGCGGACGCCCTCGGCGGTGAGGACCGCGGCGAGGAGGAGCCCGATGGGCCCCGCGCCTCCGATGAGGGCGGTGTCGCCGCGCTGGGCGCCGCTGCGGGTGAAGGCGTGGTGCCCGACGGCGAGCGGCTCGATCAGGGCGGCCTGGTCGAGCGGGATGTCGCCGATCGGATGCACCCAGCGGCGGTCGACGACGACCTTCTCGCTGAGCCCGCCTCCGCCGCCCGCGAGGCCGATGAAGCCCATGCTGGTGCAGAGGTTGTAGTGCCCGGCGAGGCACGGGGCGCAGTGCCCGCAGACGAAGTAGGGCTCGACGACGACGTTCGCGCCGACCTCGAGATCGGTAACCCCGTCGCCGAGGGCGGTGATCGTGCCGCTGAACTCGTGCCCCATCGTGACCGGTACCTGCTCGTGCGTCAGCGGGTGAGGGTGCCCGGCGGGCGGGATGAAGATCGGGCCCTCGAGGTACTCGTGCAGGTCGGTGCCGCAGATGCCGCACCAGGCGACGTCGATGGCGACGGCTCCGGGGCGCAGAGCCGGCTCGGTGATGTCGTCGATGCGGATGTCGTGCGGGCCGTGGAAGCGTGCGGCTTTCATGGGGTTCTCGATTCGAGTCGTGGCGTGGAGAGAGCGGGGGAGCGGGGCGCGCTCAGTAGGAGGTGACGACGAGGTCGTTCTGCAGATGGGTGATGCTGGGGGAGGACCAGGCGGCGCGCTCGGCGGCGCGGCGCTCGGGCCAGCTGCTGACGGTCCCGCTGAGGGTGAGGCGCGTGCCGTCGAGGTGCGCCTTGATCCGATGAGCGTCGACGGTCGCGTCGCGCACGAGAGCCTCACTGATGCGCTGCAGTGCGTCACTCGCGGAGGGTCGCGCGCGCAGGGTGATCATCGAGGTGATGTCCTCGATGCCGTTCACCCGGGCGAGGGCCTTGCGGGCGCTCTCTCGTTCGTAGTCCCAGTGCACCTCCCCCACGAGGACCACGGAGCGGCCGTGGATCTCGGCCTTCACGCTCTCGGGAACGAACGCATCACCCGTCAGGGCGCTCTGGACGCTCTCGGCGAAGTCGGTCTCGCTGATCGTCAGGGACCGCTCGGAGTGCACCGCCAGGTCGTCGACCAGGGTGCGGACGCCGTGCACGCGCAGCGCGGCCCGGCAGGCGGAGACCCGTTCGACGTAGGTTCTGACCTCGCCGGAGAGCGTCACGGTTCCGTGCTCGACGGCGACGCCGATCTGGGCGGCGTGGACGTCGGAGGTCCAGTTGAGCTCGTCCTGAACGGCGAGCTGGATCATCTGATCGGTGCGTGCGGGGGCGTCAGCAGTCATGGCGATCCGGTTCTTCTCCGCCCGTGAACGGGCATCGCGGAGGCGGCTCACGATCGTGCGGATGCGCTCGTGCCGCCGCTCCTGCCTTTGACGCTAGGCACCCGAGCGGTGTGGTCCCAGGGCCGAAGGTCCCGGGACGTTCGCCTCTACCTCCGACCCCTCCGCCCGCGCAGACTCGCCCCAAGACCTCATCGCCACACCTTGTGGCACCGGGGCGGAAGCGAGTGTCATGAACGCGCCCATCGTCGTCGGACTCTCCGACTCCTCCCACAGCCGCGCCGCGCTCGACTGGGCGCTGCACCGCGCGAAATACTCCGGCACCCCGGTCCTGGCCGTGTTCGTCTCGGACACGAACGCCGCCGCCGGCCACCCCGGCGCAGCCACGATCCAGGCCGCCCACGGCGAGGTCGTCCTCGCCCGCGACGCGTTCGGCGCCTCCTCGAAGGCGCCCGATATCGCCGTCACCACGGCGCTGCGCCGCGGCCGCCCCGTCGACATGCTCACCGAGGACGCGCGCGGTGCCCGGATGATCGTCGTCGGCACCCACGACGACCACGACGGAGCCGAGATGAGCACGCGGCACTCGCCCGCCGTGGATCTCGCCGCCCGCTCCACCGCCCCGGTCGCCGTTATCCCGCTTGCCGAGTCAGGCCACCACGGCGGCATCCTCGTCGGTATCGACGGATCACCGGCCGCACGCGCCGCCGTGCTCTTCGCCGCCCGTGACGCCGTCGACCTCGACGAGCAGCTCACCATCGTCCACGTGTGGACGCCGCTGCAGGCCTGGGTCCCCGGCTTCGTTCCCGACCAGGGCTTCTACGACCTGCTCCGCACCGCCAGCCTCGACATGCTCGCTCTCGAGGTCGCCGCCGTCCACGAGCAGTTCCCGGGACTGCTCGTCCACACTGCGTCCGAGACCGGGGACCCCGCGACCGTCCTCACCCGCCTCGGGAAGGACGCCCTCGAGATCGTCGCCGGCGCCACCTCCCGGCACGGCCTCCAGCGCCTGCTGCTCGGCTCCGTCGCCCACGACACCCTTCGCGGCGCCAGCCGGCCCGTGATCGTCGTCCCCGACCCCGCCGTCTCCGACCCCGCCTGATGGCTCCCACCCGCACCGCGAAGGACACCATGACCACCGACTTCAACACGACCCTGCGCGAGATCACCGCCGAGGAGTGCTGGCGCCTTGCGCGGACCACCGACATCGGCCGTCTCGCGGTCATCGATCACCGCCCGTCCACCCGCGGCCCGAGCGCCACCATCGTGCCCGTCAACTTCCTCGTCCACGACGGAGCGATCTACTTCCGCAGCGGCCCGGGCAGCAAGATGATCGACATCACCCAGCATCCGCGCGTCGCGTTCGAGTTCGACGGACACCGGGGCCGGCGACACTGGAGCGTCGTCCTTCACGGCGACGCCCACCGGCTGAATTCCGACATCCACATCGAGAACTCCGGAATCCAGCAGCTCGAGGCGTTCCACGACGACGACAAGAACAACTTCGTCCGTATCGACGTCGAGTCGATCACCGGTCGGTCCTTCTTCCGCTGGCCCGTCTACCGGCTCCGCCGGGCACTGCGCACCTTCAAGGCGCGCCGCCCCGACGCGACCAGCCTGCGCACCACGAAGTAGACCCGCGACCGCGTGGCGGTCCAGCGACGGCGACGCTCGAGATCTTCGACGTCGCCGTTTCCTGTGCCCGCGAACGCGTCAGGGTCAGATCGTCTTCACGACGGTCAAAAGGATCGCCGAGTCCTCGACCGCAAGCAGAGAGTGCAGGCCGTCGGGGACGATCACGGGATCCCCGACCGATCCGTTCCAGGACACGTCGCCCTAGACGAGGAGCACGCGTCCGGTGAGGACCTGCAGGGTGGCCTCGCCGGGGTTCTGATGCTCGGCGAGCCTCTCCTCAGCGCGCAGCGCGATCACGGTCTGACGGAGCTGATGCTCGTGGCCGCCGAACACGGTCTTCGCGCTCCTCCCGCTCGACGCAACCCGGGCGAGCTCGAGTTCGGTGCGGGCGAGAGCGATGAGGGATGTCTTCTGCACGGGTCTACGGCCTTCCAGTGACGGTCGAGTGCGGGACTGGCCGAGAGGCGAGCAGCCGGCGCTCGACCGCTTTGCCCGTCTCGGTGAGCAGGAAGATCGCCGCCGCGATGCCCGCCGTGTACGCCCACTCGCGAACCCCCAGCGGCGCGGAGTGGAACCACGGGTGCATGAAAGGCGCGTACACGAACACCAGCTGCAGAAGCAGGAGGGTGGCGCCCGAGATCCAGGTCGCACGGTTGCCGCGCAGTACTGCGAGCCGGAGGCTCGAGGCCCGCAGGAACCGGCAGCTGAAGAGGAACGCGAGCTGGCCGAGGGTGAGCATCGTGACGGCGGTGGTCTGCGCCTGGGCGCTGGTCGCGCCGATGCCGATCTCGTAGAAGAAGACACCGATGGCCGCCGCCGTGATCAGCGCGGTCACCCAGACGATGCGTCCGACGTAGCTGCGGTCGAGGATCCCCCGCCCGGGGCGCGTGGGCGGCCTCTGCATGATGCCCGGCTCGGCCGGCTCGGTCGCGAGGGCCAGCGACAGGGTGATCGCGGTGATCAGGTTGACCCAGAGGATCTGCGTCGCCTGCAGCGGCAGGGTGAATCCGATGAGGACCGCGAGGAGCAGGACGAGCGCCTGCGCCGAGGTGGTGGGCAGCAGGAAGAGGATCGACTTCTGCAGGTTGTCCCGGATCCGGCGCCCCTCCTTCACCGCGTGCCCGATCGTCGCGAAGTCGTCGTCCGCGAGGACGATGTCGGCCGCCTCCTTCGTCGTCTCGGTGCCCTTGATGCCCATCGCGACGCCGATGTCGGCCCGGCGGAGCGCGGGTGCGTCGTTGACGCCGTCGCCGGTCATCGCGACGACCTCGCCGCGGGACTGCAGCGCGGCGACGATGCGCAGCTTGTGCTCGGGGCTGGTGCGGGCGTACACGTCGACGGTCGGCGCGGCGTCGGCGAGCTGCTCGTCGGTCATCGCCTCGACGGCGTCTCCGGTGAGCACGGCGGAGCCGGTCTCGGCGATGCCCATCTCGCGGGCGATGGCGAGGGCGGTGCCGGCGTGGTCGCCGGTGATCATCTTCACGCGGATGCCGGCCGCGTGCATGGCCGCGATCGCGGCGACGGCCTCGGGGCGCGGCGGGTCGAGGATCCCGGCGACGCCGAGGAAGACCAGGCCGGCGTCGAACTCCGACGCGTCGAGCGTCGTCCTCTCGTCGGTCGTGTGCGAATGGGCCGCGGCCAGGACGCGCAAGCCCTGAGCGCTGAGCTCGTCGACGATCCTCGCCCACCGGGCCCGGTCGATCGGTGCGGTGCTGCCGTCGGGGCGCAGCTCGTGGCTGCAGCGCTCGAGGACCACCCCGGGAGCACCCTTCAGGAGGATGCGGATCGTGCCGGCGGCGTTTCGGGTGCGGACGGCCATGGACTTCGTCTCGGCGGCGAACGGGACGACGGCGAGCCGCTCGGCTCCGTCGTCGTCGAATCCGGCCTTGCGGGCGAGGGTCCGCAGCGCGCCCTCAGTCGGGTCGCCGACGATCTGCCAGCCGCCCTCGCCGTCGACCAGGTGCGCGTCGTTGCAGAACGCGAACGCCTCGATCAGGGCGGTCAGCTCGCTGTGGCCCGCAACGCTCGAAGTGATCGCGCCTTCGGGCGCGTAGCCCGTGCCGGCGACGTCGTGGCTGCCGGCGCCGGCGACGACCGTGCGGACGGTCATCTCGTTGCGGGTCAGGGTGCCGGTCTTGTCCGTGCAGATCGTGGTCACGGAGCCGAGGGTCTCGACCGCCGTCAGCTTCCGGACGATCGCGTGGTGCGACGCCATCTGTCGCACCCCGAGGGCGAGGGTGATCGTGATCAGCGCGGGGAGCCCTTCCGGGATCGCCGCAACCGCGAAACCGATGGTTGCGGGCACGAGTTCGGCGAAGTCTCGGTCGTGGAGGAGGCGGCCGACGAGGAGCATGATGCCGGCGACGGCGATGATCAGGAGTGAGATCCGCTTGCTGAAGGAGTCGAGCTGGCGGGTGAGCGGTGTCGTGGTGCTCTTCGTGCCGGTGACGAGCGCGTGGATGCGCCCGATCTCGGTGTCGAGGCCGGTGGCGGTGATGACGGCGGTGCCGTCGCCCGCGGTGACGTGGGTGCCCGAGAAGACCATGTCGGAGCGATCGCCGATTCCGCTGGCCGCGGGTACCGGCGCGGTGTTCTTCTCGGTCGGCAGCGACTCTCCGGTGAGAGCGGATTCGTCGACGCGAAGGGTGCTCGCGCCGAGGAGTCGAGCGTCGGCGGGGATCCTGTCGCCCGGTTCGACCCGGACGACGTCGCCGGCGACGAGGTCGGCCGCGTCGATGTTGACCCAGGCCCCTTCGCGCCTGGCCTTCGCCGAGAGCGAGAGCATCGCTCGGATCCCGTCGAGGGCTCGCTGGGTGCGGCCGGCCTGCACGACTCCGACGATCGCGTTGATGACCGTCACCGCGAGGATCACGATCGCGTCGACCCAGTCGCCGACGACGAAGGTGACGATCGCCGAGGCGAGGAGGACGTAGATGAGGATGTCGTGGAACTGCCGGAGGAAGGTCAGGACCGGGTTCGGGGCGCGTTCGGGCGGCAGCGCGTTCGGACCGTGCGCGGCCAGCCTCCTGGCCGCCGCCGTCGTCGACAGGCCACCGGCGCCCGTGCCCAGTGCGGTCAGCACCTCGTCCGCGGTCCGTGCGTGGGCCGCCGTCTCGGGCACGAGCGCCGGTGCCGCCATCAGAGGAGCCAGGGGAGGCGCTGGACGAGGGGAAGCTTCTTCCAGTGGTCCCCGAGCCCCCAGGTGTCGCCCGCCGAGAGCACGGCGACCGCGATGAGCGCGAGCGCGTAGACGATGTGGTAGTCGACCAGCGGATTCGTCGATGCGGCGTTCGCGCCGAACGGCCACTCGGCCAGGTACATCAGCACCATCATGAAGCTCCCGACCGCGGCGCTGACCCTCAGGCCGATGCCGAGCATGACGGCGACTCCGACGCCGAGCATGCCGAGCTGGAAGAGGACGTCGCTCGCGGGGCTCGCGATCGCTGTGAAGAACGGCTTCAGCGGCCCGACGACGCCGTCGCCGAAAAGGAAGCCCTGGCTCGGCGTGCCGCCGGCCACCCACGCGCGGGCGGCGGGGGTCGAGAACCCGAGACCGAACGTCTTGTCGAGGAACGCCCAGAGGAAGATGAAGCCGGTCGCCAGACGAAGCACGGCGAGGACCCGTCGACCGAGTCGGCTGGTCACCGGAGTGCTCGCGGCGAGCGGCGAGGCTCCGCGCAGAGAGGTCGGGCGGCGGTCGAGATCTGTGGGTGCGGTCATGGGAGGGCCTCCGGTTCGTGACCACGGTGCGCGGCCTCACGATCAGATTCCGGTACCGCATCCAGACCAGACAGAGGCGAAGGTCCCTGGTCAAGGTCCCTGCGCGGTGCTTGGCTCAGGAGATGACCTCCTCGACCGATCCAGCTGCCGGCGCGCACCGCGACGAGCCGCACGACGGCGCGATCCAGGCGCGCCTGAACTGGCTGCGCGCCGGCGTCCTCGGGGCGAACGACGGCATCGTGTCCGTCGCAGCCCTCGTCGTCGGAGTCGCCGGCGCCACCACCCAGACCCCGGTCCTCCTGACAGCAGGTGTCGCCGGACTCGTCGGCGGCGCGATCTCCATGGGCCTCGGCGAGTACGTCTCCGTCAGCAGCCAGAGCGACAGCCAGCGCGCATTGATCGCGAAGGAACGACGCGAACTCGCAGACGACCCCGCGGCAGAGCTCCTCGAACTCGCCGGGCTCTACGAAGCCAGAGGCCTGACGGCAGGCACGGCACGACAAGTGGCAGCCGAGCTGACCGAGCACGACGCCCTCGCCGCGCATCTGGAGACCGAACTCGGGCTCTCCGAGGACAGCGTCGCCAGCCCGCTTCAAGCCGCTGGCGCGTCCGCGCTCGCCTTCACCATCGGCGCGATCTTGCCGCTGCTCGCGATCCTGCTCACCCACGCGGAATGGCGCGTCCCGTCCACCTTCGCCATCGTGCTCCTCGCGCTCGCGCTCACCGGATACACCAGCGCCCGCATCGGCGATAGCCCACCGCTGCGCCCCACCTTGCGGGTCGTGGCCGGCGGCGCGCTTGCTCTCACCGCGACGTACGCCATCGGATCGCTGCTGGGCGCTTCCGGCGTCGTCTGACGCCCCAGAACGGGAACCGCTTCGGCCGCCCTTCATCTAACCGGGTCGTGGTCGCGGAGAAGCTGTCGATTGCAGCCGATGCGCGCGCCCGCGATCGCAGGGCCGAGGAGGCCGCCCGCCTCGTCGGGCAGAGCCGCGCGACTCTCTACCGCCACCAGGCCGATGCCGCTCGACGCGCGGCGATAGAGCATCCGAACTCTCCCCGGTAAACCACCCCGCGGTCATGTGCAGACGCGCCCGACTTGACTCGAACCCATAGAAGGGTCCCCGGTAGTCCCGTTCCGGGAGGCGCCGCCTGCGCTCGTGTACTGCCGCCGTATCACCCTGAAGAGTTCGAGAAGCCGTCTCCTTCTGTGACTTCGTCGCAGCGAAGACGACGCCATGATCATGCTCGGCGGCGCCGCGTGGACATGATGACCAGCCCGCCGAGTCCGATCAGGGCGATCGATGTGGCGAGGAGCAGGAGTCCTTCCACTCCGGTGGACGCGAGTCCGCCACTGTCAGCTGCTGGTCGCGGCGAGTGGTCGGTCGGAAGATCGCCGTTCACCGGGCCGCTCGTCGTGGAGGGGGAGGGGCTGGCCGCGGGGTCGGTAGTGGGGGTCGGCGCTGGGTCGGAGGGCCCACCGCCGGGGGTCTCCGAGAGGTTGTCGGACAGCGGCGGCGCCTTCAGGGGTGTGAGGAACAACGCCGCTACAGGCTGCGAGACGGCCTCAGCGAGACCCGTTCCCCCGATGGTCCTGAAGTTGACGGAGCCGTTCGATGGGTCGACGGCGGTCGATTGGAGGTACCAGCGCTGGTTGTCGTCGTCGTCCGCGCACGGCTCGAGTGTGACGATCTGGTTGAAGCTGAGAACTCCCCGGCCTGTCGCGCAGTTCCCGGTGGCCGTGTCCAGGAGGCGGACGATCGGGGTTCCGCTCGGAGAGACGCTCGCCGGTTCGGCGACCGTTCTCCACTCGACGATCGACGAGTCGGGCAGCAGGTCTTGCGGAATATCTGCGCGAACGGACTGGTCGGCTCGAACGAGCACCCACTCGAACTGACTGTCCACGAAGCCGATGGTGAATTCCGGTATGACGACCGGGGTGATGGTCACGGACCCGTTCGTCCCGGAGTCGTTGGAGCCGACGGTGAACGAGGAGCTCAACGCGCCGTCCGCGACGAAGCTGGTGCCTCCGGTTCCGCCGCCGAGACGGCTCGCGCCACCGCCGATGAAACCTCCGCCTCCGCCTCCGCCGAGGCCGTTGTCACTGTACGGATCCTCTCCTTCTCCGTCGGGGGCCGTAGCGCCGGTCAAGTAGCTGTTCGTTGCGAGCGTGCTGTCGCTGTTCGAAGGGATGCAGCCGTTCATCACGCAGGAGTTCCCTCCGTCTCGCGCCGCGTCAGCATCGAAAGCCGACGCGGCGGCGCCGGCGCCGCCACCGCCGCCGGCGACGACCAGCGGAAGGAGGCACTCGTCATCCAGAGCGATGGAGGACAGGCCACCTCCTCCCGCGCCCGCCTGCCGCCCGAGATCGGTGTCGCTGGTCCAGGTGCCACCGCCGCCACCACCGCCGATGCCTCCCGCTGCTCCTCGCTCTCGCTGGCTGCCGTCGACGAATCCACCGGCGCCTCCGACACCGGCGAAGAGCTGTGTGCCCGCGCTGACGGGAAGGACCGCGTTCACCACTCCGCCCCGTCCTCCGTACCGGTAGCTCTCATCGAAGATGACGTCCTCGCCTGCGCGCGAACCACCCGCGGCACCCGAGACCGTGACACTGATGCCGTTGTAGCCCTGCGGCTGGACGTAAGGGTCGTCGGTGTTGCACTGCGCCGGCGCCGTGTACGTCACGGGGCTCGCGTCGCCGATCGCGGAGCTGTTCGAGAGGGTGGAAGCGGACGCGGACGGCGGTGCTGCGGCGCTTGCCGCCTCCTCGACAGCGTCCGCTGCGCGGGAGTCCGCGGACGCGTCCGGGTACAGGGGTGTGTCGGGCGGTCCGACAGGCAGGTCCTGCACGAGCATCAAGCGTCCGCCGAAGCTCGCGGTCGGATCCATGCCGTCCTCGGCGAAGGTCAGGCGCTCCGGGCCGGAGTAGGGGTTGCTGGTGAAGACGAGAACCTGTGCGCTGTCGGAGTCGACGACGACCGGCGGAATGGTGTTCGACGTGTCGATTCCATTGGAGATCGGCTGGTACTGGAGGGCGGGGACGTTCTCGATCTCCGCCCACTGCGAGACGCCGTCCTCGACTCGGGGAATCGTGATCAGGGACGGCGGATTCTTGATGCGCGAGGGACGGGTCATGACGAGGGAGGCGAAGTCGTCGTCCGTGGGGACGCGCCAGCCGGTCAGACCGAGCTGCTCGGCACCGACAGAAAGGCTCAGCGGTGGAAAGTTCGGCAGAACGGAGGCGCGCAGCACAGCTTCGCTCCGAGCGCTCGACGTCGCTGCCCACTCCGGGGCGTAGCAGGTGACGGAGGCCATGCAGTACGAGTTCTGAGCGGAGCCCGCGAGCGTGACCGTCTCCGTGGTCCACAGACGGATGGTTCCCGAGACGTCTCCGTTGCTCGGGTCCGTCAGCTTCTCCTGGAGCAGGTCGACGCTCGTGCCGGCCGGGAGGGTGGGTAGATTGCGATTCCCGAGGAGGGACCACTCCTGGATCGCCGGTACCCAGCTGTTGTCGTAGTACTGCTCGAGCAGTGCGGGGCGCGTCTGAACCTGAGGAGAGTGGACGACCTCGGCGAACGCTTGAAGATGAAGAGTGGCGATGTTCCCGTAGTAGGCGACCTGCGACTGCAAGGTGTTCGCGTCCTCAGCGGACAGGAGTGTCGCGGAGGGGCTCGAGCTGCCGACCGCCTTCACCGACCACAGCACGTCTCGGTACGCTTCGAACAGTCCGCCCGTGATGTCGTCTCCGACGAGCACGGCACTGAGCGCGTTGAAGTTGGCCTGACCGTTCTCGGCGACCTCCTTGAGACTGTCGATCTCCTCCTGCGTCAGCGACTCGGTCACACCCGATGCTTCGGCGTCGTCGCGGTGGAGCTCGGTGATCTCGCACACCTGCTGGATGTCGTCCTCGACCTTCTGCAACGCCGTGTTCGCTGCAGTCGACTTCGTGACGAAGGTCTGCCACTTCGCGTCCTGATCGATCTCGGTCGCGAGGGCACTCACATCGGTCTGGATGGTTCTGCCGAGGTCCGCGATCTCCGCCTGCACCTGAGTGACCTGCGCTTTGAGGTCCGCGAGGTCCTGCAGCTCCTCCGCCTCGATCTTCGTGGGCTTCGTCGGGCCGGTCAGCTCGCTGACCACCCACCCGAAGGCGACGTCACCGACCTTCCCGAGAGCGCTCCCCACGACACTCTTCAGCAGATCCTTCGCGGTGGAGGAGAACAGCGATTCGCCGACCTCGGCTGCGGCAGGCGGGCTTCCCAGGTCGGGCGGCGGACTTCCCACCCCGAGCTCCCCGACGCTCCGCTGAATCGCCGGGCAGTCGATGGAGCCCGTGGCCGAGCCGCCCACCGAGTCCTGAGCGAAGACAGCGTCGACGCCTGACACGGCGAATCCGGATCCCAGGAGCGCGATAGCCGCGACGACGCCGGCTGTACGGTTCCAGCGGCGCTTCGCTCGATGGGCTGGGAAGAACGGCACAGGGGCCTCCGAATCCGAGGCGATCTACACTGCGCCGTCAGCCCACTCTGTCCTATGGTCTGCGCGCACTGCCGCCCCCCAAGCAGGGCTGGCGGTCTCACCGTCTCGACGTGCGTCGAGCCGACTCCGAACCGTCGCGCTCGACGAGAACGACACGACGCGCCCCTGCTTGCCGGTGATCAGCCGAACCGCCTCACACCGAGGCTGGTCAGTGGCCCGGCTCGCGCTCGGCATCGCGTTCCGCCTGCGAGACGCCGGTCCGGCACCAGTGAGGCAGCGGAGTCGATCCTGCCGTCACACGCGTCAGGGGAGCGGGCGGTGGTCGAGACATCGAGAACCGGACGAGATGCGATAGCCGATGCGGACTACGGGAGCTGCGGGGGTGCGATCAGTTCGAGGAATCCACCGAGGGCACCTTCGAGGTAGATGATGCGTGTGCCGGCTCGGGCGCCACCGGTCATCCGGTGAGGTGTCCCGACCGGTCTCCAGCCGTGTCCAGCGCAGAGCTCGAGGACACGATCGAGGTCCGAGACCGTGAGCGCGATGTGCACCGTGCCGACCTGTGCGGGCGAGCCGGCGGACTCGAGCTGTCGGGGCGGGTCGTACTGCAGCAGCTCCATCCGGTGGGGGCCGAGGGTCACCGTCGCTGCGCGGATCACGGCTCCACGGACGCCCGTGGTCGCCGCCGTGACGTCGACGTCGAGCGTGAAGGTGCGCTCGAGCACGAACCCGAGACCGGAGCACCACAGCACCAGCGCGTCATCGAGGTCGGCCACGGTGAGACCGGAGTGAGCGACGTCGGAGACGAGGGGTGATGCCATGACATCAGTATCGAGCTCCGACACGCCTGCCTGAGGATGTGCGGCGCTCCTCACCCTCCCTGGGTGAGGCCGGTGATCAGGTTGATGGCGACGGCGACGACGAAGGTGCCGAAGAAGTAGGACAGCAGGGCGTGGGCCAGGGCTACGCGGCGTGAGGGGGTGGAGGACTGGGTGATGCTGCTCGCGCTGTAGGCCATCCCGATCGAGAACGCGGTGTAGGCGAAGTCGCTGTAGGACGGTTCCTCGTCCTGGTCGAAGTCGAAGCGGTGGCGGTCGTCGAGGTAGTACATGCGCGCGTACTTGAAGGCGTAGACGGTGTTGACGAGCGCCCAGGCCGCGACGACCCCGACGACCGCGAGGATCGCGGCCGCGGATCCGACGGCGTCCTTCTGCTGGCTGCGGAGGAGTGCGACGACCACGAGGACGAGGCTGAAGAAGGTGGCGGCGATGATGAGCGAGTCGACCAGCTTCCGGGACCGGTCCTCGTGGCGGGCGAGGTCGCGGGTGCGTTCCGGGCCGGCCGGCCACGCCGTCGACCAGGCCCAGACGAGGAACACCGCCGCGGCGATCGCCCAGCCGAGCAGAGGCGACAGATCGGGGACACCGAGGAGCGCGGCGATCGCCGCGACGGCGACGCCGACGAGTGCGGCGACACCGGCCTTGACGGACAGGTGGGACATGACGGTTCCTTTCTGATCGGTGGTTCGTCGTCCGGTCGCGCAGTGCAGTGATGCTCCGCGCGGAGCTCATCCGGGCCGGGCTGGCGAGAGGGGGACGTAGAGGCCGGCGCGCTCGGCGCGAACGGCGGCGAGCGTGCGGGACGTGGCGTCCAGCTTGACCAGGATGTGCTCGAGGTGAGCGGCGACCGTGCAGGGAGCGACTCCCAGCGCCCGGGCGATCTCGAGATTGGAGCACCCCTCGATCACGTGACCCAGCACCTCGAGCTCCCGCGGTGTCAGGCCCCGCAGGCGCGTCGCGGGCGAGAGCACGACGACTCCGCGGGTCACTGCGGCGAGTTCTCTCTCGCAGGCCAGCACCGTCACCCGCACGTAGCCGTCCGGCGACTGCCGGCTTCCGCGGGGCCACAGGAACGAGGCGTAGTCCTGCCCCTCGGCGATGACGTCCCTCGCGGCGTCGATCAGAGCCGAATCGGCGGTGAGCAGCTCGTCCGGGGAGAGACCCGGGAGGGAGGTGACGCCGTGGTCGGGGAGGAGGACCACCCCTGCTCCGGCTCCGCCGACGACCGAGGCCGACGCGGCGAGCGAGCGGACGGGGTCGATGCCCGAGGCGAGCGTCGGCACGAGTCGGGAGAGGCGTCGGCGGATCGCCGGCGACGGCGGTTCCGCGCTTCGGAACAGCACCGTCATGAAGCCCACGTGCCGGCCGCCGTCCTCGAACAGAGCGACGGACAGGGTCTCGTGGAAGCCCGCGGGGAGCAGGCACTCCGCCCAGGTCTGCAGGTCCCTCGGGGAGTAGGGGACGTCCGACAGGCTGATGGGGGGCCGTTCGCGATCCGCACCGGTCCTCTCGATGTCGAGCGCCATCTGCGGACCGCTCAGGTAGCGGATGCAGGACTCGTCGAGGTCGGTGCTCGCGACCGAGCGGTATCCCGTGCCGTTCGGCTCGGCCAGCGCCAGCCACGCGCCGTCGAAGGGGATGTGGTGGTGCAGCTCGTCCAGCATCGCCTGCGCCCGCTCGTGGACCGGGCCCGGGCGCGCGGCCGTCTCGGCGAGGTGGCGCGCGGCAGTGCGTGACACGGGACTCGACCACCTCAGGACCAGGGGCAGGGGAAACGAAGGGATTGTCCGAAGACCGTTGCTACCGGGATACCACCGAGAGTCCCTTCACGGGGACCCCCTCGACGGCAGACCGCATCGGCAGTCCTGCCGATGGCGCCTCCCGGTCCGTGGGCGTGAGATCGAGGTGTCGCCGGGTCGACCGACGCGCGGCGGCTTCGACGGAACGTCGCGAACGGGAGGGGAACGAGCATGAGAGCAGTGGTGTACGAGGGGCCGCGCGCAGTCGCGGTGAGAGACGTCCCGGATGCGCGGATCGAGCGCTCCACCGACGTGCTGGTGCGCATCACGACCACGAACATCTGCGGGTCCGACCTGCACATGTACGAGGGGCGCACCAGCTTCGAGACCGGGCGGTGGTTCGGTCACGAGAACATGGGCGAGGTGATCGAGGTCGGCGACGGCGTCGACAAGGTGAAGGTGGGGGATCACGTCGTCCTGCCGTTCAACGTGGCGTGCGGGCACTGCAAGAACTGCGAGCGCGGGCTGACCAACTACTGCCTCACCGCTCAGCCCGTCCCGGAAGGGGCCGGTGCGGCGTACGGGTTCGCCGACATGGGGCCGTGGGCCGGAGGCCAGGCCGAGCTGCTGCGGGTGCCGTGGGGCGACTTCAACTGCCTCCGCCTGGGAGAGGACGCGGAGGAGAAGTCCGCCGACTACGTGATGCTCGCCGACATCTTCCCGACCGGCTACCACGCGACCGAGATGGCGGGGGTGAAGCCAGGAGACCAGACCGTCATCTACGGCGCCGGCCCCGTCGGACTCATGGCCGCGCTGTCGGCCACCATCAAGGGTGCGAGCCGGGTCATGGTCGTGGATCGGCATCCGGATCGACTTCGACTGGCGGAGTCCATCGGGGCGATCGCGATCGACGACTCGAAGGTCGATCCTGTGGAGGCCGTGCTCGAGCACACGATGGGGCTCGGCGCCGACAACGGCTGCGAGTGCGTCGGCTATCAGGCGCACGACCCCGGCGGCGACGAGCAGCCGGACCTCACGCTGAACCGCCTCGTCCAGTCGGTGCGCTTCACCGGGCGGATCGGCACCGTCGGCGTCTTCGTGCCGCAGGACCCCGGTGGTCCCGACGAGCTCGCGAAGGAGGGGCGGATCGCCTTCGACATCGGCCTGCACTGGTTCAAGGGCCAGACCATGGGAACCGGACAGGCCCCCGTCAAGAAGTACAACCGCCGGCTCCGCGACCTGATCGCCGCGGGAAAGGCGACGCCGTCGTTCATCGTCAGTCACGAGCTGCCGCTCGAGCAGGCACCGGACGCCTACGAGCACTTCGACAACCGGGACGACGGGTGGACCAAGGTCGTCCTCAAGCCGGGAAAGGCGGCGTGATCATGGCCGGAAGAGCAGCTGCGGCAGTCGGAGTCGGCATCGCAGGGGTCGCGGTGGGCCTCGTCGCCCGTTCCCTCGTGAAGAAGGAACGGGAGTCCGACGGGGACGGGGCCCACCCGGAAGGGTGGAAGGCGGTCACCGTCCTGGGCGAGGCCCGGGACTTCGAGAGCGGCGGGTATCCCGAGCCGCTGGCGCGTCTGGCGGAGTCGCTCGAGATCCGGATCGATCCGGCCCCCGGTGACAAGGGCTTCGAGGTGCACGCCCGGGTCCGCGAGGGTGCCGATGCCGGGGTGGACGACGATCCGGAGAAGGCGCTGCGCGAGGCTCTGCGCGACGCCAAGCAGATCTTCGAGACGGGTGAGGTCCTGCGGGCGACCCCGAGACCGCACGGAGAACGACCGCGCACCCTGCTCGGTGGCGCGGTCGACGAAGCAGAGGACGAGGCGAAAGGCGGAGGTGTGCTGTGAAGGCTCTGTGCTGGACCGGAGTGAACGAGCTCTCGGTCGAGACCGTCGAGGATCCCGGGATCCTCAATGCTCAGGACGCGATCGTCAAGGTGACCCTGAGCACGAGCTGCGGCTCGGATCTCCACCTCCTCGGCGGGTACGTCCCGACCATGCGGGCGGGCGACGTGCTCGGTCACGAGTTCATCGGTGAGATCGTCGAGGTCGGATCGGCCGTCACGAAGCACCGGGTGGGCGATCGTGTGGTGGTCTGCTCGTTCATCAGCTGCGGGAAGTGCTGGTACTGCCGCAACGAGCTCTACTCCCTGTGCGACAACGGCAACCCGAACGCGGGGATCCCCGAGATGCTCTGGGGCCAGGCGCCCGGCGGCTGCTATGGCTACTCCCACGCGCTGGGCGGATGGGCCGGCAGTCACGCCGAGTACATCCGCGTGCCGTACGCCGACCAGGGCGCCTTCGCCGTTCCCGAGGGGATCAGCGACGAGCGGGCGCTCTTCGCCTCCGACGCCGCCCCGACCGGATGGATGGGCGCGGATCTGGGTGGTGTGAAGCCCGGCGACACGGTCGCGGTGTGGGGTGCCGGCGGCGTCGGCCAGATGGCGGCGCGCGCGTCGCTGCTGCTCGGCGCCGAGCGGGTCATCGTGATCGACCGCTTCCAGGAGCGGCTGGCCCAGGTCGAGCAGGTCATCGGCGCGGAGACCATGAACTACGAGACCAGCGAGGTGACGGCCGAGCTCCGCGAGCTGACGGGCGGACGCGGCCCCGACGTGTGCATCGAGGCGGTCGGCATGGAGGCGCACCGCGACGGTCCCGACTTCGCCTACGACCAGGTGAAGCAGCAGCTGCGGCTGCAGACGGACAGGCCCACCGCCGTCCGCGAGGCGATCTTCGCCGCGCGCAAGGGCGGAAGCCTCTTCGTGCTGGGCGTCTTCGGCGGCTTCGTCGACAAGTTCCCTCTGGGGGCGGTGATGAACAAGGGCCTCACGCTCCGGTCCGCTCAGCAGCACGGGCACCGGTACATCCCGATGCTCCTCGAGAGGATGGCGCGAGACGAGATCGTCACCGAGCACCTCGCCACGCACGTCATGCCGCTCGAGGACGGCCCCGCCGGCTACGCCATGTTCAAGGAGAAGACCGACGGATGCGTGCGGGCGGTCTTCCGACCCTGACCGTCGAGGGAGCCGCTCCTCCTCCGCCTTCCTTACCGTTATTTCCGTGGATTCGGGGCAGTTGTAGGCTCCGGAACGCGCCAGGGGTCCCGGGTATGGCTGACCGCCTTCAGCCGCCTGATGGCACGCCGTGATGAGCCGCTCGGGACCCCGCAACGGCAGGACCGCTCATTGAGAAACGCGACCAGATCGCCCAGTAAGGACATGCCGGAGGTCGTTCACGGCGCACCGCACCCCTCAACGGAAGGACCCTGCGTGCCCCAACTCTGGGCCGGTATCGACGCCGGCAAGACCGAACACCACTGCGTCGTCATCGACGGCAACGGAACCAAACTGCTCTCGCAACGCGGGCGTACTGCGGAAGATGCTGCCCGTCTCGTCGGATGGAGTCGTGCGTCGCTGTATCGCCACCAGGCGGACGCCACTCGCCGCGCAGCTGCGGAAGAACAGGCAGCGTCCCAGTAGGGCGCGTTCACTGGCGACCTTTCACTGGGCGGGCCGGTGGAAACGACGAAGGCGGGCAACCCCGAGGGGCAGCCCGCCTTCGTTGTGATCGGCGCTCAGCAGCGCTTCTTGCTGTCGTCTTACGGAGCGAGGATGTAGGACATGCCCACGACGTCCTGCACGGTCCGGGTGTTGTAGTTGCCGGGCCCAGCTGCGCCGTTCATCTCGGTGATGTTGATGTAGAGGCCGTCGGCGCGCTGCTCGATCGAGTCGACCCAGGCGACGTGGCCGTAGGTGGAGTCGGCGCCTTGCACGCCGGGCTCGAAGACGACGATGCTGCGGGCCTGAGCATCGAGGACCGTGGTCCAGCCGTTGGCTGCGGCGCTGGTGTCCCAGTCGAGGGCGTTGCCGTAGATCGCGGGCCGCAGTCCGGTCGCTTCGAAGAACTTCTCCTTTGCGCCCCAGGTGCATTGACCGGCGGCGCCGCTGTTGCCGGTCTCCGTGACTCCGGTTGCGCGGCCGGAGTCGGCGACGGCGGTGGTGGTCTGGGTGGTGGTGTCCGCGAACGCGGGCGCGGATCCGATGACCGGTACCGCGATGGTGAGCGATGCTGCAAGCAGGCCCGCGGCTAGGCGAGGGCGACGGAGGCTTCGTCCGTGGTGGTTCTGGTGGTCGGCCGAGCTGGTGTCGAATTCGTTGCTCGTGCTGGTGCGCATGATGTACTCCTTCGTCTCTTCTTGCTTCCCTTGAACACCTTCAACGCTGCCACTCATGCGTCGTCCATAATGAGATTGGAGGAACCGGACACCGCGAATCCACCTGGCACACAGGGAAATGTCGAGATCGTCGCAGCATCACTGCAGCCTCCGAGACGGAGCGCCTGATCTACTCGGCGTTTTCGTCAAGGAGCTGCGGCACCGTGCGGACGTCGACGCGCTCCTTACGGAGCGTCTCGGTCGCCGATCGCATGGCGATGATGCGGTCGATCATGACGTGCACGCGCTCGACCGGAACGGCCCGGGTGGTGACGACCGGCTCCTCGGCGTGGAGGACGAGCGCGATCGGTTCCGGCGCCGCGCCCGGGGTCGGGTCCTCCGCACCGTCGAAGGGCTCGTGGTCGAGAAGTTCTCGTTCGATCACGAGTTCTTCGTGACGGAGCGTGACGGTGATCGTCCGCTCCTCGGTGACGACGACCTTGCGGACCCGCAGGCGCTCCGTCGGGGTCCAGACGGTCGTGACGTCGAGGTGCTCCTCGGCGCGGATGACGGTGACCGGCTCCGTTGCGGCGGCCTGCGGATTGGAGCCGCTCATCGCTCGGGGTGTCCGGCGCTCTCGCGGAGCTCGCGGCCGTCGGCGACGTCCTCGGCGTGCTTCTCCGCCTTCTTCTCGCTCTGCCGGGTGTCGCGGGGCGGGAGCTGGATGTGCTCCTCGGCTTCGATGCCGGCCTGCAGCTGGCGGCCGCGCTCGAGCTCGGCGTCGAACTCCGCCCCGAAGAGCAGGGCGAGGTTCGTGATCCAGAGCCAGAGGAGGAAGACGATCACGCCGCCGAGCGCGCCGTACGTCTTGTTGTAGTTGCTGAAGTTGGCGACGTAGAACGCGAAGCCGGCCGACGCCAGTGCCCACACCACGAGCGCGAGGAGCGAGCCCATGCTCGTCCAGCGGAACTTCGGCTGCCGGACGTTGGGGGACCAGTGGTAGAGGACCGCGACGATCACGACCATGATCGCGATCAGCACCGGCCACTTGGCGATGCTCCACACCGTCAGGGCGACCTCGCCGAGGCCGATCGCGTCGCCGATGGTCTGCGCGATCGAACCGCTGAGCACGAGGATCAGCCCGGCGATCACGAGCAGGAGGACCGTCACGAGGGTGACGGCGAGCATCGTGGGGCGCAGCTTCCAGATCGGGCGGCCCTCGTCGATCTCGTAGACGCGGTTCATGCCGCGCCCGAACGCGCCGACATAGCCGGAGGCGGACCAGAGGGCGCCGAGGACACCGGTGACGAAGGCCAGACCGGCGGCGGGGCTGGAGGTGAGCTCCTGGATCGGGCCGCGGACCGTGTCGAGAACGCCGCCCGAGACGAACCCGCCGGCGATCTCGAGCACAGTGTCGGTCGTGGTCTCGGCCTGGCCGAAGAGGCCGAGGATCGAGACGATCGCGAGCAGCCCGGGGAACAGCGCGAGGACGGCGTAGTAGGTCAGCCCCGCCGCGATGTCGGTGCACTGGTCGGCGCCGAACTCGCGGAGCGTCTTCTTGAGGACGTAGCCCCACGAGCGCTTGGTGACGTCCGTCGGTCCGTCGGGCTTGCGGGAGTCGTCGGGGTCGGGCGCGGTGCGGTCGCGCTCGGTGCTGGTCTGGGCCACGGTCGTCCTCGATCTGCTCGCGCGGGAAGCGCTGGGGGTGGAACGGAGGGCGCCGGCAGCAGGAGGCGGAGGGCCTTCTGCTGCCGGCGGAGGTGTGTCAGAGCGAGTCGCGGTCGCGGCGCGGGGTCACGCCGTCGTCCTCGAACTCGATCTCCTCGTGGCGGACGTCCTCGGTGACCTGCTGCTGCTCGGTCACGGTCTCGGTACCGAGGGACACGCGCTCGACGGGCACGGTCTCCTTCGCTGTGACGACCCGCTCCTCGCCGAGGACGACCTCGTGCTCCTCCTCGCTGAGCTCCGGCCCCGAGGTCGCCGCGTCGACGTTCGCGTCGGTGATCGGCTCACGGACGACGCGGACCTCGTCATGGGCGACGGGGACCGTGACGGTCTGCTGCTCGGTCACGACGTGCTTGCGCAGGCGGGCGCGTCCTGCCGCGACGCGCTCGGTCCCGACGTGCAGCTGCTCCTCGGAGCGGGTCATCGCGTCGTCCGTCGTGGGGCCGGAGGTGTCGTGGCCGACGCTCGTGTCGACGCCGGTCGTGCCGACGCCGGTGCTGTCGGCACCCGGAGTGACTCCGCCGAAGCCCGCCGCGCTGTCGACGTTGTCGGTCTCGGGAACGGAGGCTGCGCCGGAGAGGTTGTAGTAGCGGTACAGCTCGGCCTCCTCGTCCTCGGTGAGGGATCCGTCGGCGTCGATGCGCGGCGCGTCCTTCACGAAGCTCTTGTCGTAGGCGACTGTGAGGCGGTCGCCCGCGAGGTCCGCGCCCTCGAGCGGCACGAAGGACTCCGAGGTGCCGAAGAGGCCGGTGCGGACGGTCGCCCACACGGGGGCGCCGCTTTCGTCGGAGAGGTAGACCTGCTCGACGGAGCCGATCTTGTCGCCGTCGGAACCGTAGACGGTCGAGCCGTAGATGCTGTCGATGCTGGTGGTGTCGATCATGGGACTTCCTTCATCTCGAGAGTGTCGGGGTCATCGAGAACGACCAGGAGGACCGAGGGAGCGGAGACGCTCGGCCGGTGGCTCACGGTGCCGTGCTCGATATCGACGGTATGACCGCTGGGTGAAATTGGGAGGACGCTTGACAGTTCCCTGGATTGATCGACATCCTTCGCTGCACCCAAGTAGGGGGCAGAAGACGATGGACCGTGGTCGAGTGGGAAGGTCGAGCGACGTGATGTTTCCCACGCTTCGATCGCGTCGTCAAAACTTCTCCTAGGAGCGCCAACGTCTCGCGGAGACGTCTCCTGTGACGCAGTTCGCAGACTCCGAGGGCGTCAGGCGCTCCACTCGGAGAAGCTGCTGTGGAGATCGAAATCGACCGGTGAGGTGAGGTCGTCGTGATCCTCGTGGCTGTCGTCGGCCAGGTCGACGTGTTCGATGAACACGGGCATTCCCGGCGTGATGAGCGCCGAGACGGGGCGCTGGTTCGCGCTGGGGATCTCGATCATGCTGCCGCCCGCGCGGGCAGCGTCCTCGATCGTGCGTTCGAACTCTCCGAGGTCTGTCTCCTCGGGGAGGTAGAAGTGCCTGGTGCCGATGGTCAGTTCGAGTAGTCGCATGAGTTCCCCTCCCCGTTCTGCCGTCTGCTTCACGGTAGGCATGCGGCATCGCCGCTGAGCAGGGCCTTGCTCGGAGAGGGGGGCACGTGAGACGGGACGACTAGGGGAGGGCGGGCTCGGCGTTGCGGTCGTCGCCGAGATTCAGGCCGCCGGCGCTGTTCGCGGCGTTGACCAGGTGCTCGATCCAATCCCGGTTGATGCTCGGGGTACGGCCGCCGGCGTACTCGAAGTGGATGGGAACGCCGTTGTCGATCCAGATCGCATGTCGGCCTTCGCCGGAGTCGTGTCCGGGGCGCCAGCAGACGAAGAACGGCTCGCTGCGGCGCAGCTTCACACCGATCACCACTTGAAGATGGAACAGAGTCCGGTCCTCGAGAGAGAAGGTCTCGCTGCCGTAGTGAAGGTGCCCCATGCTCCGCAGTCTTCCCTGTTCTCGGCCGCGCCGATACGACCGGAGCACACGACAACGGCGCCGGATACCGCCATAGCTTCTGCGTCGAGGTGCCGTACTGGGCGCAGGGAGGCCGGGGTCACGGGTGGTAGATCGTCCACTCCGTCTCGGGCAGTTCCTGCACGTCATCGACGATCCGCACTCGCCAGCCGGCGTCGGTGCGTTCCTCGAGTTCGCCGCGCAGGATCTCCGGCGTCCACCCGTCTCGGGTGCTGACGTATCGGACGAAGCGCAGGTGCTGGCCGGGCTGAGGGTTCACGGGGCCGCCTTTGGACATGACCCTATTTTCTACGCGGCAGGCGTCAGGAACCTGGGATCGCGGGGTACTGCTCTCGGCCGCGTTGTGCGTCGCGGCCGAGAGCAGGTCGGCACCGATGACCCCTCGTCGGTCTGCCGCTCGCGGCGTCAGCGAAGTCCCCACTTCTCGACCGCATCGCACCATTAGACACGACGTGCCAACATCGCGACACTCACACGTCGCCGCGAGTAGTGGGGACTGCCGAAGCGGACGTTTCGTCGCCGTCTCCGTCGTGCTGGGAGCAGGGGTGGTGTTCCTCGTGCGTCTCGCGGCTTGATGTTCTAGGAGTGCACTGCGGCCGCTTGCTCGGTGGTCGTCGTGACGACGGCGACGCCGGCTTCTTTCGCTTCATAGGCGACGGCGGGTGGGACGTCTGGGAGGGTGACGATGGTGTCGAGGTCGCGGAACGTTCCGAAGCGGTGGGCGGCGGTGCGGGTGAACTTCTCGGGTGTGGAGACGAGGACGACGCGGCGGGAGGATTCGATGGCGGCTCTCTTGACCTGCGCGTCGCCCCAGCTCGCGACGGTGAGGCCGGTATCGGGGTCGGCGGCGCAGGCGCCGAGGATCGCGAAGTCGAAGCGCATCGCTCGGATCGCTTCTGCGGCGCCTGCGCCGGTGAAGGCGAGGTCGTCGTGCCCGACGGGTCCTCCTGGGACGATGACCTCGTTGCCGGGGGTTCTCGCGAGTGCGGCTGCGGCGTAGAGGGAGAGCGCGAATGCGGTGATGCCGAGGCCGGCGAGTTCTTCGGCGACGGCCAGTGCTGTGGTGCCGTTGTCGATGAGGACGCTGTCACCGGGCGCGATCATGGCGGCGGCCGTCCGCGCGAGCTCGGTCTTCTCGGTCGCGTCCTCGCTGCGCCGGATCGCGAACGGATACTCCGATCCCCGGGTGGTGACCGGCGCGGCTCCACCCCGGACGCGCCGGAGCGCGCCCTGCTCGGCAAGCTCGGTCAGGTCACGACGGATGCTGATAGCAGAGGCGCCGGTGAGGGTGACGAGCTCGCTCACGGATCGCTCTCCGGAGTCGACCGCCCGAATGATCACTCTTTGACGTTCTGATCGTTGCACATGATCACTCTAGTTCGTACCGTGCATCCCATGACGAGGACAAGCAGGGCCGGGCTGGCAGCTCCGGCGGGTGTGGGCATCATGTTCGCGAGCAACGGGGCGCTGTTCGCAGCGCTCCTGCCCTGGTATCCGCTGCTCACGCAGCGGCTGGGGCTGAGCGCGGCGGAGTTCGGGATCGTGGTCGCGTCGTTCGCGGTCGGGGCGATCGCGTCCTCCGCACTGCCTGCCCCGCTGATCGCGCGCTTCGGTGCGACGCCGGTGGTCATTGCGGGGACGGTGCTGGTCGGGCTGGCGGTCGCGGGGGCTGCGTGGGCGACGTCGGGGTGGATGCTCGCCGTGGCGATCTTCCTCATCGGGTTCTTCGACGCGATCGTGGACGTGGCGCAGAACCTCGCCGGCATCCGCGTGCAGGAGCTCGCGGGCCGCTCGATCCTCTCCTCGATGCACGCCCTGTGGAGCTTAGGCGGTGTCGCCAGCGGCGCGATCGCCACCCTCGCCGCGGCGAACGGAACGGATATTCGGCTCTTCCTCGCGGCGGCCGCGGTCGCGGGCGTCGTCCTGGTGATCATTGGTGATCGACTCGTGGGTCACGCGGCCGACCCTTCCGCAGCGGAGACCACCGGGAGCACGCGCAGCGGAGGAGCGCGGAAGGTCGTGTTCCTGGCGGCTCTGCCGCTGATCGCGATCGCGATCGGCGGGACGATGCTCGAGGACGTCGCGAACAACTGGGCGGCCATGTCCGCGGTGCAGATCGGCGGGATGCCGGTCGCCCTCGCCGGCCTCGCGTTCACGGTCACGATCGGCAGCCAGTGCATCGGCCGCTTCTCCGGCGACCTCCTCATCGGCCGTTTCGGCCGCGCCGCCGTCGCCCGCGTGGGCGGCTTCCTCATCGCTACCGGCGCGCTGCTCGTCGTCACCGCCCACGAGCAGGTCGCCACGCTGCTACTGGGCCTCGCCCTCGCCGGCTACGGATCCGCGACCCTCGTTCCCAGCGCGATGACCGCCGCCGCCGCGCTCCCTGGCGTCAGCGCCGGAGCCGGCGTCACCCTCGTCAGCTGGCTGATGCGCATCGGCTTCCTCGTCACCAGCCCCGTCATCGGCACCCTCACCGACGCGACGAACCTGCGGTGGGGACTGTGCGTGCTCGTCGTCGTCGGCGTCACCGTCTCCCTCCTCGCCCAGAACCTCGCCGCCGCCCCAGCGCCCGTCCGCTCACCGCGCCCCTTGGAGAACCACCGTGACCGCTGACACCTCCCGCCACTCACTGACCGCCTGGCGCAACGCGGTCATGGTCATGTTCGCCCTGGGAGGCGTGACCGTCTCTACCTGGGGACCCCGACTGCCCAGCATCCGCGACTCCCTCGGCATCGGCGACGCCGTGATCGGCATCGCCCTCGCCGGAGTCACCGTCGGCTCGATCACTGGCCTCAGCGTCTCCGCGCTGCTGCTCGCCCGCTTCGGACCCGTCCGCGCGATCCTCGGCGCGCTCCTCGTCATCGCCGCCGGCATCGCCGTCGTCGGCCTCGGCGCCGGCGTCGCCCAGTCCCTGCCCGCCACCATCGCCGGGTTCATCGCGGTCGGCGCGGGCGTCGGCGCGCTCGACGTGATGATCAACGTCCAGGGCGCCGCCGTAGAGACGGCGATCAAGAAGACCCTGATGCCCCTGCTGCACGCGGCCTGGTCCGCCGGCGCGATTCTCGGCTCCGTCATCGGCGCCGCCGCCTCCGCGCTCGGGGTGCGCTTCGAGTGGCAGTTCTGCGCGGAAGCGGTGCTCATCGCCGCCGCCGGCCTCCTCTCCGTCCGCTACCTCCCCAAGGACGCGACGGTCGGCGCAGCCGACGTCGAGGCGCACGCGCCCGGCTGGCGGCAGCGCTTGCGTACGCTCGCCGACTGGCGGCTGCTGCTGATCGGCGTCGTCATGCTCGGCGCCGAGCTCGGAGAGGGCACCGCGAACAGCTGGCTGTCCCTCTCCGCCCGCGACGGCCACGGCCAGACCGAGACCGTCGCCGCGCTCTTCTTCACCCTCTTCGCCGTCGGTGAGACCATCGCCCGCGTCGTCGGCGGTCCGGTCGTCGACCGGATCGGCCGCGTCCAGACGATCCGCATCACCACCGCCGTCGGCGTCCTCGGCCTGGTCCTGTTCATCCTCGGCGGACCCACCTGGCTGATCCTGACCGGCACTGTCCTCTGGGCGATCGGCGTGTCGATGGGGTTCCCGCTGGGCATGTCCGCCGCCGCCGACAGCGGCCCCAACCCCGCCGCCCGCGTCAGCGTCGTCGCCTCCGTCGGCTACCTCGCCAACCTCGCCGGCCCACCCGTCATCGGCGCCCTCTCCGAAACCTTCGGACTGCTCAACGCCTTCTGGCTCGTCGTCGCCCTCCTCGCCGCAGCCTTCCTCGCCGCCGGCGCCTACGCACCCCGCCGCACCGCCGCCCCGACCGTCTGACCACCGAAAGGCCGACCGCCATGCCTCGACCTCTCCGCCCGACCACCGACGACGCCCGACGCCTCGGCATCCACCTCCGCCGCGCCCGCATCGAACGTGGCATCCGCCAGGAAGACCTCGCCCGCTACGCCGACGTCGGCACCGCCACCCTCCGCCGCATCGAAAGCGGCGGCCAGGACAACCCCAGCCTCTTCGTCATCTTCCGACTCCTCGACCAGCTCGACCTCCCCATGGCGACCCTCGACACGATCCTCCGCCCCGGCAGCGGAACCAATCACGAGACGCTGCAGAACACCCCCGAGGGCGCCGGTCGGCTCGGGCCGTCGACAGGTTGGTCAGAGCTAGCCACGTCCGATCGGTAGGGGAGGACCGGGCTAACGCCCGTCTCGGCCGTCTGCCGACAGTCACCCGCGTCCCACAAGGGGATCTTCTTACGGGAGGCCGACTGCGCAGCCGAAACCGACAATCTGGAATCCGCACGGCCGGTGTTGACGGCAGCGCCTGGTTTCGGTGGTCTAGCCGAATGCCCCCTGCATCGCCAGATCCGTCAGCGCTGACACCGCCGCACCTGCCGCGCTGGACACGGCGGCAACACTGAGCTTGTCGGCAACCGCGCGCAACCTGCCGGCGCGTTTAACAACCTCCCCCGTCTCCGGCTGAGGCTTAGACACCGCCTCCCGCAGCTCGGCGAGAGCGTCTTCGACCTCCGTGGTGTCCACGTCAGCGCTGTCGGCAGCGCGTTGCACGGCAGCCAGAAGCGCTAGAACGTCCTCAACGCTCAATCCGGCTGACGCCCGCGCACCCGCGCCAATTGCAGTAGGTCCAGACGGCTTCACGACCGTGGTCGTGTAGATGTCACCCACATGCCCAATGCGCTGCAACATTGCCGCGTCGACCGCCTCACGGCTCGGGAGCTCCGCCAACGGAGTCGCAACAGTCAGGTCAGCGATCAGGTCAACGAGCTTCGTGCGAATTTGCCCGAGGAGATCGGCGAACACTGATCCAGGGAGAACGTAGGACAAGTTGACGATCGACTGGAACGCTCTTAGCTCGCGGTTCCATAGCGCCTGGGCCGCCGCCAGACCAGCAGGCTTGAACTGCACCGACTTGTTCCCCGCCAGCTGCTCGAGCTCCTCCACCGGCTGCATCAGAAGCAGGTACTCTGTCACGTACTCCCGAGCGGCGGCCGGCACGTCGAACCGGGTGACAGTCTGCCCCGTCGTCCACGTGTTCCCACTGATGGAATCCATCGTCATCGGTGCGCCCGGGACCTTGCGGTACTCAGGCAGCGACAGATCGTCCGGGTAGCCGTTCAGCTCTAGGCGCGCCCAGTCCCGCAACGAGCGGGAGCCCGTCTCCGCGCCAAGAAGCAGGCACTTCCGCAGCAGGCCCGCCAAAGGCTCGCCCTCGTCGAGCGCGCGCTCCCGAAGTGACCGCAGTAAGGAATCCGTCATAGCCCGGAGCGTACGTGCCACCTCCGACAGGTGTCCCGTAAGAGGATCGTTGGCCGGTCGCTAACCTCGTGGCCGCGCCTTATTCGCCAGCCACCCGCCGAGTATGATTGCCGCGAAAATCAGCAGCGTGCCCACCGGCGTGACCCAGTCGAGCGCCGGCTCTCCGAGCGCGGCCGCGATCAGCGGGCACGCGACCGCGGCGCAGCTCAATGCCACGACGGTCCACCAGGACCGCAACGTCCACCGCTTGTCCGGCGACTGGTTCTCGTTCGCGTCGTCTCGACCGGTTCCGAGCTCATGTGCCACGACCGCAGCCTGGCATACCCAGCGCCTGGGTCTCCATTGCTCAGCGGCAAGGTGCGGTAGTCCCACAGGGGGATCGTCCACCGGTCGCCGGGATCAAGTTTGCGTCAGCCACTCCTCCTAGGGTTTTACGTCTCCCAGGTGAACTTGATTGCCCCCGCGTTCTGCGCCGCAGTAACGACGATGAGAACGATCCCGGCGGTGACTAGTGCAGTGGCTACCAGCCAGAGCCAGCCGCGTGCTCGAGGTCCCGAACGCAAGCGCCACCATCCCTGCGCGCCGCAACCGAGTGCCGCGACAGAGACGTACACGACGCCTCCCCACCGAGCGAACTCGGTCATTTGAACGCCGAGCAGGGCCCCGCCCCACACGACCACGATCACCACCCCGGCCAAGCCGGCCGAGAGTAGCCACAGAGCAGACGCAGCAAACTGGCGCCAGTCTTCGGGTACTGCCTCGTTCTCGGGGTGTTCTCGGTGGAACTGCTCGCGGTAGCGCTCGACCGAAGGGAGCAGGTCGCGTAATTGCTGGGGAAGATCAGTGGTGGGGAGTGCGAGGAACTTGGGGAGATCACGGGCGAGCAGGCCGGCTCCTGCTAGCAGGCGCGCGGCGCGGTCGCGCTCGAAGTCTGAAGTCTGACCATCGAGAGCGAGCCCCCATCGCCCGGCCTGGTCGGGTGCGCCGATCTCGCGGTATCTCGTGATCAGAGCGAGTCTCGTGGGCTGTTCCGACGGGAACCGCCGCACGTGAGCGCAGAGGAGATCGAGGGCGGCTGCGCGGCGACCTTCTCTCCACAGCTCATCGGCTCGCTCGATCGCCGCCGCTCCGTCCACGCGCTCATCGTCGCACCTTCCATTAGTCAGGCGAACTGCTGTTCCGTATGGGGATCGTTCACCGGTCGCGTATCCAGCTACGGGCAGCGGTAGGTCTTCGCAAAGTCGGTTGCCGTGAACTGCCTTCCCTCGGTCATCGAGTTGAGCGACGGGCAGATGTCGTTGGTGTGTGCCGCTAGGAAGGGGGTGGCTGGTTGTGGGACGCAGCCGTAGTCCTGGTCGGGCTGGTCGAGGATGCGCAGCTGACCTGTTTCCCCGGCGGCGAGGTGAAGATCGGACCAGGAGCAGGACCAGGTAAGTGAGGCTCCGGTGTCGTTGGTGATGCTGACGTAGTGCGAAGGGCCATGCACTCCGAACAGCAGATCACCCACCCACAGAACCGCGGCTGCCAGGACGGCTAGAGCGCCCAGCACGATCGACAGTCTCACCAACCGTCGTTGGCGGGGTGGTGTCTGCCGGTCCGCCGAGAGGTCGCTCGGATCCCAGCTGTCCAGGCGTTTAACCACGACGCATCCACCCCTCAATGCAGCGAGAAGCGGCCTCGACCGCCGGCGAGCTCTTCTCCTTGAGTCCGCCCATGGGAGAACAGTAGGCGTGATGCGGCTCACGCCACGAGGAGTAACCGCCTCGCGACCGAGAGCGTTCCGTTAGGGGATCGCTCAGCGGGCCATCGAGCCGGCGGGTGCTGCTGCCAGATCCATCACCTTTGCTTCGAGCTCGAGCTGGCGTACTGGCGCAGCGAGCCCGTGGTCACGGGTGGTAGATCGACCACTCCGTCTCGGGCAGTTCCTGCACGTCATCGACGATCCGCACTCGCCAGCCGGCGTCGGTGCGTTCCTCGAGTTCGCCGCGCAGGATCTCCGGCGTCCACCCGTCTCGGGTGCTGACGTATCGGACGAAGCGCAGGTGCTGGCCGGGCTGAGGGTTCACGGGGCCGCCTTTGGACATGACCCTATTCTCTGCGCGGCAGGTGTCGGGAACCTGGGGTTGCGGAGTACTGCTCTCGGCCGCGCTGTGCGTCGCAGCCGAGAGCAGGCCGGCACCGACGACCCCTCGTCGGTCTGCCGCTCGCGGCGTCATCGAAGTCCCCACTTCTCGACCGCATCGCACCATTAGACACGACGTGCCAACACCGCGACACTCACGCACCGCCGCGAGCAGCGAAGGTCAGCTGCTGGAGCGGCCGCTCCGGGATTGCCTACACCTCGCGAGGGTGCATACACTTAATCGAATCGATTCGATCCTCCCTCTGAGGTGAGGGAGCCCAGCACAAGGGAAGATCTCATGACCGAGCACTTCGACCTGGTCATCTTCGATTGCGACGGGGTCCTCGTTGATAGCGAGATCCTCGCCGTCGAGGTGGACAAGCGCATCCTCGCCGAGTTCGGGTGGCACCTGACGACGGAGGAAGTCGTCGAGAAGTTCATGGGTAAGTCTTCCGCCGCCTTCACCGCTCACCTCGAGGAGCACCTCGGCTACCGGCTGCCTTCCGATTGGGACGAGCGGTACAAGCCTTGGTTCTTCGACGCCTTCGAGTCGAGCCTGCAGCCGGTGGAGGGTATCGAGGCCGCGCTGACAGAGATCTCCGCCCGAACCTGTGTCGCGTCGAGCGGCAGTCACGAGAAGTTGCGTAAGACGCTGGGGCTGACGAATCTTTATTCTCGCTTCGAGGGGAGGATCTTCAGCGCATCGGAAGTCGCTCACGGCAAGCCGGAGCCCGACCTCTTCCTGCATGCGGCAGCACGGATGGGCGTCCCCGCGGACCGGTGCGTTGTCGTCGAGGACAGTAAGTACGGCGTACGCGCTGCACGCGCTGCAGGCATGTATGCGTTCGGCTACGCGGGTGGTCTCACTCCACCGGAATGGCTGGAGAACGAGGGCGCGACGGTGTTCACCACCATGGCGGACCTCCCCGAGCTCCTTCGTTCACGCGGCCCGGAGTAGTATCCGGAGCTCCCGGACCCGGCGCTGAGAGCTCAACGGGCGCGCCTGTTTTCGTGTCTCGATAGCCGATGGGTAACCGGACACATGACCTGGCAGACACTGCTTCTTCCCGCGGACGCCAGAAGCCCCGTCCGCAGTGCGGACGGGGCTCTCGGTGTGTGGCTGGTGGTCACTCGGTGTCGGAGCGCTCTCCGGCGATGATGTTCGTGTGGATCTGGCCGAGTCCGTCGGCGCGGGTGACGATCTCGTCGCCGGGCTGAAGGTAGACGCCGGCGTCGTGGGCGTCGCGGACGTAGACCTGGAGTGCGGAGTCGACGATGGAGTCGGCGTTGGTGCCGAAGCTGGCGGCGTATTCCATGAAGCCGAGGATGCGCTGGCGGGTGTCGGGTGCGCGGTAGACGACACCCTCGGGGGTGCCGCTTTGGAGGATGGTGCCCTGAGCGATGACGCCGGCGTTCGGGGTGAGGGGGGTGGCCTGGCCGTCGCTGTCCCAGGTGTGGTCGCCGCTGGCGAGGGTCTTCTCGATCATCGTGTTCGCGTCCCAGACCATGTTCTTGGGGAGGGCGCGCTGGCGGAGGTCGCCGTTGACGAAGAGGTCGAGCTGGAGGTCCTGGTAGTAGCTCTGCCAGTCGGCGGGGATGACGAACAGGTCGCCGGTGCTGAGGAAGCCGGGCTGGCTCTTGGCGTTGGTGAAGCCGATGCCGCCGGTGAGGTCGTCGGGTTCGATCTGGCTGGCGAGCAGCTCTCGGTCGGTCCAGTCGTTGGAGAGGATCAGCCCCATGTGGTCAGGGATTCCGGTCTCGGCGGTGATGTCGTTCAGAGGGACGAGGCCGAGTTCGACCTCGTAGTCGAGGAGGCCGTCGCCGGCGAGGAGAGGCTCATCGGAGTCGGTGAGGGCGCCGATCTTGGGGAAGAGGAAGGGCTCCTCGGTGGTCGATTCGGCCTGGTGCTCGATGTAGTTGGTGCCGGTGCCAACGTGGTGGGTGTGCGTCTCGAGCGCGGTCAGCACGTCGGAGGCGTCGACCGTGACCGGCGCGAGCGTGGTGTCGTCGGCGATTCCGGCGATGGTGGCGTAGCCGAGGGTGTTGAAGGCCTCGATCGGCTCGGTGAAGGCGGTGCCGGCGGCTGCGTTGATGTCGACGCCGTTGATCGTGCCGTTTTCGTAGCTGGTCACGGCGAGGAGCGTGGGGCCGGAGCCGGTGTCGATGCGAGCGAAGGTGAGCGCGGTCGCCGTGTCGGCGACGTTGACGCCCTCGGTGGCGTCGGCGGCGATGGTCTCGGAGTAGACGAGGGGGAACTCGGCCGGCATGGCACGGACGACGCCGTAGGAGCCGAGTCCGGCGATGATGAGGCCGGCGGTGATGAGGCCGGTGATGGTGAGCCCCTTGCGGTGGCGGCGGGCGAAGGACGAGGTCGGGGCGGGGGTCTGGGTGCGAGCGTTCATGGCGGTTCTCCTTGGTGTGGGTCGGTGTTTCTTGCTGCGACCACAAGTTAGGAGTGCGCCATGGTGCGGAAGATCACCCGCTCGGTCCGCTCTGCCCGTACCGCCGTAGGGGTCTGAGGAACCCCTTCACGTGCAACGGGTGTGTCTGCGTCAGGACGAGGTGCCGGGGGTGACCAGGCCGGTGTCGTAGGCGAGCATGACGGCGTGGATCCGGTCGCGGAGCTGCAGCTTGGACATGATCCGGCTGACGTGCGTCTTGGCGGTCTGCTCGGCCATGAACAGGGCCTTGCCGATCTCGGCGTTGGAGCGGCCGGTGGCGATGAGAAGGAACACCTCCCTCTCCCGGTCGGTGAGGCCGTTAAACACGCTGGTGGAGGTGAGGTTCGCGGGCTTGCGTTGAATGAAGTCCTCGATGAGGCGCCGGGTGACCTTCGGGGCGAGGAGCGAGTCGCCGGCGGCGACGACGCGGACGGCGTTCGCGAGCTCGGCCGCGTCGGCGTCTTTGAGAAGGAAGCCGCTCGCACCCGCCTCCAGCGCCGCGTACACGTACTCGTCGATGTCGAACGTGGTCAGCATGACCACGTTCGGGACGTTCGCCGGCCCGGTGGGCTGGGTGAGGCGCCGGGTCGCTTCGATGCCGTCCATCTTCGGCATGCGCACGTCCATCAGCACGACGTCGGGGCCGAGGACCCTGTTGCGGGACAGCGCCTCCTCCCCGTCTGCGGCTTCTCCGACGACGGTGATGTCCGGTTCGGCGCCGAGGATGGCGCTGAGACCGGCACGGTACATGGGCTGGTCATCGACCACGAGCACGCGGATGGTCATGGGGTCCCTCTCTCGGGCGTGATGGTGACGGGGATGCGCGCATCGACGAGGAAGCCCCCGTCGGACGCGGGGCCGGCTTTGAGCCGGCCGCCGAGGAGCTCGACGCGCTCTCGCATGCCGCGAAGGCCCTCTCCACCCCGGTCCGGGGACGTTCCACCGGCTGAGTCCGTCGATGGCAGTCGCGGCGCGTTGTGCACGAGCACGCCGAGGCGGCCATCCCCGGCAGTGATGGACACCCGAGTGGCGGCACCGGGCGCGTGTCGGACGACGTTGCTCAGCGCCTCCTGCACGATGCGATACACCGTGAGCTGTACGACCGGGCTCGTCCGGGCGAGCTGAGGATCGATGTCCATGTCCACGGTCAGTCCGGCACGGACGGTGGCGTCGACGAGGTCGGGGACGTCGACGAGCTGCGGCTGCGGTGCCCGGTCTGCGTCCCGCTCGGAGCGGAGCGCGCCGAGGAGCTGGCGCATCTCTCCCAGCGCGGTCCGCGCGGACAGGGCGATGTCTCCGAACTCCGCATCGACCGTCGACCGGTCCGCGTCGCGGAGGCGGATCGGCGCGGATAGGGCCTGCATGTGGATCAGCGACATGCTGTGCGCGACGACATCGTGCAGCTCGCGAGCGATCCGCGCACGCTCCTCGACGTGCAGCCGACGGGCCTGCTCGAGCTCGACGTCCCTCCGGGCACGGGCGAGGTCCTCGCGGATGCGGCGCCGCTGCCCGAGCGCGATGGCGGTGGCGAGGATGGCGGCGGTGCAGGTGGCGTGGATGGTGAGGTTCGTACCCCACTGGTCCGGGATCGCATACCGGGCAGGAGAGGTGGCGATGACGATCACGAGGACCACGATGCTCGCCCACCACGTGGCGACCGAGACCGTCCATCGCTCGCGGATGCCGAGCAGCAGAATCAGGCCGCCGAGGGAGATGAGCCCGGTCACCGGCACCGGCCACGGCTCACCGTCGGAGTCCCGGGTCGCGAGGGCGAGAGCGGCCACCGCGGCCAGCTGCAGCACAGCACCCGATCGAGGGCGGGTGACCGCGAGGATCAGGGATCCGCACTGGATGGTGGCGAGGACGAACGCGACGACCAGGTCGAGCTCGTACACGGCACTGGTGATGGGGACCGCCGCCGTGTACAGCGCGGTGCCCCCGAGCGCGACGAGACACCAAGCCCAGAACGGGAGCGGTGCCCGGACGCTCGACGCAGAACGAGAGGCTGCGCGGTCGGTCATCGAATGCCGTCGGGCCGGGGTGCGTCGCGGTCCTGGTCGGTCATGTCGGTCCCCTCTGCCGGCCGAAGTTCGATCCGCACGGTCGTGCTCGAGATCTGCCCGCTCGATTTCCATCCGGGTCCGGCTCAGTCAAGCACGCGACCGAGGGCCCGCTCGTGGTGTCGGTGGCCGATCGTCTCGAAGCCGACGATGGACACGGCGGGCGCCGCGGTGATGACCAGCAGGCACGCCCCGATGGGGGCGCCGGTGACGGCGAGGATCACCGCCACTCCGAGGACGGCGACGGTGGCGGAGAGCAGCCAGAGGTGCAGCGCGGAGACGGTTCGTAGCATCCCCGCGTAGAGCCATGAGACCACGGCGGCGAAGACGAGCACGGGGAGGACGATCGCCAGCACGGCGCCGAGGATGCCGATCTCGCTGTCGCCCTCGATGACGTACGCAGCGACGTGCAGACCTGCTCCTGTGGAGGTGATGGATCCGTAGACCAGGAAGTGGAGGTAGCCCCATGCCCGCATCCGGTCGCGGTGTCGCTCGAGGACGGCGCCGGAGGGGAGGAGGAAGTAGATCCACCACAGCCCGAACGCGAGCCCCACACCGGCGATCACGACGAGGATCGCTTCCGCGCTCAGACCCTGCCGTTCGATCAGCACGCTGACGGCCGCGACGGTGCCGAAGATCACCTCGCCCAGCGCGATGATGGTCAGCAGCCCGTGGCGTTCAGCGACATGACGGGCGTGCCACGGGGTGCCGGCGGTCTTCCGCTCGGCGAGCACCGGCCCCGCCGTCTCGACCACCAGCAGGCCCACGGCCAGAGCGACGAACTGCGCGCTCGATTGCGAGGTGAGCGTGAGAACGATCCAGCCCACCTGGGCGGCGCCGACGAAGAGCACGTAGGTGAGCGCCGTCCGTCGACGTTCCGGGTCCTGCTTCACGACACGCAGCCACTGGGCGATCATCGCGAGTCGCATGAGCACGTAGCCGCTGAGGGAGACGGAGTTGCCGGTCGAGTCACCGGAATCGAAGGATGCGAACCAGGCGGGCAGTCCGAGCGCCAGGACGACGACGCCGACCATATGGATCAGCGTCGTCAGCCGGTAGACCCAGTCGTCCGTGTCGTACGCCGACGCGAACCAGGAGAAGCTCATCCACGCCCAGCTGATGCTCGCGACCGCGAACCCCATCGACAGGAGCCCCGACTGCCAATGGCCGTCGGCGACGGCATGGGCGAACTGATCACCGGCGATGCCGAACGAGACGACGAAGGCCAGGTCGAACAGCAGCTCGAGCGGCGTCGCCGATCTGTGCGGATCGGCGGTGTCCCGTCCGGACATCCGCACCGGTCGGTGCGCGCTGCCGCTCCTCACCTCGCCGGGGATCCCCTCCGCTGGGTCTTCACCCCGTGGCGGGGTGCGCTGGAGGGTCGGCACATCTCCACAGGGGATCTCAGGCAGCTCGCGCATCACGTCGTCCGCTTCCTGTGCCGCGTATCAGCGGGTCGCGGCGGTCGCAGCGGCGATAACCGGGAACGTCACGCCGGTGAGCTCCTCGGACACCGTCCAGAGGCGCTGCTGGATCACGTGGTCGTGGGAGGCGGTGCTGGATGCGACGAGCTTGGGGTGGCCGCGGACCTCGCCGCGGCCACTGGGGCCGTAGTACTGGGCACCGAGGACACCGAGGTCCGTCGCCGCGCGGACAGTGGGAAGGGCGCTCATCTCGGGCACCTGCGTGAGCAGCGGCGCGAGCCACCCGACGGGCACCCGCAATGCCGCGGGGGTGTTCCGGGTGAGCTCGGTGTTGGACACGCCCGGGTGGGCGGCGACGGCGATGGTGGTGCCGTGTGCAGCGAGCCGGCGCTGCAACTCGTAGGTGAACATCAGATTGGCGAGCTTGGCCTGGCCGTAGGCGGCGGCGCGGCTGTAGGAGTGCTCCCACTGGAGGTCGTCGAAGTGGATGGCGGCCTGTATGCGGTGCCCGGTGCTGCTGACCGTCACGACGCGGGATCCCCGCACGGGCAGGAGCCGGTCGAGCAGCAGCCCGGTGAGGGCGAAGTGGCCGAGGTGGTTGGTGCCGAACTGCAGCTCGAAGCCGTCGGCGGTGGTCCTCTTCGGCGTGTACATCACGCCGGCGTTGTTGATGAGCAGGTCGATGCGAGGGAAGGCTTCCCGCAGGTCGGCCGCCGCGTCGCGGACCGAGTCCAGCGAGGTGAGGTCCAGGGCCTGCACGCGGACGTCGCCTGCGATGCGGGCCGCGGCCTGCTCGCCCTTCTCGACGTCGCGAACGGCGAGAACGACCTCCGCGCCGTGCTCGGCGAGCATGCGGGCGGTCTCGAAGCCAAGACCGGTATTAGCGCCGGTGACGATCGCCACGCGTCCCTGCTGGTCGGGGATGCTCTGCTCGTTCCAGGTGTCGTTCATGATGCTCCTTCAAAGTACCGATGGTCTGTTGATGTCCGCAACGTTAGGAGACCGGTGGTGCGTTGTCAAGAGACAGCCGGTCTCTAGTAGCATCGGCGTATGACATTCCAACGTGCGCGCAGCGAAGAGCAACGCGAGATCCGACGGACGGCGATCCTGGACACCGCCGCTGCGATGCTCGACGAGATGCCTGTCGCGGACATCTCCCTCAACGAGCTGAGCCGCCGCGTGGGATTGGCGAAGTCGAACGTGCTCCGCTACTTCGAGTCCCGCGAGGCGGTGCTGCTCGAGCTGCTGGACGACCACTTCGGCAGGTGGCTGCAGGAGCTCGACGACCAGCTGCAGACCAGCGTGGAAGCGCAGGCTGACCTGACGTCTCGGGCGCACCGGCTGGCCGACGTCCTCAGCCGATCCCTCGCAGACCAGTCCACGATGCTCGACCTCTTCGGTGCGCAAGGCGGAGTCCTCGAGCACAACGTCTCCACGGAGGTCGTCCGACGGCACAAGCGCTCCTCGCTGGGTCGGCTCGCGACCATGACGGACCTCGTAACTCGCCACCTTCCCGAGCTCGGTGAGGACGCGCAGTTCTTCTGTTTCATGACATTGGTGTCGGCAGGAGCGCTGGCAACCTACGTGCCGCCCCCGGCGAGCCTTCTCGCCGCATACGCGGACGAACCCGAGCTCGGCGTACTGAACCTCGACCTGCGGCAGGCGCTCCGGGACTCGATCACGTCGACGCTCCTCGGCACCCTGCCGCGATCCTGATCTGGATAGACACGCGCGCGAAAATCGGAGTGCGCTCAGACGAGAGTGTCCGGTTGGGGATGGTTCTCCGGTACACGCGCACGCAGCAGAACCGGCCGCGGGATCCCGCGGCTCGCAGTGTCCCGACAACCCCGTCCGATGAAGAGTCCCGCTGAGGCACCCCACCCGGGACGGTACTCGTGGCGACCCGACGAAGGCGAGCTGCTCAGAGGCGCCGCTGCCTGTGTGCTCCGTCCGTCCGTGACGGCGACGTGTTCCGGCGGAACGACGCCCTCGGCGACCTGCGGAAAGACGCCCTCGGCGACCTCCGGGTCGGGCCGCGGCCGTCGCTCGCCGAGACCGAGACGGCGCTCGGCATCGAAAGCGATCCCGGCGACCCTCCCTCCGCCCGGCCGCCCGGCCGCTCGAGCAGCGGGGGAGCGCCCCCGGTCTCGTGGTGAACGTTCACGCGCAGGATACGCGCCGCACTTGTCCCGACCCCTCCCGCCCGCCTACCGTGGTGCGTGAACGTTCACGCCGACGACGCCGCGAAAGGGTCCCCATGACCGACTCCACCCCGACCACTCCCGCACCCGGCTGGGCCGTGCTCGGCCCCGGCAGCATCGCGCGCCGGTTCCTCTCCCAGCTGCCGGCGAGCGACCGCGGCGCCCGGCTCGTCGCGGCGGGCAGCTCCGACCCGGGGCGAGCCGCGGCCTTCGCCGCCGAGGCCGTCGAGCACGGCTTCGCGGACGCGACCGCCGGCGATTACGCCGCGGTCCTCGCCGATCCGCGGGTCACCGCGGTCTACATCTCCACCGTGCACACGGGTCACGCCGCGCTCGTCCTGCAGGCGCTCGAGGCCGGCAAGGCCGTGCTCTGCGAGAAGCCGCTCGCCGTCAACCACGGCACGGCGATGGCCCTGGTCGATGCCGCGCGCAGCGCCGGTCTGCCGCTGGTCGAGGCGTACATGTACCGCTTCCACCCGCAGACGGCCGCGCTGCTCGAACTCGTCCGCGACGGCGCGATCGGCGAGGTCGTGCACATCGACGCCTCCTTCTCCTTCCGCACCCCGTCCCGCGAGGGCCGCCTGTACGACGTCGCGACGGCCGGAGGAGGCGTCCTCGACGTCGGCGGGTACACCGTCACCGCCGCGGCGGCCGTGGTGCAGGCCGCGAGCGGTGCCGCCGTCGCGGAGCCCGTCGAGTTCGACGCGAGGGGCAGCCTCGGCCCGACCGGCGTCGACGAGTGGAGCGTCGCCCGCGCGACCTACCGCGGCGGCATCACCGCGACCCTCCGCACCGGAGTGGCGCTCGACGACGTGAACGCCCTCACGATCCACGGGACGCGCGGCCGGCTGCACGTGGCCGACCCGTGGTTCGGTGCGTCCGACGCGGGCATCGAGATCAGCGTCGTGGGGGAGGAGCCGCGCATCCTCACGTTCGAGGGGGAGAGCCCCTACGCGCTCGAGGCGGACGCGACGACCGACGCCCTGGCGGCCGGATCCGTCGAGGCGCCGCAGATGACGCTCGAGGAGACGCTCGCGACGGCCCGCACGCTCGACCGCTGGCGCGCCGCGATCGGCCTGCGCTTCCCGTTCGAGGCCGAGACCGCGGACATCCCGACGGTGTCCGGACGGCCGCTGAGCGTCGCGTCGGACACCCCGATGCTCTTCGGCGAGATCCCCGGTGTCGGCAAGCGGATGTCGCGGCTCGTGATGGGCGTCGACAACCAGCCGGATCTGGCGCACGCCTCGGCGATCTTCGACGCGTTCGTCGAGCAGGGCGGCACCGCCTTCGACACCGGCTACATCTACGGCGACGGCGAGATGGAGGGCCGCCTCGGCCGGTGGATCCGCAACCGCGGCATCCGCGAGGACGTCGTCGTGATCACCAAGGGCGCGCACACCCCCTACTGCGACCCGGAGTCGCTCTCCCGGCAGCTGCTCGAGAGCCTCGAGCGGCAGGGCACCGACTACGCCGACATCTACCTGATGCACCGCGACAACCTCGAGGTGCCGGTGGGCGAGTTCGTCGACGTGATGGACGAGCACCAGCGCGCCGGGCGGATCCGCGCCTACGGCGTCTCGAACTGGACGCCGGCGCGCTTCGACGAGGCGCAGGAGTACGCCCGCACTCACGGGCGGGCCGGGTTCCAGGCGCTGAGCGACCACTTCGGCCTAGCCGAGGCGTACGACGTGCCGTGGGAGGGCTGCGTCCACGTCACCGACCGGGCGTCAAAGGAGTGGCTGGTCGAGCGGCAGATCCCACTGCTGCCGTGGTCCTCGCAGGCCCGCGGCTTCTTCACCGGCCGCGCCCGCCCGGACGACACCAGCGACGCCGAGCTGGTGCGCTGCTACTACGGGCCGGACAACTTCGAGCGCCTGCGCCGGGCCGAGCAGCTGGCGGCCGAGCACGGCGTCGGAGCGACGGCGATCGCGCTGGCCTACGTGCTCGCGCAGCCGTTCCCCACCTTCCCGCTCTTCGGGCCGCGCACGATCACCGAGCTGCGCTCGTCGATGCGCGGTCTGTCGATCGAGCTGACCCCGGAGCAGACGGCATGGCTCGACCTCCGCGCCTGAGCGGTGCCGAGGCCGGCGGCCGCGCGACGATCCACGACGTCGCGGCCGCCGCCGGGGTCTCCCGACAGACCGTCACCCGGGCGATGAACGGCATGCCGGGCATCAGCGAGGAGACGAAGCGGCGGGTCCTCGACGCCGCGGAGCAGCTGTCCTACCGCCCGTCGCGGTTCGGCCGCGGCCTGGTCACCGGCGGCGAGCACCAGCTCGGGCTCGTCGTCGACGACCTGCGGAATCCGTGGTCGCCGGAGCTCGCCTCGGCCGTCGTCCGGGTCGCGGCGGCGCGGGGCTGGAACGTGTCGCTCGCGGACGTGGGCCTCGCCGCCGACTCCGACCGGATGATCCAGGCGCTGGGCGCGCAGACCGACGCGGTGATCGGCACCTTCGGCGATCGTGCTGCGGAGTGGATCGAGCGGCTCGGCTCCGTGCCCGTCGTCGAGCTCGACCCGACCGGCGACCCGCTGCGCGCCGCGGTGCTGCTCGACCACTCCGAGGCCGTTGAGGCGCTGGCCGAGCACCTGGCGGGAGCGGGCGTGAGGCGCCCGGTGGTCGTCGACGTCTCGCGAGATGCCCGGCCGAGCCGGCGAGCGGAGCTTCTGATCCGGGCCTTCGCCGCGCGCGGACTCGAGGCCTCCGTCGTCCGCGCCGAGGGCCCCACCGCCCAGGCGGCCGCGGACGCGACCGAGCGGATCATCGCCCGCCCACGGGTCGCCGACGCGATCGTCGCGTTCAACGACCTCTGCGCGCTCGGCGTGCTCTCCGCCTGCCGTCGGGCGGGCGTCGACGTGCCCGGCGACATCCGGGTGGTCGGCATCGACGGCCTCTCGATCGGGCGGCTCCTCGCACCGACGCTGACCACCCTCGCCGTCGACCTCGACGAGCTCGCGCGGCACGCCCTCGACCTCGCGGTCGCCATGATCGCCGGCGAGCTCACCCCGGGAGGCCCGAACGTCCACCGCACCGTCCGCCACCAGCTGGTGCTCCGCGAGTCCGCCTGATCGCCCGCCGATCGCGCGGACGGACTCGCCCGCGTGCGCGGCGCGGATCTCCTCGCCAGCGGCTCGATACTCAGCTGGGCGATCCGGTCACCGGTCCGCGAGCTCGTCCAGCGCCGCGAGGATCTTCCTGCGGTCGCGGTGCAGCTTCCACCAGCTGACCGTGTGGCGAGCGGTGATCAGGCCGAGCTCCACCATGTCGGGGAGGCCCTCCTCTACTCGCCGCCCGCTCGCTCCCCGAACTCCACGAGCTTCGCGAACAGGTCCTCGATCAGCCAGCGGGTGTCGAACGCCTCGCAGACCCGGATCGTGTGCGGCCCTGCGTCGGGCAGGAGCTCGCCGCCCGCGGAGAACCGCGGTGCGCGGCGCTCCCGCCAGCGTCCGCCGGCGGGGTTCATCACGGCGCCGATGGCCGGGCTGTCGCCCAGCGACCGGAAGTCGAGCGGCCCGTACGGGATGGTCTCGTTGAACGCGATCAGCTGGTCCACGAGGTAGTCCCCGAGCGGGCTCGTGCCGCGCAGCCGGGTCCGCAGCTCGGCGTGCCCGACTCCGACTCCGGAGTACACGGGCATCGGGATCTGCCAGAGGGCGATGCCCGACTCGAGGACGCGGTTCGCGGCGTCGACGTCGTTGATCAGATTGAACTCGGGGCTGTAGGCGGGGATCTCGTCGTAGGGCGGGCCGCCGACCCAGACGACCACGATGTCGCGGGAGGCGATCGACGGCTCGAGCAGCAGGGCGGCGGCGACGTCGGTCAGCGGCCCGAGCACGGCGATCCACAGGCGGCCCTCGTCGCGCAGCGCCTCGGCCACGATCAGGCGGGCGCCGTCCGACGCCTCGGCGGGCAGGGCCGACTCGGCGCCGTCGACGACGGTCACCGTCGAACCCGCCAACTCCACGATGCGATCGATCTCGGCGCGTGACTCCGCCATGCTCCCCGGCCGGCCGAAGTGCGCGGCGACGAGGCCGCGGACGTCGAGGGTCTCGGTCAGCAGCGCCTGGACGATCGCGAACTGGTCGTCGGCCTCGTTCGCCGCGTCGGTGCTGACGATCAGGCGGTGCGGGGGAGGCGGGGTCATGCGGACTCGCGCTGCACGAGGGTCGTCGCGAGGATCGGCTGCCGGTCGACCGGGCGGCCCTGCACGACGGCGACGACGGTCTCGGCGGCGACGCGGCCCATGTCCTCCAGGGGCTGCCGGATGGTCGTGAGGGTCGGATCCGAGGTGGTCGCGATGACGACGTCGTCGAAGCCGATGACGGAGACGTCGGCGGGGACGCGGCGGCCGGACGCCTGCAGCACGCGGATCGCGCCGTTGGCCATCAGGTCGGAGGAGGCGAAGACGCCGTCGAGGTCGGGGTGGCGCTGCAGGAGGCGGGCCATCGCGGCCGATCCGCTCTCGAGGGTGAAGGCGCCGTGCACGATCGGGCTGGAGTCGAGGCCGAGCTCGGTCAGCTCGTCGCGCCAGCCGCGGATGCGGTCGCGGGCGGGCTCCATGTCGTGCGGGCCGGCGATGATGCCCAGGCGACGACGGCCGGAGTCGGCGAGCGCGCGGGCGGCGAGGCGGCCGCCTCCGTAGTTGTCGGAGTCGATGACGATCGCGTCCTCGGGCAGGGCGACCCGCGGGCGGCCGACCCAGGCGATCGGCACGGGGGAGTCGGCCAGCGCCTGGGCGAGGTGGGTGATCTCGTGCTGGAGGATCACGATCGCGCCGTCGACGGCCCGCGAGCGGAGGAAGCGGGGGATGCGGTCGCTGTCGTCGTGGTCGGCGGGCAGCAGCACGGGCTGCACCTCGCCGGCGTAGAGGCCCTTCGCGGCGCCCTTCAGCACCGAGGTGAAGAACGTCCCGGTGAGGCTGTCGAGCTCGTTGAAGGCGACGATCAGGGCGATGGCCCCGGCCCGCCCGCCGCGGAGCATCCGGGCGGCGCTGTTCGCCTCGTAGCCGAGGGACTTCGCGGCGCGCTCGACCGCGGCGGTCATCCGGACGTCGACATTGGTGCCGCCTGCGAGCACCCGGGCGGCGGTGGCGCGCGAGACGCCCGCGGCCTGGGCGACGTCCACCAGCGTGGGTCGAGTCATGCTGCTTCCTTCTGCGAGGGGAGGTTCCGGCTTCCGTGCCTCCCCGCGGAGCACGGTGGGGAGAGCGTCGAGGTGAAGACTCGCACGGGGCGGCGTGCGGCCGTCCGGAACTGCTCGATTTGCGAAACTTCCCTTTGATACTAGGCGGAGATCGTTATCTCGCGGAGACCGGTTCTCGCTTGCATCGTGCTCGCGGGCGGGTTAGGTTGGCCGCCAAGAGATCGTTCTCTGAGGCCCGCCCTCACCGAAACCCTGCGAATCCCCAACGAAGAGGAATTGTCGTGAAAAGAAGCCTGACGGCCGTAGCCGCCGCAGCAGCAGTAGTCGCGCTCACCCTGACCGGGTGCTCGTCCGGAGGGGGAGGAGGCGCCTCGGACGACCCGAACGCCGAAGCCACCTTCTGGTCCTTCACCGGCATCAACGCCAAGGACAGCGTCGACGAGTACCTCGCGAAGATGCCCGACGCGAAGATCAAGCTCTCCGAGGTCGGCAGCACGACCGAGACCGCCACCGCCCTCACCGCGGCCCTCGCCGGCGGCAAGGTGCCCGACCTGGTCATGATCCAGAACGACGACCTGCCCCAGTTCGTCGCCAACAGCTCGAACTTCCTCGACCTGCGCACCCTCGGCGGCGACGACGTCGCCTCCACCTACCTCCCGTGGGCCGCCTCCGCCGCGACCGCCGATGACGGCTCCGTCGTGGGCGTCCCGACCGACGTCGGCGGACTGGGCTTCGCCTACCGCGCCGACCTCTTCGAGCAGGCCGGCCTGCCGACCGAGCCCGACCAGGTCGCCGAGCTCTGGAAGGACTGGCCGTCCTTCATCGAGACCGGCAAGAAGTACACCGAGGCGACCGGCAAGCCGTTCGTCGACAACATCGAGACCAGCGTCTTCTTCTCGACCGTCAACCAGGTCTCGGAGAAGTACTACTCGCCCGACGGCGAGCTGGTCTACGACACCAACCCGCAGGTGAAGGACGCGTTCCAGGTCGCCGTGGACACCAAGGACGCCGGCATCAGCGCCGGCATCGCCGCCTGGTCCTCGGGCTGGGCCCCGGGCCGCGCGAACGGCGCCTTCGCCGTGACGATCGCCCCCTCGTGGATCCTCGCCGGCATCAAGACCGACGCCCCCGACACCGCCGGCAACTGGCGCGTCACCAGCGTCCCCGGCATCGGCGGCAACTGGGGCGGCAGCGTCATCGCCATCCCCGCCCGCGCCGAGCACCCCGAGGCCGCCTGGCAGTACATCAAGACGATGATGTCGGCCGAGGGCCAGACCGACCACTTCAAGGCCTCGGGCACGCTGCCCGCCGCCACCGAGGCGGTCGCCAGCGAAGAGGTCCAGTCGTACACCGACCCGTTCTTCGGCGACTCGAAGATCGGCGAGGTCATGGCCACCTCCGTCGAGCAGTTCCCGTCCTTCTACAACGGACCGGACACCACCCCGATCAACGGGGCGCTCCTCAACACCCTCGTCGAGCTGGAGGCCGGCAACGTGACCTCCGACAAGGCGTGGTCGACCGCACTCGACACGGCCAAGCAGGCCATCGGCGGCTGATCGCCCCACCCACCCGAGCGGCCCGGCGCCTCGTGCGCCGGGCCCCTCCCCCCTTTCTCGACGGAGGTACTCCCGTGTCAACGGTGACAGCAGCACCACCCCGCAAGCAGCGCAAGCAGCCCAGCGCGCCGGTCCAGAAGGCCGCGCGGATCCGCAACTCCCTCTCGGAGCGGATCGCCCCCTACGCGTACGTCGCGCCCTTCTTCATCATCTTCATCGTCTTCGGGCTCTTCCCGCTCCTGTTCACGTTCTACGTCTCGCTCTTCGACTGGAACCCGATCGGCGAGCAGACCTTCGTCGGCATCGCGAACTTCCAGCAGCTCTTCGCCGACTCCCGGTTCTGGAACGCGCTGGTCAACACCTTCGGCATCTTCATCATCTCGACGGTGCCCCAGCTGCTGTTCGCCCTCTTCCTCGCGCACCTGCTGAACCACGCCCGCCTCCGCTGGGCGAACTTCTTCCGCATGGCGCTGCTGGTGCCGTACATCACCTCCGTCGCGGCGACCGCGATCGTGTTCGCGCAGATCTTCGACAAGAACTTCGGCCTGATCAACTGGTTCCTCGGCATCTTCGGACTGCCGTCGATCAACTTCCTCGCCACGAACTACGGCTCCTGGATCGTCATCTCGACGATGGTCTTCTGGCGCTGGTTCGGCTACAACACGCTCCTCTACCTGGCGGGCCTGCAGTCGCTGCCCCGCGAGATGTTCGAGGCGGCCTCCGTCGACGGCGCGTCCAGCTGGCAGCAGTTCCGCCACCTGACCATCCCGGCGCTGCGCCCGATCATCGTCTTCACCGTGATCATGTCGACCATCGGCGGTCTGCAGATCTTCACGGAGGCGCTCCTGGTGGCTCCCGAATCGGGCCTCACCTGCGGCGCCGGCCGGCAGTGCCAGACGCTGGCGCTCTTCCTCTACGAGCAGGGCTTCGGCCAGTTCAAGTTCGGCTACGGATCCGCCATCGGCGTCGTGCTGTTCGTGATCGTGGTGCTCGTCTCCCTCCTCAACTTCTACCTCTCCACCCGCACCCGGAAGGAGGCCGTCTGATGTCGGATGTGATCGACCAGGCCGTCCCGCAGACGCTGGCCCCCACGGTCCAGAAGGCACAGCTGCCGAAGCGGCGCGGGAAGGGCGGCGGAGTCGGCTGGCCGACCTACGTCTTCCTCGTGATCGCGGTGCTCGTCTCGATCTTCCCGCTCTACTACATGTTCGTCGTCGCGTCGGTCGGAGCGACCGCCGTCACGTCGATCCCGCCGCGCCTGTACCCGGGCACGAACTTCATGGCGATCGCCGAGAAGGTGTTCGACACCGTCCCGTTCATCGCCTCGATGCTGAACAGCCTCATCGTGTCGCTGAGCATCGCCGTCATCTCGGCGATCCTCTGCGCGATGGCCGGCTTCGCCTTCGCGAAGCTGCAGTTCCCGGGTCGCAACGTGCTGTTCCTGATCGTGCTGCTGACGATGACGGTGCCGGCGCAGCTGAGCATCATCCCGCAGTACCTGATCGTCTCGGCGCTCGACTGGGTCGACACCCTCCAGGCGATCATCGTGCCGGGCCTGGCCAGCGCCTTCGGCATCTTCTGGATGAGGCAGCACATGTCCACGACGGTCAGCGACGAGCTGATCCAGGCGGCCCGCATCGACGGCGCCAACTCGTGGCAGCTGTTCTGGCGCATCGCCTTCCCGGTGGTCCGCCCCGCGGCGTTCGTCCTCGGACTGATCACGTTCACCGCGGTCTGGAACGACTTCATGTGGCCGTTCATCGTCCTCAAGTCGCCGGAGCTGTTCACGGTGCAGATCGCGCTGAAGCAGCTGCAGGCCAACCGCTCGATCGACGTCGCCCTGGCGATGGGCGGATCGTTCATGGCCACCCTCCCGCTGCTGATCGCGTTCTTCTTCGTCGGCCGCCGGATGGTGTCCGGGATCATGGACGGGGCGTTCAAGGGCTGATGCACGACGCTTCCCCAGCACTGCCCGGGACGGACGCCGTGCGTCCTCCCGGGCGGGACTGGCGGGACCGCGCTCTGCCTCCGGCCGAGCGCGCCCGCCTCCTGACCCAGGAACTCACCCTCGAGGAGAAGGCGGCGCAGCTCGGCTCCGTCTGGCTCACCGACTCCGCCGACGACTTCGCCCCGAAGCTCGAGGACGGGCCCGCCGCGGGCGACGACCTCTTCACCGGTGGCCTCGGCCAGCTGACCCGCGTGTTCGGCACCGAGCCGGTCACCGTCCCGGAGGGCGTCCGCCGGCTCCGCGAGCTGCAGGAGCGCGTGGTCGCCGGCAGCCGCCTCGGCATTCCGGCCATCGCGCACGAGGAGTGCCTCACCGGCCTGGCCGCGTACGGCGCGACCGCGTTCCCCACTCCGCTCGCCTGGGCGGCCACCTTCCACGAGGAGCTCGTGGGCGAGATGGCGGAGGCGATCGGCTCGGACATGCGCGCCCTCGGCATCCACCAGGGCCTCGCCCCGGTCGTCGACGTCGTGAAGGACTACCGCTGGGGCCGCGTCGAGGAGACCCTCGGCGAGGACCCGTACCTCGTCTCGCAGCTCGGCGCCGCCTACGTGGCGGGGCTGGAGGGGACCGGCGTCGTCGCGACACTGAAGCACTTCGCCGGGTACGCGGCCTCCCGCGGCGCCCGCAACCACGGACCCGTGAGCATGGGGCCGCGCGAGCTCGCCGACACGGTGCTGCCTCCGTTCGAGGCCGCCCTGCGGCACGGCGGAGCCCGCAGCGTGATGACGTCGTACACCGACATCGACGGCGTGCCCAGCAGCGCCAGCCGGCACCTGCTGACGACGCTGCTCCGCGATCGCTGGGGCTTCGACGGCACGGTCGTCGCCGACTACTGGGCGGTGCCGTTCCTCCAGGCCATGCACCACGTCGCGGTCGACGCGGCCGACGCGGGGCGCCTGGCGCTGCACGCCGGGGTCGACGTCGAGCTGCCGCAGACGGCGGCGTACGGCGAGCTGCCGCGCCTGATCCGCGAGGGTGTCGTCGACGAGGCCGACCTCGACCGCTCCGTCGCCAGGCACCTCCGCCACAAGTTCGAGGCGGGCCTGCTCGACGGCGGCCCGCTGGTGCCCGAGGGAGCCGAGGACGTCGACCTCGACAGCGCCCGCAACCGCGCGATCTCGTCGCGGATCGCGGAGGAGTCGGTCGTGCTGCTGCGCGACGAGGACGTCGCGGGGCTGCTGTCCTCCGGCTCGCTCGCCGTCGTGGGACCGGCCGCGGACCAGTTCCGCAGCCTGGTCGGCTGCTACGCGTTCCCCAACCACGTGCTCTCCAAGCACCCCGGCCACGACCTCGGGCTGTCGATCCCGACGGTGCTGACGGCGCTGCAGGAGGAGTTCGGAGCGTCGCGCGTGCGCTTCGCGGAGGGCGGCTCGATCACCTCCGCGTCGACCGACGGCGTGCAGGAGGCGGTGGACCTCGTCCGCGGCTCCGACGCGGCGGTCGTCGTGGTCGGCGACATCGCGGGGCTCTTCGGCGACGGCACCTCGGGCGAGGGCTGCGACGCGGCCGACCTCCGCCTCCCCGGAGCGCAGGAGCCGCTGGTGACGGCCGTGCTCGAGACCGGCGTGCCCACCGTGGTGGTCGTCCTCTCGGGCCGGCCCTACGCGCTCGGGGCGTTCGGAGCGGCGCGCGGACTCGTGCAGGCGTTCTTCCCGGGAGCGGACGGGGCGGCCGCGGTCGCCGGCGTGCTCTCGGGCCGCGTGGCTCCGACCGGGCGGCTGCCCGTGCAGATCCCGCGGCTCCCGTCCGCCTCGACCACGTACCTGCAGCCGTCGCTCGGGCTCTCGAACCCCGGGATCACGGCGCTGGACGCGACTCCGCTCTACCCGTTCGGCTACGGGCTGACCCGCGGCGCGGTGACGTACACGGAGCTGGCGACGGCGGCGGAGCTGCCGGTCGGCGGATCGCTCGACGTGGCGGTATCGCTCCGGAACGACGGCGCCGACACGGTCGAGGTGGTGCAGCTCTACGCGGGCTACCCGACCTCGGCGGTGGTGCGGCCGGTCGCGCAGCTCATCGGCTTCGCGCGCGTGCCGATCGCGGCGGGCGAGACGATGACGGTGCACTTCCACGTCGACGCGGCCCGGCTCGCGGTGACGGGGGAGGACGCCCGGCTCGCCGTGGACCCGGGGCCGCTGCGACTGACGGCCGGCGCCTCGGCGGCGGACGCGGCAGTGACGGCGGAGGTGTCGATCACGGGGGAGCGGCGGCTGCTCGCCGAGCGGGCGCTGCGGACCCCCTGGTCGGTGGCGCGAGGCTGAGCGGTCGGCGCCTCAGGGGGGAGGCGCCGGCCGCTCGCGGGGGGCGGGCCGGCGGTGCCGGCTCGCGAGTCCGCAGAAGTCGCGGTGCTCGAGCGCGAGACCTGCGACTTCTGCGGGGTCGGCGGCCGGGAGCGCGACGGCCGCGTAGCACCGGAGGCGCACAGCGCAAGGGGCCCGCGCGAGCCGGGGGCCCGGCCTAGCGTTTAAGGAGCGGCGCCGCCGGTGGCGGGCCGCGGAGAAGACCGATGCAGAGGAGAGTCATGCCCGCCCTGACCGACACGTTCACGCTGTCCAACGGAGTCGCCATCCCGAAGATCGGGTTCGGCACCTGGCAGATCCCCGACGGCCCCGAGGCCTACGACGCGACGACCGCCGCGCTCGAGGCGGGCTACCGACACATCGACACCGCCCGCGCCTACGGCAACGAGGCGAGCGTCGCCCGGGCCCTGCGCGACAGCGGCGTCCCGCGAGACGAGGTGTTCATCACCACCAAGCTCCCGGCCGAGGTGAAGGACTACGAGGGCGCGAAGGCGAGCTTCGAGACCACCATGGCGGCGCTCGAGCTCGACCACGTCGACCTGTACCTCATCCACGCCCCGTGGCCCTGGCAGGACATGGGCTCGGACCACCGCGAGGGCAACATCGCGGCGTGGAAGGCGATGGAGGAGATCCTCGAGGCCGGTCGCTCGCGCGCCATCGGCGTCTCGAACTTCCAGGTCGCCGATCTGGAGTCGCTGATCGCGGCGACCGACGTGGTGCCGCACGCCAACCAGATCCGCTGGTTCGTCGGCAACACCCAGGACGAGACGACCGCGTACTGCAAGGAGCACGGCATCCTCGTCGAGGGGTACTCGCCCCTCGCGACGGGCGGCCTGCTCGACAACTCCGACATCGGCGAGATCGCCGCGAAGTACGACAAGTCGGTGGCGCAGCTCTGCATCCGCTACCTGCTCGAGAAGGACGTGCTGCCGCTGCCGAAGTCGACGACGCCCTCGCGCATCGTCGAGAACGCCGACGTCGACTTCGAGATCTCGTCCGAGGACCTCGCGCACCTCGACTCGCTCGTCGACACGGAGTCCTGACCCGCGGGCGCCTGCTCCTGACGGTCCGGAGGCCGTCGCACTCGAGCTCGAGCGCGGCGGCCTCCTGCGTCTCGGCGCGTCCTGCGCCGCCTCCGCTCGCGAGTGCGCAGGAGTTGTCGCAGTGGGCGTCGAGTGCGACAAGTCCTGGCTTCTCGCCGGACTCCTCCGATCGCGGTTCCGCGAGTGTGCAGGAGTTGTCGCAGTCGGTCTCGAGTGCGACGACTAATGGAGTCTCGGGGTGCTCGGCGCAGGAGCGACGGGCGCCCGGCGTCCTGAGGCCGGTCGCGAATGCGCAGGAGTTGTCGCGGTCGGTCTCGAGTGCGACGACTCCTGGCTTCTCGCCGGGGCGAGCCGGGGCGAGGCGGGGCGGGCCGGGGCGGGCCGGGGCGGGCCCCGGCCCGCCCCGGCCGGCGGCCGCGCGTCAGGCCAGGCGCAGCAGGCGGCAGCCGTGCGGCTCGAGCTCGAGCTCGACGGCGCCGCCGACGATCGGCAGCTCGGCGCCGCTCCACACGTCGACGGCCGAGGCTGCGCCGGAGCAGCCCAGGTCGGTCAGGTGCGCGGAGTAGGACCGCGCCGACGAGCCCAGCCAGAACACTCCGCGCCACTGCTCGTCGCCGCGCCACGCCGACCACACCACCAGGTCGCCGTCGCGGACGATCTCGCGGCTGCCGTCGCTGCCGAGCAGCGCGAGGACGTCGCCGTTCGTCAGCAGCGCGAGCGTGTCGGCGGGCGTGTCCGGGAGGTGCCCGCCCATCATCAGCGGCGAGCGGAGCAGGCACCACAGCGTCACGAGCGTCCGCTGCTCCGCGGGCGTGAACCGCGAGAGCCGGTCCTCGCCCACGTGCGCGCGCACGCCGATCCGCCCCAGCGGCAGCATGTCGGCGTCGGCCCAGGCGCCGGGACGCTGGTGCGGAGCCCAGCGCGCGGCCCGCTGGAACTGCTCGTGCAGGTGGGCCCAGTCGTCCCAGAAGTCATCCGAGATCCGCCACATCTGCGCGGTCGACCGCAGCAGCTCGAGGTTCTCGAGCGAGAGCTGCTTGCCGGGGGAGAGGCTCAGCACCATCGGACGGCCGGTCGCGTCGATCGCGCGGGAGAGTGCGGCGATCTCCTCCGCCTGGATCGGCGGGTAGAGCACGTCGTCGAGCTTCACGAAGTCGACGCCCCACGAGGCCAGCTGCGCCATCACGGAGTCGTAGTACTGCTGCGCGCCGGGCGCGCTCATGTCGACGCCGTAGTTGTCCGGGTTCCACGGGCAGACGTTCCCGCGGTCGGCGATGTCGGCGCAGGTCGCCTCCGCCCCGAGCACCGGCAGGCCGAGCTCGGCCGCTCGGCGGGGGACGCCGCGCATCAGGTGCACCCCGAAGCGGAGGCCGAGGGCGTGCACGCGCGCGGCCAGCGCCGTGAACCCGCCCGTCGCCGCGGAGGGGAAGCGTCCGACGGCGGGCTGCGGGCGGCCCCAGTCGTCGAGCACCGGCTCCGACACCTCCTGGTAGTCGCTCGTGCCGGGATCGGGCTCGTACCACTGGATGTCGACGACGACCGTGTCCCAGCCGTGCGGCAGGAGGTGCTCGGCGAGGTACTCGGCGTTCGCGAGCACCTCCTCCTCCGTCACCGAGGCGCCGAAGCAGTCCCAGCTGTTCCAGCCCATCGGCGGGCGGCGGGCGGCCTCCGTGCGCGCGGCGATCACGAGAGCTCCAGCGTCACGGTCGCGAAGGAGTGCGGGGGCAGCGTGACGCGCAGTCCTGTCGCCGTGGTCTCGATGCCCTCGAGGGCGACGGGGCTCACCTCGTCGGCGGCGCCGGGCCGGTTGTGCGCGTCGGGGCGGTCGGCCGTCAGGAGGCGGCCGGTCGCGCCGGTCACGGTCCCGCCGCGGAAGTCGAGGGAGACCTCGAGCGGCTCCTCCAGGTCGACGTTGGTCAGCGAGACCAGGACGCGGCCGTCCTTCGTGGAGGCGGAGGCGGAGGCGACGGGTATCTCGCGGCCGTCGACCGCGTGCGTCGGGCCGGCGACCGTGGTCGGCAGCACCGTCGCGTCGTGGTGCCCCTTGTTCATCTCGAACACGTGGTAGGTCGGCGTGCGGACCATCTCGCCGCCGTCCGGGTCGGTCAGCAGCATCGCCTGCAGCACGTTCACCGTCTGCGCGATGTTCGCCATCGTCAGGCGGTCGGCGAAGCCGTGGAAGACGTCGAAGTGCCAGGCCGCGACCATCGCGTCGCGGATCGTGTTCTGCTGGAAGAGGAAGCCAGGGTGGGTCCCCGGCTCCACGTCCCACCAGGTGCCCCACTCGTCGAGCACCATCCCGTACTTCTTCTCGGGGTCGTGGACGTCCATCACCGCGGCGTGCGAGCGGAGCAGCTCCTCGATCCCCTGCGCGGCCACGATCGTGCTCCAGTAGGTGTCGGCGTCGAAGTCGGTCGCGCTGCCCTTCGCGTGCCAGCTGCCGCCGATCGTGTAGTAGTGCACCGAGACCGACTCCCACGGCACGGAGGAGAAGGGGTGTCCCTCGATCTCGGGGATCACCTCCATCAGCGTCTGCGTCCAGTGGGTGTCGGCGCCGTCGGCTCCGGCCGCCACGCGGTAGAGCGGAGTGTCGTTGCCGCTCTGCACGAAGGTCCCGAACTGCCGCGCCAGGTCGGCGTAGGCGCCGGCGCGCATGTTGCCGCCGCAGCCCCAGGTCTCGTTGCCGAGCCCCCAGAAGCGGACGGTCCACGGCTCCTCCCGGCCGTGGGAGCGGCGCAGGTCGGCCATCGGCGACTTGCCCGCGCCGGTGAGGTACTCGGCCCAGTCCGCCATCTCCTGCACGGTGCCGGAGCCGATGTTGCCCGAGATGTAGGCGTCGGCGCCGAGCAGCTCGCAGAGCGCCATGAACTCGTGGGTGCCGAAGGAGTTGTCCTCCGCGACTCCGCCCCACTGGGTGTTGATCAGGCCGGGGCGCTCCTCGCGCGGGCCGATGCCGTTGGTCCAGTGGTAGCGGTCGGCGAAGCAGCCGCCGGGCCAGCGGAGGTTGGGGATGTCGAGGGCGCGGAGGGCCTCGACGACGTCCAGGCGGATCCCGCCCTCGTTCGGGACGGGCGAGTCCTCGCCGACCCAGAAGCCGTCGTAGATGCACCGGCCGAGGTGCTCGGCGAAGTGGCCGTAGAGGTGGCGGCTGATGGTGGCGCCGGGGCGGTCGAGGTCGACGGTGACGGTGCTGTTCACGGGGTGCTCCAGGGTGGTGGCGGACGAATCGGCGGCGGCGGTTCCGGCGGCGGCGGTGTCGAGGACGCCGGGGTCGGCGGCGGTGCTCACGCGGTCTCGCGGACGAGCCGCAGGACGATCGCGCGGTCGGCGTGGAAGGTCGGCAGGTCCAGGCCCGCCTCGCCCAGCAGGCTCCCCGAGTAGGCGGGGGCCGGGGCGTCGGAGTCCAGCGGCACCGTCGACTCCAGCCAGTGCGGGCTCTGCCAGGGCGGGCCGAGCGAGCCGGGGCGCGCGGTCTCGATCCGGTAGCGCGCCCGCGGATCCAGGCCCGGGAGGCGGACGCGGCGGCGCGAGTCCGCGGTCAGCGCAGGCGTGACCAGCGTGTACAGCGCCTCCGAGCCGTCCGGCGCGACGACGCCGCGCAGCGACGGCGCGTCGGGGTCGGAGTCGTCGCCCCCGACGACCCGGCCGGTCGCGATCAGGCTGCGGTGCTCGCGGTACGCCGCGATCCAGCCCGCCAGCACGGGCTCCTCCTCCGCGTCCAGCTCGCGGAGGTCCCACTCGATCCCGAAGTGGCCGAGGAAGGCGATCGCGCAGCGGGTGTGCAGGTCGCTGGTGCGACCGGTGACGGAGTTGACCGGCGAGGCGACGTGCGATCCGAGCATCTCCGGCGGCACGAGCAGCCCGGTCCAGCGCAGCATCCGCGAGCGGTCCAGCGGGTCCTGGTTGTCGGAGGTGTGCACGCGGTCGGTGCGCTCGAGGATCCCCAGGTCGACCCGGCCGCCGCCGGAGGCGCAGCTCTCGATCTCGAGCTCCGGGTGCCGGGCGCGCAGCTCGTCGATCAGCCGGTACAGCGCGAGCGTCTGCTCGTGCACCGCGGCCGTCCCGGTGGCGGGGTGGCCCGCGTCGATCAGGTCGCGGTTGTGGTCCCACTTGAGGTAGGCGACGCCGAGGTCGGCGACCAGGCCGTCGAGCACGCCGAGGATGTGCGCGAACGCGTCGGGGTTCGTCAGGTCGAGCACCTGCTGGAAGCGGAACCGCGGCGGCAGCTCCTCGCGGGCCCGCAGGATCCAGTCGGGGTGCGCGCGGGCGAGGTCGGAGTCCTCGTTGATCATCTCGGGCTCGACCCAGAGGCCGAACTCCATGCCCAGGCCGCGGACGTGCTCGGCGAGGGGGAGGAGGCCGTCGGGCCAGGCGACGGGGTCGGGCGTCCAGTCGCCGAGGCCGGCGCGGTCGTCGCTGCGGCCGAGGAACCAGCCGTCGTCGAGCACGTAGCGCTCGACCCCGAGGGCGGCGGCGCGGTCGGCCAGCTCGGCGAGGACGGCGAGGTCCTGGTCGAAGTAGACCGCCTCCCAGACGTTGAGCGTCACCGGGCGCGGCCGGCGCGAGGAGCGGGAGACCCCGCGGAGGTGGGCGTGGAAGCGCGCGGCCGCGGCGTCGAGGCCGTGGCCGAAGCTGCCGGAGATCCAGGGGGAGGAGTAGCTCTCGCCGCTCGCGAGGCGCACCTCGCCGGGCAGGAGCAGCTCGCCGCCCCGGAAGGCGAGCCAGCCGTCGCCGCGCTCCACCGCGTGCTCGTGGTTGCCGCCGATGCCGACGTGGCAGAGCCAGACCCGCCCGTCGGCGGAGTCGAAGCCGGGGGTGCCGACCGCGACGACCGTCGTCGCGTCCAGGCCGGTGCGGCCGCGCCGCGAGGAGCGGGAGTGGGTGCCGGTGACGACGGGGTGGCGCTGGGGGATCTTCTCGGTGCCCCAGCGGCCGGAGAAGTCCAGGATCTCGCGGGCCTCGGTCGGGATCCGGAGGGCGGGGTCGACGCCGATCACCTCGAGGTGCCCGGCGCCGTCGTTGCGGACCGAGACGCGGGTCCTGAGCAGTCCGGCAGGGGAGAGAACGATCTCTAGGACGACTCCGATCCGGGCCTGCGCGTCGTGCGCCTCGACGGTCACGGCGGCGCTGCCGGCCTGCGCGACCGCGCCCTCCGCGAGGGTCTCCCCGTCCACCGAGACGGTGTCCACGGTCAGCCTCGGCGACCAGCCGGCGCCCTCCCTGTGCACCCGGAGACCTGGCAGGCCGGCCCAGCCGAAGGTGTGCTCGGGCAGGATCCCGGGCTCGTAGGGGACGTCGGAGGAGCCCTCGATCCCCGTCCGCACGGGAGTTCTTGCGAAAGCTGCGAGATCGTCGTCGCTCGCGTCGAGTCGCGGACCCCAGTGCAGCAGCACGGGCAGGTCGCCTCCCGACTGAGTGAGGAGGGCGGACACGTCATCGGCGACGAGATGGATCACTCTCGGGGATTGCATGTCCCCATTCCTATCGTCGATCCTGGTCTGAGTACAGCGAGAGATCGATCTCGACCCTCGGTCGGATGGACCACCGCGCGGATCGACCCGCGCCGATCGACCACCGCTCGCACCGCTCATCCCCACCACCCACCGCCTCGACGAGGAGCACCCATGCCGCTGACCCACCCGGCCCCGCACGAGACCCGCCTGGAGCGCGGGGTGCTCGACGCGCGGCGGCGGCTCAACCGCGACTACCTCCTCTCGCTCACCGACGAGGGGCTGCTGCAGAACTTCCTGATCGAGGCCGGGATCGGCGACCAGGGCTGGCACCTGCACCCCTCGCAGGACTCGCGCGAGGCCCGCGGCCTCGACCGGCACTGGGGCTGGGAGACGCCGGGCTCGCAGCTGCGCGGGCACTTCCTCGGCCACTGGCTCTCCGCAGCGGCCCGCGAGGTCGCGGTCACCGGCGACCCGCTGCTGCGCGTCCGGATCGACTCCGTGCTCGACGGACTCGAGCGCTGCCAGGAGGAGAACGGCGGCGGCTGGATCTGGGCGATCCCGCGCGGCTACCTCGACCGCCTCGCGACCGGCCGCCCCATCTGGGCGCCGCAGTACGCGATGCACAAGCTGCTGATGGGCCTCGTCGACCTGCACCTCGACCTCGGCGACGAGCGGGCGCTGCGGATGGCGCGGGCCGCCACGGTCCCGCTGCTGGAGTGGGTCCGCGGATTCGACGACGCCGCGTTCCAGGAGATCCTCGAGGTCGAGACCGGCGGCATGCTCGAGGTCTGGGCCGACCTCCTCGCGATCACCGGGGACCCCGTCTACACCGAGCTGCTCGGCCGCTACGACCGCCGCTCCCTCTTCGAGGGCCTGCTCGAGGGCCGCGACGTGCTGACCAACATGCACGCCAACACCACGATCCCCGAGGTCCTCGGCGCCGCCCGCGCCTACGAGGTCACCGGCGACGAGCGCTGGCGGAGGATCGTCGAGGCCTACTGGGAGCAGGCGGTCACCCTCCGCGGCACCTTCTGCACGGGCGGTCAGACCTCCGGCGAGATCTGGACGCCGCCCTTCGCGTTCGCCGCTCGCCGCGGCGAGAAGACGCAGGAGCACTGCGTCGTCTACAACATGATCCGGCTGGCCGACGTGCTGCTGCGCTGGACCGGCGACCTCGCCTACGCCGACTACATCGAGCGGAACCTCTGGAACGGCCTCCTCGCCCAGCAGAACCCGCGGACCGGGATGGTCGCCTACTTCCTGCCGCTCGAGGGCGGCGCCCGCAAGGACTGGGGCAGCCCGACCGAGGACTTCTGGTGCTGCCACGGCACGCTGGTGCAGGCGCACACGCGCCACTCCGGGCTCGTCTTCTACCGCGGCGGCGACGCCGAGCTGACGATCGCGCAGCACGTCGACGCGAGCCTGCGCCTGCCGACCGCCGCCGGCGACGCGGCGGTGCGGGTCGAGGTGCTCGACACCGCCGGCTACGTCGGCCCGGACGCCAACGCGGGTGCCGCAGGCGACGTGCACCGCCCCACCGCCTCGCGGATCCGGGTCGAGATCGTCTCGGAGGAGGGGGTCGCGCTGCACGTGCGGCTGCGGGTGCCGGAGTGGACCGTCGGCGAGCCGGGGGTCGCGGGCGACGCCGAGCGCGTCCGGGCGGGCGACGGCGCGCTCCTGATCGAGCACCCCGGCGGCCGCACGAGCGTCGACCTCGCCTTCGGCACCGAGATCCGCGCCGTGCCGATCCCGGACGAGCCGGGCACGGTCGCCTTCGTCGAGGGCCCGATCGTGCTGGCCGGCCTCGTCGACCGCGAGATCGCGCTGCGGGGGCGCCTCGAGGACGCCCCCGCCCTGCTCGCCCCCGACAACGAGCGGCAGTGGACCCAGTGGCTGCGCGGCTACCGCGCCGTCGGCCAGCCCGCCGCCGTCCGCTTCCGGCCTCTGCACGAGGTCGTCGACGAACCCTTCTCGCTCTACTTCCCGGTCTCGGCCGGGAGCTGATGGACAGGATCCCCTCCGTGACCTGCGCTCCGCGCTCATGACCGCCTCCACCGCCTCCCCCGCCGTCCAAGCGATGCCCCGCGGCCGCCTCCTGCTGCCGATCTTCGCGATGCTCGTCGGCTTCGGGCCGCTCACCATCGACCTGGTGCTGCCGTTCCTGCCGACGCTGCAGGACGATCTCGGCGTCTCGGTGGCGACCGCCCAGCTGGTCGTCACCGGCGCCACCTTCGGCTTCGCGGCCGGCCAGCTCATCTCAGGACCGCTCAGCGACGCGGTCGGCCGCAAGTGGCCGCTCGGCGTCTCGGCGGCGCTGCACATCGCGGCGAGCCTCGTCGCGGCGATGACCTCCGACACCGCCGTGCTGCTCTCGGCCCGCTTCGTCCAGGGCGCCGCCTGCACCGCTGCGGGCGTCGTCGTCACCGCCATCGTCCGCGACCTCTACAGCGGCAAGCGGCTCGTCACGATGCTCGCGAACCTCGCCGTGATCGTCTCGGTCTTCCCGATCCTGGTGCCCTCCGTCGGCGCGCAGCTGACCAAGGTGATCGACTGGCGCGGCTCCTTCCTCGCGGTCGCCGCCTGGGGAGCGCTCGCGACCGTGATCGCGCTCCTGGTGCTGCCCGAGACGCTGCCCCGCGAGCGGCGGCACCAGGGCGGGCTCGGCCCGTCGCTGCGCAACTCCTTCGGGATGCTCCGCCGGCCGCGCGTGCTGGCGCTCGCCGCCGCCTCGGCCGCGGGCTGGTCGGTCGGCTTCGCGTATCTCGCGACCGCTCCCTTCCTCTACACGAACGTCTACGCGGTCGGGCCCGACCTGTACGGGCTGCTGTTCCTGGTCACCTCGCTCGTGACGATCGCGGTCGGGCAGACGACGGGACGGGTGATCGTGCCCCGGTTCGGACCCCGGTTCGCGATGTCCGCCTCGGCGATCGTCACGGCGCTCGGCGCCGTCGTGGTCGCGGTGCTCGCGCTCACCGGCACGCCGCCGCTGCTCGTCGTCGTCGGCGCGCTGACGTTCGCGCTGGCCGGCCGCTCGCTCGGCTTCGCCCCGGTGCAGTACCTCTCGCTGCAGGGCCCGTCGAGCGAGGCGGGCAGCGTCACGGCGATCCTCGGCACGGTCAGCTTCACAGCGGCCGGACTGGTGATGCCGGTGATGGGCGCGTGGGCCGAGATCTCGCTGATCCCGTTCGCGATCCTGCTGCTGCTCGCGGGGCTGGTCGAGGGCGGCGTGGCGCTGCTGTTCCGGCCGGGCTCGCGGCGCTTCGATCCGGGGGCGCAGCGGCTCGAGGACGAGCCGGCGGAGGCCGCCCGATCGGCCGGCCCCCGCGAGCACGACGAGAAGAGCTGAGATGACCCTCCGGGAAGGAACCACTGTGGAACTGCGCTCCGGCGACTACACCCTCCGCCTCGAGGCGGGCGGCCTCGAGGTGCTCGCGGGCGAGCGCGTCCTCTACGCGAACGACCGGCCGCTGCGCGTCACGGTCAAGACCGTCGCCGCGATCAGCGAGTACTCCGGAGCGCCCTACGACGACGTCTCGCTGTCGGAGGGGGCGATCACCGCGAGCGGGACGATCACCGTCCGCTCCGGGTCGGCCTTCGCCGTCACCGACGTCTGGCGCGTCGCGGGCGACGGCTTCTCCGTGCACCGTGACGTCGAGGTGCTGGCGGCCGGCGGCGACCTCGGCTTCTCCACCGCCGTCTCGCTCGGGCTGACCGGGTCCGACGACCTCCGCGACTACGAGTGCTTCGCCCCCGGCGCCTGGTACCGCGACAACGCCTTCGGGCCCGCCGACGCGATGGGCCGCGACCCCGGCAGCGAGTACTTCTGGCGCACCGAGACGCACTACGCGCTGCCGCTGTTCGCCGCGCAGAGCCTCGCGACCGGCGAGACCGTGGCGCTCTCGCGCTGGGCGGCCGACGCGACGCTGCCGCGCCTGGACGTGGTCCGCTCGGAGAACTTCACCGACCCGGAGTGCACCGTCGGCTCGATCGGCCTGAGCCGCCCGCAGGGCACGACGCTGAACTACCTCTACTACGGCTTCGGCGTGCGGACCCCGCTCGACGTGCCGCCCGTGGGCCTGTCGATCGACTACGTCCACCCGGGCGCCGACGGCGAGCGCCCGATCGACAACCCCTACTCCGGCCTCGACTACGACGCCGCCCCGAAGGCCCTGCAGCGGGTGAACCACCCGGTCGAGGTCGGCTTCCGCCAGCGCTACGCCGTCGCGGTCGACCTCGGCCGGTACGACGACTTCGCGACGATGATGCGCGCCACCTGGCGCAGCACCTACGCCCGGCTCCGCGACGACCTGTTCGAGGTCGACAACGAGCGGCACTTCCACCACGGCATGGCGATCCTCCAGCGCCTCACCCGCCGCTACGGCGACTCCTGGGGCCTGCCGTTCGCCTGCCAGCTGCCGGACCTCGACGTCTCGAGCGTCTCCTTCCAGTTCGGCTTCGTCGGGCAGCAGCCCGGCATCGGCTACCAGCTGCTGCGCTACGGCGACCGCGAGGGCGTGCCGGAGGCGTTCGAGCAGGGCGTCGGCATCGTCGACTTCTGGGCGCGGACCGCGCTGCCCGAGTCGGGCCCGCCGCGGATGTGCTTCAACCCCTCGCTCGGCGGCTTCGAGCCGTACCCGCACTACCTGCGGATGCTCGCCGACGGCGTCGAGGCGATCCTCGACGCCTACCTGCACCTGCGCGACCTCGGCGACGAGCGCCCGCTCTGGCTCGAGTTCTGCCGGCGGACCGCCGACTGGCTGCTCGAGGTGCAGGACGCCGACGGCAGCTTCCACCGCGCCTACAACGCCGATGGCTCGGTGCGGATGGACTCGCGCTCGAACACCCCGAGCGTGATCCGCTTCCTCGTGCAGCTGCACCTCGTGACGGGGGAGGGGCGCTACCGCGCGTCCGCGGTGCGCGCCGGCGAGTGGTCGTTCGCGAACATCCACCGGACCCTGGAGTACCGCGGCGGCACCTGCGACAACGCCGACATCCAGGACAAGGAGGCGGGCATCTACGGGCTGTTCGGCTTCCTCGCGCTGTACGACCTGACGGAGGAGCCGCGCTGGCTGGAGGGCGCCGTCCGCGCCGCCGACTACACGGAGACCTGGACGTACGCGTGGTCCTTCCCGGTCCGCGCGCCCTGGGCGCATCCCTTCAACCGGTACTCGATCAGCGGACAGAGCATCATCACCCTCGGCGGCGGCGCCGACGTCTACATGGCGGCCTGCTCGTACAGCTACTACCGACTGCACCTGATCACGGGCGACGAGCACTACCTCGATTTCGCCGAGTTCCTGCACCGCAACACCCGCCAGTCGACCGACGTCGACGGCAGCATCGGCTACGCGATGCCCGGCCTCGGCCACGAGAGCGGCGACTTCGCGACCCAGACCCTGCGCAGCCACCACCACTGGCTGCCCTGGTGCACCTTCGTCGAGGTCGACCCGGCCTCGCGCCTGCGCGACACCTTCGGCGTCTACGAGATCGCCGATGCGCAGCGCCTGCCCGCCGCCGAGCGGGCGGCCCGCAACCGCGTCTACGACCGCTACGGGCACTCGCGGAGCTGACCCCACCCACCGCATCCGGCTCGCGTCTCGTTCCCGCGTCGACGCAGCCGCACGGCGGGTCCGGCGGCCAGCGGGGACGACACCCGGTGCGCTGCTCCGCCTTCGTCGGCGTACCGGAGCCCGTTCCGCGTGCCGCAGCCGTACCCTCCGCAGGACCCTCAGCCGCGCCACTCCACGTCCACGCGCACCGCCTCGGCACCGAGCTCCAGCCCGCCCGACACCTCGCGCCCGTCGACCCGCAGCACTGCGTCGCGCAGCGTGCGCACCCGCGTCCCGCCCGCCGGTGCCAGCCACTCCGCGCTCGGCACCCGCCGCGCCCACAGCGACGCCCGTCCCGGCGACCACTCCAGCCGGTCCACGACCACCCCGCCGCGTGCGCGCAGCCCCGTCACGGCACCCCGCGCCCACGCGGACGGCAGTGCCGGCAGCACCGTCAGCGTCTCGTCATCCGATCCGAGCAGCATCGCCGCCACGAGCCCCGGCAGTCCACCGCTGGCGTCGAGGTTGAAGATCCGCCCCGCGTCGTGCCGGGTCGTCAGCGTCGGTGACCAGTGCTCGACCGCGAGCCACTCCGCGCAGGTCAGCGCCGCCTCCCCGTCACCCAGCGCCGCCGCCGCGACGCCCACCTGCACCAGCCCGAACGCCATCTCCATCCGCCCGGGAGGAGCGGTCGGCGCCTCGGCCCGCCACGCGATCTTCGCCGCCACCGTCGCCGCCGCGGCGGCCCGCAGCCGCACCGCGGAGGCGCCGGGGCCCTCGAAGGCAGCGTCGCCCGCGTACCAGAGCGGGTACAGCTGCGACGCGTGCCGGTGCGCGATCTCCTCCGCGAACCGCGGGTCGATCCACTCCGCCAGCGTGCCGTCCTCGGCGACCCGGTACTCCGGCAGCTCCGCCACCACCCGCGCCCAGCGCTCGTCGAGCGAGTCGTCGCCGCGGGCCCGGCCGAGCAGCGCCGTCGCCCGCGCGGCGTCCCGCAGCACGGCGACGTCGATCGTCGCATCGACCGCTATCGGCGAGCGCGCACCACCCGGTGTGTTCTCGGGGGAGTAGGAGGGGACGATCCGGCGCACCCCGTCGACCACGGTCGTCCCGGTCTCGGCGAAGCGCAGCACGCCCTCGGCCAGCTCCCACAGCCGGTCGTCGACGATGCCGCGGTCTCCCGTGGCCGCGACGGCGTCGGCGGCCAGGCGCAGCACCCAGCCGCCGCAGCCCGTCCAGAAGAGGTGCGGGTAGCTCGCCGCGAAGTGGTCGGCGCGGCCGTGGGTCGACATCCGCGACGGAAGGAGCATCCCCTCGGCCCCGTAGACGAGGCGCGCGTTGTCGCGGTAGTCGTCGAGGTGCGGCAGCACCAGCTCCAGGATCGACAGCGCCAGCTCGGGCGTGCCGGTCGGGATCATCCCCGCCATCGCGCCGTTCTGCACGTTGCCGTTCAGCGTGTAGTCGGCCGACCACGCCGGCCGCCAGGTGCCCTGCCAGACGCCCTGCAGCGTCGGCGGCAGCTCGCCGGTCGACGCGACGATGTTCGCGCGGCCGCTGAGGTACGCGAGCTCGACGACGCGGCGGCGCGCGCCCTCGTCGCCGGCGCGGGCCTCCTCCCAGAGGTCCTCGGTGAGCACCGCGGAGGAGGCTCCGGCGAGATCGAGGGAGGAGGCGCCGACCAGCCGGCCGTGCCCGTGGCGCTGGGCCTCGCGCAGCTCCGCCCACGAGGCGTCGCCGCTCGTCGGCTCGCCGCCCGCACGCTCCCGGCCCGTCGGCTCGCCGCCCGCCAGCGACAGATCGACGCGGAGGAGCGCGCCCGCCCCGGCCGCGACCGGCACCGTCGAGCGGGTCACGACGCCCTCCACGTCCCACGGCGCCCCGGTCGCCGCGGTGACCGTCGCGCGGATCCGCTCGCCCCCGGTCTCGGCGCTCCCGGTCCCGGCGACGGCCAGCAGTCGCCCGACCGCACCGCCCTCGACCGTCGCCTCGACCACGGCCGACGCGTCCGGCACGCCCGTGTCGAACGAGGTCGCGTCCCCGGCGCCCAGCCCGAGCTCGACCGTGCTCTCGCCGTCGCGCTCCGCCTCCACCCGCAGCCGGACGCTCTCGCCCCCGTGCGGAGCGATCAGTCGCACCGCGTGCCGCCCGCCGTCGAGGTCGGTCCACTCGACCGCGACCTCGCCCAGCAGCGGGTCGAGCAGGCGCCGGCTCGACGCGACCCCGCCGGCCGTGCGGATCGACAGCGTCGCGCACAGCCCGAGCGGATCGGTCCATATCAGGCCGCCGTCGTAGCCGCTCGCCCGCGCCCCGCGCTCGAGCAGGTCGCTCGCCGCGTCGGCGTCCCCGGCCAGCAGGGCACTCCGCAGCTCGTCCCGCACCGGGGCGAGGTCCGGGGCGGCGGGCCGCGCGTTGACGGGGAGGAAGTAGCGCTCGTGCGCCAGCGAGACGGTGAGCGCGTCGGCCGGGCCGTGCACCACGGCGCCGACGCGGCCGCTGCCGACGATCAGGCCCTCCTCCCAGGTCGGGGCCGCAGTGGCGGTGACGAGGGTGGGCGTGCGCGACAGTGCGCCGTCGATCGGGGCGATGATCGGTTCCTTTCGGGCTCGCGGGAGTGCCTGATATGTTGCGTGGACCCTCAAATTACCTCTCCCGGTGCGACGGCGCGCGGGAGTCGAGAGTTAGGAATCCGCGATGACGCGACCGATCACCCTCTTCACCGGCCAGTGGGCGGACCTCCCCTTCGAGGAGGTGGCCCGCCTCGCGGGGGAGTGGGGCTACGACGGCCTCGAGATCGCCTGCTGGGGCGACCACATCGACGTCGCCCGCTGGGACGACGCGGAGTACGTGCAGAGCCGCAAGGACATCCTCGAGCGCAACGGCCTCCAGGTCTTCGCCATCTCGAACCACCTCACCGGCCAGGCGGTCTGCGACGACCCGATCGACGAGCGCCACCGCGACATCCTCAGCGACCGCGTCTGGGGCGACGGCGACCCCGAGGGCGTCCGGCAGCGCGCCGCCCAGGACCTCAAGGACACCGCCCGCTTCGCCGCCGCGCTCGGCGTGACGCAGGTCAACGGCTTCTCCGGCTCGTCGATCTGGAAGGGCGTGGCCATGTTCCCGCCCGCCTCCGACGAGTGGATCGCCGCCGGCTACCAGGACTTCGCCGACCGCTGGAACCCGATCCTCGACGTCTTCGAGGAGGTCGGCGTCCGCTACGCGCTCGAGGTGCACCCGAGCGAGATCGCCTACGACTACTGGACCGCCAAGCGCACCCTCGAGGCGATCGGCCACCGCGCCTCGTTCGGCTTCAACTTCGACCCGTCGCACTTCGTCTGGCAGCAGCTCGACAGCGTCGCGTTCGTGCTCGACTTCGCCGACCACATCTTCCACGTGCACGTGAAGGAGTCGGTCACCAACCTCGACGGCCGCAACGGCGTCCTCGGCTCGCACCTGCCGTGGGCGAACCCGCGCCGAGGGTGGACCTTCGTCTCGACCGGGCACGGCGCCGTCCCGTGGGAGCCGGTGTTCCGCGCGCTCAACGCGATCGGCTACACCGGCCCGACCAGCGTCGAGTGGGAGGACGCCGGCATGGACCGCCTCGACGGCGCCCCCGAGGCCCTGGCCTTCGTGCGGAAGCTCAACGCGATCACGCCGCCGGCCGACGCCTTCGACGCGGCGTTCTCGACCTCGCGCGACTGACCGCCCGCCGCCCGCCTGCATCCCGGAGGCCGGAAGGACCGACTGCCCGCGAGGGCCGTCCGGGCCTCCCGGCCTCCGTCGTGCTGCGAGCGCGTCCGCAACCGGGGCCGGGACGCTGCAGCGGGCGCCGAACGGGCCGGAGAGGGCGATCCGCCCTCGATCGCTGACGCAATCCAGGCCGGTCTCGGCGGCGGGCCCCCGCCCCGACCCGGCGGCGTGCCGGGAACGACGGACGGCCGGCCCCCCGCAGGGAGCCGGCCGTCCGGCCTCGCAGGATCTACAGGCCCTGGGAGAGGCGGTAGTACGCCGCGTTCGAGCGGATGTCGGACTCGAAGCCGCGGAGGGTGGTCGACTCGTCGATCACGAGGAGCTCGACGCCGGCGATGCGGGCGAAGTCCTCCCACGCCTCCAGGCCGATCTGCGTCGTCATCACCGTGTGGTGCGCGGCACCGGCGGTGATCCAGGCGGCGGCGCTGGTGCCGAAGTCCGGAGCGGGCTGCCAGACGGCGCGGCCGACGGGCAGGTGCGGGAGCGTCTGGGGCGGCTCGACGTTCCGGACCTTGTTCGCGACCAGGCGGAAGCGCTCGCGGACGTCGCTCAGGGCGACCACCACGGCCGGGCCGGCGTCGGCGGTGAAGACCAGGCGCACCGGGTCCTCGCGGCCGCCGATGCCCAGCGGGTGGATCTCGAGCGAGGCGCGCTTCGACGACAGGGACGGCGACACCTCGAGCATGTGCGCGCCGAGGATGAGCTCCTCGCCGGGCGTCATGTCGTAGGTGTAGTCCTCCATCAGGCTGGTGCCGCCGGGGAGGCCGGCGCCCATGACGGCGGCGATGCGGATGAGGACGGCCGTCTTCCAGTCGCCCTCGCCGCCGAAGCCGTAGCCGTCGGCCATGAGGCGCTGCACGGCGAGTCCGGGGAGCTGGCGGAGCCCGCCGAGGTCCTCGAAGCTGTCGGTGAACGCCTCGAAGCCGCCCTCCTCCAGGAACGAGCGCAGGCCGATCTCGACCGCGGCGCCGTAGCGGAGCGACTCGTGGCGCTCGCCGCCGGGGAGCAGCTCGGGGACCACGTCGCAGCTCTCGAGGTACTCGGCGACGAGGGCGTCGATCTGCGCGGAGGTGGCGGCGTCGACGCGCTCGACGAGCTCGTTCACGCCCCAGGTGTTGACGCTGACGCCGAGGCGGATCTCGGCCTCGGTCTTGTCGCCCTCGGTGACGGCGACGTTGCGCATGTTGTCGCCGAAGCGGGCGACCTTCATGCTCTGCGAGGCGGACCAGCCGGCGGCCGCGCGCGACCAGGTGCCGATGGCCTCGGTGACGCGGGCGTCGCTCGCGTGGCCGACGACGGTCTTCCGGGGCACACTCATCCGGCTGAGGATGTAGCCGTGCTCGCGGTCGCCGTGCGCGGCCTGGTTGAGGTTCATGAAGTCGAAGTCGATGTCCTGCCACGGCAGGGCGACGTTCGCCTGGGTGTGGAAGTGCAGCAGCGGCTTGGCGAGCGCGTCGAAGCCGTGGATCCACATCTTCGAGGGGCTGAAGGTGTGCATCCAGGTGATGACGCCCACGACGGAGTCGTCGGAGTTCGCCTCGATCATGGTGCGGCGGATGGCATCGGAGCTCTTCAGCACCGGCTTCCACTCGACGGTCACGGGGATCGCGCCCGCCTCGTTCAGCTGCGCGACGACGGCCTGCGACTGCTCGGCGACCTGGCGGAGGGTGTCCTCGCCGTAGAGGTCCTGGCTGCCGGTCAGGAACCAGACGGTGCGGGTGGCGAGGTCGGGGATGATGCTCTGGTACACGCTCATGCGATGGCTCCGGTGGGGTTCTGTCCGTAGACGTTCTGGTAGCGGTCGAACAGGGCGTCGATCGACTCCTGCGGGATGGGGACGAGCTCGCCGCCCTGGCGCGCGAGGTGCACGGTGCGGGCGACGTCCTCGGCCATGACGGCCGCCTTGACGGCGTCCTTCGCGTCCTTGCCGATGGTGAAGACGCCGTGGTTCTGCATCAGGACCGCCCGCGAGCGGTGCCCGCTGAGGGTCGCGACGATGCCGCGGCCGATGGAGTCGTCGCCGATGATCGCGAACGGGCCGATGGGGATCTCCCCGCCGAACTCGTCGGCCATCGCGGTGATGACGCAGGGGATCGACTCGGCGCGGGCCGCCCACGCGGTCGCGTAGGTGGAGTGCGTGTGCACGACTCCGCCGACCTCGGGCATCTCGCGGTACACGTAGGCGTGCGCCGCGGTGTCGCTGGAGGGGCTGCGGTCGCTGCCGGGGGTGCCGGGGACGACGTTCCCGTCGAGGTCGCAGAGGATCATGTTCTCGGGCGCGAGGTCGTCGTAGGAGACGCCGCTGGGCTTGATCACGAAGAGGTCGGCACCGGGCACGCGGCCCGAGATGTTGCCGCCGGTCCAGATGACGAGGCCGTAGCGGACGAGCTCGGAGTGCAGCCGCGCGACGTCCTCGCGGACGCGGGCGATCGCCTCCTCGACGGCGGGGGTCTGGGTGGTCATGCGGTGGCTCCCTGGTTCTGCGGGTCGGTGAGGGTCTCGACGGCGGTCTGCTCGACGGCGAGGCCGGCGCGGTAGCGCTCGAGGTAGGCGGAGAAGCCGGCGACGTCGTCCGCGTCGGGGGCGACGGTCTCGAAGCCGGAGTCGCCGAAGACCTGATCGGTGAGGTACGCGTCGAGCGCGACTCCGCTCTGCAGGCGGTAGGCGGCGAGCACCGCCATGCCCCACGGGCCGCCCTCGGAGGCGGTCGCGGCGACCGAGACGGGGGCGTCGAGCGCGCCGGCGAGGAAGCGCTGGGCGACACCGGCGGTGCGGAACATGCCTCCGTGCGCGAACATCTCGTCGATCCGGACGCCCTCGCCCGCGAGGACGCGCATGCCCAGAGCCAGCGTGCCGAACACGCCGTAGAGCTGCGCGCGCATGAAGTTGGCGAGCGTGAGGCGCGAGTCGGGGGTGCGCATGACGAGCGGGCGGCCCTCGACCAGGCCGGCGATCGGCTCGCCCGCGAGGTGGTTGTAGGCGAGCAGTCCGCCCGCGTCCGCCTCGCCCTCGAGCGCCTCGGCGAAGAGGGTGCCGTAGACGGCGTCGCTGTCGGAGGGTCCGCCGGATGCGGCGGCGAATCGCGAGAACAGGCCGACCCAGCCGGCGAGCTCGCTGGCTCCGTTGTTGCAGTGGACCATCGCGACGAGGTCGCCGGCGGGGGTCGCGACGAGGTCGAGCTCGTGGTGCACGCTCTCCAAGGGGCCCTCGAGGACGACCATGGCGAAGATGCTGGTGCCGGCGCTGACGTTGCCGGTGCGCGGGGCGACGGAGTTGGTCGCCACCATGCCGGTGCCGGCGTCGCCCTCGGGCGGGCAGGCGGGGGCGCCGGGCCGGAGGGAGCCGGTGGGGTCGAGCAGGAGCGCGCCCTCGGCGGTGAGCGAGCCGGCGTCGGCGCCCGCGGGGAGCACGGCGGGCAGCAGCTCGCGCAGCGGCTTCACGGCGCCGGCCGCGCGCTCGTCGTAGAGGTCGACGACACGCTGGTCGTAGTCGCGGGTCGCCGGGTCGGTCGGGACCATGCCGGAGGCGTCGCCGACTCCGAGGACCTTCTCGCCGGTGAGGCGCCAGTGCACGTAGCCGGCGAGGGTGGTGAGGAAGTCGATCCGCTCGACGTGCGGCTCGGAGTCGAGGACCGCCTGGTGCAGGTGCGCGAGCGACCAGCGCAGCGGGATGTTGGCGCCGAACAGCTCGGTGAGCTCGGCCGACGCGGGCCCGGTGCTGGTGTTGCGCCAGGTGCGGAAGGGGACGAGCAGCCCGCCGTCCGCATCGAAGGGGAGGTAGCCGTGCATCATCGCCGAGACGCCGAGCGCCCCGACGGAGGAGAGCTGCACGCCGTGGCGCGAGGAGGCGTCGGCGACGAGGTCCGCGTAGGCGGCCTGGAGCCCCGCGTGGACGGCGTCGAGGGAGTAGGTCCAGCGGCGGTCGACGAACTGGTTCTCCCACTCGTGGCTGCCGACGGCGAGGACCACGGACGGGTCGGCCGCGTCGACCAGGCACGCCTTGATCCGGGTGGAGCCGAGCTCGATGCCGAGGGCGGTGGCGCCGCTCGTGATCACGTCGGCGGGGGTGGGCCTGCGCTGGTCCATCATGCTCCTCGCTCGGGCGATGTGACCGTTCACAAAGCCCCGGGTCAGCGTAGGCGAAACGGCTCGGGGTCGGCAAGCGAGGGGCCCGCCGACGGGGTCCGACTGCTCCTCCTCCGCCGCAAGCCCCTTCCGCCGGGGCCGCCCGCTTGGTCGCATGAGGCATGCGTGAGATCAGACTCGTCAGACTCGTCACCCGCCTCGAGAACGCCGCCGCCCTCGATCCGCTCGTCGGCCGGGTGAAGCGGGCCGTGAACGCGGTGGTCCGGCCGCAGCCGGTGCGGGACGTGCTGCACGGCGTCCCGGTCGGCCACCCCGTCCATCCGCTGCTCGTCCTCGTGCCCACCGGCGCCTGGGTGTCGGCGGCGGTGCTCGACCTGCTGCCGGGGAACCAGCGCGCGGCGAGGACCCTCGTCGGCGTCGGCGTGATCAGCGTCCTGCCGACCGCCGCCTCCGGCTTCACCGACTGGTCGGAGCTGCACGAGCAGCAGACCCGCGTCGGGCTGGTGCACTCGGCGGCCAACGTGGTCGCGACGGGCCTCTACGCCGCGTCGTGGGTGCAGCGCCGCCGCGGGCGCACCACGAGCGGGAAGGTGCTCGGGATGCTCGGGCTCGCCGTCGTCTCGGGAGGCGGCTACCTGGGCGGCCACCTCAGCTACCGGCAGGCGGCGGGGGCGAACCACGCGGAGGACGTGCCGCACCGCTTCCCCTCGGGCTGGCAGGAGCTCGGCGCCCTGGCGGACCTGCCCGAGCGCACGCCGGTGAGGAGGGAGGTCGCGGGCCTCCCCCTGCTCGCCTTCCGGCGGGGCGAGCGGATCGACGTGCTCTCGAACGTCTGCAGCCACCTCTCCGGCCCGCTCGACGAGGGCGAGGTCTCGGCGGACGGCTCGGGGGAGGCGTGCGTCGCGTGCCCGTGGCACGGCAGCGCCTTCTCGCTCGAGACCGGCGAGGTGCTGCGGGGGCCGGCCACCTCGCCGCAGCCGCGGTTCGAGACGCGGGTGCGCGAGGGGCGCGTGGAGGTGCTGCTGCCGCACGCGGGGTGAGGCGGGGGCCGGTGCTGCTCAGGCCTGAGCCGTCGACGCCCGCTCCACCAGCACCGGCGGCACCGGGCGGTCGACGGCGGGCTCCTCGCCTCGCAGCTCCGCGAGCACGACGCCGATCGTGCGGCGGCCGACCTCCGCGAAGTCCTGGCGGATGGTGGTCAGCGGCGGCTGGTAGTGCGCCGCCTCGGGGACGTCGTCGAAGCCGACGACGCTGAGGTCCTCGGGCACGCGCAGTCCCCGCTCGGTGCAGGCGTGCAGGAGTCCGAGGGCCATCTGGTCGTTGCCGGCGAACACCGCGGTCGGCAGAAGCGCGGCTCCGAGGAGGCGGAGGCCGGCGCGGTAGCCGGACTCGGCGCTCCAGTCGCCCTCCACGACGGCGACGGGGTCGAGGCCGGCCGCGCTCATCCCGGCGCCGAAGCCCTCGAGCCGCGCCTGCGCCTCCACCCAGTGCTGCGGACCGGCGAGGTGCGCGATGCGGGTGTGGCCGAGGCCGACGAGGTGCTCGGTCGCCAGTCGCGCTCCGGCCGCCTGGTCGACGAGGAGCAGGGAGTCGGCGCCGCGGTCCGTCGCGCCGAGCGTCACCGACGGGACGCCGATCGCGAGGCTCTCGATCGCCTCCAGCGCGCGCTCCTGCGGGGCGAGGACCACGATCGCCTCCACCGACTCCCGCTGCAGGTGGGCGAGACCGTCGGCCAGCGACTCCGCGTCCGGCGCCGCGTTCACGACCGGGACCCGGTAGCCCGCGTCGCGCGCCGCCTGCTCGATCGCGGCCATCGCGGTGGCGGTGCCGTAGAAGCTGTGGCTCTCGGCGGCGAGGATCCCGATCAGGCCGGAGCGGCTCGTCGCCAGGGCGCGGGCGGCGGCGCTGGGGCGGAAGCCGAGGTCCTCGATCGCGGCGAGCACGCGCTCCCGGGTGCGCGGCCGCAGCTGCGGGCTGTCGTTGAGCACCCGCGAGACCGTCTGGTACGACACTCCGGCCCGCACCGCGACGTCGCGGATGGTCGGCGCGCGGTCGAGGGGCATGGCCACACCGTAGCGGTGCGTGCGCCCCCGCCCCCTCCTGCGAGACGCCTCCCGGGTGCGGGTTCGTCGGCGGGTCGCGTACCGGAGCGGCGTCCCGCGGGCGCGGGTCAGGGGCCGCCGAGCCAGTGGTCGATGCGGTGGTGGTCGGGGGTGAAGCCGTGGTCGACGCCCCAGAGGACGGCCTGCGTGCGGCTGGTCGCGCCGATCTTGCCGTAGACGCTGCGGATGTAGGACTTCACCGTGTTGGGGCTGAGGTAGGTGAGCGCGGCGACGTCGGCGTTGCTCTTGCCCTGCGTGATGAGCGCGAGGATCTCCGACTCCCGGTCGGTGATGCCCTCGTGGCGGCCCGGCCAGTCGAGGCCCGGTGCGCTGCCCGCCCGCCGCGGAGGATCGCTGACGACGACCTCGCCCGCCGCCACCCGCTCGAGCGCGGCCACCAGCTCCCGCGCCGGCAGGGTCTTGGAGAGGTAGCCGTGGACGCCCTGCTCGAGGGCATCCGCGATGAGCGTCGGCGCGAAGTTCCAGGTGTAGACGACCACGTGCTCGGCCCGCTCGTTGCGCACCAGCTCCGCGATCTCGTGGTGGTCCGACTCCGGCTGGGCGAACGAGTCGTAGAGGACGACGTCGATCCGATCGGAGAGGGAGGCGTTCGCGTCGATCTCGGCGACGACCACCCGGTCGCGGTAGTGGTCGAACATGTGCGCGAGGCCCGTGAGGACGACGTCGTAGTCGTCGACGAGCGCGACGGTGAGGGGCGCACGGCGGGTCATGGTCGGACGCTACCGCACGGCTCGTCGGGGCGAGCACACCCCCAGGGGTGTACCGCCGCCGCCTCCGGGGTGGTTGCGTAGCCACCGGTCCCGCAACCGCGGAACCGACCAGCGGGCCCCCGCCCGCACAACGGAAGGACGACCGCCATGCTCGGTCTCATCATCAGCCTCATCGTCGTCGGACTCATCGCAGGAGCGCTGGCCCGGCTCATCGTCCCCGGGAAGCAGAGCATCAGCATCGGCATGACCATCGTGCTCGGCATCGTCGGCTCGTTCGTCGGCGGCTTCCTCGGCTTCCTGATCTTCCAGCACGACCCGATGGACGGCTTCTTCCAGCCCGCCGGCATCATCGGCTCGATCATCGGAGCGATCATCGTCCTGCTCGTCTACACCCGCTTCGCCGGCCGCTCCGCCGCGCGACGCTGACCCGCAGCGCGCGGCGACAGCGAGGTCGCTGCCGACCCGCCCTCCGCGGGCGTGCAGGCACCACGCTGACCGGCGGCCCCGGCCCGGCTCCCTCCACGGGCCGGGCCGTCGTGCTGTGCGCGGGGTGCCCGGGCGTCGTCCGCGGTCTCCGACGCTGCGTCCGCGGGTTCCGGCGCTCCGTCCGCGGAGTCCGCGCTGCGTCCTCCGCCCTCCGCGGATCGGCGGCGGAGTCCGTGGCTGCCGCGTCGGCGGCTGCCGAGTCCGTCGCCGCGGAGTCCGCAGCCGCGCAATCCGTCACCGCCCAGCCGCTGCGCACCGGGGTGCGCGATGCTCGGGCGATGCCGCTCGTCGTCCCCGATGCCCTCGTCCCGCTCGCGCTCCGGCTCGCCCGTGCGAACCGCACCTTCGTCAGCGCGGAGGGAGCCCGTCGCCGCATCCGGGAGCGCGCGCTCCGTCCCGCCTCCTTCGGACCGCCGCCCCGCCTCCGGCCCGGCGTGCGCGTCGACGTGGAGCAGGTCGGCTCCTGGCCGGTCTACACGATCCGCCCGCGGGTGATCCGCGGCGGCGTCGTCTACGTCCACGGCGGCGGCTGGGTGAACGAGATCGCGCCCCAGCACTGGTGGCTCGCCGCCCGCATCGCCGACGAGGCCTCCGTCGCGGTGACCCTCCCGATCTATCCGCTCGTGCCCTTCGGCACGGCGCTCGAGGCGCGCGACGGCGTCCGCGCTCTGGTGCTGCGGAGTCGGGAGCGGCACGGGGCGACCTGCCTCGCCGGCGACTCGGCGGGCGGCCAGATCGCCCTCTCGACCGCTCTCGCCCTGCGCGACGACGGGGTGGTCCTGCCGCGCACCACCCTCGTCTCGCCCGCGCTCGACCTCTCCTGGAGCAACCCGCGGATCCCCGAGGTGCAGCCGACCGATCCCTGGCTCGGCACCCCGGGTGGTCGCGTCCTCGCCGAGAGCTGGCGCGGCGCCCTCGACCTGCTCGATCCCGCGGTCAGCCCGCTGTTCGGCGACCTGGCGGGCCTCGGCCCCCTCACTGTCTTCACCGGCACGCGGGACGTCCTCAATCCGGACGCCCACGTGCTGGCCGAGCGGGCGGCGGCCGCCGCGGTCCCGTTCGAGCTCCACGAGGCCGTCGGGCAGGTCCACGTGTACCCGCTCGTGCCCACGCGGGCCGGCCGCGAGGCGCAGCACGACCTTGTCGAGGGGCTCCGCGCGGCGGTCTGACCACCGGCCGGCCCAGGCGTCCGGCAGGCTCCTCTCAGTCCGTCTTCCGGACGGCGGACGGCGCCTCCGCCCGCTCGTCCACGACGTCGAGGCGAGCCAGCGCGTTCGCCGTCCCCCGGCGGTCCCGTGTCGCGACCAGGCCGATCATCGCGGCCGCCGCGAGGACGAAGGCGAGCAGCGACCAGAACCCGCCCTCGACGGCGAGCAGGGTCGACCAGCCGCCCGATCCCGCCGCCCAGCGCACGAGCCGCTGCCAGAGGAGCGGTCGCGGCTCGGGACGCAGGCGCACCACCGTCTCGCCGAGGGTCCGCCCGGACCGCAGCACGATCACCAGCTGGAGCAGCGGAGCGACGAACGGCAGGGCTCCGAGAACCACGTCCCCGGGGCTCGAGCGCGTGTCCACCCCCGCGAGCACGAGGCCGACCCCGGTGATCGAGACGAGCGCGCCCGTGATGAGGCTCAGCGCGAGCACGTCGCAGAACATGCCGAACGCGCGGCGGCGGATCGTGACCGGGCGGGCCAGCTCCGGCACCGCGCCCTCGGTCCGGCGGGTGAAGACGAGGAGCACAGGGGAGAGGAGGGTGCCGAGCAGGGCGCCGGCCGTGTTGGCCAGCAGGTCGTCGACGTCGAAGAGCCGGTAGGCGCACGGGTAGAGGAACCAGTCGCCCGTGAGCTGCGTGACCTCGATGAGGAGCGAGACGGCGAAGCCGACGACGGTGCCGCCGATCATCCCGGCGACGAGGCGCCCGCGCAGAGCGAGGTGGCGGACGAGCATCCCGAGGGGAACGAAGAAGACCACGTTGAGGAGCACCTGCGCGGACGCGGGGTTCGTCAGCAGCGCGCGGGGCCCGTCGATCCCGCCCTCCTTCGCGATGTCCCCGACGAAGGCGAACAGGCGCAGCTGAGGACCCGATCCGGTGCGGCAGGCGGCGGCGACCGTCGCCTCGTCGGGCAGGGGGAGGAGCGTGTAGGTGACGAGGGCGAGCGCGTAGACCACGGCGGCGAAGGCGAGCACCGCGTTGCCGATCCCGAGGACGCCGCGGCGCCGGTACTGCAGGGCGGCCCAGGGCACGAGGCCCACGAGGGCGACGGCGGAGCCGAACAGGAGGGCGAGCACGGCGGAGGTCATGCGTCGACAGTAGGAGAGCGGAGGCCGATCCCCACCGACAGGCGCGTCGGGGATCTCCGCCAGCGCGATTCGTCCCTCCCCAGCGCGGGATCCGGGCGCTCCTCCACGGATCCGAGCGATCCCCGCCCGCCGCCTCCACGCCCTGCTAGCGTTTCCTGGGTCGCGTCCAAGAAACGCGTGCACCCCCAACCCCTCCACGAAAGACGTCATGCCGCTGCGCTCCCGCCTCCTCGCCCTCCCCGCCGCCGTCGCGGCCGCCGCGCTCCTGCTCAGCGGCTGCACCGCCGAGACGCCCGACGCCTCCAGCACCCCCGTCGACGGCGGGACCCTCACCTACGCGTCCGGCGACGCCGAGCCCACCTGCCTCGACCCGCACGTCGGCGGCAACTACCCGCAGGCGCTCCTCGCGACACAGGTGCTCGAGTCGCTCGTCTCGCGCGACGCCGACGGCACCATCACGCCGTGGCTGGCCGAGTCGTGGACCGTCTCGGACGACGCGCTCAGCTACGACTTCACCCTGCGCGAGGGCGCGACCTTCACCGACGGCACCGCCCTCGACGCGGAGGCGGTCGCCGCGAACATCGCGCACCTGCAGGACCCGGCGACCAAGTCCTCCACCGGCTACCTCGCCGTGGCGAAGGTCGCCTCCGTCACCGCGGTCTCGCCGACCGTCGTCCGCTTCACCCTGACTGCGCCGGACAGTGCGCTGCTCGAGTCGCTCGCGCAGCCGTGGACCGCGATCGAGTCGCCCGCCGGCATCGCCCGCGGCGAGGAGGCGAACTGCGAGGCGCCCGTCGGCACCGGCCCCTTCACCGTCTCGGAGTGGGTCAAGCAGGACCACGTGACCCTCACCCGCAACGAGGCCTACGACGCGTCGACCGGCCCGACCGGGGACGGCCACGAGGGCCCCGCGCACCTGGCGAGCATCACCTGGCGCTTCATCCCCGACTCCGCCACCCGCTACGCGGCGCTGCAGTCGGGCGAGGTCGACGTGCTCGACAACGCCCAGCCCGACACCCTGAAGGCCGCGACCGGAGCCACCGACCTCGTCGAGCTCGACGCGCCCCGGCCCGGCTCGGTCAACCGCCTCGAGCTCAACTCCGGGCAGGCGCCGTTCGACGACGAGTCCGTCCGCGAGGCGTTCGTCCGCGGCGTCGGCGTGAACGACGCGATCGACTCCCTCTTCTTCGGCACCGCCGAGCGCTCCTATTCCCCGCTGTCCAGCCGCGAGGCGACCGCGTACTCCGACCCGTCGCTCTTCGAGGACGCCGGGTCCGACTCCGAGACGGCCGCCGCCGAGGACCTGCTCGAGAAGGCTGGCTGGGTGGACTCGGACGGCGACGGCATCCGCGAGAAGGACGGCACGCCGCTGACGCTGCGCTTCCCCGTCAGCACCAACCAGTCGATCCCGGCCGAGCAGTCGCTGTTCGAGCAGATCCAGGCCTCGGCGAAGACCCTCGGCTTCGACGTGCGGATCAGCCTGCTCGACCTGTCGAGCTGGTACACCGCGCTCGCGTCGAACGAGTACGAGCTGGTGAGCGCCCCGTACACGAAGGTCGGACCCGACGTGCTGCGGATCCTCTACTCTTCCTCGGGCATCACCCCCGCGCCGAGCGGCTACTTCGCCAACCACGCGCAGATCGCCGACCCCGCGCTCGACTCGCTGCTCGAGCAGGCGAGCGCCACGACCGACGAGGACGCCCGCGCCGACCTGTACGAGCAGGCGCAGCGGATCGTCCTCGAGGGCTACTGGATCCTGCCGCTCTACGACCAGCAGAACCACTACCTGCACCGGTCGGCCGTCCAGGGCCTCGTCGCCCTCGACACCGTGTCGACCCCCTGGTTCGCCGACGCCTGGGTCTGACCCGGCCCCGGCGAGCCGCCTGCACCGATCGATGAGCGGACGCGTGTCGGTCGAGTAGCCGCCACGGCGGCGCATCGAGACCCCGCGATCGGGACGGGCGGAGCTCGAGACGCCCGCTCCGCGGGCTGCTCGATCAGCAGGGGTCCGTCCTCCATGCTGGTCGAGTAGCCGCCGTCTGTCGCGCATCGCGTGCTCCGGAGGGAGCGGACCTCGACGACGCCCCCCTCCACCGCCCCGACCAGAGAGGACGCCCGCCCGCATGATCCGTCGCGTGCTCCTCCGCCTCGGTGGCGCCCTCGTGGTGCTGTGGGCCGTCGCGACCGCCGTCTTCGTCCTCATCCGCCTCGTCCCCGGCGATCCGGCGCAGGCGATCCTCGGCGGTCCGGGCTCGCAGGCGTCGCCCGAGGCGCTTGCCGCGGTGCGGGAGCAGTACGGCCTCGACCAGCCGCTCCTCGTGCAGTACCTGGTGCAGCTCGGCAGGCTCGCGCGCGGCGACCTCGGCACCTCCTACTCCCTGCGCACTCCCGTCGCGCAGATCCTCGGCGAGCAGCTGCCCGGCACCCTCCTGCTCGCCGTGCTCGCGCTCACCGCCGCATGGATCCTGGCGCTCGCGACCGCCCTCTGGTCGACCCGGGGCGGCCGCCTCGCCGCCGCGGTCGGGTCCGGCCTCGAGCTCACGGCGGCCGCGCTCCCGCACTTCTGGCTGGCGACCGTGCTGATCGCCGTCTTCGCGACCGCGCTGCGCTGGCTGCCCCCGGTCAGCACAGGGTCGCCCGCCGGGCTGGTGCTGCCGACGCTCACCCTCGCGATCCCGCTGGCGGGCTTCCTCGGCCAGGTGATGCGCCGCTCCCTCCTCGACGCGCTGGAGTCGCCGTTCGTGCTCGCCGCTCGGGCGCGCGGCGAGGGCGAGCTCGGCGTCCGCGCCCGCCACGCGCTGCGCCACGCGGTGCTGCCAGGGGTCTCGCTCTCGGGCTGGGCGTTCGGCTACCTGATCGGCGGGGCCGTGGTGGTCGAGACGATCTTCGCGAGGCCGGGGCTCGGCCGGACTCTGCTCGCGGCGGTGACCGTCCGTGACGTGCCGGTGGTGACGGGTGTCGTGCTGGTCACGGCGCTGGCGTACATCGTCGTGACCCTCGCCACCGATCTGCTGACGCGCGTGATCGACCCGCGGCTGGCCCGGCGGGAGGCGGTCGCGTGAGCGAGCTCGAGCTGCGCGCCGCCCGCCCGCTCCGCCGGGGTCCCTCCCGCCTCCGCGCCGGCGAGGTGCTGGCCGCGGTCTTCGTCGTGCTGCTCCTGCTCGCCGCCGTCGCGCCCGGGCTGCTCGCCCCTTCCGATCCGCTCGCCGTCGCCCCGCGCGACGCCTTCACCCCACCGGGTGCCGCGCACCTGCTCGGCACCGACGAGTCCGGTCGCGACGTCCTCAGCCGCCTCATCGCGGGGGCGGGCGCATCCCTCCTGATCGGCGCCAGCGCCACCGCGATCGGCCTCGTCCTCGGCGCGGTGCTCGGGGTGGTCGCGGCGTTCGGCGGCCGCGTCGTCGACGGCGTGATCGGCCGCGTGCTCGAGGTGCTCTTCGCCTTCCCCGCACTCCTGCTCGCGCTGCTCGTGATCGTGGTCACGGGTCCCGGAGTCGTCCCCGCCACCATCGCGGTCGGCCTCTCGACCGCGCCGGGGTACGCCCGCATCCTGCGCACGCAGCTGCTCGGCATCCGCGACTCCGGCTACGTCGAGGCGGCGCGCGTGCTGGGGCACGGACCCGTCCGCATCCTCGTCCGGCACGTCCTCCCCAACACCTTCGGGCCGCTCGCCGTGCTGGCGACCCTCGGCGTCGGCCAGGCGATCGTCTGGGCCTCGGCCCTCAGCTACCTGGGCCTGGGCGCCGAGCCGCCCGCGCCGGAGTGGGGCGCGATGCTCTCGGCGGGCCGCACCTACCTCGCGAGCGCGTGGTGGCTGACCGTGTTCCCGGGGCTGGCGATCGTGCTGACCACGATCGCGACGACGGTCCTCGGCGGGCGTCTGCGGGGTGCGCGGTGAGCGCGGTCGTCGTCGAGGGGCTCCGGGTCGCCTTCGACGGAGTCGAGGTGGTGCACGGGGTCTCGTTCCGCGTGGAGCCGGGGGAGTGCGTCGCGATCGTCGGCGAGTCCGGGTCGGGCAAGAGCGTCACCGCGCGAGCGCTGCTGGGGCTGAGCGGAGGCGCCGTGACCGGGAGCGTCCGCGTCGGCGGGACCGAGGTGGTCGGAGCGGGCGAGCGTGAGCTGCGGCGGCTGCGCGGCGGATCCGTCGGCTTCGTCCCGCAGGACGCGCTGCTCTCGCTCGACCCGCTCCGCCCGATCGGCCGCGAGATCGGCGACGTGCTCCGCCTCCACGGCCGCCTCCCCGAGGCCGAGCGCGCGCAGCGGACGGTCGAGGCCCTGGAGAGCGTCGGCATGCCGGAGCCGGCCGAGCGGATGCGGGAGCGCTCCGGCGACCTCTCCGGCGGGCTCCGCCAGCGCGCCCTCCTCGCGGCGGCCGTGGCGCTCGATCCGCCGCTGCTCGTCGCCGACGAGCCGACCACCGCGCTCGACGTCACCGTCCAGGCCCGCGTGCTCGAGCTCTTCGCCGAGCAGAAGGCGCGCGGCCGGGCGCTCGTCCTGGTCTCGCACGACCTCGCGGTGGTGGCGGGCCTCGCCGACCGCATCCTCGTGCTGGCCGACGGCCGCGTGGTGGAGGAGGGGACCGCGGCCGAGGTGCTGCGCGCGCCCCGCAGTCCCGAGGCCCGCGCGCTCGTGGCCGCCGTCCCCGCAGGGCGCCCGCGCGGCTCGCGGCTCACCGACCCGACCGCACCGGCGACCCCGCCCGAGACTCCCGGCGAGGTCGTGGTCGCGGCCCGCGGACTCGCCGCCCGCTTCCCGCTGCCCGGCGGAGGAGTGCGGGTCGCGGTCGACGACGTCGACCTCCGGCTGCGGCGCGGCGAGACCGTCGGGCTCGTCGGCGAGTCCGGGTCGGGCAAGAGCACGGTGGCCCGGCTCGTGCTGGCGCTGCGGCGTCCGGACGCGGGCGCCGTCGAGCTGTTCGGCGAGCCGTGGTCGGCAGCGACCGAGCGCTCCCGCCGTCCCCGCCGCCCGCGGATCGGCGCCGTCTACCAGGACAGCCTCTCCTCGTTCGACCCGCGCTGGAGCGTCGGCCGCCTCCTCCGCGACGCCGGCGCCGCCTCCGTGCCCGCGCTGCTCGAGAGCGTGGGGCTCGACCCCGCCCTGGAGCGGCGCTCGCCGCGGACCCTCTCCGGCGGTCAGCGCCAGCGCGTCTCGATCGCCCGGGCGCTGGCGACGCGCCCCGACGTGCTGATCTGCGACGAGCCCGTCTCGGCCCTCGACGTGTCGGTGCAGGCGCAGATCCTCGACCTGCTCGACGACCTGCAGCGCCGTCACGGCCTCGCCCTCCTCCTCATCTCGCACGACCTCGGCGTGATCGCCCACATGAGCGATCGCATCGCCGTGATGCGCGAGGGTCGGATCGTCGAGGCGGGGCCGGCCGCGTCGCTCCTCGCCGCGCCGCAGGAGGAGTACACGCGCCGCCTGCTCGCCGCCGCCCCGCGCCTCGAGCGCTGAGCCGTCCGTGGCGCGGCGCCCGCCCGCACCGCCGAGGCGCCGCGCTGCCGCCGGGACACCGCCTCAGCAGCGGTGTCCCTCGAGCGCAGCGGTGTCTCGAAGCGCCCCCCGCGCAAGCCCGCGCCGCGAATCCGCCGCACCTCCACCACGTGTCGGACCTGCGGCGTAGCGTTGCCGAAGTGATGCGCCCGACGACCCAGACCCTCGGCCAGCTCCGTGCCTCCGGGCACGTGCAGAAGAGCCTCCGCACCGAGATCCGCGACAACCTGCTCGACGCCCTGCGCGAGGGCCGCGACCCCTGGCCGGGCCTGCACGGCTTCGCCGAGACGGTCATCCCGCAGGTCGAGCGCGCCGTCATCGCCGGCCACGACATCGTCCTGCTGGGCGAGCGCGGCCAGGGCAAGACCCGCCTCCTGCGCACCCTCGTCGGCCTGCTCGACGAGTGGACGCCCGTCATCGAGGGGTCCGAGCTCGGCGAGCACCCCTACGAGCCGATCACCACGGAGAGCCGCCGCCGCGCGGAGGAGCTGGGCGAGGACCTGCCCGTCGCGTGGAAGCCCCGCGAGGAGCGCTACGTCGAGAAGCTGGCCACCCCCGACACCAGCGTCGCCGACCTCATCGGCGACGTCGACCCGATGAAGGTGGCCGAGGGCCGCAGCCTGGGCGACCCGGAGACCATCCACTTCGGCCTCATCCCGCGCAGCCACCGCGGCATCGTCGCGATCAACGAGCTGCCGGACCTGGCCGAGCGGATCCAGGTCGCCATGCTCAACGTGATGGAGGAGCGCGACATCCAGATCCGCGGCTACGTCCTCCGCCTCCCCCTCGACGTCCTCGTCGTCGCGAGCGCGAACCCGGAGGACTACACGAACCGCGGCCGGATCATCACGCCGCTGAAGGACCGCTTCGGCGCCGAGATCCGCACCCACTACCCGACCGCCCTCGTCGACGAGGTCGCCGTCATCCGGCAGGAGGCGGACCTCGTCGCGACCGTGCCCGATGCGCTCATCGAGATCCTCGCCCGCTTCACGCGGGCCCTGCGCGAGTCGGGCTCCGTCGACCAGCGCAGCGGTGTCAGCGCCCGCTTCGCCATCGCCGGCGCCGAGACCATAGCCGCCGCCGCCCTGCACCGCGCCACCCGCCGCGGCGAGGAGGAGGCGGTCGCCCGCCCCATCGACCTCGAGACCGCCGTCGACGTGCTCGGCGGCAAGATCGAGTTCGAGTCGGGGGAGGAGGGCCGCGAGGACGAGATCCTCGACCACCTGCTCCGTCAGGCCACCGCCGAGACCGTCCGCGCCCACCTGCGCGGCGTCGACCTCGGGCCGCTCGTCGAGGCGGTCGAGAACGGCGCGATGATCACGACCGGCGAGCAGGTGACCGCCCGCGAGTTCCTGGCCGGCCTGCCGCTGCTGGGCGAGGCCCGCGTGTACGACGAGGTCGCCGAGCGCCTCGACGCCGTGGGGGAGGGGCGCCGCGCCGGAGCGGTCGAGCTCGCCCTCGAGGGCCTCTACCTCTCGCGCAAGCTGAGCAAGGAGACGGGCGGGGGCGAGGCCGTCTATGGCTGATGCTCCGCGCGGCAACCGGCGGCTGAAGCGCGACGCGCGCTACGCGAAGTACGACGGGGGACCCGATCCGCTCGCTCCTCCGGTCGACCTGAAGGAGGCCCTCGACGCGATCGGCGAGGACGTGATGGGCGGCACCTCGCCCGAGCGCGCCCTGCGCGAGTTCCTCCGCCGGGGCACCCGCGACCGCGAGGGCCTGGACGACCTGGCCGCCCGCGTCGCCGAGCGGCGTCGCGAGCTCACGCAGAGGAACAACCTCGACGGCACGCTCCGCGAGATCCGCGAGCTCCTCGACAAGGCCGTCCTCGCCGAGCGCAAGCAGCTCGCCCGCGACACGCAGATGGACGACGGCGACCGCGCGCTCGCAGAGATCCAGCTCGACAGCCTCCCGCCCTCACCGGCCGCGGCCGTCTCGGAGCTCCGCGACTACCGCTGGCAGAGCCCCGAGGCGCGCGCCGACTTCGAGCGGATCCGCGAGCTCCTGGGCCGCGAGATGCTCGATCAGCGCTTCGAGGGGATGAAGCAGGCCCTCGAGAACGCGAGCGACGAGGACCGCGCCGCGATCGACGCGATGCTCCGCGACCTGAACGAGCTGCTCGAGGCGCACGCGCGCGGGGAGGACACCCCCGAGCAGTTCGACGCCTTCATGGAGCAGCACGGCGAGTACTTCCCCGAGGGCCCGGAATCGGTGGACGAGCTGATCGACGCGCTCGCCGCCCGCGCGGCGGCGGCCCAGCGGATGCGCAACTCGATGACCGCCGAGCAGCGCGCCGAGCTCGACGCCCTCGCCCAGGAGGCCTTCGGCACGCCGGAGCTCATGCAGTCGCTCGGCCGCCTCGACGAGACCCTGCGGGGGCTCCGTCCCGGCGAGGACTGGGGCGGCTCCGAGCGGATGGACGGCGAGCAGGGGCTCGGCCTCGGCGACGGGACGGGCGTGTTCCAGGAGCTGGCCGACCTCGACGCCCTCGCCGACCAGCTCGCGCAGACGGACCGCTCCTCCCTCGACGACCTCGACCTCGACCTGCTGGCGAAGCGCCTCGGCGAGGACGCCTCCGTCGACGCGCAGACGCTGAAGCGCCTGGAGCGGGCCCTGCGCGACTCCGGGACCCTGCGCCGCGGCTCCGACGGCCGCCTCGCCCTCAGCCCGAAGGCCATGCGCCAGCTCGGCAAGGCGCTCCTGCGCGACATCGCCGAGACCGTCTCCGGCCGTCAGGGCGCCCGCGACGTCCGGCGTGCGGGCGCGGCGGGCGAGCGCTCCGGAGCGACGCGCTCGTGGGAGTTCGGCGACACCGAGGCCTGGGACATCCCCCGCACGGTGACCAACGCCCTCACCCGCAGCGCCGGCGAGGGCCGACCGGTCGGCTCGGGGGTGCGCATCCTGATCGACGACGTCGAGGTGCAGGAGACGGAGGCGCGCACGCAGGCCTGTGTCGCGCTCCTCGTCGACACGTCGTTCTCGATGGCGATGGACGGCCGCTGGGTGCCGATGAAGCGCACCGCCCTCGCCCTGCACACCCTGATCAGCAGCCGGTTCCGCGGAGACGCGCTGCAGCTCGTCGCCTTCGGCCGACGCGCCGAGGTGATGGACGTCGAGCAGCTGGTGGGCCTGGACGCGGAGTGGGACAAGGGCACGAACCTGCACCACGCGCTGCTGCTGGCCAACCGGCACTTCCGCAAGCACCCGAACGCGCAGCCGGTGCTGCTCATCGTCACCGACGGCGAGCCGACCGCGCACCTCGAGCCCGACGGCGGCGTCTTCTTCGACTACCCGCCGGACCCGCTGACGGTCGCCGTCTCGGTCCGCGAGCTCGACGCGTCGCTCCGCCTCGGCGCGCACACCACGTTCTTCCGCCTGGGCGACGACCCGGGCCTCGCGCGCTTCATCGACTCGCTCGCCCGCCGGGTCGGCGGCTCGGTGGTGAACCCGGAGGCGGAGGACCTGGGAGCGGCCGTCGTCTCCTCCTACCTCGGCGCTCGCGGCGCGGGTCCGGGAGGCAGCGGAGCGCCGGGCGAGGAGCTGTTCGGCCGCGGCTGGAGCTTCTGAGCCCCTCAGGATGCAGGAGGGATCCGCTCCCGCGCCTGAGGATCAGCGCGTCTCCGCCGCTCTGGAGGCGTTCGTCCTGAGTTCTGACAGCGTCCGGCTCAGAACAGCGGCCAGGGCACCGCGGGCATCCCGCCCCGCGGGCCCGGGAAGCGGCCGAAGGAGCCGAGCCGCTCGCAGCGCTTCGCGAACGCGGCGACCTCGTCCTCGGTGAGCAGCTCCGAGAGCGCCTCGCCGAGCGGTCCGTCGATCTGCGCGCGCAGGAGCGCCAGCGCCGTCAGCTCCTCCTCGAGCAGCGGTTCGCCGATCCAGCCCCAGAGGACCGTGCGCAGCTTGTGCTCGGAGTGGAAGGTGAGGCCGTGGTCGACCCCGTAGCGGTGGCCGTCGGGCAGCGCGAGCACGTGCCCGCCCTTCCGGTCCGCGTTGTTGGCGACCACGTCGAACACGGCCATCCGGCGCAGCGCCGTCGAGTCCTCGTGCACGAGGGAGATGTCGCGGTCCTCCTCGTCGCTGCCGTCGAGGACGTGCCGCCATCCGTCGGGCACGGCGTCGGCGGGCACCAGGTCGACCGCGTCCTGGTCCGGATCGATGTCCTGCCAGAGCTGGACCATGCCCGGCCCGAGCGGACCGTCGCGGAGCCACGTGCGCGGCACCACGTTCCAGCCGAGCGCCTCCGAGACGAGGTACGCGGCGACCTCGCGGCCCGCGAGCACGCCGTCCGGGAAGTCCCACAGCGGCTTCTCGCCCGAGATCGGCTTGTAGACGACGGACGTCTCGCCGAGCTGCGCGAGGAACGTCGCGTTCGAGGCGATCGTGATCCGGCCGGCCAGCTCCAGCTCGCCGTCGAGCCCGCCCGGGTCGCTCATGCGAGCGGGCAGTCGTGCCCGTCGGGATCCATCGGCTCGCCGCAGCGGGGGCAGAGCGGACGTCCGGCGCCGACGACCTCGAGGGTGCGCTTCGCGAAGGCGCGCGCCGTCCCGACCGGGATCTTCACCTGCAGCATCTCGGTGGGCTCGGGCTCCTCCTCGGAGTCGTCCTCCGCCTCGGTCAGCGGGTAGGCCTCGATCACGATCTGCGCGGTGGACGGGTCCCAGCCGAGGCTGAGACCGCCGACGCGGAACTCGGGCTCCACGGGCTGGTCGAGCGGGTCGTTGTCGACGAGCTCCGGGGGAGTGCCGGCGGGGACGCTGACCGGGTTGCCCTGGGCGGTCATCAGCTGGTCGAGGATCTCGTCGATCTTCTCGGCGAGGAGGGCCGACTGCTGCTTCTCGAGGCCGACGCTGACCACGCGGGGCCCGGTCTTGGCCTGGAGGTAGAAGGAGCGCGAGCCGGGTGAGCCGACGGTCCCCACGACGACGCGATCGGGCCAGTCGAATCCGTGCACGATCGGAGGCATGCCCCCAGTCTACGAGCGCCCGCCTCCGCAGTGGCTGCGCGCGTCGGGCTCGGGCGGCCTGCTGATCGAGCAGCCGTCTCTTCTGCTGGCCGAGCCCCCCGCGGAGCGGGCGCATCGAGATCCACCGCCGCCGAGCACCCGCATCCCTGCCGCTCGATCGAGCCCTGAAGCGGCCCTCCCGAACCCGCGCCTACTCGTGCCCCGCCCCGCCCCCCACGGCGGCGTCCGCCACGGGGGCCGCCTTCCGCAGCCAGCCCAGGTCCCCGGCGTCCGTGTTCATCGCGACGACCTCGGGCCGCCCCGCGCCGTAGCGGATGATCGACACCGACGCCGGTCCGACGCTGAGCCTCTGGAACAGGTCGAGGTGCATGCCGAGCGCGTCCGCGAGGATCGCCTTGATCGTGTCTCCGTGGCTGACCGCCGCCCACACCGCGCCGGCCCCGTGCTCCTCCGTGACCGCCGCGTCGTGCCGGCGGATCGCGGACACGGCCCGGGCCTGCATCGCGAGCATCCCCTCGCCGCCGGGGAAGACCACCGCGGAGGGCTGGTTCTGCACCGTCGCCCAGAGCGGCTCCGTCGCGAGATCCCGCAGCGAGCGCCCCGACCAGTCGCCGTAGTCGCACTCGGTGATGCCCTTGTCGATCACCGTCGCCGGCGATCCCGTCTGCCGCTCGAGGACGAAGCGCGTGGTCTGCCGGCACCGCTCGAGCGGGCTCGACACCACGGTCGCGAGCTCGACCGCCGCCAGCCGCTCCCCGGTGCGCGCCGCCTGCGTGCGTCCGACGTCGTCGAGCCGCACTCCGGCGGTGCGTCCGGCGAGGATCCCCGCGGTGTTCGCGGTGGTGCGTCCGTGCCGGACGAGGAGGAGCGTGGGCATGGGGCCAGCGTAGGCGGCCGTGCTCCCGCCCCGCCCCGCCGAGGGACCGGGGCCGCGCGACTCCATCGCGGGACGGATGCCCCGACCGCAGCGCCTGCCTAGGGTGGAGGAGCGGCCGCCCACCGCGGCCCGGAAGGGACACACATGGACGGGACGACGCCCCCCGGCATTCCCCAGGACGGCACGGACACCGAGAGCCCCGCCGCGCGCACCGCCGCCGACGGCACCGCTGCCGAGCACACCGACTCCGCGCTCACCGACTCCGCGACCCCCGCATGGGCCGCCCCCGAGGCCTCCGGCCGCCACGGCGAGGTCGCTCTGCGGATCCGCGGCCTCCGCAAGCGCTTCGGCGACAAGGAGGCCGTGAAGGACATCGACCTCGACGTCCCCGCCGGCTCCTTCTTCGGGCTCGTCGGCCCCAACGGCGCGGGCAAGACGACGACCCTCTCGATGGCCACGGCCCTGCTCCGCCCCGACAGCGGCGTCGTCACGATCCACGAGGTCGACGTCTGGAAGGACACCCTCGAGGCGAAGCGGCTGATCGGCGTCCTCGCCGACGGCGTCAAGCTGTTCGACCGCCTCACCGGTCTCCAGCTCGTCACCTACTACGGCCTGCTCTGCGGGCTCGAGCGCTCCGTTGTCGTCGAGCGGACCGACGACCTCCTCGCCCTGCTCGGCCTCGATCCGGCCGACCGCACGCTCGTCGTGGACTACTCCGCGGGCATGACCAAGAAGATCGCGCTCGCCTGCGCGCTCGTGCGCGCCCCGCGCCTCCTGGTGCTCGACGAGCCGTTCGAGTCGGTCGACCCGGTCTCGGCGGCGAACATCCGCGACATCCTGACCGGCTTCGTCGCGTCGGGCGGCACGGTCATCGTCTCGTCCCACTCCATGGACCTCGTCGAGCGGATGTGCGACCGCGTCGCCGTCATCGCCGACGGCCGCGTGCTCGCCTCCGGCACCCTCGAGGAGGTCCGCGCCGGCTCCAGCCTCGAGGAGCGCTTCGTCGAGCTGGTCGGCGGCCGCACCCACCAGGAGGGACCGGCATGGTTGCGCATCTCCTGAGGCTGCGGCTGCTCCTGCTCCGCAACTCGCTGACGCGGAACGTGTGGCAGCTGATCGGCGTGATCCTCGGCGGTCTCTACGCGATCGCGGTGCTCGGCCTGGTCGCGGCCGGCCTGGTCGCGCTCGGAGGCACGGACCCGGCGTTCGCGAACGTCGCGATCGTCCTCGGCGGCTCCGCTCTGATCCTCGGCTGGGTGCTCGGGCCGATCTTCCTGTCCGGCTCCGACCAGAGCCTCGACCTGCCCACCCTCGCGACCTTCCCGATCCCGCTGCGGACCCTCCTCCTCGGGCTCGCCGCCGCGGGCCTCGCGGGCATCCCCGGCGTGGTGACCTCGCTCGGCGCGCTCGCCTCCGCCGCCGCCTGGTGGAGCCGTCCGATCGGCATCCTGCCCGGCCTCGTCGCCGCGGTGATCGGCGTCGCGACCTGCGTGGTCGCGTCCCGCCTGATCGGCGCGCTCACCACGGGCCTGGGCTCGAGCCGCCGCTACCGCGAGGTGATCGGCGGCGTCGTGCTCGTCGTCGTCATCCTGCTCGGACCGCTCTTCTTCGGCCTGACGAACGTGATCCGCGACGGCCTGGACGTCCTGCCCGTGATCGCGGGCGCCCTCGGCTGGTCGCCGCTCGGCGCGATCTGGGCCGTCCCCGGATCCGTCGTCGCGGGCGACTGGGTCGCGGCGATCGCGCGCCTGCTGATCGGGCTCGCGACGCTGGCCGTCCTCGTCTGGGCATGGGCCCGGGCGCTGCGGCACGCGCTCGCGGAGCCCGCCGCGTCCGGCGCGCACTCCGCCTCCGGATCCGCGGGCCTCGGCCTGTTCGGGCGCTTCCCCGGCACCCCGACCGGCGCCGTCGCCGCGCGTGCCCTCGGCTACTGGTGGCGCGACCCGCGCTACAGCCGCGGGCTCCTCGTCATCCCCGCCGTCGTCGTCCTCGCGGTCTTCTACTCCGCGATCGGCAGCGGGGGCGACACCTTCGTGCTGCTCTCGGCCGTGCTCGTCGGCCTGATCTTCGGCGTGACCCTCTGCGCCGACGTGTCGTACGACGGCACCGCCTGGGCGGCGCACGTCAGCTCCGGAGTGACGGGGTCGGCCGACCGCGCCGGTCGCGTCGTCGCCGCCGCGATCATCGGCGTCCCTGCGGTGGTCGTCGTTGCGGTGGGCACCGCGCTGTACGCGGGACGCGCCGACGCGATCCCGGCCGTGCTGGGCATGGCGCTGGCCCTCGTGCTCAGCGGGTTCGGAGTGTCGAGCGTCGCCTCGTCGCTCGTCGTCTACCCCGTGCCCGGGCCGGGGGACAGCCCGCTGAAGACGCCGCCGGGCTCCGGGATGATCTCGAGCGTCGTGATGCTGGGGAGCATGGCCGCGACCGGCCTGCTGGCGCTTCCGTCGATCGTCCTCGGCGCGATCTCGCTCATCGGCGGCGACCCGGCCTTCGGCCTGATCGGACTGGCGGCCGCCCTCGTGCTGGGCACCGTCTTCGCGCTGGTCGGCATCCGCGTCGGCGGTCGGATCGTCGACCGCCGAGCGCCGGAGCTGTTCGCCGCCCTCGTGACGATCGGCTGACGCGGGTGGCGGGGCGCGGGTGGGCGGTGCCCGCCCGCTGCCCGTCTCCGCCCCGCTCCCCGCCCCCGCGAGTGCGCGGAAGTCGTCGCACTCGAGCTCGAGTGCGACGACTCCTGCACACTCGCGGGAGCCGGCGAGGATCGCGCGCACCCGCGAGTGGCCGCGCGCCCGCGAAGGCCCGCACACGGGAGCCGCGGCAGAATGTGGACATGCGCAGCCTCGAAGTCCTCCTCGATCCGGAGTCGGAGGCTCGCGTCCGCAGCCAGTGGGAGGCGCTCGAGGCGGCCGGCATCCCGAGCCTCTCCCTGCACACGTCCGCCAGCAACCGCCCGCACCTCACCCTTATCGCCGGGCCCGAGCTGACCGCCCCGGAGCCGGGCGCGCTCGGTCCGCTGCCGGCGACGGCCGACCTCGGTGCCGTCCTCCTCTTCCCGCACGCCGGGCGCTTCGTCCTCGCCTGGGGAGTGGTCCGCTCGCCCGCCCTCGACGCTCTGCACGATCGGGCCACGCGCCTCGTGCCGGGCGGCGTCGACACCTCGCTCCCGGACGCCTGGACGCCGCACATCAGCGTCTCTCGCCGCCTCCGCGCCGAGCAGCTCGGCGACGCCGTCCCCCTCCTCGGCGAGCCGTTCACCGTCGGCCTCGCGGGCGTCCGCTTCTGGGACGGCGACACCCGCACCCTCACCGACCTCTGAGCCGGACGCTGTAGAAGCCCCCCGACTTCCCCCGCATCCGCCTCCCCAGCTCCCTCCCTGCGGCCCTTCTCCACAGTTCCCCGGACCCCCGGGGCGGCGTCGGAGGCGGCGGGTAGAGTTCCCCGGGTGACAGAGCCCACCGCGACAGCCCTCCCCGCCCCGCCGCTCGCCGACCCCTCGGCGGAGTCCCGCGGCGGCGTCCGGAGCGACGCGGCGAGCGGCGCCCCGGGATCCGGATCCTCCGAGGCGCAGGCGATCCTCGAGAAGGTCTTCGGCTACGGCTCCTTCCGCGGCGAGCAGCAGGCCATCGTCGAGCAGGTCATCGGAGGCGGCGACGCCGTCGTCCTGATGCCCACCGGCGGCGGCAAGTCGCTCTGCTACCAGATCCCCGCCATCGTGCGCCCCGGCACCGGCGTGGTCGTGTCCCCGCTCATCGCGCTGATGCAGGACCAGGTCGACGCCCTCCGCGCGAACGGCGTCCGCGCCGAGTTCCTCAACTCCACCCAGGACGCGGGCGAGCGCAGCCGCGTCGAGCGCGCCTACCTGGACGGCGAGCTCGACCTGCTCTACGTCGCTCCGGAGCGCCTGGGCAACGAGGGCACGAAGCAGTTCCTCGCCCGCGGCCGGATCGCCCTCTTCGCGATCGACGAGGCCCACTGCGTCAGCCAGTGGGGCCACGACTTCCGCCCCGACTATCTCGCCCTGGGCGAGCTCGCCGAGCGCTGGCCCGACGTCCCGCGCATCGCCCTCACCGCGACCGCCACCGAGGCGACGCACCGCGAGATCACCTCGCGCCTGCACCTCGGCGCCGCCCGCCACTTCGTCTCGAGCTTCGACCGCCCGAACATCCAGTACCGGATCGTCAACAAGGTCGAGCCGCGCAAGCAGCTGATCGACTTCCTGCGGCGCGAGCACGCGCACGACGCGGGCATCGTCTACGCCCTCTCCCGCAAGAGCGTCGAGGCGACGGCCGAGGCGCTGCGCTCGGCGGGCTTCGACGCCGTCGCGTACCACGCGGGCCTCGACTCGCGGGTGCGCGCCGCCGCCCAGTCGCGGTTCCTCCGCGAGGAGGGCGTCATCGTCTGCGCGACCATCGCCTTCGGCATGGGGATCGACAAGCCGGACGTGCGGTTCGTCGCGCACATCGACCTGCCCAAGTCGGTCGAGGGCTACTACCAGGAGACGGGTCGCGCCGGCCGCGACGGACTGCCGTCCACCGCCTGGCTCGCGTACGGCCTGCAGGACGTGGTGCAGCAGCGCCGGATGATCGACGAGTCGCCGGGAGACCTGGCGCACCGTCGGCGGATGTCCGCGCACCTGGACGCGATGCTCGCGCTCTCCGAGACGGTCCAGTGCCGCCGGGTGAACCTGCTCGCCTACTTCGGCCAGGAGAGCACCGCCTGCGGCAACTGCGACACCTGCCTCGAGCCTCCCGCCTCCTGGGACGGCACGGTCGCGGCGCAGAAGTTCCTGTCGACGGTCGTCCGCCTCAAGCGCGAGCGCAATCAGCAGTTCGGCGCCGGACACATCATCGACGTCCTCCGCGGCAAGACCACGCCGCGCACCACCCAGCACCAGCACGACGGCCTGGCCACCTGGGGCATCGGCGCCGAGCTCAGCGACACCCAGTGGCGCGGAGTCGCCCGCCAGCTCCTCGCGCAGGGCCTGCTCGGCGTGAACGACGACGGCTTCGGCACGCTCGTGCTCACGCCCGCGTCCGGTTCCGTCCTCAGCGGCGAGCGGAAGGTCGAGCTGCGGCAGGAGCCGGAGAAGCCGGCCCGCTCCAGCGGATCCTCCCGCTCCGGGCGGTCCACCGTCGCCGAGCTGTCGGGCGAGGCTCAGCCGCTGTTCGAGCGGCTCCGGGAGTGGCGCGCCGCGCAGGCCCGCGCGCAGGCGGTCCCGGCCTACATCGTCTTCAACGACGCGACCCTCCGCGAGATCGCGACCGCCGAGCCGGCGACGATGGACGCGCTCAGCATCATCGGCGGCGTCGGCCAGAAGAAGCTGCTCACCTACGGCGAGGCCGTTCTCGCCGTCGTCGCGGGGGAGAGCCCCGAGATCGCCGTCCCGGAACCCGGTGAGGAGGCTCCCGCTCCCCGCCGCGCGCCGGCCGCCCGTGGCGGGTCGTCCCGCTCGCAAGGGGCGAAGCCCTCGTTCGGCCGCGAATCGTCCGGTCCGCCGGTGTCCGCCGCGCAGCCGCCGGAGGACGACTGGGTGCCGCCGGACGAGCCCGACTGGGAGCCCGGCTGGGACAGCTACTGATCCGTCGCTGAGGCGCGCGGTTCACCGCCCGCGACGGAGGCGGGCGCCTGCGCGGGCGATCGTGTTCCGGCGTCCGCGTCGACGATCGTGCCCACCTCGTCACCGACGCGAGCGTCCTCGGCCCGACGCACCGACAAGCGCCCTCAGCCGTTCGCGCCCGTCGACGCCATCCACCCGCCGAGCAGCGTGCAGCAGAACGACACCGCGAGACCCGCCACCGGCACCCAGAACGCGATGCGCCGCCGCACCAGCAGCACGATCGAGACGACCAGCGCCGCGAGGAACGGCACCCACACTCCTCCTGCGGCGAGGACCATCCCGCCCTCGATCAGGCCGATGTCGCAGGCGTTCGATCCGCCGCACGAGTCGCTGGCCATCGCGAAGAACAGCCCGAAGAACGACAGCAGCAGCGTCACCGCGGAGGCCACGAGGATCAGCACGATCGTCAGCACCAGGTCCCAGACGCGGACGGGGCGCCGATGCGGCACCCCGGATCCCGGCGCGGCCGGAGGCCCGGGGGGCGCTGCCGCGACGTCCGAGGGCGGCGCACCCGGAGTCCCGAGAGGCGCGGGCGAGCCGACCACGGGTGGCCCGGCCGCCGGCTGTCGGGCGGGCGGAGGGGGAGGCAGCGGCGGCTCGCTCATGCCGAGAGACTAGCGACGCGTCCTCCGATGAGGCGCCCTCCTCGGCAGAAGCAGCCCGTTCAGCACACGGACGAGCCTCCCCCTCCTCCGCTCCCGTCGGCAGGGACAGCCCGTCCAGCGCACAGACGAGGCGCCCCGCCTCCGCCTGGTCGGTTCCGACAACGCGCTTCCGCCTCCGCCCGGCGCCGTTTGTGCCCGGGCGACGGAACGTTTCCGCCGCGCCGCCGCGAGACCTACCGTGCGAGGACCGCCTCCGCTGCCGCGCCCGTCGGCGCACGACGCACCGGGAGCGGCCCGAACCGCAGACGGTCGAAGGGACACGAACACCATGGTCAGCACCGCTCCCCACCCCCGCTCCGCCGCCGACGCCGCCGACCGGGCGGCCACCGGGCGCACGCGGGCCCGGCGCTCCCGCTCGGGCTCCATCGCGCCCACGCCGCCGGTGGACTCCCTCGGCTCCGAGGTCGACGCGCGCCTGGACGAGGACGGCGCCCCCGCCGTCGACGTCGCCGCCCTCGGCGAGACCCTCCTCGGCCCCTGGCGCGAGCAGCGCCTCGCCAGCCGCGCTCTGACCGCCCGCCCCGAGCTGCACCGCACCGACGGCCTCCCGATGAAGGAGCACCGCCTCCGCGTCTCGGAGCAGATGCGCGTGCTCGCGGCCGAGGGCGGCGTGCACCGCGCCTTCCCGGTCGACCTCGGCGGCGAGGCCGACCACGGCGGCAACATCGCCGGCTTCGAGGAGCTGGTCACCGCCGACCCGTCGCTGCAGATCAAGTCCGGCGTGCAGTGGGGGCTCTTCGGCGCCGCGGTCCTGCACCTGGGCACCCGCCCGCACCACGAGAAGTGGCTGCCGGGGATCATGAGCCTCGAGATCCCGGGCGCCTTCGCGATGACCGAGACCGGGCACGGCTCCGACGTCGCGTCGATCGCCACGACCGCCACCTACGAGGACGGCGAGTTCGTGCTGCGGACGCCGTTCCGCGCGGCCTGGAAGGACTACCTCGGCAACGCGGCGGTGGACGGGCGCGCGGCGGTCGTCTTCGCGCAGCTGGTCACCCGGGGCGTGAACCACGGCGTCCACGCCTTCTTCGTCCCGATCCGCGACGAGCAGGGCGCGTTCCTGCCCGGCGTCGGCGGGGAGGACGACGGCCTCAAGGGCGGTCTGAACGGGATCGACAACGGCCGCCTCCACTTCGACGGCGTCCGCGTCCCGCGCGAGAACCTGCTGAACCGCTACGGCGACGTCGCCGCCGACGGCACCTACTCCTCGCCGATCGCGAGCCCGGGCCGCCGCTTCTTCACCATGCTCGGCACGCTCGTGCAGGGCCGTGTCTCGCTCGACGGAGCCTCGGTCGCCGCGGCGAAGATCGCGCTGACGGTCGCCGTCACCTACGGCGATCAGCGCCGCCAGTTCACCGGCGGCGGCGAGCGGGAGGAGGTGCTGCTCGACTACCAGCGGCACCAGCGCCGCCTCCTGCCGCGCCTGGCCACCACCTACGCCGCCGCCTTCGCGCACGAGAAGCTGCTGACGGCGTTCGACGAGGTCTTCTCCGGCGCGAACGACACCGAGCAGTCGCGGCAGGACCTCGAGACCCTCGCCGCGGGGCTGAAGGCGCTCTCGACCTGGCACGCTCTCGACACGCTGCAGGAGGCGCGCGAGGCCTGCGGAGGCGCGGGCTTCCTCGCGGAGAACCGGCTCACGCAGCTGCGCGCCGACCTCGACGTGTACGCGACCTTCGAGGGCGACAACACCGTGCTCCTCCAGCTGGTCGCCAAGCGCCTGCTGACCGACGTCGGACGCCGCTTCAAGGGCGCCCAGCCCGCGGAGCTGGCGCGGTACGCCGCCTCACAGGTCGCGGGGGCGACCGTCGACAACTCGGGTCTGCGCCGTCTGGCCCAGGTCGTCGCCGATCGCGGATCGACGGCCCGCTCGGTCGGCCAGCTGCGGGAGGACCAGCGCGAGCTGCTCACCGGCCGCGTCGAGAGCATGGTCGCGGGGATCGCCTCACGGCTGCGCCCGGCGTCGAAGCTGCCCTCCGACGAGGCGGCACGCCTGTTCAACGCGCACCAGAGCGAGCTCATCGAGGCGGCGCGCGCGCACGCCGAGCTGCTGCAGTGGGAGGCGTTCACGGAGGCGCTCGCCGGCGTCGAGGACGCGGGCACGCGCACCGTCCTCACCTGGCTCCGCGACCTGTTCGGCCTGGGCCTGATCGAGAAGCACCTCGACTGGTACCTCATCCACGGGCGCCTGTCGTCGCAGCGAGCGGTCGCGGTGACGTCCTACATCGACCGCCTGCTCGCGCGCATCCGCCCGCACGCCGCCGACCTGGTCGCGTCGTTCGGCTACGGGCCCGAGCACGTGCGCGCGGCGATCGCGACCGGCGCCGAGGCGGAGCGCCAGGAGGAGGCGCACGCCTGGTACGAGGCCGCCCGCGCCGCCGGCACCCTCCCCGCTCCGGAGAAGCGCCGCTGAGCCCCTCCGCGGGATGCCGCTCCGGTACGCGACACGCCGCGCGAGGCGCACCGGAGTGGAATCCCGCGGAGACAGGACGGGCAGGGGCGCGTCAGGACGCGAGGAACGCCAGCGCCTGGTCGCGCTCGGCGCGCAGCTCGAGCACGGATTCGTCGATCCGCGCGCGGGAGTGCGCGTCGATCTCGAGCCCCTCGACGATCCGCCACTCGCCGTCGACGGAGCGGACCGGGAACGAGGAGATCAGCCCCTCCTCCACCCCGTAGGAGCCGTCCGACTCGACGGCGGCCGAGGTCCAGGATGTGCCGTCGACCCAGTCGCGCACGTGGTCGATCGCGGCGGAGGCGGCGGACGCGGCCGAGGAGGCTCCACGGACCTCGATGATCTCGGCGCCGCGCTTGGCGACCCGCGGCTCGAACTCCGTGTGCAGCCACTCGGCGTCGAGCAGCTCGGGCACCGGCCGTCCGCCGACGGTGGCGTGCGTCGCGTCGGGGTACTGCGAGGCGGAGTGGTTGCCCCAGATCGCGACGCCCTCGATCGCGTCGACGGGGGCGTCGAGCTTCGCGGCGAGCTGCGCGACCGCCCGGTTGTGGTCGAGGCGCGTCATCGCGGTGAAGCGGCCGGCGGGGATGTCCGGGGCGCTGCGCCGCGCGATCCAGGCGTTGGTGTTGGCCGGGTTGCCGACGACCAGCACACGGATGTCGGAGGCGGCGTGCGCGTTCAACGCGGCGCCCTGGGGCCCGAAGATGCCCGCGTTCGCGGCGAGCAGGTCGGCGCGCTCCATGCCCGCGCTGCGCGGCCGGGCGCCCACGAGGAGGGCGACGTTCGCGCCGTCGAACGCGGCGGCCGGGTCGTCCGTCGCCTCGATCCCGCGGAGGAGGGGGAAGGCGCCGTCCTGCAGCTCGAGCGCCGTGCCTGCGGCCGCGCGGAGGCCGGAGGGGATCTCGAGCAGGTTCAGGCGGACGGGGACGTCCGGTCCGAGGAGCTGACCCGAGGCGATGCGGAACAGGAGCGCGTAGCCGATGGCGCCTCCCGCTCCCGTGACCGTGACCGTGACCGAAGTGCGCTGCTGGTTCATGCGCCGAGCGTATTCCCGTCGGCTGGGGGAGGGGGAGGAGTCAGCCGGACGGCGGGCCCTCGGCGGGAGGCGCCGTCGACCCGCGGAGCACGAGCTTGTTGCGCAGCCGCACGTGCGGCTCGGCCACGCTCCCGCCGTCGATCAGCGTCAGGAGCGCCCGGGCGGCCGCGCGCCCCACGCGGTGCAGCGGCTGCCTCACCGTCGTGAGCGCGGGGACCACCCGGGAGGCGTCGGGCACGTCGTCGTAGCCGACGACCGACAGCTGCCCCGGCACCGAGAGGCCCAGCGCCCGGGCCGCCTCGATCACGGCGATGGCGGAGGCGTCGTTCGCGGCGAAGACCGCCGTCGGGCGGTCGGGCAGCAGCAGCAGCTCGTGGGCGGCGACGAGGGAGGGGTCGTGCCGGTAGTAGCCGACCCGCACGAGCGCGGGGTCGTAGGGGAGGCCGGCGTCCGCGAGTGCCCGCTGGTAGCCCGCGCCGCGCCGGTGCGACGACTCCAGGTCGGGGCGGCCCGCGACGAAGCCGATGCGGCGATGGCCGAGCCCGATCAGGTGGCTCGTCGCCAGCTGCGCTCCGCCGAAGTCGTCGGTCGCCACCGAGTGCAGCTCGGTCTGCGCGGTCAGCGGATCCACGACGACGAGCGGCAGGTCCGACGGGGGGATCACGCCGGAGGGAGTCACCAGGATCGCTCCCGCTACGTGCGCCTCGGTGAGGCGCCGCAGGGACTCCTGCTCCCATCCCGCCCGGCCCCGGCGGCTCGCCCCGCTGCCGGCGAGGAGGTCGAACCGGGTCCCCCGGAGCGCCGTCGCCACTCCCTGCAGCACCTCCGTGCCGAACGGCTCGAAATCGCCCAGGAGCACGCCGATGACGCCCGAGCGCTCCGCGCACTCCGTCGTCACGACCTCCTGCTCGGCCTCCGCCGTCGCCGCCCCTGCGGACATCCTCGTCCCCTCCCGCCGTCCCCGCCCGGCCGCGGCGGAACGCGGTCATCGCCTCGCTGCGCTGCTCCGGACGGTTGAGAACACGTCCTTGCAATCGGGAATGTTCCCGGTAACATTGCCCGCAAGACTAGCTGAGGGAAAGCTCAGCAGTCGAGAGAGACGAGTGTCGGGCAGCCTTTCTCCCCTCAGTGCTGAGGGGGTCGAGAGCTGGAGCTCGCGTGGCCACGCTGTGGAAGCCGCCGCGCACGAGCCGTCCGCCGCTCTCCGCGCGTCCTGCGCTCCAGGCGCGGCCGAACGCCCCTCGGGCTGCGCCGCGCTCCGTCCTCTCGCGGCCTCGGGCCGCGCCACCACTCCGCGCCGTCCGGCGCTCGACCTGATCGGCGACGATGCCGATCGAGTGAGGAACACCATGTCCACGCGACGCACCCCCCGACCCCTCTGGCTCGTCCGCTCGGGCGCCGCTCTCGCCGGCTGCCTGCTCCTGTCCGGCGTCGCCGCCGCGGCCGCGGCCGCCGACACCGAGTACGGCTCCGACGACGTCGACGTGAACGTCAGCATCGAGGAGCTGGAGCAGCCCGGCGCCCTCTCGATGTCGATCGACGGCACCTCCGCCACGCTCGCCGAGGAGGGCTCCACCCCGACCGTGCGCGCGTTCACCGGGCAGCTGCCCGACGTGACCGTGACGGACACCCGGACCGTCGACGAGATCCCGGCCGGAGCCGGCTGGTACGTCCTCGGCTCGGCGAGCGCCTTCACCGGCGACGCGGACCAGGAGGACATCTCCTCCGACCACCTCGGCTGGACGCCGGTCCTCGTGGACGGCGGCGAGTCGGGCCTCGTGTCCGAGGGCGACCCGGTCGACACGATCCTCGACGAGGGCGCCGACGCCGTGGGCCTGTTCGACCAGGAGCTGCTCGCGCTGTCGCTCGACTCGCAGGAGACCGCGACGGACGGGTCCTGGACCGTGTCCGCGGGCCTCACCCTGAAGACCGAGGCCGACGTCGCCCCCGGCGACTACTCCTCCGTCCTGACGCTGTCGCTGTTCGAATGACCCCGATGCGCGCAGTCGCCTCCACGGCGATCGGCGCCCTCCTCGCGGCGGGCCTGCTCGCCTCCGGCGCGGCTCCGGCGACCGCGGCCGGCGCGTGGTCGCCGAAGGCCTCGTACACGTCGACGGACCGCGGCGACGGCACCTACTCCGTGCCGCTGCTGAACGCCGACGTGCCCGACGTCAGCGTCGAGCGCGTGCCCGCGGCCGAGAACGACGAGGGCCGCGACATCTACTACATGATCAGCACCACGATGCACCTGAGCCCGGGCGCCCCGATCATGAAGTCCTACGACCTCGTCAACTGGGAGATCGTCAACTACGTCTTCGACCGGCTCGAGATCGGCGACCGCTTCTCGCTCCGCAACGGGCAGAACTCCTACGGCAACGGCCAGTGGGCCTCGTCGCTGCGGTACCACGACGGCCGCTACTACGCGGTCTTCAACACCAACAACCTCGGCGGCTCCTACCTCTACTCGACCGACGACATCGAGGACGGAGCCTGGACCCGCACAGCCCTCGGCCGCGCCTTCCACGACCCGTCGCTGTTCTTCGACGACGCGGACGGCGGCACGCCGTACATCTTCTACGGCTCCGGATCCACCAGCGCCGTGAAGCTGAGCGAGGACCTGACGACCGTCGTCGCGGAGTACCCGAACATCCTCCGCACCTCGGACTACCCGGGAGCCGGCTACCTCGGCGGCCTGTTCGAGGGCGCGCAGGTGCAGTACATCGACGGGCAGTACTACATCGTCATCATCACGTGGCCCTCGGGCCAGGGCCGCCAGGTGGCGCTGTTCCGCTCCTCCGAGCTGCTGGGCCGCTACGCGACCGCCGACGGCAGCAACCCCTACGAGGGCAAGGGCGTGCTGAACTCCAGCGGGTTCGCCCAGGGGAGCCTCGTGCCGATCGCGAAGGAGGACGGCTCGACCGCCTGGCACGGCATGTTCTTCCGCGACAGCTTCCCGACCGGCCGCATCCCCGGGCTCATCCCGGCGACGTGGAAGGACGGCTGGCCGACGTTCGGGACGAACGGCTCGGTGCCGGTGGGCGGGAGCTTCCCGAAGCCGATCCGCCTCAGCCCCGAGGAGGAGCTGTTCGAGCGGCAGAAGAGCATCGTCGTCTCGGACGACTTCGACAACGACGCCCCGGCGAAGGCCTACCAGGACGAGTCGTGGACGATCCCGCCCGCGCCCGCCTACGACGCGTCGCTGCTCGGCGTGCAGCTGCTCCAGAACCCGGGAGCGGAGTCGGGGACGGCGCCGTGGGCAGGCCAGTTCGGCGCGACGCTGTCGGCCGACACGACCGACCCGGCGTCCGGCACCGCCGCGCTCCGCGTGGGCACCCGCACGCTCAACGGCTCAGGCCCGAGCCAGGTGCTCGCGAACAAGCTGCAGCGCGGCGTGACCTACACCGTGTCCGCGAAGGTGAAGTACACGACCGGCCCCGCGTCGGTCCGCTTCAACCTCTGCGCCGACTTCGGCGCGGGACCCGTGACGATGGCGTCCGCCGCCGTCACGCAGGGGCAGTGGACGACGATCACGGGGACCTACACGGTGCCCGAGACCGCGAACGTCGGCAGCGTGAAGTTCGCCGTCGAGACGCCGTGGGGCAACCCGCAGCCGGCGTCCTCGAGCACCGAGTACCTGCTCGACGACGTCTCGCTCGTCGGCGCCGCCCCCACCCTCGAGCGCCCGACGGCCGCCGAGATCCAGCCGAACGGCTCGACCCTCGCCCTCCCCTGGCAGTGGAACCACGCCCCCGACAACCGCTACTGGTCGCTGACCGAGCGCGAGGGCTGGCTCCGCCTCACCAACGGGAAGGTGCTCAGCGGAACGGCCGCGCACACGCGTCTCTCGGGCTCGCCCGAGATGACGTACCTGGAGGAGGCGCGCAACACGCTCTCCCAGCGCATCGTGGCTCCGAAGCAGTCGGCGGAGGCGGCGTTCGACGTCTCCGGGATGAAGGACGGCGACGTCGCCGGGCTCGCGGCCTACAACCGCGGCTTCTCCTACGTCGCGGTCAAGCGCGTGGACGGCGTCACCACCGTCGGCGTCGTGAACCGCAGTCAGCCGTTCGCGACCACGTTCGACCAGGCGGCCGTGGAGTCCTTCCTCCCCGGCACCACCGCCGCCCTCGGCGACGCCTCGCAGGTGCGCCTGAAGGCCGATCTCGAGCTCTCGGCCCCGGCCGGACAGCTCTGGACGACCTTCTCGTACAGCCTCGACGGGACGAGCTGGACGAAGCTCGGCAGCCGCGTCGGCCCGCAGACCCTCGACGGTCAGCTCACGCACTTCATGGGCCACCGCCTCGGGCTGTTCAGCTACGCGACGAAGACCGCCGGCGGCCACGTCGACGTCGACGAGTTCCTCCTGAGCGACACCCTCTCCTCGGAGGGGAAGGCGCTCGACCGCTCGCAGCTCGACGCGGCCGTCGCCCACGCGGCGACGCTCCGCTCCGACGACTACCCGGCCGACGCCTGGTCCGACCTCCAGTCGGTCCTCGCGAAGGCGCAGGCGGTCGGCACCGCGGGATCGCAGAACCAGATCGACGCCCCGGAGCGCGCGCTCAGCTACCAGCTGGCCCGCCTCGGGACGCTGAAGGAGGCGTCGCTCGACGTGACCGCCGCCGCCGCGACCCGCTGCATCGCGGGGAAGGTCGTCGTGACCGTGCGGGCGACCAACGCCGACGACGTGCCCGTCGCCCTCCGGATGGAGAGCGCCTCCGGCACGAAGACGGTCGCCGCGCTCGCACCCGGCGCCACGACGAGCCACGCCTTCACCACGCGGGCGGCCTCGGTCCCCGCCGCCGAGGTGGTCGTGACTGCGACCGCCACCCTCGACGGCGAGCCGGTGACGACCACGGTGAGAGCGCCCCATCCGGCCGCGTCCTGCGGCTGAGCACTCCGGGGGCGGCCCGCGCGGCCGCCCCCGCCCCCGAACGCGTCAGCGGCACCCGTCGCCGACGATCTCCTGCACGACACGATCAAGGAGGATCCGTGAGATCACCACAACGAGAAGCCGCTCCGAAGGGGCGGTTGCGGCTGAGGCTGCTGGCCACGGCCGCGCTGACCGCGCTCCTGGTGGCACCCTTCGCCGCCCAGACCTCGTCCGCCGCTGAGGCGGAGCTCATCGTCAACGGCGGCTTCGAGAGCGGCATCAGCAGCTGGTTCGTCAACAACGGCAACGCCGCCGACGCCGGCGCCATCGCGACGACCACGGACGCGCGCACCGGCACCGCCGCAGCGCTCGTCACGGGTCGCACGACCACCGGCGCGGGCGCCATGCAGGACCTCAGCGGCAAGGTCGTCGCCGGCCAGACCTACCAGGTCAAGGCGCAGATCAAGTACGAGAACGCCGCGAGCCCCGCGACCAAGCAGTTCTTCGCCACCATGCACTACGGCGGAGGCACCTACACGAACCTCGCGAGCGTCACGGCCACGAAGGGGCAGTGGGCGACGATCAACGGATCGTTCACCATCCCCGCCGGGCAGAGCGTCGCGACCGCGCGCCTCTTCTTCGAGACGCCGTGGACCGCGACTCCCTCGGCCGCGCCCGAGACGCACCTCATGGACTACAAGCTCGACGACGTCTCGCTGGTCGGAGCGGCGCCGCCCGCGCCCGCCTCGCGCACCATCGAGGTCGTGGGCAAGATCCCGGGCGACCACAACCCGCTCATGGGCTGGAAGTTCGGCGCCGACGGCTTCGGCTTCGTCGAGAACGGCCGCGTGTACATGTACATGACGAACGACACCCAGGGCTACGCTCCGAACCCCGCCACGGGCGTCTCGGCGGGAATCGACTACGGCAAGATCAACCAGATCACCGTGATCTCCTCGGACGACCTCGTCAACTGGACCGACCACGGCGAGATCCAGGTCGCCGGCTCCACCGGCGTCGCGCCCTACACCGGCAACTCGTGGGCTCCCGGCATGGCGAAGAAGACCGTGAACGGCGTCGACAAGTACTTCCTCTACTACGCCAACGGCGGCGGCTCCAGCAACGTGATCACCGGCGACTCGCCGGTGGGCCCGTGGACCAGCCAGCGCACCTCCACGCTCATCAACGCGTCCACCCCGGGCGCCGAGGCGGTCGCGTGGAAGTTCGACCCGGCACCGCTCGTCGACGACGACGGCCAGGGCTACCTGTTCTTCGGAGGCGGACCCGCCTCGACCGCGCTCCCCGCGGCCGAGCGCTTCAACAACCCGAAGAACATCCGCGTGATCGAGCTCGGCGACGACATGATCTCGACCCAGGGCACCTCCGCCGTCGTGGACGCGCCCGTCGCGTTCGAGGCGGCCCAGGTGTTCAAGCGCCAGGACAAGTACTACCTCTCGTACTCGTCCCACTTCGGCGGCAACGACTTCGGCGGCAACCAGACCCGCGAGCCCGGCTACCCGGGCGGCGGCGAGATCGGCTACATGATCTCGGACGACCCGATGTCCTGGCCCAAGGAGAACTACGCCGGCGTGATGTTCCCGAACCAGAGCCGCTTCTTCGGAGCCGGCACCGGCGGCAACAACCACCAGTCGGTCTTCGAGCTGGGCGGCAAGTACTACTTCACCTACCACGCGCCGACGCTCAACAAGCGGATCAACGGCGACACCACCCAGGGGTATCGCAGCCCGCACATCCAGGAGCTGCAGTTCAACGCCGACGGCACGGTGCAGCAGGTGGTCGGCGACTACAAGGGCGTCGACCAGGTGAAGGACTTCGATCCGTACCGCACCTTCCCGGCCGAGACCATCGGCTGGAGCAAGGGCATCGCGACGGCGCCGCTCGGCACCCCCGCCGCGGGCGCGACCCAGAACCTCGTGCTGAAGGACCTCGACAACGGCGACTGGACCGCGCTGTCGGCCGTCGACTTCGGGGACACCGGAGCCGCGACGTTCACCGCGAAGGCCAAGACGCTGCAGGCCGGCGGCACCGTCACCGTCCGCCTCGACTCCGAGACCGGGCCCGTCGCGGGCACCGTCGCGGTGAACGGGACGACCGGTGAGTGGACCGACGTCAGCGCCGCGCTGACCGGAGCGACCGGAGTGCACGACGTGTTCTTCAGCTACTCCGGACCCTCCGGCGACCTGTTCGAGCTCGACACCTTCGCCTTCACCGAGGGCGAGGCGGCTCCGGCGCTCGACATCACGGCGAGCGCGGCGACCCGCTGCATCGCGGGCAAGGCGATCGTCACCGTCCAGGCGAGCAACGGCTCCGACGTCCCCGTCGGCGTGACCTTCACGTCGACGTCCGGCACGAAGTCGTTCACCTCGGTGGCGCCCGGCAAGACCGTGTCGCACGCCTTCACCACCCGTCAGGCGAACCTGCCCGCCGGTGCGGTGACCGTCGAGGCCACGGCCACGATGAACGGCGCCCCCGTCGAGACGGAGGTGAGCGCTCCGTACGCGGCGCGCCCGTGCTCGTAGCGCACGGCTGAACCATCGGGGAGCGCCCCCGGCCCTGCGGGGCCGGGGGCGCTCCTGCGCGTGCGGGGGAGATCTCGATGCGCCCCTCCGGGGCCGCTCGATCAGCATGTGCGCCGTCCTGCTGGTCGAGCAGCGGCGCCTCGAGGCCCCCGCTCGGTCAGCGGCTGTCGGCCAGGCGCATCGTGCCGCCGGCCTGGGCGGCGAAGGCGCGGGCGGTCGCCGCGATGGTGCGCTGCATGACCCGCGCCGCGGCGGTCGGCGCGAGGTCCGCCGGGCGCGCGAGGCTGATCGTCCGGGTCAGCGTGGGCTTCTCGAGCGTCGGCTCCTCGATGCGGATCGAGCGCAGCCCCGGGCGCCCCTGCAGCACCATCGCCGGGACGACCGCGACGCCCAGGCCCCGCTCGGCGAAGCGCAGCACCGCGTCCATCTCGGCGCCCTCCAGCACCACGTCCGGCTCCAGGCCCGCGGCGGCGAACGCGGCGTCGGTCGTGCGGCGCAGGTCGTAGCTGGAGTTGAAGACGATCTGCGGGAGGCGGGCGACCGCGGCCAGGTCGAGCGCGCCGGTCGCGGCGAGGGGAGGCTCCGCGGCGGAGGAGACCACGACGAGCTCCTCGACGAGCAGCGGCGTCACCGTGAAGGCGCCGGGAGCGGCCGCGGTCGAGGTCGTCACCAGCGCCAGGTCGAGCTCGCCCCGTGCCAGCTGGTCGAAGAGGCTCCGCGACCCGTCCTCGGCGAGGTGCAGCTCCACGGCGGGATGCGCGGAGTGGAACGCGTGCAGCACCTCCGCGACGAGGCTGATGCAGAGCGTCGGCGTCGCGCCGAACCGCACCCGGCCGCGCTCGAGCCCGGCCAGCTCGGCCAGCTCGCGGCGCACCGATCCGGCGTCGGCGAGCATGCGCCGGGCGAGCGGCAGCAGCAGCTCCCCGGCCGGTGTGAGGGTGCTGCCGGAGCGCGCCCGGTGGAAGAGCTCGGAGCCGAGGTCCTGCTCCAGCGCGGCGATCCGGCGGCTCAGCGAGGGCTGCGCGAGATGCAGCTCCTCGGCGGCGCGGGTGAAGCTGCCGAGGCGGGCGACCTCGACGAATCCGGTGAGCTGCTCGAGATCCATATGCATACCCTATGCGCATGGCTGTGCCCAGCATTATGCATTGGAGTAATCGAAGCGCCGTGCCTAGCGTGGAGGCATGACCACTTCAGAGACCACCGCACCGGAGCGTCGGATCTCCACCTCCGTCCTCGTCATCGGCACCGGCGGATCGGGCCTGCGCGCCGCGATCGAGCTCGCCGAGGCGGGCGTGGACGTCCTCGCGCTCGGCAAGCGCTCGAAGTCGGACGCGCACACCTCCCTCGCCGCCGGCGGCATCAACGCCGCCCTCGCCACGATGGACCCCGACGACAGCTGGCAGCAGCACGCGGCCGACACCATCACCGAGTCCTACCAGCTCGCCAACCCGCACACGGTCGAGATCGTCACCTCCAACGCCGCCCGCGGCATCCAGGACCTCGAGCGCTACGGCATGCCGTTCGCCCGCGAGGACGACGGCCGCATCTCGCAGCGCTTCTTCGGCGCGCACACCTACCGCCGGACCGCCTTCGCGGGCGACTACACCGGCCTCGAGATCCAGCGCACGCTCGTCAACCGGGCCGCCCAGCTCGAGATCCCGATCCTGGACACCGTGTACGTCACGCGCATCCTCGTCAACGAGGACGGAGCAGTGTTCGGCGCCTACGGCTTCGACCTCGTCGACGGCACCCGCTACCTGATCCACGCGGATGCGGTGATCCTCGCCGCGGGCGGGCACAACCGCATCTGGCGCCGCACCTCCTCCCGCCGCGACGAGAACACGGGCGACTCGTTCCGCCTGGCCGTCGAGGCCGGCGGCCGCCTGCGCGACCCCGAGCTCGTCCAGTTCCACCCGTCGGGCATCATCGAGCCCGAGAACGCGGCGGGCACGCTGATCTCCGAAGCGGCCCGCGGGGAGGGCGGCATCCTCCGCAACGGCCTCGGCGAGCGCTTCATGGGCAAGTACGAACCCGAGCGCCTCGAGCTCTCGACCCGCGACCGCGTCGCCCTCGCCTGCTACACCGAGATCAAGGAGGGTCGCGGCACGCCCAACGGCGGGGTCTGGCTCGACGTCTCGCACCTGCCGCGCGAGACGATCATGACCCGGCTGCCGCGGGTGTACCAGACGATGCTCGAGCTGCAGATGCTCGACATCACGAAGGACCCGATCGAGATCGCGCCCACGGCGCACTACTCGATGGGCGGGGTCTGGGTGCGCTCGGACGACCACAGCACCGACGTCCCCGGGCTCTACGCGATCGGAGAGGCCTCCAGCGGACTGCACGGCGCCAACCGCCTCGGCGGCAACTCGCTGATCGAGCTGCTGGTCTTCGGCCGGATCGTCGGGCAGGCGGCGGCGGAGTACTCCGCCTCACTGACCGCCCAGACGCGCTCGGCCGCGTCCGTCCAGGTCGCCCGCGACGAGATCGCCGGCCTGCTCGCGGCCGACGGCGCCGAGAACGTCCGCGCTCTGCAGCGCGCGATCCGCAACACGATGACCGAGCACGCCGGAGTCGTCCGCGACGAGGAGGGCCTGCTCGCCGGGCTCGCCGAGCTGGACGCGATCGAGGCGCGCATCGCCGACATCGGCGTGCACCCGGACATCGCCGGCTTCCAGGACCTCGCCCACGCCTTCGACCTCAAGTCGGCCGCGATGGCCGCGCGGGCCACCCTCGAGGCAGCGCTCGAGCGCCGGGAGAGCCGCGGCTGCCACAACCGCAGCGACTACCCGGACATCGACCCGGCCCTCCAGGTGAACCTCGTCTGGTCGCCCTCCACGGGGATCACGCGCGAGGAGATCCCCGCGGTGCCGGAGGAGATCCAGGCGCTGATCAGCGGCGAGGTCGCCACCGCGGGCAAGCTGCTCGAGTAGCCGGAACCGCGACGGCACGACGCCGGCTCCCTCCCGCGGGGCCGGCGTCGCGCCGTGCGCGGCGCTCGCCGCCCCGCCCGGATCCGCACCGCCGGTTCGTCGGCGCAGGCGCCGCGCTGGTCTACGGTGAAGCCACGGTGCCGCCGGAGCATCCGTCCAGGAGGAGCAGACGATGCCGCCCGAAGGCCAAGGATTCTCGCCCGAGCCGCTGCAGAACATCGTCGAGCGCCTGGCGGGGGTGCTGGGGCGCTCGGTCGCCGTCGACGACGCGGAGCTGCAGCTCCTCGCGCACAGCGCCCACTTCGGCGACGAGGACTCCGCCCGGGTGGAGTCGCTGGTGGGGCGCTCGGTGACGCCGGAGCGGGCGGAGTGGGCCCGGCAGGCCGGCGTGCTGCGCGCGACCGCGGCGTTCTTCACCGACGCGGCGCCCGAGCTGGGCCTCCGGCGGCGGTACGTCGCTCCCGTGCGCGTCGACCGCGAGCTCGCCGCGGTGATCTGGATCATCGACGACGAGACCCTCACGGCCGCGGACTTCGACGCCGTCGACCGCGCGGTCGACGACATGCGGACCGTGCTCGTCCGCCGCGCGATGACCTTCGACGACGGCCTCCAGCAGGTCGAGGCGCAGGTGCTCGCGCTCCTCTCGGACCGGTCGGACGACCGGGTCGACGCGGCCGAGGAGATCGCGGCGGCGGGGATCTTCCGCGGCTGCGTCGCGTACCAGGTGCTCGGCCTGGTGATCGCGAAGGGCGAGGGCGACCGCTCGATCGGCGCCCCGGTCCGTGTGATCGCGCGAGCCGTCGCGCAGCACAGCTCCGGTGCCGCCGTCGCGCGGACCGACCAGGGCGTGGTCGTGCTGGTCGGCTACTCGGTCGCACCCGCCGAGGACCGGATCGCCGCGCTCGTCGAGTCGCTCCGCCGCGGCCTCGACGGCGCGGGCATCGCGGCGACGATCGGGGTCGGGGCGCTCGTGCCCGGGCTCGACGGCGTGCTGCACTCGCACGAGCAGGCCGAGTGCGCGGCGCGGGTCGCGGGAGCGACGGAGGCGGGCGCGGTCCGCTGGGACGAGTCGGGGCTCGATGGGATGCTCGCGGCGCTGCTCCCCGAGACACTGCGGTCGCACCTGGTTCCGCCCGAGCTCGGGCGGGCCATGCAGGAGCAGTCCGAGGACAACATCCTCGCGGTGCGGACCTTCCTCGCGAACGCGGGCAACGTCGTGCAGACCGGCGCCGACCTGCACCTGCACCGCACCACCGTCTACTACCGGCTCGGCCGCTTCGCCGAGACGACCGGGCTCGACCTCGCCGACGGCGACACCCGGCTGATGCTGCAGCTCTGGTTCCGGATGTCGCCCTACGTCCGGATCACCGAGGGCTGACCCTCCGACAGCCGTCGAGCCGCCCCCTCCGCCCCTTCGACAGCAGCACGTGCCCCCGGGACCCCCGCTCTGCCTACCATCGGGCATGCCTTCGAATCCTGGACCCGTCTGCGTCGTCGGCGCGGGCATCATCGGCGCCTCGGCCGCCCTCCACCTGATCGAGCTCGGCGCCCGCGACGTCACGGTGATCGACGCCGGCTCGCCGCTGAGCGGCACCACCCCGGCCGGAGCCGGCTTCGTCGCCCGCTACGGCGCCGACAGCAACCGCCGGATCGGCACCCACGCCGTGCCCCTCGAGGAGTACGGCCTCTCCTTCTACCGGGGCCTGCACGACGCCGGCGTCGAGATCGAGTTCGCCGCCAACGGCAACATCGCGATCGCCCGCACCGAGACGACCCTCACCACCCTCGTCGAGGGCATCGTGCGCCACCCGCTGGCGTCCCCCGGGACCCGCGCGCTGGACGCGGACGAGGTCGCGTCGATGACCTTCGGCGCGGTCGACCCGGCGAGCGTCGTCGGCGGAGTGCTGCTCCCCGAGGCGATCCAGGTCACCACCGGGCTCGCGCTCCAGGAGGTCCTCCGCCGCGCGGAGGCGCTGGGCGTCCGCTTCTCGTGGGGCACCGAGGCGACCGGGATCCGCCGGGACGGCGACCGGGTGACCGGTGTCGAGACCACGGCGGGTGTCGTCGACGCGGCGACCGTGGTGCTCGCCGCCGGAGCCTGGACCCCGGCGCTCCTGGGCACCGTGGGCCGGGCGCTCCCGCTCATCCCCACCGTCGCCACCCGCTTCGTCTCGGAGCAGGCCGGGCTCTCGCCGCTGATGCCGACGATCCAGAGCCTCGACCTGGGCCTGTGGCTGCGCGAGCTGCGCGGCGCGTTCTCGTGGGGCGGCGGCTTCGCCTACCGCCGCGTCTCGGTGCTGGAGCGCGAGGAGGGGCTGGCGCGTGCGTTCGCCCGCCCCGTCTCGCCGCAGCTGATCGAGGCTCAGCGCGACTACCAGGCGTCCGTCGCCGAGGTGTTCCCGGCGCTCGCAGGGCTCGGCACCGCCGAGATCATCCAGGGCATGCCCGTCTACTCCGTCGACGGCGGCCTCTACATCGGGCCCGTCCCCGCGTGCGACGGCCTCTGGGTGCTGGCGGGCGACAACGAGTCCGGAGTGACGCACGGGCCGGGCATGGGCCGTCTCGTCGCCGAGATGATCACCGGCACCGAGCCCTTCGCCGATCCGGAGCCGTTCCGCCTCGACCGCGTCGACCCCGCCCTCTACCCGGACGAGGCGTCGATGATCGCCGAGATGGCCGGCGACCGGGTGCTGAAGGCGATGCGCTGAAGGCCGTGCGCTGCCACCCGTGCGCTGAAGGCCCGGCGCTGAGCCGCTGACGTGCACGAGAGCCGGCCGTCCCTCCCGCTGAGCGGTGGGGGCGGCCGGCTCTCGTCAGTCCTGCGGCAGGGCCAGGGCGTCGAGGACCGCGGCCTCCGCGGCGACGGCGCGGTCCAGCTCCCGCAGGTCGACGTTCTCGTCGGGCCCGTGGACCCTCGACTCGGCGTCGGCGACGGTCGTGATGCAGAGGACCGACTCCGGGAACGCCGCCGAGAGGGCGCTGACGACGGGGATGCCGCCGCCGCCTCCGAGCAGGTCGGGCGAGCGCCCCCACGCGTCCTGCAGCGCGGCGACCACGACGCCGGAGATGCGCGCGTCGCTCCACGGCTCGCTCCGGCTCACCTCGTCCACGCGCACGTGCGCACCGAAGGGCCGCTGCGCGAGCAGGTGCGCCCGGAGCGCGGCGGCCGCGTCGTCCATCGCGAGCCCCGGCGGCACCCGGAGCGAGACGCGCGCGCGCACCCGGGGGAGCAGCACGTTCGCCGACTCCGCGATCCGCGGCGCGTCGATCGCGAGCACGGAGAGGGCGGGAGAGGCCCAGAGGGCGGTCGCGAGGTCGTCGGCGACGTGCACCCCGTCGAGCAGTCCGAGCCGGGCCCGGAAGGCGTCCGGATCGACGCGGGCGGTCGCCGGCGCGCCGACCCGCAGCCCCGGCACGGCCACCTCGCCCCGCTCGTCGTGGAGGGAGGCGGCCAGTCGGCAGAACGCGGTCAGGGCGTCGACCGCTCCTCCGCCGTTCACGCCGCTGTGCGCGGGCTCGTCCATCACGGCGACCTCGACGTCGACGGCGAGCAGCCCGCGGAGCGACTGCGTCAGCGACGGAGTGCCGCGGGCCGCGTTCACGCCGTCGTTCACGAGGACCAGCGCGGGCGCCTCCTCCAGGGCGAGCCCGGCGAGCAGGGCGGGCGCTCCGGGGGAGCCGACCTCCTCGCCGCCGTCGAGGACGACGATCAGGCCGAGCCGCCGGTCGGGGCGGAGCTCGTCGATCGCCGCGAGGTGCGCCACGACGCCGGCCTTGTTGTCGGCGCTGCCGCGTCCGGTGACCACATCCCCCCGGTGCAGCGGCACGAAGGGGTCAGACGTCCAGCCGGCGCCCGCGGGCTGCACGTCGTGATGCGCGTAGAGCAGAGCGGAGGGGACGCCGGGGAGCAGTCCGCGCGTGCCCACGACCGAGGGGCGGCCGGCGTCGTCCTCGACGAGCCGGGTGTCGAAGCCGCGCTCCCGCAGGGCGTCGGCGAGCAGGGTGGCGCTCCGGCGCAGGTCGCCGAGGCGCGAGGGATCGGCCGAGACGGTCGGCAGGGCGATGAGCTCGTCGAGCAGCCGGGCGCGCTCCCGCCGGTCCATCAGGCCACCGCCCGGACGGCGTCGTCCTCGGCCGCCACCTCGGCCAGCGCGGAGGCGAGCCGGTCGACCGCGGTCCGGGGGACGCCGGCCAGGTTGATCCGCCCCGACGGGAGCCCGTAGGCGCCGAAGTCGTGCTGGAGGCGGTGCATGGCCGTCGGCGACAGCGGGAGAGAGAGGAACAGGCCCCGCTGGTCGCGGAGGGCGGCGAAGCGGGCGGGGGCGCCGGCCGCGAGAGCGCCGCCGATGAGGCCGTCCCGGAGCCGGGTGACCCGGTTCCGCATCCGCTCGAGCTCGTCGCGCCACGAGCGCTCGAGATCCTCGTCGCCGAGGATCGTCGCCACGATGGCCGCTCCGTGGTGCGGGGGCTGCGAGTAGGCCGCCCGAGCGATCGCCTCGAGGGTGCTCATCGCACCCGGAGTGCCGGACGGGTCCAGGAGGAGGAGGGCGCAGCCGACGCGCTCGCTGTAGAGGCTGAACGCCTTCGAGCAGCTGACCGAGACGATGCCCTCCGGCACGCGGGCGAGCAGCCGCCGCATCCCCGCGAGGTCCTCCTCGAGGCCGTCGCCCAGCCCGTAGTAGGCCTGGTCGATGAAGGGGATCACGCCCGCCCGGACGATCTCGTCGGTCAGCCGGTCCCACATCGCGGGCGTCAGCGAGGCTCCGGAGGGGTTGTGGCAGTTGCCCTGGAGGAGCACCGCGTCGCCGGGCCGGGCGGAGCGCAGGGCGTCGACGGTCGGCTCCAGCCAGGGGCGGCCCGACGCGTCCAGGAAGGGGACGGCGTGGATGTCGAGGCCGGCCGCGCGCAGCACGGGGGCGTGGTTCACGTAGGAGGGGGCACCGAGGATCACGCGCCGCCCCGGCTCGAAGTGCGCGAGGAACTCGGCCAGCAGCCGCAGCGCGCCGGTGCCCGCGACGGTCTGCACGCCGATCGCCCGCTGCGCCAGGTCCTCGCCGAGGAGGAGCGCGCTCATCCGCGCCGTGAAGGCGGGGTGGCCGCTCGGCCCCCGGTACTGCTTCGACTCGCGCCGCCCGAGCAGGAGGCGCTCCGCGTCGTGGACGGCGTCCATCACAGGGGCCTGCAGGTTCTCGTCGCGGTACACGCCGAGGGTCAGGTCGAGGCGGTCGGGCCGGGGGTCGGCGGCGTAGCGGCGGGTGAGCTCCCAGACGGGGTCGGGAGCGAGGCTGTGCGCGGTGACGATCATCGGTGGCTCCTGGAGGGGGTCGGGCGGGAGAGGGAGGGGACGGGGTCGGGCACGGGCGGGGCGGTCCGGCGCGCCGTGCTCGCGACGATCACGCCGAGCACGATCAGGGCGAGCCCGACGACCTCGCTCGCCGGCAGCGTCTCGCCGAAGAGCGGCAGCGCGACCAGGGCGGTGACGACGGGGCTCAGCGACCCGAAGGCCGCGGCGCGGCCCGCGCCCAGGGAGCGGACGGCGACGGTGTAGGCGAGCGCGGCGACGATCCCGACGCCGACGCCCTGGACGAGGCCGAACACCGCGACGGCGCTCGGATCGGCCGACCCCGAGAACAGGGTGGAGGGCAGGGCGCCGGTGACCGCCGCGACGAGGCTCAGGAGGAAGGAGGGGGCGCAGACCACCACGAGCACCGCGACCGGGGTCAGCCGGGTCCGCCGGAGGCCCAGCGTGTACACGGCCCAGAGGATCCCGGCGGCGAGCAGGATGCCGATGCCCAGGGCGACCGACGCCGCCGAGGTGAGCACCACGATGACGACGACGCCGACGACGATCGCGCCCAGTCCGGCCAGGCGGGCGCCGCTCGGGCGCTCGCGCATCAGCAGGAGCGCGAGCAGAGCGACGAAGACCGGCACCGAGCCGGGGATCACCAGGCCCACGAGCGCCGCGCTCGTCAGGCTCCCGCCCGCGGCGGCCGTGAGGAAGTAGGGCAGCCCGGCGCCGACCGCGAGGCAGGCGAGGGTGAGCGGCGACTCGCGCCGGATCGCCCGGATCGCGCCGGGGAGCGCCGGTGCCAGCACCAGCAGCGGGATCCCGAAGCGCAGGAGCGCGACGTCGACCGTGGTGAGGCCCGACCCGCCGATCCCGCGGATGCTCAGGGCGAATCCGGCCCAGGTGGCCACGGTCGCGATCATCGCGACGGTCCCGGTGAGGGCGGATCTGGTCATGGCGGTCCTCTCGGCGGGGCCGGTTGATGCCGACCCTCCGAGGCTAGGTCGGGGGAGGAGGCTGGCGATTGCGGATCCGAGCGCGGAATCCGGTGGTAGCGGCAGGATCTGCCAGGATCGGCGGTATGGACGACATCGACATGCGCATCCTGCAGGAGCTCCAGCAGGACGGCCGGCTCAGCAACCAGGACCTCGCCGACCGGGTGGGCCTCTCGCCCTCACCGTGTCTGCGCCGCGTGCGCCGGCTCGAGGAGGACGGCGTGCTGATCGGCTACCGCGCCGTCGTCGACCCCCGCGCGGTGGGCCTGGCCATCACCGCCTTCGTGCGCCTGCGCCTCGAGAGCCACAGCCCCGAGATCGTCGAGCAGGTCGAGACGGCCATTCGCGGGATCCCCCACGTGACGGAGGCGTACCTGATGGCGGGCGACAGCGACTTCCTCCTCAAGATCGCCGTCGAGGACCTCGAGGGGTACGAGACGCTGGTGCGCACGAGGATCCGGATGATCCCCGCCCTGGCCTCGATCGAGACCTCCTTCGCCTACGGAGTGACCAAGCCGCAGTCCCCTCTTCCCGCGCGCAGGTGAGCGCGCGAGGCGCTCCGGAGCCGTTCAGACAGCTGTCGGAACGGCCGCTCCGAGAACGCGAATCCTGACGGCGAGGAGCGCCTGACCCACTCCCTAGCGTGAGACGGGCCGGAGCGACCGGCCCTGCCGGAAGGAGCCCCGTGTCCGTCTCACTGCCCCTCGTCCTCCCCGGGCGTCGCGGCGTGAAGAGCGCCTCGAACCCTCTCCTGCGCTATCTCTTCCTCCGCTTCCTGCTGATCGTCCCGACGGTGCTCATCCTCGTCACGATGGTCTTCTTCCTGATGCGCCTGACCGGCGATCCGATCACCGCCGCCCTCGGCGGACGGCTCTCCGGGGCCGAGCTGGCCGCCCGGGTGGCCGCCGCCGGCTACGACCGCCCCGTGCTGGTGCAGTACGTCGACTACCTCGGGGGCGTCCTGCGCGGCGACTTCGGCACCACCATCAGCGACAACCGCCCGGTCACCGAGGTCCTCGCCGTGTACGGCGCCGCCACCTTCGAGCTCGCCGTCTACGCGCTCCTGGTCGCCCTGGTCGTCGGCGTGCCGCTCGGCGCGATCGCCGCCCGCAAGCGGGACCGGACGCCCGACATCGTCCTGCGGGTCCTCGCGATCCTCAGCTACGCGACCCCCGTCTTCTTCGCCGGGCTCCTGCTCAAGCTCGTCTTCGGCGTCGTCCTCGACGTGGTGCCCACGGCGGGCCGCTCGAGCACCGGGACGGAGCTGATGCTCACGACGCTGCAGCAGCCGACCGGGCTCTTCCTCGTCGACGCGCTGCGCTCCGGGAGCAGCTCCGCAGTGACCGACGTGCTCGCCCACGCGGTCCTCCCGGGCCTCACGCTCGGCCTGCTCACCGCGGGCACCTTCCTCCGCCTCGTGCGAACCAACATGATCGGCACCCTGCAGGCGGGCTACGTCGAGGCCGGCCGCTCCCGCGGGGTCTCGGAGGGGAGGCTCGTCTCCCGCCACGCCTTCCGGCCCGCCCTCATCCCGATCATCACCGTCATCGGCATGCAGATCGCGATGCTCCTGGGCGGTGCGGTCCTCACCGAGACCACGTTCGAGTGGCGCGGGCTGGGCTTCATGCTCGGCCAGTACCTCGCCGCCCGCGACTTCGTCGCCGTGCAGGGGATCGTCGCGGTGCTCGCCATCATCGTCGCCGTCACGAACTTCGCGGTGGACGTCCTCGCCGCCCTGATCGACCCCCGAGTGAGGTTCTGACATGACGACCGTCTCCGCTCCGCCGCGTCCGCTGCGGGACCGCCTCCCCCTCGTCGCGCAGGTGCGCAGCAGCACCGGGTCCCAGCGGGCGATGCTCCTGATCGGCCTCGCGCTGGTCGGCGCCCTCGTGATCGTCGCCGCGTGCGCGCCGCTGCTGGCCCCGTTCGGCTACGACCAGCTCGCCGTCGACGGCCGCAACTTCGGCGCGCAGCAGCCGCCCGGCGGGCAGCACCTGCTGGGCACCACGGTCGGCGGCTACGACGTCCTCTCGCGCACCCTGTGGGGAGCGCGGACCGCGGTCCAGGTGATCGCCCTGTCGCTCCTGACCTCGGTCGCGGCGGGCGTGCTGCTCGGCGCGGTGTCGGGCTACGTCGGCGGCTGGCTCGACAGGATCCTCGTGGTCGTCGCCGACGCCGTGTACGCCTTCCCGAGCCTCCTGCTCGCGATCGTCCTGTCGATCGTGATCTCGGGCGGCCAGTCGAGCCTGTGGGGCGGAGTCCTCGCCGCGGCGATGTCGATCACCGTCGTCTTCGTGCCGCAGTACTTCCGGGTGGTCAGGGCGGAGGTGCTCCGGGTCGTCTCCGAGTCCTTCGTGGAGTCGGCGCGCGTGATGGGCGCGCGGGACCGGCGGATCCTGATCCGCCACGTGCTCCGCAACTCCACCCGCACCCTGCCCGTGATCATCACGCTGAACGCCTCCGAGGCGATCATGACGCTGGCCGGCCTCGGCTTCCTCGGCTTCGGCATCGAGCCCACCTCCGCCGCCGAGTGGGGCTACGACCTCAACCGCTCGGTGCAGGACGTCACGAGCGGGATCTGGTGGACCTGCGTCGCTCCCGGCGCCGCGATCATGATCGTCGTGCTCGGGATCACCCTCGTCGGCGAGAGCCTCAACGACCTGTCCGACCCCCGCCTGCGCGTCCGCCGCCGCAGCCAGAGAAAGGCCCGGCGATGACCGCCGTACTGAGCATCCGCGACCTCCGCGTCGTCTTCGACACCGACCACGGCCCGGTCCAGGCGCTCGAGGGCGTCGACCTCGACGTCGCGCCGGGGGAGATCGTCGCCCTCGTGGGGGAGTCGGGCTCTGGCAAGACCGTCACCGGCAAGGCGGTCCTCGGGCTGCTGCCGGAGTCGGCCGTCGTCTCCGGCAGCATCCGCCTCCGCCACGGCGGGAGCGACGTCGAGATCGTCGGCGCCCCCGAGAAGACGATGCGGCGGCTGCGGGGAGCGGCGGCGGCGATGGTGTTCCAGGAGCCGTCGACCGCGCTCAACCCGGTCTTCACTGTGGGCTGGCAGATCGTCGAGGGGCTCCGCGCGCACACCTCCCTCGGCCGCCGCGAGGCGCGGGCCGAGGCCGTCCGGATCCTCCGGACCGTCGGGATCCCCGATCCCGAGCGGCGGATCGACGACTACCCGCACCAGTTCTCGGGCGGGCAGAAGCAGCGGATCGTGATCGCGATGGCGCTGATCCAGGGCGCCCCGCTGATCGTGGCCGACGAGCCGACGACCGCGCTGGACGTGACCGTGCAGGCCGAGATCCTCGAGCTCCTGCGCACGCTGCGGCGCGATCTCGGCGGGTCGATGCTCCTCATCACGCACAACATGGGGGTCGTCGCCGACCTGGCCGACCGCGTGATCGTGATGAACGGCGGCCGGATCGTCGAGACCGCGGACGTGCAGTCGCTGTTCTCCGCTCCGCAGCACGAGTACACCCGCTCGCTCCTGGCCGCGGTCCCGCGGATCGGCGCGCCCGGCGCTGCGGGGCCCGAGCCCGCTCCGGGAAGCGAGCCGCTCGTCGTGGCGGAGCGGCTCGAGATCGTCTACCCGGGGCGCCTGGGCAAGCCCTCCTTCACGGCGATCGCCGACCTCTCGCTGACGCTCGCCCCCGGCGAGGTCCTGGGCCTCGTGGGGGAGTCGGGCTCGGGCAAGACGACGCTCGCCCGGACGATCGCCGGGCTGGTCCCCGCGACCGGCGGCTCGCTCCGGGTCCTCGGCTCCGAGCTCGTCGGGCGCCGCGCCTCCCTCGGTGCCGCCGCGCGCGCCGACCTCGGCTTCGTCTTCCAGGATCCGGCGACCAGCTTCAACCCGTTCCTGACCATCGGCGAGTGCATCGCCGAGCCGTTCGTCATCCACGGGCGCGCGGAGTCGGCCGCCGGCGTGCGCGAGGAGGTCCTGGATCTGCTCGACGCGGTCCGCCTGCCCCGCGCCTTCGCCGACCGCTTCCCCCACGAGCTCTCCGGCGGGCAGCGGCAGCGGGCCTCGCTCGCCCGGGCCATCGCGCTGCGCCCGCGCCTGCTCATCGCCGACGAGCCGACCAGCGCGCTCGACGTCTCCGTGCAGGCGACCGTGCTCGAGCTGTTCGCCGAGCTGCAGGGCGCGCTCGGCTTCGGCTGCCTCTTCGTCAGCCACGACCTCGCCGTCGTCGACCGCGTGGCCGGCCGGGTGGTCGTCCTGCGGCAGGGCGCGGTCGTGGAGCAGGGGTCGACCGCCGAGGTGCTCCGCTCGCCCCGCGAGGCGTACACGCAGAAGCTCCTGGCATCGCTCCCCGTGCCGGATCCCGCGCTCCAGCGCGCGGCCCGGGAGGCGCTGGCCGCCGCGAGCCGGGACGAGCTGGCGGCCGCGGGCTGACGGCGGGCCGGACCGGGCGGCACCTGGTCCGGCTCAGCGGGCGTCCGTTCCTGCGGGCGCCCGCCTCGGCGCGCGTCCGGTCGGGCAGGCGTCCGCTCAAGCGTGTCCGGTCGGGCAGGCGTCCGCTCCTGCGAGGGTCGGTCGGTCAGGCGTCCGCCCCGGTGCGCGCCCGCTCCGCAGGCCGTCCGCCCTACAGGACCGGACCGGCGAGCACCGGACGCGCCGTCGCGGCGAAGCGGCGGGGGGCGGCGACGCCCTCGGACAGGTCCGCGAGGACCCGCCCGATCGCCGGGGTGAACTTGAACCCGTGGCCGGAGAAGCCCGCTCCGACGACGATCGGCCCGCTGCGGTCGAGGATGAAGTCCTCGTTGCGGGTCATCGTGTACGTGCAGCTGATGACGTCGCAGACCTCCGCGTCAGCGCCCGGGATCCACTCCGCCACGTAGCGGCGGAGGGCCGCGAGCTGCTCGGCGACCGGGCGGCGGGTGCGGGCGTCCGGATCGACGCTCCTGCCCACTCCGTGCCAGCCGACCTTCAGGCCCTCGCCCGGCGTGAGCATGCCGTAGACGGGGCTGAGGAAGTACGCGTGGTCGGCGCGGTCCGGGTCGGGCGTGTGGTTGAAGCTCGGCCACGCCGCGTCGGGCATGCGGAGCCGGAAGTGCGCGGGGTGCTCCTCCGAGACCCGGAGGGGGCGCAGCGGCACGAGGCCGGCGAGGAGGGGCTGCGTCCATGCTCCCGCGGTGACGACGACCCGTCGGGCACGGTACTCGGTGTCGTCGGTCGTCACGATCACGGTGTCCGGTCCGACGACGTCGATCCCGCGGACGGGGGTGTCGTAGCGGAAGCGGGCGCCGCGGCGCTCGGCGCCGGCCCGCAGCGCGAGCAGAGCGTCGGCGGCGCGGACGCGTCCGCTGCTGGGGACGTGCAGCACCTCGCTCTCGAAGCGGAGCGCCGGCCAGCGGTCGCGGGCCTCGGCGGCGGAGATCAGCTCGCTCGCGACGCCGCGGGCGCGGTGCGCCTCCCGGACCGCGCGGAGGGGACCGACGGGTCCGAGGTTCACGAGGCCGACCCGGTCGAGCAGCGTCGTGCCCTCCTCGACGCTCAGCCGGTCCCAGAGCCGGGAGGCCTCGCCGAGGAGGTCGAGGTAGTCGTCGGCGGCGTAGGCCTCGTTGAAGTTCCGGGTGCGGCCGTGGGACGCGCCGTTCTCGTGGCCGGGGCCGAACTGCTCGAGGAGCACCACGTCGGTGCCGCGCTGGGCCAGCTGCCAGGCGGTGGCGGAGCCCATCGCGCCTCCTCCGATGACGACCGTGTCGACGTTCTCACGCACCGCGACCTCTCTCTCCCGGTCCGACCCGCGCGGAACCGTGAGGACTCCACTCTGACGACGCGGAGGGTCGGCGGCCATGGACAGGTGGCGAGGGCGGAGGGCCCGGGGCACAGCAGACGTCGAACCCGGGCCCTCCCGGCCGGGCGCGGCGCCGGAGCGCGGTGCGACAGTTGTCGAAGCGAGCGGCCGCAGACCCCGACGACTACTCGACGCCGGACGCACGCTCCCTCGGCACCATGGACCCAGCGCCCCGGCGTCCCTCCCTCATCCCCGCCGCACGGCTGACCCGCAAGGAGTTCCCCATGAGATCCCGAGTACTGGCTCCCCTCGTCGCCGGTGCGGCGATGGCCGTCGCCCTCACCGCCTGCTCGCCGGGCACCACCGGAGCCCAGGCGCCCCCCGGGATCCTCCTGGGGACCACGGACAAGGTCACCGCCCTGGATCCCGCCGGCTCCTGGGACCTCGGCTCGGCGACGCTGCAGAACCAGGTCTTCTCCTGGCTGCTGACCTCCGCCCCCGGATCGACGGATCCCGTGCCGGACCTCGCGGCCTCGGCCGAGTTCACCGACCCCACCCACTACCGCGTCGCCCTGCGCGAGGACGCCGCCTTCGCCAACGGCAATCCGCTCACCGCCTCGGACGTGGTCTTCACCTTCGAGCGCCAGGTGGCGATCGCCGCTCCGAACGGCCCCTCGTCGCTGCTCTCGGACATGGTCTCGGTCGAGGCGGAGGACGACTCCACCGTCGTCTTCACACTGGCCACCCCGGACAACGCCCTCTGGCCCCAGATCCTCACCAGCCCCGCCGCCGCGATCGTCGACGAGGACGTCTTCTCGGCCGACTCCCTCACCACCGACGACGACATCGTCGCCGGCGACGCCTTCAGCGGGCAGTACTCCATCACGAGCTACAAGCTGAACTCGCTCGTGCAGCTCACCCGCAACGACTCCTACGACGGCCTCCTCGGCGCCGCCGCCAACGAGTCCGTGATCGTCCGCTACTACGCGGACGAGAGCAACCTCAAGCTCGACATCCAGCGCGGCGAGATCGCGGTCGCCTACCGCACGCTGAACGCGACCGACACCGAGGACCTCCGCGGCGAGGAGGGCCTGACGGTGCACTCCGGTCCCGGTGCCGAGATGCGCTTCCTGGTCTTCAACCCCGAGACCATGCCCTACGGCTCCGCGACCTCCGAGGCCGACGCCGACAAGGCGCTCGCCGTCCGCACCGCCGTCGCCGACCTGATCGACCGCGACGAGCTGTCGGACCAGGTCTACAAGGGCACCTACGCGCCGGTCTACTCGATCGTCCCCAGCGCTCTGACCGGATCGACGCCGGCGTACGAGCAGGCCTTCGGCGACGGGAGCGGCGGTCCCAGCGCGGACGAGGCCGCCGCCGCGCTCCAGGCGGCCGGGATCACCGGTCCCGTCGACCTCAAGCTGCAGTACAACACCGACCACTACGGCTCCAGCACCTCGGACGAGTACGCGCTCATCAAGAACCAGCTCGAGCGCAGCGGGCTGTTCACGGTCGACCTGCAGTCGACGGAGTGGACGCAGTACGTGAAGGAGAAGTCGACCTCCTACCCGCTCTACCAGCAGGGCTGGTTCGCGGACTACCCGGACTCGGACAACTACCTGAACCTGCTCTACGGCACCGACGAGGCCCCCTCCATCCTCGGCGCCGCCGTGAAGGACGACGCCTACAACGAGGTCGTGCTGCGCGAGCGGAGCCTGGCCCCCGGCGACGAGCGCACCGCGGCGATCGAGGAGGCGCAGCGCCTCGCGGCGGAGAAGGCGATCACCGTGCCGCTCCTCGAGGGCACGGAGACCGTCATCGCCTCCTCCACGATCTCGGGCATCGACGACACGCTCGACGGCTCCGGCCGATTCCGCTTCGGGCTGCTCCGGAGCGAGTGATCGGGGCGCGCTGATCGGCCGGACGGGCCGCGGCGCCGCAGGAGGGGGAGACCCTCGGCGGCCGCCGCGGCCCGTCCGTGCGTCCGGGGGCGGCACTGCGAGGGCGGCTCTGCCAGGACGGGGCACCCGGATCGATCAGCGCGCCAGCGCTGCCAGCTCCGCCCGGGTGCGGGCCCCGGCCTTGCGCAGCAGGTTCGACACGTGGAACTTCACCGTGTTGCCGCTGATGCCGAGGTCGTCCGCGATCCGCTGGTTCGAGGCGCCGAGCGTGATCAGGTTCAGCACCTCCCGCTCGCGCGCACTGAGCTCGGCGAGGTCGAGTCCGTCGGGCTGCGCCGGCGGATCGAGGGGGAGGCGGATCGACAGGGTCGACCCCCAGCCCGCGGTCGACGCGACCGAGAGCTCCCCGTCGAGCCCGCGCACGCGCTCGGCGATCGGGCGCAGGGCGTCGTCGCGGGTCGTCAGCTCGCCCCGGCCGTCGTCGCGGATCTCGATGAGCAGGTTGAGCCCGTCGCAGTCCCACTGGATCCGCACACGGCGCGTCTGCTCCGACTCCACGAACGCCAGCACGGCGCTCCGCACGATCGCGCGGGCCGCGTGCGCCACCTCGCCGGGGAGGGCGCGCCCGGTGGCGGGCGGCTCGACGAACTGCACGTCGAGGTCGCCGAAGCGCACGAGCGGGCGCAGGTCGCTCCGGAGCCGCGCGAACGCGCCCACGACGGGCTCCAGCATCGCGCTGCGCTGCTCGTCCGAGGCGGTGCGCAGCTCGACCAGGGCGTTCGCGGCGATGTCGATCGCGACGGTGCGGGCCGCACGGTCGTCGAGGCGCTCGGCGCGCAGGGCGGCGAGCACCGACTCCAGCGCCACCGCGTGCCGGTCGGCCTGCTCGGCGACCGTGCGGGCGTGCTGCTGCAGCAGGGTGCGGGAGGCGGGGGACTCGGCGGGATCCATCCCCCGAACCTACCCGTCCTACCCGGGAGCGGCACCGCCCACCCGATCGGGTAGGTGGGCCTCCTCGATCAGGTGGCGCGCGGATCCGGTCGCTGGGCGCACTGTGGATCCATGCCCGCTGACGACCGCACCACCGACCCCGCAGAGGCGCTCGCCGTGATCGCCGCCGAGGTGTCCGCCGCGACCGCCTCGCTGACGACCGACCGGCTCGAGCCCGTCCTCGAGCTGCTCGCCGGCGCCGACCGCGTCTTCGTCCACGGCGCCGGCCGCTCCGGCCTCGCCCTGCGGATGACCGCGATGCGCCTCATGCACCTCGGACTCGTGGTGCACGTGGTCGGCGACGTGACGACCCCGGCGATCCGCGGCGGCGACGTGCTGCTCACCGCGAGCGGCTCCGGCACCACCGGGGGCATCGTCCGCGCCGCGCAGGCCGCCGTCGACGCCGGAGCGCGGGTCGCGGCGATCACGACCGCCGCCGACTCCCCGCTGGCCGGGCTCGCCTCCGCCGTGGTGGTCGTGCCCGCCGCCGACAAGCTCGACCGCTCCGGGGCCGCCTCGGCGCAGTACTCCGGCGGGCTCTTCGAGCAGGTCGTCGTGCTCACCGGCGACGCCCTGTTCCACGCGCTCTGGCAGCGCCGCGGCGACAGCGCCGACGAGCTCTGGCCGCGCCACGCGAACCTCGAATGACCCGACTCCCCACCTCGACAGGAAGAAGAACCCCGTGAAGCTCCAGTTCGCCATGGACACCCTGAGCACCGACGCCGCCCTCGAGCTCGCCGCTGCCGCCGCCCCGCACGTCGACATCCTCGAGCTGGGCACCCCGCTCATCAAGAGCGCCGGCCTCTCCGCCATCACCGCCGTCAAGGAGGCGCACCCCGACAAGACGGTCTTCGCCGACCTCAAGACGATGGACGCGGGCGAGCTCGAGGCCGACATGGCCTTCGCGGCCGGCGCCGACCTCGTGACGGTCCTCGGCGTCGCTGGCGACAGCACCATCGCCGGCGCGATCGCCGCCGGGAGGAAGCACGGCAAGGGCGTCGTCGTCGACCTCATCGGCGTGCCCGACAAGGCCGCCCGCGCCCGCGAGGTCGTCGCCCTCGGCGCCGAGTTCGTCGAGATGCACGCCGGTCTGGACGAGCAGGCGGAGGAGGGCTTCACCTTCGAGACCCTGCTGCGCGACGGCGAGTCCTCGGGCGTGCCGTTCTCGGTCGCGGGCGGCGTGAGCACCGCCACCATCGAGTCGGTGCAGCGCGCCGGCGCCCTCGTGGCCGTCGCGGGCGGGGCCATCTACGGCGCCCCGGACGTCGGCGAGGCCGCCGCGGCCCTCCGCGCCGCCATCGTCTGACCCGTCGGCGCCGCCGCCCCCGAGGCCCGCTGATCCGGGTCGCGAGGGCGGCGGCGCCCTCGTTCCGCGCGGGAGGCGGCAGCGCATCCCCGCCGGACGCCCGGCCCCTCTCGACTCGCCGACGGCGCGGTCCTACAGTGGCTGCGACGACCCTCGACTCCCGCCGCGGGACCGACGGCGCCGTCGCGAGCGGAGGGAAGCCGTGTCCTCGACCGCCCCCGTGCCCGGAGCCGCCGTCGACGCCTCGACGAGGCTCCGCGACTTCCACCAGATCCTCCTCAACACCGCCGTCGCGAACGTGACGACGAGCTTCCTCTGGTTCGCGCTCACGTTCTGGGTGTACCTCGAGACGCGCTCCGTCCTGGCGACAGGGATCATCGGCGGCGCCTACATGCTGCTCGTCGCGGTCTTCGCGATGGCCTTCGGCACGATCGTGGACCGGCACCGCAAGTTCCGCGTCATGGTGTTCGCCGGCGCGGTCACGCTCGTGTCGTTCGGCGTCGCGGGCGGTCTCTTCCTCGCGCTGCCCGAGGCGGCGCTCCTGGACTTCCGCGCCCCCTGGTTCTGGGTGTTCTCGGGCACGATCCTCTTCGGCGCCGTCATCGAGAACATGCGCAACATCGCCCTGTCCACGACGGTGACCCTGCTGGTCCCGGTGGAGGGGCACGCCCGCGCGAACGGCCTCGTCGGCACGGTCCAGGGCCTCGCCTTCGTGGTGACGAGCGTCTTCAGCGGGCTCGCCATCGGCCTGCTCGGCATGGGGTGGACGCTGGTGATCGCGATCGGCCTCTCCGCCGCCGCGCTCCTGCACCTCCTGTTCCTGCGCATCCCGGAGGACCGGCCCGCGCCGACGGGGGAGAGGGCGCCGCTGATCGATCTCCGCGGCAGCATCACCGCGGTGCGGGCGGCGACCGGGCTGTTCGCGCTCATCGTCTTCTCGACGTTCAACAACCTGATCGGCGGCGTCTACATGGCGCTGATGGACCCGTACGGCCTCGAGCTGTTCCCGGTCGAGCTGTGGGGCGTGGTGCTCGGAGTGACGGCGACCGGCTTCGTCATCGGCGGTCTGCTCGTCGCGAGGTTCGGGCTCGGGAGGAACCCCATCCGGACGATGCTGCTGCTCGTGATGGCGATGGGCCTGATCGGCGCGGTCTTCACCCTCCGCGACTGGTGGTGGCTCTACGCCGGCGGCATCTGGATCTACATGACCCTGATCCCGGCGGTCGAGGCCGCCGAGCAGACGGTGATCCAGAAGGTCGTCCCCTTCGAGACCCAGGGGCGCGTCTTCGGCTTCGCGGCGGCGTTCGAATCGGCCGCCGCTCCGATCACGTCGTTCCTCATCGCCCCGATCGCCGAGTTCGCGATCATCCCGTACATGGAGTCGCCGGCCGGGCGCTCGGCGTTCGGCGGGCTGCTCGGCGACGGCATCGGCCGGGGGATCGCGCTGGTGTTCCTGGTCGGCGGAGTCGTCATGATCGTCGCGGCCGGCGCGGCGATGCTCACCCGCTCCTACCGCGTCATGTCGGCGCAGTACCTGCGGGAGGCCGCGGCGAGCGGAGCGGCGGGGTCGGGCGATGCGTCCGTGGCCGACGCGTCCGCGACCGGCGCCTCCGACTCCGGATCCGCGGAGGACGGGGCCGTCGAGGCGCCCGCCCCCGCCGAGAGCGCCGCCGACCGCCGCCTCTGAGCCCGCCCCGCCCGGGTCAGTGCCCGCGCGCGATCCACTCCTCGCGGTGCGGCGCCTCCGCTCCGATCGTGGTCGAGTCGCCGTGGCCGGTCCGGACCACCGTCGCGGCGGGCAGCGTCAGCAGGCGCTCCGTGATCGAGTCGATGATCGTCGGGAAGTCGCTGTAGGAGCGGCCGGTGGCCCCCGGCCCGCCCTGGAAGAGGGTGTCGCCGGTGAACACCGTGCCGAGCGCCTCGGCGACGAAGCAGACGGCGCCGGGGGTGTGGCCCGGGGTGTGCCGCACCTCGAGCTCGACGCCGGCGACGGGCACGATCCGCCCGTCGACCAGGGCGCCGCTCGGGGCCGTGCCGGGGTGCACGGCGTCCCACAGCATCCGGTCGGCCTCGTGGAGCAGCACCGGGGCGCCGGTCGCAGCGCGGACTCCCTCGACCGCGTCGAGGTGGTCGTCGTGCCCGTGGGTCAGCAGCACGGCGAGGAGCCGGCGCTCGCCGACGGCCGCGAGGATCGCGTCCGCGTCATGGGCCGCGTCGATGACGACGCACTCGGAGTCGTCGCCGACGATCCAGACGTTGTTGTCGACGTCCCAGGTGCCGCCGTCGAGGCTGAAGGTGCCGCTCGTGACGAGCTGCTCGATCCGCGCGCCCATCAGAGCACCACCACCGAGCGGAGCACGTCGCCGCCGGCCATCGTGGCGAAGGCCTCCTCGATGTCCTCGATCCCGATCCGCTCGCTCACGAACTCGTCCAGGGGCAGTCGGCCCTGGAGGTAGAGGCCGGTCAGCATCGGGAAGTCCCTCTCCGGCAGGCAGTCGCCGTACCAGCTCGACTTCAGCGAGCCGCCGCGGCCGAAGACGTCGAGCAGGGGGATCTCGAGCGTCATCTCGGGAGTCGGCACCCCGACCAGCACCACGGTCCCGGCGAGGTCGCGGGCGTAGAACGCCTGGCGCCAGGTCTCGGGGCGGCCCACGGCGTCGATGACGACGTCCGCTCCGAAGCCGTTCGTCAGGGCCTGCACCGCCGCGACGACGCCCGCCTCGTCGAGGCCGCTGGAGTCGATGACGTGCGTGGCGCCGAGCTTCTCGGCCGCGACCAGCTTCTTGGGGTCCCGGTCGATCGCGATGACCGTGCCGGCGCCCGCGAGAGCGGCGCCGACCACGGCGGCCGTGCCGACTCCTCCGCAGCCGATGACCGCGACGGAGTCGCCGCGCGTCACGTTCCCGGTGTTCATCGCCGCGCCGAGGCCGGCCATGATCCCGCAGCCGAGCAGGCCCACCGCGGCGGGGTCCGCCTCCGGATCGACCTTCGTGCACTGCTTCGCGTGCACGAGGGTCTTCTCGGCGAAGGCGCCGATCCCGAGGGCGGGGCTGAGCTCGGTGCCGTCCTCCAGGGTCATCCGCTGCGTCGCGTTGAAGGTGTCGAAGCAGTACCAGGGCTCGGCCCGGGTGCAGGCCCGGCACTCGCCGCAGACCGCGCGCCAGTTGAGGACCACGAAGTCGCCGACCGCGACGTGGGTGACTCCCTCTCCGATCGCGCTGACCCGTCCGGCCGCCTCGTGACCGAGGAGGAAGGGGAAGTCGTCGCTGATCCCGCCCTCGCGGTAGTGGAAGTCGGTGTGGCAGACACCGCAGGTCTCGATGTCGACCACGGCCTCGCCCGGGCCCGGGTCGGGGACGACGATGTCGACGAGCTCCACGGGAGCGCCCTTCGACCGGGCGATGACGCCGCGCACAGTGGTGGGCATGGGGGCTCCTTCGACGGGGGCGTGCAGGTCCGCTCCACAGTAACGACCGCGGGATGCGGGTGCGCCGGGTGGACGCGGGCGCTCCCGCTCTCTCCGGTGCCGGGCCGCCCGCCTCGCGGACCGCGACCCTGACAGTCGGTAGGGTGCGGGCCATGCGCACTCTGTACCCCGAGATCGAGCCCCACGACTCCGGCATGCTCGACGTCGGCGACGGCCACTCGCTCTACTGGGAGGTCTCGGGCAACCCCGAGGGCAAGCCCGTCGTGTTCCTGCACGGCGGCCCCGGAGCCGGCACCTCGCCCGCCCACCGCCGGCTGTTCGACCCCGAGAAGTACCGCATCGTGCTGTTCGACCAGCGCATGTGCGGCCGCTCCACCCCGCACGCCGGCGAGCCGGAGGCCGACCTCTCGACCAACACCACCTGGTACCTCGTCGCCGACATCGAGCGCCTCCGCGAGCACCTCGGCGTCGAGCGCTGGCTCGTGCTCGGCGGCTCCTGGGGCTCGACCCTCGCCCTCGCCTACGCCGAGACCCATCCCGAGCGGGTCAGCGAGATCGTCCTCCGCGGGATCTTCACCCTCCGCCGCGCCGAGCTCGAGTGGTTCTACGAGGGCGGCGCCGCCGCGGTCTACCCGGATCTCTGGGAGGGCTACACCTCGGTCGTCCCGGCCGGCGAGCGGGGCAGCCTCATCGAGGCGTACTACCGCCTCCTCCACGACGCGGACCCCGCCGTGCACGGCCCCGCCGGTGTCGCCTGGACCACTTGGGAGGCGTCGACCATCACCCTCCTGCAGAAGCCGGAGCTGATCGCGGACTGGTCCGATCCCGTCTTCGCGCTCGCCTTCGCCCGCATCGAGAACCACTTCTTCGTGCACAGGGGCTGGCTGGAGGAGGGGCAGCTGATCCGCGACGCCGGTGTCCTCCGCGACATCCCGGCCGTCATCGTGCAGGGCCGCTACGACATGTGCACCCCGGCCTTCACCGCCTGGGACCTGCACCGGGCCTGGCCCGAGGCCGACTTCCGGATGATCGCCGACGCGGGCCACGCCTTCGACGAGCCGGGGATCCTCGACGCGCTGATCGAGGCGACGGACCGCTTCGCGTCCTGACGGGCGGGGCGGTCCGCGCCTCGCGGCCGGGATGCCCGGGCGCCCGTGCCTGAGCGTCCCGCGCCCGGTGCCGTCGTGCCCCGGGAGCGGGTCTACCCTGATCAGATGCGCGCGGACGACGCCTCCGGGATGGAGGACTGGCCCACCGGCCGGCTGCTCTCCACCGCCTCCCGGATGGTCGAGCACGCCTGGCACGGCGCCCTCGCCGAGATCGGCCTCACCCACGCCGGCCTGATCGTGCTGCACCTCCTGCAGGCGGGTCCCGTCGCGCAGAAGGAGCTGGCCGCCGCGGCCCACGTCGAGGTGCAGACCATGTCGCGCACCATCGAGCGCCTCGAGCGCGAGGGCCACGTCTCGCGCACCACGGATCCGTCGGACCGCCGCCGGCAGCTCGTCGCGCTCACCGACGCGGGCGGCGAGGCCTGGCGCCGGGCGCACCGCCTCGAGGTCGACATGTTCCCGGGCTCGCTCGAGCACGGCCCCCTGCGCGAGGCGCTGCTCGAGATCATCCGCTCGGCCAGCGAGTCGCGCTGGGGCTGACCGCAAGCCCGAGCGGAGCCCGTCCGCGGAGCGCTAGCTTCGTCGGCATGACCTTCAACGACGACTCCCAGCTCAGCGGCGGCAAGGTCCGCCGTCGCGGCCGCACCACCGGCATCGCCGTCGGCGGGGGCGCGGTGGGCGTGGTCGTGCTCGCGCTGCTCTCGCAGCTGCTCGGCGTGAACCTCTCGGGCCTCGGCGAGGTGTTCGGCGGAGGCGGGTCCTCGCCGGAGGGCGTCACCTCCACCGCGGTGGCCTGCGACAGCGGCGCCGACGCGAACACGCAGGTCGACTGCCGCCTCGAGGGTGCGGCCGAGTCGCTCGACCGCTACTGGGGCGAGCAGACGCCGACCCTCGGAGTCGCCTACACGACCCCGACCGGCGTCGACCTGTTCGAGGACAGCACCACCACCGGCTGCGGGAGCGCGACCGCCGCGGTCGGCCCGTTCTACTGCCCGCCGGACCGGACGATCTACCTCGACACCGACTTCTTCGACGAGCTGCGCACCCGGTTCGACACCTCGGGCGGATCGCTCGCGCAGATGTACATCCTCGCCCACGAGTGGGGCCACCACATCCAGAACCTGACCGGCGCGATGGAGTCGGCCGACCGCTCCGGCACCGGCCCCGAGTCGGACTCGGTGCGCCTCGAGCTGCAGGCCGACTGCTTCGCCGGAGCCTGGGTGGGCGACGCCTCGACGGTGCCCGACGAGACCGGCACGCCCTACCTCAAGCCGGTGACGGCGCAGGAGTACCAGGACGCGCTCGGCGCCGCGGCCGCGGTCGGGGACGACCGCATCCAGGAGCAGGCGACCGGCACCGTCGATCCGGAGGGGTGGACGCACGGCTCGGCCGAGCAGCGCCAGCGCTGGTTCCAGGCCGGCTTCGAGGGCGACGCCACCAGCTGCGACACCTTCGCGGCCGCGCAGCTCTGACCGGGCGCCGCTGAGGGCTCCTCGCCGCTCGATGGGGACCCGCGCGGGTCAGGACACGGAGTCGGCCGGCTCCTCCATGTACCACTCGGTGAACGAGCGCGCCCGCCCGTCCGGGGCGAAGCGGATGACCCAGAGGTTCAGGTAGGTGCGGTCGCCCGGGTAGACGGTGCGCGCCTCCACCACGGCGGTCTCCTCCGTCAGCGCGACCAGGCCCCACGCGAACGTCGGGTCGGCGGGCTCCTCCTCCGCCAGCCACCACTCCACGATCGCGTCGCGCGGAGTGATCGCGTCGCGGTGCGGCGCCGTGAAGTACTCGGCGTCCTCGGTGAACAGTGCGGCCACGTCGGCCGCGTCGTCCGTGGCCCAGGCCTTCTCGTAGCCGGTGATCCAGCTCTCGATGTCGATCATCCGCCCATCCTCGTCCTGCCCGACGCGCGCGGGAAGGAGGAGGAGGGAACAAAGCGGCGGCCCGTGCTGTTGAGCCCCGAGCCGGTCGAAAGCAGAGCCGAGCGATACGATCCCGCCGACGACGGCCCGCCCGCCGCCGCGGTCCGGGTGCGCGTCCGCCGCCGACACGAAGGACAGCCGTGCCCGACTCCGACAGACGCTCCCTGACCCGCTCGCCGGACCCGCGCCTCATCACCGCCGTCCTCGCCTTCGCGGGGATGAGCGCCTCCTTCATGCAGACGCTGGTCGTCCCGATCCAGTCCGAGCTGCCGACGCTGCTCGGCGCCGACCGCACCGAGACCGCGTGGGTGATCACCGCGACGCTGCTGAGCGCCTGCATCCTCACCCCGGTCTCGGGCCGCCTCGGCGACCTCTACGGCAAGCGGCGGATGGCCGTGGCCGCGCTGGTCGTCCTCGTGATCGGCTCGATCGTCTGCGCCTTCGCGGGCGACGTGTGGACGCTGGTCGTGGGCCGGGCCCTCCAGGGCGCGGTGATGGGCGTCATCCCGCTCGGCATCTCGATCCTCCGCGACACCCTCCACCGCGACCGGCTCCCCGGCGCGATCGCCCTGGTCAGCGCGACCCTCGGCATCGGCGGCGCGCTCGGCCTGCCGCTCAGCGCCCTCATCGCGCAGAACACCGACTGGCACGTCCTGTTCTGGATGTCCGCGGGCCTCGGCGTCCTCGACATCGTCCTCGTCCTCCTGGTCGTGCCGGTGTCGACGCTGCGCTCGCCCGGCACCTTCGACGTGGTCGGCACGATCGGCCTCGCCCTCGGACTGAGCGGCGTGCTGATCGCCGTCTCGCGCGGCAACGACTCCGGCTGGACGAGCCCCGCGATCCTCGGCTCCGGCCTCGGCGGCATCGCCGTCCTGCTCCTCTGGGGCTGGTACGAGCTGCGGCAGGAGAGCCCGCTCGTCGACCTCCGGGTGGCCGCCCGCCCCGCCGTGCTCTTCACCAACCTCGCCTCGGTGGCGGTCGGCTTCGCGTTCTTCGGCGCCCAGATCACGCTGCCGCAGCGCCTCGAGCTGCCGGCCGCGTCGGGCGTCGGCTTCGGCCTGAGCCTGATCGTGGCGAGCCTCGTGCTCGCGCCCTCAGGCCTGGCGATGATGGCGACGTCCCCGCTCGCCGCCCGCCTCTCGGCGCAGTCCGGGCCGCGGCTCGTGCTGATCGCCGGCTCCGGGCTGATCGCGGTCTCGTACCTGCTGATCCTCCCGTTCGGCGGCGAGGTGTGGCAGATCCTGGTGATCAACGCCCTCATCGGGGTCGGCCTGGGCCTCGCCTACGCCGCGATGCCGACGCTCATCATGCACGCCGTCCCCGCCTCGGAGACCGCCGCCGCGAACGGGCTGAACTCGCTGATGCGCACCCTCGGCACGACGCTCTCCTCCGCCGTGACCGCGGGCGTGCTCGCGCAGCTGACCGTGTCCGTCGGCGACGTGCAGCTGCCGAGCTCGCAGGGCTTCGAGACCACGTTCGTGATCGGCGCGATCGGAGCGCTGGTCGCCGTCGCCCTCGGCCTGCTCATCCCGCGGGCGCCCCGCCCGGAGGCGCGACCCGCTCTGCCCTGACCGGACCGCGCGTCGTCGGCCGCGACTGCTCCTCGCCGAGGACCTGATCGCGGCCGGCGTCGCGCGTCCGCTACTCGTCCTCGAGCAGCATCCGCTCGATCTGCAGCTCGCGCAGCCTCGTCGAGGCCTGCAGGTTCTCGCGCGCGGCGAGCACCAGGCGGCACAGCAGCACCAGCAGGACGATCGCGAGCACCGCGACCGCCGTCACGACGACTCCGTACAGCGCGGTCAGGACTCCCCAGGTCTGGATCATCCCTCGACGCTACGGAGCCGCGCCCGACCTCGCGTCCCCCGCTCGGCGGAGAGCGCGGGGCGGGGCGGGCAGCCGGTGCAGGGGCAGTGGACGCGCAGAGCCCGGCCCGCAGGGGCTCAGCCCGCGAACGCCCCGCGGTACGCCCGCGCCGGGTGCGTCGCCGGCAGCTCGTCCGTCCCGAACAGCTTGCGGCGCAGCGTCCCCTCGGCGTACTCGGTCTGCGCGAGGCCCCGCTCCTGGAGCACCGGCATCACCCGGTCGACGAACTCCTCGTAGCTGCCGGGCAGGATCCAGTTGACGACGTTGATCCCGTCGATCCCCGCGTCGCGCCAGCCCGCCAGGTGGTCGGCGATCTGCTCCGGAGTGCCGACGACCCGTCCGCGCAGCTTCGCCGAGAGCCGGGCCAGATCGCGGACGGTCGGCTCGCGGTCGGGGGAGGCGTCCCGGATCCACTGCAGGTGGCTCTGGCCGGCGTAGGTCTCGATCGCCGAGAGCGGCAGGTCGGGGTCGAGCTTCTCGCCCGTCGCCGGGTCGAAGCCGAGGTTCGAGTGCACGAGGAAGGCGTCGGAGGAGAGGTACTCGTCGATCTCGCGCTCGGCGCGTCGCGCCTCCTCCTCCGTGTCGCCGGTGATGAAGGAGAGCCCCAGGTAGAAGGAGGGCGCACCCGCTCCGCGACCGGCCGCCGCGGCGAGGGCCCGCGTGTCCTCGATCAGCTCGCGGGTCTTCTCCGGCGACCCCGAGAACACGAACTGCGCCTCCGCGTTCCGCGCGGCGAAGCGCCGGCCCGCGGGGGAGGAGCCGGCCTGGAAGAGCACGGGCGTGCGCTGGGGCGACGGAGCCGAGAGGTGCGGCCCCTGCACGCGGTAGCGCTTCCCGACGTGGTCGATGCGGTGGATGCGCGCCGGGTCGGCGAAGGAGCCGCTCTTGTCGCGCAGGAGCGCGCCGTCGTCCCACGAGCCCTCCCACAGCTTGTAGACCACGTCGAGGTACTCCTGCGCCCAGGCGTAGCGCTCGTCGTGCTCCTCGAGCCGGTCGTAGCCGAAGTTGCGGGCCGCGCCGTCGAGGGCGCTGGTGACGATGTTCCAGGCGATCCGCCCCTTCGAGAGGTGGTCGAGGGTCGAGACCTTCCGGGCGAAGTCGAACGGATGCGACTGCAGCACCGAGCTCGTGAACGCGAAGCCGAGGTGCTCGGTGCTCACCGCCAGGGCCGAGAGCAGCACGGACGGGTCGTTGCTGGGCAGCTGCAGCCCCTCGCGGGCGTTGACGTCCCAGTCGCCGTCCGCCGGACCGTAGAGCCCCGCCACGTCGGCGAAGAACATCGCGTCGAAGCGGCCGCGCTCCAGCGTCCGGGCGAGGTCGATCCAGAGCTGCACGTCGTCGAACTCGTGCTGCCGGGCGTCGGGGTGGCGCCAGAGGCCGTGCTGGATGTGGGAGGCGGTGTTCATGACGAACGCGCAGAAGCGCAGCGGGCGGGGCTCGGTGATCACGCTCCCAGGCTAGGCCGGGCGCCTCCCACCGGTCTCGAACGACTCCGCGCGTAGGGTGTCCGACTGTGGAATCCCGCATCCCCGAACCCGCGCACGCCGTCCCTCCGCTGACGGATGCCGTCGCCGAAGCGCTCGACGCCACCACCGTCGCCGAGATCCGCGCCCTGCGCGACGACTTCGCGCGCTTCATGCTCCAGTACAAGTTCGGGATGGACGAGATCGTCACGAAGGTGTCGATCCTGCAGGAGGAGTTCCGCGAGCTGCAGGAGTACAACCCGATCGAGCACGTCACGAGCCGGCTCAAGTCGGCCGACAGCCTGATCGAGAAGATCGAGCGCAAGGGCTGCGAGACGACCTTCGACGGCATCGCCGACGCGATCACCGACATCGCCGGCGTGCGGATCACCTGCAGCTTCGTCTCGGACGTCTACCGCGTCTTCGACCTGCTCACCTCGCAGTCCGACGTGACGGTGCTCGAGGTGAAGGACTACATCGCCGAGCCGAAGGAGAACGGCTACAAGAGCCTGCACGCGATCGTCGAGGTGCCCGTGTTCCTCTCCGGCGGATCGGTCGACGTCTGCGTCGAGGTGCAGTTCCGGACCATCGCGATGGACTTCTGGGCGAGCCTGGAGCACAAGATCTACTACAAGTACGACCGCCAGGTCCCGCAGGAGCTCCTCGACGGCCTCGCCGACGCGGCCCGCACCGCCGCCACCCTCGACGCCGACATGGAGCGCCTCCACCGCCAGGTCCGCGGCCCGCTGCCCGGGGCGCGCACCTACGACGTCTGACGCGCCGCCCCACGCCCCCGATCGGGCCGCCCCGACTCCTGCCGATCGAGCACCCCGCGCAGCGGGCCTCTCGAGATCCCCCTACGGAGTCAGCAGCGGCAGCAGCGCCAGCAGCAGCACCGCGGAGCCGTTCAGTGTCGCGTGCGAGACGATCGCCGCTCCGAGCCGCCCGGTGATCGTCGCGATCCAGCCGTGCGCGAGTCCCGCGGTGACCGTGGTCACGCCGAGCGTCACGATCGTCGCCGGGTTCACCATCTGGTGCCCGTGCAGCAGGGCGAAGACCGCCGTGGACGCCAGGATGCTGAACGCCATCGCCCAGATCCGGCGGCCGCGGGTGGGCGGCGCCGACTCCGCGGAGCCCCGGAGCATCCGGTTCCGCACCGCGCGCATCACGACGCCGCGGCAGAGGACCTCCTCGACCAGCGGCGCGACGACGACGGGGATGAGGACCGAGCTCAGCACGAACCACAGCGGGTCGGGGTCGATGTCGAGGTTCCCCTGCGCGTCCTGGAGGAGCGGAGCGAACGCGGCGAGCACGAACAGGATCACGACACGCACCGCGACGCCGAGCCCGATCCCGATGGGCACGTCGATCCAGCGGAACCGCAGCCCGAAGTCGGCCGCCATGGTGCCCAGCCCGCGCAGCCGAGACGCCGCGAACGGCACGATCAGCGCGACGAGGTAGCTCGCGAGCGCCCCCGCGAAGGCGAGTCCGGCGGAGTAGGGGAGCACGCCGAACCCCAACAGCAGGATGAGCACGGCCAGCGGCAGGACGATCCCGACGATCGTGAGCACGGCGGTCGGCAGGCCCCAGCGGACCCGAGGATCGGGCAGGTAGAGGAGGGAGGAGTAGGGCGCGTGGACCGAGGGGAGGGGCTCGACCGGCCACGAGGGCGCCGCAGCGGAGTCGGGCGCGAGCGTCGCGGGATCGGGCGGCGGGAAGGCGTCGGGTTGCATGGCCGGGCCAGCCTACGCAGACCGCCTGGACGGGATCCGGGCCGCAGTCACTGCTCGGCGCGGGCCGGAACGGGAGGGATGTGCGGCGGATCGCGGCGGCGGGGACCTCCGGGTACGAAGAAACCCCCGCCATGTAGAAGCTAGGCGAGGGTTCCAGTGGCTCCGACGGGCGTCGATCCCGTGACCTCACGATTTTCAGTCGTGCGCTCTACCAACTGAGCTACAGAGCCGTTGCGACGTGATGTCGCTGGAGAGGTTATCTCCTGAAAAAGGCCCTTCCTCTCGGAAGGGCCTCTTTGCGACCCTGACGGGACTTGAACCCGCGACCTCCGCCGTGACAGGGCGGCACGCTAACCAACTGCGCTACAGGGCCTCGTTGCGAAGACAAGCATACTGCCTTCGAGGCTGTTCTATTTTCACGCCCCGACCCTCTCGAGCCGGCGCACTTTCCGGTGGTGCTTGTACTTCTGGTGGTGCTGGTAGTACCGACCCATCCGTGACCCCAACGGGATTCGAACCCGTGCTGCCGCCGTGAAAGGGCGGTGTCCTAGGCCACTAAACGATGGGGCCGGAGACTCGCGGGGCGACCCTGCGGCCGACCCCCCATGACTACCGACACGCAAGCATAGGGGGCCGCGGCGCAGGATGCAAAATCGACGGTTCCGCAGGCGGCGTGCACCCCGTCCGGGGTTGACCCGGGTCTAGGAGATCGGGCAGGGCCGCGGTTAGGGTGGGGCGGAATCGCTCTTCCCCCCACCCGCGCGCCGGAGCCGCACCGCCGCGGAGGGAGGGCCCCCTATCCCCGAGGTCCCATGCCCCACTCCCTGCGCCGTCCGCGTCCCGCCCGCCTCCCCGGCGCGCCGCGACTCGGGCGACTCCGAGGTGCTGCCCTGGCCTCCGCCGTCGTCGCGCTCGTCGCCGGCCTGCTCGTCGCCACTCCCGCCCAGGCGGTCGAGTACCCGTCGTGGGCCGACGTCGAGGCGGCGAAGGGCGACACCGCCGCCGCCGCCGCTCAGGTCGACCGGATCACGTCCCTGATCGGCGACCTCCAGAGCGAGGTCGCCTCCGCCCAGCAGCTCGCGCAGCAGCGCGGCGACGAGCACTTCGCCGCTCAGCAGGCGTTCGACGAGGCCTCGGACCAGTCGAAGAAGCTCGAGGACCGGGCCGCCGCCAGCGCCGAGGAGGCCGACAAGGCCTCGCAGCAGGCGGGCCTGCTCGCCGCGCAGCTCTACCGCAGCACCGGCACCGACCTGTCCGTCAACATCTTCCTCGACCAGAAGGCCGGCCAGGCCGACCAGCTGCTGTCGAAGATCGGGAGCATGACCAAGCTGGTCGAGCGCTCCTCCGCGATCTACGAGCAGGCCAGCACCGCCCGGAACACCGCGTCCTCCCTCGCCGACCAGGCCGAGGTCGCGCAGGCGGAGCGCGAGCGCCTCCGCGTCGCCGCCGAGCAGAAGCTGGCCGAGGCGACCGCCGCCCAGGAGGCGTCCGAGGCCGCGCTCGCCGAGCAGCAGGAGCAGAGCGTCGTGCTCGAGCAGCAGCTCGCCGCGCTCCGCGACACCGAGTCGAAGACCGTGGCCGAGTACGAGGCCGGCGTCGCCGCCCGCGAGGCCGAGCGCCTCCGGAAGCTCGCCGAGGAGGAGGCCGCCCGCCAGGCCGCCGCCCAGGCCGAGGCCGCGCGCCGCGAGGCCGCCCGGGCCGCGGCCGCGTCCAGCGGCGGCAGCGGTGGCGGTGGCGGATACGTCGCCCCCTCGGGCGGCGGCGGCTCCAGCGCCGTCAGCGACTCCGGCTGGGTCCGCCCTGCCGGAGGCCGCATCACCGGCACCTTCGGCCCGCGCGACAGCATCTCGACCGGCGGAGGATCCTCCGGCTCGTACCACCGCGGCACCGACCTCGCGGGCGGCTGCGGTATCCCGATCTTCGCGGCGCACAGCGGCACCGTTTCCTACGCGGGCCCCAACGGCACCTACGGCAACTGGGTTCTGATCGACCACGGCAGCGGCATCAGCACCGGCTACGCCCACATCGTGTCCGGCGGGATCTACGTCCGCGTCGGCCAGCAGGTCCAGGCGGGCGAGCAGATCGCCGCCGTCGGCTCGACCGGCGCCTCCACCGGCTGCCACCTGCACTTCGAGACCCGCGTCAACGGCTCCGCCGTCGACGCCCAACCTTTCATGGCCCAACGAGGAGTCACCCTTGGCTGACGCACAGACGACCGCACGCACCTTCACCCCGGCACCCCGGGAGCGCGCCTGGAAGGGCCGCCTCCCGCTCGTCATCTCCGCCGCCTTCGCGGTCACGGCGGTCACCGCGTCCCTCGGCATCACCCCGGCCCTCGCCGACGACGCGAAGTACCCCTCGTGGGACGACGTGCAGAACGCCAAGAAGGACGAGGCGAGCAAGCAGGCCGAGATCGACTCGATCACCGGCCTCATCGCGAGCCTGCAGACCGCGGTCGACGAGAAGTCGATCACCGCGATGAAGAAGGCCGAGGCCTGGCGCCAGGCCAAGGAGGCGCTCGACGCCGCTGCGAAGGCCGTCGCCGACCTCGAGGAGAAGGCGACCACCGCCTCCGCCAAGGCCCAGACCTCGGAGATGCGCGCCGGCCTGCTGGCCGCGCACCTCTCTCGCGCCGCCGGCGGCGACCTCTCCGCCAGCCTCGTGGCCAAGGGCAAGGACGCGGGCGACCTGCTCTACCAGCTCGGCGCGATGTCGCAGCTCTCGGAGCAGTCGCAGAAGGTCTACGCCGACGCCCTCGCCGACAAGCAGAACGCGGAGTCGCTCGGCGACCAGGCCGACCGCGCTGTCACCGAGCACCAGGCGCTCTCGGACGAGGCCGACGCCGCCCGCAAGGACGCCGACGCCGCCGCCGAGTCGGCCCGCGCGTCGCTCTCGGCGCAGGAGGAGAAGTCGCAGGAGCTGGTCGCCCAGCTCGCGCTGCTGAAGGACTCCTCGGTCGAGGCCGAGACCCAGTACCTCGCGGGCGAGCAGAAGCGCCAGGCCGACGAGGCCGCCGCTCAGGCGCAGGCCGAGGCGGAGGCCGCCGCTCAGGCGCAGTCCACCGCCCGCTCCGCCCAGCAGCAGTCCTCGGCGCAGGCCGACACCGCCGCCCCGTCGCGTCAGACCGCGTCCCTCCCGCAGCCCGCCGCGCCGCAGCCCGCGCAGCAGCAGCCCGCTCCTGCTCCGGCCCAGCCCGCTGCTCAGCCGGTCGCCCAGCCGGCGGCTCAGCCGCTCCCGCAGCCGGTGACCGCTCCGGTCCTGGTGCCGACCAGCGGCGCCGTCGAGAACGCGATCTCGTACGCGATGGCGCAGCTCGGCGAGGAGTACGTCCTCGGCGGCATGGGCCCGGACCAGTGGGACTGCTCGGGCCTCACCAAGGCCTCGTACGCGTCCTCGGGCATCTACATCGGCACCCACTCGGCGACGAACCAGTACAACACGATGGCCGGCGCCGGCAAGCTCGTCCCCTACAGCCAGCGCCAGCGCGGCGACCTGATCTTCTGGGGCGGCGGCGGGGACTACTACCACGTGGCCATCTACCTCGGGAACAACCAGATCATCGAGGCCGCCGACTACGGCAAGCCCGTGCGCATCTGGAACACCTGGGGCACGCCCGCCGGCATGGTCGGCCGCCCGGCCGCCTGAGCCGCGGCCGCACAGCACAACGAGAGAACCCCCTCCTGTCGAGACGACGGGAGGGGGTTCCTTCGTTGATGCGAGGGGTCAGTGACCCTCTTCGGCCAGCTTCTTGATGCCGTCCTGGACGATCTGCTCCGCCTCGGCGGCGTCGCCCCACGCGTCGACCTTGACCCACTTGCCGGGCTCGAGGTCCTTGTAGCGCTCGAAGAAGTGCTTGATCTCGTTCTTCGTCTGCTCCGGGACGTCGCCGATGTCCTGGATGTGCTGCCAGCGCGGGTCCTTCGCGGGGACCACGATCACCTTCGCGTCGGAGCCGGCCTCGTCGCTCATGTTGAGCACGCCGACCGGGCGGACGGAGACGCCCACGCCCGGGAAGACGGGGTACTCGAGCAGCACCAGCGCGTCGACGGGGTCGCCGTCGAGGCCGAGGGTGTTCTCGAAGTACCCGTAGTCCGTCGGGTAGACGAAGGAGGTGAAGAGCACGCGGTCGAGGTAGACGCGACCGGTCTCGTGGTCGACCTCGTACTTGTTGCGGCTCCCCTTGGGGATCTCGACGACGACGTCGTATGCGGCCATGCTCTCTCCTTGAGTCGGTGGCGCCGTGAGCGGCGCATCGGCGGACGGATCGGCCTCCGGAACGCTCGCGCGGGTGCGCGCGCGGGAGGGGCGGATCGCTGGCATTACGTTACTTGATGTGCCCGATCGCCCCCGCCTGACCCCCGCCGTCGCCGATCTGCGGCGGGCGGTGCGCGAGAGCCTCGACGGGCTCGCCCCCGGAGCGCTCGTGCTGGTCGCGCTGAGCGGGGGAGCGGACTCGCTCGCGCTCGCGGCGGCGGTCGCCTTCGAGGCCCCGCGAGGCGGGAGGCGGGCCGGCGCGGTGATCGTCGACCACGGGCTGCAGGAGGCGTCGGCGGAGGTCGCGCGGCGGGCCGCGGAGCAGGCGCACGGGCTGGGGCTCGCGCCGGTGCTGCGCGAGGTGGTGACGGTGTCCGCCGAGGGCGGTCCGGAGGCGGCCGCCCGCAGCGCGCGCTACCGCGCCTTCGTCGACGCGCTGACCGCGACGGGCGCCGCCGCGATCCTCCTGGGCCACACCCTCGACGACCAGGCCGAGACGGTGCTGCTGGGGCTCGCCCGCGGAGCCGGTGCGGCCTCGCTGCACGGGATGGCGCCGGTCAGCGGGCCGCTGAGGCGGCCGCTCCTGGGCCTGCGCCGCGAGACGACCCGTCTCGCCTGCTCCGACCAGGGGCTCGTGCCGTGGGACGACCCGCACAACGACGACCCCCGCTACTCGCGGGTCCGGGTGCGGAACCGCGTGCTGCCCGTGCTGGAGGACGAGCTCGGGCCGGGAGTGGCGCAGGCCCTTGCGCGCACGGCCGAGCAGCTGCGGGAGGACGGGGACGCGCTCGACGCGCTCGCCCTCGACTGGGCGCTCGAGCTGGTGGGCCAGGACGAGGCGGGGCACGTCACGGTCGACGCGCGCGGGCTCGCGGCGGACCCGCCGGCGCTGCGGCAGCGGATCATCCGCCTGGTCGTGGCGAACGAGTTCGGAGTCGCGCTCTCGCGCTCGCAGACGCTGGCGGTCGCCGCGCTGGTCACCGACTGGCACGGCCAGAAGGGCGTCGACCTCCCCGGCGTCCTCGCCACCCGCCGCGGCACCACCCTCGTCTTCGCACCCGCGGCCCCCTGACCCCGTCCCCGCCAGACGCCCGACCCCTCCCCGCGAGATCCCGCTCCGGCACGCGACTCGCCGACAGAGGTGTACCGGAGCGGAGTCTCGCGGGGGGGGGCGGGGGCCGGGCACCCGTAGAGTGGCCGGGTGGAAGCAGCCGACATCGCCGACGACATCACCGAGGTCCTCTACACCGAGGCCGAGATCCACGAGCGGATCCGCGACCTGGCCCGCGCCATCGAGCGCGACTACGCGGGCGAGAACCTGCTCATCGTCGGGGTGCTGCGCGGCGCCGTGATGGTGATGGCCGATCTGGCCCGCGAGCTCAAGCTCGACATCGTCATGGACTGGATGGCCGTCTCGTCCTACGGGAGCGGTACCAAGTCCTCCGGCGTCGTGCGGATCCTGAAGGACCTCGACTCCGACATCACGAACCGCAAGGTGCTGATCGTCGAGGACATCATCGACTCCGGCCTCACGCTCTCGTGGCTGCAGGGCAACCTCCGCAGCCGCGGCGCCGAGTCCGTCGAGATCTGCGCGCTGTTCCGCAAGCCCGCGGCCGCCAAGGTCGAGGTCGACGTGGCCTATGTCGGCTTCGACATCCCGAACGAGTTCGTGATCGGGTACGGGCTCGACTACGCCGAGCGCTACCGCAACCTCCGCGATGTCGCCGTCCTCGCCCCGCACGTCTACGAGTAGCCCCGCGGACACCGCGCAGGAGAGCCTCGAGCGGCTCTTCGCGGTGCCGCTGCTGGGCTATCACATGAGCTACCCGACCTCGCTGCGGGCCGACCTCGAGTTCAACTACTGGTGGCTCGCGCACGCGATCGACGCGGCCGTCGACGCCTTCGAGCGCACGGGCGACGAGGCGCACCTGGAGCGGGCCCGGCGGATCCACCGCGCGATCCGCCTCCGCAACGGCGGGCGCCTGGTGAACGGCTACTTCGACGACATGATGTGGCTCGGCGGCGCGCTCGCCCGCCTCGGGGAGGCCTCCGGCGACCCGCGCTTCCTCGACCGGGCCGACCGCCTGTGGCGCTTCGCCGTCGCGAAGGGCTGGAACCTCCGCCACGGGGCGAGCCTCGCCTGGCGCCGCCGGCAGCTGGACTACAAGAACGCGCCCGCGAACGGCCCGTTCGCGATCCTCGGCGCGCGCCTGGAGCGGCTGCGGCCCGACGGCCGGGAGGAGCTCTCGCGCGCCGCCCTCGACTGGATGCACGTGCGCCTCCGCGACGACGACACCGGCTTCGTCGCCGACGGCATCGGCCGCGAGGGAGGCTCCGCGCGCGACGACTGGGCCTTCAGCTACAACCACGCCGTCTACATCGGCGCGGCGCTCGCCCTGCACCGCCTGCGGCCCGACCCCCGCCTGGTCGCCCACGCCTCCCGCACGGCCGAGGACCTGCTGGACCGGCTCGCCCCCGACGGCGTCTTCGTCGACCAGGGATCGGGGGACGGTGCCCTGTTCGGCGGCATCGCCTACCGGCACCTCGTCGACCTCGCCACGACGAGCGGAGTCGCGCCCGCGGTGGCCGCCCGCCTCCGCGGCTTCGTCGCCGGCAGCGTCGCCGCGCTGCAGAGCTCGAGCGTCCGCCGCGGCGTGCTGCTGGCCGGGCCCCGCTGGGACGCGCCTCCGTCGCTGCCCGCCACGCTCTCGGCCGAGATCGGCGCCGTGCTCGCCCTGGAGGCGTCAGCGCGACTGGACCGGTCGCCGGTGCCGTCAGACTGACGGGGTGAAGGCACCCGAGAAGCGCACCGTCGCCGTCGTGATCAACCCGAGCAAGTTCGACGACGTCGGCGCCGCGGAGGACCTGGTCGCGACGATCGCGCGCCGCCACGGCTGGAACGAGCCGCTCTGGTTCGAGACCAGCCCGGGCGACTCCGGTGCCGCTGCGGCCCGCGCCGCGCTCGAGGCGGGCCCGGACCTGGTGTGCTCGATGGGAGGCGACGGCACCGTCCGCGCCGTCGCCACAGTGCTGCGCGGGACCGGCGTCCCCTACGGCCTGCTGCCCAGCGGCACGGGCAACCTCCTCGCGCGGAACCTCGGGATCCCGCTCGGCTCGCTGCCCGAGGCGGTCGAGATCGCCCTGCTCGGGCAGGACCGCGCCATCGACGTGGGCACGGCCGCGTTCGACGACGGCGAGGAGCGGGTGTTCATGGTGATGGGCGGGGTGGGCCTGGACGCCGAGATCATGGACAAGACGGACGAGGAGCTGAAGAAGCGGGTGGGCTGGGGCGCCTACTTCGCGGCGGGCGCGCCGGCGATGTTCAAGGCCGGATTCGAGGTGACCCTCACGATCGACGGCGCGGAGGAGCCTCCGCAGCGCTGCTTCATGGTGCTGGCCTGCAACTGCAGCTCCGTGGTGGCGAACATCGAGCTGGCCGCGGGCGCGGTGCTCGACGACGGCGACCTGGAGCTGGTGCTGCTGCGTCGGCGCTTCGGCCTCGCGCTGGATGTCGCGACCGGCAACCGCAACGGGCTCGCCTCCCTCCGGCAGTGGCCCGGCCGCGAGTTCTCGTTCGAGCTCGACCAGCCGGTGCTCGCCGAGCTGGACGGGGATCCGGTCGGCCGCACCCGCTCCGGGCGCTTCGGCGTGGATCCGAGCGCCCTCCTCGTGCGCCTGCCGGTGCCGACGCCGCGGAGCCCGGGACTGACTCCGCACGACTCGGTGATCGTCGACACGTCCGCCATCGCGACGCTGCTCCCGGGGCCGCCCTCCTCCTGATGCTTGCGCGCTCTTCTTTACGGTTGTAAGTTATCTGACGGACGTAAAGAAGGCGCTCCTCGCGCCGGGAAGAAGGACCCCGTGACCGATCCGCGGCTCACCCGCTCGCGCGAGCTTCTGCTCACCGCGATCACGAGTGCCCTCGACCGCCCGGGCGACGACCAGCCCTCCATCACGGAGCTCTGCGGCGCCGCGGGCGTCAGCCGCCCCACGTTCTACCAGCACTTCGGGGATGTGCCGTCACTGATCGAGGCCGCCGCGGTGGAGCGGATGCACGCGCTGTTCGGTGACGTCGCTCCCGGCACCGCCCCCGCCGACTGGGAGGGCGCGGTCCCCCGCATCGTCCGCGGGCTCCTCGAGGGCCTGCTCGTGCACGCCGACTTCTACCGCCGCGTGCTGAGCGGAGGCACGGCCCGCGCCGTTCAGGAGTCGGTCGTCGCGTTCCTCGCGCAGCGGCTCCTCGCCTTCTCGCCCCTCGCCGAGCGCGGATCGGGCGGCGGCGACCACGCACGCGTCGAGCGCTTCGCCGTCCTCCTCGCCGCCGGCACCACCTGGCTTGTCGTCGGCTGGCTCCTCGACGGCGACGCCCGCCGTCCCGCGGCCTCGGCCTCCGCCGACATCGCCGAGCTCCTCGTCACCGGAGTCGCCTCGCCGCGGCTCGCCGCCCTGCACTCCACGAAGTAGAAGGACCATGACCACCTCCCCGCTCCGCCGCGCCCTGCGCGCCGTGAACCCGCGCCTCGTCGTCGTCTTCGCCGCGATCGCGCTCATCCCGCTGATCTACGCGGGACTGCTGACCTCGGCCAACCTCGATCCCACGCACCACCTCGACACGGTGCCCGCCGCGATCGTCAACGAGGACACCGGCGCGACCGCCTCGGACGGCTCCGCGCTCGCCCTCGGCGACGACCTGACCGAGCAGCTCACCACCGACACGTCCGGCTCGGACTTCGCCTGGACGGCGACCGGTGCCGACGAGGCGTCCCGCGAGCTCGCCTCCGGCGACGTCCTCGCCGTCCTGACGGTGCCGGCCGGCTTCTCGGCCGACGTCGCCTCGGTCGGCGGCGACGACCCCGCCGCGGCCGTGCAGGCGAAGCTGTCGATCGAGACGAACGACGCGGCCAACCTGATCGTCGGCAACATCGCCTCCACCATCGGCACCACCGTGACGAAGACGCTGGAGGAGAAGGTCGGCGCGACCTACCTCGAGAACGTCTACCTCGGCTTCACCGACGTGCACTCGAGCCTCGAGCAGGCGGCCGACGGCGCCGCTCAGCTGGCGGACGGCGCCGGGACCGCCGCGTCCGGCTCCTCCGAGCTGGTCGTCGGGCTCGCGCAGCTGCAGGACGGCACCGCGCAGCTGGCGACCGGCGCCGACTCCCTCCGCTCGGGCGCGGGGAGCGCGGCCTCCGGAGCGTCCGACCTCTCGTCGGGACTCCAGCGGATCGCGAGCGGGACCGGGCAGCTGCCCGACCAGGCGGCGGCGCTCGACACGGGAGCCCGCACGGTCGCCGACGGCGCCCAGCAGCTCGACGGCGGAGCGGCGTCGCTCGCCTCGGGCGCCACCGACCTCGCCGCGGGGACGTCGACCCTGAAGGACGGCGCGGCCTCGGCGGCGTCCGGCGCCGAGGCGCTGGCCACCGGGTCCGCCTCCCTCTCCGACGGAGCGGGGAAGGCCCTCGCAGGAGCCCAGCAGCTCGCGACCGGCGCGGGAGCGCTCGCGACCGCCACTCCGCGACTCGCCACCGGGGCGACCGGCGTCGACTCCGGCCTCGCCTCCCTGCTCTCGCGGTACGACTCGCTGTCCGACGCCCAGCGCGTGGCCGAGCTGACCGCCCTCGAGCAGGGTGCGGCCGCTCTCGCGGGCGGAGCCGCCTCGGCGGACGCGGGCGCGCAGACGCTCGCCTCCGGTGCGACCGCGCTCGTCGGCGACGACGGCAGCGGACTGACGGCGCTCGCCGCCGGTGCCGCCACGGTCTCGGGCGGAGCCGCCGACCTCGCGACCGGCACCGCCGCTCTGTCCACCGGGGCGACCGCCGCCGCCGACGGCGCCCAGAAGCTGCAGACCGGTGCGCAGGCCCTCGCCCAGGGAGCTGCGACCCTCGACAGCGGAGCCGCGCAGGTCGCCGGCGGAGTGGACACCCTCTCCGGCGCGGTCGGCCCGCTCACCAGCGGAATCGCCTCCGCGGCCGCCGGCGCCTCCGACCTCGCCTCCGGGACGGCCGCCCTCGCGACGGGCGCCTCGGACCTCGCGGACGGCGCCGAGACCGCCGCGACCGGCTCGGCCGACGCGGCCACCGGTTCGCAGGACCTCGCCGACGGGATCGACTCGCTCGCCTCGGGATCGCGCACCCTCGACACGAAGCTCTCGGACGGCGCGGACGACGTGCCCACCTACACCGGCGAGCAGGCTCAGGAGCTCAGCACCGTCGCGGCCGCCCCGGTCGGGATCGACGCCGAGCGGATGAACCGCGTGCCGTCCTACGGCTACGGCCTCGCCCCCTACTTCATGGCGCTCGCGCTCTGGGTCGGCGCGCTCGCCTTCTACCTGATGAGCGCCCCGCTCAGCTCCCGCCTCCTCGCCGCGCGCCGGCCCGCCTGGGTCATCGCGCTGCGCAGCTACCTGCCCGGCGCGCTGATGGCGGTCGCCCAGGGCGTCCTGGCAGCGCTCGTCATCCGCTTCGGAGTGGGCGTCGAGGCGTCGAACCTGCCCGGGCTGATCGGGATCGCCGTGCTCACGAGCCTCACCTTCGTGGCGATCAACCAGGCGCTGATCGCGCTGCTGGACGCCCCGGGCCGGTTCCTGGCGCTGCTGATGATCGTGCTGCAGCTGTCCTCGGCCGGAGGCACCTACCCGGTCGAGACCGCTCCCGCCTTCTTCCAGGCGATCCACGGCGTGCTGCCGCTGACCTGGACGGTGGAGGCGTTCCGCTCGCTGATCGCCGGCGGCAGCATCGGAGTCGCGCACGCGGTCCTGGTGCTCGTGCTCTGGCTGGTCGGGGCGCTCGCCGTGACCGTGCTGGCCGCCGCCCGCCGCCGCCGCGGCCTCGTGCCCGCCCTCCGCGACCCGGAGCCCCTCCTCGAGTCGGCCTGACCCGGCCGGGCGGGCCCGGTCTGCCGTCCGCGCCTGCTGCCCCTCGCCGCGGCACGCCCCGCCCGGACACCTTCGCCCCCTCCGAGACCGCAGTAGTCGTCGCTGTCGAGCTCGAGTGCGACAACTCCTGCGCTCTCGCGGCGCGCCCCGCCCGGACACCTTCGCCTCCTTCCCGAGACCGCAGTAGTCGTCGCTGTCGAGCTCGAGTGCGACAACTCCTGCGCTCTCGCGGCGCGTCCCTACCGCCGAAGCGCCGATCCCCGCGACCTCCACCCGCAAGGCAGAGGACGCGGACCGGGAAACGCGTGCCAGCGTTTCCCGGCAGTCCGACAGCACCCGCTCTGCGGAACGCACCCCGTCGCGAAGCCGACCGCGCGCGGGGATGCGGCCCGCCGCATCCCCGCCGGACCACACAGCCCGCGGCCGTTCGGCCCACGGCGAACGCGTGGGCGGCGCTCAGAGTGCGGGAGGTAGCCTGGCAGCCACAATCTCCTCGTCAGAAAGGCGCCGGGTGTCGCACCCGCAACAAGCATGAACGTGAAGCGCATCTTCCGGGGTCCCATCCTCTACGTCGTCCTGGCGATCGTCGCGGTGTGGATCGGCTCCTCGCTGATCACCATGTCCGGCTTCCGGCCGGTCACGACGCAGGAGGGTCTCGACCTCCTGAAGGACGGCAAGGTCGACTCGGCGAAGATCGTGGACGGCGAGCAGCGCGTCGATCTCACGCTCAAGCAGGCCGACGGCGACAACGGCACGCAGGTGCAGTTCTACTACGTGGCCCCTCGCGGCGCGGAGGTCGTCGACGCGGTGTCCGCGGCCGATCTCGGCAGCACCGGCTACAACGACGAGGTCCCGCAGACCAACTGGTTCCTCTCGGCTCTCGGCTTCCTGCTCCCCATCCTGCTGATCGGCGCGTTCTTCTGGCTGATGCTCTCGGGCATGCAGGGCGGCGGCAACCGCGTCATGCAGTTCGGCAAGTCGAAGGCGAAGCTCGTCTCGAAGGAGTCGCCCAAAGTCACGTTCGGCGATGTCGCCGGCGCCGACGAGGCGATCGAGGAGCTGCACGAGATCAAGGAGTTCCTCAAGGAGCCCGCGAAGTTCCAGGCCGTCGGCGCCCGCATCCCGAAGGGCGTCCTGCTCTACGGCCCCCCCGGCACCGGCAAGACCCTGCTGGCGCGCGCGGTCGCGGGCGAGGCGGGCGTCCCCTTCTACTCCATCTCCGGATCGGACTTCGTCGAGATGTTCGTCGGCGTCGGCGCGAGCCGTGTCCGCGACCTGTTCCAGCAGGCGAAGGAGAACTCGCCGGCCATCATCTTCGTCGATGAGATCGACGCCGTCGGCCGCCACCGCGGCGCCGGCATGGGCGGCGGTCACGACGAGCGCGAGCAGACCCTCAACCAGCTGCTGGTCGAGATGGACGGCTTCGACGTCAAGACGAACGTCATCCTGATCGCGGCGACGAACCGCCCCGACATCCTCGACCCCGCACTGCTGCGTCCGGGCCGCTTCGACCGCCAGATCGGCGTCGACGCCCCCGACCTGCTCGGCCGCAAGCGGATCCTCGAGGTCCACGGCCGCGGCAAGCCGCTCGCCGGCGGCGTCGACCTCGAGGTCGTCGCCCGCAAGACCCCGGGCTTCACCGGCGCCGACCTGGCCAACGTCCTCAACGAGGCCGCGCTGCTCACCGCCCGCTCCAACGCGCAGCTGATCGACAACCGCGCGCTCGACGAGGCCATCGACCGCGTCATCGCGGGGCCGCAGCGCCGCACGCGGGTCATGCGCGACAAGGAGAAGCTGATCACCGCCTACCACGAGGGCGGACACGCTCTGGCGGCGGCGGCGATGCGCCACACCGACCCCGTGACCAAGGTCACGATCCTTCCGCGCGGTCGCGCCCTCGGCTACACGATGGTGCTCCCGCTGGAGGACAAGTACTCCACGACCCGCAACGAGCTCCTCGACCAGCTCACGTACGCGATGGGCGGCCGCGTCGCGGAGGAGATCGTCTTCCACGACCCCACCACCGGAGCGTCGAACGACATCGAGAAGGCGACCTCCATCGCCCGCAAGATGGTCACCGACTACGGCATGTCCGCGAACGTCGGAGCGGTCAAGCTCGGCCAGTCGTCGGGCGAGATGTTCCTCGGCCGCGACATGGGCCACCAGCGCGACTACTCCGAGCAGATCGCCGAGACGGTCGACGCCGAGACGCGCCAGCTCATCGAGCAGGCGCACGACGAGGCGTGGCAGGTCATCAACGACAACCGCGACATCCTCGACCGCCTCGCGATGGAGCTGCTCGAGAAGGAGACGCTCGACCACGACCAGCTGGCCGAGATCTTCAAGGACGTCCGCCGCATCGACGAGCGCCCGCAGTGGCTCTCGAGCGACAAGCGCCCCCTGTCCGACCTGCCGCCCATCGCGGTCCCGGTCGCCAAGGCGCCGATCGACTCGGGTGCGACCGACGGGGGAGTCTCCTCCGCCGGTGCCGACGAGGTCGCGCCGAAGCGCCCGCCGCTGATCAACCCGCGCCCCGCGACGGCGTAGCGCGCGCGTGCCCGTCGACAAGGCGCGCATCGAGGCGGCCGTCGCCGAGATCCTCGCGGCCATCGGGGACGACCCGGGCCGCGAGGGACTCCTCGACACGCCGCGGCGGTTCGCCGAGGCGTACGAGGAGTTCTTCGGCGGGTTCGACGACGACGCCCCGGCCCAGCTGACCGAGACGTTCGCGGTGGTCGAGGGCGGCCAGGAGTCGCCGCTCGACCAGACGGTGGTCGTGCGCGACCTCGCCTTCCGCTCCGTCTGCGAGCACCACCTCCTGCCGTTCCTCGGCGTCGCGCACATCGCCTACCGGCCGCGCGAGCGGGTCGTCGGCCTCGGCCGGCTGCCGCGCGTGGTCGAGACGGTCGCCTCGCGACCGCAGATCCAGGAGCGGATGACCGAGCAGATCGCCGACGCGCTCGAGCAGGGCCTCGCTCCCGAGGGCGTGCTCGTCGTGGTCGACGCCGAGCACGGCTGCGTGCGGATGCGCGGGCCGCGCCAGACCGCGAGCTCGACCGTGACGGTCGCCGCCCGCGGCTCCCTCGCCGACCCGGCCGCCCGCGCCGAGATCATCGCGCTGATCGGCGCCGCGCGGGGGGAGTGACGTGGCCACCACCGTCGCCGACCTCACGCCGACCGGCCGCGCCGCGCTCCTCGGGATCCTCAACGTCACTCCGGACTCGTTCAGCGACGGCGGCCGCTGGCTGTCCGTCGACGACGCCGTCCGTCACGGCCTCGACCTGACCCGGCCCGCCGGGGACGGACCCGCCGCGTTCGGCGCGGACCTGGTCGACGTCGGCGGCGAGAGCACCCGCCCCGGTGCGGCGCGCGTCGACTCCGCCGCCGAGCAGGGCCGCGTGCTGCCCGTCGTCCGCGCCCTCGCCGCGGAGGGGGTGCGCGTCAGCATCGACACGATGAGCGCCGCCACGGCGGAGGCCGCCCTGGACGCCGGCGCCGTCGTCGTCAACGACGTCTCCGGCGGCCTCGCCGATCCGCGGATGCTCCCGCTCGTCGCCGAGCGCGGCGCCGTCTACATCGCGATGCACTGGCGCGGGCACAGCGCGGGCATGACCGCTCTCGCGTCCTACGGCGACGTGGTGGCGGACGTCCGCGGCGAGCTCGAGCGCCGCGTCGACGCCGCCCGTGAGGCCGGGATCCGGGACGACCGCCTCCTGCTCGACCCCGGCCTCGGCTTCGCGAAGGTCGGCGCGCACGACTGGGCGCTGCTGGCCGGGCTCGACGCGATCGTCTCGCTGGGCTTCCCGGTCCTGGTCGGCCACTCGCGCAAGCGGTTCCTCGCTCCGTTCGCCCCCGCCGGCGCCCCGGCCGCCGAGCGCGACGAGGTCTCCGCCATGCTGAGCCTCGTCGCCGCCGGGCACGGCGCCTGGGGCGTCCGGGTCCACGACGTCCGCTCGTCCGCCCGCGCCCTGGCCCTCGCCGCCCGACTCCAGGAGGAGACCCCGTGACCGCGATCGACCCCGCCGCCCTGGCCGTGCGCGACTCCATCACCCTCACCGGGCTGCGCGTGCGCGCGCACCACGGCGTTTTCGACTTCGAGCGCGAGAACGGCCAGGACTTCGTGATCGACGCGACGGTCTGGCTCGACACCGCGCCGGCCGCCGAGGGCGACGCGCTGGCCGAGACGGTGCACTACGGCGAGCTCGCGATCGCCCTGGCCGACGCGGTGACCCGCGACCCGGTCGACCTCATCGAGACCCTGGCCGAGCGCCTCGCCCGGGTGGCCCTGGGCTTCGCCGCCGCCGACGTCGTCCGCATCACCGTCCACAAGCCGGACGCGCCGATCCCGCTGCCGTTCGAGGACGTCGCCGTGCAGATCACGAGGACCCGCTCGTGAGGCCGCGGCAGGAGCGCGTCCGCCCGGTGCGCCACGTCGTGCTCGCCCTCGGCAGCAACCTCGGCGACCGCCAGGCGCACCTCGAGGAGGCGCTGCGGGCCCTCGCCACGACGCCGGGCCTGCGCATCGAGGCGGTGTCCAAGGTCGTGGAGTCGCCCGCGTGGAAGCCCGAGGGCGTCGACGAGGACGCGCCCGGGTACCTCAACGCGGTCGTGACCGGCTCGACCGTCCTCGAGCCCGACGACCTGCTCGCGGCGACGGCGGCGATCGAATCGGCCGGCGGCCGGATCCGCGGCGAGGGCGAGGAGCGCTGGGGCGACCGGACCCTCGACATCGACGTGATCGCGGTCGGCGGCGTGCTCCGCGACGACGCGCACCTGACCCTCCCGCACCCGCGGGCGGCCGAGCGGGCGTTCGTGCTCGAGCCGTGGCTCGACGTCGAGCCGGCGGCGGTCCTTCCCGGGGCCGGACCCGTGGCCGAGCTGCGCGCACGGGCGACCGACCGCGTGACCGACCACCCGGCCGGGCTGACCTGGCCGGGGAGCGACTCCGCCCGCGGCACCACCGCCGACCCCGAGAGCAGGACCCCGTGAGGCGCACCCGCATCAGCACCCTGCTCGGACTCGGCCTCGCCGGGGCCGTCGCGGGGTTCCTCCTCGACCTCGCGATCGCCGCCGCCGGCCGCCCCGTGCTCATCCCGCCGCTGACGGTTCCGCTGACCCTGATCGTGGTCGCGGCCCTCGTGCTCGGCTTCGCCGTCCCGATCCACCGCGCCACGAAGGGCACGCTGCGCCGGCCCATCGATCCGTTCCGGGCGATGCGCGTCGTGGTGCTGGCGAAGGCGTCCAGCCACGTCGGTGCTCTGCTGCTCGGAGCCTCCGGCGGCATCCTGGTGTACCTGCTGAGCCGTGCGATCCCTTCGCTAGGCTCCGTGTGGCAGGACGTCGCGACCATCGTGGGTGCGCTCGTCCTGCTGGTGGCCGGCCTGGTCGCCGAGCACCTGTGCACCATCCCGCCGAGCGACGACGACGACAGCGCCGTCGGCGAGGTGAACCACGCCTGACGCCGACGCCCGGACCGCCGCGGGCAGTGAGGACGACGCCATGCCCGCCGAGCCCGAGGACGCGTCGCCGACGACCCGCCGCGACGCGAGGGGACGCCGGCGGGACCGCCTCGACATCACGGGGGAGTGGCGCCGCGTCTCGCCCCGGTACGTCGCGGTCGAGGTCGTGTCGGCCATCGTGTCGAGCGTGCTGCTGCTCGCCGTGCCCGTGGTGCTGATGCTGATCGGCCTGCCGTGGGGCTGGATCCCGATGGCCGCCGCGGCCGCCCTCGCGGTGACCCTCCTGATCGTGGCCCCGCGCCGTGCGCGCGCCTACGGCTACCTCCTGCGCCAGGACGACCTCCTCTTCCGCCGCGGCATCATGTTCCAGCGCTTCGTGTCGGTGCCGTACGGGCGGATGCAGCTCATCGACGTCAACCGCGGGCCGCTCGCCCGGGCGCTCGGCCTCGCCGACCTCCGCTTCGTCACCGCCGCCGCGGCGACCGGCGTCAGCATCCCGGGCCTGGCCGAGCAGGACGCGGAGGAGCTCCGCGACCGCCTGGTCGAGCTCGCCGAGTCGCGCCGGGCCGGCCTGTGACCGAGCTCCGCGCCGTCGAGACGGACCTCGCCGACGGGGAGTGGCACCGCCTCCATCCCGCGACCCCGGTCCTCAAGGGCGGGATCGGCCTGCTGGTCGTCCTCGGCATCGTGATCACGAACCTCCGCGAGCGCCTGGTCGAGCTGTTCCTGCCCGGGCCTGAGGGGTACGAGAGCGGCGATCCGGTCGACGAGCTGCTGCGCCGCGGTCTCGTCGGCTGGGCGCTGCTGGCGGTCGCGGTGGGCCTGGCGGTCGCCGTCTTCGCGTTCTGGCTGTCCTGGCGGATGCACACCTTCCGCATCACGGACGAGCTCGTCGAGGTGCGCTCCGGCGTGCTCTTCCGGACCAACCGGCGGGCGCGGCTGGACCGCATCCAGGGCATCGCGGTGCAGCGTCCGCTGTTCGCGCGGCTGTTCGGGGCCGCGAAGCTCGAGGTGAGCGTGGCCGGGCAGGACGCGAACGTCCAGCTGTCGTACCTCGGCTCGCGGCTGGTGGACGCCCTGCGCCGCGACATCCTGCGGCTCGCCTCCGGGGTGCGCGAGCGGGAGGCGACGGTCGACGGTGCGGCTCCGGCGGGCGGGTTCCTGGCGCGCCGGCTGGAGGAGTTCGGCGAGCCTCAGGACGAGACGCCGCCCGAGTCGGTCGTCTCGATCCCGCCGGGCCGGCTCCTCGGCTCGCTCGTCTTCAGCGGCTTCACGCTGTTCCTGGCCGCCTCGGTCGTCGCCGTGGTGTTCGTCGCCGTCTACGGCTCGCCCTACGTGCTCTTCGCGATCCTGCCGGGCCTGATCGGCTCGGGCAGCTACTACGTCCGCCAGTTCGTGCGCTCGCTCCGGTACTCGATCGCCGCGACGCCCGACGGAGTGCGGGTCGGCTACGGCGTGCTCTCGACCAGCAGCGACACGATCCCGCCCGGCCGGATCCATGCCGTCGAGATCACGCAGCCGCTGCTCTGGCGCCCGTTCGGCTGGTGGCAGGTGCGGATCGACCGCGCCGGCCACGCGGCCTCCCGCGGGGCGAACGGCGAGCCGAACACCACGATCCTGCCCGTGGGCGACCTCGCCGCCGTCGAGCGCGTCCTCGCCCTCCTGCTGCCCGGACCGGCCGAGGGAGCGGAGTCGACGCCCGTCGGCGACGCGCTCCGGCACCGCGACGCGGCCGGTTTCACCCGGGCGCCGCGCTCGGCGGTGTGGCTCCGCCCCTTCTCGTTCCGGAGGACCGGGTACCGGCTGACGGACGAGGTCGCGATCCTGCGCAGCGGAGCGGTCTGGCGGCGGGTCGCCGTGGTGCCCCTGGCGCGGATGCAGAGCGTCGGGGTCCAGCAGGGACCGCTCCAGCGCCTGCTCGGGCTGGCCTCGGCGCGCGTGCACACGGTGGCCGGCCCCGTCACTCCGCTCGTGCCGGTGATGAGCGCAGCCGACGGACTCGCCTTCTTCGAGAGCCTCGCGGCGGCCGGAGTGCGGGCCGCCGACCGTGACGCGAGCCACCAGTGGGGGCGGCGAGCGGCCGCACCCGCCCTGCCCGACTGGCCCGCTCCGGAGGGGGAACCGCATGCCTGAGAACCGCCGCGACGGACGCCTGGGCGTCGGCGTGATCGGTGCCGGACGCGTGGGCCCGGTGCTCGGTGCCGCGCTCGCCGGGGCCGGCCACGCCGTGATCGGTATCGCCACCACCAGCGAGAGCGGCCGCGAGCGCGCCGATGCGCTGCTCCCCGGAGTCCCCGTGCTCGCGATCCCCGAGCTCGTCGAGCGCAGCGAGCTGGTGATCGTCGCCGTCCCCGGGAGCGAGATCGCCGCCCTGGTCGCGGGGCTCGCCGCGACCGGAGCGTGGCAGCCCGGCCAGCTGGTGCTGCACACGGCGCCTGAGCACGGCTACGGGGTGCTCGCTCCGGCGCTCGCCTCCGGGGTCATCCCCCTGGCAGTCCACCCGGCGATGGCCTTCAGCGGCACCAGCCTCGACCTGGCGCGCCTCGCCGAGACCTACTTCGCCGTGTCGGCACCGGGCCCGGTGCTGCCGATCGCGCAGGCGCTGGTGGTCGAGATGGGCGGGGAGCCGGTGACCGTGGCGGAGTCGGACCGCGCCGCCTACGCGGAGGCCGTCTCGACCGCCACGACCTTCTCGACCGCGATCGTCGACCAGGCGGCGGGCCTGCTGGCGGGCATCGGCGTCGAGAAGCCGGGCTTCTTCCTCTCCAGTCTCGTCCGCTCCTCCGTCGACGACGCCCTGCGCCGCGCGGCGGGCTGACGGGCGGCGCCGCTCGAGACGCCGCTCCCCGGGTGGGACGCCGCTCGGGAGGCGGTGCCTCGCGGAGGAGCACGGCGTCTCCGTGCCGAGGGCCCCGTTGGTCGCGGGCCCGCCGGTAGCATCGTCGGGTGATCAGCACCGTCCACCGCATCGGCGACCTCCGCGAGCGGCTGCAGGAGGCGCGGCGGGCCGGTCGGCGCATCGCGCTCGTGCCGACGATGGGCGCCCTGCACGCCGGGCACCTCGCCCTCGTCGAGCGGGCGCGCGAGCTGGCCGACGTCGTCGTCGTGTCGGTGTTCGTGAATCCGCTGCAGTTCGGTCCGACCGAGGACCTGGACCGCTATCCGCGCGACCTCGAGGGCGACACCGCCCTGCTCGACGCGGCCGGGGCCGACCTCCTCTTCGCTCCGGGAGTCGCCGAGATGTACCCCGACGGGCCGTCCTCCACGAGGGTCGTCGCGGGGGAGGTCGGCGGCCTCTACGAGGGGCGCGCGCGGCCGGGCCACTTCGACGGGATGCTCACCGTCGTCGCCAAGCTCCTGAGCATCGCCCAGCCGGACGTCGCGGTCTTCGGGCAGAAGGACGCGCAGCAGCTGTTCCTCGTGCGCCGCATGGTCCGCGACCTCGACCTGCCCGTGGAGATCGAGGGCGTCGGCATCGTGCGGGAGGAGGACGGGCTCGCCCGCTCCAGCCGCAACCGCTACCTCGACGAGGAGCAGCGCCGCGCGGGTTTCGTGCTGCCGCGCCTCCTCGCGGCCGCCGCGGAAGCCGCGGACCGCGGTGCCGCCGCGGCGATCGAGGCCGCCGAGGCCGTCGCGCACGCCGAGCCGCTCGTTAAGCTGGACTACCTCGTCGTCGTGGATCCCGCGACGCTCCTCCCGGTCGACGCCGACCACCGCGGCCCGGCACTCGTGCTCGTCGCCGCGATCGTCGGCACCACCCGCCTCCTCGACAACGCCCCGATCCTGCTCGCCTGATCGCGGCCGTCCGCCCCGAACCGAAAGCACCGCGACCCCTCATGGCCGACACCCCCGACGTCCCCGAGTCCACGACCCCCGCCGCCGAGCAGTCCGACTCCGAGCAGGCCGCCGCCGAGCGGGCCGCGCAGCAGGAGGCCTCCGAGCAGAAGGCCGTCCGCCTCGCCAAGCGCGAGCGCCTGCTCGAGCTCGCGGGCGACGACCTCGGCGCCGGCGCCTACCCCGTCGCGGTCGGAGTCACCGACACCATCGCGGCCGTCCGGGCGCGCCACGAGGGCATCGAGCCGGACGTGAAGACCGGCGAGCGCGTCGGCCTCGCGGGCCGCGTAGTGTTCCAGCGCAACACGGGCAAGCTCTGCTTCGCGACCCTGCAGGCCGGCGACGGCGAGCGGATCCAGGCCATGGTCTCGCTGGGCGACGTGGGCGAGGAGTCGCTCGCGGCGTGGAAGGAGCTCGTCGACCTGGGCGACCACCTCTTCGTCGAGGGCGAGGTCGTCTCGAGCAAGCGCGGCGAGCTGAGCGTGTGGGTGTCGGAGTGGACGATCGCCGCGAAGGCGATCCTGCCGCTGCCGAACCTGCACAACGAGCTCGGCGACGAGACCCGGATGCGCCAGCGCTACCTCGACCTGATCGTGCGCCCCCAGGCCCGCGAGACGGTCGTCACCCGCGCCCGCGTGAACGCCTCCCTCCGCGACACCTTCGCCTCGCACGAGTTCCTCGAGGTCGAGACCCCGATGCTGCAGGTGATGCACGGCGGCGCCTCCGCCCGCCCCTTCGCCACGCACTCGAACGCCTTCGACACCGAGCTGTACCTGCGCATCGCGCCCGAGCTCTACCTCAAGCGGGCGGTCGTCGGCGGCATCGACCGGGTCTTCGAGATCAACCGCAACTTCCGCAACGAGGGCGCCGACTCCACCCACTCGCCCGAGTTCGCGATGCTCGAGGCCTACCAGGCGTACGGCGACTACAACTCGATCGCCGACCTCACCCAGGAGCTGATCCAGAACGCGGCGCAGGCCGTCGCGGGCTCGCACGTGGTCACCTGGGCCGACGGCACCGAGTTCGACCTCGGCGGCCGGTGGGACCGCATCTCGATGTACGAGAGCCTGTCGCTCGCGGCCGGCATCGCGATCACGCCGGAGACGGAGCTCGCCGAGCTCGAGACCCTCGCCGCGCGCGAGGGCGTCGAGGTGCACGTCCCCACGCACGGCAAGTACGTCGAGGAGCTGTGGGAGCACTTCGTGAAGGGCGGCCTGACGCGTCCGACCTTCGTGATGGACTTCCCCGTCGACACCTCGCCGCTCGTGCGCGCGCACCGCAGCATCCCGGGCGTCGTCGAGAAGTGGGACCTCTACGTCCGCGGCTTCGAGCTGGCCACCGGCTACTCCGAGCTGATCGACCCGGTCGTGCAGCGCGAGCGCTTCGTCGAGCAGGCCCGCCAGGCCGCCGCCGGCGACGACGAGGCGATGCGCCTGGACGAGGACTTCCTCCGCGCCCTCGAGCACGGCATGCCCCCCACCGGCGGCATGGGCATGGGCATCGACCGCCTCCTGATGGCGATCACCGGCCTCGGGATCCGCGAGACGATCCTGTTCCCGCTCGTCAAGTAGGGTCGCAGGAGCCGAGGGGGAGACATGGTCAGGGCATCGAGCATCGTCGCGGCCGTCGCGGCGGGCGTCCTCACGATCGCGCAGTTCGGAGTGGGGACCGCGGTCGCCGCGAGCGTCCTCACCTCCTCCGGCGACGTCGGCACCGCGCTGGCCGACCGGCGGGCGGTCGAGGCGTTCACGCCCGACCCCACGATCGCCGGCTTCGCGGAGCGGACCGCCATGTCCGACCGCGGCCGCGCCCTCTACTACGCGTCGAGCCCGTCGGTCGAGCCGACCGCCGGCTTCAACGACCTCTGCGGCTACGGCGCCTCCGACGACATCGTCCTCGGCTGCTACACCGGCACCAGCATCTACATCTCGGACGTCGCCAATCCCGACCTCGACGGGATCCGCGACGTGACGGCGGCCCACGAGATGCTGCACGCCGCGTGGGTGCGGCTCGACGCGGAGGAGCAGGCCGAGCTGGGCGACGAGCTCGAGGCCGCGTACGAGACCCTCCCTCAGGACGGCACGATCGCCGAGCGCCTCGAGCTGTACCGCACCGGCGGCCTCGGCGAGCGCGTCAACGAGCTGCACTCGATCCTGGGGACCGAGGTGGCCGACCTGCCGCCGGCGCTCGAGGCGCACTACGCCGAGTTCTTCGACGACCGCTCCGTCGTCGTGGGCCTGAACGCCCGCTACGAGGCGGTCTTCACCGATCTCGAGAACCGCATCGAGGACCTGGTCTCCCGGATCGAGACGATGTACGCCGACCTCACGGCGCGAGTCGACGCGAACAACGCCGAGTACGACGCGCTCAACGTCGAGATCGACGACTTCAACTCGCGCGCCGACAGCGGCGACTTCGGATCGACGGCCGAGTTCGAGGCGGAGCGCGCCGATCTGCTCGCCCGCAGCCAGGCCGTCGACGCCACCCGCGCCGCCATCGACGCGGACATCGCCGTGTACGACGGCCTGCGCTCGGAGCTGGAGGGCCTCAACTCCGACGCCGCGGCGCTGAACAAGTCGGTCGAGAGCCAGTAGCGCCCAGCGCCCGCGAAGGCCGCTGGGCGCACGGGCCCCCGGGCTCACGGCTCCCGCGCCGGTGCCGCGGGTAGGATCGCCGCATGGACTGGGAGCTGTGGAACCAGGGGCTGTGGGCCCTCGTGCCGACGATCACGGTCGGAGCCATCTTCTGGTTCGTGATGCGCGCCCTCATCCGCTCGGACCGCAACGAGCGCCGCGCGTACGACCGCATCGAGGCCCGCGAGCGCGAGCGCCGCGGCCTGCCTCCCCGCGACGCCTCCTGACCACCGCCGCCGCGCGGGTGCCTCCCGCGCCCGCTGAGCGGCTCCGCACGACGAACGAGGAGGCGCGGTGCCCGCACCCGACTGGGCCGTGATCCTCCCGATCGCGGCCGTCGTCGTCGAGCTCGTGGTCCGCGTGATCGCCGTGATCGTCGTGCCGCGGAACCGCCGTCCGACCACCGGTCTCGCCTGGCTGATGGCGATCTTCCTGATCCCGTACGTCGGCATCCTGCTGTTCCTCTTCATCGGGAGCTACCGGCTGCCGCGCAAGCGCCGCCGGAAGCAGCAGGAGATCAACCGGTTCATCCTGGAGTCGACCGACGGCATCGACCGCGTCGCCCGGGAGCACCCGTGGCCGCAGTGGCTGGAGTCGGTGGTCACCCTCAACCGCAACCTCGGCGCGATGCCGCTGGTCGGCGGGAACGACGCGCGCCTCCAGGGCGACTACGAGCAGACCATCCGCGCGATGGCCGCCGAGATCGACCGCGCCCGCCGGTACGTGCACTGCGAGTTCTACATCCTCGCCGCCGACTCGACCACCGCGCCCTTCTTCGACGCGCTCGACCGCGCGGTGGCCCGCGGGGTGCGGGTGCGGATCCTCCTCGACCACATCGCGTCGATCCGCGTGCCCGGCTACTACAGCGGCACCCATCGCCGGCTGCGCGTCCTCGAGCGGGCGGGCGCCTCGTGGTCGTACATGCTCCCCGTGCGGCCGTGGCGCGGGCAGTACCAGCGGCCGGATTTGCGCAACCACCGCAAGCTGCTGATCGTCGACGGCAACGCGGCCTTCATGGGCTCGCAGAACGTCGTCGACTCCAGCTACAACAAGCGCGGCAACATCCGCCGCGGCCTGCACTGGCACGACCTGATGGTGCGCCTCGAGGGGCCGGTGGTGCAGGGCATCAACGCCATCTTCATCACCGACTGGTACAGCGAGACCGACGAGCTGCTCCTGCGGGAGTCGGAGCCGATGGAGGCGCTGCAGCAGCGCGACACCATCGACTGCCAGGTGGTGCCGAGCGGGCCGGGGTTCGAGGGCGAGAACAACCTGCGCCTGTTCCTGACGCTGCTCTACTCGGCGCAGAAGTCGATCATCATCACCAGCCCGTACTTCGTGCCCGACGAGGCGATGCTCTACGCGATCACGACGGCGACCCGGCGGGGCGTGCACGTGGAGCTCTTCGTCTCCGAGATCGGCGACCAGGCCGTGGTCTACCACGCCCAGCGCTCGTACTACGAGACGCTGCTGACCGCGGGCGTGCGCATCTGGATGTACCGCAAGCCGACCATCCTGCACGCGAAGCACTTCACGATCGACGACGACGTCGCCGTGATCGGCTCGAGCAACATGGACATGCGCTCCTTCACGCTCAACCTCGAGGTCTCGCTGATGGTGCGCGGCGCGGAGTTCGTCGAGGACCTGCGCCAGGTGCAGCAGGACTACCGCGAGCACTCCCGCGAGCTGACCCTCCGCGAGTGGCGGCAGCAGCCGCTCCGCTCGACCCTGCTCGACAACCTGGCGCGGCTCACCTCGGCGCTGCAGTAGCGCGGCTCCCGTCCGCCCGCCGGCGGAGGATGCGCGGCCCCGGCTCGTCGCGCAAGGCCCTGTGCGGGCCGCCGCGCCCCGCGTAGCGTCGGAGCGTCCTCAGCACCATCCGGTTCCGCCTGCCCGGCGCCGGGTTCGAGAAGGGAACGGACATGACGGCATCCCGTACGACGCGCATCCTCATCCTCGGCGGCGGCTACGTCGGCCTGTACACGGCCTGGGGCCTCGAGAAGAGACGGGGGGAGGCGCCGATCGACGTCACCGTCGTCGAGCCGAACCCCTACATGACCTACCAGCCGCTGCTGCCCGAGGTCGCCGGCGGGCACGTCCAGCCGCGCCACGTCACGGTGCCGCTGGTCTCCGCGCTCAAGCGCACCCGCGTGATCCGCGGCGCGATCACCGGCGTGAGCCTCGCCGAGCGCAGCGCCACCGTCGCCGCGATGGACGGCTCCACTCGCACGATCGAGTTCGACCAGGTCGTCTTCGCGCTCGGAGCCGTCACCCGCACGTTCCCCACGCCGGGCCTCGCCGAGCACGGCATCGGCTTCAAGACGGTGGAGGAGGCGGCGCACCTGCGCGACCGCGTCATCGAGAACATCGCGAAGGCGGCGCTCACCACCGATCCCGCCGAGCGCCGGCGCCTGCTCACCTTCGTCTTCGTCGGTGGCGGCTACACCGGCGTCGAGGCGCTGAGCGAGCTGCTCGACCTCAGCCGCAAGACCCTCGCCGCGCAGCCCTCCCTCTCGATGGGCGACGTCACCTGGCACCTCGTCGAGGCACTGGACCGGGTCGCCCCCGAGGTCGGTCCCGAGCTCTCGAAGTGGACGCTCGACCACCTCCGCTCGCGCGGCGTGCACGTGCACCTGAAGACGACGATGCCCTCCTGCGAGGACGGCGTCGTGGAGCTCTCCTCGGGCGAGCGCATCCCGACGGCCACGATCGTGTGGACCGCCGGCGTGAAGCCGAACCCGATCCTCGACGCGACCGACGCGCCCCGCGGGCCGAAGGGCCACGTCATGGCGGATGCGCGCCTGCGGGTCATCCGCGAGGACGGCGAGCCGGTGGGCGGCGCCTGGGCGGCCGGCGACGGCGCGCAGGTGCCGGACCTCACCAGCGAGAAGCAGCCCGCGTACTACCCGCCGAACGCGCAGAACGCGGTTCGGCAGGCCAAGCTCCTGGCGCGCAACATCATCGCCGACCTCACCGGAGGCACAGTGGAGGAGTACCGGCACGCCTCAGTCGGGACCGTCGCCGAGTACGGCATCGGCAAGGGCGCGGGCCTGATCAAGGGCGTGAAGCTGCGCGGCCTCCCCGCATGGCTCGCGCACCGCGCCTACCACGGAGCGGCGATGCCGACCCTGGACCGCAAGTGGCGGATCATCACGGGCTGGCTCGTCGACGCCGTCACTCCGCGCGACCTCTCGCCGATGAGCGCGCTGCAGGATCCTCGCCGCGCCTTCCGCGAGACGGCCGAGGCCACCGACCGCGAGGCAGCAGCGAAGGCCGCCGCGAAGAAGGAGTCGGACGCGTCCTGACGCGCCGGTGAGAGCGCGGGAGTCGCGGTGGTCGAGCGGGATCATCGCGACTCCCGCGCTCCCGAGTCGTGGGCCCCGCCTCGGAGCGCCTCGCCCTGACGGTCTCGGCTCAGGCCCGGCGGCGCGGCTTGAGGCGCACGGTCGGCAGCACGGGCGCGGGGAGCGCGCGTCCGCCGTACCCGTCGACGGTGCCGAACGGTCCCGCGGGATCCGCCCGGGCGATCACGTCGGACTGCCAGCGCTCGCGGGCGGCCGCCACGTCGTCGTGGCTGCGGCCGACGAAGTTCCACCACATCACCAGCTCCTCGGCGAACGGCTCGCCGCCGAGCAGCACCACGCGGGCTCCCGCGTCCCCGGCGGTCAGCACCAGGTGCGAGCGGCCGGGCGTCAGGTAGGCGAGGTCCGAGCGCGGGACGTCCGCACCCTCGACCGCCACGGGGCCGGCGTCGACGAGCACGCCGTACTCCCACGACTCCTCGACCGGCAGCTCGACCCGGGCACCCGGCTCGAGGTCGATCTGGGCGGCGACCAGCGGAGTGAAGGTGCTCGCGGGCACCGACGCGCCCAGCATCCCTCCGACGAAGACGCGCACCAGCGCGCCGGGCAGCTCCACGGGCACGCCGCGGTGGTGCTCGAAGAACGGATCGACGAGCCGCGCCTCCTCGGGCAGCGCGACCCAGAGCTGCACCCCGTGCAGGACGGGCGCGCCCCCGGTCGAGACCTCCGAGTGCGAGATGCCGCGTCCGGCCGTCATCAGGTTGAGCTCGCCCGGGCGCACCACGGCGAGGCTGCCAACGCTGTCGCGGTGCTCGATCTCGCCCTCGAAGAGCCAGCTCACGGTCTGCAGGCCGGTGTGCGGGTGCGGCGGGACGTCCATCCCGGCCTCCTCGCCGAGCCGCACCGGGCCGTAGTGGTCAGCGAAGCACCATGCGCCGATGGTCGAGCGCGAGCGCTGGGGGAGGGTGCGGCGCACCTCGATCGCGCGCGGACCGCCGAGCGGGACGAGCCGCGCCTCCAGGATCTCGACCGCGCCGGACTCGCGAGGGACCGGCTCCGCGGCGACGGGGAGCTCGTCGGGATGCTCCTCCAGGTTGCTCATGCGGGAAGTGTATGCCTTCGCATGGACCGGTGGACGGGACCGTCGCCCGCACCCCTCCGGATCGCGTGCACGCCCAGGGCGAACAGGCCTGCTCACCGGGGGGAGCGCTGGTTACAGTCGACGTATCGGAGCCCACCCCTGCGGGTTCTGTAGGGAGTGACAGCATGTTCGAGAGATTCACCGATCGCGCGCGGCGCGTCGTCGTCCTGGCCCAGGAAGAGGCCAAGATGCTCAATCACAACTACATCGGCACGGAGCACATCCTGCTCGGCCTGATCCACGAGGGCGAGGGAGTGGCCGCCAAGGCGCTCGAGTCCCTCGGGATCTCGCTCGACGCTGTGCGCGAGCAGGTGCAGGACATCATCGGCCAGGGGCAGCAGCAGCCGACCGGCCACATCCCCTTCACGCCTCGGGCGAAGAAGGTCCTCGAGCTGTCCCTGCGCGAAGCGCTGCAGCTCGGCCACAACTACATCGGGACCGAGCACATCCTGCTCGGCCTCATCCGCGAGGGCGAGGGCGTCGCCGCTCAGGTGCTGGTCAAGCTCGGTGCCGACCTGAACCGCGTGCGCCAGCAGGTCATCCAGCTGCTCTCCGGCTACCAGGGCAAGGAGCAGGTCGCCGTGGGCGGTGAGCAGCAGCAGCCTCAGGGGGGATCGCAGATCCTCGACCAGTTCGGACGCAACCTCACCCAGGCGGCGCGCGACAACAAGCTCGACCCGGTCATCGGGCGCGAGAAGGAGATCGAGCGGGTCATGCAGATCCTCTCCCGCCGCTCCAAGAACAACCCCGTCCTGATCGGCGAGCCCGGCGTCGGCAAGACCGCCGTCGTCGAGGGCCTCGCCCAGGCGATCGTGCGCGGCGACGTGCCCGAGACGCTGAAGGACAAGCAGCTCTACACGCTCGACCTCGGCTCGCTCATCGCCGGGTCCCGCTACCGCGGTGACTTCGAGGAGCGCCTCAAGAAGGTCACGAAGGAGATCCGCACCCGCGGCGACATCATCACCTTCATCGACGAGATCCACACCCTCGTCGGCGCAGGGGCCGCTGAGGGCGCGATCGACGCCGCCTCGATCCTCAAGCCGCTGCTCGCCCGCGGCGAGCTGCAGACCATCGGCGCGACCACGCTCGACGAGTACCGCAAGCACTTCGAGAAGGACGCCGCTCTCGAGCGCCGCTTCCAGCCGATCCAGGTCGCGGAGCCGTCGCTGCCCCACACGATCAACATCCTCAAGGGGCTGCGCGACCGCTACGAGGCGCACCACAAGGTGTCCATCACCGACGGCGCGATCGTCTCGGCGGCCAATCTGGCAGACCGCTACATCAGCGACCGCTTCCTCCCCGACAAGGCGATCGACCTGATCGACGAGGCCGGCGCACGCCTGCGCCTCTCGATCCTCTCTGCGCCGCCGGAGCTGCGCGACTTCGACGACCGCATCGCCGTGGTCCGCTCCGCCAAGGAGGCCGCGATCGAGGACCAGGACTTCGAGAAGGCCGCGTCGCTGCGCGACGAGGAGAAGCAGCTGCTCGGTGAGCGCCTGCGCCTCGAGAAGCAGTGGAAGTCGGGCGACGTCAAGGCCACCGGCGTGGTCGACGAGGGCCTGATCGCCGAGGTCCTCGCCCAGGCGACAGGCATCCCGGTCTTCAAGCTCACCGAGGAGGAGTCCTCGCGGCTCGTCTTCATGGAGAAGGCCCTGCACCAGCGCGTCATCGGCCAGGAGGAGGCCATCGCGGCCCTCTCGCGGACGATCCGCCGCACCCGCGCGGGCCTCAAGGACCCCAAGCGCCCCTCGGGCTCGTTCATCTTCGCCGGCCCCACGGGCGTCGGGAAGACCGAGCTGGCCAAGGCGCTCGCCGAGTTCCTCTTCGACGACGAGAACGCGATGATCTCGCTCGACATGTCGGAGTACGGCGAGAAGCACACCGTCTCGCGGCTGTTCGGCGCCCCTCCCGGGTTCGTCGGCTTCGAGGAGGGCGGCCAGCTCACCGAGAAGGTGCGCCGCAAGCCGTTCAGCGTGGTCCTCTTCGACGAGATCGAGAAGGCGCACCCGGACATCTTCAACTCGCTCCTCCAGATCCTGGAGGAGGGTCGACTGACCGACGGCCAGGGCCGTGTCGTCGACTTCAAGAACACCGTCATCATCATGACCACCAACCTCGGTGCTCGTGACATCGCCGGTGGTCCCGTCGGTTTCCAGATCGAGGGCGACAACGCCACCGGCTACGACCGCATGCGCGGCAAGGTCAACGAGGAGCTCAAGAAGCACTTCAAGCCCGAGTTCCTCAACCGCGTGGACGACGTCATCGTCTTCCCGCAGCTGTCGAAGCCCGAGCTGCTCCAGATCGTCGACCTCTTCATCAAGCGCCTGGGCGACCGCCTGCTCGACCGCGACATGACGGTGGAGCTGACGCAGCCGGCCAAGGAGCGCCTGATCGAGGTCGGATTCGACCCGGCCCTCGGTGCGCGCCCCCTGCGCCGGGCGATCCAGCGCGAGATCGAGGACCAGCTGTCCGAGCGGATCCTGCACGGCGAGCTCGGCGCCGGAGACCACATCCACGTGGACTTCGCCGACAACAGGTTCGTCTTCACCACGACCCCGCGCCTGATCTCGATCAGCGCCGGCGCGTCCACCGGAGCGGCCACGGCCGGCCCGGCGACGCCCGACCTGATGTCGTAGCAGGCTGCCGAACGACCCCGTGCCCGTCCCCTCTCGCGAGGGGGCGGGCACGTCGTCGTCCGGGGGTGGGCGCCTGCTCGCAGGATCCCGCGCCCGGTGCGGCCTAGGCTTGTCGAATGGCCGATTGGAAGTACCCGGTGCGCCGCGCGCGCACGAGCGATGTCCCCTTCATCCAGGAGCTCAGCGAGCCGCTCGTGAACGAGCGCATCCTCCTGGGCAAGGACCGCGTGGTGCTCTACGGCGCCGTGCAGGAGTTCCGCATCGCCGAGGACGGCCACGGGACGGCGATCGGCTGCGGTGCGCTGCATGTGATGTGGGACGACATCGCGGAGGTGCGCACCCTCGCGGTCGCGCAGGACTGGCTCGGGAGGGGTGTGGGCCACCACATCCTGGAGCGCCTCGAGAACGACGCGCGCGAGCTCGGCCTGAAGCGCCTGTTCTGCCTCACCTTCGAGGTCGACTTCTTCGCCCGCCACGGCTTCGAGCCGATCGGTGAGAAGGTCGTCGACCCCGAGGTCTACGCCGAGCTGCTCCGCTCTCCCGACGAGGGAGTCGCCGAGTTCCTCGACCTCGCCCGGGTGAAGCCGAACACGCTCGGCAACACCCGCATGCTGAAGACGCTCTGACCGCCGCCACGTCGTAGCCTGTCCCGGTGACTCCGCCGCCCCGCCGCCTGCCCTCCCGGGTCTACCGGCGACGCCGCGCCGGAGTGCTGCTCGCGCTGGTCGTCATCGTCGCGGGCCTGGCGGTGGTGCTGTCGCTGCTCCCGCGGATGACCGGCTCCGACGCCGCGTCGAGCCCCACGCCGACCGTCGTGCTGCCGACGCTCTACCCGACCACCTCGCCCGGTGCGACGCCCGGCGCCGCACCCGCCTGCTCGGCCGACTCCGTCGCCGTCACCGCGGTCACGGACGCCACGAGCTACGCGCCCGGCGAGGATCCGCAGCTCTCGCTCTCGCTGGCCAACATCTCGAGCACCGACTGCGTGATCGACGCGGGCACGAGCAAGCAGGTCTTCACGATCACGAGCGGCTCCGAGCAGATCTGGACCTCCACGGACTGCCAGACCGGCGCGGCCGATCTGCCGGTGCTCCTCCAGGCGGGCCGCTCGGTGATGGGCAGCGCGCTGACGTGGGACCGCACCCGCTCCTCCGCCGACACCTGCTCCGGCGGACGCGAGGCGGTCGAGGCGGGCGGCGCCGCCTACAACCTGTCGGTGTCGGTCGCCGGCATCCCCTCGGGCTCGCCCACGCAGTTCCTGCTCCAGTAGTCCGCCCGGGGGACGTGCCGGGCGTGCGTCGGCGCGTAGCATCGCAGGCATGTGGGGGCTGCTCGGCACGATCCTGTCCGCCTCGACCGGCCGGGCGGGGGTGGTCGCGCGGCGCGCGGCGGCCGTCGCCCTCGCGGTCCCGCTGCTGGTCGGCGGAGCGGCGGCGCAGGCTGTGGCGGCTCCGCAGCCCGTCGCGGCTCCGCAGCCCGTCGCGGGTGCGCAGCCCGTCGCGGGTGTCGTGCGCGCGGATGTGGACGGCTTCCGGTTCTCGGAGTACTCGGCCGACTTCCGTCTCGACCGCGACGAGGAGGGCCGCTCGACGCTGACCACTGTCGAGACCTTCGTCGCCGAGTTCCCGCCGTCGCAGAACCGCGGCATGCAGCGCGCGATCCCGCTCGACTACGAGGGGCACCCGACCGACGTCGACCTGGTGTCCGTCACCGACGGCGACGGGGCGGCGCGGCCGGTCGACACCGAGCGCGAGGACGGCTTCCTCCTGGTCACCAGCGCGGCGGACGAGTTCGTCAGCGGCAGGCAGACCTACGTCTTCACCTACACGCAGCACAACACGACCCTGCCTGGATCCGGCACGCGCAGCGGTGAGGACGAGTTCTACTGGGACGTCAACGGTACGGGCTGGCGCCAGTCCTTCGACCGCTACGACGTGCGCGTCGAGCTCGCCGGGTCGCTGGCCTCCGCCGCGACGGGGACTGTCAGCTGCTACCGGGGACCGGAGGGCTCGACGACGCCCTGTCCGATCGGCCGCGACGGCGCGGTCGTCACGGCATCGGGGGAGTCGCTGGCTCCGGGGGAGAACGTGACCGTGGCGATCGGCTTCGCTCCCGGGACCTTCACGCCGCGCGACGACCGCTACCTCGCCTCCGGCTGGTCCTGGGTGCAGCTGGGCGGCCTCGCCGCGGTCCTGATCGGCCTCGCGCTCGCCGTGCACCGCCGCCGGACCGTGCTCCGCGACGCTCCCGGCCGCCCGACCGTCGTCGCCGAGTACGACCCGCCCGCGGAGGGGCTGTTCCTCTCCGCCGCGCTGCTGCGGAAGACGTCGAAGGCCCCCGCGGCCGGACTCCTGGACGCCGCCGTCCGCGGTCTCGTGCGCATCGAGGAGACGGGGGAGGGGCGGAAGCAGGAGTACGCCGTGCGGGTGCTCGACCCTGCGACGACGCCGACGCGACGCGCGGGACGCCCGCGGCCCCTCGCCTCCGACGACCGCGAGTTCCTCGACATCGCCCTCGGCCGGGCGCCGGGGACGGTGCGTGAGCTCTCGGGCAAGGACAAGGAGTTCGGCAAGGCCGTCGGACAGTTCCAGACCGCGCTGGGCAACCGGGTGACCGAGGCGGGACTGAAGAAGGCCGGGACGATCGGCGGCAGCGTGCTCGTGATCGTCCCGCTGCTGCTGGGTGTCATGGCCGCCTTCCTGGGCGCGATCCTCCTGATGACCCGCTCCTTCGGCGGAGCGCTCCCGCTCGTGCTGATGCTCGTCGCGATCGTCGCGGCCGTCGTCGGGACGATCCTGGTCTCGAGGGTGCCGCTGACGGCCGCGGGCGCGGAGCTGCGCGACCATCTGCGCGGGCTCGAGCTGTACATCCGCCTGGCCGAGGCCGACCGGATCGCGATGCTGCAGTCGCCCCGCGGGGCGGACCGGCGCACGGTCGGACCGGTCGAGGTGGTCGAGGTGACGGAGCGCCTGCTGCCGTGGGCCGTGCTCTTCGGTCTCGAGAAGGAGTGGTCGGCGGAGCTCGCGTCGGCCTACGAGCGCACCGGCGAGGAGCCGGTCTGGTACTCCGGACCGAACGGCTTCCACGCGGCGGGCTTCGCCGGCAGCGTGTCCTCGTTCTCGTCGTCGACGTCGAGCTACGTCGGATCCTCGTCGAGCTCCTCGAGCGGCGGCGCGGGCGGCGGCGGCAGCTCGGGTGGGGGCGGCGGGGGCGGCGGCGGAGGCGGCGTCTAGGGGCAGGCTGCGACGGGCGGCCGCGGCGGAGCGGACGCGTGCGTGGTCGGGCGGAGCTGTCGGGTAGTGCTCTCGGAGCCGGCGTTCGCCTCCGGCGGCGATCCTCGACGATGCGGTGGACGGGGGCGCCCGCGGCTCCGAGCGGTGGACGAGTGCCTGTGCAGCGGGCCGGGGACGCAGCCGTCAGTGCGTGGGGACCCGCTCCGGACGGATGCGCTCGGGAACGGGGACGAGCGCGTGGGTGATCGCGCTCGAGAGGGTGAAGGCGCTGGAGTCGAGGTGCGAGGAGTGCCCGAGTCGTGTCGCTTCGGAGGCGCGCTGCTTCGCTCCGGAGGCGGGCCGGATGTCTCCCGAGAGGCTGATCTCGCCGAACGCGGCGATCCCGGGCCGCAGCGGCGTGTAGGCGTGGGCGGAGGCGATGGCGACCGCGATCGCTAGGTCCGCCGCCGGCTCCATGAGCTTCACGCCGCCGACAGTCGACACGTAGACGTCGCAGCGCCGCAGGGGGATGCCCGCCTGCCGCTCGAGGACCGCGAGGATCATCGCGACCCGGGACGCGTCGACTCCGTTCGTGACGCGGCGGGGGTGCTCGCCGTCGTTCGCGATCACGAGCGCCTGGATCTCGACGGGGAGCGCGCGGCGTCCCTCCATCGCGACCGTGACGCAGATGCCCGGGGTGGGGAAGCGGGTGCGGCTGAGGAACAGACCGCTCGGGTCGGGGATCTCGGCGATGCCCTCGGAGGTCATCTCGAAGCAGCCGACCTCGTCCGTCGGGCCGAAGCGGTTCTTGAGCGAGCGGACGAAGCGCAGCGCCGTCTGCCGGTCGCCCTCGAAGTGGCAGACCACGTCGACCAGGTGCTCGAGCAGGCGCGGCCCCGCGATGGAGCCGTCCTTCGTGACGTGTCCGACGAGCACGAGGGGGAGCGCCCGCTCCTTGCAGACGCGGATGAGGGTCGCGGCGACCTCGCGGACCTGGCTGGGACCGCCGGGCAGGCCGTCGACGGTGTCGCTCGCGACCGTCTGCACCGAGTCGACGATGAGCAGGTCCGGTCGGACCTCGTCGATCTGGCCGAGCACGGTGGCGAGGTCGGTCTCGGCCGCGAGGAAGAGGCTGTCGTGCATCGCGCCGGTGCGCTCGGCCCGCATGCGCACCTGCGCGGCCGACTCCTCCGCGCTGACGTAGAGGACCCGCTGGCCCTCGGCCGCGGCGCGGCTCGCGACCTCGAGCAGGAGGGTCGACTTGCCCACGCCGGGCTCTCCCGAGAGCAGCACGACCGCACCGGAGACGATCCCGCCGCCGAGCACGCGGTCGAGCTCGCCCACGCCGGTGGGGCGGTGCGCCGCCGACGTGGTCTCGATCTCGGTGATGGGCCGCGCGATGCGGCCGGCGGCCGGAGCCACAGCGGCGACCGCGCGGACGAGGCCGGTGCGCTCGGTGCTCTCGATCACGGAGCCCCACTGCTGGCACTCGCCGCAGCGGCCGACCCACTTCGCGGTCGTCCACCCGCACTCCGAGCAGCGGTACGGGGCGGTGCGCGTCTTCGAGGAGGCCATGAGGTCCTTTCGGGGCGGAGGAGGGGGACGAGCGCGACGCTACGGGGGACCCCCGACACCGCCGCTCGTTCGAACGTGTCTTCGACAGTACCGTCGACCACCGACGCCGCGAGCGGGGCGCGCCAGGCCGGGGGAGAGGTCTCGTGGAGGCCGCCTGTGGAGGAGCGTCGTCGCGGAGGAGCGGAGGCGGAGGATCGCGCCTCGGAGAACGACTCCGCCCCGAGCGCCGCTCCGTCGGCGTCGGACGTCTGCGGGAGACTGGGGACATGCCCTCGACAGTGCACGTCCTCAAGTCCGGCCGCCCGCTCGGAGTCAGCTGGTCCGGCCCCGAGGGCGCCGAGCGGGTCGTCGTCCTGGCGCATCCCGCTCCCGGCTCCTCGGACTTCGACCCCGACCCGGAGGCGACCGCGCGCCACGGCGTGCGCCTTCTCTCATTCGACCGCCCGGGCTACGGCGCCTCCTCCCTCCTGACCGACCTCGACCCCGCCGGAGCGGGCGTCGGAGCCAGCCCCGAGCAGGCCGCCGCCGACATCGCCGAGTACCTCGCGACCGTCGGCATCGCCTCCGTCAGCGCCGCCGGCTGGTCGGCGGGAGGCCGCGTGGCCCTCGCGCTCGCCGCGAACTACCCCGGCCTCGTGGAGCGCGTCGCCGTGATCGGCACGCCCGCTCCCGACAGCGCCGTGCCGTGGGTCGGCGACGAGAACCGCGCCGAGCTCGCCCGCCTGGCCGACCTCCCGCTCGACGAGGCCGTCCGCTCGCTCACCCGCACCCTCGAGGGCGCCTTCGGCCCGACCCCCGCCCCGGACGCCCTGCTCGGGATGCTCGGCTCCGGCGACGCCGACACCGCGGTGCTCGAGACCCCCGGAGTCCGCGAGCGCCTCTCGCGCATGCTCGAGCGCGCCGCCGCCCAGGGCGCCCTCGGCATGGCCGCTGATCTCATCGGCTACGGCGTGCAGGAGTGGGGCTTCGCCGTCGAGTCCGCCGAGCCGCCCGCGCTCCTCCTCTACGGCGCCGAGGACGCGGTCGCCGGCCGCCGCCATGCCGAGTGGTACGCCGCCCGGCTGCCCGACTCCCGCCTCGAGGTCGTGCCCGGCCGCGGCCACCTGCTCGCGATCCCGGAGTGGGACCGCGTGCTCGGCTTCCTCCTCCCCGCCTGACGGCGGCCCGTCCGCTCGATTGGCGCGACTTCCGGCCGTCGCGTACACTCGACCCCGGTACCGTGTCCGAGCGGCCGAAGGAGCATGTCTCGAAAACATGTGTGGGCTTGCGTCCACCGTGGGTTCAAATCCCACCGGTACCGCCAACGAGAAGGCCCCCCGCTTCCACGGAAGCAGGGGGCCTTCGTCGTTCCCGGCGAGCTCCGGCGGTCGCGACGTGCGGGTCAGCCGGCGCGGAGCAGCCAGGAGCGGCCGGCGCGCAGGGCCCGGTACAGGCGCGTGAACGCGTGGTCGGCCTCGGCCGAGCCGACGTCCGAGAAGGAGCCCGCCCCGCCCCAGAGCCCGAGCGCGTCGGCGGCCGCCGCCCGTACCTCTCTGCGGGTCGTCGCTCCGGCGAACAGCTCGTCGAGCCGGTCCGCGACGCGGGCCCGCGCGCCGTCCTGCTGCGACCGTGCGACGTCGCGCACCTCGGCGACGGCCGCCGTGATCTCGGCGAGCACAGCGGGGATCGTGCGGTCCATCCTCCTGAGCCTAGGAGCGGGAGCGCGAGCGCTGCGAGGCGGCGTGGGTCAGGAGCGTCGCCACGACTCCGACGAGCACGCCCAGCGCGGTCTCGAGCGCCCGGTCACGCAGCAGCACGAGCTCGTCGACGGGATGCGCGAGCTCGACCATGAGGATCGCGAGCGGAGTGACGAAGGCGAGGGTCAGGCCGTAGTTGCGGCCGACGACGAGCTCGGCGGTCATCTGGAGGAGCACCACCACCACGATCACGGCGAGCGGGGAGAGCGGCAGGGCCAGGAGCGCGGCCGCGATCAGCACTCCGACGATCGTGCCCAGCATCCGGTGTCCCGCGCGCACGAGCCGGGCGCCGGCGTCCGCTCCTGAGACGGCTGCGACGGCGGAGACCATCGCCCAGTAGGGGTGGCCCAGGCCCGTCGCGGTCGGGACGGTGCCCGCCACCAGGACGACGGTCCCGAAGCGGAGCAGGGCGGCGCGCGTCGCCGGACGGGCCGCCGCCGCGCGGAACGAGGTGCGCCACGGCGTCGGGGCGAGGCGGCGTGCGCGGGGGAGCGCGAGACCGCTCAGGCCGACGACGAGCGAGAAGGCGGCGGAGCCCGCGGCGAGAGCGACGGCGAGCGGGATCCGCGAGGGCTCGGACGGGACGGACGCGCACGCCGTGACGGCGAACACCGGGAACAGCGGGCCGGGCGGGTGCCAGTGCAGGGCGTCGCTGAGGTAGGCGGCCGCGACGGTCACGGCGACCACGACGGGGATGATCAGCCAGTCGCGGTGAGGAGAGAGGGAGACGACGGTGCCGAGGGTCACGGTGGTGACGAGGAACGCGGCTGCCGACAGCTGCATCAGCAGGCGCGGCCGGTGCGTGTGCTGGCGACCGTAGAGGGCCGTGAAGGCGCCGAAGGTCGCGTAGAGGGCGAGATCGGTGCGGCCGAGCGCCCAGAGGACGAGCAGCGGGACGGCGATCGAGACGCCGGCGCGCAGGGCGACGCGATGGGCGCCGGCGTGCGGGCCGAAGGCGAGGAGCTCGCGGGGGTGGGGCAGAACGGGGGTGGCGGCCATCGGGTCCTCTGATCGGGGTCCGAGCGGCGGCGGCCGGAGAAGTGTTTCACGGGTGAAGCAGATATACTTTACGTGTGAATCAGTCTGAAAGCCAGCCGGGCGACGCGGTCGACGAGATCAGGGCGGGCTGGGCAATGCTGCGGCCCGAACTCGACACCTCCGCCGTCGACGTCGTCGGGCGGCTGATCCGCGCCTCCGCGCTGATCGTCCGGGCGACGGAGGAGCTGCTCGCCGCCCACGGGCTGACCCGCGGCGAGTTCGACGTGCTCTCCACGCTGCGTCGCGCCGGCGCTCCGCAGTCGCCGACGACCCTCCGGACGATCGCCCTCGCCTCCGCTCCCGCGATCACCAAGCGCGTGCACTCGCTGGAGCGTCGGGGCCTGGTGCGGCGCGCCGCGAACCCGGCGGACGGGCGCGGCTCGCTCATCACGCTGACTCGCGAGGGGGAGGAGCTGGTCGACCGGGCCTTCCACGAGGTGCTCGATGCCGAGCGGGCGCTGCTCTCGGGGGTGCCCGCCGATCTGCGGGCGGAGGCGTCGCGCTCGCTCCGCGCGGTGCTCGCGAGCGTCGAGGCCGCCGCGAGTCGGTGACCCGCGTGGTGACTGCGAGGCGGCGGGCGCTCGCTACCGTGGTCCCATGCGCCTGACCTCGAGCTTCACCGTGCCGACGCGGCCGCCGGTGCTGCAGCTGGTCAAGACGGCGGCGGCCACGGTCGTCACCTGGCTCCTCGCCGGCGTCGTCTTCCCGGGGACGCTGCCCGTCTTCGGCGCGATCGCCGCGCTCCTCGTCGTCGCGCCGAGCATCAACCAGTCGTTCTCCAAGGCCCTCGAGCGCTCGGTCGGCGTCATCATCGGCGTGATCGTCGGATCCGTGATCGGCACGGTGCTCGGCGGCGAGAGCATCATCGTTCTCCTCGCGATCGTGGCCGCGATCGCCGTCGGGTGGGCCGTGCGCCTGACCCCCGCCTCCGCGGTGCAGATCCCGATCAGCGCGATGCTCGTGCTCTCGGTGGGCGCGGTCACGCCGAACTACGCGCTCGACCGCATCCTCGAGACCCTGCTGGGCGCGGCGGTGGGAGTCGTCATCAACGTGCTCATCGTCCCTCCGGTCGTGCTGGCACCGGCCGAGCGGGCGATCGGAGACCTCACCGCTCAGCTCGCCGCCGCCCTCGACGACCTCGGCGACGCCCTCCAGGCCCCCGTCCCGCGACGCCGGCTCGACGAGCTGCTCATCAACGCCCGGTTGCTGCAGACCATGCAGAGCAAGGCGGAGGAGGCGATCGCGACCGGCGAGGAGTCCCTCCGCCTCAACCCGCGCCGCTCCGCCCACCGCGACCGGCTGCTGGCCCTCGACTCCGTCGTCCCGCGGCTGGGGCGCATCGTGACCCGGGTCCGCGGCATGACGCGGACCGTGCACGACCTCTACGACGACGAGCTCGTCGGGGAGCCGACGATCGCCGACATCGCCGTCCAGCTGCACCGGGCCGCCCACGATCTGCGGCTCCTCGTGCAGTCCTCGGTCGACGTTCCCGAGCCGGAGGCGATCACGGACGAGCTGCCCGCTCTCACCGCGCCGCTCGTGATCGCGACTCCGCATCCGCAGCACTGGATCCTGCTGGGGGCGCTCGCCGAGGACCTGCGGCGCATCCGCGAGGAGATCGTCGGCGCGGAGTCCTGACGGGCGGGCGCCGAGTGGCGTCGGCGGGAGGTCTGCTTTCGCGAGCGCTCGGCGTCTCGCGCCGCGCGACATGCGGCTCGTGGTGGCCTGCGGTGGTCAGCCGTCCTGCTCGCCGTCCTTCCTCGGTCCGCCGCCCTCGACGAGCTCGCCGTCGCCCGGGTCGGGAGCGACCTGGTGCAGTGCCTCGGGATCGCTCGCCTCGGCGTGGAGGGTCTTGCCCTCGGCGATGAGGGAGTCGTCGTCCACGAGGATCCCGGCCAGCTCGGTGATGCGTCCCCGGAGAGCGCCGATCGGGTCCTCGGTGGGCGCGTCCTCCTCGGAGTGGTCGACCTCCGAGTCGGGGTAGCGGCGGAGGGCGGCCTCGTCCCGGTCGGGCTGCGGCGCCCGCGCGTGCTCGACGCAGAGGCGGGCGACCTCCTCCGCGTGCGCGTGCATCACGGAGTGGGAGGCGTCGGGGATCTCCCAGACCCGCGCATGCGGCATCGACCGGGCGATCTCCTCCGCCCACTCGCGCGGCACGAGCCGGTCGAACTCGCCGCGGATGACGAGGGCGGACGCGCGGATCCGGGGGACGGTCTCCTCGATCCGGTAGTGCAACATCTCGGGCAGCACACGGGAGAACCAGCGCGGTCCGCAGAGGAGGTAGGCGCCCGCGGCGAGGATCGCGACCTTGAGCGGCTCGCGGACGCTCGACTGGGCGAAGCGGAGCGCGGCGGTCGGGAGGCGGCGCTCGTGCCGGTTCATCACGGGTCCGAGCAGGACGATGGTGGTCAGCTCCGGACGGCGCGCGGCGAGCTCGGCCACCACCTGCGTCCCCATCGAGTGGCCGAGGACGACGGGATCGTCGAGGCCGAGCTCGTCGATGACGGCGCCGACCAGCTCGGCGTAGTCGCCGATGTCCATGCGCCGCGCGTCGATCGGGTGCGGCACGCCGCCGAAGCCCGGCAGGTCGAGAGCGTGCACCGGACCGAACTCGTTGAGCGCGGGCGCGAGGCGCTCGAAGTAGGTGGCCGCGACTCCGATCCCCGGCACGAGGACGAACGTGCGCTCGCCGTCGCGCCCCACCGTGCTCACCCGCGCCCAGACGTCGCGGTGGTGCACGCGCTGGACCGAGACGTCGGTGCTGCGGGTGCGGCGGTGCGGATCCCGCCCCCGGGAGCGCGTGGTCGCGAAGACGTCGCGGACTCCGCGCCGGAGAGTCGTGGCGAGAGTGGGGAGGAGGTCGCTCGGGCGGAGCACGGGGCCTCCTTCGATCGGGGGAGTCGGTCGCTGCGAGCCTAGGCGCTCGCCGCCGGGCTCAGATCAGCATGTCGTCCGACCTGTGGAGGATCAGGCGGGCCGGCCCGGTGTGGAGGACGCCGTTGGTCAGGGGGGCGGTCCGGACGCCGCCGCGCCTCCGCATCGCCCGGAACGCCCCGGGGGCGAGCACGACGTCCATCCAGGCGCAGGGGTTCGCCGGTCGTCCGCCCTGGAACTCGATCCGCTCCCCGCCCTGCTCGATCGCGAACGTGCGGCCGGCGAGGGCATCGACGTCGGCGCCGCGGACGATGATGTTGCGGCGGGCGTCGGCGGGGTCGAAGGGCCCTGCGCCGAGCTCGGCGGCGATGTGCTCGAGGGTCTCGACCGCGAAGAGCGTGATCGCCGCGGGGCGGTGCGCGCGCTGGGCGAAGAAGCGGTCGCCGACGATGCCGAGGCCTGCGCGGATCTCGATCCGCTCGGGCTGCTCGTTCCCCTCGGACGGCACCGGGCCATCGGCGGGGCGGCCCTCGTAGCGGTGCAGCGGAGAGACGACGAAGCCCACGAGCTCGATCGCGGCGGCCTCCATGAGCCCACGGTACGCCGTGAGGGGGAGCAGCGGCGTCCGCCGGTCGGAGGCTCTGCGAGACGCTCCGGGACACCGCGACGGAGCCTGGGTTCTGGTGGCTGCGGCGGCGTCCCGAGAGGGAGCCGTCTGCGCCGCCGCCGCCGATTCGCGGAGGGGGCTCCCGGCATGTATAGTCGTACCTCGTTGCGTGCGCCTCTGGCCCACGCGATGGACTGCGCCCGTAGCTCAACGGATAGAGCATCTGACTACGGATCAGAAGGTTGGGGGTTCGAATCCCTCCGGGCGCACTCTGGTTGAGACAGAGCAGAACGGCCCGCTTCGGCGGGCCGTTCTCGTTTTAACGGTCGCTCGTTCCGGTGGCCGTCGGCGTCGGTCTCCCGGTGAGTGCAGGGCGAGGGAACAGCCGATTCTCCGCCTCGCAGGACGCCTCTTCGCGCCGTCGACGACGTCGACCGTCTTCCGCCCGCATCCGCGGTCAGTCCGCGCCCGCGCTCGCGATCACTCCTCGCAGGCTCTGCGATCACGTGTCGCGAACACGCAGCTCGGCTCGTCTCACGCGCCGTTTCCTCCTCCACAGCGACCATCTCGCGCCGTTCTCCACGGATGCAGCCGTCCCGGCCGCGGTGACGTCGAACCGAGCAATACTCTCCTTCCGTGGGGCTGAACGGTCGCCGCCGACGCAGTGCGCTCGGTCGGCAGAGGAGAGGACATCGGATGAGTCGAACGGAACAGTCGGGGCGGGACGAGCGCGGACGACCCCGAGCGCGGACGGCGCGAGCGCTGGTCGGCACGACGGCGGGCTGCGTGCTCGTGAGCGGGCTGCTGGGCGGAGGCCTCGCGCCGCCGCCCGCCGTCGCCGCCGACGGTCCTCACACGACGATCGAGAACACCCTCCTGCAGGGAGGCGCGACGAACGCCGGCGTGACGACCGTCTCGGCCTGGGTCCAGAAGGGCGAGACGCTCCGGGTGGACCTCCACCCGCTCCACGCGGGCTCGGGGACCGGCGAGGGCGAGACCGGCGGCGGTACCGCCCGGGTGACGGCTCCGGGCGGCGCCGTCCTCGACGAGCAGGACTTCGCGCCCGGAGCGGCGCCCTCGGTGTCCGCCGGCGGCTCGTTCGTGGCGGACGAGACCGGCGTCTTCCAGATCCGGGTGTCCGACGACGACGTGACGGCGCCGGTGAACCTCGTCTGGAGCATCGGCGTCCAGGACGCGCGGGGCGCGGCGGTCGCGGGCCGGGTGTGGTCCGACTCCTATGCGATCCAGTCCGGGGCGAAGGAGTCCTACTCCTCGCCCGAGGAGCGGCGCTCCTCCTTCACCCTCCACGCCGTCACGGAGACGGGCGCCCGCTACGAGCTGGGGCTGCGCGGCTACGACGGAGTCGCCTCGACGGTCCAGGCCACGAACAAGGGCAACGTGAAGGTCGGGTCGTCCGATCCGTCCTATCTCTCGGTCCCCATGCCGCAGTCGAGCGAGGCGGGCGGCATCGGGGCGCAGTACGTCCAGGCGTCCGGACGCTCCGGGATCGACGGCCTGCAGACCTACAAGCTCTTCCTGGACCCGCCGTCGTCCGACCTGCCGGAGTCGATCGCTCCGGCCTACCGCGCGCCGACGATCGAGGGCCTCGCCTTCCGGCGGTCGTCCGCGGGCTCCGACGCGGGCACGCTCACGGGCGTCCTGGGGACGCAGCCGGGCACCGTCGTCGTGGACGTCGATGCGGACGGGGACGGCTCCTACGACGGCGAGCGCGACGTGCATCTCACCCGGATCGCGGGGACGACCGGTCCCTTCTCGGTCGACTGGGACGGACGGGACGCGAAGGGCGGATCCGTCGACGTGACCGACCCCGACGTCACCTTCCGTGCCTCCATCGGTCGCACGAACGAGTTCCACTTCACGCGGGTCGACGCCGAGACGTCCGCCGGCGGCGTGTCCGTCGTGCGGTCGACCGGCGGCGGCGACGACCCGTCGACGGTGCACTGGGACGACTCGCTCCTCGCCGGATCGAACTCGGAGCGCTACTCGGGCACCTCCGCGGTGACGTCCGGCGACGGCGGCACCGACTCGTCCGGCGGGGTGCACCGCTGGGAGGGCGACGACTCCGGGCGGGGACGCGTCCCCAACGCCAACGACTCGGTGCACGGCTCCTACGGCGACCTGCGGGCGATCGACGACTGGGCCTACGGCTCGGACGGTGCGGTCGCGGTCGCACGCCTCGATCCGCTCGCGCCGCACGTGACCATCGCGAAGACCTCGTCGGTCGACTCCGCCACTCCGCTGCTCCGCGGCGCCCGCGTGCCCTACCGGGTGACGCTGACTTCGGACGGGACCGGGGACTACTCCGACGCCGCCGTCATCGACTACCTCGACAAGGGCGTGCTCGACGACGCCGAGCTCGACGCCGGCTCCCTCCGCGCCTCGCAGGGCACGGCCACGATCGACGCGGAGACGGGCCGCATCTCCTGGGCGGCCGGCAGCCTGCCGGTCGGGGCGACGGCCGAGCTGACCTTCGACGTGATCGTGACCGGCGAGGGGGACCGTGCGCTGACGAACACGGCCTGCCTCGCCGATGCGCCCTTCGCTCCCGCCTCGTCCGGCACGGGGACCGACGCGAATCCCTGCGCCACCGTCCCGCACGACATCGGCGAGGGGTCGCTCCTGATCCGGAAGACCGCGTCCCAGGCGAGCGCCGAGCACGGCGGCACGGCGGGCTTCGACATCGTCGTGGCGAACACCGGAACGGTCGACGCGACGGACGTGACCGTGACCGACGTCCCGACGCTCGACCACCTGCTCGAGGCGACCATCGAGAACGGCGCCGGAGGAACGCAGCCGGCGACGGAGCCCGTCACGGGTCTCGACATCCCCGCCGGCGGTCAGGTGTCACTGCACGTCAGCGGCCGGGTCGCCGACGGGTACGACGCCGCGACCCTGCCCAACCGCGTCTCGATCACCCACCAGCCCGAGGGCTTCGACCCGCCGACGGTCGAGAACGCCTGCGCTGACGATGCGACGTCGTCCTGCGCCGAGATCCCGGTGCCGCCCGTCGAGGGCAGGCTCTCCATCGAGAAGACGGCGATCGGGAATCAGGTCGACCACGGCGGGCGTGCCGGGTTCCGGATCGTGGTCGCCAACGAGGGGGCTCGGCCGGCGGACGGGGTGACCCTCACCGACATCCCCGAGCTCGCGCACCTGAGCGACGTCACGATCTCCCGGGACGGCGGCCCGGCGTCGTCCGACCTGACTGTCGAGGACCTGTCTCTGGCACCGGGAGCGTCGACGACGTTCACCGTGACCGGACGGGTCGCCGACGGCGTGGACGCGTGGACCATCCCCAACCGGGCGCGCCTGACCGAGGTCCCGGAGGGCTTCGATCCGACGACCGTCCTGCACCCGTGCGCGGACGACGGCGGAGCCAGCTGCGCCCAGGTGGCGGTGCCTCCGGTCGGACTCGTGCCGACGGTGCTCGCCTCGACGGGAGCGGCGGCCGGGCCCCTCGCGGCCGGAGCCGGCGCTCTGCTCCTGGCAGGCGGCGCCCTGACGGCGCTGCGCCGTCGCTCGACCCGCACCTCGTGAACCGGAGCCCGGGCCGCTGCAGCGCGACCCGGGCTCCCGGACCCTCTCCTCGAAAGGCACTACTGCATGACCGAGCACGGCCTCCCGTACCGCATCACCGAGCGCTTCCCTCTCCCCGATGGACGCGTCGGCGTCAGCACCTGGTGGTCCGCCGATCCGGAGCAGCTGGAGCAGCAGCTCCGCACGCGCTCCGGACATCCGCATCCCGAGAGGGAGCCGGTCCGGAGACTGCACCTCGCGACCGCGACGATCGTGCTGATCGAGGAGCGGACCGCGGGAGGCTTCCGCCCGCTCGACCCCCGCCTCCGGGCCCGCACCGATCCGCGCTGGCGCCGGGCTCTCCTGCGGTCGCGCCGGTCGGCCCGGCTCCGACGGGTCATCGGTCCGCGGGACCTGCCGAGGACGGATCCGCCGTCGAGCGTCCACCGATCGGTCAACTGAGACCCATCGGTCGGAGCACGAGTTGTGGCACTTTCCGAGCGCCCTGCTTGGGACCTAGTGTCGCATTGTGACTGCTCCCGCCGCTTGGTACCCGGATCCGACAGATCCCACCCTTCTTCGATACTGGGATGGTTCCGCTTGGACTGACCACACGCATCCGCTAGCAGCAGTGCAGCAAGAGACTCGGGAGTCGCAGAGTTCGGCGTCGCAGCCCTTGTCCCGTCGCGAGCGGCGGGCCGCGGAATCCCAAGAGCAGGCGGAGCGGGAACAGATTCGCGGAGGCGTTGACCGACAGGAGGAGCAGCGCGGCGAATCCTCCGAGGTGACGAGAGAAGGAGCCGCGCCGGTCCGACCTCCTTCCGGCGGGGATACGAGCGAGGCCCGCTCCGGCGGAGACGTGCCGTTCTTCGGGGCTCGGAAGATCGCCAGAGAACTTCAGGCGCGAGTGGCGGAACTCGAAGCATCGATGGACCGCTACGGTCTGCTGGAGCTCGCGGCACTCGACACGGAGAAGAGACGGCGACGAGAGGAGATCGCAGCGGATCAGCGTGCACACGAGGTCGAAGCGGCGCAGGTCGCCGCCGCGGCGCACCGTCGAGAATCGGAACTCGAAGCTGCGCTGACCGCTCTACAGGCCGAAATCGCCGCGCGGAGGACGGAGTTGGCGGATCTGGATCGCGAGATCATCGGGGTCCGTCACTCGATCGAGGTGCAGGAGCTCGGCCTCTACGACTACGAACACCCCGCCGAGTCGTCCGCCGACCTCGCCACTCGATTGGAAGCGCTGCGCTCCGAGATCAAGAGCGCCGTTCGAGAGAAGCGGGCTGCCCACGCGGCGAGCAATTTCACCTTCAACAACTCGCAGGCGCAGGGGCGCAAGTTCGTCGGTGACATGACCAAGATCCTGCTGCGGGCGTACAACGCGGAGGCGGAGAACTGCGTGAAGTCGGTTCGAGCCGGAAATCTTGCAACGGCTCAAGCCCGCCTGAGCAAGGCTTCGGAGATGATCGAGCGTCAGGGCTCGATGGTGTCGCTCACGATCGATCCGCAATACCACCACATGAGGCTCACTGAGATCCAGCTCGCCAACGACTATCTCCAAGCACTTCAGCGGGAGAAGGAACTGGAGCGGGCGCGACGCGAGGAGCTCCGCGAGCAACGCAAAGCGGAGCAGGAGCTGGCCCGTGAACACGAGCGTCTTGATAAGGAACGCGCGCATTACATCGCGACGCTTTCCGCCCTCGAAGCGAACGGAGACGTAGACGGGGCAGCCAGGCTGCGCGCCCGGATCGAGGACGTGGACAGGGCGCTACACGACGTCGACTACCGCGCGGCAAACATTCGAGCAGGGTACGTGTACGTCATCTCCAACGTCGGCGCATTCGGCGACGAGGTCGTCAAGATCGGTATGACGCGTCGACTCGAGCCGATGGACAGAGTGAACGAACTGGGCGACGCCTCCGTTCCCTTCCGCTTCGACGTACACGCGCTGTTCTTCGCAGACGACGCCGTCGGCATCGAGGCGATGCTGCATCAGACGTTCGCGGACCGACGCGTGAACCGGATCAACCTCCGCCGGGAATTCTTCTACGTCAAGCCGGAGGAGGTACTGGCGCAACTGAAGATGCATTCCGTCGAGATCGTCGAATTCCGGACCGATGTCGCTTCGGAGGAGTATCGGGCGAGCGTCGCGCTTGCCGCGCCTGCTCGCTGACGCGCGCTCCGCTTATCAGGCGGCAGCGGTGAGGTCGAGGTCCGCATCGTCCGCCGAGCGGTCTCCACGAGCGTCGTCCTCGGCCGGGGATGCCGAGGCCGCGATGCGCGAGCGCTCGAGCCCGGCGAGGAGCACGGCGAAGGCCTCCTCGAGCTCGGCGGTGTCGCGGAGCAGGACGCGCTCACCGCTCGTCGGATCGAGGCGGACCGTCCGGTAGGCCGGGCGGGGGAGGTCGGAGACCAGGGTGATGATGCCGAGGACGACGCCGCTGCGGCGGGCGCGCGCGGTCCAGCGGTTGGCGTGGGTGCGGAGAAGGATCATGACCGGGGCCGTCCTCGGTGACGTGGTGCAGGAGCGGGGGGAGGGGGGTGTCGCTGGCGGTGCGGGGATCCTCTCGAAGCTTGCTGCACGAAGGGCCTCCGCTTCCTGTGCTTGACAGCAGAGCCGAGCAGCGGTCACCGGCGCCGGGCGGCCGCCGCGGCGTGCAGGGCCCGCAGGAACTCGGGGACGACCGGGTTTCCGGTGTCGCGGGCGAGCACACCGATCTCACGGCTCGCGCCCGGATCGTCGATCGGGATCTCGCGGACGTCGTCGTCGACCGAGGACGGGCTCGGCGGCAGGATCGTGAGTCCGAGACCGGCTGCCGCGAGTCCCCGGGCGGCGCGGTAGTCGCCGACCTCGAACGCCGGCACGGGGTCACGGCCGTCCACGGCGAGCAGGCGCCGGGCCGACTCGTGGAGGCCGTAGCCGGGTGCCAGCATGATCAGGTCGAGGCCGCGGAGGTCCTCCACCGTGACCGAGCGCCGCGAGGCCAGCGGATGACGGGGGTCCACGACCGCGAGGAGAGGCTCCGAGTAGAGGGTCGTCGTGGTGGTTCCGGGGAGATCGGGCGGATCCGCGACGATCGCCAGCTCGGACTCGCCCTCCGCCACGGCCCGCAGGCAGAGGGCTCGGGAGCCGTGACGGAGCCCGAAGCCGACTTGCGGCCAGCGGCGGCGGAACCGGCGGATCACATCCGGCACGAAGCTCTCCCCGAGGAGCGTCTGGAAGGCGAGGTCGATCCGGCCGTGCTCCACGTCGCCCGCCTGCCGCACCTCCGCGAGGCCGGCGCGGATCACCGACATGCCGTCCTGAGCGGCCTCGGCGAGCCGGGTCCCCGCCTCCGTCAGCACCACCCCGCGGCCCTCCCGGCGGACCAGGGGAGTGCCGACCAGGGCGGACAGCCGGGCGAGCGACCGGCTCGCGGTCGGCTGCGGGATCCCGAGCTCGGCGGCCGCCGCCGTCACGCTCCCGGTCTGGGCGACCGCGACGAGCAGGGGCAGGAGGCGGAGGGTCGCGGGCCAGTCGTCGGACACGCCACCACCCTAGATCCGGACATGACCAGAACGCATGAACAGTACGACAAAGGGCATTAGTCATGCACCCGCAGGCGGTCTACCGTCGGAACCATGAGCACCGCCGCACGCACCCGACCGATGCGCGCAGCGGCACCCTTCTCGCAGCGGCGGCTGACCATCGCCCTCCTCGCCGCCGGGGTCGCGACCTTCGCCGAGCTCTACGCCGTGCAGAGCGTCCTCCCGCAGCTCGCGCGGGAATGGGCCCTCGCCCCGTCCGACGCCGCGCTCACCGTCTCGGCCGCGACCCTCGGACTGGCGCTCTCGGTGCTGCCGTGGGCCTCGGTGGCCGAGCGCATCGGACGGCTCGAATCCATGCGGATCGCGGTCCTCACGTCCGTGGTCCTGGCGCTGCTCGCCTGCATCGCCCCGACCTTCGAGCTCCTGCTCGTCCTGCGCTTCCTCGGGGGAGCGGCACTGGGTGCCGTCCCGGCCCTCGCCGTCGCGGCGATCCACGACCGGGTCGGAGGCGCCGGAGCGACGGCCGCCGCGACGGCGTACGTCTCCGGGACCACGATCGGCGGTGCCGCCGGACGCCTGGTCGCCGGACCGCTCGCGGCGGCGCTCGGATGGCGCGGAGCCCTGCTCGTCGTGACGGCCGTCTGCGCGGCGGCGGCGATCGTCTTCGCCGTGCTCGCGCCCCGGGGCGGCGGCGCGCGCGAGGCGGCCCCCGGCGGCTGGCGAGCGAAGACGGCGCAGGTGCTCCGCGATCCGATGCTCGTCGCGATCGCGCTGCAGACGTTCCTCGCGGTCGGCGTGTTCGTCGCGGTCTACAACTACCTGGCGTTCCGGCTCGAGGCGCCGCCGTTCGCGCTGGCGCCCGCGCTCGTCTCCCTCCTCTTCGCCGCCTACCTCGCGGGAACCGTCTCCTCCCGGCTCGCGGGGAGATGGGGGCCGCGGATCGGTCCCCGCCTCGTCATGCGGATCGGCGTCGCCCTGATGATCGTCGGACTGCTGGTGATGCTCGCCGAGAACGTCGCCGTGGTGATCGCGGGACTCCTCGTCTTCACGGCCGGCTTCTTCGCCCTGCACGCGACCGGCGCCGCCTGGACGGGAGCGCGGGCGGTTCCGGCACTCCGAGGGCACGCCGGTGCGGTCTACACGATCGCCTTCTACGCGGGCTCGGCCGCCGGCGGCTGGCTCCTCGGCCTGGCCGTCGGAGCCGGTGGCTGGCCGGCGCTGACGGCGGTGACGATCGGCCTGCTGCTGGTCGGAGCGGGGATCGTCAGCCTCCCGTCGCGCACCACCGCGGCCGGGCGGTGAACCCCCGCCTCCGTCGACCGCACCCCGAGCTCCGCCCGACACCTCCCCGCAGCGGGCGAGGTGCGACATGATGGCCCGACTGCACGAAGCGGGGGACGGCATGGCGCGGAGCACCGGAGCGGACGGCTCCCCACGCGAGAGCGGCGGGACGGACGAGGGCGGCACCGACCCGCGCTACCACGCGGGCTTCCAGCGCGGCTACGACGGACGCGGCGCCGAGCGGCGCGGCAGCGGCGAGGAGCGCCTCCGCTCCCCGTTCCTGTCGGGCGGGGCCGCGGGCACCGGGCGCTCGGCCGGCCGGAGAGGCGGCCGGTCCGCTCCCGAGCACGAGGACGTGCGATCGGTCGGCGGCCCGACGGGCTCCCGAGCCTCCGGCCGACGGACCGCTCCTGAGCGCGCGAGAGCGGCGGTGCGGGCCGTCCCGACACCCGCGGAGCCGACCGCGCCCCGACCCGCGGAGCCGACAGTCCCACTCCCGACCGAGCCGACCGTCCCGCTTCCCGCCGAACCCGACTCCGCTCCCGGCGACGCGGCACCCGACTCCGGTGACCGTCGCGACGCGACCGACATCGACCCTCGCCCCGCTGTCTCCACTCGCCGCATCGCCGGAGCCCTGGCGGTCGTCGGCGCCGTGAGCGTCCTCGTCGGACTCCTCGCCCTCTGGAACAGCTCCCACAGCTGGTACGACTACTCGCCGTCGCAGAGCGCCTTCGGGCCCGAGCAGTACCTCCGCGTGCTCAGCGACAACGCGATCGGGCCGTTCCTCACCGTCGGCCTGATCGCGCTCGGCCTGGCGGTCGTGGTCCCGCTGCTGAGGGCTCCCCGCTGATGACGCGGGTCCGCCTGCTCTGGGCCGCCGCGATCGCGGTCACCGTCGTCCTCTGGGCCGCAGTGCTCGCGCTCCCGGTCGTGGTCCTCCTGCTGCCGAACCAGTACCAAGGCGACTCGATCACGGTCCCGCCGGAGCTCTACGTGCGGCAGGCGCTCGCGATGGTCGCGCCGCCGCTCCAGACCGCTGCCCTGGTGATGCTGGGGGCGCTGATCGTCGTCGCGGTCGCGCGGCGCCCGCCGGCGAAGGCCCGTACGACGGACGCGGCGAGCGGCTGGGACGACGCCGTCCTCCTCGACCCGGACGGCCGCGAGCAGCGCAGAACAGGCTCGGCAGGCCGCTGAGCATCCGCTGCTCGATCGGAATCCGCCTCCCGGGAGCACCCGCTCCTCCCCGGTCGGAAGCCGCTCCTCCGGACGCACCCGCCCCTCACGCCCGCAGCAGCTGGAACCGCTCCCGCGCCGCCCCGCCGGCGACGAGGTCCGCGAGCAGCTCGCCCAGGACCGGGCCGAACGTGAAGCCGTGTCCCGAGAACCCGGTCGCCAGAGTCATGCGGCCCACGCGGTCGATCACGAAGTCCTCGTCGGGGGTGCTGTCGTAGAGGCAGCTGATCGGAGTGGCGCTCGCCGCGTCCACGCCCGGGATCCACTCCGCGACGTAGCCGACGAGGCGGGCGAGCGCTCCGGGCTCGGGCTCGAAGGTGCGCTCGTCCGGATCGACGACGACTCCGGTGCTGTGCTCGCCCACCTTCATCCCGACTCCGGGCGTCGCGAGCCCGTAGGCGACGGGCACGCCGACGCGGTGGTGGGCGAAGCTCGGCCAAGAGTCGAGGGGCAGGTCCGTCGCGAAGTGCGCGGGCTGCTCCTGCGTGACGCGCAGCGGAGGGAGGCGTCGGCCGGCCGCGCGGACGAGGCCGTTCACGAGCGGCGGCGTCCAGGATCCGCCGGCCACGACGACCGCGTCGGCGTCGAGAGCGCCGTCGGTGGTCAGCACGCGCACGTCGTCGGCGCGCTCCTCGATGCCCAGCACGCGCGTCCGCGTCCGGAGGACGGCGCCGCGTCCGAGGGCGGAGTCGAGCATCGCGTCGATCGCGGCCGCCGCGTCGAGGCGTCCGCCCTCGGGGTGCAGCAGGACGTCTGTCTCGAAACGGAGTCCCGGCCAGCGCCGCTACGCCTCGTCCGCCCCGATCCGCACCACGGTGATCCCGTCGCGCAGGAGGACAGCCTCGACGGCGGCCAGGACGGCGGGGTCGCCGTGGTCGATCGCGCCGACCGGGTGCAGCAGGCGGCGGCCGGTCTCGGCCTCCAGCCGTGCCCAGGCGCGCCCGGCCCGTCCGGTGAGGGCGCGGTAGTCGTCCTCGAGGTAGCCGCGGCGGAAGATGCGCGTCGCGCCGTGGGACGAGCCGCGGTCATGACCCCGCTCGAACTGCTCGACGAGCACCACGCGATCGCCGCGCTCGGTGAGGGCGCGGGCTGTCGCCGCTCCGACCAGGCCGGCCCCGACGACGACGACCTCACGGGTCACGGAGTCTCCCGGGAGGCGCGGCGCACGCCGAGCAGGACGACCAGGCGGAGGAACCCGACGAGTCCCATGCCGATCAGTGCGGCGATCAGCATCAGCACGGCGACACCGGCCACCCAGGTCGTGTCGCCCGTCACCGACTGAGCTGCGAACTCGGTGCAGAACAGCGCCAGCCCCGCGTAGCTCAGGATGAGGACGGTGATCGTCCCGGGGCGGCGGAGGCGCTGCGCGGGCGTCCGCCAGAGGGCGGGCGGCTCGAGCCAGCGGCGCAGCAGCCGGATCACGAGGGTGCCGACCAGGCCGAGGAAGCCGGCCGCGATCAGGATGATGCCCGCGCCTCCCAGCCCCGACGCCTCGACGCCGGCCAGCTCGAGGGCGATCCCGATCGCGACGCCGACGGCTCCTGCGCCGCCCGCGATCATCGCCGCCCACACTCCGAAGCCGCCGCGGAGGACGCTCTCACGCTCGGGACGTGACGGGTCGGCGTCCATCGGACGCTGCTGACGCGGACGGATCGGCGCAGGGGGAGCCGACGCCGGCGCTGCTGCCGGAGCGGCCGCGGCCTCGGACACGCCCCAGACCGGAGCGGCGTCCGGCGTCTGCGACTCGATCACGTTCTCGCGCACCGGCACGTAGCGCAGCGGCGCGTCGATCCGCACCTGCGGCCGCCCCCGCACGACGATCGTCGCCCCCAGGTCGGCCCCGCGCTCCAGCGCGACCGGTCCGAGGAGGAGCCCGACCGCCGGATCGATCCGCCACGCGTCCGACCGGGGAGCCGACCCGTACCACTCCGCCGACACGGCCCCGCCGAGATCGACCGAGATCGGCCGCCCGTCGCTGTAGCTCGTCACCGGCACGAGCGAGCGGCCGGAGTTGCGCACCCGCGCGCCCACCCGCCACCAGTCGTCCCCGGCGTGCGTCAGCCGCACCTCGACGTCGACCAGCGACGCCGGCACCGCCCGCCGCCGTCCGATGACCACCGCGACGACCGCGAGCCCGGCGATGACCAGCCCGCCGAGCAGGCCGACCACTCCGATGAAGATCTCCATGGGAGCAGTCAAGCAGGCGCGGGTCGCCGGCGCGGGCGCGACGAGGTGGCCTCCGGGAGGCTCGATCCCGGCCGTCGACGCCGCCGCTCCGCGCGGCCGCCCCGTTCCCGACGCTCCGCCCGACCGTCGAGCCCGGAGCGGGTCACTCCGCATACTGAAGAGGCGCGTCGCGTCGACCGCATCGCGGGTCTCATCGCAGGAGGGGTCGATCATGCGCCACTGGTCGGCGGCCCCCGTGCGTCGGCGCGCTCGTCGACGGGCCGGAATGATCCTCGCCCTGCTGGGGGCTGCGGCGCTCGCCGTCGCCGCCGTCGCGCTGTCGGACACGGCGGGAGGAGGCGGACCGGAGGCGGTGCCCTCCTCGGCCGGTGCTTCTGCGGCGTCGAGCAGTTCGGCTGCTCCCGCGCCGAGCAGTCCCGCGGCGGACGTCGAGCCGTCCGCTCCGGAAACGGAGCCGTCCGCTCCGGAGACGGAGCCGTCCACTCCGAAAGTGGAGCCGTTCGCTCCGTCCCTCGCGACGCTTGCCGCTCTCCCCTCGGTCGAGGGCCCCGCCGCCGTCCCCTACGACCGCGACCTCTTCGGACAGGCGTGGTCGGACGTCGACCGCAACGGCTGCGACACCCGCAACGACGTCCTCGGCCGTGACCTGCTCGCCCCCGTGTTCAAGCCCGGCACCCGCGACTGCAAGGTCCTCACCGGCACCCTGATCGACCCCTACGACGGCGCCTCGGTCGCCTTCGTCTCCGGGACCGACACCTCCCGCCTGGTGCAGATCGACCACGTCGTCGCCCTCGGCTGGGCGTGGCACCACGGCGCCTGGTCGTGGACGGACGACCAGCGTCTGGCCTTCGCGAACGATCCCGCGAACCTCGTCGCCGCCTCCGAGCAGACGAACCGCGCGAAGAGCGACGCCGGCCCGGGGGAGTGGCTGCCACCGGCCGCGGAGCTGCGCTGCGGGTACGTGGAGCAGTTCGTGGCCGTGCTCAGCGTCTACGGGCTCGGGATCGACGCGCGGGACCGGGCGGCGTCGGAAGCGGTGCTGGCGGGGTGCGGGGAGTGAGGGGCCGGTCCGGCTGTCGCGAGCGGAGCGTCGGCGACGGTTGTCGGTTGCGCCGGCCAGAATGGCTGAGCCGAGAGGGGGCCCGATGACCGGGAGCGCGTACGAGGACTTCGACTACGAGGGAGAGCTGCCGATCGGCTGGAGGCGGGCTCTCCCCTGGCTCGAAGGGCACGCGACCGCCGACAGGGCGGAGCTCCGCTCCGTGCTCGCGGAGGCGGACCCCTCGGATCCGAGCGCGCGCTCGGCCGTCGTCGAGCACATCGTCGAGCACAGGTCCGCTTCGACCATGGGCGAGCTCTTCCCGTCCGTCCGGGTCCGCGGCCTGCCCGAGCGCATCGACAGCGTCCGGCTCGCCAACGTCCTCCTGAGGGAAGGACTCGTGGACTTCGAGGCACTGGCGCCGATGCGCGTCCGGGGACTCATGGTCGTGCGCGGCATGGGCGCCCGCAGCCTCACGGATCTCCTGAGCTGGTACGTCGGAGAGGCACTCCGGACCGGAGAGGACCGTGCGGCGCCGCTCGCCGAGCAGTCTCCGCCGTCTCGACGTTCCCGTCAGGCGGCCGAGGCCACCCCGCGCACGCGGCTCCTCGATGCGCTCCACCTCGCCTCCGCCTGGAACGAGGCGCTCGGCCTCAGCGACGAGCCGCTCCTCGCCGGTTCCCGGGACACGGCGAACGCTCCGGCCGAAGTCGTCGAGGCGTGGTCTCTGCTCGACTCGCTCACCTCTGCGGAGTGGAGCGGAGGAGCGCCGGCAGCGACGCTCGCCGAGCAGCTCGGAGTCCACCTGTCGGAGCTGGACGACCGTCAGCGGGTGATCCTGCTCGAGCGGCACACAGCCGGTCGCCGCGCGACCCTCGACGTCCTCGGGGAGCGGTTCGGCGTCACTCGCGAACGGGTCCGCCAGCTCGAGGTGCGCCTGCGCGCCGCTCTGCCCCTCTGGCTCGAGCGCGATCAGGCGCTGGCCTTCCGCGCCTCCGCGGTGAGGGCCCGCATCGGAGCGCTGTCCCACCTCGACGGGCTGTCCGACGTCCCCGGACTCCTGGACGAGATCGACGACGACGGCACGTCGGCGCTCGCCGTGCTGGACGCCGTCGACGACGGCTTCGAGGGCGACGGCGCCTGGTTCGCCGCGCCCTCTCTCGGGGCCGCACGCGCCGAGACGGCCGTCCGGTTCGCCGACCTCGTCGATCCTCACGGCGGAGCGACCCACGCGGAGGTCCTCGCCTCCTTCGCCGAATGGACGTCGCTCAGCGAGAAGAGGGTCGTCGAGTGGATGGCGATGCTGGGCCACGTCCGCATCGGGGACGTCTGGACGAGTTCGCGTCGGAGGTCGATCGGCGATCTCGCAGTCGTCCTGCTGAGCAGCGAGGGCGAGCCGAGGTCCGTCGACTGGATCGAGGCCGCGTTCGAGGGCGAGCGCGAGGTCCGGTCGATCCGCAGCGCCCTCGCCGCCGACGCGCGTCTGGTCCGGGTCGGCCGCGACGACTGGGCGCTCGCCGAGTGGGGCGGAGAGGCCTACACGAGCATCAAGGACGCCATCGCCGCAGAGGTGCGCCGCAACGACGGAGCGGTCGCGCTCGAGGCGCTCCTGGAGGATCTGCCGGAGCGGTTCTCGATCTCGGCGAACAGCATCAGGACCTACGCCGGAGGCTGGCCCTTCGTCGTCCAGGCCGGAGTGGTGCGCTTCGCGGAACGCAGAGCAGTCGTCCGGACGAAGCCGGGGATGACCAGGAACCTGTACTTCCTCGACGAGGGGCGCATCGCCTTCCGCATCGACGTCACCGGGGAGCACCTGCGGGGGAGCGGGACCATGCTCTCGTCCGGAGTCGCCCTCGCGCTCGGCGTGGCCCCCGGGGAGACCAGGCAGTGGAGCGGGGACGGGTGGGGTCTGACGATCACCTGGGTCCGCACGCAGCCGATGATGAGCACTCTCCGCGCAGGGCTCGCGACCATCGACAGCGCGGCCGGAGACAGCGTGCGGCTCGTCTTCGACGGTGAGCACGTGACCGTGGCCGGCATCGAACGGCCGGACGACCTGCTCGCCGTCATGGGCATCACCACCGCGGACTCCTCGACGATGGCCCGGGCGGTCGGCCTGCCCGAGGAGGCGAGCCGTGAGGAGCTCGAGGCCCGGCTGGAGGATCGGGGCGAAGGGGGGCTCGCGAGCGGGCTGGCTGAGGCCGACGGGGCGACCGACCGGATAACGGAAACGATTCTGCCTTGAGGGACTCGAGCCTCTGGCGCGGCGCAGGGGCGGTGCCTCTTCTTCGTCCGAAATAACGGCTTCCTTGAGAAACGTTCTTCGGCCTTCGCTTCGCTGAATGAAGAGGAGACCCTCGTCGATCTGAATGAGAGTTCGTCACCCCCCGGATGCGTGACAAGCAATAGTCTTCATTTGTGAAGACGAGGAAGCGGTGCTCGCGGCGGGCTCGATTCGCGAACTCGAGTGGATCCGTCTCTTTCTCGAGTCGCTCATGCCTGCGCGACCGCATCGAGGGGTGTCATGGCTGACCCAGCCGGGCCCTCTGAGTCGGGACCGTTCGATCTCGTCCCCGGGACTCGCACCACTCGTCGGGAAATCCATGCTCGATTCGGCGGGGACTGGCGGCGGGGGATCTCCGTTCCGAGAGATCATCGAAACATCTTCGTTTTCACAGATCCCGTCCGAGGCGCCAAGCACGGCTACGACGTGCACGAGGGCCTCACGCCGGAGGGTGTCTTCCTCTACACGGGAGAAGGCCCTAGCGGTGATCAGGATCTGAATTACAGCAATCGGGCGCTTCGAGACGCGGACGCGACATGCGTGCCGGTCAGAGTCTTCGCGGTGGACGGGACGTACGTCACGTACGTCGGGTTGTTCGTCCCGGACGACCCTCCGTATTCCGTGCAATTCGTTCCCTCGGTCGGTGACACGTCGAGAAGCGTGCTCGTCTTCGCACTTCTCCCGGTCGACGCCGACACGTCGCTCCTCGAGGCCGGAACGCTTCTCGGGAACGGTGCGCCGGAGATCTCCGAATGGCGAGAGCCTGCATTCGGTGAGATCGAACTCGCCGGAGGGTCGGTCGAGGCTCGATCCATGACGCGAGTCGAGTTCGAGCTGCAGCGGGACTTCGGTCGGTGGCTGATCAAGAACGACATGCCACCTCGACGAATGCGCTTGGCGGTTCGTGGTGGCCGAATAGAGCCCGACCTCTACGTCCCCTCGACGGGATGGATCGTCGAGGCGAAGAAGTCCACCGCGCGGTCGTTCGTACGCACCGCTATCGGACAAGTCCTCGAATACACTCAGCTCGCACGAGATCACCACGTCGAGGCGAAGCCCATGATTCTTCTACCCGGTCGGCCCGAAGTCGATCTCCTGAGGCTGCTGTCGGGTCTCTCCATCATCGCAGCCGTCCGCGACGGATCGGAGTTCGCCCTTCAGCATCCAACTCGGTGACTAGGGGCCTCGGAACTCGCATGATGATCGAGCCTCGATCGATGCGGCTCGATCGCATCTATGGTCGGGACCGATCATCGCGGAATCACTCCGGATCGCTGTCGAGTTCCGTGCTGGACACCTGAAGAAGGATCATCCTGTCGAGGACATCGATGTCGACGAGCCCGTAGAAGTCGACCATGTGCTCCATCCGGCCGGCCGCGGTCTGCATCGAGGCCAGTCGCGACACGGCGAGTACCTCTTGCAGAGGCACCTCCAGAAGGCGCCGGACCCCCAGCGGTCGGATGCGGAGTGCCGGCGTTCCCGCGATGCGCAGGGTGCGTTGGGACCCGAGGAGGGGGATCTCGAAGTCGTCGGCTTCGATGCGGCGGGAGTCGAGCAGTGAGGCGATCGCTCCGTTCATCGCCGCGTCCGCCGATCCGAGGATGGACTCGTCCTCCACAGTGCCCGCGATCAAGCGGCGGAGGCGCGATTGCAGGACGGGTCCTTCCGCCGCGATCGCCGCTTCGACCACTCCTTCGAGCGCGGACTCTTCGAGCAGCTGCGTGGCGGACAGGGCGGCGGGACGGACGTAGGCGATGTACTCCGGTTCGACGAGCCCGAGTGCACGCTCGGGAACCTGTTCCTCGGGGACGACGGAGACGGAGGCGCCAATGGTGCTTCCGGTGTCGTGCGACGCGTTCAGGCCGCCCGTCACCTGGAGGGTCGACTGCTCGACGACCTCGTCCGCCAGGGCGCGGATCTCGTCCTCGTCGAGGGCGGGCGTCTGGACGAAGGCGAGGAGTCGGCGGATCCTCTTCGTCGCGTCCCGGACGATCGCCCGACGATCACCGGTGACGGTGACGAAGGACCGGGCGAGCGCGCGTACGAGGGCGCTGTCGCCGCCGATCGACCGACGCTCGAACAGTTGGTTGAGGTCGCTCTCCGACAACGGGCCGAGCAGTTCGGGCTCCTGTCGGAACGCTTCGCCCTGCCACCACAGGCGAGCCCAGGTGTGACGGGTCAGGTCGCTTCCGATCCACCGTTCTTTGTTGCGGTGCCCGAACCGCCATTCCGTGACGTCGGGCAGCACCGCGAACGAGACGAAGGACCAGACGTCCCCGGTCGCCGCTTCGGCGAACGGCACGTCGATCAGCTCGCGGACCACGAACGCGGCCTCACGGTCGAAACGCCCGAGGTCGTCTCCGGCGGAGTCGGGGAATCCGTGGCTCTGCGCGAGAGCGGTGACCCGCTCCCGAAGGGTCTCGAACTCCTGCTCGTCGGCGCGGTTCCCGATCGCGCGCCAGTGGGCGTCGCGGATCAACTGCCGTCCGCTCGCGGACCTGTCGTTCTTGACCCGGTCCCATTCCCCTGCCGCGATCGCCCTGCTCAGCCTCGGCCAGATGATCACGAGAGCTGCCTTCCGACGCCGAGCGTGCGCACTTTCGACATGATCGCCGCCCGCCACATCGCCAGCTCGGAGGGGACGACGGGGACGGATCCGAGGTCGTCCGCCCGGGTGAGGAGTGAGCGGAGCACGTGACCGACTGTCTCCTCCTCCCAGTCGTTCTCCATCAGGTCGTGCTGAAGCATCGAGGCGGACTCCAGCAGCAGTCCGAGAACGCCTTCCTCGAGGCCGTCGAGCAGCATCTTCTCGCGGTCGGTGGGCCTCCTGGATCCGATGGCCTTCGTGAGTTCCGCATCGCGCTCGTTGATCTGCAGCCGGAAGCCCGCGAGGAAGGCCTGGTCCAGCTCCTGAGACGTCTCGAGGTGCCAACTGGCGGCGTTCGGAAGTCGCGTCTTGACGAAGTCGACGACCTCGACGGGGAACATGCCGATGGTGCCTTCGAGTGCCACCGAGTACCGGCGCTCAGCCAGCACGGAGCCGCGACGGCGGGCCGTCCCGGCTCCGACGTCCGCGTTCGGCAGAGCGACGACGGCGGTGGTGATCTCGACCTTCCCGTCGAGGCGGGCTCCCGGCATCGTGACCGTGAAGTCGGTGACTCCGGCGTCCGCGAGTGGAATCCGGGGAGCGGCCGCGCGGAACCTACTGGACGAAGAGGACCAGGAGACGGCGAGCGCCATCTCGCGCAGCGTCAGACCGGTCTCCGTCTCCACGGCGCGAGGGTCGATCTCGACGGAGCCGCGGATCACCAGGTCGATCGAGGGGTCCCACCCCTCGATCTCGTCCCGGAGAGGAACCCACGCGTCCCCGTCGAGGAGATCCGGCGCCGACCAGCTGATCGTCGCGGGTGAGGGTGTGCGATAGGGCGCGAGTGCGTCCGCCATGTCAGCTCTTCCAATCCACAGTGAGACGCAGGGCGGCGTCGTCGACGATCGTCACGGAGAGCCACCACCGACCCGCCGCATCGGTCTGCGGCGACAACACGGGTCCCTGAACGACGGAGGTGTCGCCCTCCTGCCGACGCCAGACGAAGTCGGGCGCTGCGGCGCCCTCGGGCGGGTCCTCTTCGAGGCCACCGCCGTCGAGGACGACCTGCGCCGAGGCGACCACGGTCTGCTCGTCCTCCGACGGGGGGACCTCGACCAACGCGCGCAGGACAGCGATCCCGTCCTCGACCACGACACTCGGACCTTGGACGATGCGCGGCTTCGTCGCGCGCCGACGCCGAGAGCCGCCGCCCCCGCCGCCTTCACCGCCGCCTCCCGAGCGCTTGTCCGCGACGGGACCGTCGGACCCGGCACCCGTCCCCGAGAAGCTGCGAGTGACGGAGCCGAGACGGGCGGCCAGTCGACCGAGGCCCGCCGTCTCTGTGGAGGACTTGAACGTCTTCTTCGGTCCCGTCTCCTTCTGGATCGCCCCCCGGAGGAATGCGCCCAGATTGTTGACGACGCCGAGGTCGGTGCCGCGCAGTCCGGCCGGTACCCACGCGTCATGAGTCGGAGGTTCGGCACGACCGAAGACGTCGTCGGCCTCTTCGGACCCGATGAAGACACCGGAGTAGCCGAATCGAGGGTCGGGGTGCTCTTCGCCGATGAAGTAGTCGACGACGAGTTCGACCCTGCGCATCCGTGCGATGTGACGGCGTGGCCCACTGATCGGACATGCCGCGTCGAACTCGTCGTCCTCGGAGGGAACGGCCGGGGACAGCTGCAGTGCCATCGTTCCCACGTCGAACGGCGCTCGCTGGCGGGTGTAACGGTGGCCGTCGAGTCGACGGGCCTTCTCGAGGGCCATCGCGAAGGGTGCGACCGTCGGAATCCGATCGGCTGAAGGGACCGCTTCCTGCTTCCCGTCGACACTCGTGGAGAGGAGGAGGACTCCTTCCGGCGCGGGGACCGTCTTCGGCCAGAGGTGCCAGACCATGGAGGAACGGAGGAAGGCGATCGCTTCATCGACGGTCCTCGGTCGTTCCAAGTCGAACATCCCCAGGTCGGGGTCGATGATGACGACGTCCGTCCCGTGCTCGCCCTCGGTGAATCCCGGCAGCCCCAGTCGCGCGGACAGGTCCGCCGCTTCGAACCCCGTCACCGGGTCGGGCACGCCGTCCACCACGTCGCCCCACCAGTGACGGCCCGTGTAGACGTCGTTTCCGTCCATCCACTTGTGCGTCATCGCTGCGCCCATGACTCGCCGGCCGGCCTTGCGATCGACCGCGTGGGTGTCGACCAGGATGGCGCTCGCCCGACTGACCGAGTAGTAGATGCCCTTGCCGAAACCGTAGGTCCCGCCCCCCAGCGACTGGTTCCGTGGCTCGCCCACGTTGCGGAGGAACTGGACGAAGTCGGGGCGCTCGTCCTCCTCGACGCGTGCATCAGCGCGCGCGGGACCACCGAGTCCCACGGTCCCTCGATCGCTGACCGTCATGACGAGAGTGTCGGGGGTCCATTCGGTCTTCTCGAAGAGTCCGCTCTCCGTCGGAAGCTTCGACTCGAAGTTCTCCTGCCACACAGCGGCACGATCACCGAGGCGGGAGATGTCGATGGAGAACCGGACCTCGAGCCCGGCCCGAGCGTCCCAACTGTTCTGAGCGGCTTCTCTCGCCAGGACGGTGAGGGGATCGAGTCTGGGCTGACCGAGTTGCTTCTTGATGCCGTCGGCAGCTGCCGAGCCTTCCGGCGCGAAGCGCTGGGACCACCATTCAGGCATGTAGGACCTCCTGCAGGAGTTCGTCGACACCGCGTGCCGAGGCGAAGGGAAGAAGCGCGGCGGTCCGCAGTCGATAACTCACGTCGGAGTAGTCCTCCTCGGCACTACCGGGCAAGGGGACGAGTCGGGGTGTCGTGTCTTCGACATCGAGCACGATGACGGAGCCCGTCCGGAATCGAGTCAGTGGAGGACCGTCGAACGCGGTCGACAAGCCGAGTAGAGCGAGCGGTCGGTCGAGATCGACGTCGTGAACCTCGCGGAGTCGCGCCGCGGTCTCGAGGACGGTGGCACCGTCCTCCGCTTCGAACACCTCGATCAGAAGGAGGTGCAGGCTTCGCCCGTCGTGCCTCGCCAACTGTCGGAGGCCGTGGACTTCGATGGAGTCCGAGTCCGCCACGGCCTTGACCTCGACGCAGCCGGAGGGGAACTCGAAGTCGTGCGGTTCTCGGAAGGGCCCACGCCAGGCGTCCGCGACGGTCGCGTCGATGCTCAGAGCCCGATCGAGAACGGCGAACTCCGCCGCGATCCCCATCTGCTCGATGAACGACAACCGCTTCCCTCGCTCCAGGGCGAGAAGACGCCGCCATCGGTCGATCGCTTCGAGAGCCGCCGCGCCCGCTGACCGCGGGTCGTCGACGCTCGCGATGACGTCCTCGATGAGGAGGTCGAACTCCGCGTGCACGGAGGAGTCGCCGCACGCGACGTCCAGGACGATTCCGCTGTCGACGCCGAAGGCCAGGTGGCGAACGGCGAAACGAACGGCGTCCCCGTCCCCCGGGAGCGACGGAGGTGCGATGACGAGAGGGACGAAGAGGTGACGTCGACCCTCACCGTCCACACCGAGACGGACACTTCTCGGACCCACGTCCTTCATCGGGAAGGATTCGAGCCGATTCCCCGAGGGACGGACGAGGACCGCCCAGGCGCCGGCGGTCGTTCCCGTCGGACTCACGCCGTCGTTTCCGCTTCGGTGTCCTCATCGACGCCTTCGACGCGATCGTCGGGCTCCTCGATCTCCATGTTCGACAGATCGACCGAGACCTTCGTCGCCGCGACGACGAGCTCAGGGGAACGCTGGCCCGGGAAGACGACGCCGATACCGACCGGGACGACCTCGGCGTCCATGGACAGGCGGAGTCCGTCCCTGCCGCCCAGCGCCCCACCCTTCGGAGCGATGAAATAGAGGACGAGCAGACCCTCCGCGCGGGCGACCGGATCGAGGTCTCTGAGCCTGATCAGGTCCTCCTCACTGGCCTTCCGCGCGTCCTGACGGGACAGACCGAGATCGGCGACACGGTCCTCCTTGCTCATCAGGGTCTTGATGTCGGCCCCCTCGAAGCTCTCCTTCCCGTTCACCCGGCCGCGCGTGACCATGTGCACGTCGAGATCCCCGACCTGGACGGGCTCACCCTCCGGGCTCTCGACGATCGCGACGGACCACGTCTCGAGGCTCTTCTCTTCAGCAGTGGTGCACTTCTCGATGTACTGCCGCATGAGGTCGGGATCGACGTCCTTCGACTCCGTGTGCACCGAGTAGTCCGACAGGAACCGCTGAACCAGATCCACCGGAACGTGACGGTAGAGTCGCGCTCCTGTCGCTCCGGTCTCCAGAGGTCGTTCCGATCCTCCGCACGCGTCGAGGAGTACGGTCGCGGCGTCGAGGTTGTTCTGCAGCCACGTCCGGTCGTGGTTCCGGAAGTACCGCGTCTGGAAGCGCCGCCCCTCGAACGACACGAATCGAGGGGAGGCGGCTCCCATCTTCGCGGTGATCCGCAGCGCCGGGTGCGTACTGATGCGGACAGCGGCCTGTTCCGGCGTGATGTCCTCCCGCTGGAATCGGTCGATGTCGTCGCGCATCTCGTACTCGACCCGGGAGAGATGGCGGAAGTTGTCTTGCAGCTCCGCCGTCATCCAGATCCGGGGCAGGTCCTCGTAGCCGGTCCGGTAGCCGAACCAGCGCCCCATCTGCATCAGAGTGTCGTACGCGCTGGCGGCTCGAATGAAGAAGCTGACGACCAGTCCTTCAAGGGTCAGGCCGCGCGAGAGAGTGTTTCCACCGACGGCGATGACGACCTGCGAGGGCCGGGAGTTGTAGTCGAGGCGATCGGTGCTGCGGAAGTTGTCGAGGACGACCCGGGACTCGTCGACGCTCGATCGCAGGAACGGGAGGATCTCGTCGAACGTCGAGACGGACTTCGTAGGATCCTCGAGGGGCACTCGCGTGCTCTCCGTCGCCCAGAGTGCGCGCAGTCGATCCTCCGTCCCGGACCCTTCAGTGGCGAGACCGAGCGCTGTGGCGCCCCGGTACTGCTCGATGACCGGTTTGAAGGCCTCGTGCACCGACGTCTTGACCGTGGTGTGCACCAGCATCGAGCTGTGGCCGCGGTCGCCGCGTGCTCGACGGGCAGCCGTCGCCAGCCAGAACCAGTCGAGCGCGTCGGCGAACTCGGCGGTCACCTCCGGTACGAAGGTCGCGGCGTCCTTGGTGCCGGGCCGCAGTTTCGCGACGTCGTCGTCCGGCACGATCCGCACCATGTCGTATCCGTCTTCGGGCTGATCGGTCGATGCCAGGTCGGACGTCACCGTGTCACGACCGAAGATCTTCTCGGGTCCGAAGTAGCCGTCAGGCCTTGGCAGGCTGAGGATGAAGTCCCGCGGGTACAGATCGCTCTTGTCGTAAGGGTTGATGAAGACATTGGCGAAGGGAGTCGCGGTGTAGCCGATGTAGGTCGACTTGGCGGCGAGGCCGAGCAGATCCGTGATGAGCGGATTGATGGTCGACGTCTCAACGGACGCCTGGTCCGCCTCGTCGTCGATCACGAGCATCGGGCGCTCCCGGAGCGCCGTCCGGGCCCCGTCCGTCTCGAGCCACTTCTTCAACTTCCTCAGGACGGAGGCGTTCTTCTTCACCACCGCGACTCCGGTCTTGTTCCCGGAGAGGAGCGCAGCAGCGTCGAACGGAGGGAGTCGGAAGTCGCGGTCGAGCTCGGTCAGTCGGAACCAGTCCTTCGCCGGAACCCGCGCGAGCGCTTCCTCCAAGCGCATCTGAGTCTGCTTGCGGAGGGCGTTGTGGATACCGGAGAGGACGATGATGAGCCCGTACTCGAGATCGGCCATCTTCGCCGCCGTGGCGAGGAAGTTCGTCGTCTTGCCGCTCTGCACGTAGCCCACCACGAGACCGCGGGTACCCCAGCCGGCCTTGTCGGGTCGTTCGGTGTGAGCGACGACCTTGTCCGACGAGCTGTTGACGCTCATCAGGCGGTCGTCGTTCCAGCCTTCCGAGCGGAACTGCTCGTACAGACCGCTCCAGAACTTGTCGTCCGGGGTGGGGCCCGGGTACCAGTCCGCTTTGCCCGCGGCGATGATGACCGGTCCGCCCGTCACCACTTTCTTCTTATCCGCTTCGAACCGATCGCGGAGCTGGGCGAGTACGCCCGCGTCCAGTACACCTGACATCGATTCTTCTGCGGCCTCGACGCCGTGCCGGCGCGCGTACGAGGCGAACATTCCGTAGAACAGGTCGATGCTGATCGAGACCACTTATCCTTCGTCGGACGATGATGCTCGTGCAGCCTATTGAGGCCCACCGACATGGGCAACTCGAAGTCGAACCGGTTCAGCTCGATGAAGCGGCATTCGAGTCGACCCTCAGAAAAGTGAGATCGAATCCGCTTCGCGAGGACCGGCGACGAGGACGTCGCCGTCCAACGCGCCGATGAGGTGAGTCGCGATCGCAGCGCCGAGCGGGATGGGCACGGCGTTACCGATCTGCTTCGCGATGGCCGTCCGGGACCCGACGAATCGGTAGTCGGTGGGGAAGCCCTGCAAGACGGCCGCTTCGAAGAGGGAGATCGACCGCATCGCTTCGGGGTGCAGGTAGCGGCCCTTCTCCGGCTTGAAGAACTCGGTCCTGATGGTCACGGCCGGTTTGTCCCAGTGCAGCCGTCCCATCACGTCAGCCGAGCCTGTGCGGTGGTTCCTCCAGCAGTTCGCCTGCAGCTCGTAAGGGAGGTCGAACCGATTACCGCCGGGCGGGATCCGGGCGAAGCGCTGGAGGGAGAGTGATGAGTAATTCCTCCCGGTGTGCAGTTCGAGACCGGAATACGGACCCTTGAGCAGTCTTCCCGCGAACTCGATCGACCGCTCGGGGAGGTCTCTCTCATCGATGGTCTCGAAGGAGATCCGGTGCTCTGCCATCAGAGCGTCGCGAACGGTCCGGTGACGTCCGAGATGGGAGGGCTCGGGGAAGCCCGGCGTGACGAGATCGCGACGGTGACCGATGAGTACGGCGCGCTTCCGTGCCTGGGGAGCGCCGTGGTCGGCGGCGTTCAGGATCCGGCACTCGAAGGCGTAGTCCTCGAGGACCTCTCCCGGCTGTACCGCCGCTTCGAACTCGCGGAACTGCGGCGACTTCATGAAGGCGGCGACGTTCTCCACGACGAAGTACTTCGGCCGCACGCGACTGATCGTCTCGGCGTAGGTCTTCCAGAGGTCGTTCCGCTCGTCCTCGACGTCCTGCTTGCCGAGGGTGGAGAAGCCCTGGCAGGGCGGACCGCCGATGACGATGTCGATGTCCGTCGGCATCGGTGCGTCGGCCAACCAGCTCTGAATGCTTCCCGCCCAGGCCTTGCCCCTGCCGAAATTGGCCTCGAAGGTTGCAGCGGCCGCGATGTCCCACTCGACAGCCGCGACCGTCTCGATCCGGGACGAGGCGGAGTGGAACCCTGCGGTGAGGCCGCCCGCGCCGGCGAACAGATCGAGGGTTCGAATCGGGCCGCGTTCCATGTGACAAACGTACTGTGACAAACGCACTGAAAACGGCGGCACCGCAGGCCCGAGGCGGTGGATCCTCTTACGCTCGGATCATGTCCTGGGCTTCGAGCGACGGCGTCCGGCGCTCGATGCGCAGCAACCGCGGCCGAGACACGAAGGCGGAGCTCCGCATCCGATCGGCGCTCCACGCCGCGGGACTCAGGTACCGCCTCCAACGCAAGGTGCCGGGGTCGTCCCGGCGCACCATGGACGTCGCCTTCCCCCGACAGCGCATTGCGGTCTTCATCGACGGCTGCTTCTGGCACGGTTGCCCGGTGCATCACACGGTGTCGAAGACCAACGCCGGCTTCTGGGCGGAGAAGGTGACGAGGAATCGCGAACGGGACCGCGACACCGACCGACTACTCCGAGAGGCAGGCTGGATCGCACTTCGTTTCTGGGAGCACGAGGACCCCGACGAGGTCGTCCGGGTCGTCACGGAGACGGTCGCGTCCCGACGAGTTCAGTGACGCTCCCGCCTCCGCCCCCTCTTTGACGCCCCACCCACCCCCGTGTTACGTTCGCTCTCGGACATGTGACTGGTCGTGCAGGCAGGATCCGACGAAACGCGTAATGAGCGTCGTCGGGTCCTTTTTTTGTGCCCGGACGCCTCCTGACGCTCGGCCGGAGCACCGATGACGGTGCCGGAGGGGGCGGGGACGGCGACGGACGGCCGGGCAGCACAGCGCAGGGAAGCGCGCGTCCCCACACACCCGGAGGAGTACCGATGAGTACCCAGGAGAGCGCGAAGGCGATCCTCGAGCACGTCGGCGGCGCCGCCAACGTGGCGAAGCTGCAGCACTGCTCGACCCGTCTGCGGTTCGCGCTGGCGGACGACGCGAAGGCCGACGTCGAGGCGCTGAAGGCGGTGCCCGGCGTGATCGGCGTCGTCACCGGCCCGCAGACGCAGGTCATCGTCGGCAGCGGCGTCAGCGAGATGTACGCGGCGGTCGAGAAGCTGCGCGGCGGCACCACCACGTCGACGGCGCAGGCGAAGCAGCCGCGGTCCCTCAAGCGCCTCGGCGCGACGATCATGGACTTCGTGGTCAGCGTGTTCACGCCGATCATCCCGGCCATCGCGGGCGCCGGCATCTTCAAGTCGTTCCTCGTCCTCGCCTCGGCGCTGGGCTGGCTCGACCCGGCCTCCGACAACTTCAAGCTGCTGTCCGCCATCCCGGACGCGGTGTTCGGCTTCCTGCCGCTGCTCGTCGCCTACACGAGCGCGAAGAAGCTCGACGTGAACCGGCCGCTCGCGCTCGGGCTCGTCGGCGTCCTGGTCTTCCCGGCGTTCACGACGCTGCTCAACCAGGAGGGCGGCGTCGCGCTCTTCGGCATCCCGGTGCCGGTCATCGCCTACAACGCCCAGGTGTTCCCGGCGATCCTGGCCGTGCTGCTGCTCTCGGTCGTCGAGCGCTTCTTCACGAAGCACTCGTGGGGCCCGATCCGCACGTTCTACGTGCCGCTGATGTGCCTGGTGATCGTCGCTCCGGCCACGATCTTCCTGCTCGGACCCCTCGGCTACTGGCTCGGCTCGATGCTCACCGGCGCGATGATCGGCCTCTACGGCGCGCTCGGCTGGGTGGCCGTCGCGCTGCTGGCCGGCGTGCTCCCGCTGATCATCTCGGTCGGCATGCACAAGGCGTTCATCCCGCCGACCATCGCGACGATGGCCAGCGCGGGCAAGGACACCTTCTACCTCGCCTCCTCGCTCGCCCACAACGCGGCGGAGGCGGGCTCCAGCCTCGCGATCGCCCTGCGCACCAAGAGCGCGACCCTCCGCGCCACCGCCTTCTCGGGCGGCCTCTCGGCCCTCTTCGGGATCACCGAGCCGGCGCTCTACGGCGTCACGCTGCAGAACAAGCGCGCCCTGGTCTCCGTCATCACGGGCAGCGTCGTCGGAGGCGCCTACATCGGCGCCACGCAGGTCGCCGCGTTCGCGCTGGTCAGCCCCGGCGTCGCCAGCATCTCGATGTTCATCGACGGGCTGAACCCCTGGAACCTGCTCAACGCCGTGATCGGCCTGCTGATCTCGGTCGCCGTCTCGTTCGTCGTCTCCTTCGTCATCTGGCGCGACGACGCCTCCGCCAGCGTCCAGGCGCTCGGCGACGTGGCGGCCGACGCCGGGAGCCCGCTCGCGCTGCAGGCGCCGCTCACCGGCTCCGTCATCCCCCTCTCGGAGGTGCCGGACCCGGTGTTCTCGGCCGGCGTGCTCGGCGAGGGGCTGGCGATCCGCCCCACCGACGGAGCCGTCCGGGCGCCGTTCGCGGGCGAGGTCATCGCACTGCTGTCCTCCCGCCACGCCGTGGGGCTGCGCCGCGCGGACGGCGTCGAGGTGCTCATCCACGTCGGCATCGACACGGTGCAGCTGGACGGCGCGCCGTTCGAGGCGCACGTCGCGGTCGGCGACCGGGTCGAGGCCGGGCAGCTGCTCCTCACCGCCGACCTGGCCGCGATCACCGCGGCCGGCTACGACACCACGACCCCGGTGCTCGTGACCAACTCCGCCGAGTACACCGTGCTCGTCGAGGCCGCCGAGCGGATCACCGCCGGCGACCGGATCATGACCGTGACGCAGAAAGAGAAGGAGCTCGCCGATGGCGCTTCCTGACGGATTCCGATGGGGCGGCGCCCTCGCCGCCAACCAGGTCGAGGGCGCGTGGCGCGAGGGCGGGCGCGGCCCGGCGGTCAGCGACGTCGCCTCCTACAAGCCGAAGGCGGACCCGAAGGAGTACGCGATCCACCACCGCAACACGGTGGAGAGCATCACGGCGGCGATGTCCGACGACGACACCGAGTACTACCCCAAGCGCCGCGGCATCGACTTCTACCACCGCTACCCCGGCGACCTCGCGCTGTTCGCCGAGATGGGCTTCACCACCCTCCGCGTCTCGATCGCCTGGACCCGCCTCTACCCGACGGGGGAGGAGGCGGAGCCGCTCGAGGAGGGCATCGCCTACTACCTCGCCCTCTTCACCGAGATGCGGCGCCTCGGGATCGAGCCGCTGGTCACGCTCTCGCACTACGACCCGCCGCTCGCCCTCGCGCTGAAGCACAACGGCTGGGTCGACCGCCGCACGATCGGGCTGTTCGAGCGCTTCGCCCGCACCTGCTTCGAGCGCTTCGGCCACCTCGTCGACATGTGGCTGACCTTCAACGAGATCGACGGCATCATCCGCCACCCGTTCACCTCGGGCGGGATCATCGAGGAGACCGTCGAGGGCAGCGTGGAGCAGGCCTGCTACACGGCCCTGCACCACCAGTTCGTCGCCTCCGCCTCGGTCACGAGGACGCTGAAGGAGCTGTGGCCCGAGTCGCGGATGGGCTGCATGCTCACGATGCTGACCACCTACCCCAACACCTGCCACCCCGACGACGTCGCGGCGACGCAGGCGAAGGAGCGGATGCTCTACCTCTGCACCGACGTCCAGGCGGGCGGCGCCTACCCGCGCCTGGCGCTGCGGGCGCTCGAGAGCCGCGGGGTCGAGATCCCGTTCGAGTCGGGCGACGCCGAGCTGCTGCGCGAGCACCCGGTCGACTTCATCTCGTTCAGCTACTACATGTCGATGACGGAGTCCGTGCGCCCCGACGCCGAGCGCACCCCCGGCAACACGGTCCTCGGCGTCAAGAACCCGTTCCTCGAGTCGAGCGAGTGGGGCTGGCAGATCGACCCCGTCGGGCTGCGGATCTCGCTGATCGACCTCTACGACCGCTACGGCAAGCCGCTGTTCATCGTCGAGAACGGGCTCGGGATGCGCGACGAGCTGACCGAGGACGGCCGGGTCCACGACCCGTACCGGATCGACTACTTCCGCGCGCACTTCGAGCAGATGATCCAGGCGGTGGACGAGGGCGTGGAGCTGCTCGGCTACGTGAGCTGGGCGCCGATCGACCTGATCAGCGCCTCCAGCTCGCAGATCTCGAAGCGCTACGGGTTCGTGTACGTCGACATGGACGACCTCGGCCATGGCAGCACCGAGCGCTACCGGAAGGACTCGTTCTTCTGGTACCAGAAGGTCATCGCCTCGAACGGCGCGGATCTGGGATGATCCTCCTCTGCCCGGAGGCGCCGTCCGGCTCTCCGGGCAGAGGCCCCGCCACCCCCACCCCAGCCCTGACGCGGCCGTCGACGGAGACACGCATGCAGACCATCAAGAAGGTGCTCAACTCGAGCGTCGTCCTCGTCGTCGACGAGCGCGGCGTCGAGCGCGTGCTCCTGGGCAGGGGGATCGGCTTCGGAGCGAAGGCCGGCGAGGCGATCGAGCCCTCGAGCGTCGACCAGGTGTTCGTGGCGCTGGACGACTCGGATCAGCGCAACCTCGTCGAGCTCCTGGCGCAGATCCCGCCGGAGTTCGTCGAGCTCACCCGCGCGGTCGTCGCCGACGCGGAGGAGCAGGGGCTGAAGCTCGACCCGCACGTGTACCTCGCGCTCACCGACCACCTGCACTTCGCGGTGGAGCGGCAGCGGCGCGGGCTCTCGGTCGCCAACCGGCTGGCCTGGGAGATGCGGACGGTCTACCCCGTGCAGTACGCGGTGGGGGAGCGGGCGGTCGAGCGGATGCGCGAGCGCCTGGACGTGGAGCTGCCCGCCGACGAGGCCGCGAACGTCGCGTTCCACCTCGCCAACGCGGAGCTCGGCAAGGTCGGGATCGACTCGCTCCGGATCGTGCAGCTCATCCGCTCGGTGACCGCGATCATCCAGCACTCCAGCGGAGCCGCGCTCGACCGCGACGACCTCCGCTCCGCCCGCTTCGTGGCGCACCTGCAGTACTTCGCCGAGCGCTTCTTCTCGGGCGGCCTGCTCGAGAGCGAGGACGACTTCCTCTTCACCAGCCTCAGCGCCCGCTACCCGCGCGCGATCGCCTCCGCCGAGCGCGTGCGCTCCTTCGTGGCGGCCGAGTACCAGGCCGCCCTGCCCAACGAGGAGGTCGCCTTCCTGGCCCTCCACATCGCGCGCGCCGCTCCGGAGTAGCGCGCTGACCCCGGAGAACCGCATGCACCGCACCACCCCCGCCCGCCCGACGACGCCCGCGAGCGCGCGCCCGTGAGCGGCACGATCCACCTCGTCCGCCACGCCGAGACCCTCTTCAACGTCGCCGGCCAGCTGCAGGGCTGGTGCGACTCGCCGCTGACCGAGCGCGGCGAGCGCCAGGCGGCGGCCCTCGGCGAGCGGATGCGCGAGGTGCCGCTCGTCGCGGCGTTCACGAGCGACCTCACCCGCACCCGCACCACGGCGGCGGCGGCGCTCGCCGGGCACCCGTCGCTCGAGGCCGAGCCGATGGTCGAGCTCCGCGAGTGGCACTTCGGCGCCTTCGAGGGGCAGCCGAACGCCTCGCTCTGGGAGCCGGTGTTCGCCGATCACGGCTACTCCTACGTGCCCTCCTCCGCCGACTGGCCGCGGATGACCGACGCCGGGCTCGACTCGGTGCTCGACGCGATCCACCGCCACGACCCCTCCGGCCGGGCCGACAGCGGTGCCACCGTGCGCGCCCGCGTGGAGGCCGCGATCGCGCGGTTCGTGCCGGCGGCCGAGCACGGGGACGTGCTGGTCGTGACGCACGGAGCGGTGCTCGGGAGCATCCTCCGCGCGCTCGACCCCGCGCACCGGCCGCAGCGGGGCTACCCGAACTGCGCGGTGGTGACGGTGACGGACGGCGTCATCGGCGAGGTCGACGGGAGCTGCGCGACGGCCTGACCCCGCCCCGGGCCCGGCCGTCACTTCAGCGGGTCGTTGCCCCAGTTCATCAGGGAGTAGCGCCACTTCGTCTCGGTGACATCGCCCGAGGGACGCTGCTTCGCGTGCCGGTGCACGTAGCCGACGACCTTCGTCATGTGGGCGTAGTCGTCGTCGCTCAGGTCGGCCTGCTTCGTGCCGAGCAGCTCGACGATGCGGCGCCCGCTCTCGTGGCCGACGGACTCGCCGCCGCCCTCCGGCTTCTGGCCGACCTCCTTCGACTCGTCGGTGCCGAGCCACTCCTCGAGCTCCTTCGCGGTCATGTTCACGGCGTCGTGGAACTCGTCGCGGGTCGTCCGCTTCTCGTCGTCGGTGGGCATCGCGGGGCTCCTCGGGTCGGTCGGTGACCTCCAGCGGAGCGTGTCGGTGGGGGAGAGGTCAAGCCCCGTGCGCGGTTCCAGGGCGCGCGTAGCGTCGGAGGAGTCCGCACCAGCCGACCACCGCCGGCGTCCGCCGCCGGCAGAGAAGAGGCCCACATGCCCTCCCGCAACACCCTCGTCCGCAGTCTCCACGACCTCGGAGCCGCCGCCTGGTTCGGCGGCTCGCTCATGGGCGCCGTCGGCCTTAACGGCGCCGCGTCCACCTCGTCCGACCCGGCGGAGCGCCTCCGCCTCTCCTCGAACGGCTGGGCCCGCTGGACCCCTGTGCAGCTCGCCGCGATCGCCGCCCACGGCGTCGGCGGCATCGGACTCGTCCTCGCCAACAAGACCCGCCTGGCCAACCAGCAGGAGAGCCGCACGAACACCGTCGTCAAGACCGTCGTGACCGGGCTCGCCGGTGCCGCCTCGGTGATCGCCGCGGTCGCCGGAGCGACGCAGGCCAAGCACGCCGACGAGGGCGCCCCCGGCGTGACCGAGGCGTCGGAGCACAACTCGCAGGAGCTGACCACGGCCCTCCGCGTGCAGAAGGTCACCCAGTGGGCCATCCCCGTGCTGACCGCCGTCATCATCGTCCTCGGCGCCCAGCAGGGCGAGCAGCAGCGCCCCGTGAAGGGCCTCTTCGAGACCACGGCGCGGATGTTCCGCAAGTAGTCCCCGCGCTCGCGCGCAGAACGTCGGCCGAGAGTGCCCGCCGTACCCCGAGGGTGGAGGCGGCTGCTCTCGGCCGACGTTCTGCGTGCGGGGTCCGGCTAGCGGCGCGAGGGCCGGCGGCGGACGGTCAGCGCGAGGGCTCCCGCTTGCGAACACGTCGCCTGGTCGGCGTCGGAGCCCTCGGTCCCCTTTTCGACCGTCTCCGGGAACACGCGCCCACCGATCGCTGCCTCTCGATCAGGCGCTACGCTCCGGCATCCCGCTGCTCCTTCTCGGACGTCAGAGCGTCGATCCCGTTCTCGTGCCCGACACAGCTGGCGACCGTGTCCGGATCGATGCCCAGCGCGTAGCGGACCTCTTGTCCGGCGCTCTGCTGTTCAGTCGTGGCCTCAGGGAACGTCGAGTAATAGGCGTCACTGAAATCGGCCGAGTTGGCCATCGTGTTGAGAGTGGCCATCTCGGCGATGTAGGAGCCGCGGATCGTCGCGATCTGCTCGGAGACATCGCTCGGCCAGTGGTAGTACGAGTCGTCCAGGAGCGTGAGTGTCCGTCTTGTCAGATCGAGCCGAGCAGACGCAGCGGCGTGCACGCCGGAAGGGTCCGGGTCGCCACCGTTCAGAAGCTCGTCCTCGCCGGATGAGAAGGCGTCGCTCAGATTCTTGATCGCGATGTTGTTGGGGCAGACGAGATCGAGATAACGGGACGCCGCTTGTGCGGTGTCGAGCTCGACGAACGCAGGTGTCGCGGGCGCCGCAGGTGCAGGGGTCGTCGACTCGGCCGGAGCTGCTGCGGGCGCGGAAGCCGTGCAGGCAGTCAGGAGGAGCATTGCCGCACTGAGAGCTGCAGGGAAAAGGGCTTTACGCACGGCGGCTACTCCGGGGTCGCCGAGCAGAGCGCCGACGCGAAGGCCCCGGTGCTGGTCTGCTCGGCGATGACCTCGCCGTCGAGGGTGATTCGGCAGCTGATCTCGCCTTCGTCATCGATGCCGTTCGAGGCGGTCAGCGTGAAGCTCTGGAAGGTGAAGTCGCCTCCGGTCTGGACTTGCAGCTCCTTCGTGAAGGGGAGCGCCTGACCGGTGGCCTGCTCGGAGCCGGAGGTTCCTCCGTCGTAGGTCGACCAAGTGATGGAGGCCGCGGTAGCCGAGCCGGTGACCTCATAGACGAGCGTCCGCGGCACGGCAGCGGCCTCGGAGCTCTCGGCCTGCGCGGTGGCGATCGCGTTCGAGACGCCGCTCGCGAATCCGGCCGTGTAGACGATGGCGAGAATGATCGAGAGGACAAGCGCGATCACGTTGAGGACGGTGCCGGCGATGGCCGTGCCGCGAGAGCGGCCCTTGAGGAAGAGGCCGATGATGCCGAGGACGAGTCCGATGAAGGCGAGGAAGCCCGAGGCGTAGTTGACGATCGGGATAAGAGCGCCGATGAGCGCGAGGATTCCGATGATGAGGGAGGCGAGGCCCAGCCCGTTGCCGGTCTTCTTCGGAGCGGAGGGGGCGGAGCCGGGGAATACGGCGGGGTTGAACTCGGTCATCTGCGGAGTATGTCAGAGGCTGACAGGCAGCTGAGAATCCAGAGAGCGGTATTGCTTAGAGATGCCGTCCCGCCTGTGTTGACCCGCTATCTCTACATAGGTAGCGTCATCCGTGTGCAGCCACTCCCTCGCCTCACGTCCGCCACCGCGGACGTCCTCCGGACCCTCCTCGACGCCGACGGCCCGACCTGGGGCATGGTCGTGATCAAGGCCACCGGGCGACCGGCGGGCAGCGTCTATCCGATCCTGGAGCGGCTCGAGGGAGCGGGCTGGGTGGTCTCGGAGTGGGAGGCCGCGAGCGTGCGGAGCGGCCCGCGTCGCCGGCTCTACGAGCTGACCGCGGAGGGCGCCCCGGCAGCCCGGGCCGCCGTCGAGCGGATGCGGTCGACCGCGCGGACGGCGCCGCGAGCGGCGGAGGCGACCGCATGAGCGCGCTCCTGCGGCTCCTGTCGCTGCTCCTGCCCCCGCTCGCCCGGGAGCGCTACCTCGAGGAGTGGCGGGCCGACCTGGCCGGGGCCGCCGAGCTGGGACTGCCCCGGCGCGGCGTCGTCCTCGGAGCGCTCGCCCTGCTGGTGAGCGTCGACCGCGACCTGCCCGCGCACACCGGCGAAGCGCGGGGCACGCTCCCGCGCCGCCTCGCCCGCCGCGGACTCGCGCTCTTCGCCGCGGCCGCGCTGATGCTGAGCGGCATCGCGCTGACCGGCGGCGGGATCGTCCCCGAGCCGGGTGCCGCCTCCGACACCGCCCTGGCCGCCGTCGGCGCCGTGCAGACCGCGGTGCTCGTCGCCGCCGTCGCGGTCGCGGTCCTCGGCGCGATCCACCTCCTCGGCGCCGCGGCGTCGGCCCGCACGGTGCTCGCGCGGATCTCCCTGGTCGCGGCCGTCGTCGGCCCGGTGCTCACCGCGGCCGGACTCCTCCTCCCCGGACCCCTCGCCCTCGTCGGCCTGCCCGTCTCCCTCGCCGGACTCGTCTGCGGCGCGATCGTCCTCGGCGGCTCGCGGACCATCGCCCTCGCACCGCGGACGGCGACTCGCGCTCAGCGCCTCCCCGTCGCCCTCGCGGGCCTCGCGCTCGTGGCGGGCGTCACGGTGGTGGGCGCCGTCGATCTGCTGGTCTGGAATCCGCAGGCGAAGGTCCCCGGCGTGGCCCTGGCGGAGATCTACGCGACCATGTCCGAGCGCGACGGCTTCGAGTTCGGCTCCCACGCGATCTGGGTCACCGGCTGGGCCGCGTTCTGGACGGCCGCCGCGATCGTCGTGACGGCCGGCGCCCTCGTCGGCCGGAGGTCGCCGCTCACTCCGCGGCGGATCGCGGTGCTCATGCTCGCCTTGGTCGCCGGCGCCGTCGTCTTCCGCTTCTTCGCCGGGTTCGGCTTCGGGATGTCGGTCGCCGACACCTTCGTCACGTCCGGCGGCGACGGCTCCCTGGTCTCGGCGATCCTGCCGCCGCTCGGACAGCTCGCGCTCGCCGGCGCCGCGATCGCGGTGGGCTGGGCGCCCCGGATCGCCCGGCCGACGGCGGCCTCCGCGGCCTGATCGTGCTCGTGCCGGCGGAGACTTTCCCCCGGGCGGCTCGGAATCCGCGAGATCGGGGCGGCCTGCCGACGTACCTCCCTTCGTGGTGAACACGAACGGCCCGTTCCGGCGCGGCTGAGCGCCCGCCGACCTACTCCAGCCGCCGCAGGAAGCGGGCCGGCTGGTCGAGGAAGCCGCGCCAGGTCCGCACCAGGTCGAGGTCGTCGTAGCGGCAGGGGCGCAGGCCCGTCTCGTCGAGCTCGTAGAGGTCGGCTCCGGGGAGGGCCGCGAGGATCGGCGAGTGCGTGGAGAGGACGACCTGCGAGCCGCCGGCGACCAGGTCGCGCAGCTGCCCGATCAGGGCGAGGCAGCCCGACACCGAGAGGGCCGACTCCGGCTCGTCGAGGAGCCACAGCCCGCTGATCCGGGAGCGGTTCGCCACGATGTCGAGGAACGACTCGCCGTGGCTCCGCTCGTGGTACCCGCCGTCGATCCCCACCTCCTCCAGGTAGCTGAAGAAGCCGTGCATCGTCTCGGCGCGGAGGAAGAAGCCGCGCTTGGACGCCCCGGCCCCGCGGACCAGCTGGAGGTGCTCGGCCAGGTCCGACTCCGAGGCGCGGGAGGAGTGCATCGCACCCGTGGATCCGCCCTCCGCGTTCAGCCCGTAGGCGAGGGCGACCGCCTCGAGCAGCGTCGACTTGCCCGAGCCGTTCTCGCCGGTGATCACCGTCACCTGGCCGAGATCCCAGCCCTCGGCCAGCACCTGCCGCACGGGCGCGAGCGTCGCGGGCCAGCGCGCGAGGTCGGCGGGGTGCTCGGGTCGGGCCTGCACGCGGCGCACCGGGAGGGTCGAGAACACCCGATCAGTCAAGCAGGTCGACGCTCCAGCCGGCCTCGGCCAGCGCGCGGGCCGTGTCGGCGCGGGGGGAGTAGGGGAGGTCGTCGGCGCCGACCACGCGGTAGTCGGTGTCGCCGGGGCCGACCCAGAGGACGGAGTCGGACGGGCCGGCCCGGTGCAGCGCGGCGCGGACGGCGTCGGCCGGCTCCGCTATCTCGAGCACCTCGCAGCGCTCGACGCGGCGGGCGCCGTCGACCAGGGCGCGACGGATCCGCGCCGGGTCCTCGAAGCGCGGGTGGTGGTCGGTGACGATCACCAGGTCGGCGCGCTCGGCGGCGGCCCGGCCCATCGGCGCGCGCTTGCTCGGGTCGCGGTCGCCGTCGGCGCCGAGGAGGACGAGCACGCGGCCGGGCGTCACCTCGCGGAGGGCGTCGACGGTGCGCGCGACCGAGTCGGGCGTGTGCGAGAAGTCGAGGAAGACCCGCGGCCCGTCGGCGCCGGACACGAGCAGCGTCCGCCCGGGCACGGTGACGTCGATCCCGGAGCCGACCGCCGCGGCCACCCGGTCGCGCGCGTGGCCCGCCTCGATCAGCATCACCAGCGCGAGGGCCGCGTTCGAGGCCATGTGGCGGCCGAGGAGCGGGACGGAGGTGGTCGTCGACCAGCCGTCGCGGGCGGTGAGCCGGAAGCGGGTGCGGTCGACCGCGGTCTCGAGCACGTCGATCCGCCAGTCGGCTCCGTCCCCGGCGGAGAGCGTCACGACCGGGACGGAGGCCTCGCGGGCGACCCGGCGCCCCGCCTCGGTGTCGACGACCACGACGCCGCGCCGGCTCCGCTCGGGCGTGAACAGGCGTTGCTTGGCGCGGAGGTACTCGTCCAGGTCGCCGAAGTCGTCGAGGTGGTCGTGGCTGAGGTTGGTGAACCCGGCGACGTCGAGCACGATCCCCTCCATCCGGGAGCGCACGAGCGCCTGAGCGCTGACCTCGATCGCCGCCGCCTCGACGCCGTCCTCCGCCATCCGGGCGAGGAGCGCGTGCAGCTCGGAGGCCTCGGGCGTGGTGAGGCGGCTGGCGACCACGTGGTCGGCGCTGCGGCGCTCGGCGGTGGAGCTCAGCCCCGAGACGACGCCCAGCTGCCGGAGCACCGCGTCGAGGAGGTGCACGGTGCTGGTCTTGCCGTTGGTGCCGGTCACGCCGAGGAGCACCGGTCCGCTCCTCGTGCCGTACACCTGCGCGGCGACCGGGCCGAGGGCGGTGCGGGGGTCGTCGCTGAGGAGGACGGGCAGTCCGGAGGCGCGCGCCTCGTCGAGCCCGCCCGCGTCGGTGAGCACGGCGACCGCTCCTGCCGCCGCCGCATCGGCCGCGAACCGGGCCCCGTGGCTCCTCCTCCCGGGGAGCGCGGCGAAGAGGGCGCCGGGGCCCGCTTCGGTGTGCGCGACGGTCACCGCGGTGATGCGGACGTCGGAGCCGTCGCCGTGGAGGCGGAGCCGATCGCTCGCGAGGTCGGCGAGCGCGACACCGGCGGCGTGGAGCGGTTCGAGGAGCCGGAACACCGGCATGCGGGCCTCCTGCGGGGCGGGCGGGGCGGCGTCGCCGAGGGCCCGCGGGCGCCGCCGGGCGACCGGAGGGGGAGGGCCAAGGGGCCCAGACCCCAGCTTGCGCGCCGCTCCCCCCGATCGGGGAGGCCCTTGCCACCGCCCGCCCGGGCCGCTACCCGCCTCCGCCTACTGCCGCGAGAACGCCTCCTGGTACAGCGCCGCGAGCTCGGGGGAGCTCTCGCCGCTGAGGCCGCAGGTCAGGATCGTGTCGCCGTCGGCCGCGACCAGGTAGTCGACCCCGGTCTCGAACACGATCGGGGCCCCATCCACCGCAGTGTCCCTGCCCTGGGTGACCGTGACGCCGTCGCCGACCTCGCCCGCGTAGCGCTCGAGCACGTGCAGGGTGACGGTGCTCCCGTCGATCGAGCGGACCTCGGCCCGGAACGCGAGCTGAGCAGGGGCCAGCGCGGCGGCCGTCACCGGCGAGCACGCCGCCATCGGCCCGCCCGTGCTCGGCAGGATCAGCGTCGAGGTGCTGCCCCCGCCCACGCCGAGCGCGAAGGGCAGCAGGAGGGAGGCGGCGGCCCCGGCGCTCAGCGCGCCGACTCCCACGATCAGCCAGGGGGAGCGGCGGCGGGAGTGCACCGTCCGCGTGCCCTCGCCCGTCGCGGCGGCGATCTGCTCGGCGAGCTCGTCGCGGTCGAGCGCAGGGAGGCTCCGCGCGGGGTCGACCGTGCGGAGGAGGCGGCGGACGTCCTCGTCGTCGGTTCCGGTCATCGGAGTCCCCCTTCGGGCGCGTGCGGGTCGGTGGAGTCGTAGAGCTCGGCGAAGCGGCGCCGCGCGCGGTGCAGGCGGATCGAGACGGCGTTCGCCGTGACTCCGAGGACCGCGGCGATCCCGCGGACGTCGAGCTCCTCCCACGCCCAGAGGCGCAGCAGCTCGGCGTCCTGCTCGCGCATCCGGGCGAGCACGAGGCGCACGGTCTCCTCCACGCCCGACGCCTCGCCCTCGTCGATCTGCACCTGCGGCGGATCGACGACCGCGATCCGCTGGGCGAGCATGACCTGGCGGCGCTGCATCCGCCGGGCGTTCTGCAGCTGGAGCCGAGCGACGCCGATCGCCCACGGCACCGGGTCGTCCTCGGGCACGTCGGCGCTGCGGCGCCAGAGCACCGAGAGCGTCGCGGCGAGCACGTCGTCGGCGGTGGCGGAGTCGGTGCGCCGCCAGAGGTAGCGGCGGACGGGATCGGCGACCGCGGCGGCGACCGCGGCGAACCGGTCGGGACCCGCGAGGGGAGCTGGCATGTGCCTCATGCTCCCTCCTGTCCGGGATCGGCGCACATCTTTCACCGGCGCGCCGGGCGGGACTCCGCGCTCTCCCAGCAGCGCGGGAGCGCGGGTCGGCGCTCAACGCCGCGAGGCGCCGACGAACTCCAGCCAGCCGGCCACGAACGGCTCGATGTCGTCCACCTCGTCCAGCGCGAGAGCGTCCAGATCGACTCCGCGGCACTCCAGCGTGAGGACGTGCCCGCGCACCCACGCGGCCGCGCGCACCGCGCCGGCTCCCTCCCACACCTCGAAGGGCTCCGGAGCCCCGTCGACCGGGATCTCCGCGATCCGCGTGGGAGCGGGCAGCGCCTCCGGCTGCACGAACGAGACGGGCGCCTCCTCCCGGCAGCAGAGCAGCGCGACGTCGTGCCGCGGATCGCCGAGGGTCGTGCGGATCTCGACGGAGGGCCCCGGCCCGCCCGGGACCGCCTCGTCGGCGAGGAACGAGAGCCCCCGGGGGCCGCCCGTCAGCGTCCACTCCGCCAGCAGCCGCGGACCGCTCCAGCCCGAGACCGCCCAGAGCGGGAGGTCGCCGAACGACCCGCGGATCCGCGCGACCCGCTCGGCGAGGTGCGCGGAGAACTCCTCCTCGCCGAGCCGCCGCGCTCCATCCATGGCCCGATCGTAGGTCGGGTGCCGCGGCACGGCCAGACCCCTCGCTACTGTGAACGTCGACCCCCGCCTCCCTTCCCCGCCGAGGAGCCCCATGCCCATCTGGACCCTGCACGGAGACGGCCGCACCGTCGAGCCCGGCGCCGTCGTCGCCCCCGGCGAGCGGCTCGCCTGGCCGGCCACGATCGCCATCGGAATCCAGCACGTCGTCGCCATGTTCGGAGCGACGTTCCTCGTGCCCGTGCTCACCGGGTTCCCGGTCGCCACGACCCTGCTCTTCTCCGGAGTCGGGACGCTGCTGTTCCTCCTGATCACGCGCAACCGGCTCCCCAGCTACCTCGGCTCGAGCTTCGCGTTCATCGCGCCCGTCACGGCCGCGACCGCCGTCGGAGGGACGGGGTCGGCGCTCGCCGGAGTCGTCGCCGTGGGCCTCCTCCTGGCCGCCGTCGGCGTCCTCGTGCAGGTCGTCGGCCTCGGCTGGATCGACAGGCTGATGCCGCCGGTCGTCGCCGGCGCGATCGTGGCCCTGATCGGGTTCAACCTGGCTCCGACCGCGTACCTCAGCTTCAAGCAGGCGCCGATCACCGGGACGATCACGCTCGCCGCGATCATCCTGTCGAGCGTGTTCCTCCGCGGCTTCCTCGGCCGCGTCTCGATCTTCCTCGGCGTGGTCATCGGCTACGTCGTCGCCCTGCTGCGGAACGAGATCGACTACTCCGCGGTCGGTGCGGCCGACTGGTTCGGCCTGCCGCCGTTCACCCTCCCCGACTTCGCCTCCGGATCCACGTGGTCGGGCATCGCGATGTTCCTGCCGGTCGTGCTCGTCCTCATCGCCGAGAACGTCGGACACGTCCGCGGCGTCGCGACGATGACCGACGCCTCCGCCAACGCCAGCACCGGCCGGGCCCTGATCGCGGACGGTGTGGCGACCACCCTCTCCGGCGCCTTCGGCGGCTCCGGCACCACGACCTACGGCGAGAACATCGGAGTGATGGCGGCCACCCGCGTGTACTCGACGGCCGCCTACTGGGTCGCCGGCGTCACCGCGATACTGCTCAGCCTCTCGCCCAAGGTCGGCGCCGTCTTCAACTCGATCCCGGCCGGAGTCCTGGGCGGCGCCACCACCGCGCTCTACGGCCTGATCGGCGTGATCGGCATCAAGATCTGGATCGACAACCGCGTCGACTTCTCGCGCCCGGTCAACCAGTACACCGCCGCGGTCTCCCTCGTGATCGCGATCGCCGGCTTCTCGTTCTCCTCCGGCGGCTTCGAGCTCGGCGGCATCGTCCTCGGCGCCGGCGCCGCCCTCGTGATCTACCACCTGGGCAACGCCATCGCCCGCTGGCGCCGCACCGGCGCCGACGACGGCGGCCCCCTCCCCGCCATCGGCCAGCTCGGCGGCGACCCGCAGGACAGCTGACCGCGGCCTGCTCCGGCCTGCCGCTCCCGAGACGCCGCCGTGCCGTCCGGACGCCGCCCTCCGGCGGACGTCCCGGCGCGCGCGGCGGCGTCTCGGGCGCCCGCCGGAGCCGTCCCGGCGCGCGCACCGCAGCACTGCCTCCGCTTACCACGTTCGGGGCAGTCCGCAACCCGGTGCGCTCCCAGGCGGCTCCCGCCTAACGTCGAGCGTGACGACCGCAGCAGCGGAACGCCGCACACCGAGTGAGACAGCAAGGAGCACCACCGTGCCGCAGATCATCGAGACCGTCGACGTCAACGTCCCCGTGTCCGTCGCCTACAACCAGTGGACCCAGTTCGAGGAGTTCCCGCGCTTCCTCGACGAGGTCGAGTCGATCCAGCAGGTCACCGACACCCTCACCGTCTGGAAGGTGAAGGTCGGCCCCGTCGAGCGCGAGTTCGAGGCGAACATCACCGAGCAGCACCCCGACGAGCGCGTCGCGTGGAACAGCACCGGCGGCGAGACCGACCACGCCGGCGTCGTCACCTTCCACAAGCTCTCCGACACCGAGACCCGCGTCACCGTGCAGCTCGACTGGGAGCCGAAGGGCTTCCTCGAGACGCTCGGCTCGCTCGTCGGCGCCGGCAGCCACGCTGTGAAGAAGGACCTGAACAACTTCAAGGAGTACATCGAGAAGCAGGGCACCCCCGACGGTGCCTGGCGCGGCGACGTCGAGGCCTGAGCCGTGACCGACGCAGCCACCTCGTCCGAGGGCGAGAAGAAGGCGAACGGTCTCGGCGACGACGAGACCATCCCGCACTCCGAGGACGGGCTGGCGGTGGGGGTCTCCGGAGACTCGCACTTCAACCCCGAGGAGGACGCTCCCGAGGAGCCCTCCGAGAGCTGACGCTCTCCTCCGGGGAGCCCGACCGCTCTCCTCCGCGAGATGCCACTTGTGCACATGACACGCCGCGAGGCGTGCGCACAGGTGGCATCTCGCAGTTGAAGGCTCAGCGCCAGGCCCGGGTGTACTGCGGGGGCACCGGCAGGTCCGCGCCGAGCTCGTGCGCCATCCGCACCGGAGCGTTCGGGTCGCGCAGCAGCTCGCGGGCGAGCAGCACGACGTCGGCGTCGCCGTTCGCGACCACGCCCTCCGCCTGCTCCGCCGTGGTGATGAGTCCCACGGCGCCGACCAGCGCACCGGTCGCCTTCCGCAGGTCGCGCGCGAACGGCACCTGGTAGAGCGGCGCCACCGGGATGCTGGCGTGCACGAGTCCGCCGGTCGACACGTCGAAGAGGTCCACGCCCTCGGCGCGCGCCCACTCCGAGACGGTGATCGTCTCCTCCAGCGTCCAGCCGCCCTCGGCCCAGTCGGTCGCGGAGAAGCGGACGAGCAGCACGAGCTCCCCGATCTCGGCGCGGACCGCGCGGACGACCTCGAGCAGCAGGCGCGCCCGGTTCTCGAGCGAGCCGCCGTAGGAGTCCTCGCGGGTGTTCGAGAGCGGCGACAGGAACTGGTGGAGCAGGTACCCGTGCGCGGCGTGCAGCTCGATCACGTCGAAGCCGGCGTCCGCGGCGCGGCGGGCGGAGGCGCGGAACGCCTCGACGAGGCCGGGCAGCTCCTCCGCGGCCAGCTCGCGCGGCTCCGCGTAGCCCTCGAACGCGACGGCCGAGGGAGCGACGGTCGGCCAGCCGCCGTCCTCCAGCGGCACGGATCCGCGTCCGCTCCACTCGCGGTAGGTCGACGCCTTCCGGCCCGCGTGGGCGAGCTGCACGCCCGCGAGCGCGCCCTGTCCGTGCATGAAGTCGACGATCGGAGCCCAGGCGTCGCGCTGCTCGTCGTTCCACAGCCCCGTGTCCCAGGGGCTGATCCGCCCCTCGGGGACGACGGCGGTGGCCTCCGCGATGACGACGCCCGATCCGCCGCGCGCGAGCCCGCCGAGGTGCACGAGGTGCCACGAGGTGGGCACGCCGTCCTGCGCCTCCACCGAGTACTGGCACATCGGTGCCGCCCAGAGGCGGTTGCGCGCGGTCCTCGAGCGGAGCGTCAGCGGCTGGAGCAAGGCGGTGTCGGTCATGTCTCTCCTGTCGTGCTTCTCCGCGGAACGCCGCTTCGGTAGGCGATACGCCGGTGAGGGCGCACGCCGGCGGCATCTCGCGGAGGGGGTCACGTGCTCCAACCGGGAGGAGAGCCCGGCTATGCCCGGATCAGCGCGGCCAGGTCGCCCCGGGCGCGTCCTGCCAGACGGTGCTCGGCGGAGCGAGCGACTCCAGCTCCTCGAACAGCGCGTCGGGGATCTCGAGCGCGTCGTCGGCCACGAAGGAGTCGTAGTGCTCGGCGGAGGTGGCGCCGACGACCGTCGTCGTCACGCGGGGGTCGCGCGTCGAGAACTGCAGCGCGGCGGCGGCGAGCGGCACGCCCGCCCGGTCGCAGGCCGCTCCCATCGCCGCGACGGCGTCGACGATCTCGCGCGGCGCCGGCCGGTAGGCGTAGGAGGCGACCGGCTCCGGCCAGCGCGCGAGGGCGCCTCCGCCGTAGACCGCCGCGTTGACGACGATCACGCCGCGGTCGACGGACGCGTCGATCAGCTCCTCGGAGGAGCGGTCGACGAGCGTGAAGCGGTTGTGGGTGATCACGGCGTCGAACAGGCCGGTGTCGACGTAGTGGCGCAGCATCGGCGCGGGTCCGCCCGAGATCCCGATCGAGAGGGCGACGCCCGCCTCCTTCATCGCGACGAGCGCGCGGACCGAGCCGTCCTCGGCGAAGGCCTCGTCGTACGAGATGCGCTCCGGGTCGTGCAGGTAGAGCAGGGGGAGGACGTCCATACCGAGGCGCTCGCGGCTCTCGTCGAGGCTGCGGCGCATCCGCTCGGCCGAGTAGCTGCCGGTGCTCGGGTCGCGGTCGAGCTTGGTGACCACGGTGATCCCCTCGGGGACGCCGCCGCGGGCCTGCAGGGCCTCGCCGATCAGGCGCTCGCTGTGGCCGCCGGCGTACTCGTTGGACGTGTCGACGACGGAGACGGCGCGGGTGGCGGCGTCGGAGTCGAGGACGCGCTCGAGGGCAGGCACCCGGTCGAGGTCGGCGACGCGCTCGGGCCGCCAGGAGGTGCCGAGGGTCAGCCGGGTGACGGTGGCGCCGGACGGGCCGAAGGGCCGGAGGCGGGAGGACTGCGGAGTCATCCGCTCAGCCTGGCAGCGCCGGGGTCCTCCCCGCATCCCGCGGAGGATGAACGGTCAGTGGACGAGAGGGCTCTGCCCGACGACGCCGAAGCCCAGGAGCGTCGTCGCGAGCGTCCCGGCGGAGAGGTGGGCGATCCGGAGGACGGTGTCGGAGCGGCGCGGCGCGGCCGCCTCCGAGGTCGACGAGGTGTCGTGCTCGACGGGATCCCTCCGCGGGGCCTTCCGCGGGGCGCGATGACCGGGCGGCGGACCGGCCCGAGGCCGCCCTCACGGCGGGACGCGGGCCGGTGGTGCGGCCTAGGCTCGGCGCGTGACCGTCGATACCGCCGCCGCCGCCGACTCCTCCGCCCGCTCCGCCGTGCTCGACGCTCTCGCCACTCCGGCGCTGGTGCTCGACGAGGCGGTGCTCGACCGCGACATCGCCGCCGTCGCCGCGGCTTCCCGCGAGCGGGGCCTGGCGCTCCGCCCCCACGCGAAGACGCACAAGTCGCTCGAGATCGCCCGGCGCCAGCTCGCCGCGGGGGCCGTCGGCCTCACCGTCGCGACCGTCTCGGAGGCCGAGGTCTTCGCCGCGGGAGGGATCCGCGACCTCTTCATCGCCTACCCGCTCTGGGTCGACGCCGAGCGCGCCGGGCGGCTCCGCCACGTCCTCGCGAGCGCCCGTGTGCGGGTCGGCGTCGACTCGGCGGAGTCGGCCGAGCGCCTGGCCGCGGCCCTGCCCGAGCGCGAGGGGCTCGAGGTCGTCGTCGAGATCGACTCCGGCCACCACCGCAGCGGCGTGCTCCCCGCCGAAGCCGGCGCGATCGCCGCGGCCGCCGTCTCCGCCGGGCTCGACGTCGCCGGCGTCTTCACCTTCCCCGGCCACAGCTACGCGGCCGGCAACGGAGCGGCGGCCGCCCGCGACGAGGCGCGCGCGCTCGCCGAGTCGGTCGCGTCGCTCGCGGCGTCCGGAGTCGAGGCCCGCGTGGTCAGCGGAGGCTCGACCCCCTCGGCCGCGTTCGCCGACTCCTCGGTGCTCACGGAGCTGCGCCCCGGAGTCTCGGCCCTCGGCGACGCCCAGCAGTGGGAGATCGGCACGATGGCGCCCGAGGACATCGCCGTCACCGTCCTCGCCACGATCGTGTCCCGCCGCGGCGACCACCTGATCGCCGACGCGGGCAGCAAGGTGCTCTCCTCCGACCGCGGCGCGGCCTCGAGCGGCTTCGGCCGCCTCCCGGAGCACCCGGAGGCGCGCATCCCGGTGCTCTCGGAGCACCATGCGACGATCACCGGAGTCGACCTCCCGGTGGGGACACGGGTGCGGATCGCGCCGAACCACGTCTGCGTCGCGGTGAACCTGGCCGACGAGTACCGCGTCCTCCTCCGCGACGGCGGCGGTTCCGTCTGGCCCGTCGACGCCCGCGGGCGGAACAGCTAGGCGATCCGCGAGCGCGGGATCCGCAGGCCGAGCAGCGCGCTCGCCGCCAGCAGCACGAAGGCGGAGGCGAAGGCCGCGGTCGGCGATGCGGCGTCGGCGAGAGCGCCCGCGAGCAGCGGCCCGATCACGCCGCCCAGGTCGGACGCGGCCTGGAACACCGAGACCGGCTTGCCGCCGCGCTCGCCCGCCGCGTCGCCGACCAGCGCGCCCGGGGCCGTGCCCATGAAGGCGGCCGCCGCTCCGTAGACGCAGAGCAGCACGACGAGCAGCCACAGCTCCGAGACGAACGGCATCGCCAGCATCGCCACCGCCGCGACGGAGAACCCGCCGATGAGCGCCGGGCGCCGGCCGACCGTGTCGACGAAGCGGCCGGCGGGCGCGAGCGCGATCGTCTGCACCACCGCGGCGATCGCGAACGCGATGCCGGTCCAGGCGGGCTGCCCGCCGAGCCCCTCGACGACGAGCACGGGGACGAGCGTCGCGCGGACTCCCATCGCCGACCAGCCGAGGGCGAAGTTCGCCAGCACCGCGCTCTGGTACCGGCGGTCGCGGGCGACCTCGCGCAGGGGCTTCGTCCTCGCCGCGGCGGACGGTGCCGCGTCGCGCTCCGGCCGCTGCAGCAGGATCAGCCCGACGAGCCCCGCGATCGCGAGCGTGCCGGCGTAGAAGAAGAAGGGGGCGGTGAGCGAGATCGCCGTGAGCACGCCGCCCACCGCGGGGCCCGCCATGCCGCCGAGCAGGAAGCCGCCCTGGTAGAAGCCGATCGAGCGGCCGCGCCGCTCCGGGCTCGCGGTGCGCAGGAGGAGCGTCATCGCCGCGACGGAGAACATCGCGGAGCCGATGCCGCCGACTCCGCGCAGCAGGAGGAGGTGCGGGTAGTCGGAGGCGAAGCCGACCAGCGCCGAGGAGAGCGCGACGATGCCGATGCCGACGGCGAGCACGACCCGCTCGCCGAACCGGTCGACGAGCGGCCCCACGAACGGATTCGCGACCAGCCGCATCAGCGCGAACGCCGAGACGACCGCGCCGACCGCCGTGTAGTCGACGCCGAAGCTGCGCACGTAGGTCGGCAGCACCGGCACGACGACGCCGAACCCCAGCATCACGAAGAAGGCGACGACCCCCAGCACGAGCACGTCCCGCGGCAGTCGCTCGCTGTCTCGGGAACGCCACGGGAATCGCACCTGTCGACGCTACCCCTTCTCGAGGGCCCGGCCCGCGCCTCGATGTGTCGAGTTCGCGCCGACCGTCCGACACCCTCTCCGCGATGGATACGGTCCCAGGACCCGGCGGATCTGCCGGCGAATGAGGAGACGTCGTGAAGAGTTCTCTGTGATTCGGGTCCGGTCTCGCTGTCGTCGCGCTGGCGCTGACGCCGGTTCTCGGGGCGCAGGTGGCCTCGGCCGCTCCGATTCAGCCGAACAAGAACTGCGAGGACGAGTTTCAAGGGGGGTGCGTGAAGTGGTACACCGGCGTCTCGACCTGCGATCACATCTTCGAGACCAGTGCCCCGGAATATCGCAAGAAGGACTGCGCGGTCTGGGTCACGACGGGGACGATGCACATCGAGCGATGAACGATGGTGGGCCGCACGACCGCCTCATCGGCGGTACTCGTATCCGTGCTGCTCCTCGTGGGCTGCACCGAGCCGGGAGGCGATCAGGAGGCCGCTCCCTGTGTCCCGCTCGAGCGCACGTGGAACGACTACGCGCCGGAACTCGATCCCGTTCTGCGTCCACCGTTTCGCGAAGCCCTCGAGGGCTTCGACGAGAGCTCCTCGAACTCGATCGCGTCCGACGCTGCTCGTCTCGCCACGAGCAATCTGCTCTCCGCGATCTCCGGGGATCGACGAGCGAGCGAGTACTTCTGGAACGCCATGGACCTGATCGGCCGTGAGTGCGCCGAGGCGGGAGTCCCGCTGTCGTTCGACCACCACGGCGAGCAGCTGACGACGGGGAGCAGCGCCGACCACGGGCGCCCGCCCTGGGTCGTCGATCCGCCGCCTCAGTCGGAGAGCGGCACGATCGAGCCGACGATCCCGGAGTAGCTCACGTAGTAGAGGACGCCGTCGCGGTGGAGGACGCCGCGGCCGGGGTAGCTCTCGTCCGGTCCGTCGGGCCCGTCGAGGAAGCCCGGAGCCGCGGTGTCGTCGGCGGTGAACCCGTCCGCGAGGAGCGCGGCGCTCCGATCCGGCCACTCCGCGTCCGGGACCGCCAGCTGCCCGACCACGACCGACACGTCGCCCTGGCCGCTCCACCGGCAGAGCACCCCGTCCTCGGCGATCTCCTGCACGACGGGGTAGTCGACGTCGTAGACCGTCGCCTCGGGCGAGAGGGCGAGACCGTCCTCGGCGAGCGACGCCTCCTCCTCGGCCGTGAGCAGGTCCTCGCAGGGGAGCAGGGCGGTGGCCGGGGTCGCGGTGGGCAGCGGAGTCGCGCTGCCGGCGCTCGCGGTCGGCACGGCACTGCTCGTCGTCGGTGCGCTCGAGACCAGCGGTGGAGCGGTCGTCGGGGCGGTCCCCTCGTCGGCGCTTCCCGTGCAGCCGCTCAGCGCGAGCAGCCCCGCCGCGCAGGCGAGCAGCGCACCGGCGCCCCTCGCGGTCGTCGTCCGGATCATCGCGAGCCCCCTCGTCCGCGGCGGCCGCGTCGCCGCCCCCTCGATCCTCTCCTCCGCCCTTGTCGGCTGTCCACCGCCCCCAGCCGGCGCCGGGGGCGACTACCGCTTCGGCCCCGCGCCGATCGCCCAGACCCGCGGCGGCACGGTGCCGTTGACCGCGTGGTCGCCGACGATCCGCGCCTTGAACACCCACGGATTGTGGCTCGCGGCCGTGCGCGCATTGCGCCAGTGCCGGTCGAGGTTCTTGCGGGTGCTCACCCCGGAGGCGCCCAGCGCGTCGAAGAGGTCGGAGGTCGCCCGGGTGGCCAGTTGCGTCAGGACGATCTGGGCCTGCGCCGTCTCGAGCTCTGCGAGGTCGTTCTGCCGCTCGTCCTCGAGCGGGTCGCCGTCGAGGGCCGCGTCGTGCGCCCGCTGCAGCGCGACCGCCGCGCGCTCCACGATCGCCGCTCCCGCATAGGCGGCGGCCGAGACCTGTCCCACCACCTGCAGGATCTGCGGATCCGCCGCGAACGACTCGGCGTTCCCGTGCGAGAAGATCCGGGTCCGCGCCCGCACCTCGGCTGCGATCTCGCGCTCGGCCCCCGCGATCGAGCCCGCCAGCACGGCCAGCAGCACCGCCTGGTAGAACGCGGTCTGGTAGCGGAACCGGGTCTCGAAGTCGATCACGTCCTCGGCCGCGACCACCGCCTTCGTGAAGGTGCTCGTCCCCGAGCCTGTGGTGCGCTGGCCGAAGCCGTCCCAGTCGTCGGCGTGCTCGACGCCCGCCTGGCGAGCGTCGACGATCGCGATCACCTTCTGCCCGGTGTCGGTGCGCTGGGCGAAGGTGTCGATCCAGTCGGCGAAGACGCTGCCGGTGGAGTAGTACTTCGTGCCGGTCACCGTGAACCGCGTCGGGTCGCCCTCGACCGGAGCGACCTTCGTCTGCACGTCGCCGATCGCGACCGTGCCGACCTCGGTCCAGGCGTTGCCGCCGAGCTCGCCGTCGGCGAAGCGCCGGAGCCAGCGCTCGCGGGTCCCGTCGGTCGCGAGCAGCCGGTCCTCGACCAGGGCGAAGTGGCCGCGGAGCGCCTGCGGGAGGTTGGAATCGGCGGCGGCCAGCTCCGTCAGCAGGCGGAACAGCTGGGGGAGAGTCGCGCCGGCCCCGCCGGACTCCAGCGGCACGCGCACCGCGCCGAACCCGGCCTCCGCCAGCGCTCGGATCTGCGCGACCGGCAGTTCGCGTGCGCTCTCCCGCGCCGCCGCCCCCGCCGCGATCTCGGCGAACAGCGGCCGGAACCGCCCCGCCAGCTCCTCGTAGTCCACCTCGGGCACGGCCCGCAGATCGGTCGCGGTCATCTCGTCGGCTCCTGTTCCGCTGCGCCCACCCCGGGCGGCTCGTGCTCGACGGTAGGGGAGGAGCCCGGTCCGCGGTCCGCCCGTGACGCCCGGTGTCCCTCCGTGACCTCCGGTGTCCCTCCGTGACGCCCGGATCGGGGAATGCCTCGCCCCCGGGGCTGTTGGCCCAGGGGATGTCCTCCACCACTCCCGTCCCCCCGTCCGACCCCCGCAGCGCCCTCGTCGTCGGCGCGACCGGCATCGGCGGCTCCGCCCTCGTCGACCTGCTGGCCGAGCAGGGCTGGCCGGTGACCGCCCTCTCGCGCCGCCCGATCGACGCGCGCCCCGGCGTCACTCCGCTCGCCGCCGACCTGCGCTCCGCCGAGGACCTGGCCCGCGTGCTCGCCGACCAGCGCCCCACGCACGTCTTCTTCACCGCCTGGTCCCGCCAGGCGACGGAGGAGGAGAACATCGCGGTCAACGGCGGCATGGTCCGCGACCTCCTCGCCGCGCTCGCGCACGCTCCCGTCGAGCACGTCGCGCTGGTGACCGGCCTCAAGCACTACCTCGGTCCGTTCGAGGCGTACGGGCAGGGCACGATGCCCGACACCCCGTTCCACGAGGAGGAGGAGCGCCTCGATTCCCCGAACTTCTACTACGCGCAGGAGGACGAGCTCTTCGCCGCGGCCGGGCGCGCCGGGTTCACCTGGTCGGTGCACCGCTCGCACACGGTCATCGGGCACGCGGTCGGCAACGCGATGAACATGGGGCTGACCCTCGCGGTCGCGGCGTCGATCCACCGTGCCGAGGGCACCCCGTTCGTGTTCCCCGGCTCGCTGACGCAGTGGAACGGACTCACCGACATGACCGACGCGACGATCCTCGCCGAGCAGATGCTCTGGGCGTCGACGTCGGAGGCGGGCCGAGACCAGGCCTTCAACGTGGTCAACGGCGACGTCTTCCGCTGGCGCTGGATGTGGACCCGGATCGCGGAGCACTTCGGCGTCGAGCCGGTCGGCCCGGGGGAGGAGCCGCAGCCGCTCGAGCAGCAGATGGCCGGTGCCGAGCCCGTCTGGCGGCGCCTCGTCGACGAGCACGGGCTGATCGAGCCCGACCTCTCCCGCGTCGCCTCCTGGTGGCACACCGACGCCGACCTCGGCCGGAACCTCGAGGTCGTCACCGACATCGGCAAGTCCCGCCTCGCCGGCTTCACGGCGTTCCACCGGACGGTCGACTCGTTCACGGCGCTCTTCGACCGCTACCGCGCGGAGCGCCTGATCCCCTAGCGGTTCGCTGCGGCGCCCCTCGCGATGAGCACGTCCGGCGAGAGCTGGTGGCGCACGAAGCGGAGGGTGAAGCTGCGGCGGTCTCCTCCGGAGACCCGCTCGGCGAGGACGCGGATGCCGAGGACGGCGACGACGCGCCACTGCTCGGTCTCGTGGGCGACGACGGCGCAGAAGAGGTCGCCCGGGCGCACCTCGTCGACGGTGGTGGTGAGGCTGTTCGTTCCGTGGGTCATCTGGCCGCTCCTGGTTCCGGCGGACCTCGCGGACGGCGCTTCGGGTGCGCCGCGCAGCCGTCCGCCGGTCGCTCGAGAGGGGGGCCCGAGCGGCCGGCGGCCGGTCATGCGTGCGACAGCAGGGACGAGCCCGCCGGAACGACCCCGTGCCGCAGGAGCAGTGTAGGACTGCGACCCTGACCGTGGCGCGGAATGTCAACCACTTGCGAGCGCGCTCCCGGGGTTCTCACGCCCGGAGACGACAGAACCCGCCTCCCGGGCGGGAAGGCGGGTCGTGTCGGTGTGCGGCGGCGGAGCCTGATCGGGAGCGGCTCAGGCGCGGAGGGTCAGGCGGCGGGCTCGGCGCGGCGCAGCGGAACGGCGGCGTTGCTCGTCGGCTCGGGCACGATGCGGAGGCCGGCGCCGCTGTTGGCGCGCTCCATCAGGGCCTCGACCCACTCCGGGTTGATCGTGGGCTGGCGGCTGCCCTTGAACTCGAACTGGATCGGGATGGTCGGGTGCATCCACACGCCGCGGCGGCCGGTGCCGGCCTGGGGGCTCGCGTCGAGGGTGAGCAGGAAGCGCTCGTCGCGGCGGAACTTGTTGATGATGACGATCTGGAGGTGGGCGAGGGCGCGGTCCTCGACCTCGATGGCGGCGGGGGGAGTGCCGTACAGGATGTTGCCCATGGTGTGCTCCGATCTGACGTGCGAGTGGCTGACGTCCGTCACTCTATATCGCTAGAAAGACTTCCTACTAGTTGAGCTAGCTACTTACGTCGCGGACTGCGTTTTCTGTCCATCGCCGCCGGACGCCTCGATTCTCCGACGGATCCGGGGCGCGGCAGAAGACCCTCGGAGTGAACTCCCGGGGACGCGCGGCCACGGCCGCGGGGACGCCGGTCAGGCGCGGCGCTGCTCCAGCACGCCGTCGGCGTACTCGCCGATCGGCTCGCCCGCGAGCTCCTGGGCGGCGTCGACCGTCTCGGAGTCGGCCGGGCGCTCGACGATGTCGCGCATCGTCTGCAGGAAGCGGATGACGGTCCCGGCCTCGGAGGGGTTGAGCGTCTCGGCCGCCTCGAGCATGCGGCGGTGCATCTCGTCGAGCGTCTCGCGCACCTCGCGGTGGGAGGTGGGGGTGGCGACGATGCGGATGGCCCGGCGGTCGCTCGGGTGCGGCTCCCGGACCACGTGCCCGCTCTTGACCAGCCGGTCGATCAGCACGGTCGTGGAGGCGGAGGAGATGCCGAGGTAGGAGGCCAGGTCCTTCGGGCTGACGTGCACGCCCTTCTGCTGGCGGCGCATGAGGAACTGCACGGCCAGCAGGTCGTTCTCGCCCATGCCCATGGATCCGCGGGTCCGGCGGCGCATCGCGGCCTCTGCCGTGCGGAAGGCGCGCATCGCGGCGAGGACCTCCACCGCTCCGGGCTCGGTCGCCTCACCCGAGAACCAGAAGGCCCCGGGTCGCTTCAGCGTGACCTCATCCATGCCGAACAGTCTAGACAGTCTCGTAGCAAGAACATCTAGACAAGCCAACCTCCCCCGAGGTGCTTGCCCGAAAGGGCGGCGACCACTACGAAGGGACTACTAGTTAGACGAGCTAGTGACTCATTCGCGAAGGGAGCTGCCCGTGCTGGACGAACTCGACCGCCTGCAGCCGCTCCCCGCCGACGTCGTGGACCCGCTCGTCGGCTCCACCCTGGCCGGTCGCTACCTCGTGCTCGAGCGGGTGGGGGAGGGTGGCAGCGCCGTCGTCTACCGCGCCCGCGACCTCCGCCTCGCCCGCCAGGTCGCGGTCAAGGTCCACCGCGACGTCCCGGACACCCCCAACGAGCGGGCGCGTCGCGAGCGCGAGATCCGCTTCCTGATCGACTCGCGTCACGCCTCCGTGGTGGACGTCCTCGACCAGGGCGAGATCCCCGGCGAGGAGGGCGACCTCGCGTTCCTCGTCCTCGAGTACTTCGACCGCAGCGACCCGGCGGCCGACTGGTTCGGCTCCGGCGACCAGCGGCTCGTCGCGGAGGTCGGCGCCCAGGTGGCCGACGCTCTCGCGCACCTGCACGCGCAGGGCGTCCTCCACCGCGACGTGAAGCCCGAGAACGTCCTCGTCCGCTCGCGCGCCACCGCATCCGGCTTCTCCGCGCACGAGGCCAAGCTCAGCGACTTCGGGATCGCCCGCTCGGTCGACGACGCCCGGCTCACCCGCTCCGACGTGCTGGTGGGCACCGCCGCGTACCTCAGCCCCGAGAGCCTCGGCTCCGGCCCGGTCGGACCGGCGTCCGACGTCTACTCGCTCGGGCTGGTCCTCCTCGAGGCCGTCTCGGGCCGCAGGGCCTACACCGGCACGACGCTCGAGATCTCGATCCAGCGCCTCCACCACGCGCCTGTCGTCCCGGACACGGTCCCGGCGGAGTGGCGCGAGCTGCTGACCGCGATGACCGCTCTCGATCCGGCCGACCGCCCCTCCGCCGAGGAGGTGGCACGCCGGCTCTGGGCGCGCCTGGCCGGCGGCCCCGCCGCCGCCCCCTCCCGCAGCGGAGTCACGGGCACGGTCGCCCTCGTCGCCGCGGGCCTGGTCGGCGCGGTGACGGCCCTCTCGCTCACCGGCTGGCTAGGCTGAGCGCCCCGAGCGGTCCTCGTCCGCTCAGGTTCCTCGCGAGCGTGCTCCCGTAGGCTCCGGGCGACCCTCGACCGACCCCGAGCCGCGTCGCCGCGGACCGAACGGAGCCGATCCCATGAGCCCGCGCCGCCTCTTCCGCCTGCTGTCGATCGTCGAGGCGGTGACCTGGACTCTCCTGATCGTCGGGATGCTGCTGAAGTACGCGGCCGGAGCCGGCGACTGGCCGGTGAGCGTCGCCGGGCCGATCCACGGGTTCGCGTTCCTCGCCTACGGAGCCGCGGCCCTGGTGCTCGCGGTGAACCAGCGGTGGTCGGCGGGCGCGACGGCGCTCGCGGTCGTCAGCGCGGTCGTGCCCTACGCGACGGTGCCGCTGGAGCGCGGCTTCGAGCGCCGCGGCCTGCTGGAGGGCCCGTGGCGGACGCACGCCACGGACGACCCGCGCGACCGGCGCGTGACGAGCCGGCTCCTCCGCTGGGCGCTCGGGCGGCCCGTGCTCGCCGGGGCGCTGGTCCTGGCTCTGGTCGCGGTCGTCTTCGCGGCGCTGCTGGTGGTCGGCCCGCCCGGGGGCGGCGAGGCCTGATCCGCGCGCGGCGTACCTCAGACGGGGCGCGTCTCCGCGTCGATGAGGATCTCGGCGGCGCGACGCGCGTGCAGGGCGGCCTCCGGGGTTCCGGCGATGGCCGCGGTGGTCTGGGCGCCCTCGGCGAGGATCGCGAGCTGCGCGGCGAGCTCGGCGCCGCCTCCCGCCTCCTCAGCGAGGGTCGCGAGGAAGCGCTGGAACGTCTCCTTGTGGTCGCGCGCCATCTCGGCGACCATCGGGTTCGACGAGCCGAGCTCACCGAAGGCGTTGATGAAGCCGCAGCCGCGGAACGAGTCCTCGGAGAACCAGTCGAAGAGGAAGTCGTAGATCGCGAGCAGCTTGCCGCGAGGTCCGTCCGCCGCGGCGACCCGGGTGGTCACGCCGAGGGTCCACTGCTCGTGCCGGCCGTGCAGGACGGCGACCACCACCGACTCCTTGCTCGGGAACTCCGAGTAGAGGCGCTTCAGCGAGACGCCCGCGGCCGTGCGGAGCTCGTCCATCCCGACGGACTGGATGCCGCGCTCGTAGTAGAGGCGGTCGGCGGCCGCGAGGATCGCCTCGCGGGGAGGGCGCTCGTCGAGGATCGGGGACATCCCTCCATGGTAGGCGGTACCAGAACGGGCGTTCTCGGTCGGCTGCCGCGCTCGCCGCAGGGGGTCCGGGGGTCGGACGCTGCTGCTAGCGTCGCGCTCGGGTGCGCAGGCGCCCGGGGACGGGAGGCGGACGCATGGTCGTCGCGATGCAGGCCGAGGGATTCGACGGGCCGGAGGCGCTGCGCGCCGTCGAGGTCGATCCGGGGGAGCCGACGCCCGGCAGGGTGCGGATCGCGGTGCGCGCCGCGGGCGTGAACCCGGCCGATGCGAAGCTCCTGCGCGGGATGTTCGGGCGCGGTCGGGTGCCGGTCCGGCCGGGCAGCGAGGTCTCCGGAGTCGTGACCGCGGTCGGCGAGGGGGCCGAGGGGCCGCTCGGCCCGATCCGAGTGGGCGACGATGTCGTGGCGTTCCGGGTCTCCGGCGGCTACTCCGCCGAGCTGCTCGCGCCCGCGAGCGCGGTCCTGCCCAAGCCCGCCGGGCTCGGCTGGGCGGCGGCCGCGGGCCTGCTGCTGGCCGGGACGACCGCCGAGCACCTCGTCGAGGCCACCCGCGTCTCCTCCGGGGACACCGTCCTGGTGCACGGGGCGAGCGGGGCCGTCGGCTCGCTCGCGGTGCAGCTCGCGGTCGCCCGCGGAGCACGGGTGCTGGGCACCACGAGCGAGCGCGGCGAGGAGGTCGTCCGCCGCTTCGGCGCGGAGCCGGTCCGCTACGGCGCCGGGCTGGAGGAGCGCGTGCGCGCCCTGGCCCCCGGCGGCGTCGACGTCGCGCTGGACACGGCGGGCACCGACGAGGCGCTGGACGCCTCGGTGGCTCTCGTCGCCGACCGCTCGCGCATCGCCACTGTGGCCGGCTTCGAGCACGCCGCCCGCCTCGGCGGGATCCTGATGCTCGGCGGCGGACCGGGAGCCGATCCCGGCACCGCGCTCCGCGACGCCGCCCGGCCGGGCCTGCTCGACCGCGCCGGTCGCGGGGAGCTCGAGGTCGTGCTCGGGCCCTCCTTCCCGCTGACCGAGGCGGCCGCCGCGCTCGCCCTCGTCGAGTCGGGCCGCGCGCGCGGCAAGACGGTCCTGCTCCCCTGAACGAGACGTCCTCCCTCGACCTGCCGGCCCTCGGGCCCTTCGACTCCGCCGGCGCCGCGAGCCTCCTCCGCAACCACGCCCTCCCCGGAGTGGAGCGGGTCTCGGCCGACGGCCGGCGCCTGGAGCGCCTGCTCACCCTCGACGGGGCGCCGCGGCCGATCGTGCTCGAGGTGACGGAGACCGGGCTGCGGGTGGAGGCGGAGCCGGACGTGCTGACGCCGGCGGCCGCGGTCGTCCGTGCCTGGTTCGACCTCGACTCCGACGTCGTGGCGATCGGCGCCGAGCTCTCGCGGGACCCGCTGCTCGCCCGCTCCGTCGCGGCCCGACCGGGGCTGCGCGCGACGCAGTACCCGGAGGCGTTCGAGGCGGCGGTGATGGCGGTCCTCGGCCAGCAGGTGTCCGTCGCCGCGGCCCGGACCTTCGGCGGACGGACCGCCGCGGCCTTCGGCGCCCCGGGGGAGCGCGGTCTGCTGGCGTTCCCCGAACCCGCCGCCCTGCTCGCGCCGGAGTTCGAGGCGCTGCGCTCGGCGATCGGGATCACCAACGCCCGGGCGCGGACGGTCCGTGCCGTCGCCGAGGCCTTCGCCGCCGGACCCGTGCTCGACCGCGCGGGCGACCTGCCGGAGCAGCGGCGCGCGCTCCTCGCGATCCCGGGCATCGGGCCGTGGACGGCCGACTACCTCGCGCTCCGGTTCCTCGGCGATCCGGACGCCTTCCCCGCCGGCGACCTGGTGCTGCGGAAGGCGCTCGGCCGGGTGAGCACGGCGGAGGCGGAGGCGGCGTCGCAGGCGTGGCGGCCGCACCGGGCGCACGCGGCGTTCCACCTGTGGGCGAGCACCGGAGCGGTCTGAGCGGGCGGACGACCCGAGTCGAGAGGCCGCGCCCGGACCGGCGGCCGGGACCGGCCGCCGACGGATCAGGTCAGGTACTCGACGTCGTCGTACAGGATCGGCGCGTCCTCGGCGTCCGGATCCTCGACCGGGACGTCCTCGTGCTCGAGGATGACCGCGACGCCCGGGGAGACCAGCACGCAGACCTCGCGCTCGCCGGCGACCGTGAAGCTCACCATGTCGCCGCGGTTGCGCACGGCCTCGACCAGGCGCTTCTCGAGCTCCTCGGTGTCGAGGGAGACGGCGAGGAGGAAGCGGCGGCCGTCGATGCTGAGCGTGGTGCGCCGCATCGTCGCCTCGGGCTCGGGAGGCGTGCCCCGTCCGCCGCGGCCCGGCGTGACCGCCTTGACCCGCAGCGACGAGGCGTGCATCCGGATGACGGCGTTCACGAGCCCGCCTCCGGGCGCGACTCGTGGTGGCGGCGGCCGCCGGAGCGGCGGTCCTCCTTCATCTCGGACTCGAAGAGGTGGCGGCGTCCGCCGGCGAGCTCGTCGCGCGCGGCGCGCTCCTGCTCCCGGAACGCGGCGTAGTAGGTGTCGTCGTAGTCCTCGACGATCTGGAAGGTCCAGCGCCCCTCGATGACGTTGCGGCCGACGAGCTCGGCCTCGATCCGCTCGGCGGTCGCGGCGTGGCCGGCCTCGCGCAGCGCGTCGACGGCCTCGCCCAGAGCGAGGTCGGCTGCGCCGGTGAGCCGGTGGAAGCCGTAGAGCAGACCGCGGGCGTGCTCGACCGTCTCGAGCGCCTCCGAGAGCTTCCCGAGCGCCGCCACGGTGGCGTCGTCGAGACCCTCCGGGCGCAGGTGCGCGGAGTCGGGGTGGTCGTGTGAGCTGCTCATCCAGGTGAGCTTAGGCCGACCTAAATGCTCTGTGACCCCCTTGCGCCGCCGCCGGGAATGGTTCGTGCCCGGAGCGGCAGGGCGGTCAGGTGCACGTCGCGGAGCACTCCGTCGTCGGCGACGGCGGTCAGGAAGGTGCAGGCCGGCTGGCGCCTCCGATCCGTCGGGGAGCCCGGATTGAGCAGGCGGAGACCCGCCGGGGAGACGGTGTCCCAGGGGATGTGGCTGTGCCCGAAGACGAGCACGTCGGCACCCGGATGGGCGGCGTCGGCGCGGGTCTCGCGGCCGGTCGCCGCTCCGGTCTCGTGCACCACGCGGACGTCGAGGCCGGCGATGCGGGCGCGCGCGACCTCGGGCAGGCGGGCGCGCAGCGGCTCCGGATCGTTGTTGCCCCACACGGCCAGCAGGAGCGCCGCCCGCTCCTCCAGCGCGTCCAGCGTCGCCTCGTCGACCCAGTCGCCCGCGTGCACGACCAGGTCTGCCTCGTCGACCGCGCGCCACACCTCGTCCGGGAGGGCCTTCGCCCGCTTCGGGAGGTGCGTGTCGGCGAGCAGGAGGAGGCGGACCGGACCGTCGACCTCGGGTGGAGAGCCGTCGGGGCCGGGCTGGAGCAGGGGCATCAGCGGGCGGGGCCGGGCGTCGGCTCCACTCCGCCGTCGGCGCCGGGCTCGGTCGCGGTCCCGGAGCTGCGGAGGCGGGTGTCGAGCGCCTCGAGGTCGGCGGCGAACCAGAGGTGGTCGCCGCGGTTCGACTCGATGACGAAGGCCTGCAGCGCGCTCGACTCCGCAACCGGCCCGCTGACGTCGCCGAGGATCACCAGCCGCTTGCCGTACGAGACGAACTTCTGCACGAACTCGCCGGCGATGCCGGAGCGCAGGCGGAGGAACTCGGGGTCGAGCCGGCCGACGGGCACCACGATCGTCTCGACGTCGCCGCCGTAGGTCTCGCCGATCAGCGCGATCGCGTCGTCCGGGGTCGAGAGCGCGCCTCCGTCGTCGTCGACGAGCAGGAGGGGGACGCCCTGACGGGTCTCGGTTCTCATCGGGCCAGCCAATCACGTCGGCCGGGGAGAGGCGAGCAGTGCCGTCCGGGCCTCCGCTCGGATCGTCCATTCCTGGGCCGGCCGTGCTCGCGGGGACAGCCGATCGGGCGTCCGGACGGGCAGCCCGCACCGCCGCTACGAGCCCGGCAGCTCGACGCGGCGCTTGAAGCCCACGTGCGAGTCGACGAAGCCCAGGCGCAGGTAGAAGCGGTGGGCGTCGGTGCGGGCGGCGTCCGAGGTCAGCTGGACGAGCGGCGCGCGGAGCTGGATCGCAGCGACGTCCAGCACCCAGCGCATCAGGGCCGTGCCGATCCCGGCCGACCGCTCGGCGCTCGCCACCCGGACCGCTTCGACGAGCAGGCGGGAGCTGCCGCGGCGCGCCATCCCGGGGATCACGGTCAGCTGCAGCGTGCCGACCACGGCTCCGGCGCCGTCCACCGCGACCACGAGATCGTTGCCCGGGTCCTGCGCGATGCTCCGGAAGGCGGCCTCGTAGGCGGCCCCGTCCTCCTCGGCGGCGACGTCTCCGCGCCCGGCGCTGATCGGGTCGTCGGAGAGGAGCCGGACGAGCGCGGGGAGGTCGTCGAGCACCGCACGCCGGAGGAGGAGGCTCCTCTCCCCGGGGCCGGCGTCGCAGGGGAGGGTCAGGTCGGCGATCATGCCCTCATCCTCCCTCTGCTCCACGGCAGGAGCGGTCGTCGGAGGCGGGCAGGACGCGGCTGAGAGCGGCAGGGGGATCCTGGTGCCCGGTCCGCACGTCCACGCGCCGCGTGCCGCAGCCGGCGCAGCGGACGTACACGACGACGCCCTCGCTGGTCCGGTGGGCCGACTCGGTCGTCCAGCCGTGCTCGTGCGGATCGACGGCGGGGGCGAGCGGCTCGGAGGGGTGCGGGGAGGGTGTGGAGGTGCGCATGGGAGCCACTGTGCTGTCATGGTCTTATGCAGCTCAACCCTTACGGCGAGTACGCGGTCCTGCTCGCCGCCTCCCTCGCGAACGACTGGCCGTCCGACCGCGAGGGCATCGAGGCGCGCACGCGCGAGTTCGGCATGACGATGGCCTTCGAGTCCGGCCCGGACGACCACGCCAGGACACGCGACGTGATCGACGAGTGGCTCGAGGTGGTCGACGCGCCGACTCCGAGCGACCGGGCGACGTCGCTGAACCGCCAGATGGCCGCGATAGCCGCGTATCCGCGCCTGACCGACCACGACGACGAGGGCTGGCACCTGCACTACCGCGACCAGGACCAGTCCCTGGCGCACGTCCTCCACGCCGTCATCGCGGTGGGCACGGCGCTGCACCTGACGACCCGGGGGATGAGCCGCCTCCTGCGGTGCGAGGCCGGTCGGGCGTCGGGCGACCACTGCAGGAACGTCGTCGTCGACGTGACGCGGAACGGCCGGCAGCGGTACTGCTCCGTCCGCTGCGCGAACCGGGCCGCGGTCCGGCGGCACCGCCTGCGGCACGCGGAGTGAGTCCGCGCGGCCCCGTCACTCCGCCGCGTCGCCGCCCGGCTTCATCCAGAACGGGGAGTAGTGGTAGCCGTCGAGGTCGTCGAACTGGCGCTGGTACATGAAGGAGTAGTCGTCGGTGTCGCCGATCCGGCCTCCCGCGGCGGCGGCCCGCTCGACGAGCTCGTCGACGGCCTCGCGGCTGTCGAGGACGAACGAGACGGTCACCTTCGAGGGGGTGCCGGGGGCGCCGATCAGCTCCTCGGTGGCGCCGACGCTCTCGTACATCGCGCGGCTCGCGAGCATGACGGACGTGCCGGGACCGATCGCGAAGCAGGAGACGTCCTCGCGGGACATCTCGGCGTTCAGGGTCCAGCCCAGCGCGGTGTAGAAGGCGGTGGCGCGCTCGACGTCGTCGACCGGGCAGGTGATGAAGAGGCTCATGCGCTCACCCTCGCCACCTGCGGGCGGGCCGTCAAGAGCTCCGCGAGGGAACTCCGGACGGCCCGCCGGGACTCAGCGGAACGACCGCAGCCGCAGGCTGTTCAGCACGACGAAGACGCTCGAGAACGCCATCGCGGCGCCGGCCACGAGCGGCCCCAGGAGTCCGGCCATCGCGAGCGGGATCGCGGCCACGTTGTAGGCGAAGGCCCAGAAGAGGTTGCCCCGGATGACCGCGAGGGTGCGGCGCCCGAGGCGCAGGGCGTCGGGCACCCGGCCGAGGTCGTCGCCGACGAGGGTGATGTCGCTCGCCTCGATCGCCGCGTCCGATCCGGCGCCCATCGCGATCCCCACGTCCGCGGCGGCCAGCGCGGCGGCGTCGTTCACACCGTCGCCGACGAAGGCGACGTGGCGGCCCTCCGCACGGAGGCGCTCGATCACCGCGAGCTTCTCCTCCGGCAGCACCTCGGCGACGACCTCGTCGATGCCGACGGCCGAGGCGACGGCCTGCGCCGCCCGCGGGTTGTCGCCGGTCAGCACCATCACCCGCAGGCCCCGCTCGCGCAGGGCGCGGACGGTGCGGGACGCCTCCGGCCTCGGCTCGTCGCGGAGGACCGCGAAGCCGCGCAGCGCCCCCTCCCAGCCGACGCCGACGACGGTGCCGCCCTCGGCGGTCGCTCGCTCGGCGCGCTCGGCGAGACCGCCCGGCGCGAAGCCCCACTGCTCCTCCAGCCAGCGCAGCCGGCCGGCGACGACCAGGCGGCCCTCGACCCGGGCGCGCACGCCGAACCCGGTGCTGGAGCGGAATCCGGTCGCCTCGGGGACGTCGAGGTGCGCGGCCCCGGCCACGATCGCTGCGGCGAGCGGATGCTCCGACCCGCGCTCGACGGCGGCGAGCATCCGCAGGCTCTCGTCGTCGCTGGACTCGACGACCTGGAACGCGCCGGTGGTGAGCGTGCCGGTCTTGTCGAGCACGACCGTGTCGATCCGCCGCCCGGCCTCGAGCACCTCCGGCCCGCGGAGGAGGATCCCGAGCTGGGAGCCGCGGCCGGTGCCGACGAGGACGGCGGTCGGGGTGGCCAGGCCCAGCGCGCACGGGCAGGCGACGACGAGGACGGCGACGGCGGGAGAGACGGCGGCGGCGAGGTCGGCGCCGGCGATCAGCCAGCCGGCGAGGGTGGCCAGGGCGAGCACCACCACGACCGGCACGAAGACGGAGGAGACGCGGTCGGCGAGCCGCTGGACGCGCGCCTTGCCGGCCTGCGCGTCCGAGACGAGGCGGCCCATCCGCGCGAGCGTGGTCTCGGAGCCGACGCGGTCGACGCGGACGGTGAGCAGGCCGTGCGCGTTGAGCACTCCGCCGGTCACGGTCGAGCCCGGGCCGACCTCGATCGGCACGCTCTCGCCGGTGAGCATGCTCGCGTCGATCGCGCTCGAGCCCTCGAGCACGGTGCCGTCGGCGGCGACGGTCTCGCCGGGGCGCACGCGGAGGACGTCGCCGACGGCGAGCGAGGACGCGGGCACGCGCTCCTCCTGTCCGTCGGCGGCGACGCGCACGGCGTCCTTCGCGCCGAGGCGGAGGAGCGCCCGGAGCGCCGCACCGGCGTCGCGCTTCGACCGCGCCTCCAGGTAGCGGCCGGCCAGCACGAGGACGGGGACGGCGGCGGCGACCTCGAGGTAGATCTCATCGTGGCCGGAGCGGCTGCCCAGCAGCTCGAACGGCATGCTCATGCCGGGCCGCCCGGCATCGCCGAGGAACAGAGCCCAGACCGACCAGGCGAAGGATGCGCCGACCCCGAGGCTGATCAGGGTGTCCATGGTGGTGGAGCCGTGCCGCAGCGCCCGCCAGGCGTTGCGGTGGAAGGGGAGCGCGCCCCAGACCGCGACCGGTGAGGCGAGGGCGAGGCACAGCCACTGCCAGTTCGCGAACTGCAGCGGCGGGATCATCGAGAGCAGAACCACCGGCACGGCGAGCAGGGCGGAGACGCGGAGCCGGGTGCGCAGGGCGCGCCGCTCGCGGTCGTCGTCGCTCTGCTCCTCCTGCTCCTCCGCGGGAGCCGCCTCGCCGGTGGAGGGGACCGTCGCGCTGTAGCCCGCGGCCTCGACGGCGGCGATCGCGTCGGCCGGAGTCGTGCCGGGCGGGAGGGTCAGCGTTGCGCGCTCGAGGGCGAGGTTGACGGTCGCGTGGACTCCGGGGAGCGCGTCGAGGCGCTTCTCGACCCGCGCGACGCAGGAGGCGCAGGTCATCCCTCCGATGGCGAGCTCGAGCGGGGTGCCGGTGGTCTCGGCCACGTCAGCTCAGGGGAGCGAGGCGGTAGCCCGCGTCGGCGACGGCGGCGGCGATCTCCTCGCGGCCGAGCGGCCGGGAGGAGCCGACCGTGACGGTCGAGACCCCGTCGGGGGCGAGGGACACGTCGACCGCCGAGACCTCGGGGTAGGCGGCGAGCTCCTCGGTGACGCTGCGGACGCAGTGCTCGCAGGTCATGCCCGCGACGCCGAAGCTCTGCACGGACGCGGCCGACAGGGAGCCCTGCGCCGGGTGGCCGCCATCGGAGCGGCCAGAGCCGTGGCCGCCGCACGCGCAGGCGCCGCCTCCGCCGCAGCCGCAGCCTCCCGTCGATCCGCTCGCGGTCAGGCCGAGGTCGATCCTGGTGCTCATGGGTCCTCCTGTGTCGTGCGTCCGGTCCGATCCGGTCGATCGGCCCGGTGGGCGTCCGGGCGGCACGCCAGTCGCGGCATACCCCCGGGGGGTACTCCATGGTAAGCCCGCCGAGCCCTCTCGGCAAGGCGGGAGGGCGGAGGAGGGATGATCTCAGGGGCGGCTCGGAGCCGCGCGAGGAGGGAGGGGCGCATGGATCCCGCATCGACGCCGCACTGGGGCGAGCCCCCGCCGCGCAGGCCGCCGGCGGTCCCGCTGCCCCCGCGCACGCGGTTCGAGCCGACCGCGGTGCTCGCCGCGCCCCTGCCCGCCCCGGCCGCCGTCCGGGCCCGGGTCCGTCAGGCCGCCCGGAGCGGCAGCGCCGGCTGGCGGCGCTCGCCGCCGTCACCGAGGGGTTCGCCGTCCTGCGCACTCCCGAGCTCGCCCGGGCGCTGCGCCGGATCGCGGCACCCGCCTCCGCCTCTCCGGCCGCCGCCGCCGCGGTGCTGGCCGTCGGCCGCGACGGACTCGAGCTCGCCGCCGAGCGCGCGGACGCCCTGCGCATCGCCGAGTGGGATCGGATCGTGTCGGTGGGCGTCGGCACCTCGCCCTCGGGTGCCCACCGGGTCCGCGCGCTGGTCCTGGCGGTCCTCGCGCCGCCGCCCGCCTCCGCCGTCCTGCGTGCGGCGAGGCGGCGCCCGCGCACCGTCCTCGTGCCCCTGGTCGTCGCCGCCCCGGCCGCCCTCGGCTGGCGCGTGGCCGACGACCGCACGTTCCTCCTCGCCCTCGACCGCCTCCAGCGCGCCCTCGAGGAGCGTGCCCGGTGAAGGCGCGGTTCCGCTTCGCCCTCGCGGCCGTCGCCGTGCTCGGCCTGGGCCTGGCGCTGCGGTTCGTGCTCACGGGGCTGCTCGCCGACCTCGCCGGCGGAGTGGCCTACGTCGTCCTGGTGGCGCTGCTGATCGCGGTGCTCCTGCCGCGCATCCCGGGCGTGACGGCTGCCGGGATCGCGCTGGCCTGGTCGATCGCGATGGAGCAGCTGCAGGCGATCGGAGTCGCAGCGCGCCTGGTCGAGCTGTGGGCGCCGCTCCGCCTCGTCGTCGGCACCACCTTCTCCTGGCTCGACATCGCGGCCTACGTCCTCGGCGCGGTCGTCGCCGCGGCCGTGCACCTCGCCGTCGCTCCGCGCGAGCAGTCCGCCTGACGGGAGTCCGCGCCCCCGTCTTCTGTTCGCCCGTCGGCCGGGCTGCCGCGGGGCGTCCCGGCGTCCGCCGAGGCGCCGGCCTCGCCCACCGGACCGCCGAGGTGTTCGTGCGCTCCCCGAGGCGCCGCCGTCCCCGCGGTGCCTCGCCGGCGGACGCGGTGTCTCGCCGCAGGAGCGACGCCGACCGAGCAGCGACGCCGACCGCCGGAGCGGCGCGGTCCCTCCGCCCCCGCGCCCCTGATTAGGGTGAAGCCATGAGCGAGCCGGCACTCCCCGAGACGACGGCCCCGCGGGCCTCGGCCCCGCACGACCACCGCCGCGATCGGCGCATCCCCGAGCCCGTCGACCGGTTCGCCACCGGCGAGGAGTACCCCGAGTACCGCGTCGACCTGGAGCGGATCCGCTTCTCGCCCTACTTCGCCCGCCTCTCCGCGGTGACCCAGGTCATCTCGCCCTCGGGCGTCGGCCAGGTCGTGCACAACCGGCTCACGCACTCGATCAAGGTCACCGCGGTCGCCCGCGCGATCGCGATGCAGCTGACCACCACCGATCCCGCCCAGCGCGAGCTGGTCGAGCGGCTCGGCGGCTGCGACCCGGTGGTCGTGCAGGCCGCGGCCAGCGCGCACGACCTCGGCCACCCTCCGTTCGGCCACCTCGGCGAGCAGGCGCTCGACCGCCTCGCGCGCGAGCGGCTGGGGCTCGCGGAGGGCTTCGAGGGCAACGCGCAGTCGTTCCGGATCCTCTCCGAGCTCGACGTCTGCGAGACGGTGGAGGTGGGGCTGAACCTCACCGCCGCCTCCCGAGCCGCCGTGCTCAAGTACCCGTGGGGGCGGACGGTCCACCGCCCCGGCATCGACTCCGCCGACCCGACCGAGCTGCCCCGCGGCTCGACCGCCAGCCGGTGGGAGACCGCTCCGCCGAAGTTCTCGGCGTACACCCTCGACCTCGACGACCTGCTCGACGCCCGCTCCGGCTTCGCCGCGATCGCCCCCTGGCAGCAGACCCTCGAGTGCTCGGTCATGGACGTCGCCGACGACATCGCCTACTCGCTGCACGACCTCGACGACTTCTACCGCGCGGGAGTGCTGCAGCAGGCGGCCGTCGCCGTGGAGTTCCGCGCGTTCCTCCGCGAGCAGAACGCGCTCGCCGCCCTCGACGCCGAGGAGCTGTGGGCGCGCGCGCCCGGGCACTCGCTCGAGATGCTCCGCCGGAGGCTCGTGGCCCGCGACCCGTGGATCGCGAGCGACGAGCACTTCCGCGCCTCCGTGGAGAGAGTGTCGACCGAGCTGGTCGAGGGGCTCCTCGCGCTCCCCTTCGACGGATCGACGCGCACCGAGCGCGCGATCGAGGCCTTCGTCTCCTCCTGGATCGGCCGTCTGCAGCGCTCCGTGGTGGTGCTAGCCGAGCCGAACGTCCGCTCGGGCCACCTCTCCCTCCTCCCGGACGCCTGGCACGACGTGGCCGTGCTGAAGTTCGTGCACACCCGCTTCGTGATCGACCGGCCGGACTTCGCCACCTACCAGCGCGGCCAGTCGCAGGTGCTCGAGACGCTGGTGACCCACCTCGACGCCTGGCTCGAGGACCCGCGCGACGGCTCGCGGGCTCCGCAGAAGCTGCTCGACCTGATCGAGCTCGCGACCGACGGCTACTTCCGCCTGCGCGCCGACCACCCCGACTGGCTCCCGGCGGACGAGCGCGGCCGGCCGACCTCCGACCCGGCCGCGCTGCAGCGGCTCGGCCGGGGGCGCGGTGTGGTCGACTACGTCGCGACCCTGACCGATGAGCAGGCGATGGCGCTCGCCGCCCGCCTCCGCGGCGATCGCGAGCCGTGGGCGATGGGGACCTGACGCCCCGGCGGGTGGGTTGACACCGCGCGTCGCGTGTGGCATCGGCGGCTCCTCGCCCGTCGTTCCGGGGGAGGAGCCCCCGCCGGGCCGCCGAGGACGCGTTCCGTGACCGCCCAGCGGGCGTCCAGGAAGCGCAGCCTGAACGACAGCGTAAAATCACGGAGGCACATGCCAGGATCGACAACTCGACAGGGAGTTCCGTTGGACGGAAACGCAACGACCACGCACCGCAACGTCGCATTGCTGTCCGTCGCGACCACGCTGGCTCCGCGCGTGACCACCTCGGCCGAGATCGAGGCGCGGCTCGCTCCGGCGCTCAAGCGCCTGCGGCTCCCCACCGGGCTCCTCCAGCGTGTCGCCGGCGTGCAGGAGCGCCGCAACTGGGGCTCCGAGCAGGGCTTCGACGGAGCGGCGATCGACGCGGGCAAGCGCGCTCTCGCCGAGGCCGGCGTCCGCGCCGACCAGATCGGCCTGATCATCAACACGTCGGTGACCCGCAAGCACCTCGAGCCCTCGGTCGCCGTGCGCCTGCACCACGGGCTCGGCCTGCCCTCGTCGGCCATCAACTTCGACATCGCGAACGCGTGCCTCGGCTTCGTCAACGGCATGACCCTCGCCGCGCAGCTGATCGACTCCGGCCAGATCCGCTACGCGCTCATCATCGACGGCGAGGACGCCGACGAGATCCAGGTCAACACCATCGAGCGCCTGAGCCGCGAGGGCGTCAAGCGCAAGGACTTCATGAGCGAGTTCGCGAGCCTGACCCTCGGCTCCGGCGCCGCGGCGGCCGTCCTCGGCCCGGCCGACGAGCACCCCAAGGGCCACCGCATCCTCGGCGGCATCACCCGCGCGGCCACGCAGTTCAACGAGCTCTGCGTCGGCAGCGTCGACGGCATGTTCACGGACGCGAAGGCGCTGCTCAAGGGCGGCATGGAGCTCGTCCTCTCGGCGTGGAAGGAGGCCACCCGCGACTGGAACTGGAGCGGGATGGACCGCTACATCACGCACCAGGTGTCGGACGTGCACACCGACGCCCTGGTGAAGGCGGTCGGCATCGACCGCAGCCGCGTCCCCACGACCTACCCCACCCTCGGCAACGTCGGCCCGGCGTCGATCCCGATCACCCTGGCCCAGGAGGCCGAGACCCTGCAGCCGGGCAACCGGGTGCTGCTCATCGGAGTGGGCTCGGGCATCAACACCGCGATGCTCGAGATCGCCTGGTGAGCGCGCCCCACCCGGCCGAGCGGATCCGCGGAGCGCTCGGCTCCACGGCCGCGGCGCAGCTGCCCCCGGCCGGGCTCGACGGGCTCGATCCCGCGTGGTCGCGCCTCGTCGACGCTCCGGACGCCCAGGGCGTTCCGCGCCGCTGGCACCTGCTCGACACGGGTGGGGCCCTCGGCACGGAGCCCGTCGGCACCGTCCTCTGCGTGCACGGCAACCCCACCTGGTCCTACCTCTGGCGCCGCCTCGCGGCCGCCACGCTCGAGTCGGCCCGCAGCGGAGGCCCCGCCTGGCGGGTGGTCGCTGTCGACCAGCTCGAGATGGGCTTCTCCGAGCGGACCGGCGCCCTGCACACGCTCGCCGACCGCGTGCGCGAGCTCTCGAACCTCACCGACGTGCTCGGCCTCGACGACGTGGTCACCCTCGGCCACGACTGGGGCGGAGTCGTCTCGCTGGGCTGGGCGGTGGACCACCCGGAGCAGCTGCGCGCCACGATGCTCCTGAACACCGCGATCCACCAGAGCGCCGACGAGCCGATCCCGGCCCCGCTCCGGCTCGCGCTCGCCTCGGGCGTGCTCGGCGCCTCCACGGTCGGCACGCCGGCCTTCCTCGAGACGACCCTCGCGCTGGGGCACCCGGCGCTGCCCTCCGCGGTGAAGGAGGGGTACCGCGCGCCCTACCGGTCCGCGTCGCGCCGCGGCGGAGTGGGCGGCTTCGTCGCCGACATCCCGGTCGACTCCGCGCACCCGAGCGACCCGGAGCTGCAGCGCATCGCCGAGGGCGTCAGCGCCCTGACGACGCCGGCCGTGATGCTCTGGGGCCCGCTGGACCCGATCTTCTCCGACCGCTACCTTGACGACCTCGTCGACCGCCTCCCGCACGCGCAGGTCCACCGCTACGAGGGATCGGGCCACCTGGTGGCCGAGGACGTCGACTACGCGTCCGCCGTCCTCACCTGGCTGGGCGACCTCTCCGACGGCGAGGAGCCGTTCGGCGGCGACCCCGCCCCCGACGTCCGCCGCCCGACCGCGCCGGTCGAGCCGCTGTGGGCGCACCTCGACCGCAATGCGCAGGACGACTCGCTCGCCCTGGTCGAGATGGCGCCTCCCGGAGGCGGCGGGCCCCGCTCGGTCTCGTGGCGCCTGCTCTCGCAGCGGGTCCGCGAGCTCGCCGCCGGGCTCCGCGCCTCCGGCGTCTCCCCGGGCGACCGCGTCTCGCTCCTCGTGCCGCCCGGCGCCGACCTGACGGCGCTGCTCTACGCGTGCCTGCGCATCGGAGCCGTCGTGGTCGTGGCCGACGCGGGCCTGGGCCTGCGCGGTCTCACCCGCGCGGTCCGCGGCGCCTGGCCAGATCTGGTGGTCGGCGCCCTGCCCGGCCTCGCCGTCGCGCGGGCCCTCCGCTGGCCCGGCGGCCGGGTCTCGACGCAGACACTGCCCCGCGCCTCCGCCTCGGCTCTCGGGGTCGACACCTCGCTCGGGCAGCTGATCGAGCTCGGCCGCGCCGAGCTGGCCGCCGACCCGGAGGCGCTGGGCGAGGCGCCCGCCGCCGACGCCGTGGCCGCGATCCTGTTCACCTCCGGCTCGACCGGCCCGGCCAAGGGCGTCGTCTACACGCACCGCCAGCTCGCCGGCGTCCGCGACGCGCTCGCCCGCCAGTACGGGATCGGACCGGGCACCGGCCTCGTCGCGGGCTTCGCGCCGTTCGCCCTGCTCGGCCCCGCGCTGGGCACGCGCTCCGCGACTCCGGACATGGACGTCACCGCGCCCCGGACGCTCACCGCGGCCGCCGTCGCCGCGGCCGCCGCCCGGGTCGACGCGACCGTGCTGTTCCTCTCGCCGGCCGCACTGGCCAACGTCGTGGCCACCGCCGGCGCGCTCGACGCCGACGACCACCGGGCCCTCGCCGGCGTGCGTACCTTCCTCTCGGCCGGCGCCCCCGTCTCGGCGGGACTGCTCGGCGAGGCGCAGGCGCTCATGCCGAACGCCTCCGCCCGCACTCCCTACGGCATGACCGAGGGGCTGCTGCTCACCGACGCGTCGCTGGAGGGCATCCGCGAGGCCGCCTCCGACGACGATCCGCGCGGAGGCGTCTGCGTGGGCGTGCCCGCCGCGGGCGTCCGGCTGCGGATCGCCCCGCTCGACGCCGACGGCCGCGCCGCGGACGAGCCGGAGGAGATCGCCGGCACGACCGGCGAGATCGTCGTCTCGGCCGGTCATGTCGAGGATCACTACGAGCGCCTGTGGCTCACCGACCGTGCCGCCCGCGTCGGCGCCGTCCCGGGCGAGCGCTGGCACCGCACCGGGGACGTCGGACGGATCGACTCAGCCGGCCGCCTCTGGGTCGAGGGCAGGATGCCGCACGTCGTCGTCACGCCGGACGGCGTCGTCACGCCGGTCGGACCGGAGCAGCGGATCGAGGCGCGCGTCGCCTCGGTCGCCCGCGCCGCGATCGTCGGAGCCGGCCCGCGCGGAGTCGCGCAGCTGGTCGCCGTGGTCGAGCTGCGCTCGGGGGCGCGCCGCGTGGTGCTGGCCGAGGAGGCCCTCGCCGCCGAGGTGCGCGCGGCCGTCGACCGGCCCGTCGCCGCAGTGCTCGTCGTCCCGGCGCTGCCCACCGACATCCGCCACAACTCCAAGATCGACCGGGCTGCGCTCTCGCGCTGGGCCGAGGGCGTGCTCGCCGGCGGCCGGATGGTGGCGCCGTGAGGGTCCTGGTCACCGGCGCGAGCGGCCTGCTCGGCGGTGCGGTGGCCGCGGGCCTCGTCGCCCAGGGGCACGAGGTCCGCACCTTCCAGCGCCGGCCCTCCGGGGTCGCGGGCGTCGAGGAGGCGCGGGGCTCCCTGACCGATCCGCGCGCGGTCGAGGAGGCGGTCGACGCGGCCGAGGGCGTCGTGCACCTCGCCGCGAAGGTCTCGCTCGCCGGCGATCCTGGCGACTTCGACCGCGTGAACATCGACGGTACCCGGCGTCTGCTCGCCGCCGCCGCCCGCGCCGGCGTGAGCCGCTTCGTCCAGATCTCGTCGCCCTCCGTCGCCCACTCCGGCTCCTCGATCACCGGTGACGACGCCGAGCCCGCCGATCCGGACCGGGCCCGCGGCGACTATGCGCGCACCAAGGCCCGGGCCGAGCTGCTGGCCCTCGCGGCCGACGCCCCCGGCTTCGCGGTGGTCGCCGTGCGCCCGCACCTGGTCTGGGGTCCGGGCGACACCCAGCTCGTCGCCCGCATCGTCGAGCGGGCGCGCACCGGCCGACTGCCGCTCCTCGGGCACGGCCAGGCGCTGATCGACTCCACCTACATCGACAACGCCGCCTCGGCGATCGTCGCCGCTCTCGGGCGGGCGGAGGAGGTGCACGGCCGCTCCTACGTCGTCACCAACGGCGAGCCGCGCCCGGTCGCCGAGCTGCTCGCCGGGATCTGCCGCGCCTCGGGCGTCGAGCCGCCGCGCTGGTCCGTCCCCGCCTCCGTCGCCCGCGCTGCGGGCTCGCTCGTCGAGCGCGTGTGGGCCGTGCGGCCCGGCGCCGATGAGCCGCCGATGACCCGCTTCCTCGCCGAGCAGCTCTCGACCGCGCACTGGTTCGACCAGCGCCGCACGCGCGCCGATCTGCAGTGGAGCCCGTCGGTCACCCTCGACGAGGGCCTGGCGCGCCTGTCCGCCGCCCGCTGAGGCGCCGGGTCCGGAGACGACGGAACGGACGGGACCCTGTCGCCGAGGCGAGGGGTCCCGTCCGTCCGGGGGCTCCCGCGACGGATCGCGGGAGGGGAGCCGAGGTCAGTCGGCGAGGATGAGGTACAGCGCGCGACGGGTCTCGTCGAGCTTGGCGGAGGCGGCGGCGCGCTGCGCCTCGGTCGCTCCGCGGAACTGCTGCACGACGCCCATCAGCTTGCCGACGTTCTCCATGAAGGCGCGATCGGCGTCGCTCGCGCCGGGAGTGGCCTCCCAGGCCGCGTCGAGCTCGTCGGCGTGCTCGCGCACGTAGGTGCCGCCCGCGTCCGTGAGCTGGTACTCGGTGCCGCGGCCCTCGCCGACGGCCGTGATGAGGCCCTCGTCGACGAGCTGCTGGAGGGTGGGGTAGACGGAGCCGGGGCTGGGACGCCACGATCCGTTCGTCTTCTCGGCGATGGCCTTGATCAGGCCGTAGCCGTTCGAGGACTTCTCGGAGAGGAGGGAGATGAGGGCCGCGCGGACGTCACCGCGTCGGGCGCGTCCTCCGCCGCGGCCGAAGGGGCCGCCGAAGCCGGGGCCGAAGCCCGGGCCGAAGCCGAAGCCGGGCCCGAAGCCGCGGCCGTGACCGCCGGGTCCGCGGCGCTGTCCGCGGCCGGGGTGCTCGTGGCGGGAGGAGTGGTCGCCGGCGCAGGAGTCGCGGCGGTCGTCGGAGAAGAAGGTCCTGGAGTTCATGGGTGTGCTGCTCTCTGTCGTGAGGGGATCCCTTTCGATCGGATCCGGTCGCCCGTCGGGAGCGGCTGCTTCCGATCTGTCGGCGATGCAGTAACGATATATCGGTGATGGATCGGATGTCAACACCTGAATTGCCCGTAGCCTGGGAGCTCCCCGTCGATCGAGAGGTCCCGCATGCCGCGTCCCGACTCCGAGCTCGAGGCGTACCTCGACTCCTCCCTCCTCGCCGGGGACGTCCTCACCGGCCGCGCGAGCAACCTCGGCAACCTCCGCGGCCTCGCCGCCCGCGAGCCCGCGCACCTCTACGGGGTGGACGTGGCGGAGGACTGGACGCTCGAGAGACTGCTCGCGCTGATGGGGGAGCGCGTGGGGATCAGCACCGACCCCTCCGTCGAGAGCGGGCAGGACCGGATCGACGCCCGCCTGACGGTCGCGGGGCTCGCCCGCTACCGCGAGCGGTTCGCCGCCGCTGTCCGCGAGGGGGCGCTGCTCCTGTTCGCCACCGCGCACCCCGCGACCCTGATGGACGTCTACCGCCGCTTCGCTGCTGCCGCCACGGAGCGGGGCGCTCGCGTGATCGACGTGAACGCGCTCCCGTTCGCCGCCCCCGACGGCATCCGCGTGCCTCTCGCGGACGAGCACCAGGCCCTGTGGTGCACCGGCGGGGTCACCTGCGTCTACCGCGGGGGAGGGCTGCAGCACACGCACTCGCCGGAGCCGATGGACGCGCTGCTCGACCGCCTCGACGAGCTCGGCATCCGCCCCGACCTGGTCGTCGCCGACCACGGCTTCGCGGGCGCGGCCGGCCGGCGGGGGCTGCCGGTCATCGCGATCGCCGACTGCAACGACCCGGCGGTGTTCGTCGCCGAGGCGCAGGGCTCGATCGAGGTGGTCGTCCCGATCGACGACGGGCTGGCCGTCCACCTCTACGAGCCGGTGATCGACTTCGTCCTCCGCGCCCTCTCGGAGCCCGCGCGCACCTGACGGCTCGTAGAATTGCCTTCGGCTCGTCGCGATCCCGGATCCGACGGGCCGACCGTTTTCGCGAGTCCCCGCACTCGCCCACCACTGCAGACGGAGCATCCGTGACCCAGCCCCACGACGGCCTCCTCCCGCGCTTCGCCGTCGGCGTCGACATCGGGGGGACGTCGATCAAGGCGTCCCTCGTCGACGTCACCACCGGCGAGCGGGCGGCTCGGCGCTTCGCGGTCGCGAACCCGCTGGGCAAGGAGCCCGAGGACTTCGCCGAGGCGATCGCCGGAATCGTCCGGGACGTCTCGCCGATCGCGGGCACGCCCGTGGGCGTCGGCTTCCCCGGGATCGTCCGCGGCGGCGTCGTCCGCCAGACCACCCACGTCTCGCAGCGCTGGGTCGGGCTCGACGCGCAGGCCCTCCTCTCGGAGGCGACCGGGGTCGACGTCGTCGTCGTCAACGACGCGGACGCGGCAGGGGTCGCCGAGCGCGAGTTCGGCGCGATGCGCGGACGCGAGGGCCTCCTCCTGCTGACCACCCTCGGCACCGGCATCGGGACGGCGCTCGTCCACGAGGGCGTGGTGATCCCCAACTCCGAGCTCGGGCACCTGCACATCGACGGTCCCGACTTCGAGCCGCAGGTCGGCTTCTCGGCCGTCCGCCGCGAGGGCATCACCCTCGAGGAGTGGGCGGGTCGCCTCAGCGTCTACTACCGGCACCTCGAGATGCTGCTCTCGCCGCAGCTGTTCGTGATCGGCGGCGCGGCGGCGCACGTCTTCGACGAGTTCGCCCGCTTCCTCGACATCGGCACCGAGATCGTCCCCGCCCGCTTCGGCAACGACGCCGGATTCACGGGCGCCGCGATGGTCGCGGTCTCGCCCGACCGCCTCGCGCCCTGGTACCGCTCCACCCGCGGCGCCCGCCTCGACCCCGGGGCCCCCGCCATCGCCGACTGACCCCCTCCCTGCATCGAGGGAGCCCCGACCCGTCGAGGTGACCCGGCGGAGCGGGATCCCTCGACGGTCCGGGGTTCCCTCAGCGGGCCGACAGGCCGCGGTAGACGGCGTCCAGCCGGGCGGCGGCAGCCGGCCAGGAGTGGGCGGCCGCCCAGTCGACGCCGCCGCGGCCGAGTCGCGCCAGCTCGCCGGGCGAGCCCAGCAGGGTCAGGATCGCCTCGGCCCACGCCGCAGGGGAGTCGGAGTCGAGCAGCACGCCGCTCCCGCCGTCGCGCACCGCGTCCACCAGGCCGGTCGTCCTGCGCGCGAGTACCGGAGTGCCGCTGCCGGCCGCCTCGAGCGCGATGAGCCCGAAGGTCTCGGCCGCCGAGGGCACGAGCGCCAGCTGCGCGCTCCGGAGCCGCTCCGCCACCCGGTCGCGGTCGGCGGCCCCCTCGATCAGCACGCGGTCTCCCAGCGGAGCCGCCGCGGCGCGCACCGCGTCGAGGTACGACTCCCGGCCCGGTGCCGCCCCGCCCACCAGCCGCAGCACCGGCCGCTCCGCCGGCGCGATTCTCGCGAGCGCCTCGACCGCCAGCAGCTGGCCCTTGAGCGGCTGCACCCGGCCGACCAGGACGACTCCGGAGCGCTCGCCGCCGCCCGGGCGGAACCGCGCGTCGACTCCGGGCGGCACCACGACGACCCGGTCCGGATCCGCGCCGTACCCGCTGACGACGTCCTCCCGCTCCGAGGCGCCCGCCACCACGATCGCATCGGCGGAGGCGAGCACGGAGCGCTCCGCGTCGATCCGCTGCTGCGGCTCCGCGACGTCGCCCGGGGCGAGCCGGGCGTTCTTCGCGAGCGAGCCCGAGTGCATCGAGTGCACGTGCGGCCTGCCGGTGAGCGCCCCCGCGAGGCCCGACACCCAGTAGTGGGAGTGCACGACGTCGGCCCCCTCCGCGGCGCGCGCGAACTGCGGCGCCGCGGCCGCCAGCGCGTACTTGTCGCCCGCCGGCACCGGCACGCCGACCACCCGCACACCCGGCGCGAGCATCCGGACGCCCTCGCCGCGGGTCAGCACCTCGATCTCCCAGCCGAGCGCCGCCAGCTCCGGGAGCACCGCCGCGAGGTACACGTTCATCCCGCCCGCGTCGCCCGTCGACGGCTGCTCGAGCGGGGAGGTGTGCGCCGAGACGACGGCCAGACGGGGCATCCCTCCATCGTAGGGACGGCCGTGCGTCCTCCACGGATCCCGGCCCGCGGCTCGCAGCGCCTCCGGAATCGGGTTGAATAGACGGATGCGCTCGTTCGAGCGCGGAGAGCGTGAGGTCCATGGCCCGCCAGAGTCCCCCCGGTGAGGTGCTGCCGTCGGCCGCACCCGGGCCGGTGACCGCCGGCCACGAGCCCTTCTCCGAGCAGGACATCCGCGCCCTCGTCGGAACCGCCGCCGTCGAGAAGGGCACCGCGTACGCGGACGAGGGCCGCGTGCGCGAGCTGCAGTGGTTCGGCGGCCGCACCCGCCTCTTCGGCCAGGTCCGCGGATCCGGGCGCTCGCCGTACGCCGTGAGCGTGCAGCTCCGCGACGAGGGCGAGCACTGGACCCTCCTCGGCGGCGCCTGCAGCTGCCCGGTCAAGCACGAGTGCAAGCACGTCGCCGCCGTTCTCATCGAGGCCCTGCGCCGCGAGCGCGAGGGCGGAGTGGCCGGTCCCTTCCCGGGCGAGGCCGCTGTCGACGCCGTCCCGGAGTGGCGCAGCGCGCTCGCCCCGCTCCTCGCCGGCGCGGAGCGCTCGCACACCGGCATCCCGCTCGGCCTGCAGTTCGAGCTGCTGCCCGGCGAGCCCGTGCGTCGCCCGCCCGGCCGCTACAACTCCTACCGGCCGCCGCCCGAGCCGCGCCCGCGCCTGGGCGTGCGCCCGGTGCGGATGGGCGACCGCGATCGCTGGGTCCGCACCGGCACCAGCTGGCGCGACCTCGGCTACCTGCACTACAGCCACGACTACGACGAGCGCCAGATCGACGTGATCCGCGAGATGCAGGGCCTGCTCTCCGGGCACAGCGCCTCCAGCTACTACTCGCCCGACACCTGGCTCTACCTCGACCAGTGCCGGAGCGAGGCGATCTGGGCGGCACTGCACGGCGCCGTCCGCGCGGGCATCGGCCTGGTGATGGGCGACCGCGACCAGACGCCGCTGAAGATCCTCGACACGACGGCCACCGCCTCCATCGACGTCACGCGCACCGCCGCCGGCCTCGAGCTGCGCTCGCTCGTCGCCATCGGCGACCACCCGGCGCCCGAGGAGTTCGGCTTCATCGGCGACCCGGCCGTCGGCCTCTACACGTGGGAGGGCGGCGACGAGATGCGCGCCCGCCCGGTCACGCTCATCCCGTTCGCCGCGCCGCTGCTGTCCTCCGCGCGCACGTTCCTCTGGAGCCGCGAGGCCATCCGCATCCCGGTGGCCGAGGAGTCGGCGTTCCTCACCGAGCACTACCAGCGGCTGCACCGGCTGTTCGACATCGTCTCCCGCGACGGCTCCTTCGAGGCGCCGGCGGTGCCCGAGCCGCGCCTCGGCCTCACCCTCGAGCACACCGACGGCGCGGGCCTGCGCGGCTCGTGGTGGTGGCGCTACGGAGTGGAGGGAGCGCGCGGCGGCGTGGACGCCGAGCGGCTCCCGCTGCGGGTCGGCGAGGACGCGGGCTATCGCGACCCCGAGGCCGAGCAGCGGATCCTCGACTCCCTCGTCGGAGCGGGTCTCGACCCGGAGTCGACGCCGGCCCTGGTGTCCCCGTCGAGCAGGCGCCTGCGCCCCACCTTCGACCTGCGCGGCATGCAGACCGTCGGCTTCCTCACCGGCGAGGTCGAGCGGCTCCGCGAGCTCGGCACCGTCGAGATCGAGGAGATCGGCGAGCGCGTCGAGTACCGCGAGGCGCAGACCGCGCCCGTGGTCGCCGTGCAGACCGTCGCCCAGCCCGACAGCCGCGACTGGTTCAACCTCGAGATCTCCGTCACCGTCAACGACGAGGCGGTCCCGCTGGCCGAGATCTTCCTCGCGCTCGCCCGCGGCGACGAGTACATGGTGCTGCCGAGCGGCGTCTACTTCGCCCTCGACGACGAGCGGTTCGGCCGCCTCCGCGAGCTGATCGCCGAGGCCCGCGAGCTCTCGGACGACCCCGGCGAGACCCTGCGGATCAGCCGGTTCCAGTCCTCCCTCTGGGACGAGCTGGTCGAGCTGGGCGTCGTGGAGGCGCAGGCCGCCGCGTGGCGCCGCTCCGTGGAGGGGCTCTCCGGCTTCACCGCGACCGGTGCGCTGGAGTCGCGGGTCCTGCCCGAGGGCTTCGCCGTGGAGCTGCGGCCCTACCAGCAGCTCGGCTACGACTGGCTCTCGTTCCTCTACGACAACCAGCTCGGCGGCGTGCTCGCCGACGACATGGGCCTGGGCAAGACCGTGCAGTCCCTCGCCCTGGTCACCCGGGTGATGCAGGAGCAGCGCGCTGCGGCCGCGGAGGCGGGCACCTCGCCGCGCCCGTTCCTCGTCGTCGCGCCCACCAGCGTGGTGCCCAACTGGGTCGGCGAGGCCAAGCGCTTCGCCCCGGACCTCCGCGTCGTCGGGATCGACGAGACGTCGAAGAAGAAGCGGAAGGCGCTCTCGAGCGTCATCGGCGAGGCCGAGCTGGTCGTCACCTCCTACGCCCTGTTCCGGCTCGACTACGAGTCGTACTCGGGCATCCAGTGGTCGGGGCTCCTCCTCGACGAGGCGCAGTTCGTCAAGAACCGCCAGTCGGCGACGCACCAGCTCGCGCGCCGGCTCGACGTGCCCTTCAAGCTCGCCATCACGGGAACGCCGATGGAGAACAACGTGATGGAGCTGTGGTCGCTGCTGTCGATCGTCGCTCCGGGCCTGTTCCCCTCGCCCGCCGGGTTCGTCGAGTTCTACCAGAAGCCGATCGAGCGCGAGGCCGACAGCGAGAAGCTCTCGCAGCTGCGGCGGCGCATCCGCCCGCTGATGCTGCGGCGCACCAAGGAGCTCGTCGCCAAGGAGCTGCCGCCCAAGCAGGAGCAGACCCTCGAGGTCGAGCTCGGCCCGAAGCAGCGGAAGGTCTACGACACGTACCTGGCGCGGGAGCGGCAGCGCGTGCTGGGCCTGATCGGCGACTTCGAGAAGAACCGCTTCGCGATCTTCCGCGCGCTGACCGTGCTGCGCCAGGTCGCGCTCGACGCGGCACTGGTCGACGAGGCGCACGAGAGCGTGCCCTCGACCAAGCTCGACCTGCTCGACGAGCTGCTGGGCGACGCCCTCGGCGAGGGGCACCGCGTGCTGGTGTTCAGCCAGTTCACGCGGTTCCTCGGCCGGGTCCGCGGCCGGCTGGACGCGGCGGGCATCGAGTACGCCTACCTCGACGGAGCGACGAAGAAGCGCGACGAGGTCATCGAGCGGTTCCGCTCGGGCGCGGCGGGCGTGTTCCTGATCTCGCTCAAGGCCGGCGGCTTCGGGCTCAACCTCACCGAGGCCGACTACTGCATCCTGCTCGACCCGTGGTGGAACCCCGCCACCGAGTCGCAGGCGGTCGACCGCGCGCACCGCATCGGCCAGACCCGCTCGGTCATGGTCTACCGCCTGGTCGCGAAGGACACGATCGAGGAGAAGGTGATGGCCCTCAAGGAGGCGAAGGCCGCGCTCTTCGCCGCGGTCATGTCGGACGACGGCGCGGCGGCCACCGGCGGGATCACCGCCGAGGACGTGCGCGAGCTGCTGGGCTGAGCGCCGCCGCTACTCGCGCACCTGCTCCAGCAGGGTCGTGACGGCGGCGCGGGTGTCGGCGGCGAGCCGTCCGAGGCGGTGCGCGGCACGGATCGACACCGGCCGGTACGCCTGCACGAGCCGCCGGGCCGCCGTGCAGGGCAGCGCGAACGCCGCGACGACGCCCGCGTCGATCCCGTCGAGTCCGCCGTCGTCCCGGCCGAAGACGAGCTCCCGACCCTCGCGGGCGAGAGCCTCCGGCAGGTCGGCCTCGCCGATCGGGAGGCGCAGCACGGCGAGCAGGCCGGCCGCCTGCACCCGGCGCGGCAGCGGGCGTCCGAGGCGTCCCGCCGCGTGCACCGTGAAGAAGTCGGCCTGCCGCTCGAGGATGCCCGTGACCGTCTCGGCGAGGCGCTCCATCTCGGGGTGCAGCGAGAGCCGGGCGAGCCGGCGGTAGCCGTGCACCGCGACCCGGGCGTCCACCGCGAGGGCCAGCGCGACGGGGCCGGCGAGGGAGGCCGCGGCGCGGTCGAGGAGCGGGCGCGACCTCACCGTCGGCTCCGGCGGGCGGATGTCGATGCCGCGGATCTGCGGCGAGGCCGCGAGCACGTCGCCCAGGGCGTCGGCGATCCGGTGCCGCTCGGCGGCCCAGACGGACGCGAATGCGCGGACCTGCTCGTCGGGGTGGGCGCGCGCGAGGGGGAGCACCCGGGCCACGGTGGCGTGCTCGATCGCCCGCAGGTACGCGGTGGCGACGATGGCCTCGCGGTCCAGCGGCACCTCCTCGAACTCGCGCACCGAGAAGTGCTCGCGCAGGGCGCCGTGCGCGCTGCGGTGGTGGTCCTCGAGGTCGAACGGTTCCGCGATGCCCACGTCGTGCTCCTCCGCTAGTCCGGTCCCTCCATCCTGGGCCCCAGGTGCGAGAGGCGGAAGAGCACGCGCCCATCCCTGGGACACTGGGAGCCGGTCGTCAGGCGGCCGGGGGAGCGGGGCGGGATGAGCGGGGCCCGGACCTCGGCGATCGGCGCCGTCCTCCTCGCCGCCGTCTGCTTCGGCACGACGGGGACCGCCCAGGCCCTCGGAGCGGCGGGCGTGGATCCGCTCCTCCTCGGGGCGGCGCGCATCGTCCTCGGCGGCGCCCTGCTGGCCGCTCTCCTCGGCGTGGAGGCTCTGCGCCGGCGGAGCCGCTCCCGCCCGACCCGCGCCGTCGTGCTGCTCGTCGTGCTCGGAGCGGTCGGCGTCGCCGCGTACCAGCCCGCCTTCTTCACCGGCACCGCGCAGAACGGCGTCGCGGTCGGAACGATCGTCGCCCTCGGCTCCGCTCCCGCCTTCACCGGCCTGCTGGAGTGGCTCGTCCTGCGGACGACGCCGAGCCCGCGCTGGTTCGCCTCGACCGCGCTCGCCGCGGTCGGCGTGGTGCTCCTGAGCGGAGGCGGGTCCGGCGGCGTGGCACTCTCCGGCCTCGCCGCGTCGGCCGGTGCCGGCGCCTCCTACGCGCTCTACGCCGTCTGCGGCAAGCTGCTGCTCGAGCGCGGGCTCAGCCCCGTCGCCGCCATGGGAGCCCAGTTCGGAGCCGCGGCGCTGCTCGCGCTCCCGTTCCTGCTGCTGGGCGATCCGTCGCGGCTCTCCGGCTCGATCCCGGCCGCGCTCTGGCTCGGAGTGGTGACGGTAGCCGTGGCCTACACCTTCTTCGCGCGCGGCCTGCGAGTGCTTCCCGCGGCGACCGTCTCGACGCTCACCCTCCTCGAGCCGGCGACCGCGACTCTCCTCGGCGTGGCGGTGCTGGGCGAGCGGCTGACCACGGGAGCCGTCCTGGGCGTCGCGGTGCTGGTGGCGGCGGTGCTGCTGCTGGCGGTGCGGGGGCGCGGCCGTTCCGGTGCGCGGAGAGAGGCGCCGGCGCGCTCCGCGGAGTAGCGTCGAGTCCCACCGACCCGACGACGAGGCGGAGCGCATGACCAACCCGTGGCTGGCCCGCCCTGGCAGCGGTCGGCGGCGCGCGCTGGTCGAGGAGTCGTGGGAGCGCGCACGGCGGCGGCGCCTCGATCCGGACCGGCTGACGGCACCGCTCTCGTTCTCGGGAGACGACCTCCGCGAGTACCGCACCGGGCATCCGCTCGCCTCGGTCCTCCCGGTGATCCGCCGCCTGCTGGTGCGCGACGCCGACGAGGACAGCGGCGTGCTCGTCGCGGTGGGCGACGCGCTCGGGCGGCTGCTCTGGATCGACGGGGACCAGCACCTCAAGAGCCTCGCCGAGGGGATGTCGTTCGTCGAGGGTGCCGCGTGGGCCGAGCCCGACGTCGGGACGTCCGCGCCGGGGACGGCCCTCGTGCTCGACCACGGCGTGCAGATCCACGGCGCCGAGCACTTCGCCTCGCTCGTGCACCCGTGGAGCTGCACCGCCGTCCCCGTGCACGACCCCGAGACGCACGAGATCCTCGGAGTGATCGACATCACCGGCGGTGCCGACGTCGTCGCCCCGCAGACCCTCCCGCTGATGGAGGCGACCGCCGCCGCCGTCGAGAGCGAGCTGATGGTGCAGCGGCTCCTCCGCCCGCGGCGGCCCGCTGCACGGAGCACAGCGGCGGCCCGGGCGCCGAGCCTGCGGGTCCTCGGGCGCGAGACGGGCCTGGTGACGGCCGCCGGAGCGACGCTCGAGCTGAGCACCCGGCACGCCGAGATCCTGACCCTGCTCGCCTGGCACCGGGCCGGGCTCTCGGCCGAGCAGCTCGCCCTCCTGCTCCACGGCCGGGACGACGCGGTGGTCACCGTCCGCGCCGAGATGGTGCGGCTGCGCCGCGCGCTCGAGCCGACCCTCCCGCGCCTGGTGCCCCTCTCGCGCCCCTACCGCCTGGCGAGCCCGGTCGACCTCGACGCCCGCCAGGTGCTCGGCCTGCTCGACCGCGGCTCCCACCGCCTCGCCCTGGACGCCTACCGGGGCGCGCCGCTGCCCTCGTCCGAGGCGCCGGGGATCCGGGCGATCGCCGGCGAGCTGCGCCTGCGGGTGCGGGCGAGCGTCCTCGCCGATGCGGCGCCCGCGACCCTCCTCGCCTGGGCGGAGGGCCCCGACGGCCGCGACGACGCGGAGGTGTGGCGGGAGCTCCTGCGCGTCCTCCCGCCCCGCTCGCCGCGGCGTGCCGGTGTCGCCGCGCACCTCGAGACGATCGAGGCGGAGCAGCGCTGAGCCGTCCCGGTCGCTCCCGGGACTCCCGCCGGAGCGTCCAGCCGCGGAGCCGTCTCGCTAGCCTCGACGCATGAGCACCCTCGCACCACCTCCCCGGGCCCTCGCGAGCGGAGTCGCGGGGGGTCTGCTCCTGATGGCGGTCTTCACGATGTGGTGGGCGAGCGACACCACGGTCGGCTGGCCGGCACCGGCGGCGACGACCGCCGTGACCGTCTGCGCGCTCGCGGCCGTGGTCTTCGCCGTGCAGGCCGTCCGCCTCCTCGTCGCCCGGCGGAGGATGGCGGTGGAGCTCACCGACGCCGATCGCGCGGCGAAGCCGAACGGCGTGCTCTTCGGGGCGGTCTTCGCCGCGGAGGGCGTGCTGATCGGTGTCGCGGTGGGCGTCCTCACCGGCACCGGGCTCGACCGGTTCCTCGTGCCGGCCATCGCCGTGATCGTGGGCCTGCACTTCTACCCGATGGCGAGGATCTTCGGCCGGACCCTCGACCTCTGGCTCGCCACCTGGACGACGCTGGTCGGTGCGATCGGAGTCGTCGTGGTCCTCGTCGACGGCTCCGCCTGGCCGCAGGTGTGGTCCTGGGTCGGCGCGGGGGCCGCAGCGGCCACGGTGACCTACGGCGTCTACATGAGCCGGATCGCCCAGCGCCTGCTCGCGAGCGTCTGAGGTCCGGGGTCGCGGGGCCGTCCTCCTCGGGCGGCCGCGTCTCCGCCCGGCCGGTTCGGCCTCCGTCCTCGCCGCTCCCGCCGGTGCGTCGACCCGTGCAACGTCGTGCAACCCCCCGCGACGTAGCGTCAGGACCGGGCGCCCACCCCGCGCCCACGACAACGACGTCGATGGAGGTCCACATGACGCTGTACGCCGACCAGGTCGCCGAGCAGGCACCGCAGGAGCCGGGTTCCACGGTCTACGCGAATCCAGGCACGGAGGGATCCGTCGCCTCCTTCCGCTCGCGCTACGACCACTACATCGGAGGCGAGTACGTCGCCCCCGCGAGCGGCCAGTACTTCGAGAACATCACCCCGATCACCGGGAAGCCCTTCTGCGAGATCGCCCGCGGCACCGCCGCCGACGTCGACCGTGCCGTCGAGGCGGGCTGGAAGGCGTTCGCGAGCTGGGGGAAGACCAGCCCCGCCGAGCGCTCGAACATGCTCCTGAAGATCGCCGACCGCATGGAGGCGAACCTCGAGCTGCTCGCCGTCGCCGAGACGTGGGAGAACGGCAAGCCCGTGCGCGAGACCCTCGCCGCCGACATCCCCCTCGCGATCGACCACTTCCGCTACTTCGCCGGAGCGATCCGCGCGCAGGAGGGAGGCGTCTCCGAGATCGACCACGACACGATCGCGTACCACTTCCACGAGCCGCTGGGCGTGGTCGGGCAGATCATCCCCTGGAACTTCCCGATCCTGATGGCCGTGTGGAAGCTCGCGCCGGCGCTCGCCGCGGGCAACTGCGTGGTGCTGAAGCCGGCCGAGCAGACGCCGGCGTCCATCCACGTGCTGCTCGACCTGATCGGCGACCTCATCCCCGCCGGCGTGCTCAACGTCGTCAACGGATTCGGGTTCGAAGCGGGCGCACCGCTCGCCTCCCACCCGCGCATCCGCAAGATCGCCTTCACCGGCGAGACGACCACCGGCCGCCTGATCATGCAGTACGCCAGCGAGAACCTCATCCCGGTGACGCTGGAGCTGGGCGGCAAGAGCCCCAACGTGTTCTTCGCCGACGTCGCCGCGGAACGCGACTCCTTCTACGACAAGGCGCTCGAGGGCTTCTCGTTCTTCGCCCTCAACCAGGGCGAGGTCTGCACCTGTCCGTCGCGGGCGCTCGTGCAGCGCTCGATCTACGACGACTTCGTCGGTGACGGCCTCGAGCGGGTCAAGCGGATCAAACAGGGCAACCCGCTCGACACCGCCACGATGATCGGCGCCCAGGCCTCGAACGACCAGCTCGAGAAGATCCTCTCCTACATGGACATCGGCAAGCAGGAGGGGGCGAAGCTGCTCATCGGCGGCGACCGCGCCGACCTCGGCGGCGAGCTCAGCGGCGGCTACTACGTCAACCCGACCGTGTTCGAGGGCCGCAACTCGATGCGCATCTTCCAGGAGGAGATCTTCGGACCCGTCCTCGCCCTCACCTCCTTCGACGACTTCGACGACGCGATCGGCATCGCCAACGACACCCTCTACGGCCTCGGCGCCGGAGTGTGGAGCCGCAACGGCGCCCAGCTCTACCGCGCAGGCCGGGCCATCGAAGCAGGCCGCGTCTGGTCGAACACCTACCACCAGTACCCCGCGCACGCGGCGTTCGGCGGCTACAAGCAGTCGGGCATCGGACGCGAGAACCACAAGGTGATGCTCGACCACTACCAGCAGACGAAGAACCTCCTCGTCTCCTACGCGGAAGGACCGATGGGCTTCTTCTGAGTCGGTTCGCACGGGCTCCTCGTTCCTCGTCGCCCGTGCCGCGGTCGGCTCGCCGACGTGGCCGGGTGGGGAGGAGCGGGGAGCGTCCGCACCGAGACGGATCCGCTGGCACGCGGATCCGCCGTTCGGTGCTGGTTGGCACGGGCTCCTCGTTCATCGTCGCCCGTGCCGCGGTCGGCTTGCGGAGGTGGCCGGGTGGGGAGGAGCGGGGAGCGTTCGCACCGAGACGGATCCGCTGGCACGCGGATCCGCCGTTCGGTGCTCGGCCCTTCGGGCGAGGCACCTGGCGGCGCGCGGAAGAACGGTGCTCGGCCCTGCGGGCGAGGCACCTGGCGGCGCGCGGGAGAACGGTGCTCGGCCCTGCGGGCGAGGCACCTGGCGGCGCGCGGGAGAACGGTGCTCGGCTCTTCGGGCGAGGCATCGGACGAGGGGGCGCCCCCTCATGTTGATCGAGTAGTCCGCGCAGCGGCGTATCGAGATGCCGCCCGGAGGAGCGTCCGCCGTCAGCGGTCGGGCGCATATAGACATTCCGCACCACGAGCGAAGGAGCACAAACCATGACCTCCACGAGGGTCGACGTCACTGCGGAGGCGGCCGGCATGCTCCGCCGGATGACGGCGCTGCACGGGCCGCTCATGTTCCACCAGTCGGGCGGATGCTGCGACGGCAGCTCCCCGATGTGCTTCCCCGCCGGGATGTTCCGCACCGGCGCCTCGGACGTGCTCGTCGAATCGCTCCGGCTCGACGGCCTGGATCCGATCGACTTCTGGATGTCCCGCTCCCAGTTCGAGTACTGGAAGCACACCCACCTCACCGTCGACCTCGTCGACGGACGGGGCAGCGGTTTCAGCGTCGAAGCTCCCGAGGGCAAGCGCTTCATGATCCGCAGCCGACTGCTCACCGACGACGAGCTCGTCGAGTTCGGACTCCTCCCCGCCGGAGCCGTCGGGCCCTGGGCCGGCTTCCCTGACCCGTTCCCCCCTGACCCGTTCCCGTCGCAGATCCTCGCCGACGGGCGACGTCCCGGTCCAGCGGTGTCAGCCGCCCGGAGCGGGAGCGGGCGGCGCCTTCCCCGTGCTCAGCTGCACGCCCACCACCGAGCCCTTGTCCACGCGGGTGCCCGCGGCCGGACCGGTGCCGGCCACGATGTTCATCGGCTGCGTGGAGTCGACCTGCGACGTCGCTCCGGGTGTGAGCCCTGCGGCGGTCAGCGCCTGCGCGGCGGAGTCGCTGGTCCGGCCCGACAGGTCCGGCACGGTGACCTGCGGCGCCGCGATGAGCGACTGGTCGGCCTGCGGGAAGTCGGAGCCGCCGTAGCGGGAGTCGATCGCCGTCATCAACGGCTTCCAGATCCGGTGGCGTGCGGAGGGCGCCCAGCCGCTGTCGAAGTCGATCGAGTCGAGGTTCACCCTCGAGCCGTCCGCGCGTGCCGAGATGCTGCCGACCCAGACCGCGAGGGAGGTCTCGGTCGAGGCCCCGATGGCCCAGGTGTCGGCGGAGTTGTCGGTGGTGCCCGTCTTGGTGATGTGCTGGATGCCGTTCTTCGGATCGTCCTCGACGCCCGTGCCCTCGGCGGTCACCTTGAGCATCGTGTACTGCATCGCCGAGGCGACCCTCGACGACACCGCCCGGCTGCAGGTCGTCTCCACCGGCTCGATCTCGCGGCCGTCGGCTCCGACGATCGCCGTGATCGCGACGGGGGTGCAGGTCGTGCCGTTCTCGGCGATGCCGGAGTAGGCGGTCGCCATGGTGAGCGGTGCGATCTCGTTGGTGCCGAGGACCGCTCCCGGCGACTGCACGAGCGCGGTCCCGTCCGCGCGGTGCACTCCGAAGGCCTCGGCCTGCTTGCGGATCTCGCACTGGTCGAGCAGGTGCGACATCCCGGTGAAGCCCGTGTTCAGCGAGTAGATCGTCGAGTACAGCGCCGTCTGGGTGTCGGTGTAGCCGCCGTCGCCGGCGTTCTTGGGGTTGTAGGAGTCGTAGTCCCAGGTGCCCTCGCAGCTGTCGGCGAAGCCGGTCCAGTTCTTCTGCTTCGAGTCGAACTGCTCGAGCAGGGTGTGCCCGCGGTCGAGCCACTCGGCGAGCGTGAACACCTTGTAGGCGGAGCCGGTCTGGAAGCCGTTGCCGCCGCCCGCGGACGCGTCGACGTTGAGGTTGATCGCCGAGAACTCCGGCCCGCTCGCGATCACGTCCGGGTCCTGGCTGTAGCGCTTGTTCTGCACCATCGTGAGGATGCGCCCGGTGCCGTTCTGGACGGCGACCGCCGTCGCCCCGACGTCGAAGCGCGGATCGGAGGAGGGGACCTGCTCGTCCATCAGCTCCTGCGCGGTCCTCTGCAGGTCGAGATCGATCGTCGTGTAGACCTTGATGCCGCCCTGCTTGATCGCCGCGTAGCGCTCGTCGTCGGTCGCTCCGAGCGCCGGGTCGTCTCGGAGGACGTGGGTCACGTAGTCGCAGAAGTAGGCCGCGCTGCCGGCCGTCTGGCATCCGGTGGACGGCGGGGTGATGTCGGGGGTGATCGCCTCGGCGGCCGCGGCGTCGTGCGCCGCCTGGTCGATGCTCCCCGTCTCGAGCATCCGGTCGAGGATGTAGTCGCGCCGCTCCCGGGTCTGCGCGTAGCCGTTCGCCTCGCCGTTGGCCGTGTCGTCCGGTCGGTCGAAGCGGAACTTCTCGGGGTTGTTCACGATCGCCAGGAGCGAGGCGGACTGCGCGAGGGAGAGGTCGGCCGCCGGGATGCCGTAGTAGTACTCCGCCGCGGCCTCGATGCCGTAGACGGTGCCTCCGAACAGCGCGATGTTGAGGTAGCCGAGGAGGATGTCGTCCTTCGAGGACACCTTCTCGAGCCCGATCGCGAGCCGCATCTCCTTGAGCTTGCGCTCGGCCGTGGTCGCCGTCGCCTCCGCGTACGCGCGGTCGCGGTCCGCCTCGTCCGGGATCGATTCGGCCTTCTGCACCAGCACGTTCTTCACGTACTGCTGCGTGATCGACGAGCCGCCCTGGGTGTCGCCGTCGAGGAGGTAGGTGCTGGCGATGGCGCGGAGGGTGCCCTGCAGGTCGATCCCGCCGTGGTCGTAGAAGCGCGGGTCCTCGCTCGCGACGAGCGCGTCCTTCACGGAGTCGGCGATCCGGTCGGCCGGGACCTCGATCCGGTTCTGGTCGTAGAAGGAGGCCAGCAGCGTCGGATCGTCCGGGTCGCCCGCGTAGACGTCGCTCTTCTGCATCAGGCGCCCGACCTCGAGGTAGCTCGGGAGGGACTGGAACGCCGAGATGGTGCCGGAGGTCGCCGCGCCGGTGAGCGCGGCGGCGGGGGCGACCACGAGCGAGGCGAGCAGACCCGCCAGGACGCTGACGATCACGAATCCGAACAGCGCGCCGAGAGCCCCGTGGACGGTTCGACGGGGCTGGAAGACGGGGACGTTCGGTCGCTTCAGGATGGATCCTCTCGCTGCACCAGCACCCTAGGCGAGGCCTGCGACATCCCCGACGAGGCGCGCCACGGCCGCGCCGGACGCCCGTCCGCCCGGAGTCGGCGCGACGGCGCCCGCGCAGGCTCGGCGCCACGACAGCAGAGGGGGCCGGCCCCCGGAGGGATCGGCCCCTTCACGGGACGGGCGACGTCTCTACTCGATCAGGTCGCCGTTCAGGTCCGAGATGTCGTTCGGATTGGCCGGAGCCTTGCCCGTGCTCACCTGGAGGGGGATCACCCCGCCGGCGACCGCCGTCTCCTCCGCGCTCGGCGTCGTCGACACGACGGAGCCCTCAGGGATCGTCGCGGAGTCGACCGACTCGTGCATCCCGACGACGAAACCGGCGGCGGTGAGGATCGCCGTGGCGCTCTCGACCGTCTCGCCCGTGACGTCGGGGACCTCGGAGTTCGCGGCCGATCGCGGCGAGTACGCGAGCATCGAGGCCGGCGGTGCCGTGAAGTCGTCGCCGCCGTACTTCTCGTCGAGCGCCGTCATGATCGGCTTCCAGATGGCGTGCCGGGCGTTGGAGGCGCGGATGGTGCCCTTCTCGCCCGTCAGGCTGATGAAGCGCAGGTTCTGCTTGGTGTTGTCGGCGAAGCCGTTGATGCTGCCGACCCAGACCGCCAGGGAGGCGGCCTTGCTGGCGCCCGCCGTCCACACGTCGGCGGCCTCGTCGGTGGTGCCCGTCTTGCCGATGTGCTCGATCCCGTCGAAGGGGTTCGAGGCGTAGGCCGTTCCGGAGGTCATCACCCGCTGCATCGCGTACTGCATCCCTCGGGCGACCTCGGGCGACACGGAGGGCGTGCACGCCGATGCCGGGGCGGCGACGGCGTTGCCCTCGCTGTCGGTGATCCGATCGATGACGATCGCCGAGCAGGTCGTGCCGTCGTTCGCGATCCCCGCGTAGGCGTTGGCCACCGTCAGGGGCGCGATCTCGTTCGTCCCGAGGACCGAGGCCGGCCCGTTGGCGAGCTCGCGGCCGTCGGCGCGGTGCATCCCGAACGACTCGGCGGTGGTGCGGATGTCGCAGAGGTCGAGCTGCTGCGCCATTCCCATGAAGCCGGTGTTGATCGAGTTCGTGGTCGCGCCGAGCGCGCTCATCGAGCTCGCGTCCTCCGACGGGTCGTCGTTGCGAGGCGAGAACTTGCCGTAGTAGCCGCCGTCGCCCTCGACGTTGCACTTCTGGGGGTAGGAGCTGAAGCCGGAGGTGGGGGAGGCGAACGACTCGTTGACGGTGTGCCCCGCCTTCAGCCACTGCGCCAGCGTGAACACCTTGTAGGTCGATCCGGTCTGCACGCCGGAGCCGCCGCCCATGCTGAGGTCGACGTTGAGGTTGATCGCGCTGTAGCCGGGGTTCGCGGCGAGGAACTGCTCGTCCTGGCTGTACTGCGTGTTCTGCACCATGGAGAGCACGCGGCCCGTCTTCGCCTCGACGGAGGCGGCCGTCGCGCCGACCTGGAAGCGCGGGTCGACGGAGGGGATGTAGGCGTTGAGCGCCGCCTGCGAGACCTGCTGGATGTCGAGGTCGAGGGTCGTCACGACGTCGAAGCCGCCCTGGCGGATGCGCTGGTAGCGCTCGTCGTCGGTCGCCCCGAAGACGGAGTCGTTGCGGAGGACGTTCAGCACGTAGTCGCAGAAGTACGCGGCGTTGCCGGCGGTGGTGCAGCCGGTCGAGGGCTCCGTGATGTTCGGGGTGATCGGCTCGGCGACGGCGGCGTCGTGCGCGGCCTGGTCGATCCGGCCGTGCTTGAGCTCCTCCGAGAGGATGTAGTCGCGGCGCTCCTTGGTGGCGGCGTAGCCGTTGGCGGCGCCGTTCGCCTCGTCGCCCGGGTTGTCGAAGCGGAACTTCGCCGGGTTGTTCACGATCGCCAGCAGCGCGGCCGCCTGCGAGGTCGAGAGCTGGCTCGCGGGGATGCCGTAGTAGTAGTTCGCCGCGGCCTCGATGCCGTAGACGGTGCCCCCGAAGAGGGCGATGTTGAGGTAGCCGAGCAGGATGTCGTCCTTCGACGCCTCCTTCTCGAGGCCGATCGCGAGGCGCATCTCCTTGAGCTTGCGCTCGGGGGTCGGGTCCGTCGCCTCCTGGTAGGCCTTGTCGCGCGCGGCCTCGTCGGTGATCGACTCCGCCTTCTGCACCAGGACGTTCTTCACGTACTGCTGCGTGATCGACGACCCGCCCTGCAGGTCGTCGCCCGTGAGCGTGACGGCGATGGCCCGGAGCGTGCCCTGGAGGTCGATGCCGCCGTGCTCGTAGAAGCGCGGGTCCTCGCCGGCGACGGCCGCGTCCTTCGCGGACTGCGCGACGTCGTCCCAGCCGACCTCGACGCGGTTCTGGTCGTACACGGAGGCGAGGAGGGTCGTCCCGTCGCTCGCGTAGACGTTGGTGCGCTGCATCAGCTGGCCCACGTCGAGGTAGCCCGGCAGGTTCTGGAACATGCCGATCGTGTTGCTCGTCGCCAGGCCCGTCAGCGCGAGAGCCGGCGTGACGCCGACGGTGATCAGGACGCCCGCCACGGCGCTCATCCCGATGAACCCCATGACCGCCCGCAGCGACATCCCGAGCGGCCGGACGGAGCGGCGGGATGCAGTGGGAAGTGCCATGGAGCGGTCGTCCTTTCGACGCGGCGCCGGGCCGCGGAGATGTGAGGGAGGGTGGCGAGAAGCCTCGCGAGCAGTCGCGCGATCCCCCGGGTTCATGGTACGTGACGGGTGCGCCCGCGGGGCGTCCTCCTCCCGGTGGAGATCAGGAGCTGGCGGGTGATGCGCAGGAGCGGGCGCGTCCGGGGTGCTGACCTCGGGTCGATGCATCCGTATCGTGGGGGGAGCGCCGCTCCGAGGGGCGCTGCAGCACCCGTTCCACCCACCGCTCCGGGGCCCCGGGCGGCCGGCCCCGGCAGAAAGCGCACACCATGGCACGCATCCACGACGACGTGACCCAGCTCGTCGGCAGGACCCCTCTCGTCCGCATCAACCGGCTGGAGGGCGCCGACCAGGCGACGGTCCTCGCCAAGCTCGAGTTCTACAACCCCGCGAACAGCGTGAAGGACCGCATCGGCGTCGCCATCATCGACGCGGCCGAGGCCTCCGGCGAGCTGCACCCCGGCGGGACGATCGTCGAGGGCACGAGCGGCAACACCGGCATCGCGCTCGCGATGGTGGGTGCCGCCCGCGGCTACAAGGTCGTCCTCACGATGCCCGAGACGATGTCCGTCGAGCGCCGGGTCCTCCTCCGCGCCTACGGAGCCGAGATCGTGCTCACCCCCGGCAGCGAGGGCATGCGCGGAGCGGTCGAGCGCGCCCGCGCGATCGTCGACGAGACCCCCGGCGCGATCCTCGCCCGCCAGTTCGAGAACGCCGCCAACCCCGAGGTGCACCGCCGCACCACCGCGGAGGAGGTCTGGGAGGACACCGACGGCGAGGTCGACGTCTTCGTGGCCGGCATCGGCACCGGCGGCACCATCACCGGAGTCGGCCAGGTGCTCAAGGAGCGCAAGCCCGGTGTGCAGATCATCGGAGTGGAGCCGATCGACTCCCCGCTCCTCACCCAGGGCACCGCCGGTCCGCACAAGATCCAGGGCATCGGCGCCAACTTCGTCCCCGCGATCCTCGACCGCGAGGTCTACGACGAGATCATCGACGTGACGCTCGACGACTCCGTGCGGGTGGCCCGCGAGATGGCCGCGCAGGAGGGGATCCTCGGCGGCATCTCCTCCGGCTCGATCATGTGGGCCGCGCTCGAGGTCGCGAAGCGCCCCGAGAACGCGGGGAAGACCATCGTCGCCATCGTCTGCGACTTCGGCGAGCGGTACATCTCGACCGTCCTGTACGAGGACCTCCGCAGCTGAGCCCCTCGAGACGAGGCGGGACGCCCCGCTCCGGACGCGACGGTCGGCCGGAGCGCCGCGTCCCGTCCGGACCGGAGCGTCCCGGGCTCCTCGCCCTGCTCCGCGAGGACGTCCGCACCGCCCGGGAGCGCGACCCCGCCGCCCGGAGCGCGGTGGAGGTCGTCCTCTCCTACCCGGGAGTGCACGCGGTCTGGGTGCACCGCGTCGCGCACGCCTGGTGGCGGCGGGGCCTCCGCCTGCCCGCCCGGCTGCTCAGCCAGGCGGCGCGCGCGGCGACCGGAGTGGAGATCCACCCCGGTGCGACCATTGGCCGGCGTCTGTTCATCGACCACGGCATGGGCGTCGTCATCGGCGAGACCGCGCGGATCGGCGACGACTGCATGCTCTACCACTCCGTCACGCTGGGCGGGAGGTCGGCCCGGCGCGAGCGTCGGCACCCCACGCTCGGCGACCGGGTGGTCGTCGGCGCCGGCGCGGTCGTCCTGGGCCCGCTCGTGCTCGGATCCGACGTCAGCGTGGGCGCGAACGCCGTCGTGGTGAAGGACGCGCCCGACGGAGCGGTGCTCGTCGGCATCCCGGCCCGCGATCTGCGCGATCAGGGCGGGGAGGAGGACCCGCTCGCCGGGTCCGGCCGCTCCACCGGACCGGCGGGACGCGTCTAGCCGGCGACGCTCAGTCGTCGCCCCGCGGCGAGATGTCGCGCGGGGCGCTCTTGATCTGCGCGAAGGCGTCCAGCGCGTGCGCCCGCGTCTCCTTGAGGTCGACGAGGGGCGCCGGGTAGCCGTCCGCGCCTCCGGTCAGCGTGTCCCCGAGCGTCCACGGCTCGTGCACGGCGGCGCCCTCGACTCCGCCGAGCTCCGGCACGTTGTGGCGGATGTACTCTCCGGCCGGGTCGAACTTCCTCGACTGCGTGACCGGGTTGAAGACCCGGAAGAACGGCGACGCATCGGCTCCCGAGCCCGCGACCCATTGCCAGTTCGCGGCGTTGCTCGCCGGGTCCGCGTCGACCAGGGTGTCCCAGAACCACTCCTCGCCCACCCGCCAGTCGACCAGCAGGTTCTTGATCAGGAACGACGCGGCCACCATCCGGACCCGGTTGTGCATGTAGCCGGTGCTCCAGAGCTCGCGCATGCCGGCGTCCACCAGGGGGTAGCCGGTGCGCCCCTGGTGCCAGGCGTCGATCGCCTCCTGGCCGGGGCGTCCCCACGGGAAGGAGTCGAACCGGGTGTCGAAGTTCGCGGTCGCCAGATCCGGCCAGTGGAACAGAAGGTGGTAGCAGAACTCGCGCCAGAGCACCTCGGAGAGGAACCGGTCGCTGCCGTCGCCGCGGTGCAGGCCCTTCGCGTGCGCCTCCTCCAGGGCGTGCCACACCTGGAAGGGGCTGATCTCGCCCCACCTCAGGTGCGGGGAGAGGTTCGAGGTGGCGTCCTCCGCCGGCCGGTCGCGGCCGTCGGCGTAGTCGTCGAGCTGCTCCGCGAGGAACGCGCGCAGCCGGTCGGCCGCCGCCCTCTCGCCGGGGACCCAGCGCTCGCGCAGCCCTCCCGCCCAGTCGGGACGCGTGGGGAGCAGCTCCCAGTCGTCGAGGGAGTCGGAGGCGATGTCTCCCGTGACGCCGTCGAGCGAGCGGGGGCGGGGGAGCGGCGCGCGCGGCGTCGGCTTGGCGCGGCAGGCGCGGGCGAAGGGCGTGTAGACGGAGTAGGGGCCGCCGGCGCCGGTCTGCACGGTCCACGGCTCGAACATCAGCGAGCCCTGGTGGCTCTCGGCCTCGAGGCCGCCGTTGCGGAGCGATTCCTTCACCGCCGCGTCGACGGTGCGCTCGGCCCTCCCGTAGCGGCGGTTCCAGTGCACGGCTCCGGCGCCGATCTCCTCGGCGAGCTGGAGGACGACGGCCTCGGCCGGCCCGCGGCGCAGGATCAGCGGGGCGCCGTGCTCGCGCAGGTCGGCGGCGAGGGCGGCGAGGCTGCCGTGCAGCCACCAGCGGGAGGCGCCCCCGAGCGGACGGATGCCCGCCGACTCCTCGTCGAGCACGTAGCAGACCGCGACGGGGCCGCCACGGTCGATCGCGGCGCGCAGAGCGGGGTTGTCGGCCAGGCGCAGGTCGTCGCGGAGCCAGACGAGGGTGGGGGAGGTGTCACTCATGGTGACCCCCATGATCCGCGAGTCCCGCGCCGCGGCGAAGACCTGGCCGGTCGCTGCGGCCCGTGGTAGCGGGGACGGATCAGGAGGAGGCGATGCCGTCGCGGAGCTTGTCGCAGAGCGCGGTCAGCTGCTTCAGCTCGTCCTCGTCGAGGACGCCGCCGACCTGCTCCGAGATGGTCCTCATGTGGGTGAGCGCGACGCGGCGGAAGAGCGCGTAGCCCTCGTCGGTGATCGCGATGATCGTGCCGCGGGCGTCCGCCGGATCCTCGCTCTTCTCGACGCAGCCGCGGGCGGCGAGCCGGTCGATCAGCCTGCTGACGCTGGGCTGCGTCAGGAGGACGTGCCGGTTCAGGTCGCGCAGCCGTGCGCGCCGACCGGGCTGCCGGGTGAGGTTGAAGAGCACGTCGTACTCGTTCATCGAGATCTCCCGCGAGGGGAACTCGGTGCTCAGGGTGCGCATCACCTGGACCTGGGCGCGGAAGAGCGACTCCCAGGCGGCGACGGCCTCTCTCGACCCCACTGGTCCTCCTTCACGGCACTCAGGAAGCGGTTCCCTGACATCCAGACGCCGTACAGCCTACGCCGGGGTGCTGGGAGGAGGGGAGTCGGAGGAAGGGGGCCGGGGGAACGACAGAAGGCCGGCCGCTGAGGCGAGCGGCCGGCCTTCATTCCCTTGCACCAAGAGTGTCCTGCAATCACTTCTCGCGCTTCCCGCCACAGCAAACGGTCGACGCACTTGAACTATATAACGACCCGGTAACGACGCAACCCTCTCTTTCCTGAATCCTCCCTGAGCCGCCCCGCCCCGCCCGTCGCCGCGCCCGCCCGCGCTCCGCACGACTCTCTCCTGACCCAGGACGCCCCGTCTGCTGCCTCCGACGTCCGCACCGAACCGCAGCCCATCCCTGACCGTCGACGGACACGACGAGCACCCCCTGCCCTCGTCCCCCGCCGACGCGGCCCGGCCCCGTCGTCCTGCCCCGCGAGGCGCGACCCGCCCCGCCACGGCTTCGACCACGCAGCGGGCCGTCGAGCAGCCCTCCACGTGTGAGGAGCGGTCGCGCACATCCGTCGAGGTCGAGAGGACGTTCCGCCCTCGAGGCGAACGCGGGGAACGCGTGTCAGCGTTTCCCGCTAGCCGGTCGCGACCCGCTCTCCGAATCGCGACCCCTCGCGAAGCCGACCGCGGTGAGGAGAGCGCAAGCGCTCTCCTCACAGTTCAGAACAGATCCGGCGACGGCGTCGACGCGTAGCGGATGGCGACGTCGGCGTGGCGGTCGAAGCGGTAGCCGACTCCCCGGACGGTGCGCACGATCTCCTCGTAGCGGCCGAGCTTGGCGCGGAGGCGGCGGACGTGGACGTCGATGGTGCGCTCGTTCGGCGCGTCGTCGTCCGCGGCGCCCCAGAGCGAGGCGATGAGCTCGGCGCGCTCGATGGTGCGGCCCTCGCGGAGCACGAGGTACTGGAGGAGCTCGAACTCCTTGTAGGTGAGGGGGGTGGTCTCGTCGTCGAGGATGACGCGCTTGCGGGAGATGTCGATGACGACGCCGCCGGGTGCACGGTCGGGGTCGGGCTCGGCGTCGGAGCGGCGCTTGGCGACGGCGGCCGGGTCCTGCAGCGCGAGGCGGACCACGTCCACGTCGCGGCCGCCGGCGCCCTGCGGGGCCAGGGCGACGGAGGCGTACGTCTCGGCGTCGGGGGCGAGCTGCGCCGTGACGCGCTTGAGCTCCTCGACCAGGCGGCCGAGGTCGACTCCGGCGGCGCGGGCCTTGGCCTCGTCGATGCCGACGTAGAGGGCGAAGCCGCGGGCCTCGGTGCCCTGGGGGACGGCGCGGAGGCGGGGTGCTGCGGGCGCGGCGTCGGCGACCGGCTGGAGGCGGGGCGCCTCGGTGGAGGTGGCGGCGGGGACGGTGCGGGTGTGGAGGAGGGTCATGACGAGTCCTTGGCTGGTCGGATCCGGGACGAGTGTCCGAGGGAGCGGATCCGGGTGTGCGCGATCGAGCCGGCCCGCGGTGCGCGGTGGCGGCAGAGACGGATGCGGGGCATCCAGGGGATCGTCCGCGCCTCGGACGCCCAGCCGATCGTGACGATCAGCGGGCGGAGGCGGTGCGGGGATCCGGCGAGGTCAGTTCCTCATGCACACATTCGACAGCACATGACGGGGCCACCGGCCATCATCATGCCGGCATTCCCGATGGCCTCGAGGGAGGTCGGGGCGTGCAGGGTGTCAGTCATGTCCGTCAGTAAAGCGGAGGCCGGTGCACGGCGTCAACACTTCCGTGGGGATGGACGGCGCGTCGGGGGTGGTTCCGGTGCTCGGGAGGAGGCGCGCGCCGTGACGGGGGATCCAGCTGCGCCCGCTGCGCGGGCTGCTCGATCAGCAGGACGGGCTTTGCCGGACGGTCGCGGTGGGGTGTCGAGACCCTCGCTGCGCCCTCCGACCGGCACGGCTCAGCGGGGCTCCCTGTTCCGGGGCCCGACGCGGGGCCCGCTCGTCCGGGGGCCGGCGGGCTCAGCCCGCGAGGCCGTAGAGGCGGTCGCCCGCGTCGCCGAGGCCGGGGACGATGTAGCCGAGCTCGTTGAGCTTCTCGTCGAGGGAGCCGAGGACGATGGTCACGTCGCGGTCGCCGAAGGCCTTCTCGACGGCGGCCAGGCCCTCGGGGGCGGCGAGCAGGCAGACGGCGGTGACGTCGACCGCTCCCCGGTCGAAGAGGAACTGGATGGCCGCGACGAGTGAGCCGCCGGTCGCGAGCATCGGGTCGAGGACGAAGCACTGGCGGTTCGACAGGTCGTCGGGCAGGCGCTCCGCGTACGTGGTCGGCTCGAGCGTCTCCTCGTTGCGTGCCATGCCCAGGAAGCCGACCTCGGCGGTCGGGATGAGCTTGACCATGCCCTCGAGCATCCCGAGGCCGGCCCGGAGGATCGGGACGACCAGCGGCTGCGGGTCGCTGAGCGCGAGGCCGGTGGTCTGCGTCACGGGGGTCTCGATGGTGACGGTGCGGGTGCGGACGCCGCGGGTGGCCTCGTAGGCGAGGAGCGTCATCAGCTCCTCGGCGAGCTGCCGGAAGGTGGGGGAGGGGGTGCGCTTGTCACGCAGCACGGTGAGCTTGTGGGTGATCAGCGGGTGGTCGGCTACGTGGACGCGCATAAGCTCAATCTACTGGCCGGAGCGGCGCCCCACCGGCCGCAGCGGGCCGCCGCAGGAGGGGGAGCGATGCGCGACAGCGATCTCCGCGTCCCCCGCCGCTCCGAGGAGTGGATGGGCCTGGCGCTCGACGAGGCGCGGCGGGCCGCGGGCTGGGGCGACGTCCCCGTGGGCGCGGTGGTCCTCGACTCGGAGGGTGCGGTGCTCGGGCTCGGGCGCAACGAGCGCGAGCTGCGGCGGGATCCGACGGCGCACGCCGAGGTGGTCGCGATCCGCGCGGCGGCCGAGGCTCGCGGCGACTGGCATCTCGAGGGCTGCACGCTGGTGGTCACGCTCGAGCCGTGCGTGCTCTGCGCCGGAGCGATCCTGGCGGCGCGGATCGACCGCGTCGTCTTCGGCGCGTGGGACGAGAAGGCGGGCGCCTCCGGATCCGTGCACGACCTCCTCCGCGACCGCCGGCACAACCACGTGGTCGAGGTGTACCCCGGGGTCCGCGCCGCGGAGAGCTCGCGGCTCCTGCTCGACTTCTTCGCCGACCGGCGCTGACGCCGACCGCCGCTGACGCCGAGCGCCGCTGACGCCGAGCGCCGCTGACGCCGAGCGCCGCCGAACCCCTCAGCTCGGAGCGCCCAGCCACTCCGTCAGCGCGAGCCGCGTCGCCGCGTGCATCCGCTCGAAGCGCTCCGCCGCGACGTCGTCGGCGAGCACGGCGGCGTCGTAGCCCGCCGCTCCTGCCCACTCCCCGTCGCCCTCGAGCCACTGCGCGGCCATCGTGCCGGTCAGCTCGGGGTGGAACTGCACGCCGAGGAGCCAGTCCTCCACGGCGAACGCCTGCACCTCGCCGGTCGTCGACGACGCCAGCAGCGCCGCTCCGCTCGGCAGCGCGAAGGTGTCGCCGTGCCACTGCATCACGTCGACGCCGGAGAGGTGCCGGAGCGGTGAGCCGGCGCCCTCCTCCGTGAGCACGACCGGGCGGAAGCCGACCTCGCGGGCCGATCCGGGATGGACGGACTCGCCCAGGGCGGTCGCGATCAGCTGCGCTCCGAAGCAGACGCCGAGCGTGGGACGGCGGTGGTGCATCCGGTCCTGCAGGAGCGCGATCTCGGGGCTGATGAAGGGGTGCCGCGAGGTCTCGTAGACGCCGGCGCTGGAGCCGAGCGTGACGACGAGGTCGGGGGCGAGGATGTCGATCGCGTCGAGGTCCGTCCCTGCGACGGCGTCGACGGCGAACCCCCGCTCGGTCAGCATCGGCTCGAGCGCGCCGAGCCCGGCACCGCGCTCGTTGACGATCGCCAGGGCCCGGCGCATCTCAGGCGCTCCCGTGCGGCGCGGCCGGCGGGGAGGCGGCGGGCGGAGCTGCGGCAGCCGGAGCGACCGTCCCTTCCGCCTCCGTCACGGCCGGACGGGCCGCCACCGATCCCGCGCGTCCGCGGTCGACGTCGGGCTCGAGGTAGATCGTGGTGGCGGCCGGGACGGCCTCGCGGATCCGCTTCTCCGCGGCGTCGATCCCGGCGGCCACGTGCTCGAGGGTCTCGGCGGCCGGGAAGGCGAGCTTCGCGGCCACGAGGATCTCGTCCGGTCCGAGGTAGAGCGTGCGCATGTGGATGACGCGCTCGACGTCGCGCCCGGCCTCGAGCGCGGCGCGGATCGAGGCGGCGTCGGCGGGAGTCGCCCCCTCTCCGACCAGCAGGCTCTTCGTCTCGACGCCCAGCACGATCGCCACCACGATCAGCAGGGTGCCGATCATGATCGTTCCGATCGCGTCGTAGACCGAGTCGCCGGTGATCACGGTCAGCCCGACTCCGAGCAGCGCGAACGTCAGACCGGTGAGCGCGGCGACGTCCTCGAGGAGCACGACCGGCAGCTCCGGCGCCTTCGCCCGGCGGATGAACTGGAACCAGGACTGCGAGCCGCGGACGCGGTTCGACTCCTTCACTCCGGTGCGCAGCGAGTAGCCCTCGAGGCAGATCGAGATCACGAGGACCAGGATCGGCAGCCAGGCGTTCTCGAGCTCGTGCGGCTCGGCGATCTTCTCGATGCCCTCGTAGAGCGAGAAGACGCCGCCGACCGAGAACAGGATGATCGACACCACGAAGGCGTAGACGTAGCGCTCGCGCCCGTAGCCGAACGGGTGCTCCTCGTCGGCGGCCTTCCGCGACTTGCGGCCGCCGAGCAGCAGGAGCAGCTGATTGCCGGAGTCGGCGAGCGAGTGCACGCCCTCGGCGAGCATGGAGGCGGATCCGGAGAAGAACCAGGCGACGAACTTCGTCAGGGCGATGCCGAGGTTGGCCGCGAGCGCCGCGATGATCGCGGTGCCGCCTCCGGATGCGCTCACGTGGTCTCCTCGGGCTCGCCGCTGGATGGTCGGGCCATCCTACGAGGCGCCGGACCGCACCCGGACCCCCTTGCCGCGGGCTCTTCGTAGGATGAGCGGCGTGACCGACGCGCCCGTCCTGCTCCCGTCCATCGCCGTCCTCGGCCTCGGCTCGATGGGGGGTGCGATCCTCCAGGGCCTGCTGGCTCCCGGCGTCCGCGTCGAGGGGGGCGTGCGGGTGACCAACCGCGACTCCGCGAAGGCCGCCGCGTGGGACGGCCACCCGGTGGTCACCGCCTTCGCCACCGCGGACGACCCGGAGGCCAACCGGCGCGCGGTCGAGGGCGCGGCGATCGTGCTCGTTGCCGTCAAGCCGCACATGGTGCCGGACCTGCTCGACGAGATCGCCGACGCGCTCGCCCCGGGCGCGGTCGTCGTCTCCGTCGCCGCCGGCGTGACCGCGGCCACGTTCGAGCGGCACCTGCCCGCGTCCGTCGCCGTGCTCCGCTCGATGCCGAACACTCCCGCGGTCGTGGGCCGCGCCGTCACCGGCCTCAGCGCGGGCACGCGGTCCGGCGACGAGGACCTGGCGCTCGTGCGCCGCCTGTTCGAGACGGTCGGCGAGGTGGTCGAGGTGCCGGAGTCGCAGCTCGACGCGCTCTCGACGATCTCCGGCTCGGGTCCCGCCTACGTGTTCCTGCTGATCGAGGAGCTCGTCGCGGCCGCTGTCGCGAAGGGCTTCGCTCCGGAGCAGGCGTCGACGATGGTGGTCGGCACGTTCCGCGGCGCGGCCGAGCTGCTCGCAGACTCCGGCGAGGAGCCCGCGGAGCTGCGCCGACGGGTCACGAGCCCGAAGGGCACCACCGAGCGGGCCGTCGCGGTCCTGCAGGAGGCCGACCTCGCCGCCCTCTTCACGCGGGCGACCGACGCCGCGCTGGCCCGCGCCCGCGAGCTCGCCGCCTCCTGACTCCGCCCTCCTCTCCGCGAGACGCCGCTCGGGTACGCGACACGCCGGAGCGGGCGTACCGGAGCGGCATCCCGCAGAACAGGAGGAGGGAGGGGGCGCGGGTCAGGAGCCGAGGGCCGCGAAGCGCTCGATGTCGCTGGGGGTGCCGCTGACCACGATGAGGTCGTGGTTCGAGACGACGGTCTGCTCGGTCGCGTAGGTGAAGGGCTTGCCCGGGCTCTTGACGCCGACGACGGTCACGCGGTGCTTGCGGCGCACGCCCGACTCCGTGAGCGTCAGCCCCCGGATCGGCTTGGGCGGGTACATCTTCGCGAGCACGAAGTCGTCGTCGAACTCGATGAAGTCGAGCATGCGGCCCGAGACCAGGTGCGCGACGCGCTCGCCCGCCTCCGCCTCGGGGTAGATCACGTGGTTCGCGCCGATCCGCTCGAGGATCTTGCCGTGCGAGCGCGAGATCGCCTTCGCCCAGATCTGCGGGATCTTGAGGTCGACGAGGTTCGCGGTGATCAGCACGGACGCCTCGATGGAGGAGCCGACCGCGACGACGGCGACCTGGAAGTCCTGCGCGCCGATCTGCGCGAGGGCGTCGAGCGAGCGGGCGTCGGCCTGCACCGCGTGGGTGACCCGCTCCGACCACTTCTGCACGAGACCGGCGTCGGCGTCGATGGCGAGGACCTCGCGGTCGAGGCGGTCGAGCTGGCCGGCCGTGGCGGCTCCGAAGCGCCCGAGGCCGATCACCAGCACCGGGGCGTCGTACCTGATGCGGTCAACCAACGATGGGCCTCTCTTCCGGTCGTCTGAACAACTGCCTCCGCTGGCTCGCGGCGAGCGCGGCGGCGAGAGTCACGGTACCAACGCGGCCCATGAACATCGTCAGCGCCAGGATGTAGACCCCGGACGGCGGCAGCTCCGCGGTGAGCCCCGTCGAGAGCCCGGAGGTCGCGAAGGCCGAGATCACGTCGAAGAGCACGTGGTCGAGCGAGGCCTTGGTGATGTGCAGGATCAGGACGCTCGACACGGCGACCGTCGTCGCGCCCCACAGCACGACCGAGACGGCCAGGCGGAGGACGTCGTTCGGGATCCGGCGGCCGAACGCCTCCATGTCGTTGTTGCCTCGGGCCTCGGCGAACGCGGCCAGGAACAGGATCGCGAGGGTCGTGACCTTGATCCCGCCGGCCGTGGAGGCCGAACCTCCGCCGATGAACATCAGCATGTCCGTCACGAGCAGGCTCGAGCCGTTGAGGTCGGGGACCGAGATCGTCGAGAAGCCGCCCGACCGCGTCATCGTCGAGAGGAAGAAGGACTGGAAGACGGTGTCTCCCGCATCGAGGCTGCCGAAGGTCCTCGGATTGTCGAACTCGAGCACGATGTAGAGGACGGCCCCGGCGACGAGCAGGATCACGGAGGTGACCAGCGTCAGCTTCACGTGCACCGACCACTTGCGCGGGCGCCGCCAGCCGCGGGAGAAGGCGTAGATGACGGGGAAGCCGATCGAGCCGAGGAAGACGCCGAGCATCAGGATGCCGAGGAACCAGTAGTCGTCCTCGAAGGGGGTGAGTCCCGCGGCGTTCGGGGCGAAGCCGGTGTTCGTGAACGCCATCGCGGAGTAGTAGAAGGAGTGCCAGACGGCCTCGCCGATCGGGATCCCGTCGATCAGCATCCGCGGGAACAGCAGCAGCGCGACGATGATCTCGATCGCGGCGGCGCTGATCGCGACGGTGGCGAGCAGTCCGCCGATCTCACCCAGGCGCACGGCCTGGCCCTCGGCGACGGGGCCGGAGTGGATCCGCAGCGGGTTCGAGTCGCTGGCGACCATGAGCTTCGCCCGGAGCCCGAGGCGGCGCGAGATCGCCAGGCCCATGATCGAGGCGAGCGTCAGCACTCCCAGAGCGCCGATGTTCACGCCGACGAAGATGATCGAGTGGCCGAACGCCGACCAGTGCGTCGCCATGTCGACCGTCGCGAGGCCGGTCACGCAGATCACCGACATCGCGGTGAAGAAGGCGTCGTGCAGCGGAGTGACGGTGCCCGTGGTGCTCGACACCGGCAGCGAGAACAGCAGGGTGAAGACGAGCACGAGCGCCGAGAAGATGAGGATCGCGAAGCGGGACGGCGAGCGTCCGGCGAAGTCGTCGATGAGGTCGCGGGCCCGCTCGAACCCCGACCAGGGGGAGACGGGCGAGACGCCCACGGGGCTGCGGAACTGCTGCCGAACCACCACGGCGGATCCTCCACTCGATCGCGGCCATGCTACCCGCTCGGTGCCGGGCCCCCGGGGCGCTGACTAGCCTGGGCGCATGGCTGACATCTTCGGGGTGATCGCGGACGGGACCCGCCGGGACATCCTCGCCCTGCTGCTCGAGCAGCGGCGGGACGGCTCGGCCGAGGGCATGAGCGTGTCGCGGATCGTGGCGCGCCTCGAGCTGAGCCAGCCGACCGTCTCCAAGCACCTCAAGGTGCTGCGCGAGACCGGCCTCGTCACGGTGCGCGAGAGCGGACAGCACCGCTTCTACGCGCTCGAGTACGCGCCGCTGGCGGAGGTCGAGGACTGGCTGCTGCCCTTCCTCGCCGAGGACGAGGCGGCCGGCGCCCTGCTCGACGCTCCGACCGCGGCCCGGGCGGAGTCGCTGGGTCGGGCGCTCGCCGAGCGCACCCACCAGGTCAGCACCGTGGTGCAGGACATCCAGCGGGGCGTCAGCGAGGGAGCGACGAAGGTGGCGGAGGCGCTGCGCATCCGCAAGTGAGGGGCGCCGAGGAGCCGGAAACGGTGGAGCCCCGGGTCGTGTAAGCTCGCGGGAGCCAGTTTTTCGTAAGCGGCCGCCCGTCGGGCGGTCGACCCCCTGAACGTTGTGAGGTCTTCGTGGGTTCTGTCATCAAGAAGCGTCGCAAGCGTATGGCGAAGAAGAAGCACCGCAAGCTGCTTCGCAAGACTCGCCACCAGCGTCGCAACAAGAAGTAGGCTCGCGCCTCTTCCCACTCGAGCGTCCGCCCTTCCGGGGTCGGGCGCTCGTCTGCGTTCACGGATCATCCCGGCGGCGCTCGCCGTCTCGGCGCCCGTCGCCGGGGCCGCCGTACACTGACCGCATGGTGGACGTGGAGCTGACGCTCGTGGGCAAGCCGGGCTGTCATCTCTGCGACGACGCGCGGACCGTGGTGGAGCAGGTGGTCGCCGACCTGGGCGCCGAGGCGTCGGTCGCCGTCTCGGAGGTGTCGATCCTCGACGATCCCGAGCTGCACGAGCGCTTCGTCGAGGAGATCCCGGTGGTGCTGATCGACGGGCGCGTGCACACCTTCTGGCGGGTCGATCCCGTGCGGCTCCGGCGGGCCCTCCTCGATCGCAGGTGAGCTTCGACCGGGCCGTCCGGACGGAAGCACGACCGCGACGTCCCTCTGACGGGGGACGGGACGGCTCGCGATAGCTCGCCTCTCGCCCTTACCCTCGTGAGGGGGGAGTGCGCTCCTCCGTGCGCGGACGCAGATCGTCGCCCGTGGAGGAAGGAACCGCCATGCCGTCATCCCGCCGACTCGCCCTGCCCGCCGCCGCTCTCGCGGCGCTCGTGCTCGGCCTGGCCCTCCCCGGAGCGGCCGTCGCGGCACCCTCCGCCTCGACGGTCTCGACCACGGTCGAGCAGCCGGCCGCGACGACCATCCCCGGCGTGCCGGAGGATCCCGAGCAGCCGGGCGACGGCGGCTCCGACCCCGTTCCCGGCGTCCCCGAGGAGCCGTCCGTTCCCGGAGTGCCCGAGGAGCCGGCAGAACCCGAGCAGCCCGCTCCCGTCGACCCCGCGCCCGTGGACCCCGCGCCGGTCGATCCGGCACCGGTCGACCCCGCGCCCCAGCAGCCGAGCCAGCCCTCCACCGGCGGCGGATCCACTGGCGGCGGATCCACTGGCGGCGGCGGCCAGCAGGGCGGCTCCGGCGGCGGCCAGCCCTCCACCGGCGGCGGATCGTCCTCCGGCGGCTCCGGCTCCGGCGGCGGCACCACCGGCGGAGCGACGTCCGGCGGCACCTCCGGCGGCGGCACCACCTCCGGCACCACCACGTCCGGCACCGCCGGCTCCTCCGGTGCGGGCGCCGTCACTCCGGCGGCGTCGGCCCCCGGACGCACCGAGCTCGGCACCTCGACCGAGGGCGCGAAGCCGGCGGCCGGTGCCGCGACCGCGGACGTCTTCCTCACCCGCGAGCTCGCCGTGCAGCCGGAGGCGCTCACCGTCGAGCTCGCCCGCTTCTACGGCGTCGGCTTCTCGTACACCGGCTTCGCCAGCGGCGAGGCCGTCTCCGCGGTCCTCCGCGACCCGAACGGCACCAAGACCCCGCTGACCCTCGAGGCGGGGAGCGGCACCGCGACCGTGCCGACCGCGCTGATCACCAAGTCGGGCGCCTTCACGGTCGACCTCACGGGCGACCAGGGCTCCGCCGCCAAGGTCGTCTTCCGGCTCGCGCCCTCCACCGGCAACGGCCTCCTGCTCGAGCCGCGCGAGCTCGGCGACGGCAGCACCGAGGCGCCCCGCGGCGCCGTCTGGGGCTTCGACGCCGACGAGGAGGTCGCCGTGGGCGCCTTCGAGACCTCCGGGGCCCGCGCCGACCTGGCCGCCGGCGACGTCGCCGTGCAGTCCGACTCCATCGGCTGGGCCGAGCTGGCGCTGGGCGACGCGGTCGTCGCCGACCCCGACCCCTCCGTCTACTGCGTCGTCGCCTTCGGTCGCGAGTCGCACCGCACGGCAGCCGTGACCGTCTCCTACCGTGACAGCGACACCACGGCCGCACCGTGGGAGGCGCAGCAGGTCTGCGGCACCGCGATCAGCGCCGCGCGCACCGCCTTCCTCAGCACGGCCGCCTCGGCGGGACCGGCCGGCATCACGCCGACCACCGCGCTGATGATCGGCGGCGGTGCGGTCGCCGCGTCGCTCCTCGCCTGCGCGGCCGTCCTGGTCGTGATGCGCCGCCGGCGCATGAACACGGACCTCTTCATCGGCGGACCGCTGCCGCGCACGCAGAGCGACTGACGCGTCCCGAGGACGAGGGAAGGCCCGCGGGACGCGATCCCGCGGGCCTTCCCTCGTCCTCTCCCGGCGCTCAGCCGGCCGCGGTGAAGCGGAGGAGGATCGTCCGTGCCTCCGGCCGCAGCTGGAAGTCGGGCCACACGTCCGGACCACACGCACGGGAGCCCAGGCCGTGCTGGGCGGCGTCGATCACGAGGACCGCGCGCTCCGACGCCGGCAGCTCGTGCGGGTGCGCGGCGGCCGTGATCTCCTGCGGCGTGTGCCTCGCCAGGGTGAAGCCGGGGAGGCGCCCGTGCAGGTCGCGCCCGGCTTCGATGCGGAGCCGGGGCGAGCCCGCCTCCGTCAGCGTCAGCTCGCGCACGCTGCTGCGGTGACCGCTCTCCTGCGGGCGGGCGTACGGAGTCGTCAGCCGGTCCATCTCCGCCGTGAAGCGCCCCACCCGCGCGGCCCGGAGGCTGTCGGGGTAGGACTCGAGCGGGCCGGTGCCGAACCACTCCGCGCCGTCGATCGACGCGGGCATGTCGATCCGGATGCCCAGCCGCGGCCAGACGGAGTCCCAGCCCCGGGTCGGCACGAGGTCGACGCGGAGGACCGTGCTCTCCCCGTCGACGCTCCAGCGCTCCTCCATCAGGAGTCCCGCATCGAGGTCCGCGGCCGAGAAGCGGGTCACGCGGCGGAGCCCGGCGGAGGAGTCGACCTCCTGCACGCGGCCGACCAGGCGGTCGAGGCCGGCCTCGCGCCAGCGGGCGGCGGAGGACGGGGCAGGGGTCCCGCGGCCGTCGCCGTCGTACGGGTCGCCGGTGACGTAGCCGGGGAAGCCCGCGCCCTCGTCGTTGTCGGTCGGGGCGCGCCAGAGCTCGGCGCGCGGTCCGTCGACGGGCAGGCCGGCGAGGGAGGCGAGCCGGCCGTCGCGGAACCGCGCGACTCCGAGCGCGCCGCCCTCGAGGGGCGGAGCGGCGCGGACGGCGCGGGTCCACGCGGGCACCGCCGACGGGGCGGCGAGGAGGTGCTGACCGGTGGAGAGCACGTGGCCCTCCTCCGCCCACGCGGTCGGGGCGTCGAGGACCGCGTCGACGGTGAGCCAGGTCTCGCCGCCGGGGCGCACCTCGAGCGGGGGGAGCTCCACGTGCACGGCGTCGCCGGCCGCGATGACCGGGGCGTCGAGCACTCCCTCCGCGGTGACCCGCCCGTCCCGCTCGACCCGCCACGCGAAGCGCAGATCGGCGGTGGAGGCGTCGTGCCGGCGGTTCTCGATGACGACGCCGTCGCCGCGGACCGTGAGGCGCACCGGGGCGACGATCTGCTTCCACTCGAACAGGCCCGGGCTGGGCGTGCCGTCGGAGAGCACCATGCCGTCCATCACGAAGTTGCCGTCGTGCACCACCTCGCCGAAGTCGCCGCCGTACGCGTAGTACTCGACGCCCTCCGGCGTGCGCGCCCGCAGGCCGTGGTCGCGCCACTCCCAGACGAAGCCGCCGTGCAGCCGCGGGAAGCGGTCGACGAGGTCCTCGTACTGGTCGATCGCTCCCGGGCCGTTGCCCATCGCGTGCACGTACTCGCAGAGCAGGAAGGGCTTGGATCGCTGCCGAGCGGACTCGCCGGGGGAGCAGCCGAGCAGCGGAGTGAGTGAGCCGTCGGTGCCGATCCGCTCGGTCTCGGGGATCGAGGAGTACATCCGCGAGTACACGTCGGTGTACGCGCCGGTGTAGTCGCCCTCGTAGTGGACGGGGCGCTCGGGGTCGCGGCCGTGCACCCAGGCGGACATCGCGGCCAGGTTCGCGCCGGTGCCCGCCTCGTTGCCGAGGGACCAGAGCACGATGCTCGGGTGGTTCTTGTCGCGCTCGACGGTCCGCTCGATGCGGTCGAGGTAGGCCTCGCGCCAGGCGGGGTCGTCGCTGGGGTTGCCCGCCCAGCCGACCCGCTCGAAGCCGTGGGTCTCGAGATCGCACTCGAGGACCACCCAGAAGCCGAGCTCGTCGGCGAGATCGAGCAGACGGGGATGCGGCGGGTAGTGGCTGGTGCGGATGGCGTTCACGTTGAAGCGCTTCATCATCGCGAGGTCCTCGCGGGCGGAGTCCTCGTCGAACGCTCGACCGCGGTCGGGGTGCGTCTCGTGGCGGTTGACGCCGTGGAAGACGACGCGCTCGCCGTTGACCAGGAAGCGGTCGCCGCGGATCTCGACCGTGCGGAAGCCGAGCCGCAGCGAGACCGTCTCACCGGCGGAGGCGAGCGTCGCGTCGTAGAGGCGCGGAGCCTCCGCCGACCACGGCTCGACCTCGGGGACCTCGATCGCGGCGATCTCCTCCGCCGAGGCCCAGACCGTCTCGATCCCGAGCCCGGGCACGCGCAGCGTCAGCGGGAACGCGTCGGCCGCGGCGGTCACCTCCGCCTCGATCCGGCCCGCGCCGCCGGCGAAGGAGGAGCGCAGCCACACGTCCTCGATCCCGCCGACGGGGCGCGCGAGCAGGTGCACCGAGCGGAAGATCCCCGGCAGCCACCACTGGTCCTGGTCCTCCACGTAGCTCGAGGCCGACCACTGGTGCACGCGGACCACGACGAGGTTCTCGCCCGGGCGGACGACGCCGGTGACGTCGAACTCCTGCGCGAGCCGGCTGCCGGAGCCGATGCCGATCTCGACGCCGTTGACCCAGACGCGGTACCGCGACTCGACCCCGTCGAAGCGCAGGACGACCGCCTCGGCGGAGTCCCACTCCTCCGGGACCACGACGGTGCGGCGGTAGTCGCCCGTCGGGTTCGCGTCCGGAACGAACGGCGGCTCGGTCGGGAACGGGAACTGCACGTTCGTGTAGGCCGGCAATCCGTAGCGCCCGTCGCCCTGCAGCACCCAGTGCGAGGGCACCGGCATCAGGTCCCAGCCGGAGTCGTCGAACGACTCGTCCCCGACGGCGTCCACGCCCTCGCCCTCCGGCAGCACGCCGGCGCCGCCCGGGGTCCCCGGAGCGGCGGGGAGCAGGCGGAAGCGCCACTCCCCGTCCAGCGGGAGCGCCGGGGCGTCGGTGTGCAGCCACGAGCGGGGGGCCCGGCGGCGGCCGGAGCCCGGTCCGGTGTCCGTCAGGTAGTGGGAGGTCGTCGGGGGAGTCGTCACTTCACAGAGCCTTCCGTCAGGCCGCCGCGCCAGAAGCGCTGCAGCACGATCATGGCGATGGCGAGCGGGATGATCGACAGCAGGACGCCGCCGGTCGTCAGCTCGTAGAACTCGGGCAGGCGGTCGACCTGTCCGAGCCAGTTGTTCAGTCCCAGTGTGATCGGGAACAGGTTCGTGTCCGAGAGCATCACCAGGGGCAGGAAGTAGTTGTTCCAGATCCCGACCAGCTGGAAGAGGAACACGGTGACCAGCGCGGGAGTCAGGATGCGCAGCCCGAGCGTGTGGAAGATCCGCAGCTCCCCGGCGCCGTCGATGCGCGCCGCCTCGATGATCGCGGTGTCCACGGTCGCCTGAGCGTAGATCCGGCAGAGGAACAGCCCGAACGGCGAGACGAGCGAGGGGATCAGCACGCTCCAGTAGGTGTTCGCGATGCCCATCTGGCTGAAGAGCAGGAACAGCGGCAGAGCGGTCGCGGTGCCCGGCACCAGGACGCCCGCGAGGATCGTCCCGAACACGAGCCTGCTGCCGCGGAACTCGTACTTGGCCAGCGCGTAGCCGCCCGCCGCGGCGAGGTAGGTCGCGAGCAGGGCGCCCACTCCGGCGTAGAGGACGGAGTTGAGGAACCAGCGGACGAAGATGCCGTCGCCGTAGGTCAGCACCTGCGTCAGGTTGTCCCAGAGCGCGAACGTCGGGGCGAACCAGAAGCCGTAGGTGGCGAAGAGGTCCTCGGTGGTCTTGGTCGCCGCGACGACGACCCAGTAGACGGGAATGAGGAAGTAGACCGCCACGACGACGAGGATCGCGGTGACGATGATGGTCGAGGCGCGGTTGCGGCCGGCCGAACGGTCGGGCCCGCGTCCGGCCTTCACGGGGCGGTCGGCGGTGACGACTCCGGTGGTCGTGGTCGGCGGCGTCTCGGTGCGGCTCATGACGACCTCCTGTTCGAGATCGAGAGGAACGTGAAGGAGAGCAGGAACGCGACCAGCGCGATCAGGACGGCCTGGGCGGCGGCGACGTTGTAGTCGTTGTAGGCGAAGGCCGTGGTGTACGCGCTGAGGTTCGGCGTGTACTGGCTGTCGATCGCCGGAGCGACCGTCTTCAGCACCTGCGCCTCGGCGAACAGCTGGAGCGTGCCGATGATCGAGAAGATCGTCGTCAGCACCAGCGCGGGGCGGATGAGCGGCAGCTGGATGCTGCGGGCGACGCGCCAGGTGGAGGCGCCGTCGACCTTCGCCGCCTCGTAGAGCTCGACCGGGATCGCCTTGAGCTGGGCGACGATGATCAGCATGTTGTAGCCGGTGTAGCTCCAGAGCGAGATGTTCGCGATCGACCAGAGCACCGTGTCCGCACCGAGGAAGTCGGGCTGGAGCCCGACCATGTTCGCCGCGTCGATGAGCGGGCTGAGGCCGGGCACGTAGAGGAACGACCACAGGATCGTCGCGATGACTCCGGGCACTCCGTAAGGGAGGAAGTAGGCCGCCCGGAAGAAGCCGGGGAACTTCGCCGACGCCGACTCGAGCATCAGCGCGAGGACGGTGCAGAGGGCGATCATCACCGGCACCTGGACGATGCCGAAGAGGAACATCCGCCCGATGGAGGCGATGAAGTTGCCGTCGGCGAGGGCCTGCGCGTAGTTGTCGAAGCCCGCGAACCCGCTGGTGACCCCGGCCTCGCCGAAGAGGCCGGAGCGCGTCACCTTCGTGAAGCTGGAGCCGACGGCGACGACGATCGGGACGATGAACGTGAGGACGAACAGGGCCAGGAAGGGTCCGAGGAGGATCCACGGGGCGCGGGCGACCGCGCGGCTGCGCCGGGGCGCGCCCGGCGTCCGCGTGGTGGCCGCGACCGCGGCGGCGGGGGAGGTCGTGGTGGTCATGCGGAGGCCCTCCTGATGCTCAGGCCCTTGTTCTCGAAGACCGTGATGATCTTCTGCTCCGCCTCGGCGACCGCGTCCACGAGCGAGAGCCCGGACGCCTTCTTCCGGAAGCCGTCGCTGAGGATGTTGAAGGACTGCTGCGTGACGGGCCACCAGGACCAGTCCGGGTTCTGCTCCTTCGATGCGGGCACGAGGACGTCCTCGTTGTAGTTCTGCCCGCTGAAGAAGTCGCTCGGACCCTTGCGGGCCGTGCCGATCTCGCCGACCGCGGGAGACCAGCCGATGCCGCTGTTGGCGATCATCGCGTCGATGCCCTCCTGCGTGGTGGTCATCCAGACGGCGAACTCGATCGCCTCCTCCGGGTGCTTGCTGCTCGAGAACACCGCCGCGGTCGATCCGCCGAGGAAGCTCGAGCCGAAGCCGGTGTCGCCCCAGACGGGCATGGGAGCAGCGCGCCACTTGCCCGCGCCTCCGCTGACCCCCTCGATCAGGGCGTCGCCCCAGCTGCCGGTGGCGCAGGAGGCGATGCCGCCCTTCGCCGCGGCCGCGAACCACGCGGGGGAGTAGGCGCCGTAGCCGGTCTGCACCAGGTCCTGGTCGATGGCCGTGTCGAAGAAGGAGGCGACGCGCGTCGTGGCGTCGTCGGTCATGTCGATGACCCAGCCGTCCTCCTCCGGGCGCAGCCACTGCGCGCCGGCCTGCGTCGCGAACGCGGCGAAGACCGAGGCGTCGGCGAGGGGGAAGCAGTCGATGTAGGAGCCGGCTCCGCGCAGCTCCGTCGCCACCGCTGCCCAGTCGTCCCAGGTCGTCGGCGGCTCCGCACCCACCTTCCCGAACACCTCGGGCTGGTAGAAGAGCGCCATCGGGCCGCTGTCCTGCGGGATGCCGTAGACGCCGCCCGTGTAGCTGACCTGGCCCCAGAGCGTGGGGTCGTACAGGTCGCGGTACTGCTCGACGCCGTACCGGGTGAGGTCGACCAGGCCGTTGACGAGCATGAACTCGGGGACGGAGCGAATCTCGACCTGGCCGAGGTCCGGCCCGCCGCCCGCGGCGAGGGCCGAGTAGAGCTTCTGGTACCCGCCCGCGTTGCCGCCGGGGATCCAGACGGCCTCGACCTGGATCTCGGGGTGCGAGGCGTTCCAGACGTCGCAGACCTTCTGCAGGTCCTTCAGCCAGCCCCAGTACTGCAGGCGGACCGGGCTGGTGGCCGGGGCGATCGTCGGCGCCGTGTTGACCGAGACGGTGCCCGGTGTCGCGCAGGCCGTCAGGCTCCCGAGTGCCGCGGTGCCGAGACCGGCGGCGATGAGCTGTCTCCGGGTGAACGGATGCATCTTCCCTCACTTCGTCGTGGTGGAGAGCCGGGGAGTCTCACCCGGCGATGATCGGGACGCTACCACGAATTCGAGTAGGTACTCGAAATTGGCGGCACTGCTCCTCCGCCGCCGCTACGCTGGCCGTTCGAGGGGCACGGCGGGGCGCCTCCAGTGCGGAGGAGGGGTCGATGGCGGAGGCGACGAGGCGACGCGGCCCGTACGCGAAGTCGGCCGAGCGCCGCCGCGCCATCATCGAGGCCGCCCACCAGGTCTTCGCCGCGCGGGGCTACGCCCGCGGCTCCCTCCAGGAGGTCGCCGACCGCGTCGGGCTCAGCCAGACGAGCCTCCTGCACTACTTCCCGTCGAAGACCGACCTGCTCTTCGCGGTCCTCGAGCACCGCGACCTGATCACGGGCGACGGTTCCTCGCCGCCGGACCCGGAGGAGGGGCTGGTCGCCGGCATCCTGCGGCAGACCCGCTACAACGAGACGGCGCCCGGAGTGATCGAGCTGTACGCCGTGCTCTGCGGCGAGTCGACGACGCAGGAGCACCCGGGGCGCGACTTCTTCGCCGCGCGGTTCCGCCGGCTCCGCAGCGAGTACACGGCCGAGCTGCGCGAGCTCCAGGCCGCCGGGCGCCTCCGCGAGGGGTCCGATCCGGAGCGGGTGGCGGCGTCGATCATCGCGCTCTGGGACGGCGTGCAGCTGCAGTGGCTGCTCGAGCGCGACGCGGTGGACATGGTGGCGTGCCTGGCCGACTACCTCGACCTCGTGGTGCTGCCGGCTCCCTAGCCGCTGGCGCGAGGAAACCCCGGCCCGTCGAGGGGACCCGCCGTCCGCGGCGGTCTCGACGGCTCGGGGCTCCCTCGACCGTGGTGCGCGCCTAGGGCAGCAGGCGGGTCGGGCCGCGGAACAGGTAGGTGACCTCGCGGAGGTTCGCCTGGTTCAGCATCAGCATGATCACGCGCGAGAGGCCCATGCCGAAGCCGCCGTGCGGCGGGACGCCGTAGCGGAAGAAGTCGAGGTAGAACTCGAGCTCCTCCGGGTCGAGGCCCTTCTCGCGGGCCTGCTCGACGAGGACGTCGACGCGGTGCTCGCGCTGCGCTCCGGTCGAGATCTCGACGCCGTTGTAGATGAGGTCGTAGCTGTTGGTGATCGTCCCGTCGCCCTCGCGGCGCATGTGGTAGAACGGCCGGATGCTCGACGCGTAGTCGGTGAGGAACACGAAGTCGTGCCCGAACTCCTCCTGCACGTAGGCCGCGATGCGGCGCTCGCCCTCGGGGTCCATGTCGTCGTCGGCGCGGGGCACCTCGTAGCCGCGCTCGGCGACGATGCGCTTGGCCTCAGCGAGCGGGATGCGCGGGAACGGCGTGGTCGGGACGGTCAGGTCGATGTCGAAGAGCGCCTTGACCTCGGCGCCGTGCTTCTCGACGACGGCGGTGAGGCCGGCGACCATCAGCTGCTCGTGCAGCTCCATGACGTCCTCGTGCGAGTCGATCCAGGAGACCTCGGCGTCGACGCTCGTGAACTCGGTCGCGTGACGCGAGGTGAAGCTCGGGTCGGCGCGGAAGGCGGGGCCGACCTCGAAGACCTTGCCGAAGCCGGCGGGCTGCGCCATCTGCTTGAAGAACTGGGGGCTCTGCGCCAGATAGGCCTTCGTCTCGAAGTACTCGACCTCGAAGAGCTCGGCCCGCGACTCCGAGGCGCTCGCCATGAGCTTCGGGGTGTGGATCTCGATGAAGTCGTGCTCGATCCAGTACGTGCGCAGCGCGTGCTCGAACGTGGTCTGCACGCGGGCGATGAGGTTCTGCTCGGGACGGCGCAGGTCGAGGAAGCGCCAGTCCATGCGCTTGTCGATGCCGGAGTCGGGTGCGATCGGCGCCTCCGGGATCGACGCGGCGACGACCTCGAGCGTCTCGAGCTTGACCTCGATGCCGCCGAGCTTCACGCGCTCGTCGTGCTTGAGCGCGCCGGTGACGGTGATGAAGGAGCCCTGGGCGAGGCCGGAGATCTCCTCGGTGATCGCGAGGCGCGCAGCCGACGCGTCGTCGCCCTCGACGGCTTCGCGCACGGCCGGGTTCACCAGCTGCACGGCACCGGACTCGTCGCGCAGGACGACGAACTGCACCTTCTTCTGGTCGCGCACGGTCTCGACCCAGCCGGACACGCGGACGGGTCCGTCCTCGAGCGCGGCGAGCTTCTTGACAGTGGTTCGGGGGAGGCGGGTCTCGTCGGTCACGGTAGGGGAGTCTACTCGGGGGCCGCCGGGCGGCGACGGGTAGCGTCGGAGCATGAGCACCGCACTGATCACCGGCGCGTCCTCCGGCATCGGCCTCGCCTTCGCCCGGGCGTTCGCGCGCCGCGGCTGGAGCCTCGTCCTCGTCGCCCGCAGCGAGCAGCGCCTCCAGGAGGCGGCGGCCGGACTGCGCGGCCTCGGCGCCGCGGCGGTCGAGGTCCTGCCCGCGGACCTCGGCGACCGCGAGCAGGTCGAGCGCGTGCGCGCGCGGCTCGTCGATCCGGCCCGTCCGGTCCGCGTCCTCGTCAACAACGCCGGCTTCGGGATCGACGGGACCTTCGCCGAGCCGGACGTCGCCGCCCAGGACCACGCCTTCGAGGTGATGGTGCGCTCGGTCGCCGTGCTCTCGGGTGCGGCGGCGGAGGCGATGACCGCCCGCGGCCGCGGCGCGATCCTCACGGTGTCGAGCGTCGCGGGCTTCGTGCACCTCGGCCCCTACTCCGCGGTGAAGGCGTGGGCGACCGCCTTCGCGCAGTCGCTGGCCGTCGAGCTGCGCGGCACCGGCGTCCGCTCGGCCGCGCTCTGCCCGGGCTGGGTGCGCACCGAGTTCCACGAGCGGGCGGCGATGGACACCTCCTCCATCCCCTCCTTCCTCTGGCTCGATGCGGACGCGGTGGTGGAGGAGTTCCTCCGGGACGTCGCGCGCGGCTCCGTCGTCTCGGTGCCGTCGGTGCGCTTCGGAGTCCCGATGGCCGTGGTGCGGCACCTGCCCGGACCGCTCGTGCGGCGGCTGTCGGCGGCGGTCTCGGCGCGGCGCTGAGGCTCCGCTCAGGTCCGGCTCAGGCGACCCTTTTCCCGGCGTTCCCCCACGCCGCGTTCCGTACACTTGACGCTCGTGGTTGCCGATCAGATCCATCTCGTGCGGCACGGCGAGGTGTTCAACCCCGACCGGGTCCTCTACGGACGACTCCCGAACTTCCGGCTCTCGGATCTGGGCCACCGCATGGCCCGCTCCGCCGCCGACGACCTGCTCGAGCGCCGGCGCCACGTCACGGCGCTGATCGCGTCGCCGCTCCAGCGCACGCAGGAGTCCGCGCAGCCCATCTCGCAGGCGTTCGAGCTCGAGATCCGCACCGATGAGCGGGTGATCGAGCCGAGCAACCGCTTCGAGGGGAAGTCCCTCGCCGCGCGCAGCTCCGCCCTGCGGAACCCCAAGCACTGGCCCTGGCTCCGCAACCCCTTCGAGCCCAGCTGGGGCGAGCCGTACCTCTCCATCTCGGCGCGGATGTACGCGGCGATCGAGTCGGCGTGGGAGAGCACGGAGGAGGGCGACGCCGCGATCGTCAGCCACCAGCTCCCCATCTGGACGGTCCACCGCGCCCTCGCCGGTGAGCGCCTCTTCCACGATCCGCGCAAGCGCCGCTGCGCGCTCTCGAGCATCACGACCCTCGAGCGCCGCGGCGACGGCTTCGTCGAGGTCGGCTACTCCGACCCGGCCGCCGGCCTGCAGGGCCTGGCCACCGACGTGGGAGCGGTCTGATGCGCCGGACGGGGCGGCTCCGCGCCGCGGGCGTCCTCGCGCTGGCCGCCGCGCTCGCGCTGACGGGCTGCTCCGAGGATCCGCTCGCCGACCAGTACCGCAACGGCAGCAACAAGGGCTACATCTCGGGGGACGGCACCGTCACCGAGATCGCCGCCGCCGACCGGGACGACCCCATCGTCTTCTCCGGCACCGACGAGACCGGCGCCACCATCGACTCCGCCGACCTCGCCGGGCAGGTCGTCGTCGTCAACTTCTGGTACGCCAGCTGCGCCCCGTGCCGCGCCGAGGCCGCTGACCTCGAGACGGTGAACACGGAGTTCGCCGACAAGGGCGTGTCGTTCGTCGGCGTCAACGTGCGCGATCAGGCCCCCACCGCGGCCGCCTTCGCCGAGACCTTCGGGCTCGGCTACCCCTCCATCGTCGACACCGACTCTTCGGTGCAGCTCGCCTTCACCGGCACCGTCCCGCCGAACGCCGTGCCCACGACGCTCGTCCTCGACAGGGAGGGGCGCGTCGCGTCGCGCATCCTCGGCCAGCTCCAGGAGGCGTCGATCCTCTCGACCCTCGTGGGCGACACGCTCGCCGAGGGGGAGTAGCGGCGTGGGCGACATCGTCGTCAGCGGTCAGCTCCTGCTGGCCGTGCCGATCGCGCTCCTGGCCGGGCTCGTGTCCTTCGCGTCGCCCTGCGTGCTCCCGCTGGTGCCCGGCTACCTCGCCTACGTCGGCGGATTCACCGACGCCGACGAGCGTGCGGCCCGCGGACGCCGCCGGGTCGTGCTGGGCGTCCTCCTCTTCGTGCTCGGATTCTCGCTGGTGTTCGTCCTCTACGGTGCGGCGGCGGGCACGGTCGGCTTCTGGCTGCGCCAGTACACCGACCTGATCACCCGCGTCCTCGGGCTCGTCGTGATCGCGATGGGGCTCGTCTTCATCGGCCAGTTCTCGTTCCTCCAGCGCACGCTCAGGCCCGGGATCCGTCCCGCCACCGGGCTGATCGGAGCGCCGCTGCTCGGCATCGTCTTCGGCGTCGGCTGGACGCCCTGCCTCGGCCCGACGCTGAGCTCGATCCTCGCCCTCAGCTACGGCGTGGGCTCGCCCTGGCGCGGCGCCCTCCTCGCCCTGGTCTACTGCCTCGGCCTCGGCATCCCCTTCCTCCTCGTCGCCTTCGGCTTCAGCTGGGTGACCAGCACGCTCGCCTTCGTGAAGCGCCACATCCGCGTGGTCAACATCCTCGGCGGCGCCGCCCTCGTCCTGATCGGAGTCCTGATGGTCACGGGCATCTGGAACACCCTCGTCTACGGATCCCTCTCGGCGGTGATCGATGGCTTCCAGCCGGCGATCTGAGCCCGAGGAGAGCACGCGCCGCCCCGACGAGGCCGCGCAGCGGAGGACGGACGCCTCCTTCCGCCCCGCCGACCACTACGACTCCGACGGCACCGTCACGCAGCCGGCGCTCGGGTTCACCGGCTGGCTCCGCTGGATGTGGCGGCAGCTCACCAGCATGCGCACGGCACTGTTCCTGCTGCTGCTGCTGGCGATCGCGGCGGTCCCCGGATCGCTCGTACCGCAGCGCTCCTCCGACCCCAACGGCGTGACCCAGTACTTCGTCGACAACCCCGACCTCGCGCCCCTGCTCGACAGGGTGCAGGCGTTCGACACCTACACCTCCGCCTGGTTCTCGAGCATCTACCTGCTGCTGTTCATCTCCCTGATCGGCTGCATCGTCCCGCGCACGCGCCACCACTTCCAGGCGATGCGGTCGCGGCCGCCGCGCACGCCCGCGCGCCTGCAGCGCCTCGCCGGCTACACCGTCCGCGAGGTCGAGGGCGCGACGGAGGAGGAGGCCGTCGCCTCCGCCCACTCCGTCCTGCGCCGGGCGGGCTACCGCGTCGAGCGCTACGACGACCCGCGCGGCCGCTGGTCGAGCGTCTCGGCCGAGCGCGGCTACCTCCGCGAGACCGGCAACCTGGTCTTCCACTCCGCCCTGGTCGGCATCCTCGTCGCCGTCGGAGTGGGCGGCGGGTTCGGCTACAGCGGGCAGCGCGTGCTGGTCGAGGGCTCCCAGGGGTTCGCGAACAACCTCGCGGCCTACGACTCCTTCAACCCCGGCCGCTTCTTCGACAGCAGCCAGCTCGACCCGTACCAGCTGACCCTCGACAGCCTCGACGTGAAGTACGAGGAGCAGAACCAGTCGGCGCTCGGCCAGCCCGTCGACTTCACCGCGAACGTCACGACCTCCGAGCGCGGCGGGGGCACCGAGGACCGCACGATCAAGGTCAACGACCCGCTGGCGATCGGCGGCACGAACGTCTACCTCCTCGGCAACGGCTACGCCCCGACGATCACGGTCCGGGACCCCTCGGGCCAGGCGATCTTCACCGACTCGGTGCCGTTCCTCCCGCAGGACGCGAACCTGACCTCCGTCGGCGTCGTGAAGGTGCCGGACGGGCTCTCGGAGCAGCTGGGCCTCACCGGCTTCTTCTACCCGACGCAGGACACGCTGGCCTCCGGGGCGTCGACCTCGATCTTCCCCGACCTGCAGTACCCCGTGCTCTCGCTGAACGTCTTCGCGGGCGACCTCGGCCTCGACGGGGGAGTGCCCACATCCGTCTACGTGCTCAACACCGACTCGCTGACCCGGCTCACCGGCGGCACCACCGGCGTCGCGCCGATCACCCTCAAGCCCGGCGACACGGCCGAGCTCCCGAACGGGCTCGGCAGCGTGACCTTCGACAACACGGGCGCCGACCCGACGCGGATCGGCACCGACAGCGTCAAGCGCTTCGCCTCGTTCGACATCCACCACGACGCGACCCAGGGCTGGGTGCTGCTCTTCGCGATCCTCGTGCTCGCCGGACTCCTCACCTCGCTGTTCGTCCCGCGGCGCCGCGTGTGGGTGAAGGCGACCGCCCAGGACGACGGCGGCCTCCTCCTCGAGTACGCGGGACTCGCCCGCGGCGAGGACCCCCAGCTGGTGCGCGCCGTGCGGACGATCGCCGACCGGCACGCCCCGCTCGACTGACCCGCCTCCCGGACGCCCCGGAGGCCCCTCCACAGGCGCCGCCCGGCTGGGCAGGGGCCGAGTCTGTGCAAGCGCGAAGGGGCGGGCGGGGCGGCGAGCGATTACCCTGAGGAGGTGATCGCGACCCTCTCGCAGTACTCGGTGCTGTGCCTCTCCTCCGCCATGGGCATCTACGCCATGGCGTTCGTCTTCTTCGCGATCGACCTCGCCCGCCGCGCCTCTTTGGCCGACGGCGAGTCGATCGAGGTCGTGCAGGAGGCGGAGCGCGTCGCCTCCGCGGCCGCCGCCGACCGCGCGGCCAGCGGCAAGGCCACCGTCGCCGCCGCAGGCTCCGGACGCACCGCGACGCTCTCCCGCATCGGCAGCCGCGTCGAGGACGAGGTCTACCGCGCCCCCGCCCGCTCGAAGACCATGCGCATCGGGTTCTCGCTCACGCTCCTCGGCTTCGTGCTCCACCTCGCCGCGACCGTCCTCCGCGGCGTCGCCGCCGGCCGCGTCCCCTGGGCGAACATGTACGAGTTCTCGATGACCGGGACGCTCATCATCATCGGCGTCTTCCTCGCCGTCCAGCTGCGCTGGGACCTCCGCTTCCTCGGAGCGTTCATCACCGGCCTCGTCCTGGTGCTCCTCGGCATCGCGACCGTCAACTACTACGTCGCCGTCGTCCCGCTCCCGCCGGCACTCCAGTCCTACTGGCTGGTCATCCACGTGCTCGTCGCGATCCTCGGCACCGCGTTCTTCGCCCTCGGCTTCGCGCTCTCGGTCACCCAGCTCCTCCAGGCCCGCCGCGAATCCTCCGGCGACAGCCCCCGCTCGGTCCTCCGCTTCCTGCGCACCCTGCCCAGCTCCCTCACCCTCGAGAACCTCGCCTACCGCGTCACGATCCTCGGCTTCATCCTCTGGACCTTCACGCTCATCGCCGGCGCCGTCTGGGCCGAGAAGGCCTGGGGCCGCTACTGGGGCTGGGACACCAAGGAGGTCTGGACCTTCATCATCTGGACCATCTACGCCGGCTACATCCACGCCCGCGCCACCCGCGGCTGGCGCGGCACCCCCTCCGCCTGGCTCGCCATCGTCGGCTTCGCCGCCGTCATGTTCAACTTCGGCGTCGTCAACGTGTTCTTCAAGGGACTCCACGCCTACTCCGGCCTCGACACCGGCATGTGATCGGCGGGGCCTGGCGGGGCCGCTCGCGGCGTTGTCGGCGACGAACGTAGCTCCGCTACGCCCGACCCCTCCGCCTTGCGATCGGGTCGGCGGGGCCTGGTGGGGCCCCTCGCGGCGTTGTCGGCGACGAACGTAGCTCCCGCTACGCCCGACGCCTCCGCCTTGCGATCGACCCCACCAGGCCCCGCCGACCGCCCACCAGGACACGCTTTGAGGACGGCTCCGCTTCGCGGTCGCCGCAGGGGGCCTCCGCTTCGCGGTCGGGTAGGGGTGGGCTCCGCTTCGCGGTCGCCGCGGGGGTCTCCGCTTCGCGGTCGGGTCCGGGTGGGCTCCGCTACGCGGTCGGGTTCTGATGAGCTGCGCTTCGCGGCAGGGCCGGGGGACGGCGGTCGACGGGACATGCTGATCGAGTAGCGAGCAGCGCGCGTTTCGAGATCCTGTGGCGCGAACGCGCGGAGCGAGTCGGTCGAGTTCCCGCAGATGGACGCGCAGGGGGCGATGCCTGCTGATCGGGTAGCGCGCGGAGCGGGCTTGTCGGGAACAGAGGCACGGACGGGCTGCGGGCGGATCCGCGCCTGTCGGGTGGCGGTGGTGGACGCCGGGGGCGACGGCGGACGGGTCAGACGGCGGTGACGACGTCGATGAGGTGGGGGGCGAAAGGGGCGTCGAGGGCGAGGACGACGCGGGTGCGGGCGTCGGAGGGATGGACGCCGCGGTAGATGCCGCGGAGGTCGGCGACGGTCTGGCCGCGGCCGGGGCCGTGGGTGGCGTCGACAGTGACGTGGACGCGCGGGGCGGAGGTGAGGGCGACGGCGTCGACGGCGATCGCGGCGGCCATCGGGTCGTGCATGGCAGCGGTGCGCTCGCCGAAGTGGCCGACATAGAAGTCGAAGTAGAAGTCGAGCGCCTGCCCGATGGCCTGCGCGAGGGGATCGGGCGACGCGAGCAGGACGGCGCGGTCCTCCTCCGCCAGCAGGTGCCGCATGGTCACGTCCAGGGGCACGAGCGTCAGATCCCAGTCGGCCGCGACGACCTCGGCGGCGGCCGCAGGGTCGTGCCAGATGTTGGCCTCCGCCACGGCGGTCACGTTGCCGGGGACCAGCGCGGCTCCGCCCATCACGGTCACCGAGTGGACGAGGGACGCGATCTCCGGGTGCGCACGGAGGGCGAGCGCGAGATTCGTCAGCGGGCCGATCGCGACCAGCCGCAGCTCGCCCTCGTGCTCGCGGGCGAGACGGAGGAGGAGGTCGGCCGGATCCTCGTCGACCGGCTCGCCGCCCTCGGGCAGCGCGACCCCGCCGATGCCGTCGTCGCCGTGCACGTGCGGAGATCCGCCGGCGTAGTCCTCCTCGAGGAAGTGGTGCGCCCCCACGGCGACCGGCACGTCGCCGCGGCCGGCCAGCGCGAGCAGGCCGAGGCTGTTGACGGCGGCCCGGCGGGCGTCGGTGTTGCCGCTGACCGTGCTGATCCCGACGAGGCGGGCCCGGGGCGAGCGGAGGAGGTACGCCAGGGCGAGCGAGTCGTCGATGCCGGTGTCGCAGTCGAGGAAGACGGGGACGGTCGATGCGCTCACGGTGCTCCGATGCTCGAGGGTGGGGGACGCGTCGGGCACCGGCGGCCGACGCTCCCATTCTGCCGCTCCTCCGACGCGGCGCCCGCCGCCGACGATCAGAGCAGCGCGTAGGAGTCGCGGAGCCGCGCCCGCCACCAGGCGAGCCGCTCCGGTGACACGGCGTGACGGGAGAGGAGCTCCTCCGAGACCTCCACGCGGCCGACGGGGATCCCGCCGTCCACCGGCCGCAGCGGCCGCTCCGTGACGTCCGCGGCGAGGAGGGACGCGGTGCCGAGTCCGCAGTCGAAGGGCAGCTCGGGGAGCGCCGCGGCCAGGGCGGCGCCCATGGCGAGTCCGACCGAGCTGTCGATCGCGCTCGAGACCACCGCCGGCAGCCCCGCCTCGGCGACGAGGGCCAGCGCCCGGCGCGTCCCCCCGAGCGGCTGGGCCTTCACGACCAGCAGGTCAGCGGCTCCGGCCCGGGCGACGGCGAGTGGATCGGCGGCCTTGCGGACGCTCTCGTCGGCGGCGATCGGGATGCCCATGTACTTCACCCGGTAGCGCAGCTCCGCCAGCTCGTCGACGCTCGCGCACGGCTGCTCGACGTACTCGAGGTCGGACTCCGCGAGGGCGTGGACGGCGTGCTCGGCCTCGTCGAGGTTCCAGCCGCCGTTCGCGTCCACGCGGATCCGGCCCTCCGGACCGAGCAGGCGGCGGACCTCGACGACCCGGGCCACGTCGTCGGCCAGCGTCTGGCCGCGCTCGGCGACCTTCACCTTCGCCGTGCGGCAGCCGTGGTAGCTCGCGAGCACGGCGGCGACCTCGTGCGGTGCGACGGCCGGGATGGTCGCGTTCACCGGGATGCGGTCGCGCAGCGGTGCCGGCTGCTCGCTCCAGCCGTAGTCGATCGCCGCCCGGAGCCACGCCGCCGACTCCTCTGCGCCGTACTCGAGGAAGGGCGAGAACTCGGTCCAGCCCTCGGGGCCGCGCACGAGCGCGATCTCGCGGTGGTCCACACCGCGGAAGCGGGTGCGCAGCGGCAGAGCGACGACGCGGAGTCCCGCGTCGATCTCGCCGAGGGAGGGGAGCGGGGAGGCGGGCACGACGTCGTCCATCCGGCCATTGTCCACCGGCCGGGGCGACGCGGCGGCCACCCGGGCGCAGGAGGTCGGCGACGCGCGCGCAAGCCCCCGGGGTCCCTCCTCCGAGCGCCCGCCGAGGTGCCAGACTGACGAGGCTGCCGTTGGAGTCCGGAGGAGTGCGATGAGCCAGATGCCGATGAGCCCACCGCCCGCGCCCGCCCCGGGCCCGACGCAGGGCTCCGTCCCCTCCCACCGCCCGCTCGGCAGGGGCGCCTGGATCGCGCTGGGCACGAGCCTCCTCGTGGGCGTCGTCTACACCGGCGTGCTCGGCACGCTCGTCGCCGTCGGAGTGGGCGGCGCGCTCGACTCCGCCGCCGGCAGCGCGTCGACGAGCGCTCCGTCCGAGCCGTTCGGCGACCCGACGGACGACCCGTTCGGCAGCGGGGACCCGTCCGATCCGCTCTACGACTACCCCGGCTACCAGGACGGCGACGCCGCGACGATCCTCGGCCAGCCGTCCGCGGAGGACGTGCGCGCGAGTGCCGAGAAGGCCGTCGCGGCCGTCGAGGGCGCCGTCCCCGAGGAGTGGACCTCGGCCGACGACGAGTACTACGAGCAGTCGCAGAACGCCTACGGCGGGCCCTCCCTCCTCTACGACTACATCTCGGCGACCGAGTACGCCGCCGCCGACGTCTCGACCGACGCCGACAGGCAGGCGGCGGTCGACCGCTTCACCGCAGCGCTCTCGCCCCTCGGCTTCGACGACGTCGAGGTGGCCGACACCCCCGAGGAGTGGTCGGAGGCGGGCTACGAGCTCGACGGCGACCTCTCGGACGAGGAGGCCTCGGCCGCGCTCTGGATCGTCACCGCGCGCTCCTCCGCCGACCTCGTGCCCGCTATCGAGCTGGGCCTCGTCGACCTCGACGCCGATCCGACCGGCCTGGTCGCCGACATGCTCGACGGAGTCGGCCTCTCGCCGGACCCGCAGGGCGCGTTCCTGGCGGGGTACGCGAACGGGGTCCTCCAGGACGAGGACCGCGGCGAGTTCACCGACCGCCTCGAGGAGTACGGCGGAGTCGCCACGACCTGACCGGGCGCTACAAGCAAGCCCGTCCGCCCGCAAGCCCGAATCGGTGCACCGCCCGCGCCCTACGGTGAGGGGATGGCTGCATCCCGCTCGACCAGGCCCCTGCGCGACTACGCCGCGATCGGAGACGGTCGCACGGTCGCCCTGATCGCGAAGGACGGCAGCGTCGACTGGATGCCCGTCCCGGACCTCGGCTCCACCCCCGCCTTCGCCGCCCTGATCGACGCCGAGTCCGGCGGCTGCGTCGAGCTCGCCCCCGAGGAGCCCGCCGAGGTCTCGCGCGCCTACATCCGCGACACGAACGTCCTCGAGACCACCTTCACCACCGAGTCGGGCACCGTCCGTGTGACGGACGCGCTCGTCACCGGGATCGCGGGCCGCCTCCCGTGGGCCGAGCTCGCGCGCCGCGTGGACGGTGTCGACGGCGAGGTGCGGATGCGGTGGGCCGTGCGTCCCGGAACGGGACTCGGCCGGTTCTCCCCGTGGATCCAGAACGCCGACGGCCGCTCGCTCATCCGCGCCGGAGACATCACCATCGGCGTCACCGGGCAGGAGCACGGGCCCGACGGCGACGACGCGCCCTCCGGCGCCGGCGACGAGCTGACGGGCTCCTTCGTCGTGACCGCGGGGAAGGACGCCGTGCGGCACGTCCTGGTCGTGTCGGCCACGCACGACGAGCCGCTGCACTTCCCGGTCGCGAAGAACGTCGACCGCGGCATCGACCGCACCATCCGCAGCTGGCAGGACTGGTCGGAGGAGTTCTCCTACGACGGCCCGTGGTCCGAGGCCGTCCAGCGCAGCGCCCTCGCGCTCAAGCTGCTGATCTACTCGCCCACGGGAGCCATCGCCGCGGCCGCGACCACGTCGCTCCCGGAGTCGCCCAACGGCGGCAAGAACTGGGACTACCGCTTCGCCTGGGTGCGCGACGCCGCGTACACGATGCACGCGCTGGTGCGATTCGGCCTGCGCGAGGAGACGCACGCCGCGCTGTCCTGGCTCCTCCGCACGATCAAGGAGCACGGGCCGGACCTGCACATCTTCTACGGACTCGACGGCTCCATGCCGACCGTCCTGGAGGAGTTCGACGTCCCGGGCTACGCCGGCATCGGCCCGGTCGTCGCCGGCAACGCAGCGCAGAGCCAGCTGCAGCTGGGCGTCTTCGGCGACCTCTTCGACATCTGCCGCATCTACGTCGACGAGGGCAACGTCCTCGACATCCAGACCGGTCGGCTCCTCGCCCGCGTCGCCGACACCACCTGCGACCTGTGGCGGAACCGCGATGCGGGCATGTGGGAGCTGGAGGAGGAGCAGCACTACACCTCCTCGAAGATGGGCTGCTGGCAGGCGCTCGACGCGGCCGTGCACCTGGCGGAGCTCGGCCAGGTCGCGGGCAGCCCCGACCGATGGCGCTTCGAGCGCGACCGCATCCGGGAGTGGATCGAGGAGCACTGCTGGTCCGAGGAGCTCGGCTCCTACGTGATGTACCCGGGCAGCGAGGAGCTGGACGCCTCGGTGCTCCTGCACGCGCCCAGCGGCTACGAGCGCGGCGAGCGGATGATCTCCACCATCGACGCCCTGGTGAAGGAGCTCGGCCGCGGTGCGCTGCTGTTCCGCTACTCCGGCATGGAGGGCGAGGAGCACCCGTTCGTGGCCTGCTCGTTCTGGCTCGCGTCCGCCCTGGCCTGCGTCGGTCGGCACGACGAGTCGGTCGCCCTGATGGACGAGCTCGTCGCCACGGTCCCGAACGACGTCGGGATCATGTCCGAGATGATCGCGGTCGACGACCTGGCCTTCTGGGGCAACCTGCCGCAGGGGCTCAGCCACCTCGCGCTGATCAACGCGGCCATCACCATCGAGGAGCTGGCGCCGGAGAAGGTCGGCCGCGCGTAACCCCGCCGACGGCGTCCGCGCAACCCGTTGAGGGCCGGCTCCGAGGGGCGTAGACCGGTACCACCCCCTCGCACCGCACCCACAAGGAGCACCTCAGCATGGATCTCGGGATCACCGGCCGCACCGCCCTCGTCACCGGAGGCGACTCCGGCATCGGCCTGGCCACGGCGCAGCTCCTCCTCGCCGAGGGCGCGACCGTCGTGATCACCGACAAGGACCAGGCGGAGCTGGACCGGGCCGCGGCCGGGCTCGACGCTCCGGAGGGCCGCCTGCACGCCTTCGCCGCCGACGTCACCAGCACGGAGCAGCTCGCCGAGCTGCACCGCCGCGTGGCCGGAGCGGTCGGCGCGATCGACATCCTCGTGCAGTGCGCCGGAGTCACGGGGGCGCAGGGCCTGTTCCACGAGATCGACGACGAGGGCTGGACCAGCACGCTCGAGGTCGACCTGCTCGGGCCTGTGCGGCTCGTGCGCGAGTTTCTCCCCGACCTCCGCACCGGAGGCTGGGGCCGGCTCGTGCTCACCGCCTCCGAGGACGCCGTGCAGCCCTACGACGACGAACTGCCCTACTGCGCCGCGAAGGCGGGCGTCCTCGCCTTCGCCAAGGGCCTCTCGCGCTCCTACGCGCAGGAGGGCCTGCTCGTGAACACGGTCTCGCCCGCGTTCATCCGCACTCCGATGACCGACGCGATGATGTCCAAGCGCGCCGAGCAGAGGGGCACCTCGGTCGACGAGGCGATCTCGTCCTTCCTCGACGAGGAGCGCCCGTACATGGAGCTGAAGCGCCGGGGCGAGGCCGAGGAGGTCGCCGCCGTGATCGCCTTCCTCTGCTCCGACCGCGCCTCGTTCGTCAACGGCTCGAACTACCGCGTCGACTCCGGATCCGTCGCCACGATCTGATCCCCGCAACCACGGGCCCCGCCCAGCGCGCGCACCCCGCGCGTGCGGGCGCCGTCCAGCCGAAGAAGCCAGACTCGGGGCGGGACACCGCACCCGGCACTGCAAGAGAAAGGAACGGTCCATGACCACCACCCTCGAACGCCACGTCGAAGCCCCCGCGGGCTCCGGTGCCAAGACCAGCCGCCGCCAGAACGCCGAGAAGGGCTTCAAGGCCTCCAAGGAGCTGCTCGACAGCCTCCAGATCGTCCTCGTCGACCTGATCGAGCTCCACGTCCAGGGCAAGCAGGCCCACTGGAACGTCGTCGGCAAGAACTTCCGGGACCTCCACCTGCAGCTCGACGAGATCATCGAGGCCGCGCGCGAGTTCAGCGACGACATCGCCGAGCGCATGCGCGCCCTCCACGGGATCCCGGACGGCCGCAGCGACACCGTCGCCGCGACCACCACCCTCCCCGAGTACCCGCACGGCGAGATCGACACGGCCGAGACCGTCGACCTGGTCACGATCCGCCTCGAGAACACCGCCGCCACCATGCGCGAGGTCCACGACCAGGTGGACGAGGAGGACCCGACCAGCGCGGACCTCCTCCACGCGATCATCCAGAGCCTCGAGCAGTACGCCTGGATGGTGTCGGCCGAGAACCGCACCACCTCCGCCGCCAAGTAGGGGCGAGCACCGGCAAGGGGACTCCGCGTCAGCGGGGTCCCCTTCCGTCTGCCCGAGCGGTGTCGAGTCGCCGTGCAGTCCGGATCAGTAGGGTCGTGACATGAGCACGCAGGTCTCCGAACTGTTCGACGCGCACCGCTGGGCGGCCGTCGACGGCTTCGACGCACTCGAGGACATCACCTACCACCACGACCGCTCCGGCCGCATCGCGCGGGTCGCGTTCGACCGGCCCGAGGTCCGCAACGCGTTCCGGCCGCGCACGGTCGACGAGCTGTTCCGCGCCCTCGAGGACGCCCGGACGAACCCGCGCATCGGCGTCGTCATCCTCACCGGCAACGGCCCGAGCCCGCGCGACGGAGGCTGGGCGTTCTGCTCGGGGGGAGACCAGCGGATCCGCGGCCGCGACGGCTACCGGTACTCCGACGGCGAGACCGCCGAGGGCATCGACTCCGCGCGGAACGGCCGCCTGCACATCCTCGAGGTGCAGCGCCTCATCCGCTTCATGCCGAAGGTCGTCATCGCGGCCGTCCCCGGCTGGGCCGCGGGAGGCGGGCACTCGCTGCACGTGGTCTGCGACCTCACCCTCGCCTCCGCCGAGCACGGGCGCTTCAAGCAGACGGACGCCGACGTCGGCTCCTTCGACGCGGGCTACGGCTCGGCGTACTTCGCCCGCCAGATCGGGCAGAAGGCCGCGCGCGAGGTGTTCTTCCTCGCGCGGGAGTACTCCGCGCAGCGCGCCTACGAGATGGGTGCCGTGAACGCGGTCGTCCCGCACGCCGAGCTCGAGACGACCGCGGTGGAGTGGGCCGAGACGATCCTCACCAAGTCGCCCACGGCCATCCGGATGCTGAAGTACGCGTTCAACGCCGTGGACGACGGCCTCGTGGGCCAGCAGCTCTTCGCGGGCGAGACCACGCGCCTCGCCTACGGCACCGACGAGGCCGTCGAGGGACGAGACTCCTTCCTCGAGAAGCGCGAGCCCGACTGGTCGCCGTTCCCGTGGCAGTTCTGAGCCGGAGGGCACGCAGGTGACCCGCCCGCTCGCCGGTGTCGACGCGACGGTCGAGGCCGTCCTCCTCGCTCTTCGCGCGGCCCTGGACGGCAGCGGCCCGGCGATCCGCGTCTCCGCCCCCGGCGCTGCGACCGCCTCCGAGGACGCCGTCGTGCCGCAGCGCGTCGCCGTCGTCGTCGAGACCTCGGGCTCGTCGGGGCCGCCCAAGCGGGTCGCGCTCTCGACAGCGGCCCTGCTCACCAGCGCCTCCGCGACCCTCGCCGAGCTGGGCGGGCCGGGACGCTGGCTGCTCTGCCTGCCGACCCACTACGTCGCGGGACTGCAGGTGCTCGTCCGCTCGCTGACCGCGGAGGCCGACCCGGTCGTCCTCCCGGCCGGCGGCTTCGACGCGGCGGCCTTCCTCGCTCTCGCTCGGACGATGCCGGCGGGGGAGCGGCGGTACTCCTCGCTGGTCCCCGTGCAGCTCGCGCGGCTGCTGGACCTCGCCGAGCGCGATCCGGCCGCGGCCGAGGCGCTCCGCTCGTTCGACGCGCTCCTGATCGGCGGCCAGGCGACACCGCAGCCGCTGCGGGACCGCGCCGCCGCCCTCGGCGTGCGCATCCGCCTGACCTACGGATCGAGCGAGACGTCCGGCGGCTGCGTCTACGACGGCGTCCCGCTCCACGACGTGCGGATGCGCGTCGAGAACGGGCAGGTGCTGCTCGGCGGCCCGACCCTCGCGGAGGGCTACCTCGACGCCGACGGCGCGATCGACCACGAGCGCAGCGCCGTCGCCTTCCTCGAGATCGACGGGGAGCGCTGGTACCGCACGGGCGACGCGGGCTCGATCGTCGACGGGCGCCTCCGGGTGACCGGTCGGCTCGACCGCGTGATCGTGTCGGGCGGGGAGAAGGTCTCGCTCGACGCCGTCGAGGCCGTGCTCCGCGAGGGGCCCGTCCCCGACGCGGTCGTCGTGCGGCGGGCGGACGAGCAGTGGGGCGAGGTCCCGGTCGTCGTCACGGCGGAGGAGGCTCCCGCGCTCACCGACCTGCGCACCCTGATCGCCGACCGCCTCGGGCGCGCCGCCGCTCCTGCGGTCGTGCTGCCCGTCGGCCGCATCCCCCTCCTCGCCTCCGGGAAGCCCGACCGCCGCGCCCTCGAGGTGCTCGCCGAGCAGGGCTGAGCGGCTCCGAGCGTCGACGGGCCGGTGGGTAGGATTCCCTCCGTGTCGAGTACGAGTCGCAAGAAGAAGTCCTCCAGCGGCCGCCCCGGGGGCAGCCCGCGAACGGTCGTCGTGAAGCCCGCCGGTCCCCGCGAGTGGATCGCCGGCGCCCGCCTCCGCACCCTCCCGCTGGCCGTCGCCCCCGTGCTCATCGGCACCGGAGCGACCCAGGTCGTCGACGAGGGCTGGCACTGGGTGCGCGCCCTGCTCTGCCTGGCCGTCTCGCTCGCCCTGCAGATCGCCGTCAACTACGCCAACGACTACTCCGACGGCGTGCGCGGCACCGACGCCAACCGCGTCGGACCCTCGCGGCTGACCGGCTCCGGAGCGGCGAAGCCCCGCCAGGTGCTCACCGTCGCCCTGGTCTTCTTCGGGATCGCGGCCGTCGCCGGCCTCGTGCTCACCGCCCTCTCGGGGCAGTGGTGGTTCCTGATCGTCGGCGCGGCGGCGATCGCGGCCGGCTGGTTCTACACCGGCGGACGCCGCCCCTACGGCTACCTCGGGCTCGGCGAGCTCTTCGTCTTCGTGTTCTTCGGCCTGGTCGCCACCGTCGGCACCACGTTCGTGCAGATCGGCCGCACCAACCAGGAGTCGTGGCTCGGCGCCGTGGCGGCGGGCCTGTTCGCCTGCGCCGTGCTCATGGTCAACAACATCCGCGACATCCCGACCGACCGCCTCTCGGGCAAGCGGACCCTCGCGGTGCTCGCAGGACCGGCCGTGTCCCGAGCGATCTACACGGGTTTCGTGCTGATCCCGTTCGGCATCGCGGTGATCCTCGCGCTGTTCTACCCGCTGGCATGGCTGACGCTCTTCGTGCTGCTGATGATCCTGCCGGCCATCCTGATCACCCTGACGGCGAAGACGGCGAAGGAGCTCATCCTGGCGCTGCAGCTGACCAGCCTGGGCGGGCTCGCCTACGCGGTCATCCTCGGGGCGGCGCTGGCGTTCTAGAGCGGTGGCTCGCACGAGTCGGGCGCGGGTGGGCCGGGTTCGGAGGAGACCGGCTGATGCGCGCCGGGCCTGGTGCGAGCGGGCGCGCGTCCGAGGGGAGCCCTCGCCGGCGGGAGCGCCCGGCTCAGCGGTCGTCGCGGGTCGCGTCGACCGCGGCGTCCTCGACGTCGTCGTCGGTCGGGGCGCGCGGGACGTCCTTGCGGCGCTCGTAGATCGCCTCCGCGATGCGCTCGCGGGGCTTCCTCAGCAGGATGTAGGAGAGGGACAGGCTCGCGATCGCGGCGACGAAGCCCGCGGTGACCGCGGCCGTCAGCTCCGAGTCGACGAAGGTGCGCGCCGGCAGGTACACCAGCACGAAGACGCCGGCGAACATCGCCAGGCGCAGGAGCGAGTAGACGACGACCGCGCGGCTCAGTTTCACCGGGACAGTGTACGTCGGCCCCTGCACGCGCTTCCGTGAGCACCGTGGGAGCCTCCTGTCCAGCGTCCGTGCGGACCCTCCCCGACGGGGGTGCCGGACGTAGACTCGTGTCCATGATCCGCCTCGTCATCGGCCTGCTCGTGGCCCTCGCCGTCTTCACGGTCTACACCGTGATCGACGTCGCGATGAGCAACCGTCACGCCGTGCGGGCGATCCCGAAGTGGTCCTGGCTCCTGGTGGTGCTGATCCTCCCGGTCATCGGTGCGGGACTGTGGTTCTGGATCGGCCGCCCCCGCAAGCAGCGCGCCGCCGGCCGCCGCTACACCGCTCCGGACGACGACCCCGACTTCCTCGGCACCCTCCGCACCGAGCGCGACCCCGAGGAGGAGCGCCTGCAGGCCGAGCGCATCGCCCAGCTCGAGCGTGACCTCGCCGACATGGACGAGCAGGGCGAGGCCGACGGCCCCGGCCGCCGGGATGCCTGAGCACCGGCCGGTCGCCCCCTCCACCCGATTCGCGGTCGACCTCCTCACCCGCTTCGTCGCGCTCGGCGTCCGCGACGTCGTCGTCGCTCCGGGCTCCCGCTCGCAGGCGCTCGCCCTGGTGGCGGCCGAGCTCGAGACCCGCGGCGACATCCGGCTGCACGTGCGGATCGACGAGCGCTCCGCGGGGTTCCTGGCGCTGGGCCTCGCCCTCGAATCCCGGATGCCGGCGCTCGTGATCACGACCTCCGGCACGGCGACCGCGAACCTGCACCCGGCAGTGCTCGAGGCGGACGCCTCGGACGTGCCGATGATCGTCCTGACCGCCGACCGGCCCGACGAGCTGCGCGGCATCCGCTCGAACCAGACGGCCGAGCAGCGCGAGCTGTACGGGCGAGCCGTGCGGCTGTTCGAGGACGTCGCTGCTCCTGACGACGCCTCCCTGCCCGAGGACGCGAGGGCGCTCGCCGATCGTGCCGTCACCGCGGCGCGCCGCGGGCCGGTCCACCTGAACCTCTCCTTCCGCGATCCGCTCTCCTCCGCTCTGCCGGACATCGAGCGGATCGAACCGGTCTCGTCGCCCGCCGTCGGATCCGGAATCCCGCGTGCCGTCGTGACCGCCGGCCCTGGTGAGCCGCTCACGGTCGTCATCGCCGGGGACAAGGCGGGCGCCGCGGCCGAGGAGATCGCTCGCGCCGGCGACTGGCCGCTGCTCGCCGAGGTCTCCTCCGGCGCCCGCTTCGGACCGCAGCTCGTCGTCGCCTGGCGGGGCCTGCTCGGCGAGCCCGACTTCGGCGGACGCATCCGCCGGGCGATCGTGCTCGGACACCCGACGCTCTCCCGCGAGGTCCCCGAGCTGCTGCGCCGCGAGGACGTCGAGGTGATCGTCGTGGACGCCGTGCGCGAGCAGTTCTACAACCCCGGCCGGCGCGCCCGCCGCGTCGGAGGCGTCGACGTGGTCCGCCCCGAGGGGGCGCCGCGTCCCGAGCGCGGCGAGCGCGCCTGGGCCGGATCCTGGGTGTCCGCGAGCCGCGCCCTGACGGTCGACCCCGACGAGCTGGACGAGGTCCCCGACGCCGGGTCGATGTCGGTCGAGGACCGCCGCGGCTACGCGCGCAACGCCCTCGCCGCGATCAGGGCACCGCTCACCCGCGACTTCGTCGTCGCCGCGGTCTGGAAGGTCACCTGGCCGCACGACCGGCTGCTGTTCGGAGCGTCGCGGCTGATCCGCGTCGCCGACGGGACCCTGCCGGGCAAGCGGATATCCGTCCTGGCGAACCGCGGCCTCGCCGGCATCGACGGCACGATCTCGACGGCTCTCGGGATCGCGGTGGCGTCGCAGGCGACCGAGCAGGGAGCAGGCGGAGTCACCCGCGCGGTCCTCGGCGATCTCACTCTGCTCCACGAGGCCGGCGGCCTCCTCCTCCCGCCGGGAGAACGGCGCCCGCGCGTGCAGCTCGTCGTCGTGAACGACGGGGGCGGCACGATCTTCGACGGACTCGAGGTCGCGTCGAGCTCGCATCCCGATGCGTTCGACCGCGTGCAGTTCACCCCGCAGAACGCCGATCTGGAGGCTCTCGCGCGCGCCTACGGGTGGGGCCACCGTCGTGCGGCGACGCGCGGCGAGCTGGAGCAGGCGCTGACCTCGCCGGGCGACGGGCCGGGCATCGTGGAGATCCGGCTCGAGCGCTGAGTCCGCGCGGTCCGGTCGGACGGTCCTCCACAGGTCGTCGTCGGACGCTGTTCTCCCGGGGACGCCTCGTTCGAGCTCCGCAGCTCGTCTGCTGCTGCTTCGCTGGAGGCATGGCTGATGCGGAGACCGTGCGAGGAGAGGTCCTCGCCCTCGGCGACCGGGCGGCGGCGCTCGCGAGGAGCGCCTCCCCGGTGCTCCTGTCCGCGGCGGAGGCGCTGCACGCGGGACACTGCGCGGCGCTGACCTGTCCCGACGCGTTCGCCCGAGGCTCCTCGGCGGACAGCAAGGATGCGACGGACCTCGTCGAACGGTCGATCCGAGCGGAGTTCGCCGTCGCCCTCGGGGTCTCCGAGCGCACCGCCGCCAGGGAGCTGCTGCACGCCTCGCTCCTGATGGAGGAGCTGCCGCGGACCCGCTCCGCGCTCGCCGACGCCAGGATGCGCTGGGAGGCCGGCCAGCTCATCTGCTCCGTCGCGGCGACCCTCCCGGCAGCGGCGCGCGCGGCCTACGACGACCGGGCCGTCGACCTCGCGGAGACGCTGACCCCGGGGCAGCTGCGCCACGCCCTCGCGCGGGTGCGGGAGGAGCTGCACGACGAGCCCCTCGCCGAGCGGCACGCTCGCGCCCGCGAGGACCGCCGGGTGTGGATGACAGCCGGGATCGACGGCATGGCGACGGTCTGCGCGCACGTCCCCGCGCCCGAGGCCGTCGGAGCGCTCGCCCGGCTCGACCGCATCGCGAGGGATCTGCGGGACGGCGCCGAAGGGGACCGCGATCTGCGGACGCTGGCGCAGCTCCGCGCCGATGCGTGGGCCGACCTGCTCAGCCACGGGGACGTGGCGGGGACCACTCCGGAGGGAGCCGCGGCGCCCTCGACCGGGCTGCGGGCCGAGGTGAGAGTCACCGTGGCGGCGAGCACCGCCGCGGGTGACGACGAGGCGGCCGCCGAGCTCGACGGCTACGGGCCGATCCCTGCCGAGACGGTGCGAGCGCTCATCGACGACGACGCCGCCTTCACTCCCGTGCTGACCGACGAGGAGACCGGCGCGGTCGTCTCCGTCGGGCGCCGCCACCGGCTCCCACCGCCGAGGATGAGGCTGCTGGTCCGCCTCCGCGACCAGACCTGCCGCTTCCCGGGCTGCACCCGGCCGGCGTCCTCGACGGAGACCGACCACAGCGTCGAATGGCGGAACGGGGGAGAGACGACTCCCGACAACCTCGCCTCCCTGTGCGTCGCCCACCACCACGTGCGCCACGGCGACCGCTGGACGTATCTGCTCCATCCGGACGGCACAGCGGACTGGACCACACCGACCGGCCGTCGCGTGACGACCCGGCCGCCGGCACTGCCCGGGCGTCCGCCGGTGGGTTCAGGACGACGGCCGGGTGCTCCCCGGCTCGAGAGCGACCCGGCGGGGTAGCCGACGGCTTCAGCGACTCCCGACGCGCGTCATGCCAGCGCGTCGGTGATCGGGCGGAACTTCATGCGGGTCTCGGCGAGCTCGGACTCCGGAACGCTGTCGGCCACGATGCCGGCGCCCGCCCAGGCCGTGACCGCGCCCTCGGCCGTGACCTCGGCGCTGCGGAGTCCGACAGCCCACTCGCCGTCGCCGTTGCCGTCGATCCAGCCGACGGGTCCTGCGTACCGACCGCGGTCGAAGGGCTCCAGGTGCTCGATGAGCGCAAGGGCATCGGCGGTCGGAGTGCCGGCCACTGCGGCGGTCGGGTGAAGAGCATCGACGAGATCGAGCGCGCTGGAGGAGTCGTCCAGAATTCCTCGGACGTCCGTCGCGAGGTGCCAGAGGTTCGGCAGGCGGAGCGTGAACGGGGCGGCGCCGGCCGTCAGCTCCCGCGTGTGGGGCTCGAGCTCCCGGACCAGGCTGGCGAGAGCGAAAGCGTGCTCCGAGCGGTCCTTCGGACTCTCGAGCAGAGCGGCCTCCACGTCCGCGTCGGCGAGGGGATCCTCGCCTCGTGCAGCCGTGCCGGCCAACACCCTCGCCGAGATCTCGCCCCGATCGACCGCGACCAGCGTCTCCGGACTGGCGCCGAGGAATCCGTCCACGGCGAAGCCCCAGCAGTCCGGGTAACGCTCGGTGAGCGCACCCAGCATCCGACGCAGGTCCGCCCCCGGCGGGAGCCGCCCCTGCAGATCGCGCGCGATCACGACCTTGGACAGCTCGCCCGCCCGGATCGTCTCCACCGCGGCAGCTACCGCTGCGCGGTACCCGTCCGGCGACAGCGCACCCGGCGAGAGCGGCACGTGGTACTCCGCCCCCAGCGGCTCCTCGCCCGGCGTACCCGGTCCCTCCGCCTCGCCGATCGTGATCCGCGTCAGCCATGACCGGCCGTCGCGCGTCCCGATCACGGTGCGCGGCACGATCAGCACGCTCGTCGCCTCGGATCGGCTCGAGAAAGCGAAGGTCCCGAACGCGACCAGCCCCGTCCCGGGCAGTCCGACCCGGTCCTCCACCGTCGCCGCGTCGCAGAGCCGACGCCAGGTTGCCGCCGCCTCCCGCAGCCGTTCCGGGCCCGAGAACTCGAGGCGCAGGGCCTCGCCGCGTCCGCTGAGCCCGGCGCCGTCGCGCTGCCAGAGGAGGGGCCGCCTCGGGTCGGAGTGGGAGAGGAGCGACTGCGGAGAGTCCAGTGGAGTCGTCTCCGCACGCAGCAGGGGGGTTCCAGCGCCGATGAGCGTCACCTCAGCAGGGTACGCCCGCGCCAGAAGGTGGGACGTCCCATGCCGCGGGGCTCGGGGCGCAGGGCTCCGTTGCTACCGTGATCCGGTCCGGGGCCGCCGCGCGAGGCGGAGCGGGGCGGTCCCGGCGCTTCCCCGTGGGGGAGCGCGCCGACCGGGCGCGGGACGGCGGATGCACAGCCGCCGTCCCGCGTCTCGCCGTAGACTTGCGGATCGTGACGAAGGCAGACCTCACCAAACGGCCCGACGAGGTCGCCTCGATGTTCGACACCGTGGCTCCCGCCTACGACCTGGTGAACGGACTCCTCTCGGTGGGGAACGACCGGCTCTGGCGGATCGCGACGACTCGCGCCATCAACCCTGCTCCCGGTGAGCGCATCCTCGACATCGCGGCCGGCACCGGAACGTCGAGCGCGTCGCTGGCGCGGTCGGGCGCCCAGGTCGTCGCAGCCGACTTCTCCCCGGGGATGATCGCCGTCGGCCGTCGCCGTCAGGCGGGCAACGACCGGATCGAGTTCGTCCAGGCCGACGCGATGGACCTCCCGTTCGAGGACGAGTCGTTCGACGCCGTGACCATCTCGTTCGGTCTGCGCAACGTGGCCGAGCCGAGGACGGCGCTCGCCGAGTTCCTGCGTGTGCTGAAGCCCGGCGGCCGGGTCGTGATCTGCGAGTTCTCGACTCCGCCGATCGCTCCGCTGGCCGCCGCGTACGACTTCTACCTGTCGACGGTCATGCCCGCCGTCGTGCGCCTCGCGTCGTCGAACAATCCTGCGTACGACTATCTCGGCGATTCCATCCGGGCCTGGCCGGAGCAGAGCGTCGTCGCCGCCTGGCTCCGCGCGGCGGGCTTCGAGCGCGTGGCCTACCGCGATCTGACCGCGGGCATCGTGGCGCTGCACCGCGGCGTCAAGCCGATCGCGGCGACCCGATGACGACCGGGGTCCGCACAGGCCGAGACGTTAGGGTTTCCCTGTGAACGCCACTGCGCCCGTCGCCCGTCGCAGCCCGTCTCTGACGGCGCAGCTCGGCCTCTCCGAGCGCATCTTCTCCTCCTCGTCGGACCGGGCTCTCGCCCGCACGATCGACGCGGGTCTGGAGCAGGTCGAGGAGGGTCTCGTCCGGCAGCTGTCCTTCGCGGACGCCGTGGCCGACGTCTCCACCCGGTACCTCCTCGAGGCGGGCGGCAAGCGCGTGCGCCCGATGCTCACCCTCCTGGCCGCGTCGCTGGGCCGCGGCAACACGCCGCAGGTCCTGCTCGGTGCGCAGGCGATCGAGATCACGCATCTCGCATCGCTCTACCACGACGACGTCATGGACGAGGCGGAGAAGCGCCGCGGCGTCCCGTCGGCGCAGACCGTGTGGGGCAACAACGTGGCCATTCTGACGGGCGATCTGCTCTTCGCCCGCGCGAACCAGCTGATGGTCGAGCTCGGCGACAAGGCGATCCGGCTCCAGGCCGACACGTTCGAGCGGCTCGTCCTCGGGCAGCTGCACGAGACGGTCGGCCCGACCGACGGCGAGGACCCGGTCGAGCACTACCTGTCCGTCCTGGCCGACAAGACCGGGTCTCTGATCGCCGCGGCGGGCCGCACGGGAGTCGCGTTCTCGGAGGCTCCGGAGGAGTACGAGGAGGCCATGCGCGTCTTCGGCGAGAAGATCGGCGTCGCCTTCCAGATCGTCGACGACGTCATCGACCTCTCTCCCCAGCCGGAGGAGACCGGCAAGAACCCCGGCACGGACATCCGCGCCGGCGTGTCGACGCTGCCGATCCTGCGCCTGCGCGAGCGCGCCTCCTCGGACAGGGACGCCGCGGCTCTCCTCGCCCGCATCGAGAGCTATGTGAGCCGCTCGAACGACGCCATCGCGCACACGGAGGAGCAGAGCGCCGACATCTCGGACGCCATCGCTCAGCTGCGCGATCACGACGTCACCGCGCAGACCCTCGCCGAGGCCCACCGGTGGGCCGACGAGGCCGTCGCCGCCCTCGCTCCGCTGCCCGACGGCTCCGTCCGCAAGGCGCTGACGCGCTTCGCCGACACCGTCGTCGAGCGCAACGGCTGACCCCGATCGTCGCGGCGCGCCCTGCGCCGCAGGAATGAGACCGGTTGTGCGCTGCGGCGCCCCGGCAGGAGGAACGCAATGACCAAGCTCAGGCTGGCCATCGTCGGCGCGGGTCCCGCGGGCATCTACGCCGCCGACCTCATGATCAAGGCCGAGAAGAAGTACGACGTCTCGATCGATCTGTTCGAGCACCTGCCCGCGCCCTACGGCCTGGTCCGCTACGGCGTGGCGCCCGATCACCCGCGCATCAAGGGGATCATCACCGCGCTGCGGGAGGTGCTCGACCGGGGCGACATCCGCATCTTCGGCAACGTGCACTTCGGGACCGACATCACGCTCGAGGATCTCAAGCGGCACTACCACGCCGTGATCTTCGCGACCGGCGCCGTCCGGGACGCTCCGCTCGACGTCCCGGGTGTCGAGCTCGAGGGCTCCTACGGTGCGGCCGACTTCGTCAGCTGGTTCGACGGCCACCCCGACGTGTCGCGCACCTGGCCGCTGGAGGCGTCCTCCGTCGCCGTCATCGGCAACGGCAACGTGGCGCTCGACGTCTCGCGGATGCTGGCGAAGCACGCCGAGGACCTCCTGCCCACCGAGGTCCCGCCGAACGTCTACGAGGGGCTGAAGGCTTCTCCCGTCACCGACGTGCACGTCTTCGGGCGCCGCGGTCCCGCTCAGGTGAAGTTCACGCCGCTGGAGCTGCGCGAGCTGGGCGAGCTGCGCGACGTCGACATGATCGTCGCCGACGAGGACTTCGATCTCGATCCCGCTTCGGAGGCCGCCATCGCGACCAACAAGCAGGTCATGGTCATCAACCGGGTGCTCAACCAGTGGCGCACCCGCGAGGTCGGGAGCGCCTCGCGTCGTCTCCACCTGCACTTCTGGGCGAAGCCGCTCGAGTTCGTGGACGACGGATCGGGTCGGGTCGGCGCGATCCGGTACGAGCGCACCGAGCCGGACGGCGAGGGCGGAGTGCGCGGCACGGGTGAGATCCGCGAGGTCCCCGTGCAGGCCGTGTACCGCGCGGTCGGCTACTTCGGCTCGCCGCTCGACGGCCTCCCGTTCGACGAGATGCGCGGCGTGATCCCGAACCGCGAGGGCCAGGTCCTGGACGACGAGGACCAGCAGGTCCACGGCGTCTACGCGACCGGCTGGATCAAGCGCGGACCGGTGGGCCTCATCGGGCACACCAAGTCCGACGCCATGGAGACCGTCGCGCACGTGCTCAACGACCAGGCGTCCTGGTGGACGCCCGAGCACCCCGAGGAGGCGGCCGTGGTCGCCCTGCTCGAGGAGCGGGAGATCGCCTACACGGATCTCGACGGCTGGCACCGGCTGGACGAGCACGAGATGGCGCTCGGCGAGCCCGAGGGCCGTGCGCGCGTGAAGGTCGTTCCTCGCGAGGACATGATCGCGATCTCGCGGGCGGAGCCGGTCGCGCTCTGACGCGTGCTCTCCGAACGGCCCTCCGGTGCACTCCGGGGGGCCGTTCGTCGTTCCGGCGCGGACACCGCGCACCTCCTCTAGGATTCGGGCACCGCTCTGGACGGAGACAGCATGACCACGGCCTCGCCCCACGACGTCATCCGGGTGCGCGGTGCGCGCCAGAACAACCTCCGGGGGATCGACGTCGACATCCCGAAGCGGAGGATCACCGTGTTCACCGGGGTCTCGGGCTCCGGCAAGTCGTCGCTCGTCTTCGGCACCATCGCGGCCGAGTCCCAGCGCCTCATCAACGAGACCTACTCCGCCTTCGTGCAGCAGTTCATGGGGTCGCCGGCCCGCCCGGACGTGGAGTCGCTCGACGGACTGTCGGCCACGATCGTCGTCGACCAGGAGCGGATGGGGTCGAACGGCCGGTCCACGGTCGGCACGGCGACCGACGCGTACACGATGCTGCGGATCCTCTTCAGCCGGATCGGCGATCCGCACGCGGGCACGAGCGGTGCGTTCTCCTTCAACCTGCCGGAGGGGATGTGCCCGCGGTGCGAGGGGACGGGCCGGGTGTCGAGCATCGACCTCGACGCGCTGATCGACCGCTCGAAGTCGCTCGAGGGCGGCGCTCTCGACGCGATCCCCAACTTCGTCGTCGGCGGCTGGTACTGGAAGGGCCTCGCCGAGTCGGGCCTCTATCCGGCCGATGTGCCGATCGCCGACTTCACGCCCGAGCAGATGGACGCGTTCCTCCACCGTCCGGCCACGAAGATGGCCATCGCCGGGATGACGATGACCTACGAGGGCCTCCTGGTGAAGGTCACCCGCCTCTACCTGGCCAAGGAGGCGGCGCAGCCGCACATCCGCGCTTTCGCCGAGCGGGTGGCCACCTTCGCCGCCTGTCCCGAGTGCGGAGGCGGCCGGCTCACCCGGGCGGCGCTGGAGTCGCGCATCGGGGGCCGGAACATCGCCGAGTGCGCCGCGCTGCAGGCGACCGACCTCGCCGCGTGGCTCCGCGGACTGCAGGCGCCGTCCGTCGCTCCGATCGTCGAGACCCTCCTCGGGACGCTCGACGCCCTCGTCCAGGTCGGCCTCGGCTACCTGTCGCTCGATCGGGAGTCGGGCACCCTCTCGGGCGGTGAGGCGCAGCGGGTCAAGATGGTGCGGCATCTGGGGTCGAGCCTCACGGACGTCACCTACGTCTTCGACGAGCCGACGGCGGGTCTGCATCCGCACGACGTCTCGCGGATGATCGAGCTGCTGCGCCGCCTGCGGGACAAGGGCAACACCGTCCTGGTGGTCGAGCACAAGCCGGAGATCATCGAGATCGCCGATCACGTGGTCGACCTCGGTCCGAGGGCCGGCGCGCACGGCGGCGAGCTGCGGTTCGAGGGGACGGTGGCGCAGCTGCGCACGTCGGACACCCTGACGGGCCGTCATCTCGGTCACCGCGTCCCGCTGAAGGAGGCCGTGCGCCGTCCGACCGGGGCGGTGGAGATCCGCGGGGCCTCCACGCACAACCTCCGCGGCGTCGACGTGGACGTCCCACTGGGCGTGCTGACCGTCGTCACCGGAGTCGCCGGGTCGGGGAAGTCTTCGCTCCTGCACGGCTCGCTCGCGGGTCGGCCCGGCGTGGTGGTGGCCGACCAGTCGCCGATCCGCGGGTCGCGGCGCAGCAATCCGGCGACCTACACCGGGGTCCTCGACGCGATCCGGGCGGCCTTCGCGAAGGCGAACGGTGTGCGACCGGCGCTCTTCAGCGCGAACTCGGCAGGCGCCTGCCCCGTCTGCAAGGGGGCCGGGATGATCTTCACCGAGCTGGGCCCCGCCGCGACGGTCTCGTCGGTCTGCGAGGAGTGCGACGGCAAGCGGTTCACCGCTGAGGTGCTCGAGTACCGCCTCCGCGGGAGGAACATCCACGAGGTGCTCTCGATGCCGATCGTCGACGCCGCGGAGTTCTTCGCGACCGGACCGGCGCACACGGTGCTCGCTCGTCTCGTCGACGTCGGTCTCGGCTACCTCACGCTCGGACAGCCGTTGAACACGCTGTCCGGGGGCGAGCGCCAGCGCCTCAAGCTCGCGATCAACATGGCCTCGACCGGATCCGTCTACCTGCTCGACGAGCCGACCACGGGCCTGCACCTCGCGGACGTCGACACGCTGCTCGGACTGCTCGACCGGCTGGTCGACTCCGGGAACTCGGTCGTGGTGATCGAGCACCACCGCGCCCTGATGGCGCACGCGGACTGGATCATCGACGTGGGGCCCGGAGCCGGGCACGACGGAGGGACGATCGTCTTCGAGGGGACTCCGGTCGGGCTCGCGGCGGCGGACACGCTGACCGGACGCGCCCTCGCCGAGTACGCGCGCTGAGGCGCACGGAGCCGCGACGTCCGCGGGTCAGCGCGAGAACGGGCCGGACAGGGCCGCCCACTGCAGGAGCATGATCGTCTTCGCGTCGACGATCTGCACGCCGATCTGGGTCAGCGCCTCGTCGAACGAGAGCTCGAGGACCTCGATGTCCTCGCCCTCGTCGGCGAGTCCCGCGAACGCTCCGCTGCGGGTCCCCGCGCGGTAGCGCCCGGCGTAGAAGTGCAGCTTCTCGGTGACCGAGCCGGGGCTCATGAACGCGTCGAACACGTGCTCGAGCCGGCCGACCTCGAGTCCGGTCTCCTCGGACGCCTCGCGGCGGGCGCCCTCCTCGGGCCCGTCCTCGTCCAGGAGACCGGCGGGCACTTCGAGGAGCATCCCGTCGAGGTCGCCGTTCACGTACGCGGGGTAGCGGAACTGCCGGATCAGGACGACGGTGCGCGCGTCGGCGTCGTAGAGCAGGACCGCGGCGCCGTTCCCCCGGTCGTACGTCTCGCGCTGCTCACTGGTCCAGCTGCCGTCGCGGTGCCGGTAGTCGAAGCGGGTGGTGCGGAGGACGTACCAGTCGCTCGAGAGGAGGGTGACCTCCTTCACGACCACGTCGGGGTTCCCGACGAGGTCGAGGCCCTCCCGGTCGAGTCCGGTGCGGCCCCGCCGGTCGGGCTCGTCGATGCCGGCGGTCACGCGCGTGCTCCCGTGTGCGTCATTCCTCAGCGGAAGTTGACGAACTGGAGGTCGAGCTCGAGGTCGGCCCCGCGCAGGAGCGCCATGGTCGCCTGGAGGTCGTCGCGGCTCTTCGAGGAGACGCGGAGCTCGTCGCCCTGGATCTGCGACTTGACCGACTTCGGCGCCTCGTCGCGGATGAGCTTGTTGATCTTCTTCGCGTGCTCCTGGTCGATGCCCTCCTTGAGGGTGGCCTCGATCCGGTACTCCTTGCCGGACGCGAAGGGCTCGCCCGCGTCGAGGCTCTTGAGGCTGATGCCGCGCTTGATCAGCTTCGACTGGAAGACGTCGAGGATGGCGTTCGCCCGCTCCTCGGTGTTGGCCTTGATCAGGATCTTCTCGCCGCTCCAGGCGATCGAGGCGCCGACGTTCTTGAAGTCGTAGCGCTGCTCGACCTCCTTGTGGGCCTGGTTCAGGGCGTTGTCCGCCTCCATCTTGTCGATCTTGCTGACGACGTCGAACGTTGAATCTGCCATGGCTCCGAGTTTAGCTTTCAGGCGTGGCGGAGCCCGGCCCCAGGCGCGGCTGGTACCTCTGAGGGGTGCGCCGCCTCCCCGTTCTCGTCCTCGTCCCGCTCGCCGGCCTCCTCCTGGCCGGCTGCGGCCAGCGGCCGCCCGCGCTGACGGTCGAGGAGGGCCTGTCCACCGTGCCTCCCGCGGCGACCGCTCCCGTCGCGGCCGACCCCGTCGTGCTGGAGGATCCCGAGCAGGCCGCGGCGACGCCGGTGCGACTGCTCGCCGACGAGGCGTGGCTGGGCACGGCGTCCGAGGGGAGCGGCATCCCGCTGCGTGCGCTCACCGCCTACGCGGGCGCCGCCCTCCTCACGGCGTCGGTCGACCCCGACTGCCGGTTGGACTGGGCGACACTGGCCGGCATCGGCTACGTCGAGAGCAGGCACGGCACGATCGACGGCGGCGAGCTGGGCGAGGACGGGCGGCCGACGGATCCGATCTACGGTCCGCGCCTGGACGGAACGCGCTTCGACCGGGTCCCCGACAACGACGGCGGGGCTCTGGACGGCGACGCCGAGGTCGACCGGGCGATGGGTCCGCTGCAGATCATCCCGGCGACGTGGATGGCGTGGGCGTCGAGCGGATGGGATCCGCAGAACGTGGACCAGCAGGCGGTGACCGCCGCCCGGTACCTCTGCGACGCCGGCGGCGACCTCTCGACGGAGTCGGGATGGCGGGCGGCGATCGCGGCCTACAACCCGGCCGGGAGCTACGCGGGGAAGGTCGCGGAGGCGGCGTCCCGTTACGCGGCGGAGGCGGACTGAGGCCTCGCGGCACCGATTTCCGATCCGCCGGTCGCGTGGGTATCCTTGCTGAGCGCCTCCGGTTGTGAACACGCGGTCGGGTGCGCCACGGCGAGTTACCCTAGCGGCCAAAGGGATCTGACTGTAAATCAGACGGCGTAGCCTTCGGGGGTTCGAATCCCTCACTCGCCACCGAGCAGGAACACCCAGCAGACGCCCCGGCATCACGAGATGCGCGGGGCGTTCCGCATGTCGGGGGATCGCCCTTCCGGCGGAGCGCCTTTCCGGGGGAGTGCCTTTCCGGGGGAGCACCGGTCCGGCGGATCGCCGGACCCGGCGTCTTCGTCCCGTCGCACCCCGCGCGCCGTCGGCCCGGCCCGCGCCGTCTCCTCAGCCCCGCGCCTCCTGCTCCAGGAACCCCGCGAGGGAGAGCGGCGGCCGTCCGGTGAGCCGCTCGACGTCGGACGAGACGTGCTCCAGCTGTCCGGCGGCGATCGCGGAGTAGGTGCTGACCCAGGCGTCCAGCTGCCAGTCCGGTGCGTTCCAGCGGCGGCGTGACGCGTACGCCTCCTCGAGGGTCTCGTCGACGTAGACGGCGGGGCGGCCCGCCGCCGTCAGTGTCGCGGCGACCTCGTCGAGGGTGAGGGCCTCGGGCCCGGTCAGCTCGTAGGCGGCTCCGCGGTGCTCGGAGGGGGAGCGGAGGACAGCCGCGGCCGAGCGGGCCACGTCCTCGCGCGCGACGACGGCGGCTCGGCCCGATCCCGCGGGTCCGCGGATCGCGCCGTCCTCGCCGAGCATCGCGGGCAGGAAGTCGAGGTAGAGGTTGTCGCGGAGGAACGTCCAGCCCATGCCGGAGCGGCGGATCGCGTCCTCGGTGGCCGCGTGGTCTCGGGCGAGGGTGAAGACCGCGTCGGGTGCGGCTCCGGCGAAGGAGGTGTAGACGACGTGCTCGACACCCGCGGCGGCGGCTGCGTCGACGAATGCGAGGTGCTCGGCGCGGCGCTCCTCGTTCTCGGAGGCGGAGACCATCAGGAGGAGGCGCACGCCCTCGAGCGAGTCGCCCGCGTCGGCGAAGGAGGAGCGCACCACCTCGGCCCCGGGGAGCTCGGGCGCGCGGGACGGGTCGCGGACCAGCAGGCGGAGGGCGTGACCGGCGTCGGCGAGCTCGCGCGCGACGCGGCCGCCGACGCCTCCGGTGGCTCCGGTGAGGGCGATAGGGGTGCTCATCCCCCCATGATGGGCCCGATCCCTAGGCTGGGGCCATGAGCGACAACGCCCCCCTCCTCGCCATCGCCCGCTCGATCGCCGTCGAGGCGGCGCACCTCGCCCGCCAGCGGCGGCAGGACGGTGTCGAGATCGCCGCGTCGAAGTCGTCCCCGGAGGACGTGGTGACGGCCGCGGACCGGGAGGTCGAGGAGCTGATCCGCCGGCGCCTGGCCGAGGCGCGTCCGGACGACGGCTTCCTCGGCGAGGAGTCGGGGTCGGGGGGCGGCACGAGCGGGCTGACCTGGGTCGTCGATCCGATCGACGGGACCGTCAACTACCTCTACGGCATCCCCTCCTACGCGGTCAGCATCGCTGTGGTGGAGGGGGAGCCGGATCCCGCGACCTGGACCGCGCTCGCCGGCGCGGTCGTGAACGGAGCGACGGGCGAGGTGACCACGGCCAGCCGAGGCGGGGGAGCCGAGCGGGACGGAGTCGTGCTGCAGGTCTCGGCTCCCTCCTCCCTCTCGCTCGCGCTGGTGGGCACCGGCTTCGGCTACGACGCGGGCCGCCGGATGCGTCAGGGCGCCGTGGTGCAGGAGCTCCTGGGCTCGGTCCGCGACATCCGCCGCATCGGCTCGGCGGCGCTCGACCTGTGCTCGGTGGCCACCGGCCAGCTGAACGCGTACTACGAGCGGGGCCTGAACCCGTGGGACCTCGCTGCGGGCGCCCTCATCGCCGAGGAGGCGGGCGCGCGGGTCGCGGGACTCGACGGCGCGCCCTTCGGCTCCGGCCTGCTCATCGCGGCACCGGATCCTCTCTTCGCCGAGCTGGAGGATCTGCTGCGCCGCCTGCGTGCGGACGAGGTGTAACCGCTCTCCCGGGCCGAGCCGACGCGGATTCCGTGCGCCGTGAGGCGGATCGGCGCAGGATCCCGCCGAGGCTCGCCGCGCGTCGTGCCCCGATCGCGCCTGTGCGCGGCGGCCTCTGGCCGGATCCCGCCGGCCGTGGTTATCCTTTATGAATTCGTGATGTTCGCACAGGCTGCGCTCACGGAGCCGAGCGGTGCCTCTCCCTGGAGGCCCGCTCGTCCCCTGCCCCCGACGGAAGACATCGATTTCGTGAGCCCCGATTCGCCCGCCCCCGCTGCCCCTGCATCGACCCCCGGCGAATCGACTCCACCCCTCTCCCGTCGCGAGCTCCGCGAGCGCGAGCGCGCTCTGGCCCTCGCCTCCGACGTCTCGCTCGCGAGCGGCTCCGACGACCTCCTCGCGGCACCCACGGCGGAGCAGCTGCGCGAGGCGGAGCGCCGCGTCGCCTCGGTCCGCAGCGCCCCGGCGCCCGTCCCCGCTCCGCGCGCGACGCCGCTCCGGCCCGTGCGCCGGGCCCGGGTCGGCGGACTCGTCGCCCTCTCCTTCGTCGCGGCCATCGTGGCGGCGACCTCTCTGCCGGCCACATCGCTCCTGACCGCGGAGGACGTGCAGGCGCAGAGCCTCTCGACCCCCTTCGGCGCCGACGCCCGCCGCGGCGCGCAGTCGTTCGTCGCCGGCGAGGTCAGCGCCGAGACGGTCGCCCGCGACGGGTTCGGCGTCCAGGAGCGCAAGACGCAGACCAACGTCGCCGACATCGTCCGCACCTCCGACACCGGCTTCACCAACGACCCGAACGCGTCCATCCAGTGGCCCTTCGCCGTCGGCGTGCCGGTGGGCGACCGCTTCGGCTACCGCAACTGCGCGGGCTGCTCGGTGAACCACGGCGGCACCGACTTCAACCCGGGTGACGGCTCGCCCATCCAGGCGATCGCCGATGGCGTCGTGCGCACGGTCATCGACGGCGAGGGCTCGCTCGGCGTGCACGTGATCGTCGACCACGAGATCGACGGGCAGCTCGTCTCGAGCGTGTACGCGCACATGCAGCACGGCTCGGCGGCCGTGTCCGAGGGCGACCCGGTGAAGGTCGGTCAGCTCCTCGGCCTGGTGGGCACGACCGGCATGTCGACCGGCCCGCACCTGCACTTCGAGATCCGCCTCGACGGCGTGACGAAGGTCGACTCCTACCTCTGGCTCAAGGCCAACGCCGGGCGCTGATCCGGCGGCGGGACGCGGGAGCCGCCGGGCGGACCCCGCGGCCCGCTACTCCGCGCGCAGCCAGACCGTGGTGTCGGCGGGCAGCGCCGGCTCGTGCAGCTCCTCCGAGGACAGCACCACGGAGCCGACGGGCAGCTCGACCGGAGCCTCGCCGAGGTTCGCGATCACCGCGACGGCTCCGTTGCGGAACGCCACGACGTCCTCCGGGTAGCCCTCGAGCCATTCGACGGCACCGGAGCCCAGGTCCTCGGCGCGGCGCACCGCGAGCAGGGACCGGTACAGCTCGAGCGTCGAGCCCGCGACACCGCGCTGGCGGTCGCGCGCGAGCGGCGCCCAGTCGCCGGGCTGCGGCAGCCAGGAGTCGCCGGAGCCGCTGAAGCCGTACGCGGGCGCGTCCGCCTCCCACGGGATCGGCACCCGGCAGCCGTCACGGCCGTAGCGCTCACCGCCGGTGCGGAACCAGGTCGGGTCCTGACGCGCCGAGTCCGGCAGGTCGATCGCCTCGGGGAGCCCGAGCTCCTCGCCCTGGTAGACGTAGGCGGAGCCGGGGAGCGCGAGCATGAGGGCGGTCGCGGCACGAGCGCGGCGCAGCCCCAGGACGGGGTCGGGGAGTCCGGGCGTGCGCGGGCCGATGCCGTAGCCCTGCGGGTTGTCGGACGTCAGTGCGAGGCGGCTCGCGTGGCGCACGACGTCGTGGTTCGACAGCACCCAGGTCGACGGGGCGCCGACGGCGGCGAAGGCCTCGACGGACGAGTCGATGATGTCGCGGAGGGCGGGTGCGCTCCACGGGGTCTCGAGGTAGGCGAAGTTGAAGGCCTGGTGCATCTCGTCGGGGCGGACCCAGCGGGCGAGCTTGGAGAGCGGCTGCACCCACGCCTCGGCGCAGAGCACGCGGTCGTCCGGGTACTCGGCGAGCAGGGAGTGCCAGTCGCGGTAGATCTCGTGGACGCCGTCCTGCGCCCAGTAGGGGGCGGTGGCGGGCTCCTCGCCGTCGGCGGGAGCGACTCCGCCCATCGACCCGCTGTCGGCGGGCGGCGTGTAGTCGGGCAGCCCCTCGGCCTTGATCATCCCGTGCGCGACGTCGACGCGGAAGCCGTCGACGCCGCGGTCGAGCCAGAAGCGGAGGACCTCCCGGAAGCGCTCGCGCACCCACTCGTTCGTCCAGTCGAAGTCGGGCTGCGAGGTGTCGAAGAGGTGCAGGTACCACTGGCCGGCCGAGCCGTCGGGCTCCATGACGCGTGTCCACGCGGGGCCGCCGAAGACAGACTCCCAGTTGTTCGGGGGCAGCTCGCCCGACTCGCCCCGGCCGTCGCGGAACAGGTAGCGCGCCCGCTCGGCGCTGCCCGCGGGAGCGGCGAGCGCCTCCTGGAACCAGCGGTGGGCGCTGGAGGAGTGGTTGGGGACGAGGTCGACGATGATCCGGATGCCCAGGGCGTGAGCGCGGGCGAGCATCGCGTCGAAGTCGGCGAGGGTGCCGAAGAGCGGATCGACGTCGCAGTAGTCGGCGACGTCGTAGCCCGCGTCCTTCTGCGGCGAGGTCATGAAGGGCGAGAGCCAGATCGCGTCGACGCCGAGCTCGGCGAGGCTCTCGAGGCGCGAGGCGATGCCGGGCAGGTCGCCGATGCCGTCGCCGTCCGCGTCCGCGAAGGAGCGCGGGTAGATCTGGTAGATGACGGCGGTGCGCCACCACTCGGCTGCCCGGCGGTGCTCGGCCTCGGAGTCGGGGCCGGGGGAGTTCTCGGGCGCGCCGGAGAGAGCGGAGTCCAGGGTCATGGGGTCGAGTTTATCGGGCGGCTCAGGGGCGCCGGGGGCGCGCCCTCCGCCGTCCCGTACAGTCGACGGGTGATCGATGAGACGCCGGACGAGGCCCGAGCCCGACGCCGACGGGCGCTGCTGTGGGTGGTGCCGCTGCTGGTGCTGCTGGTCGGCGGCCTGGTCGCCGTCACCCTCGCGATCGGAGGATTCGCGCTGCGCAGCATGACCGGCGCCTCCGCCGTGCAGCTCGTCCTCGTCGCCTAGGCGGTCGCGGCCGGGCCGTCCTCGTCCTCGGGCGGGGGCGCGGAGGAGGTGCGCGCCCGCTCCTCGGACGCGTGCGCGGTCTCGGGCCCGGTCGCGCGGGCCTGCTCGTCGGCGCGGGTGACCGCCTCCGCGAGCTCGTCGGCGACGAGGTACCCGGGAGAGACGGCCTCGGCCCGGTAGGCCGCCCGGCCGACCATGTGCGCCGAGACGGGCACGGTCAGCAGCTGGAAGCCGATCACCAGCACGATGGTCCCCGCGGCGGCGAAGCCGGGGTTCCGGATGGCGACCGCGAGCATCACGCAGATCAGTCCGAGCACCTGCGGCTTCGTGCCCGCGTGCATCCGGGAGAGCAGGTCGTCGAACCGCATCAGGCCGATCGCGGCCAGCAGCGAGAGCAGGGCGCCGACCAGCAGCAGCACAGCGGTGAGCACGTCGAAGAACAGGTCCATGTCAGTCCTCCTCGCGGTTGGCCATGAACTTGGCGACGCTGATCGATCCGAAGACGGCGAACAGCGCGAGCCCGAGCGCGACGGGCAGGGTCCGCGCGTGGTGGTTGACCGCCATCTCGGCGCCGATCCCGCAGATGATCGTCGCGACGAGCACGTCGGCCGCGACGACCCGGTCGAGCACGGACGGACCGCGGAGGATCCGCACGAGCGCGAGCAGGCAGGCGGCGCCGAAGACCGGCACCAGGATCCAGATCAGCCAGTCGATCACCGGACCACCCCCGATCCGGCCTCGATCGGCCGGTTCACCCGCTGCACGTCCTCGCGGGAGCCGATGGCCCGGACGATGCGCGCTTCCGTCCGGAGGACCGTCCGGCGCACCTCGTCGATCCGCTCGCCCTCGTCGTGGGTCACGCCGAGCACGTGCAGGTAGAGGACGTTCAGCTGCGGGTCCACGTCGATCACCAGGGAGCCGGGGACGAGCGAGACGGCCTCCGTCGTCCAGACGAGCATCCCCTCGGAGCGGCTGCGCAGGTGCACGGCGACGATGGCGTTGTGCACCGGAACCGGCAGGGTCAGGATCTGCCAGGACACCCGCACCGAGGCCACCGCGATGTCGGCCAGCAGGCGCAGGAGGAAGAGGAGCACGAACCACGGGTTGATGCGGTTCGAGAACTCGACCGGCGGCAGGTAGAACACCCGGGTGATCAGCAGGGCGACCAGGAAGCCGGTGACGATCGACAGCACCGAGACGTCGTCCCAGAGCAGCACCCAGATGCCGACGAGGGTCACGAACATCGCGACGCGGTTCCAGATGTCGACGCGGCGGCGGGGGCTCATCGCGGCCCCTCCTCTCCGAAGGACGAGTCGCGGTAGACGGTCGCGATGTAGGTCGCGGGGTCGGCGACCGCGCTCGCCGCTCGCTCGCTCGCGTCGTAGAGGGGACCGGCGCCGACGGTCAGCACGACGCCGACCACGACCATCCCCGCGGTGGCGAGCACCATCATCGGCGGCGAGTGGCGGGTGCGGATGCTGCCCGTGTCGTGGGGGTCCTCCTGCAGCTGGTCGATCAGGGGCGACTCGTAGCCGGGCACCTCCTCCTGGCGGCGCCAGAAGACCATGTTCCAGACGCGCGCGACGGCGTAGAGGGTCAGGAGCGAGGTCACGGCCCCGGCGGCGATGACGGCCCAGATCAGCCACGACGGCTGGTCGACGGCCGACTCCGTGCCGGCGACGAAGAGCCCCACCTTGCCGAGGAAGCCGGTGAACGGCGGGATCCCGCCGAGGTTCATCGCGGGGATGAAGTAGAGCAGCGCCAGCAGCGGCGAGGCTTTGAGCAGCCCGCCGAGGCGCAGGATCGAGGTGGTGCCGCCGACGCGCTCGATCAGGCCGGTCGCGAGGAAGAGCGTCGTCTGCACGGTGATGTGGTGGATGACGTAGAAGATCGTCGCCGCGTAGCCGGCCGGGGTGCCCACGGCGATCCCGAAGACCATGTAGCCGATGTGCGAGACCAGCGTGAAGGACAGCATCCGCTTGATGTCGGCCTGCGCGACGGCGCCGAGGATGCCGACGATCAGCGTCAGCAGCGCCACCACCAGCAGCACCTCGCTCAGCCTCCCGCCGGGGAAGAGCAGGGTCTCGGTGCGGATCAGCGCGTACACGCCGACCTTGGTGAGGAGTCCGGCGAAGACGGCGGTGACCGGCGCCGGAGCCGTGGGGTACGAGTCCGGGAGCCAGAACGACAGGGGGAAGACGGCCGCCTTGATCCCGAAGCCGAGCAGCAGCACCACGTGGAGCACCAGCTGCACGTCGGCGGGGAGCTCGGCGATGCGGATCGAGAGCTGCGCCATGTTGACCGTGCCGGTGGCGCCATAGAGCAGGCCGATGGCCGAGAGGAAGAACACGCTCGAGACCAGGCTGACGACCACGTAGGTCGTGCCGGCGCGGATCCGCGGCGCGGTGCCGCCCAGGGTGATCAGCACGTAGCTCGCGGCCAGCAGGATCTCGAAGCCGACGTAGAGGTTGAAGAGGTCGCCCGCGACGAAGGCGTTGAGGATGCCCGCCGAGAGGATCAGGTAGGTCGGGTGGAAGATCGTGACCGGCGTCTCGCGGTTGCCGTCGACGAGGCCCTGGCCGACCGAGAACAGCAGGACGCCCAGCAGGGTGATCGAGGTGATCACGAGCATCAGCGCGGCGAGCGGATCGACGACCAGCACGATGCCCCACGGCGGCTCCCAGCCGCCCACGTAGACGGCGCTGCCGCCTCCGTCGCCGGTGAGGACCAGCACGAGCATCACCGAGGAGATCACCAGAACGCTCGAGAGCGTCACGATGTTCACGGTGATCTGCGCGCGCCGGTGGCGTCCGAGGATCAGCGCGACGGCCGCTCCCAGGAGGGGGAGGGTGACGACGAGCGGGATCAGGGCGTTCATCGGTCCTCCTTCCTGTCGTCGGTCATGGCGCTCTCCCCGTGCTTGGCGGCGGTGCCCTCGTCGCTGGACTCGAGCAGGACGTCGAGCGCCCGGTCGTCGGCGGTGGTCTGGGCCGAGATGCCCGCCGCGTCCTCGCGGACGGAGGCGTCGGTCTCGTCGTCCTCCACCTGGTCGGCGTTGGCGAGGCGCCAGCGCCGGTAGATCATCGCGAGGAGGAAGGCGGACACCCCGAAGGTGATCACGATCGCGGTGAGGATCAGCGCCTGCGGCAGCGGGTCGGCCATCTCGGCGGCGATCTGCTCGTAGGAGCGCCCGTCGTCGGTGACGAACGGCGCGATGCCCGAGCGGCCGGCCATCAGCAGGATGAGGATGTTGGTCGCGTTCCCGACGAGCAGGAACCCGATCAGGATGCGGGTGAGGCTGCGCTCGAGCATCTGGTAGACGCCCGCCGCGTACATCACCGCCATCACGACGACGAGGACGAGGGTGATGCTCATGCGCCGTCCCCCCTGCCCGGTCCGCCGACGACCGTGGAGCCGGTGGGGAGCGAGGTCTCGAGCCCGTCGACCGTGCCCTGGCCGGGGCCGGGGGTGCTGTCCGTCGAGTGCGTGACGCCGTCGCCCGAGGGGGAGCCCTGCTCGGCCTCCTCGCCGTGGCGGTCGACCTCGCCGCCGAGGCTGCGGAGGATGTCGAGGGCGAGGCCGATCACGATCAGGTAAACCCCGATGTCGAAGAGGGTGGACGTGCCCAGGTGGAGCTCGCCCAGCACCGGCACCTCGAGGTCGAGCCAGCTCGACTCGAGGACCTCGAGGCCGAAGGCGAGGGAGGAGACGGCGGTGCCGACGGCGAAGAAGAGGCCGAGTCCGAGGACCTTGCCCGCGTCGATCGGCGCGGCCTCGCCGAGCTCGAAGCGGCCGCCGGCGAGGTAGCGCGCGACGAGGGCGAGACCGGCGAGCAGGCCGCCCGCGAAGCCTCCGCCCGGGGTGTTGTGACCGGTGAAGAGCAGGTAGACCGACACGATCATCGCGGGGTGGAAGAGCAGGCGCACCAGCACCTCGAGCACGATCGAGCGGTTCTCCGGCCGGAGCGTGCGCCCGGCGACGAGCCAGGAGCCGCGGTCGCCGTCGCGCTCGGCGTCGGCGGAGGAGGCGGTCAGGTCCATCGCGCGCTCGCGGCGGTCGTCGGCGCTCTGCGACTCGAGGCGGGGAGCGCCTCCGGCCCGGCTGGAGAGGAAGATCAGGCTCGCGACGCCGGTGGCGACCACGACGAGGACCGAGATCTCGCCCATCGTGTCCCAGGCGCGGATGTCGACGAGCAGGACGTTGACGATGTTGCGGCCCTTGCCCTCCTCGTAGGCGAGGCGGGGCAGCTCGGCCGAGATCGGCGTCGCGGTCCGGGCGCCGAGGGCGATGGTGGCGGCGAGGGCCATGACCGCTCCGACCGCGATGCCGATGACGGCGCGCAGGCGCTTGCGCATCGGCTGGTGCTTCGCGGCGATGCGGGTCGGGAGGCGGCGCAGCACCAGGACGAAGACCACGAGGGTCACCGTCTCGATCAGCGCCTGGGTGAGGGCGAGGTCCGGTGCACCCTGCAGGGCGAAGAGGGCCACCATCCCGTAGCCGGTGGCGCCGGCCAGCAGCACGGCGGCGACGCGGTTGCGGGCGATCGCGCACAGCACCGCCGCGAGGATCATCACGGCCGCGACCGCGAGCTGGCCCGGGCTGTCCCAGAAGACGAGATCGCCCGGCCAGGTGCGGTTGAGGGCGGCCGCACCGCCGACGCCGAGGACGAAGACCGCGAAGATCACCGTCAGGTAGCGGGGGAGCGAGCCGCGCTGGACGGACTCGGTGACCGTGCTGGCGACACGGTCGAGCCAGCGGACGGTGGCCCAGTAGCCCTCGGCGGAGTCGATCCGGTTGGGCAGCATCGACTGGGCGCGCGCGACGGCGACGCGCTTGGCGAAGAGGAGGAGTCCGACGGCGATCACGAGGGCGCTGAGTGCCAGCGCGGGCTCGAAGCCGTGCCAGAGCGCGAGGTGGTAGCCGCCGTGGTCGGAGGCCTCCGCGGCGGCGGCGAGCTCCGGGTCGGCGTCCGGAGCGGCGTAGGGGAGGGTGTCCGCGTAGACGGCGACGAGCGGGTCGAGCACGGAGGCGGCGATCCCGCCGATCACGCTGGCGGCGGCCAGCAGCACCGGGGCGGCGGTGAAGGTCCACGGCTCGGCGTGCAGGTGCGTGTCCTCGAGCCCCTTCTTGCGGGCGAAGGCGCCCCAGAAGAAGCGCGCGGAGTAGGCCACGGTGAGGATCGAGCCGAGGACGAGGCCGACCAGCGCGACCCAGGCCCAGAACGAGTCCTGCTCGATCGCCGAGATCAGGCTCGTGAACACGGCCTCCTTGGCGACGAAGCCCAGCAGCGGCGGGATGCCCGCCATCGACAGCACGCCGACGAGGGCGGCGCCCGCGAGCACCGGCGCCTGCCGTCCCAGGCCGCTGAGCTTGCGGAGGTCGCGCGTGCCGGCGCGGTGGTCGACGATGCCGACGGTGAGGAAGAGCAGCGCCTTGAAGAGGGCGTGGGCGACGAGCAGGGTCAGTCCGGCCAGCGCGGCGTCGCGCGAGCCGAAGCCGACGGCGACGGTCAGGAAGCCGAGCTGGCTGACGGTGCCGTAGGCCAGCACGAGCTTGAGGTCGTACTGCCGGAGCGAGCGCCAGCCGCCGACGAGCATGGTCCAGACTCCGACGCTCACCACCACGGGCAGCCAGACGGAGTCGTCGGCGAAGCCCGGCGCGAGGCGCGCGACGAGGTAGATGCCCGCCTTCACCATCGCAGCGGCGTGCAGGTAGGCGCTGACCGGCGTGGGAGCGGCCATCGCGGCCGGCAGCCAGAAGTGGAACGGCACCAGAGCGGACTTCGAGAACGCGCCGAGCAGCACCAGCACCAGCGCCGTCGACACGATCGGGCCGGAGGGGGCGGCGGCGACGATCCCGGAGAGGCTCGTGGTGCCGGCCTGCACGATCAGGACGATGATCCCGACCAGCATCGCCAGCCCGCCGAGAGTCGTGACCAGGAGCGCCTGGAGACCGGCACCCCGGCTCTCCTTGCGCCCGCTGTAGTGGCCGATGAGGAGGTAGGAGAGGACGCTCGTCGCCTCCCAGAAGACGAAGAGGATGATCACGTCGTCGGCCGTGACCAGCCCGTACATCACTCCGGCGAACGCGGACAGGAGCGCTGCGAACCGGCCCAGCGAGGGCTCGTCGCGGCTGAAGTACGTCGCGCAGTAGGCGAGGACCAGGGCGCCGACTCCGCTGACCACGAGGGCGAGGACGATCGAGAGCGCGTCCAGGCGGAAGGAGAGGGCGATGTCGAGCGCGGGGATCCACGGCACGGACTCGCGGATCTCGCCGCCGTCGAGGATCGTCGGCAGGGCGGCCGCGGTGGCGACGAAGCTCGCGGCCGGGATCAGCGCCAGCGCGTAGAACGTCTTCGGCCCGAACCGGTCCACCAGCCAAGGGGTCACCACGGCGATCGCGAACGAGATCACGAGGATGAGGAGCATCACATGTTCCTCCCAAGGTGTACCCAGCGCATACGTCGGTCAAGAATATCGGAGCGCCCTCCCGCGGAACCTGAGTGCGCGGAGGCTTGACGGCCCCGTCGTGATCCGCCAGGGCCCTACCGTGGGGAGCATGGCCCGCTCGCTCCTCCCCGACCAGCTCTGCCGACTCCGCGTCCACGACCTCGCGTCGGGGGAGTCGACGACCGTCTTCGAGTCCGACTCCGTCCTCGTGGAGGCGCCGAACTGGACTCCGGACGGCTCCGCCCTGATCGTGAACGGCGACGGCGGCCTCTTCCGGCTGCCGCTCGAGGGGGCGCCCGTGCTCGAGCCGATCCCGCTCGACGGAGTGCCGGCCGAGCTCAACAACGACCACGTGCTCGCCCCGTCCGGCGGGCTCGCCTACGTCTCGGCGCGCGACGGGCACCTGTACGCGGTCGAGCTCGACGGCTCCGCCCCCGCCCGCCGCCTGACCGCCGAGCGCGAGGGCGCGCGCTTCAAGCACTACCTGCACGGCGTCTCGCCCGACGGCGCGACCCTCGCGCTGATCGGCGGCGGCGACGCCTCCGGGCGGTGGCGGACCGACGTCTACACGATGCCGGCCGGGGGAGGCGCGCTCACCGCCCTGACCGACGACGAGCCGGCGGACGACGGCGTCGACGTCTCGGCCGACGGCCGCACCCTCGTCTTCAACTCCGAGCGGGCCGGGGGCGGGGCGCAGCTGTTCCGCATCGGCCTCGACGGCTCCGCGCTCTCCCGCCTGGTCGAGTCGGGCACGGTCGACTGGTTCCCGCACGAGTCGCCCGACGGCGCGCACCTGCTCTACCTCGCCTATCCGGAGGGGACGGCCGGGCACCCCGAGAACGTCGACGTCGAGCTGCGGCTGCTCGACCTCCCCGGGCGCTCGACGCTCGAGCCCGGCCGCGTGCTGGAGCGCCTCCACGGCGGGCAGGGGACGATCAACGTCTCCGGCTGGGCGCCGGACTCGACGCGCTTCGCCTACGCCGACTACCCGCGGCGCTGAGAGCCTGAGTCCTTGCCGCGCATGCGCGGGAGGGGGATCGATCACGGCGGGGAGCGGGTCTTGAATCGGGGGATGAGCATCGACAGCGCAGCATCCTCCTCCGTCACCCGCTCGCCGCTCGGCGACTCCGGCATCGACGTCTTCCCGCTCTCGCTCGGCGGCAACGTCTTCGGCTGGACCGCGGGCCGGCAGACCTCCTTCGACGTCCTCGACGGCTACACGGCCGCGGGCGGCGACTTCATCGACACCGCCGACGCCTACTCCGCCTGGGTCCCGGGCAACACGGGCGGCGAGTCCGAGACGATCATCGGCGAGTGGCTCGCGCAGCGCTCGGGGGACCGGGACGACGTGGTGATCGCGACGAAGGCGGGCCGCCACCCGCAGTTCACCGGCCTCGCGCCCGACACCGTGCGTGCGGCCGCCCGCGCCTCCCTCGAGCGCCTCGCGACCGACCGGATCGACCTCTACTACGCCCACTTCGACGACGAGGCCGTGCCGATGGCCGACATCGCCGCCGTGTTCTCCGAGCTCGTGGACCAGGGCCTCGTCCGCGCGATCGGAGTGTCGAACTTCAGCGCCGAGCGCGTCGCGGAGTGGCTGCGCATCGCGGGCGAGGAGGGCCTGCACGCGCCCGTCGCGCTGCAGCCGCACTACAACCTCGTGGAGCGCGGGATCGAGGCCGACCTGCTGCCCCTCGCCCGCGAGGCGGGGCTGGCCGTCGTCCCCTACTCCGCCCTGGCGTCAGGATTCCTGACCGGCAAGTACCGCGACGGATCGACGCCCGAGGGTCCGCGCGCCGACGGCGCCTCCCGCTACCTCGACGGCCGCGGCCGCCGGGTGCTGGCGGCGCTCGATGCGGCGGCGGAGGCGCACGGCGCCGAGGTGGCGACGGTGGCGCTCGCGTGGCTCCGCTCGCAGCCCGGAGTGGGCGCGCCGATCGCCAGCGCCCGCGTGATGGAGCAGCTGCCGGCGCTGATCGCCTCGGCCTCCCTCGAGCTGAGCGCCGAGGAGCTCGCCGCGCTCGACGAGGCGAGCCGGGCGTAGCCGCAGACGGGCGGCCGCGGGGGCGCGTCCCCCGCGGTCATCGACGCTCCGCGGAGGTGCTATCGTCTAACGGTGCCAAATCGCGGGCACGCCCCGAGAGGGGCTGTCAGACCCGCAGGTGCGCCCCCTTAGCTCATTGGTAGAGCACTTCCTTGGTAAGGAAGAGGTAGTGGGTCCGATTCCCACAGGGGGCTCCGTTCCCCGCAGGCCAGACCTGCGAAGAACGCGCGGCGGGGTAGCTCAGGTGGTTAGAGCACACGGCTCATAATCGTGGTGTCGCGGGTTCAAGTCCCGCTCCCGCTACAGCGAGAAGGCCCCGGTTCGCGCGTCGAACCGGGGCCTTCGGCGTTCCCGGGCGAGGTCCTGCCCGCGGGAGAGGTCTCAGACCGCGCAGCCCGCGAAGAGCACGTCGTCCGAGGAGACCAGGTCCTCCAGGGTCAGCAGGCGGTCGAGGTCGTGGCCGGCGGCCAGGGCGTTGGCGCGCTCCGGTGCGGTCTGGGGGGCGAGGCGCCCCTCCATGACCCCGCCGAGGGCGCGGACGGCGCACGCGGCGACCACTCCCTCCGGGGTGCCGCCGATGCCGAGGACGAGGTCGACGCGGCCCGCGGGATCGGCCGCCTCGATCGCGACCGACACGTCGCCCTCGCCGCGCAGCTCGAGCGCGACCCCGACCGCGCGCAGGGCCGCGATCAGCCCGGAGTGACGCGGCTTGTCGAGCACGACGACGACCAGCTCCGCGACGGGCTTCCCGAGCGCCGCCGCCAGCCGTGCGGCGTTCTCGGCGGGAGGGAGGTCGAGCGAGACGGCGCCCCGGCCCGCTGCAGAGCAGACCAGCTTGTCCATGTAGAACACGTCGCGCGGGTCGAACAGCGTGCCGCGCGGGGCGAGCGCGATCACGCTCACCGAGCCGGGGAGCCCCTCCGCCGTGAGCCGGGTGCCGTCGAGCGGATCGACCGCCACGTCGCAGGAGGGAGCGGAGGCGCGGCCGAGGCGCTCGCCGTTCGCGAGCATCGGGGCCTCGTCCTTCTCGCCCTCGCCGATCACGACGACGCCGTCGAACGGAGCGTCGGCCAGCACGGCGCGCATCGCCGCGACCGACGCCTCGTCAGCCGCGACCTTGTCGCCGCGCCCGTACCAGCCGCGCGCCGCCTCGGCCGCCGCGCGCACGGCGGCGGCCACCGCCTCCTGCAGCTCGGCCGGGTAGGCGGGCGACGCGATCAGCCGCAGGCCGCTCATGCGCGCGCGGGCTGGGCGGTCGCGGTGCGGACCAGCCGCTCCAGGGTGCGCAGGCCGTCGGAGGAGAGCACCGACTCCAGGTGCCCCTGCACCGACGCGACGTGCTCGCCGCGCAGGGCGTTGACCACTCCCGTCTCCGGGTCGACCGAGACCTCGAGCCCCAGCCGGGGCGTGCGCGCGACGCCGGGGGCGACCGAGGAGAAGGTGTTGTAGAAGCCGATCGCGGCGTCCTCGCCGAACACGTCCACCGCCAGGCGCACGCCCTGGCGGGGCGCGGGCAGCGGCTCGACCGGGAGGCCCGCCAGCAGCGACAGCATCTGGTGGCTGAGGCAGACGGCGAGCATCGGCCGCTCCGCCTCGAGGCGCGTGGTCATCAGCGAGCGCAGGTGCGCGATCCGCGGGTCGGAGTCGTCGCGGGGGTCGCCCGGGCCGGGGCCGAAGACGACGAGGTCGTCGCTCAGCACGTCGGCGACCTCCGACCAGCGCTCGACCCGGGCGTCCATCCCGAGGTGGCGCAGCTGGTGGGCGAGCATCGTCGTGAACTGGTCCTCGTTGTCGACGATCAGCGCGGTGTGCCCGGCGAGGCCGGCGATGTGCTCGGGCGCCTGGGGCCGGAGCCAGAACGAGGCGAGCCGCTCGTTGCGCGCCTCGAGCGCCTCCTGCACGCCCGGCTGCGCGTTCAGGTCGATGGCCGGCGGCACCTCGCGGTGCGGCAGCAGGCCCAGGGCGGAGAGGACGCCCGACGCCTTCGCCCGCGTCTCGGCGACCTCGCCCTCGGGGGTGGAGTGGCGCACGAGCGTCGCGCCGGCCGGCACGGTGAGGCGGCCGTCCGCGCGGAGGTAGGCGGTGCGGATGAGGATGGGGGCGTCGACCGTGTAGCCGTGCTCCTCCGGCTCGAAGAGGGCGAGCACGCCGGAGTAGTAGCCGCGGGGCTCCTTCTCGTACTCGGCGATCACGGCGCACGCGTTCTCCATCGGCGAGCCGGTGACGGTGGGCGCGAACATCGTCAGCCGCAGGACCTCGCGCACGTCGAGTCCGGTGCGGCCCTCGAGCAGGTACTCGGTGTGGCTGAGCCGCGACATCTGCTTGAGGAACGGCCCGAGGATGCGGCCGCCGTCCGGGCAGACCGCGCTCATCATCTTCATCTCCTCGTCCACGACCATGAAGAGCTCCTCGCTCTCCTTGACGTCGGCGAGGAACGCGAGCACCTCCTCCCCGGTGGGTCCGGCCGCGGGGTGGCGGAAGGTGCCGCTGATCGGGTTCATCATGGCGACGCCGTCGCGCACCGAGACGTGGCGCTCGGGGGTCGCGCCGACGGCGGTGACCGTCTGCGCGCCGTCGACGCCGGGGGTGTGGATCGCGAAGGTCCAGTACGCGCCGGACTCGTCGGTGAGCAGGCGGCGGAACCAGGCCAGGACCGCCTCGACGGGCGGCGCGTCGGTCTGCGCGACGAAGGCGCGGTTGATGACGAAGTTGGCGCCCTCGCCGCGGCCGATCTCGTCCTCGATCACCCGGCGGACGATGTCGGCGTACTCGTCGTCCGGCACGTCGAAGCCGCGCTCCTCGACCGGGATCTCCCGCTCGGGCAGGAGCCGCAGCACCTCCGCCAGGGGGACGCTCTCGCGCTCGCGCACCACGAGGTTGCGCAGAGGGGCTCCGTCGTCCTTCGCCGCGAAGCCGCGCTCGCGCACCTGCCGGTAGGGCACGAGGGTCAGCACGTCGTCGCCGTCGAGCGGGATGTCGGCCAGGCCCTCGACGTCGAGCACGTCGCCCGTGAACACGTCGACGGCGTCGCGGCCCTGGCGGAGGACCACCGCGAACGGCAGCGTCCCGTCGGAGGCGAGGATGCGGGAGAGGAGCGAGGTCATCGTGGTCCTTGTATCGGGTCGTGCCCCACCCGGGCCCTGACATGCAGAACGACCGCCCGGAGGAGGCGGTCGCGTGCGAGGGGTCTGCGCGTCGGTCCGCCTAGGAGGCGGGCCACCAGGGGCTTCGGATCGACGTGCGCACGCCGCGAGTCTAGGGGAGAGCCGGGCAGCGGCCAAGCGGTGTCAGGCGGCCGGCCGCTCGGTCGGCTCGCCCCGCAGGGTCCGGAGCAGGAGGGTCGCGCCGGCCGTCGCGGCGGGGGTGGCGACGACCGCGCCCCCGGGGACGAGGAACGCCAGGTAGACGGCGATGCCGAAGCCGAGCGAGACCGCGCGGTGCTCGCCGAGGAGGCGGCGGCGGTCGCGGAGGGAGAGCCCCCGGGCGTCGCCCGCGAACCCGGTCAGCTCGAGCGCGAGGGCCCTCCCGCCGACCAGGGCGCCCGCGCCGAGGCCGACGATCGAGCCGACCACCGGCACCAGGCCCAGCAGCACCAGGACCACGCCGATCCCGAGGGAGGTGGCGACCAGCACGGCGGAGTCGCGGAGGCCGCGGCCGACCCCCTGCCAGAAGGTGCTCTCGCGCTCGTCGGGCACGCCGCCGAGGTCGTCCTCGACCCGCCGCCAGATCCGCTCGTAGAAGGGGTCGCCGACCAGCAGGGTCACCGTGGCGAAGAGGACCACGCCGAGGGCGAGCACGGCGCCGACCACCGCGATCGAGAGCACCAGGCGGACGGTGGCGGCCGTGCCCTCGTCCCAGCCGCCGGCGAACGGGGTGAGCGCGGTCACCGCGTCCTGCACCCGCGTGAGCACCAGGACCAGTACGCCGACGAAGACCAGGCCGACGATCAGGGGCGGGATCGCGCCGAGGAGCATCGCCCGCGGCGAGCGGACCCAGGTGCGGAAGCCGCTGAGGAAGAGCCGGGCACCGAGGCCGAGATCGCGGAGGACGCTCATCCCCCGATCCTCGCAGGTGGGTCCGGGTCGGGGGTCCGGCAGAACGCCCGACCGCACGGGGCGCGGAGCCTCAGACCCGCTCGAACGGAGCGAGCAGCCCCGCCATCGCCTTCGTCCGCGGCGCGGCGTACTCGTCGCGCCGCGAGGTGCTGACGCCCATCGCGACGAGCCCCTCCACCAGGCGCACCGCCGAGGCGACGCCGTCGATCACGGGCACGCCCAGTTCCCGTGAGAGGTCGCGGCACAGGTCGGCCATCCCGGCGCAGCCCAGCACGATCGAGTCGGACCCGTCGACGGCCAGCGCTTCGGCGCACTCCGCCAGGATCGCGCGGCGGGCGTCGGAGCGGGGGTCGTCGAGTTCGAGCACCGGGATGTCGCAGGCGCGCACCTGGCGGCAGGCGTCGCCGAACCCGGCGCGGCGGGCGATGTCCCAGGCGCGGCCGCTCGTGCGCGAGAGCGTGGTGACCACGCTGAAGCCCCGGCCGACGAGCGCGGCCATGTGCATGGCGGCCTCGGCGATCCCCACGACCGGGCCGCTCGCGATCTCGCGCGCGGCATCGACACCCGGGTCGCCGAAGCACGCGACGACCGCGCCGTCGCTGCCGGCCGCCTCCGCCCGGGCGATCTCGTGCAGGACGCCGGGCACGGCGAGCGCCTCGTCGTAGTGGCTCTCGATCGATGCCGGACCCATCGGCGGGGTGACGGCCGTGATCTCGGTGCCGAGCGAGGCGACGGAGCGGGCGGCCCGGCCGATCGCCGCGGTCATCGCAGTGCTGGTGTTCGGGTTGACGACGGTGATGCGCATGGTGGTTCCTCGCTTCGGGTGCCGGGAGGGGGAGGGGCCCGCCCGGCCGCCGGTCCGCGGGATGCGGAGCGGCCGGAGCGGATCCCTCCTCCGTGCCGGCCGGATCAGACGGTCGAGCCGTCGCTGACGTTCTCGAGGTCCTCGTCGAGGCGCCCGATCCGCGGCGCGCGCCGCTCGAGCACGGCCATCGCGACGAACCCGAGCCCGCAGCCGAGGAACCAGCTGTAGTCGCCGAGCCAGGTGAACTCCGCGCCTCCCGCCTCCGCGATCCAGCGCGGCACGAGCACCGAGGCGACGGAGGGGACTCCGCCGATCACGGTCGCCCAGACGGCGTTGGGGTTGAAGCCGCGCGAGAACCAGTAGCGGCCCTTCTCGCTCATCGTGTAGAGGTCGTCCACCCAGACGCGCTGGCGGCTGATCAGGTAGTAGCCCGCGATGAGGACGCCGAACAGCGGTCCGATCAGCGCGCCGAGGATGCCGAGCGTGTAGTGGATGGCGGTGTCGTTCGAGTACCAGTTCCACGGGGTGAGCAGCACCGAGCCGACGGCGGCGATCATGCCGCCCATCCGCCAGCTGATCTTCTTCGGGTTGACGTTGGAGAAGTCGAACGCGGGGGAGATGAAGTTGGCGACGATGTTGATGCCGATCGTCGCGATGACGAAGGTGAGCCCGCCGAGGAGCACGGCGAACCAGGTGTCGATCCGCTCGACGGTCTCGATCGGGTCGGTGATCAGCTCGCCGAAGACCGGCACGGTCGCCGAGGCGGTGATCACGGTGAGGAGGGAGAAGAAGAGGAAGTTGATCGGGAGGCCGAGCAGGTTGCCGCGCTTCACGGCGCCGTAGCTGCGGGCGTACCGGGAGAAGTCGCCGAAGTTGAGCATCGGGCCCGAGAAGTAGGAGACGACCAGGGCGACGGCCGAGATCATCACCGGCACCGCGGCGGCGAGGTCGAGCGGCTCGCCGGAGCCGAGGGTGAGCGAGATGTTCTCCCAGCCCGCCTGCGACACCAGGTAGACGGCCAGCACGAGCATCACCACGTAGACCGCCGGTCCCGCCCAGTCGATGAAGCGGCGGATCGACTCCATGCCCCGCCAGAACAGCGCGGCCTGCGCGACCCAGAGGATCGCGTAGGAGAGGTAGCCCAGAGCCGAGAGGCCGAGGAACGACGCCTCGGGCGTGTTCAGGGCGGCCATGCCCGGGAAGAACTTGAGGAAGACGATGTTCAGCGACTGCGCCGCCAGGTAGGTCTGCACGCCGTACCAGGCGATCGCGATCAGTCCGCGGATGATCGCCGGGATGTTCGCGCCGCGGATGCCGAAGATCGCCCGGTTGATGACGGGGTAGGGCACGCCGGTGACCTGGCTGGGCTTGGCGACGAGGTTGCAGAAGACCTGCACGATCACGATGCCCACCACCAGGGCGACGAGCACCTGCCAGCCGGCCAGGCCCAGCGCGAAGAGCGAGCCCGCGGTCACGTACCCGCCGACGCTGTGCACGTCCGACATCCAGAACGCGAAGATGTTGTAGCTCGACCAGCGCTGCTTCCGGAGCGGGGCGAGGTCCTCGTTGGAGAGGCGGTCGTCGTAGCCGGCGCTCGCCGCGGCGGCGGGATCCGGATCGACGGGGGGAGCGGTGACTCGGGGTGCGGTGACGCGGTCGGACATGGGTGGATCCACCTCTCGGGCGGTCGTGCGCAGAGCGGCACGGAGCGGATGTGTCAGGGTGGTCGGGACGTCCGGCCGAGGAGGCGGGGCGTCGCGGAGAGCGTTCCGAGTGAAGTGATCACTTCACGCGGGCCACGCTACGAGTCGGGAGGCCGCCGCTCGTTTCGGCTCCGTTACGGCTGTGTGACGATCCGCGAGAGGGGACGGGCCATGCCCTCCGACGACACCGCGCCCGACGAGGCAGCCGCCCGGGCGATCGCGGACGGGGCCGGACTCGGCGCCCGGCTGCGGGAGCTGCGGCTCTCGGCGGGCCTGTCGCTGAAGGCACTCGCCGGGCGACTCGGCATCTCCGTGAGCGCCGTCTCGCAGATCGAGCGCGGAGCGATGCAGCCCTCGGTCGGCCGGCTGATCGCCCTCGTGGACGCGCTGGGGGTCCCGCTGTCCGCCGTGTTCGACCAGGGCGCGTCGGCGCCGGTCGAGACCGCGGTCGTCCGGGCGCGCGAGTCGGCGCCCGTGGCACTCGAGGGCGGAGTGCTGTTCCGCCGTCTGGCGCCGCGTCCGCTGGACGCCGTCGACTTCTTCGAGTCGACCTACCCGCCGGGCTCGACCTCGACGGCGCACCGGCAGCTGCTCCGCCACGACGGGTTCGAGATGGGGACGGTGACGCTCGGAGAGCTGACGGTCGAGTTCGAGGACGAGTCGGTCGTCCTCGGGCCGGGCGACGCCATCACGTTCCCGTGCGAGCGGCCGCACCGCATGGTCAACACGGGCTCGACCACGGCGATCGCGACCTGGCTGATCGTCCACCGCTGACACCGCGCCGGTGCTTCGTGCCGGACCCCTGGCGGCACCATCTGCGTATGGGACCCTGGTCCTCGCTCCTCCACAACGGGCGGACGACCGTCTCCTGTCCACACCCCGGTCGGGATCGGGGCGCGGCGGGCCCTCGGTGTCGGTACCGCCTGGTGGGCTGGTCTCCTCGACCGAGGGGTGCGGAACGTGGAGGAGCGGATGGACGGCAGGAACGACGAGGGGTGCCCGCGCTGGTGCGCGGGCGAGCACGACGAGCTGGTCGCAGCGGCGGAGCGGCTGCACCGCTCCGCGGCGAGCTCGCTCCCGGTGGTGCTCTGGGCGCGTGGAGACGGGGCCGCGGGCGCGACGGTGCACGTCTCCCTGTGCCGCCCGGGGGAGTCGGGGGAGGACAGGCTCCGCCTGGAGGCCGACGGGCTCGGCGAGGTCGACCTCGATCTCAGCTCGGGGTCGCGGCTGGCCGGCGCGGTGCTCCGGCTACTCGGCGCCTCGTGAGGTGCGCGGCGGGTCGGGCGGCAGGAGGTCCGTCAGCTCGATCTCGAGCGCCTCGCAGAGCGCGAGGAGGGTGTGCAGTGTGGGGTTGGCCGGCGAGCCGGGCTTCGACTCGCCCTTCTCGAACTTCTGATAGGTGTAGCCCGCGAGCCCGGCCGCGTGGGCGATCCGCTCCTGGCTGGCGCCCTTGGCGATGCGGGCCCGGTGCATGTTGGTGCCGAGCTCGCGGGCGTAGGTCGCCCAGTCGCGCTCGGGAGTGGGTGTCGACATGCCCGCCAGCTTCGGAGAAGTTCGGCCGCGGGTCAGCCATACACGGATGGGAAATTCCCGGTGGTCATACCCGGGTGACCACAGGCGGCGCCTCCGGAGCCCCGAGGGCCCCGCGACGGCAGCGCCTAGTATGGCCGGGTGCCAGTGAACCCCGAACTCGTCGGGCGCGTCTTCGCGCCCACGGAGCCCTATCAGGTGGGGCGCGAGAAGGTGCGCGAGTTCGCCCGCGCCGTCTCCGCGACCTCCCCCCTGCACCACGACGTCGAAGCCGCCCGCGCCGCCGGGCACCCCGACCTCGTCGCTCCGCCCACCTTCGCCGTCGTCGTGCAGGAGTTCACGCTCCAGCAGCTGCTCGCCGAGCCCGACGGCGGGATCGACTTCAGCCGCGTCGTGCACGGAGACCAGCGCTTCGTGCTGTCCCGTCCGGTCGTGGCCGGCGACGAGCTGACCGCGACCCTCTCGGTCGCCGCCATCAAGAAGCTCGGCGCCCACTCGATGGTCACCACCGAGTCCCGCATGGTCGACGCGAGCGGCGAGCACGTCGTCACCGCGATCTCGACCCTCGTGGTCAGGGGAGACGAATGAGCACCGCACTGCCCGCTCTCGCCGAGCTGAGCGTCGGCCAGGTCGTCGCCGAGAGCCGCTTCCCGATCGACCGCGGCACCCTGGTGCGCTACGCGGGCGCCTCGGGCGACTTCAACCCCATCCACTACCGCGACGACGTCGCCGCCGAGGTCGGCCTGCCCGGCGTGCTCGCGCACGGCATGCTCACGATGGGCACCGCGGTGCAGGTCGTCGTCGACTGGGTCGGCGACCCCGGACGCGTGGTCGACTACCAGGTGCGCTTCACCCGCCCCGTCGTGGTGGACCCGCGCGACGGCGCCGCGATCGACGTGGTCGCCAGGATCGGCGCTGTGAACGCCGAGGAGGGCTGGGTCCGCGTCGACCTCGCCGTCTCGGTCGAGGGCCAGTCCGTCCTCGGCAAGGCCCAGGCACGGGTCCGACTCGCGTGACCTCCGCGCCGCTGCTCTCCGCCCTGACCACCCTCCGCGTCGGCGGACCCGCCGAGCGCCTCGTCGAGCCCGCCACCGAGGCGGAGCTGGTCGAGACGCTCGTCGGCCTGTGGTCGGACGACGAGCCGTGGCTGCTGCTCGGCGGGGGCTCCAACCTCCTCGTGGGGGACGACGGGGTCGAGGGCACGGTCGTGCGCGTGTGCACCACCGGCGTCGAGCGGCTCCCCTCCGACGAGCCGGGGCGCGTGCTCCTCCGGGTGCAGGCGGGCGAGTCGTGGGACGGCCTCGTCGCGACGACGGTGGAGCGCGGCTGGGCGGGCCTCGAGGCCCTCAGCGGCATCCCCGGCACGGTCGGTGCGTCGCCCGTGCAGAACATCGGCGCCTACGGCCAGGAGCTCTCGGACACGCTGGTCGCGGTCGACTTCCTCGACGAGGGCGCCCGCGAGCCCGTCCGGCTGACGGCGGAGGAGCTGCAGTTCGCCTACCGCACCTCCGTGATCAAGCAGGGCCGCCGGGGCGCGGTGCTGGCCGTCGAGTTCGCGCTCGAGGAGGTCGGCGCCGAGGGCGACGGCACTCCCGTCGCCTACGGTCAGCTGGCGTCGGCGCTCGGAGTCGCGCTCGGCGACCGCGTGCCGCTCGCGCGGGTGCGCGAGACCGTGCTGGCGCTGCGTGCGGGCAAGGGCATGGTCCTCGATCCGGAGGACCCGGACACCGCGAGTGCCGGCTCCTTCTTCACCAATCCCCTCGTCACGAGTGCGTTCGCCGACTCCCTGCCGCCCGAGGCGCCGCGCTGGCCGGTCGAGCCGACGGCGGAGGCGCCCGTCATCACTCCGCTCGCCGCGGTCGAGGCCGGAGCGCCCGTCGGGCTGCCCGTGCCTCCCCGCGCCGACGGCCTGGTGAAGCTCAGCGCCGCGTGGCTGATCGAGCACGCCGGCGTCTCGCGCGGTTTCGCCCTGCCCGGCTCGCGGGCCGCCGTGTCGAGCAAGCACACCCTCGCCCTGACCAACCGCGGAGGAGCGACGGCCGAGCAGGTCGCCGAGCTCGCCCGGTACGTCCAGGGCCGCGTCCTGGCGGAGTTCGGCGTGCTGCTGCACCCCGAGCCCGTCGTGGTCGGCACCGCGGTCTGAGTCCGCGCGGTCTGCGCGCGCAGGCCCCGCGCTCCCGGGGACGCGCGCCCTCCGGCCGCGGCCTCCTCCGGCTCAGCTGTCGCGGCGGATCCAGCGGAAGCCGAATCGGCAGGCGACGAGCCCCACGACGAGCCAGATCCCGAGCACCAGCGCGACGCCGCCGAGGTCCCAGGACCCGTTCACCTCCGCCTCCTCGAATCCGCTCGGCAGGAACACGGCGCGCATGCCCTGCGCGATCCACTTGAGCGGGAAGACGCTCGCCGTGTTCTGCAGCCAGTCCGGCAGCGTCGTGAACGACAGGTACGACCCCGAGATGAACTGCAGCACGAGCAGCGGCGGCACGATCACGGCGGTCGCGCTCTTGCCCGAGCGGGGCAGCGCGGAGACGGCGATGCCGAGGATGGCCGACGTCGCGACTCCTGCCAGGTAGACCCAGGCGAAGGTCGCCCAGCGCCCGCTGTCGGTGGGCAGCTCGACCGAGAACACCGTCGCCGCGACGAGGAGCAGCAGGGCCGTCTGCGCGAGGCTCGTCACGAGCACCTGGCCGAACTTGCCGATGAAGTAGCTGAAGACCGGCAGCGGTGCTCCCGCGAGGCGCTTGAGCGTGCCGTCGCCGCGCTCGACCGCGATGTCGACGCCCAGGTTCTGGACGCCCGAGAGCAGGATCCCGGCCGCGGCCAGGCCCGGCACGTAGTACTCCGCCATCGGGATGCCCGCGTCCTGCGGGTTCGCCTGCATCACCGCGGTGTCGCCGAACGCGACCGAGAAGATCGTCAGGAGCAGCACCGGGAAGAGGAAGGTGAAGAACACCTGGTCCGGAGCGCGGAAGTACGAGCGGATCTCGTAGCGGGCCCGGGCGAGTCCGAGGCGGACGGTGCGTCCCGGGCCGGTGGAGAGGGTGCGGGGGCGGGTGGCGACGGCGGTCACGCGGGCTCTCCGATCAGGTCGACCGCGTCGCGGTCCTCGCGGATGAGGTCGAGGTAGATGTCCTCGAGGCTGGGGCGGACGACCTCGAGGGCCGTCGGCTCCCCGATCCGGGAGTGCAGCTCGGCGACGGTCCGGGCGGGCTCGGTGGTGCGCAGCCGGTGCAGCACGCCGTCCTCGCGCCACTGCACGATCGGGACGCGCGCCTCGTCCCCTCCGATCGCGCTCATCGGGCCGATGGCCAGGAGCCGCCCGCCGGAGATCACGGCGGCGCGGTCGCCGAGGCGGGCGGCCTCGTCGAGGTAGTGGGTGGTGAGCAGGATGGTCGTGCCCTCGCTCTTGAGCAGGGCGATCAGGTCCCAGAAGGAGTGGCGGGCCTCGGGGTCGAAGCCCGTGGTGGGCTCGTCGAGGAACACCAGCTCGGGGCGGCCGATGATGCCGAGGGCGACGTCGACGCGGCGGCGCTGGCCGCCCGAGAGGCGTCCGATGCGCGAGCGGGCCTTAAACGTCAGCCCGACGGCCTCGATGGTCTCGTCGACGTCGCGCGGTCGCGGATAGAGGCTGGCGAAGTGCGCGATCTGCTCGCGCACCGTCGCGTTGCCGGACTCGCCGCTGGACTGCAGGACGATCCCCAGACGCGCCTTCCACGCCAGGTCGCCGTGGCGCGGGTCGACCCCGAGCACCGACACCTCGCCGCCGGAGCGGTCGCGGTAGCCCTCGAGGATCTCGATGGTCGTCGACTTCCCGGCGCCGTTCGGGCCGAGGAGCGCGAAGGTCTCGCCCCGGTGGATGTCGAAGGAGACTCCCGCGACCGCCGGAGCGCCCCCGTAGTCCTTCCGCAGGTCGCGGACTCGGACGGCGTGGTCTTCGCTCATCGTCACAGCGTGCCCTGTCGCACCCCTCCGGCGACAGTGATCCCCGATTTCCGCCTCCCTCTTGCCCTCCCCGCCCCGAGATGCCACGCACCCCTCATGTGTCGGACAGGCCCGTCGCAGTACCCGCCGTCACCGTGCGGCACGGTCGAGCGGCGACCGGCGTGTCAGCGGATCGTCCGCGGGACGCGTCCCGCTCTCTGCGACGCACCCCCGTCGTCGAGCCGCCGCTGCCGATCGACGGCGCAGGCGGAGGAGGGCTAAACGGTGCCGAAGAGCTGCTGCAAGCGGCGCACGCCCTCGAGGAGCGCGTCGTCGCCGAGGGCGTAGGACAGGCGGAGGTAGCCGCTCGGTCCGAAGGCCTCGCCGGGGACGGTGGCGACCTCGGCCTGCTCGAGGATGAGGTCGGCGAGCTCGAGGGAGGTCGTCGGGGTGGTGCCGTTCCACTCGCGGTTCAGGAGCCCGTTCACGTCGGGGTAGACGTAGAACGCGCCGCCGGGGGTGGGGCACTCGATCCCGTCGATCGCGTTCAGCTCGGCGACGATGGTGCGGCGGCGGCGGTCGAAGGCCAGGCGCATCTCCTCGGCCGGCTCCTGCGGGCCAATGAGAGCGGCGATCGCGGCGCGCTGCGAGATGTTCGAGACGTTGCTCGAGAGGTGCGACTGCAGGTTCGAGGCGCCCTTGATCGCGTCGGCCGGGCCGACCATCCATCCGACGCGCCAGCCGGTCATCGCGTAGGTCTTCGCGACGCCGTTGACGAGGATCGTCCGGTCGCGCAGGGCCGGCACCGCCTCGACGATCGAGGTCGCGTGCTCGAGCGGGCTCGCGTCGTCCTGGTCGCCGGTGGAGTAGACGAGGTTCTGGTAGATCTCGTCGGCGATGATCCAGAGGCCGTGCTCCTCGGCCCACTCGCCGATCTCGCGGGTCTGCTCGGCCGAGTAGACGGCGCCGGTGGGGTTGGAGGGGGAGACGAACAGGAGCACCTTGGTGCGCTCGGTGCGCGCGGCCTCCAGCTGCTCGACCGTGACCAGGTAGCCCTGGTCGGCGCCCGCGAACACGTCCACCTGCACGCCGCCGGCGAGCTTGATCGCCTCGGGGTAGGTGGTCCAGTACGGGGTCGGCACCAGCACCTCGTCGCCGTCGTCGAGGAGGGTCTGGAAGGCCTGGTAGACGGCCTGCTTGCCGCCGTTGGTGACCACGACCTGCGAGGGGTCGACGGCCCATCCGGAGTCGCGCGCCGTCTTCTCCGCGATGGCCGCGCGGAGGTCGGGGAGGCCCGCCGCGGGGGTGTAGCGGTAGTTCCTCGGGTCGAGCACGGCGGCCGAGGCGGCCTCGACGATGTGCTCGGGAGTGAGGAAGTCGGGCTCGCCTGCGGCGTAGGACACGACCGGGCGGCCCTGGGCCTGGAGGGCCTTCGCCTTGGCGTCGACCTTCAGAGTGGCGGACTCGGCGATGGCGGCGATGCGGGCGGAGATGCGCGTGGTGGAGGACACGACGGCCAGCGTATCCTGCGCGCGCATGGGGCTCCGAGGCCCCCCGCCGCTCGGCTGGACACGCCCTGCGGGTCCACGTACACTCGTCCGAGGTAGTCGATCTCTGCCCTCATCCACAGCGCCCGCGAGGGTCGCGGCGGTGGGGCGGCGGGTCGGTCTCCTCCTCGGATGCTCGCAACGGCATCCATAGGGCGGTGGCTCAATTGGTAGAGCAGCGGTCTCCAAAACCGCAGGTTGCAGGTTCGAGCCCTGTCCGCCCTGCACATCGATGCCCGTCGCACGCGGTCCCCGCGACGCTGCGGTCATCGGTCCAGGGCCGCCCATGACGGGCGGTCGGCCACACCGGAGGTTCCGGTGCGGGAAAGGTGCGTGCAGGTGGCCGGGAAAGCAGTCGACGAGCCGAGCGAGGACGTCGTCGCGATCGCCAATCAGCAGCGAGCCGCGCGGCGCAACCCGTTCGCGCGCATCGCCCTCTTCATCCGGCAGGTCATCGCCGAGCTGAAGAAGGTCGTGACGCCCACCCGCAAGGAGCTGGGCAACTACGTCGTGGTCGTGCTGATCTTCGTCGTCATCATGATGGCGCTGGTGTCCTTCCTCGACTGGGTCTTCGCCCTGGCCGTGACGTACGTGTTCGGCACACCCGCCGCCTGACCCGAGAGCATCCGGGCCGCGCGAGCGGAGGGTGCCGGCGACAGCGGGACGCGCCCCGAGGGGCGCGACCGATCGATCGAGAGAGAGTTGTGACGAGTGTCTGACAGAAACCGCGACGACGTCGACTGGGCGACGGCTGCCGAGCAGTCGTCGGAGGTCGAGGAGGAGCAGGAGGGCGACGTCCAGTCGCAGGCTGAGGACGCCGTCGAGCCCGCCGAGCAGGGTGCGCTGAGCATCATCGACGAGAACGAGTCCGAGGACGACCTCGCCTCCGACCTCGAGGCAGCGCTGGACGCCATCGGCTCCGTCGACGACCCCGAGGCCGACTCCGCGGTCGACGAGGCCGCGCACATCGACACCGTCGAGGAGGCCGAAGCGGCCCTCGAGGCCGTCGAGGACGAGGCCGAGGTCGCCGCCGAGGACGCCGAGGCCGCCGGTGAGGACCTCGCCGACATCGACCCGTACGAGGCCTTCCGCACCGAGCTGCGCGGCAAGCCGGGCAAGTGGTACGTCATCCACTCCTACGCCGGCTTCGAGAAGCGCGTGAAGTCCAACATCGAGAACCGCAAGGTCTCGCTCGAGGCCGAGGACTACATCTTCGAGGTCCAGGTCCCGATGGAGGACGTGGTCGAGATCAAGAACGGCCAGCGCAAGATGGTCACCCGGGTGCGCATCCCCGGCTACGTGCTGGTGCGCATGGACCTCAACGAGGACTCGTGGTCGGTCGTCCGCCACACCCCGGGCGTCACCGGCTTCGTGGGCAACGCCCACAACCCGACCCCGCTGCGCTTCGAGGAGGCCTTCACGATGCTGAAGAGCCTCGTCGAGATCAAGGACGTCGCCCCCTCGAAGACTTCCGGCGCCAAGGGCCAGAAGCAGGCCCAGCGCGTGCTGCCCGCCGAGGTCGACTTCGAGATCGGCGAGACGATCACCATCAAGGAGGGCTCGTTCGCGGGTCTTCCCGGCTCGATCAGCGAGATCAAGCCCGAAAGCGGCAAGCTCACCGTGCTCGTCTCGCTCTTCGAGCGCGAGACCCCGGTCGAGCTGTCGTTCGACCAGGTCACCAAGCTCTGACGCGTCGCCTCCGCGCCGCGTGAACGCCCCCTCCGCACGTCGGAGGGGGCGTTCGCCGTTCCGGGCGGCGCCCCCTCCAACGCCGCCCCAAGCGCACCCGGGCGTCGGCCCCTCCTCCGCCCTGTCGGGGGTGGCCCCGCTCGTGTAAGCTCGTACGGGTTTTCGTGTCGGCGCCCGCCTCTGTGCGCGTCGGACGACCCTCCTCCACCGCGATCCGGCACCGTCGGATGCGCGGGAGAGCGGCCGGGAGCCCCCGACCGCTCGAACCCTGAGAAAAGGAATCAGAATGGCCCCCAAGAAGAAGGTCACCGGCCTGATCAAGCTCCAGATCAAGGCCGGCGCGGCCAACCCCGCGCCCCCGATCGGTCCGGCGCTCGGTCAGCACGGCGTCAACATCATGGAGTTCTGCAAGGCGTACAACGCGCAGACCGAGTCGCAGCGCGGCAACGTCATCCCCGTCGAGATCACCGTCTACGAGGACCGCTCGTTCACCTTCGTACTGAAGACCCCGCCCGCGGCGGAGCTCATCAAGAAGGCCGCCGGCGTCGCCAAGGGCTCCTCGACCCCGCACACCGTGAAGGTCGCGAAGCTCACCCAGGCGCAGGTCCGCGAGATCGCCGAGGCGAAGCAGGTCGACCTGAACGCCAACGACATCGACGCCGCCGCGAAGATCATCGCCGGCACCGCCCGCTCGATGGGCATCACGGTCGAGTAGCGCGACGCGCTGCTCGACGGCGGGAGCGACGCGCCCACCGGCGCGGACCCACCGCGGAAGCCTCGAGAACCCGACGGCGGCCCCTCAGCGGGGTCGCGCGCCCGGGCCGGAAGCGCCTCCGCAGGACCTCTCCGCCTCCCGCGAGCAGCAGTCACGGCCGCGATCGCGGCACCACCAGAACTCCATCACCCCCGTGGGAGAGCCCGCCAGGCTCTAGAACCACATTCTCGTTTCAAGGAGAAACAACATGGCACAGAAGTCGAAGGCCTACCGGGCCGCCGCGGCCAAGCTCGAAGAGGGCAAGTTCTACACGGCCGACGAGGCCGTCGCGCTCGCCCGCGAGACCGGTTCCGCCAAGTTCAACAGCACCGTCGAGGTCGCCCTCAAGCTCGGTGTCGACCCCCGCAAGGCCGACCAGATGGTCCGCGGCACGGTCATCCTGCCCCACGGCACGGGCAAGACCGCCCGCGTCATCGTGTTCGCGACCGGTCCGGCCGCCGAGGCCGCGCTGGCCGCCGGTGCCGACGAGGTCGGCGGCGCCGAGCTCATCGAGAAGGTCGCGGGCGGGTACACCTCGTTCGACTCCGCCGTCTCGACCCCGGAGCTCATGGGCCAGGTCGGCCGTCTCGGAAAGGTGCTCGGCCCCCGCGGCCTCATGCCCAACCCGAAGACCGGCACCGTGACCCCGGACGTGGCGAAGGCCGTGACCGAGATCAAGGGCGGAAAGATCGAGTTCCGCGTCGACAAGCACGCCAACGTGCACCTCGTCGTGGGCAAGGCCGCGTTCACCGAGGAGCAGCTCCAGGAGAACTTCAAGACCGCGCTCGACGAGATCCTCCGCCTCAAGCCGTCCTCCTCGAAGGGCCGCTACATCCAGAAGGCCGCCGTCTCGACGACCTTCGGCCCCGGCATCCCGCTGGACGTCAACGTCCTGGCCTGAGCCGAGCACGCACTGACGTGAGGAGGGGGTCCGCTTCGGCGGGCCCCCTCCTTCGTCGTCCCGGCATACTGGACCGGTGATCCGCCGCTCCGCTCCGCCGCGCCTCCCGTGACCGTCCGCCGCGCGTCGGCCGCCGACGCCGAGGCCCTGGCCGAGCTGGCCGCCGCGACCTTCCCGCTGGCCTGCCCGCCGCACACCACCGCGGAGGCGAAGGCCGAGTTCGTGCGCACCGTGCTCTCGGTCGAGCGCTTCCGCGACCACCTCGCCGATCCGCTCCGCTCGCTCCTGGTCGACGACGACTCCGGCGCGCTGACCGGCTACGCGATGCTCGTGCGCGGGGAGCCCGCCGACGCCGACGTCGTCGCGGCGATCCGGCTGCGTCCGACCGTCGAGCTCAGCAAGTTCTACCTCCTGCCCGGCCGGCACGGCTCCGGAGCGGCGGCCGCGCTGATGGCCGCGACCCTCGAGGAGGCGCGGGCTCACGGTGCCGCGGGCGTCTGGCTCGGCGTCAACGAGGAGAACGCGCGTGCTCAGCGCTTCTACTCCAAGCACGGCTTCGCGGTCGTCGGCCGCAAGCGCTTCCTCGTCGGCGACCGCTGGGAGGACGACTTCGTCCTCGAGCGCTCTCTCGCCTGACCCTCCCCGCGAGACGCCACCCGGGCACGCGACGCGCTCCGCGTCGCGTACCGGAGCGGCCTCTCGCGGAGATCAGCCCTCGGAGACGGTGAGGACGATCTTGCCGCGGGTGTGGCCCGTCTCGAGCTGCTCGTGCGCCTCGCAGGCGCGGGCGAGAGGGAAGATGCCGTCGATGAAGACGCGGACGTCGCCCGACTCGAGCAGGCGCGAGACCACGCCGAGGGTCGCCCCGTCGGGAGCGACGCGGTAGGTGGAGGCGCGCACGCCCGCAGCGGCCGCCTCCTCGAAGAACCCGGGCCAGCTCCCGGTGGGCGCGTTCACGATCAGGCCCCCGGGGCGGAGGACCCTCAGCGAGCGCGAGCCCGTGTCGTCGTGGACGTTGCCGACCAGATCGATGACCACGTCGACGCCGGACAGCAGCTCGTCGAAGCGCTCGGCCGTGTGGTCGATCACCTGCGCGGCGCCGAGCTCGTGCAGCCACTGCAGGTTGCGGGTCGAGCCGGTCGCGATCACCGAGGCGCCGAAGTAGGCGGCGAACTGCACCGCGAAGTGGCCGACTCCGCCCGACCCGGCGTGGATGAGGATCCGCTGGCCCTCGTGCGCCTTGGCGAGCTCGACGACCATGCCCCAGGCGGTGAGCGCCGCGAGCGGGACGCCGGCCGCCTCCACGTGCGAGAGCGTCGACGGCTTCCGCGCGATGGAGACGCTCGGCACGCTGACGTACTCCGCGTAGGAGCCCGAGTAGCGCGGCACCATGACGAAGCCGTAGACCTCGTCGCCCGGCCGCAGCGGATGCGCCGGGTAGGGGCTCGAGACGACGACGCCCGAGAAGTCGTGGCCGAGGACCGCCGGGTAGGAGGCGATCTGCGAGGCGACCCCCTGTCCCGCGCGCGTCTTCGCGTCGAGCGGGTTCACGCCGGCCGCGACCACCTTCACGGTGAACTCGGCGTTGATGGCGGAGGGGGTCGGCACGGTCGCCAGGTGCAGGGCGGAGGCGTCGCCCGGCGCGTCGATCACCGCCGCCGTCATCGTGTCGGGGAGGACGACCTCCTCCGGAATCTCGCCGATCGCGAGGCCGTGCCCGAGCGCGCTGGTGTGCATCGTCGCCTTTCCTGTCGCTGAGGCGTGCGGGTGGAGCGTGCCGAGGACGTCGCCCCCGATCCCCGCATCCGACGCCGCGACCAGTCAATCGAGGCAATGAGTCGGCGCTGTTACGGGGGTGTCACCCTCGGGAGAAGATTGGCGCGCGGAGCCGCGGGCGCCCGGTCTGGCACGATGAGGGGATGCGACGCCGACGTACCCTGCTGGTCGGCGGTGCCCTCCTTGTCCTGGCCGGGCTCGTGGTCCTCCTGGCCGCCCGGATCAGCATCGGCACCAGCCGCTGGGTCTACGTCAGCGAGATGGGCGCGCCGGACCTGCCGACGGCGGGCGCCTTCGAGGCCGCTCTTCTGCTCGTGGCGGCCGGCGGCGCGCTGATCGCCGCGGGCGCCTGGCCGGTGCGCGCCCGCCTGCTCCCCGCCCTCCGCCCGGCGGGCGCGATCCTCCTGGCGGCCGCCTGCTTCGCGCTCGCCTCGCAGGTGACCTGCACGGCGGGCTGCCCGCTGCCGGTCGGGCCGGCCTTCCGCTGGCAGGACCTCATCCACACCTCGGCCGCCGTGCTCGGCTTCGGGGCCGCCTGCGCCGCGATGCTCCAGCTGGCGACCGTGCGGGGGCGCCCTGCGGTCGCGCGGCTCTCGCTCGCCGCCGGGATCTCGGTGGCGGTCGTCGCCGGGACGGGCGGGATCCTGTCGCTCCTGCGCGTGTGGCTGCGGCTCGGCGGGACGCTCGAGTTCGTGGCGACGGCGATCGCAGTGCTCTGGCTCGCGTTCGTCGGCCTGGTGCTCGCGCTCGAGGACCTCAGCGCTGAGCGAGCCAGCCGCGGACGTGCCCGCGGATCCGGTCCTGCTGAGCGGCGAAGCCCTCGTCCCGCGACGGCACCCGCTCGCAGTCCGCATCCGGAAGAGCCCTAGCCCACGCCTCCGCGACCTCGACCGGGTGCACGGGGTCGCGCTCGGCCGCGATCACCAGGGTGCGCGCGATGACCTCGCCCAGCTCTCCGGAGTCTCGGTAGGCGGCGTTCCGCGGGATCTGGGCGAGCCGGACGGCGCGCTCGGCCGCCCGCGGGGAGCGGAACTGCAGCGTCAGCGCCTCCGCCGACGCGGGGGACACCTCGGCGGCGCGCGCGAACAGGCCCGAGGCGCGGAACATCCGCTCGCCGCGCTTCGCTCCGTGGTCGTGCAGCAGCTGCGCGATGACGGGGAACACGGTGAGGTTCTCGGGCAGCGGCTCGGCGGTGAAGGCGGGGCGCACGAAGACGGCGCGGTCGATCGGCAGCACGCGTCGGACCGCGAGGCGCAGGGCGATCGCCGCGCCCATCGAGATGCCGAGCACCGTGAGCGGCTTGTGCGCGGCTCCGGCCCGCACGACCTCCTCCGTCACCTCGTCGGCCAGCGCCTCGAGGGCGAAGTCGCCGGGCGCGCCGAGCAGCTCGGAGGCGCCGTGGGCGCGGACGTCCGGAGCGATGACCTCGCTGCCGGCGGGGAGGGCGGAGCGCAGCAGCCCCAGCGGCTGGGAGCGGTCGCCGCCCAGGCCGTGCAGGAGGAGGACCGTCACCGGGCGCGCGTCCGCTCGTGCAGCTCGGCCATCAGCATCCCCGCCAGGCGGACGAGGATGTGGATCTCGTCCTCGTCGCGGTCGACCCAGCGGGAGTTCGGCTCGCCCTCGATCGGCACGAAGTCGCGGTGCTGCTCCCAGACGACGAGCGTGCGCTCGGCGCCGAGGACGTACTGCTGCCAGAAGACCTGCCGCAGGTAGTGGCGCGGGATGCTCCGCCACGGCTTCGTCGTGGTCTTGATCTCGCAGAGCTCGAGCCGGCCGTCCTCGCGGAGGCCGATGCCGTCGGGCGTGGCGAGGTGGCGCCGCTCCTGGCTTGCGTGGAAGAGGGTGCTGCTGGGCTCGATCGCGTGCTCGCTCCGCACCCAGGCGGCGATCTCGGGCTCGCGGGCGCGGCCGTGATCGGTGAAGGCGTTGCCGCCGAAGCCGGTGCCGTAGAGCTTGTCGAGCGCGGCCCTGCCGATCGCGGCGGGGGAGGAGAGGCGGGCGACGTCGGTCGCCGTGATGCCGCGCGAGCGGGCGCGGAGCCAGGCGACGCGGTCCGAGGAGTCGGCGACGACCCTCCGGAGGTGCGGGGGCTCGGCGTCCGTGAAGACGGGCTGCGTCTCCCAGGGGAAGGAGAGCTGCAGGTCGGGCACCGATTCATTCTCTGCCCCCTGCGGCGCCCGGTCGAATCGGCACGCCGACCCGCGGCGTCTCACCGGGGCGGGACGGCTCGCGCCGGCGGCTCAGGCGTCGAGGAAGGCGTCGACGTGCGCGGGGGAGAGGAGGTGGCGCCGGACCATCAGGGCGGCACCGCGGACGCCTCCGCCCTGGGCCGCGGCCTGCACGATGTCGAGCGCGCGGGTCGCCAGGGGGAGGGAGCGGCGGTAGACGACCTCGCGGACCCCGGCGAGGACCTCGTGGCTGGCCTGGGCGATGCTGCCACCGACGACGATGACGGACGGATTCAGGAGGTTCACGCAGGTGGCGAGCACCTCGCCGATGTCGCGGCCGGCGGCGCGCGTGAGCTCGACGGTGGTGGGGTCCCCGCCGGTCAGCAGGGTGACGACGTCGGAGGTGCTGGCGGCGTCGATCCCGGACTCGGTCAGCCGGCGGGCGATCGCCGAGCCGCTCGCGATCGCCTCGAGGTCGGCCTCGCCGCGGTCGCCGGGGACCTGCACGTGGCCCAGGTCGCCCGCGGCTCCGAGGGCTCCGCGCTGCAGGGCCCCGCCGCTGACGATCCCGGCTCCGATGCCGGTGGAGACCTTCACGTAGAGGAGGTCGTCGACGTCGGCGTAGTGGTCGGCGTGCTCGCCGAGCGCCAGCAGGTTCACGTCGTTGTCGACGAGGACGGGCACGGGGAGGCGGCGGCCGACGAACTCCGGGATGTCGAAGCGGTCCCAGCCGGGCATGATCGGCGGCTTAACCGGGCGGCCCGTCGCGTGCTCGACGGGTCCGGGGACGCCGACGCCGACTCCCGCGAGCGGGCCGGCCGCCGGAGTCCGGCCGAGCAGGGCCGCGGCGACGTCGAGGGCGTGGCCGAGGACGGCGAGGGGGCCGTCGGCGATGGCGATGCTCTCGCGGCGGCGGGCGAGGACCGTGCCGTCGAGGTCGGTCAGGGCGACGACGGCGTGCGCGGCGCCCAGGTCGACGGCGAGGAGGCTGCGCGCCCGGGGGTCGAAGGCCACGCGGGCGGCGGGGCGGCCTCCGGAGGAGGGGGCGTCGTCCTGCCGGGCGACCAGGCCGGAGGCGGTGAGGACGTCGAGCTGAGCGGAGACGGCCGCGCGCGGCAGGCCCGTCTCGGCGACCACGTCGGCCCGCGTCCGGGGCGCCCCGTCGGCCAGCAGGAGCAGCAGCTCGCCGACCGCGCTGACGGTGATGCGGCGGCGCGGGGACATGGCCAGAGTCAACCACAGCGCCCGTGCTTCTGTGCGGCGGGTGCCCGACTTGGCGGGCGCGCAGGGCTAGTTTTGCTTGTCCGTGAGCAAAAGTCCGCGTAGGGTTCGAGGCACACCTTCCGATGCGATCAGGAGCCCCACCGGTGGCCACACCCCCAGACCTCTCTGTCCAGCTGTACTCGGTGCGCGAGCCGCTCGCGGCCGATCTGCCCGCCACCCTCGACCGCCTCGCGGCGATCGGCTTCACCACGGTCGAGCTCTTCGGGTTCGTCGACCTGGCCGACGCCTACCGCGCGGCGCTCCCGGCCAGCGGACTGCGCGCTCCCAGCGCCCACGCGCGCCTCCTCGGCCCGCAGGGCGACGCCACCGTCGACGAGATCCTCGACACGGCCGCCTCGCTCGGCGTCGAGACCGTGATCGACCCCTTCGTCGACCCGACCCGCTGGACCACCGCGGACGACGTCGCCCGCATCGCCGACGAGCTGAACGCGCTGGTCGACTCCGCCGCCGCCCGCGGCCTGGTGCTCGGCTACCACAACCACGCCTTCGAGTTCGAGAACCGCGTCGACGGCCGCAGCGCCTTCGAGCACCTTGCGAGCCTGCTCGACCCGCGCATGGTCCTCGAGCTCGACACCTACTGGGCGGCCGTCGGCGGCGACGACCCGGTCGAGGTGCTCGGACGCCTCGGCGACCAGGTGCGCTTCCTGCACGTGAAGGACGGCCCGATCTCGGCCGACACCCAGGAGCAGCTGCCCGCGGGCGAGGGCGCGATGGACGTCCCGGCGATCCTCGCCGCCGCTCCGCAGGCCCTGCCCGTGCTGGAGTTCGACGCCTACGCCGGCGACATCTTCGAGGGCCTGGAGTCGGCCCACCGCTACGTCTCGGGGCTCGGCGCATGAGCGGCACCGGCCGCGTGGGCGTCGGCGTCATCGGCGCCGGCAACATCAGCACCCAGTACCTGACCAACCTCACCGTCTTCCCCGACCTCGAGGTGCTCTTCGTCGCCGACATCGACCTCGAGCGGGCGAGGACCCAGGCCGAGGCCTTCGGCGTCCCCGCCTCCGGCACCGTCGAGGAGCTCCTCGCGCACGAGGGCATCGAGATCGTCGTGAACCTCACGATCCCGGCCGCGCACGTCGAGGTCGCGCGCCGCGCGGTCGAGGCGGGCAAGCACGTGTGGACCGAGAAGCCCTTCTCGCTCGACCGCGACAGCGGGATCGAGCTGCTCGCGCTGGCGAAGGAGAAGGGGCTGCGCGTCGCGACCGCTCCCGACACCTTCCTGGGCGCGGGCCTCCAGACGGCGCAGCGCGTGATCGAGAGCGGAGCCATCGGCACGCCGCTCTCGGCCCTCACCCTCTTCCAGGGCCCCGGCCCCGAGTCGTGGCACCCGAACCCGGAGTTCTTCTTCGCCGAGGGCGGCGGACCGCTGCTGGACATGGGCCCGTACTACATCACCACGCTCGTGCAGAACCTCGGCCCCGTCGAGAGCGTCACCGCCGTCTCATCCCAGGCCCGCGCCACCCGCGTGGTGGGCTCCGGCCCGAAGGAGGGCACCGAGTTCCCGGTGACCATCCCGACGCACATCGGCGGGCTGCTCCGCTTCGAGTCCGGGGCCTCGGCCCAGGGCGTGTGGAGCTTCGAGTCGAGCCTGCCGCGCACCGGCTTCGTCGAGATCAACGGCTCCGAGGGCACCCTCGTCCTCCCCGACCCGAACCAGCACGACGGAGAGATCACCCTGCACCGCCGCGGGTCCGCCGAGCCGGAGGTCATCGCGGCGACCGGCTCGACCGCCTCCCGCGGCACCGGCGTGCTCGAGCTCGCCCGCGCGATCCGAGCCGACCGCCCCGAGGCCGCCTCCGGAGACCTCGCGTACCACGTCACCGACGTGATGCTCTCGCTGCTCGAGGCCGCCGAGACCGGCGAGAAGGTCCTCGTCACGAGCTCCGTGACGCCCCGCCCCGCACTGCCCGAGAGCTGGGACCCGACCGAAGCGACCCTCTCCTGATGCCCGCGCCCCTGCGCGTCGGCGTGCTCGGCGGCGGCTTCATGGCGGCCGTGCACAGCCGCGCGGCCCGCAGCGCCGGAGCGGTGCTCGCCGGAGTCGCCTCCTCCACCCCGGAGAAGGGCGAGCGGGCGGCGGCCGAGCTCGGCGTCGAGCGCGCCTACCCGGACGCCCGGGCCCTGATCGAGGACGAGAGCATCGACCTCGTGCACGTCTGCACCCCGAACGCCACGCACGCCGCACTCGCGCTCGCGGCGATCGAGGCGGGCAAGCACGTGGTCTGCGAGAAGCCGCTCGCCGCGACGCTGCGGGAGGCGGAGTCGCTCGCTGCGGCCGCGTCCTCCGCCGGCGTGGTGGCGACCGTCCCGTTCGCCTACCGCTTCCACCCGATGGTGCGCGAGGCCCGTGCCCGCGTCGCCTCCGGCGAGACCGGCCGCCTGGTCACCGTCCGCGGGAGCTACCTCCAGGACTGGCTGCTGGGCGCCTCCGACGACAACTGGCGCGTCGACCCGGCCGCCGGCGGCCGCTCGCGCGCCTTCGGCGACATCGGCTCGCACCTGGTCGATCTGCTGGAGTTCGTCACCGGCGACCGGATCGACTCGCTCGCCGCGATCACGAGCACCGTCCACGCCGAGCGCGGCGGCCGCCCGGTGACCACCGAGGACGTGGCCGGCCTGATCGTCCGGCTCGAGGGCGGCGCCGTCGGCACGCTCCTCGTCTCGCAGGTCACCGCGGGCCACCGCAACGAGCTGGTGCTCGAGGTGTCCGGGCTGGAGGAGTCGCTGCGCTTCGAGCAGGAGCTCCCCGAGACGCTGTGGGTCGGCCGGCGCGACAGCGCCCTGCTGGTGCCGCGCGACGCCTCGATCCTCGCGCCCGATGCGGCCCGGCTCTCGATCGTGCCGAGCGGTCATCCGATGGGCTACCAGGACGCCTTCACGGCGTTCGCCCGCGACACCTACGCCGCCGTGGCGGGCGCCGACGTGGAGGGTCTGCCGACCTTCGCCGACGGCCTCCGCGCGGCGCGCATCACCGAGGCCGTGCTCGACGCGGCCGAGACAGGCGCCTGGGTGACCGTGCCCGCCGCCGACGACCGGACGGAGATCGCCGCATGAGCGACGAGAAGACCTACCCCGCCACCCACCCCGTGACGCTGTTCACCGGGCAGTGGGCCGATCTGCCCTTCGAGGAGGTCGCCCGACTCGCCGCCGAGTGGGGCTACGACGGACTCGAGATCGCGGCCTCGGGCGACCACCTCGACCTCAAGCGCGCGGACGAGGACGACGCCTACGCCGCCTCGCGCCTGGAGATCCTCGACCGCTACGGCCTCGAGGTCTTCGCCATCTCGAACCACCTCACCGGCCAGGCCGTCTGCGACGACCCGATCGACTTCCGCCACAAGGCACTCGTGCGCGACTACACCTGGGGCGACGGCGACGCGGAGGGGGTGCGGCAGCGCGCCGCCGAGGACATGAAGCGCTCGGCGCGGGTCGCCCGCAAGCTCGGCGTGGACGTGGTCGTCGGCTTCACCGGCTCGAAGATCTGGCCCTACGTGGCGCAGTTCCCGCCGGTCCCGGCCTCCGTCATCGACGAGGGGTACGAGGACTTCGCGACCCGCTGGAACCCGATCCTCGACGAGTTCGACGCGAACGGCGTGGTCTACGCGCACGAGGTGCACCCGTCCGAGATCGCCTACGACTACTGGTCGAGCGTGCGCACCCTCGAGGCGATCGGGCACCGCCCGGCCTTCGGCTTCAACTGGGACCCGTCGCACATGATGTGGCAGGACATCGACCCGGTCGGCTTCATCGTCGACTTCAAGGACCGGATCTACCACGTCGACTGCAAGGACACCCGCCTGCGCCCGAAGAACGGCCGCGCCGGCGTGCTCGGCTCGCACCTGCCCTGGGGCGACCCGCGCCGCGGCTGGGACTTCGTCTCGACGGGGCACGGCGACGTCCCGTGGGAGGACGCGTTCCGGGCGCTGGAGTCGATCGGCTACTCCGGCCCGATCTCCATCGAGTGGGAGGACGCCGGGATGGACCGCCTCCACGGCGCGAAGGAGGCCGTCGGCTTCATCCGCTCGCTGCTCTGGAGGACCCCGACCGCGTCGTTCGACGCCGCGTTCTCGAACCAGTAGCCGCGCGGCTCCCCTCGGCGGGATCCCGCTCCGGCCCGCAGGCCACGTCGCCCGCGCCGGATCGGGGTCCTGCAGGCGGGGGTGGGGTCAGTCGGCGGCCTTGGCGGCGCGCTCGGACTTGATGCGGGCCTGCTCGCGGCGGACCTCCGCGTAGCGGTTCTGCTCGACGCGCAGCCACTCGGGGACCTCGTCGAGCAGGGCCTGGATCTCGGGAGTGGTCAGCGCCTCGGTGACGCCGCCGCGGGCGAGCCCCGAGATGGAGACGTTCAGCCGGGAGGCGATGACGGAGCGGGGGTGCGGCCCCTCCTCGCGCAGCTGCACGAGCCAGGCGGGCGGGTTCGCGGCGAGCTCGTCGTACTGCTCGCGCGTGATCGCCGACTCCTGGAACTCCTCCGGGGTCGCGGGCAGGTAGACCTGCAGCTTCTTCGCCGCGGTCGCAGCCTTCATCGTCTGTGTCGCCTTGGCCATGCGGCAACCCTACCGGCGCGGCGCGGACCACCTACCCTGAGGGGATGAGCGAGCAGCCCGAGACCGTCGACCCGCAGGCCGCTCCCGAGGCGGAGGGGCGTCCGGAGGGCGAGGCGGACGCGGCGGCGGTCGACGCGTCGGCCGGATCGGGCGCGGTCGGCGCCGGAGCCGGAACCGAGTCGGACGACACCGACGGCGCCTCCGAGGACGGCGACTCCGACGACCTCGACTCCGAGGACAGCGACGCCGGGGACAGCGATGTCGACGACTCCGACGACGCCGACTCCGACGCCGCCGACTCCGACGCCGAGGACGCCGTCCCCGCCGGCCCCGTGCTCGCCGTCGCCCTCGTGCCCGGCGTCACCCCCACCAAGTGGACCCGCGTCTGGGGCCAGCGCCGCTCCGATCTCCCGTTGCGCATCACCGTCGTCGCCGAGCGCGATCAGGAGCAGGCGCTGCTCGACGGCCGCGCGCAGCTGTCGTTCGTCCGCGGCGACGTCTCCTCCTCCGCCCTCAGCTCCATCCACCTCTACGACGAGCAGCCCGTCGCCGTCGTCGGCCGCGAGCACGTCCTGGCCGCCGCGGAGGAGCTCGACGTCGCCGAGCTGGCCGGCGAGCACCTCCTGCAGGATCCGGAGGACGTGCCGGAGTGGGCCGCGGTCGCCGAGGAGCTCGCGGACGGCTCGCGGCGCCCGCTGCCGCGCATGGCCGGCCTCGACGACGCGGTCGAGCAGGTCGCGGCCGGCGTGGGCGTGCTGATCGTGCCGCAGTCGGTGGCGCGCGTGCACAGCCGCAAGGACGTGACCGCTGTGCCGGTGACCGGCGTCGCTCCCTCCTCCGTCCGCCTCGCCTGGGTGACGGACGACAAGGGCGACGACGTCGAGGACTTCATCGGAGTCGTCCGCGGCCGCAGCGCGAACACCACGCGCGGCACCGCCGCGACGCCGAAGGTCGAGTCGCGGGCGAAGGCCGCCAAGGCGAAGGCGCGGGAGGCGCGCGAGAAGGCGGAGAGGGCCGGCGGCGGCAAGAAGAAGCCGGCCCGCGCCAAGGCGTCCGCGCCGGCGGTGCGGCGCACCCGCAAGCCCCGCGGCCGCTGACCGTGGCCGACGACGCCGGCTGGTCGCTCCGCCCCGCGACCTCGGAGGACGCCGCGGCGATCGCCGAGCTGCGCGCGGTCGTCATGCGCCCGTCGCTCGAGACGCTCGACCGCTACGACGAGCACCGCGTGCGGCACCGCTTCCTCGACGGCTACCGGCCCGAGCTCACCCGGGTGATCGAGCTCGACGGCGCCTTCGCCGGGAGCATCGCCGCGCGGGTCGAGCCGGACGCGGTCTGGATCGAGCACTTCTACCTGGCGCCGCACGCACAGGGACGCGGAGTCGGCGGCGCCGTCCTGCGCCGGGTGATGGCGGAGGAGGCGCGGCCGGGTCTGCCCTTCCGGCTCGACGTGCTGAAGCGCAGCGACGCCCGCCGCCTCTACGAGCGGCACGGCTTCCGGTTCGAGCGCGCTCTGGAGTGGGACGACATCCTCGTCGCGCCGCCTGTCTCCTGACCCCTGATCGGGGAGGACGACGGGGCGCGGGCCGCCGCTAGCATGAGCGCGATCCCCTCCGCCGGGTCGGCCGCAGGGCGACCTCCTCCTGGAAGCAGGCACTCCGCCGTGTCCCCGCTCGTTCTGAGGTCCGCCTCCTCCGCGGTCCTCGTCGCCGCCCTGGCGATCACCTCCAGCCCGCTCGCCTCCGCCGCATCGGCGGCCGCGCCGTCGGCCGCCCCCGTCGCCGCATTCGGCGCCGCCTCCGACGCGCCTCGCTCGATCGTGCTCCCCGAGGGGCAGCCGCTCTGGCAGCCCAGCGCCGAGTCCCCCCTGCCCGCCGTGCCGGACGAGGCGCCGAGCGCCGCCCGTGCGAGCGCTGCGGCGTCGATCAGCGGCCGTGTCGTGGTCGAGGAGGCCGACGGCTCGATCGCGACCACCACTCCCCGCGGCGCCCTCCTGAACGTCGAGGTCTGGTCGAGCGAGGCGGGGCTCCTCGGGAACCACTCCGTCGCCGGCGACCTCACCTTCAGCATCGACGGGCTCACCGCCGGGCAGACCTACTACCTGCTGATCAAGGACAACGCCGACCTGTACGCCGACCTCTGGTCCGGCGGCAGCGCCGTCGCCCGCAGCGCCGAGCCGCTCCAGGCCCCTGCGGCCGGCGTGCAGCTGCGCACCGCACGGCTGGGGTCGCTCGAGGGACGCCTGAGCGGCGTCGCGGGCGACCAGCGCGTCGACATCTGGTACCGCGACCCGGGAACCGACGGCTACTTCCGCACCGGCGAGCTCGACCTGATCACGGGCGGCGACAACCCGTACTCGTTCCAGCAGGTCGTCCCCGGCGACTACCTCGTCCGGGCGTCGAGCCGCGACGGCGTGATCGACGACAGCTACTGGGACCACGTCCTCCGCTCGGGCGACGCGGGCGACGTGCGCGTCCCGGTGGGCGGATCGGCCGCCGGGATCGACCTCTCGCTGAGCAGCGACTACCAGCAGTACACCGGCCGCCTCGCCGGATCGGACCGCTACGCGACCTCGGTGGAGGCGACGGGCTACTTCTCCCCGGGCATCCCGGTGCTCTACGTGGCGAGCGGGGCGAACTGGCCGGACGCGCTGAGCGCGGGCCCGGCCGCCGCCGCACTCGGAGGCGCGCTCCTGCTCACCGATCCCGACCGCCTGCCGCGGGTCGTCTCCGACGAGATCCGCCGCCTCCGCCCGGAGCGGGTCGTGGTCGTCGGCAGCGAGCTGAGCGTGAGCCCCGGGGTCCTGTCCGCGATCCGCTCGATCGTCGGCGGCACCGAGCGCATCGGCGGGACGGACCGCTACGACACCTCCCGCCGGATCGTCGCGGACGCCTTCGGCACCGGCCCCTACTCGAACATGTTCGTCGCGACCGGCACGAACTTCCCTGACGCCCTGTCGGCCGCGCCGATCGCCGGCTGGCGTGCGCAGCCCGTGCTGCTGGTCGACGGTGCGACCTCGGGCGCCGACTCCGCGACCGCGACCGCGGTGCGCGCCCTGGCGCCGGAGCACGTGGAGTTCCTCGGCGGCGACCCCTCGATCCGGGACGCGTACGTGGCGGACTTCGCGCGTCGCGGCCTCGCCCCCTCGGTCTCGAGGATCGCCGGCCGCGACCGCTACGAGACCAGCGTCGAGCTGAACAGCGCCTACCCCCAGTCGCTGCTGCAGGACAGCGTCTTCCTCGCCGCGGGGTCCTCCTTCGCCGACGCCCTCTCGGGAGCGACGACGGCGGCGGCCCTGGGCTCGTCCGTGCTGCTGACCGAGCGCGACTGCGTGCACGACTCGACGCTGCGCTTCCTGGCCTCCAACTCGAAGAACTACGCGTTCCTGCTCGGCGGGGAGCCGACGCTCACCGAGGACGTGGCGAACCTCCGCAACTGCGAGTACGACTTCTGACGACGCGTGCTCCCGGGGTCCGGGGCTAGGGTGCGAGCATGCCCACGAGCGATGAGACCTGGACCCTGGCCGAGCACGACGTACCGGTGTACCGCAGCGGTGAGGGCGGCCGCGCGCTGATCCTGATCCACGAGGTCTGGGGGGTCGACGGGCACATCCGCTCGGTCGCCGACCGATACGCGGCCGAGGGCTACAGCGTCGTCGCCCCCGAGCTCCTGGCCGACAGCGGCCTGCTCGAGCAGCTCGACGAGGAGCAGCGCGCCGACTACGACCACCCGGTGCGGCGCCTGCCGCGCCAGGTCGAGCTGCGCACCTTCTTCGCCCCCGTCTTCACTCCGGAGCACGCGACGCGCACCGTCGCGATCCTCCGCGCCCTCGTCGAGCGGCTCCTGCGCCAGGAGGGCGCGACCAGCGTCTCCGTCACCGGGTTCTGCTACGGCGGCACCTTCTCGTGGGCGCTCGCGCTGGCCGAGCCGCGGCTGGCGGCGGCCGTGCCGTTCTACGGGCACGTCACCGCGTCCGCGGAGGAGCTCGGCGCGCTGCAGGTGCCGGTGCTGGCGTTCCTGGGCGATCAGGACGCTCCTCTCGTCGAGCAGGTGCCGCGCCTCCGCGAGGCGACCGAGGGCAAGGACGTCGAGGTCGTCGTCTACCCGGGAGCGGGCCACGCCTTCTTCAACGACGCGAACGAGCAGACCTACCAGGCCGAGGCGGCGACAGACGCCTGGCCGCGGGCGCTCGCGTTCCTCGGAGCGCACGCGGGCTGAGCGGGCCCTCGACGGACGGCGCCCGGCTCCGCGGCGCTGAGCGCGCCGACGGCCGGAGTCAGCGCGGTCGGACCGGCAGCCAGCCCCGCCGGGCCGCGAGCACGCCCGCCTGGAAGCGGCTCTCGGCGCCGAGCAGATCGAAGAGACCGGCGATGTGCCGACGGCAGGTGCGCACGCTGAGGTCCAGCCGTGCCGCGAGCGCCTCGTCGGTGAGCCCGGCGGCGAGGCCCTGCAGGATCGACCGCTGCACCGCGGAGAGGGAGGGCTCCTCCTCGGCACCTGCCGCCTGCAGGGGCGCTGCGAACTCCCACGCCGCGTCGAACACGCGCGCCAGGGTCGCCGCGAGCTCGGGGGAGCGGACGACCAGGGCGGCGCGGTCGTCCTCGTCGCGGGAGCGGGCGACGATCGCGAGGGAGCGGTCGAAGACCACCAGCCGGAAGGGCAGCGTCGGGAGGGTCCGGAACCGCGCGCCCAGCGGCTCGAGCTCCGCGACCGAGCGCCGGAGAGCCGCGTTGTCGCGGCGGCGGTCGTGGTACAGCGTCCGCCTCGCGATGCCGCGCCCGAGCAGCTCGCGGTCGACGGCGTCGCTCGCCTCGTGCCGCTCCACGCTGCTGGTGCCGGGAGCGGCGATCAGCACCTCCTCCGAGGCTCCGCGCTGCAGGTCGAGGAGCAGCCGGAGGACGGTCGCCGGGTCCTCGATCACCTCCACCTGCTCCGCGGCGGCGAGGGCGCTGCGGGCGCTCCGGTAGGCGGGGACGAGGGCCATCAGCTCGCTGCGGCGGCGGGTGATCCCGGTCTGCAGCTCGAGGAGGCGCCGCTCGTCCTCGGCGATCAGCTCGGCGAGGGCGATGTCCGGTGCGGCCGTGGCGAGCGATTCCGCCCCCGCGTGCAGCGGAGCGAGCAGCCGGAGCCCGATCAGCTCGTCACGCGCCTCGCGGAGGCCGTCGACGGTGACGCCGAGCTCGTCCGACGCGCTCTCGAGAGACCAGTCTCCGCGCACGGACGCGTGCAGGTACAGCGCGATCGCGTTCTCGCTCAGCACCGGCGGCCCCCCGTTCTCCCGACCCTCCCGAGTGTAGGAGGCGCGCACTCAGCGCCGCCGCGCGAGAACCGCGACGACGGCGAGCTCACCGGCGAGGACCAGCGCCGCCGCTCCGAACACGGCCGGGCCGACCAGCGCGGCGAGCGGAGTGAGACCGGCGTTCGCGAGGAGGGGGGCGAGGAGACCGATCACGACTCCGGTACGGCGGGCGGGGGGCTGCCGGCGGGCGACGGCGACGACGCTCAGCGAGGTCGCGGCGGCGGCGGCGAGCACGAGCAGGAGGACCGCCGCGGGGTGCGGCTCCCCGAGCAGGAGCAGCGCGGCCAGCGCGGCCCAGGCGAGGGCGCCTCCGGCGGCGACGGGGCCGAGGTGCGGGGTGGCGGCGGGTGCAGTGGCGGTCATGGTGCGTCCTCTCGTCGTGGTCCTCCGAGCCTCGCGGAGGCCCGTCGGCGGCACCAGATCAGCATCCGGGCACGGCAGCATCCGGACATGCGGCGGACCCCCGGCTCCGCGCGGGGCGGAGGGTCGGGGGCCCACGGGACGTCCGGGCAGGCTCCGGCCGTGGCAGCATCCGGTCAGCCGGCCTCGCGCAGCCTCCCGCCGGCGGGGTGGAGGCTGCGCTGCGCACGGCGCGACGGCGGAGTCGTGGGTGTCGTCGACTCCTGCTCCCCGGGCGCCCGCTCTTCCCGGGGCGGTGCCCGCGGTCGTAGGCTCGCGCTCATCCGCAACGGGAGGGGCCGACGATGACCGCCACGAGAGAGACGTCCGCCCCGCCCGAGCTCAAGCGGGTGCTCGGCCCCAAGCTGCTGCTGCTGTTCGTGGTCGGCGACATCCTCGGGACCGGGATCTACGCCCTCACCGGGCAGGTCGCGGCCGAGGTGGGCGGGGCCGCGTGGCTCCCCTTCGTGATCGCGTTCGTCGTCGCCACGCTCACCGCCTGCTCCTACCTGGAGCTGGTGACGAAGTACCCGCAGGCGGCGGGCGCCGCGCTCTACGCGCACAAGGCGTTCGGGATCCACTTCGTCACGTTCCTCGTCTGCTTCACCGTGATGGCGAGCGGGATCACCTCGGCCTCCGCCGCCTCGGGCGCCTTCGCGAGCAACTTCGCGATCGGCTTCGGGCTCGGGGACGGCGCGGGGACGCGGCTGAGCATCGCGCTGGTGTTCATGGTCTGCATCGCCCTGGTGAACCTGCGCGGTGTCGCCGAGAGCGTCGGGCTGAACGTGGTGCTCACCCTGATCGAGCTCTCGGGCCTGCTGCTGGTGATCTTCGTGTGCTTCTTCGCGGTGTTCGGCGGGCAGGCCGACTTCTCGCGGGTGGTCGCGTTCGAGGCGCCGGAGGACAAGTCGCTGCTGCTCGCGGTGAGCACCGCGACCTCCTTGGCGTTCTTCGCGATGGTCGGCTTCGAGGACTCGGTGAACATGGCGGAGGAGACGAAGGAGCCCAGCCGCATCTTCCCGCGCGTGATGCTCACGGGTCTCGGCATCACTGCCGTGGTCTACGTGCTCGTGTCCACGCTCGCCGTCGCGATCGTCCCCGTGGGGGAGCTGGCCGGCAACGACACTCCGCTCGTCACGGTCGTCGAGGCCGCGGCGCCCGACTTCCCGATCTCGACGCTCCTGCCCTTCATCTCGCTCTTCGCCGTGGCCAACAGCGCGCTGATCAACATGATGATGGCCAGCCGCCTGCTCTACGGGATGAGCCGACAGGGCGTGCTGCCGCCGTTCCTGCAGAACGTGCTGCGCGGACGGCGCACGCCGTGGGCCGCGATCCTCTTCACGACGGTGATCGCCCTGCTCCTCACCGCCTACGTGTCGCGCGACCCCTCCGACCCCATCGCGGTGCTGCTGGGCGGGACCACGTCGCTCCTCCTGCTGGCGGTCTTCGCCGTCGTCAACGTCTCCGTGCTGGTGCTGCGGCGGCAGCCGGTCGAGCACCGTCACTTCCGGACCCCCACCGTGCTGCCGGTGCTGGGCGCGATCGCCTGCGTCTACCTGGTGCTGCCGATCACCTCGGGACGCGACACGGCCCAGTACGGGATCGCGGGGGTGCTGCTCGTGATCGGCGTCCTGCTCTGGGCGGCGACCTTCATCGACCGGCGGGTCCGCGGCTACGCGCGCACCGCGGCGATCGCTCCGGAGGAGCTCGACGCCGATCCCGCGGAGGACGCATCGGCAGCGCACAGCGACGGCATCGGCCGGTCATAGCCGATCCATAGGGAACTCCCGATACTGGAGTCATGAGCACCCCGGCCCCCTCGAAGCACCTCGCCCCCGCGCAGCGCACCCGCCTGAAGCGGGCCGACGGGACGCCGATCCGCGTCCTCGTCGTCGACGACGAGAGCACCCTCACCGACCTGCTCCAGATGGCTCTGCGCTACGAGGGCTGGGAGGTGCGCACCGCGGCCGAGGGCCGCGCCGCGATCACGATCACCCGCGAGTTCCGGCCCGACGTGATCGTGCTCGACGTGATGCTCCCCGACATCGACGGCCTCCAGGTCCTGCAGCGGGTCCGCGCGGACGGCAGCGAGACCCCGGTCCTCTTCCTCACCGCGAAGGACGCGCTCGACGACCGGATCGCCGGGCTCACCGCCGGCGGCGACGACTACGTCACCAAGCCCTTCTCCCTCGAGGAGCTGGTCGCCCGGATGCGCGGCCTCATCCGCCGCAGCACCCTGCTCGCCAACGACGCGGACGACCCCGAGGTCGTCGTGGGTGACCTGGTGCTGAACGAGGACAGCCACGAGGTCCGCCGGGGCGGCGACGAGATCGAGCTGACCGCCACCGAGTTCGAGCTGCTGCGCTTCCTGATGCGCAATCCGCGCCGCGTGCTCAGCAAGGCCCAGATCCTCGACCGGGTCTGGTCGTACGACTTCGGCGGCAAGTCGAGCGTGGTCGAGATCTACATCTCGTACCTGCGCAAGAAGATCGACGCCGGCCGCTCGCCGATGATCCACACCGTGCGCGGCGCCGGCTACCTCCTGAAGCCCGCCGACCAGTGAGCCGCACCGGCCGCCCGTCGCTCGGCGACTTCGCGACCCGCTCCGCCCTCCGCAGCTCCCGCCGCGGCCGGCGCGCGCCGTGGACTCTGCGGCGGCGGATGGTCGTCGCCGTGGTCGCGCTCGTCGCGGTGACGGCGGGCGTCGTGGGAGCGGTCAGCGTGCTCTCCGCCCGCTCGATCCTCTACGGCAGCACGGACGCGTCGCTCAGCCAGTCGGTCACGCGCCTCCAGGACTTCGACGGGCCGAGCCGCTTCGGCGGGTCGAGCGCGATCGAGCAGGCCACGACCTGCCCGAGCGGATCCTTCGGCGGCGGCCCGAGCCAGAACCTCAGCACCATCACCGCCGTCCAGGGCTCGGACGGCTCCTTCATCGGCGCCTACGTCGACGCCGACGGGGTCTGCCGGCAGTTCTCGGACCCGGCCGACTCGGTGCTCGCGGCGGCCGTCGCCGCGGGGGGCGAGGAGGCGACCATCGAGCTGCCCGGGAGCCTCGGGACCTACCGCGTGCGCGCGGCGGCGGTCGAGGGCTCCGTCGTCGTCGTCGGCGTCCCCCTGGGCGAGGTCGCCGAGACGCTCGCATCCCTCACCTGGGTGGTCGTCGTGGTGGTGCTGCTGGCGATGCTGCTGGTCGCCCTCGTCGCCACCGCGATCATCCGCGTGGCACTGCGGCCCCTGGAGCGGGTGGAGGCGACGGCGACCCGCGTGGCCGAGCTGCCGCTGGACCGCGGCGCCGTCGAGCTGGTCGAGCGGGTCCCGGAGGAGGACGCCGACACCCGCACAGAGGTCGGCCGCGTCGGCGCCGCCTTCAACCGCATGCTCGACCACGTCACCGGTGCTCTGGAGTCGCGGCAGGCGAGCGAGGACAGGGTGCGGCAGTTCGTCGCCGACGCCTCGCACGAGCTGCGGACCCCCCTCGCGGCGATCCGCGGCTACGCGGAGCTGCCCCGGCGCGGCGGGACCGAGCTGCCGGAGTCGGCCGCCTACTCCCTCGATCGGATCGAGTCCGCCGCCACCCGGATGACCTCGCTGGTCGAGGACCTCCTCCTGCTCGCCCGCCTCGACGAGGGCCGCGACCTCGAGAAGGAGCCCGTCGACCTGACGCTGCTCGTGATCGAGGCGCTGTCGGACGCGCACGCCGCGGGCCCCGACCACGAGTGGGACCTCGAGCTCCCCGAGGAGCCGATCGAGATCCGCGGCGACGGCTTCCGGCTGCACCAGGTGGTCGCCAATCTGCTGCGGAACGCGACCGTGCACACGCCCCCCGGCACCCGGGTCGTGGCGGCGCTCGCCGAGGAGGTGTCGGAGGGGCGGCCGATCGCAGTCGTGACGGTCACCGATTCCGGCCCGGGCATCGCGCCGGAGCTGGTGCCGGTGCTGTTCGAGCGCTTCGCCCGCGGCGACTCCTCCCGAGCGCGCACGACCGGATCGACGGGGCTGGGCCTGGCGATCGTGGCGGCGGTCGTCGACGCCCACGGCGGGCGCGTCCTCGTCGCGTCCGAGCCGGGGCGCACGAGCTTCCGCGTCGAGCTGCCGGCGGGCTGAGGGCCGGGACGGCGGTCTCCCGCCGCCCGCCCTACACCGAGACGCCCAGCCGGCGGCGCGCGTCGTCGAGGGTCCGCACCACGGCGACCACCTCGTCGAGCGGGTGCAGCGGCGACTCGGTGCGCCCCTCCGTCACGTACTGCGCGACGTGCAGCGCCTCCCAGGCGAGGCCCTCGCCGCCCTGGAGCGGCGTCTCGTCGATCCACGACCCGCTCTCGGAGCCGCGGGTGAGCGTCACGCCGCCCGGCGTCCAGAACGACGGGTGCACGTCGATCCGCCCCGCCCGCCCCGCGACGCTCGCCGCGTGGCGGGTGTCGGCCAGCACGGTCGAGGTGGCCACCGACTGCACCCCGTGCGCGTGGCTGCCGACGATCGTCGCGGTCGCGTCGACGCCGGTCGAGGTCATGCTGCCGGCGACGACGGTGCTCTGCGGGGTGCCCGCCACCATCGAGACGAAGGAGGAGGCGTAGACGCCGACGTCCAGCAGGCCGCCGCCCGCGAGCGCCGGGTCGAAGATGCGGCTGGAGGGGTCGAAGTCGAAGGCGGCGCCGAAGTCGGCCGAGACGACGGCGGGCGCGCCGACCGCCCCGTCGGCGAGCAGCTGCCGCACGACGTCCATGTGCGGCAGGTAGCGCATCCACATCGCCTCCATCGCGAACACTCCGGCGTCGCGCGCGGCGTGCACGATCATCTCGGCCTCGCCCGGGGTCGGCGCGAACGGCTTCTCGACCAGGATGTGCTTGCCCGCGGCGATGGCGAGCAGCGCCTGGCGGGCGTGCTCCGAGTGCGGCGACGCGATGTAGACCACGTCGACCTCCGGATCCTCGACCACGGCCTCGTAGCCGGCCGAGGCCCGCTCGATCCCGAACCGGCTCGCGAACCGCTCCGCGCGCTCCAGCGAGCGGGAGCCCACCGAGACCACGCGCTGCCGGGCGTGCTTCTGCAGCGCCTCGACGAACGAGCCGGCGATCGAGCCGGGCGCGATCACCCCCCAGCGCAGGACGGGGGAGTCGAGGAGGGAGGGGAGTCGGGGCTCGGGGAGCGTCAGTGCCATGCGTCCACGCTAGGGCCCCGTGCCCGGCGGGAGCGAGGGGGTGCGCGGCGGTCCCCTAGGGTGTGACGGCACGCGCAGTCGCGGGCGGAGGAGGACGTCATGCCCGAGTGGTACACCCTGGGCGTCGTCGCCCTCGTGATCGTCGTGGTGGTCGTCGCGATCGTGCGCTTCCGGTTCAACCCGGTGCTGGCGCTGGCCGTGGGAGCCGCCGCGATCGGCCTGCTCACCGGGCTCGGCCCCGTCGACACCGTCTCCACGATGACCACCGGCTTCGGCGAGGTGATGATGGAGGCTGGCCTCCTGATCGGCTGGGGCGTGCTCATCGGCGCGATGCTCAACGAGATGGGCGCCGTCGTCCGGCTCGTCGAGGGCCTGCTGCGCGTCTTCGGCCGCCGCGGGATCCCCTACGCGCTGGGCCTCTCCTTCGCCACCTACCTGCAGACGATCTTCGTCGACGCGCTGATCGTGATCGCGGCCCCGCTCGCCCGCCGGATCGCGCCGCGGCTGGGGCGCGCGGGCACCGGCATCGTCGCCGTGACCTTCGCCGTCGGGCTCGAGACGGGCATCGTGATGATGGTGCCCGGCTTCGCCGCGGTCGCGCTCGCGGGGCTGCTCGGAGTGCCGCTGGGCGTGATGATGCTCGGCGGATTCGCGGTGGTGGCGCCGACGGTCGTGGTCACGATCCTGCTGATGTCGCTCGCGTTCCGCCTCGGCTTCTGGGACCCGGCGCGCGACGAGCAGCTGGTCGTGCGCGACGACACGACCGGGCTCGCGACGGTGGGGGCGTCGCCCGCCGCGGACGGCGGACGGCTGCCGTCGTTCGGAGCGCGGGGGAGCGGCGGGGCGTCCTCGAGCGGAGTCGGAGCGGCATCGGGCGGCTCGTCCGGCTCGTCCGTCGAGGACGCGGCGGGTCCCGCCGGAGCGCAGGACGCCCACGCCGCCCGCGAGCGCCCGCTCCTGCTCCTCTTCGCGCCCATGCTCCTCGCCCTCCTGCTCATCGCCGCGCAGGCGGTGCTCACCGTCTCCGGGGTCGAGCTGCCGGTGCTGCAGTTCCTCGGGAACCCCGTCATCGCGCTCCTCCTCGCCGTGATCGGCACCGGAGTGGTCGGCCGGTCCACCGTGGGAACCGCGCGGATGGAGAAAGCGGTCGCCAAGGGCTTCCAGGATGGTGGGCAGATCTTCCTGCTCACCGGCGTCGGCGGGGCGCTCGCCGCGGTGATCGCCCAGGGCGACCTCGGCGAGATCCTGAAGGGCTATTTCTCGACCTCGGCGACCGCGCCGCTGCTGCTCGTCTGGGTGATGGCGGCCGTGCTGCACATCGCGGTCGGCTCGGTCACCCTCTCGGCGATCACGGCGGCCGGAGTCGTCGCGCCGGTCGCCGCGACACTCGGCCTCGACCCGCTGCTGATCGCACTCGCCGCGGGCTCCGGCGCGCTGTTCTGCATCCACGTCACCTCGAACACCTTCTGGCTGCTGCAGAGCTTCCTCGGCCAGTCGGTCCGCGGCGCCCTCAAGTCCGTGACCGTCGGCGTCTCCCTCGCCTCCGTCCTCGCGCTCGGCGCCACGCTCGTCCTCTCCCTCTTCCTCTGACCGGGCCCTCCTTCCTCTTCTCGCCGGATGCCACTCGGGCACTCGAGTCGCCGGGCGAGGCGTACCGAAGAGGCATCTCGCGGAGGTGACCCGGCCGACACGTGACGGAAACATGGAGCCTCTATCTTCCTGAGAGGGTTCACATCCGATTCGGAGATCCAGACGCCGACGGGGGCCCGATCCGTTCCGTCACGCCTCGACAAGGGAAGAACTCCGCTTGAGATCTCGAACCGCCCTCGCCTCCGGATGCGCCGCGCTCGCGCTCGCCGCCGGCGGTCTCCTGGTCGCCCCGCCGGCGACCGCCACGACCGCAGCACCCGCCGACTACACCCGCGTGGACATCGTGCGTCCGCCGTCCGCTCCGATCGCGGTGCCGACCAGCTACCCGCAGCAGACCCCGCTGACCGAGGTGCCCGTCGACCCGACCGACGCCTCGCTCCTGCGCGGAGTCACCCCCTACGACGCCATCGCGCCGCAGCTGAACGCGCTCGCCGCCCGCTCCGACCGGGTCTCGACCCAGGTGGTCGGGAAGTCCGGCCTCGGCCGCGACATCTACCTGGTCACCGTCACCGCCCCCGAGACCGAGGCCGAGACGGCGCAGCAGGCCGAGTGGCGCGACCGGCTAAAGTACGAGCCCGCCGCCGCGGCCGCGGACGCCGAGCTGATGGACGGCTACAAGGTGCCGGTCTGGTTCAACGGCAACATCCACGGCAACGAGTGGGAGGGCAGCGACGCGATCCTCGAGTACATCGAGGGCGTCGCCACCGCCGAGGACGCGGAGACCGAGGCGCTGCTCGAGGGCAACCGCCTCTACTTCACCGTCACCAACAACCCCGACGGCCGCGCCCTCGGCCAGCGCGCCGTCGCCGCGGGCTACGACCCGAACCGCGACATGATCACCGGAGCCACCAGCGAGGCGGCCGTGATCCGCGACCTCTCGAGCGTCCTCCAGCCCACGTACTTCATCGACATCCACGGCTACACCGGGATCCTCCAGGTCGAGCCCTGCGGCCCGCCGCACGGCGAGAACTACGAGTACGACCTCTTCCTCCCGCACGCGTACGCGACCGCGCTGGAGATCGAGCGCCGCGTCGTCGAGGCCGACGTGCCCGGCAACACCTACCTCGCCGAGGACGGCAGCGCCACGACGGACAACACCGGGAAGATCCTCATCCCCTACCGCGACATCCGCGCGGGCTGGGACGACTGGCCCCCCATCTTCGCCCCGCAGTACGTCGCCTTCCAGGGCGCGATCACCAACACGGTGGAGCTTCCGCTCGGCCGCACGGCCAACAGCACTCCGGAGGAGATCGCCCAGGGCCAGGCCAACGCGGACATCGACGTCGAGGTCGCCGGGATCGTCATGGACGCCTCCGTCGACTACATCGAGGCCAACCGCGACGCGCTCCTGAGCAACCAGGTCGCCATCTTCGAGCGCGGCGTCACCGGCGCCCCCGCCGTCGAGATCCCCGCCGACGTCTCCGCGGCCGACCTGCCCGCGGGCGTGCCGACCGAGTGGACCGAGATCTGGGACGAGACCGACGTCTACACGACCGAGTACCCGCGCGCCTACGTCATCCCCGTCGACGGCACGCAGCGCTCCGTCTCGGACGCCGAGACCCTCGTCGCGCAGCTGCTCGCCCACGGAGTCGAGGTGTCGCGGACCACGGCCGCCACGAGCGTCGGAGGAGTCTCCTACCCCGCGGGCACCTACCTGGTCGACATGCACCAGTCGGTCCGCGGCCTCGCCAACGTCCTCCTCGCCGACGGCAGCGACATCTCGAGCCGCGTGCCCGAGATGTACGACGTCTCGGCCTGGAGCCTCTCGCTCCTCTGGGGCGCCGACGTGCAGGCGATCGGCTCCACCACCGACGCCCTCCCGGCCGTCGGCCTGGAGCCGGTGACCGCCGTCGCTCCGGTCGGCTCCGTCCCGGCAGGCGCCGACTACCTCGCCTTCGAGCCGCGCGGCGTCCTGGAGTACCAGGCCGTCAACGCGCTGCTGGCCGACGGCGTCGCCCTCGAGCAGTTCGAGGACGGCACGATCGCCCTCCGCGCCGACGCCGCCGGGCTCGCGGCCGCCGAAGGAGCCGCCGCCGTCTTCGGCGTCGACTTCACGGCGACCACCGCCGACCGCGTGCGCGCCGAGGACGGGAAGGCGCTCGACGCCCTCCGCGTCGCCTACTCCGGCACGAACGAGGACCGCGACGCGCTGGCCAAGCTCGGCTTCGCCGATGCGGTCGCCGTCGACGCGGCCGCGCTCACCGCGGGCACCGCGACCCTCGAGGGTGCCGACGTGCTCTACGTGGGACGCGCCCTCTCCTTCACCCCGGAGCAGGCCGCGGGCCGCACCGTGGTCGAGGAGTTCCTCGCGGCGGGCGGCGACGTCGTCGGCCGCGGTGGCGCTGGAGCGGCCTTCGTGTCCGACTTCGGCCTGGCCGAGCTGACCGCGCAGACCGGCACCAGCGGCTCCAACGGCATCGTCTCGGTCGAGACGCCCGCCGGCGGAGTCCTGGGCGACTACCCGCAGGACACCGCGTTCGTCTCGCCGGCACTGTGGTTCGCCGGTTTCGACGAGTCGGTCGCTGTCGAGCAGAGCTACTCGGAGGACGGCACGTTCGTCGCCGGGCACTGGGTCGACTCCGAGGGTCAGTCCCGGAGCGACGCGGCCGGGCAGGCCTCGGCCGTCTCGTTCTCGACGGAGTCGGGCACCGAGGGCTTCCTCTTCGGCACCTCGCCGGTGTTCCGCAACCACCCGGTCGGAGCGTTCAGCGACGTCGCCCGGGCGCTGCTCGCCGTGGCGCCGGAGGGCGCCGCCGTCGAGCTGCCGGGGACCCCGGAGCCCACGCCGACGCCGGAGCCGACCGGCTCGCCGGAGCCGACCGCGACTCCCGAGCCCACGGCGACTCCTGAGCCGACCGGCTCACCGGAGCCGACCGCGACCCCCGAGCCGACGGCGACTCCTGTGCCGACCGTGACGCCCGAGCCGACCGCGAGCCCCGAGCCCACGTCGACCCCGGAGCCCACCGTCGTGCCGACGGCCGGACCGACCGCCACGGCCGCGCCGATCACCGCACCGACCGGCCCCGGCGGCCTCCCCTCCACCGGAGTGGAGACCGGCTCCTGGCTGCTGCTCTCGGGAGGTGCTGTCGCCCTCGGCCTCGGCTCGCTCCTGATCGCCCGCAGCCGTCGCCGCGAGGACCAGGAGGCCTAGCCTCCGCCTTCGGGGAGGGATCGGGCGCCCGCCGCCCGGTCCCTCCCCGTTCCCGTTCCCCGTCCCCCTCGTCGCGCCCGCTCCCTCCCGCCCGTCGGTCGCGTCTGTCCGGCCCCGCGCCCCCTGCCCCACCCCGTCTCTTCCGCCCGTTCCGTTCCGTCCCGTCCCGTCCCAGGAGGACCGATGCCGTCCCGCTCCGCCCGCACCACCGGGATCGTCCTCGCCGCCCTCGGACTCGTCGCCGTCGTCCTCGCGATCGTGCTGCTCGTCCGGCCCGCCGGCGGGGGAGCGCCCGGCGCAGCCACGGCGTCCGCGGGCCCGTCCTCGGCGTCGTCCGGGACTGCTCCGGCGACGTCCGCCGCTCCCGGCTCCGCGGAGGCGGCCGACGGCGCCGCCGCACCCGCACCGACGGCCTCCGCCGCTCCGTCCGACACCGAGCCGGGCACCGGATCCGACGCTCCTCCCGCCATCGTCTCCTTCGCCTCCACCCCCGCCTCCGTCGACTGCGAGGGCGACCGCACCGCCTCCGTCCCGCTCGCCCTGTCGTGGGAGACGAGCGGAGGCGCCACCGCCCGCTTGGCCGTCGGCACCACCGATGCGAGCGCGGGCGAGCCCGTCGACCTCGCGGCGTCCGGCTACGCCGCCGTCACCGCCGACTGCCGCGACTCCGAGACTCTGATCACCCTCGCCGTCCTCGCTCCCGACGGCACCACCGCCCAGCGCACCCTCGTCGTCCCCGCCTCCTGAGCCGCTCCGCCCGCGCGGAGGCGGTCACGAAGGCATCGAGCGGCCCCGGCACGGCAGAATGGGACACGATGACCTCCACACCCCCTCCGCTCGGCCTGCTCCTCGACGTCGACGGGCCCATCGCGAGCCCCGTCACGCGCACGATCTCGATCCCCGAGATCGCCGACGACCTCGTGACCCTGGCCAACGCCGGCATCCCGATCGTGTTCAACACGGGCCGCTCCGACGCGTTCCTGCGCGAGCGGGTCCTGCCCGCGCTCCTCGAGCGCGGCGTCTCGGCCGAGGCGCGCATCGTGTGCGTCTGCGAGAAGGGCGCCGTCTGGTTCACCGTCGACTACCGCGGCACCTCGGAGCCGATCGTCGACGAGTCGCTCGCGATCCCCGAGCCGGTGGCCCGCGACCTCGAGCGGATGATCCGCTCCGACTACGACGACCTGGTCTTCTTCGACGAGACCAAGCGCGCCATGGTCTCGGCCGAGCAGCTGGTCGACCTGCCGAGCGAGGACTACCTCGAGCGCCAGCTCGTCTTCGACGCCGACGCGCTGCAGATCATGACCGCCGCGGGCCTCGGAGTCGAGCGCCGCGGCATCCGATACCCGAACGAGGAGGGGACGGTCGACTTCCGCATCGACCCGACCGTCATCTCGACCGACATCGAGTCGAACCGGCTCGGCAAGGACCTCGGCGCCCAGCGCGCCGTGGAGCTGCTCGGAGCGACCGGCGCGATCCCGCAGCGCTGGCGCACGGTCGGCGACTCCCGGAGCGACTACGCGATGGCCGACTGGCTGTTCGAGCACGCCTACGACGTCGCCCACGTCGACGTGCGGCCCGCGGAGGGCGTGCCCGAGAAGCCCTACCCGGTCCTCGTCGTCGACGGAGCCGTGAACGATGCGGCCGGCGCCGCCGTGCTCCGCCGCTGGACCGAGCTCGTCGCCGACGAGACGACGCCCGAGGTCGGCGGCGCGATCTCGCTCCACTCGCGGAGCTGATCCGCAACCCTCGTCCCTCGTCGCTCGGGCCCGTTAGCGTTCGAGCATGAGAATCGCAGTCACCGGTGGATCCGGCAAGCTCGGCCGCCATGTCGTCACCCGCCTCCGCGCCTCCGGGCACGAGGTCTTCAACCTGGACCGCGCGGGGGACCGCGGCGCGGGCTTCGTCCGCATCGACATCGCCGACTACGGCCAGGTCGTGGACGCGCTGCAGTCGGTGAACGACCAGTACGAGGGCATCGACGCGCTCGTGCACCTCGCCGCGATCCCCGCGCCGGGCCTCGTGCCCGACGTCGCCACGTTCCACAACAACATGATCGCGACGTTCAACGCGTTCCACGGAGCGATCCGTGCCGGCATCCGCAACGTCGTCTATGCCTCCAGCGAGACCGTGCTGGGCCTGCCCTTCGACGTCCCGCCGCCCTACATCCCGGTCGACGAGCAGTACCCCGCGCGCCCGGAGTCGGTCTACTCGCTCACCAAGCACCTCGAGGAGCAGATGGCGATCGAGCTGTGCCGCTGGCACCCGGACCTGAAGATCACGGGCCTGCGCTTCTCGAACGTCATGGACGAGGCCGACTACGCCGAGTTCCCGTCGTTCGAGTCCGACGCGCTGCTGCGCAAGTGGAACCTCTGGGGCTACATCGACGGACGCGACGGAGCGCAGGCGGTCGAGAAGGCGCTGCTCGCCGAGACGACCGGGTTCGACCGCTTCATCATCGCGGCGGCCGACACCGTGATGACGCGCCCCAACGCCGAGCTGGTGGCCGAGGTGTTCCCCGGCGTCGAGCTGCGCGGCGACCTCGGGACAACCGGCACCCTGCTCTCGATCGACCACGCCCGCGAGGTCCTCGGCTACGCCCCCGAGCACTCCTGGCGCGACTCCCAGCAGGGCTGACCCGCGGGCCCGGCCATCGGGGATCCGCGCTGTTCGTCGGTGGTGGACCTCGATGCCCGGGCTGCGCCCGCTCATCGAGCAGCAGGGGTACGGTCGGCCCGTGACCGTGCCCGTCGAGGAGCCGCAGAGCGTCGTATCGAGACCCGCCCCGTTCGTGCGCGGCTCGGCCCAGCGCCCCACGCACGAGCGCGCCCGGACCGCAGGACGACTGCAGGCCGGGCGCGCTCCGTGGAGCCGAGGATCAGCTCGGGATGTAGTTGAAGGTGTCGGGGTCGGGGCCGGTGCGGTGGCCGCGGTCCAGCGCCGTGATGTCGGTCATCGCCTCGTCGTCGAGCTCGAAGTCGAAGAGGGCGAAGTTCTCCTCCACGCGCTTGCGGGTGACCGACTTCGGGAAGACGATGTCGCCGCGCTGGATGTGCCAGCGGAGCACGACCTGCGCCGGGCTGCGGTCGACGTTGCGCGCGATGCGGGTGATGGTGTCGTCGTCGAGGACGAGGCCCTGCGCGATCGGCGACCAGGCCTCGGTCGCGATGCCGTGCTCGGTGCCGTAGGCGCGGAGCTCCTGCTGCACGAGGTAGGGGTGCACCTCGATCTGGTTCACGGCCGGGACGATGGTCGCCTCGGCGCGGAGCCGGTTGAGGTGGTTGGTCTGGAAGTTGGAGACGCCGATGGCCTTCGCCTTGCCGCTGCGGTAGATCTCCTCCATCGCCTTCCAGGTCTCCAGGTAGTCGCCCACGTTCGGGAGCGGCCAGTGGATGAGGAACAGATCGACGTAGTCGAACTGCAGCTCGCCGAGGGTGACGTCGATCGCGGCGAGAGCGTCCTCGCGGGCGTGGAAGCCGTTGTTGAGCTTGCTGGTCACGAAGACCTCGGACCGGTCGAGGCCGGAGGCGCGGACGGCCTCGCCGACGCCCGCCTCGTTGCCGTACATCTCGGCGGTGTCGATGTGGCGGTAGCCGACCTCGAGGGCCGCCAGGGTCGCGTCCTTGGTCTCGGCCGGGTCGATCTGGAACACGCCGAAGCCCAGCTGCGGGATCTCCACGCCGTTGTTCAGGGTGATCGTGGGGACCGTTGCGGTGTCGTCGCTCATGAGCGAGTACGTCCTTTCGTCGGGGCGAGGGCGCAGTGGAGCCGCGCCGTCGTGCCTCCAGTCCATCGCCTGCGGCTCCCAGCATCAACCCCTTGCGCGCTCGGCGGACATCCAGCTTCCCTGCGGAGGAGGAGTCGGATCCCCCGAGCAGAGGTGCGCCCGCCCGGGAACGCCGAAGGCCCCCGGCACGGATGCCGGGGGCCTTCGGGGAGCGCGACTTACGCGCGGGACTTGCGGCCGACGATCGCGCCGTAGATGAGGAGGACGACGATCGCGCCGACGACGGAGACGATGATGCTCACGATGTTGATGCCGTTGACGGCGTCCTGGATGCCGAACAGCGTGCTGAGGAAGCCGCCGAGCAGCGCGCCCACGATGCCGAGGACGATCGTGATGATCCATCCGCCGCCCTGCTTGCCCGGGAGGATGAGCTTGGCGAGCGCCCCGGCGATGAGGCCGAGGATGATCCAGCTGATGATGCCCATGATGTTTCTCCTTCAGTTCGTGCTCGATCGGCCGTTCCGATGCGAGCGGAGACACCGGCGGGCCGGTGTCCTGTGAGTCGTGGAAGCGGGGGTCAGCGGAGGCGGCGCTGCACCTTGTCGCGGGCCTTGCTCGCGATGGCGGTGAGCTGCTTGGCCTCGCGCTTGGAGGTCTTCTTGAGCTTCTTGCGGGTCTTCTTCGTGGCCGGGTCGTTCCACACGCCGAGTGCGAGGTGGCGTAGCTCTTCGTAGCGGCCACGGCCGGCGCGGGAGCCGAACACGTAGGCGGTGAAGGCGACCAGTGCCAGCAGGACGAGGCGGGGATTCATGCAGTGACCCTTCCATCGGAGAGCACCGGGTCGTGCTCGACACCCATTTGACTCTCCTGCGCAATCCGTGACAAACCACGGCCCGACCATTGACAGGGACCCCTCGCATCGTGTTCCGCGTGCGCGGGTACCCGATTCAGCCGCAGGCCGGAGACGTCTCGGCCGGGAAGCGGGCGTGGAGGTAGCGGCCGTAGCCGCCCTCGACCCGGTTGTCGCGGCGGCCGGAGGTGACCACCTCGCCGCGGTCCGTCGCTCCGACCCGGGCGCCGCTCGCGCGCAGCCGCTCGACGAGCAGGACGTCCTCGTGCAGCGGCTCCCGCCCGAATCCGCCCGCGGCGAGGTACGCGCTCGCGCGGACGCCGAGATTCGCGCCGTGGATGCTGCCGATCGACTCCTCGCGCGCGCGGACGTCTCGCCAGCGCGAGTAGGCGCCGGGGGAGAGGTCGGCCGGGTCGGGCCGGACCGTGCCGAGCAGCGCGTCGTGCCGTCGGGCGTGCTCGACGTGGGCGGCCAGCCAGTCGCGGGGGACCACGGTGTCGGCGTCGGTGTTGGCGATCCACACCTGCTCGAGCGGAGCGGTGACGGAGGAGAGGGCGTGCGCGATCCCGGCGGAGCGGGCGGCGCCGACTCCGCAGCGGGCGAGCTCCAGCACCTCGGCGCCGGCGGCACGGGCCCGCTCGACGGTCGCGTCGGAGCAGCCGTCCGCGGCGACCACGAGGCGCATCCCAATGCCGGGCGCCCGGTGGGCGAGGTGGGTCGCACTGGCCTGGACGGAGGCGATCAGGCCGCCGATCCGCTCCTCCTCGTCGCGCGCGGGCACGACGACCAGCACCTGCGCGAGCCGGCTCACACCAGCCCCGTCCGGCGGGCGACCGAGCGGGAGTCGCGGGCGTGGACCTCGAGCAGGACGTCCTCCTCCTCGTGGCGGGCGAGGCGGTGCAGGCCCAGCTCGGCCACGGCGGACTGCACGGCGTCGCCGTCCAGAGCGAGCCCCTCGATCGGATGCCGCCAGTGCACGGTGACGAGCTCCCCCGCGGGGGCGAGGGCGTCGCGGATGGTGCGCAGCACGCCGGGGAGGGCGTCGCCGAGGTAGTAGCCGACCTCCGAGAGCACGACCAGGTCGAACGGACCCTCCGGCACGCCGCGGGTGATGTCGTGGTGCTCGACCCGCACGTGCTCGAGCGGAGCGAGGCGGCGGGCGGCGCGCTCGACGGCGGCGCTCGACACGTCGATCGCCAGCAGGCGGTCGGCCCGGTCGGCCAGCGCCTCGGCCAGCACGCCGATCGAGGCGCCGATCTCCAGCACCGAGCCGTAGCGCTGCTCCGGCAGGCTCGCGAGGGTCAGGGCGCGCTTGCGCTGCTCGTACCAGCGGCTCGTGTACCCCCACGGGTCCTCGTGGCGGGCGTACAGCTCGTCGAAGTAGCTCATGCGATCCTCACCAGCCGGTCGTCCCCGGTGAAGGTGCGCAGGAAGAGCGGATGGAGCACCGCACCGGTCCCGTCGGGCCCGGGGCGGGTCTGGCTGGGATAGCGGGAGCGGGCACGGCGGGTGCGCTCGAGCAGCTCGTCGTCGAGCGGCAGGCGCACGAGATCGCCCCACGGCACCTCGGGGTCCTCCGGGTCCGCCCAGTGCCACAGCCAGATCGGCGCGGCGAGGAGCGGCTGCCCGAGCTCGCGAGCGACCTCCGCGCAGACCTCGCCGACCACGCGGTGGTCCCGGTGCCCGTCCCCGGTCCAGGTGGAGAGGAGCAGGACGGTCCCGGGGGCGCCGGCCGCCCGCTCGCGCACCTCGCGTGCGATGCGCTCGTGGTGCTCCGGGGTCGCCGAGTCCGGCACGTCGAGGAAGGCGAGCCCGATGCCGGGGCCGAGCTCCGCCAGTGCGTCCGAGGCCTCCCGCCGGCGCTCGGCAGCGAGGTCCGCGTCCCGCTCCCCGTGGGCCGCGGCTCCGTCGGTCACGACGACGACGTCGACCGCGATCCCGCGCCGACGCGCGAGCGCGATGGTGCCGCCGCAGCCGAGGGTCTCGTCGTCGGCGTGCGCCACGACCACCAGGACGCGCCGGATCCCGTCGGGCAGGGTCAGCTCCGGGAGGCGGTCGCGGCGGCCGTCCGCGGTCCAGCGCTCGAGAGGAGTGCCTTCGAGGCGCCCGTCGAAGGGCCGGCTCACCAGGAGGCCGCCTCGCCCGAGGCGAGCACGGCGCGGCCGAGAGCGGCGTCGTCGCGCTCGGCGTGGTGCTGGCGGACGTAGAGCGCGAGGTCGGCGACGCGCTTGGCGTGCTCGGCGTCGAGGGCGAGCGGAGCCGGGCCGAGCGCGCGGCCGGCGCGGAGCAGGATCTCCTCGACCGCTCCGGCGACGCTCGCCCGCACGCGCTTGGCGAGCAGTGAGCCGCGGGGGCCGTCGGCCTCGCCCGCGTCGACCGCCGCGGCGGCCTCGTCCAACGCCCGGCGCGACGCGGAGAGCGCCGTGTCGATCGCTCCGAGGTGGGCCAGGAGGTGCGGGTCCTCGCGTCGGGCTGCCGCTGCCGCGACGGCAGCCGCGACTCCGAGGGCTCCGCCGTGCCAGCAGGCGGCGACGCCGATGCCGCCCCAGGCGAAGCCGGGCCGCGAGAGGTACCAGCCGACGTCGCCTACGGGGACGGCGCGGGTGCCGGAGAAGCGGACCGGTCCGCTGGGCACCTCCGTCAGGCCCCGCGCGTGCCAGGCGTCCTGCTCCGGCGTCGCCGTCCCGTCCCGCAGCGCCACGGCGAAGAGGCGGCGCTCGCCGGAGGCGTCCCCGACGTGCGCGGTGACGAGGGCGGCGTCGAGGCGGTCGGCCAGCGAGCACCAGGGCTTCACGCCGTCGAGCAGCCAGTCGCCGTCGCTCTCGCGGGCGACCAGAGGATCCCCGCCGCCCTCGGCCGCGAAGACCCCCCAGGCGGCGTCGGCGGCGACTCCGAGTCCGGACGGGTCGAGCTCCGCCTCGCCGAGGATCGCAAGAGCGTCGAGGTGCGGCTCCACCGCGCGCGCGACGCCGAGGTCGTGCCGAGCCAGGCGCTCGAGGAGACCGTGCAGCTCGGCGGTGCGACCGGTGCCGGGCCGGGGCGCGTCGGTGCTCAGACCGCGCGCGAAGCCGAGTGCGCCGTCCACGTCGTGGGGGAGGAGAGAGGAGGAGTGCTGGTCCATCGCCTCCGAAACTACGCAGTCGAGCGGGCGGCGTCCGGCGATTGTCCCCGGACGGACGGGGTGCTAGGCGTCAGATGTCGAGGTCGTTGATCCTGTGCAGGAGAGAGGCGAAGAGCTCGACGTCGGCGAGCGCCCAGCTGCGCAGCTCCTCGTGCATCAGCGCCTGGTTCGAGCTGCGGATCTCGCGCAGCCGCGCGGCGGTCGCCGGAGTCACCGAGAGGATCGTGGCGCGGCCGTCCTGCGGGTCGGGGGTGCGCTCGAGGAAGCCGAGGCGGTCGAGCGCCGTGATCTGGCGGCTGAGCGCCGACTTGTCCATCTCGAGGAGCTCGGCCAGCACGCCCGAGTGCACGGGTCCGCGGCGCTCGAGCGCCGAGATCGTCTTGTAGCCCAGCGGCGTCAGCTCCGGGTGGAGACGCTCGGCGTAGGAGCGCATCGCCGCCCGCACGCGGTTGAAGAGGGTGCTGAGCTCGCCCTCCACCGAGGCGATCGCGGAGTCGACGTCGCGGGCGGAGTCGGGGGTCGGGCCGGTCATGCCTCCAGCATCCCGCGAGCGGGCCCTCCTCCTCGACTTGCGCCCGCGCGCCGCGATGACGTACGCTTCCCGAAGCCAAAGACCGCCGGTTTCCGGTGTGCGCACGAGCAGGGCCCCGGCCCCGCGGATCGCCACCGGACGAAGGATTCGCGAAGCGAATTGCCCGCGCAGGTGCACGAGTTCAGTTCCGCCTCACCGCGATCCCGAAGCTCCGCGCCCCTGTGCCGGAGCTTTTTTCTTTGCCTGCCTTCGGGCTACCGGCACGAGAATTCACAGGAGTAGCCATGGCGAACAAGGAAGCCTCGGTTGCCGAACTCACGGAGAAGTTCCAGAGCTCGACGGCCGTTCTGCTGACCGAGTACCGCGGTCTCACTGTTGCTCAGCTCAAGACGCTGCGCAAGGACATCAGTGAGCACGCAACCTACGCCGTGGTGAAGAACACGCTGACCAAGATCGCGGCGAACAACGCCGGTATCTCGTCCTTCGACGACGAGCTCGCTGGCCCCTCGGCCATCGCGTTCGTGCACGGCGACCCTGTCGCCGTCGCGAAGTCGCTGCGTGCCTTCGCCAAGGCAAACCCTCTCCTCGTGGTCAAGGGCGGTTACTTCGACGGTAACCCGCTGACCGCAGAAGAGGTGGGCAAGCTCGCCGACCTCGAGTCCCGCGAAGTTCTGCTCGGCAAGCTCGCCGGCGCCTTCAAGGCCTCGCTGTTCGGCGCCGCATATCTGTTCAACGCTCCGCTCTCGAAGGCCGTTCGCACGGTCGAGGCGCTGCGCGAGAAGCAGGAGTCCGCGAGCTGACGTCTTCCCCTTCCGGGAAGCAGTGCGCGCGCGGTTCGTAGACAAAGAAAAACAAGGAGAAAAATCATGGCAAAGCTCACGCAGGACGAGCTCATCGAGGCCTTCAAGGAGCTCACGCTCATCGAGCTCTCGGAGTTCGTCAAGAAGTTCGAAGAGGTCTTCGAGGTCACCGCTGCGGCGCCCGTCGCCGCCGCCGGTGTGGCCGGCCCGGCCGCCCCCGCCGAAGAGGTCGAGGAGCAGACCGAGTTCGACGTCGTGCTCGAGGCCGCCGGCGAGAAGAAGATCCAGGTCATCAAGGAGGTGCGCGCCCTCACCAGCCTCGGCCTCGGTGAGGCGAAGGCGCTCGTCGACGGTGCCCCCAAGGCGGTCCTCGAGGCCGTCAACAAGGAGACCGCCGAGAAGGCCAAGGCTCAGCTCGAGGGCGCCGGCGCGACCGTCACCGTCAAGTAATCCCCTTCACCCGTCGCGGGTGCCGGCTCCGGCCGGTCGCTCGTCGGGGTGACGCAGGCACGCCTGCAGACGCAGGGCGTCGTCTCCTCGGAGGCGGCGCCCTTCGTCGTTCCCGCCCGACGGAGGCCCGCGCCCCTAGGATCGGAGCGTGACTGCTCACGATCTGCTCGCCGGGCTCCCCGCCCGCGACGTCCCGCCCAGCGAGGTCTCGCTCAGCGAGCTCCTGAGCGACTTCGTCTCGGTGACGCACCGGATCACCCGCCTCGCCGCCCAGGCGACCGGCAACCAGGAGTCGCAGGCCGTCTGGCGCACGCTCTCGGTGCTCCTCTCGATGGGCCCGATGCGCCTGGGGGAGCTCGCCTCCCAGAGCCGCGTCTCGCAGCCCACGATGACCAAGATCGTGAAGAACCTCGTCGAGACCGGCTGGCTGGACCGCATCGCCGATCCCCTCGACGCGCGCGCCTGGCAGATCCGCCTGGCTCCCGCCGGCGCGGACGCGCTGAACGCCTGGCGGACCGACCTCGGCGACGCGCTGACGCCGATCTTCGCCGATCTCACCCCGGAGGACCGCCGCGTCCTCGAGCGCGCCGTCGAGATCATGCACGAGCGCCTCGTCGTCGGCCCGCGCGACTGACCCCTCCCGCGCGGTTCCGCCGCGCGGCACACTGGTCGCGTGCAGATGCGACTCGAGCTCGTCCCCCTCCCCGTCGGCGACGTCGACCGCGCGGTCGCCTTCTACACGGAGGTGATGGGCTTCCACCTCGACCACGACGTGCGGCCCTCCGCCGCGATACGCGTGGTCCAGCTCACCCCGCCCGGCTCGGCCTGCTCGATCGTGGTCGGCAGCGGGATGGGCCCCGGTCCGGAGGAGGGCGTCGTCCGCTCCCTCCACCTCGTCGTCGACGACATCGCCGCCGCTCGCGCGGAGCTCGTCGGCCGCTCGCTCGAGATCAGCGACGTCCAGGACCTGGGCGGCGTGCAGTACGCGTACTTCGCCGATCCGGACGGCAACACCTGGGCGCTCCAGGAGATCGGGAGCAGGACGCCCCCGGAGTGAGTCAGTCCTCGGGCCAGCGGACCCGGGCGTCGACGTCGGGGTGCTTGCGCAGCCAGGCCGCGACGAAGGGGCAGCGCGGGACGACCGTGCCGCCCGCCTCCGTGATCGCGGTGACCGCGGCCCGCGCGAGGATGCTCCCGAGGCCGTGGCCCTCCCACGCGTCGTCGACGACGGTGTGGGTGAGCGTCACCTCGTCGCCCTGGCGGGTGTACGCGGCGAAGCCGGCCGGGGTGCCGCCGACCTCGATCACGAAGCGGGACCGCTCGGGGACGTCGCGGACGGCGGGGGTGTCGGAGTCGCTCATGCTCCGATTCTCGCTCCCCGCGGCGCCGAGGTGCTGGTGCGGATCACCAGCGAGGCGGGGATCAGCGTGTGGCGGGCCGGGGGAGGGGGCTCGCCGCGACCGAGGGCGGCCAGCGCGTCCAGCACCAGCGCGACCGCGAGCTCGCCCTGCTGGCGCGGGTCCTGGCGGATCGAGCTGAGACCGAAGAGCTCGGCGAGGGGGTGGTCGTCGATCCCGATGACGGAGACGTCCTCGGGCACCGAGAGCCCGAGCTCGCGCGCCGCGAGGATGATCCCGATCGCGATCTCGTCGGAGGCGGCGAAGATCGCCGTCGGCCGGGTCCGCGGGTCGCCGAGGACCTGCCGTCCGGCGCTGTGCCCGCCGGGGATGTCGAAGGTGGTGGGCACGATGTCCTGCGCGCCCGGCTCGAGACCGGCGGCCGCGAGCGCCTGGCGGAAGCCGTCGCGGCGCTGCGTATGGACGTGGAAGTCCATCTCCTCCTCCGCGAGCCCGCCGATGTGGACGACCCGCTCATGGCCGAGGGAGAGCAGGTGCTCCGTGGCGAGGCGGGAGGCGGCGACGTCGTCGATGCTGAAGGTGGGGATGCCGGGGAGCTCGCCGCCGATGCCGACGATGGGCTTGCCCAGGGCGAGGAGCGCCTCCGTCTCGTGCGGCGAGATCTCGAGCGTGACGGCGACGATCGCGTCGACGCGCTTGCGGACGAGGTAGTACTCGAACACGCTCCGGCGGGCGTCGAGGTGCTTGTCGATGTTGTAGAGGAGCAGGTCGTAGCCGGCGGCGAGCAGGGCGCGCTCGATGCCCTCGATGATCCCGGCGAAGAACCACTGGTTGATGATCGGGATGATCACGGCGATGTTGTTGCTGCGGCCGGTGACGAGGCTGGAGGCGTTGGCGGAGACGACGTAGCCCAGGCTCGTCGCGGCGCGCTCGACGCGCTGCTTCGTCCCCGCGGAGACGTAGCCCCGGCCGCTGAGCGCGCGCGAGACCGTCGCCTTCGACACTCCTGCGAGCTCGGCCACCTCTTCGATGCCTGGCACGACGTTCCTCCCGACCGTCCGGCCTCGATGCTGGAAACGGTTCCAGGAAGTTATACCCCGCCCGGCGGCCGGGCGTCGCGCCGAGATCGATCTCCGCCCGTCCCCGCCGCCGCGATCGCTGTTCTGACGCCGAATCGTTATCTCAGAGAGCGCTCTATCACGGGCGTTGTGCTTTCATCGTTCTTGTGGAAAGGTTTCCCTCCGTGGGAGCCCACCCACACGAATCCGGTGATCCGCTTGGAGTTCCTCCTGGCATCGCCATCACCAGCATCCGAGTCGTCGCGGCACACGCTTCGAGCCGCCACAGCCTCCCGATCCCGATCGGCGAGGAGCGGCCTGCTCGGCTGGTTCCACCACTCAATGAGGAGGAAGAATGCGGTCATCCCTGCACCGCCGTATCACCGTCCCGGTCGCCGTTCTGGCAGCGGCCGGCATCGCACTCGCGGGCTGCTCCAGCAGCAGTGACCCCAACGACCCGAACGCCGGCGGCGGCAGCTCGGCCGGCACGGTCGGCACCGCCGACGGCGTCGTCAACGTCTACGGCACCATCAACGGCGACGAGGCCACCCTTCTCGAGCAGTCCTGGGCGGACTGGGAGAAGGAGAACAACATCGAGATCAAGTACACGGGCGACAAGGAGTTCGAGAAGCAGATCGGCATCAAGGTCCAGGGTGGCGACACCCCCGACCTCGCGATCTTCCCGCAGCCGGGTCTGCTCGCCGACACCGTCGCCTCCGGCAAGGTGCAGGAGCTCCCCGAGGGCGCCCTCGCCAACGTCAAGCAGAACTGGTCCGAGGACTGGCAGAAGTACGGCCAGGTCGACGGCACCCAGTACGGCGCGCCGCTGATGGCGTCCGTCAAGGGCTACATCTGGTACTCGCCGGCCAAGTTCAAGGAGTGGGGCGTCTCCGTTCCCACGACGTGGGACGAGATGGAGGCGCTCGGCAAGACGATCGCCGAGAAGACCGGCGGACCGTCCTGGTGCGCGGGCTTCAACTCCGGTGAGGCTTCCGGCTGGCCCGGAACCGACTGGATCGAGGACGCCGTCCTCCGCGAGGCCGGCCCCGACGTCTACGACTCCTGGGTCGCGGGCGACACCCCCTTCACCGACCCGGCCATCAAGTCCGCGTTCGAGTCCGTCGGATCGATCCTCCTCGACCCGACCCTCGTCAACGCCGGCTACGGCGACGTGAAGTCGATCAACTCCACCGCCTTCGGCGACGTCGCCCAGAACATGGCGAACGGCACCTGCGCGCTGACCCACCAGGCCTCGTTCTTCGAGGGCTTCCTGACCTCGGCCGGCGCCAACGTGGCCGAGGACGGCGACGTGTGGGCCTTCCTCACCCCGCCGGTCAAGGCCGACGACGCCCAGGCCGTCACCGGTGGTGGCGAGATGGTCGCCGCGTTCTCGAACGACGAGGACACCGCGAAGGTCCAGGAGTACCTGGCCAGCGCCGACTGGGCCAACAGCCGCGTCTCCCTCGGCGGCGTCATCTCCGCGAACACCGGTCTCGACCCGGCCAACGCGGGCAGCGACGTCCTGAAGGACTCCATCGCGATCCTCCAGAACCCGGACACCACGTTCCGCTTCGACGCGTCCGACCTCATGCCGAAGGCAGTGGGCTCGGACAGCTTCTTCAAGGGCATGGTCGACTGGATCGACGGCACGAGCACCGACCAGGCGCTCGAGGAGATCCAGGCCGGCTACACCTCCTAGCAGCGGAGCAGAGCCGCCGCTCCCGAGTGGCGGCTCAGCTGTGACGGCCCGGCCCCCGGATCCACGGATCCCGGGGCCGGGCCCCTCCTGAGTCCAGAGTCGCACTCGAAAGGGCGTCCATGTCCCCCATCACCATCTCGGGGTTCTTCCAATGGCTGGCGGGAATCCCGCCGCTCGCGCAGATCCCGCTCATCCTCCTGGCCTTCGCGGCCGTGGTGGCGCTCATCCTCTTCTTCGTCGAGATCGCGCCCCGCCGCGGCACCGGCTACACGGTCCTCCGGCTCGCGGTCACGGTCGTCCTGCCGGTCGTCCTCCTGCTGGTCTTCGGCCTCTACAACTCCGTCCTCTGGGTCGCGGTGGTGGCCGCCGTCATCGGCGGCGCGCTGTTCCTGCTCGACTTCCGGTCCCGCAAAGGCGCGGGCTACGGACTCCAGCTCATCGCGTTCATGGCACCGGCCGCCTTCTTCATCCTCATCGGCCTGATCTACCCGACGATCACGACGGCCATCAACGCGTTCATGAAGAACGACGGCTCCGGTTTCGCCGGCATCGACAACTTCGTCTGGGTCTTCACCAGCCCCGACGGCATCACCGCCTTCCTGAACACGGTGGTCTGGGTGCTCCTGGCCCCCATCACGGCGACCGCGATCGGTCTCGCCTACGCGGTCTTCATCGACAAGAGCCGCGGCGAGAAGTTCTTCAAGCTGCTGGTCTTCATGCCGATGGCGATCTCGTTCGTCGGCGCGTCGATCATCTTCAAGTTCTTCTACGACGTGCGCCAGGGCGAGCAGATCGGCCTCCTCAACGGCATCCTCACCGCCTTCGGCGCCCCGCCGGTCGACTGGCTGGGACTCGAGCCGTGGAACACGCTGTTCCTCGTCGTCGTCCTCATCTGGACCCAGGCCGGATTCGCCATGACGGTGCTCTCCGCCGCCATCAAGGGCGTCCCCTCCGAGCAGCTCGAAGCGGCCTCGCTCGACGGCACCAGCGCGTGGCAGTCCTTCTGGAACGTCACCGTCCCCGGCATCCGCTCCTCGATCGTGGTCGTCCTCACGACGATCTCGATCGCGTCGCTGAAGGTCTTCGACATCGTCTCGGCGATGACCGGCGGCCGCTCCGACACCACGGTCCTCGCGTTCGAGATGGTCCGCCAGTTCCAGCTCGGCGCCCGCAGCGGCTACAGCGCGGCCCTCGCGGTCATCCTGTTCCTGCTCGTGCTCCCGATCGTCGTCTACAACGCCCGCCAGCTCGCCAAGCAGAGGGAGATCCGATGAGCGTCACGCCCACCCCGATCCAGGTTCCGGTCGACCGCAGCACCGAGCGCGCGCTCGCCCGCGGCGAGTCCAGGATCGAGGCGGCCAGCGGCAAGGTCAAGAAGGCGACGACGTCGCGCGGCGCCACCCTCGCCGCGCTGATCATCGCCGTCATCTGGACCGTCCCCACCCTCGGCCTGTTCATCTCGTCGTTCCGCCCCGCGAACGACATCAAGACGACCGGCTGGTGGACGATCTTCGCCAACCCCGGCTTCACCCTCGACAACTACGCGAACGCGCTCAACTCCGGCGACAGCCTGACCCTGGGCAAGGCGTTCGTGAACTCGCTGGTCATCACGCTGCCGGCGGCGCTGATCCCGATCACGATCGCCAGCCTCGCCGCCTACGCGTTCGCCTGGATCGACTTCAAGGGCCGCAACACGCTCTTCGTCCTCGTGTTCTCGCTCCAGATCGTCCCCATCCAGATGGCGCTCGTGCCGCTGCTGCAGCTGTTCTCGGACGGCCTGCGCATCGGAGGGCTCTACATCCTCCCCGGCCTCGGGGTGAACGGGTTGGACGGCTCCTACGCGAAGGTGTGGATCGCGCACACGATCTTCGCGCTCCCGCTCGCGATCTTCATGCTCCACAACTTCATCTCCGAGATCCCCGGCGAGGTCATCGAAGCGGCACGAGTGGACGGCGCCGGACACGGCCAGATCTTCTTCCGCATCGTGCTCCCGCTCTCGGTCCCCGCCATCGCCTCCTTCGGCATCTTCCAGTTCCTCTGGGTCTGGAACGACCTGCTGGTCGCGACGGTCTTCACCTCCGGACAGGGCTTGCCGATCACGAAGGCGCTGCAGGACCTCACCGGCTCCTACGGCCAATCGTGGGAGCTGCTCACGGCCGGCGCGTTCATCTCGATCATCGTGCCGCTCATCGTGTTCTTCTCCCTCCAGAGGTTCTTCGTCCGCGGCCTCCTCGCCGGCGCCACCAAGGGCTGACGACCCGCGGGGGTGCCGTGGGCGGCGTTGTCGTCGTCGGCGGTAGCTCCGCTACAGCTCTCCTCCTCCGCCTTGCCCACGACACCCCCGCGGGCCGTCCGCACTGCTCGTCGGGGGGAAGAGGGGGGCACGAACGAAGGCCCGGGTCCTGCTGTGCAGGACCCGGGCCTTCGTCGTGCGGTGGCGCCGGGGGGCGGCCACCAGGGAGGGGGGGTACGGCGCCGGAGGCGGCCGACGGGGCGCGGCGCGGGCTTGCACGACTTCGCCGTGGGCGGAAGGGCGGGGGTCCGGGGGGCGGGCGGGGCTAGGGTCGAGCCGTGAGCAGGATGGGTGACGTCGCGGCAGGCGGCGGGATGCGCGGAGGGGCGCGCGGCGGGAGGATCTCGAGCAGCGATCCGGACAGCCAGCGGGAGATCAACGCGGCGGCTCCGAAGGTCGACGACCTGCTCCGGCGCATCGCGGGACTCTTCCGCGACCACCGCCCCAAGCTCACGCTCACCGTGATCCTCGTGCTCGTCGGCGCCGCCCTCACGGTGGTGCCGCCGCTCCTCACCCAGCTGGCCTTCGACCGCGGGCTCTTCCCGCCCGGCGGACGCCCGAACCTCCCGGTGCTGCTCGAGCTGGTCGGCGTCATGGTGCTGGTCTGGGCGTTCTCGGCGATCCTCGGCGTCTGGCAGACCTACCTCACCGCGACCGTCGGCAACACGGTCATGGGGGAGCTGCGCATCCGCCTCTTCCGCCACCTGCAGGCGATGGAGCTCGGCTTCTTCACCCGTACCCGCACCGGCGTCATCCAGTCGCGCCTCGCCAACGACGTGGGCGGCGTGGCCAACGTGCTCACGAACACCGTCTCGAGCGTCCTCGGCAACACCGTCACCGTGATCGCGGCCGTCGTCGCGATGCTCCTGCTCTCGTGGCAGATGACGATCGTCGCCCTCGTCCTCACTCCGGTGCTCGTCGTGGCCCAGCGCCGCGTCGGCCAGGTGAGGGCGCGCATCGCGACGAAGACGCAGGAGTCGCTGTCCGAGATGACCGCGATCACCCAGGAGACCCTGAGCGTCTCGGGCATCCTCCTGGCCAAGAGCTTCGGCCGCCAGGAGTCGGAGGTGACGCGCTACGCCGACGAGAACGGCCGCCAGATCGAGCTCCAGGTGCGGCAGCAGATGTCCGGCCAGTGGTTCTTCGCGATGGTGCAGATCTTCCTCTCCGTCATCCCCGTGATCGTGTACCTCGTGGCCGCCTGGCTGATCCTCGGCGGCACCACCGTCACCGCCGGGACCGTCGTGGCCTTCACCACCGTGCAGGCGCGCCTGATGTGGCCGCTCCTGGGCCTGATGCGCGTCGCGCTCGACCTGCAGACGGCCGGAGCGCTGTTCGCCCGCATCTTCGAGTACCTGGACCTGCGCCCGGCGATCACGGACCGGGCCGATGCACGCGAGGTCTCGGGCGAGCTCGGCCGGGTCGAGCTCGACGACGTCGTGTTCCGCTACCCCGACCAGGCGGAGGACGCGCGCCCGACGCTCGACCACGTCTCGGTCGCGATCGAGCCGGGCCAGTTCGTCGCCTTCGTCGGTCCCTCCGGCGCGGGCAAGACCACCATCTCGTACCTCGTCCCGCGCCTCTACGACGTGGCCGGGGGAGCGGTGCGCTTCGCCGGCACCGACGTGCGCGAGCTGCGGCAGGAGTCGCTCGTCTCGCACATCGGCATCGTCAGCCAGGAGACCTACCTCTTCCACGCGACGATCGGCGACAACCTCCGCTACGCCCGCCCGGACGCGACGCAGGAGGAGCTGGAGGCGGCCGCCCGCGCCGCGAACATCCACGCGACGATCACGTCGTTCCCCGGCGGCTACGACACGCTGGTCGGCGAGCGCGGCTACCGGCTCTCCGGAGGCGAGAAGCAGCGGCTCGCGATCGCGCGCGTCCTGTTGAAGGACCCGGCGGTCCTCATCCTCGACGAGGCGACCAGCGCCCTCGACACCGTCTCGGAGCGGATCGTCCAGACCGCGCTCGACGACGCCGCCCGCGGCCGCACCACCATCGCGATCGCCCACCGGCTCTCGACCATCGTGTCGGCCGACGTCATCCACGTCGTCGAGGGCGGCCGGATCGTCGAATCGGGCACCCACCGCGAGCTGCTCGGCCTCGGCGGCCTCTACGCCTCGCTCTACGCGCAGCAGACGGAGTCGGCCCTCCAGGGCTGAGCCGCGGATCGGCGGCCGGACTCCGCGGGGCTACTCGCAGCCGACGCCGTCTCCGTCGCGGTCGAGCTTGCGGCTGTAGCCGGCGTCACCCGTGCGGATCGGCGCCGCCCCGGCGGCACGCACGGCGTCGCAGTTGGCGTAGAACGCCGCTCCTCCTCCTCCGGTCGAGGCGGCTGCCGGCGCTGCTGCGGCGGGGGCCGCGGCGGGAGCGACCTCGGCGACCGCGACCGGGACGGCGGCGGCAGCTGCGGTGGCGGCGGCCTCGAGTTCGGCGATCCGGGCGTCGCGGCTCGCCAGCGTCGTGGTCGAGGTGGCGGCGTCGGCCGTCATCGTGTCGATCCGCTGCTGGAGTCCTGCGGCTGACGCCTCGGCGGCGCTCCGCTCGGCTTCGGCCCCGGCGCGCGCCTCGGTCTGCTCGTCGAGCGAGTCCTCCGCCGTGCTCAGCTGCTGCTGCACGGCCGCGAGCCGCTCCTCCAGTTCGGTCTTGTCGGAGGCGCCGCCCGCGCCGCCGACGGCGGTTCCGACCACGAGGGCTCCGACGGACGCCCAGACCAGTGCGACGAGCGGGACGCGACGGCGACGGCGGTCCTGCTTCCGCCTCCTGTCCTCCGTCGACGGGAGCGGCGGAGGCCAGGTCGCGGACGGGCTGGGATCGGTCATGTGCTGCTCCTCGCGGCGGTCTCGCGCCCTGATGATCGGGGCGCCGGGAGCATCCAACCGGCATCTGTCGGTCGGGGCAAGGCGATTCCACTCAGTGCACGTGCAGCCGGCCGGAGCGAAGGGTGGTCGTCGTGCGCGATGCCTGAGGAGAGGCCTCCACCGCGGCGGCGGCACGCGCCCTCCATCGGCTCCGGCTCCGGCTCCGTGCACGGCGTCGGCGGAGAGCACGTGCCACTCCCCGGTGGGGGAGGCGCACCAGTCTCAGCCGATCGTGCGCGCCGGAGGCGGTCACTCCGCCGGCCGGTCCTCGAGCATCTGCTCCATCAGCGAGATCTCGGCCTCCTGGGCCTTCACGACGGAGGAGGCGAAGTCGGTGGCGACCGTCACGCGGCTCCGGGCGAGCAGCGCCTCGGCCATGTCGATCGCGCCGCGGTGGTGGGCGATCATCAGCTCGAGGAACATCCGGTCGAAGTCTCGGCCCGACGCGCTGCTGAGGGCGGTGATCTGGTCCGGTGTCGCGAGACCGGGCATGCTCGCGGGCACGACGCCGTCCTCGGTCCCCATCCCCATCGACGAGTGCTCGTCGGCGGCTCCGGCCAGGGTCGGCCGGCCCATCCAGGTCATCGAGGGCTCCGGAGCAGCCTGCGGCAGGCCCCACGAGTTCAGCCAGCCGAAGAGCTGCCCGGCCTGCTGCTGCTGGGTGAGCAGGATGTCCTTCGAGACGGTGAGGACCTCGTCGTCGGCGCTGCGCTCGCGGGCGATCATCGCCAGCTCGGCGCCCTGCAGATGGTGCACCTGCATGTCGCGCGCGAAGCCCGCTTCGGCGCTGGCGCTCGAGGGCGTCGCCGCGGAGGCGAACGGGGCGAGCGCGCCGAAGAGGTAGCCGCCGGCCGCTCCGAGGAGGAGCGCGACCACGGCGACCGCGGCGACGAGGATCCGGCCCCTACTGCTTGCCGGGCGCATCGATCCCTCCGGTGCAGGGGGCGCCGGGCTCCGGAGCGCTCGAGGACTGCCAGAAGCGCTCGACGAAGGCGTCGATGCGGGGGTCCTCGGGCGAGTCGATCGCGACCTGGGCGTCCCAGGCGCTCAGCACGATGGGCGACTCGAGGCCCTCGTAGGGCGAGACGACGGAGTAGGTGTCGGGCATCGCGGCGATCAGCGCGTCGACCTCGCTCTGCGGGAGCTCGGGGTCGTAGGTGGCCCAGACGGCGCCGTGCTCGAGGTCGTGCACCGCGTTCTCGTTCGGGACGGGCTCGTCGTAGACGCCGCAGTTCATCCACACGGCGTTGTGCGGTCCGCCCGCCGGCGGGGTCTGCGGGTAGTCGACGGCGCCGGCGACGTGGGTGGCGTCGTTGTCGAAGGTCTGCAGGCCGTCGATCTCGCGCGCCTCGACGATCTGCTGGTTCCCGAAAACGGTGACCGCGACGATCCCGCCGACCGCGAGGACGGCCAGGGCCGACAGCGACCAGATCCAGATGCGGGAGCCGCGCTTGCGGCGGTCCTGCTCGCGCTTGTAGGCCTCGAGCTTCTCCTGTCGGGCGCGGTTCTTGGCGGACATCGTGTCTTTGGGCACGGCGGCGTCTCTCGTTCTGAGGGCGGAAGGCGCCTGGGGCGGGCGCAGGCGCCTGAGAGGCGCTCTCAGAGGATAACGAGCGAGGCTTCGGATCGGATCAATGCGCGGTCAGGGGGATCTCGACACGCCCGCGGAGCGAGCTGCTCGATCAGCGGGATGCCCAACGGTTCCGCTCGAGCCGCAGGATGCGCCGCCGCTCCCCGCTCAAGGAGCGAAGGTGAGCCAGAGCAGCAGGCCGTTCAGGACGATGAGGAAGACGGCGGCCAGAGCGGCGGCGAGGGTGGTGAACCAGCGGTTCGTCTGGTCGCCCATCAGGCGGCGGTCGCGCGTCAGGATCACGAGCGGCACGAGCGCGAAGGGGATGCCGAACGACAGGACCACCTGGCTGAGCACCAGCGCGCGCGTCGGGTCGAAGCCGATCGCGAGCACCAGGAGCGCCGGGATCAGCGTGACCAGACGACGGGCGACGAGCGGCACCCGCACCTGGAGCAGACCGTGCATGATCTCGGCCCCCGCGTACGCGCCGACCGAGGTCGAGGCGAGGCCGGAGGCGAGCAGGCCGACGGCGAACAGGGTCGCGACCACCGGTCCGAGCGCCGCCCCGATGGCCGCGTGGGCGCCCTCGAGGCTGTCGGTCCCGGCGACTCCCGCGAGGGAGTGCGCGGCGAGGAGCAGGATCGCGAGGTTCACGGTGCCGGCGATGGCGAGCGCGATCGTCACGTCGATCCGGGTGGCGACCAGGATCCTCCGGCGCGCGCCGACGCCCTCGACGTGGCCGAAGCGGTCGCGGGCGAGCGCGGAGTGGGCGTAGATCGCGTGGGGCATGACGGTCGCGCCCAGGATCGAGGCGGCGAGCAGCACCGACTCCGAGCCCTCGAAGCGCGGCACGAGACCGGCGACGGTCGCGCCCGCGTCCGGGGGATCGACGACCACGCCGACCGTGAAGCCGACGGCGATCAGCACCATCAGCGCCGTGATCACCCGCTCGAACGGCTGCGCCCCGCCCCGCGTCTGCACGAGCAGCAGCACCAGCGAGACCGCGCCGGTGACCACGCCGCCGGCCAGCAGCGGCAGTCCGAAGAGCAGGTTGAGCGCGATCGCACCGCCGATCACCTCGGCCAGGTCGGTCGCCATCGCGACCGTCTCGGCCTGCAGCCAGTAGGCCCGGCGGCCCCAGCGGCCGCGCAGGCGGTCGCCGAGCAGCTCGGGGAGGCTGCGGCCGGTCATCAGGCCGAGCTTCGCCGAGAGGTACTGGATGAGCCAGGCCATCAGGTTGCCGAGCACCACCACCCAGACCAGGAGGTAGCCGAACCGGGCGCCGGCCGTCATGTTGCTGGCGACGTTGCCCGGGTCGAGGTAGGCGACTCCGGCGACCAGCGCCGGGCCGAGCAGGCGGAGGAGGTGGATGTCGGCCGGACGCCGCGGCGGTGCGGCGATCGGTGAGGTCATTCGGGGTCCGTTCCGGGTCGACGGCGGCGCTCGCGGACCCCCACGATAGGGCACCGGCGCGACCGGCGGCACTCCCCTCCCGAGACCGCTCCCTGTGCCTCCGCCCACCCCCGTCACACGCCCGGAGCCGGTTGCTACGCTGGCGTGATGAGCCTGGATCGCGCCCTTCCCGCACGCCCGGAGACCGGGATGGCCTACGCCGATTCGGTCCTCGACCTCATCGGCGACACCCCGCTGGTGAAGCTGGGCCCGGTCGCGGCGGGCGTGCAGGCGACCGTGCTGGTCAAGGTCGAGTACCTGAACCCCGGCGGCTCGTCGAAGGACCGCATCGCGACCCGCATCATCGACGCCGCCGAGCGCGACGGGCTGCTGAAGCCCGGCGGCACCATCGTGGAGCCGACCAGCGGCAACACCGGCATCGGCCTCGCCCTCGTCGCGCAGCAGCGCGGCTACCGCTGCGTGTTCGTGCTGCCGGACAAGGTGGGGGAGGACAAGCGCAACGTCCTCACCGCCTACGGGGCCGAGATCGTCGTGACGCCGACGGCCGTCGCTCCGGACGACCCCGCCTCCTACTACTCCGTCTCGGACCGCCTCGCCCGCGAGATCCCCGGCGCCTTCAAGCCCAACCAGTACGCGAACCTCAACGGACCGCTCAGCCACTACGAGACCACGGGACCCGAGATCTGGCGCGACACCGCCGGCCGGCTCACCCACTTCGTCGCGGGAGTCGGCACGGGCGGCACCATCAGCGGCGTAGGCCGCTACCTCAAGGAGGTGTCGGAGGGCCGCGTGCAGATCGTCGGCGCCGACCCCGAGGGCTCCGTCTACTCGGGCGGCGGCGGTCGCCCGTACCTGACCGAGGGCGTCGGCGAGGACTTCTGGCCGAGCGCGTACGACCCGAGCGTGGTCGACCGGATCATCGCCTCCAGCGACGCCGAGTCGTTCGCGATGACCCGCCGCCTCGCCCGCGAGGAGGGGCTGCTCGTCGGCGGATCGAGCGGGCTCGCCGTCTCCGTCGCGCTCAAGGCCGCCGCCGGTCTCGGGCCGGACGACGTCGTCGTCGTGCTCCTGCCGGACGGCGGGCGCGGCTACCTCGGCAAGATCTTCAACGACCGCTGGATGCGCTCCTACGGCTTCCTCGAGATGCGCGACGAGGGCACCGTCCGCGACGTGCTCCGCGCGAGGGCGGCGAGCGGGCAGGCCGACCTCCCGGCGCTCGTGCACGCGCACCCGACCGACACGATCCGCGACGCGATCGGCATCATGACCGAGTACGGCGTCTCGCAGCTCCCGGTGCTGACCGCCGAGCCGCCGGTCGTGATGGGCGAGGTCGTCGGAGCCGTCGACGAGCGCGAGCTGCTCGACCGCGTCTTCGCCGGACCCGCCTCGATGAACGACCCGCTCGGCGACTGCGTGGGCGACGCGCTCGCGCTGATCGGGCTCGGCGAGAGCATCACCGCCGCCCGCGCCGCGCTCACCGAGCACAGCGCCCTCCTCGTCACCGACGAGGGCAAGCCCGTCGCGGTGATCACCCGACAGGACCTCCTCACCTACGCCACGGCCTGACGGCCGCCGCCTCCGCACCTCCGACCCAGGGAGCCCGCACCATGCCCAAGAAGCAGCACTTCGACACCCGCGCCATCCACGCCGGCCAGGAGTTCGATCCGACCACCGGGGCGGTCGTGCCGCCCGTCTACATGACCTCCACGTTCGTCCAGGACGGCATCGGCGGTCTCCGGGGCGGCTACGAGTACGCCCGCTCGGCGAACCCGACGCGCGACTCGCTCCAGGAGCTCATCGCCTCGCTCGAGGGTGCGGACGTCGCCTACTCCTTCTCCTCCGGCCTCGCGGCCGAGGACACCCTGCTGCGCGCCGCCCTCGCGCCCGGCGACCACGTCGTCCTGGGCAATGACGCCTACGGCGGCAGCCACCGCCTGATCGACCGGGTGCACAGCGCCTGGGGCGTGCGCAACACGGCCGTCGACATGTCGAACCTCCGCGAGGTGCAGCGGGCGATCGTCCCCGGTGAGACGAAGATGCTCTGGGTCGAGACCCCGTCGAACCCGCTGATGACCATCAGCGACATCGCCGAGCTCGCCGACCTGGCCCACGCGCACGACCTGATCGTCGTCGTCGACAACACCTTCGCCTCCTCCGCCCTGCAGCAGCCGCTGGCCCTCGGTGCCGACGTGGTCGTGCACTCGACCACGAAGTACCTCGGCGGCCACTCGGACGTCGTCGGCGGCGCGCTCGCCCTGCGCTCGGGGCCGCTGGCCGAGAAGATCGCGTTCCTGCAGTTCGCGGTCGGAGCGATCTCGGGCCCGATGGACGCATGGCTCACGGTCCGCGGCATCAAGACCCTCGGGGTGCGGATGGAGCGCCACTCCGTCAACGCGCAGGCGGTCGCCGAGTTCCTCGTCGAGCACCCGGCGGTGACGGCCGTGCACTACCCGGGCCTGCCCTCGCACCCCGGCCACGAGCTGGCGAAGCGCCAGATGTCGCGGTTCGGCGGGATGCTCTCGCTCGAGCTCGCGACGCCGCGCGCGGCCCGGAAGTTCGCCGAGTCGACCGAGCTGTTCCAGCTCGCGGAGTCGCTGGGCGGCGTCGAGTCGCTGATCGGCTACCCGAGCGAGATGACGCACGCGTCGGTGAAGGGCACGCCGCTGGAGGTCTCGGAGTCGCTGGTGCGCCTCTCGGTGGGCCTCGAGGACTCGTCCGACCTGATCGCGGACCTGTCGGCGGCGCTGCCGAAGAAGTAGAGGCGGGAACGCCGCCCCGCGGGGCGGCATCTCGATGGTGCGCCCGATCCGGCCCCTGCCAGGATCGGGCGCATGACCTCCTCGCGCCGCTTCGTCGATCTCAGCCACACCGTCGCGGACGGGCTGGTGACCTACCCGGGCCTGCCCGCTCCGCGCATCCGGCCGCACCTCACGCGTGAGGCGTCCCGCGCCTCCTACGCGCCCGGCACCGAGTTCGCGATGGACGTCATCGAGATGATCGGGAACACGGGCACCTACCTCGACAGCCCGTTCCACCGCTACGAGGGCGGAGCCGATCTCGCCGCTCTCCCGCTCGAGACGCTGGTCGACCTGCCGACCGTCGTGGTCGACGCGACCGGAGCCACCGGACGGGGCATCGGCTCGGACGCGGTCGCGGGACTCGACGTCCGCGGCGCCGCCGTCCTCCTCCGCACCGGATGGGACGCGCACTTCGCCACGCCCGGGTACGGCAGGGGCGCCCCCTTCCTCAGCGGCGCGGCGGCGGAGGCCCTCGTCGCCGCCGGTGCGGTGCTGGTCGGCATCGACTCGGTGAACATCGACGACACGGAGTCGAGCGGATCGCGGCCCGCGCACTCGGCCCTCCTCGCCGCGGGAGTGCACGTCGTCGAGCACCTCACCGGCCTCGGCGGGCTGCCGGCGACAGGGGCGCGCTTCACCGCCGTGCCACCCAAGGTGCGGGGCTTCGGGACCTTCCCGGTGCGGGCCTTCGCGGTCGTCGACGAGCCCTGACTGGCGCAGGGCGCCCGGGTGCCTCCGGCTAACCTGGACCGATGCATCCCGCTCTCGCCGCCGTCGGCCGGCGCGTCCGGCCCCGCACGCGCCTCGCGGCGCTGGGCCGTCGTGTCCGCCCCCGCACGCGGCTGCGCTCCGCGGCCCGGGTCGTCCGCTCCGCCCCTCAGCGCCTCTCGGAGCGCCGCGCCGCCGTGATCGCCGCCCGGCCGATCGACCACCCCTCGCCCGCGCTCCGGCGCGAGCTGCTGCTGCTCGCCCTGGCCAACCGCTTCTCCCGCCGCTCCGCAGTCGATCCGGCGGGCGAGGTCGTGGTCACGATGACCACGCACGGCGAGCGGCTGCAGCGGGTCCACGTGGCGCTCGAGTCGATCGCCCGCGGCGACGCCCGGCCCGCGCGCCTGGTGCTCTGGCTCGACGACCCGGCCCTGCACGCCGACCTGCCCGCGCCGCTGCGCCGCCTCCGCCGCCGCGGCGTCGAGATCCGCCTGGTCGACGGCTACCGCGTGCACACGAAGTACTACCCGCACCTGCTCTCGGGCCGGGCGGGGGAGCGCGACCTCGTCACCTCCGACGACGACATCGTGTACCCGCGCACCTGGCTGAGGGGCCTGCTCGACGCCCGCTCGCGCTACCCCCGCGAGACCGTGCTCTGCTACCGCGCCCACCGGGTGGGGATCGTCGACGACGCCGTCGCTCCGTACACGAGCTGGACGCCGGTCGCCGACACGCGCGCGTCGACCGATGTCTTCGGCACCTCCGTCTCCGGGCAGCTGCTGCCCGCCCCGCTCCTCGGCGAGATCGCCGCGCACGGGGACGCGTTCCGCGAGATCGCCCCGGACGCCGACGACATCTGGCTGCACGTGCGCGCGGTCGACGCCGGCTACCGGATCGCGCAGATCGAGCCCCGGGCCCAGCTGTTCCCGTTCGTGCCGCGCACGCAGCAGTCCGGGCTCTACCTCGTCAACTACTGGGACGGCGGCAACGACCGCCAGGCCCGCGCGGCCTACACGCCCGAGGTGACGGCGCGGATCGCGGCGGACGCCTCCGCGAGAGGGGAGGTGCGCTGATGCGCCTGCTGTTCGTGAGCAACCTCTATCCGCCCCAGGTGCTCGGCGGATACGAGATGACCTGTGCGCGCGTCGCGGAGGCGATGGCGGCCCGCGGCCACACCGTGCGCGTGCTGACCACGCCGACCTACCTGCCGCCGGAGCCCTCGGGCGTCGAGGTGCACCGCACGCTGAGCCTGCGCACCTACTTCCCGCTGCCGCAGACGGGCGGCGAGATCGCTCAGCTGCTGCACCACGAGAGCGCCGTCTCGCGGTTCGAGAACACCCGCATCCTGCTCGAGGAGCTGCGCGACTTCGCGCCGACCCACGTGGTGGCCTTCAACCTGCTCGGGATCGGCGGCCTCGCGATGATCGACCTGCTGCGCGCGGTGGAGGCCCCGTGGATGTGGAACCTCGGCGACCGCATCCCGAACGCCCTGGTCGACGGGCTGCCCGAGCGCGTGCTCCGCGTCTACGGCGCTCACGCCCCCGACCACTTCGACCGCGGCGAGATCGTCGCGGTCAGCCGCTCCCTCGTCGACGCGATCGAGGCCGGCGGGCTGAGCCTGGGCGAGGTCGAGGTGATCGGGCGCGGAGTGTCCGTTCCCCCCGACACCGCGGAGCCGCGGCGCTATCGCGAGGGCGGGACCACCCGGTTCACGTTCGCCGCGTCGCTGGGCGAGCACAAGGGCGTCGGGCTGGTGCTGGAGGCGGCGGCGTCTCTCGCGGAGGAGACCCGCGACTTCCGTGTGGACCTCTACGGCGACGGAGACGTGGACGGCTGGCGCGCCCGGGCGGACGAGGCGGGCCTGGCCGGCCTGGTCGAGTTCCACGGAGCGACGCCGCACGCCGAGGTGCTCGCCGCGCACGGCCGCGCCGACGCGTTCCTCTTCCCGACCTGGGCCGGAGAGGCGTTCGGCGTCGCGCCGGTCGAAGCGGCCGCGGCGGGCGCCGTGCCGATCGTGACGGCGGCCAGCGGAGTCGCGGAGTTCCTCATCGACGGCGTCGACTGCATCAAGATCACCCGCTCCGCCCCGGCGCTCCTCGAGGCGATGCGGGACGTGGTGAGGGGGGCGGTGGACCTCGAGGCGCTCGGCCGGCGGGGCCGGGCCGCGGCGCGCGGACCGCTCTCGTTCGAGCGCTCCGTCGAGCTGATCGAGGCCTCGCTCGAGCGCCGCTCCCGGCCTGGCCTCGCCGACCGCCTCGCCGACACCACCCTCGAGGCCGACATCATGGACAAGGATCTGCGGGCGATGGACGTGCTCCACCGCCGCTTCTCCGGACGGGACCACGACGATGACCACTGACCACGACTTCCTCCAGGACCCCGGCTCCGCGCCCACCCGGCTCGGCCGCGGCGGCGTCGTGCTCCGCGACGCGGTGCACCGGCTGGTCGCCCCCTGGTTCGAGCAGGCGCGGCTGCGCACGGAGGAGCTGCGCGCCGAGACGGCGGCGCTGCGCGACGAGGTGGCCGGGCTCCGCGGCGAGCTGAGCGCGGTGCAGAGCGACGTCTCCGTGCTGCGCGACGAGTCGGCGGGCCTCCGGGCGGGTCTGGACGAGCTCAGCGCGTCGGTCGTGGCCGACCGCGCCTCGTCCGAGGCGGCGGGTGCGGCGGCCGCCGAGCAGGCCGCCGACACCGCAGCGGCTCTCGACGAGCGCGTCCGCGGGGCCGAGCTCGAACTGCGGGCGGTCACCCGGCGCCTCGCGGAGGCGCTCGACCGCTGAGGCGGCGAGGCCCGGTTTTCGCGGCGATCAGGCGGGGACCGCCGTCCGCGCGAGCAGCTCGGCGATGCGCCCGGTGCAGCCGCCGCAGCCCGTGCCGGCGCGGGTCGCCCGCCCGACGCAGGCGACCGTCCCGTGTCCCGCCGCAGCCGCATCGGTGATCACCGCCGCCGTCACGCCGTTGCACCAGCAGACCGTGGCATCGGGGGCGAACGGATCGCCGGTCGCCGCGGCACCCGCATCCGGGGCGTCCAGACGCAGGAGGCTCGACCGGTCCGCCGGCAGCTCCGAGCCCCGCTCGAAGAGGAGGCTGAGCTCGGCGCCGACCCTGGGCAGACCCACCGAGACGAACCCGCGCAGCACTCCTCCCGCGGTCACGAGCTTGGCGTAGCCCCCGCGGGCGGGGTCAGCCCACAGCGTCACCTCGAGGTGCTCCTCGCCCGGGCGGTGCGGGTCCCACGGCTCCGGGGCCACGTCGCCTCCTGCCACGAGGTCGACGCCCTCGGCCTTCAGCATCACGACGGCCGGTCGGGCGTCGGGGACGCGCTCCTCGCCGCAGCGGCCCTCCGCCTCCGCCCGGATCCGCGCTGCGAGCCGGTCCGCCTGCTCCCATCCCGGACCGATCAGTCCGCTCGGTCCGCCGGGCACGCGGCCGTCGGGGAGGGCCGAGCCGCGGGGGGCGACGTGCGCGCAGTCGCCGATCGCGAAGACGTCCGGGTCGCTCCAGCTGCGCAGCTGCTCATCGACGAGGATCCCGGTCGAGACGGCGAGCTCCGCGCCCGCGGCCAGCTCGACCCGCGCACCGACACCGCACGAGAGCACCAGCAGATCCCCCTCGATCTGCTTGCCGTCAGCGCAGACGAGCGCCTGGAAGTGCGCACGGCCGCGGTCGTCGTGCGCGAGCAGGACGCTCTCGGACCGGGCGTGCGCCACCATCTCGACGCCGGCCGCGCGGGCGGCCGCGGCCAGCATCCGGCCCCCGCCCGTGTCGAGATTGCGGGCCATCGGGATGTCGCCGTGGAAGACCACCACCACCTGCGCGCCCTGCTCGGCGGCCGCGAGGGCGAACTCGATCCCGAGCACTCCCGCCCCGAGCACGACGAGGCGCGCGCCGGAGCGCACGGACTCGCGGACCACCCGGGCGTCGGCCAGGTCGCGCAGCGCCACCACCCGCTCCGGGAGGGGCCGGGAGCCCGCGTCGAGCGACTCCGGATCGGCGGCGCGCACCGTCCGCTCGCGTCGGGACCGCTCCATCCCGGCGAGGGTCGGCACGTTCGCCCGGGCGCCGGTGGCCAGGACGAGGCGGTCGTAGGGCAGCCGCTCGCCGTCGTGCAGCCGCACGACGTTCCGCGCGCGGTCGATCCCCACGACGGCCGCTCCCAGGCGCAGGACGACGCCCGCCGCCTCCGCCGCCGTCCGGTCGCCGAGGTCGAGGCGCTCGCGGGTCGCCCGGCCGACGGCGTACTCCGCGAGCAGGACACGGTTGTAGGGGTCGTCGCCCTCGGCGCCGACGACCGTCAGCGCGACCAGACCGGCCCGCACGGCCGGCAGCAGCTCCTCGACGAAGCGCGAGCCGACGGGTCCGTAGCCGATCAGGACGATCCGCTCGGGAGGTGTCTCAGGCATGTGCCGTCCCTTCCGCGCGGACCCAGACCCGCGTGCGCTTGAACTCGGGCATCGACGACACCGGGTCCACGACGGCCTCGGTGAGGAGGTTCGCGCACTGCTCACCCGCGTAGTGGAAGGGCAGGAACACCGTGTCGTGGCGGATGTCCGCGGTGACGCTCGCGCGGGCGCGGACCACGCCGCGCGCGTTCCCGATCGCCACAGGTGCTCCGTCGCTGACGCCGAGCCGGGAGGCGGTCGCCGGGTGGATCTCGAGTCGAGCCTCCGGGCGGGCCGCATCGAGCTCCGCGACCCGCCGGGTCTGGGTGCCCGACTGGTACTGCTGGAGGTAGCGGCCGGTCACCAGGGTCAGCTCCTCGCCGCGGTCCACGACGACGGGGACGGCGGGGATGACGGCGACCAGGCGCGCCCGGCCGTCGGGGTGCCCGAAGCGCTCAGCGAAGAGGCGCGGCGTCCCCGTGCCGCCCGCGGGGTAGGGCCAGTGGGCGGCGATCCCGGTGTCGAGCAGGGCGTGCGAGAGGCCGGAGTAGTCGGCCACGCCTCCCGCGGACGCGCGGGCCAGCTCGTCGAACACCTCCGCGGGGACGGTCGACCAGCTCGAGGGGGCGTCGAGACGGCGCGCCAGTTCGCTCATGATCCAGAGCTCGCTGCGCACTCCCGCCGGCGGGTCGATCGCCCGGCGGCGGCGGAGCACCCGGCCCTCGAGCGAGGTCATCGTGCCCTCCTCCTCCGCCCACTGCGGCACCGGGAGCACCACATCGGCCAGCGCGGCGGTCTCGGAGAGGAAGAAGTCGCAGACGACCAGCGTGTCCAGGGCCTCGAGCCCGGCGCGGACGGCGTCGGCGTCCGGAGCCGAGACGACCACGTTGGAGCCGTGCACCAGCAGGCAGTGCACGGAGCGTCCGAGCTCGGCGAGCAGGGCGGTGGCGGGCAGGCCCGGGCCGGGGATCGATTCGGGCGTCACGTCCCAGACGGCGGCGACGTGGCGCCGCGCCTCCGGATCGCGGATGGAGCGGTACCCCGGGAGCTGATCGGCCTTCTGGCCGTGCTCGCGTCCGCCCTGGCCGTTGCCCTGACCGGTGAGCGTGCCGTACCCCGACCCCTCGCGGCCCACCAGGCCGAGCACGAGAGCGAGGTTGATCGCGGCGGTCGCGGTGTCGGTGCCGTCGACGTGCTGCTCGACCCCGCGGCCGGTCAGCACGAACGACCGCCCCGCGGCGAGCCGGCGCGCGAGGGAGCGGAGGAGCGTGGTCGGCACGCCCGTGACCGCGGAGGTGCGCTCCGGCCACCACGCCGAGACGCTGCGGCGCACCGCCTCGGCGCCGGTCGTGCGCGCGGCGAGGTAGGCGGTGTCGGCGAGGCCCTCGGCGAAGACCAGGTGGGTCAGCCCGAGCAGGAGCGGCAGATCCGTCCCGGGGGCGGGCTGCAGATGCGTGCCGGCGCCGTCCTCCGTCAGCCGCGCGGTGGCCGAGCGGCGCGGGTCGACGACCACCAGGCCGCCCCGCGAGCGGGCACCGGCGAAGTGGGCGAGAAGCGGCGGCATCGTCGCGGCGACGTTCGAGCCCAGGAGCAGGATCGTGTCGGCGTCGTCGAGGTCGGACACCGGGAACGGCAGTCCGCGATCGACGCCGAAGGCGCGGTTGCCGGCCGCCGCGGCCGAGGACATGCAGAAGCGGCCGTTGTAGTCGATCCGGGAGGTGCCGAGAGCGATCCGAGCGAACTTCCCGAGCTGGTAGGCCTTCTCGTTGGTGAGGCCCCCGCCGCCGAAGACGGCCACCGCGTCGGCGCCGTGCCGCTCCCGGACGCCGCGCACCGCCCCGGCGACCGCGTCGAGCGCCTCCTCCCACGACGCCTCCGCGAGGACGCCGTCGGCGCCGCGCAGCAGCGGGGAGACCAGGCGCTGTCCGCTCGCCAGCAGCTCGGCGGAGGTCCAGCCCTTGGCGCAGAGCCCGCCCCGGTTCGTCGGGAACTCCCTCCCCTCGACCGCCACGGGTACGGGGCCCGCCGCGGGTGTCAGCGTCATCGCGCACTGCAGGGCGCAGTACGGGCAGTGGGAGTCGGTCGGGGCGGGGGCGCTCATCGTCAGATCCGGGTCCCCGTCTTCGCGGCGAGGCGGAGGTAGACGCCGGCCGTGATCGCGAGCATCACCGCGTAGGCGCCGACGAACCAGCCCAGCGCCGTGGTGTAGTCGCCGAACTCGGTCTTGGAGAAGCCGAGCAGCTGGGGGATCACGAAGCCGCCGTAGGCGCCGATCGCCGAGATCAGGCCGAGCGCCGCGGCGGACGTGCGCTGGGCGCCGATGCCGTCGTCACCGCGCTGGCGGGCGCGGAGGGCGAACACCGTGGGGATCATGCGGTAGGTCGCGCCGTTGCCGATGCCGGCCGCCGAGAAGAGCACGAGGAAGCAGGCGAGGAAGAGCCAGAAGCTGCCGAGCGGCAGTGTCGCGATCACGCCGAGGATCCCGGCGCCCATGGCGACGAAGGCGAGGACCGTGACAGGCGCTCCGCCGAAGCGGTCGGCCAGACGGCCGCCGGAGGGGCGGGACAGCGAGCCCACCAGGGAGCCGAGGAACGCGAGGCCGACCGTCGCCGAGCCGACGGCGAAGCCGGAGAACTCGGGGAAGGTGTCGGCGATGAGCTTCGGGAACACGCCGGCGAATCCGATGAAGGACCCGAAGGTGCCGATGTAGAGCACGGCCAGCAGCCAGAGGTGCGGCTCGCGGAGCGCGGCGAGGGAGGCGGCGACGTCGGACTTCGCGGTCGAGAGGTTGTCCATGCGCTTGGCGGCGCCGATCATCGCCACGACGATCAGGGGGACCCAGAGGAAGCCGGCGATCGGCAGGTTCAGCGTGGCCGCGGCGCCGACGGTGATCGCGATCGGCACGACGAGCTGCGCGACGGAGGCGCCCAGGTTGCCGCCCGCGGCGTTGAGCCCCAGAGCCCAGCCCTTCTGCGCGTGCGGGTAGAAGAAGGTGATGTTCGCCATCGAGCTGGCGAAGTTGCCGCCGCCGAAGCCGGCGAGCGCGGCCACCAGGAGCATGACGCCGAACGGGGTCTCCGGATTCGAGACCGCGATGCCGAGTCCGACGCTCGGGATCAGCAGGAGGCCCGCCGACACGATCGTCCAGTTGCGGCCGCCGAAGCGGGGGACCATGAACGTGTACGGGATCCGCAGGGTGGCGCCGACGAGGCTCGGCATCGAGATGAGCCAGAAGATCTGCCCGGTGTCGAAGGCGAACCCGGCCGCCGGCAGCGAGACGACCACGACCGACCAGAGCTGCCAGACGACGAAGCCGAGGAACTCGGCGAAGATCGACCACCTCAGATTGCGAGCGGCGACGGAGCGTCCCTCCGCCTCCCACTGGGCGGGGTCCTCGGGGTTCCAGCCGTCGATCCAGCGGCCCGGCCGTCGGATGATGCCGGTGGATGTGGCGGCGGTCGTGGGGACGGTGGTCGGGGGTGCAGCAGTCATCGTGGTCCTCCGGAGGGTGGGCGGCGCGCGCGAGGGCGCGCTCGGGACGGGGAGGTGGAGCGGTGGTGGTGCGGGGAGGAGGCGTCAGGCGTTGCGCCCGAACAGCTCCGAGACGATGTCGACCAGCTCGCGGGCGGGCGGATCGACGGCGGTGAGGAGGGGAGCGGAGGCGAGGTCGGCCCCCGCGGAGGCGGCCAGGCCGGCGAAGTAGCCGGGCGCGAGCAGGTAGGTGGCGACCACGACGCGCGCGCCGGGGTGGGCGGCGCGCTCGGCGGCGACCGCCTCCGCGATCCGCGGCTCGGCGGCCGAGATGAACGAGGTGCTCACCTCGCGGCCGAGCTCGGCGGCGAGGAGGCGGCCGGTGGTCCAGCAGTCCGCGACGGCACCGGCGTCGCTCGAGCCGGCAGCGGCGAGCACGACGCGGTCGCCGTCGTCGAGCCCTGCCTCGTGGAGCCGGCGGGCGAGCACGCGCGCCAGGCGGGGATCGGGTCCGAGCGCGCCCGAGACCCGCACCGGCCGCTCCGCCTCCGCCGCGGCCTCGGCGAGGTCGACGTGCACGTGGTAGCCGGCCGAGAGCAGCAGCGGCACGACCACCGCCGGCCGGCCCGGCTCGAGAGAGCCCAGGGTCGCGGGGACGTCGGGCTGCTGCACGTCGACGAAGGAGTCGTGCACGTCCAGCGCCGGGTTGGCCCGGCGGACCGCCGCGACCAGCGCGGCGACGGCACGCCTCCCGTCGTCGTCGGAGGTCCCGTGGGACGCGGCGACCAGAGCGGTCCGCTGGGCGACCTCGATCGTGCCGTCGCTCTCGCGCACCTGCCAGGTGGCGAGGTGCAGCTCCGCTCGTGTGAAGCAGGCGCCGGTCTCGAGGTCGAAGACGTCCTTGTGCAGGGGGGAGGCGATCGTGGGCCGCTGCACCCCGTCGACCAGACGCGAGCCGACGATGCCGCGCGAGAGCACGGCCGCGCCGGTCGCGGGGTCGAGGTTCGAGACGGCCCGCACCCGCCCGTCGGGCAGGAGGAACAGGGCGAGCTGCACACCGCCGACCAGGGCGGCCTCGCCCCAGAGCGGCTCGAGGTCGCCGACGGCGCAGACCGGCACCCAGGTGGTGGCGGTCGCGGGGGCGAGCCGATCGAGGAGGGTCATCGCTGCGCCTTCTTCCTGCGGGTGGGCCACCGCATCCGGTCGGACGCGATGAGGCAACGGTAGGGATCGCGCGTTTCGTGCGAGCGCGCCTCCGGTGTCACGGGCGTAACGAAGCCCTCACGGCCTGCGGCGCTCGCCGAGAGGCGCGCGTCACACGCTGTTACACCGGGGCAACGGCGGGGAAACGGGCCGTCCCTACGGTGGACGTCATGACTCCTGGAGCGAACCCCGCCGCCCGGCCCCGACGCGTGCTCGTCGTCGGAGCGGGACCCGCCGCGCACCGCCTGGTCGACGCGCTCGTCGCCCGGGCCGGCGACCAGGCGCTGGAGATCACCGTCCTCGGCGAGGAGGTGCACCGTCCCTACGACCGCGTCGCACTCTCGAAGCGCCTCGACGGCGAGCACGACCTGACTCTGGGCGACGGCGCTCTGTGGGAGTCGGCGCGGCTGATCACCTCCTCCCGTGTCGTCGCGATCGATCCCGACCGCCTGCGCGTCGAGCTCGCGGACGGCCGCTCCCTCGAGGGCGACGAGATCGTCCTGGCGACGGGCTCCTCCGCCACGGTCCCGCCGATCGAGGGCGCCGAGCACGGCCGCGTCTACCGCACGCTCGAGGACGTGGACGGGCTCGTCGCCGAGCTCGCCGCGTTCCGCGCCCGGCGCGGCCGCCCCGCGATCGTGGTCGTGGTCGGCGGCGGTCTGCTCGGCCTCGAGGCGGCGGGAGGCGCGCACCGTCTCGGTGCGCGCACCGCCCTCGTCCATTCCGGCCGCTGGCTGATGAGCGCGCAGCTCGACGAGGGCGCCGGGCAGGCCCTCGGCCGCATCATCTCGGCGCAGGGGATCGCGCTGCACCTCGGCAACCGGCCCACCGCGATCCTCACCTCGCCGACGGGGACGGTGCTCGGCGTCGCGCTGACCGACGGCAGCAGCATCAGCGCCGATCTCGTGGTCTTCTCCATCGGGATCACGGCGCGCGACGAGCTCGCCCGGGCGGCCGGGATCGAGGTCGCACCGCGCGGAGGCGTGGTCGTCGACGAGGCCTGCCGCACCAGCCGGGCGGGAGTCTGGGCCATCGGCGAGGTCGCCGCGATCGACGGTCGCACCGTCGGGCTCGTCGCACCCGCCAACGCGATGGCGGAGGTTGTCGCCGACCGGATCCTCGGCGGCGACGCGACCTTCCCGGGGGTCGACGACGCCACCAAGCTCAAGCTCTCGGGCGTGGAGGTCGCCAGCTTCGGCGACGCCCTCGGCACCACGGAGGGAGCGCTCGAGGTCGTCTACGCCGATCCGGCCCGCGGTCTCTACCAGAAGGTCGTCGTCTCGGACGATGCGCGCACGCTGCTCGGCGGGATGTTCGTCGGCGACGCGGGCCCCTACTCCTCCCTCCGCCCGCTGCTGGGGCGCGAGCTGCCGGCCGAGCCCGGCGCCTACCTCGCGGCGGCGGGGGCGGAGGCGCCCTCGGGCGACCTTCCGGACGACGCCCAGGTCTGCTCGTGCAACAACGTCTCGGTCGGCGAGGTCCGCGACGCGATCGGCGAGGGGTGCACCGATCTGGGGCCGCTCAAGGCCTGCACCCGCGCGGGCACCCAGTGCGGATCGTGCGTGCCCCTGGTGAAGAAGCTGCTCGACACGGAGCTGATCCGTGCGGGCGTCGAGGTCTCCCGCGCCCTCTGCGAGCACGTGGCGCTCAGCCGCAGCGAGCTGTTCGAGTCGGTCCGCATCCTCGGGCTGCACTCGGCCGAGCAGGTGATGGAGCGCTTCGGCTCCGGGCTGGGCTGCGACGTGTGCAAGCCGGTGATCGCCTCCGTCCTCGCCACCCAGACGAACGCCTACATCCTCGACGGCGGCCAGGCGCCGCTGCAGGACACCAACGACCGCGCCCTGGCCAACATGCAGAAGGACGGCACCTACTCCGTCGTCCCGCGGATCCCCGGGGGCGAGATCACGCCGGCGAAGCTCAAGGTGATCGCCGAGGTCGCCGAGCAGTACGGCCTCTACACGAAGATCACCGGCGGGCAGCGGATCGACATGTTCGGCGCCCGCCTCGAGCAGCTGCCCGAGATCTGGCGCCTCCTCGTCGACGCCGGCTTCGAGTCGGGTCAGGCGTACGGCAAGTCGCTGCGCACGGTCAAGTCGTGCGTCGGATCGACCTGGTGCCGCTTCGGAGTCCAGGACGCGGTCGGGATGGCGGTCTTCCTCGAGGAGCGGTACCGGGGTCTCCGCTCGCCGCACAAGTTCAAGCTCGGGGTCAGCGGCTGCGCCCGCGAGTGCGCCGAGGCGCGGGGGAAGGACATCGGCGTCATCGCGAGCGACCTCGGCTGGAACCTCTACGTCGGCGGCAACGGCGGCTACCAGCCGGCGCACGCCCAGCTGCTCGCGCAGGACCTCGACGACGAGACCCTGGTGCGCTACATCGACCGCTACGTCATGTACTACGTGCGGACGGCCGAGCGGCTCCAGCGGACCGCACGCTGGCAGGAGGAGCTCCCCGGCGGACTCGAGCACGTGCGCGAGGTGGTCTGCGAGGACTCGCTCGGCATCGCCGCCGAGCTGGAGGCCGCCATGGCCACGCACGTCGACACCTACGTCGACGAGTGGGCGGCGACCCTCGCCGATCCCGACCGGCTCCGCCGCTTCCGCTCCTTCGTGAACGCCCCGGACACCGCGGATCCGCGCGTCGCGACCGTGCGCGAGCGCGGGCAGGTCCGGCCCGCCGGCCGGGACGAGAGACCGGACGGACCCGTGCTGGTCGCGGGGCCGAGGATCCCCGTCGGTCCGGCCGGGATCGGATCGGACTCGTGATGCAGCTCTCCCTCGACCTCGCCGGACGCCGCGTGCTCGTGATCGGCACCGCCTCCGGGACCCGCCGCGTGCTCGCCCGCTACCGAGCCGCCGGCGCACTCGTCGAGCGGCACGAGGCGGAGGACGCGCTCACCCCGGCGCCCCCGGCCCTGATCGTGTGGGTGGAGGGGCCGGCGCCGCTCCGAGCAGCGGCGGCCGAGCTCTGCCCCTGGATCGTCGACGAGGCCCCCGCGCCGACCCGGCCGGTCGGGCACGTCAGCATCGTCGGCGGCGGCCCCGGCGATCCGGATCTGATGACCCTCGCCGCCCGCCGCGCCCTCCGCGACGCGGACGTGGTGCTCTACGACCGGCTCGGTCCGCACGAGGGCCTGGCCGAGTGGGCGCCCGGCGCCGAGCTGATCGACGTGGGCAAGACGCCGGGTCATCACGCGGTGCCGCAGCACGAGATCGAGCGGCTGATGATCGAGCGGGCCCTCGCGGGTCTGGACGTCGTGCGCCTGAAGGGCGGCGATCCGTTCGTGTTCGGCCGCGGGTCGGAGGAGGTGCGCGCGTGCCGGCTCGCCGGCGTCGGCTCCACGGTCGTCCCCGGAGTGACCAGCGCGATCTCGGTGCCCGCCGCCGCCGGGATCCCGGTCACCCACCGCGAGGTCAGCAGGGCCTTCACCGTGGTCTCGGGCCATGCGCCGTTCAGCGAGCAGGAGCTCGGCCATCTGGCCGGGCTGGGCGGGACGATCGTGGTGCTGATGGGCGTGAACACCCTCCCGCACCTCGTCGCCGGGCTGCAGCGCGCCGGGATGCGCGCCGACACGCCCCTCGCGATCGTCGAGCGGGGCTGGTCGCGCGACCAGCGCACGACGGTCTCGTCGGTCGGCGGAGTGCTCGGCCTGCTCGCCGAGCTGGCACCGCGCTCGCCCGCCGTGATCGTCATCGGCGAGGTGGTCCGGCAGGCCGCGTGCCATGATGCGGGGGACCCCGAGAGCATCGCCCGAGCGGTCGATGCACTGACCGCGTGAGACCCCGAGGGGGCCGAGCATGACCGGCACCGATCCCGACGCCGCCGTGGGGTTCCGACCCGACCAGCTGGACGGCTTCCGCATCGGGGTCACCTCCGACCGCCGCTCCGAGGACCTGATCGCCGCGTTCGAGCGCCGCGGTGCCGCCGTCACGCACGCCCCCACCATCAGAATGCGCGGCGTCGACACCGAGGGCGCGCTCGAGGAGGAGACCCGCGCCATCGTCGCCGCCCGTCCCGACGTGCTCCTCGCCACCACCTCCTACGGCCTGCGGCGCTGGCTCGAGGCCGCGGACGCCGCGGGGATCGAGCTGGCCGACGCGCTGTCCTCCGCGCGGATCCTCGTCCGAGGACCCAAGGCGCGCGGAGCGATCCGTGCGGCGGGTCTCGACGACCACGGGATGAGCGAGCGCGAGACGACCACCTCCCTCGTCGACCTGGCCCTGCGCGAGGGCGTCGCCGGCCGCACGATCGCGGTGCAGCTGCACGGATTCACCGACCCGGCTCAGCTGCAGCGTCTCCGCGACGCCGGCGCCCGGGTGCTCACGGCCGCGCCCTACCGCTGGAGCGTGCACGAGGACTCCGCCCGGGTGCTGCGGCTGATCGACGCGGTCTGCGGAGGGGGCATCGACGCCGTCACCTTCACCAGCGCGCCGGCGGTGGAGGCGCTCTTCACGGTCGCGGAGGCCGCGGGCCGCCTCGACGACCTCCAGGCGGCCTTCCGCGAGACGGTGGTCGCCGCCGCCGTCGGCCCGGTGACCGCAGCACCCCTGGTCGAGGCAGGGATCCTCCCGGTCGTGCCGGACCGGTTCCGGATGGGCGCGCTCATCCGCCTGACCTGCGAGCACCTCGAGCAGGCGTCGCCCCGCATCGAGACGGCCTTCGGCACTCTCGAGCTCCGAGGCCGGCACGCCGTCCTGGCCGGGACCCGGGTGGCGCTGACCCCGGTCGCGCTCGCGCTGTTCCGGACTCTCGTCGCCGCCGAGGGCGCGACCGTCGCGCGTCACGTCCTCGCGGCCTCCGCGCCGGAGGCGCTCGACGACCACGCGGTCGACGTCGCCGTCAGCCGCCTCCGTCAGGCCCTCCCCGAACCGCGGCTCGTGGCGACGGTGATCAAGCGCGGCTACCGGCTCGCGACCCCGCTCTGAGCGGCGGCGCGGTGCCACACTGAGCGCGTGGGCAGGCTGAGGGTCGTCGTCGCGCCCGACTCCTTCAAGGGGTCGGCGAGCGCGGTCGAGGTCGCACGGGCGATCGCCGAGGGCTGGAGCGCTGCGCGCGCGGGAGACGAGATCGTCCTCGCGCCGATGGCCGACGGGGGAGAGGGCACGGTCGAGGCCTTCGCACTCGCGGTCCCGGGGTCGCTTCGGCGGCCGGTCGTCGTGCCCGGCCCGGACGACCGGCCGGTCCGCGCCTGGTGGCTGCTGCTCCCCGACGGGACAGCCGTCGTCGAGCTCGCCTCCACGAGCGGCATCACGCTGCTCGACCCGCTCCGACCGCTCACCGCGCACACGCGCGGCTTCGGCCGCGCGATCGCCGCCGCCCTCGACGCGGGGGCGCACGCCCTGCTGCTGGCGATCGGCGGCAGCGCCTCGACCGACGGCGGAGTCGGAGCGCTGCGCGAGCTCGGCGCACGCTTCTCCGCCGCCTCCGGCCGCGACCTCGGCGAGGGAGGCGGTGCGCTGCCCGCGCTCGCCGCCGCCGACCTCCGCGGGCTGCGTCCTCTGCCGCCCGGAGGCGCGGTCGTGCTCAGCGACGTCGCGACCCCGCTGCTCGGCGACTCCGGGGCGGCCCGCGTCTTCGGACCGCAGAAGGGGGCCGGCCCCGAGGACGTCCTCCTCCTCGAGAGCGGCCTCCGCCGTCTCGCCGCGCACCTGGACGCGGATCCCGATGCGCCGGGCTCCGGGGCGGCGGGCGGGACGGGCTTCGGTCTGCTCGCCTGGGGCGCGTACCCGACCTCCGGCGCCGACGCCGTCGGACGGGCGATCGGGCTCCCGGCGCTCCTCGCGGGCGCGGACGTCGTCATCACGGGGGAGGGGCGCTTCGACGCGCAGTCCGCCGCCGGCAAGGTCCCGGTGCACGTCCTCGCGCTCGCCGAGGCGGCCGGGGCGCGGACGCTCCTCGTCGCCGGGGCGATCGCGGCGCCGACTCCCGGCTTCACCGCGGCGGTGTCGCTGACGGAGGCGGCCGGCTCCTCGTCCGCGGCACTCGCGGACCCGTTCCCGCACCTGCGCGCCGTCGCCCGGGAGTGGGCCGCGCAGCTCCTCTGACCGTTCGCGGTGTCGGTGGTCGGGCGTACCGTCCGGGCATGCCCCGCGATGCGATCCGACCACCACATCTTGTGGTCGAGCCGCCGCGCGGACCCCACCGGTCGGGCATGCCGACACGCCGTGGCGCGTTGTACACAGTGAACGGGATCCTTCTGTCCACACCTGTGGATGGTTCGTCCGGATCCGCGTCCTTCCGCGGTTCCACGGGCTCCGGCCTGTGGATGAACGGGGGAGGAACCGGTGGATAACTACACGGCTGTAACTACTACCTCTAGTGGGCTGACGCCGGCCCGCCCCCTATATGTAGTATTGCTGAGCAGGTCGGAGCGAGAGCCCCACCGGCACCCAGAACTCACCCGGACCACCCTCCGACCCCGCCCGCATCGCGAGCCGCCGGTCGGGGAGCGGCACCGGGACACCCCCTCCGAAAGGCGACACCCATGGCTGTGACGGTCTACACCAAGCCCTCCTGCGTCCAGTGCACCGCGACGTACCGCGCCCTCGACAGCAAGGGCATCGACTACGAGGTGTTCGACCTCTCCGTGGACGAGAAGGCCCTCGAGGCCGTCAAGGCCCTCGGCTACCTCCAGGCGCCGGTCGTCATCACGGACGACGACCACTGGTCCGGCTTCCGCCCCGACAAGATCGCGACCCTCTGAGGCGCACGGACGGCGATCCGCGACGTCGTCGGCGGGCGCCGTAGCGCCGCTGCGGCTTCCTCCTCCGCCTCGCGGCTCACCACGCAGCCGCCTCAGAGGCGGGACCGAGAACAGCAGCTGACGGGGAGAGGGGCCGAAGGATGAGCGGGCTCGTGTACTTCTCCAGCAGCTCGGGGAACACGCACCGTTTCATCGAGAAGCTCGGACGGCCGGCGCAGCGCATCCCGCTCCACGCCCGCCGCGACGGAGCCGCCCTCGACACGCTCCACGTCCACGAGCCGTACGTGCTCGTCCTCCCCACCTACGGCGGCGGCAACGGCGGAGGAGCGGTCCCCAAGCAGGTCATCCGGTTCCTCAACGATCCGTGCAACCGCTCCCTGATCCGCGGCGTCATCGGCGCCGGCAACACGAACTTCGGCGAGGCGTACTGCCTCGCCGGCGACATCATCGCCCGCAAGTGCGAGGTGCCGCACCTCTATCGATTCGAAGTATTCGGAACACCCGACGACGTCCGCGCCGTCGACGAAGGATTGGACACGTTTTGGACGCAGCAGTGATCGACGCTCCCCGCGACGCCGCACAGATGGACTACCACTCGCTCAACGCGATGCTGAACCTCTACGGCCCGAACGGAGAGATCCAGTTCGACAAGGACCGCGAGGCCGCTCGCGAGTTCTTCCTGCAGCACGTCAACCAGAACACGGTGTTCTTCCACACGCTCAAGGAGCGCCTCGACTACCTGGTCGAGAAGGAGTACTACGAGCAGGCCGTGCTCGACCAGTACTCGTTCGAGTTCATCCAGCAGCTCAACGACCTGGCGTACTCGAAGAAGTTCCGCTTCGCGACCTTCCTCGGCGCGTTCAAGTACTACACCTCGTACACGCTCAAGACGTTCGACGGGAAGCGCTACCTCGAGCGCTTCGAGGACCGCGTCGTGATGACCGCCCTCGGCCTCGCCCAGGGCGACGAGACGCTCGCGACCGCCCTCGTCGAGGAGATCGTCGCCGGCCGCTTCCAGCCCGCGACCCCGACCTTCCTCAACACCGGCAAGGCCCAGCGCGGCGAGCTCGTCTCCTGCTTCCTGCTGCGCATCGAGGACAACATGGAGTCGATCGCCCGCGGCATCAACTCCGCGCTCCAGCTCTCCAAGCGCGGCGGCGGCGTCGCCCTCTCGCTCTCGAACATCCGCGAGGCCGGCGCCCCGATCAAGCAGATCGAGAACCAGTCCTCGGGCATCATCCCCGTGATGAAGCTCCTCGAGGACAGCTTCAGCTACGCCAACCAGCTCGGCGCGCGCCAGGGCGCGGGAGCGGTGTACCTCTCGGCGCACCACCCCGACATCCTCCGCTTCCTCGACACCAAGCGCGAGAACGCAGACGAGAAGATCCGCATCAAGACGCTCTCCCTCGGCGTCGTCGTGCCCGACATCACGTTCGAGCTCGCGAAGAACAACGAGGACATGTACCTCTTCTCGCCCTACGACGTCGAGCGCGTCTACGGCATCCCCTTCGGCGACATCTCCCTCTCGGAGAAGTACCGCGAGATGGTCGACGACCCGCGCATCAAGAAGACCAAGATCTCGGCGCGCGAGTTCTTCCAGACCATCGCCGAGATCCAGTTCGAGTCGGGCTACCCCTACATCGTGTTCGAGGACACGGTGAACCAGGCGAACCCGATCAAGGGCCGCATCAACATGTCCAACCTCTGCTCCGAGATCCTCCAGGTCAACACTCCGACGACCTACAACGAGGACCTCTCCTATGCGCAGATCGGCAAGGACATCTCCTGCAACCTCGGCTCGCTGAACATCGCGCTGACGATGGACTCGCCCGACTTCGGCCGCACCATCGAGACCGCGATCCGCGGCCTCACCTCGGTGTCCGACCAGTCGCACATCACCTCGGTCCGCTCGATCGAGGACGGCAACGACAAGTCGCACGCCATCGGCCTCGGCCAGATGAACCTGCACGGCTACCTCGCCCGCGAGCGGATCCACTACGGATCCGAGGAGGGCATCGACTTCACCAACATCTACTTTTACTCGGTGCTGTTCCACGCCCTGCGTGCCTCCAACAACCTCTCCATCGAGCGCGGCACCACCTTCGAGGGCTTCGCCGACTCGAAGTACGCCTCGGGCGAGTTCTTCGACACCTACACCGAGAAGGAGTGGGCGCCGGCCACCGAGCGCGTCTCCCGCCTCTTCGCCGACTCGGGCATCGCGGTTCCCACCCGGGACGACTGGCGTGCGCTCAAGGCCTCGGTCATGGAGCACGGCATCTACAACCAGAACCTGCAGGCCGTCCCGCCGACCGGCTCGATCTCGTACATCAACAACTCGACGTCCTCGATCCACCCGATCGCGTCGAAGATCGAGATCCGCAAGGAGGGCAAGCTCGGCCGCGTCTACTACCCGGCGCCGTTCATGACGAACGACAACCTGGAGTACTACCAGGACGCGTACGAGATCGGCTACGAGAAGATCATCGACACCTACGCCGCGGCCACGCAGCACGTCGACCAGGGCCTCTCGCTCACGCTCTTCTTCAAGGACACGGCGACCACCCGCGACGTCAACCGCGCCCAGATCTACGCCTGGCGCAAGGGCATCAAGACGATCTACTACATCCGCATCCGTCAGCTGGCGCTCGAGGGCACCGAGCTCGACCAGTGCGTCTCGTGCATGCTCTAGAGCACGCAGCCCCACCCCCCTCCGCACGACCCATCCGCAGCAGCGAGAAGGAATCATGACTCCCCCCGAGAAGCTCAAGCTCGTCGACTCCGTCCAGGCGATCAACTGGAACCGGATCCAGGACGACAAGGACGTCGAGGTGTGGAACCGCCTCACGAGCAACTTCTGGCTGCCCGAGAAGGTCCCGCTGTCGAACGACATCCAGTCGTGGAACACGCTCACGCACCAGGAGCAGCAGCTCACCATGCGCGTGTTCACCGGGCTCACCCTGCTCGACACCGTGCAGGGCACCGTCGGCGCCGTCTCGCTCATCCCGGACGCGATCACGCCTCACGAGGAGGCCGTCTACACGAACATCGCGTTCATGGAGTCGGTCCACGCCAAGTCGTACTCCTCGGTGTTCTCGACCCTGTCGAACACCCAGGACATCGACGAGGCCTTCCGCTGGTCGATGGAGAACCCGAACCTGCAGAAGAAGGCGTCCATCGTGATGGACTACTACCGCGGCGACGACCCGCTGAAGCGGAAGGTCGCCTCCACGCTGCTGGAGTCGTTCCTCTTCTACTCGGGCTTCTACCTGCCGATGTACTGGTCCTCGCGTGCCAAGCTCACCAACACGGCCGACCTCGTGCGCCTGATCATCCGCGACGAGGCCGTGCACGGCTACTACATCGGCTACAAGTTCCAGAAGGGACTCGAGCGGGTCGACCAGGCCAAGCGCGACGAGATCAAGGACTACACGTTCTCGCTGCTCTACGAGCTCTACGACAACGAGGCGCAGTACACGCAGGACCTCTACGACCAGCTCGGCCTGACCGAGGACGTCAAGAAGTTCCTGCACTACAACGCCAACAAGGCGCTGATGAACCTCGGCTACGAGCCGATGTTCCCCAAGCAGGTCACCGATGTGAACCCCGCGATCCTGTCGGCCCTCTCGCCCAACGCGGACGAGAACCACGACTTCTTCTCGGGCTCCGGCTCCTCCTACGTGATCGGCAAGGCCGTGAACACCGAGGACGAGGACTGGGACTTCTAGGCGTCGACACCACGTCCCGGCCTCCACGGCGAACGGCCCCTCCCCTCGCGGGTGAGGGGCCGTTCCTCGTCTCCGGGCGGCGGGCGGGCGCCGGGTCACCGCACACGGCGAGGCGCCGCCCTGTCGCCGAGGCGCCGTCCTGTCGGCGGCGCCTCGCGCGGCACGTCGGTGTCTCGCGGAGCGGGGCCGGAGCGGCCGTCGTGCGCGCCTCAGAGGGCCAGGCGCATCAGCACCCGGGGGAAGCCGTCGAGCACGGGGTGCACCGCCGCCCAGCCGACCACTCCGCCGATTCACCACTCCACCGGATGAATCGCACCAGCACCCCCTGTTGGACGGCGCCCAGGCGGGGCGCCTAGCGTGGACGAGGTATCCAACGAAGGAGCACTCCCTGTGAAGCACGTCCCCCTCGGCACCTCCGGTGTCGACTCCCCGAACGTCGTCCTCGGCCTCATGCGCATCCCCGAGATGAGCGACGAGGCGATCCGCGGCCTCGTCGGCGCCGCCCGCGACTCCGGCATCGACTTCTTCGACCACGCCGACGTGTACGGCGGCGAGCTGCACCGCTGCGAGGAGCGCTTCGCCGAGGCGATGGCGCTCACCCCGTCGGAGCGTGAGCAGGTCGTCCTGCAGACCAAGGCGGGCATCGTCCCGGACGGCCCCTACTTCGACTTCTCGTACGAGCACCTCATCGCCTCGGTCGAGGGCTCGCTGAAGGCGCTGCGCACCGACTACGTCGACGTGCTGCTCCTGCACCGGCCCGACGCGCTCGTCGAGCCCGACGAGGTGGCCCGCGCGTTCGACGAGCTGCACGCGTCCGGCAAGGTGAAGCACTTCGGCGTCTCGAACCAGACGCCGTACCAGATCGAGCTGCTGAAGAAGTCGCTGAACCAGCCGATCGTGGCGAACCAGCTGCAGCTCTCGATCACTCATGCGCCGCTGATCGCGCAGGGTGTCGCCTCCAACATGGTCGGCGAGGACCAGTCCGTCATGCGCGACGCCGGCATCCTCGACTACTGCCGCCTGAACGACATCACCGTCCAGGCCTGGTCGCCCTTCCAGGCGGGGTTCTTCACCGGCGTCTTCCTCGACAACCCGGCCTACCCCGAGCTGAACGCCGTCATCGACCGGCTCGCAGCGACCTACGAGGTCCCGGCGATCGCCGTGGCCACCGCCTGGATCACCCGCCACCCGGCGGGCATGCAGGTCGTGCTCGGCACGACCAACGAGCAGCGCGTGCGCGATGCGGCCCTCGGCTCCGATCTGCCGCTCACGCGGCCGGAGTGGTACGAGCTGTTCCGCGCGGCGGGCTACCTCGTCCCCTAGAGCTCCCACCCCGGAGGAAATGCGCGTCGGCGCAGAGAGGCACGGACTCCCCGGAGTCCGTGCCTCTTCCCGTCCCCGCGAGACGCCGGTCGGAACGCCCGCCGCGGTGTGCCGTGGACCGAAGCGGCATCTCGCGGGGGAGGGGCGGGAATAGGAACGGCACCCCTGCGTTGAACTTGAGCGTAACCGACTCAACTTCCTCAGGAGGACAGGTGCCCGACAACTACAGCGAGGCCGGAGCGAGCTCGTTCGACGACTTCCTCGCCCGCTACCTCGACGGTGAGCGCGCCCGCGCGGCGCGGTCGATCGACCTCAGCCGATTCCTCACCGCCCGTACCCGCGACATCCTGCAGTCCGCAGGACGCTTCGCCCTCGAGCGCGGCCAGACCGAGCTCGACGCCCTGCACGTGCTCCGCGTGCTCATCGACGACGAGACCGTCTCGCAGGCCGTGCGCCGCATCGGCGTCGACCCCGCCGCCATCGCCACCGCCGCGGAGGCGCGCCTCCCGCAGGCCGACGAGGCCCACGCCTCGCAGAACGCGGCCACCATCACCCCCAGCGCGCAGCGCGCGCTGTTCCACGCCTACCAGGTCGCCCGCTCCAGCGGTTCGACCTACATCGAGCCCGAGCACCTCTTCTTCGCGCTCGTGCTCGGCCAGGACGCCCCCGCCGGGCAGGTCCTCGCCCGCGCCGGCGTCACCGCCGAGGCCCTCACCCAGGGCATGCGCGAGACCGAGGCCCCGCGGCAGCAGGAGGCGGGACAGCCCGCCTCCGACACTCCGCTGCTCGACAAGTTCGGCACCGACCTCACCGCTCTCGCCCGCGAGGGCCGGCTCGACCCGGTCATCGGGCGCGCCGACGAGATCGAGCAGACCGTCGAGATCCTCAGCCGCCGTACCAAGAACAACCCGGTGCTCGTCGGCGAGGCCGGCGTCGGCAAGACCGCGATCGTCGAGGGCCTGGCCCGCGCGATCGTGGCGGAGGAGGTCCCCGAGCAGCTGCGCGGCAAGCGCGTGATCTCGCTCGACCTCCCCGGCATGCTGGCGGGCACCCGCTACCGCGGCGACTTCGAGGAGCGCCTCACCGGCACCATGGACGAGATCGCGGCGCACTCCGGCGAGCTGATCGTCTTCATCGACGAGGTCCACACCGTCGTCGGTGCGGGCGGCGGCGGCGAGGGCGGCATGGACGCGGGCAACATCCTCAAGCCGCGTCTGGCCCGAGGCGAGCTGCACCTCGTCGGCGCCACCACGCTCAAGGAGTACCGCACCATCGAGAAGGACCCGGCACTGGAGCGGCGCTTCCAGCCGGTCCGCGTCGGCGAGCCCGGCATCGAGGACGCGGTCGCCATCCTGCACGGCCTGCGCCCCGCCTACGAGGAGCACCACCGCGTGCGCTTCACGGACGAGGCCCTGCGCGCCTCCGTCGAGCTCTCGGCCCGGTACCTCACCGACCGCGTGCTGCCCGACAAGGCGATCGACCTGATCGACCAGGCCGGCGCGCGCCTCCGCCTCCGCCTCGGAGCCGGCGTCGACACCGGAGCTCTGCTCGAGCGTCTGGCGACCCTGGAGGCCGACAAGAACGCGGCCGTCTCGGCCGAGCACTACGAGGAGGCGTCCCGCGTCCGCGACGAGATCAGCGCCGTGCAGGCGGATCTCGACGCGGCTACCGGCAGCGCCCCCGCGGAGGCGGTCGTCGGCGAGACCGAGATCGCGGCCGTCATCGCCCGCGCCACCGGCATCCCGGTGTCGCGGCTCACGGAGGGGGAGCGCGAGCGCCTCGCGCACCTCGAGACCGAGCTGCACCAGCGGGTCATCGGCCAGGACGACGCGGTCACCGCTGTCGCCCGGGCCGTCCGCCGCAGCCGCACAGGCCTCGGCGACTCCTCGCGCCCGGTCGGCTCGTTCCTCTTCCTCGGCCCGACCGGTGTCGGCAAGACGGAGCTGGCGCGCACCCTCGCAGGCTCCCTCTTCGCCGACGAGCAGTCGGTCATCCGCTTCGACATGAGCGAGTTCGGCGAGCGTCACACGGTCTCGCGGCTGGTCGGCGCCCCTCCCGGGTACGTCGGCTACGACGAGGCCGGTCAGCTGACCGAGCGCGTGCGCCGGAACCCGTACTCGGTGGTCCTCTTCGACGAGATCGAGAAGGCGCACCCCGACGTGTTCAACCTGCTGCTGCAGGTGCTCGACGACGGGCGTCTGACCGACGGCCAGGGGCGGACGGTCGACTTCCGCAACACGGTGATCATCATGACCTCGAACCTCGGCTCGGAGTTCCTGGCCTCGCGGTCGGGTGCGCTCGGCTTCGTCGCTCAGAGCGATGCGTCGGCCGAGGGCTTCGCCTCGGAGAAGGACCTGCGGGATCGCGTCATGGGCCGTCTCCGCGAGGCGATGCGCCCCGAGTTCCTCAACCGGATCGACGAGATCGTCCTGTTCCGCCGCCTCGGCCGCGAGCAGCTGCGGGAGATCGTCGGCATCGTCCTCGACACCACGCGCTCCCGCCTCGCTCCCCGCGAGGTGACGCTCGAGGTGACGGAGGCGGCCGTCGACTGGCTCGCCGAGAACGGCTACGAGCCGCAGTACGGCGCCCGGCCCCTGCGCCGCCTCGTCCAGCGCTCCATCGACGACCGGATCGCCGACCTGTTCGTCAGCGGCGAGGTCTCCGACGGAGGCGCTGTCCGCGTCGACGCCGTCGGCGGCGAGCTGCTGGTGACCTCGGCCGCCGCCCTCCCGCTGGCCGCGTAGCCGGTCCCGCTCCGACCCCCGTCCCTCCTCCTCCCGCGAGACACCGCTCGTGACGACGGCACCGTCCGTCATCGTGAGCGGCGCCCGCAGAGGGGAGGGGCGGGGGTCTTCGCGTCCCCACGGCTTGCCACAGCGGTCCCGGCGGGATAGACACGAGAGCACGAGAACCGGAGGCACGATGTCGAACCCGCGCTACTACGACCCCGTGGGCAAGGCGGTCCGGGCGCTGCTCGTGCTGAGCCTCGTCTGCTTCGCCCTGGCGGTGGGCATGTTCGCCCTCGACATCGTCATGCCCGGCACCATGACGGACGAGCGACGGCCCTGGGCCGAGGCCAGCGGGGCGCTCGCCTCGTTCGGCGTGCTGGCCCTCATCGTCTACTTCGCGACCGTCGCGATCGTCGGCGCGATCCGGGGCCGCGGGCAGTAGGCCCGGCTCCGACGCCGTCGTCCGACAGGAACGCGTCCGGCCCGCGGGATCCGAGGATCCTCGCGGGCCGGACGCGTTCTCGCGAGCCGTCAGGCGCCGGTCAGGGGCACTTCTTCGCGGTGATCGTCACCTTCAGCGTGGCGTCCGGAGCGACGGGGGAGCCGCCGGCCGGCTCCTGCCCGGTGACCTGGCCGGCGTCGGGCGCCTTCGGGTCCTCGGCGCAGGCGAGCGTGATCTTCGTGAAGCCGGCTGCGCCGAAGGCGTTCTTCGCGGCCTCCAGATCCTGGCCCGTCACGTTCGGCACGGTCTTCTGGTTGCCGGAGCTGGTGAACACGGTGATCGCGGTGCCGCGCGGGGCCGAGCCCGACGGGTCGGCGCGGGTGACCGTCCCGACCGCGGCGTCGCTCGCCTCCGTGCCGCCCTGCACGACGCCGAAGCCGGCCGCCTCGAGCTTGGCCTCGGCGTCGGCGGAGGAGAGCCCGACGACATCCGGGATGTCGACCTTCGGGACGACCTGCAGCGAGCCGTCGGCCTCCGGGAACTCCGTCCCGCCGTACGTCGCGTCGGCGGCGCGCATGACGACCGGCCAGATGCGGTGGCGCGCGGTGGCGGCGGATCCGGAGTCGAAGGAGTAGCGGCCGAGGCGCAGGTTCGCGTCGCCCTTCACGTTGAACACGCCGACGGCGGTCGCGACGCGGGTGCTCGCTCCGGTCATCCAGGTGGCCTTCGCGTCGTCGGTGGTGCCGGTCTTGCCGATCAGCGGAACGCCGTCGCCGGTGCGGGAGGCCACGGCCGTCCCTCCGCCGGTGAAGGTCGCCTGCAGCGCGACGGCCGCGGTGGCGGCGACGTTGCGGTCGATCGACTGGCGGCAGTTCGCCGGGGGCACCGGCTGGTCGGCTCCGGCGGAGTCGGTGATGCGGTCGATCGCGACGGGGTCGCAGGTCGTGCCGCCGGAGGCGATGGTGGCGAAGGCGCCGGCCATCGAGAGGGGCGAGACGTAGTTCGTGCCGAGCACCGACGACGGGTTGTGCTCGAGCTCCTCGCCGCTGCCCTGCTTCACCCCCATGTCGACCGCGGTGTCGCGGATGCCGCACAGGTCGAGCTCACGGGCCATGCCGACGAAGCCGGTGTTGAGGGAGGTCTTCGTGAAGGACACCGGGGTGCCGACCTCGCCGGTTCCGCCCTCGTCGTTCTTCGCGCTCGTCTCGTTGCTCGTGTCGGTGCCGCCGGAGACGCAGGAGTCCGTGAAGGTGCCCCAGGTGGACTTGCGCGTCCCGTCGACCGACTCGTTGATGCTGTGGCCCTCCTTCAGCCACTCCACCAGCGTGAAGAGCTTGTAGGTCGAGCCCGGCTGGATCCCGGAGGATCCGCCGTTGGCCCGATCGGTGCTGTAGTTCACGGCGCTGTAGGACGGATCGGTCGTGAGGACGTCCGGATCCTGCGAGTACTTCTTGTTCTGCGTCATCGCGAGCACGCGCCCGGATCCGACCTCGACGCTGACGGAGACGGCTCCGACGTCGAAGTTCCAGGTCTGCGGGACCTGCGCGTCGACGGCGGCGACGGCCGCGTCCTGCAGGCCGACGTCGAGCGTCGTGTAGACGTCGAGGCCGCCGCGGCGGAAGTTGGTCCAGCGGGTGTCCTCGTCGGCGCCGAAGATCTCGTTGTTCTTCAGGACGTTGGTGACGTAGTCGCAGAAGAAGCCCGCGTTGCCCGCGGTCGAGCAGCCGGTGCTGGGCTGGGTGATGCGGGGCTCGATCGGAGCGGCGACGGCGGCGTCGTGGTCCTCCTGCGAGATCTTCCCCTCCTCGAGCATCTTGCCGATGATGTAGTCGCGGCGGTCCTTGTTGCGGGCGTAGCCGTTCGCGGCGCCGTTGTCCGGATTGTCGGGCTGGTCGATCCGCAGGACGGCCGGGTTGTTGACGATCGCGATGAGGCTCGCGGCCTGGGCGATCGAGAGGTCCGCGCCCGAGGTCGCGTAGTAGTAGTTCGCGGCGGTCTCGAGGCCGTAGGTGGTGCCTCCGAAGAACGCGATGTTGAGGTAGCCCTGGAGGATCTGGTCCTTCGTGTACTGCTTCTCGAGGCCGATGGCGAGCTTCATCTCGCGGAGCTTGCGCTCGGGGGAGGTCCGGGTGGCCTCGTCGATCGCGGCCGCGCGCTCGGCGTCGTCCGAGATGTTGCGGACGGCCTTCTCGACGAGGACGTTCTTCACGTACTGCTGGGTGATCGAGGATCCGCCCTGCACGTCGTTGCCGAGCACGTAGGTCTGAGCGACGGCGCGGAGGGTGCCGGGGAGGTCGACTCCGCCGTGGTCGTAGAAACGGGGGTCCTCACCCGAGACGGCGGCGTCCTTGGCGGCCTGGGCGATGCGGTCGAGCGGCACCTCGACGCGGTTCTCGACGTAGAAGGAGGCGAGCAGCTGCGGGCCGTCGGAGCCGGTCGCGTAGATGTTGCTCTTCTCGGAGAGCTTGTCGACCTCGAGGTAGTCGGGCAGGCCGTCGAAGACGCCGATCGACTGGTTCGCGGCGACTCCGGCGAGCGCCACGGCCGGGGTGACGGTGGCGGTCACGAGGACTCCGGCCACGACGCTCATGCCCAGGAAGCCCACGATCGCCTTGACCACACCACCGGTGGTCCTTCTGTCGGACGCCAAACCTTCTCCTTCGCGAATCCCCCCGGATGCTGCGACGACCGCGGCCGACGCCCTGCACGCTCCGTGCGGCAGGTCAACCTCGACAGACTAACCCGAGAGCCCCCGAAGACGAAGGCCCGGCCAGAGGCCTGAAAAGACCCTGACCGCCACCCGGGGGACGGCGTTCCCTAGGCTGTCGGCATGGCGAGCCCCTCCTCCGACCCCCGACCGGCCGACGCGACGACCCCGGAGGCCGCTCCGGTCGCGCCTCCGCAGGCCGTCCCCGCACCGCCCACGGGCGCCCTCTCGTACGCTCTCGGCTTCCTCGCGTTCATCGGGATCCCGTTCCTCAGCCTCATCGTGGGCGGCATCGTCATGGCGTCCGTGTACCCGTCCGCCCGGAGGAAGGGCGGCCTCGCCGCCGAGAACGCGCGGAACGCGGCGAACTGGGGCCTGACAGTGATCCTGATCGGGGTCGTGACGCTCGGCGCGCACGTCGTGCTGCTCTTCGCCGCCTCCGACACCCCGCTCGCGAAGGGCTTCTACCCGATCGGCATCCCGATCACGCTGTTCGCCGTGCTCTGGCTGGTGCACTTCGTGCTGATCATCTGCGGACTGGTGAAGGCGAACCAGCGCGAGGTGTTCCGTCCGCGCATCGCGATCCCGTTCCTCCGCCCGCCCGCGGCCTGAGCTCAGGCGCCGACGGGCCAGAGGTAGTCGAGCCCCTGCGGCGTGCCGGGGAACAGCGGGCCGTAGTGGTCCTCGTCCTTGGCCACGAGCTTCGAGCGGTGCGAGAGGTGCAGCCGCTCGTCGCCGAACCACGGCGGGAGCGGGTAGTCGCCGGTCAGGTAGGCGGCGAGATCCTCCGGGGCGGCGGCGAGGGCCTCCTCGGTCTTCACGAGGCACGTGTCGGCGAAGCCGCGCTCCGTCCACTCCGCGCAGGTCTCGCGCTGGTAGGTCATCAGCGCCGGCCGGTAGCCCCGCCACATCCGCGTGACGGGGTGGTTCTGCCAGCCGTACCCCGGGACGGTCAGCGCCCGCATGACCTGCAGCGTCTCGACGCGCTGCTTGCCGAGCCGCTTGCCGTCGAGGGCGCGGACGCTGCGGTGGAAGTCGGGGTAGGGGAGGAAGGTCTGCACGCCTCCCAGTCAACAGCGGCCCGTCTCCCTCCGGCCACCCTCCCGTCACGCCGATGTCGCCTGGCGTGCGTAGCGTCCGGGGCATGACCGGACTCCCCCTCCTCGCCACCGACGACGTGCAGCTGCGCTGGGCGCGGCCCGAGGTCCTCGACTCCGCCCGCCACCGGATGCTGCGCCTGCTCACCCTCGCCGAGCGCCTGCGCTACGAGGCGACGAGTCGGCGCGAGGTCCGGGACGGCTTCCTCCTCGGCCGGGTCCTCGTGCGCGAGCTGGCCGCCGAGACGCTCGGGATCGATCCCCTCGAGGTCGCCGTGGACGCGCGCTGCGAGCGCTGCTCCGGACCGCACGGCCGCCCGGTGCTCCGCGGCGAGCACCCGGCGCTGGAGCGGATGCGGATCAGCATCGCGCACTGCGACGGCGCGGTGGTCGCGGCGCTGGCGACCGGACGCGACATCGGGATCGACGCGGTGCGCGCCCGCAGCGTCCGCGACCGCGTGGCGTCCGGGGCGACGACGGCGGAGCAGGTGCTCGCCGATCTGCGCTCGCAGGCGGTCGCGAAGGCCGACGGGCGCGGGACGTCGAGCGACGAGCCCGTCCGCTTCCGCACCAGGGAGGGCGCGACCGAGGCCTGGATCGAGGGCTCGAGCCGCTACTTCGCCGTCTCGGAGCCGGCGGTCCACTCCGCGCTCGTCGTGGCGGTCGCGGTCGCTCAGGAGTGACCGCGGGGCGAGGTCCCCGGCCGTTGCGCTGGTCCGCGCCTAGGCGAACAGCGACAGCGTGATCGTCGAGCGGTAGGAGCCAGCCTCGACGTCCGGCTCGGCGAGCAGCCGCAGCTCGGCGTCGGCGCTCCAGGTGCCGGCTCCGCCGGCGGCTCCGAGCAGCAGCGCGTCCCGCAGGCCCGCGCCTCCCTCGAGGGAGGAGGCGACCGGATCGCCCGCGACGGCACTCGTGCCGGTGATCAGGCGCGGGGTCCAGCCGAGGTGGTCGGCTCCGATCGAGGCGCTCGGGCCGGTGAGGGCGCTCGCCGAGGCGAGGACGTACCAGTCGTTCTGCGCGCCGACGCGCGAGTCGGTGACTGTGACCGTGGGAAGCCCGCCTGTGAACCGGCGCTGGAGGGCGGTGGAGCCCGACTCGGCGAGGTCGACGGCGTCGGCGGCGACGGAGAGCGAGAGGGAGCCGGGCTGCGCGGGAGGGGTGATGTCGACGTCGACGTCCACTCCGTCGAGGTCGTGGAGCAGGGGCGGCGTGCGGGCCGGGTCCTCGCCGGTGAGGGGATCGGCGGCGTCGGGCGGGGTGGCGGAGGGGGAGTCGGCGGGACGGTCCGCGGCGGGCGGGTCTGCGGCTGGCCGGTCTGCGGGGGAGGAGCCGGTCGTCGGCTGCCGGGGCTCGACGGGATCCGCGGAGGAGGGGCTCGAGGAGCGGCGGTCGGAGGCGCCGGATCCCGCACCGGGAGCGGAGGGGTCCGCAGCCGCCGCCGCATCCTCCGCGGGCGAGGCGGCGGTCGGCGTCGACACCGCTTCCGGGGCGGTCATCGCCTCGGGCGCGAGTGCGGCGGAGGCGAACACCACGGAGAGCACGAGGGTCGTCGTCGGGACGAACGCGGCGAGAGCGCGGGTGGTGCGGGTCACGGACGGTCCAGTTCTGCGGGCTCTGCGATGCGCCCGCCTGTGATTACTACCAGGAGCGCGAAGTGCTCTGCACCCCCGCTTCCGGGTGGAATGCCGCGGAGCGCGCCAGCGGGCTCGGCCATGCTCGTGCGCCCACCTCTTCGACGAGGCGGCGCTGAGCCGGATCGATCAGGCGACCGATCTCCTTCTCGGGGAGCGCCTGCGGGGGAGCGGCCGTTCCTTCCCGCCCGCGGAGATCGACGTGACGGCGCTCCCGCCCAGGCCCGGCACGTCCTTCGGCATCTGGAGCCCTGAGCCGCGCACATCGAGCCCGCACTCGCCCTGCGCGTCGGATGATGCGCCGCACACGCAGAGGAGGGAGCGCCCGCGGGCACTCCCTCCTCCGTCACGACCGGTCGACCGGCCGCCGTGCGCTCAGCAGACGCGGGCCGGGTAGGCCACCGTCTGCGCGAGGGTCTCGGAGCCCGCCGTGGCGGTCACCGTCACCTGGCTGCCCGGCATGCTCGCGAGGCGGGTGGTGAACGCGGCCGATCCGCTCGCACCCGCGGCCACCGCGGTGACCGTCTTCGAGCCGTAGGCCGAGGCCATCGCGACGTCGATCGGAGCGGTGCCGCCGTTCTTGGCGAGGACAGTCAGCACCGCCTTCCCGGCGACGCAGCGCGACGTCACGGTCACCGGCACCGTCAGCGCCGGGGCGGCCGCCTCGGGGACGACGATCTCGCCGATCTTGAGGAACGAGCCCGGCGTGGAGAAGGTCAGCTTCAGGCCGGTGGCCGAGACCGCCGCGAACGGGATCGTGGTCAGCGTGCCGTTCGCCGCCGGAGCGACGTTCTGCGCGGTGGTCGGCTTCCAGGTGCCGTCCTCGGCGCGGTAGGCCACGCTCACCGACGCCAGGGTGCCCTCGGTGTTGGTGAAGGTGAGCCCGGCGACGCGGTGCGCCTCGGTGTTCGTCAGCGTGAACTCGGCGCTGCCGGCGAAGGTGCCGTCGGTCCAGGTCGACCAGGGGGTGCTCACGTTGCCGTCGCAGGCGTTCTTCGCGGGGAGGGTCGCGTACTTCGTCTGGCTGAACGATGCCGAGACCGCGGCTCCGGGGACGCGGCAGACGTTCGTCGGCGGCGCGGTGCCCCAGATCTGCACCTCCGAGACCGACTGCCACGTGTTCGCCGCGCTGGTGAGGTGCAGGCGGAGGCCCGTGGTGTCGGGCAGGGAGGACAGGTCGAGGATCGCCGTCGGGGCGGATCCGGTCGCGGCCTGGCTGAGGGTGGCGGCGACCGAGGAGGTCGTCCATGCGCCGTTCACCTGGTACTCGACCTCGATCCTCGAGGGCCAGGTGGCGGTCGCACCGTCCTTGTAGGTGCTGACCGTCACCGAGTCGAGGTTCTGCGCCGCGCCCCAGGAGAAGGAGAGGCGGCTGTCGCGCGGGTAGCCGGCCGAGGACCAGTCGTCCCAGCCCTTGCCCTTGACGTCGCCGTCGATGAGCTTGCCGGCGAGGTCCGTGCGGCTCGAGACCGCGACGGACGCTCCGGGAGCGAGGTTCGCGATGCCCGGCTCCGCCACCTCGATCGTGCGGGTGAAGCGGCGACCGGAGGAGAATCCGGCGTCGGCGGCGAGCGTGCCCGTCACCTGCACCGTGCCGAGCTCGGCGGGGCCGGGGGCGGCCCAGGTCACAGCGACGTCGCGGGTCGAGCCGTTGCTCGAGACCGAGACCGTCGAGGGGAGCGCGGCTGCGATGTCGGCGCCGCGGCGGACCTGCTTCGGCAGACGGGCGTCCACGACCGACCAGACGCCCTCGCCGACCCCCTTGTCGTCCCAGTAGGAGAGATTCCAGCCGGACCCCCAGCGCGCCGGGTCCTCCTGAGCCGGATTCCGCATCTCAAGGCGGCCGTTCTCACCGACCGTCATCGGGAGCCAGACGTAGGTCGAGTCCGACTTGCCCTCGTTCCAGCGGTCGCCCATGTAGACGTACTTCCCGGGAGCGAGGGTGAGGACGTTCGTCGACTGCGAGCCGAAGGTGGTCTTGCGGGAGTCGCCGATCGAGAGCAGGCCGTCGCCGCCCTCCGGGATCGCGTTGTAGGCGACGTTCTCGTCGGCGTCGCCCTTCTCGACTCCGCGGGTCCACGCGCCGAGGATCGAGTCGGCGGTGTAGTAGGTCTGCGGGTTCGGCGCCCAGCCGGTCGCCCCGGAGGCGATCGTGTAGTACTTGCCGCCGTTGGCGAAGATCGCGGGCGCCTCGAGGTGTCCGCACTCCTTGACGATCTGGAAGTCGGTGCCGCGCACCGGTGCTCCGGCCGCACCGTCGGCGAAGACGTAGGGGTACGTCCCGTCGGCCGAGTACTGGTTCGCGTCGAGGGTGTCGGTCGTGGTGGTCCGCTCGACGTTGGTGTAGTCGGCGTCCAGCTTCGCCACGTAGAGCGAGTAGTTCTCCTCGGAGGAGTAGGAGATGTACGCGGTGCCGTCCTCGTCCTGGAAGACGGTCATGTCCCGTGCCTGCCCGGGCACGGCGGAGGTGGTGCAGGCCTTGTAGTCCGTGCGGTTGTAGAGGCGGTAGACGCCCTGGAGCGTGAAGGGCCCGGTCGGGCTGTCCGAGACGGCGACTCCCGCCATCGAGCGCGCGTAGGTGCTGCCGCCCGGCGTGGTCCGGCCGTCGGAGTGCCACCACATGACCCACTTGCCGGTCTTCTCGTTGAAGAGGACCTTGGGGCGCTCGAAGATGGCGGTGTTCGGCGAGGCCTGCGTCGTGTCGAGGTGGTAGTCGAGCTCCGCGATGCGGTCGGCGCGAGGGGCTCCGGAGTCGTCGACGGTGTCGTAGAGCGCGTCGAAGTAGGGGGCCTCGAGGTCAGCCGGAGCCGAGACGCTGCGCAGCGCGGTTCCCTTGTTCTCCCAGTTGTGGCCGTCGGTGGAGCGGTAGACCGCGACTCCGGGGCTGTTCCAGTAGCCCTTCGTGCGGTCCTCGCCGTACCAGTACTGGACCTGCTGACCGCCCTCCTCGACGGTGACGATCTGGCCGCCGTGCGCCTGGATGTGGCGGCGGTCGGTGTCGTACCAGTAGGGCTGGAAGTAGCCGGCCGCGGTGCTGCCCGGGTCCTGGACCGCCGGGTAGTCGGTGTAGGTCACGGGCGTCGAGGTGCGCGGCACTCCGTCGTCGGGATCCGTGGCCACGGCGGCCGAGGCCGACTGCGCTCCTGTTCCCAGGAGTGCTGCGACGAGCAGCGCGGCCACCGCCGCGGCGGCCGTTCGTGGTCGAGACGTCATGCTGTGCTCCTTTGCACCGGGGACTTCGCGCATGTTCACGCAAACATCAGGCTTCCACGAGGCTCTGATGACGTCAACATCCGAATCCATTCGGTCGCCGGATACCGACGGCTGCGCGGGCCCGGTCCTCGCTGCTCGACCTTCAGGCGCGAGCGCTCCGCCCGGTTGGAGGGCGCGCTCCGCTAACCGGCGATCATCCGATGCCGCCCGAACCGCGATCGCCCCCGAGCCGGAGGGCTCGAGGGCGATCGGACGTGCGGTGCGGCCTAGCCGCCGACCGCCTGGCGAGCGCTGTCGAGCCCGCTCGAGAAGGCGTCGGCGGAGGAGACGTTGCCGGACTCCAGCTCGACCAGCGCCCCCGAGAGGGCGGCGCCGATCGCTCCGGTGTCCGGGCCGTTGACGAACGAGGGGAAGTCCTCGACCGAGCTCGCGATCACCTCGCCGATCCTCGAGTCGCCGAAGAACGGATCGGTGTAGGCGCGGACGCTGTCGCTCTGCAGGGCGGCGGTGGCGGCGGGGAACGTGCCGGAGGTGGCGAAGTGGTCCTCCTGGCCCTCCGCCGACATCATCGTCTGGATGTACTGCCACGCGGCCTGCGGGTGCTCGGCCCGCGCCGGGATGGCGATGACGCTGCCTCCCCAGTTGCCGCCGACTCCGGGGACCGAGGTGACGCGCCAGTTCCCCGCGGTGTCGGGGGCGTCGGTCTTGATGCCCTGGAGGATCCAGGACGGAGCGACGGTCACGGCGAACGAGCCGTTCGCCCGGCCGGGTGCCCAGCCGGAGGAGAAGGCGGCGATGCCGGCGCTGATCCCCGCGTCGTGGGCCTTCACGGCGATGTCGAAGGCGTCCTCCACCTGCGGGTTCCTGTCGTAGACGAGCTCGCCGTCGGGGGAGTAGTACTTCTCGGTGACCTGGTTGATCGTCGAGTAGAAGACGCTGGTCTCCACGTTGTCGACGAAGGGCTGACCGGTCGCGGCCGTGTACTTCTCGCCGGTCGCGAGGAAGCCGTCCCAGTCGCTCCAGAGCGCGGCGACCTCGTCCGGATCGGTGGGGAGGCCTGCCTGCTCGAACAGGTCCGCGCGGTAGGCGAAGCTGAGGCCGCCCACGTCGGTCGGCACGCCCACGACGGAGCCGTCCGCCGCGGTCGCCGCGTCCGCCGCCCAGGGCAGGTAGTCCGCTCCGACGTCGTCGCCGCCCAGCGTGCGCAGGTCGAGGAAGTTGGCGCTGTTCTGGACGAAGCGCGGGAGGTCGTCGCCCTGGATCATGACGAGGTCGGGCACCTTCCCTCCGGCGAGGGCCGCAGTGAGGGCGGTGGCCGTCTCCTGGGAGGATCCGACCTCCGTGAGCTTGACCTTCGCGTCGGGCTTCTTCGCGAGGTACTCGCTCACGTTGTCCTTGGCCTGGATGCCGGTGAACGACCAGAACTGCACCTCGGCGTTCGGATCGTCGGAGGCGCCACCGCCGCCTCCGGAGGAGCAGCCGGTCAGGGCGAGGGCGACGGCGGCCGCGGCGGAGACGGCGGTCAGGATTCTTCTTCTCACGGGAGTCCTCTTCATCGGGGAGTCGCCGCGGCGGTCCGCGGCCGGAGATCGATCTCTTCCCGACGCTAACCCGTGCTCTCCGAAGCATGCAAGCGCTCTGCAGTTCTTCCGGATATCGATCTCAGGGCTGCGAGGATCTCGCGCGCTCGAGGATGGCCGCGATCACGGCGGACTTCGCCTCGGCGTAGTCGTTCCCGTCCTCCCAGCGCCGGAGGAGGAGAGACGCCTTCGTGCTGCGGTAGAGCTCGCGGTCGGCCGGGTCGGTGCGCAGCCGGTCGCGCAGGAGGAGGTACGCGTCGATCGCGGGATGACCCTCCTCGTAGATGTGGACGTGGGCGTCCCGTCCGGGCGTGCGGACGAGCCGGTGCCCGGGCTCGCGGGTGCGCAGGACGTAGCCGGCCGCGAGCAGCGGCGCGACGTGGTCCTCCTCCGCCGTGACGTCGGGCACGACGACCAGCACGTCGACGATCGGCTTCGCGGGCAGGCCCGGGACGGAGGTCGAGCCGATGTGCTCGACCCGCACGCCCGGGACGGCCTCGAGGATGCGCCGCCGGTGCTCCTCGAACAGGGCGGACCACTCGGGGTCGTGCTCGTGCAGGGCGAGCTCGAGCGGCTCCGGTCCACCGACGAGCTCGACGGAGACGACGTCGGGGCGGCGGGGGGAGCGGTGCGGAGTCACCGGGTCATCCTGCCAGGGGTGCCGCAGGGCGGGTGCGGTTCACTGGAGCGGTGAGCACCCTCCTCGTCACCGCGCACCCCGACCGCGACTCCCTCACCGCCGCCCTCGCCCGGCGGCTGCGGGAGGAGCTCGGCCCCGACGGAGTGGAGACGGCCGACCTCGACGCCGAGGGCTTCGACCCGCGGTTCGGCGCGGCCGACCGGGACCGCTACCGCGGTGTCGGCCCGGTTCCCGACGACGTCCTCCGCGAGCAGCGCCGGCTCGACGGCGTCGACCACCTCGTGCTCGTCTTCCCCGTCTACTGGTGGTCGATGCCCGCGCTGCTGAAGGGCTGGATCGACCGCGTCTTCCTCGCCGGCTGGGCCTTCGACATCGACCCCGTCCACGGCACGCAGCGCAGGCTCGGCGCTCTGACCGTCCACCTCGTCCTCGTCGCGGGGGACTCCGCCGGGACCTACGAGCGGCACGGCTACGAGCAGGCGCTGCTGACGCAGATCCAGCACGGGATCATCGACTACTGCGGAGCCCGGCGCGGCGGGGCCGTCTTCGTCCACGAGTCCGAGCGCGAGGACGACGCGAGCCGCAGGGCGGCGGTCGAGGACGCGGTCGAGCGGACCGTGGAGGCGATCAGGGCTGATCCGCCTGCAGCGCTCCGGTGACGAGGGCCTGCACGAGGGTGTCGGCGTCGTAGTCCGGATCGTGGGCGGCGCCGATGCAGAGGTTGCCGATGCCCTTGAGGAGCATGTAGCCGCTGAGACTCGACGCCGGGATCCGGGCGGGTCGTGCCGCCTCGAGCAGGTCGCCGCAGACGGGGACGAGCCGCTCCACGAAGTAGGCGTGCAGGGCGTCGGATCCGGCGCTGTCGCCCTGGAGCGCACCGGCGAGGCCGTGCTTGGTCACCAGGAGGTCGACGAAGTGGGCGACCCAGGCCCGGAGGGCGGCCTCCGGAGTCGCGCTGTCCGCGAGCAGCCGTGGGCCCGCCTCCGCGCAGGCCTCGACCTGGTGGCGGTAGACGGCGACCACGAGCTCCGAGCGGGTCGGGAAGTGCCGGTAGATCGTCCCCACGCCGACGCCGGCCTCCGCCGCGATCTCGCGGACCGGCGCGTCCACGCCGGAGGCCACGAACACCGTCGCCGCGGCGGCGAGCAGTGCGTCGCGACTCGTCCGCGGTCGGCCGGGCGTGCGGGGCACACGGTCGCTCATCGGTTCTCCTTGCTTTTCGGAGCGGCGCTCCGTAATGTCTCCGAGCGCAGCTCCACCACGTTCCGGAGCAGTGCTCCGCAATGTTCCGGAGCAGCGCTCCGACGATTGTGCCAGAGCGCCGCCCCCCAGGAAGGATCCTCGTGCCCACTCCGCTCCTCGACTCCCTCGACCGCGTCGTCGGACCCGGCGCCCCCGTCGTCTCCCTCGCTCCGGTCGCGCTCGACGCCCCCGGCCGCCCGGTCCCGCTCGAGGTCCGCGTCTCGGCCCCGACGACGGGGTCGGATCTGCCCGTCGTGCTGTTCTCGCACGGCAACGGCTGGAACCTCGACGGCTACGCCCCGCTGACCGCCTTCTGGGCGTCCCGCGGCTTCGTCGTGATCCAGCCCACCCATCTCGACTCCCGCCGCAACGGCTTCGGCTTCGACCACCCGGTCTTCCCGAGCATCTGGACGGAGCGGATCGCCGATCTGACCCGCTCCCTCGACCGGCTCGACACCCTCGAGGCGGCCCTCCCCGGCCTCGCCGGGCGGATCGACCGCGCCCGGATCGCCGTGGCCGGCCACTCCTGGGGCGGGCAGACCGCGCAGGCCCTCCTCGGCGCCCGCGTCCTCGACGACGACGGCACCGCCGGAGCCGACCTCTCGGACGAGCGGGTCCGCGCCGGGATCCTGCTCGCGGCGACCGGGCTCGCCGGGGACGACCTCGCGCCGTTCGCCCGCGAGCGCTTCCCCTTCCTGCGGCCCTCGTTCGCCGAGCTGACCACACCGACCCTGGTCGTCGCGGGCGACCGTGACCAGTCGCGGATGTCGCGGCGCGGCCCCGACTGGTTCACCGACGCCTTCACGCACAGCCCCGGCGCCTCCGACCTGCTGACCCTCCACGGTGCGGAGCACTCGCTCGGCGGGATCGTCGGGGACTCGGTGGCGGAGACGACCGACGCGGACCCCGAGCGCGTCGCCGCGCTGCAGCGGCTGAGCACCGCCTACCTCCGCACCGCGCTCAGCGTCGATCCGCGGAGCTGGGGCGCCGCGCGGGACGCCTTCCGACACCACGGGGCCGCCCTCGGCCGGATCGACGGGAAGTAGCGGCTGCGGTCAACCCCCGGTGAGCACCGCCCGATGCGCGCGATCCGCACGGCCGAGCGCGACCCCTCTCGATCCGTCGCGAACGGCCCGTCGTCGAGGGGCGGACGGGCCGTTCGCGACGGATGAGCGGAGCGGGTCCTGCCGTCAGCGCGGGGCGCGCAGCCCGGCGAGCGGGCCGTCGTGCAGCGGCTCCGTCTCCCAGCGGACGCGGGCGGTGCGGTCGGGAGCGAGCTCGACGTGCAGGCGGTGCGGGGTCTCGAGGAACACGACGTCGATCAGGACGCCGTCGCCCGAGGGTCCGGCGCTCGCCGCGAACGGCCCGTCGACGGTCCAGGCTCCCGCGCCGGGCGTCACCGTGAAGCGCTCGTCGCCCTCGGTCAGCGCGAGCGTCCAGCCGCCCTCGTCGGCCGTCACCTCGACGGCGTCGGGCCACGATCCCACCGGCGTGTAGCTCCCGGTCGCAGGGGAGGCGCCCTCGAGCGGGGGCAGGGCGAGCTCCGACAGCCGGTCGGCCAGCCGGGCGTCGGCCTCCGCCGTGGACCCGCGGCCGACGGCGGGGAGCAGGTGCTCCCAGGCGAGCGCGAGCAGCGTCTGCGTGTCCGAGGTCTGGCCGGTCAGCGCGATCACGAGCTCGTGCTCGGGCACGATCAGGCTGAACTGCCCGTACGCGCCGTCCGCGCGGTAGCCGTGCAGCGACCGCCAGAACTGGAAGCCGTAGCCCTGCTGCCAGTCCGGTCCGCCGTCCTCGTGGGTCGGGACGTGCGCGCGGGACGCCTCGGCGACCCACTCCGGCGAGAGGATCCGCCGGTCGCCCCAGCGCCCCTCCTGCAGGTACAGCAGTCCGAGCGCAGCGGCCGCCTCGGTGGTGGCGTGCAGCCCGCTGTAGCCGAGCTCGCGCCCCGAGTCGTCGCGATGCCAGGCGACCTCGCCGATGCCGAGCGGATCGAGCAGGCGCGGGCGCAGGTAGTCGGTCAGCGACTGCCCGCTCACGCGCTGCACGATCGCGGCGGCGGCGAAGGTGCAGGGCTGGTTGTAGGCGAACACGCTGCCCGGCTCCTGCTCCGGCGGGAGGAGGAGGAAGCCGCGCACCAGGTCGACCGGGTCCGCCTCCTCGGCGCGGTCGATCGTCTCGGCGGAGTGGCCGCTCGCCATCGCGAGGACGTGGCGGACGCGGAGCGCACGCGAGCGCGGGTCGGTGATCTCGTCGTCGAGCTCGGGGAAGTACGAGAGGACGGTGGCGTCCAGGTCGACCAGGCCCTCGGCGCCCGCGAGGCCGACGGCAGTCGAGGTGAAGCTCTTGCTCAGCGAGTAGAAGAGGTGCAGCCGCTCGGCCGAGTACGGCGCCCACCAGCCCTCGGCGACCACGTCGCCGCCCTGCACCACCATCAGCCCGTGCAGCTCGACGCCGGGAGCGGCCTCGACCCCTTCGACGAAGGCCAGCACTCCCTCGGCGTCGACGGAGCGGGCGGACGGGGTGCTTCTCGGCAGTGAGCGCGTCATCCTCCGATGCTACGACCGGCGCGGCGCCGCCTCCGCCCGTGGGCAGGTGGCGGCGCCGCCTAGGCGGTCGGCTCGGCGGGGAAGGGCCCGAGGCCGAGCAGGAAGCGGAGGATCGCGTCGGCCGGCACGCGCAGGGCGGGGCCGGAGCCGAGCTCCCACTCCGCGTCGGTCGGAGCGAGGGTGCGACCGCGGACGGCGGCGCGGATCGCGAGCGGCGCGCGCTGCAGGCGGTCCAGGGCCACCCCGCCGGTGATGCGGGAGGAGAGGGCGAGCGGCTCGGGGGAGAGGGCGAGCTCGACGCGGACGACCTCGACCAGCTCGGCGACCGAGCGGGGACCGGCGCCGGCGCGGCGAGCGGAGGCGAGAGCGGCCAGGGCCGGGGCGATCTCGGCGGCAGGGGGAGGGGAGGAGGCCTCGCGGGCGCCCATCCGCGTCGCGAGGCGCTGGCCGGTGCTGCTCGAGAGCCGCACGACGAGCTCTCCGAGCAGGGCGTCCCGGGAGACGGCACTGGCCGCCCCGCCTTCCGTGGTGGAGGGCGAGGCGGCCAGGACGGCGAGGCGGTCGAGCCTCTCGGCGACGAGGGGGCGCCAGTCGTTGCTGACGCCCGTCTCGTCGACCGAGGGCCCGGTGCTCAGCGGCAGGAACCGCGACCAGTCGGGCACGACCGCAGGGCCTAGCGTCCGCCCGAGCGGCGCTTGTTGTAGACGTCGAAGGCGACCGCGAGCAGGAGCACGAGGCCCTTGACCGCCTGCTGCCACTCGATGCCGATGCCCATGATCGACATGCCGTTGTTCAGGACGCCGATGATGAGGCCACCGATGATCGCGCCGCCGATGGTGCCGACGCCGCCCTGGACGGCCGCGCCGCCGATGAAGGCGGCCGAGATGGCCTCGAGCTCGAAGCCGTCTCCCGCCTTCGGGCCGGCGAGGTTGAGTCGCGCGGTGAAGACGAGGCCGGCCAGCGCCGCGAGGACGCCCATGTTGACGAACAGCCAGAAGGTGACGTTGCGGGTCTTGATGCCGGACAGCTCCGCGGCGTGCAGGTTGCCGCCGATCGCGTAGACGTGGCGGCCGAAGACGGAGCGGTTCATGACCACGCCGTAGATCAGGACGAGCACGGCGAGCACGATCAGGGTGACCGGGATGCCCTTGAAGGTGGCCAGCGCGAAGGAGAAGGCCGCGATCACGACGGAGACGAGGACGAGCTTGGTGACGAACCAGGCGCCCGGCTCGACGCTCTGCGCGTACTTCTGGCGGCCGCGGCGGGTGCGCACGGACTGCACGGCGAAGGCGACGATCGCGAGCGCGCCGATGACGAGCGACAGCGGGTCGAGGTCGGTCTCGCCGAACAGGTCGGTGAGGAAGCCGTTGCCCAGCGCGCGGTACTCGGTCGGGAAGGAGCCGATGTTCGCGTTGCCGAGGACGACGAGCGCCAGGCCGCGGAAGATCAGCATGCCCGCCAGGGTCACGATGAACGCCGGGATCCCGACGTAGGCGATCCAGAAGCCCTGCCACGCTCCGACCAGGGCGCCGATGAGGAGGGAGAGGATGATCGACAGCCACCACGGGAGACCCATGTTGACCGCGAAGACGCCCGAGATCGCTCCGACGAACGCCGCGACCGAGCCGACCGAGAGGTCGATGTGCCCGGCCACGATGACCATCACCATGCCGATGGCGAGGATCAGGATGTAGCCGTTCTGGACGATCAGGTTCGAGATGTTCTGGGGGCGGAGGAGGATTCCGCCGGTCATCACCTCGAACAGCAGCACCACCACGATGAGGGCGATGAAGATGCCGTTCTTGCCGAGGTCACCCAGCACGTGGCTGAGGCGCTTCGTGAAGGCGTTCTCGGTGGGCTTCACCTGCGCACCGGCCGCGGTGGACGGTTCGTTCTGCAGATCGGTCATCGTTGCTTCTCCTGGGTCATGAGGGTGAGGACCGCCTCGGGCGTCGCCTCGGCGATGGGCAGCTCGCCCGTGATCCGGCCCTCCGACAGCGCGTAGACGCGGTCGCAGATGCCGAGCAGCTCCGGCAGCTCGGAGGAGATGACGATGATCCCCTTACCCTGCGCCGCGAGCCGGTTGATGATGGTGTAGATCTCGTACTTCGCACCCACGTCGATGCCGCGGGTGGGCTCGTCGAGGATGAGGACGTCCGGGTCGGAGTAGATCCACTTCGACAGGACGACCTTCTGCTGGTTGCCGCCGGAGAGCTTCCCGGTCTTGGCGAGCACGGTCGGCGACTTGATGTTCATGCTGCCGCGGTACTCGTTGGCGACCTCGAACTCGCGGTTGTCGTCGACGAGTCCGCCGCGGGCGACCTTGTCGAGCGACGCGAGCGAGATGTTCCGCTTGATGTCGTCGATGAGGTTGAGGCCGTAGTGCTTGCGGTCCTCGGTCGCGTAGGCGAGCCCGTGGGCGATCGCCTCCGAGACGTTGCGGATCTTGATCTCCTTGCCGGCCTTGAAGACCTGGCCGGAGATGCGGCTGCCGTAGGAGCGGCCGAAGAGGCTCATCGCGAACTCGGTGCGCCCGGCGCCCATGAGCCCGGCGATGCCGACGATCTCGCCGCGGTGGACCGACAGGTTGACCTTGTCCACCATGACGCGGGTCGGGTCCTGGGGGTGGTGGGCCGTCCAGTCGACCACGCGCAGGATCTCCTCGCCGATGTGCGGCGTGTGGTCCGGGTAGCGGTGGTCGAGGTCGCGGCCGACCATGTCCTTGATGATGCGGTCCTCGGTGACGTCGTCGTGGGCGATCGTCTCGATGGTCTTGCCGTCGCGGATGACCGTGACGGTGTCCGCGATCTTCTTGATCTCGTTCAGCTTGTGGCTGATGATGATCGACGTGATGCCCTGCTCCTTGAGGTGCAGGATCAGGTCGAGCAGGTGGTCCGAGTCCTCGTCGTTCAGGGCCGCGGTGGGCTCGTCGAGGATGAGCAGCTTGACCCGCTTCGAGAGCGCCTTCGCGATCTCGACGAGCTGCTGCTTGCCGACTCCGATCTCCATGATCTTGGTGGTCGGGTTCTCGCGCAGACCCACGCGGGCCAGCAGCGCCGCGGCCTCCTGGTTGGTCTTGTTCCAGTCGATCAGGCCGCCGAAGCCGCGCACCTCGTTGCCGAGGAAGATGTTCTCCGCGATGGAGAGGTAGGGGCTGAGGGCCAGCTCCTGGTGGATGATGACGATGCCCTTCGCCTCCGAGTCGCGGATGCTGGAGAACTGCATCACCTCGTCCTCGAAGACGATGTCGCCCTCGTAGGTGCCGTGCGGGTAGACGCCCGACAGGACCTTCATCAGCGTCGACTTGCCGGCGCCGTTCTCCCCGCAGATCGCGTGGACTTCGCCGCGCTGTGCGTTGAGCGTGACGTCCTGGAGCGCCTTCACGCCCGGGAACGTCTTGGTGATGCCGCGCATCTCGAGGATGTTCGAGGTCACGCCGCCTCCCTTCCTTCGTAGTGGGGGAGGGCGCCCAGTGGGCGCCCTCCCGGGGTGTTCCTTCTCGGGTGAGGAGAGAGGACTAGCCGTTCACTTCCGCGTCGGTGTAGTAGCCGCCGTCGACGAGGACGGACTGGATCTGGTCCTTGGTGACGATGACCGGCTCGAGCAGGAAGGACGGGACGACCTTCTTGCCGTTGTCGTAGGTGTCGGTGTCGTTGACCTCGGGCTCGGTGCCCTCGAGCACGGCCTGGGCCATCTTCACGGCCTCCTTGGCGAGCTCGCGGGTGTCCTTGTAGATGGTCGCGTACTGCTCGCCGGCGATGATCGCCTTGACGGAGTCGAGCTCGGCGTCCTGACCGGTGATGATCGGGAAGTCGGAGCCGACGGTGTAGCCGGCGTCGGTCAGAGCCGAGATGATGCCGCGGCTGAGGCCGTCGTAGGGCGAGAGGACGCCCTGGACCTTAGAGCCGTCGGAGTACGTCTTGGTGAGGATGTCCTCCATGCGGCTCTGGGCGACCTCGCCGTCCCAGCGGAGCGTGGCGACGGTGTTGAAGTCGGTCTCGCCGGACTTCACGACGAGCGTCTTGTCGTCGATGTACGGCTGGAGGGTGTCCATCGCGCCGTTGAAGAAGAACGTGGCGTTGTTGTCGTCGGGGCTGCCGGCGAACAGCTCGACGTTGAAGGGGCCGGCGGGGGCGTCGGCGGCCTTCGCGCCGGTGAGGTCGGTGAGACCGAGGCCCGCGAGGAGCGAGGTGGCCTGCTGGACGCCCACCTTGTAGTTGTCGAACGTGGCGTAGTAGTCCACGTTCTCGGAGTCGCGGATGAGGCGGTCGTAGGCGATGACGGGGATGTCGTTGGCCTTGGCCTCCTCGAGCACGCTCGTGAGGGTGGTGCCGTCGATCGAGGCGACGATCAGGGCCTTGGCGCCCTTGGTGATCATGTTCTCGAGCTGCGAGACCTGGGTGGGGATGTCGTCCTCGGCGTACTGCAGGTCGACCTGGTAGCCGGCCTCCTCGAGCTGCGACTTGACGTTGTTGCCGTCAGCGATCCAGCGCTCGGACGACTTGGTCGGCATCGCGACGCCGACGAGGCCGCCGTCGCCGGATCCCGAGCCCGAGCCGCCACCGGTTCCGGAGGAGCAGGCGGCGAGGGAGAGGATCATCGCTCCGCCGGCGATGCCGGCGATGAGAGCGCGCTTCATTGTGGTCACTGTGATTCCTTCGTCATTGAATGCAGTGGATGCAGGGCCGCCCTCGGGATCGGGGCGGAGATGTGATGCCATGTGAGCGATCACATTGCGTCATGCTAGACCCGACGGCGCCGTTCGTGTCAACGCGTACGTCTCGACTCGGTAACGGGACACCGGCGGCCTCGCATACCGCGTCGTCCGCTCCCCGACCGCTCGTGTCAAGGGTCCCCGGCCCCGGAAGGGAGCCGGAGCCGTCGGCGTTGCGTCCAGCACTGTCGAAAGGACGCACACCATGACGAAGACCTGGTTCATCACCGGCGCCTCGAAGGGCTTCGGCCGCGAGTGGGCCGAGGCGGCGCTCGAGCGCGGCGATTCGGTCGCCGGCACCGCCCGCCGGATCGAGACCCTCGACGCTCTCGTCGAGGAGTATCCGGACACGTTCCTCCCGCTGACCCTCGACGTGACCGACCGCGCGGCCGGCTTCGCCGCGGTGCAGGCCGCGGCCGAGCGGTTCGGCCGGCTGGACGTCGTGATCAACAACGCCGGCTACGGGCACTTCGGCATGATCGAGGAGCTCACCGAGGAGGAGGTCCGCGCGCAGCTCGAGACCAACGTCTTCGGCGCCCTCTGGGTCACCCAGGCCGCGCTGCCGATCCTCCGCGAGCAGGGCTCGGGCCACATCGTCCAGGTGTCGAGCATCGGCGGCATCAGCGCGTTCCCCTCGATCGGCGCGTACCACGCGTCGAAGTGGGCGCTCGAGGGCTTCACCCAGTCGCTGGCCGCCGAGGTCGCCGGCTTCGGGATCCACGTGACCCTCGTCGAGCCCGGCGGGTACTCGACCGACTGGTCCGGTCCCTCCGCGTCGCGCAGCGAGCCGATCGCTGCGTACGACGAGGTCCGCGAGGCAGCGAGCCGACGCCCCTCCGCCGCTCAGCAGGGCGACCCGCGGGCCTCGCGCCTCGGGATCCTCGCGGTCGTGGACGCGGACGAGCCGCCGCTGCGGATCTTCTTCGGGCGCGCGCCGCTGGGCATCGCGACGGCGGACTACGAGACGCGCCTCGAGACCTGGAAGCGCTGGAACGACGTGTCGATCGCCGCTCACGGCGAGTGATCCCGGGCGGTCGCGGCGCGAGGGCGTCGCGGCCGCCGGTCAGCGCGAGGCGGTGACGCTCGCGCTCCGGGGGACGGCTGTGGATCCGCGGACGACCAGCTGCGGAGCGATCGGCGCCGCCTTCTCCGGCCGGTCGCCCTCGATCAGGCTGAGCAGCGCGGCCACGCACCGGCGTCCGAGCTCCACGAAGTCCTGGCGGACGCTGGTCAGCGGCGGCCAGTAGAACGCAGCCTCGGGGATGTCGTCGAAGCCGATGACGCTGACGTCCTCCGGCACGCGGACCCCGCGCTCGTGGAACGCGCTCATCAGTCCGAGCGCCATCTGGTCGTTCCCCGCGAACACCGCGGTGAAGTCGAGAAAGCGCGAGAGCTCGAGGCCCACGCGGTGGCCGCGCTCGGCGCTCCAGTCGCCGAGCAGCGGCGGGCGCAGCGGGATCGAGCGGTGGTCGAGCTCGGCGAGGTAGCCGCGCATCCGCGCCTCGGCCTCGATCCAGTCCTGCGGGCCGGCGAGGTGCACGATCTCGGTGTGCCCGAGGTCGATCAGGTGTCCGGTGGCGATGCGGGCGCCGGCCATCTGGTCGACGTAGAGCGCGTCGTCGCGGTCGTCCTCGCTCGTCTGCAGCGTCACGTGCGGGATGCGCAGCGCGACTCCGGAGAGGATGTCGAAGACGCGGATCTGCGGGGCGACGACCACGAGGCCCTCGACCGCCTGGTTGAGCAGATGCCGGATCCCGGCCTGGATCGACGCGCCGTCGGTGCCGTCGACGTTGGCCGTGACGACGAGGTAGCCCGCGTCGCGCGCCGCCACCTCGATGGCCTGGATGCTGGAGGCCGGACCGTACTGCAGGCTCTGCGAGGACAGCACGCCGACGGTGCGGGTGCGGCTGGTGACCAGTGCCCGCGCGGCGAGGTTGGGGCGGTAGTCGAGCTCGGCCATGACCTCGAGCACGCGCTTCTTCGTCTCGGCGCGGAGGCTCGGGTGGTCGTTCAGGACCCGGGAGACGGTCTGGTGCGAGACGCCGGCCGCGCGGGCGACGTCGTAGATGCTCGGCGCCCGCGACGCGGGCTTGTCTTCCGGCATCGGGCACCGCGGCTCTCTGTGATCGGCGCCTCCGACGCAGGACCGGGGCGCCCTCACGGGCGGCTCGCCCGTCCGCGGGCGCGTGTGAGCACACTTTACGTCCCTCGGCGCGGGGGCCTGCACACCGACGGAACCTCGACGGCTCGGACGGGTGCCGCTCCCGGATCGGCCGGACGTTCCGGCACCGCTGGTGCGGGCGCGCCGGAACGACGCGATCCGCGCCTCCGCCCCGCGGTCGTCGCAGCGGGTGGTCGCCGCGGTCGGGTCAGCCGTCGAAGACCTCGGCCGAGGCGAAGGCCGCATCGGAGCGGAGCACGGCGACGAGGTCCGCGGGACAGTCCTCGAAGGCCGTCCTCTCCGGACCGGGAGGCGTGTGCGCTCGGAAGTCGACGACGAGTCCGTAGCAGGTGTAGACCTCGCTGGGACCGCTGAACCAGCCGCCCTCATCCTCCTCTCCGGGGATCGGACCGGACGCGAGGAAGAGCGAGAAGCGGGCCTCGCCGTCCGTGACGTCCTCGTCGTAGAGCACCACTCCGCCGTCCTCGAGCACCGAGGGATCGACCGACTCGGCCTCTCCGTCCCAGCGGGGGACGTCGATTCCCGAGAGATAGGCGGACGGGTCCTCGAGAGGCGGTGGATAAGCCTCCGGATTCAGGCCGTGGAGTATGCCGATCGTCTCGTCGAGCGACCGGTAGACACTCGTGCTGAGAGGATCCTCGACCGCGGCCATCTGCCGCCACAGCCTGCCGTCGATCCCGCTGTCGTGGCCGTGGTACTCCGTCGCGCACGCCGAGAGCGACGTGATCGACGCCATCACCGCCGCTGCTCTCCACGTTCTGCTGATCGACACCCGGCTCATCCTGCCCGACGCTCCTCGTCAGCGGGCGCGGAGGACCCGCGGGGTCCGGAGGAGGGCGACCGCCGAGAGGCCGAGGGCCAGGAGCTGAGCCAGAGCGACGGGCGCCGAGAGGAGGAGGGCCACGGCCGGGGCGGGCACGTTCCCTCCGCCGAGGGTGACCACGGCCGAGACAGCGAGGTAGCAGGCGTGGAGGACCGCGCAGGCGAGGGAGACGCGCCACCACGTCGTCCAGCGGACGAGGAGCGGCGGCAGCGCGATGAGTGCCCAGAGCGCGAGCCTCGGCAGGCCGAGGGCGGTGCCGTTCAGGAGGAGGTCGAGGAGCGCGATCGCGGCGAACGGGCCGGTGAGGACCGCCGCGCCCAGCTGCAGGAGCTTCGAGGGCAGCAGAAGGCTGGGGCGCATCGGACGGCCTGTGCGGGCGTCGTGCTGATCGAGTGCGGCGCGGGCGATCTCGACGGGATCGCCGAAGGAGCGCGCGAGCTCCGACTCGTCGCCCGCGGCGTGCTCCGAGGCGTCCTCGAGCAGCTCGCGTCGCGACCGCCGCGGGAGGACCGCCAGTTCGCGGCGCAGCCGGGCGGTGTAGCCGCGGCCGGTCGTTTCCGTGGTGTGCGTCGTCATCAGTGCGTCTCCAGGAGGTCGTCGACGGTGGATCGGAACGGCACCCAGGCCGCCCGGAACTCCTCGAGCCGGGCGCGGCCTGCGGGAGCGAGGGTGTAGTAGCGCCGCTGTCGTCCGAGGCTCGGGTCGGTGAGCTCCGTCGAGACGAGTCCGCTGTCGCGCAGGCGTGAGAGCAGGGGGTAGAGCGTGCCCTCGCCGGCGAGCAGGCCCTTCTCGCTCAGGGTGAGCGCGAGGTCGCGTCCGTACTTCGGCTCGCCCGAGATCGCGGCCAGGACGCAGAACTCGACGACCCCCTTCCGGAGGTTCGTGAGGATCTTCTCCGCGTCCGTCGCCATGCGGACCACTATGCCTTGCGTTGCAAGGCCTGGCAATACCTAGTGTGCGGGAAGCGCGTCCTGCGGGGCGAGACGACCGCAGGGCGATCACAGGCGCCGCCCTGCGGTCCGGGGTACTTTCCTCCGTGTGAACGACAGCGACGAGAAGTCCGGGAGAGGCTGGCGCATCGATCTCGGCGAGCCGCCGGAGAGCGTGTCCGGTGATGTCGTCGACGCTCTCGATCGGGTGTCCGCGGAATTCGCGGCGTTCCGGAGCGGGACTTCCGGCGAGGGCGGAGAAAGGGCCGCGGCACTCCGCGGAGCCGCCCGACTCGGGGCCGGAGAGCACCGGCTCGCCGTCGCCTCGGGGCTGACGCGGGAAGGCGTCCGCGCCTTTCTCGCGGGGGGATGACAAGCCGTCGGAGAGGCGGTTCCCCCGTGCCTCGACAAGCCGGCGCCGAAGGAAGAGAAAGGCCTCGAGAAGGCGCGGCATCCGGAGAGATCGGAGACGACGAATGGACGACGAGGAGTGGGCTCGGTACCTTCTCGCGATGGAGCGCCGAGCACCGACGAACCAGGACGGCGCGACCGCGGAACGCCGGGACGCGATGCTGGCGGCCGTCCTGCGGGAGCTCGACGCGGTCGATCCGTACGGACTCGAGCCGGGTCGCGAGGACGGCGCTCCCCGCGAGGAGTACGCGTCTGAGGCGGCCCCGATCGCGAGCATCCTTCTGCGCCGAGGACGGATCACCGGCGAGGAGCTCGACGCCGTCTGGCGGTTCTGGTTCGGCGAGCCGCTGAGCGCCCTGCTCGGCGACGGCTTCGCCCCGCTCCTGGCGCGGCTCGACCGGCTCGCTCCTCCCTCGGCGGAGGAGTGACGGGCGTCGACTCCCGGCGGCGGACCGGCCGCGATCCCGGCGTCCCGTATCGCTCCGCCCAGCTCCGCCTAGCTCCGCCTAGCTCCGCCTAGCTCCGCTCGCGGAAGAAGCGGATGAGCTCGCGCAGCGCCGGGAGCGTCGCGCTCTCGGCCTCGGTGTCGTCGAGGTCGTCGAAGGAGGTGCGCAGCCCGGCGGCCTCGGCGTCGGCGGCGGACTCGAACGCCATCGACCACTCCGGGAAGAGCCGCTCCCGGATCGGCTCCTCGAGGAGGGTGCGCAGCTGCGCGTGGCGCTCGTCGGCGGCGATGACGGCCATCCGCTCGCGCAGGACCTCGTCCGGCCCCTCGAGCACCTGGAGGAACCGGCCGTCGCGGTGCAGGAGCATGCCGGTCAGGCCGAGACGCTCGTTGTTCGCGCGACACTGGGCGAGCAGCGCGGGGAGGTCGGCGTCCGTGAAGCCGGCGGAGGTGCGGCTGGAGTAGACGAGGGAGAGCATGGCGTCCGTTCCTGGTGGGGGAGGCGGGCGCCTCCGCTCCCAGTGGACCACCGACAGCGCCTCCCGCACGGCCACTTCCGCCGGCGGCGGCGGGCTGCTAGAGCTAGCCGACCGTGATCGGAGCGGCGGACGGACGGGTGCCCTGCCGCATCCAGACGAAGAAGCCGACCAGGGTGAACGCGCCGTAGAAGACGTACATCAGCCCCGACGCGTAGTAGCCGGCCGAGAACAGCAGCGGCACGCCGACCAGGTCGACGGCCACCCAGATGAGCCAGAACTCGGTCCAGCCCTTCGCCATGCCGTAGGTGGCGAGGACGGAGCCGACGAAGATCCACGCGTCGCTCCAGACCGGCTCGTAGGAGCCGAGCGCGCGGAACACGGGCGTCAGCACCGCGGTGCCGCCGACCATCCCGAGCACCAGCAGGCCGCGGGTGCGCCACGACGCCCAGCGCGGCTCGATCAAGGTGGTCGAGTCGTCGGGGCGGTGGGTCCACCGGTACCAGCCGTAGACGCTGACCAGGATGAACATCACCTGCCGCCCGGCCTGGCCGAGCAGGTTGACGGGGTTCGGAGTGCCGAACAGGGCGCCCATGAAGACCGTGAACAGCAGCACGTTGCCGATGAGGCCGACGGGCCAGGCCCAGACCTTCCGCCGCATCCCGCCGAGGGCGCTGAGGAGCCCGAAGACGTTGCCGATGACCTCCCGCCAGAGGACGGTCTGCTCGCCGATGACGATCTGCGCGTCGAACAGCCAGTGCACGAGGTCCACGAGGCCTTCTTCCTGAGTCGGGATGCCGGGTGGTGCAACCCTGCCCCATCCCGGGCCATTCCCGTCGCGGGCGGATGCGGGCGCCGCGCTCGGACCACGCTGGATCGCGCTCCGGGCGGGGATCGCGACCGGCGCCCGCTGTGCCGCCGCGACCGTAGGCTGGCGGGATGACGTCCCGGGTGCGACTCCTGCTGGCCTCGTCGCACCCCGGGCCGACCGTGACGGTCACCGTGCTGGCGACCGTGATCGCGGCGGCGTCCGGGCATCCGCTCGGGCAGGTCGTGCTGGTGGCGCTCGCCGTGCTGCTCGGGCAGCTCTCGATCGGGCTCGCGAACGACTGGATCGACGCCGATCGCGACCGCGCGGTGGGGCGCACCGACAAGCCGGTCGCGCAGGGGCTGATCGGCGTGGGCGCCGTCCGCGCCGCCGCTCTGGGGACGGCCGCGGCCGCCGTGGTGCTCTCGCTGCTGCTCGGACCGGTCGCCGCGGTCGCGCACCTGGTGCTGGTCGCCGCGGGCTGGGCCTACGACGCGGGGCTCAAGCGCACGGTCTGGTCGGTCGCTCCGTTCGTGGTCGCCTTCGGGCTGCTGCCGGTGGTGGCGGTGGCGGCGGGCGACGGCCGGCTCCCCGCCTGGTGGGCGATCGCGACCGGCGCCGTGTTCGGCATCGCGATCCACTGCACGAACGTGCTCCCCGACCTGGTCGACGACGAGGCCACCGGGGTCCGCGGCTTCCCGCACCGCCTCGGCCTGCGGCTCTCCGGAGTCGTCGCCTTCGGGTCGCTGGTGGTCGCCGCGCTGCTCGTGCTCGTCGGACAGCTCGTCGGCGACCAGCCGGTGCGCGGGACAGGCGTGGTGCTCGCGGTGATCGGGACCCTCGCGGTGGTCGTGCTCGCCGCGGCGGGCATCCGCCTGGTGCTGACCGGCCCGCCCACGCGCACCCTGTTCCGGCTGGTGATCGCGGCCTCGCTCGTGCTGGTGGTCGAGCTCGGGCTGGCGGGCGCGCGGCTGGTCGGCTGACCGGCCGCCCTCAGGACCAGCGCATCGCGTAGACGCGGGCGAGCAGGTCCGAGGTCGGCAGGGCGAGGGCGGTGCGGAGGAACGTCTCGCGCCCGCGGTGCGCGAGCGAGCCGAGCGGGCGTCCGAGCGCCATGTTCGCCTCCGCCTGCCGCGCCGCGCGCCGGGCCGCGGTGGTGCGCCGCCGGGCGAAGCCGGGCCAGGGGCCGGCCTCGCCGCGGCGCACGGCACCGGCCAGGAGCGGGGCGAGCTCGGCGGCGTCGAGCCAGCCGAGGTTCATGCCCTGCCCGCCGATCGGACTGATCTCGTGCGCGGCGTCGCCGATGAGCACGACGCGGCCGACGCCCATCCGCTCGGCCTCGCGGCGCCGCACCTGGAAGCCGCTGAGCATCGTGCAGGTCTCCGGGTCGGCGTCGGCGCCCGTCCGGTCGCGGACAGCGGCGGCCAGGGCGCGCGCGGCCTCCTGGTCGGGGGCCTCCTCGGGCCGCCAGGCGGGGGCGCCGAGGGAGCGGTCCGGGCCGCTCAGGGCGACGTACCGGCGCCGACCGCCCGGCAGCGGGAAGGACTCCACCACTCCGGCCGGACCGACGTCGACCAGCGCGGTGCCGGTGAGACCGCCGGGCTCGGGGTCGGCGAAGTCGCCCATCACGTAGCGGTCCGGGTAGTCGCGGCCGGTGGTGCGGATCCCGAGCAGGTCGCGGACGGTGCTGCGGGCGCCGTCGGCTCCCACGACGAAGGCGGCGCGGACGGAGACCGGCTCGCCGCCCGGTCCGGTGCCGGTCGCCTCGACGGTCGAGCCCCGACGGAGCAGGCCGGTCAGCGCGACCCCGGGGCGCAGCGCGTCCGGGGCCGCCGCCTCGAGGCGCTCGCGGAGGATCGCCTCGGTGCGGTGCTGGTCGAGGGTGACGACGTAGGGGTGCGTCGCGGAGGCGCGCGCGAACGAGAGCGTGCCGAGGGTGCGGCCCCGGCTGCGCGCGACGCCCTCGCGGACCCGGGTGGCCTCGGCCAGCACGGGAGCATCGGCGCCGACCGCGGCGAACGCGTCGAGCGACGGCGGATGGATGCCGATCGCCCGCGAGCCCCGCGGCACCGAGGAGCGCCGCTCCCACACCTGCACGTCCACTCCGGCCCGCGCCAGGAGCGCGCCGAGCAGGAGTCCGACCGGACCGCCGCCGACCACGAGCACGTCCGTCTCCGCTGTCACGGGTCGAGCCTAGGGAGCGGCGGCGCGGCGGGCGAGGGGGTGCGCTCGACCGCCGCGCGTGCTCAGGGTGCGAGCGGAGGTGTCAGAGCGCGTCGACGGCGGCGAGGATCTCCTCGGTCTCCGTGCGCGTCGTGTAGTCGACGTGCACGTCCGCCGTGCGGACGATCCGGTCGGCGTCGACGACCAGGACGGTCGGGTACGGGACGGCCGGGGTGTCGTCGGCGTTGCTGTCCTTCACGGCGAAGCCGAGCGCGGTGTGCGCCTCCTGCGCGTCGCCGCTGGGGGCGGTGACGATGCCGAGAGCGCTCGCGAGCGTGTTGCCGGGGTCGGAGACGACGGTGAAGCCCAGGTCGCCGCCCGCGACCGCCGCGCGCGACCCGTCGGGAGTCTGCGGGCTGATCGCGACGAGGGCGACTCCGCGCGACGCGAGCTCGGGGGCGAGGGTCTCGTTGTAGTGCTTGAGCGTGATGTTGCAGTACGGGCACCAGGCTCCGCGGTAGAAGACGAGGACGGCCGGGCCCGCGCCGAGGACGTCCGCGAGGTCGACGGTGTCGCCGTCGACGGTCACGACGGAGGCGGCGGGAAGCGCGTCGCCGGCGGTGACGGCTCCGCTCGGGGCGCCGGCGGCGACGAGGTCGTCGCGCTCGCCGGAGAAGACGGCGGCGAGCTCGGGGCCGACCGTCTCGTCGAAGCCGACGGTGAACTCGTCGAGCTGGGTGCGGACGGAGGTGCTGGTCATCGGAAGTCCTTCGGTCGTGACGGTCGTGGTCCCCCGTCCGGGAGCCTAGGCATGCGGGGGACCGGGCGCCGGGCGCCCGTCACGCGGCGTCACACGACGGCCGACGCGTGTCGGCCGGCGTGCGTGGGGACGGGCCCCGCCGCTCCGTCACTCCGGGGCGACGACCAGCTCGCCGCCGGCGGAGCGCGAGACGCACGGCATGATCCAGCGGTCCTGCTCCTCGGGGGTCAGCACCAGGTCGCGGTGCTCCGCCGTCCCGCCGACGAGGCGCAGGCGGCAGGTGCCGCACGTGCCCGACTCGCAGGAGGAGTCGACGTCGATCCCGGAGGAGCGGAGCGCGGTGAGGAGCGAGCGGTCGGCCGGGACCTCCACAACGGCTCCGGTCGGCTCCCAGACGGCGGCGAAGGGGACGGCTCGGTCGCCGACGGCGTCGACGCCCGCGAAGTCCTCGACGTGGATCCGGCTCGGGCGCCAGTGCATCGTGAGGGCGAGGACCTCGTCGATCAGCGCGGACGGACCGCAGCAGTAGATCCGGGTGTCGTCGTCGGGCTCGGCGACGAGCGGCCAGAGGTCGAGCCGGCCGTGGATCGCACTGTGGTGCACGAGGGAGCCGTCGGCGGAGAACTCGTCGAGCCACGCGGTGTCCTCGGGGGTGCGGCTGAGGTAGACGACCTGCACGGCCGATCCCTGCGCCCGGAGCTCGGCGGCCATGGCGCGGATCGGGGTGACACCGATCCCGCCGGCGATCAGGAGGTAGCGGGCGGCGGGCCGGAGGACGAAGGTGTTCGCGGGCGGCGCGGAGGAGAGGACGTCGCCGACGCGGACGTCGTCGTGGAGGCTCCGCGATCCGCCCCGACCCCCGGGCTCCCGGCGCACCGCGATCGCGTAGTGCGACGGCTCCGAGGATCCCGGCTCGACGAGGCTGTAGCTGCGGCGCTCGCCGGAGGGGGTCGTGAGCGTGAGGTGCGCGCCGGCCGAGTAGCCGGGCAGCGGGGCGCCGTCCTCGCTCCGCAGCACGAAGCGGGTGACGGCCGGGGTGAGCGCCTCGCGCTCGGCCACCACGAGCCGCAGCTCAGCCACGGAGCACCAGCTCGTCGCCCACGCCGAGCGTGCCGCCGTCGAGGACCTCCGCGTAGACGCCGAGGAGCTCGTGGCCGTAGGTCTCGTGCAGCAGCCGGGGGACCGGCAGATCGCGCCGCCCGGTGCCCGGCTCGACCTCGGTCGCAGCGCACCGCTCGGTGGCCTTCGTGATCCGCAGCCGCAGCCCGCCCGCGGTGAGCTCGCGGCCGAGCAGCTCGAGCTCGCTCCACGCCGGCAGCCCCTCGAGGTGGATGTTCCCGCGGAACCGCAGCGGATCGACGCTCCGGCCGGTGCGCTCGGCGAGGTCGCGGACGCTCGCCAGGTTGATCAGCGAGACGTACTCCATCTCGACATCGGAGTTGTGGGCCGTGTCGGTGTAGCGGCGCCCCGCGTCCTGGGCGATCACGGGCTCGACGCCGGGCGGCAGGTCGAGCACACGGGCGGCGAAGGAGCGCAGTGCGGCCCGTCCGTCCTCCGCGCCCAGGTCGGCGGAGAGGACCCGGTGGCCGCGGACGTCGACGGTGAGCACTCCGCTGCCGGGGTCGAGGTGCGTGGTCAGGCCGGCGAGGCGCGCCTCGGCGACGAGCACGAAGTACTCGCGCTTGGAGATGCCGTGCCGCATGCCGGGCCGGTAGGCGCCGCCGGGGCGGGCGAGGGCGATCGTGCGGTCGAAGGGGACGCCGCGGCCGGCGGTGAGCTCGACGCGGGGGAGCGGCTGCGGGGTCAGGCCCTTCACCGGGTAGACGAAGAGGCCGTCCACGCGTGTCGTCATGCCCCCATCCTGGCGCATCGCCGGGGAGCCGCCAGGGCCGTCGCGGCGCAGGGGAGCGCGAGGAGCGGACGCGGCGCCGTGCGGATCCTGCGAGGCCGCGGGGCGGATGCGCTCCGGCAGGCCTCGTCTAGTACTGGAGCGAGAGGCCGACCAGGGGCGGGACGACGAGCGCGCCCAGCTCGACGATCGCGACGCTCGCGCCGACGCCGAGCGCGACGGCCGAGAGCAGCCGGGCGCGGTCCTTCCGCGCGACGCCGATGACGCCGACGATCGCGGTCGCCGTCGCGAGCACGAGCATCGTGACCCCGAGGGCGGCGAAGAGCGCCCCGATCTGCGTGGTGTCGAAGCCGCCCTGGAACGCGAGGACCGGGATGGCCGTGGTGAGCGCGGTCCGCCCGATCTGCGCGAGGACGAGGACGATCGCGAGGACGAGGCCGACGATGCCGACGACGTCGCGGGGCCGGGGCTGGGGGGCGGGGACGGAGGCGGTCACGCCGTCGAGCCTAGGGGCGGGCGCGGCGGCGGGGCGAACGGGCGGGGGCGTTCCGGCGGGGACGGACGGAGCGGGCTCGCACCGCGGACCGCCTCGGACGAGCTCCGCGATCCGCAGCACCCGGTCGACCGACGTCCGGGCGGACGGGTCGTGTGCTGGGACCCGCGCGGACCTCCGCGGTCGGCGGGACGTCGTGTCCTGTTCGCCTGCCGCCCCTTGCCCGCGCGCCGCTCCGCGCGCACCCTGGAGTCATGACCGCCTGGAGCCCTCTCGAGATCGTCGGCGCCGTGGTGCTCGCCCTCGCGCTGATCGGGCTCGCCGCCGCGGCCGTGGCGGTCGGAGCGGGCGACGAGATCGCGTTCATCGGCGTGCTGGTCGCCTTCGCAGTCGCGGTCACCGGGCTCGGCCTCCACATCGCCGGCCGCGAGGCGCGGTACCGCCGCGACAACCGGTGACTCCGTCGCGCTACCGCCGCGACGACGGCTGAGGAGGCGCGCTCCCGCCGCGGCGGCCGCTCAGCGGGACGCGCCCCGCCGCGACGGCCGCTGATCGGGGGGCGCCCCGCCGCGACGGCACTCGGCCGGTCAGTGCCCGAGCTCCACCAGCAGCACGCCGGCGATGATCAGGCCGATCCCGCCGAGCATCGTCCAGGTCAGCGGGTCCTGGAACAGCCAGCGGCCGAGCACCGCGGTCAGCGCGACTCCGACCGCCGCCCAGATCCCGTAGGCCACCCCGATCGGCATGCCCTGCGCGAGCGCCCCGGCCAGCAGCGAGAACGCGACGACGTAGCCGACTCCGACCACGACGTACCAGCGCTTCCGGCCGTCCGTCGCGGGTTTGAGGCTCATCGTCGCGGCGACCTCGGTGAGGATCGCGCCCGAGAGCAGCAGCCAGGCCATCAGCGCACCGCCCGGCGCGCGGCCTGCGCTCGCTGGGAGCCGATCTCGACCATCAGCACGCCCGCGATGATCAGCACCAGCCCGATCGTCATCACGCCCGTCAGCGGCTGCCCGAAGAGCACGGTCGCGAGGACCGCCGTCAGCGCGACTCCGCACGCGCCCCACACGCCGTAGGCGACTCCGATCGGCATGCCGGCCTTGAGCACCCGGCTGAGGAGGACGAACGCCGCCAGGTAGCCCGCCACCACGAGGGCGTACCAGCCCGGCGACTCGATGGCGGCCTGGAGGGCGAGCGACGCCGTCACCTCGGTGAGGATCGCGCCGGCGAGGAGCACCCAGCTCATCGCGTGCCGTCGGATCGGGTCATCCGGCCAGCGTAGGGCGGGCGCGGAGGCGTGCGCCCGCAGAACCAGAGCGCAGTGCCCGGAGACGGGGTGGGGATGATCGTTCTCCGGGCAGTGGCGCGCTCACCGCGCGAAGTGCTCGCGCACCTCCGCCTGCCAGCGCTCGCGGTCCTCCTCCGTGATGAACGCCGCGTCGAAGGAGTTGAGCGCCAGCTGCTCGAGCTGCGCGTCGTCCATCCCCAGCTCCTCGACCAGGGCGCGGTAGTTCTCGTCCACGTAGCCGCCGAAGTAGGGCGGGTCGTCGCTCGAGACCGTCACGACGACTCCCTCGCGGAGCATCGCGGGCAGCGGGTGGTCGGCCATCGTGTCCACCGCGCGCAGGGCCACGTTCGACAGCGGGCACACCGTCACCGCGATGCGGCGCTCCCGGAGCATCGCGACCACCTCCGGGTCCTCCATCGCGCGGATCCCGTGGTCGATCCGCTCGACCTTCAGCAGCTCGACGGTGGCCGCGACCGTCTCGGGCCCGCCCTCCTCGCCGGCGTGCGCGACCAGGCGCAGTCCCTCCGCCGCGGCGCGCGCGTAGACGTCGACGAACAGCTCCGGGCCGAAGCCCACCTCGTTCGAGTCGAGCCCGACGCCGATGACGTGCTCGCGCCAGGGGAGGATCGCCGTCAGCATCTCGTCGGCCGCGTCGGCGCCCAGGTCGCGGAGGAAGCACATGATCAGGTCCGTCGAGATCCCGTGGGTCTCCTCGCTCCGACCGAGCGCACGGGTGATCCCGCTCATCACGGTGTCGAGCGCGACGCCGTTGCCGAGGTGCGTCTGCGGGTCGAAGAAGATCTCGGCGCGGCGGACGTTCGCCTTCTGCGCCCGGTCGAGGTAGCCGGTCGCGAGCTCGAAGAAGTCCCGCTCCGTCTTCAGCACGGTGAGGTTCGAGTAGTGCAGCTCCAGGAACGACGCGAGGTCGGTGAAGGAGTACCGCGCGCGGAGGGCGTCGAGATCCTCGGTGGGCAGGGCGACTCCGTTGCGGCGCGCCATCTCGACGATGTGCTCGGGCTCGATCGTGCCCTCGAGGTGGATGTGCAGCTCGGCGCTGGGCGGGGCGGGGAAGGCGGGGCGGGGCATGCGGATCCTCCAGGGAGCGGCCGGGGCGGCGGGGTCGCTCCCGACCGTAGGCCTCCGCTGTTTCGCGCGCGTTTCCGGCGGGAGGCGCGCGATCCGGATCCGGAGCGGCCCCGCCCCCGGGTGCTAGAGCTCGCCCTGCTGCGAGGTGCCGGCCGGGATCGGGACGAGCCGCGTCACGACGGGCGGGTGGGCGACGAGCCCGCGGATCGCCGCGTTGAGGCGGACGACCGGCTCGCCGGCGCCGTGCGCGTCGAGCAGGTCGCCGCTCGTCCACTTCTCCAGCATCACGATGGTGCCGTCGGGCGAGTCGTGGATCGCGTAGAGCTCGCAGCCCTCCTCCTCGTGCACCTCCGCGATGGCGGTGGAGAGGGCGGCGACGAGCGCGTCGCGCTGCCCCTCGGCGGGAGCGAAGATCGCGGTGACGACGACGGGATCGGACATGGCGTGCCTTTCGGAGGGGGAGAGGATCAGCGCCGCGGGGGTGCGGCGCAGCTGGAGCGGATGACGAGGTCGGCCTGCACCTCGATGTGCTGCGGCGCCTCGGGGAGGCGGCCCTGCATGCGGGCGAGGACGAGCTCGACGCTGTGACGGGCGAGCATGTCGATCGGCTGGCGGACGACGCTGAGCGGCGGGGTGACCAGCTCGCTCCACGGGTTGTCGTCGAACACGACGACCGAGAGGGCCTCCGGGATTCGGATCCCGAGCTGGAAGAGCCGGTGCACGGCGCTGCGCACCTGCGCGGTGTTGGCGACGACGAGCGCGGTCGGCGGCTCCGGCAGCGCGAGGAGGGCGGCGACCGCCTCGCCGCCGACGTCGCCGCGGAAGGGCACGTCGCGCACCAGCGTGGAGTCCAGCGGCAGGTCGGCCGCGGTGAGGGAGGCGCGGTACCCGGCGACGCGGGCCTGGCCGGTGGAGGTGTGCGCGGGTCCGGAGAGGATCGCGATCCGGGTGTGGCCGAGCGCGATCAGGTGGTCGGTGGCCCGGGCGGCGGAGGCGGAGTTGCCGATGCTGACGACGTCGACGTCGTCGAGCCCGGGCGTGGTGCGGTCGACGAAGACCACGTCGACCCCGGCGCGGCGCAGGCGCGACCACTTCTCGAGGTTGTCGCCGGAGGGGGTGGCGATCACGCCCCCGACGGAGCGGTCGAGCAGGCTCGTGAGCGACTCGCCCTCGACGTGGGAGTCCTCCTGCGTGGTGACCAGGAGCACCTGGGCCCCGCGGGCGCGCGCCTCCCACACCACCTTGTCGGCGAGGCGGGCGAAGAACGGGTTGGTGAGGTCGGGCAGGACCAGGCCGATCGCGAGGGCCTGACCCTGGCTGAGCTCGCGGGCGGCGGCGCGGGGGCGGAAGCCGAGCTCGTCGATCGCCTCGACCACACGGCGCCGGGTGTCCACCGCGACCGGGCCGGTGCCGTCGTTGAGCACGCGGGAGACGACCGAGACCGAGACGCCCGCGGTGCGGGCGACGTCGCGGATCGTCGGAGCTTTCTGCACGGGTCCTCCCGGGGGCCGGCGGGGTCCTCGTCGAACGCCGCGATGCGAACTGCTGTTGACACAGCCTAACGGGCGCTGGTACAAAACTGGTACCGGTTCCACCCCGACCGGTCAGCAGAATTCCTCCGAAGAAGACTGCGCACGACGACGACGTCCACCGCCCTCACCGGCGGCTCTCCGCGTCCGTGCGCCACCGGACCAGAGAGGTCAACGTGAACCTGTACAAACTCCTCGGCGATCGCGAACGCGAGGGCCGCCCCATCCGCGTCGGGCTGATCGGCGCCGGCCGCTACGGCACCATGTACCTCTCGCAGGCGCGCAACATCCCCGGCGTCCACGTGGTCGCCATCGCCGACGTGAACGTGGCCCGGGCCCGCGGCGCCTTCGAGCTGGTCGACTGGCCCGCCGAGGCGATGGCCGCCGACATCCCCGAGGCGCTCGCCAACCGCACCACCACCATCGTCGACAACGCGGCCGTCCTCTTCGAGCACGACATCGACGTCATCGTCGAGGCGACCGGCAACCCCATCGTCGGCGTGCACCACGCCCTCCGCGCGATCGAGACCGGCAAGCACATCATCATGGTCACCGTCGAGGCCGACGCCCTCGCCGGACCGGCGCTCGCCAAGCGGGCGGAGAAGGCGGGCATCGTCTACTCGATGGCCTACGGCGACCAGCCGGCCCTCATCATGGAGCTCGTCGACTGGGCCCGCACCAGCGGCTTCGACGTCGTCTGCGCCGGCAAGGGCGCCAAGTACCTCGAGCACTACCACCAGATGAACCCCGACAACGTCTGGGAGAACTGGGAGTTCAGCAAGGAGCTCACCGACTCCGGCCAGCTCAACCCCTACATGCACACCTCGTTCCGCGACGGCACGAAGGCCGCCATCGAGATGGCCGCCGTCGCCAACGCGGCCGGGCTCGTCCCCTCCGACGCCGGCCTCACTTTCACCCCGGGCGACGTCGAGGAGATCGCCACGATCAGCCGCCCCCGCTCGATCGGCGGAGCGCTCGACCACGAGGGCACCGTCGACGTGATGTCGAGCGTCACCCGCGACGGCGCGCTCATCCCGCACAACACCCAGGAGGGCGTCTACGTCGTCGTCAAGGCGACCAACCCCTACGTGTCGACCTGCTTCGACGAGTACCCGTGGCACCCGGACCCGACCAAGCAGTACGCGGCGCTCTACCGCCCGTACCACTACGTCGGCCTCGAGCTGAACATGTCGATCGCCAACGCCGCCCTGCGCGGCATCTCGACCGGCCACCCCGAGGGCTTCTACGGCGACGTGGTCGCGACGGCCAAGAAGGACCTCAAGGCCGGCGAGTTCCTCGACGGCGAGGGCGGCTTCACCGTCTACGGCAAGCTCGTCTCCGCGAAGCACTCGGTCGCCACCGGCGCCCTCCCCGTCGCGCTCGCCCACCACGTCGAGCTGCGCAACGACATCGCGCAGGGCGCGACGGTCGGCTGGGACGACGTCATCATCGACGAGTCCCTCGCCGAGGCGCTCGAGCTGCGCCGCGAGACCGAGGCGCTGCTCGCCTCCTGATCCGACCCCGGGCCGGGCGGCCCCCTCCGCCCGGCCCGGACCACCCCCCCGATTCCCCTCGATCCCCCTACCTTCCAATGACGAAAGGCCCCCTCCCCATGTCGTTCCCCACCCGCGCCGCCGGCGTCGCCCTCGCCGGCCTCGCCTCCCTGACGCTCCTCGCCGGATGCTCGGCCTCGCCCGACGGAGACGGCGGCGGATCCGCCGGCGGCTCCGGCTCCGGCGCCGACATCGTGTCGCTCGTCGACGCCTCCGCGCAGACCCCCGCCGACGAGGTCGCCTCCTCGCTCGGCACCCCCACCGTGCCGGACGGCGCGAAGCTCTGCTACATCACCCGCACCCTCTCCAACGAGTTCTGGGGCTACGAGCGCGACGGCTTCGAGAACCGCGCGAAGGAGCTCGGCGTCGACTACCAGACCTTCGACGTCACCGACGAGTCCTCGATCACCGAGCAGCTCGACAAGGCCAAGAGCGCCATGAACCAGGGCTGCTCCGCCATCCTCGCCTCGCCGATCTCGGCCACCGGCCTCGACTCGATCTTCGAGTCGGCGCTCGCCGACGGCATCCCCGCGATCGTCCTCAACGACGCCAAGAGCGGCGTCGCCGGCACCGTCTACGTCGGACCCGACGCGACCACCATCGGCGCGACCGCCGCCGACTACATCGCCGACAAGCTGCCCGACGGCGGCAAGGTCGCGATGATCGAGGGCGACCCGGGCTCCTCCAACGCGATCAACCGCGGGGACGGCTTCACCGCCGCCCTCGCGAAGCACGAGAACCTCGAGCTCGTCGCCTCCCAGACCGCCTCGTGGGACCAGACCAAGGCGCAGGAGATCGCGACCACGATGCTGACCGCGAACCCCGACATCGCGGCCTTCTACTCGCAGAACGACGGCATGGCGCTCGGCGTCCAGGCCGCGATCGACGCGAAGGGCCTCACCGGCGAGGTGATCCTGGTCGGCACCGACGGCATCCCGCAGGCCAAGAAGCAGATCCTGGCCGGCGACTACACCGCCACCGTCAGCGAGCTGCCCACCACCGAGGGCGCGACCGGCGTCGACGCCGCGCTGTACCTGCTCGCCGGGAAGAAGGTCCCTGCGTGGATCGACGTCCCCGCGTTCATCATCGACAGCACCAACGTCGCGCAGTACGAGACCGGGATGCCGTAACCCGTCACCTCCTCCCTCCCCACGACCTCCTCGACAAGGAAGTAGACGGAACATGGCCGAGCATCTGCTCGAGGTCCGCGGCATCGCGAAATCGTTCCCGGGCGTCCGCGCCCTGGACGGCGTGAGCTTCACGCTCGACCGCGGCGAGATCCGCACCCTCGCCGGCGAGAACGGCGCGGGCAAGAGCACCCTGCTGAACATCCTCGGCGGGGCCCTGCGCCCGGACCGCGGCTCGATCACGATCGACGGCGTCCGGCGGATGGAGTACACCTCCCGCCAGGCGCTCGCCGAGGGGGTCCGCATCGCGCACCAGGAGCCGGCCATCGTGCCCCAGCTCACGGTGATGCAGAACCTGCTCCTCGGGCGGACGCGCAAGCAGCGCGCGTCCGCCCAGGACGACATCGACCGGGCCCTCAAGGACGTCCACCTGATGGGCTTCCCGATGGAGGCGAGGACCCCGGTCGGCCGGCTCAGCCCGGCGCAGCGGCACGCGCTCACCATCGCCCGGGCGTTCGCGTTCGGCGCGAAGATCGTCGCGCTCGACGAGCCGACGACGAGCATGCTCGAGCACAACGTCGAGGGGGTCCTCACCCGGGTCCGCGAGATCGCCCACGGGCGGGGCGTCGGCGTCATCTACGTCTCGCACAAGATGCCGGAGGTGATGAGCGTGTCGGACACGGTCGTCGTGCTCCGCGACGGCCGGCCCGCCTACGACGCTCCGATCGGCGAGACCTCGTCCGAGGACATCGTGCGGCGGATGGTCGGCCGGGAGCTGCTCTCGTTCGAGCGGCGCCACCCGGTCGCCCCGGACGCCGAGGTGCACTTCGAGGCCACGGGCGTCGTCCACCCGAGCGGAGTCGGACCGGAGTCGATCAGCGTCCGCCGCGGCGAGGTCGTCGGCATCGCCGGCCTCGTCGGCTCCGGCCGCACCGAGTTCCTCCGCGCGCTCATCCGCGCCGACGACGGCACCGAGGGGACCGTCCGCCTGGGCGGCCGTCCGCTGCGCATCCGCTCGCCGCGCGACAGCCGCGACGCCGGCATCGCGTTCATCCCCGAGGACCGCAAGCACCAGGGCCTCGTCCTCCAGACCCCGGCCTACGCGAACGTCGCCCTCACCTCCGACCGGCAGCTGAACGGCTTCGGCCCCTTCATCAGCACGAAGCGGCAGATCGAGACGGCGGAGGAGATGGGCCGGCGCATGTCGCTGCGTCCCGCCGACGTCCGCCTCAACGCCCGCCAGTTCTCGGGCGGCAACCAGCAGAAGATCGTGATCGCGAAGTGGATCTGGCTCGGGGCGAGCGTCTTCCTCTTCGACGAGCCGACCAAGGGCGTCGACGTCGGCGGCAAGGTCGAGATCTACGAGCTCATCGATCAGCTGGCCTCCGAGGGGCACGCCGTGATCGTCGTCTCGAGCGACCTGCCCGAGATCATCTCCATCAGCGACCGGGTCCTCGTGATGAGGTCCGGGCGCTTCGTCTCCGAGCACGTCGGCGACGACATCACCGAGCACAGCATCGTGGCCAACGCCATGGGCGTGGCGAAAGGAACCTCATGACCTCCCCCGAGACCGGGAGCGTCGCCACCCCGCGCCGGCGCTCCTTCAACCTGCAGGCCTTCGGCATCTACATCGCCGCCGTCGTCCTCTTCGTCATCCTGGGCGTGCTGAACCCCAACTTCCTCACCATCGGCAACCTCCGCGACGTCGCGGTGTCGGCCAGCGTGAACGCCATCATCGGCATCGGCCTGACCTTCGTCATCATCACCGGCGGCATCGACCTGGCCGTGGGCGCCATGGCCAGCTTCGTCGGGATCGTCAGCGCCTCGCTGATGGTCAACGGCGGCGTGCCCCCGCTGCTCGGTCTCGCGGCCGGCATCGTCCTCGGCCTGATCTGCGGAGGGATCAACGGCCTGCTGGTCACCAAGCTGAACCTGCCGCCCTTCATCGCCACGCTCGGCACGATGAGCGTGTTCCAGGGAGGCGCCTACGTCGCCACCAACGGCAAGCCGGTCTACGACGTGCCGAAGGAGTTCATCCTCCTGCTCAACAGCTACATCGGAGGCGTGCCCGTCGTGGTCGTCATCGTGGCGGTCGTCGGAGTCGCGGCCTGGCTGCTCCTGCGCAAGACCGTGTTCGGCCAGAACGTGATCGCGGTCGGCGGCAGCGAGGAGACCGCCTGGCTCTCGGGGGTCCGGGTCCACCGCGTCAAGATCGCCGTCTACTGCATCTCCGGCGGGCTCTCGGCCCTGGCCGGCCTGGTCATCGTCGCCCGCATCAACGCCGCGCAGCCGGACGCGGGCAGCCCGTACCAGCTCACCGCGATCGCCGCGGCGGTCATCGGAGGAGCGAACCTGATGGGCGGCGAGGGCCGCATCGCGGGCACCCTGGTCGGCGCGCTCATCCTGGGCGCGCTCACCAACGGCCTGGTGCTTCTGAACGTGCCGAGCTTCTACGAGCAGATCGTCACCGGCCTCGTCGTCCTGATCGCCGTCACGCTCGACCAGGGCAGCAAGGGCTGGCCGATGTTCTCGAGAGGCCGCAGGAAGAAGCAGGAGGACGTCGCCGCTCCTCCGACCGAGTCGACGCCGTCGGTGAACGCGTGACGGCGCTGACCGCCCTCGACGGCGCGCGGGTCCTCGTGACGGGCGGCTGGGGCCTCATCGGGCGGCCCACCGTCGCGGCGCTCCTGGCGGAGGGAGCGGTCGTCACCGTCCTCGACCGCAGCGACGCGGGGGCGGACCCGGCCGTCCGGACCGTCGTCGGCGACGTGACCGACGAGGCCGTCCTCGCCGAGGCGCTGGCCGGCCAGCACGCGGTCGTCCACCTCGGCGGCTACGCCGGACTCGGAATGGCCGACGCGGTCGAGACCTACCGCGTGAACGCCGTGGGCACCTTCGCGGTGCTCGCGGCGTCCGCGGCGGCCGGAGTCGCCAAGGTCGTCTACGCCTCCAGCATCAACGCGAACGGCTACCCCCTCGGGGCCGAGCAGGCGCTCCCGCCCGTGTTCCCCTACTCCGAGGACGCGGCGCCCCGGATCTCGGACGAGTACTCGCTCTCGAAGCTCGCGAGCGAGGACGCGGCCCGGATGGCGCACGCGACCTGGGGCCTCGAGCTCACCGGCCTCCGCTTCCCGCTGGTGCGCGACATCACCCTCGACGGCGGGCGGCGGTTCGGCGAGCACCTGCGCACCGCGATCGCCGCCGACCCGCGCCGCCAGGCGGCGGAGGGCTTCAGCTACCTCGACGCGGCCGATGCCGCCCGCTCGGTGCTCGCGGCGCTGCTGCACGACACGCCTCCCGCTCCCGGGATCCTCGTCGCCGCTCCGCTCACCTACCTCCGCGGCGACACCGCGGCCGCCCTCGACGCGATCGCCCCCGGCATACCGCGTGGCGAGCTCCCGGGCCGCTCCGTCGGGCTCGACCTCACCCGCTCCCGCGAGCTGCTCGGCTTCGAGGCCGCGGTGCTGCTCGACGACGTGGCGCCGGACCAGCTCGCCGAGGTCGCCCCGTGACGCTCTCGCTGCTCGGCCTCGGACCGATGGGCGCCCCGATGGCGCGGAACCTCGTCGACGACGGCGGCCTCGTGGTCTGGAACCGCACCCGCGCGAAGGCCGGCCCCTTCGCCGCGCTCGGGGCCCGCGTGGCGGCGACTCCGCGCGAGGCGGCGGCCGACATCACCCTGACGGTGCTGCCGGACCTCGCGCAGGTCGAGTCGCTGCTGGACGGAGAGGACGGCCTGCTCGCCGGCTGGCGCGAGCAGGGCATCGCGGATCCGGTGCTCGTCGTGCACGGGACCGTCTCGCCCTCGGCGGTGGCCGCGCTCGCCGCCCGTCTCGCCGAGGAGCACGGCGTCCGCGTCGTCGACGCCCCGCTCAGCGGCGGCACGGTCGGCGCCCGGGACGCGACCCTCAGCATCATGGTGGGCGGAGAGGAGGAGGCGGTCGCCCGCGTCCTCCCCGTGCTCGCGCGGCTCGGCCGCACGGTCCGCCACCTCGGCCCGAGCGGCGCCGGAGCGACCGCCAAGCTCTGCAACCAGATCGTGGTCGCCGGGACGGTCGCCGTCGTCTCCGAAGCCCTGCTGCTCGCCCGCACCGCCGGACTCGACCCGGAGGTGATGGTGGAACTGCTGCAGGGCGGCCTCGCCCGCACGACCGTGCTCGAGCAGAAGCGCGCCAAGTGGCTGGAGGACGACTTCGCCGAGGGCGGCAGCGCCCGTAACCAGCTGAAGGACCTCCGCTACGTCCGCGACGCTGCGGACGCCGAGGGCGTCGTCCTGCCCGCGATCACCGCCGTGACCGGCCTGTTCGAGAGGATGGTCGCCGACGGCGACGGCGATCTGGACCACACCGGCGTCGTCCGCACGATCGCGCGCCTCGGCGCTCCGACCCCGGGGAGGCACGCATGAGCGGATTCGTCGTCATCGACGCCCACCACCACCTGACGGATCTCCGCCGCTCCTACCCGTGGCTGGAGGGGCCGGCCGAGCCCTTCCGCTACCACGGCGACGACCGGCCGATCCGCCGCTCCTACAGCGTCGACGACTACCTCGCCGACGCCCGGGACGTGACCCTCGTCGCCTCCGTGCACGTCGAGAACGGCGCGGCCGACGCGCTCGCCGAGACGGCCTGGATCGACGCCCTCTCCCGCGAGCGCCCGGTGCCGACGGTGCACGTCGCGCATGTGTCGCTCCTGGACGCCGACGCGCCCCGGCAGCTGGAGGAGCACGCCGGGTACTCCGTGACGCGCGGCGTCCGCGACATCCTGAACTGGCACCCGGATCCGGTCTTCACGCACCGCGATCGGCCGGGGATCTCGGCCGATCCGGTCTGGCGCGCGCACTTCGCGCGGCTCGAGCCGCTGGGCCTGTCGTTCGACCTGCAGGTGTTCCCCTCGCAGCTGCAGGAGGCGGCAGAGCTCGCCGGCGCCTTTCCCGGCACCGCGATCGTGCTCGACCACCTCGGCATGCCGATCGGCCGCGACTCCGACTCGGTGGACGAGTGGCGCAGGGGGCTGCGCGCCGTCGCGGAGCGCGAGAACACGGTCGTGAAGATCTCGGCGATGGGCACGAACGACCACTCCTGGACCCGCGCGTCGATCGCGCCGTTCGTGCACGAGACGCTCGAGGCGTTCGGGCCGGCGCGGACGATGCTCGGCAGCAACTTCCCGGTCGACAGCCTCTACTCGAGCTTCTCCGAGCTGTACACCGCGTTCGACGAGCTCACCGCGGCACTCTCCCCGGCGGAGCGCCGCGACGTCTTCGCGGCGACCGCCGACCGCTTCTACCGGATCGGAGCGCCGCTGCCCGCGGTCTGAGGAGGCCGCGGCTGCCGCGGCACCTCCGGCCGCCGCAGCAGCCGCAGGCCGGTCGCGAGCTGCCAGGCCGTGACGGCGTAGACGGAGGCGCGCTCCCAGACGCCGTCGGGCAGCAGGTCGACGCCGGGCACGCGGGTGTCGACCTGCAGCATCAGCAGCGCGAGCAGGCCGGCCGCACCGAGCACGATCCCGACCGTCCCGAGCGCCCACGGAGCGCGGCCGCGCCGGGCCGCGGCACCGGCGACGATCGAGGCCGCGTTGCCGCCGACGATCGCCATCGCGGCGCCGACCACGTGCAGGCCGCCGATCCCGTTCTGCGCACTGGCGCTGCTCCCGTGCACGAGGCCCACCACGGCGATGCCCACGGCGTAGACCACGGCGAGGGGGAGGAACAGCCCCCGCGATCCGCCCCGCGCCGCCCGCACGGTCGTGACGGCGGCGGCGAGGTAGAGCGCCCCCTGCAGGAGGAATCCGGCGTTCATCACCGCGTGCAGCGGCGAGTCGATCGCGCGCCCCTGGAACACGCCCACCTCGGGCACGCCGAGATCGCTGATGTAGTTCCGTGCGTAGCTGTAGCCCGGGAACGCGGACGCGGCGACCGCCTCCGCTCCCACGTAGGCGAGCGCGCTCACCACCCACAGCACTCCGGCCCCACGAGTTCCCATGCGCCCATCATCCCCGGGCCCGGCCGCGCCGGTCGTCGGCGCCGGACGGCTCCCCGGCTAGGCTCGCCGGATGCTGCAGGTGCGGGGTGAGTCCGGGCAGGCCGTGCTCCTCCTGCCGGGCGGGGGCGAGGCCGTCGACGGGTTCTTCCCCGGGCTGGTCGAGGGCCTGATCGTCGATCCGGGCTGCCGGGTGGTCCTCTACGACAGACCGGGCACAGCGGGGTCGGAGGTCGCCGGTGGACTGACCGACGCCGCAGACGCCGTCCACGCCGTGCTGGCCGGCCTCGGGACAGGTCCGGTCGTCGTGATCGGCCAGAGCCTCGGCGGTGCCGTCGCGATGCTGCTCGCTCGCGATCATCCCGAGGACGTCGCGGGACTGGTGCTCCTCGACCCGACGCCCGTCAACGACACGGCACTGGCGCGTCAGGTGGAGCGGACGGCCCGGGCGACGGCGACGCTCGCGAGACTGCCGGGGCTCGGCCGAGCGCTGTCCGCGCTGCTGCGCACGAGCGCCGCCCGGTCGGCGAGGCGCCACGCGATGAGCCCGGCCGCGCGCGCGGCCGCTCTCGCGATGGCGGACGTCGACCTGCCGGGGCTCGCCTCCGCCGCCGCCGGTCTGGAGCAGGTGGCGCGTGGCTTCGACGAGTCTCAGCTGCCCGCCGTCCCCGCGGCTGTGGTGACTGCGGACCGCCGGCCCGGGTCCTCCCTGCATCGCGCGCATCGGCGCGTGGCCGCCGCACTGGACGCGCCGCTGCTGTCCTGGCCGGGAGCCGTGCACGAGGTGCATCTGAGCCACGAGCGCGAGGTGCTCGAGGTCGCCCGCGCGATCGTGCGGGCCGTCGCCTCCGACTAGGTCCGGAGCCGCTGCGCCGCCGCTCCGGTCACAGGCTGAACCCGCCGTCGGTCGTGAGCACCTGCCCGACGACCCAGCTGCCCGCCGACGTGGCCAGCCACGCGATCAGCTCCGCGGGGTCCGCCGGCGTGCCGACCCGGCCGAAGGGCGTGCTCGCGACGTACTCCTCGAGGTCCTCGAGTGACCGGTCGGTGGTCTCCGGGTCCAGGTATCCCGTGTTCACCGGACCGGGATCGATCGTGTTGAGCACGATCCCGAGCTCCAGCAGCTCGGCGGCGACCGTGGCGGTGACGCCGGCGAGTGCGGCCTTGCTCGCGGCGTAGGCGACCTCTCCGCGCATCGCGCCGTGGATCTGGCCGGACGTCATCCAGAACACGTGCCCCTGCGCCCGGGCGTAGGGTCCGGCCCCGACGACCCGGTCGCCGGGCCGGCGGGGTCCGTCGGTGCGCGGTGCCCGGAGCCGCGCGAACTCCGCGGTGAGCAGGAGGGTGGAGCGGGTGTTGACGTCCCAGAACGCGGTGAGCCGCTCGGGCGTCATGTCGAGGATGCTGCCGTCATCGCCGCTCTTCGCGTGGTTGCAGACGAGGACGTCCAGGCTCCCGGTGAGGTCGGCTGCGGTGGCGATCAGACCGGGGATCGTGGAGGGATCGGCCAGGTCCGCGGCGACGTCGACGAACCGCGCGCCCTCCGCGAGGTGCGCGCGGAGCTCGGACCGGACCGCATCGAGGTCGTCGCCTCCCCAGGGGAGGTCGAGATCGTGAGGGCGGTGGTGGTGGACGACGAGGTGCGCGCCGAGGGAGGCGAGCTTCGCGGCGACGGCGAATCCGATGCCGCGCCGCCGCGAGACACCGGTGACGAGAGCGGTCCTGCCCTGCAGGGGGAGGAGTGCGGACACGGGGAGCCTTTCGATCGCGCCCGAGCGGGCCGGAGGGTGCGGGCCGGAGGGAGCGGGCCGGAGCGACGGGGATCGGGAAGGCCTCAGCCGCACTGCACGATCCCCACCGTATCGAGCCGCCGGTGGCTTCCGTCCGGTGATCCGGGATGAAGCCCCTCAGACCTGCTGGAAGACCCGCAGGCCCCGTCCCCGGGAGAAGCCGAGGCGCGAGTAGCTGTCCGCCAGCCGCTCGTCGGCGGCGACCGCCACGACGACTCCTCCCGCGGGGACCGTGGCCAGCAGCTCCCTCGTCGCGAGCAGCGCCGACAGGCGGGTCCCGGGTCGCTGCGAGAGCGCCATCACCGTCCACCGCCGCCCGGGGGGCGTCTCCGCGCCGACGGCCGCGGTGAGGGGGGTCCCGACCAGCAGGGCCCCCGCCCCCACGGCTCCGCCGAGGAGCGCCGCGAGGACCAGGACCGCGCCGAGCAGCCCCGAGAGCGCGACCCACACGGCCGCCACCATGGCCAGCAGGACGACCGGGACGGTGACGGCGATGCTCACCAGGGCGTCGGCGACCGGCCGGTAGCGCCCGAACACGACCAGTCCGTTCCGGTCGGCCGTCTCGTGGGCGGCGCGGTGGATCACGGAGGGCGTGAGCGAGAGCAGCGCCGTCGGGAAGGCCAGGACGGCGAGGACGCGGTGCCGCGTGAAGGCGCGCACCATCAGCCACGACACGGCGGGCAGACGTCCCCATCCGACCGGTGCCGACGCCGCTGCCATCGATCCAGTCTGCGCGATCGGGGAGGCGCGCGGCCACCTCGTCGGTCACCGCCGACGCGACAGGGGGACGGGGCGGGGAGCGTGGATCGGTGCGCGTCGAAGGGTCCGCTGCTCGGCACCGCTCCTGCGGGGCCGAGTGACGCGGTCGCGACGATCACCGCACGGTCGCGATGACGACCGCGGTGATCGACAGGAGGGCGCGGCAGTGGTTCCATCGCGTCCACGAACACTGGTAGCGGTCCCACTCCCCGGCTCCGCCGCGATCGAGGCCGCGGTTGAGCGGCACGTTGCGCAGCACGGTGAGGGCCGTGCCGGAGAGGGACGCTCCGGCGATCAGCACGTCGACCGCTGAGCCGCGCACGAGACCCGAGACGCCGAGGGCGGCCACGGCGACGGCCGTCCCGCCGAAGAGCACGAGGAACGGACCGCGCTCCGCTCGCCTGTTGATCCGGGCCATCGTCGCCGCGGCGTCCGGAGCGCTCGCCTGCCGCAGCGCCGGCATCACCATGACCGAGAACGCCGTGTAGACCCCGGCCAGCAGCCCGGTCCCGACGACGGCGATCGTGGCGATCATCGCCGGGCCGCCGTCGCCGCGATCCTCCGGGCGCGGTCGCGGACCAGCGCTCGGCCGGTGCCCGCGCCGTCGTCATCGGCACCCGTGCAGCGGGATGCGGGGCGGACGGTGTGCTCGCGTGGCTCGAGGCGGGCGAGGATGCGGGAGCCGGTGCGCTCGGCGCCGCCGGAGTGGAGAAAGGTCATGCCTCGATTCCACCGGTCGCTCGCCGGACGGTGAATGGGCGGGGCTCGGCTCCTCCTTCGTCAGCGTCTAGCGTGGGGCCGTGGATCCGCTCGAGCACTTCCTCTCCGGACCGCGGGCGTCGCGGGCCTTCGCTCTGCTCGTGGACATGGACGGGGCATGGGCCCTGGACGTCCGCGACGGCGCACCGCTCACCGTCGTCGCCGTGCTCGCCGGGTCGGTGCTCCTCGACGGGACCCCGCTCGGTGCGGGCGATGCGGCGCTGGTGCGCGGCCCGGAGCCGTACACCGTGTCCGATCCGGCGGGGAGCCCGCCGACGATCCGGATCGATCCCGGGCACCGGTGCGTCAGCCTCGACGGACGCGACCTCTCCGACGAGCTGCGCAACGGCGTCCGCCACTGGGGCACCGCCTCCGGCGGCGGGACGGGTCTGCTCGTGGCGTCCTACGACCGTTCCGACGAGGTGGGCGGTCTCGTGCTGCGCTCGCTCCCGCGTGTGGCGATCGTGCCGGGACACGGGACCGTCGATCCCGTCGTCGGCCTCCTCGCCGGCGAGCTGGCCCGGGAGGGCACCGCGGGCCGGGTCGTGATCGACCGGCTCCTCGACGTGCTCACGGTCTCGACGGTGCGGCGCTGGGCCGAGCTCGCTGCTCACCGGGGGGAGACGTGGCTCACCTGCGACGACGCGGTCGTGCTCGCAGCGCTCAACCGCCTCCACTCGCGGCCCGCCGAGGCGTGGACGGTCGAGTCCCTCGCGCGGAGCGTGAACGTCTCCCGGGCCACGCTCGCCGAGCGGTTCCGGGCGGGCGTCGGCCGGCCGCCGATGGAGTACCTCGCCCGCTGGCGTCTCACCGTCGCCGCGGATCTCCTCCTCGATCCCGGCAGGACCGTCGCGTCCGTCGCCCGGGAGGTCGGCTACGAGAACGCCTTCGCCTTCAGCACCGCCTTCAAGCGGCAGGCAGGCGCGACGCCCAGCGAGTTCCGCCGGCAGCGGGCGCCGGTCCTCTGAGGAGGCGGCGCGCGGGTCGAGGCTTCAATCCGCTGACGCCTCCTCGTCGAGCTCCTCGGCGAGCTCGTCCGCGGTCAGCCGGTCCCCGGGAACGGGCGTGCGGAAGGCCGGCGCGTCCTCGTCCTCGTCCACCGCGGGCTCCGCCTCGGCGGGAGCGGTGTCGGGCTCGAGGAGGACGTCGTCGTCGTCGACGGTGTCTCGGGCGCGATCGGCGTCGCGCGGCTCGTGTGCGGGCAGGAACGGTTCGGCCATGGACATGCTCGGAGCATGCCACCGTCGAGTAGCGAGCGGGTGAACGGATGTCCGGAGCCGCCGCTGACCGTTCCGCTCGGCGGGTCGGGCTCCGCCCGGTGCGACTCGCCGCGGGCTCGGAGGCCGGCGCGGACTACTCCTCGTCCGCCCGGTAGACCTTCCGGAACGCGTCCTTGCGGGCGATCCTCCCGCCGCGGAACTCGTAGATGTCGCAGCCCCGCGTGACCTGGGGTCGGCCGTCGGGGCCGGTCCCGGTGAAGGACCAGATGGCCGCGCCGCGCGTCCCGGCGATGAGGGGAGCCCCCTCCTCGTGCCGCTCCTGTCCGGTGTCGAAGGCGAGCATGAGCGCGAATCCCTCGCGGACCTGCTCCTTGCCCGTCCAGGTGCGGCCGGGCTCGGGGCCGACGGACGCGCCGTAGACGCAGTCGTCGGTCATGTGGCTCATCAGCGCTTCGAGGTCGTGGCGGGTCCAGGCGTCGCTGAACGCGGCCAGCACCTCGGGCGTCATCTCGCTCGTGCTGGTCTCGGTCGAAGAGGAGTCGTCCATGAGCGGGCCTCGGTCCTTCTGATCGGTGGACCGTCGTCGGTCGCTCTGCGACCGTGGCAGGTGAGCGGCCGCAGTGGCAACGCCCTCTAGCGGTCATGTCCGGAAGCGGACGGCCGGCGGATCAGTGGTCCGTCGACCCGCCGACCAGCGGGTGAGCGCGAGGGTCGAGGGCGGTGCACTGCGGGCGGCGAGAGCGGCCGCCGAGGCGACCCGCTTCACCGGGCACTGCCGAGTCCCGATGCTGAGCCCCTTCGTGAAGGCCGTGCCGAAGTCGGACGCGGGCCGGCCCTCCTCCGCCTCCTCGGTCGCGGCTCTCGGGTCGCCGGCGGCGGCCGGATGCTAGGCGCTCGCCGCCTCCTCCGCCACCTCCTCCCCGCCGACCGGCGCCGGCGCGCAGGATGAGGAGCACCGGTCGCGGCGGGCACCGACCCCGCACCCGACCGGCACCGAGACCGCCACGAGCCCGCAGCGGCGGGAGGACAGCGAGAGCACCATGGGATTCTGGGGACCGACCGACGAGACCCGCGGCACGCGCCCGGTCGACGAGCCGCTCGGCGAGCTGGAGCTCGTGCACGCCTTCACCAGCGGGCCGATGCCCACCGGCGTCAGCGTCTCGCACACCGGGCGGATCTTCGTGAACTTCCCCAAGTGGGGGGACGAGGTCCCGGCCACGGTCGTGGAGCTGGTCGACGGAGCGGCGGTGCCCTACCCGGACGAGGCCTGGAACACGCCGGCGGGAGTCGACGACGCCGGCGCCCTCGTCTCGGTGCAGAGCATCGTCGTCGATCCGGCCGACCGGCTCTGGATCCTCGACACCGGCAGCCCGATGTTCGAGCCGACGAAGAAGGGCGGCCCCAAGCTCGTCCGCGTCGACCTGGCGACCGACACCGTCGAGCAGGTGATCGTCCTCGAGCCGGACGTCGCCCTGCCGACCACCTACCTCAACGACGTGCGCTTCGATCTGCGGCGCGGCATCGCCTACATCACCGACTCGGCCGACTCCGGCCCGAACGGGATCATCGTCGTCGACCTCGAGGCGGGGACCGCCTGGCGCCGCCTGCACGACCACCCGAGCACGAAGGCGCTCACTCCTCCGGAGCTCGTGCCGATGGCCGAGGGCCGCGTGCTGATGAAGCGCCCGGCCGACGGCGACCCGCAGCCGGTGACGATGGGCGCCGACGGCATCGCGATCTCGGCCGACGGCGAGCGCCTCTGGTACTGCCCGCTCGCCTCCCGTCGCTGGTTCAGCGTGGCGACGTCGGCCCTGGTCGACCGGTCGGTGCCGGACGAGGACGTCGCGGCGACCGTCGTCGACGAGGGCGACAAGGGCGGGGGAGCGGACGGCCTCGAGACGGATGCGCTGGGCCGCTTCTACGCCACGAGCTACGAGAACAACGCGATCGTCCGCCGTCGCACCGACGGCACGATGGAGACGATCGTGCACGACGAGCGGCTGCTCTGGCCCGACACCATGTCGATCGCGACGGACGAGCACCTGTACGTCACCGCGAACCAGCTGCACCGCCAGGCCGACTACCAGGGCGGCACGGATCTGCGGACGTACCCGTACTCGCTGTTCCGGGTGCGGATCGGCGCGGGGCCGGTTCTCCTGCGCTGAAGGCCCCCGCCCGGTCTCCTGCGCCGAGATCGGCAGCGCGGATCAGCGCCAGTGGGCGAGCTCCGTGCGGAGGGTCGCGCGGGCGCGGGCGAGCAGCCCGCGGACGGTCGAGGTCGAGAGGCCCAGCTCGTGCGCGATCGCGTCGTAGCTGCACTGCTCCAGCTGGCGCAGCTCCCAGCAGCGGCGCTGGGCCGGGGGCATCGCGGCGAGCACCCGGTTGGCGTCGGCGGCGAGGGACCCGCAGTGCGCGGCGTGCTCCGGGTCGTCGGCGGCGGAGGCGGGGAACTCGTCGTCCAGCTCGGCTCGCAGCCGCGAGACGCTGGAGCGGAGCCGGTCGACGCTGCGGCGACGGGCGGTCGTGACGAGCCAGCCGGCGATGGTCTCGCCGTCGATCACGCTGTCCACGTGGGTCCACGCCGCGAGGAACGTCTCCTGCACCACGTCGTCGACGTCGGCGCTGCTGCGGAGGGTGCGGGCGGCCGTCGCGCGGAGCAGCCCGGTGTAGCGGCGGACGATGGTGGCGAACGCGCGGTCGTCGCCCTCCGCGGCGCGGATGACGAGCATCCGGTCCGAGTCGGGTTCGAGCAGTGCAAGCGGCGGCGCGGCGAGGGTCGAGGGGCGGGCCCTCGGGAGGCGTGCGGGGGTGGTGGCGGTGAGCATGCGGACTCCGGTCGACTTGATGTGTACGCATGATTCGGAGGCGCGCTCCCGCCCGGTTTCCCGGGGCGGGACCCCAGTGGGAGGGGCAGGTCTGTCCGGTTTCCGGGGACGTCAGCGCCGCCGCGACCACCAGCGGCGGGACCGCTCCGGCTCGGCGGCCGCCCGGGCCTCGGCCGCGGCGGCGCGATCGGCGCGCCGCTGCGACCAGGCGGCGACCTCCTCGTCGACGTCCCGGAGCGGTGTGACGACGGGCGGCCCGCCCAGCAGCTGGCGGCGTGCCTCGATCACCCGCGTGTTGAAGTCGGCGAGCTCGGCACGCACCTCCTCCTCGCGGTGCAGGCGGTCGAGGCGCTCGTCGAGCGCGCGGTCCTCGGCGCGGAGGAGGAAGGCGGCCGGGCCGATACCGGTGAGGTTCTCGCGCTCGATCTTGCGGCGGATCCACCAGTCCGGATCGTGGGCCGCGCCCAGGTCCGGGAGCGGCTTCCCCGATCCCGGCAGGTCGTCGAAGTCGCCGCGGCGGATCGCGAGCTGGATCGCCGTCTCGACGAACGCGGCCCGCTCGAGCGGATCCTCGGGCAGGGCGGGCTGCTCCGCCTCGTCCTCGCCCGCGGCGCCGGCTCGGTACCGGGCGGCGCGCTCCCTCGCATCCGACATCCCTCCACGCTAGATCGGGCTCCTCGCCCCGGGCAACCACCCCTCCCGCCGTCTCCGTGGTCGGCGGGGCGCCGCGGGTCGACATCGCCGGACCGGCGTGCGTAGTATCGATACTCGATAACATTGACGATCGATAAGGAGCACGCCATGACGAGTGTCATCCCCAGCGGACCGGTCCGGGAGCGTCCGCGCGTGTTCCGGGTGGCGAGAGCGGTCCTGCTCATCGTCGCGGTCTTCTCCGTGCTCACCGCACTCCTGCAGACCTGGACCGTCACCACTGGGCGCACCCTGCTGGTCTTCGGGGGAGCGGACGGCCGCCTCCCGCTCCGGAGCCTCCCGCAGCTGCTGCAGGCCGAGCCGCGCGAGGGCACCGCGCCCACGCTCGCCGACGCCGCCCTCTCCCTCCGCCTGCTCGGTGCGCTGCCGAGCCTCCTCCAGGCGGTCACGATCGTCCTCGCCACGGTCTTCCTCCTGCGGGTCCTCCGCGGCATCGCGGCCGGACGCCCGTTCGACCCCTTCGTCCTCGCGAACTGGCGCCGTCTGAGCCTCGCCCTGCTGATCGGAGGAGTGGCGCAGGGCCTCGCCGACACCGCGGCCGGCCTGTACCTCAGCTCCGGCATCGGCCTGCTCTTCGCCGCCGGCCGGGTGACCGACGAGCAGCGCGACGCCTTCCTCGGCGGCGACTACCAGGCCATCGGGACGAACCTGCCGCAGTGGCCCGTCCCCGTCCTGCTCGCCGGAGTGGTGGCCCTCGCCCTGACAGCGGCGTTTCGCGCCGGCGCGAAGCTCGAACGGGACGTCGACGGCGTTGTCTGAGCCCGCCGACGAAGAGAGGCACCGGATCGACTGCCACCTCGGAGCAGTGCTGGCCGAGCGCGGCGTGACCCTCACCGCCCTCTCGGCCCGCACCGGCATCACCATGGCGAACCTCTCCATCCTCAAGAACAACCGCGCCCGCGCGATCCGCTTCACGACGCTGACGCTCATCTGCGACGCACTCGACTGCACCCCGCAGGAGCTGTTCTCGATCCGGGCCGTCGACGAGCGGGGGTAGCGGCGGCGGATCGGCCAGGGGATCTCTGCGGGGCCGATGGTAGGGACGCCGTCCGATCCGACCGTCGATCGAGCAGGCCTCAGTCGCGCTCCACGTCCGCCCCTCCAGGGATCGGCCGGAGCTCCCCGGAGCTCGCTCTCGTCCCGACCCATGGATGAGCCTCACCAGCGCGGTTGGCGGCCTCGGCCATCGACCGTCCACAGGGGAGCGAGCTCGTCAGCGGGACCGTCGAATGCGCCTCCGGTGGATGCCGGCGGCTGCTCGCGGTCGTCCCTCCCGACGCGAATCACTCCCGAGCAGTTGTCGAGCGAGCTCGAAAGGACCCCGCAGACACGCATCGCGGGAACCCTCCGGGACCCTCGCTCCATCACGGTGACTTCCACTGTCGAAGGGCCCCTCCTGAAGATCCGGGCCGACTACTGGTCTCAGGAGTACATCCCCTAGGGACGTGTGCGAAGCGTCCTCGTGCGTGCTTCCGCGAAGCGGTCCCGTCGCGCTGAGCGGCGGTCAGCGGTCGAGGACTCGACGAATGACGAAGGCGAAGGCCGTCGTCCCCGAGCAGAGTGGGACCCTCGACTTCTCGGAGGTAGGAAATGCCCGAAACCCACTCCGTGCCGTCGACCGCTAGCACGGTCCGCTCCGGTTACCTCGACCCGACCGCGCCGCCGGTCGCATCCATCGACTCCGGCGATCGGGTGTCCTTCCCCGCGACCTGGACGCACTGGGGCAACGAAGCAGTCTTCGGGATGACGTTCGCCGAACGGGAGCCGCTTCGCCACAAGTACCCGCAGGGCCCTTACTCGATGCTCGGACCTGTCGAGGTCACCGGTGCCGCCCCTGGCGATGTCATCGAGTGCACCATCGAGACGCTGCGCACACTCGACTGGGGGTGGAACAGCTTCCCTCTCGGAGTCGGCGCGCTGCCTCACGACTTCTCTGAGCCGTACCTGCACTACTTCCGATTCGACGACGACCGCCGGCGCGCGGAATTCGTCCCCGGTGTGGAGTTCGACCTCGATCCGTTCATCGGGGTCATCGGCACCGAGCCGGCGGGCGAGGAACCCACCAGCGCCATCCTCTCGGGCCCCTACGGCGGCAACCTCGTCGTCAACGCGCTGACAGCCGGCAGCTCGGTCTTCCTCCCGGTCTTCACTCCCGGTGGTCGGGTCTGGTTCGGCGACATCCACGCCGTTCAGGGCGACGGAGTCGTCGATCAGACAGCCATCGAGACGGCCGCCGAGGAACTCGTCATCCGCTACGACCTCCACAGGGCAGTGCCGCTGGCCGGACCACTGGTCGAGACGGCGACGGAGTGGATCGGCTTCGGGTTCAGCGACAACCTCGACGATGCCCTGGTGGAATGCCTCCGCGGTCTCATCACCTGGCTGCACGCGGCATCGGGCCTCAGCGAGAGCGAGGCCTACGCGCTGTGCAGCCTCGCCGTGAGCTTCCGGGTGGCGCAGTACGCCGACCAGACCGGCTCGGCCTACTCCTCCGTCCCCGCGAAGGCTGTCCAGGGCCGAGTCCCGAAGCGGGTCTTCTCGCCCGACAGAGTCGCGCAGATCAGCGGATGGCTGCGCCCCGGCGGGCCCTCAGCGTGACCGACCTGTCCGACGACGACCGGCGGCAGCTCGCTGCGGTCGTCCGCCGAGCCGATGAGCTCGCGACGGCTCGCGACGTCGACGGCTACCTGGCGCTGACCACCGAGGACATGGTCCTCGACGGAGGCCAGGGAGAGGCGTCCGGCCACGACGCGGTCCGGGCGGCCGTCACGAGGATCTGGGCGGCCGAACCGTCCGGGACTCTGCACCTGACCAGCGACATCACGGTGACGCCGGGCACCGTCGAGGGCGCGTCCGCGCACTCGACCCTCTCTCTCGCCCGCGGCACTCCGGCGCACCCGGAGGTGTGGGCGGTGGCCTCGATCACGCAACTGCTGCGCCCCACCAGCCAGGGATGGCTGATCGCCCGGCGCACGGTCGGCGAGGGACCCGCCGGCGCTGGCCAGTAGGGTCAGCGCCTTCTCCTCCAGGACCCGTCGCGACCCGCCGTGTCACGGACCGCGACGGTCTGGTCGACGCCGCGTCGTCGGGCGGCCCTTGCATCACCGAGAAGAGGCTGCCGAAGGGATCCAGCGACCGGCAGAGCCGCTCCCCGAGGAGGTCCTGTCTGCTGCGGGAGTGCCGACGGCTCGGTCCTCCGTCGACTCCCGCCCCACCGGGTCGAACCCGCTCGCCGTCGTCACTGAGACCCTGCTCGAGCTGGTCGGCGTGCTCGTGCGCGCCGCGCTGCGGCCGCGTCCCGCCGCTCAGTCCAGCGGGTAGCCCGGCAGCCCGTCGATGCTGACCGCGTTGCGCGTGGCTCGGTACTCGGCCATGCCGTCGGGGCCCTTCTTCTCGGCCTGGAGGAGGAGCAGGTCGCGCTCGCCGACCGGCTCCATCACCGGCACGCCCCAGCCGCACGCGTCGCTGATGCGGGTGAGCTCGACGGTGACGACCGCGCGGGTGCTCGGGTGCTCGGGGTGCTGCTCCGCGACCTCGGCGAACGCCTCCGAACCGGGCAGGTGCACGGAGCCGGTGCCGTGCAGGCGGACGATGCGCGGACGCGATCCGAACGACGCGAACATCAAGCACACGCGCCCGTTCTCGCGCAGGTGCGCGATCGTCTCGACTCCGCTGCCCGTGTAGTCGACCCAGCCGACCCGCCGCGGGCCGAGGATCGAGAACGAGTCGTGGCCGCGCGGCGACATGTTGACGTGCCCGTCCGCGGCGAGGGGCGCGGTGGCGACGAACCACATCGGCTGCTCGTGGATCCAGGAGGAGAGGCTCTCGTCGATCTCGTCGTAGACGTGCGCCACGGGATCAGGCCCCGGCCGCGCGGCGGACCAGCTCGGTGACGGCGGCGCGCGTCTCGGCGTCGGCAGAGACGAGCGCGTAGGCGGTCGGCCAGATCGTGCCGTCGTCGAGCTGCGCGCCGTCCTGGAAGCCGAGGGTCGAGTAGCGCGTGCCGAACTTCGCGCCGGGCTGGAAGAAGACGATCGCCTTGCCGTCGGAGCGCGCGTAGGCGGGGAAGCCGTACCAGGTCTTCGGGAGGAGGTCGGGAGCGGTCTCGCCGACGACGTCGTGCAGCATCTGGGCGATCGGCCGCTCCTCGTCGGTCATCGCGGCGATCGCGGCCTCCGCGTCCCTGCGGTCGGCGTCGGCCTTGTCGGCGCTCTTCTGCCGCTTCGCCTCCGCCCGCAGCTCGGCCGCGCGCTGCTTCATCGCCGCGCGCTCGTCCTTCGAGAAACCGTCTTCGGAGGCCATGTCCGCCCGTCCCGTCCGTCTGCGGCTCCCGGTCCGGGAGCGTCCCCGCACATGGTGACAGCGCCGCACTCGTCGCACAACGGCGGGACCGGGCGCGACCGCGCCCCCCCCCCCCGGAAGCCCAGCCTCCGCGGTTAGCGTGGGCGGATGCGCCTCCTCCTGATCCGCCACGGCCAGACCCCCTCCAACGTCGCCGGGCTCCTCGACACCCGCATCCCCGGACCCGGGCTCACCGACCTCGGCCGCACCCAGGCCGCTGCGCTGCCCGGTCGGCTCGCCGGCGAGGGGATCGGCGCGCTGCTCGTCTCGACGATGGTCCGCACCCACGAGACGGCCGCCCCTCTCGCCGCGGCGCTCGGGCTCGAGCCGATCGAGCGCGACGGCATCCGCGAGGTCGCGGCCGCGGGGCTCGAGATGCGCGGCGACGACGCGGCGGTCGAGGAGTACATGGGCACGGTCTTCCGCTGGGCCGGCGGCGAGACGTCGATCCGGCTGGCGGGCGGCGAGACGGGCGACGAGTTCGCGGCGCGCTACGACGCGGTGGTGGCGGAGGCGGAGGCGCTCGGGCACGAGGTCGTCGCGCTGGTCAGCCACGGCGCGGCCATCCGCTGCTGGGCGGGTCTGCGCTCCCTCGACCTCGATGCGCGCTTCATCGCCGACCACCTGCTCGACAACACCGGCGTCGTCGTCCTCGAGGGCTCGGGCGACGCGTGGACGCTCGTGTCCTGGCAGGGCGAGCCCGTCAGTGGAGTCGGCGCGGCGGCCCCCTCGGGCCCGGCGGGCGAGACCACCGTCTGAGCTGCGGGGCCTCCTCGCCGGTCGAGCAGCGGCGGATGGAGACCGGCCGGAACGAGCGCCGCCGGCCGCGCCATCACGGTAACGATCGCGCAACACTCCGGAAACCACCTCCGACCAGCACATTCGCTCGCGCCGATCGGTTCATCACCACCCCTGGACCCGCCCCCGCAATTGTCCGACGTTTGCCCCTCGGCGGCTCCGCGGCTACCGTGGTCGGCGGTCCTCACGGGCCCCGATGAACCGGTCCGCGCTCGCACGGCGTCCCCCAGGACGCGCCGCGATCGTACGGTCAACGGGAGTGGAGGCGGCCCCGAGGCCGCCTCGGACGCTCTCGCCTCCACCCCCTGCCGCGCTGAGCGGCGGGACGCACGCGGAGGCTCGACGCACGGCTGTCCCACGCTCCCGACCCGGCACCACGAGATGAGCGCAGGGCGTCGTCCCTGCGCGCCGACGGAGTGTACGTGCACCAGAACCAGCAGACCATCAGCGAGCCCCGGAGCGAGGCGGGCGCCGATCCCGCGACCCCCGCTCTCGAGGCCCGCCACCTCTTCAAGGTGTTCGGCCGGAAGCCCGACGAGGTCGTCCGCCGACTGGGCGAGGGCACCGACCGCGGCGAGCTCGCCGGACTCGGCACGGCCGCGGTGATCGACGCGTCCTTCACCGTGCGCCGCGGCGAGATCTTCGTCGTGATGGGCCTCTCCGGCTCCGGGAAGTCCACCCTCATCCGCATGCTGAACGGGCTCCAGGAGCCCTCCGCGGGCGAGGTCCTGATCGAGGGCTCCACCATCACCGGCGTCTCCGAGGCGGAGCTGCGCCGCGTGCGCCGCTCGTCGGTGTCGATGGTGTTCCAGCACTTCGCGCTCCTCCCGCACCGCACCGTGCTCGACAACGTCGCGTACCCGCTCGAGATCCAGGGCGTCCCCGCGGCCGAGCGCCGCGAGCGGGCCCTGCTCGCGGTCGAGCGCGCCGGTCTCGCCGGCTGGCACGAGAAGATGCCCGACGAGCTCTCCGGCGGCATGCGCCAGCGCGTCGGCCTCGCCCGGGCGCTCGCCGCCGACACCGACATCGTGCTGATGGACGAGGCGTTCTCGGCACTCGACCCGCTGATCCGCCGCGAGATGCAGGAGCAGCTGATCGAGCTGCAGCACGAGCTCGGCAAGACCATCGTCTTCATCACGCACGACCTCAACGAGGCCATGTTCCTCGGCGACCGCATCGCGGTGATGCGCGACGGCCGCATCGTCCAGATCGGCACCCCGGAGGAGATCCTCACCGACCCGGCGAACGACTACGTCGCCCAGTTCGTGCAGGACGTCGACCGCGCCCGCGTGCTCACCGCCTCCGCCGTGATGGAGCCCGCCCGCTCCGTGGTCACCCTGGCGGCCGGTCCCCGCGCCGCGCTCCGGAGCATGCGCGACCTGCAGACCTCGGCCGCGTTCGTGGTCGGCGGCGGACGCCGCCTGCTGGGCACGGTCCGCGACCGCGACGTGATCGAGCAGGTGCGCCGGAGCACCGGCGACCTCTCGGCGGTCCTCACCTCCGACGTCGTCACCGTCGGTCCGGACACCGCCCTCAGCGAGGTCATCGAGCCCGCCGTCGAGTCGGCGCTGCCGGTCGCCGTGGTCGACGCCGACGGGCGTCTGCTCGGAGCGATCCCGCGGGTGACCCTGCTCGCGGCGCTCGGCAACGTGCCCGCCCGCACCGGCGAGCACCCGGTGATCGAGCCGCCCGCCACCGTCTCGACCGAGGTCGTCACCGCGACCCTGCACGCGACCGGAGGCCCCGTCGAGGACGCCGTCCTCGCGGCGGACGGAGGTGCATGATGACCGATCTCGGCTTCCGCCTCCCGCTCGGCGCCCTCGCCGAGGGTGCCGTCGACGTCCTCACGCAGACCTTCCAGCCGGTCTTCGACCTGCTGCGCACCGTCTTCGGCGCCCTCTACTCCGGCGTCGACCTCGTCCTCGCGACACCGCCCTTCTGGGTGATCATCGCCTTCCTCGCCGTACTGGCCTACGCCGTCCGCGGCTGGGTCTTCGCGGCCGGCACCGCCGTGGGGCTCCTGCTGATCGTGGGGGTCGACCAGTGGGAGAACGCGATCGACTCCCTCGCGCTGGTGCTCGTCGCCTCCGTGATCGCCATCGCGCTGAGCGTGCCGCTGGGCGTGCTCGCCGCGCGCAACCGCACGGCCTCCGCGGTCATCCGGCCCGTGCTCGACCTGATGCAGACGATGCCGGCCTTCGTCTACCTGATCCCCGCGCTGATCCTGTTCCGGGTCGGAGTGGTGCCGGGCATCGTCGCGACCATCGTGTTCGCCATGGCGCCGGGCGTCCGGCTCACCGAGCTGGGCATCCGCGGCGTCGACCCGGAGCTCGTCGAGGCGGGGGAGTCGTTCGGCTCCTCGAAGTGGCGGATCCTCCGCCAGATCCAGCTGCCGCTCGCGCTGCCCTCGATCCTGGCGGGCCTCAACCAGGTCATCATGCTCTCGCTCTCGATGGTCGTCATCGCGGGCATGGTCGGCGCCGGAGGGTTGGGCGGCGACGTCGTCGCGAGCCTCAACCGGATCGATGTCGCGCTCGGCTTCGAGGCGGGCATCTCCGTCGTGATGCTCGCGGTCGTCCTCGACCGGATGACCGGCGCGCTGGGCTCGCCCTCGCCGGCGAGGGTCGCCCGGGCGAAGAACCGCCGCGCCGTCGTGGCGACCCGCTCGGCCGTCGGCGTCGTCTCGATCGGCCTGGTCGCGTCCCTCGGGGCCGCGACCCTCGCCGCTCCCGCCACCGCCGCCTCCGTCGACAACGGCGACCGCACCGACGTGACCGTCGCCGTGTTCCAGGGCTGGGACGAGGGGATCGCCGTCTCCGCTCTGTGGGAGGCGGTGCTCGAGGAGCAGGGCTACGACGTGACCCTGCAGAACGCCGACGTCGCCCCCGGCTTCCAGGGCCTCTCGACCGGCGACTACGACCTCGCCCTCGACACCTGGCTGCCGCTCACCCACGCCCGGTACGTCGAGCAGTACGGCGACTCGATCGTCGACCTGGGCGCGTGGAACGATGAGGCGAAGCTGGCCATCGCGGTCAACGAGGACGCCCCGATCGACTCCCTCGAGGAGCTCGCCGCCGATCCGGGCGTCGTCGGGAACCGCCTGATCGGCATCGAGCCCGGCTCCGGTCTCAACAAGACGACGACCGAGGACGTCATCCCCGGCTACGGCCTGGAGGGAATGGACTACCTCACCTCGTCGACGCCGGCCATGCTCCAGGAGCTCTCGAGCGCGACCGCCGCGGGCGAGAACATCGCCGTCACGCTCTGGCGCCCGCACTGGGCCTACGACGCCTTCCCGGTCAAGGACCTCGAGGACCCGAAGGGCCTGCTCGGGCAGGCGGAGGGGATCCACTCCTTCGGCTCGGCCGCGTTCGACGCGGACTACCCGACGATGAGCCGCTGGATCCGCGACTTCCGGATGGACTCCAAGACGCTCTACTCGCTCGAGAACGCGCTGTTCAACGACGGAGCCGACGACCGCTCCGCCGCCCTCGCCGCGTGGATGGACGAGAACCGGGAGTACGTCGACACGCTGATCACCTGATCCGCCGCCACGACGAAGGCCGAGAGGCCGGGCGGCCCCGGACCAGGGCTGTCCCGGCCTCTCGGCCTTCGTCGCGCAGGGGTCAGGCGGCGCTGACCCGGCGTCCCGCGGTGGCGCGGACGAGGAGGGTGACCACCAGCACCACGGCGGCGGCGACCAGCGCGGCGATCCCGGCGGGGACCGAGACGAGCTCGCCGGCGAAGCGGCCGACGGCGACCCAGGAGAGTCCCCAGACGAGCGAGAGCATCGGGGCGATGCGGCCGCGGCCGGTGACCGCGATCAGGAGTCCGACGAGCGCGGCGACGGCGAGGACGACGACCGCCCAGACCGCGGCGCCCGGACCGTCCGCGCTGCCGACTCCCGCGCCGACGAGCCCGGCGGTGACGTTCGCGGCCGTGGCCACGCACACCCAGCCGAGGTAGAGCCCGAAGGTGCCGTCCGTCACGATCGCGTCGACCACTCCGGCCGACCGTGTGGTCCGCAGGATCACGAAGATGCGCGCGAGCACGGCGAGCAGCAGGGCGATCACGACGACGCTGAGCGTCAGGAAGCCGGCCTGGACGACCAGGATCCACGCGGCGTTCAGGAGGAGGCTGGCGGCGGCCCAGTAGCCCAGCCGGCGGTGGCGGGTGCGGGCGGTCTGCGAGGGCAGGAACTGCCAGATCGCGTAGGCGATGAGGCCGGTGTAGATGACGCTCCAGATCGCGAAGGCGGGGCCGTCGGGAGCGATGGGGGTCGAGGACGCGGTCAGGGCGCCGCCGGCCGCGTTCTGGATCTGGGTGCCGCCCGCGGCGCCTGAGCCGATGAAGGAGCTGATCAGGGCGAGCACCGCGCTCACGGCGACGACGACCTGGCGGATCCGGTCGGCGCGGTCGGGGGTTCGTGTGGCGGTCATGTCGCTCCTCCATTAGTCAGCTGGCTGAGTAATGAGAGTAGCGCGATTCCGCTCCCCGTCCACTGGGGCTTGCGGAGCGGCCCCGGCCCGGGATGAGGGCCGAGGCCGGATTCTCAGGCGCGGGCGGCCGCGTACTGCTCGCGGATGACGGGGCGGTGGTCCGGCGCGGGCTCGGCCACCGAGGTGACGGTCCACGTCGGACGCGATCCTGTCAGCGCCCAGGCGGCCTGCACGGCGGCACCGTCGGCCACGTACTCGCCGGGCGTCGGCACCTGCACGGGCACGTCGAACACCTGCGATGCAGCGAGCTGCACGGCGCGGTTCTGCGCGGCTCCGCCGATGAGGAGGATGCGCCGCGCCTCCACTCCCTGCGCGCGAACGGCGTCGAGCCCGTCGGCCAGTCCGCAGAGCATGCCCTCGATCGCCGCGCGGGCGAGGTTCGGTCGCGTGGTCGAGGCGATGGTCATCCCGTGCAGGCTCGCGGTCGCGTCCGGCAGGTTCGGCGTGCGCTCGCCCTCGAAGTAGGGGACCAGCACGAGGCCGTCGGCACCCGGCTCCGCCTCGAGCGCCAGTGCGGCGAACTCGTCGAAGTCGCTGCCGAGCAGGGTCGCGGTCGAGGCCAGCACGCGCGCGGCGTTGAGCGTCGCGACCAGAGGCAGGAAGCGCCCGCTCGCATCGGCGAAGCCGGCGACGGTCCCGGAGGCGTCGCGCACCGGGTCGTCCGTGACGGCGAAGACGGTGCCGCTCGTGCCGATGCTGACGACCACGTCGCCGGGGCCGGCGCCGAGGCCGAGCGCGGCGCCCGCGTTGTCGCCCGCGCCGGGGCCGACGACGAGTCCGCTCTCGGTGCGGCCCGCCTCCTCCGAGGGGCCGAGCACGCGGGGGAGCAGCGGGCGGTGGCCGAGGGCGCGCTCGAGCAGGTCGAGGTCGTAGCCGTCCGCTCCCCAGTACGAGGTGCCGGACGCGTCGGACCGGTCGGTCGTGAGCGCGTCGAGCTGCGGACCACGGGCGGAGTCGGGGCCGTAGCCGAGCAGGCGCCAGGTCAGCCAGTCGTGGGGGAGCGCGACGGCGGCGACACGGGCGGCGTTCTCGGGCTCGGCGTCGCGCAGCCAGCGGAGCTTGGTGGCGGTGAAGGAGGCGACCGGCACCGATCCGGTCCGCTCCGCCCAGGCCCCGGCTCCGAGCTCCTCGATGAGCGCAGCGGCGGCGGGCGCGCTGCGGGTGTCGTTCCAGAGCAGAGCGGGGCGGATGACGGCGCCGCTCTCGTCGAGGACGACCATGCCGTGCTGCTGGCCGCCGACCGAGATCGCGGCGACGTCGTCGAGCCCGCCGGCGTCGGCGAGGGCGAGCTGCAGCGCCTCCCACCAGGCGGCCGGATCGACCTCGGTGCCGTCCGGGTGGCTCGCCCGGCCGGTGCGCACCACGGCGCCGGTGTCGAGGTCGCGGACGACCACCTTGCAGCTCTGGGTCGACGAGTCGATCCCTGCGACGAGCGTCATCGCTGTCCTCTTTCGTTGGGGGTACGGGTTCGGGCGTCCGGTGCGGAACCGGGCCGGATGCAGGAGAACGGACGAGATCCCGTGCGGTGCAGGGGATCTCGTCCGTCTCAGGTCGTCCCGCGGCGGACCGCGGGCTCAGGGGGTGCGGGTCAGCCGCGGGCGCCGAGCAGGTGCTCGGTCGCCAGCTGCTGCAGGCGCACGAAGCCGAAGCCCTTGCCGCCGAGGTAGGCGCCGGCGTCGAACGACTCGTACGAGGCGGTGTCCGCGAGCAGGTCGTCGTACGACTCGCCCTCGTTCAGCGTCGGGGTGGAGAGCTCGGCGACCTTCGCGGCGGCCAGCGCCTCCTGCACCTCGGGGTCGGCGCGGAAGGCCGCGGCGCGCTCCTTGAGCAGCAGGTAGGTGCGCATGTTCGCGGCGGCCGAGTCCCAGACTCCGGTCTCGTCCTCGGTGCGCGAGGGCTTGTAGTCGAAGTGGCGCGGGCCGTCGTAGGCCGGGACGCCGCCGGGGCCGCCGTTCTCGAGGAGGTCGACGAGCGAGAACGCGTTGTGCAGGTCGCCGTGGCCGAAGACCAGGTCCTGGTCGTACTTGATGCCGCGCTGGCCGTTGAGGTCGATGTGGAAGAGCTTGCCGTGGTACAGCGCCTGGGCGATGCCGGCGGTGAAGTTCAGGCCCGCCATCTGCTCGTGGCCGACCTCGGGGTTCACGCCGACGAGCTCGGGGCGCTCGAGGGAGTCGATGAACGCGATCGCGTGGCCGAGCGTCGGCAGCAGGATGTCGCCGCGGGGCTCGTTCGGCTTGGGCTCGATGGCGAAGCGGATGTCGTAGCCCTTGTCGGTGACGTAGTCGCCGAGCAGGTTGACGGCCTCGCGGTAGCGCTCGAGCGCCGCGCGGATGTCCTTGGCGGAGTCGTACTCGGCGCCTTCGCGGCCGCCCCACATGACGAAGGTCTTCGCGCCCAGCTCGGCGGCGAGGTCGATGTTGCGGAGGACCTTGCGCAGCGCGAAGCGGCGGACGTCGCGGTCGTTCGAGGTGAAGCCGCCGTCCTTGAAGACCGGGGCGCTGAAGAGGTTGGTGGTGACCATCGGCACGATGAGGCCGGTGGACTCCAGCGCGCCCTTGAGGCGGTCGATCTGGGTCTGGCGCTCGGCGTCGGTGGAGCCGAAGGCGAACAGGTCGTCGTCGTGGAAGGTGAGGCCGTAGGCGCCGAGCTCGTCGAGCTTCTCGACCGCGTGGACGACGTCGAGCGGCTCGCGGGTCGGGCCGCCGAACGGGTCCGTCCCGTTGTAGCCGATGGTCCAGAGGCCGAACGAGAACTTGTCGGCGCGGGTGGGGGTCAGGGACATGGGATCCGAATCCTTTCCGGCGACGTCGCCGAATTGTTGTTGAGCCCAACATATCCCCTGAGGGTCGGGAGGCGCAACGAGCGGAAGGCCCGGCGCGTCGCCCTCCGGCCGATCGCGGGTGCCGCCCGTTCGTGCCGCGGAACCGCTCGCGGAGCGGGCCGGCGCCCGGGGAGGTCGTCGCGAGGATCGCTTGCGCAAGCGCTTCGACTGTGCGTACAGTCGCTCCAGCACGACCGGTCGAAGCGCTTCGAAGCTCGACCGCGACCGACGACGACGTCCGGCAGGAGGAGCCATGGCGACCATCCACGACGTGGCCCGCGCTGCCGGAGTCTCGATCAGCACCGTCTCCTACGCCCTCTCCGGCAAGCGCTCGATCGCCGCCTCCACCCGGCAGCGCGTCGACGACGCGGTGCGCCAGCTCGGCTACCGGCCCCACGCGGGAGCCCGGATGCTCGCCGGGGCGCGGACCCACATCCTCGCCCTCTCCGCCCCGATGCGCGGCGAGCTGCACCTGCCGACCCACATGCGCTTCGTCACCGAGGTGCTCGAGCGCGCCCGGGAGTCGGACTACGACGTCCTGCTGCTCGTCACCGACGAGGCCTCCAGCGGCATCGGGCGCGTCTCCTCCTCCTCGCTCGTCGACGGCATCGTCCTGATGGGCGTCGACGACGACGACGACCGCGCCGAGCTGATCCGCGCGGCGGGGGTCCCCGCCACCTTCATCGGCGTGCCCGCCGACTCCCACGATCTCGCCTGCGTCGACCTCGACTTCGCCGAGGCCGCCCGCCAGAGCGTCCGCCGGCTCGCCGAGCTGGGCCACCGCTCGCTCGGCCTGCTCGAGCACCCGCAGTCCTACACCGACCGCAACGCCGGCTTCGTCCGCCGCTTCGACGAGGCGTTCCGCGCCGAGGCTGCGGCGCTCGGAGTCGAGATCGCGGTCGAGCGCCCGCACATCGGCCGCCCGAGCGCACAGGCCGCGATCGACGCGATCCTCGCCGCACCCGTCCCGCCCACCGCGCTCGTGCTGCACTGCAACGAGCCCGTGGCGGAGGCGGCGATCGAGCGCGTCCTCGAGCGCGGCCTCTCCGTCCCCGACGACCTGTCGATCCTGGCGGCCTGCGCCAGCTATGACGGCGGCGCCCTCCCGGTCCCCACCAGCAGTCTTCCCCTCCCGTTCGACGCGATGTGCCGAGCGGCCGTCGCGCGGACCCTCCAGCAGATCGACTCCGGCCGCACCGTCGGCGTCGAGCTGCTCCCGCCCTCCTACGTCGACCGCGGATCCCTCGCGGTCGCTCCGACCGGCGCTCCGGTGCCGGCGGTCCCGTCCGGCACTCCCGCGCCGGCCTCCCTCTAGTCCTCCACCCTCTTCCCGCCCGCTCCGGCTCTGCGCACTGTCGAAACGCTTCGACACCACGCCCCCGCGAGAGAGCGCTCCCTGCACCACCTCCGCAGCACCACCGCACCGTTCGAAGGAGAACCACCGCAATGTCGCTCCGATCCCGCTCCGCCTTCCACCGCCCGACCGCCGGTCTCAGCCGGCGCAACCTCCTCGCCGGCGGAGTCGGCCTCAGCGCGATGTTCGCGCTGGCCGCCTGCTCCGGTGGCGGCTCCGACGCCGGCTCCGACGCGCTCTCGACCACGGTCGACGGCGCCGGCCGCACCCTCACGCTCTGGGACTTCGAGACGCCCGACAGCGACCGCGGCATCGCCTGGCTCGCCGCCCGCGACATCTTCACCCAGGAGACGGGGGCCGAGATCGCGTACGAGTTCAAGGCCTTCGAGCAGCTGCGCACCGGCGCCAGCCAGATCTTCAACTCCAACTCGGCGCCCGACGTCGTCGAGTACAACAAGGGCAACGCGACCAGCGGACTCCTCTCGAGCCAGGGCCTGCTCACCAACCTCGACGAGGCGGTCGAGTTCTACGGCTGGGACTCGCTGATCCCCGGCGCGCTGCAGACCACCGCGAAGTACGACGAGAACGGGATCATGGGCTCCGGCTCCTGGTACGGCATCCCCAACTACGGCGAGTTCACCTTCGTCTACTACAACAAGGACGCCTTCGCCGCGAACGGCCTCGAGGTCCCCACCACCTACGAGGAGTTCACGGCCGTCCTCGACGCCTTCGTGGCCAAGGGGATCACCCCGCTGGCCGAGGCCGGCGCCGAGTACCCGCTGCAGCAGCTCTTCTACCAGCTCGCGCTGCTGAAGGCCGACCGCTCCTGGATCACCGACTACCAGACCTACACGGGCGAGGTCGACTTCGAGGACGCGGCCTGGAGCTACGCGGCCGACCAGCTGAAGACCTACGTCGACAAGGGCTACTTCTCGGCCGACGCCTCCGGGCTGAAGGCGGAGGACGCGGGCACGGCGTTCATCTCGGGCGAGTACCCGATCTTCTTCTCGGGCTCCTGGTGGTTCGGCCGCTTCAAGACCGAGATCACCGGATTCGAGTGGGACACGTTCCTCTTCCCGGGCGCCGAGTTCACGATGGGCTCCGCCGGCAACCACTGGGTGATCCCGGAGACGGCGAAGAACAAGGACCTCGCCTACAAGTGGATCGACATCACGATGCGACCCGAGATCCAGAACCTCATCGGCAACAACGGAGGCATCCCGCTGGTCGTCGACGAGAGCGCCATCACCGACGAGAAGAGCAAGGCGCTGCTCTCGCAGTGGAAGACGGTCGTCGACGGCGACCAGCTCTCCTTCTACCCCGACTGGCCCACCGCGACCTTCTACGACGACCTGGTCGCCGCCACGCAGGAGCTCATCAACGGCTCCTCCGACGAGTCCGCCATGCTCTCCGACCTCCAGGCCAAGTACGACGACGGAGTCGCCGACATCAAGTGACTCGGAAGCGTCACGTGATGTCGGCCGAGGCGGCCGACCCCGCGCCTGCAGGCGCGGAACGGCAGCGGAAGACCTGAGGACGTGACGGCGACCCCTCGAGGGGGTCGCACGAACACCGCCGAGCCTCCACCCCACCGCGGTATGCCGCTCCGGTCCGCGACACGCCGTCGCCTCCGTACCGGAGCGGCATCCCGCGGCAGCACCCAACTACCCCGTCCGACCTAGGAGTACCCATGACGACGACAGCACCTCGTCGCGCGGAGAGCGCGCCGCCTCCCACGACGCCGCCCCGCGAGAAGCGCTCCGGCGGCTACTGGCTCTACCTGATCCCCGGGTTCGTGCTCTTCACGTTCATCGTGCTGATCCCGCTGATCTGGAACGTCTACATCAGCTTCACGTCCTGGCGCGGCATCAAGCCGCCGATCTTCATCGGCCTCGACAACTGGATCGAGCTGATGGGCGACGACCAGTTCTGGACCTCGTTCCTCAACTCGGTCTACATGATCATCGCGATGGTAATCGTCCCCACGATCCTCGGGCTCCTGCTCGCGGCGATCCTCTTCGATCTCGTCGGCAAGAAGTTCGGCGGGCGCCTGGCGAGCTTCCTCCGCGCCACCTACTACCTCCCGCAGATCCTGCCGACCGTCATCGCCGCGATCGTCATCGGCTGGATCCTCCGCCCCGACAACGGCGCGCTGAACTCGATCCTCGAGGCCGTCGGGCTCGGCTCCCTCTCGCACGACTGGCTCGGCAAGCCGGACACCGCGATGCTCTCGATCATGGTCGTGATGATCTGGGTGCAGCTGGGCTACCCGGTCGTCATCTTCATGGCGGCGCTGCAGCGCGTGGACCCCGAGCTCTACGAGGCGGCGGAGCTCGACGGGGCGAACTGGTTCCAGCGCTTCCGCTGGATCACGGTCTCGATCATCCGGCCCGAGATCTTCGTGGTCACCCTCACCTGCACCATCGCCGCGCTGAAGGTCTTCGGCCCGATCTACGCCCTGACCCGCGGCGGCCCCGGCGACTCCACGATCGTCCCCTCCTACTACTCGTACACCGAGTTCTTCCAGAAGCAGCAGGTGGGCTACGGCGCCACCATCGCGACCGCGCTCACGATCGTCATCGTGATCCTCGCCGTGCTGTTCATCCGCGCCCAGGAGCGCGTCGAGCGCAGCGAAGGAGCCCGCTGATGTCGGCCATCGAGACCCTGCCCCTCACCCAGGCCGGCACGGAGGACGCGGACCTCTCGTCCTCCCGTCCCGCCAAGCCCGCGAAGGGCACGACGAAGCGCACCCTCGGCGACTGGGTGATCCTCGCCGTCGCCGTGGTGATCGGGCTCGTGATCATCAGCCCGGTGCTGCTGATCCTGCTCAACTCCTTCAAGACCCCCGCGGAGTACTCGGCGAACGGCCCGCTCGCCTTCCCGACCGGCCTCTCCTTCGACGGCCTCTCGACCTTCTGGAGCCGCGTCGACTTCCCCGAGAAGCTCGGCAACTCGATCCTCATCTCGGGGTCGGTCGCGATCCTCGCCGTCGCCCTCTCGGTGCTGAACGCCTACGCGATCGGCATCGGCCGGGTCCGCGGCCGGAGCTGGATCATCGTCCTGTTCCTGCTGGCGAACATGCTCCCGCAGGAGGCCCTGCTCTACCCGCTGTACTACATGTTCAAAGCGGTCGGGATCTACGACACCCAGCTGTCGGTCATCGTCATCTTCACCGTCATCCAGTCGGCGTTCGGCACCTATCTGCTCTCGAGCGTCTACGGCACCTTCCCGAAGGAGATCCTCGAGGCCGCGGCTCTCGACGGCGCCTCGAAGTGGCAGGTCCTCACCCGGGTGATCGTCCCGATCTCGCGGCCCACCCTCTCGGTGCTGATGATCTTCTTCTTCATCTGGACCTGGAACGAGTTCCTCATCCCGCTGGTCTTCCTGGTGAGCGACGCGACGCAGACCGTCCCGATCGCGATCTCGAGCCTCCAGGGCGACAAGATCATGGACGTCACCACGACCAGCGCGAGCGCCCTCCTGGGCCTTCTCCCGACGCTGATCTTCTTCCTGATCTTCCAGCGCACCCTCACCCGCGGCATCACCGCCGGCGCGGTCAAGTAGCCCTCTCTCCCTCCGTCGGCGCCTCCCTCGCGGGATCCGCCGGCGCGCCATCGAAAGGCACCCCATGAAGTTCACCGACGGGTTCTGGCAGACGCGGGCCGGATTCACGCCCCTGTTCGCGCAGGAGGCGTACGACATCCGCACCGACGGCACCTCGCTCGAGGTGATCGCCCCGACCCGGGTCATCCAGGGCCGCGGCGACGTCCTCAACCGGCCGGCGCTCACGGTCACGGTGTCCTCGCCGGCCGAGGGGGTCGCGCGGGTGCGGATCGAGCACTGGCGCGGGACGGCGGTGCGGCCCGGCTTCGAGCTGGCCGGGGGCGACGTCGGAGCGGCGGAGGTGACGGAGTCCGGCGGCGTGCTGCGCACCGGCGACCTCGAGGTCCGGATCAGGCAGGGCGCTCCGTGGTCGCTGGAGTTCTGGGACACCTCGACCGGCACGCGCCTCACCGGCTCCGGGCACAAGGCGCAGGGCTACCTGACCGGACCGGACGGAGCCGCCTACCTGCACGAGCAGCTCGACCTCGGCGTCGGAGAGCTGGTCTACGGGCTCGGCGAGCGCTTCGGCCCCTTCGTGAAGAACGGCCAGACGGTGGACGTGTGGAACGCCGACGGCGGCACCTCCTCCGAGCAGGCCTACAAGAACGTCCCGTTCTACCTCTCCAGCCGCGGCTACGGCGTGCTCGTGAACGATCCCGGCCTCGTCTCGTTCGAGATCGGCTCCGAGGCGGTCGAGCGCGTGCAGTTCTCGGTCGGCGGCGAGGCGCTGGAGTACCTGGTGATCCAGGGCCCGACGAAGAAGGACGTGCTGCGGCGCTACACCGGCCTCGCGGGCCGCCCCTCCGTCGTGCCCGCCTGGAGCTACGGGCTCTGGCTGACGACCAGCTTCACCACGAGCTACGACGAGGAGACGGTGAACTCCTTCATCGACGGCTTCGCGGAGCGGGAGCTGCCGCTGTCGGCGTTCCACTTCGACTGCTTCTGGATGCGCGAGTTCCAGTGGACCGACCTCGAGTGGGACCCGCGCACCTTCCCGGACCCGGAGGGGATCCTCGCCCGCCTGCACGAGCGCGGGCTGCACACCTGCGTCTGGATCAATCCGTACATCGCGCAGGCGTCGCCGCTGTTCGCCGAGGGGCGCGAGAAGGGGTACCTGCTCAGAACGGCGTCCGGCGACGTCTGGCAGTGGGACATGTGGGTCGCCGGCATGGCGCTGATCGACTTCACGAATCCGGAGGCGACCTCCTGGTTCCAGGAGAAGCTCCGCGTCCTCGTGCGCCAGGGCGTCGACTCCTTCAAGACCGATTTCGGCGAGCGGATCCCGTCGGAGGGCGTCGTCTGGGCCGACGGGACCGACCCCGAGGCCATGCACAACTGGTACACCCAGCTCTACAACCGCGCGGTGCACGAGGTGCTCGAGCAGGAGCTCGGCGAGGGCCGCGCGGTCCTCTTCGCCCGCAGCGCCACGGTCGGCGGGCAGTCGCTGCCGGTGCACTGGGGCGGGGACAACACCTCCTCCTACGTGTCGATGGCCGAGACCCTGCGCGGAGGCCTCTCGCTCGCCCTGGGCGGGTTCGGCTTCTGGGCGCACGACATCGGCGGGTTCGAGGGCACGCCCGATCCCGGAGTGTTCAAGCGCTGGCTCGCGTTCGGCCTGCTCTCCTCGCACTCGCGGCTGCACGGATCCTCCTCGGTGCGCGTGCCGTGGGCGTTCGACGAGGAGGCCGTGGAGGTCACCCGGCTCTTCACCCGGCTGAAGCTCTCGCTGATGCCCTACCTCTTCGCGGCGGGGGCGGAGGCGGCGAGCACCGGCGTCCCGATCATGCGCCCGATGGCGCTCGAGTTCGAGGACGACCGCAGCGCCGCCCACCTCGACACGCAGTACCTGCTCGGGCACGACCTGCTCGTCGCTCCGGTGTTCACCGAGGACGGCACGGTCGAGTTCTACCTCCCGCGCGGGACGTGGACGAGCTGGTGGACGGGCGAGCGGATCGTCTCGACGGGGGAGTGGTGCCGTGAGGTCCACGGCTTCGACTCGCTGCCGCTGTACGTGCGCGAGGGGGCGGTGATCCCGGTGGGGGCCCGCCAGGACTCGGCCGAGTACGACTACCTCGACGGGCTCGAGCTGAGGGTGTTCCCGGGGCCGGACGGAGCGACGCCGGTCCGGGTCGTCGCGCACGACACGGGGGAGGAGACGGTCTTCACCGTGACGCGCTCCGGCGGCGACGTCTCGGTCGACGGCCCGGCCGGCACCTGGACCTGGGTCGAGGCCTGAGCGGCGCCCTCCTGCTGATCGAGCAGCGGGCGCAGCCCTCCCCTCGAGACCCCGGCCCCGCCCCCGGCTAGGCTGACCCCCGCAAGCAGAGGAGACCGCGGATGCCCGACCACGCGACGCGCGGCAACAACCTCGACCGCGTCAGGCGGCACAACCTCTCGGCGATCCTCCGCCTCGTGCACCGCGGCGGCCCCCGCTCCCGCTCGCAGCTGACCCGCCTGACCGGCCTCAACCGCTCCACGATCGCGGCGCTGGTCGGCGAGCTGGTGGAGCTCGGCATCGTGCGCGAGCGCGAGCCCGCCACGCCGAACCAGGTCGGCCGGCCGAGCCCCGTCGTCGAGGCCGATCCCGGAGTCGTCGCGCTCGCCGTGAACCCCGAGATCGACGCCGTCACGGTCGCCGTGGTCGGGGTCGACGCCGTCGTCCGCCGCCGCATCCGCCGCTCCGCCTCCGTCCCCACCGCCGAGGCCGCGGCCCGTCTGGCGGCCGAGGCGGTCGCCGAGCTGCTCGCCGAGCTGCCCGAGGAGACGCGGACCGTCGGCATCGGCGTCGCCGTGCCCGGCCTCGTCCGCGACGCCGACGGCCTCGTCCGGGTCGGCCCGCACCTCGGCTGGGACGACGAGCCCTTCTCCCGCATGCTCGCGGACGCGACCGGCCTACCCGTCCTCTCGGCGAACGACGCCAACCTCGGTGCGCTCGCCGAGAGCGTCCTCGGCGCCGGCCGCGACGTCTCGCACCTCGTCTACCTCAACGGCGGCGCGAGCGGAGTGGGCGCCGGCGTCATCGTCGGCGGCGCGCCTCTGCACGGCATCGACGGCTACGCGGGGGAGATCGGCCACACCCTCGTCAACAGCGCGGGCATCGACTGCCACTGCGGTGCCGTCGGCTGCCTCGAGACCGAGGTCGGCCGCGCCGAGCTGCTCACCGTGCTCGGCCTCGACGAGAGCGAGCGGCTGGAGGAGGCGCTCGCCGCCTCCGAGGACCCGGCCGTCCGCGCCGAGGTCGAGCGCCAGCTCGGGCACCTCGCGGTCGCCCTGCGCAACGTGATCAACGTGTTCAACCCGCAGCTCGTGGTGCTGGGCGGCTTCCTCGGGGCGCTGATCGGAGTCGCGCCGGGGTTCCTGGAGGAGCGCCTGGGCCGCGGCGGCCCCTTCCGGGTCGCGCTCGACTCCGTGCGCATCGTGCGGACCGAGCTCGGCGCCGATCTGCTCATGCTGGGCGCCGCCGAGCTCGCCTTCGAGCGCCTGCTCGCCGACCCGCTCGGCACTCCGCTCCACCCGGTCTGACCCGACGGCGGGCCGAGGGGTGGCGCCGCTGTCCGACGCATGATCGAATTGATTCGACCGAGCGGCGTGGAGCCGACGAGGTCCGCTCCCGCGCCGAGGACGACACCGGCCGCACCCCTCCCTCCCACCCCGCTGCGCCCTGCGCAGGAAGGCACTCCGTGTCCACTCCCGCCTCGACTCCGACCGCCTCCCTCCCGGTGCACCGTCACCCGGGCGACGCCCTGACGGCCCGCCAGCGCCTCGTCTACGTGATCGTCCTCGGCTCGCTGACCGCCCTCGGGCCGTTCACGATCGACCTCTACCTGCCGGCGTTCCCCGCGCTGCAGAGCGAGCTGAACGTGTCGGAGGCGGCGGTCCAGCTGACCCTCACCGGCACGACCCTCGGCTTCGCGCTCGGCCAGCTGGTCGTGGGCCCCTGGAGCGACGCGGTCGGCCGGCGCCTGCCGATCCTCCTGGCCACCTCGCTGCACGTCCTGGCCTGCGTCGGCGCGGCGCTCGCCCCCGAGATCGTCACGCTCGGCGTCTTCCGCTTCCTGATGGGAGCCGGTGCGGCGGCGGGCGGCGTGGTCGCGATGGCGATGGTCCGCGACCTCTTCGGCGGACGCCCGCTGGTGCGGATGCTGTCCCGGCTCGCCCTGGTGTCGGGCCTCGCGCCCGTGCTCGCGCCGGTCATCGGCTCGCAGCTGCTGCTGATCATGGACTGGCGCGGGATCTTCGTCTTCCTCGCCGCCTACGGCGTGCTGGTCGTCGCGGCCGTCGGCCTGCTCGTCGTCGAGACCCGGCCCCGCGCCGCCCGACACGAGCGCGAGCACCGCTCGCTCGTGCAGCGCTACCGGGCCGTCCTCAGCGACCGCGTGTTCCTCGGAGTGGCGGTGATCGGGGGCATGACCTTCGCCGGCCTGTTCACCTACCTCTCCAGCTCCTCGTTCCTGTTCCAGGGCCTCTACGGATTCGACGCGCAGCAGTACGGGCTGCTCTTCGCCGTGAACTCGCTCGGCGTCGTCCTCGGCGTGCAGGCGTCCTCCTACCTCAGCCGGAGGATCGGGCCGCAGTGGATCCTCGCGATCACGACGCTGACGCTGTTCACCTCCGCCGGCCTGATCGCCCTCTTCGACGTGCTCGGGCTGGGGCTCTGGGGCACGCTCGTCCCGCTGTGGTTCTTCATCGCGTCCTGCGGCTTCAGCTTCCCGTGCGTGCAGGTCCTCGGCCTGGTCAACCACGGCCGGGAGGCGGGGACGGCCGCGTCGCTGCTCGGAGCGGTGAACTTCGGCACCGCCGGACTGCTGTCGCCGATCTCGGGGGTCTTCGGCGCCGGCTCGGCCGTGCCGATGGCCGTGGTGATGATGGCGACGGCGACCGTGTCGATCCTGGCGCTCTGGCTGATCGTCCGGCCGAGGAGCGTCCCGGCGCTGCAGGACTGAGCGCTCGGCTCCGGGTCCCGGCGGTCCGGCACGCCCCGCTCCTGCGGCTCCTCCCGGGCGCTCCGGCCCTCGCTGGATCCGCTCCCGAGCGCCGCTGCTACAGTCCCCTCCCATGTCCTCCCGCGACTCCTCCGCCCTGCTCGCCGAGCTCTCCGACCCCGACCGCGACGTCCGCCTCCGCGCGGCGATGACCCTGGGCGAGCTCGCCGAGCCCGCCACCGCCGAGCCCCTCGCCGCGCACCTGTGGGAGGAGCCGGACTTCTTCGTCCGCGACGTGCTCACCTGGTCGCTCGGCCGCCTCGGCTCCGCCGCCGTCCCCGTCGCGCGCGAGGCGCTCGGCCGCGAGCCCCGGGTGCGCACGCAGGCGCTGCACGTGCTCAGCAAGATCCTCGACCCGGCGACGCTCGACGACATCGCCCCGCTGGCCGCCGACTCCGAGCCCGCCGTCGCCGCGAAGGCCCGCTTCGCGCTGGGCCGCCTCGGCGACGAGCGCGCGCTGCCGGTCCTGCTGGGCCTGCTCGGCGACGACGACGCGGAGGCGCAGAACGTGCTCACCGACGTCCTCGCCTCCTTCGGCGCCGCGGCCGTCCCCGGTCTGGAGCAGGCCCTCCGCGAGGGGTCCGCGCCGGTCCGGCGTCACGCCGCTGCCGCACTCGGCTACCTGGGCGACGACGCGCGTCCTGCCGTCGACGCGCTGGACGGGGCCGCAGGCAGCGACGACTCCGCGCTCGCGGTCTCGGCCGTGATGGCGCTCGGCTCGATCACCGGTCCCGACGCGGCCGCCGCCCTCGAACGGGCCTCCGCCTCGGACGACTCCCGCGTGAGCGCCGTCGCCGCGCGGCTCCTCGCCCGCTCCTCCGAGCCGACCCGGCTCGACGCCCTCCGCGCCGCCCGCCTGGCCCGCGCGGCCGGCTGAGCCGCGCCGCGAGACCCCCGCGGGGGAAGGCCGGGGATCCGCAAGGCCGCTCGAACCCTGACATGAACCCCGCCGCGCGGACGCCGGTCTTCCGAACGGTCGGCCGAGCCGCCCCGCAACCCCCAGCGGGGGAACGCCGGGTGACGGCATCATGTCCGGATGGATCACCGCGACGACCGCCTGTCGACCGAGCCCGGAATCGCGCGCCCCGACGCCGTCCAGCGTGCGCGGATGCGCGAGCAGGTGCCGTCCGACGACGTCGCCGCCCGGCTGCTGACGAAGGAGGCGGCCCACCGGGTCTCCCGCCGCTGGCCGCTGATCTCCGCGTCGCTCGCGATCCTGCTCACGGTGCTCCTCGCCGTGCTGATCGCCTTCCGCCCCACCTCGGCCTTCCGCTTCGACGTGGAGTGGATGGACGAGATCGTCGAGCACCGCTCGCCGGTCTGGGACATCCCGGCCCTCGTCATGAACACGGTCGGAGCGGGGCTCGTCGGCACGACGCTCATCCCGCTCGGCATCGTCGCCGTGCTGCTGGTGTTCCGCAGGCGGTGGGCCGCGCTCTACTACGCGATCGCCGCGCTGGTCAGCGTGGGCGCCACCCAGCTCGTCAAGGAGCTGGTGGGACGCGCCCGCCCGGCCGACATGCTCGTCACCAGCGACTACGGCTCCTTCCCGTCCGGCCATACCGCCAACGCGGCGACGACGGCGATGGTGCTGGCCCTGGTGTTCCCGCTGCTGTGGGTCTGGATCGCGGGCTTCCTCTACACCGTGGCGATGATGGCGAGCCGCACCTACCTCGGCGCCCACTGGCTGAGCGACACCGTCGGCGGCCTGCTGCTCGGGATCGGCGTGGCGCTCGTGGTCTGGGCCCCGCTCGCCGGCCGCCTGCGCACCGAGGCCGAGCTCCCGCACCCGCCGATCTGGATCCGCCGCACCACCTGACCGGCGCAGTTCTCTCCGCGCGAGGGCTTCGAGGCCCCGAGGATCGGCGCCCGAGGAGCGCGGAGGCTCGCCTATCAGCCGAAGGCGGCGAGGGAGTCGAGCTCGTTGAAGGTGTAGACGTGCAGGCCCGCGAGGCGGTCGCCCGCCGCCGCTTCCAGGCGCGCGACGAACGCGGACGGGTCGAAGCGGCGTCCGCGGAGGAGCCCGCCGGCCACCGAGGTGCTCCGCTTCAGGAAGCCGAGCGAGGAGCCCACTCCGATCCGCGCGCCCAGCGTCAGCAGCCGCGAGCGCTCGACCGGCCCCGGCACGCCCGCCCACAGATCGGACGTGATCCCCGTCTCGCGGAGCCGATCGGCGTAGCGGACCACCGCGTCCACGTCGAAGCACATCTGCGTGACGATCGAGCGGATGAACGGAGCGCGCTCGCGCAGGTGCCGCTCGATGCTCTCGTCGGAGAGGTGCGGGTGGCCCTCGGGATAGCCTGCGATGTCCAGGGCCAGCCCGGGTGAGATCTCGCGGGCGTCGCGGATGAGCTCGAGGCTCGTGGAGTAGGTGCCGGCCGCCGAGGACGCGTCGCCCGAGATCACGAACGCCTCGTCGATCCCCGCCTCGCCCATCCGCCCGAGGACCCGCTCGAGTGCGGCGCGGCCCTCGACGTTCCGCGCCGCCAGGTGGGGCACCACGCGGAACCCGCGCCCGGCCAGCGCGACCGCGCAGTCCACGGTCCGCTCGGTCCCGTGCTTCGGCAGGCTCGTCACGGTCAGCGTCACCGCGGAGGGGTCCGGGAACGCCCGCGCGGCGCGCTCGCCGATGTCGTCGGCCGGGATGATCTCGAAGCGCGCGCGGGTCATCGGCCCAGCCTGCCACGCGGAGCCGGAGCGGTGCGGGTGGTGGCCGCAGCCGCACGAGTGTCGGAGGGGCGCCCTAGCCTGGAGCCGATCGCCGCCCGGTGGTCGCGGAAGGAGTCGCGTGTACCTGGAGTCCGGCCGCGTGGTCACGAGCCCCACCGACCTGTCCAATTGGGCGGCCTGCGAGTGGGCGGTCCTCCGCCGGTTCGACGCCCTGCTCGGCCGCGCCCCGCGCCTCGAGGCCGAGAGGGACGGGATGCTCGAGCGCACCGCGGTGCTCGGCGACGAGCACGAGCACCGCTTCCTCGCCGAGCTGAAGCGCACGCACGAGGTGCTCGAGTTCGAGCGCCCCGAGCCCGCCGGCTACCCCGCGGCGGCCGAGGCGGCCGTCGAGGCGATGCGCGCCGGGGTCGACGTGCTCTACCAGGCCACCTTCTTCGACGGCGAGTTCCTGGGCTTCTCGGACTTCCTCCTCCGCACCGCCGACGGCGCCTACGAGGTCTACGACACCAAGCTCGCCCGGCACGCGAAGATCCCGGCGCTGCTGCAGCTCGCCGCCTACGCCGAGCAGATGCAGGCGCGCGGCATCCGCGTGGGGGAGCAGGTGCACCTCGTGCTCGGCGACGGCTCCGTCACCAGCCACGAGCTGGCCGTCGTCGCCCCGGTCCAGCGGGTGCAGCGCGCCCGGCTCCGCGCCGTGCTCGACGAGCGCCTCGCCGCCGACGAGCCGCTGGAGTGGGGCGATCCGCGCTACCCCTCCTGCGGACGCTGCTCGGTCTGCGCGCCCGAGGTCCAGGCGCACCGCGATCCGATCCTCGTCGCCGGGATGCGGCTCGACCAGCGGGCGAAGCTCACGGCGGCCGGCGTCCTCACCCTCGACGCGCTCGCCGAGCACGACGGCCCCGTCCCCGGGCTGGGCGTGGGCACGCTCGAGGGCCTGCGCGCCCAGGCGCGGCTGCAGCTGCGGTCGGAGTCCTCGCCGGTGCCGGCCGTCGAGGTGATCGACGCCTCCGTGCTCGCCGGGCTGCCCGCGCCCGATCCGGGCGACCTCTTCTTCGACTTCGAGGGCGACCCGCTCTACACCGAGGACAACCGCGAGTGGGGCCTCGACTACCTCTTCGGCATGGTCGACGACCAGGAGCGCTTCACCGCGCTCTGGGCGCACGACCTCGCGGCCGAGCGCCGGGCGCTCCTCGACTTCCTCGCGCTCCTGCGGGCGCGCCGGGCCGAGCACCCCCGGATGCACGTCTACCACTACGCCTCCTACGAGCGCAGCCACCTGCTCTCGCTCGCGCTCCGCCACGGGGTCGGCGAGGAGGAGGTCGACGCGCTCCTGCGCGACGGCGTCCTGGTCGACCTGTACCCGGTGGTGCGGCGGGCGCTCCGCGTGGGCTCGCGCAGCTACTCGCTCAAGAAGCTGGAGCCGCTCTACATGGGCGAGGAGGAGCGGGACGCGTCCGGCGTCACGAACGCCACCGACAGCATCGAGATGTACGTGGAGGCGCGCGCCGCACAGAGGGCCGATCCTGTCGAGGGGCAGCGCGGGCTCGACCTCGTCGCCGAGTACAACGCCTACGACTGCCGCTCCACGCTCCGCCTGCGCGACTGGCTCCTGGAGCTCGCTCCGCCGCGCGAGGAGCTGCCGCCGCTGCTCGAGGTCGAGATCCCCGTGCCCCGCGAGCCGCACCCGGTCGCGGTCGCACTGCTGGCGCAGGTCGAGGGGATCGAGCCGCGCGAGCGCACGGCCGACCAGACCGCGCTCGCCCTCGCCGGCGCGGCGATCGACTACCACCGCCGCGAGGCCAAGACCTTCTGGCAGGAGCACTTCGACCGCCTCCGGCAGCCGCTGGACGAGTGGGCGGACACCCGCGACGTCGTGATGATCGACCGGGTCGAGGTCGTCCGCGACTGGGCGAAGCTCCCGCGCGCCCGCACGCAGTCGCGCGAGCTGCGGATCCTCGGCCGGCTCGCTCCCGGCAGCCGGCTCGGCACCGGCTCGTCGCCGTACCTGGTCTACGAGGCCCCGGCGCCCCCCGGTGCGCCCTCGCCCGGTCCCGGTCTGCGCGGCGCCTCCGAGCGCTCCGAGATCCTCGCGGTCGACGACGACGGGGAGCGGATCGTCCTGCTCCTCAAGGAGGGCCTGAAGGCGGGGGAGGATCCGCACGACGACGCTCCGGTCGCCCTCGCCCCCGCGCCGCCGCCGCGCGCCGCGCCCCAGCCCGAGGCGATCGCGGAGTGGGGCGGCGAGGTCCTCGACGCGCTGCCCGCGATGCTGGCCGACCCGACGCTCGACGTCCTCCGCCGCGTGCCGCCGGGAGCCGTCGCTCCGGTGCAGGGCGACGACGTGATCGGCGCGGTCGTCACCACTCTGCTCGGACTCGAGCGGGCGACCCTCGCCGTGCAGGGTCCGCCCGGCACCGGCAAGACCTACGTCGGCTCCCACGTGATCGCACGGCTGGTGAACGAGCACGGCTGGCGCATCGGCGTGGTCGGCCAATCGCACTCGGTGGTCGAGAACGTGCTGAGCGCCGTCGTCGGCCGCGGCGTCGATCCCTCCAGGGTGGCGAAGGTGCCCAAGAACGGCACGCCGCCCGAGGCGCTCGAGGCGGCGCCCTGGGCGCCGGTGAAGAACGCGGCGGCACTCACCGCGGTCCTCGAGGAGGGCGGCGGCTGCGTCATCGGCGGCACCGCCTGGACCTTCGCGAACCCGGTCACCGTGCCGCGCCGCTCGCTCGACCTCCTGGTGGTCGACGAGGCCGGGCAGTTCTCGCTCGCCCCGACGATCGCGTCGGCCGTCTCCGCCCAGCGGCTGCTCCTGCTCGGCGATCCGCAGCAGCTGCCCCAGGTGAGCCAGGGCGCGCACCCGGAGCCGGTCGACGAGTCGGCGCTCGGCTGGCTCGCCGACGGGCACGACGTCCTCCCGCCCGAATACGGCTACTTCCTCGCGCAGACCCACCGGATGCACCCGGCGCTCTCCGATGCCGTCTCCGAGCTCTCCTACGAGGGCGCGCTGCGGTCGCGGGCGCCGCAGGTGCGTCACCTCGAGGGGGTCGAGCCCGGCGTGCACTCCGTCCCGGTCGAGCACGCGGGCGACACCACCTCCTCGCCGGACGAGGCGAGGCGCGTCGTCGAGATCGCCCTCTCCCTCGTCGGCCGCGCCTGGACCGACGAGCACGGCGAGCGGACGCTGACCGCGGCCGACGTCATCGTCGTCGCGCCCTACAACGCCCAGGGCGGGCTCCTCCGCACCGCCCTCGACGCCGCGGGCCTCGAGGAGACGCCGGTCGGCACTGTCGACCTCTTCCAGGGCAGGGAGGCGGTGGTCGCCATCGTGTCGCTCGCCGCGTCCTCCGGGGCCGACGTCCCGCGCGGAATGGAGTTCCTCCTCCTGCCCAACCGCCTGAACGTCGCGGTCTCGCGGGCGAAGTGGGCGGCGTACCTGGTGCACTCGCCGGCGCTCGCCGCGTCGCTCCCGACCTCGCTGACCGGCCTCGGGCACCTCTCCGGCTTCCTCCGCCTGCTCGAGCGGGGGGAGCGGGCCGCCCTATGACGGATCCGGTGGCCGGAAGGCGCGCTCCGCTCCGATTCCGTCGGTGCTCGGCATGGTGGACGACGCGATCCGTCGCTACGGTGTCCCCATGAGAATCCTCCTGGTCGGCGCCGGCGGCGTCGGCGACGCCTTCGCGAAGATCGCCGCGCGCCGCTCCTTCTTCGAGCAGATCATCGTCTGCGACTACGACCTCGCTCGCGCCGAGCGCACGGTCGCCTGGATCGCGGAGCGGCACGGTGCAGACGACCGCTTCGTCGCCGCGCGGATCGACGCCTCCGACGCCGAGAACGTCGAGACCGTCGCCCGCGCGCACGGGGCGACCCACGTGATGAACGCCGTCGAGCCGCGCTTCGTCCCGACGATCTTCGCCGGAGCGCTCGCCGCCGAGGCCGACTACCTCGACATGGCGATGAGCCTCTCGCTCCCGCACCCCGAGCGGCCCCACGAGCTGACGGGGCTCAAGCTCGGCGACGAGCAGTTCGCCGCGGCGGAGGAGTGGTCCTCCCGCGGCCGCCTCGCCCTGGTGGGCATGGGCGTGGAGCCGGGACTCTCCGACGTCTTCGCCCGCTACGCCTCCGACCACCTCTTCGACGAGATCGACGAGCTCGGAGTGCGGGACGGAGCGAACCTCGTCGTGCACGACGCGGACGGCCGCGAGATCTTCGCTCCGTCCTTCTCCATCTGGACCACGATCGAGGAGTGCCTGAACCCGCCGGTGGTGTTCGAGCGCGACCGCGGCTGGTACACCACCGCCCCCTTCTCGGAGCCGGAGGTGTTCGAGTTCCCCGAGGGCATCGGCCCGGTCGAGTGCGTGAACGTCGAGCACGAGGAGGTGCTGCTGATGCCGCGCTGGCTCGACGCCAAGAAGGTCACCTTCAAGTACGGCCTCGGCGAGCAGTTCATCGGCGTCCTGCGCACCCTCCACCTCCTCGGCCTGGACAGCACCGAGCCCTTGCGGGTCCGCTCGGCCGGCGGTCCCGTCGAGGTCTCGCCGCGCGACGTCGTCGCCGCCGCCCTGCCCGACCCCGCCGGCATCGGCCCGCGGATGACGGGCAGGACCTGCGCCGGCCTCTTCGTCTCGGGCACGAAGGACGGCGCCCGCCGCGAGGTGTACCTCTACCACGTGAGCGACAACGAGTGGACGATGGCCGAGTACGGCACCCAGTGCGTGGTCTGGCAGACGGCGCTCAACCCGGTGGTCGCGCTCGAGCTCCTCGCGACCGGCGTGTGGACCGGCGCCGGAGTGCTCGGGCCGGAGGCGTTCAGCGCCGACCCGTTCCTCGAGCTGATGGCCCGCCCCGAGGCCGACGGCGGGTACGGACAGTCCTGGCACGTCCGCGAGGACTGACCGGCGCCGCCGACCTAGGCTGAGCCCATGAGTGACGACGACGGGCTCGCCTCGGCGAGGGACGAGGCGCGCGCGGCCCTGGAGGCCGCCCGCCGACTGCAGGCGGAGGCCGCCGAGGCCCTGATGCGAGCGGAGGCGGCGGCCGCGGCGCTGAACGCGGCGGCCGGCCCGGAGGAGGCGGAGGCCGTCGCGGACGACGTGCGGCTGGTGGCGGCGTCGGGGAGCGGAGCGGAGCAGTCCGCTGCTCCCGTCGCTCCGGACGCCGTCGCTCCGGACGCCGTCGCTTCCGGTCCGATCGCTCCGGATGCAGATGCTCCGCCCACCCCCTCGGCGCCCGCCCCGGCCCCCGGTCCGCTCCCCGAGAGCGCCGTCGACGCCGTGCGCGCCGGGTACGCGTTCACCGGCCCGGCCCTCGAGCTCGGCGCCCTCGTCAACGGCGACGCGCGGATCGACGTGCCCGTCCGCATCCCGCTCGGCATGCTCAACCGGCACGGCCTCGTCGTCGGCGCGACCGGCACCGGCAAGACGAAGACGCTGCAGGTCCTCGCCGAGCAGCTCTCGGCCCACGGCGTCCCCGTCTTCGCCGCGGACATCAAGGGCGACCTCTCCGGCCTCGCCACTCCGGGCACCGCGACCGACGCGCTGCTCGCCCGCACCCGCGGCATCGGCCAGGACTGGCGGGCGGAGGCGGCCCCCGCCGAGTACTTCGCGCTCGGCGGCATCGGCACCGGCGTCCCCGTCCGCGCCACCGTGACGGGATTCGGCGCGCTGCTGCTCGCGAAGGTGCTCGGCCTCAACCACACGCAGGAGTCGAGCCTCGGTCTCGTCTTCCACTACGCCGAGAGCGCCGGTCTCCCGCTCGTCGACCTGTCCGACCTCCGCGCCGTGCTCACCTACCTCGTCGGCGACGAGGGCAAGGCGGAGCTCGCCGAGCTCGGCGGGCTGTCCAAGGCGACCGCCGGCGTGATCCTCCGCGAGCTGATCGCGTTCGCCGACCAGGGCGCCGACGTGTTCTTCGGCGAGCCCGAGATCGACACGGCCGAGTTCCTCCGCCTCGCCGCCGACGGGCGCGGCGTCGTCAGCCTCCTCGAGGTCCCCGGAGTCGCCGACCGACCGGCTCTGTTCTCCACCTTCCTGATGTGGCTGCTCGCCGACCTCTTCAACGACCTGCCGGAGGTCGGCGACCTCGACAAGCCGAAGCTGGTGTTCTTCTTCGACGAGGCGCACCTGCTCTTCCGCGACGCGTCGAAGGACTTCCTCGCCGCGATCACCCAGACCGTGCGCCTCATCCGCTCCAAGGGCGTCGGCATCGTCTTCGTCACGCAGACCCCGAAGGACGTGCCGGGCGACGTCCTCGCCCAGCTCGGCTCCCGCGTGCAGCACCAGCTCCGCGCGCACACGCCGGACGACGCCAAGGCCCTCCGCGCCACCGTCTCGACCTACCCCGAGAGCGACTACGACCTCGGCGAGGTCCTCCAGGCGCTCCCCATCGGCGAGGCGATCGTGACGGTCATGAACGAGCGCGGCGCCCCGACCCCGGTCGCCTGGACGCGTCTCCGCGCCCCGCTCGGCTCGATGAAGCCCACCCCCGAGGCCGACCGCGAGGCGAGCGTCCAGAGGTCCCCGCTCCTCGCGCGCTACGGCACGCCCCTCGACCGCGACTCCGCCCGCGAGATCCTCACCCGCCGGCTCGACGCCGCCGCCGACGCCGAGGAGGCCCGCGCCGCCGCCGAGCAGCAGGCCGCCGACGACGCCCGCCGCGCGAAGGAGGACGCGCGTCGCGCCAAGGAGGAGACCGCGGACGCCGCCCGCCGCGCGAAGGAGCGGGCCGCCGCCGAGCGCGCCGCCGACCAGGCCGCCGAGCGCTCCCGACGGCGCACGGCACCGACCTCCCGCGGGACCCGCACCACCCGCCGCGACAAGACGGTCGTCGAGGAGGTGCTGGGCTCGAGCGCCGGCAGGACGCTGCTGCGCGAGGTGGTCCGCGGGATCTTCGGGACCGCCCGACGGCGCTGACGCGACCCGGGCCGCTCGGGGAGACGAGGCGCTAACGGAAGCGTGTTAGCGTCGGTAGCATGAGTGAGAGCGGGACGACGCGGGAGCGGATCCTCCGAGCGACGGTCGAGCTGCTGGCGGACGGCGGGCGGGACGCGGTGTCGACGCGGGCGATCAGCGCGGCGGCGGGAGTGCAGGCCCCCACGATCTACCGGACGTTCGGCGACCTGCGCGGGCTGCTCGACTCGGCCGCGGCAGCCGGATTCGCCACGGCCCTCGCCGACTTCGAGCGGAGCGAGGCGCCGGCCGACCCGGCCGACGCGCTCCGTGCCGCCTGGGATCACCACGTCGCCTTCGGACTCGCCGAACCGCACCTCTACGCGCTGATGTTCACCGCGCGGCCGGGGGAGGAGTCGGAGGCGGCGCGCCTGTCCCGCGGCGTCCTCCTCGACGCGGTCCGGGCCGTCGCCGAAGCCGGCCGCCTCACCGTCGACGTCGAGCGTGCCTCCCGCCTGCTCCAGTCGGCCGCGCTCGGCTGCACCCTCACGCTGACCGCCCTCGCCGACCCCGACGACGAGCTCTCGTCCCGCTCGCGCGAGTCCGTCCTCGCGGCGATCACCACGGCGGAGGCGGGCCCCACCGATCCCGCCGCCCGTGCGGTCGTCGCGCACGCCGTCGCCCTGCGGACGGCGCTGCCGCAGATCGAGCCCCTCAGCGCGGGGGAGCGGCTCCTGCTCGACGAATGGCTCGAGCGCATCGCCGACTGACGGTCGGCGTCGTCGGCCGGTCCGTATCGCCGCCCTGTCGTCCGCGGTGTCGTATTACGGATGGCGACGGGCACGATCCGGGACCGGCACCTACGGTCGGACCATGTCGCGATCCATAGCCGAACTCTTCTTCCGCCCCGTCTGCGCCGCCTGCTCGGCCCCGCTCGTCGCCCGCCGTGGCGCTTTCTGCTCCGACTCCTGCGCGCGGACGAACCACCTCTACGGCTGATCCCGCACGCCCGGCGCGCGCCGAACGATCGGCGGCGCCTGCTCGGCGCGACGTCGTCGGCTGCAGCCGGGTGTGCCCCGGCAGGGCGAACCCGGCGCTGCGTGAGTGGGCCGCTCCGATCGACGCCTCCACCGGTCGACCGGGCTCCGACGATCGGCCGCACCGGTTAAACAAAACGGTGCCCGTGCTGGCGAGAGCAACGGACACCGTTCGCGGAGGATGGGGGATTCGAACCCCCGAGGGCTTTCACCCAACACGCTTTCCAAGCGTGCGCCATAGGCCACTAGGCGAATCCTCCTGGCACGACCTGAGCCGCGACTCATCGATACTAGCCGGTGTCGGAGGCTCCCGCTGACCACGACCCCGACACGCCCCGCTCTCCTCGGCCGCCGTCGTCGGTTAGACTGTCACCCGGCTCCCCGCGTGGCGCCATCCAGGCCAACTCCCCCAGGGCGGAAACGCAGCAAGGGTAACCGGGCTCTGGCGGGTGCGCGGGGGGTCTCCTTCCGTTAACCGGCCCGCCTGCTCCGCCGATGGACCGCCGCACAGCCGCTACGAGGCCCTACCGACTGCGGACGCTCCTTCACAGCCGCGCGCCATGCACGCCCTCCCATCCCTGGCCTCTACTCAGCCAGGCGGAGGGACCCCCTCGGTAGGCTGGATCCGATGGTTCAGAGCATCTACATCTCGTCCGCCGAAGGTCATTCGGGCAAGTCCACGGTCGCCCTCGGCGTCCTCGATGCGCTCAGCAGCCAGGTGCAGCGGGTCGGCGTCTTCCGCCCGATCGCCCGCTCCACCTCCGAGCCGGACTACGTGCTCGAGATGCTGCTCGGCCACTCCGACTCGGGCCTCGCCTACGAGGACTGCATCGGCGTCACCTACGAGGACGTCCACGCCGACGGCGAGGCGGCGCTCTCGCGGATCGTCGAGCGGTACAAGGGCGTCGAGGCCCGGTGCGACGCCGTCGTCATCCTCGGCTCCGACTACACGGACGTCGGCAGCCCCACCGAGCTCGGCTACAACGCCCGCATCGCCGCCAACCTCGGCGCTCCGGTCCTGCTCGTCCTCACCGGCCGTGACTCGTCCCGCAGCGAGCAGCTGGGCCAGGCTCCCGCGCGCACGCCTGAGGAGATGCGCCAGATCACGGAGCTCGCCTCGGTCGAGCTCCGCACGGCCCACGCGAGCCTCATCGGAGTGATCGCGAACCGCGCCGATCCCGACACCGCCGCCGACGCCGTCGCCGCGATCCGCGAGAGCATCCCCGCCACCGTCCCGGTCTGGGCGATCCGCGAGGATCCGTTCCTCGTCGCTCCGAGCCTGTCCCGCCTGGTCGAGGCGGTCGACGGCGTCGTCGTCGCGGGCGATCCGGAGCTGCTCGGCCGCGAGGCGCTCGGCGTGGTGATCGCCGGCATGTCCATGGTGAACGTCCTGCCGCGGCTCACCGAGGGCGGCGTCGTGATCGTCCCCGGCGACCGGCCCGAGGTCGTCCTCGCCGTGATCATGGCGTACGCCTCCGGCACGTTCCCCACCGTCACCGGCATCATCCTCAACGGCGGCTTCGAGCTGCCGGAGCCGATCGTCCGGCTGATCGAGGGCGTCGACAGCCGCGTGCCGATCGTGATGACCGAGCTCGGCACCTACGACACCGCCGTCCGCGTCACCGCGGCCCGCGGCCGCCTGGCGGCCGACTCCCCGCGCAAGCGCGACACCTCCCTCGCCCTCTTCCAGGAGGCGGTCGACGCGGTCGAGCTGCTCACCCTCCTCGACGTCGGCCGGTCCGAGGTCGTCACGCCGCTGATGTTCGAGTACGGGCTGATCGAGCGCGCGCGCATCGCCGACCGCCACATCGTCCTGCCCGAGGGCGGCGACGACCGGATCCTCCGTGCCGCCGCGACCGTGCTCAAGCGCGGCATCGCCCGGCTCACGATCCTCGGCGAGGAGGCCGAGATCCGCGCCCGTGCGGCGGGCCTCGGCCTCGACCTCGACGGCGCGCGCGTGCTGAGCACCCTCGACCCCGAGCACCGCGCGCGCTTCGCCGAGGAGTACGCCCGCATCCGCGCGCACAAGGGCATCACCTACGACCACGCCTACGACACCGTCACGGACGTCTCCTACTTCGGCACGATGATGGTGCAGCTCGGCCTGGCCGACGGGATGGTCTCGGGAGCCGCGCACACGACCGCGCACACCATCCGCCCCGGCTTCGAGATCATCAAGACGAGCCCGGGCGTCTCCGTCGTCTCGAGCGTGTTCCTGATGGCGCTCGCCGACCGCGTGCTGGTCTACGGCGACTGCGCGGTGAACCCCGACCCCACCGAGGCGCAGCTCGCCGACATCGCGATCTCGTCCGCCGAGACAGCCCAGCAGTTCGGGATCGACCCCCGCATCGCGATGCTCTCCTACTCCACCGGCGAGAGCGGAGCCGGCGCCGACGTCGAGAAGGTCCGCGCGGCGACGGCTCTGGTGCGCGAGCGCCGGCCCGACCTGCTCGTCGAGGGCCCGATCCAGTACGACGCGGCGGCCGACGCGGCGGTCGCGGCCTCGAAGATGCCCGGCTCCCAGGTCGCCGGGCGCGCGACGGTGTTCATCTTCCCCGACCTCAACACGGGCAACAACACCTACAAGGCCGTGCAGCGCTCGGCCGGCGCCGTCGCCATCGGACCGGTCCTCCAGGGTCTGCGCAAGCCGGTCAACGACCTCTCGCGCGGCGCGCTCGTGCAGGACATCGTCAACACCGTCGCGATCACGGCCATCCAGGCCGCCACCCAGGCCATCGTCCCGCCCACCGCCGCCATCCCCGTGGTGCGCTAGCGGCGACCCCGCCGCTGCCACTCCCGACCCCGATCACCCCAGGAGTCCCCTCATGTCCGTCGTCCTCGTCGTCAACAGCGGATCGTCGTCGTTCAAGTACCAGCTCATCGAGATGACCACCGAGGAGACGCTCGCCAGCGGTCTCGTCGAGCGGATCGGCGAGGACACCGGCCGCACGAAGCACACCCGCGACGGGGAGTCGTTCGAGATCGAGGGGCCGATCCCCGACCACACCGCCGGCTTCGACGCGATGATCCGCGCGTTCGGCGAGCACGGCCCGAGCCTCGACGAGTTCCCTCCCGTCGCCGTGGGCCACCGCGTCGTGCACGGAGGCAAGCGCTTCTTCGAGCCCACCGTCGTCACCGACCTGGTCAAGATCAACATCGAGGACCTCGCCGACCTCGCCCCGCTGCACAACCCCGCCAACCTCGAGGGCATCGAGGCTGCGCAGAAGGCCTTCCCGGACGTCCCGCACGTCGCCGTCTTCGACACCGCCTTCCACCACACGATCCCGGCCGAGGCGTCGACGTACGCGCTTCCCGCCGAGCTCGCCGAGAAGCACCGCGTCCGCCGCTACGGCTTCCACGGCACCTCGCACAAGTTCGTCTCGGAGGCCGCCGCCGCCTACCTCGGCCGCCGCCGCTCCGACCTGAAGACGATCGTCCTGCACCTGGGCAACGGAGCGTCCGCCTGCGCCGTCGACGGCGGCGTCTCCGTCGAGACCTCGATGGGCATGACCCCGCTCGAGGGCCTGGTGATGGGCACCCGCTCCGGCGACCTCGACCCGGCCGTCGTCTTCCACCTGGCCCGCAAGGCGAGCCTCTCGATCGACGAGCTCGACACCCTCCTCAACCGCCGAAGCGGCCTCCTCGGCCTCACGGGTCGCGGCGACATGCGCGACGTCCAGGAGGCGGCCGAGGCCGGCGACGAGCAGGCCCGCGCCGGGCTCGAGGTCTACTACCACCGCCTCCGCCACTACATCGGGGCCTTCTACGCCCAGCTGGGCCGCGTCGACGCCGTGGTGTTCACGGCGGGAGTCGGCGAGAACGTCGCCGCCGTCCGCGCCGGCGCCCTCCGCGGCCTCGAGGGCCTGGGCATCGAGCTCGACCCCGAGCGCAACACGTCCTCCGACCGCGGCGCCCGCCGCATCTCCACCGACGACTCCCGCGTCGCCGTCCTCGTCATCCCCACGAACGAGGAGCTGGAGATCGCCCGGCAGTCCTTGTCGGTCGTGTAGCGGCGCAGCCGCGACACGACTCGCGGTCGGCTTCCGGGGGTGGCGGCTCCCGTGGAGCGGCTCCTGTCGGGCTGTCCTGAATCGCTGGCACGCGGCGGTGCTCGCTCGTCGTGCAGCGGTGGCCCGCTGCGCGACCGCGGTCGGCTTCTCGTGGGCCTGCATCGCGCAGAGCCGGGTACGTCGGGCTGCCCTGAATCGCTGGCACGCGGCGGTGCTCGCTCGTCGTGCAGCGGTGGCCCGCTGCACGACCGCGGTCGGCTTCTCCTGGGCCTGCGTTGCGCAGAGCGGGTCTTGTCGGGCTGCCCTGAATCGCTCGCACGCGATTCCGGGTCGCGCCCTCTGCCGAACACGCGGCGACCCTCGCTGGTCGAGTAGCCCCGGGACGCGGCGTGTCGAGAGCCACCGAGTACGAGGGGGATCTCGATGCGGCTGCTGCGCGGGCTGCTCCATCGGCAGGAGCCGGCCGAGGAGCCCCGGCTCAGGGCAGCAGGCGCGCGTCGCCCGCGTAGAGGTTGAAGCCGGAGCCGCGGCTGAAGCCGATCAGGGTGAGGCCGGAGTCGCGAGCCAGGTCCACCGCCAGCGACGACGGGGCACCGACCGCGGCGAGCAGGGGGATGCCGGCCATCACGGCCTTCTGCACCAGCTCGAACGAGGCGCGCCCCGACACCTGCAGCAGCGTCCCCCGCAACGGCAGCCGGCCCTCCCGGAGCCCCCAGCCGACCACCTTGTCCACGGCGTTGTGCCGCCCGACATCCTCCCGGAGCACCAGCAGCGAGCCGTCCGCGTCGAACAGCCCGGCCGCGTGGACGCCGCCCGTCCGCTCGAACACCGCCTGCGCCTCGCGGAGCCGATCGGGGAGCGAGACCAGCAGCTCCCGCTCGACCCGCAGGTCGTCCTCCGCGACGCTCCACGCCGAGTCGGTGGCGACCGCCTCGAGCGACGCGAGCCCGCACACTCCGCACGAGCTCGTCGTGTACACCGACCGCTCGCGCTCGAGCAGCACGGCCTCCCGCCCGCCGCGGACGCTCGCGTCGACCACGTTGTACGTGTTCTCGCCCGGCCCGGAGCCGCTCGCGCAGTAGCGCATCGCCGCGAGCTGCTCCGACTCGGTGAGCACCCCCTCGGACACCAGGAATCCCGCGACCAGGTCGAAGTCGTCGCCGGGCGTGCGCATGGTCACGCTGAAGCGCCGTCCGCCGACGCGGATCTCGAGCGGCTCCTCGACGGCCAGGACGTCCTCGCGACGGCGGGGCGGATCGTCGGCGCGGACGGCGGTCAGGCGGGTGCGGGCGACACTGCGGCTCATGGGTCTCCTCAGGCGGTGGAGGTCATCCTCCCACCGGGAACCGGGAGCGATGCCGGGGTGCGGACGTACGATGCAGGAATGGTCGATGACGCCGAGCCCCGCGAGAGTCCGATCGACGAGAGCCGCCTCTCCGTCCGGTCGCCGAAGAGACGCGCCGTCGGGATCCCCGGCGTCGCCCACGCCCTCGAGATCTCGCTCAAGCAGATGGGCCCGGTGCGCAGCGCCGAGACGCTCCTGCGGGTGAACCAGAAGACCGGATTCGACTGCCCGGGCTGCGCCTGGCCGGAGGGCGACAAGCGCCACGTCGCCGAGTTCTGCGAGAACGGAGCGAAGGCGGTCGCCGAGGAGGCCACGCTCCGCACCGTCACATCGGCGTTCTTCGCCGCGCACCCCGTCGCGGAGCTGGAGGAGTGGGACGACTTCGCGCTCGGCCAGCAGGGCCGGCTCACGGAGCCGATGCTGCTCGAGGAGGGCGCGACGCACTACCGGCCGGTGGGCTGGGATGAGGCGCTCGACCTCGTGGCCGAGGAGCTGCGCGCCTGCGCGAGCCCCGACGAGGCGATCTTCTACACGTCCGGTCGGACCTCGAACGAGTCGGCCTTCGTCTACCAGCTGATGGTCCGCGGCTTCGGCACGAACAACCTGCCCGACTGCTCGAACATGTGCCACGAGTCCAGCGGCTCCGCCCTCACCGAGACGATCGGGATCGGCAAGGGCTCGGTGAGCCTGCGCGACGTGGAGCGGGCACCGCTGATCATCGTCGCCGGCCAGAACCCCGGAACGAACCACCCGCGGATGCTGACCGCGCTGGAGCGCGCCAAGCGCGCCGGCGGCACCATCGTGGCCGTGAATCCGCTGCCGGAGGCGGGGCTGCTCCGCTTCCAGAACCCGCAGACCGTCCGCGGCACCCTGGGCGACGGCACGGCCCTCGCCGACCACTTCCTCCAGGTCCGGCTGGGCGGCGACCAGGCCCTGTTCCAGGGTCTGGGCAAGGCGCTGCTCGAGGCGGAGGAGTCGCGCGGCGACGTCTTCGACCACGCCTTCATCCGCGAGAGCACCGGCGGCCTCGCCGAGTACCTCCACAGGCTGCGGGAGGTCCAGTGGGACGAGATCGAGCGGGCGAGCGGGATCGACGAGACGCGCATCCGCACCGTCGCCGAGCTGATCGCGGCGTCCGAGGGCACCGTCGTCTGCTGGGCGATGGGCCTCACGCAGCACGCGCACTCGGTCGCGACGCTCAAGGACGTCGTCAACGTGCTCCTGCTCACCGGCAACATCGGCAAGCCCGGCGCGGGCGTCTGCCCGGTGCGCGGCCACTCGAACGTGCAGGGCGACCGCACGATGGGCATCTTCGAGCGGATGCCGGACTCCTTCCACGACGCGCTCGACCGCGAGTTCTCCTTCTCCTCCCCGCGCGTGCACGGGACGGACACGGTCGCCGCGATCCGGGCGATGCGCGACGGGAAGGCCCGCGTGTTCATGGGGCTCGGCGGCAACTTCGCCCGGGCGACGCCCGACAGCGGAGTGACGGAGGCAGCGATGCGCTCGCTCGCCCTCACCGTCCACGTCTCGACCAAGCTCAACCGCTCGCACGTGGTCACCGGCCGGCGCGCGCTGATCCTGCCCACCCTCGGCCGCACCGACTCCGACGTGCAGCGCTCGGGCGAGCAGCGGGTCACGGTCGAGGACTCGATGAGCGCCGTGCACGCCTCCCGGGGCCGCCTGCGCCCGCCGAGCCCGGGCCTGCGCTCGGAGGTGGCGATCCTCACGGGGATCGCGGAGCGGCTGCTCGAGGGCCGCGAGAACGTCCCCCGGGTCGACTGGGCGGGACTGCGCGACGACTACCGCCGCATCCGCTCGCACATCGCCAACGTCGTCCCCGGTTTCGACGGCTTCGAGGCCCGGATCGACGTGCCCGGCGGCTTCGTCCTCCCGCACCCGCCGCGCGACTCGCGCCGCTTCGACACCCCCTCCGGCCTGGCCCGCTTCACCGCGAATCCGCTCGAGTACCCGCGGGTGCCGGAGGGCAGGCTGCTGCTGCAGACGCTGCGCTCGCACGACCAGTTCAACACCACGATCTACGGCAAGGACGACCGCTACCGCGGGATCCACGACGGCCGCCGGGTGGTGTTCGTCCACGCCGCCGACGTCGCCGAGCTGGGCTTCGCGGACGGCGCGATGGTCGACCTGGTCTCGGAGTGGCCCGACGGCGTCGAGCGGCGGGCGGAGGCGTTCCGCGTCGTGGCGTACGACACGCCCCGCGGCTGCGCGGCCGCCTACTACCCCGAGACGAACGTCCTCGTGCCGCTGGACTCGACCGCGAAGATCAGCAACACGCCGACCTCGAAGTCGGTCGTGATCCGCCTCGAACCGGCGGCGTAGGCCTCACCAGGGCAGCGGCAGCAGGCGCACCGAGTCGCCCGCTGCCGCTCCCGGTGCGGGCACGACGGCCACGGCCTCCGAGGCGGCGAGACCGGTGAGCATGTGCGAGCGGATGCCGGCGGAGGCCCGCCAGCCGTCCTCGCCGGAGGAGACGGGCACGAGCACCGTGGTCCCCGCGCGCCCGAGCGGCTCGGCGAGGACGCCCCGGCCGAGGGGCGGGGCAGCGGCGCCGGACGCCGCGTCGAGGGCCGGCGGCAGGAAGGAGACCGCCGCGAGCAGGGCGGCGAGCGGGTTGCCCGGCAGCGCGATCACCAGCGTCCCTCCCGGCAGCAGCGCAGCCATGGTCGGGTGGCCGGGGCGCATTCCGACGCCGTCGACGAGGACGCGCGCGCCCACCGCATCGAGGGCGCGACGGACCGCGTCCACCCGGGAGCGCCCGGTCCCGCCCGTCGTGAGGAGGATCGGCGCCGTGCCCGCCAGCAGCGTCCGTGCGATCGCCTCCTCGTCGTCGCCGCGGCGCACGATCTCTCCCACGGCTCCGCCCGAGAGCTCGACCAGCGCGGGCAGCAGCGGCGTGAACGCGTCGCGCACCCGTCCGGCGGGCGGCATCCCCTCGGTGTCGACCTCGTCCCCCGTGAGGAGCAGGTCGACCGCGGCGGGCGGGCGGACGTCGAGCGCGTCGATCCCGGCGACCGCGAGCAGGGCGAGGTGCGCGGGAGTGAGGCGGGTCCGGGCATCGACCAGCACGGCTCCGCGGGCGGCCTCGTCGCCCGCGCGCCGGACGTGGCGGCCGGGCGGGAGGGGCGCCCGCGCCGTGAGCAGGTCGTCGCGGACCGCGCCCTGCTCGGACGGCAGCACCGCGTCGCTCCAGTCGGGCACGGCGGCTCCGGTGACGATCGGCGCGGCGGTGCCGTCCTCGAGCGGCCAGGGCCCGGGTCCGCGCACGGCCCAGCCGTCCATGGCCGAGGAGTCGTAGTGGGGGAGCGGCCGGGCGGCGGTGACGGCGCGGTCGAGGACGGCTCCGCGGGCGTCGAGGAGGGGGACGGTCGAGACGCCGGAGCGCGCCACCGCTTCGCCGACGATCCGCCTGGCCTCGTCCCAGTCGGTCGCCTCGTGCCCGTGCGCGCTCATCCCGTCCATTCTCCCGGGGCTCGGGGCGGGCCCTGGGCAGGACCCGCCCCGTCGGTCATCCCAGGTAGCCGTTCGGGTTCAGCACGAACTTCTTCGCGGCGCCCTTGTCGAAGTCGGCGTAGCCGCGGGGAGCGTCGTCCAGGCTGATCGCGGTGGCCTGGACCGCGTCGGCGATGTGGACCCGGTCGTGCAGGATCGCCATCATCAGCTGCCGGTTGTACTTCATGACAGGGCACTGGCCCGTGGTGAAGGACAGCGACTTCGCCCAGCCGAGCCCGAGGCGGATCGACAGCGAGCCCTCCTGGGCCGCCTCGTCGACTCCGCCCGGGTCACCCGTGACGTAGAGGCCCGGGATGCCGAGGGCGCCGCCCGCCGCGGTGATCGACATCAGCGAGTTCAGCACCGTCGCCGGCGCCTCCTTCCCCGAGTCGGCGCCGTTGCCGTGCGCCTCGAAGCCGACGGCGTCCACTCCGCAGTCGACCTCGGGCACGCCGAGGATCTGCTCGATCTGGCCGGCCGGATCGCCCTTCGAGACGTCGACCGTCTCGCAGCCGAAGGAGCGCGCCTGCGCCAGACGCTCCTCGTTGAGGTCAGCGACGATCACGACGGCCGCTCCGAGCAGCTGCGCTCCGACCGCCGCGGCCAGTCCGACCGGTCCCGCTCCTGCGACGTAGACCGTGGACCCGACGCCGACTCCGGCGGTCACCGCGCCGTGGAAGCCCGTCGGGAAGATGTCCGAGAGCATCGTCAGATCGAGGATCTTCTCGAGCGCCTGATCGCGGTCCGGGAACACCAGGAGGTTCCAGTCGGCGTAGGGGACCATCACGTACTCGGCCTGCCCGCCGACCCAGCCGCCCATGTCGACGTAGCCGTACGCGCTGCCCGGGCGGTCCGGATTCACGTTGAGGCAGATGCCGGTCTTGCGCTCCTTGCAGTTGCGGCAGCGGCCGCAGGCGATGTTGAACGGCACGGACACGATGTCGCCGACCTTGACGAACTCGACGTCGGGGCCGACCTCCACGACCTCGCCGGTGATCTCGTGGCCGAGCACGAGGTCCGACGGAGCGGTGGTGCGGCCGCGGACCATGTGCTGGTCCGAGCCGCAGATGTTGGTGGAGACGGTGCGGAGGATGGCGCCGTGCGGCAGCTTCCGCCCGATGTTCGCCGGATTGACGCCGGGTCCGTCCTTCAGCTCGAAGGTGGGGTAGTCGATGTCGATGACCTCGACGACTCCGGGGGACTTGTAGGCGACGGCTCTGTTGCCTGACATGCGGGGCTCCTTCAGATGGACGACCGCGGCGCAGTCGGCCGCGGGAGTCCTGCGCCGCTCTCGGTCCGAGCCGCGGCGCCGGGACTCGGGGGAACCGTACGGCGTCGGCCTGGTGCCGGATCGAGGCCGGTGGAGTAGCGTCTCAGGAGGCGTGCGGACGCTCGTCCACCGCCCGGTGCGAGGCCGTGAGCGCCGCGTCGAGCGCGTCCCGGCCACCCCCGGCCAGGCCCGCCGCGTAGCCCGCGAGGAACGTGGTCAGCGGAGCCGCCGGCCGGACCACTCCGTGCGCCGCGCGACCGGCGAGGGCGAGCAGGGCGTCCGGGTCCACCGGGACCTCGCCGAGGCCGAGCGCGGAGCACAGCTCGGCCCACCAGCCGGCGAGCACCTCCTCCGTGGGGCGGGCGCCGTCGGAGGCGGAGGGGCGGGGGCCGGTCGTGTCGTCCATCCGCTCAGTCTGCGCCGCGCGGGCCCGGCAGGTCGATCCCGTGCCGGAGCGCGTCGGCGGGCGCGTCGACGTCGTCGGTCGTTTCTCCGGGCACCGTCACGAGCCGCGGGGGAAGGTCCCGGAGGAGGGCGCGCACCGAGGCGCCGTCGGGATCGCCGAGCGCGGTGAGCGCTTCGACGAGGGCCGCTCGCCGGTGCACGCCGAGGAGCTGCTGGGCTCGGCCGCTCGCGTCGACGGCCAGGAGGGAGGCCTCGACGGCGTTCGACGCGACCTCGAGCAGCGTGTGCACGGCGGGAGCGGGGGCGACGAGATCGGCGGCGAGAACGACGACCCAGTCCGGAGCGCCCGGGCGGTCGAGCAGGGGCAGCGCGGCGGCCAGGCCCGCGACCGGGCCGCCGAACGGCGGATCCTCCTGGACGAGCTCGGCGCCGTCGACGGCCTGTGCGAGCGACGACGGTCCGGCCACGACCCTCCGCTCGGCTCCGCGCACGGCTGCGAGGGCGGTGCCGAGGAGCGTCGACTCGCGGTGCCGGAGGAGCGGCTTGACCGCGCCGCCGAGGCGGGAAGCGCGTCCGCCGGCGAGCACGACCGCGTCGAAGCGGGGGAGCGGAGGCGGCGGGAGCACGGGACCGAGGCTACGCGCGCTCCGGTCTCCGCCGTCCCGGCTCCGGTGTCGGAGGTCGCGGCTACTCTTGTCGGGTGGTAGCAGCCCTGTATCGCCGGTACCGGCCCGAGACGTTCGCCGAGATGATCGGCCAGTCCCAGGTGACGGATCCGCTCATGACGGCGCTCCGCACCAACCGCGTCAACCACGCCTACCTCTTCAGCGGCCCCCGCGGCTGCGGCAAGACCACCTCGGCGCGCATCCTCGCCCGCTGCCTCAACTGCGCGACGGGCCCGACCGACACCCCCTGCGGCGTCTGCGACAGCTGCGTCGAGCTCAGCCGCGAGGGCCAGGGCTCACTCGACGTGGTCGAGATCGACGCGGCGAGCCACAACGGAGTCGACGACGCGCGCGATCTGCGCGAGCGCGCCATCTTCGCCCCGGCGCGCGACCGCTTCAAGATCTTCATCCTCGACGAGGCGCACATGGTCACGCCGCAGGGCTTCAACGCGCTGCTCAAGATCGTGGAGGAGCCGCCGGAGCACGTGAAGTTCATCTTCGCGACCACGGAGCCGGACAAGGTCATCGGCACGATCCGCTCGCGCACGCACCACTACCCGTTCCGGCTCGTCCCGCCGGCGCAGATGCTCGACTACACGCAGGAGCTCTGCGAGCGCGAGGGCGTGCACGTGGCGGCCGGCGTGCTGCCGCTCGTGGTCCGCGCGGGCGGCGGGTCCGTCCGCGACACGCTCTCCCTGCTCGACCAGCTGATGGCCGGCTCCGAGGCCGAGACCGTCGAGTACGAGCGGGCCGTCGCCCTCCTCGGCTACACCCACGGCGCCCTGCTCGACGAGGTGGTCGACGCGCTCGCCGAGCACGACTCCGCCGAGGCGTTCGGAGCGGTCGACCGCGTCATCCAGACGGGGCAGGACCCGCGCCGCTTCGTCGAGGACCTGCTCGAGAAGCTCCGCGACCTGATCGTCGTCGCCGCGACCGGGGGAGCGGCCTCGGCCGTCCTCCGCGGCGTCTCGCAGGACGAGCTCGACCGCATGGCCGGCCAGTCGCGCGCGCTCGGCCTGGCCGAGCTCTCCCGCATCGCCGACGTGGTCAACGAGGCCCTCACCGAGATGACCGGTGCGACCTCGCCGCGCCTGCACCTCGAGCTGATGATCGCCCGCACCCTGGTGCACGGCACCGGCGCCGGCATCGCGCCCACTGCTGCCCAGGAGGAGCGCCCGCGGCACGTGGCCCCGCCGCGCGAGACCGCGGCGCCCGCTCCGCGGTCGTCCGAGGCGTCGCGCGCGTCCGAGCCGTCCCGTGCGCCCGAGCCCCACCACGCCTCGCACGCCGCCGCTCCCGGCTCGGTGCCCGAGTCCATCGCGGCCGCTCCGCGCACCGAGGCGCCGGTGACGGCGTCCGCACCGGTCGCTGCGCCGCCGGTGAAGGCGCCCGACGAGACGGCGGCCGCCCCGGAGGCGGACGAGTCCGCGCCGGCCGAGTCAGGACGCCCCCGCGCGACGACCGCCGCGGCGGCTCGTCCGGAGCCGGTCGGGCAGGAGCCGTCGGATCAGGCCGCTGCGTCCACTGAGGCGCCCGCCGCCTCCGCACCCGCTGCGGCCGCGGGCGACGCATCCGCCGACGGCGCGGTCACCCTCCAGCGGATGAAGGACACCTGGCCCGAGATCCTCGAGGTCGTGCAGAAGGCGAAGATGACCGCCTGGCTGGTGGCCTACACCGCCCAGGTGCGCGCCCTCAAGGACGACGTGCTGACCCTCTCGTTCCCGAGCCAGAACGACGTCGAGTCGTTCAAGATGCCGGGAACCGCTGGGCAGCCCGGAGTCAGCGAGTACCTGCGTCAGGCGATCCAGCAGGTCCTCGGCCTGCGGGTGAAGTACATCGCCCGCGTCGAGCCTCGCGCCGCCGCCCCGGAGGCCGAGCGCGCCGCCGTCGAGGCGACCGCCGCGCCCGCCCCGGCTGCGCCGATCCCGGCCGCGACCGGCTCCGACGGCTGGGCCACGGTGGCGATCCCCGCCGATCCGACCCCTGCGGCCGAGGCGGCTGCTCCCTCCGCTCCAGTGGAGGCCCCCGCCGCGGCCGCCGAGCCGGTGCGCGCCGCCCCCCTCGCCGCCGCTGAAGTCGCTCCCGCCGGCGACGAGCCCCCGTTCGACGAGGAGCCGCCGGAGGAGGACATGCCGCCGGTCGAGCCGCCGATGCCCGACTCCTGGGCGACCGTCGCACCTCCCGGCGAGCCCGCCGCCGCGCCCGAGCCTGCCGCCCCGCCGCGGCCCGCCCCGTCGCCGAGCGTCCGGCTCCCGCCGCGCGCCCGGTCACCCGCACGACCCGCTCGGCGACCGCCGACGGCCGTCAGCGCTACGGCGAGGCGGTCGTCCGCGAGATCCTCGGCGCCCAGTTCATCGAGGAGCAGCCCCACACGCCGCGCGGCCCCCGCGTGACCGGCGCGTGAGACCCCGCCGCCCCTCCGCCGCCCGCACCGCCACCCCCGTCCGCCCCACCCGAGAGGAGGCGACCGCATGTACGAAGGCATCGTCCAGGAGCTGATCGACGAGCTCGGCCGGCTCCCCGGCATCGGCCCGAAGTCCGCCCAGCGCATCGCGTTCCACATCCTGCAGACCGAGACGTTCGACGTCACCCGGCTCGCCGAGATCCTGCTCGAGCTGCGCGGCCGTGTGCACTTCTGCGACATCTGCGGGAACGTGGCGGAGGAGGCGACCTGCGGGATCTGCCGCGATCCGCGCCGCAGCCGCGCCGTCATCTGCGTCGTGGAGGAGGCGAAGGACGTCCCGGCGATCGAGCGCACCCGCGAGTTCCGCGGGCTCTACCACGTGCTCGGCGGCGCGATCAGCCCGATCGACGGCATCGGCCCGGATCAGCTCCGCATCCGCCAGCTGCTGCAGCGGCTCGCGGACGGCGAGGTGCAGGAGGTCATCATCGCGACCGACCCGAACCTCGAGGGCGAGGCGACGGCGACCTACCTCTCGCGCATGCTCAGCACCCTCGGCATCCGCATCACCCGCCTGGCCTCCGGGCTGCCCGTCGGCGGAGACCTCGAGTACGCCGACGAGATCACCCTCGGCCGCGCCTTCGAGGGCCGCCGGCTCGTCGAGAACTGACGCGGCCGCCGGAGTCGCATGACCGCTCCGGCATGCGGTCGACCGGTAGACTCGCCCGTCGGGTCGCGACGGCGGTCCAGCCACCGACACGGGAGCAGCACGTGAGCCTGATCGTCCAGAAGTTCGGCGGGTCCTCCGTCGCCGACGCGGAGAGCATCAAGCGGGTCGCGAAGCGGATCGTCGCCACCAAGCAGGCGGGCAACGACGTGGTCGTCGCCGTCTCGGCCATGGGCGACACCACCGACGACCTGCTCGAGCTCGCCCACCAGGTCACTCCCATCCCCGCCCCCCGCGAGCTCGACATGCTGCTCTCCTCGGGCGAGCGCATCTCGATGGCGCTGCTGGCGATGGCGATCAAGAGCATGGGCTTCGAGGCCCGCTCCTTCACCGGCAGCCAGGCCGGCATGATCACGGACGCACAGCACGGCGCCGCCCGCATCGTCGACATCACCCCGGTCCGCCTCCGCGAGGCGCTCGACGAGAACGCCGTCGTCATCGTCGCGGGCTTCCAGGGCTTCAACCGCGACACGAAGGACATCACCACCCTCGGCCGCGGCGGCTCCGACACCACCGCCGTCGCGCTCGCCGCAGGACTCGGCGCCGATACCTGCGAGATCTACACCGACGTCGACGGCGTCTTCACCGCCGACCCGAGGGTCGTCAAGAAGGCCCGCAAGCTCGACCGCATCACCAGCGAGGAGATGCTCGAGCTGGCCGCCGCGGGAGCGAAGGTGCTGCACATCCGCGCCGTCGAGTTCGCCCGCCGCCACGGAGTCACGCTCCACGTGCGCTCCTCCTTCAGCCCCAACGAGGGCACCATCGTCTACAACGCCGAGACCGCCGGCGCCGAGCAGAACGGACAAGCCGTGGAAGAGCCCATCATCGCCGGAGTCGCCGCCGACCTGAACGAGGCGAAGATCACCGTCGTCGGAGTCCCCGACATCCCGGGCAAGGCCGCGCAGATCTTCACGATCGTGGCCAAGACCGGCTCCAACATCGACATGATCGTGCAGAACGTGTCGGCTGCGGCGACCGCCCGCACGGACATCTCGTTCACCCTGCCCAAGGCCGACGGCCAGACGGTCCTCATGGCTCTCAACGCCGAGAAGGACGAGGTCGGCTTCGAGTCCCTGCAGTACGACGACCAGATCGCCAAGCTCGCGCTCGTGGGCGCCGGGATGCGCACCAACGCCGGCGTCTCCGCGAAGCTGTTCCGCTCCCTCTACGAGGCCGGGATCAACATCGAGATGATCTCCACGAGCGAGATCCGCATCTCGGTCGTCACCCGCGCCGACACCGTGAACGAGGCCCTGCGCGTCGTGCACACGGCCTTCGGGCTCGACGCCGAGGACGAGGCCGTCGTCTACGCCGGCACCGGCCGCTGACGGCCGGACACCCTCGCGATCCGGCCGTTCCTCCCGAGCGGCCGGACCGACCGGTACCCTCTCCCTCGATCCCCCCGCCACGAGCGGCCCGCGCGCCGCACGGACGAAAGAGCACAGCATGAGCAGCACTCCCCTCCACGTGGGCGTCGTCGGCGCGACCGGCCAGGTCGGGAAGGTGATGCGCCGCCTCCTCGAGGAGCGCGACTTCCCGATCGCGTCCATCCGCTTCTTCGCCACCGCCCGCTCGGCGGCCACGACGCTGCCGTTCCGCGGCGAGGACGTCGTGGTCGAGGACGTGGAGACCGCCGATCCGTCGGGGCTCGACATCGCCCTGTTCTCGGCCGGAGCCACGGGCTCGCGCGCCCAGGCGCCCCGCTTCGCCGCGGCCGGCGTCACCGTGATCGACAACTCCAGCGCCTGGCGGATGGACCCCGAGGTCCCGCTGGTCGTCAGCGAGGTGAACCCCCACGCCATCGACCAGGCGGTCAAGGGCATCATCGCCAACCCCAACTGCACCACGATGGCCGCGATGCCGATCCTCAAGGTCCTCGACCGCGAGGCGGGGCTCACGCGCCTGATCGTCAGCACCTACCAGGCCGTGTCCGGCAGCGGGCTGGCCGGAGCGAACGAGCTGGCCGGCCAGGTCCGCGCCGCCGTCGCCGACGAGCACCTGCTCGACCTGGTGCACGACGGCTCGGCGGTCGACTTCCCCGCGCCGGACAAGTACGTCGCCCCGATCGCCTTCGACGTCATCCCCTTCGCGGGGAGCCTGGTCGAGGACGGCTCGAACGAGACCGACGAGGAGAAGAAGCTCCGCAACGAGAGCCGCCGCATCCTCGAGCTCCCGGAGCTGCTGGTCTCGGGCACCTGCGTGCGCGTCCCCGTGTTCACCGGCCACTCGCTCTCCGTCAACGCCGAGTTCGCCTCCGCCCTCAGCCCCGAGCGTGCTCGCGAGCTGCTGGCCGACGCGCCCGGCGTCGTGCTGCGCGAGGTGCCGACTCCGCTGGAGGCCGCGGGCAAGGACCCGAGCTTCGTCGGCCGCATCCGCGCCGACGAGGGCGCTCCGGAGGGACGCGGCCTCGCGCTCTTCATCAGCAACGACAACCTCCGCAAGGGCGCGGCCCTGAACGCCGTGCAGATCGCCGAGCTCATCGCGGCGAAGCAGCCCGTCTCCTGACCTGCGTGGACGGGGCCGGCGCCGAGCGCTCCGGCCCCTTCCGGGTGGAAAAGCCGCGAATTTGATGGGGGAGCGGGGCCCCTCTCCGCCGCGGCGTGCTCGGGCGAGCGTAAACTCGACTCTCGTGAACTCCTCGGAACCGGTCGACGTCGCCCTCATCGGTGGGGGCATCATGAGCGCCACGCTCGGCGCACTCATCACCCAGCTGCAGCCCGACTGGACGATCGCCGCCTACGAGCGCCTCGGCGGCGTGGCGCAGGAGTCGTCGAACCCGTGGAACAACGCGGGCACCGGTCACGCGGCCCTCTGCGAGCTGAACTACATGCCCGAGGCGGCCGACGGCTCCGTCGACCCGGCCAAGGCGATCCAGATCAACGAGCAGTTCCAGATCTCGCGCCAGTTCTGGTCGAGCCTGGTGGAGTCCGGCGACATCCGCGAGCCCTCCAGCTTCATCAACCCGGCGCCGCACATGACCTTCGTGCACGGCGAGGCCAACGTCGAGTACCTCCGGAAGCGCTACGAGGCGCTCAAGGACCAGCCGCTGTTCGCCGGCATCGAGTTCACCGAGAGCGTCAAGACCATCCACGAGTGGGCGCCCCTGCTGATGGAGCAGCGTCCCGCCGGCGGCGGCCCCTACGCGGCGACGCGCATGCCGGCCGGCACCGACGTCGACTTCGGCTCGCTGACCCACCAGCTGTTCGACCACGTCGTCGCCCACGGCGGCACGCTCGACACCGGCCGCGAGGTCACCGACATCACCCGGCAGAAGGACGGCACCTGGCGCCTCGACCTCAAGCAGGTCGTCGGAGGCACGCCCCAGTCGGTGACCGCCCGCTTCGTCTTCGTCGGCGCCGGCGGCGGTGCGCTGCACCTCCTGCAGAAGTCGGGCATCCCCGAGATCAAGGGCTTCGGAGGCTTCCCGATCTCGGGGCAGTTCCTCCGCACCGACAACCCCGAGCTGGTCGCCCGGCACAAGGCGAAGGTCTACGGCAAGGCCGCGGTCGGCGCGCCCCCGATGTCGGTGCCGCACCTCGATGCGCGCGTCGTCGACGGCGAGTCGTCCCTCCTCTTCGGCCCCTACGCGGGCTTCACGCCCAAGTTCCTGAAGCGGGGCTCGTGGCTCGACCTGCCCCTGTCGATCCGGCCGCACAACATCGGCCCGATGCTCGCGGTCGCCCGCGACAACCTCGACCTGATGAAGTACCTGATCGGCGAGGTGCTCGCCGGCCGTGGCAAGAAGATGAAGGCCCTGCGCGAGTTCCTGCCCACCGCCCGCGACGAGGACTGGTACCTGATCACCGCCGGCCAGCGCGTCCAGGTGATGAAGAAGGACGAGAAGAAGGGCGGCGTGCTGCAGTTCGGCACCGAGGTCATCACCGGAGGGGACGGCACGATCGCCGGCCTGCTCGGCGCCTCGCCCGGAGCCTCGACCGCCGTGCCGATCATGCTCGACATCGTGCAGAAGTGCTTCCCCGACCGGATGAAGGCCTGGGAGCCGCGGATCCGCGCGCTGGTGCCGAGCTACGGCTCGACGCTCAACGACGCGCCCGAGAAGGCCGAGCAGACGGTCACCGCGACCGCCGAGACGCTGGAGCTGTCCGCCTCGGTCTGATCGGGTGCGACCCGTTCGAACGTATGTTCTAATGGCTCCATGAGGTGGAGCGGGCAGTCGATCGGCACGGCCGACGAGGCCGCGCTGCCCGGGCTCGTCAAGCTCACAGACCTGGTGCGGACGGTGCGCACGCCGGAGTTCGAGGGCATCACCTTCTACGAGGTGCTCGCGAAGTCGGCGCTCAACCGCGTGCACACCTCCTCGAAGATGCCGTTCGGCTGGAGCATCAACCCGATGCGCGGCTGCACCCACGCCTGCACCTACTGCTTCGCCCGGCCGACGCACGAGTACCTCGAGTTCGACGGCGGCCGCGACTTCGACTCGCAGATCGTCGTGAAGGTGAACGTCGCCGAGGTCCTCACCCGGGAGCTGGCGAAGCCGAGCTGGGAGCGGCACCCCGTGGCACTCGGCACCAACACCGATCCCTATCAGCGCGCCGAGGGCCGCTACCGGCTGATGCCGGGCATCATCGCCGCGCTCGCCGCCTCGGGCACCCCGATCTCGATCCTCACGAAGGGCTCGCTGCTGCGGCGAGACCTGCCGCTGCTCCGCGAGGCCGCCGAGCACGTCCCGGTCGACCTCGGAGTGTCGATCGCCGTCTACGACGAGGGCCTTCAGCGCTCCGTCGAGCCGGGTGCGCCGACTGCGGCGGCCAGGCTGGCGACGGTCACCGCGGCACGGGAGGCCGGCTTCGACTGCTCGGTGTTCCTGATGCCGATCCTGCCGTTCCTCACCGACACCCGGGCGCACCTCGACGAGTCGCTCCGGGCCTGCCGCGAGGCGGGCGCCAGCACGATCATGTACTCGACCCTCTACCTCAAGCCCGGGGTGAAGGAGTGGTTCCTGCAGTGGCTCGGGCAGGAGCACCCCGAGCTGGTCGACAAGTACCGAGCGCTCTACCCGGGGCGCGACGCCTACGCGCCTCTCGAGTACCGGCGCTGGCTCTCGGCGCGCATCCGCCCGCTGATGCGCGCCCACGGGCTCGAGCGCGGCGAGGAGGACCCGGCCACCGGCTCCGTCAAGTCCTCCGCCCTGAATTCGCTCGGGACGCTGCGGACCCTCGGCGGCGAGCGGCGCTCCCTCCAGCACGACGGGCTGCTGGTCGGGGAGCTCGGGCCGGAGCGCGCCGCGATCCTGCCCGGCGTCGGGCAGCCGACGCTGTTCTGAGCCGGGGGCGGGCCCGGCCGCGGCTAGGATCGTCCGCATGGTCACCCGCTCCGGCGAGCCCTCGGGCTCCTCCGCCCGGAGCGCCCGCGACGCGGCACCCCGTGCGGTCCGGCTCGGCCTGCTCGACCCGCGCGAGGACCTGCTCGCGGCGACGAGCGCGTGGATCCGCACCCACGCCCCGGACTTCGAGGTCGTCGTGGCCGCCTCCACCTGGCACGACCTGGTGACGAGCGATGTCTTCCCCACCCAGGTGGTCGTGATGGACGTCGAGCTGCGCGAGCCGATCTCGATCGAGGCGCGGATCCGGACCTGCCGGGCGGCCGGAGCCGCGGTCGTGGCGCTCTCCGCGAGCGAGGACGACGAGGTCCGCGAGCGCGCCCTGAAGGCCGGAGCGGCGCGGCACCTGGCGAAGTCGCGCCCGCTCGCCGAGGTGATGGAGCAGACCCGCGCCGCTCTCGAGATGCGCTCTGCCGACGTCTCGTCCGCGCAGTGGCGGCCCCTGCCGTCCGGAGTCGCGGCGCAGCAGCGCCCACGGCTCAGCGCCGGCGAGCTGGAGGCGCTGCGTCTCTACGCGTCCGGATCGAGCACCCCCGAGGTCGCCGCCAAGATGAACGTGCAGTTCGAGACCGCGAAGACCTACCTGCAGCGCGTGCGCCGCAAGTACGTCGCCGTCGGCAGGCCCGCGAGCCGCCGGGCCGATCTGATCCGCCGCGCCGGCGAGGACGGGTTCCTCCCGTGACCGGCCCCTGCTCACCCCGGGGGCCCCGCCTCCGGACCCGCCCCGAGGAGACCTGATGGCCAAGCTGTACTTCCGCTACGGAGCGATGAACAGCGGGAAGAGCACGTCGCTCCTGCAGGCCGCGCACAACTACGAGGAGCGCGGGCACCGGGTGCTGCTGGCCAAGCCGGCCGTCGACACGAAGGGCGAGGAGCTGATCGTGTCGCGGCTCGGCGTGACCCGTCCGGTGGACATCCTGTTCGAGCCCGACGGGGACCCGGTGGCCGTCTTCACCGCCGCCCGGGCCCGCGTGCTGGCCGAGTCGAAGCGCGACGTGAGTGCTCTGCTCGTCGACGAGGCGCAGTTCCTGCCGGAGTCGCACGTCGACGATCTGCTCCGGATCGCCATCCTCGAGAACGTGCCCGTCCTGGCGTACGGCATCCGCACGGACTTCCGCACCGCCGCGTTCCCGGGCAGCAGGCGGCTCCTGGAGATCGCCCACAGCCTCGAGGAGCTGAAGACGATCTGCCGGTGCGGGCGCAAAGCGATCTTCAACGGGCGCGTCGTGGACGGCCGCTTCGTCTTCGACGGCGATCAGGTCGCGATCGACGGAACGGCGGTCACCTACGAGTCGCTGTGCGGCGCGTGCTACCTCCAGGAGAGTCGCGGCCGGCTCCGCGGCTGACCGGTCGAGCGTTCCTCACCGGTGCGACACCCCTCCGAAACGAGGAAGTGGGTAGCCTGACGACGTGACAACACCGGAAACGGAATTACGCCTTTCGAAGCAGCAGGAAAGGTCGGGGGAAACGATGACGGCGCAAGGGGCACCGCTGAGGCGTCGGCCGTCGTGGGAGCAGGACTACCGGCGACGGCTGCTCATCACGGACGTCGTCGCGATCGTCCTCTCCGTCTTCGGCACGCAGCTCTTCTGGTTCGACCTGAACCTGAACTCGGACCTGGGGTTCAAGAACCCCGCCGACATCGCGGTCAGCTACACCTGGGTGTCCGTCGCCCTGTCGGTCGGCTGGCTCCTCGCCCTCCAGGTCTTCGACACGCGCGACCGCCGGATCGTCGGCACCGGCTACGTCGAGTACCGCCGCGTCGTCGACGCCTCCATCTGGCTCTTCGGCATCGTCGCGATCATCGCCTACCTGCTCCAGATCCTGCTCGCGCGCGGCTACATCATCACGGCGTTCCCCGCCGGGATCGTGCTGATCTGCGTCGGCCGCCTGGTCTGGCGCTCCTGGCTCACCCGGCAGCGCCGGGCGGGCCGCTTCTCGAGCCAGGTCGTGCTCCTCGGCTCCCGCGCGAGCGTCCTGCACACCGCGCGCGAGCTGCGTCGCGGCACCGAGGCCGGCTACAAGCTCGTCGGCGCCGTCTCGACCTCGGTCGGCGGTGCGGACGCGCTGCGGAGCGAGCAGGAGCTCTCGGGCCTCGCGGTCCACGGGTTCACCGGGATCGACGGCGTCCGCGCCGTGATGGACGCCACCGGTGCCGACACGGTGGTCGTCACGAGCTCCGACGAGCTGGCGCCGCAGCGGATCCGCGAGCTGAGCTGGACGCTCGAGCCCGGGCGCGAGCACCTCGTCGTGGCGCCGAGCCTCACCGACATCGGCGGTCCGCGCATCCACACCCGCCCCGTCGCGGGCCTTCCGCTGATCCACGTCGAGACCCCGCGCTTCGACGGCCGCCAGCGGTTCGCCAAGCGGCTCTTCGACATCCTCGCGTCGACCATGCTGATCATCCTCAGCGCGCCGGTGCTCGTCGTCGTCGCCGTGCTGGTCAAGGTCACCAGCCCCGGGCCCGTGCTCTTCCGGCAGGAGCGCATCGGCCTGAACGGCGCGACCTTCGAGATGCTGAAGTTCCGCTCTATGGTCGTCGACGCGGAGGCGCGACTGGCGGCTCTCGCGTCGCAGCAGCGTGCGGAGGGGAACTCGATCCTCTTCAAGATGGCGAAGGACCCGCGCGTCACCCGGGTGGGCGCGATCCTCCGGCGCTTCAGCCTCGACGAGCTGCCCCAGTTCCTGAACGTCTTCCGCGGCGACATGTCCCTGATCGGCCCCCGCCCGCCGCTGGCCCGCGAGGTCGAGCAGTACGAGGAGCACGTGCACCGCCGCTTCCTGATGAAGCCGGGCATCACCGGGCTCTGGCAAGTCAGCGGACGCTCGAACCTCTCGTGGGAGGACACCGTCCGCCTCGACCTGTACTACGTCGAGAACTGGTCGATGACCGGCGACATCGTCATCCTCTTCAAGACCGCGCGCGCCGTCCTCGCCCGCGACGGGGCGTACTGATCGCCGGGGGGAGGGGCGCCGAGCCCCGCACCCTGTCCGTCTCGGTCCTCGGGACCCCGTTCCGCGTGGTCTTCGGACGCGGCGTCGGCGACGAGGACGCGGCGCGCATCGCCGACAGCTGGGCGGCCTGCGCGTCCGAGCCCGACGCGGGAGCACGCGACGTCCTCGCCGAGGTGGGGCACGACCCCTCCGTCCCGGTCGACGGCTCGCCCCGGGTCTCGAGCGCCACGCTCGCGCAGCTCGAGGAGTCCCTGACCTCGACCCTGACCCTCGAGGCGATCGGCGCCAGGCGCGCCGACCTGCTGATGCTCCACGCCTGCGGGATCTCCGACGAGTCCGGCCGCGTGCTGGCCTTCGTCGCCGCCTCCGGGACCGGCAAGACCACCATCGCCCGGACGCTCGGGTCCCGCTTCGGCTACGTCACCGACGAGACGGTCGGCGTGACCCTGGAGGGGCGCGTCCTGCCCTATCCCAAGCCGCTGTCGGTGAAGCCGCTGACCGGATCGGCGCCGAAGGCGCAGCTGGCCCCCGGGTCGCTCGCCCTCCGACCGGTCCCGGAGGAGCCCCTGCGTCTGGCGGGCGTCCTCCTGCTCGAGCGCCGCGACGGCGTCGGGACGCCCTTCCTCGAGCACGTCGACCCGGTCGACGCGATCGAGGACCTGGTGCCGCAGACCTCGTACCTCTCGGCCCGACCGCGGCCGATCGCCGATCTCGTCCGCACCCTCTCGGCGCTGGGCGGCGTCCGGCGACTGGTCTACTCCGAGGCCGCGAGCGTGGTGCACCTGGTCGAGGAGGTCTTCGCGTCCCTCGGCGCCGAGGCCCCGTCCGCCTGGTCCGAGGTGGTCTCCGTGCAGCTCGACGCTGTGGGCGAGGCCCTGCCCGGCACCGTCCTGCGCACCCCTGCGGACGACGCGGTGGAGCTCGCCGACGGCCAGCTGCTCGTGTTCTGCGGCGGCACCCTCGTGCGCCTGTCCGGCATCGGCCCGACGATCTGGCGCCACGCCGGCCGGGGCTCCGATCTGCCCGGTCTCGTCGCCGCGGTGCTCGAGGAGGCGGGCCCGCCGCCCGCCGGCGTCGATGCGGCAGCGGTCGTCGAGTCCGCCCTGGTCGAGCTCGAGGGCCTCGGAGTGATCACGAGAGGGACTCCGCCGCAGCCCACCCCCGACGGGTGGCACGGTTGACGCGCCTGGCGCCGAGGGCGCGGAAGCGCTGTGTCAGAATTCGGAAGAACCCGTCTCCGGCGCCCGCCGCGTGATCCGTACCAGCGAAGGAAATCTGACTCTGTGGAACTTCGAGACGTCCTCCGGCTCCTGCGCGACCACTGGATCCCGATCGTCGCGGCGATCCTCCTCGGCACTCTCGTCGCCTTCGGCTGGTCGCTGACGCAGAAGCCGCGGTACGTCGCCGACTCGCAGGGCCTCGTCTCCGTCGCCACCACCGGTGCCGACGACAGCCAGGCGATCTACACGCAGCAGATCGCGCAGTCCGTCGCCAAGTCGAGCCTCGCCACCTACGTCCCGATCGCCACCTCGCGCGACGTGGCGCAGATCGCGATCGACAGCCTCGGCCTCGACGTCTCGCCCGCCACGCTGATCTCGGCGATCGCGGTGCAGGCCGACACGGTCGCCCCGGTGATGAAGGTCAGCGCCACCGCCTCCACCCCCGAGGGCGCGCAGAAGCTCGCCGATGCCTGGGTCGCGGCCATCGCCACCAAGGTGCAGCAGGTCAACCAGGAGACGGGCGTCGGCGACACGGTCTCCCTCACCGTCCTGCAGACCGCGGCGCTCCCGTCCTCGCCGGCGTTCCCGAACCTGCGCCTCGTCCTCGCGGTCGGCGCGCTCGCGGGCCTCGTCCTCGGCCTCGTCTACGCGTTCGTCCGCAACACGCTGGACCGGCGCATCCGCACCGCCGAGATGGTCGAGCGCCTGTTCGACCTCCCCGTGGTCGGCACCCTCCCCGTCGACAAGCGCCTCAGCGAGACCAACCGCATCGTCCCCGAGGCCGACACGACCGACTACATCAAGGCCGACGGCAAGCACGCACTCGCCGAGGCGCTGCGCGAGCTCCGCACGAACCTGCAGTTCATGAACATCGACAGCCCGCCGCGCATCATCGTCGTGACGAGCCCGCTGCCCTCGGACGGCAAGTCGACGGTGACCGCGAACCTCGCGGTGACGCTCGCCGCCTCCGGCCAGCGCACCGTCGTCGTCGACGGCGACCTGCGCAAGCCCACCGTCGCCAAGTCGTTCGGCCTCGTCCCCGGCGTCGGCCTGACCGACCTGTTGATCGGCAAGGCGGAGCTGCAGGACGTCCTGCAGCCGTGGGGCCCGTCCGGCAACCTCTGGGTGCTCGGAGCCGGGTCGATCCCGCCTAACCCGTCCGAGCTGCTCGGCTCCAACGGCATGGACATCCTCCTGCACGAGATCGCTCGCGAGGCCATCGTGATCGTCGATGCGCCGCCGCTCCTGCCCGTCACGGACGGCGCCATCCTCACCGCCCGCACCGACGGCGCGCTCGTGGTCATCTCCGCGGGCAGGACGACGACCGACGAGCTGGGCAAGGCGATCCAGAACCTCGAGCGGGTCAGCGGCCACACCCTCGGCGTGATCCTCAACCGCGTGCCCGCGCGCGGCCAGGTCGGCCGGGGCTACGGGTACTACTACACGAGCTACTACGGCTCCGAGCGATCGGGCGCCCGCCCGGACACGGCCGTCGAGCCCGAGCCCGCGTCGACCTCGGCCTGAGCGCCCCGCGATGATCTTCCCGGGAGACGACTCCGCCCGCCCCGCCCGCCGGAGCTGGCGACCGGACGAACCGGTCGCCGCCTCCGCCGCCCCCGTCTTCACCGTGCTCTCGGTCTGCACCGGCAACATCTGCCGGTCGCCGATAGCGGAGCAGCTGCTGCGCGCCGCACTCGCCGACGCGACATCACCCGCGGGAGGTCCGCTCTTCGCGTTCACGAGCGCCGGAGTGAGGACGCGCGACGGACTGCCGATGGACCCGGTCTCGGCCCGCTTCTCGGCTCAGCACGGGGGAGACCCGGCCGCGCACACGAGCGCGGTGCTCGGCGACGCGATCGTCGGCGACGCCGACCTCCTGCTCACGATGACGCGCGACCACCTGGTCGACGCCTCCCGGCGCTTCCCGTCGCTCCTCCTCCGCGGCTTCACGCTGCTCGAGTTCGCCCGCGTGCTGCCGTTCGTGCTGCGGGAGGTGCCGCTGCCGACGGTCGAGGACCCCGCCGCGCGGCTCCGCGCCGTCGTGCGGCTCGCCGCCGCCCACCGCGGGCGCGCCCCGCGGGGCGAGGGCGGCGACGACATCGAGGACCCGATCGGCCGCAGCGAGGCCGTGCACGAGCGCGTGGCGGCGCAGATCGCGGCGGCTGTCGCCGACGTCTCCCGTGATCTGAGAGCATTGGCGCGGCGGTAGTCGCGCGTCCGCGGGCGCGCTGACGCCTCGCCGCATCGCATCGCTCCTCCTCACCGTCGCGACCGCGACACGAACCCGCCACGATTCGGAGAACCCCTGTGAAGCTTTCTGTCATCGGCTGCGGCTACCTCGGTGCCGTCCACGCTGCCGCCATGGCCGAGCTCGGCCACGACGTCATCGGCATCGACGTCGACCAGAAGAAGATCGACGCCCTGGCCGCCGGCACCGCGCCGTTCTTCGAGCCCGGCCTCCCGGAGCTGCTGTCCTCCGGCGTCGCCTCCGGGCGTCTGCGCTTCTCGACCGACATGGCCGACGCCGCCGGTGCGGCCGTGCACTTCGTCGCCGTCGGCACCCCGCAGAAGCCGGGCGAGAACGCCGCGGACATGACCTACGTCGACTCGGCGATCGACGGTCTCCTGCCCTACCTCGAGGCGGACTCCCTCGTCGTCGGCAAGTCGACCGTCCCCGTCGGCACCGCCGCCCGCCTGGCCGACCGCATCGCCTCCTCCGGTGCGACCCTCGCCTGGAACCCCGAGTTCCTCCGCGAGGGCTTCGCCGTCAAGGACACGATCAGCCCCGACCGGCTCGTCTACGGCGTGCCCGCGGGCGAGGCCGGAGCAGCGGCGAAGGCGACCCTCGACGAGGTCTACGCGACGGCGCTCGCGGCCGAGACCCCGCTCGTGGTCACCGACTACGCCACCGCCGAGCTGGTGAAGGTCTCGGCCAACGCCTTCCTCGCCACCAAGATCTCGTTCATCAACGCGATCGCCGAGATCGCGGAGGTCACCGGCGCGGACGTCACGCAGCTCGCCGACGCGATCGGCTACGACGTGCGGATCGGCCGCCGCTTCCTGAACGCGGGCATCGGCTTCGGAGGCGGCTGCCTCCCGAAGGACATCCGAGCCTTCTCTGCCCGCGCCGACGAGCTCGGCGTCGGCGAGTCCGTCGCCTTCCTCAAGGAGGTCGACGCGATCAACCTGCGTCGCCGCCAGCGCGTCGTCGACCTCGTCACCGAGGGCCTGGGCGGCTCCGTCGAGGGCCGCCGCATCGCGGTGCTCGGTCTGGCGTTCAAGCCGGAGTCGGACGACATCCGCGACTCGCCGTCGCTCGACGTCGCCGCGCGCCTGCACGACCTCGGTGCGACCGTGGTCGCGACCGACCCCGAGGCGATCGAGAACTCGCGCCGCCGCTACCCCGAGATCACCTACACGACCGACGTCGACGAGGCGCTGGCCGGTGCCGACGCCGTGGTCGTCGTGACGGAGTGGAAGCAGTTCCGCGCCCTCGACCCCGCGGCCACGGCGGCGAAGGTGGCCAACACCTTCCTCGTCGACGGTCGCAACTGCCTCGACCCCGCCGCCTGGCGTGCGGCCGGCTGGGAGTACCGCGGCCTCGGCCGCTGACGCGGCAGAGCCGTCGTCTCAGCGGACGCGGCTCGGCTGATCCGCCACGACGCCGGAGGTGCCGCGGAGGGGGATGTGCGCGAAGGCGTCGTCCCACTCCGCCGCCCTCCGGCGTCGTCGTGCGCGGACGACCATCCGGAGCAGGACGCCGGCGACCGCGCCGACGAGGGCGCCGGAGGTGTTCATCACGACGTCGTCGACGGTGGCGAAGCGCGCCGAGAGGAAGAGCAGCTGGCCCGCCTCGATGAGCGAGCTCACGACGGCGCCGACGGCGACGGCGACCCACGCCCTCCGGAGCCGCAGGTTGAGGGCCAGGAGCAGCCCCAGGGGCACGAACAGGGCGATGTTGGCAGTCGACTCGATGAACGCGTAGTCGACCATCGGGAGGCCGTGCCGGGCGAACCAGGAGGTCACTCGGCCGAGATCCCCCCGCACTCCCGCATCGACGGGCGTCGGCCAGAAGGCGATCGCTGCGAGCGCGACCACGTAGGGCACGCTGATGGCGAGGGTGAGGCGGGTGAGCGACCGGGTCACGGTGCTCCTCTCGTCGGTCGTCGGGCGGGGGCGGCGACGACGGCGGAAGAACAGTCTCGCTCCCGGCTGCTGGGATCGGGCCGGGAGGCGCGGGGGAGTGGGCTGGAGGCACGCCCGTGCGCAGGACGCTTGGCGCGCCGACAGGGGTGCTCGAGCCGGAGAGCGCGGGGCGGTGATCGCGCCGGCTCCGTCGTCGACCAGGCTCCGGCCCGGGCGAGCATCCGCCTGTGGGCGAGCCCCGCCACAGCAGAATTCCGAGAACGCCCCGGGAACGACGAAGCCCGGCCGGATCATCGATCCTGGCCGGGCTTCTCACCGGTCGGGGTAGCGGGATTCGAACCCACGACCTCCTCGTCCCGAACGAGGCGCGCTACCAAGCTGCGCCACACCCCGGTGTGCTCATCACGGAGAACCGCTCACGAGCCTCGACAATAGTAGCCGATTTCCGGACCGCCGTCGGACACCCCTCGTCAGGCCGCCGGAGTGAGCGTGACGAGGGTCACCTCGGGCCGGCAGGCGAAGCGCACCGGTGCGTAGATCGAGGTGCCGACTCCGGCGGACACGTTGAGGTACGAGCTGCGCAGTCCGTTGTCCCACGTCGTCGAGCCGGCGACCTTGTCGCGCGGGATGTCGCAGTTGGTGACGAGGGCGCCGAAGCCCGGGACGCAGACCTGCCCGCCGTGCGTGTGCCCGGCGAGGATCACCTCGGCGCCGCGGGCGACGAAGTCGTCGAGGATGCGCTGGTAGGGCGCGTGCGCCACGCCGATGCTGACCCCGGCCGGTCCGTCCTCCGCGCCGCGCAGCTCGTCCACGGCTCCGGCGACGAGGTCGATGCGGTCGAGGCCGATGTGCGGGTCGTCGACGCCGAAGAACTCGATGCGCGTCCCCTTCACCGTGATGCTCTCGGCGCGGTTGTTGAGGTCCACCCAGCCGAGCCCGTCCGAGAAGAAGCCGGTCAGCCCGTCGGTGTCGAGATCGGCCTCGTGCTGCTTGGGGTTCTTGGAGGGGCCGACGAAGTAGCGGAGCGGGTTCTTGATCCGAGGGCCGAAGTAGTCGTTGGATCCGTTGACGAAGGCGCCGGGGATCCCGGCGAAGGGCTCCAGGGCCCGGCGGATGCCGAGCACGCCGTCGCGGTGGCCGAGGTTGTCGCCGGTGTCGACCACGACGTCGGGCGCCAGGGCGAGGAGCGAGCGGATCCACTCCTGCTTCTTCGTCTGCCACGGGGCCATGTGCAGGTCCGACACGTGCAGGACGCGGATCGGCTCGGAACCGGCGGGCAGCACCGGGAACGACGTGCGCCGGACGGTGAACAGCGTCCGCTCGACGCCGATGCCCCAGGCCGCGGCGACGGCTCCGGCCGCGGCGACGGTCGCGAGGGCGGTGGTGAGGGGGCGACGGGTGCGTCCGGTCATGGGTCCTTCTCTCGCACGTCGGCCGCGAGCGCGGCCGCGTTCATTCTGCCGGACGCTCCCTCGGGAGCAGCCGGGGGTGCAGGGGCTCAGCCCGCGCGGGGCGGGGCGCCCGGTCCGGCGCTGATCTGCAGGGTGATCTCCGCGCCCCGGGAGACGCGCGACCCGGCGGGCGGGTTCGTCTGCGCGACCGTCCCTGCCGGGCGGTCGGAGGGGACCGGAGAAGTGTCGACGCGGACCGTGAAGCCGACGGAGCGCAGGCGTGCGGCCGCCGCAGAGGGGCTCTGGCCGGTGACCTGGGGCACGGCCTCCTGCGGAGCGTCGACGAGCGAGCGGACGGGAGCCGGGAACGCCGTCCCGCCGTACTTCGCGTCGGCGACGCGCATGATGCGCGGCCAGATCTGGTGGCGCACCTGACCGGCGTTCACCCGGTTGAGACTGAATCCGCGCATGGAGGTGAAGCCGGTCACGTTGCCGACCCAGGTGGCGGTGGCGACCTCGGTGCTCGCGCCGACCATCCACGTGTGCAGCGCGTCGTCCGTGGTGCCGGTCTTGCCGATGTGCGGCACCCCGGTGCGGGGGTTGGAGGGGGCGCCGGTGCCGCCCGTCACCACCTGCTGCAGGGCGTAGCCAGCGGTCGCGGCCACCTCCTCGGACATCCCCTGGCTGCACTCGGAGGCGGGCGGCGCGACGTCGGCGCCCGTGCGGTCGACGATGCGGTCGATCGCGATGGGCGTGCAGACGGTGCCCTTGTTCGCGAAGCCGGCGAAGGCCGTGGCCATCGTGAGCGGAGCGATCTCGTTGGTGCCGAGGATGGTCGGCGCGAGCTTCTGCAGCTCGGTCCCGTCGGCACGGTGCACGCCCATCGCCAGCGCCGTGTTGCGGATGCCGCAGAGGTCCAGCTGCTGGGCCATGGCGGCGAACGAGGTGTTGATCGAGCCGGTCGTGGCCTGCAGGGCCGTGGTCACTCCTCCGTTGCCGCCCTCGTCGTTCCCGGGGTTCCAGGACTCGCCGTAGTAGACGCCGTCGGGCTCGCAGCTGTCACGGAAGGTCGTGTAGGCGCGGCGGGTGCCGTCGACGCTCTCGCCGAGCGAGTGCCCCTCCTGCAGCCACTCCGCGAGGGTGAAGACCTTGTAGGTCGAACCGACCTGGAATCCCGAGGAGCCGCCGTACCCGAAGTCGGTGTTGTAGTTGACGCTCGTGTAGTTGGGGCCCGTCAGGTCCGGATCGTTGGAGTAGTCCTTGTTCTGGGTCATCGCGAGGATGCGGCCGGTGCCGACCTCGACCGAGACGCTCGCGCTGCCGATGTTCACGTTCGCCATCGACTTGGGCACCCAGTCGTCGGTGGCCGAGACGGCGGCCTGCTGCAGGTCGGAGTCGAGGGTCGTGTAGATCCGGTAGCCGCCGCGCTTGAAGGTGGCGTCGCGCTCGTCCTGGCTCGCACCGAACGCGTCGTCGTTCTTGATGACCCAGGTGACGTAGTCGCAGAAGAAGGCCGCGACTCCGGCCGTCTGGCAGCCGGTGCTCGGCTCGGTGATGTTCGGCGTCACGGGCTCGGCGACGGCCGCCTGGGCCTGCTCGGACGTCACCTTCGACTCGAGGTCCATGCGGGTCACGATGTAGTCGCGCCGGTCCCGGGTCTGCGGGTAGCCCTCCGCGGCGGGGTTCGCCGGGTCGCCGGGCCGGTCGAAGCGGAACTTCTCGGGGTTGTTCACGATCGCGACGAGCGCGGCGGACTGCGCGAGCGAGAGGTCCTTCGCGCTCACTCCGAAGTAGTAGCGGGCGGCCGCCTCGACGCCGTAGACGGTGCCGCCGAACAGGGCGATGTTGAGGTAGCCCAGCAGGATGTCGTTCTTCGGGTACTCCTTCTCGAGCCCGATGGCGAGCCGCATCTCGGCGACCTTGCGCTCCGGAGTGGTCTCCGTGGCCTCGCGGTAGGCCGCGTCGCGCTCGATCGGATCGCTGAGCGCCTCCGCCTTCTGCACGAGCACGTTCTTGACGTACTGCTGCGTGATGGAGGAGCCGCCCTGGACGTCCCCGCCCATGGCCGTCGTCGCGGCCGCGCGGACGGTGCCGAGCAGATCGATGCCGCCGTGCTCGTAGAAGCGGGGGTCCTCGGAGGCGACCACGGCGTCCTTCACGAACGGCGAGATCTCGTCCCAGCCCACCTCGACGCGGTTCTGGGCGTAGAAGGAGGCGAGCAGCACGTCGCCGCCGGAGGAGTCCTTCGCGTACACGTCGCTCTTCTCGGCGAGCGTGCCGATCTCGAGGTACTCGGGGAGGTTGTCGAACATCTCCACCGTGTTGCCGGCGGCCATGCCGCTCAGCGCGATCGCCGGCGTCACCGAGGCGGCCACCAGGACTCCCGCGACGACGCTCATGGCGACGATGCCGATCAGACCGCCGACGGCGCCCCCGATGGTCTTCACGACTCTGGTCCCGCCCTGCCCCGACATAGAATCAGCGTAGTCGCCGCGCTCGGACGAGCCGCGGCGCTCATCCCGCCGACGCGCGGCGCTCAGCAGTCGTCCCGCACCGGCCGCACCCGAGGAGAGCCATGTCCGTCCCGCGCTGGGAGTACATCACCACCCCGCTGATGATCCACAACACCACGGCGATCCTGAACACCTGGGGATCCGAGGGCTGGGAGCTGGTCCAGATCGTGACCGGTCCCGAGGGCGGCCTCGTCGCGTACCTCAAGCGCCCCGTCGCCGAGGCCGGCGCGTGATCGCCGAGCGTCTCGCGGAGCTCGGCGTCGAGCTGCCGGCGGTCGCGGTCCCCGCCGGCGCCTACGTCCCCGCCGTCGTGCACGGCGGCCTCGTCTACACGGCCGGGCAGATCCCCTTCGTCGACGGCTCTCTGCCGATGGTCGGCAAGGTCGGCGACGAGGTGTCGCCCGAGCAGGCGAAGGACCTGGCCCGCACCTGCGCCCTCAACGCGCTCGCGGCCGTCGCCGACGCGATCGGATCGCTCGACCGGGTGACGCGGATCGTGAAGCTCACCGGCTTCGTCGCGTCCGCCTCCGGCTTCACCGGGCAGCCCGGCGTGATCAACGGCGCCTCGGAGCTGCTCGGCGACGTGTTCGGCGAGCCCGGCCGTCACGCGCGCTCGGCCGTCGGGGTGGCGGAGCTGCCCCTCGGCGCTCCCGTCGAGGTCGAGCTGATCGTCGCCTTCGACTGACGCACCGCCCCCTCCGGCCCACGCGGCGGGAGGGGGCAGCGCCCGGTCAGTCCGCGGCGATCGCGGAGGAGATCACCGCCATCACCTGCGTGTCCGCGAGCGTCGTCGTGTCGCCCACGGCGCGTCCCTCCGCCACGTCGCGCAGCAGCCGGCGCATGATCTTCCCCGAGCGGGTCTTGGGCAGCTCCTGCACCACGAAGATCCGCTTCGGGCGGGCGATCGCGCCGATGTGCTCGGCGACGTGCGCCTTCAGGGTGGCCTCGAGCTCGTCGTGCCCGTGGGCCAGCGCCTCGGCCTGGCTCGCCTTCGCGATCACGAACGCGACCACGGCCTGGCCGGTGGTCTCGTCCGCGGCTCCCACGACGGCCGCCTCGGCGACGACCGGGTGCGAGACGAGGGCCGACTCGATCTCGGCCGTCGAGAGGCGGTGGCCGGAGACGTTCATCACGTCGTCCACGCGCCCCAGGAGCCAGAGGTCGCCGTCCTGGTCGCGACGCGCTCCGTCGCCCGCGAAGTAGCGGTCGCCGAACTTCGACCAGTAGGTCTCGACGTAGCGCTCCGGGTCGCCCCAGATGCCGCGCAGCATCGCCGGCCAGGGCTCGGTGATCACGAGCAGTCCGCCCTCGTCGGCGCCGACCGGCGTCCCGGCGTCGTCGACCACGTCGATCGAGATCCCCGGCAGAGCGACCTGCGCGGACCCGGGCTTGAGAGTCGTCACCCCGGGCAGGGGGGACACCATCATCGCGCCGGTCTCGGTCTGCCACCACGTGTCGACGATGGGGGTGCGGCCGCCGCCGATGACGTCGCGGTACCAGACCCACGCCTCCGGGTTGATCGGCTCGCCGACCGATCCGAGCAGGCGCAGGCTCGAGAGGTCGAAGCGCTGCGGGATCTGCCGGCCGAGCTTCATGAAGGAGCGGATCGCCGTGGGCGCCGCGTAGAGGATCGTCACGCCGTGCTTCTCGACGATCTCCCACCAGCGGCCGGGATGCGGGCTGTCGGGAGTGCCCTCGTACATCACCTGGGTGGCGCCGTTGGCGAGCGGGCCGTAGACGACGTAGCTGTGTCCGGTGATCCAGCCCACGTCCGCGGTCGACCAGTAGACGTCCGACTCGGGGTGCAGGTCGAAGACCGCGCGGTGCGTGAAGGCGACCTGGGTGAGGTATCCGCCGCTGGTGTGGAGGATGCCCTTGGGCTTACCCGTGGTGCCGCTGGTGTAGAGGATGAAGAGGGGCTGCTCGGCGGGGAACGGCTTCGCGACGTGGTCGGCGTCGACCGCCACGATCTCCTCGTGCCACCAGAGGTCGCGCCCCTCGTGCCAGGCGACCTCGTTGCCTCCGCGGCGCACGACCAGGACGTGCTGGACGCTGGACTCGCCGCCGAGGGCGAGCGCGGCGTCGACCGCCGGCTTCAGGGGCGAGACGGCGCCCTTGCGCCAGCCGCCGTCGGCGGTGATGACGAGTGTCGCCTCCGCGTCGTCGATGCGCGCGCGCAGGCTCTCGGCGCTGAAGCCGCCGAAGACGACGGAGTGGACCGCCCCCAGCCGGGCGACGGCGAGCATCGCGATGACCGCCTCCGGGATCATGGGCAGGTAGATCGCGACGCGGTCGCCGGCGCGGACGCCGAGGCTCGTGAGCAGGTTCGCGGCGCGCTTCACCTCGGCGGTGAGCTCGGCGTAGGTGATCGAGCGGGAGTCGCCGGGCTCGCCCTCCCAGTGCAGGGCGACGCGGTCGCCGTGGCCGGCCAGGACGTGACGGTCGAGGCAGTTGTAGGCCACGTTCAGCTCACCGTCGTCGAACCACTTCGCGAACGGGGGCTCGCTCCAGTCGAGGGTGCGCGTGAACGGTCGGTGCCAGTGCAGGAGCTCGCGGCTCCGGTCGGCCCAGAAGGCGAGGCGGTCGGCCGCGGCCTCGTCGTAGAGCGCGGCGGTCGCGACCGCTCCGGCGGCGAGATCGGCCGGCGGCGGGAACCGGCGGGTCTCGTGGAGGAGGTTGTCGATGGCGTTCCGGTCGGCGGCCGGGGCGTCGGGGGGAGTGGACATCTGCGATTCGCTCCTTCGCGAGTGAGACGTTCGCCGGCCCGCGCGGTCGGCGTCGCACCACCGTAGCGCCCGCCTCCAGCGCGGATCACCGAGCGCGGCAAGCTGGGTGCGGGGCCGGTGTCGGATAAGAGTCCGCAGAGAACAGGATCCGGGCTTGGCGAATCGCGATCCGTCCCCTACAGTTGCATACGGCCGAATGAACTTCGGCCCAGCGGCGCAAGTGATTCCCCCCAATCCAGCGCCGCCGAGGCGGCACCTGTTCCCCCCAATGGGTGCCGCCCCCTTCTTCCCGCCGGATCCGGCGGAGGGACGCCCCCGCTCGAGCCCTGCTCGCGGGGGCGTTTCCGCGTTGCCGGGTCGTCTCCTCGTCGACCGGGCTTCTCTGCGCCGTGGGGCCCCTCCTCGGAGCGGCTCCCTGCCCAGAGCCCCGGGCCGCCCCTGCGCGCGCGTCCGGCCCGGGTCGTTCCTCCACAGGCGCCGACGCGGGCGTCTCTCCTCCGATCGGGCAGGGAGCGCCCCGGCGCGCGGAACGGGCTCCTAGCGTGCCGGGATGACCCGCGACTTCGTCCCCCTCGTCCCCGCCGAGCACCGCCGCGACCCGCTGCCGGTGCGGCCCGCCGCCGCCGGTCTCGGGCTGCTCGCGCCGCACGCCGCGGATCCCGCGGTGACCGACCTCTTCGTGAACGGCGGCGCGGGCCTCTGGATCGACCGGGGCGGTGGTGCGGAGCGGGTTCCGGAGTGGACGCTCGACGCCGCCGGAGCACGGCGGCTGGCCGTCGCGCTGGTCGCGGCCGGTGGACGGCACGTCGACGAGGCGAGCCCGTGCGTGGACGTCAGGCTCCGCCACGGGGTCCGCGTGCACGTCGTGCTGCCGCCGGTGGCGACCGGGGGAGCGCTCGTGTCGGTGCGGGTGCCGCGGTCGGACTCCTGGACGCTCGGGGAGCTGCAGGCGGCCGGGATGCTGGACGACGACGGAGTGCGGCTTCTGCGCCGGGCGGTCCGCGAGCGGTGGAACCTGCTGATCACGGGAGCCGGTGGATCAGGCAAGACCACCCTGCTCGGCGCCCTGCTCGGGTGCGCGGCGCCGACCGAGCGGATCGTCGCCATCGAGGACGTCGGCGAGCTCCGGCCCGCGCATCCGCACGTCGTCTCGCTCGAGGCGCGGCAGCCCAACCTCGAGGGCGCCGGTGCCGTGGGCCTGGACCGGCTCGTGCGGGAGGCGCTGCGGATGCGTCCGGACCGCCTGGTCCTCGGCGAGTGCCGCGGCGTCGAGCTGCGCGAGCTGCTGTCCGCGCTGAACACCGGGCACGACGGCGGTGCGGGGACCCTCCACGCGAACTCCCTCGAGGACGTGCCCGCGCGTCTCGAGGCGCTCGGGGTCCTCGCGGGGCTCGGGCCCGAGGCGATCGCCCGCCAGACGGTCAGCGCGATCGACCTGGTGCTCCACCTCGAGCGCCGCGACGGGCGGCGGCGGCTGGCGGCATCCGGGACGTTCGCGCTCGACGCGGCCGGCCGCCTGAGGGTCGAGGACGGGTCGCTCCCGAGCGCCTCGAGGTCGAGCGCGTGACGGGCCGCGACGGGCTGGACGAGGTCGCGGCCGTCGTGCACCGACTGGCCGTCCTCCTCGCGGCGGGAGTGGCTCCCGCGTCGGCCCTCGGGCATCTCGCGGGGGCGGAGGGGGCGGACAGCGGGGACGCGCGGCGGCGGCGACTGCTCCGGGCGGTGTCGGAGGAGGCCGGCCGCGGGGGCGACGTGACGGAGGCGCTGCTGCGCGGGACGCCGGTTTCGCGGCGGAGCGGCTCGGAGCGGAAGCGGCCGCGACGGCGAGCGCCGGACACCGGTGAGGCGACCGCGTGGGCGGCGCTGGCCGCCGCGTGGCGGGTGGCCGCCGACTCCGGCGCGCCGGTCGCCGCCGCTCTCGGCGAGCTGGCGGAGTCCCTGCGCGAGCTGGCGCGCGCCCGCCGGGACATCGAGGTGGCTCTGGCCGGTCCCTCCGCCACCGGGAGGGTCGTGAGCGCGTTGCCGCTGGCGGCGCTGGGTCTGGGGGCACTGCTGGGCTTCGACGTGGTCGGCGTGCTCCTCGGGACGGTGCCCGGTGCGGTCTGCCTGGTCGGGGGAGCCGGGTTGATGGCGGCCGCGCACGCGTGGACGCGGCGCCTCGTCCGAGGCGCGGCCCCGGCCGATCCGGCGCCCGGGCTCGCGCTCGACCTCCTCTCGGTGGCGCTGGCCGGTGGCGGCTCGATCGAGTCGTCGCGCGCCCGGGTCGTGGCGGCGCTCGCCGAGTGCGGGCTCGACTCGGGCGAGCGCGTGCTCTCCGACGCGGACCCGGTGCTCGCCCTCTCCGCGGCGGCGGGCGTGCCGGCCGGACGCCTGCTCCGGAGCGAGGCGGCTCTGGTCCGGGCACGGGCGTCCTCCGGGGCGCGGGAGCGAGCCGCTCGGCTCGGCGTGACCCTGATGCTGCCGCTCGGGATCTGCGTGCTGCCGGCGTTCCTGCTGCTCGGAGTGGCTCCGATGGTCGTCTCGGTGCTGCTCTCGACGTTCTCGGTGGCGGCGTGACGCGGTCGACCGCTCCTCCACAGGGGCGGGATCGGGAGGCGTCTCCACGGATCGGCCGGAGGGTCGATCGGTGGGATCGGGAGTCAGCGATCCTCGGAGGAGGGGCACGGAGCGGGGCGGAACGGAGCAGGACGGATGAGAAGTGACACGGCGATCAGCGGCGGGGGAGTCTCCCGGAGTCGAGGACTCGGTAGGAGCAGGGATGCGGGAAGTGGTGTGCCCGGAACGAGCCGGGGCTCGAGGAGCGGCGGAGGTGCGGCGTCCGGCGGAGGAACGGGCATCGACGTCTCCGCGGGGCGCGTCGAGTGGCGCCGACCCGGGTGGGGAGGTCTCGGCGCTCTGGGCGACGAGGAGGGGTCGGCGACGGCGGAGTACGCGATCGCGACGATGGCCGCGGTCGGTTTCGCCGGGCTGCTGGTGGTCATCCTCAAGGGCGACGAGGTGCGGAGCATCCTGACCGACCTGGTGACCCGCGCGCTCACCGCGGCGGGATGAGAGGCCTTCCGCTGCTGCGCGGGCGGCTCGTCCAGGAGGAGGGCTCGGCCACTGCCGAGCTCGCGCTCGTGCTCCCGGCGGTGGTCGCGGTGCTGGCGCTGTGCCTGGGGTCGGTGGCGGCCTCGGCGCAGTACGTCCGGCTCGTCGACGCGGCCGCCGACGCGGCCCGGTCCGCGGCCCGGGGCGACGACCCCCGCGCGCCGCTCGCCCGGGTGACGGGGGCGTCGCTCACGGCGGGGGAGCAGGACGGACTGGTCTGCGTCGACGTCGCGGCCCGGCTGCGCCCGCTCCCGGCGGTGTCGCTCCCGGTCTCGGTCCGGTCCTGCGCGCTGGGCGGGGGCGGATGATCCGCCGGCTCCCCGGGGCTGTCCGCGACCGGGAGGAGGGATCGGCCGCGGTCGTGGCGATCGGAGTCGTCGCGGGCACGATCCTGGTGACGGCCGCCGTCCTCGCCGGCTGCGCAGGAGTCGTCGGGCACCAGCGAGCGGTCGCCGCCGCGGACGCCTCGTCTCTGGCAGCGGCCGACGTCGCCTCCGGCCTGCTGGCCGGGGATCCGTGCGGACGTGCCGCCGCCGTGGCCCGCGCGAACGGCGCCGAGCTCGTCCTCTGCGACGTCGACGGCGGCGTCGCGAGAACGGAGGCGGCCGTCGCCGCGGGTCCGCTCTCCCTCACGGCGCGGTCGAGGGCCGGCCCGCCGCCCTGAGGGCGGGGGCAGGAGCGGGCGTCGTCCGGACCGAGGTCCGGACGACGCCGCGGGAGCGCGTCAGTCGGAGGAGAGTCGCTGGTACCGGTACGCGGCGGCGGTCGGCAGGGCGCCCGCGCCCTCGTCGTGCTCGAGGCCGCCGGCGAGGAGGTAGATGTAGCGGGAGCCCGCCCTCGCCCCGGGGATCTCGAGGCGTGCGGCGGGGGCCTGATCGTCGCCGTATCCCCGGCGGAGGGTCTTGCCCTCCAGCGGTCCGTCGAGGAGCTTGGCCGTGTAGGCGGAGGTCGTGGTGGTGTGCGTCGTTACCATGCCTCATCATGCGCCGATCGGCGCCGCGCGTCACCCCCACCGACGGCAGGCCGGGCAGGCGGCTCCGAGGCCGTGTCCAGCGTCCTCCCGAGGTCCCCGTGTCCTCGGGAGGGGGCAGGACGTCCGGGGTCAGTGTGTATGGTGTGCCTGTCGGGCGCCCCCGCCGATGGGGACGCGTCGCCGTTCCCCGCACCACGTCGCCGCGCACCGTCTCCCCGCAGCAGGGGACGTCGGACCACTGGTCGTCCGACCCGACAGCACCAATCGAGGAGAACTGTGTCCGGCACGAAGAAGCTGGTGATCGTCGAGTCGCCGGCGAAAGCCAAGACCATCGCCCAGTACCTGGGCGACGGCTACGAGGTGCTCGCCTCCGTCGGGCACATCCGCGACCTCATCGAGCCGAAGAACCTCCCCCCGGAGCTGAAGAAGGGCCCGCTGGGCAAGTTCTCCGTCGACGTCGACAACGGCTTCGAGCCCTACTACGTCGTCTCCGACCAGAAGAAGAAGACGGTCGCCGACCTCAAGCGCGCGCTGAAGAACGCCGACGAGCTCTACCTCGCCACTGATGAGGACCGCGAGGGCGAGGCCATCGCGTGGCACCTCCTCGAGGAGCTCAAGCCCAAGGTCCCCGTGCACCGCATGGTCTTCCACGAGATCACGAAGGACGCGATCCAGAAGGCGCGCGACAACACCCGGGACATCGACACCTCCCTGGTCGACGCCCAGGAGACCCGCCGCATCCTCGACCGCCTCTACGGCTACGAGATCTCGCCCGTGCTGTGGCGCAAGGTCGGCCCCGGGCTCTCGGCCGGTCGAGTGCAGTCGGCCGCGACCCGCCTGGTGGTCGACCGCGAGCGGGAGCGCCTGGCGTTCGTGTCGGCGAGCTACTGGGACCTCGCCACCGTGCTCGCACCCGAGTCGGACGCCGCGGCGGGCTTCGACGCCCGCCTGGCGCGGCTCGACGGCAAGCGGATCGGAAGCGGCCGCGACTTCGACGACCGCGGTCAGCTGAAGGGCGACGTCACCGTCCTCGACGAGTCCACCGCCGGTGCCCTCGCCGAGGCGCTGCGCGACCCCGCCACCACGGTCCGGGTCTCGAACCTCGAGTCCAAGCCGTACTCGCGCCGCCCCGCCGCCCCGTTCACCACGTCCACGCTCCAGCAGGAGGCGGCGCGCAAGCTCCGCTTCTCGGCGCGCCAGACGATGAGCGTCGCGCAGTCGCTCTACGAGAACGGCTTCATCACCTACATGAGGACCGACTCGCCCGGGCTCTCGCAGCAGGCGCTGAACGCCGCACGCACCCAGGCCGCGTCCCTCTACGGAGCCGAGACCGTCCCGGACAAGCCCCGCCTGTACTCCGGCAAGAACAAGAACGCGCAGGAGGCGCACGAGGCCATCCGGCCCGCGGGCGAGACCTTCCGCACCCCGGACCAGCTCTCGGGCACCCTCCGCGGCAACGACCTCCGCCTCTACGAGCTCATCTGGAAGCGCACCGTCGCCTCGCAGATGGCCGACGCCAAGGGCTCGACCGCCACCGTGACGCTGCTCGCCGAGCCGGCCGGCGACGTCGCGAAGACCGCCGAGTTCACCGCCTCCGGAACCGTCATCACCTTCCGCGGATTCCTGCTCGCCTACGAGGAGGGGCGCGACGAGGAGCGTCACGGCGCCCGCGACGAGAAGGACGCCAAGCTGCCGGTGCTCGAGGTCGGCCAGAGCCTGGTCGTCGCCGAGGTCGAGGCCAAGGGCCACGAGACCTCGCCGCCCCCGCGCTACACGGAGGCGAGCCTGGTCAAGGCGCTCGAGGAGCTCGGCATCGGCCGGCCCTCGACCTACGCGTCGATCATCTCCACCATCGTCGACCGCGGCTACGTCACTCCGCGCGGCACCGCCCTCGTGCCCAACTGGATCGCCTTCTCGGTGGTCCGGCTGCTCGAGGACTTCTTCTCCGACCTGGTGGAGTACGACTTCACCGCCGAGATGGAGGGCGACCTCGACCGCATCGCCGGCGGCGAGGAGGACCGCGTCGCCTGGCTCAACCGCTTCTACTTCGGCGGAGGCACGCACCCCGGGCTCCGACACGTCGTGGACAACCTCGGCGAGATCGATGCGAAGAGCATCAACTCCGTCCGGATCACCGACGACATCACCCTGCGCATCGGCAAGTACGGCCCCTACCTCGAGGTGGCCCAGGAGGAGGGGCAGGAGACGCCGCGTCGCGTCAACCTGCCGCTCGAGCTGGCTCCCGACGAGCTCACGCCCGCCAAGGCGCAGGAGCTCGTCGACGCCCCGGTGCAGACCGACCGCGTGCTGGGAAGCAACCCCGACTCGGGCAAGACCGTCGTCGTCAAGGACGGGCGCTTCGGCCCCTACGTGACCGAGGTCGATCCGGAGCCGGAGACCGCGGCGGATCCCGCCACCGGGGAGGTCGTGGAGCCCGCGCCCGCGAAGCGCGGCGCGAAGAAGCCCGCTGTCGTGAAGCCGCGCACCTCCTCCCTCTTCAAGTCGATGGACGTCGCGTCGATCGACCTGGCGACGGCGCTGCGCCTGCTCGACCTGCCGCGCACGGTCGGCGACGACCCCGAGAGCGGCGAGCCGATCACGGCTCAGAACGGCCGGTACGGCCCGTACATCAAGAAGGGCACCGACAGCCGGTCGCTCACCAGCGAGGACCAGATCTTCGAGGTCGACCTGCCGACGGCGCTCGAGATCTTCGCCCAGCCGAAGTACGGGGCGCGACGCGCGTCGAGCGCGCTGAAGGAGTTCGAGGCGGACCCCGTCAGCGGCAAGCCGATCCGGATCCGCGACGGACGCTTCGGCGCCTACGTGACCGACGGCGAGACCAACGTCACGATCTCCAAGGGCCTCACGATCGAGGAGATCGACTTCGAGCAGGCGGTCCAGATGCTCGCCGACAAGCGCGCGAAGGGCCCGGCCAAGAAGGCTCCGGCCAAGCGCGCGCCGGCCAGGAAGCCCGCGGCCAAGACGACGGCGGCCAAGACGACGGCGGCCAAGACGACGGCGGCCAAGACGACGGCGGCCAAGACGACGGCGGCCAAGACGACGGCGGCCAAGACGACCGCGGCGAAGACGACGGCGGCCGCCAAGAAGACGACCGCAGCGAAGAAGCCCGCCGCGCCCCGCGCCACCGCCGCGAGCCGCGCGGCCGCGGCGGCCGCCGCCGAGACGTCGGACGCGACGGAGTCGTGACCGGGCTGTTCGTCACCCTCGAGGGCGGGGACGGCGCGGGCAAGACCACGCAGGCCCGGCTGCTCGAGCAGTGGCTGGGCACGCGGGGCGAGACCGTCGTCCGCACCCGCGAGCCCGGAGGCACCGACGTGGGCCTGCAGATCCGCGAGATCGTTCTGCACCACCGCGGCGAGATCGACCCGCGGGCCGAGGCCCTGCTCTACGCGGCGGACCGCGCCCAGCACATCGGGACGCTCGTGCGACCGGCGCTCGAGCGCGGCGAGGTCGTCGTGCAGGACCGCTACATCGACTCCTCCGTCGCCTACCAGGGAGCCGGACGGGTCCTCGACGCCGTCGAGGTCCGGCGGCTCTCGGAGTGGGCCACCCACGACCTGAGGCCCGACCTCACCGTCCTGCTCGACCTCGACCCCGCCGTCGCGCGGGGCCGGCTCGACGCGGCCCGCACCCGCTTCGACCGGCTGGAGGCCGAGAAGGCGGAGTTCCACGGGCGCGTGCGCGAGGCGTTCCTGACGATCGCCGAGACGGACGCCGAGCGCTTCCTCGTCGTGGACGCCGCTCTCCCCGTCGAGGAGATCGCGGCCGCGGTGCGGGAGCGGGTCGCCGTCCTCCTCGACGGCGCGTCGGCTGTCGGTGCTCGCGGTTAGCCTGGTGGCATGACCGTCTGGAGCCAGCTCGTCGGGCAGGAGCACGCCATCGGCGCCCTGCAGGACGCCTCGACGCCCCGGGACGACCGTGGCCGGGAGTCGTCGTCGATGACGCACTCCTGGCTCATCACCGGCCCTCCCGGGTCCGGCCGCTCGAACCTCGCCTACGCGTTCGCCTCCGCACTGCTCTGCCGCCACGGCGGCTGCGGGGAGTGCCCCGACTGCCGCCAGGTCGCCGCCCGCTCCCATCCCGACCTCGCCGTGCTGACGACCGAGCGCGTGATCATCTCGATCGACGAGGTGCGGCGGCTGGTCAGCAGCTCGCAGTACTCGCCCTCGGTGTCGCGCTACCGCGTCATGGTCATCGAGGACGCCGACCGGATGAGCGAGCGCACGTCCAACGTGCTGCTGAAGGCGCTCGAGGAGCCGCCGGAGCGCACGGTCTGGATCCTGTGCGCCCCGAGCGAGGCCGATCTGCTCCCCACCATCCGCTCCCGCGTCCGCTCCGTGCGGCTCCGCGTACCGAGCGTCGAGGACGTCGCCGGTCTCCTCGAGCGCCGCGACGGGGTCGACCCCGAGACCGCCGAGCGCGCCGCCCGCCAGGCTCAGAGCCACATCGGGATGGCGCACCGCCTGGCGACCGACGCGAACGCGCGCGAGCGCCGCGAGGAGACGCTCCGCATCGCCCTGCGCCTCCGCGGCGTCTCGGACGCGGTGCTCGGCGCGGCGCGGATGATCGAGGTCGCGACCGAGGACGCCAAGGCGATCACCCTCGAGCGCGACGAGGCCGAGCGGCAGCAGGCGCTGCGCTCGCTCGGCGTCGAGCCCGGGGGCACCGTGCCCGCGCAGCTCCGCTCGCAGCTGCGGGCGCTCGAGGAGGACCAGAAGCGACGCGCGACGCGGAGCCTCCGCGACGGCCTCGACCGGATCCTCGTCGACCTGCTCTCCCTCTACCGCGACGTGGTGCGCCTCCAGCTCGGAGCGCCCGGCGGCGTCATCAACGAGGAGGTCCGGACCGAGATGACCGCGCTCGCCGACGCGACTCCGCCCGACCGCACGCTCGCCGTCCTCGACGCGATCGCGACAGCCCGGCAGCGGATCGACGCGAACGTCTCCCCGGTCCTCGCTCTCGAGGCGCTGCTCGTCGTCGCGGCGCGCCGTCCGGTGGCCGCGTGAGGCGGGGGCGCCGGACGGCCGTCGTTCTCGCGCTCGTCGCGGCCGCGTCCCTCCTGACCGGCTGCTTCGCGCCCGGCCCGAGCGTCGACCGGACCTCCACCCCCTACCCGCAGACCGTCGACGACTCCCTGGAGCGCTACTACTCGCAGGTGCTGGTCTGGGACGACTGCGGTGACGGCGCTCTCTGCACCGACGCGACAGTCCCGCTCGACTGGGACGACCCCTCGGGAAAGACGGCGTCGATCGCCCTGGTGCGCCGACCCGCGACGAAGGGCCCGGCGATCGGCTCCCTGCTCGTGAATCCGGGCGGGCCGGGGGCGTCGGGCGTCGACTTCGTCCGCGACAGCGCCGACTACGCGGTCGACTCCGCGCTCGCCGCCCGGTACGACGTCGTCGGCTTCGATCCGCGCGGAGTGGGCGCCTCCACCGCGGTCTCCTGCCTCGACGCCGCGGGGCTCGACTCCTACCTCTACGACATCACGCCGGGGGAGCGGGGCAGCGACGAGTGGATCCAGGCGCAGCGCACGACCGCTGCCGCGTTCGCCGCCGCCTGCGAGGAGCGCAGCGGGCCGCTGCTGCCCGAGGTCGGCACCCCGAGCGCCGCCCGTGATCTCGACGTGCTGCGCGCGGCGCTCGGCGACGAGACGCTGCACTACCTCGGCTACTCCTACGGCACGTTCCTCGGAGCGACCTACGCCGGGCTGTTCCCGGACCGGGTCGGCCGCCTCGTCCTCGACGGCGCGATCGACCCGGCGGCCACCTCGTTCGACGTGGTGCGCGAGCAGGCGAAGGGGTTCGAGAGCGCACTGCGCGCCTACCTCGCCGACTGCCTCCGCTCGGACGACTGCCCGTTCACCGGCACCGTCGACGCGGGGATGGCCCAGCTGAAGCGCATGCTCGAGGACGTGGACGCCTCGCCGATCCGGGCCGCCGATGGCCGTGAGCTCGGCGCGAGCGCGCTGTTCACCGCGATCGTCTACCCGCTCTACGACGCCACGGCGTGGGGAGCGCTGAGCGAGATGCTGGCCGGCGTCCGCCGGGGCGACCCCGCGGTCGCGTTCCAGTACGCGGACGCCTACAACGGGCGCGACGCGGACGGCCGGTACGCGGACAACACCACCGAGGCGTTCCTCGCGATCAACTGCGTCGACTACTCCTACGACGCCGACACCGCCTCGATGCGCGCCGACGAGGCCGCTCTCGAGCAGGCCGCGCCGACGATCGGCCGCTACATGGCCTACGGCGACATCCTCTGCAGCGAGTGGCCGGCGGCCTTCGAGGGCTCCCGCGAGCCGATCACCGCGGAGGGCTCGGCGCCCATCCTGGTCGTGGGCACCACGAACGATCCCGCGACGCCCTACGTGTGGGCGCAGGCGCTCGCGGGCGAGCTCTCCGCCGGTCACCTGGTCACCTACGACGGCGAGGGCCACACGGCCTACAACAAGTCGACGTCCTGCGTGAACGACGCGGTCGACGCGTACCTGCTCGAGGGGACCGTCCCGGAGGTGGATCCGCAGTGCTGACCGAGCAGGAGCGGCCCCGCGAGCAGCAGCCCGGGCTCCGCGAGCGCAAGCGCCTGGCCACGCGGCGGGCGATCGAGATCGCCGTCCTCCGCCTGGCGAGCGAGCGCGGGCCGGAGCGGGTGACCATCGAGGACGTCTCGCGCGCCGCCGACGTCTCCACGCGCACCTTCTTCAACTACTTCGCCTCGAAGGAGGACGCGCTGGTCGGCGGGCTCCCGGTCATCGCCGACGAGACGGCGGCGGCGTTCGTCGCGGGCCGGGGCGCCGTGCTCGAGGACCTGCAGCGGGTCTTCGTCGCCGCGATGGAGGAGCCGCTCGAGGAGGACCGGGAGCTGCACGTCCTCCGCCGCGCGCTCTTCCGCGAGCACCCGCATCTGGTCGGTCTGAAGATCGCGGGCATGCGCGAGTTCGAGCTCGCGGTCGAGGGGCTCGTCGCCGAGCGTCTCGGCCAGGAGGACGACGACGCGGAGCGGGTGCGCAGCCGGGCGCGGATGCTGACGCTCCTCGGGCTCGCCGCCGTCCGCCACGCCTGGGCGGCCTGGGTCGATCACGACGGCCGGGAGGCCCTGCCCGGACGCATCGCCCGCTCCTTCGAGGAGCTCCGCGGCGCGCTCGCCTGAGCCGAGCGCGGCGGTCGCCGCCGCTGTCGCGGAGCCTCTGCTCGACCGCGCCGTCCTGATTCACGCCCGGGGGCGCGAGCAGGCTATGCTGTGTAATCGTGTCCGGGGCTCAGGCCCCGCGTGCACGCCGCCTTAGCTCAGTCGGCAGAGCGTCTCACTCGTAATGAGAAGGTCGTGGGTTCGATTCCCACAGGCGGCTCCCTCTCCCGTCATCCTCGACGTCCCGGCCGGATCCGCGAGTTCCCGGCCTCATCCGCGGCGTCCAGGTCGCGTCGAACTCGCGTCGCTACCCTGTTGCGGATGACCGACACGCCTCCTCCCCGCCGTCGCCGCACCCTCGTGGTCGCAGCGGTGCTCGTGGCCGCCGTGCTCGGTGGCGGCGCCTTCGGCGTGGGGACGGCTCTCGGCAGCGCCGCGGAGCCCGGGGCGCTGCCCGTCGTCTCGACCCCGACCGCCACCGCGACTCCCGCACCGACGCCGACGGCCACGGCGCGGCCCACCGCCGAAGCGGCGGCCGAGGCGCTCCGCACCTGCTCGGTGGCGGGGCTCGCCGCCGACCCGCGCCTCGGCTCGATGCAGGCGCGTGTGGTCGACGCCGCGACGGGCGAGGTCCTGTTCGACCGCGGGGGCGGGACCGCGTCCCGCACCGCCTCCGCCCTCAAGATCCTCACGGCCGCGTCGGCGCTCGCGGTCCTCGGCCCGGACACGCGCATCGCCACCACCGTGGTCCGCGGGAGCGAGCCCGGAAGCGTCGTCCTCGTCGGCGGGGGAGACCTCACCCTGACCCGGCTCCCGACCGGCCGGGAGTCGACCTACGCCGGAGCGGCCCACCTCGACGATCTCGCGGCGCAGGTCGAGAGCGCCTGGGAGGCCGACCCCTCCACCGCCGGGACGCCGATCACGTCGCTGGTGCTCGACTCCTCCCTCTACTCGGGCGAGACCTGGCAGCCGACCTGGAACCGCAAGGAGCAGGTCGACGGCTACATGCCCGAGATCACGGCGCTCCAGGTGGACGGCGATCGCGAGGACCCCACGGCCTCGACCTCCGAGCGCGGCACGGATCCGGTCGGCCGGGCCGGAGAGGCGTTCGCCGACGAGCTGGACGGCTCGCCCGTGGTCTCCACCGGGACCGCTCCCGCGGGCGCCGCGGTTCTCGGCTCGGTCGAGTCGGCCCCGGTCGGCACGCTCGTGCAGCAGATGCTGCTCGTCTCCGACAATGCGATCGCCGAGATGCTCGCGCGGCTCGTCGCGATCCGCACCGGCGCGGGCAGCGACTTCGCTGCCGAGCAGGCCGGTGTGCTGCAGGGGCTCGCCGGTTACGGTGTCGACACGTCCGGGATCGCGATCGTCGACGGCTCCGGTCTGAGCGACGACAACGCGGTCGCGCCGGCGTACTTCACCGAGCTGCTCCGGAAGGTGCAGGCCCGCGAGGGGCAGCTGGGGATCCTCCTGGACGGCCTGCCGGTGTCGGGCCGGACGGGCTCGCTCTCCTACTCCGACCGCTTCGTCGGCGACAACGCCGCGGCCGACGGCGCGGTGCGGGCGAAGACGGGCTGGATCGACACCGGCTACACCCTGGCCGGCGTGGTCACCGCGGCGGACGGCGCCGAGCTGACCTTCGCGGTCTACGCTCTCGGCGACGTCTCCGACTCGGCGAAGACCGCGATCGACACCCTCGTGACGGGCGTCTACCGCTGCGGATCCTCGCTCTCCGACTCCTGACCCGGACGGGTCGACCTCCCGCTCCTCCTCGCCACCTCCTCCCGGAAGGCCCACGATGACCACCGCACTCCTGATCGTCGACGTGCAGAACGACTTCACCGAGGGCGGCGCGCTCGCCGTCACAGGCGGCGCGGCCGTCGCCCAGGGCATCACCGCGCATCTGGCGGCGCACGCCGACCGGTACTCCGCGGTGCTGGCCTCCCGCGACTGGCACGAGGGCGACTCCGACAACGGCGGCCACTTCGCGGTGGAGCCGGACTTCGTCGACAGCTGGCCCGTCCACTGCGTCGCCGGCACGGACGGCGCGCGGTTCCACCCTGCCCTGGACACCGCTCGGATCGACGTGCAGATCCTCAAGGGACAGGGCCGTCCCTCCTACTCGGCCTTCGAGGGCACGACGGAGGCGGGCGAGGAGCTCGGCGCCGTGCTCGCGGAGCGGGGCGTCACCGCGCTCGACGTCGTGGGACTCGCGACCGACCACTGCGTGCGCGCCTCGGCGCTCGACGCCCGACGGGCGGGGCTCGAGGTCCGCGTGCTCCAGGACCTGGTCGCAGGCGTCTCCGAGGAGGCGAGTGCCGCGGCGCTGCGCGAGCTGACGGAGGCGGGAGTCCGCGTCGAGCGGTCCGTCTGAGGGCTCGTCCCTCCACAGGGCTCACGGAGGCGCAGGTCCTCGCGGCTCCCGGCGACCCCGCCCCTGGAGCGATCGCCCGTCCTACACTGGGAGGACGAGAAGCTCCTCCTGGCGCGGTCTGCGCGCTCCGATCCGAAGAAGTGGTTCCCTCCTGTGACTGATTCCGTCGCGTCCCGCGCCGCCGAGACCGCTCTGCTCGCCCGCATCCCCACGCAGCTGCTGATCGGCGGTGAGTGGGTGGACGCCTCAGGTGGCGGCTCGATCGACGTCGAGGACCCGGCCACCGGAGCGGTCCTGGTCTCGATCGCCGACGCGACTCCGGAGGACGGGGTCCGGGCGCTCGACGCCGCCGTCGCCGCCGGTCCGTCGTGGGCCGCGACGGCGCCGCGGAAGCGGGGCGAGATCCTCCGGCGGGCGTTCGACCTCCTGCAGGAGCGCACCGAGGAGTTCGCGCTCCTGATGGCGCTCGAGATGGGCAAGCCGGTCGCGGAGGCGAGGGGCGAGGTCGTGTACGGCGGCGAGTTCCTCCGCTGGTTCAGCGAGGAGGCGGTGCGCATCAGCGGACGCTACGGCGTCTCGCCCGAGGGCAGCGGCCGGATGATCGTCTCGCAGCACCCGGTGGGCCCCTGCTACCTGATCACCCCCTGGAACTTCCCGCTCGCGATGGCGACGCGGAAGATCGCTCCGGCGCTGGCGGCGGGCTGCACCGTCGTCGTGAAGCCGGCCGAGCTCACTCCGCTCACCACGCTCGCCTTCGCGGCGCTGCTCGCCGAGGCGGGGCTCCCCGACGGCGTGCTCAACGTGGTCACCACGTCCTCGGCGGGAGCCGTGTCGGCTCCGATCCTGTCGGATCCCCGCCTGCGGAAGGTGTCCTTCACCGGCTCCACGCCCGTCGGGCGCACGCTGCTGCAGCAGGCCTCCGAGAACGTGCTGCGGACCTCGATGGAGCTGGGCGGCAACGCGCCCTTCGTCGTGTTCGAGGACGCCGACCTCGACCGGGCGGTCGAGGGCGCGATGCTCGCGAAGTTCCGCAACATCGGCCAGGCCTGCACGGCCGCCAACCGCTTCTTCGTGCACGAGTCGATCGCCGAGGAGTTCGCCGCGCGGATCGTGGAGCGCGTGCGCGCTCTGCGCGTCGGCCGCGGCACCGAGGACCGGGTGACCATCGGCCCGCTGATCGACGAGCGCGCGGTCGAGAAGGCGTCCGCGCTGGTGGAGGACGCCGTCTCCCGCGGCGCGCGCCTGCTCACCGGCGGCGATCGGATCGAGGGGGCCGGCCACTTCTACCGGCCGACCGTGCTCGCGGGGGTCGACCGGGAGAGCGAGATCCTGCGCACGGAGATCTTCGGCCCGGTGCTCGCGATCGTGCCGTTCACCGACGAGGACGACGCCGTCGAGCTCGCCAACGACACCGAGTACGGACTGGTGTCCTACGTCTTCACGCGCGACCTCGCCCGCGGTCAGCGGATGATCGAGCGGCTCGCCACCGGGATGATGGGCCTCAACGTCGGCGTGGTGTCGAACGCGGCGGCGCCCTTCGGCGGGGTGAAGCAGTCGGGCCTCGGCCGCGAGGGCGGACTCGAGGGGATCCACGAGTACCTCAGCACCAAGTACACGCTCACCCCCGACCCCTTCGCCTGATCCGGTGGAGCGGATCGAGGTCACCGCGCTCGACGACCCGCGGCTGCGCGACTACGCGCACGCGACCGACGTCGCGCTGAAGAACGCCCGCGGCCCGCACGGCCTGTACATCGCGGAGTCGGCGCTCGTGCTCGAGCGCGCGATCGCCGCCGGGCACCGGCCGCGCTCGGTGCTCGCCCTCGGCGGGTCGGCCGGCGAGGCCGAGCGCCTGGTCGGCCGCTTCGACGTCCCCGTCTTCACGGGCCCGGGTGAGCTCCTGGCCGAGCTCACCGGGTACACCCTGCACCGCGGCCTGATCGCGGCGATGGACCGGCCCGTGCTGCCCGACCCGGCCGGCCTGCTCGCGGGAGCGCGCCGCGTCGTCGTGCTCGAGGACGTGGTCGACCCGACGAACGTCGGCGCGATCTTCCGCTCCGTCGGGGCCATCGGAGCCGATGCCGTGCTGGTGACGCCGCGCTGCTCCGATCCGTACTACCGCCGCGCCATCCGCGTGAGCATGGGAACGGTCCTTCAGGTGCCCTGGACGCGCGTCGGCGACTGGCCGTCGACGCAGCGGCTCCTGCACGGAGCGGGCTTCACGATCGCGGCGATGGCTCTGACCCCGGAGGCGGTGCCCCTGCGGGACTTCGCCGCCCGCGCTCCGGAGCGCGTCGCCCTCGTGCTCGGCACCGAGGGGCAGGGTCTCACCGCCGACGCGCTCGCCGCCGCCGATGTCGCCGTCCAGATCCCGATGCGGCACGGGATCGACTCGCTCAACGTCGCTGCGGCGTCGGCGGTCGCGATGTGGGCGCTCGCCGAGCCCTCCTGAGAGGCGCGCCTGTGCCCCGTTGGGGGTGCCACTGGGGCGTGAGAGCGCGCCCAGCGCTCGCCGGAAGCATCGACTGCGCTACCGTGGCCGCACTCCTGCCCGCAGCCGTCACGAACGAGGTCGTCCATGCTCCTGCGCACGACGCTCCTCCCGCCCGTCGCGCTGCTCGTCGGAGTCGCGCTCGCACTGAGCCTCACCGCCTGCTCCGGTCCCGCCGCGGAGGTGCCGGACGGGTCCGTGCGCGACTCGGGCTCCGTCGCGACCGCCGCCCCGGCGCCCACCGGCACAGCCGATCCCGAGAGCGGCGCGCGCATGACCCGCCTGATCAGCGACTGCCTCGCCCGCTACGGCCTGAGCGACCGGCCGCCGCTCGCGAGCCCGCTCGCGGAGGAGGAGGTCCGCCTGGCGGCGCAGCGCGCCCGTGACGCCTACGACGCCACCCTGACCGACTGCTCGGCGCAGGCGCTCGCGTCCGGAGAGCCGAGCAGTGATCCGACGGGGGAGCCCGGCAGCGAGCCGACCGACGAGCCCGACGCCGACTCCACCCCCGCTCCGGCGGGCTGACCGTGCGACTCGAGGGGACGTCCGCGCTGATCGCGGGGGGAGCATCCGGACTGGGAGCCGCGACGGCGACGGCGCTCGACGCCGCAGGAGCGCACGTGGTCGTGCTCGACCTGCCGCACGCGGTGGAGGCCGCGCGTCTGCCCGCCTCCGTGCAGCTGATCGCCGGGGACGTCCTCGATCCGGACGCCGTCTCGCGCGCCGTGGGGGCGGCGGGGGAGCTGCGCGTCGCCGTGAGCTGTGCGGGCGTGGCCACACCCGGGCGGCTGCTCGGACGCGACGGGCCACTGCCGCTCGAGCAGTTCGAGCGGGTGCTGCGGATCAACACGACCGGGACGCTCAACGTGCTGCGCCTCGCCGCGGCGTCGATCGCCGAGCGGGAGCCGGTCGACGGGGAGCGGGGAGTCCTCGTCACGACCGCCTCCGTCGCCGCATTCGAGGGGCAGATCGGACAGGCGGCCTACGCCGCGTCGAAGGGAGCCGTGGCGGCGATGACCCTGCCGCTCGCGCGCGAGCTCGCGGCCCGGCTCGTGCGCGTGGTGTCGATCGCACCGGGCACGTTCGACACGCCCCTGCTCGCCGGGCTGCCGGACAGGGCCCGCGAGGCGCTCGGCTCGGCGACGCCGCATCCGGCTCGCCTCGGACGCCCCGAGGAGTTCGCGGCCCTGGTGCGGCACATCGTCGAGAACCCCATGATCAACGGCGAGACCATCCGGCTCGACGGGGCCCTGCGGCTGCCGCCGCGCTGAGGGACGAGCGGGCGCAGGCTGCTGGTCGAGACGTGCGGGCGTCTCGAGACGCCGCTGCGCGGCTGGTCGACCGGCATGAGGCGGCGGCGGCCGCGAGACGCCTCTGCGGCGTCCGTCAGACGAGCAGCTGGTGCTTGGCGAGGTCCCGGTACAGCGGCGTCGACTCGACGAGCTCGGAGTGGGTGCCGACTCCCACGACCTCGCCCTTCTGCAGCACGACGATGCGGTCGGAATCGACCACCGTCGACAGGCGGTGCGCGATCACCAGCAGGGTCCGGTTCTCGGCGACCGCGTCGATCGCCAGGCGCAGGCGCTGCTCGTTGAGGCCGTCGAGGCTCGACGTGGACTCGTCCAGCAGCAGGATCGGCGGGGCCGCCAGGAGCGCGCGGCCGATCGCGAGGCGCTGACGCTCGCCGCCCGAGAGCATCACTCCGCTCTCGCCCACCGGCGCGTGCAGGCCGAGCGGGTTGCGCTCGAGCACGTCGGTCAGGTTCACCGCCTCGAGCACCCGGAGGCAGTCGGCGTCGTCGGCGTCGGGGCGGCCGAGGACGAGATTCTCGCGGATGGTGCCGGCCAGGACGGGGGCGTCCTGCTCGACGTAGCCGATCTGCGCGCGGAGCGCATCGCGGTCGATGGCCGTGATGTCGACACCGCCGAGTCGGACGACGCCGGCCTCCGGGTCGTAGAACCGCTCGATGAGGGCGAGGATCGTGCTCTTGCCCGCTCCCGACGGCCCGACCAGGGCGGTGCGCTTGCCGCGCGGCACGGTGAAGGAGACGCCGCGCAGGACGGTGCGGTCGCGCTCGTCCGCTACGGCCGCCGCGTCGGGCACGGCGCCCTCCTCGTAGGAGAACACCACGTCCTCGAAGGAGATGGCCTCCTCCGCCACGCCGGCGCCGAGGCCGCCCGCGGAGGCGTCGCCGTCGCCCTCGATCGGCAGATCGATGATCTCCTGGATGCGGCCGAGGGCGCCCAGCGCCGAGTTCACCGAGGTGATGGCGCCGATGAAGTTGCCGAGCGGCATCACCATCATGAAGAGGAAGAGGATGAACGAGACCAGCTGGGCGATGTCGATCGCGCCGGACGCGACGCGGTAGCCGCCGACGCCGAGGACGGCGAGGAAGGCGACCTGCATGGCGATCCCGGCCACCGGCACCACGAGGGCCGAGACGTGCGCGACGCGGATCCCGAGGCGGTACGCCTCCGTCGCGTGCTGGTCGACGACCGCGATCTCGCGATCGGTGGCTCCGGCGGCACGGATCGTCCGGACGGCGCTGATGGCGCGCTCGACGGCCGCGGCCAGATCGCCGACCTTCTCCTGGGCCTTGCGGCTGGCGGTGCGGATGCCGCGGCCGAGGGTCAGCGCGAGCCCGAGGGCCACCGCCACCACCGCCACGATGATCAGCAGCAGCACCCAGTCGATGACGGCCATCGCGATGATCGCGCCGACGAAGACGAGGGAGCCCGCGATCGAGTCGACGAGCCCCTGGGTCAGCACCGCGCGCAGGAGCGTGGAGTCGGAGCCGACGCGCGAGACGAGGTCGCCGGTGCGGCGCGCGTCGAACTCCCGGATGGGGAGGCGCAGCAGCCGCGCGACGAGGCGGCGGCGGCTCGAGAGCACGATCCCCTCGCCGGTGCGCTGGAGCAGGTAGTGCGCGAAGCCCGAGATCAGCCCGGAGGCCACGACCAGGCCGACGAGCGCCCACACCAGCGGGCCGAGATCGAGACCGGACTGGACCCGGGTGATGACCTGGCCGACGAGCAGGGGCTGGCCGAGGCTCGCCGCCGCTCCGAACAGGCTGAGGACCACGACGACCGAGAGGATGCCGCGGTGCTCGAGCAGGTAGGGCACGAGCTGCGAGAAGGAGGCGCGGGGTCCGTCGTCGCGGGAGGGTCGTCGTCCGCCGCGCCGGGAGGTGGTGGTGCTCATCGCCGTCCATTCTGCCCCGTCGTCGCTGCGAGCAGGCCGCCAGAGGGCGGGCCCGGTGCTCAGGGAGGGAGCGGAGACGCGGACGGCCCGCCGGGGGATCCCGTCGGGCCGTCCTCCGCAGGGAGTCCTACGAGACGTTGTCGTGGTACGACGCGTTCTTCGTCTCCTTGGAGAGCAGGAGCGCGATCAGCGTCAGCACGGCCGCGGCGCTGAGGTAGAGGCCGACCAGCACGGTGCTGCCGCCCGCCGCCCTCCAGAGCGCGACCGCGATGATCGGCGCGAGGGCCGCTCCGAGGATCGATGCGAGGTTGTACGCCATCGCCGAGCCGGTGTAGCGGACGTTGGTCGGGAACAGCTCGGGGAGGACGGCGCCCATCGGGCCGAAGGTCAGGCCCATCAGCGTGAAGCCGAGGATCAGGACGGCCATGACGCCCGCGAAGCCGGCGCTGAACAGGGGCACGAAGAGCAGGCCGAACACGAGGATCGCCGCGGTCACCACGAGCAGCGTCCGCCGGCGGCCGAAGCGCTCCGCGAGCGGGCCGGAGACGAGCGTGAAGATCCCGAAGAACACCACGCCGACGATCAGCATGACGAGGAAGTCGTTGCGCGTGTAGCCGAGGCCCGGAACCGCGCCGTCGACGGGCGAGGTGCCGTAGGTCAGCGTGAACGTGGTCATCAGGTAGAAGAGCACGTAGGTCGCCAGCATGATGAAGGTGCCCAGGATGAGCGGGCGCCAGCTGGTGACGAAGACGCGGGCGAGGGGCAGCTTGGCGACCTCGCCCTTCTCGACGACCTTCTGGAACGCGGGCGTCTCGACGAGCTTGAACCGCACGTAGAGCCCGATGATCACGAGCACGGCGCTCGCCAGGAACGGCACGCGCCAGCCCCAGGCCGCGAACGTCTCGTCGCTCATCGTGCTCGCGAGCACCAGGAACAGGACGTTGGCGACGATGAAGCCGATCGGTGCGCCCAGCTGCGGGAAGGTGCCGTAGATGGCGCGCTTGCCGGCCGGTGCGTTCTCGGTCGCGAGCAGCGCGGCTCCGGACCACTCGCCGCCGAGGCCGAGGCCCTGGCAGAAGCGCATCACGACGAGCAGGAACGGAGCGAGGAACTCCCAGCCGGGCGTGAGCGCGGTGGGCAGGCAGCCGATCAGGAAGGTCGCGACGCCCATGGTGAGCAGCGAGGCGACGAGGGTGCCCTTGCGGCCGACGCGGTCGCCGAAGTGGCCGAAGATGATCGACCCGATCGGGCGCGCGATGAACGCGACGCCGAAGACGGCGAAGGAGGCGAGGAGGGCCGTGGCCGGGTCCTCGTTGACGAAGAAGAGCGACGGGAAGACCAGGACGGCGGCGGTCGCGTAGGCGTAGAAGTCGTAGAACTCGATCGAGGTGCCGATGAGGCTGGCGAGGATGACGCGGCCGCGGGAGTTCTGCGGGGCGGCTGCTGGCGCGTCGGAGACGGCGGGAGAAGACATGAGGGAGGGGCTCCGTGTGGACGGCGGCTCCCCCCGAGCCGGCGGGGCGGGGCGTCGATCGGGCGTCGCGGGCCGCTGGGGCGAGGGGGAGGAGAGAGGGGTCGCTCGTGACGACCCGTCCACTTTACTCCGTGTTCTCCCAGGTTCGTGTGCGGGCGGCCCCAGGACGGGGGCCGCCCGCAGTGGTTCAGCTGCGCAGCGAACGGAGGAGCAGAGCGGTCGAGACCGCCGCCTCGGCCGCCTCGCGCCCCTTGTCCTCCTTCGAGCCGGGAAGGCCCGCGCGATCGATGCCCTGCTGCTCGGTGTCGAGGGTGAGCACGCCGAAGCCGACCGGCTTGCCGGTCAGGATCGAGACGGTGGTGAGCCCGGAGGTGGCGGCGTCCGAGACGTACTCGAAGTGCGGGGTGCCGCCGCGGATGATCACGCCGAGGGCGACGACCGCGTCGGCCCCCGCCTCCAGGGCCGCCTTCGAGGCGACGGGCAGCTCGAACGAGCCGGGCACGCGCACGAGCGACCAGGACGCTCCGGCCTCGTCGAGGGCTCGGCCCGCTCCGGCGATCAGACCGTCGCTGATCTGCTCGTGCCAGGTGCCCGCGATGACGACGACGCGCAGTCCCGCGCCGTCGAGAGGGGAGGTGGTGGGGGCGCCGCTACCGGCCATTGCTACTCCTTCGTGGTGGCGCCGGCGATCCCGGCGTCGAGGGCGAGGCCGGAGATCCCGGCGTCGAGGGGGTCGTGGTCGAGGACGCTGTCGAGGGTGTGGCCCATGCGGTCGCGCTTGGTCTCGAGGTAGCCCTCGTTGAAGGCGCCGACCCCGACGACGAGCGGCACGCGCTCGGCGACGACGATGCCGCGGTCGGTGAGCTGGCGGACCTTCTCGGGGTTGTTGGTGAGCAGGCGCACCTCGGTGAGGCCGAGGTCCTCGAGGATCCCGACCGCCGCTCCGTAGTCCCGCGCGTCGGCGGGGAGCCCGAGGGCGAGGTTCGCGTCGAGGGTGTCGAGGCCGTCCTCCTGCAGACGGTAGGCGCGCAGCTTGTTGATCAGGCCGATGCCCCGGCCCTCGTGCCCGCGGAGGTAGACGACGACGCCGCCGTCCCGCTGGATCGTGTCGAGGGCGGCGTCGAGCTGGGGTCCGCACTCGCACTTCAGCGAGCCGAACGCCTCGCCGGTCAGGCACTCGGAGTGCACGCGCACCAGTGCGGGCCGCCCCGCGGCGACCTCTCCCGCGAGGATCGCGACGTGATCCGCTCCGGTCTGCCGGTCGCGGTAGGCGCGGATGCGGAACGGGCCGTGGGTGGTCGGCACCGTGGTCTCGACCTCGAAGCTCACCCGCGCGCTCTCCGGGACCGCGACCGTGACGGGCACCTCCGCGTCGCAGTGGAACTCCTGCAGGTACGCGATGAGGGCCGCGACCGTGGTCACCGGCACGCCCTCGCGCTCGCCGAGGGCGATCAGGCCGGGCAGCCGCATCATCTCGCCGTCCTCGGCGACGATCTCGGAGATCGCGCCCACGGGGTACAGGCCGGCGAGCTTCATCAGGTCGACGGCCGCCTCCGTGTGCCCGTCGCGCTCGCGCACGCCGCCGTCGACGGCGCGCAGCGGCAGGATGTGGCCGGGGCGGTTCAGGCGGGAGGGGGTCGCCTCGGGGTCGGCCAGCACGCGGAGGGTGTGCGCGCGGTCGGAGGCGCTGATGCCGGTGGAGAGCCGGTCGGCCGCGTCGACGGACAGCGTGTAGGCGGTGCCGCGCGGGTCCTCGTTCTCGACCACCATCAGCGGCAGGGCGAGGCGGTCGGCGATCTCGTTGGTCATCGGCGCGCAGATGAACCCGGAGGAGTGGCGGACCATCCAGGCGATCGTCTCCTGGCTGGCGAGCTGGGCCGAGACGATGACGTCGCCCTCGTTCTCGCGGCCCTCGTCGTCCGCGACGATGATCGGGCGCCCGGCGCGCAGCGCCTCGACGGCCTCGGGGATGGTGGCGAGGCTCATGAGCGGGCCTCCGCGATCGAGCGCAACGCGAGCATCCGCTCCACGTGGCGGGCCAGGACGTCGGTCTCGATGTTGACCCGATCGCCGATCGCGCGCGCGCCCAGCGTGGTGACGGCGAGCGTCTCGGGGATCAGCGAGACCTCGAACCACTGCTCCGGCTCGGCGGCGGGGCTGATCGCCGAGACGGTCAGCGAGACGCCGTCCACCGCGATCGAGCCCTTGTCGACGACGAGCGGAGCGATGCCGGTCGGCAGCGAGAACCGCAGCACCCGCCAGGCCTCGCCCGGTGCGATGGCGAGCAGCGTCGCCGTGCCGTCGATGTGGCCCTGGACGATGTGGCCGCCGAGCCGGTCGCCGACCAGCGCGGCGCGCTCGAGGTTCACGGGGTCGCCGACGCCCACGCCGTCGAGGGTCGACATCCGCAGGGTCTGCGCCATGACGTCGGCGGTGAAGCCCTGGTCGGTGTGCTCGACCACGGTGAGGCAGACGCCCGAGACCGCGATCGAGTCGCCGTGCCGCACGCCCTCGACGGCGAGGGGCCCGCGGATGCTGAGGCGGATCGCGTCGGCGCCCGCCTCGACGGCGGTCACGACGCCCTTCTCCTCGATGATTCCGGTGAACATCAGTGGGTCTCCATCTGCAGGGCGTGGGGGAGGCGGGCCGGGGTGCCGGCACCGCCCGCGGGGAGGACGTCGGGGCGCGCGGTCACGAGGAGGTCGTCGCCGAGGATCTCGACCGAGCGGAGGGAGAGGCGCCGGGCCCCGCCGATGCTCTCCACGCCGAGGTCGCCGAGCGCGAGGCGGGGGCCGCCGAGGAGCGCGGGCGCGAGGAACACGAGGTACTCGTCGACCAGTCCGGCGGCGACGAGCGCGGAGGCGAGGGTCGGTCCGGCCTCGACGTAGACGCTGCGGATCTCGGCGGAGTAGAGGTGCGCGAGGACCGCGGCGAGGTCGCGGGTGCGCTCGACCACGACGGCGCGGGGGTGCTCGTGCAGGCGGGCGCCCGGCGGCACGGGGCGCGTGCCGACGACGACGGGCACCGGCTGGTGGGCGAGGAGCTCGCCTCCGTCGCCGCGGGCGGTGAGCGCGGGATCGTCGGCGAGGACGGTCCCGGTGCCGACGAGGATCGCGTCGTGCGCGGCACGCTGCTCGTGCACGCGCTGACGGGCCGCCGCTCCGGTGATCCAGCGGCTGCTGCCGTCCGCCGCCGCGGTGCGGCCGTCGAGGGTCGAGGCCCACTTGAGCGTGACGAAGGGGCGGTGCAGGCGGGTCGCGGTGAGCCACGGGTGGAGGAACTGCTCTCCCTCCTCGGCGAGCACGCCCTCGATCACCTCGACGCCGGCCTCGCGGAGGGTGCGACCGCCGCCGGCCGAGCGCTCGCCCGGGTCCGGCACGGCGTAGACGACGCGGGAGAGGCCCGCCTCGATCAGGGCGCGGCTGCAGGGACCCGTGCGCCCGGTGTGGTCGCACGGCTCGAGCGAGACGACGGCCGTCGCGCCCTCAGCGGCGCCCGGCGCGACGTGCGACAGGGCGTCGACCTCGGCGTGCGCGGTGCCGGCTCCGTGGTGCCAGCCCTCGCCGAGGACGGTGCCGTCGGGCGCGAGGATCACGCAGCCCACGCGCGGGTTGGGTCCGCGGGCGGGCCCGCGCTCGGCGAGCGCCAGCGCCCGGCGCATCGCGTGCTCGTAGTCGATCGTCATTCCCGGTTCTTCCGTTCGTCGCCGAACTCCGGGGTCTCGATCGACGGTGCGCGGACACCGTCGCTCAGCATCGCGCGGTGATGCGCGACGCTCGTGCTGCCTCTCCTCCGGACTTTCACCGTCGGTCCTGGAGTTCCACCAGGTCAACCGCCGCCCCTCTCGAGGGGCTGCGGCTCGCGGACTGTGACCGCCGGTTCGGAATTCCCACCGACCCCGGAGCACGTGCTGTCCGGTCAGCCTACCCACCCGCCGCCCGGCGGGAGCCTCCGCGCGTCACACTCCCGGCGCACGGTCGGCTGGCGCGGGGCGGGCGGCGCTCGGACGCAGGGGCCGGGTCGCGCTCGTCGAGTCCCGCGCGGCAAAGGACGCCCGGCTCAGTGCCGGTGCTCGTCCACCCAGCGCGGGAAGGGGTCCGCGTACTCCGCCCAGGCGGCGGGGCCGGCCAGCAGCTCCTCGGGGGTGAGCAGGCAGCTCTGCAGGACGGCGGTCAGCCTCCCGGTGTCCAGGCCCGTCCCGAAGAAGGCGAGCTCCTGGCCGAGAGGCGCGTCCTCGTCCCAGCTGAGCAGGCTGGTCGGGTCCAGCGTCAGCACGTCGCCGGCGACCGACCACGAGCCGACCCGGTCGGCGCGCGTCGCCAGGCGCACCAGGCCGCGGGAGCGGAGGATGCGGCCCACCTTCTCCGCCACCAGCTCCCCGTGGACCGCCGTGCTCAGGCGGCCGGGGTGGAAGGGCAGCGGATCGCGGAACACGAACTCCTCGACGGTCGTGCCCGAGGCGCGGCGCCGCGAGGTCCCGTTGAGGGCGCACTGCCAGCCCATCGAGGAGGCGATCGCGTGCGCGCGCCGGGGGTGGAGCCTCCGTGGCGCCGCCGGGAGCTCACCGGCGGGGAGGAGATCGGCGGTGGGGGCGAGTGCTCGCAGGAGGTCGCGGACGAGCGCGGTCCGCTCGGGGTCGCTCTCGGAGAGGGGCTCGGCGAGGGCGATGAGGCTCGAGAACTCCAGGCGGGCGGCGAGGCGCTCCGCCGAGTCGAAGGAGGGGCCCGCGCCGCCGCAGAGCACGCGCAGGATCTCCTCCGTCGACGTCACGGCGACCACGTCGAGGATCGCGATGCGGGTGTCGGCGGGATGCCGCTGCGCGCAGAGGTGTTCGAGCACGAGTCCGATCTCGAGCGGGTCGGCCTGGCCATCGAGGGCGACGACCGTGTGACCGCGGTGGCCGTCGTCGGCGTCGGCCGCGAGGCGCCGGTGGAGCTCCTCGGCGAGAGCGGGACCGTCGGCGCCGGGCGGATCGACCTCGAAGGCGATCCGGGACTCGGGCCTGCCGGCGAGGAGCGCGGCGGTCCGCCCGGCGTCGCGGAGGTCGGTCGCGCTGACGAGGGTGACGGCGAGGACGGGGGGTGCGGGGTGGTGGGGCTCCATGGACCGCTACTCTATCGATAACAGTTCTCATTAACGACAGGAGCATCCGTGAAGGTCCGCAACTCCCTCAGGTCGATGAAGGCGCAGCCCGGCTCGCAGGTGGTCCGCCGCCGGGGCCGCGTCTTCGTGATCAACAAGCTGAACCCGCGCTTCAAGGCCCGTCAGGGCTGAGCGCCGACGGGAGGGTGCGAGCCCTCCCGTCGCGCACGGCCTCAGTGCTCGTCGTAGTGGCCGGCGTGAGCGGCGTGCTTGTGGCCGTCGTGGACGAAGTCCACGTGGTCGTCGTGCTGCACGGTCTCGTGGCCGCAGGCGTCGCCGTGCTCGTGGTCGGCGGTCGAGTGCTCGGCCTCCGACTCGTGCTCGTCGTAGTGGTCGCCGTGCAGGGCGTGGTGGTGCGTGCCGTGGACGTAGTCGACGTGGTCCTCGTGCTGCACGGCCGGGTGGCCGCAGCCCTCGCCGTGCTCGTGCTCGGTGACGGGGTGCTCGGCGTGGAGATCGGTGGTGCTCATGGTGCTGCCTTTCCGGATGCGGGGGCCGCGGACGCGACGGGCTCCAGTCGATCAGATCCATAAACGCATTGCAATGGATGCGCCTAATCGAGAGCGATCATCGTTCCCGACAGGGACGGAGGTCACCCCTCCAGGGCGTGCCGGACAGCGTCGTCGACGATGTGCGTGACGTGGGTGTCGGCGACGGAGTAGTGCGCCTCGCGGCCCACGCGCTCGACCGCGACCAGCCCGGCGGTGCGGAGCATCCGCAGGTGCTGCGAGACCAGCGGCTGCGAGAGCCCGGTCACCTCGGCCAGCCGCCCGACCGTCGACGTCTCCTCGGCGAGGGCCCGGAGCAGGCGCAGCCGGGAGGAGGAGGACAGCACCTTGAAGAGCTCGGCGGCGGGTTCGAGGTCCTCGGTCATCTGCTCATGTAAGCAGAGGTGCATGCGCCGTGTCCGCGCGGCGCCCCGCGCGCCTCCGGCTACCCTCGGTGCGATGGACGAGGACAGGTACGGGCAGGACGTGCTCGCCGGCGACTGGCGCGCCCGCGGCAGGGTCGAGGTGGCGGTGGTCGAGGCCGAGCGCGATCTGGTGGTCGAGGAGGTCGCCTCCGGCTTCGTGGGTGCCGTGCTCGGCGTGGAGCTGCGGATGGTGCGGCTGGAGGACCGGTTCGGCAAGGTCCGCGTGTTCCCGCTGGGGCCCGGGTTCCTCCTCGAGGGGAAGCCCGTGTCGCTGAAGGCGCCCGGGCTGAAGCGCGACGCCGGCCTCGGTCGCGCGCGCTCCGCCTCCGGCTCCTTCCACGTCGCCGACGCGAAGGCGCGGGTCGCCCTGCCCAGCCGCATCTACGTCGAGGGCCGGCACGACGCCGAGCTGGTCGAGAAGGTCTGGGGCCACGACCTGCGGGTCGAGGGCGTCGTCGTCGAGTACATCGAGGGCGTCGACAACCTCGACGAGCTGGTGCGAGAGTTCCGGCCCGGTCCGGGGCGCCGCATCGGCGTGCTCGTCGACCACCTGGTGCGCGGCTCGAAGGAGTCGCGGATCGCCGAGCAGGTCGCCGCCGGTCCGCACGGCGCCCACGTCCTCGTCGTCGGCCACCCCTACATCGACGTCTGGCAGGCCGTGAAGCCCGGCCGGATCGGCCTGGAGCGCTGGCCCGAGATCCCTCGCGGAACCGAGTGGAAGCACGGGATCTGCGAGGCGCTCGGCTGGCCGCACGAGGAGCAGGCCGACATCGCGCGCGCCTGGCAGCGCATCCTCGGCCGGGTGCGCACCTTCCAGGACCTGGAGCCGGCGCTGCTGGGCCGGGTCGAGCAGCTCATCGACTTCGTGACGGAGCCCGCATGACCCGGCACGCGGGGCTCGGCTTCGCCCTCGACGCCGTGCTCGTCCTGGTCTTCGTGCTGATCGGCCGCGGGAGCCACGATGAGGGGTCGGCGCTGATCGGCCTGCTCACCACGCTCTGGCCGTTCCTGGCGGCGCTCCTGCTCGGCTGGGTCGTCACGCGCTCGTGGCGCTCCCCGGACCGGATCGTGCCCGCCGGGCTCGTCGTCTGGGCGGTGACCGTCGCGGGCGGGATGCTCCTGCGGATCGCCTCCGGGCAGGGCGTGCAGTGGAGCTTCGTGATCGTGACGGCCGTCGTGCTGGCCGTGTTCCTCCTCGGCCGCCGCGCTCTGACGCGGCTGATCGCCCGCCGGCGCTAGGCGGACCGGCGGCTCAGCCCACCCGCACCCCGAAGTGCTCCGCGAACAGCGGCAGCAGGAGGCTGAGCTGCAGCTCGGAGAGGGTGGCGCCGCGGAGGCCGTCCAGCCCGGTGAGCACGTGCAGCTCGGCGCCGCGCAGATCGAGGTGCTCAATCCGGGCCCGGGAGAGATCGAGGGAGCGGACGTCGCAGTCGACCAGGCGCAGCCGCGTGCCGGTCGCACCCGCCAGGTCGAGCTCGTCGATCGTGCAGCGCTCGAGCAGCACGTCGCGCACCGCGGCTCCGCGGAGGTTCAGGCAGCCGAGCTTGCAGTCGGCCACGCGCACCTGCTCCCAGGTGCTCTCGTAGAGCTCGGCCGAGCCCAGCCGCGAGGCGAGAAGCTCGACGGATCGGAGCCGGCTCCGCGGCGCCGAGAGCCCGGGGACGTCCAGCCGCTCGAGCCGCGACTCCGCGATCGACGCGGCCCGCAGCTGGGCGCCGTCCAGGACCACTCCCTCCAGCGCGCACTCGCTGAAGGAGGCCGCGGTGAGATCGGCGCCGGTGAGGTCGGTGCCGGCGAAGCGCAGCCCTTCGGCGTGCTCCCGGGCGCCCGTGTCCCCGGCGTACCCCTCGGCGAGGCCGTCGAGGAGGAGGGGGTCGAGCCGGGGAGGAGCGGTCGCGTCGCGCACGCGGCGAGCCTAGTGCTGGCACCATGGCGGCATGCCCCGCCTGCTCGCCGTGTGCCGCGTCGCCCGCCTCCTGCCCGACTCCGGCACGGTCGGCGTGACCGCGATCGACAAGCGGCCGGTCGAGGGCCCCGTCGGAGTGCGCGACCTGGGCCTCTACGGCGACGTGCAGGCCGATCGCGCGCACCACGGCGGCCTCGACAAGGCGCTCTACGCCTACTCCGACGAGGACGCGCTCTGGTGGGCGGAGCGCCTGGGGCGGCCGGTTGCCGCGGGGATGTTCGGCGAGAACCTGCGGATCGCGGGCCTCGACGTGAGCGGAGCCGCGATCGGCGAGCGCTGGCGGATCGGCGAGGCGGTCGAGGTCGAGGTGACGATGCCGCGGACGCCGTGCGCGACGTTCCAGCGGGCCCTCGGAGAGCCCCAGTGGGTGAAGCGCTTCGCCGACGAGGGGCGCACCGGCGCGTACCTGCGGGTGCTGCACCGCGGATCGGTGGAGGCGGGCGACGCCGTCGAGGTCCTGAGCCGGCCCGGGCACGGCGTCCCGGTCGACCGCTGGTACCGCGAGCACAGCCCGGCGGACGCGCAGGCGCTCCTCGAGGCGGAGGAGGCGGGCGCGCTCCGGCCGGCTCCGGCGCTGCGGGCGTCGATCGAGCGGGCGCTCGCCTGACCCGGTCTACTCCCCGCGCGCCTCACGCTTGAGGCGGCGCTTGACCGCTCGCTCCGTGAGCACCGTCAGGTAGTCCTGCACGGGCCGGTCCTGCAGGTCCGCGAGCTCCTCGCGCACGAGCGGCGCGACCTGCTCCTCGGAGTGGTCGGGGAACTTCTTGCGCACGTTCGCGGTCACGTCGCGCACCACCTGGTCGAGATCGAAGTCGGTCGTCATGCGGAGATCCTGGCCCCTCCAGGTGAACAGGAGGGGCGCGGAGCCCACGGCCCCGCGCCCCTCCTCCGTGCCGATGGTCAGCTCGCGGCGACGGCGATCTCGTTCGGCGTGACGTCGAGCTCGCCCGTGGCGACGACCTCTCCCGTGGTGAGGTCGACGGCGTGGATGCTGTCGGCGGCCGGGTCGGTCACGTAGGCGATGTCCCCGGCGACCGTGATCGCGGGGTGCGGGTCCTGCCACTCGACCGGGCTCTCCCAGGCGTCGACGACGGGGTAGGAGGCGGTCAGCTCGCCGGTCTCGGGGTCGAGGACGTGGATCGCGCCGTCCGAGGCGATCATGTACGCCAGGTCGTCGGGGCCGCGGGCGACGCCGCGGAAGGTGTACTCGACGCCCTCGGGCAGGTCGACGACGTCGAGGGTCTTCGCCTCGGTGTCGATCAGCGCCACGCGGTGCAGGAGGTAGCCCTCGGCGTCGCGGTCGTCCTTGTAGTCGCCGACGATGATCGGGCTGGTCTCGCTGACCCAGGCGTTGCCCATGCGGCCGTACGGCTGGTCCGGAGCCTCGAGCTTCGTGATCTCGCCGCCGTCGTAGACCAGGGCGCCGTTCTCGCAGCCGAAGACGACGACCTCGTTCTCGGCCGTGCCCTCTCCGTGGACTCCGGGGCACTGGTCGTTCGTGGCCGTCACGGCGCCGGAGGCGTCGCGCACCTCGATGCCGTTGCGCCCGTCGGCATCACCGACCGTGGTGAGGAAGGTGCCGTCCTCGAGGACGATCGAGACGCCGTGGTGCGCCTCGACTCCCGGGATGGTCTCGGTCTCGGGCATCCCGTCCGAGGACGCCAGGTCGGCGGTCTCGAGGACGGTCGTGTCGCTCGTGCCGTCGGCGTAGAGGACGGTCTTCCCGGCGTGCCGGACGACGTGGCCCGGGGTGTCCGCGGGGAAGACGATGCCCGTCAGCTCCGGCTCGCCGCCGGTCCCGGCGGCGGTGTCGAGGAGCTGGAACCCCTCGCTCATGGTGACCATGACGTGGCGGTCGTCGCCGGCGGGGTTGAGGCGGGTGAACTCCTCGGAGTCCAGGTCCGCGACGGTCTCGAGGGTCTCGCCGTCGAGGACGAGGATGCCGCCCTCGTAGGCGACGGCGACGCGGGCGCCGGCGGCCGCCGCGGCCTCGGTGGCCGGTGCGGTGGACGCCGAGGACTCGGCGGCCGGGGTCGAGCTCGACGAGCAGGCCGCGAGGACCGTGATCGAGCAGGCGGCGATCAGGCCGAGGCCCGCCCGCCGGACGTGGGGATTCTGCATGGGTGCTTCTTCTTCCTGGTGGTGGATCGGAGGGCTCACGGGGAGAGCCCGGTGGCGATGCGCTGCGTGTTGACGCGCATCATGGCGAGGTAGTCGGGAGCGCCGCCCTCGGGCCCCGTCAGGGACTCCGTGAACAGCTCGACCACCTCCACGCGGATGTCGGCCTCGCTCGCCAGCGCCTGGACCAGGCGGTCGGGAGACGAGGACTCCGCGAAGATCGTGGGGACGCCGGTCTGCTCGACCGCGTCGACGAGATCGGCGAGGTCGGAGGCGGACGGCGCCGCGAGGGTCGTGCCTCCCGGGATGACGGCGCCGACGACGTCGAAGTCGAAGCGGTCGGCGAGGTACCCGAAGACGTGGTGGTTGGTGACGAGGGCGCGGCGCTCGGCGGGGATCGCGGCGAACGCCGCGGCCATCTCGGAGTCGAGCCGCTCGAGCTCGGCGCGGTAGCCGTCCGTCCGGTCCCGGACTGCGGTCGGATCGACGCCGTCGAGCGCGGCGAGCACGGGCCCGAGGGAGTCGACGACGTCGATCATCCGGCCGGGGTCCGTCCAGAAGTGCGAGTCCGGGCTCCCCTCCGCGTCGCCCTCGCTGTAGTCGAGGACGTCGACGGCGTCGCCGGCGACGAACGCGGGGACGTCCTCAGCGGAGGCCTCGTCGAGGTGCTGCTGCAGGCCCTCCTCGAGTCCGAGCCCGTTCGAGACGACGAGGTCGGCGGAGCGCAGGCGCGCCGCCTCCTGCGCCGAGATCTCGAAGGAGTGCGGGTCGGCGTCGGGCTTCATCAGCGTGACGACCTGCGCCTCGTCGCCGACGAGCTCGCCCACGACGTCGCCGAGGATGTTGGTGGAGACGATGACGAGGGGCCTCTCGTCCTCCTCCGCGGACGTGCAGCCCGACAGGAGCAGGACCGCCGCGGCGGACGCGAGGGCCCAGCCGCGCCTCATCGGCCCGTCTCCGCCGTGAAGGCCGGCTCGGTGGCGGTCTCGAAGGTGCGGGCGAGGCGCGCGCCGTCCGCGTAGTCGATCTCGTGCAGCTTCCGCTCGGCGGGCGCGCTGAGGTAGGCCCGCTGCTGGTCGGCGATCAGGACGGGCCGCGAGCCGTCCGCGGTCGTGTCCGCGACGAGGGGCGCGGTCTCGGCGAGGACCGCACCGTCGGAGCCGTCGAGCACCAGCACGCGGCCGTCGGCGGCGAGGGCGAGGACGGTCTCGTCCGCGTCGTCCACCGCGGTGACCTGCGCCAGCGAGGCGGGAGAGGGGAGGAGGCTCCAGGAGCGCTCCCGGGTGTCGAGGAGCCAGATGCCCGCGTCCCCGGCGAGGCCGGCGACCGTGGGGCGGCCCTCGCGGTTGTCGAAGGAGGCGGCGGGTGGCGCGGTGGTGCCGGCGGGGTAGGGGATCCGCTCGACGACGAGCTCCTCGTCCTCGATCGACGCCAGGAGTGCGCCGTCGGAGCAGCCGATGACGGCGCCGACGCGGGTGGTGATCGTCCCGGCGGGGTCGGGGCAGACCTCGCGGAGGCCCGTCGGCTCGCCGTCCGAGTCGTAGCCGGCGACGGCCGCTCCGGATCCGGACCCCTCGGTCACCAGTGCGGACGAGCCGACGGGCACGACCATCCCGGGTCCGGGCTCGACGTCCTTCCGGAACCGCTCGACGATCGCGCCCTTCGACAGCGCCTCGGTGTCGAGGAGGACCGCCTCGCCGGAGTCGGGGAAGAAGAGTCCGGTTCCGCCGGTGGTCGAGAGGTTCGTCGTGGCGACGACGGCCGTCCCGGAGCCCTCGACCGTGCCGATCAGGCGGGGGTCCGCGCGGTAGTAGTGGAAGTGGTCCACGTGGTCCCAGGTCCACACGCCGCTGTCGACGATCTCGACGCCCGCATCGGTCTGGGCGAAGAGGTAGCGGCCGTCGGTCGTCATCGCGCTCGGTGCGCCGATGGTGCCGAGGCCGGTGACCGTCTCGTCGAGGAGGTCGAGGTGCGACACGGCGCCCGACGGGTCGATCGACGTCAGCCCCAGGCGCGACTCGGCGAGCTCGGCGGCGTTCGCGACGGCGCCGTGGCCGGAGCCCGTGTCGTCCGCGGCCGGCGCGGAGGCATCGGTCGAGCAGGCGGCCAGGCCCAGCGCGAGAGCGCCCAGGAGGACGGTGGAGGCGGTGGTTCGGGAGTGCACGGAGTCCTTTCGAGGGTGAGCGGGGGAGGAGCGGTGCCGGCAGGGCCTCATGCGGCGACCGGCTGAGGGCCCGACCGGGTCGCGAGGGCCGACGCGGCCCAGCGGATCGCCCAGGACACCGCGGCGACCGCGATGGCCGTGCCGGCGACCGAGGCGCCCGCGGCCGTGGCCGCGTGCCAGGAGACGAGCAGGCCGACGAGCACGGAGGCCGCGCCGAGGACCGACGCGAGCAGCATCCGGGTCGGGATGCGCGTGGTCCAGTGACCGGCGGCCACCGCGGGAGCCAGCAGGAGCCCGACGACGAGGAGCGAGCCGACCGCCTGGTAGGAGGCGACGACGGCGAGAGTCACCAGGCCGACCAGCGCGGCCTGAGCCGAGCGCGGCCCGAGGCCGAGCACCGCGGCGATGCGCGGATCCAGCGCCAGGGCGACGAGCGGGCGGTGGAAGGCCGCTGCGACGAGGAGGCCGGCTCCGGCGGCGGCGGCGAGCAGCCCGATGTCGACGGGGGTGATCGCGAGGATGTCGCCGAAGAGGATCGAGGTCGCGTCCGTGGCGAAGCTGCCCGAGTGCGAGATCACGATGACCCCCAGCGCCAGCATGGCGACGAAGAGCAGGCCGATGCTGGTGTCGTAGGACAGTCGTCCGCGCCGCTGCAGGGCCGCGATGCCGAGGCTCATCAGCACCGCGCTGGCTGCGCCGCCCACGAGGACGGGCGCGCCGAGCACCGTCGCGAGGGCGACGCCGGGGAGCATCCCGTGGGCGAGCGCCTCGCCGAGGAAGGCCATCCCGCGGAGGACCACCCAGGTGCCGACGACGCCGCAGAGGACCGCGACGAGGACGCCGCCGAGGAGGGCGCGCTGGAGGAAGTCGAGAGCGAACGGCTCGAGGATTCCGGCGAGGAGGCTGGGCATGGTGCCCGACCGTACACGATAATGAGAACAGTTATCACTCCTGTACGCTCGTCGGGATGGACGTCTCACCCCTGCCCGAGCCCCCGGTCCGCCTCCGAGGCGCTCACGTCGACTTCGGCTCCCGCCGCGCTCTCGCGGGGGTCGATCTCGACGTCGCCGCGCGCTCGCTCACCGTGATCGCCGGGCCGAACGGCGCCGGCAAGTCGACGCTCCTGGAGGTGATCGCGGGAGTGCGTCCACTGACGTCCGGCACGCGGGACGTCACCGGAGCGATCGCCTTCGTGCCGCAGCGGGCGTCGATCCCGGACCGCCTCCCGGTGACGGTGCGCGACGTGGTCGCGGTGGGCACCTGGGGTCGGCTCGGCCGCCTCCGCCGCAGCGACGCGCGCGCGGCGGACGCGATCGCCGCCGCGCTCGAGCGGATGGAGATCGCCGCGCTCGCCCGGGAGCCCTTCGCGGTGCTCTCCGGCGGTCAGCGGCAGCGGGCGCTCCTCGCCCAGGGGCTCGCCCGCGGGGCCGGCCTGCTGCTCCTGGACGAGCCCACCACCGGCCTCGACTCGGCGAGCGCGGAGCGGATCCGGTCGGTCCTGCGCGCGGAGGCGGACCGCGGCGCGACCGTGGTCTGCGTCTCGCACGACCCCTCCGTGCTGGCCGATGCCGACCGCGTCGTCGGACTCGTCGACGGGTCCGGCGGACCGATCCGTCACCCGCGGCCCGTGAGGCGGGGGCGCACGGGCCGTCCGTGACGGATCGCACCTGAGCGACGGGCCGCGGGCTGGGAGGATGGGGGGATGACCTCGACGCTGCTCGACCGGATGCCGACGCCCGACGCGGACGGGCGCGTCGACGACGACGCGGTCTACCTGGCCTTCACCGAGTGGGCGGAGTCGCGCGGCCTCCCGCTCTACCCGGCGCAGGACGAGTCCATGCTCGAGATCGCCTCCGGCTCCAACCTGATCCTCTCGACGCCCACCGGCACCGGGAAGTCGCTCGTCGCGATCGGCGCGCACGCCGCGGCGCTCGCCTCCGGACGCCGCAGCTTCTACACGGCGCCGATCAAGGCGCTCGTCTCCGAGAAGTTCTTCGCGCTGGTCGACGTCTTCGGCGCCTCCAACGTCGGGATGGTCACCGGCGACTCCTCGGTGAACGCCGACGCGCCGATCATCTGCTGCACGGCCGAGATCCTCGCGAACCTCGCGCTCCGGCACGGCGAGGACACCCCGGTCGACCAGGTCGTGATGGACGAGTTCCACTTCTACGCGGACCCGGCGCGCGGCTGGGCGTGGCAGGTGCCGCTGCTCACCCTCCCGCACGTGCAGTTCGTGCTGATGTCGGCGACCCTCGGCGACGTGACGGCGCTCGCCGCCGACCTCAGCCGCCGCACGGGCCGGGAGACCGCCCGGGTCACCGGCGTGGAGCGCCCGGTGCCGCTGCACTACTTCTACGAGATCGCGCCGATCCACGACTCCATCGAGGAGCTGCTCTCGACGAACCAGTCGCCGGTCTACGTCGTGCACTTCTCGCAGGCGGCCGCTCTCGAGCGCGCGCAGGCGCTCACCAGCGCGAACATCGCCACCCGCGAGCACCGCGACCGCATCGCCGAGGTGATCGGCGGCTTCCGCTTCACCACCGCGTTCGGCAAGACCCTCTCCCGGCTGCTCCGGCTGGGGATCGGCGTGCACCACGCGGGCATGCTGCCGAAGTACCGCCGCCTGGTCGAGCAGCTCGCCCAGCAGGGCATGCTGCGCGTGATCTGCGGCACGGACACCCTCGGCGTCGGCATCAACGTCCCCATCCGCACCGTGCTGCTCACTGCGCTGACCAAGTACGACGGCACCCGGACCCGCCAGCTCTCGGCCCGCGAGTTCCACCAGATCGCCGGCCGCGCCGGTCGCGCGGGGTACGACACCGCCGGGACCGTGGTCGTGCAGGCCCCCGAGCACGAGTCCGAGAACCGGAAGGCTCTCGACAAGATGGGCGACGACCCGAAGAAGCGGAGGAAGTGGGTCGCCAAGCGCGCGCCGCAGGGCTTCGTCAGCTGGGGCGAGCCGAGCTTCCGCAAGCTCGTCGACGCCGAGCCCGAGACGCTGACCTCGCACATGACGATCACGTCGGCGATGCTGCTGAACGTGATCGCCCGCGGCGGCGACGCCTACGCGAACGTGCACGCCCTGATCTTCGACAACCACGAGCCGTGGAAGCGGCAGCTGCAGCTCGCCCGCCGGGCGCTCGGCATCTACCGGACGCTGCGGGAGGCGGGCGTGGTCGAGCAGAGCGTCGGCGCCGACGGCGTGACCCGCATCCGCCTGACCGTCGACCTGCAGCCGAACTTCGCGCTCAACCAGCCGCTCTCGCCGTTCGCGCTGGCCGTGTTCGACGTTCTCGACCCGGAGTCGCCGAGCTTCGCGCTCGACGTGATCTCGGTGCTCGAGGCGACCCTCGACGACCCGCGCCCGATCCTGGGGGCCCAGCAGTTCCAGGCCCGCGGCGAGGCCGTCGCCGCGATGAAGGCCGAGGGGATCGAGTACGAGGAGCGGATGGAGCTGCTCGAGTCCGTCACGCACCCCAAGCCGCTCGAGGAGCTCCTCGAGGCGACGTTCGAGACCTACACCGCCGCGCAGCCGTGGGTGAAGGACTTCGAGCTCTCGCCGAAGTCGGTCGTGCGCGACATGTACGAGCGGGCGATGTCCTTCGGCGAGTACACCGCGTTCTACAAGCTCTCCCGCTCGGAGGGACTGGTGCTGCGCTACCTGTCCGACGCGTTCCGCGCGGCCCGGCAGACCATCCCCGACGAGCTGAAGAACGAGGAGCTGCACGACCTGATCGAGTGGCTGGGCGAGCTCGTGCGCCAGGTCGACTCCTCGCTGGTCGACGAGTGGGAGGAGCTGGTCAATCCGGCGCTCCACGCGGCGGACCAGGCGATCGTGCCGCCCGCTCCGCGCCGCCTCACCGCGAACCACCGCGCCTTCCGCGTGCTGGTGCGCAACGAGATGTTCCGCCGGGTGACCCTCGCCGCCCTCGACGACCACGAGGCGCTCGGCGAGCTCGACGCCACCGCCGGCTTCGACGCCGACGCGTGGGGTGCCGCGCTGGACGACTACTACGACGAGCACGACAGCATCGGCATCGGGCCCGACGCCCGGGGGCCGAAGATGCTGCTCGTCACGGAGGAGCCGACGCAGTGGCTCGTGCGGCAGATCCTCGACGATCCGGCCGGCGACCACGACTGGGGGATCTCGGCGACCGTCGACCTCGCCGAGTCGGACGAGCAGGGTGCGGCCGTCGTCCGCGTCACCTCGGTCGGCCGCCTGGATTGATCAGCGGCCGCGCTTCTCCCGGCGCTGCATCTCGGCGGCGATGTCCGCCTCGGTGATCTCCTTGCGGGCGGGACCCCAGATCGACGCGGCCTGGCCGACGACGCCGATCCCGATCCCGATCATCGGCCAGATCGGCCAGAAGTAGCCGTCGGCCCCTGTGCCGACCCAGACGGCGGTCGTGATCGCCGAGACGCTCGCCCATCCGCCGACCGACCCCAGGAAGTCGCGGCGCCGCTTGACCTCCCGCACGGCGAGAGCGCGCTCGGCGTCCTCGACGCGGGCGGTCTCCACCTCCTCGCCGGAGGCGGCCGCCGGGACGACCTCCGCGGACCGGTCTCGCCGGGCGGACGGATCCGGAGTTCCCCACTCGTTCGTCATGCGGCCAGCCTACGCACGGGCCGTCGGCAGCGGTACGCGGGCTTCAGGCGGCGGTACGCGGGCTCAGGGGGCGGCCGCCTGCTCCGGCTGGCAGTGCGGGCACCACCAGGTGCGGCGCTGCTCGGGGTCGTCGCGGACCTCGTCGCGGACGAGCACCGTCGTGCCGCAGCGCAGGCACGGGCGCCCGGCGCGCCCCGCGACCCAGTGCCGCTCGCCGCGGCGGGTGTCGCCGGTGGTGGTCTGGAACATCCCGGGGATGGTGACGGAGGCGCGGAGGCCTCTCGCCGCGGTCGCCACGAGGGCGCGGACGTCGAGGGAGCCGATCGGCCGCCAGGGCCAGGCTCCGCGGAGGAAGCAGACCTCGTTGGCCCAGAGGTTGCCGAGGCCCGCGAGGCAGCGCTGGTCGAGGAGTGCGGCGACGACGGGCCGGTCCGGGAGGCGGGAGAGGCGCCGGACGGCCTCGTCGGCGTCCCAGTCCGCGCGGAGCGGGTCGGGCCCGAGGGGCCCGACGGCGCGCGGCTCGTCGCGGGTGGCGAGGAGCTCGACGACCGGGAGGTCGATGCCCCACACGGTCGAGCCGTCGTCGAGGCGGAGGCGGACGCGGACGTCCTGCTGCACCGAGCGGGGGACCGCTCGGCCGGGAGCGGTCACGGTCCAGGAGCCCTGCATCCGCAGGTGGGTGTGCAGGGTGGTTCCGCCGGAGAAGCGGGTGAGGAGGTGCTTGCCGTGGGTGTCGTGCTCGAGGATCCTCAGCCCGGCGAGGGAGGTGCCGGCCGCGTCCCCGGAGCGCAGCTCGCCCTCGAGGACGGTGCGACCGTCCGCCGCCCGCCTGAGGCGGGCGGCGAGACGGTGCACACTGTCTCCCTCGGGCATCCCCGAACTCTAGGAGCCGGAGCTCGTCGAGGTCAGGGGTCGCGCGGGATCAGGCGCCGCGGTACGCCTGCTTGTAGACGCGCTCGGTGCCGTCGGGCGCGGTGACCTCGATCGTCGCCGTGCCGGCCTTGATGGGCTTGAAGACGGTCACGGTCTTCACCGTGAACGACTGGCCGGGCTTGACCGTCTTCTTCGTCTTGCTGCCGTACGCCGTCGTGATCTCGATCGAGACCGTCTCGTCGCCGTTGTTCACCGCCGACACCGTCAGCGTCCGCACGACGGCGAGGCGCTTGGTGGAGGCGGTGGTCGCGACGTCGATGACCGTGACGGGCTCGGGCTCCGGGTCCGTCTGGGTCTCGGGCAGGTCGAGGCCGACGACGACCGGGTCGTGGTCGCTGGAGCGGTACGCCGAGGTGTCGTAGAAGATCGTCGCGTTGTAGTCGTAGCGGCTGTACTCCAGTGCCACGGACTCGCCGCTGTTGATGTTCCAGGTGTCGACCCCGGTGACCGTCCTGTCGGCCGCGGGCGAGGCGAAGACGTGGTCCAGCGAGCCGACCGCGCCGTCGAACGAGTACGAGTACTTGCCGTCCTTCGCACCCTGGTCGATGTAGCCGGCGTCGGTGATCACCTTCACCGGGTCCTCCTTCGAGTAGGCGTTGAAGTCGCCCAGCAGGTAGACGAGCTCGGTGGCCTTCTCGGTGCGGAGGCGGTCGGCGAAGGCGACGAGGGCGGTCGCCTGCTTCACGCGCGAGGCGTTCGAGGCGCCCTGGCCGTCGCCCTGGTCGGCGTCGGCGCCGGATCCGGAGCCCTTCGACTTGAAGTGGTTCACGATCGCGACGAACTCGCTGGCGCTGTCGCCGAGGAGGCGGAACTCCTGGGCGAGGGGCTTGCGGGCGTTCGAGAAGTTCACCGTGTCGTTGAGCACGACGGACTCGCCGACCGGCTCGATGACGGCCTTCTTGTAGATGAAGGCGGTGCGGATGACGTCCTCGTCCGCGAGCGCGGGGAGCGCTGCGGGGGAGGGGACGTAGGCCCAGACCTCGGAGCCTGCCGCCGTGTTCAGCGCGGCGGTCAGGGTGGCGAGGGCTTCGTCGCGCGGCTTGCCGAACTTGGCCGAGTTCTCGATCTCCTCGAGCGAGACGACGCCCGCGCCGAGGGTGTTGATCGCGGTCACGATCTTGGCCTGCTGGCGCTCGAGGTCGTCGGCGTTCGCCGCTCCGCGGGCGTCGCAGCCGCTGTTGACCGTGACGGGGTCGCCGTCGCGGTCGGTGTAGAAGGTGCAGCCGGTGATCGAGTCGCCGGTGGTGGAGAAGTAGTTGAGCACGTTGAAGGACGCGATCGAGAGGTCGCCGCCGACGGCCTCGGGCTTCGCGGTCCGGGTGTTCGCGAACGTCGCGGGCTGCACGTCGCCGGCGTTCTCGACGGTCAGCTGCGTGGTGGGCTGGAAGGCCCAGCCGCCGTTGCGGTAGTCGAGGACGACGGGGCGGGCGAAGGTCGCCGGAGCACCCACGCGGATCGGCGCGGTCGGGGTGAGGTAGGGCAGCGGGATCGCCTTGTTCGCGGCGGCGCCGAGGAAGTTGATCGAGGCGCCGTCGTCGAGCGTGATCGCGCGGGCGGCGTTGTCGGCGACGACGGCGGCGAGCTCCGGTGAGCCGGGGCGGGCGACCTCGGTCGGCGTGAGCAGCGGGGACGTGCCGGCGGCGAGGCCGACCGAGCCGAAGCTGTTCAGGTCGAAGGTGTCGGTGACGGTGTAGGCGCCCTGCGGAGCGATCAGCATGCTCTCGAGCACCTCGCGCTCGGCGGCGGTGCGGTGGAGCGCGACAGCGGCCGGGACCGGCGCAGCGGCGGCGTCGAGCTTGACGACGGTCGCGGCCGAGGTCGGGGTGAGCTCGGTCAGGCCGTTGTACTCGCTCACCTCGCCGGTGATGCGCAGGTGGTCGCCGATCGCGACCGACCCGACGGAGGCGGAGGAGAAGACGAAGACGGCGTCGGAGGCCGTGCGCGAGCTCTCGCCGCCGGTGCCGGGGGTCTGGATGACGTAGCCGTTGTAGCCGCCGGACGGGTAGCGGGCGGTGACGACGCCGGAGGTGGTGACGGTGCTGCCGACGAGCGGCGACGCGTCGCCGGTGCCCTGGATCTCCGCGATGGAGACGGCCGGGATCTCGGCCGGCGGGGTCGTCGGGGGAGTGGTCGGCGGGGTCGTCGTCGGCGGCGAGGTGGGCTCGGGCTCGGATCCTCCGCCTGCGGCCTGCGGGGTCGGTGCGCCGAGCGCGAAGTCGGCCGAGTTGACGTCGGTGTCGCCGGTGGCGGTGTCCGCGCGGGCGATCGTCTGGGTGAGGGAGGGGACCGTGGCGACGGACGACTCGAAGGTGTTCGAGGTGCCGTAGCCGACGAGGTCGATCACCGCGTCCGGCTGGGCGGCGGCGCCGGTGGGCGGCGCCACGAGCGCCGAGGTCCCGTCGACGAGGAAGAGGGTGCCACCCGCGGCGGCCATGTTGAGGCCGTTCGCGCTCTGGTCGGGCGTCGGCAGGGCCGCGCCGTTGGTGCCGTTGCTGGCGCCGGCGAGCAGGAAGTGGCCGCCCGCGGGCACCGAGCCGGTGAGCGGCACGGTCGTGGTGGGGTTCGCGGTGCCGGTCGCCGAGCGGTACTGGATCGAGAGGCCGCCGAGGGCGATCTCGGCGGCGGTGGGGTTGTAGAGCTCCACGTAGCGGTTGCTGAACGCGGCGCCGGCGGAGCCTCCGCGGGCGAAGACCTCGCTGATGACGAGCTCGTCGCCCGAGGGCGAGGCCGCGGCGGAGGTCGCGACCAGCGGAGCGGCCGCCAGGGCCAGGCCGGTCAGGGCCGCCAGGCCGAGCCCGCGCCTCCGGCGGCGGTCGGGCGGGGTGGGAGAGTCGGGCATGGTGGTCCTCTCGATCGCCGCTCGGAAGAGCGGTCGCAGCGTCGTCGCCGCGCGGCGCGGCCGGCGCACCCCCGGAAGGGGCACGCATGGTCACGCTATGCAGTGCGGGTGCCCGGCCTGTGAACCGGACGTTTCATGAACGTAAACTCATCCACCGACATCGGGGCGCGCGGGTGCCGCTCGCGGCGCGTTCGCGGCTTCGCGGGTCACACTCGTCGGATGATCTCCTTCGAGCTGGCCCGTGCCCTGCGCACGGCGGGCGTGCGCTGGACGCCCCGCACCGGTGACCGCTTCCGCATCGAGCGGGAGGGCTTCGACGGCGACGTCTTCACCGTCAGCGACATGACCATCGAGGCGCACGAGTACCCGAGCGGGACCGTCCTCGGCTTCAACGGCACCACGGAATGGGCACTCGACTCCGTCTCTTTGGAGGACTCGCTCTGGCTGCCGCGGGAGGACCAGCTGCGCGAGCTCCTCCGCGGGACCTTCCGCTCCCTCCGTCGCCTCGCGGAGCCGGAGGCGCGGTTCGCCGTCGAGGTCGAGCTCGGCGGGCGGGCGCGGACCTTCGAGGACGCGGCGGCAGAGAACGCCTATGCGGAGGCGCTGCTCGCGCTGGTCAGCTCGGTCGCGGTCGACCTCGACGACGTGGACGAGCTGGATGCGGCCGATGAGCCCGACCGGGCGGCCGAGCGGGCCTGAGGCTCCGTCCCACCCCGACCCGCCGCATCCGGCGGGGCTAGGACGCCGCCTTCTCCGCTGCCGCGGTCTTCTTCGGGGTCCGCTTCTTCGCAGGCGCGTCGGCGCCCTTCTCCGTGTCGGCCTTCTTCGCCGCGGGCTTCTTCTTCGCGGCGGTCGTCGCCGGAGCCTTCGCCGCCTTCTTCGGGGCGGGCTTCGTCGCGGCCTTCTTCTCGACGGGAGCCTCCTCCGCCGGCGCGCCCTTCGCCCCGCGGCTGCGCTCGACCGAGCGCTTGAGCGCCTCCATCAGGTCGAGCACCTCGCCGCCGCCGCCCTCCTCCTCCGGCGCCTCGCCGAAGGTCGCGGCGGTGTCGAGGGCGTCGCCCTGCTCGATCTTGGCGTCGATCAGCGTGCGCAGCTCCTCCTGGTACGCGTCGTGGAACTTCGCGGCGTCGAAGTCCTCGGAGTAGGAGTCGACCAGGTGCGCCGACATCTCGAGCTCGCGCGCCGCGATCCGAGTGGTGCCCTCCAGCGACGGGAACTCGACCTCCCGCACCTCGTCCGCCCAGAGCAGGGTCTGCAGCATCAGGAGCTTGCCGCGCACGCGCAGCGCGGCGAGGCGGGTCTTCTGCCGCAGCGCGAACTCGACGATCGCGGTGCGGTCCGTCTGCTCGAGGGTGCGGCGCAGCAGGACGTAGGCCTTGGGGGAGGAGGAGTCGGGCTCCAGGATGTAGGCGCGGTCGAACATGATCGGGTCGACCTGCTCGCTGGGCACGAACTGCACGACGTCGATCTCGCGGTCGCGCTCCTCCGGCAGCGCCTTGAGCTCGTCCTTGGACAGGACCACGGTGCGCTCGCCGTCGTCGTAGGCCTTGTCGATGTGGTCGAAGGTGACGACCTCGCCGCAGATCTCGCACTTGCGCTGATACCGGATCCGTCCGCCGTCCTTGTCGTGGACCTGGTGCAGCGGGATGTCGTGGTCCTCGGTCGCGCTGTAGATCTTCACCGGCACGTTGACCAGGCCGAAGGTGATCGCGCCCTTCCAGATGGCTCGCATGCGCCCAGTGAACACCGTGTCCCCCGGCCGCCGGAAGCCCTGTCGGACGTGAGGGAGCCCCCGACCGTCGAAGGGACCCGCCGCAGCTCGACGGTCCGGGGTCCCCTCAGGGCGGAACGACGGAGCCGCCCGGTCGTCGCGGAGCGACGGCCGGACGGCTCCGGGGCGGTGGCGGCTAGCCGCGCTCGGCGCTCCGGCGGCGCAGCGCGGCGAGCAGAAACCCGCCGACGCCGCCGGCGATCAGCAGTCCGCCGAGGCCCAGCGGCAGGCCGACGTCGGCGCCCGTCGAGGCCAGGGGCGGGCGGCCGCCGGGGTGCGGCGCCACGGCGGTCGGCGTGCTGCTCGGGGTGGGAGCGGCCGTCGGCGCGGTGGTGGGCGCGGTCGTCGGGGCGACGGTCGGCTGCGCGGTCGGAGCGACGGTCGGCTCGGCGGTCGGGGCCACGGTGGGCTCCGGCGTCGGGGTCGGCGTGGTCGGGTCCTTCTCGGCGTCGATCGCGGAGGTGTCCGCGGCGAACGAGGCGGTCACGAAGGCGATGGCCTTCGACGTGATGCCGAGCGCCTCCTGGTTGATGTTGTCGATGTCATCGGCGGCGGAGTGGTAGTTCGGGTCGTGCGTGATGCCGGCGGTGCCGCCGAACAGCGCGACCTCCTCCTCCGTCTTGACGTCGTCGGCGCCGGTGAAGACGCCCGAGGACGGGATGCCGACCGAGATGAAGCCGTCGTAGTCGCTGCGTCCGTCGAACGCGGTGTCGATCCAGGGCTGGTCGATCGAGTCGAAGTAGTCGGTGAACGCCTTCTCGGTCGCGATCGAGCCGGCGGGCACGTCCACGGGGGCCTCGTAGGTGGACTGGTCCGCGTCGTAGACGGAGATCACGTAGTTCGGCGAGGCGACCATGTCGAAGTTCATGTAGGTCGCGATCTTCGAGGCGTCCTCCTCCGTCAAAGAGTCGACGTAGGTGTAGGAGCCGACCAGGCCCACCTCCTCGGCGCCCCACCAGGCGAAGCGGACCGCGTTGGTCGTGTCGCCCGCGGCGGCCAGCTGCACGGCCGTCTCGAGCAGCGTCGCGGATCCGGAGCCGTTGTCGTTGATGCCGGGGCCGGCGGGCACGCTGTCGAGGTGCGCGCCGAGCATGACCACGTTGTCGTGGTCGCCGCCCGGGGTCTCCGTGACGATGTTGAAGGTCTCCACCTCGGTCGTCGTCTGGTCGATGAGGACCGAGACGCTCGCGGGGAGCGACGCCAGCAGCGCCTGACCCTCGGCCTGCGTGACGCCGACGCCGGGGACGGCGGCCTCGTCCTGTCCGCCGAACGTCCCGTTGAGGGCGTCGCTCGGCGCGTTGTCGTAGATGATGATCGCGGCGGCGCCGGCGGCACCGGCGGCGACCGACTTCTCGAGGAAGCTGCAGGAGCCGCGGCTGACGAGCGCGACCTTCCCGGTGGCGTCGAGACCGGTCCAGGCGTCCGTGGTGCAGCCGAGCGGATCGACGGGGGCGATGAGCTCGCCGGTCACGCCGCCCTCGGGCGTCGACGGAGTGAACTCCATCGGGGTGCCGACGGCGCCGGTGCCGGTGGTCAGCGTGAACGCGTCGATCGTCTGCGTCGCGGTGGTGAAGTCCTGGCGCTGCGTCGTGTAGCCGGCGTCCGCGAGGACCTTCTCGACGTACGCGCCGCTCAGCTCGTAGCCCGGGGTGCCGATCGCGCGGGTGCCGCCGTTGGCGTCCGCGATCGCCTGGAGCGCCTCCAAGTGGGTCATGATGCCGTCGACGGTGACGGTGTCGGCGAAGTCGACCGGCTCGACGGCGCTCGCCGTCGGCGCGAAGGCGAAGCCGGCGACGAGGGCGCCCGCTCCGATCATCGCGCTCGAGCCGATCAGCGAGCGGCGTCGGCGGCCGCTCGGGGTGTTCGTGGTGGTTCGCGCCACTGGGGCTCCCTCTCCTCGAGAACGGGCCGCCGCGTCGGCGGCCCCGACGCGCACCTCCCGAAGACTGGGAGGGGATCGCGTCCTCTGCGAGGGTATTCACAGGAAACGGTGCGGCCCAGTCCCCCCTGCCAGATTTCATCCGCACGAAACACGGACCGGGTCGGCGAGCGGATCAGGCAGTCGCCGGGCTCTCGGCCCACTCACGGAGCATCGCGAGCGTCTCCTCCGGACGGTCGCGGTGGGGGCTGTGACCTGCGCCGGCCACGACCGCGTACCGGATGCGCGGATTCGCGCGCAGCACCAGGGCGGCGAGGGAGGGAGGGAGCAGCGTCCCGACCTGCGGATCGCCGGCCAGCACGAGGGCCGGCGGGCGGAGGCCCGGCAGGTCCGCCAGCAGGTCCCACGGATCGTTGTCGTCGATCGTCGCCGCCACCGCGGACGGGTCGGCGTCCCGCACCGCGGCGAGCTTCTCGGCCCGGTCCCGCTCGTCCCAGAGCGGCTGCGCGACAGCGAGCTCCTCGGCCGAGACCGCGAGACCGGCGAGCTCGCCCGCGCGGACGGCGGCCCGCTGCTCCGGGGCGAGCCGGAGCACCGGGTCCAGCAGCGCCAGGCGCCCCGCCCAGCCGGACTCGCGGGAGGCGGCGCGCACCGCGACCGCTCCGCCGAGCGAGTGCCCGACGACGAGGTCGAACGGTCCCCGCGCGAGGGCGTCGTCGGCGTAGGCGTCGTGGCGGGCGGAGCCGCCGCGCGGCCCGTCGCCGTGTCCGCGCAGGTCGGGAGCGGAGACGCTCCAGCCCGCCGCGGTCAGCTCGCGGCTCAGCCGCCACCAGGTGCGGCCCGAGCCGCCCAGGCCGTGCAGGAGCAGGACCCTGCCCGCCGTCATCGCCGGAGCCTCAGTCGAAGCGCGGGTCGCGGCCGGTGCGCTCGCCGGTCGCGAGCCCGGCGATCGCGGCGAGGTCCTCGTCGTCCAGGGCGAAGCCGAAGACGTCCAGGTTCTCGCGGATCCGCTCCGGCGTCACCGACTTCGGGATCACGACGACGCCGAGCTGCACATGCCAGCGCAGCACCGCCTGCGCCGGCGAGACGCCGTGCTTCGCGGCGACGCGGGCCAGGGCCGGCTCGTCGAGGAGGCGCCCGCGGGCCAGCGGCGACCACGCCTCGGTGACGATCCCGTGGGCGGCGTCGAAGGCGCGCAGCTCCTCCTGGGGCAGCCGCGGGTGCAGCTCGACCTGGTTGATCGCGGGCACCACTCCCGTCTCGTCGAGCAGGCGCTGCACGTGCTCCTCGGCGAAGTTCGAGACGCCGATCGAGCGGGCCCGCCCCTCGCTCTGCAGGCGCTCGAGGGCACGGTAGGTGTCGACGTAGCGGTCGCGCGAGGGGATCGGCCAGTGCACGAGGTAGAGGTCGACGTAGTCGGTGCCGAGCAGCTCGAGGCTCCGGTCGAAGGCGGCGAGCGTCTCGTCGAAGCCGTGGTCGTCGTTCCACACCTTGGTCGTCACGAAGACCTGCTCGCGGGGGAGGCCGCTCGCGCGGATCCCCTCGCCGACTCCGCGCTCGTTGCCGTAGAGGGTGGCGGTGTCGACGTGCCGGTAGCCGGCCTCCAGGGCGACGGCGACCGTGCGGGCCGCCTCCTCGTCGCCGATCTTGTAGACGCCGAGCCCGAGCTGGGGGATCGCGCGGCCGTCGTTGAGGGGGATCAGGGGGACGCTCATGCCTCCCATGCTGGCATGCGCCTCAGACGCTCCAGTCGAGCTCGCCGTGCGGTCCCACGTGCACGTCGTCCTCGATCAGCGCAGCGAGACCGGCCACCCCGAAGAGGAGGCGCCGCTCGGCGCGCTCCGCGTCGCTGCGCTCGTCGATGCCGCGCACGGCGAAGTGCACGTCGTGGCCCGCCTGCAGGCCCTCGACGCCGAGTCGGCCGCGGAGCGCACGCACGGGGCGCCGGCCGATGCCGAGACCCCGCCAGAGGGAGCCCGTCTCGAGGACCACCGCCGTCTCGGAGGCGACGACCCCGTGCTGCTCGCGGTGCGCGGTGAGCTGCCACCCGTAGCCGAGGTGGTGCAGGCGGGTCGAGTGCGGGCCGCGCCAGGCGTGGGAGGACTCCTCGCGGCGGAAGTAGACGGGACTCGGGCGGAAGGACCCCTGCCAGAGCGCGGCGGCGAGCTCGGTGCACCACTCCGGGGTCTCCGGATCGGACCAGGGGTCGAGGAGGTCGGTCCGGGCGGCGGCGCGCCGGTGCTCGCGCACCAGCTCCTCCGCGTCCTCCCGCAGTCCCATGCCGCCCCCTCGCCGTCGTGGGCCTTCACCCTAGGGTGCCCGACAGGCGCCGGACAACCGGGGTGGCAGCCTAGGAGGGCAGCGTGACCGGCTCGGTGTCGGGAAGCGGGCTGGCGTCGCGCCCGCGGAGATCCGGGTGGTACCGGCGGCCGAGCAGGGGCACCAGGAAGCCGACCAGGGCGAAGGCCGCGGCGACGACGATGGCGGCGGTCGGCCCGGCCTGGTCGATCTGCACGCCGGCGATCGCGGAGCCCAGCGCCGCGCCGATCAGCTGACCGGTGCCGACCCAGCCGTAGGCCTCCGCCGTGTCCGAGAAGCGCACGCTCGAGGCGGTGATCGCGAACAGCGCCGCGAGAGCGGGGGCGATGCCGATGCCGGCGAGGAACAGCGTGACGCACAGCCACCAGAAGTCGGTCGAGACCGCCGCCAGGCCCATGCCGACCGTGACGATCAGCATCCGCCGCGCGGTCGCCCACCGGCTGATCGGGATGTGGCCGAGGGCGAGGCCGCCGACCAGGGAGCCCGCCGCGAACACGGCGAGCACGACACCCGACTCGACTCCGCCCTCGCCGAACACCGCGACCACGCCCGCCTCGACCGCCGAGCAGGCGCCGATCAGGAGGAAGCCGACGACCGTGGCCAGCAGCACCGGGGGCTTCGTGAGCACCACGCCGAGGCGGCGCTTCGAGCGCGGGATGCGGACGCGGCCCACCTCGGGCGAGGCGATGAACCAGATCCCGCCGCCGATCAGGAACGCGGCGGCCGTCAGGATGCCCGCGACCGTCGACACCTGGATCGACACGAGCGTCGCCAGCACCGGGCCGAGCACCCAGATGATCTCCTGAGCGGAGGCGTCGAGCGAGAAGAGCGGGGTCAGCTGCGAGCTGGTGACCATCTTGGGGTAGATGGTCCGCACGGCCGGCTGCACCGGCGGCATGCTCAGGCCGGCGATGAACCCGATCACGACGAACTGCCACACCTCGAGCGGGAGCACGGCCATCGCGATGATCGCGCCCGCGCAGACCACGAGGGTGATCGTCAGCACGCGGCGCATCCCGAGCCGCCCCATCAGGCGGCTGGTCAGCGGCCCGGCGATGGCCTGCCCGATCGACATCGAGCCGAGCACCAGGCCGGCGGCGGCGTAGGAGTGGTGCACCCGCTCCACGTGCAGGAGGAACGCCAGCGAGAGCATCCCGAACGGGAAGCGCGCGGTCAGCTGCGCGAGGATGATGCGCCCCACCCCGGGGGTCTTCAGGAGATCGGTGTAGCTGCCCACCGGACGACACTAGCGCTCCGGAGGGGACTGCGGTTCGTCGAGGGAGACCGCTGCCCGAGGGCCCCTCGACGGGTCGCGGTTCCCTCCGCGGAGGGGCGCGTCAGCCGGCCAGCACCTTGCGGATCCGCTGCAGCGACACGCTCTCGGCGGTGCCGAGCGACTGCGCGAAGAAGCTCACCCGCAGCTCCTCGATCATCCAGCGGGCGCGCGCGATCCGCTCCGGGGCGTGCGCGGGCAGCGGCACGACGCCGCCTGCCGACCGGTAGAGCTCCTGGGCCGCCTGCACCTCGTTCAGCCAGACGCGGTCGCGCCCGACGTTCTCGGCGATCTTGCCGAAGCGCTCGGTGATCCCGCCGAGGTAGCGCGGGAGGTGCCGCAGCCGCTCCACTCCGGTCGCCGAGACGAAGCCCGGGTAGACCAGGCCGGAGAGCTGCTCCCGCGCATCCGTGAGGGCGGGCAGGAGCGCCATGCTCGTCGAGGCCTTGAGCGCCTTCTCGACGCCCCGGGCGGTGGTGAGGATCGTCGTGACCGTCTTCACGGTCTCGAACATCGCGTCCATGACGCTCGCCGAGACCCGGTCGCGCACGGCGTCGAACTCGGCGCGGAGGAAGAGCATCCCGTCGGGCTTCATCCGCCAGAGGACCGCGTCGACGCAGGCGAGCAGGCAGTCGGTGAAGAGCGCGGTCGTGTTCTGGTACGGGCTCTGCGCGAGCACGAGCTTCTCGTTCGAGGTGAGGTGCTGCTGCACGTAGGCGACGGGGCTCGGCGTCGCGAGCAGGAGGAGGCGGCGGACGCCTCGCGGGTGCTCGCGCGCCTGGTCCTCGGCCGTGGCGAGCAGGCGGATCGAGACCGAGTCGCCGTCGTCGATCAGGGCGGGGTAGGCGCGGATGGTGTTCCCGCCCTGCCGGGTGTCGGTGACGCGGGGCAGCTCCGGCATGTCCCAGGTCTTCAGGCCCCGGCGCTCGAGCGCGTCGGGGACCCGGGCCTCGACCACGCGGGCGACCTCGTCGCGGACCCGACCGCGCAGGCGCTCGGCCAGCGGGGCGAGCTCCTTGCCGGCGGCGACCGTGCGCCCCCGCTCGTCGGCGACGGCGAAGGTGACCCGCAGGTGCGAGGGGATGCGCTCGAGGTCGAAGTCCTCGGGCTGCACCACCACGCCGGCCTCGCGGCGGATCGCTCCGGCCAGGGTCGCCGCGAACGACTCCGTCGGCGGGTTCGGCACGTCGTGCGGCAGGGACGCGGTGAGCTTGCGCGCCCAGTCGTTCGCGGGCACCACGTTCCGGCGCAGGTGCTTGGGCAGCGCCTTGATCATCGCGGTGACCAGCTCGGCCCGGAGTCCCGGCACCAGCCAGTCGAAGCCGAGGGGCGTCACGCGGGGCAGGAGCGCGAGCGGCACGTGCACCGTCACTCCGTCCTCCTCCGTCCCCGGCTCGAACCGGTACGAGAGGCGGAAGCGCTGGTCGGCCTGGCGCCACTGCGTGGGGAACGCGGTCTCGTCGATCTGCTCCGCGTCCTCGGGGAGGAGCGTCTCCTGCGTCATCGTCAGCAGGTCGGGCTCGTCGTGCTGGGTCGTCCGCCACCAGGAGTCGAACGAGCGCACCGAGGTGATGTCGCGGGGGAGTCGGCGGTCGTAGAAGTCGAACACGGCCTCGTCGTCGACGAGCAGGTCGCGGCGGCGCGTGCGCTCCTCCAGCCGCTCGAGCTCGGCCCGCAGGGCCCGGTTCTTGCGGTCGAAGGCGTGGCGCGACTCCCACTCGCCCTCGACGAGGGCGTGCCGGATGAACAGCTCGCGGGCGTACGAGGCGTCGATCCGCGAGAACTGCACGCGGCGGCGGGCGATGATCGGCACGCCGTAGAGCGTGACCTTCTCGTAGGCGACGGCCGCGCCCTGCGCCTTCTCCCAGTGCGGCTCGCTGAACTGCCGCTTGACGAGGTCGCCCGCGATCGCCTCGGCCCAGGCCGGATCGATCGCGGCGTTCGAGCGGGCGAAGAGGCGGCTGGTCTCGACCAACTCGGCGCTCATCACCGCGTCGGGGAGCTTCTTGGCCAGGGCGCTGCCGGGGAAGATCGAGAACTTCGCGTTGCGGGCGCCGATGTACTGCACGTTCTGGCGCTCGCGGCTCTTCGCCGCGCGCTGCGCCTGCTGCGAGGTGGTGTCCTTGATGCCCAGGTGCGAGAGCAGGCCGGCCAGGAGGCTCCGGTGGATCCCGTCGGGGTCGACCTTCGGCTCGCCCAGCTCGAGCTTGAGGGGGCGCGCGAGCTGGCGCAGCTGGCGGAACACGTCCTGCCACTCGCGCACGCGCAGGTAGTTGAGGTACTCGGCCTTGCACAGGCGCCGGAAGGCGCTCGAGGAGAGCTCCTCCTGCTTCTCCTCCACGTAGTTCCAGAGGTTCAGCAGGGTGAGGAAGTCGCTGGTGGGATCGACGAAGCGCGCGTGCTGCTGGTCGGCCTGCGACCGGCGCTCGAGCGGGCGCTCGCGGACGTCCTGGATCGTGAGGCCCGCGACGATCGCCATCACCTCGCGGCTGACGCCGTGGCGGCGTGACTCGATCACCATCCGGCCGAAGCGCGGATCGATGGGGAGCCGCGCGAGGTCGCGCCCGATGCGCGTGAGCTGCGGCGCGGCCTCCGCCCCCTTGCGCGGGATGCCGCTCGAGTGCGCGCTCGGCGGTGTGCCGCGCACCGGAGCGGCATCCCGTGGAGCAGCGGAGGCGGTGGAGGGGGAGCCGGGGACGCGGAGGGCGCCGAGCTCCGTGAGCAGATCGAGGCCGTCCTTGATGCCGCGGGAGTCGGGCGGAGTGAGGAACGGGAACGAGGCGATGTCGCCCAGTCCGAGCGAGATCATCTGCAGGATGACCGCGGCCAGGCCCGTGCGGAGGATCTCGGGATCGGTGTACTCGGGGCGGCGGAGGTAGTCCTCCTCGGAGTAGAGGCGGATCGCGATGCCCGCGCTGGTGCGGCCCGAGCGGCCGGAGCGCTGGTTCGCGGAGGCCTGCGACACCGCCTCGATCGGCAGCCGCTGCACCTTCGAGCGCGCGCTGTAGCGCGAGATGCGGGCCGTGCCGCCGTCGATCACGTAGCGGATCCCGGGGACGGTGAGGCTCGTCTCCGCCACGTTGGTCGCGAGCACGACGCGGCGGCGGACGCCGGGGGTGCGCCCCTTCTCGAAGACGCGGTGCTGATCGGCCGCCGACAGGCGCCCGTAGAGGGGGAGCACCTCGGTGCCCGGCAGGTTGCGGCCCCGAATGGCGTCCTCGGCGTCGCGGATCTCGTTCTCGCCCGAGAGGAACACCAGGACGTCGCCCGGATCCTCGCGCGCCAGCTCGGCCAGGGCGTCGGCGATGCCGGTCATCAGGTCGCGGCTGCCGCTCGTCGCGTCGGGGACGTCGGTGTCGTCGTCCTCCTCCGGCTCCTCGGCGACCAGCGGGCGGTAGCGGATCTCGACCGGGTAGGTGCGGCCGGAGACCTCGATGATCGGCGCGGGCTCGCCGGCGGCGTCGGCGAAGTGGGCCGCGAAGCTCTGCGGGTCGATCGTCGCCGAGGTGATGATCACCTTCAGGTCGGGGCGCTGCGGCAGCAGGCGGTGCAGGTAGCCCAGGAGGAAGTCGATGTTGAGGCTGCGCTCGTGCGCCTCGTCGATGATGATCGTGTCGTACCGGCTGAGCATCCGGTCGTGGTTCATCTCGTTGAGCAGGATGCCGTCGGTCATCAGCTTGATCCGCGTCGAGGCGGACGCCTTGTCGGTGAACCGGACCTGGTAGCCGACCAGCCCGCCGACCTCGTCGTCGAGCTCCTCCGCGATGCGCTCGGCGATGGTGCGCGCGGCGATGCGCCGGGGCTGCGTGTGCGCGATGCTCTCGCGGCCGAGCTCCAGGCAGATCTTCGGCAGCTGGGTCGTCTTGCCCGATCCGGTCGCGCCGGCGACGATGACCACCTGGTGGTCGCGGATCGCGGCGGCGATGTCCTCGCGCCGCGCCGACACGGGGAGTTCGGGCGGGTAGCGGATGCTGAGCACGTCTGACATGAGCCCTCCATCCTACGCCGCGTGCGACAATGCCCTGTCTCGTGAAACATCGCGGGCCACCCTGCCCGGTCGGGCGCTCCGGCGCCGGTCGACCGCGGCGCACGATCCCGTGGAGCACCCCGATGAATCCGCAGTCCCTGCTGGTCGTGCTGAACATCGTGCTGCTGCTCTTCGCGATCCGGGGCGTGCTGTCGAACCCGAGGCTCTCGAAGGTCGCGAAGGTCTCCTGGGTGGCGTTCATCGTGATCGCGCCGTTCATCGGCAGCCTCGCCTACCTGGCGGTGGGCCGTCGCGGCGGGAGCGGCGGAAGCGGCACGGTCGTGCGCGGCACGGAGCGGCCGTCGGGCTGGTTCTTCGAGCGCTGAGCGGTCGGGCGGCCCTACGGCGTGGGAGACCCGCGGACGTCGGCGCTCCGCGGACCTCCTGACCCTCCGTCCCGCGGCAACCCCCTCACCGCAGGCTCCGCCCGCGTCTAGCGTGGAGCGCATGGCCGATCGTCTGCGCTCCAGTGTCAGCCCCTACCTCCGCTCGCACGCGGACAATCCGGTCGACTGGTTCCCCTGGGGCGAGGAGGCGTTCGCCGAGGCGGTGCGCCGCGACGTCCCGGTGATGGTGTCGATCGGCTACTCCACCTGCCACTGGTGCCACGTGATGGCGCGGGAGTCGTTCTCGGATCCGGTGCTCGCCGCGCGGCTGAACGCGGACTTCGTCGCGGTGAAGGTCGACCGCGAGGAGCACCCGGACGTCGACACGGCCTACCTGACGGCCGCGAGCGCGTTCACCCGACAGCTCGGCTGGCCGCTGACGGCCTTCGCCACCCCCGCCGGCGAGACCTTCTTCGCCGGCACCTACTTCCCGCCGCGCGCCGTCGGCGGCGTGCCCGCCTTCTCCGACGTCCTCGACGCGGTCTCGGAGGCGTGGCGGCTGCGGCGCGACGAGGTGCAGGCGACGGCGGGCGGCCTGGCCGCGGCCCTGCGCGAGGCGACCGCGGCGCTGCCCGCCGATGCCGCGCTGCCCGGCGACGCCGAGCTCGACGGCGCCGTCCGCGCACTCGCGGACGAGGAGGACCGGGTGCACGGCGGCTTCGGCGGCGCCCCGAAGTTCCCGGTGGCCCCCGTGCTCGGGTTCCTGGCCTCGCGGCCCTCGGGAGCGGCGCTCGCCGAGCGCACGCTGCTCGCGCTGGCCGCGTCCCCTCTCCGCGACCGCGACGGAGGCTTCTTCCGCTACGCGACGCAGGCCGACTGGAGCGATCCGCACTACGAGCGGATGCTGTACGACAACGCGCAGCTGCTCGACGTCGCTGCCGTCCTGCTCGGGCACGACGGGGCCCGGATGGCGGAGCTGACCGGGATCGCGGAGGGCGTCGCCGCGTTCCTCCTGACCACTCTCGAGCGGCCGGGCGGCGGCTTCGCGTCGGCGCAGGACTCGGAGAGCATCGTCGACGGTCAGCGCTCGGAGGGCGGCTACTACCTCGCCGAGGACCGGTCCCGCCTCGCGCCTCCCGCTCTCGACGAGAAGGTCGTCACCGGCTGGAACGGCCTGGCGATCCGCGCGCTCGCCCGCGCCGGACGCGTGCTCGGACGGGAGGAGTGGATCGACGCCGCCCGGCGCGCGGCGGACGCGGTGCTGCAGCGGCACCTCGTCGACGGCCGCGTCGCGGTGCGCGCCTCCCTCGACGGTGCCGTCTCGGCGGCCCGCCCGGCGCTGGAGGACCTCGGGATGCTGGCCGGCGGGCTCCTCGAGCTCGCCCTGGCGGAGGGCCGCCCGCGCTACGCGGTCGCGGCGCGCACCCTGATCGACGGCGCGCTCGACGCGGCCGACGGCCCGCTGCCGTTCGCGCTGCCCGGGGGAGGAGACCCGGCGCTGACCGCGCGGGGACTCCTGCTCGCGGCCGATCCCTCCGAGGGCGCCTACCCCTCCGGCCTGTCGGCGACGGCGGACGCGGCGCACGAGCTGTACCTGCTCACCGGATCGCAGCGCTACCGGGAGGCGGCCGAGGCGGTCGTCGCCTCGATCGCTCCGGGCGCGGTCCGCCGGCCGATGGGCTTCGGCGCCGTGCTCGGGCTCGCTTCGCGGCTGGCTCGCCCGGTGCGGCAGCTGGTCGTCGTGGGCCCCGGAGCGGCGGAGGCGGTGCAGGGCGCACGGTCCGCCGGGATCGGCGTGCTGGTCGGCGTGTCCGACGAGGGCGCCCGGGACTGGGCGGACGCGGGCTTCGAGCTGTTCGAGGGGCGGATCTCGCGGGAGGGGCTGCCGACCGCCTACTCCTGCGAGGCCTTCGTCTGCGCCCTGCCGACGACCCGCCTCCCGGAGGAGCTGCTCACGCGGCCGTGACCACCAGCGGCGCCTCGGGGTCGGCGGCCCACTCGTTGAGCGAGCCGTCGTAGACGACCGCCGTGTGGACTCCGAGCACCGCCAGGGCGAGCGCATCGGCCGTCGCGGCGATCCCGCCGCCGCAGTAGAGGACGATCCGCTCGGCCTGGAGAGCGTCTCCGAACAGCGACCGCAGCCGCTCCGGCGGCAGGAGCGTGTTGTCGGCGCGGTCGACGAGCCGCCCGGCGGGGACGCTCCGCGAGCCCGGCAGGTGTCCGAGGCGGGGGCGGCGCCCCTCCTCCCCGGTGAACTCCTTCGGCGGGACCGCGCAGACCAGCGCCCCGGGAGCCTCGCCGCGCACGACCCTCTCGACGCCGGCCTTGTCGATCCAGAGCGGCCGCTCCTCGCGCACGCTGATGCCTCCGCTCACCGCGGGCTCGACGTGCCCCGTCTCGATCGGGCGCTCCTCCCGCCGCCAGGCCGGGAGCCCGCCGTCGAGCACCGCGACGGCGTCGTGCCCGGCCGAGCGCAGCAGCCACCACACGCGCGAGGCCCACTGGCCGACCGCGGAGTCGTACACGACGACCACCGAGTCGTCGTCGATGCCGAGCGCGGCGGTCGCGGCGGCGAAGCGCTCCGGGTCGAGCCGGGTGAAGGGCAGGGGAGCCGCCGGATCGGACAGCTGCTCGAGCAGGTCGCCGAACACGGCGCCGGGGACATGCCCCTCGAGGAGGTACTGCTCGTCGCCGCTCAGGTAGCCGGGCCGCCCGTCGAAGCCGGGCACGAGCAGCACGCTGGCGTCGACGACGACGAGGTGCTCGCGGCCGAGCTGGTCGGCGAGCCACTGGGTCGAGACGATCGGCCGGGCGAGGTACGGGGCGGAGGAGGTGCTCACCCGCCCCACGGTAGGCGCGACCGCCGACAGGCGCGCCCCCGTGCGTCACGCACGGTCACGGACGCCGCCGGGCGCTCAGCACTCGATGACGTTGACCGCGAGGCCGCCCTCGCTCGTCTCCTTGTACTTCGACGACATGTCGATGCCGGTCTGGCGCATCGTCTCGATGACCGCGTCGAGCGAGACGCGGTGGTCGCCGTCGCCGTGCAGCGCGAGGCGGGCCGCGCTCACGGCGGTGGAGGAGGCGATCGCGTTCCGCTCGATGCAGGGGATCTGCACGAGCCCGCCGACCGGGTCGCAGGTCAGTCCGAGGTGGTGCTCCATCGCGATCTCGGCCGCGTTCTCGACCTGGCGCGGACTGCCGCCGAGCACCGCGCAGAGCGCTCCGGCAGCCATCGCGCAGGCCGAGCCGACCTCGCCCTGGCAGCCCGCCTCCGCACCGGAGATCGAGGCGTTCGTCTTGCAGAGCGAGCCGATCGCGGTGGCGGTGAGGAGGAAGCGGCGCAGCCCCGCGCGGTCGGCGCCCGGGACGAAGCGGAGGTAGTAGTGCCCGACGGCGGGGATGATGCCCGCCGCTCCGTTCGTCGGAGCCGTCACGACGCGCCCGCCTGCGGCGTTCTCCTCGTTCACCGCGAGGGCGAAGGCGTGGAGCCACTCCACCGAGGTCGCGCGGGCGCGGTCGAGCGGGTCCTCCTCGAAGGCCTCGAGCCGCTCGCGCAGCACCGAGGCGCGGCGGCGGACGCCCAGGCCGCCCGGCAGCACGCCATCGGTCGCCAGGCCGTGCTCGACGCAGGCGGCCATGGCGTCCCAGATCGCGTCGAGCCGGGCGTCGATGTCGACCCCGGGGTGCAGAGCGCGCTCGTTCGCGGCGGCGATCTCGGCGATGCCGGAGCGGGTCCGGTCGCAGGTCGCCAGCAGGTCGAGCCCGGAGACGAAGGGGTAGGGGTGCGGGGCCAGCGCAGCCAGCTCGGCGCGCTCGCCCGCGCGCCGGATGAAGCCGCCGCCGATCGAGTAGTAGGTCTCCTCCCACACCGGCAGCGGGTCGTCTCCGACCCAGACGCTGAAGGTGAGGGCGTTCGGGTGCTCCGGCAGCCTCGTGCGCGGCTCGAAGACGACGTCGTCGCGCGTCATCGCGAGGCGCTGCTCGCCGGCCAGGAGGATCGTCCCCTCCGCGTCGAGGCGCTGCCAGGCCCCGCGCACCAGCGCCGGGTCGCACGTCTCGGGGTCCAGGCCGGCGAGACCGGCGACCACCGCGTCGGGGGTGCCGTGGCCGATCCCGGTGGAGCCGAGCGAGCCGTAGAGGGTGCAGCCCACCCGGCTCACGCGGCCGAGGAGCCCGGCGTCGCGGATCCGCTCGGCGAGGGCGAGGGCGGCGCGCATCGGTCCGACGGTGTGCGAGCTGGACGGGCCGATCCCCACGCTGAACAGGTCGAGGACGGAGACGTAGGCGCTCATCCACCGAGACTACGCCGGGGCCGGCGGACTGCGCCGCCCGAGCCGCGCCCGCGACGAAGAGCCACGGAGATCCGGCGTCGACGAGGGTCTGCGGCGGGTCAGCGCAGCGTCTTGCGCGCCGAGATCTGGCCGGTGTCGAAGCCGAGCAGGTGCAGGCCGCCATGGAAGCGGGCGTGCTCGACCTTGATGCAGCGGTCCATCACGACGATCAGGCCCTTCGACTCGCCGTACTCGGCCGCCTCCTGGTTCCAGATCCCCAGCTGCACCCAGACCGTGGGCGCGCCGACGGCGAGGACGTCGTCGATCACGGCGGGGATGTCGCTCGCCTTGCGGAACACGTCGACGATGTCGGGCACGACCGGGAGCTCGGCGAGACTGCGGTAGACCGGCTGCCCCAGGATCTCGGTGGCGTTCGGGTTCACGAAGTAGAGCTCGTAGTCGCTCGACTGCTGCAGGTAGGTGGCGACGAAGTAGGAGGAGCGGGCCGGGTTCGGCGAGGCGCCGACGATCGCCACGGTCTTCGCGCGGCGGAGGATGTCGAGTCGCCTGCGGGCGTCGGGGCCCACCCAGGTGCGCTGCGAGCGCAGCATCTTCGCCAGCGGCGAGTTCGCCGGGACCGAGCAGCTCAGCCCGTTGGACAGCTGGACGACCGTGTCGGCGGTGTCGGCGGTGTCGGTGGTGCCGGTGGTGCTCATGCTCAGACCTCCACGGCCGGGGTGTGCAGGGTGGTGGTCGTGTCCTCGGGGAGCTCGGTCGGAGCGTCGGGGGTGCCGTGCTCCTCGACCGCGCGGGCGAGCGCCTGGTCGAGATCGTAGATGATGTCGTCCGCGTCCTCGATTCCGACGGAGAGGCGGACGAGTCCGGGGAGGACGCCCGCGTGGAGGAGCTGGTCCTCGGTGAGCTGGGCGTGGGTGGTCGAGGCGGGGTGGATCACCAGCGTCTTCGCGTCGCCGATGTTGGCGAGGTGGCTGGCGAGGTCGACCGATTCGATGAAGGTCTGGCCGACGGCGCGGCCGCCCTTGACCACGAAGCTGAAGACCGAGCCCGGTCCCTTCGGCAGGTACTTCTGCGCGCGGTCGTGGTGCGGGTGCGCGGGGAGCCCGGCCCAGTAGACGGCCTCGATCCGGGGGTCGGCGTCGAGCCATTCGGCGACGCGGCGCGCGTTGTCGACGTGCGCCTGGATCCGGTACGGCAGCGTCTCGACGCCCTGGGCGAGCAGGAACGCGGAGTGCGGAGCGAGGACCGGCCCGATGTCGCGCAGCTGCTCCGCGCGCAGGCGCGTGAGGAAGCCGTACTCCCCGAAGTTGCCGTCCCACGACAGGTCCCCGTAGGAGGCCACCGGGTCGTGCAGCAGCGGGAACTTCTCGGGGGAGTAGTGGAAGCGCCCCGACTCGACGACGACGCCGCCGAGCGTGGTGCCGTGTCCGCCGAGGAACTTGGTGGCCGAGTGGACGACGATGTCGGCGCCCCACTCGATCGGGCGGACGAGGTAGGGCGTGGCGACCGTGGAGTCGATGATCAGCGGGATGCCGGCGGCGTGCGCGACCGCGGCGAGGCCCTCGATGTCGGCGATCTCGCCGGAGGGGTTCGCGATCGTCTCGGCGTAGAGCACCTTGGTCTTCTCGGTGATCGCCGCCGCGTAGTCGGCCGGGTCGCTCGAGCGGACGAAGGTGGTGTCCACTCCGAAACGGCGGAGCGTGACGTCGAGCTGGGTGATCGATCCGCCGTAGAGGTTGGCGGAGGACACCACGTGGTCGCCCGCGCCGACGAGCGCCGCGAAGGTGATGAACTGCGCCGAGAGCCCGGAGGCCGTGGCGACCGCGCCGAGGCCGCCCTCGAGACTCGCGACGCGCTCCTCGAAGGAGGCGACCGTGGGGTTCGACAGGCGCGAGTAGACGTTGCCGTACTTCTGCAGCGCGAAGCGGGCCGCGGCGTCGGAGGTGTCGTCGAAGACGAAGGCGCTGGTCTGGTAGATCGGCAGAGCGCGGGCGCCCGTCACCGCGTCGGGGATGTTGCCCGCGTGGATCGCACGCGTCTTGAAGCCGTACTCACGATCTGCCATGCGATCGACGCTAGCGGGAGCCGCCGACACCGCCGCCCCGGAGCGACGCATCGCGTAACAGAGCGGCCCCGCAGTGCAGAGCGACCGTGCGCGACAGAGCGACCGTGCGCGACAGAGCGGTCGAGCGGATCGGAGCGCCGATCAGAGCGCCAGCTGCACCGCGGCCAGTCCCATCGCCGCGATCGCCGCCCACGACACCAGGGCGACGAGCAGAGCACGCCACCCCGTCGTCACGAGCGCGCGCACCCGGACGGCGCTGCCGAGCGCGAAGAGCGCCGCGGCGAGGAGCCAGGTCTGCGCGGTGTCGGCGGCGGCGAGCAGTCCCTCCGGCAGGGGGAGGAGCGTGCGCAGCAGCACCGCGGCGAGGAACCCGACCACGAACAGCGGCACGATCGCCGGGCGCGTCCCGCCGGTCCCGCCGCCGCGCCTCGTGACCGCCGCCGCCACCGCGACCATCGGCGCCAGCATGACCACGCGGGTCAGCTTCACCACGACCGCCACGGCCAGCGCCGACGCACCCGCCACCTGGGCCGTCGCCACCACCTGGCCCACGTCGTGGACCGAGGCGCCGACCCAGTGCCCGAACTGCACGTCGGAGAGCCCGAGCGGCTGCTGCAGGGCGGGGAGCACCGCGATCGCGAGCGTGCCGCAGAGCGTCACCAGCGCGACCGGCGTCGCCTGCTCCTGCTCCTTCGCCCGGGTCGCTCCGGCCATCGCGCCGATCGCCGAGGCCCCGCAGATCGAGAAGCCCGCCGCGAGCAGCAGCGGCTCCTGCCCGGGCAGCCGGAGCGCCCGGCCCAGCGCCCAGGTCAGGCCGAAGGTGGCCAGGACGATCCCGACCACGACCAGGATCGCGCCCCAGCCCAGCGCAGCGATGTCGATCAGCGAGAGCTTCAGCCCGAGCAGGACGATGCCGGTGCGCATCAGCGAGCGGGACGAGAACTTCAGGCCCGGCGCCAGCGCCCCGCTCAGCAGGGGGCGCGCCGCGGGCAGCTGCGCCACGAGGATCCCGAGCGCGACCGCCGCGGTCAGCATCGGCACTGCCGGCACCGCCGCGTGCAGCAGGGCCGCGATCACCGCCGCGACCGCGCAGGCCGCGACTCCCGGGCCCAGCCGCCGGATCAGACCCACGAGGGCAGCCACATGTGGGCCTGCCAGAAGGCGAAGGACGTCTGCGCGCCGATCCAGAGCGGCAGGAAGTAGGCCGTCAGCGCCGCCGCCGCCACCGCGAAGACGAGCACCACGAGGACGCCCCGGGTGCGCCGCCTCCGCTCGTCGCCCGGACTCCCGATCACGATCCCGGCCGTCAGCGCCAGCGCCAGCATCATGTAGGGCTCGAAGACGACGCAGTAGAACTGGAACACCGTTCGGTCGAGGTAGAGCAGCCACGGCAGGTAGCCCGCCACGATCCCCATCAGCACGAAGCCGGCGCGCCACTCCCGGTACCGCGCGAGCCGGAAGAGGAGGTACACCAGCGCCAGGACTCCGGCGTACCAGATGAGCGGATTGGCGACCGAGGTGATCGCCTCGTCGCAGCGTGCGGCGGTGCAGCCGTCGACGCCCGTCGCCTGGTCGACGAAGTACATGCTGGTCGGTCGGAGCATGAGCAGCCAGGTGAGCGGGTTCGCCTCGTAGGGGTGCGAGGCCCGCAGGTTGATCGAGTAGTCGTACATCTGCACGTGGTAGTGCCAGAGGCTCTGCGCCCAGTCCGGCACCCACGCCAGAGCCCCGGTCCAGGCGTTGCCGGGCGCCTCCGACGCCCACTGCCGGGCCCATCCGCCGGAGGTGCGCAGCCAGCCCGTCCAGGTGACGAGGTAGGCGATCAGGGCGATCGGCACGACCAGGAGGAAGGTGACCGGACCCTGCTTGAGGATCGCGCCGCTGCCCCAGAACGGCACGCCCGCGCGGCGCCGCATCAGCGCGTCGACGACCACCGCGTACACGCCGTACGCCGCGAGGAAGTAGACGCCCGTCCACTTCACGCCCGCGGCCAGGCCGAAGAGCACGCCGGCCGCGAGCAGCCAGGGCCGCCACCACAGGACCGGCCCCCAGCTCGGCAGCGCTCCCGCCGCCACCTTCCGAGCCAGCTGCAGCTCGGCCCAGCGCCGGTCCAGCAGCACCGCCGCGACCCCGCAGAGCGCGACGAACATCAGGATCCCGTCCAGGAGCGACACCCGCGACATCACGATCGCGTGGCCGTCGAGCGCGAGCATCAGCCCCGCGAAGGAGGAGAGGAGGGTGGAGCGGAACAGGAGGCGGCCGATCACGATCACCAGCGCGACGGCGAGGATCCCCACGACGGCGGTCGCGACGCGCCAGCCGACGCTGTCGTCCGCGCCGAACACGCCCATCCCGAGCCCGATGATCCACTTGCCCAGCGGCGGATGCACCACGAAGGACGGCGCCCCCGTGAAGGTGTCCACGTCGCCGGCCGCGAAGCCGGGGTCCGGGTTCTCGGGCCAGGCGCCCTCGAACCCGAGGTTCCAGAGGGTCCAGGCGTCCTTCACGTAGAAGGTCTCGTCGAACACGAGCGAGCGCGGGTGGCCGAGGTTCCACAGCCGCAGCACCGCGGCCAGGGCGACCACCAGCAGCGGCAGTCCGAGCTCGTACAGCCGGCGGCGCGCGGGGGAGGCGACGAGCCGGGCGTGCAGGTCGTCGAACCAGGAGCCGCGCGGCACGTCCGGGAGCGGGGTGCGCTCCCGCGTTGCGGACGCCTCGGCGGGCTCCACCGGGACCGAGCGTGCCGATCCCGCCGCGTCCAGGAGCAGGTCGTCGAAGTCGCGCTGCGGTCGGTCCGTCACCCGGCCATGCTAACGGGGCGCCTCCTCCCGGGACGGCGGCGATCCGCGGCGGGAGGCCCCGGACCCGGCCTGGGAGACTGGCGGCATGATCATCCTCGCCGGCACTCCCATCGGAAACCTCGGCGACGCCTCCCGCCGGCTCGTGGAGGCGCTGGGCTCCGCCCGCCACGTCGCCGCCGAGGACACGCGCGTGACCATCCAGCTGATGCGCGCCCTGGGCGTCGAGAACCGGCCCGCCCTCTACGCGCTGCACGACCACAACGAGCGCGAGCGCGCCGCCGAGCTGGTGGAGCTGGCCCGCGAGGAGGACCTGCTCGTGCTGAGCGACGCGGGCATGCCCACGGTCTCGGACCCGGGCTACCACCTGGTCGAGGCGGCGGTGGCGGCGGGAGTCGCGGTCACCGCGCTGCCCGGTCCCTCGGCGGTGCTCATGGCGCTCGCCGTGTCCGGGCTCCCGACGGACCGCTTCAGCTTCGAGGGGTTCCTGCCCCGCCGGCACGGCGAGCGGGTCTCGACCTTCCGGGCGCTCGTCGACGAGCGGCGCACCATGGTCTTCTTCGAGTCCCCGCACCGGATCGGCGACGCGCTCGCCGACCTGGTCGAGGCGATGGGCCCGGAGCGGCGCGTCGTCGTCTGCCGCGAGCTCACCAAGATGTTCGAGGAGGTCCGGCGCGGCACGGCGGCCGAGCTGGCCGAGTGGGCGGCCGACGGCCTGCGCGGCGAGATCTGCCTGGTCGTCGAGGGAGCCCCCGCGAGGGAGGCGTCGCTCGAGGACGCGCTGGCCGACGTGCTGGCCCGCGTCGAGGCCGGATCGCGGCTCAAGGAGGCGTCGGCCGAGGTCGCCGAGATCACGGGGCTCTCGCGCCGCGCTCTCTACGAGGCGGCGCTCGCCTCCCGCCGCGGCTGAGGGCTCCCTCCCCGGCGGCGATCGCGGCCGGTCGTCCACGGCCTCCGTCACACGCCGGGAGCGGTGCCGCGCGGTGAATAGGATGGTCGCCATGTCCGACGGCGCCTCCTTCTACCTCACGACCCCGATCTTCTACGTGAACGACGTCCCGCACATCGGGCACGCGTACACCGAGGTCGCCGCCGACGTGCTCACCCGCTGGCACCGCCAGGCGGGCGACGACACCTGGCTGCTGACCGGCACGGACGAGCACGGCCAGAAGATCCTCCGCACCGCCACCGCCAACGGCACGACCCCCCAGGAGTGGGCCGACCGCCTCGTGAGGACCGCCTGGCAGCCGCTGCTCGAGACCATCGACATCGCCAACGACGACTTCATCCGCACCACGGACGCGCGGCACGAGGTCAACGTCCAGAAGTTCCTGCAGAAGCTGTACGACGAGGACGCGATCTACACCGGCGAGTACGAGGGCTACTACTGCGTGGGCTGCGAGGAGTACAAGCAGCTGTCCGACCTCGAGGAGGGCACCGGCGACTACGCCGGCCAGTACGTCTGCAAGATCCACTCGAAGCCGGTCGAGCTGCTGAAGGAGAAGAACTACTTCTTCAAGATGAGCGAGTACACCGAGCGGCTGCTCGCGCTCTACGAGGAGCGTCCCGACTTCGTCCAGCCCGAGTCGGCGCGCAACGAGGTCGTCAGCTTCGTCCGCCAGGGCCTGGCCGACCTGTCGATCTCCCGCTCCAGCTTCGACTGGGGAGTGAAGGTCCCGTGGGACGACTCGCACGTGGTCTACGTCTGGTTCGACGCGCTGCTCAACTACATCACCGCGGTCGGCTACGGCCAGGACGAGGCGGAGTTCGAGCGCCGCTGGCCCGCGACCCACATCGTCGGCAAGGACATCCTGCGCTTCCACGCGGTGATCTGGCCCGCCATGCTCATGGCCGCGGGCCTCGAGGTCCCCCGGCAGGTGTTCGGCCACGGCTGGCTGCTGGTCGGCGGCGAGAAGATGTCGAAGTCGAAGCTCACCGGCATCGCGCCCGAGCAGATCACCGACACCTTCGGCTCCGACGCCTTCCGCTACTACTTCCTCCGGGCCATCACCTTCGGCCAGGACGGCTCGTTCTCGTGGGAGGACCTGTCGGCGCGCTACCAGTCCGAGCTCGCGAACGGCTTCGGCAACCTCGCCTCGAGGGTCGTCGCGATGCTGCACCGCTACTACGACGGCGTCGTGCCCGCGCCGGGGGAGCCGACCGAGGCGGAGGAGCGCGTGCAGCGCATCGTCGCCGAGGCCGCCGCGTCGGCCGACCGGTCGATCGACGCGCTCGCGATCCACGACGCGATCACCGCCGTGTGGAGCATCGTCGAGGAGCTCAACGGCTACATCACCGAGCAGGAGCCGTGGGCACTCGCCAAGCGCGAGGAGCGCGAGCGCCTCGGCACGGTGCTCTACACCGCGACGGAGGGGCTCCGCGCCCTGGCCGTGCTGCTCTCGCCGGTCGTGCCGCGCGCGACGGCGTCCCTCTGGGAGGCGCTCGGCGTGATGGAGTCGCTGGGCGCCCTCACCGCGCAGCCGATCCGCCAGGCGGGCCGGTGGGGAGTCCTCCCCGTCGGCACCACCGTCGGCACGCTCGCCGCGCTCTTCCCGCGCATCGAGGCTCCCGCGTCCTGACGGCCGCGCCTCGACCCGTGGACCGAGCAGCCGAGCGGTGCGGACTCGCCGGCGGAGGATCCGCAGGGGAGTGCCCGACGGCCGTGATCCGAACGCGGGGGGCCGGGTGCGAGCGGCCCTCCGCTCCGTGGACGGCGGGGCGCTGATGACGCGCGAGGTGCTCGACGCTCTCGAGCAGGCGGCCGAGCTCACTCGGCGCCACGTCGGGCACCCCGAGCGCGCCGCCGCGCTCGCCCTGCGCCTGCACCGGGTGACCGCTCCGACCGAGCTCGTCTACACCCGGTTCCCGCCGACCCTCAGCCTGGTGCTGGCCGGCCGGAAGCGCTCGGTGGTCGGCGACTCCGACGAGCGGTGGGGCGCCGGCCGCTTCCTGATCACCCCCGTCGATCTGCCGGTGGTCGCGGCCGTCGTGGAGACCGGCGACCGCGGCGACTTCCTGTCGGCCAACTGGCATCTCGACCCGCTCGTGGTGGCCGAGATCGCGGCGCTCGCTCCCCGGACGGCCCCGCGGGTTCCCGCCCCGCGGATCGGCACGGTCACGGAGGAGATGGCCGACTCGCTGCGCCGACTCTTCCGTCTGCTCGACGCCCCCGCCGACATCCCGGTGCTCGCCCCCGCGATCACGCGCGAGCTCGTGCTGCGGCTGCTGCAGACGGACCAGGCGCCCCGGCTGCTGGCCGCGTCCAGCACCGTCCGCTCGGAGGCCGTCTCCCGCGCGGTCGAGGCGATGAGCGCGTCGCTGTCGCGCGGATGGACCCTCGGCGCGCTCGCCGCGGAGGCGGGCACCAGCGTGCCCACACTCACCCGCCGCTTCCGCGAGCTGACCGGGATGTCGCCGCTGGGCTACCTGCGGCGGCTCCGCCTCGGGGAGGCCAGGAGGCTGCTCCTGGTCCGGGGCGACACCGCCGCGCAGGCCGCGGCCGCGGTCGGCTACGCGAGCGCGTCGCACTTCGGGCGCGACTACCGCCGCGCCTACGAGACGACCCCCGCGGCCGACGCCGCGCTCCACCCCGGGCCGCTCGTCCAGATCCACTGAGCGGCGGGCGCTGTCGCGGGGACTCCGAGCGGCGCGTGCCGCGGCGTCAGACGCGGGCGCCGACGATGCCTCCGTCGACGTCGAGCGTCGTGCCGTGGACGTACGAGGCCTCGTCCGAGACGAGCCAGCGCACGGCCAGGGCGATCTCGTCCGGACGTCCGGGCCGGCCGGCGGGGGCGGACGCGGTCATCTGCTCCAGGATCGCCGCGGCGTGCTCGTTGCCGGGCGTGAGGGTCGCGCCGGGCGCGACGGCGACCACGCGCACGCCGCTCGGGCCGTACTCGGCCGCCCACGCCCGCGTGAGGTGCTCCAGCGCCGCCTTGGTCGCGGGGTAGAGCGCGGTCCCGGGCGTTCCCACCCGTCCCATCCACGAGGTGATGTTGACGACCACTCCGCTCCCGCGCTCGGCCATGGCCGGGGCGATCGCCGCGACGAGCTGGTGCGGCACGCGGATGTTCGTGGTGAGGAGGGACTCGACATCGGCGTCGCTGAGGTCGGCGGTCGGCCCCACCGGGAACACTCCGGCGTTGTTGACGAGGACGTCGATCCGCCCGTCGAGGAGGGTCAGCGCCCGCTCGGCGACGGCGCGGGTCTCCTCCGGCGTGCCCGCGAGGTCGGCGACGAGCGCGGAGGCGGTGCCCCCGTCGGCGCGGATGCCGCGGACGACGGACCCGACCCGCTCGGGGTCGCGTCCGTGCACGAGGACATGAGCGCCGGCCCCGGCGAGCCGGCGGGCGATGGCTGCACCGATCCCGCTCGAGGATCCGGTGACGAGGGCATGGCGCCCGGCGAGGGAGCCGGGTGCGGAGTGGGCGAGGAGCTCGGTGTCTGTCATGGCTCCAGCCTCCCGGCGGCGCGGGAGGCGGGCTGTCCCGATCCGATCGGGTGCTGACCCGATCCGCTCAGGGCGCCTCAGCGGCCGCCTCTCGGCCCTCGTCCACCCGGGACTCCGGCCCGCGCGAGCCCTCCCGGTAGCCTGGAGCGCATGACCGACAGCCAGCACGTCCGCTCCCGCGAGGCCTCGTCCGGCCGCGACCTGACGTACCCGCCGCTGCCCGAGGCGCTCGTCGTCCCCGTCTACGACAACCACACGCACCTCGAGATCGCCGACGGCCTCGAGCCGCTCGACCACCGCGAGCAGCTCGACCGGGCCTCCACCGTCGGGGTCCGCGGCGTCGTCCAGGTCGGCACGGACGTCGAGACGAGCCGCTGGTCGGCCGAGCAGGCGGCGAGCGAGCCGCGCATGCTGGCCGCCGTCGCGATCCACCCCAACGAGGCGCCCGAGCTGGAGCAGCGCGGCGAGCTCGACGCCGCCCTCGCCGTGATCGCCGAGCTGGCGGAGCAGCCGCGGGTGCGCGCCATCGGCGAGACCGGGCTCGACTTCTTCCGCACCGGCGAGAGCGGCCGCGCCGCGCAGTTCCGCTCCTTCGAGGAGCACATCCGCATCGCGAAGGAGCACGACCTCGCGCTGCAGATCCACGACCGCGACGCGCACCGCGAGGTCATCGAGACCCTGCGCCGCGTCGGCGCCCCCGAGCGCACCGTCTTCCACTGCTTCTCCGGGGACGCGGAGATGGCGCGGATGTGCACGGACGAGGGCTGGTACCTCTCCTTCGCCGGCACCGTGACGTTCAAGAACGCCGAGCCGCTGCGGGAGGCGCTCGTCGCGACTCCGCGGCACCTCATCCTGGTCGAGACCGACGCGCCGTACCTCACTCCGTCGCCCTTCCGCGGCCGCCCGAACGCGCCCTACCTCCTCCCGCACACCCTGCGCTCGATGGCCGCGACCCTCGAGACCGACGTCGGCCACCTCGCCGCGACGATCGCGTCGAACACGGAGGCCGTGTACGGCGAGTGGGGCGGCGAGGTCGGCTCCGAGCCGACGGAGCCGGTCGGACCCCTCGCATGAGCGGCCGCCACGCCGCCGAGCCGACGGCCGCCGCGATCCCGCGCCTGCTCGGCCCGGCCGAGATCCGCGACCTCGCCGGCCTCCTCGACGTCACGCCGACCAAGAAGCTCGGCCAGAACTTCGTGCACGACGCCAACACGGTCCGCCGCATCGTCAAGCTCGCTCGGGTGCGCCCGGGGGAGACCGTCGTCGAGATCGGCCCCGGCCTCGGATCGCTGACCCTCGGCCTGCTCGAGGCGGGCGCACAGGTCGTGGCCGTCGAGATCGACGGGCGCCTCGCCGAGCAGCTGCCGCGCACCGTCGAGCTGATGGCGCCGGGCGCCGATCTCGCGGTCGTGCACGCCGACGCGATGAAGGTGCTCGACCTGCCGGGGGAGCCGGTCCGGCTCGTCGCCAACCTCCCGTACAACATCTCGGTGCCGGTGCTCCTGCACTTCCTCGAGCACTTCGCCAGCATCCGGTCCGGAGTGGTGATGGTGCAGTCCGAGGTCGGGCACCGGCTCGCCGCCGGTCCCGGCTCCAAGGTCTACGGCGGCCCGAGCGTCAAGGCGGCGTGGTTCGGCTCCTGGACGACGGGCGGCGCGGTCTCGCGTCAGATCTTCTGGCCGGTGCCGAACGTCGACAGCGTGCTCGTCGCGTTCGACCGCGGCGAGGAGCCGGGCGACGAGACCCTGCGCCGCGCCGTCTTCGCGGTCGTCGACGCGGCGTTCGCGCAGCGGAGGAAGATGCTCCGCCAGTCGCTCGCGACCCTCTTCGGCGACAGCGCCGCGGCGATCGTCGCGCTCGAGCGGGCCGGCGTCCCGCAGACCGCGCGCGGCGAGGAGCTGGACGTCGCCGCCTTCGTCCGCCTGGGCCGCGAGCTCGATCCGGCGCGGGTCCCCGTGCGCGGCGCGGCGGTGCCCGACGGGTCGCTGGCGGAGACCGACGGGGACGACGCGGACGGCGACGGGGAGCCCGCCCCGGGTGCGGACGAGGGCGCCTCCGCCACCCTGTAGCGTGGATGCATGGCCCACCGCGCGACGTCGAACCGGGTCCACGCGCGGGCGCCAGGCAAGATCAACGTGTTCCTCAAGGTCGGCGCCGTGCGCGACGACGGGTACCACGAGCTGGCCACCGCGTTCCAGTCGCTCTCCCTCTACGAGGACGTGTTCGCGGAGGAGGCGGCCGACTTCTCGGTCTCCTTCTCGGGCTCGATCGACACCTCCCGCCTGGCCGTCGACGGCTCCAACCTCGCGATCAAGGCCGCTCGGGCGCTCGCCCGGGCGACCGGCTACCTCGGCGGCGTGCACCTCGAGATCGAGAAGAACGTCCCCATCGCCGGCGGCATGGGCGGCGGCTCGGCCGACGCGGCGGCGACCCTGCTCGCCTGCGACGCGCTCTGGGGCACGGCCTGCACGAGGGAGCAGCTGCTCGGCATCGCCGCGAGCCTCGGCGCCGACGTCCCCTTCTCCTTCACCGGCGGCACCGCGATCGGGGTCGGCCGAGGCGACGAGCTGAGCCCGGCGCTCGCCAAGGGCCGCTTCGAGTGGGTGCTGGTCCTCTCGGAGGAGGGCCTGTCGACCCCTGAGGTCTACAGCGAGCTCGACCGGCACCGCGAGCGCCACCTGCACGACTTCCGCCCGATCTCGGCGACCCCCGCCATCGATCCCAACGTGCTGCAGGCCCTCCGCGCCGGCGACGCCGCCATGCTCGCCGACGCGATGCACAACGACCTCCAGGCGCCGGCGCTGCACCTGCAGCCAGGGCTCGCCCGCATCCTCGAGCTCGGCGAGGGCCGCGGAGCGCTCGGCGGCCTCGTCTCGGGGTCCGGACCGACCGTCGCGTTCCTCGCTCCGGACGCCGATGCGGCGGCCGACCTGCAGCGCGAGCTGAGCTCCGCGCGGCTGAGTGCCGTGCGGGTCTCCGGCCCGGTCCACGGGGCGCGCCTGCTGTCGACCTAGTCGCGGGGGCGGTGCCTCCGGAGCGGGGCGCGCGAGCCCCGCGCCCGGCGCCCTCCACAGACGGTCCGCAGAGAAGTTCCGACCTCGTGGCTTAGAGTGCCGCTCATGTCCCGCCGCGCCACCCTCTTCGCGATCCTCTCCGGGATCGTGGCCGCCGTCGTCGCCCTCGCGGCCGCCGAGGTCGTCGCGGTCTTCACCGGAGCGGGCGGCAGTCCGCTGGTCGCGGTCGGCGGCTTCGTCATCGACATCGTGCCCCCGGGCGTGAAGGACACGGTCATCGCGCTCTTCGGCACCGGCGACAAGCTCGTGCTGCTGGTCTCGATCGGCCTCGCGATCGCGCTGCTGGCCGTCGGCGCGGGAGTCCTGGAGTACCGCCGCCCGCCGTTCGGCGTGCTGCTGCTGGCCGTCGTCGCGGGCGCCGGTGCGCTCGCCGCCGTCAGCCGCGAGGGCGCCTCCGGGATCGACGCGGCGCCGAGCGTCGTGGGCATGGTGGCCGGTGCCGCGGTGCTCCGCTCGGCCTCCGTCCGCCTCCGCGGCTGGCAGGAGGAGCGCGAGAGCGACTCCCCGGACCGCCGGTCGTTCCTCCGCCTGGTCGGGATCGCCGGAGTCGCCGCGGTCGCCGCCGGCATCGGCGCCCGCTTCCTCACGTCCGCCTCCGCCGCCGTCACCGCCGTGCGCGAGGCCGTGTCCCTGCCGGCTCCCGCCTCGGCCGCCGCGCCCGTCCCGGCGGGCGCCGTGCTCGACGACATCGACGGCATCAGCTCCTACGTCACTCCCAACTCCTCGTTCTACCGGATCGACACCGCGCTCTCGGTGCCGTCGGTCGAGCCCGCCGACTGGTCGCTGAAGATCACCGGCATGGTGGAGGAGGAGATCGAGATCACCTGGGACGAGCTGCTCGCGCTGCCGCTCGAGGAGCACCTGGTCACCCTGTCCTGCGTGTCCAACGAGGTCGGCGGCGACCTGATCGGCACCGCCCTCTGGCTGGGCTACCCGATCCGCGAGCTGCTGGCCCGGGCCCGGCCGACCGCCGGCGCCGACATGGTGCTCTCGCGGAGCATCGACGGCTTCACCGCCTCCAGCCCGCTCGACGTGCTGCAGGACGAGGACCGCGCGAGCCTGCTCGCCGTCGGGATGAACGGCGAGCCGCTCCCGGTCGAGCACGGCTTCCCCGTCCGGATGGTCGTCCCCGGCCTCTACGGCTACGTCTCGGCGACGAAGTGGGTCGTCGAGCTGAAGGTCACGACCTTCGCGGAGGACCTGGCCTACTGGTCGACGCGCGGCTGGACCGAGCGCGGTCCGATCAAGATCGAATCGCGGATCGATGTGCCGCGCCAGGGCCAGCCCGTCGAGGCGGGGACGGTCGCCGTGGCGGGAGTCGCCTGGGCGCCGCACACCGGCATCGCGAAGGTGGAGGTGCAGATCGACGGCGGCGCCTGGCAGGAGGCGCGCCTCGCCGAGCAGGTCACCGCGGACACGTGGATCCAGTGGGTCCTCGAGTGGGACGCGACGGTCGGCGACCACGTCGTGACCGTGCGCGCCACCGACGCGGACGGCACGGTGCAGACCACGGTCGAGCGCCCGCCCGCTCCTGACGGTGCCACGGGACTGCACCGCCGCTCGGTGTCCGTCTCGGAGCCGGCACCCGCGGGCTGAGGTCCGGGGGCCGCGACCCGGCCGCACTGTGATCGACCCGCGGCGGACCGCTCAGGCGGCACCGCCTAGGCTGGATCCCTATGGCACATCTGCTGGGCGCCGAGGCGCTGCGACTCGAGTACCCCACACGCGTGATCTTCGACGACGTCTCCCTGGGGATCGAGGAGGGCGACCGCATCGGGATCGTCGGACGCAACGGCGACGGCAAGTCGACTCTCCTGCGCCTGCTCGCGCAGCGCATCGAGCCGGACAGCGGCCGCGTCACGCACCGCCGCGGCGTCACGCTCGGGATGCTCGACCAGGCCGACACGGTCGATGAGGACCTCACCGTCGCCCAGGCCGTCGTCGGCGGGCTCCAGGAGCACGAGTGGGCGGGCGACGCGCGCACCCGAGACGTGATCGCGGGCCTGCTGCGCGACGTCCCCTGGGACGGAGTGGTCGGCTCCCTCTCGGGCGGCCAGCGGCGCCGGGTCGCCCTCGCGAAGCTGCTCGTCGGCGACTGGGACGTCGTCTTCCTCGACGAGCCCACCAACCACCTCGACGTCGAGGGCATCGCCTGGCTCGCCGAGCACCTCAAGCGCCGTTGGGCGGCGTCGTCGGGCGGGCTCGCGGTCGTCACCCACGACCGGTGGTTCCTCGACGAGATCTGCACCGCCACCTGGGAGGTGCACGACCGCCTCGTCGAGCCGTTCGAGGGCGGGTACGCGGCGTACATCCTGCAGCGCGTGGAGCGCGACCGGATGGCGTCGACCATGGAGGCCAAGCGCCAGAACCTGATGAAGAAGGAGCTGGCCTGGCTCCGCCGCGGCGCCCCCGCCCGCACGGCGAAGCCCAAGTTCCGGATCGACGCCGCGAACCAGCTGATCGAGGACGAGCCCCCGGTGCGCGACTCGGTCTCGCTCTCGCAGCTCGCCGTCTCGCGCCTGGGCAAGGACGTCGTCGACCTGCTCGACGTCACCGTCCGCTACGGCGAGCGGACCGTCCTCAACCGCATCGAGTGGCGGATCGCGCCCGGCGAGCGCACCGGCATCCTCGGCGTGAACGGCGCCGGCAAGTCGACCCTCCTCGGCCTGGTCGCGGGCAGCGTGGAGCCGACGAGCGGCCGGGTGAAGCGCGGCACCACCGTGCGCGTCGCGATCCTCGACCAGCAGCTGCGCGAGCTGACCGGGGTCCAGCACCGGCCCGTCCGCGAGATCATCGCGGAGCAGCGCACCAGCTACTCCATCGGCGGCAAGGAGATGACCCCGGGCCAGCTGCTCGAGCGGCTCGGCTTCTCGAGCGCGCAGCTCTCGACGCCGGTGAAGGACCTCTCGGGCGGTCAGCGCCGGAGGCTCCAGCTCCTGCTCATCCTGCTCAGCGAGCCGAACGTGCTGATCCTCGACGAGCCGACCAACGACCTCGACACCGACATGCTCGCCGCGATCGAGGACCTGCTCGACTCCTGGCCGGGCACCCTCCTCGTCGTCTCGCACGACCGGTACCTGCTCGAGCGCGTCACCGACCAGCAGTACGCCGTGATGGACGGCGCGTTCCGCCACCTGCCCGGCGGCGTCGAGCAGTACCTCGACCTGCGCCGCGCGCTCGAGAAGGGCGCGCCCGCGGCGGCGTCGTCGGGCTCCTCCTCCGCCGCGTCGGCGTCGAGCGGACTCGCGGGGGCCGAGCGCCGCACCGCCGAGAAGGAGGTGTCGGCGATCGACCGGCGCCTGCACAAGCTCACGCAGCTGACGAAGACCGTGCACGAGAAGATGGCGACGCACGACCAGGACGACTACGACGGGATCCTGGCGCTGAACGCCTCGCTCCGCGCCTACGAGGACGAGGCGGCAGAGCTCGAGATGCGCTGGCTGGAGCTCTCGGAGCAGCTCGAGGGCTGACGCCGGTCTCCTCCGCCGCTCCGGCAGCTGTCCCGTACCGCGTGGGCGGGACGCGGTCCCGGGCCCGGGGCGACCGGCTCAGCCGAAGTCGAGGGAGAGCTTGCGGAGGAGCTGCGCCAGCCGCTCCTGCTGGGCGTGGGTGAGCGCGCCGAGCAGCTCCTGCTCCGCGTCGACCAGGCGGGTGATCGCCGCGTCGACCCGGGCGAGTCCCGACGGCGTCATCTGCACCAGCACGCCGCGCCCGTCGTTCGGGTCGTCGAGGCGCTCGACCAGGTCGCGCTCGACCAGCCGGTCGATGCGGTTGGTCATGGTCCCGCTGGTGACCATGGTCGCCTGGAGGAGCTGCTTGGGGCTCATCCGGTAGGGCGCGCCCGCGCGCCGCAGGGCCGAGAGCACGTCGAACTCCCACGTCTCGAGCTCCGACCGGCCGAAGGCGCTGCCGCGCGCGCGCTCGAGCTGCTTGGCCAGCCGGCGCATCCGCGAGAAGACCTGGAGCGGCGTGAAGTCGAGATCGGGCCGCTCCCGGACCCAGGCGTCGACGATCCCGTCGACCTCGTCATTCGCACTCACCCGTCCATTGTGGCGGCTGGGCGGCTCGGGGGACGCCGGGAGGCGGACGGGCCGGGAGGCGGAGGGGCCGGGAGGCGGGGACCTCCCGGGCCGCCGTCGTCCGCCCGAGCGACGGCCGCCCGCGCCCGAGGCGGGGCCGGGGGCGCGGGGGTGGCAGGATGGACGGCGCGCGATCGCGCGGTCCGCCATGGTGTAACGGCAGCACGGCAGCCTTTGGAGCTGTCCGGTCCAGGTTCGAATCCTGGTGGCGGAGCGGCACCAGGACGGTGCGCTCACGGAGGAGAACGCGAAGAACATGGCAGACAGCACGCTCGCCGTCGTGATCCTGGCGGCAGGCCAGGGCACCCGCATGAAGTCCCGCACCCCGAAGGTCCTGCACCGCCTCGCCGGGAGGCCGCTGCTCGGGCACGTGCTCGACACGGCCGCCTCGCTCGACGCGGCGCACGTCGTCACCGTGGTGCGCCACGAGCGCGACCGGGTCGCCGAGGCCGTCCTCGAGCACACCCCCTCCGCACTGGTGGTGGACCAGGACGAGACGCCCGGCACCGGCCGCGCGGTCGAGCAGGGCCTCGCGGCGCTCCCGGAGTCCTTCGCCGGCACGGTCGTCGTGCTGAGCGCCGACGTCCCGCTGCTGGACGCGCCGACCCTCCGCCGCCTGCTCGACGAGCACCTCGCCGCTGCGAACGCGCTCACCATGCTCTCCTGCGTGCTCGAGGACCCGACCGGCTTCGGCCGGATCGTCCGCGGCGCCGACGGCGCCTTCGCCTCCATCGTGGAGCAGAAGGACGCGAGCCCCGGCGAGCTCGACCTCACCGAGATCAACGCCGGCGTCTACGCCTTCGACGCCGCCGCGCTCCGCTCGGTCATCGGCGCGATCGGCACCGAGAACGCTCAGCGGGAGAAGTACCTCACCGACGCCGCCGCCGCGCTCAAGGCCGCCGGCCGCGCGATCGAGGCCGTCCCCGTGCAGGACCGCTGGCTCGTGGCCGGGATCAACGACCGCGCCCAGCTCGCCGACGCGGCGCTCGAGCTCAACGCGCGCATCGTGCGCCGCTGGCAGCTCGAGGGCGTCACGATCCAGGACCCGGCGACCACCTGGATCGACGTGGACGCGGTCCTCGCCCCGGACGTCGAGATCCTCCCGGGCACGCAGATCAAGGGCCCGACCGTCATCGCCACCGGCGCGGTCATCGGCCCGGACACCACGCTCGACTCCTGCGAGGTCGGCGAGGACGCAGTCGTGAAGCGCTCCGACGCGACGCTCGCCGTGATCGGCGCGAAGGCCCAGGTCGGCCCGTTCTCGTTCCTCCGCCCCGGCACCGTGCTCGGCGCCCGCGGCAAGATCGGCACCTACGTCGAGACCAAGAACGCCGTCATCGGCGAGGGATCGAAGGTCCCGCACCTCTCCTACGTCGGCGACGCGGTCATCGGCGAGGAGTCGAACATCGGCGCCGGCTCGATCTTCGCCAACTACGACGGGGTGAGCAAGGCGTCCTCCGTGGTGGGCTCGAACGTGCGTGCGGGGTCGCACAACGTCTTCGTCGCCCCCGTTAGAATCGGTGACGGAGCGTACACGGGCGCCGGTACGGTCATCCGCAAGGACATCCCCGCCGGAGCCCTCGGGATCACCGTCGCTCCGCAGCGCAACATGGCCGGGTGGGTGCAGACCCACCGTCCGGGCACCGCAGCGGCCGACGCCGCCGAGGCGGCCCTGGCGTCGGATCCCACCGGATCCGACCAGGCGCCCACCGGAGGAAGCGGAGCACAGTGACCGGCATCACCGCCAGCAACAAGAAGAGCCTGGTCCTCGTCTCGGGGAGGGCGCATCCGGCACTGGCGGAGGCGGTCGCCGCCGAGCTCGGGACCGAGCTCGTCACGACCGAGGGGCGCACCTTCGCCAACGGCGAGCTCTACGTCCGCTACGGCGAGTCGGTCCGCGGAGGCGACGTGTTCGTCCTCCAGTCGCACACGTCCCCGATCAACGAGTGGCTGATGGAGCAGCTGATCATGGTCGACGCGCTCAAGCGCGCCTCCGCCAAGCGGATCACCGTGGTCGCACCCTTCTACCCCTACGCGCGCCAGGACAAGAAGGGCCGCGGCCGCGAGCCGATCTCGGCCCGCCTCGTCGCCGACCTCTTCAAGGCGGCGGGAGCCGACCGGATCATGTCGGTCGACCTCCACGCGGCGCAGATCCAGGGCTTCTTCGACGGCCCCGTCGACCACCTCTTCGCGATGCCGGTGCTGCTCGAGCACTTCCGCGAGAAGCTCGACCCCTCGACCCTCACCATCGTCTCGCCCGACATGGGCCGCGTCCGCGTCGCCGACATCTGGAGCGACAAGCTCGGCGTCCCGCTGGCGATCATCCACAAGCGCCGCGACCCGAAGGTCGCCAACCAGGTCTCCGTCCACGAGATCGTCGGCGAGGTGAAGGGCCGCGTCTGCCTCCTCGTCGACGACCTCATCGACACCGGGCGCACCATCGCGAAGGCGGCCGAGGCGCTGAAGAAGGCGGGCGCGATCGGCGTGGTCGTCGCGGCCACCCACGCCGTCTTCTCGGACCCGGCGGTCGAGCTCCTGAGCTCGGAATTCATCGACTCGGTCGTCGTCACCGACACCCTGCCGCTGCCGCCGGAGAAGACCTGGGACCGCCTGACGATCCTGCCCATCGCTCCGCTGCTGGCCCGCGCCATCCACGAGGTCTTCGACGACGGCTCCGTGACGTCGATGTTCGACGGCGACGCGTAGGACCCCGCGCCCCGGGTGCGCCCTGCACGGCGCACCCGGGTCCCGCCCCGGCTCCACCGCCTAGGGTGAGGCCGTGCCCCAGCGTTCGGATGCGACCCTCGCCCTGGCGGCGGTCTTCCTGGTCTGGTCGCCGGCCGCCGCCGCGGCGGGCTGGTGGCTGCTCCTCGGGCTCGCCGTCGCGGCGGCCGCCGCGGCCCTGGGCGCCGTCGCCGACGCCGGGCGCACCGTCCACGACGGCCCCTCCTCCGAGTGGCTCGGGATCGTCGGGCGGGCGTTCGCCTCGGCCGCGCTGGCCCTGACCGCGGCCCAGTCGGTCCTCGGGGGAGCGGCCCGGCCCCTGGCCGTCCTGCTGCTCGTGGCCGTCGCGCTCTTCGGTCTGCGCGGCGGGCGCCTCCCCGCTCGCCCGGTCCTGCTCCTCGTCGGTGCGGTCGTCGTCCTGCTGGCCGCCGCCGCCGTGATCGTGCTGGCGTCCCCTCCGGACCCCGCGCCGCTCGACCCGCTGCGCGACGGAGGGCCGCTGGGAGCCGGCACCGCCGCGGCGCTGCTCCTGATCCTCCTGCCGACGTCCCGCTCCGGCGCGGTGACGGCTCTCCGCCCCGCCCTGCTGCGCATCGGGATCGCCACGGCGGCCGCCGCCGCGCTCGGCACCGGTCTGCTCCTGGCGGCCGGTCCCGAGGTCCTCGCGTCCTCGGAGACCCCCCTGAGCGCTGTCACCCGGGGCACGCCCGCGTCCGGGCTCGTCGGGGCCGCCGCGGTGATCGCGGTCCTGCTCGCGCTCCTCGACCTCGGGAGGAGGGATGCGCGCGCCCTCGTCCGTCTCGCCGGCGCGGGGGAGATCCCGGCAGTGCTCGCCACCAGGAACCGCAGGACCGGCGTGCCGGCGGCGGCCCAGCTCGTCCTCTGCCTGGTCGCCGTGCTCGCGGTCGTGATCCTCGACGCCGACGCGCTGCTCGCCTTCGCCGTGGCCGCTCTGCTGGTGGCGACCATCGTGCGGCGCCTCGACCACGGAGCGGCCGGGGCGAGCGGGCCCGCCCTCGCGTCGGCCGCGGTCTCGCTGCTGCTCCTGCTCGCCCTCCCGGCGGCCACGGCGGCCGCCGCAGCGGTGCTCCTGGCGGCGCTCCTGGTCGCGCGGGCGTTCCGGACCTGAGGGGTCAGCCGGCCCGGGCGTCGAGCGCCCGCTCGGGGAGCCGGACGCCACCGCGCGGCTCCGCTGACGACGGGGGAGCTCCCTCCGCGACGAGGAAGGCGCCCCCGCCCGAGGATCCGTGGATCCTGCGGGCGGGGGCGCCTTCCCGTGCGACGCGGGTCAGTGCGTGGAGGGGTCCTGCTCGACCTCGGTGCGGTCGCCCGACCACAGCGTGTGGAAGGTGCCCTCCTTGTCGACGCGCTTGTAGGTGTGCGCTCCGAAGAAGTCGCGCTGGCCCTGCACGAGAGCGGCCGGGAGGCGCTTGGAGGCGAGCGAGTCGTAGTACGACAGCGCGGCGCCGAAGCCGGGGATCGGCACGCCAGAGAGCGCGGCGGTCGAGACGATGCGGCGCCAGGCGGCCTCGCCGTTCGCGACGGCCTCGGCGAAGTACGGGTCCTCGAGGAGGGTCGTGATGCCGGCGTTCTCGTCGTAGGCGTCGACGATGCGGTTGAGGAACTGGGCGCGGATGATGCAGCCCGCGCGCCAGATCTTGGCGACCGCTCCCTTGTCGATCTCCCAGCCGTACTTCTCGGCCCCGGCGATGATCGCGTCGAAGCCCTGCGAGTAGGCGACGACCTTGGAGGCGTAGAGCGCGGCGCGCACGTCGTCCTCGAAGCCCTCGTACTTCTCGACCGGGGTCGGGCGCGAGGTGACGCGGGCCTGCACGGCTTCGCGCTGCTCGGGGTGGGAGGACACGGCGCGGGCGAAGACGGCCTCGGCGATGCCGCCGACGGGGACGCCGAGGTCGAGCGCGTTCTGCACGGTCCAGACGCCGGTGCCCTTCGAGCCTGCCTGGTCGAGGACGACGTCGATGAAGGGGTTGCCGGTGTCGGCGTCGACCTGGCGGAGCACCTCGGCGGTGATCTCGATGAGGTACGACTCGAGGTCGCCCTTGTTCCAGGCGTCGAAGACCTCGGCGATGGCGGCGGGCTCGTGTCCGCCGACGGTGCGGAGCAGGTCGTACGCCTCGGCGATGAGCTGCATGTCGGCGTACTCGATGCCGTTGTGGATCATCTTGACGAAGTGGCCGGCGCCGTCGGTGCCGATGTGGGTGACGCAGGGCTCGCCCTCGGCGACCGCGGCGATCGACGAGAGGATCGGGCCGAGGGTCCTGTAGGACTCGACCGAGCCGCCGGGCATGATCGACGGGCCCTTGAGCGCGCCCTCCTCGCCGCCGGAGATGCCGGTGCCGACGAAGTGGATGCCGGTCTCGCGGACGGCCTTCTCGCGGCGGATGGTGTCGGTGAAGAGCGCGTTGCCGCCGTCGACGATGATGTCGCCGGGCTCGAAGACCTTCGTCAGCTGCTCGATCACCGCGTCGGTGCCGCGGCCGGCCTGGACCATGATGATCGCGGTGCGCGGGGTGGCGAGCGAGGCGGCGAAGTCCTCGATGGTCTCGGAGGCGACGAAGCCCGCCTCCGGGTGCTCCGTGATGAGGGTCTCGGTGCGGCCGTAGGAGCGGTTGAACACCGCGACCGTGTTGCCCTCGCGGCTGGCGAGGTTGCGGGCGAGGTTCGAGCCCATCACCGCCAGACCGACGACTCCGATGTTGGCTGTGGCGGTGGGCTTGTCAGACACGGTTCTCCTCGACGTTCGCGTTCAGGGGCGAGCCCAGGCTAGCCCCGGGTCGCTCCGGGGAGCCCGGGTCCGAGCCGTCTCCCGGCTGCACATCGGTCGTGCGGCGCGCGCACGGTCTTGCGCGCGCCGCGACGACCGCGACCGGAACCGGTCAGGCGCCGTGGCCGAGGGGGACGCGCTCCGACGGGATCGGCGGCGGCGGGGGAGTGCCGTCGCCGAACGGGCGGCCGCCGAGCTCCTCGCGGCGCGAGGGGACGAGCCAGCCGGAGAGGTCCGGGCCCTTGGGGACGACGCCGGTCGGATTGATGTCCCGCTGCACCTCGTAGTAGTGCGACTTGATGTGGGTGAAGTCGATCGTGTCGCCGAACCCCGGAGTGGCGAACAGGTCGCGCGCGTAGCCCCAGAGCGCGGGCATCGCCGACAGCAGGTTCCGGTTGGCCTTGAAGTGGCTGTAGTAGACGGCGTCGAAGCGGGCGAGCGTCGTGAAGAGCCGCACGTCCGCCTCGGTGATGGTGTCGCCGACCAGGTAGCGGCGGGTGCTCAGCCGCTCCTCCAGCCAGTCCAGCCGCGCCCAGAGGCGGTCGTAGGCCCGGTCGTAGGAGCGCTGCGAGCCGGCGAAGCCGCACTTGTAGACGCCGTTGTTCACGTCGTGGAAGACCAGCTCGGCGATCTCGTCGATCTCCTCGCGGTGCTCCTCGGGGTAGAGGTCGGGGGCGCCGTCGCGGTGGAACGCGGTCCACTCGGTGGAGAAGTCGAGCGTCATCACCGGGTAGTCGTTGGTGACGACCTGGCCGCTCGGGATGTCCACGAGGGCCGGGACGGTGATCCCGCGCGGGTAGTCGGGGAAGCGGGCGAAGAACGCGTCCTGGAGGCGGGGGATGCCCAGCACCGGGTCGACCCCGCCCGGATCGAGGTCGAAGGTCCAGCTGCGCTTGTCGTGGGTGGGCCCGCAGATGCCCATCGAGAGGACGTCCTCGAGCCCGAGCAGGCGCCGCACGATCACGGCGCGGTTCGCCCACGGGCAGGCGCGGGAGACGACGAGGCGGTAGCGCCCGGCCTCCACCGGGTACCCGTCGCGGCCGTCGGCGGTGATCCGCGTCGGGATGTAGTTCGTGTCGCGGTGGAAGCCGTTCTTCTCGACGTAGGAGCCGAAGTCGTCGCTCGTCATACCCGCACGGTAGGCGGTCCGCCTGGACGTCCGGCTCCGAGTCCGGCGGCGCGACCGCCTGCTGGCGGGCGGCCGCGATGCCGGGTAGGATCGGCAGCTGAACTTCGGCGAGGGATGCACGTGCATCCGTGATCGACGCGGTGGAAGCAGGCGAGGCCCCCACGGGGCGCCACGGACTTCTCCTCACGCTGACATGCGTTCGAGTCGACAAACCGTCCGTGGCCGCAGGCCACGACCCGATCCGGTGGCGTGCGCGCCGCCCAAGGAGAACATCATGGCTGAACTGACCAACAAGGTCGTCGTCGAGGTCCGCACCTCGTTCGGCAAGGGCGCCGCCCGCAAGATCCGCGCGCAGGACAAGATCCCCGCGGTCCTCTACGGCCACGGCACCGAGCCCCAGCACCTCACCCTCCCGGGCCACCAGGTGCTCCTGCTCACCCGCAAGGCGAACGCGATCCTCGAGCTCGACATCGAGGGCGCCGCGCAGACCACCCTGGTGAAGGACATCCAGCGCGACCCGGTGCGCCAGATCATCGAGCACATCGACCTCGTCGTCATCAACAAGGGCGAGAAGGTCGAGGTGGACATCCCCGTGCACGTCGAGGGCGACGCCGCTCCCGGCACCCTCGTCTCGATCGAGTCGAACACCCTCTCGCTCGAGGTCGACGCCACGCGCATCCCGCAGAACATCGTCGTCTCCGTCGAGGGCCTCGAGGCCGGCACGCAGATCACCGCTGCCGACGTCACGCTCCCCGAGGGCGCCACGCTGGTCACCGACGCCGAGATCCTCATCGTCAACGTCACCGCCGAGGTCGAGCAGGACCTGGGCGAGGACGACGAGACCCCGGCCTCGGGCGACGTCGTCGCCGAGACCGCGGAGTAGTCCGCACCACCCCGGGAACGGGCCCGCTCGCAGCCGCGGCGGGCCCGTTCCGCGTCCGGCGGGGGAGTCCCTCCGCCGCCCCCGAGGAAGAGGAACGACATGGGTGACACCTGGCTGGTCGTCGGACTGGGCAACCCGGGCGCGCAGTACGCGCGCAACCGGCACAACGTCGGTCAGATGGTGCTCGACGAGCTCGCGACGCGGATCGGCGGCTCGTTCCGCCGGCACAACCGCGCCAACGCCGTGGTCGCCGAGGGCTTCCTCCGCCCGGGCGGGCCGAAGCTCGTGCTGGGCAAGCCCAACAGCTTCATGAACCTCTCCGGCGGGCCGACGGCGCAGCTGCTCGACTTCTACTCGGTCGACCCGGCGCACCTGATCGTCGTGCACGACGAGCTCGACATCCCCTTCGACACCCTGCGCCTCAAGCAGGGCGGCGGTCACGGAGGGCACAACGGCATCCGCGACATCCTCGCGGCGACCGGAGGAGCCGAGTTCCTGCGCGTGCGGGTCGGCATCGGCCGCCCGCCGGGCCGCCAGCAGGCCGCCGACTTCGTGCTGAAGGACTTCGCCGGCCCGGAGCGCGAGGCGCTCCCGATCCTGGTCTCGGACGCCGCCGACGCCGTCGAGCTCATCGCCGACTCCGGCCTCTCCGCCGCCCAGCTGAAGTTCCACACCAGCGCCTGAGCCGCCCTCCACCGAGGGGACCCCGGACGGCGAGGGAGACCGCAGCCCCGGGCTTCCTCGACGGTTCGGGTTTCCCTCGACGGTCGGCCCGCGGGGCGGCCGTAAACTGGACCCGTGCCCCTCAACGAGATCATCTCGGCGCTGTCGCGCGCCTCCACGTTCGACGATGCTCTCGCGTACGCGGTGCGGGACGCCGACTTCTCGGTGGCCGACGGCCTCCGGGTCCCCCTGCTCGCGGGCCTGATCGAGAGGCGCGCGGAGGCGGGACGCCCGCAGGCGGCGCTGGTGGTCACGGCCACGGGCCGCGACTCCGAGAACGTGCGCGCCTCCCTCGGCTGCATGCTGCCGGACGCGGACGTCGTCGAGTTCCCCGCGTGGGAGACGCTGCCGCACGAGCGCCTCAGCCCGAGCGCCGAGATCGTGGGGCGGCGCCTGGACGCGCTGCGGCGGATGAAGCAGTGGTCCGGCGAGCGGCCCCTCGTGGTGGTCGCCTCCGTGCGCGCGGCGCTGCAGCCGGTCGCCGACAACCTCGCCGACATCGAGCCGATCCGACTCGTGAAGGGCGCCCGCGGCTACGACCTCGGCCGCATCTCCTCCGAGCTGGTCGACCTGGCCTACGCCCGGGTCGACATGGTCACGCGCCGCGGCGAGTTCGCCGTGCGCGGCGGCATCCTCGACGTCTTCCCCGCGGTGGCCGAGCATCCGAGCCGAGTGGACTTCTTCGGCGACGAGGTCGACTCCATCCGCGGCTTCTCCGTGGCCGATCAGCGCTCGCTCCCGGGCGAGGCCGACTCGGTGGTCCTCCCGCCGAGCCGCGAGCTGCTGCTGGTGCCCGCGGTGAGGCAGCGGGCCCGCGAGATGCTGCACGAGTTCCCGAGCCTGTCGGCGATGCTCGCGAAGATCGCCGAGGGCATACCGGTCGAGGGGATGGAGTCGCTCGCCCCCGCGCTGCTCGAGCGGCTGGTCCCGATCTCGCACTACCTCCCCGAGGGGGCGGCCGTCGCTGTCCTCGCCCCCGAGCGCGTGGCGACGCGGGCGATCAGCCTCGCCGAGACGAACCGCGAGTTCCTGCAGGCGGCCTGGAGCGCGGCGACCGCCGGCGCCGAGGCCCCCATCGACCTCGCCTCGGGCGAGTTCATCTCGCTCGGCGCGCTCCGCGACTCCGTGAAGCTCAGCGCCCCGGGCGCCGACGCTCCCGACCACCCGTGGTGGACGATGAGCACGTTCCGCCAGGGCCCCGCCGCGGGCGAGGCCGAGGTGCTACCGGAGGAGCTCGGGATCGACGAGATCCTCGCCGTCCGCGTCGAGGGCGAGCCGGTCCCCGGATTCGGAGCGAGCGTCGAGGGCGCCCTCGCCCATGTCCGCGCACGCCTGGCCGACGGCTGGACCGTGGTCCTCACCGCGCCCGGCACCGGCACGGTCGAGCGCACCGACCAGGTCCTCGCCGAGCACGAGGTCGCCGCCCGCATCGTCGCCGACCTCCCCGCCGGGCTCGAGACGGGCCTGGCCTACGTGGTGCAGGCCTCCGTCGATCACGGCTTCGAGGTGGAGGAGGCGAAGCTCGCCCTGCTCACCGACACGGAGTTCTACGGCCGCACCGTCGGCTACGACTCCCGAGCGGTGAAGAAGCTCGCCTCGCGCCGCAAGAACGTCGTCGACCCGCTGCAGCTCACGCCCGGCGACTTCGTGGTGCACGCCACCCACGGCATCGGCCGGTTCGTGGAGCTCTCTCAGCGCGAGGTCTCCAGCGGGGGCCGCAACGCGATCAAGACCCGCCGCGAGTACCTGGTGCTCGAGTACGCCCCCAGCAAGCGCGGCTTCCCGGGCGACAAGCTGCTCGTCCCCACGGACCAGCTCGACCTGCTCTCCCGCTACGTCGGCGGCGAGGCTCCGGCGCTGAGCAAGATGGGCGGGAGCGACTGGGCGCAGGCCAAGAGCAAGGCCCGCCGCGCGGTCCGCGACATCGCGGTCGAGCTCGTGAAGCTCTACTCCGCCCGGATGGCCTCCCGCGGGCACGCGTTCCCGCCGGACACCCCCTGGCAGCGCGAGCTGGAGGAGGCGTTCCCGTTCGCCGAGACCCCCGACCAGCTCACCGTCATCGACGAGGTCAAGGCCGACATGGAGCGGCCGATCCCGATGGACCGCCTGCTCTCGGGCGACGTCGGCTTCGGCAAGACCGAGGTCGCCGTGCGCGCCGCGTTCAAGGCGATCCAGGACGGGAAGCAGGTCGCGATGCTCGTGCCGACCACGCTGCTCGTCCGCCAGCACCTCGAGACGTTCCAGGAGCGCTTCGCCGGCTTCCCCGTCCACCTGCGGGCGCTCAGCCGGTTCCAGAGCGCGAAGGAGTCGAAGGAGACGATCGAGGGCCTGGCCGACGGCACCGTCGACATGGTCATCGCGACCCACCGGCTCCTCAGCGACAACATCGTCTTCAAGGACCTCGGCCTGCTCGTGATCGACGAGGAGCAGCGCTTCGGCGTCGAGCACAAGGACAAGCTCAAGGCGCTGAAGAAGAACGTCGACATCCTCTCGATGAGCGCCACGCCCATCCCGCGGACGCTCGAGATGGCGGTGACCGGCATCCGCGAGATGTCGACCCTCGCGACCCCGCCGGAGGAGCGCCACCCGATCCTCACCTTCGTCGGCCCCTACTCCGAGAAGCAGGTGTCGGCCGCGATCCGCCGGGAGCTCCTGCGCGAGGGCCAGGTGTTCTTCGTGCACAACCGCGTCTCGACGATCAACCGCGTCGCCTCGCAGCTCGCCGAGCTGGTGCCCGAGGCGCGGATCGCGGTCGCGCACGGCAAGCTCAGCGAGTCGCAGCTCGAGCGGATCATCGTCGACTTCTGGGAGCGCAAGTTCGACGTCCTGGTGTCGACGACGATCGTCGAGACCGGCCTCGACATCCCGAACGCGAACACGCTGATCGTCGACCGCGCCGACAAGTACGGTCTCTCGCAGCTGCACCAGCTGCGCGGGCGGGTCGGCCGCGGCCGCGAGCGCGCCTACGCCTACCTCCTCTACGACGAGACGAAGCCGCTGAGCGAGACCGCGCACGACCGGCTGCAGACCCTGGCCGCCAACTCGGACCTCGGCGGCGGCATGCAGATCGCGCTGAAGGACCTCGAGATCCGCGGTGCGGGCAACCTCCTCGGCGGCGAGCAGTCCGGGCACATCCAGGGCGTGGGATTCGACCTCTACCTGCGGATGATCGGCGAGGCCGTCGACACCTTCCGCGGCGAGGTCGCCGAGGGGCAGACCGAGCTGCGGCTCGAGCTGCCCGTCGACGCGCGCATCCCGGAGGAGTACGTCGACAGCGAGCGGCTGCGCCTGGAGGCGTACCAGAAGCTGTCGGCCGCGTCGTCGCCGACGGCGAAGGAGGGGAGCATCGACCTCGTGGTCGAGGAGCTGACCGACCGCTACGGCGAGCTGCCCGAGGCGGTCGAGAACCTCATCCTGGTGTCGAGGCTGCGCATGCGCGCGCAGAAGGCGGGCCTCAGCGACGTGGTCGCGATGGGCTCGAACGTCCGCGTGGCTCCCGCTCACCTGCCCGACTCGATCCAGGTGCGCCTGCGCCGGATGTACCCGACCGCGAAGTACCTGCAGCAGGCCGACGCGGTCGTCGTGCCGATGCCCGTGCTCGACGGCGTCCCGCTCGGCGACCGGGCGCTGATCCAGTGGGTGGCGTCGCTTCTGGACGCGCTGTTCCCGGAGCCGGTCACCGTCTGAGGTCCTCGGGGCGGCGCTCCCCGGTGGCGCGCCGTCCCGCTCCGGCGGCCGTCGCCGCTGCGGGAGGGCCCGCTGGCAGGATGGAGGGCATGCCGCTCCTCGCCGCCCGACGCCCCCGCGAGCCGGAGCCGCTCGCCGGCCCGCTGGTCGCCGTCCGCGGGGTCGCGGTGCGCGCCTCGGGCGTCGAGCTGCTCGCGCCGTGCTCGCTCGAGGTGGAGGCGGGGGAGCGCGTCGCGGTGACGGGCCGCAACGGCACCGGCAAGACCACGCTCCTGCGGGTGATCGCCGGCCTCACCGCTCCGAGCGAGGGAGTCGTGGCGGTGGCCGGGCGCGCCCCGGAGGAGCGCTCCGCCGCCCACCGCCGCGCCGTCGCCGCCCTGATCGGCACCCCGCCCTTCGAGCGGGACCTGACCCTCGAGGAGCACCTCGCGATGGTGGCCGTCTCGTGGGGCGCGCCGGTCGCCGACGCCCGCCGCGAGGCCGCGGCAGGTCTCGACGCGCTCGCGCTCGCTCCGCTCGCCCGCCGCTTCCCGCACGAGCTCTCCTCCGGGCAGACGCAGCTGTTCTCCCTCGCGCTCGTGCTGGCCCGGCCCTCGGCGGTGCTGCTGCTCGACGAGCCGGAGCAGCGGCTCGACGTCGAGCGGGTGCCGCTGGTCGCGGAGGTGCTGCGGCGCGCAGCCGCGTCCCGGGCACTCGTCGTCGCGACCCACAGCCCTGTGCTGATCCAGGGTCTGGGCGCGCGGGTCGTCGAGCTGGAGCGGGCGTGACGCGCGCGGAGAGGGCTCGCGTCGCCGAGGTGCGGGCTCTGCACCGGCACCGCGCCGCGGCTCCGCCGAGTCCGCGCGCCTACGCGGGCTACCTCGCCGCGATGACCGTCCTCGTCGTCGTCCTCCCCGTCGCCCGGGCCCTCGCGCTCCTCGCTGCCGAGGCGGGAGCCGTGCCGGAGCCGCTGATCGCCCTCGCCGCGGGTCTCGCCCTGCCCGCCGCCGTGCTCCTGGGCCGGGTGCGCGGACCCGCGGTGGGCGAGCCGCACACTACGGCCGTGCTGCTCGCGACCGATCTGCGCCGCTGGGCGGTGCTCCGCCTGCCCGTGGTCCGGGCGTCGGCCGGTCTCGCGGCGTGCTGCTCCGCCGTCGCGTCGCTCCTCGCCCTCGCCGCCTCCGCGCCGATCCTCGCGGCCGTCGCCGGCGGCGCCGCGTTCGCCGGCCTCCTCGCCGTCGCCTGGCTCGCCGGTCAGTGCCTGCCCTCGCGCCTCCCCGCGCTCGCGGCGGGCCTCCTCGCCTCCCTCGCGGTCCTCGGGGCCCTCGTGCCCGGTGCGCCCACGCCGGGCGGCCTCCTCGCCTCGGCCGTGAGCGGAGCGGAGGAGGTGCGCGCCGCGACCGTGCTGCTCGCGTCGGCCGCGGTCGTCCTGGCCGCGGCGCCCCGGCTGCTCGACGCCGCGCGCGGACCTCGGCTCCTCGCCCAGGCCCGGCAGTGGTCGGCGACCGCCCGGCTCGGAGCGACGGGCGATCTCGCCGAGTCGCTCGACGGGTACCGCGCCCTCCCGGCGATCGGGCGGGGGCTCCGAGCGGTCCGCCTCTCCCCGCTCGCCCTCGCGGTGCCGGTGCGCGACGCGATCGGCGCGCTGCGCACTCCCGGACGCTCGGCGGTCGCGGTCGTCGCGCTGGCCGCCGCCGGCGCTGCCGCCGTGCTCGCCGCGGTCGTGCCGTCCTCCCTCCTCGCGCTCCCGGCCGCCGCGGCGGGCGTGCTCGCCTACCTCGGCGCCGGCGTCTGGAGCGACGGCTTCCGCCACGCCGCCGCGACCGCGGGGCAGCCGGCGCTCCTCGCCCCCGGCCCGTTCGAGATGCTCCTCCTGCACGCCGTCCTCCCGCTGGTGCTCGCCATCGGAGTCGCGGTGCTCGGCGCCCTCGCCGCCTCGCTGCTGCTCCCGGGCGCGGCGGTGCCGGTGGCCGCCGCGACCGCCGTCGCCGCCGTCGCCGCGCGGGCGATGGATGCGACCCGGGGTCCGCTGCCGCCGCAGCTGCTCAGCCCGGTGCCGCTCCCGATCGGGGACGGCGCGGGAGTCGCGGTGGTCCTCTGGAACCTGGCGGGTGCACTGGTCAGCGCCTCGACCGCGGTGTCCGTCGCGGCGTCACCCGGGCTCCTCGCCGCGGTGCCGCTCGTCGCCGGCGGCTGCCTCCTCGTCGCGCGGCGGCGTCTCGCGCGGGCCTGAGGCTCCCGGGCGCCCGCGCCGCCCGGATGTCCGCGGCGGCGGCCGGACCGGATGCGAGGATGGCGGGGTGACCGCGCATCCCCGGCTCGACGAGCTCATCCGCACCGTCCACGTCCTCCGCGCCCCGGGCGGCTGCCCGTGGGACGCCGAGCAGACCCACGAGTCGCTCGTGCGCTACCTGATCGAGGAGTCGCACGAGCTCGTCGACGCCATCGAGGCCGGGGACCGGGCCGACCTGATCGAGGAGCTCGGCGACGTCCTCTACCAGGTGCTCTTCCACGCCGACCTGGCGGCCGAGAGCGCCGAGCCCTTCACCATCGAGGACGTCGCGGCGCACATGAACGCCAAGATGATCGGCCGCCACCCGCACGTGTTCGGCGACGCCACGGCCGAGACGGCCGACGACGTCATCGCGGTGTGGGACGAGCTCAAGCGCACCGAGAAGCCGCACCGCACGAGCGTGCTCGACGGGATCCCGCAGGGCATGCCGGCTCTCGCGCTCGCCGACAAGGTGATCGGCAAGGCGACCTCGCTGGGCGTCGTGGACGCCGGCCAGGGCCCGCTTCCCATCGAGTCGGAGGAGGACCTCGGCCCGCTGCTGCTGGCCATCGTCGCCTCCGCCCGCGCCCAGGGGCTCGACGCCGAGCGTGCGCTCCGCACCGCGACGCGCGACCTGCAGGACGAGATCCGCGCGGTGGAGCAGGAGCGGCGCGCGGACTGAGGCGCCCACCGGCCCGCCCCGGCCGATCTGGGAGAATCGCCGTCATGGCCTCCCCGATCACCCCGCCCCGCGGCATGCGCGACTTCCTCCCCGCCGACAAGGCGAAGCGCGAGCACGCGCTCGGCGTCATCCGCCGCGTGTACGCCTCCCACGGGTTCGACGAGATCGAGACACCGGTGGTCGAGGACTTCGACCGCCTCCACTCCGGGCTCGGCGGCGACAACGAGAAGCTCGCCTTCAGCGTCCTGCGCCGCGGGCTCACCCGCGACGACCTCGCGGCGGTCGACGACGCGTCCGCCCTCGCCGACCTCGGCCTGCGCTTCGACCTCACGGTGCCGCTCGCCCGCTTCTACGCCTCGCACCGCGCCGAGCTGCCGGCCGTCTTCCGCTCGGTGCAGATCGCGCCGGTGTGGCGCGCCGAGCGCCCGCAGAAGGGGCGGTACCGCCAGTTCGTGCAGTGCGACATCGACATCATCGGCGAGCCCGGGCAGCTGGCCGAGGTCGAGCTCATCACGGCGACCGCGGCGGCACTCGACGCCCTGGGCCTCGAGGACTGCACCATCCGGATCAACGACCGCCGCATCCTCACCGGAATCCTCGAGCACTGCGGCTTCGCCCCCGAGCGCTTCGGCCCGGCGCTGATCTCGATAGACAAGCTCGACAAGATCGGCGCCACCGGAGTCGTCGCCGAGCTGGAGGCCGACGGGCCGGACGCGGCCGCGGTCCTCGGGGGCTACCTCGCGCGGATCGAGCAGGCGGTCGCCGCCGGGGGAGTGGCGCTCGAGCAGTCCGCGATCCTCGACGTGCTGCCCGAGGGCATCGACCCGGAGGCGGTGCTCGCGCTCGAGACCCTGGCCCGGTCGCTGCGCTCGCTGCCCGCCGGCGTCTCGCTCCGCTTCGACCCGACGCTCGTGCGGGGCATGGGCTACTACACCGGCACGATCTTCGAGATCGCGCACCCGTCCTCGGGCTCCTCGGTCGGCGGAGGCGGGCGGTACGACGGGATGATCGGCCGCTTCCTCGGTCAGGACGTGCCGGCCTGCGGCTTCTCGATCGGCTTCGAGCGGATCGTCGAGCTGATCGGCGGTGCCGTCGTCGAGCGTCCCGACGCCGTCGTCCTCGTCCACGAGCGGGACGCGGCGCCCGAGCTGCTGCTCGCGCTCAAGCAGGAGCTGATCGCCCGGGGCTCGCGCGTGCGCCTCGAGCGCCGGGCGAAGAACCTCACCCCGCTCCTGGACCGCGCGGCCGCCGCGGGCTTCACCCGCTTCGCGCTCGTCCCGCGGGACGCCGCCTCCGCCGCCGACCTCTCCTTCAAGGACCTCGGCTGATCCGCGCCGGCGGCGCCGGGTGAGCGTCGCCGGCTGCCTGCGCTGAGCCGCGCCCGCGGGAGGGGCCGGGGCCGTTTGTCAGGCCTGAACAGGGTCTCAGATGATCCGTCAGAGGATCATGTCGATCTGGTCGGATCCTTGTCGGATCCGTGAGAGCCTTAATACTCGCGAAATCTGCGGACACACCCGAGAAATCTCCCCCGGATAGCGTCGAGGCACCCGATCGGCGCGGCTTGGCGCGCCTGCACGGGCACCCCGTCGCGACCCCGCGCACCGCACCGCAGCAGCCCTGACGATCCCCACCCGAGGAGTCCCCTTGACCCTGTCGCCCCTCCGCTCCCTCCCGGCCTTCGACCGCCGCAGCCTCCTCCGCCTGGCGGGTGTCGCCGGCCTCGCGATCGGCGGCGCCTCCGTCCTCGCTTCCTGCGCCTCCGACTCCTCCGGCGCGTCCGCCGCGGACGGCGGCGACCTCGGCACCCTCAAGGTCCAGCTCTCCTGGATCAAGAACGAGGAGTTCGCGGGCGAGTTCTTCGCCGACTCGAAGGGCTACTTCACCGAGGCCGGCCTGGCAGGAGTGACGCTCACCCCCGGCCCCTCGACGGGCGTGGCCGAGCTCCTCTCGGGCAGCGCGGACGTCGCGCTCAGCGACGCCGTCTCGATCGGCACCGCGATCGCCCAGCAGGAGGCCCCGCTCAAGATCATCGGCGCGACCTACCAGAAGAACCCCTTCACGGTCCTCTCGATCAAGACCGCCGGGAACATCGCCACTCCGGCCGACCTCGCCGGGAAGAAGATCGGCGTCCAGGCCTCGAACACGTCCCTGTTCCAGGCGCTGCTCGCCGCGAACGGCCTCTCCGAGTCCGACCTCACGGTCGTCCCCGTCGAGTACGACCCCTCCGTCCTCGTCAACGGCACCGTCGACGGCTTCATCGCCTACCTGACGAACGAGGCCATCACGGTCGCGGCCGAGGGCTACGAGGTCGTCAACCTGCCCTTCGCCGACAACGGCCTCCCCTTCGTCGCCGAGACCTTCTCGGTGTCGGAGCAGGCGATCGCCGAGAAGCGCGACGCTCTGAAGGCGTTCCTCGTCGCCGAGATCAAGGGCTGGACCGACGCGGTCAACGACCCGGAGGCGGGCGCGATGCTCGCCGTCGAGAACTACGGCAAGGACCTCGGCCTCAACGAGGAGTCCTCCAAGAAGGGCGCCACCATCCAGGCCGAGGAACTGGTCGTCTCGGACGAGACGGTCTCGAACGGCCTCTTCACCATCTCCGAGACGCTGCAGTCCGAGACCATCGCGTCCCTCGCGGGCGCCGGGATCGACGTCACGGCCGAGGACCTCTTCGATCTGACCCTCCTCGACGAGGTCTACGAGGAGAACCCCGAGCTGCTGAAGTACGCGGCCTGATCCTGATCCACGAAGGGCACCACTCGTGACCGACACGACCGACGCCGGCACCCTGCGCGACCAGGGTGCCGGCGGCACCGGCATCCAGATCCACGGCCTGTCGAAGACGTTCCGGATGGGCTCGCGCAGCGTCGCGGCGCTGCAGGACACCGATCTCCACACCGACCAGGGCAGCTTCCTCGCCCTGCTCGGCCCGTCGGGGTGCGGCAAGTCGACCATCCTGCGCATCCTCGCGGGACTGGAGGAGCCGACGTCCGGCTCCATCCGGGTCGACGGCCGGACCCCCCAGGAGCTGCGCCGCGACAACAAGCTCGGCATCGCCTTCCAGGACCACGCGCTCCTGCCGTGGCGCAGCGTGATGGCGAACATCCGCCTGCCGTTCGAGATCGCGGGCAAGAGCGTCGACCAGTCCTACATCGACGAGCTGATCGACCTCGTCGGCCTCCGCGGCTTCGAGAAGGCCAAGCCGGCCCAGCTCTCGGGCGGCATGCGCCAGCGCGTGTCGATCGCGCGGTGCCTGATCCTCAAGCCCGAGGTCCTGCTGCTCGACGAGCCGTTCGGCGCCCTCGACGACATGACGCGGCAGAAGCTCAACCTCGAGCTGCTGCGGATCTGGACCGAGAAGCCCGCCACGACGCTCCTCGTCACGCACGGCATCTCGGAGGCGATCTTCCTCTCGGACCGCGTCGCGGTGATGAGCCCGCGCCCGGGACGGGTGAAGGAGATCATCGACATCGACCTCCCCCGCCCGCGCACCCCCGAGATGCAGCGCACCCCCGAGTTCCACGCCTACGTCGACCAGGCCTCCGAGCTGCTGTTCGGCGACGGCGGCGCGGCCGCGGACGACCGCGTCTAGGAGGCACCGTGGCCACCACGCTCCCCGCGGCCCCGCGCCGCGCCCTGTCCCTGCCTCCGTGGCTCACCGGGCTGATCGGCGTCGCCGCGATCGTCGCCGTCTGGTGGATCGTGGCGCTCGTCACCGCGCCCACCGGCGCCGCGACCTACGCGCCCGTCCCCACTCCCGTGCAGGTCGTGCAGACCGCGATGGAGGACGGCGCCGGCTTCTACTGGCGCAACTTCTCCGTCACGATCGGCGAGGCGGCCGTCGGCTACTTCTGGGGCAACCTCCTCGCGCTGGTGCTCTCGGCGCTCGTGCTGGTCCTGCCCTGGCTGGAGGGGGTCGTCTCGCAGCTCGCGGTCATCACCTACTGCGTGCCGATCGTCGCCATCGGAGCGATCGTGCTGCTGATCCTCGGTGGTGCGGACGCTCCCGGGAAGGCGAGCGCGACGGCGATCTTCCTGGCCGGCCTCTCGGTGTTCTTCACCACGGTCGTCGGCAGCCTCCTCGGGCTGAAGGCGGCCGACAAGGCGGCGCTCGACGTCGTCACGGTCTACGGGGGCTCGCGCTTCACCCAGCTGCGCAAGGTGCGTCTGATCGCGGCGCTGCCCAACATCCTGTCGGCGCTGCAGATCGCGGTGCCCGCGGCCTTCCTCGGCGCGATCCTCGGCGAGTACTTCGGCAAGATCGAGACGGGCGTGGGCCCGATCCTGGTCGCGGCGCAGGTCTCGCTGAACTCGCCCCGCGTCTGGGCGCTCTTCCTCCTCTGCGCGGGCGTCGCGCTCCTCGGCTACGGCATCGTCGGACTGATCGGGCGCCTCATCGCGCCCTGGTCCTCCGGAAAGCGGGCATGACCATGACGACCACCGTTCCCGACCGCACGGAGCAGTCCACGGCCACGTCGATCCTCGCGGTCGACGAGCTGCGCCGCCAGCTGCGCACGGCCGCCCTCGGCGCGACTCTCAAGAGCCTGCGCAAGAGCCTGCTCGTCGCCCTGTCGACGATCGTGATCGTGCTGGCGATCTGGATCGGCGTGGTCCTCTTCAGCGGGGTCTCGCCCTACGTGGTCAAGGGCCCGTGGGACGTCTGGCAGCACCTGGTGACCGATGCGAAGGCCGCGGAGCACCGCGCCGAGCTGGGCGGCCTCTTCGCCGTGACCATGGGCGACGCACTGATCGGCTTCGCGGCCGGCCTGGTCGTGGCGATCCTCGGCGCGATCCTGTTCCGCCTGTCGAAGGGCATCGAGCACGCGCTGATGCCGTTCGCGATGCTGCTGCGCTCGGTGCCGCTGATCGCGATGGCGCCGCTGATCATCCTGGTCTTCGGGACCGGCTCGATCGCCTCGGTCGCGGTCATCGGCGGGATCGTCGTCCTGTTCCCCGCGCTGGTGACGATCGCCTTCGGCCTCAACAACGCCTCCCCGCAGATGCTCGACGTGGTCGCGGTCTACGGCGGCAGCACTCTCACCGCGATCCGCAAGGTGGCCATCCCCGGCTCGCTGCCCTCGCTCTTCGCCGCGATCCGCATCTCGGTGCCCGGAGCGATCACGGGCGCGCTGCTCGCCGAGTGGCTCTCCACCGGTGCGGGCATCGGCGGGGCGATCAACGCCTGGTCCGCCCAGGCCCGGTTCGCGGACGTCTGGTCGGCGGTCGTGCTCGTGACCGGCGTCTCGCTCGTGCTCTACATGCTCGTGCAGGTGCTCGAGACCTTCGTCCTCTCCCGGATGTCCCTCTCCCTCACCTGACCCCGTCGCTTTCCCCCTTCCGCGGGACGCCACTCGAGTGCGGCTCGCCCGGTGGGTCGCATACCCGGGTGGCGTCTCGCGGGAAGGGGAGGGCAGGGGGAGCGGAGCGACGGGGCCCGGTCAGACGGTGACGATCGCGTCGACGCGGTGGCCGGCCAGCACCTCGCGGCCCCCGAGCCCGTCGAGCTCCATGACCACCGCGATCCCCTCGAGGCTCCACCCTGCGCGCTCGATCAGGCGGCGGCTCGCGTCGAGCGTGCCCCCGGTCGCCAGCACGTCGTCGACCAGCAGCAGCCGCGAGCCGCGGGGCGCCGCGTCCTCGTGCACCTCCAGCATCGTCTCGCCGTACTCGAGGGTCGCCTGCTCGCGCAGCACGGCCCGCGGGAGCTTGCCGGGCTTGCGGATGGTGACGACGCCGAGACCCGCCGAGTAGGCGGCCGCCGCGGCGAGCAGGAAGCCGCGCGCCTCCACGCCCGCGATCGCGTCGATCCGGCCGCGGTAGGGCTCGATCAGCGCGTCGGCCACCGCCCGCAGGGCCTCGCCGTCGCCGAAGACCGGCGTGAGGTCGCGGAACAGGATGCCCGGGCTCGGGAAGTCCGGGACGACGGCGGTGAGACGGTCGACGTGGTCGGCGGCGGTCGTGGTCACGGGGAACCTCCGGGTCGGCGGGTGCGCCCGGGCCGTCCGGCGATCGGGCCCTGGGAGTCTACGACCGGCCGCGGTCTCCTGCGCTTCGGAGGCGGTCAGTAGACTCCTTCCCGACCGCTCCCGTCTCCGGGAGCCCACCCGTCAAGAGGAGATAGTTGTGGCCCTTATCGAGGCAGTCGTCGCCCGAGAAATTCTGGACTCCCGTGGCAACCCCACGGTCGAGGTCGAGGTCCTGCTCGAGGACGGCGCGTCCTCGCGAGCGGCCGTCCCGTCCGGCGCCTCCACCGGCGCGTTCGAGGCGTACGAGCTCCGCGACGGCGACTCCGACCGCTACCTCGGCAAGGGCGTGCAGAAGGCCGTCGACGCCGTCATCGACGAGATCGGCCCGGCCATCGAGGGCTTCGACGCCACCGACCAGCGCCTCGTCGACGCCGAGCTGATCGAGCTCGACGGCACCGAGAACAAGTCCCGCCTGGGCGCGAACGCGATCCTCGGCGTCAGCCTCGCCGTGGCCAAGGCCGCCGCGCAGTCGTCGGACCTCGACCTGTTCCGCTACGTCGGCGGCCCGAACGCGCACACCCTGCCCGTGCCGCTGATGAACATCATCAACGGAGGCGCGCACGCCGACACCGGCGTCGACATCCAGGAGTTCATGGCCGTCCCGCTCGGCGCCGAGTCCTTCTCCGAGGGCCTGCGCTGGGGCGTCGAGATCTACCACGCGCTCAAGGCGCAGCTGAAGAAGGCCGGCTTCGCCACCGGCCTCGGCGACGAGGGCGGCTTCGCCCCCGACCTGCCCACCAACCGCGAGGCGCTCGACTTCATCCTCAAGGCCGTCGAGGCCGCCGGCTTCACCCCCGGCAAGGACATCGGGCTCGCGCTCGACGTCGCCTCCTCGGAGTTCTACGAGGACGGCGCCTACACGTTCGAGGGCAAGAAGCTCTCGGCCGAGGAGCTCTCCTCCTACTACGCCGACCTCGTCGCCAACTACCCGCTGGTCTCGATCGAGGACCCGCTGGACGAGGACGACTGGGCCGGCTGGACCCACCTCACCGCGGCCATCGGCGACAAGGTGCAGCTCGTCGGAGACGACCTGTACGTCACCAACCCGGTGCGCCTCGCCCGCGGCATCGCCGAGAAGGCCGGCAACTCGATCCTGGTCAAGGTGAACCAGATCGGCACGCTCACCGAGACGCTCGACGCCGTGGCCCTCGCCCAGCGCAACGGCATGACCGCGATCCTCTCGCACCGCTCCGGCGAGACCGAGGACACCACCATCGCCGACCTCGCGGTCGCGGTGGACGGCGGCCAGATCAAGACCGGCGCCCCGGCCCGCTCGGACCGCGTCGCGAAGTACAACCAGCTGCTGCGCATCGAGGAGATCCTGGGAGGTGCGGCGACCTACGCGGGTCGCTCCGCCTTCCCGCGCTTCTCCGCGTAGTCTCGGCACGCCGGACCGGCCCCGGAGCCCAGCACCTCGGTGCGGGCGCCGGGGCCGCTCCACTTCCCCCGCCGCGATCGAGGAGGCACCCGCCCATGGCCCGTCCGCCCCGCCGCCCCTCCGCTCCCGGGAGCGCACCCCGCCGGCCCGCGCCCGCCCCGGTGCCCGAGAGGCCCGCGCGACCGGCCGCCGGCACGACGTCCGCCGGGAAGAAGCGAGGAGCCTCCGGCTCCCGCACGCCCTCCGCGCCCCGTGCCGCGTCCGCCCCGCGCACCCCCCGCCCGAAGCAGCCGCCCGCTCCGCCCTCGTCCGCGTGGATCGCCGGCGTCCGCGGCTCGGGCTTCACGCTGCTGGTGATGGGGATCATGATCCTCGCGGTGGTCGTGCTCGCCCCGAGCATCAAGAACTTCGTCGAGCAGCGCGCCGAGATCGCCGAGCTGCAGCGCTCGGTCGACGCGGCCAAGACCCAGGCGCAGAACCTCGACGAGCAGCGCACCCGCTGGTCCGACCCGGCGTTCATCCGCGCGCAGGCCCGCGAGCGGCTGTACTTCGTGATGCCCGGCGAGGTGAGCTACCTCGTGCTCGACGACGTGACGCTCGCCCAGCAGGCGCAGCAGCCCGCGAGCGACACGGTGCAGGAGACCCCGAGCGACTGGGCCGGCTCCCTGCTGTCCTCGATCGCGGTCTCGGGCCTCGGCGAGCCGACCGCCGATGAGCTGACACCGACTCCGTAGCTCCCGCCCTACCCGTCGCTCCCGCCCGGCCCCGCGTACACTGGAGCGTCCTCCCGGCCGTCCGTCCTCTGGAGCCCCCGTGACCACGCCCCCCTTCGATCCGCCGTCCGAGCGCGACATCGCGGTCGTCTCCGCCCAGCTGGGCCGTCCCGCCCGGGACGTCGTCGGGATCAGCGCCCGCTGCGTCTGCGGCGACCCGACGGTGGTCTCCACGAGCCCCCGCCTGTCCGACGGCACGCCGTTCCCCACCTTCTACTACCTGACCCACCCCGCCGCGACGGCCGCGATCTCGCAGCTCGAGGCCACCCAGGTCATGGTCGAGTACAACGCGATGCTCGCCGAGGACGAGGAGCTGCGCGAGGCGTACGCCGCTGCGCACCGGGCGTTCCTGGCCGACCGCGAGAGCGTCGGCTCCGTCCCCGAGATCGCGGGCATCTCCTCCGGGGGCATGCCCTCGCGGGTGAAGTGCCTCCACGCCCTCGCCGCGCACGCCCTCGCGGCGGGCCCCGGCGTCAATCCGATCGGCGATCTGGCCCTGGCCCGCGCCGACTGGTCTCCCGAGCGCTGCGCCTGCAGGCCGCTCGACGCGTAGCCGCTCCTACCGGAGCCACGGAGGCGCCACCACCGGCGCGCTCTTCGCTAAGCTGATTCCCAGTCGGGGTCAGTGCTGCCCACCGCATCGAGAGCGGGCACTTCGCATTGCGTGAGGGTGTTCGCATTGTCCATCCCTCTTGGAGAGTCAACCGTGCCCAGAATCCTGATCGTCGGAGGCGGCTACGCCGGCTTCTACACCGCGTGGAAGCTCGAGAAGCAGCTCCGCCCGCACGAGGCAGAGGTCACGATCGTCGACCCGCTGCCCTACATGGCGTACCTGCCCTTCCTCCCCGAGGTCGCCGCGGGGTCGATCGAGCCGCGCCACGCGATCGTCTCGCTCCGCCGCCACCTCAAGAAGACCGCGATCCTCGCCGCCAAGGTGACGAAGATCGACCACGCGAACCGCACCGCGACGATCACCCCGACCGTGGGCGAGCCCTACGAGTTCGAGTACGACCAGATCGTCGTCACCGCCGGCTCCGTCTCGCGCACCTTCCCGATCCCGGGCGTCGCCGACAACGCGATCGGCCTGAAGACGATCGAGGAGGCGACCGCGATCCGCGACCGCATGCTCACGAACTTCGACAAGGCCGCGTCGCTCCCCGCCGGCCCCGAGCGCTCGCGCCTGCTGACCGTCACGGTCGTCGGCGGCGGGTTCGCGGGCATCGAGGTCTTCGCCGAGCTGCGCTCCTTCGCGAGCGCGCTGCTCAAGCGCTACCCCGAGATCGACTTCGAGGAGACGCAGTTCCACCTCATCGAGGCGATGGGCCGGATCATGCCCGAGGTCGCCCTCGAGACGAGCCACTGGGTGCTGAAGAACCTCGACCAGCGCGGCGCCACCGTGCACCTCGACACGCAGCTCAAGTCGGCCGAGAACGGCGTCATCCAGCTGTCGACGGGCGAGAGCTTCGAGTCGGACCTCATCATCTGGACCGCGGGCGTCATGGCGAACCCGTCGATCAAGAACTCCGACCTGCCCATCGAGGAGCGCGGCCGCCTGCGCGTGCGCGCCGACCTCCGCGTCGGCCACGACGACGTGCTCGTCGAGGGCGCCTGGGGCGCCGGCGACGCGACGGCCGTCCCCGACCTCACCGGCGGCGGCGTCGGCGGCTTCTGCGTGCCGAACGCCCAGCACGCCGTCCGCCAGGGCAAGCTCATGGCCAAGAACATCACCGCGGTGCTCCGCGGCGAGGAGCCGGTCGACTACGTGCACAAGAACCTCGGCGCGGTCGCGGGCCTGGGCATCGGCATCGGCGTGTTCCAGTCCGGCAAGATCGCCGTGAAGGGCTTCCCCGCCTGGGTGATGCACCGCGGCTACCACGGTCTCGCCATGCCCTCGTGGGAGCGCAAGTTCCGCGTGGTCTGGGGCTGGTGGAACAACCTCTGGCTCGGCCGCGACATCGCCTCGATCGAGGCCCGCGAGTACCCCCGCGGCTCCTTCGAGACCTACGCGTCGCGTCCGCGTCCGGCGGCCCCGGCCGCCGAGGCTCCGGCCGCGCAGGCCCCGGCGCAGATCCCCGGCCAGGCCGGTGCTCCGGTCCCGGTCGGCGGCGAGCCCGCCAAGTCCTGACATCGCCGCCGGGAGGGTCGCTCCTCCCGGTGGTCGCCCCCATAGCCCAATCGGCAGAGGCAGACGACTTAAAATCGTCTCAGTCTGGGTTCGAGTCCCAGTGGGGGCACTCCGTCCGACGTGCCGCTCTCTAGGCGGCGCGGGCCTGCGCGCTGCGTCGAGCGGGCTCGAGCAGCCCGGCCTCGAGGGCCTGGGTGATCTCGCCCGGGGTGCAGTCGGCGCAGAGCACGACGAGCTCCTCCTCGGTGTCGCGGCCGCCGGAGCGGTCGAGGACGACGGCGTCGGTTCCGCAGAGTGCGCATTCGATCATGCGGGTACCGTACGTCCGACCTCCGACATGCGCGCGGCAGCGCCCCGGCGCGTCTCGCCCGGATCCGACAGGGCGCCGGGTGCGCTTCCGGACCGGTCGTCCTTCCGGCCGGAGGAGCCCGGTGTTCGGGAATCGGACGAGGATCCCGCGCGCCCGCGCCGCCTCGCCTAGAGTCGTCACCGGGCGGTTCCGCGCCCGGGCGCCCACGTCCGGATGCGAGCCGCCCGGTCCACGGCGGGCGCCGGAACGGTCCCGCTTCTCGTGCCCGCGGGCACCGTCATGCACCGCCCGGCGACGGGCGGCCGGGAGGCCCCCATGGGGAAGCTGCTCTACGGAGCCTCGGGAGTCGAGATCGAGTTCGACGACCGCACGCTCACGCACGTCCAGATCGTCATCGCCAACAAGCTGCGCCGCCGCGAGAGCTTCTTCTTCTCCTGGCGGGACGACCCCGCGGTCGGCGACGGCCGCTCGAGCATCTGGCTCGACCCCTCCGTGCCCCTCTACTTCAAGTACTTCGGCGGACGGGTCCCCTCGATCAACCGCACCTGGATCGACTTGCTGACCGTCTCGGCGAACTCGTCCGGCGGGCTGCAGCTCGTGCAGGAGCCGGACGCCGCCCCCACCCCGCCGCCGAAGGGCGAGCAGGGCGCCTGACCCCCACCCGCCACGCCCCGGAGAAGAGCCCCATGCAGCGCGACGTCTCGGCCCACCTGACCCTCGACGTCGCGGCTCCGGCCGCCCTCGTCCTCTCGATCGCGGTGGCCGACGCGTACGGGGCGGAGGAGTCGCTGACGCTCACCGTCGACGGCCGCCCGCTCGCCGCTCGCGAGGTGATCGACCAGCACGGCACCCGGCTGCACGTGCTCGACGCGCCGGTCGGGCACCTCGTCGTGGACTACTCCGCGCGCGTCCTGGGACGCCTCGCTCCGCTCGAGGGCGACGAGGTGGACCGGCTGCGGTACCTGCGGCCGAGCCGCTACGCCGAGTCGGACGTGCTGTGGGCGACGGCCCGGGCCGAGTTCGCCGGCCTGGCCGGGGCGGACCTCCTGCACGCGGTGAGCTCCTGGGTCGGCACGCGGCTGGCGTACGTCCCCGGCTCGAGCCTTCCGACGGACGGGGCCGAGCGGACGCTGCTCGCCCGCCGCGGCGTCTGCCGCGACTTCGCGCACCTCGTCGTCGCCCTCCTCCGGGCGCTGGACGTGCCCGCCCGACTGGCGGCCGTGTACGCGCCGGGACTGCAGCCGATGGACTTCCACGCGGTCGCGGAGGCCTGGATCGAGGGGGAGTGGCGGGCGGTCGACGCGACGACGCTCGCGCCGCGGTCGAGCCTCGTGCGGATCGCGACGGGACGCGACGCGGCCGACACCGCGTTCCTCGGCGTCTACGGCGGCATCGCGACGCTGCGCGAGCTGACCGTCGGCGCCGTGGCCGACGTGCTGCCGGGCGACGACCTCGACCGGCCCGTCTCGATCGGCTGAGCGGGCGGCCGAGGCCGGCTACTCCGACTCGACGAAGCGCCGCCAGGCCCAGATCGACGTGCACACCGCGCTGAAGGCGACGACGGCGAAGAGCACCGGACCCGCTCCGCCGTCGGTCGACCAGGACGCGATGGTCGGGGTGAGCAGCACGAACAGCACGGTCGTCGCGAGGAGCGTGAGCCCGAGCCAGAGCAGCGGGGACCAGCGCAGGATGCTGCGGCCGGCGGGGCGCCCGACCGGGAACAGCAGCACCACGCTCGAGCCGACCGAGATCAGCGTGGTCGCGCTGAGCACCTCCGCGGCGAGCACGGAGCCGAACGAGCCGTCGGGCGGGACCACGGCGGAGGCGCCCCAGGCGAGTCCGGCGAGACCCAGCAGCGAGACGACGCGGACGGTGGAGAGCTTCGCGCGGTCGACGGCGGATGCGCCCTCGGGGAGGACGAGGCCGATCACCACGCCGAAGAGGAGCGCCGGGTCCAGTCCCGCGAAGCGCGAGACGAGAGCGGCCGCCGCGACCAGGAGCAGCGCGCGCGGAGCGGCGACGACGCCGATCCCGCTGACGCCGATCCGCCGGCCGACCAGCGCGGGGACGGCGGCGGCGACCGCGTTGACCACGGCGACGGCCACGATGACGGCGATCAGCAGGCGCAGGTAGGCGGGCTGGCCGTCGACGCGTCCCGAGAGCAGGACGAGGCCGGCTGCGCAGCCGATCATCCCGACGACCATCAGGCGCGGCGAGGCGGGACCGGTGTCCGGCTTGTCGTCGTACTCGACGGCGGCGCGGTTGCGGCCCGTGAGGTGCCAGCTGCGTTCGGCACGGGGCGCGCGCCCGGCCGCGGCGAGGCGGGCCGGCACGACGACCAGGGCGAGCGAGAGCAGAGCGAGGGCGAGGGAGCGCATCCAGTCGGCCATCGAGACGACGGGCGATCCGGCGGACAGCGCGGTGGTCATCCCGGTCGCCGAGCTCCAGCCGCCCGGCTCGGATCCGGCGTCGGGGGCGGGCTGCGGCGGCGCGTCACCGGGGTCCTGGTCGGGAGCCGGGACCGGTGCTGCCGTGGGCTCGGCGGTCGGCTCGTCCTCGGGCGTGGGCGCGGCCTCCCCGGGGCGGACGGGCGACGTGGACGCGGTCGGCGCCGCGCTGCTCGGAGCGGGAGACCCGGCGGCCCCGGGCGCGCTGGGCGCGGCTCCGGGGGCGGCCGGCGTCGTCGCGCTGGGCGTGCCGGTGGGAGCGGTCGTCGCCGCCGCGAAGGTCACGTCGATCCAGGGGCTCGGCGGGCTGTAATTGCCGGCGCTGTCCCCGGCGATGGCGGAGACCCGGTGCGCGCCCGCCGTGATCGTGCCGCCGGTGCAGCTCCAGGCGCCTCCGCTGACCGCCGCGTCGCAGGTGTTGACCCGGTCCACGTACACGTAGGCGCGAGTGCCGTCCACGCCCGTCCCGGAGTAGGACGCGCCGCTGAGCGGCAGGGCGGCGCCGTTCGACGGCGAGGTGAGGGCGGGGGCGGCAGGAGCAGCGGTGTCGACCACGAGGGTCACCGGCGCGCTGGCCGGCGAGGCGGCGCTGCCGGCGAAGGAGGCGGTCTGCGTCGCGGTGACGCGGTAGCTGCCCGGCGCCGGAGTGGGGGCGAGCTGGCAGAACCACGCGCCGCCGGAGTCGGCGGTGGCCAGGCACGCGGCGCCGCCGTTCGAGACCGCGGCGACGCTCGCGCCGGGGTAGGCCGTGCCGCGGACCGAGCCCGCGGAGGTCGCCGAGCCGTCGACCGACTCGATGACGGGGGCGCTGAGGACGGCGATCGGGACGGAGGCCGAGGTGGTCCCGCCGCCGGCGAGGAGCTCCACCGCGACCAGGGTCGCCGGCCCGTCGTCGAGGGAGACGGCGCAGCTCCAGCCGCCGTCGGGGCCCGCGGTGGTGATGCAGAGGGGGTCGCCGCCGCCGCGGAGCCCGATCTGCACCTGGTCCCCGGCCGTCGCCGTGCCGGTGACCGTCGTCGCTCCCGTGCTGAGGACCGCGCCGGAGGAGGGAGCGGTGATCGCGAGAGCGGCGGCCTGCGCGGCCGGCGCGGCCAGCCCGGAGACGGAGGCGACGGCCGCGAGGAGCACCAGCAGCAAGGCGGCCGTGCGCCGCGGGGATCGGCGGAGTCGGGGCACCGGCACGACCGGTGAACCCCCCGGTACTGCCACGTCGACGCCCGATTTCACGATGCGTCCATTGCACGGGGGCAGGGGGGAGCTGTCAAGCGCGCCGCACCACTGTTCCCGGATGTACACCATCCGGAGGAGGCGTCTCAGTCGGTCGGGGGAGTCGGGGAGATCCGGGAGAGCGCTTCCGCGAGAATATACCCGTCGATCAGATCCGGAGGACAGTGCAATGCGCGAAGACGAGGCCCGCGGGCGCGATCGGCGGGAGGTGCGCGTCGAGGCTGCGCGCTTCGACGATCCGCGCGAGCTGGGCGGGCTCCTGCCGCCGGGCCTGCGCATCGGACTGGCGCAGAGCGCCTTCCAGACGGAGGGCTCCCTCGAGGCGGGCGGCCGGGGCCGGTCGGTGTGGGACGACTTCGCGCTGCGACGGGGGACGATCGCCGAGGAGGCCACTCCCGAGATCGCGACGGACTTCCTCCTGAGCTGGCGCGAGGACCTCGCGCTGCTGGTCGATCTCGGCGTCGACGAGCTCCGGCTCTCGGTCTCGTGGCCCCGGCTGCAGCCCGACGGACGCGGGCCGATCGACCGCGGAGGGCTCGGCTTCTACGACCGCCTGCTCGACGGGCTCGCCGAGACGGGGATCCGGGTCGCGCTGACCCTGCACCACCGCGACACCCCGTCGGCGCTCAGCGGCGGCTGGATGAACCGCGACACCGCGTTCCGGTTCGGCGATCTCGCCTTCGAGCTCGGCGGGCGGTTCGGCGACCGGGTCGCCGACTGGATCACCCTCGACCAGCCGTCGACAGTGATGCTCGAGGGCTACGCGCTCGCGCGGCAGGCGCCGGGCGCCGGCCGGCTGTTCAGCGCCCTGCCGGCGCTGCACCACCAGCTCCTCGGGCACGGTGTGGCGCTGGAGGCGCTGCGGGCGGCGGAGGTGACCGGGAGGATCGGCCTGGTCGACGCGCTCGCGCCCGTCGAGCCCGCCTCCGACGACGACCGGGACCGCGCCTTCGCCTCCCTGGCGGACGTCCTGCGGAACCGCCTGGTGGCCGACGCCGTGCTGACCGGGTCCTACCCGGTCGGACCGGAGGAGCTGCCGCCGTTCCTCGGCGCCCTCGCGCAGGCGGATCCGGTCGACCTCGCGCGCATCTCGGCTCCGCTCGACTTCTACGCGGTCGCGCCGCTGCCGCCGCTGCGGATCGTGGCGGGCCGCGACCCGGCGCTGCCGACCGGGGTGGGCGCTCCTCCCGCGCTCCCCTTCCACACGGCGCCCTGGCCGGAGCTGGACCGCACGGGCGACGGCTCGCCGGTCGCACCCTGGGCGGTGGTCTCGGTGCTGCGGTCCCTCGTGGAGCGCTACGGCGACGCCCTGCCGCCGCTGGTGGTGACCGCGCTCGGCGCGAGCTACCCCGACGAGCCCGATCGCGAGGGTGCGATCGTCGACACGGAGCGGATCCGCTGGCTCGGGGCGCACCTGGCCGCTCTCGCCGAGGCCGTCCACGACGGACTGCCGGTCGAAGCCGTGCAGCTCTGGACCCTGGTCGACGCGTTCGAGTGGCAGCACGGCTACAGCCGCCCGCACGGGCTCGTGGCCGTCGACACGCGCAGCCGGGACCGCGTGCCCAAGGCGTCGTTCGACTGGCTCCGGCGCGTCCTCGACGCCCGCTCCTGACGCGGGGGCGTGCGAGACTGCCGCCGTGCGCAGCATCCTCGCCCTCGCCTCCGTCCTCCACGCCGACCCCGCCCCGGTGCTCGCCGCCCTCGCGGACGTCCTCGCCGCCGACGGCGCGTACGAGCGGCGGGGGAGCGGGCTCGAGCGCCGGCTCCCCGTGCTCGGCGTCGAGCAGTGGCGGGTCCTGGCGGACGAGGAGGGGGCCCGGGTCGAGTGCGAGCTGGTCGCCGCACCCGCCTCGTCGGCGCTCGCCGGGGTCCTCCTCCGGCGGCGGATCCGCGAGGCGCCGGACCGGTTCCGCGCGGTCGTGACCGCGGTCGCCGACGCGGTGGAGTGACGCTCCGGGGACGGCCGCGCGGGTCCGCTCCGACGCCCGCTCTCCGCTCCGCCCGCCGCCCCGCCCGCCGCCCCGCCTCCACACCGCGCCAGCGCCCCCCGAACGGGGAATGCGCGGGCGCTCGCCGCTGTTGTCTACCGATGACGGGACGGGGCTCGGCGCCCCGCCCACCGGACAGCTCGGAGGAGCCAGAGGCAGATGGCAGGAACAGGGATGAACAAGGGTCGAGGGGCGCGCGGCAGTGACGACGAGATCGTCTACCGCCGCCACGCGAACGGACGCGGCATGGTCGCTCCCGGATCGCGCGTCTCGGCGACCGCGTACGTGGAGACCGGCGCCTACGTGGAGCCCGGCGCGACCGTGGGCGAGCGCGCCTGGATCGGCGCGGGCAGCTGGGTCGACCGCGACGCCATGATCGGGCACAGCGCCTTCATCGGCGCGAACGTGCACGTCGGGCCCGAGGCGATCATCGGACCGGGGGCGCGGATCGGGAGCTACTCCCGCATCGGACGCTCGGCCGTGATCGCGACCGGCGCCCGCATCGACCGCGACACCGTGGTGCCCGACGGCGCCCGGAAGGGCATCGACGAGGCGAGCGAGAGCGGCCGCCGGGCGGCCTGACCCCCACGACCCTGTTCCGCCGGCTCCCCGGAGCGGCGGAATAGGGTCGTTCCATGTTCGAACTCCACCACCTCAGCGCCCAGGAGCAGTGGGACTGGCTGCAGCGCGGAGAGGTCACGCCTCTCGAGCTCGCCGATCACTACCTCGCCCGGATCGAGCGCTGGAACGGGGAGCTGGGCGCCTTCGCCACGGTGACCGCCGATCGGGCGCGGGAGCGGGCATCAGCGCTCGGCACCGGGCCCGGAACCGCTCCGCTCTGGGGCCTGCCGAGCGGCGACAAGGACCTCTGGCGGCGCGCGGGCGTGCGGACCGCATCCGGATCGCGGCTGCGCGAGCACCACGTGCCCACCGCCTCCGACGAGATCGTCGAGGTGCTCGATGCGGCGGGAGCGGTCAGCCTCGGCAAGACCGCGGCGCCCGAGTTCGGGATGCCCTCCTACACCGAGACGCTGATCGGCCCACCCGCCGTCACGCCCTGGGACACCCGCCTCGGGGCCGGCGGATCCAGCGGAGGAGCGGCGGTCGCCGTCGCCGCGGGACTGCTGCCGTTCGCCCCCGCCTCGGACGGCGGCGGGTCCATCCGCATCCCCGCCGCGGCCTGCGGCCTGGTGGGACTGAAGCCCTCCCGCGGACGTGTCGCCGCGCTCTCCGGCATCGGCGGGGTCGGCGGCCTGACGGTCGCCGGGCCGATCACCCGCTCGGTCGCCGACGCGGGCCTCCTGCTCGAGGGCATGCTGGAGCGGACGAACGGCCGCCTTCCGCAGCGCTGGTCGCTCGGCGCGCCCGGTGACGGCGACGGCTCGTTCCTCGGCGCCGCGGTGCGCGGAGAGGGGCGCTTCCAGATCGGCGTGCTGACGGACTCGCCCTGGGACGAGGAGTACGAGATCGCTCTCGCTCCGGAGGCGCGCGCCGCGCTGGACGAGGGGATCGCCGCGCTGGCCGCGCTCGGCCACGGGCTCGAGGAGGCGTCGCTGCCCCCGAGCGCCGCGTACCCCGCCGCGTTCCGGACGCTGTGGCAGAGCGGCGCGGCGACCCTGCCCGTCGAGGGCGCGGACCTCGATCTGCTGGAGCCGCTGACCCGCTGGCTGGTGGAGGAGGGACGCCGGCGCTCCGCCCGCGAGATCGTCGAGGCGGCGTCCTGGCTCTCGGGCTACGAGCGCGCGGTGATCGCGGCGTTCTCCGGCGTCGACGCGGTCCTGACGCCGACGCTGGCGATGACGCCGCGCCCCGTCGGCTGGTACGACCTCGAGGATCCCGAGCGCAATTTCGAGCAGCAGTGCCTCTACACGCCGTACACGTCCTTCGTGAACGTGAGCGGCCTCCCCGCGATCACCCTTCCGCTGAGCACCACGGAGGAGGGCCTGCCGATGGGAGTCCAGCTGATCGGGCGACCCGGCGGCGAGGCGACGCTGCTGGCGATCGGCGCGCAGCTCGAGCGGCGGGCGCGCTGGCAGAGGCGGCACCCGCCGCAGTGGTGACGGGGGAGGCCGCAGTGGTGACGGGTCCGGGCGCGGCCGCACGGCGGATGGTCAGGGTCCGGCTCTGGTCACTGAGGTAAGCCTTGCCTATACTCGAACACGATGTGCATGTTCGAGGACCGCGACGGCTCCGCGCCGGTCGACGTGAAGCAGTTCCTGATCGCGGGCGACGAGACCGTCGTGCCGTGGATCCAGAGCATCCTCGACACTCTCCCCGCGAACGCCCGCGGCCAGGTCTTCGTCGAGGTCGACGACGCGCGCGGACTGCCGCCGCTCGCCGCCCCCGGACGGGTCTGCGTCACCTGGCTCGGCCGCTCCGAGCGCTCGGGCGCCCCCGGCACCGGTGAGCGATGCTCCCGCGGAGTCGCACTCGACCGCGCGGTCCGGGCCTGGGTCGGCGAGATGTCGGTCGTCGACGGCGACTACCCGTGGGCCGACGGCCGCCACGACTTCTGCGCCTGGATCGGCGGGGCCGGCCCCGTCGTCGCCGAGCTCGCCGCCGACGTGGAGGCGCGCCTGCGCACCTCCGCCGAGCACGCCGCGCGCTGACCGTCCGCCGGGCGTCCCGGCTGAGTGTTAGGCAAGGCTTACCTTCTGTGCGAGACTGAGGCGATGCCTCCGACGACCGCCGCCCCCGCCCGACCGGCCTACCGGCCGTACCTCGCGACCGTCGCCGCAGCGACCCGGATCGCCCCGCACTTCATCCGCGTGACCCTCACCGGCACCGGCCTCGACCACGTCGGCTGCACCGGCCCCGACCAGCGCATCAAGCTCGTCGTCCCCACCGCCGCCTCCGACGCCCCCGCCTTCCTCGCCTCCGTCTCGGACCCCGACGGACCCGACGGACTCGACCCCGACTGGTACGGCCGCTGGCGACAGCTCCCCGACGAGCTCCGGAACCCGCTCCGCACCTACACCATCCGCGCCGTCCGCCCCGAGGACGCCGAGGTCGACATCGACTTCGCCGCCCACGGCGACACCGGACCGGCCTCCGCCTGGGTCGAGAGCGCCCGCGCCGGCGACCAGATCGTCATCATCGCGCCCGACACGCGCTCCGACCTCCCCGGCGGCGGAGTCGAGTTCCACCCCGGCGCCGCCACCTCCCTCCTCCTCGCCGGCGACGAGACGGCCGTCCCCGCCATCGCCGCGATCCTCGAGAGCCTCGACGACGACGCCACCGGAGCCGCGTTCCTCGAGGTCCCCACCGCCCACGACCGCCTCCCGCTCCGCCACCCCGCCGGCGTCCACGTCACCTGGATCGTCCGCGCCGACGCGGCAGCCCCCGGAGCGGCCCTCGGCGACGCGGTCCGCGCCTGGGCCACCCGCTTCCTCACCGCCCACCACCGCGGCGTCGACGTCAGCGACATCGACGTCGACCACGAGATGCTCTGGGAGGTCCCCGACGAGAGCACCGACCCCGGCCTCTACGCCTGGATCGCCGGAGAAGCCGGCGCCGTGAAGCTGATCCGCCGCTGCCTCGTCACCGAGCTCGGACTCGACCGGAAGCGGGTGGCGTTCATGGGGTACTGGCGCCTCGGCCGCCAAGAGTCCAACTGACCCGGAGCGCCGCAGGGCGACGTTCTGCGGCGTTGTCGTCGGGCGCGATACCGCCGGTATCGCTTCCTCCTCCGCCTTGCAGAACGACGCCCTGCGACGCTCCGGGCGCTGCTCGTAGGGGTGCGGCGCGCCGGGGGCGCGACCGCAGAGGATGCGGCGCGCCAGGGGCGCGACCGCGGAGGACGATGCTGATCGAGTGGACCTCGCAGAGGGCGTCTCGAGAGTCACTGCCGACGGACCTCGCGCGTGATCGAGCGGTTCTCGGGTGCCTGGCGAGTCGGGCGACCGCGCCCGGACATGCTCATCGGGCAGCCCTCGGAGAGGGAGTATCGAGATCCACGCCCGACCGATCTCGCGGCTGATCGAGAAGCTCGCGGGCACACACCGAGTCGGGCGACCGCGCACAGACCTGCTGATCGGGCAGCCCTCGGAGAGGGTGTGTCGAGATCCTCCCGGCGAGCGGGTCGGGTACTCCGCGCCGCCCCGCGCCGAGTCGGCGGCGGCGGGCAGCGGCAGCGGGCTACAGGGTGGGGGAGACGCCCACGAGGCGGCTGGAGAGAGTCCAGAGGTCGTGGGCGAGAGCGCGGTCTCGGGCCTGGGGGTTCAGGGAGCCGTGCGGTGTCAGCTGGTCGAAGTAGGTGCCGCTGGCGGCACCGACGTCGGGCTCGGAGGCGAGGGTGATCAGCGGTACCGCACCCGCCTCGGCGGAGATGCCGAAGGAGCCGACCGAGAGGCTCGTCATCAGCTTCATCATCGTGCTGTCGGCACCGAAGCTCGTCGAGACGACGCCCGGGTGGAACGAGTACGCGTCGACCGACGTCGTCAGCAGGCGCTCCGCCAGCTCGCGGATGAAGAGGATCGTCACCAGCTTCGACGTGCCGTACGCCCGCCAGCCGCCCAGCCACGGACCGCGGCGGTTGTCGAGGTCGTCGAGCCTCAGGCGACCGAAGCGGTTCGCGAGGCTCGCCGTGGAGACGACGCGGACGCCGGCCCGCTCCCTCGAGGTCTCGATCATCCGCGGGAGCAGGAGCCGCGTGAGCAGGAACGGCGCGAGGTGATTGCTCTGGATCGTCCGCTCGTGGCCGTCGACCGTCTCGGCGCGGTGGGAGACGAGCCCGCCCGCGTTGTTCGCCAGCACGTCGATCCGCTCGTAGCGCTCGAGGAGGCCGTCGGCCAGGGCGCGGACGTCGTCGAGCCGGTCGAAGTCGGCCAGGAACGCGTCCCCTCCCACGTCGGCGGCGACCGCGCGGGTGCGCTCGGGGTTCCGCCCGACCACGGCCACGCGGGCACCGGCGGACGCCAGCGCTCCCGCCGCGACCCGGCCGATGCCGGAACTGGCTCCGGTGAGGACGACGACGCGCCCCGTCATGTCAGTGACCACGGAGATATCCGCCCTTCTCGAGACCGGCTTCGATCTCGAATCGATTGCGCAGCGGATCGCGACCCGCCACCGTGTACGCGAACGGGAACCACATCCCGTAGAGCCGCCACTGCTCCTTGTGCACGGCCTCGTGCTCGAGGACGCTGTCGGAGACGTTGGTGCCCGTGAGGTAGCTCGTGCCGACGCAGGACCCTCCGCGGCCGAACGCCCAGGAGGGCAGACCGGTGAAGACGACGAGGCCGTGGCTGCGCCGGATCGGGCCCGTGCTCCACAGCGCGCCCCAGGCGAGTCCGACCGCGCACGCGAAGAGGTAGCCGGGCCGGGTGATCGCCGGATCCAGGGCCACCGTCGCGACGGCTCGACGGAGCGCGCTCACGCGCTGTCGCGTCCGTAGGTCTCGAGCAGCCGCAGCCAGACCTCGCTGATCGTCGGATAGGAGGGGACCGCGTGCCAGAGGCGCGAGAGCGGCACCTCGCCGACGACGGCGATCGTCGCGGAGTGGATCAGCTCGCCGACCTCCTTGCCGACGAAGGTGACGCCGAGGACGACCTTCCGGTCCTCGTCCACGACCATCCGCGCGGTGCCCGTGTAGCCGTCGGCGGCGAGGGCGGCGCCGGCGACCGAGCCGATCTCGTAGTCGACGACGCGGGTGCGGTAGCCGGCCTTCTCGGCGGCCGCGGCGGTCAGGCCGACCGACGCGACCTCGGGGTCGGTGAAGACGACCTGCGGCACGGCCTCGTGGTCCGCGGTCGCGACGTGCGCTCCCCAGGGGGCGTCGTGGACCTCGGCACCGGTGGCGCGCGCGACGATCACGTCGCCGGCCGCACGGGCCTGGTACTTGCCCTGGTGCGTGAGCAGTGCGCGGTGGTTCACGTCGCCCACCCCGTAGAGCCACGGACGCCCGCCGCCGAGGGGAGCACCGTCGCCGCCCAGCACGAGCATCGTGTCGTCGACCGTCAGCGAGGAGCCGGGCTCGAGGCCCACCGTCTCGAGGCCGACGTCGCGGGTGTGCGGGGCGCGGCCGGTCGCGGCGAGCACCTGGTCGGCCTCGATGACGTCGCCGCCCTCGAGCGTCACGGCCACGGTGCCGTCGGACCGGCGCTCGACCGAGACGGGCGAGTCGCCGAGGCGCAGGTCGACGCCGAGCTCCTGGAGCGCCGAGCCGACGAGCTCGCCGGCGAAGGGCTCGAACGGCGCGAGGAGTCCGCTGCGGGCGACGAGCGTGACGGAGGAGCCCATGCCGGCGTAGGCGGTCGCCATCTCGGTCGCGACGACTCCGCCGCCGATGACGACGAGGCGCGGCGGCACCTCCTCGGCCGAGGTGGCCTCGCGGCTCGTCCAGGGGGATGCCGCGCGCAGGCCAGGGATGTCGGGGACGACGGCGGTGGTGCCGGTCGCGACGGCGACGGCGGAGCGGGCGCGGAGCACGCGCACCTCGCCGTCGGGTCCGGTCACGGTGACCTCGCGCTCGCCGCTCAGGCGGCCGTGCCCGCGGACGAGCTCGATGCCGGCGCCCTCGAGCCACTGCACCTGGCCGTGGTCGTCGAAGTGGCTGGTGAAGGAGTCGCGGCGGGCCAGGAGCGCGGGCACGTCGACTCCTCCGCTCACCGCCTGCGCCGCGCCGGGAAGATCACGGGCGGCGCGGAGCGCCATCGGCGGCCGCAGCAGCGCCTTCGAGGGCATGCACGCCCAGTAGGAGCACTCGCCCCCGACGAGCTCGCTCTCGACGACGGCCGCGGTGAGGCCGCCCTGGACCGCGCGGTCCGCGAGGTTCTCGCCCACCGGTCCTGCTCCGATGACGATGACGTCGAACTCATCCGTCGTGCTGCTCATGCTGTCTCCCTGGGGTTCTCGGAGGCGTCGAGCCCCGTCGTCGGTGGGTGCCCGGCGCTCAATGCGCCGGCACGATCTCGGCCCGCCAGCCGTCGTAGCGGCCGCCGTGGCTCTCGACCGCCTCGATCACCTGGCGGAGGAACGCGGTGGTCGACTCCTCGTCGACCGCGGCGTGGTGGCTCGCGACGAGGACCTGCCTCAGCCTCAGCCGCGAGATCGCGATCTGGAAGCCGGAGGCCACGAGGACGCGCCCGGCCCGTCGAGCGGTGCTGCGGCGGGAGAAGACGGCGAAGTGGTCGACCTCGCGCAGCTCCCACACCTGGTCGCCGTAGCGGAGCCGGATCTCGAGCTGCTGCGCGGCGCGCTCCTGCTGCGCCTCGAGGGAGGAGCCGCCGGGCGCCGTGACGGTGGTGCTCTCGTCGCTCATCGTCCGGTGAACTCCGCCGTCGTGCGCTGGAGGAAGGCCTCGGTGCCGATGCGCGCATCCTCGGACGCCGCGAGACGCGCGAGCGCCCCGGGGAGCGCGGCCGCGGCCTCGGCGTCGGACGCGGCGACCGCGAGCCGGGCACTGGCCAGGGCGGCCTGCACGGCGAGCGGCGCCTGCGCGGCGATCCGGGCGGCCAGCGCCCAGGCCGCCTCGGCGACCGTCCCGTCGGGGACGACCTGCTGCACGAGGCCGATGCGGTGGGCCTCCTCGGCGTCGAAGAGGTCGCCGGTGAGGATCCAGCGCATCGCGTCGCCCCAGCCGACGGCGCGGGGGAAGCGCAGTGTCGCTCCGCCGAAGGGCAGGATGCCGCGGGCGACCTCGATCTGGCCGAAGCGGGTGGACCGCTCGGCGAGGACGACGTCGCTCGCGAGCGCGAGCTCGATGCCGAGCGTGAGGCAGGTGCCCTGGAGGCCGATGACCACCGGCTTGCTCACGGGGCGGGTGCGCAGGCCCCAGGGGTCGAGACCGCCCTCGGGCACGAAGTCGAGGCCGTCGGAGCCCAGGCGGGGCCCGATGTCGGCGAGGTCGAGCCCGGCCGTGAAGTGCCCGCCCTCGGCGAGGACGACGCCGGCGCGCAGCTCCGGGTCGCGGTCGAGCTCGCCGTACGCGGACGCCAGCTCCGCGAGCAGCCGCAGATCAGCGGCGTTGCGCTTCTCGGGCCGGTCCAGCACGATCGCGAGCACGGTCCCGCGCCGCTCGGTGCGCACGCGCGGTCTCTCGTCGCTCATCGTTCCTCCGCTCGGTCGCGTCCGACCATCTTGCCGGGTGCCGCCGACACGCGCTCGGGCTTGCGCGCCGATGGCAGGGCTCTCTCAGGCCCCGCGGGACAGAGCGCCGAGGAGGCGGAGGATCGTGGGCAGGTCGTCCTCGGCCGCGGTCGGCGACGACGGGGCGAACGAGGTGACGCCGGCGCCCGCGAGCGGGAAGCGGGACCGGAGAGCGTCGAGGCTCGCGACGAGGCGCGAGGCGGGAACGCCGAAGGGCACCGGGTCGAACAGCCCGGCGAGATCGGCGGGGTCGAGCACGTCCAGATCGAGGTGCACGTAGACGGAGGCGGCACCGGTCGCCTCGACCGCCGCGACGAGCGACTCCGGGTCGAGGGCGTCCGCGGGCAGCACCGCGGCGCCCCGCTCGACCAGCCGCTCGAGCTCGCCGTCGTCGGCGGAGCGGACACCTCCGAGGACGACGCGCTCGTCGGCCACCCGCTCCTCGGCGCCCGCGCTCAGGAGGCCGACGCCGCGTCCCAGCGCGGCCGAGAGGACCATGTCGCAGAAGGCGCCGCTGGGGGAGGACTCGGGAGTGTGCGCGTCCGGGTGGGCGTCGAGCCAGACCAGCGCGACCGGGCCCGGTGCCGAGCGCACGGCGTGCCCGATCGCCGCGAACTCGACGCCGCAGTCGCCGCCGATCGTGATCACGGGACCGGTGCGGCCAGAGAGGGCCTCGCGCACCCGCTCGGCGACGGTGGCGACCGAGGCGTAGCGGCGGATGCCGGTGTCCTGGGCGTCGCCCGCCTCGGCGGGGATGTCGAGGGTCGTGGTGGCGGAGGAGGGCAGATCGCCCCGGATCGCCTCGGCTCCGTCGACGAGGCGCATCGCGCGCGTCGACGCCGAGCCCTGCCACTGGGGGACGACGAGGAAGGAGGCCATGTCCCTCACTATGGCACGCGCGCCGGTGCCGGGTGCCTGCGTGCTCAGGCCGCGGGCAGGCCTCCGGGAACGGCTGCTGGGCGGAGCGACGGGGGTGCGCCGTCGAGGTCGACCAGGGCCTCGTCGAGCGCGGAGCGGGCGCGGTCGGCGGCGGCTCGGGCCTCGTCCAGAGCGCCGGCCGGATCGCCTGCCGCACGGCGCACCGCGGTGTCCAGCTGCCCGAGCGTCTCCTCCGCGAGGATCCGGGGTGCCGCGGTGATGCGCTCGCCGTGCACGGCGGCCAGGAGCAGCACCGACTCGGCACCGAGCCGGGCCGCGGTGCGCGCCGCCTCGAACAGGAGGAGCTGGCGCTCGGCCTGGGCCCGCGGCTCGCGGTACCCGGAGACGACGGCGTCCAGAGCGGAGTCGGCGTCGAGCAGCAGGACCAGCAGCGCGGCCGGATCGTGGCGGGCGCCGGCCGACCGGGCGTCGTCGGCGTCGAGGAGGAGCGACCGTGCCGCGGCGCACGCGACGGCCACGTCGGCGGCGGAGGCGAGCTGCGCCGAGGTGCGCAGGTCGGAGAGGGTGGCGGCCCGCTCCAGGTCGTCCCGCACGGAGCGCTCGACGCCGCTCAGCTGCACCTCGGCCCGGGTCACGAGCCCGACCAGCGAGTCGACCGCGTCGAGCAGGGCGTCGGGATCGGGGGAGCCGCCGGCGGCGACGTGCTCGACGGCCTCGCGCAGCGGTCGGACCCGGCGCTCGGGAGTGGTCCCGGCGAGGACGGAGACCTCGGAGCGCGCCTGCTGCACGCGCTCCAGGAGGGACGGGCTCGGCGAGGTCACTCCGTGATCGTACGGCCGGAGTGTGACACCGCGTGACACGGCGATTCGACCGGCGGCGGCGGCGTGCCCAGGATGGAGTCATGACCCGCTCACTCGCCATCGTCGAGGTCGCCCGCGTGCGACCGGGCCGCGAGGAGTACCACGCCTACGTGCAGATCCTGAACGGCCGCATCCTCGCCCTCGCGCACGAGCGCGGCTGGCGGGCGGAGCGCTTCGCCGCCGAGGAGCTGGGCACGGAGGAGCTGCTGGCGCGCACGGCGGGGGCGGACGCCCTCGTCCTCGCGGGCGGCGAGGACATCGCTCCCGAGCAGTACGGCGCCGACCGCGGCTACCCGGCCGAGGGCCCCCACGCGGAGCGCGCGGATGCCGCCCAGATCGCGCTGGTGCACCGGGCATTGGCCCGCCGGACCCCGCTGCTGGGCATCTGCCGCGGCCTGCAGATCGTCAACGTCGCGCTCGGCGGCACGCTGGTGCAGGACCTGGGTCCGGAGGCGGAGCACGTCAACGCGGCGGCTCCCGCTCACCAGCGCATGCACCGGCACGAGGTCGGGCTCGCGGCGGGCTCCGTGCTCGGCGGGCTCTTCGGGTCCGAGGCGCTCGCGGTGCAGAGCGCGCACCACCAGGCGGTCGACCTGCTCGCTCCGGGGCTGCGGGTCGTCGCCCGGGCGGAGGACGGCGTGATCGAGGCCGTCGAGCACGTCGCGGCCCCCCTCGTCGGCGTGCAGTGGCATCCCGAGGACCCGGACGCTCCCGCCGGTCAGCTGGCGACGCTGCTCGACGGGCTGGCGCTCGCCGCCGCCCGCGGGGAGTTCGCGCTGCCCCTCGCCGCCTGAGCGGCCGGGGCTCCCCGCGGGCGACCGGGCTCAGCGGGCCAGTCGGGCCATCCACGCCTCGATGTCGTCGGCCGAGCGCGGGATGCCGGCCGAGAGGTTCTCGGCGCCGTCGGAGGTGACGAGCACGTCGTCCTCGATCCGGACGCCGATGCCGCGCAGCTCCTCCGGGACCGTGAGGTCGTCGGGCTGGAAGTAGAGCCCGGGCTCGATCGTGAAGACCATGCCCTCCTCGACCAGTCCGTCGAGGTACATCTCGCGCCGTGCGCGGGCGCAGTCGTGCACGTCGAGTCCGAGGTGGTGGCTGGTGCCGTGGACCATGTAGCGGCGGTGCTGCTGGTTGTCGGCCTCGAGCGCCTCCTCGGCGCTGACCGGCAGCAGGCCCCACTCGGCGGTGCGCCGCGCGATGACGGCCATCGCCGCGGCGTGCACCTCGCGGAAGCGGATGCCGGGGCGGACGATCGCGAACGCGGCGTCGGCCGCCTCCCGCACCGTCTCGTGCACCCGGCGCTGGGCGTCCGTGTAGCGGCCGTCCACCGGGAAGGTGCGCGTGATGTCGGCGGTGTAGTAGCTGTCCTGCTCGACGCCGGCGTCCAGCAGCACCAGCTGGCCGGGGCGCACCGGCCCGTCGTTGCGCGTCCAGTGCAGGATGCAGGCGTGGGGGCCCGCCGCGGCGATGGTGTCGTAGCCGACCGCGTTGCCGTCGGCGCGCGCGCGTCCGTTGAAGACGCCCTCGATCAGGCGCTCGCCCTTCTCGTGGGCGATGATGCGCGGCAGGTCGGAGAGGACGTCCTCGAAGCCGCGGCCCGTCGCGTCGACGGCGGCGCGCAGCTCGGCGATCTCGTAGGCGTCCTTGACCAGGCGGAGCTCGGCGATGTCGCGCTCGAGCGCCGCGTCGCGGTCCGCCCGCTCGTCGGCCTCGACCGCGTCGAGACGGCCGGTCACCGCCGGGTCGGCCTCGCGCAGCACGGCGAGGGGGACGCCGTCGTGCGCGTCGAGGACCGCGTCGAGCTCGGCGATCCCGCGGGTGGCGAGGCCGAGATCGCTCGCGACCTGCGCGAGCGACGGACGCGGCCCGATCCAGAACTCGCCGATCTCGGGGTTGGCGTAGAACTCGTCGGAGTCGCGGCCCGCGCGCTCGCGGAAGTAGAGCGTCGCGCTGTGGCCGGACCCGGCGGGCTCGAGGACGAGGACCGCGCCGGGCTCGGAGTCGGAGCCCCAGCCGGTGAGCCAGGTGAAGGCCGAGTGCGCACGGAACGGGTAGTCGGTGTCGTTCGCGCGCTGCTTGAGGCGGCCCGCCGGGACGACGATGCGCACGCCGGTGTGCAGCGCGGAGAGGCGCTCGCGGCGGGAGGCGGCGAAGGACGCCTGCTCGCGCGGAGCAGGCAGCGGCTCCTCCCGCTCGGCCCAGCCGGACGCGATGAAGTCGCGGAAGCGGTCGGAGGCGGGGGTCGTCGAGCGGTTCGCGGTGGCGCGGGGGCGCGGGGCGGCGGCGGGGTCGGGCGTCTGAGCGGCGGTCCGCTCCTCCGTGTTCGTCATGACTCCCATTGTCCTCCTCCGCACGGCCGCGGGGGCGGCCACGGGCCGGGCGGGGGAGGAGGACGGGGAGTCGGCGCCGGGGAGGAACGTCAGGACGCGTCCTTCACCATCCCGCGGACCGAGAGCTGGACGACCAGCGGCCGGTGGTCGCTCCCGGCGTCGTCGCGGTCGTCGACGACCTGGTAGCCCGAGACCTCCCAGCGTCCGGAGAAGAGGACGTGGTCGATCGGGGCGCCGAGCGCGGGCGGGACCGAGGACGGCCAGGTGCCCAGGGCGGCGCCGCCCGCGACGGTCCCCGCGTCGCGGCAGCCGCCCAGCGCGGCCGAGCCCGGCAGCCCGGTCCAGTGGTCGACCGTGGAGTTCAGATCGCCGAGGACCACGACGTCCTCCTCCGCGGAGCAGAGCGCGGAGACCGAGAGCAGATCGCTCCGCCACTCCGCGAGGCGCGAGGGGATCGGCGCCATGGTGTGCACCGCGGCGAGGACGGGGCGCTCGGGAGTGTCGGGGCGTGCGACGAGGGACGGTGTCGATCCGGTGACGACCGCGGCGGTGTCGACGCTGTAGCCGCCGAGCGAGGGGGAGAGCAGCAGGGCCGCCCCGTCGTCGGCGCCCGACCCGGCGTAGTGGAGGGTCATCGACATCCCCTGGGCGCTGAGCGCGTTCACGACGTCCTGCGCGTGCGTCTGCGAGACCTCGAGGAGGGCGATGCCGTCGACCGCGCTCTCCCGGGCGAGCGAGGCGATCGTGTCGACGGGCACGCCGTCGTGCAGCACGTTCCAGGTCGCGAGGCGCACGTCGGCGAGGCGGTGGGCGCGCGGAGCGGCGGAGTCGTAGCCCCGCGCTCCCTGCACTCCCGCGAGCACGAGCGCGAAGACGACGCCGAGCGCCGCGAGGGCCAGCGCGAGGCGCCTGACCGGAGCGACGAGGACCGCGATCACGACCAGGACAGCGGCGAGCCCGACGGCCGCCGCGCCCGTCGCGAGCCGGAACGGCACCAGCTGGGCGAAGGGGGCCTCCCGGGCGATCCCGAAGAAGCCGGGCGCCGCGACCACCAGCAGAGCGATCGCCACGATCACCGCCACCGCGGTCTTCACCAGTCTCGTCCCCATCGCCGCCCAGGCTACTAGGGCATCGGAGGGCTCGCAGGCGGCGCGTCTACGATGAGCGCATGCATGTCGACGGGGGCCGTTACGACCTCCACACCCACTCCGTCGTCTCCGACGGCACCGAGGCTCCGGCCGTCCTGGTGCGGGCCGCGGCCGCGGCCGGGCTCGCCGGAGTGGCGCTCACCGACCACGACACGACCGGCGGCTGGGCCGAGGCGCTCGCCGCGGCCGAGGAGGCGGGCATCGACCTGCTGCCCGGCATGGAGCTCTCCTCCCGCGTCGGCTGGGCCAGCGTCCACGTCCTCGCGTACCTCGTCGATCCGGCGGATCCGGGGCTCGTGGCCGAGACCGCGCGCATCCGCTCGGCCCGCACGCACCGCGCGGAGGCGATCGTCACCGCGATCGCGGCCGACTACGACCTCACCTGGGACGACGTCCTCGCCCAGACCAGCCCGGGCACGACCATCGGGCGTCCGCACATCGCCGACGCGCTCGTCGCCCGCGGCCTGGCCACCGACCGCTCCGCGGCCTTCGCGGGGATCCTCGACTGGCGCGGCGGCTACTACCGCCCGCACTACGCGCCCGACCCGGTCGACGCCGTGCGCCTGGTCCGCGCGGCGGGCGGGGTCCCGGTCATCGCGCACCCGGCCGCGAGCGCCCGCGGGATCGCGGTCGAGTCGATCCTCCCGCAGCTCGTCGACGCCGGCCTGTTCGGCCTCGAGGTCGAGCACCGCGAGAACACGGCGGACGGCAAGCGCCGCTTGCGCGAGCTCGCCGAGCAGTACTCGCTCGTCACCACGGGCTCGAGCGACTACCACGGCACGGGCAAGCCCAACCGCCTGGGCGAGAACACGACCGCGCGCGCGACCGTCGACGCGATCCGCTCCTCCGCCCGCTGAGTCGCGGAGAGCCGCTGACAGGCGGAGAGCCGCCGGATCACCGTGACCGCTGAGGGGCGGAGAGCCGCTGAGTCGCGTGGGGACACCGCTGAGTCGCGGGAGAGCCGCTGAGACGCCGAGAGCCCGCCCTCCCGCGACGGATCGCGGGGGGACGGGCTCGGGGCGCGGAGGCTCAGGCCTGCGCGTCGGGGCGCGGCGAGCGGCGGCGCGACCGGGTGCGGCGGCGCGGCTCGCTGTTGCCGTCGTGGTGCTCCTTGCTCTCGCTCGAGGGAGCGGGGCCGGTCTGCTGCGGAGCGGTCGAGTCGGCGGAGTCGGAGCGGGTGCGGCGACGCGGCGGCCGGTCGCCCCGCTCGGAGCGCTCGCCGCGGTCGGAGCGCTCGCCCCGGTCCGGGCGCGCGTCGGCCTTGGCCTCGGCGGGGATCGGGGTCGGCTTCAGCCGTCCCTTGGTCCCCGCGGGGATGTCGAGGTCGGTGTAGAGGTGCGGCGACGACGAGTAGGTCTCGACCGGGTCGGGCTGGCCGAACTCCAGCGCCCGGTTGATGAGGGCCCACTTGTGCAGGTCCTCCCAGTCGACGAAGGTCACCGCGATGCCGGTCTTGCCCGCGCGCCCGGTGCGGCCCACGCGGTGCAGGTAGGTCTGGTCGTCGTCCGGGATCGTGTGGTTGATCACGTGGGTGACGTCGTTCACGTCGATGCCGCGCGCGGCGACGTCGGTGGCGATCAGGATGTCCTTCTTGCCGGCCTTGAACGCCGCCATCGCGCGCTCGCGCTGCTCCTGGTTGAGGTCTCCGTGCACGGCCGCCGCGTTGAAGCCGCGGTCGTTGAGCTCCTCGACGATGCGGGCCGCGGCGCGCTTCGTGCGGGTGAAGATGACGGTCTTGCCGCGGCCCTCGGACTGCAGGATGCGCGCGATGACCTCGTCCTTGTCGAGCGAGTGCGCCCGGTAGACGATGTGCTTGATGTTCGCCTGCGTGATGCCCTCGTCGGGGTCGGTCGCGCGGATGTGGATGGGCTTGTTCATGAAGCGGCGCGCGAGCGCGACGATCGCGCCCGGCATCGTCGCCGAGAAGAGCATGGTGTGGCGGGTGGGCGGCGTCTGCGCGAACAGCTTCTCGATGTCCGAGAGGAAGCCCAGGTCGAGCATCTTGTCGGCCTCGTCGAGGACCATCACCTGCACGTTGGCGAGCGAGAGCAGGCGCTGCCCGGCGAGGTCGAGGAGCCGGCCGGGGGTGCCGACGACGATCTGCGCGCCGGCCTTCAGCTGCTCGATCTGGCCCTCGTAGGCCTTGCCGCCGTAGATCGAGACGATCTTGGTCGGCCGGTTGGAGGCGGCCAGCTCGATGTCCTCGGTGACCTGCACGGCGAGCTCGCGGGTCGGGACGACGATGAGCGCCTTGACGCCCGGCTCCGGGTCGGTGCCGAGGGCCTGGATGAGGGGGAGGCCGAAGCCGAAGGTCTTGCCGGTGCCGGTCTTGGCCTGGCCGATGATGTCCTGCTTCTGCAGGGCCAGGGGGATCGTCTGCTCCTGGATGGGGAACGGCTCGAGGATGCCCTTGGCGGCGAGTGCGGCGACGATGTCGTCGTCGATGTTCAGATCGGAGAAAGTCACGGAGTGAAGCGCCTGTCGTGTCGAACGGTCTACGCCCCTGTACGACTCCGGGCGCAGGGTCACCGATCCAGCGCCGGTGACATCCCGGCGAGTCTACTGCTCCCGGCCCCGCCGGCCCCGGAACCCCGCCCCTCCGGCGCCCTATGCTGAGGAAATGGCTGCCTGGTTCCGACGTCGACGTCCCCTGCTCGAGGTGCCCCGCCTGACGCCGCGCGGGGAGTCGAGCCAGAAGCGCGACCGCGTCGACCTCGCCGACCTCACCCCCGAGGTGCTGCCCTATCTCGGCCAGGTCGCCTACCTCCAGCTCGCGGTGTTCGAGGTGCTGGCGCGCGCCGTCGCCGAGACCGACGACCTCGCGGACAAGGAGGCCATCTCCTCCGCCGCCGGCACGGCTCTCGCGAAGCACCACGCCGTCGTCGCCGAGCTGCGCCGCCGCGACGTGGAGCCCGGCGAGGCCATGGCGCCGTTCCGCCCCGCGATCGACACCTTCGAGCGGCTCACCCGCGGCGCGGACCTCCACGAGACGCTGCTCTCGGCGTACATCACGGCGGGCCTGCTCGACGACTTCTTCATCCGCCTCACCGGCGGGCTGCCCACCGACGTGGGGCCGCGCATCGCGCAGACGCTCGGCGCGGACACGGGCGTCGACGGCGTGATCGCGATCCTCCGCCGCGAGATCGCCGCGGACGAGCGCCTGGGCTCGCGCCTGGCCGTCTGGGGCCGCCGCCTGGTGGGCGACACCCTCCTCGTGGCGCGCTCCGCACTGATGGGCTCGGGCAACCACGACTCCGACGAGTCGCGGATAGAGCCGGTGTTCACCGAGCTCATCGCCTCGCACACGCGCCGGATGGACGCGCTGGGGCTCACGGCCTGACCGTCCCCGGCGCGTCGCGTCGCCCGACGCCGGGAACGACGGAGGCGCGGAAGTCCGAGGACTCCCGCGCCTCCGGCTCGGATCAGGGGGCGACGCGTCCCGAGAGCATCGCCTGCAGGGAGGCCTCGTCGCGGCGGGCGCGGCTGCGCCCGAGCGAGAGGCCGACCGGGGCGACGACCACGGCGGTCGCGACGAGGGACAGAACCCAGATCAGGCCGCCGTCCCACGGCAGGCCCGCCCAGGTCAGCGCGACCCAGACGACTGCGGCGACGAGGCCGCCGATCGCCGGGACCAGCACGGAGCCGTGCAGGTGCCGGTGCGGCAGCCCGTAGCGCGCGGCGAGACCGATCAGGAGCCCGAACAGGGTGATGAAGAGGAGCTCCACGACGTGTCCGCCCGGGACGCTCTAGGCGACGAAGCCGACGCGGCGCGACTCCTCGGAGCCGACCTCGACGAAGGCGATGGTGGCGGTAGGGACGATGTAGATCTTGCCCTTCTCGTCGCGGAGGCGGAGGACGGCGGTGCCGGCCTCGAGAGCGGTGGTCACCGTCTTCTCGACCTCGGTCACGGACATCGACGACTCGAAGTTGAGCTCGCGCGGGGTGTTGACCATTCCAATACGGATTTCCACCAGCAGTGCCTTTCGGGAGGGGACGAGGGTGTCAGGATACGGGACCGCGCTCGGACGGCCGCGCCGGTTTCGCGGTGAGCGGAGCGGGCGGCCGGGGCTCCCGGCGGGGACGGGCGGGAGTGTCGGACCCGGTGGCTACCGTGGTCGTGTGACCGCTCCCGCGACCCCCGCTCCCTCCACCGCAGCCTCCGTCGGCGAGGCGATCCCGGGCGAGCCCGCGGTCGTGCTGGACGACTCCCAGCGCGCGGTGCTCGCGCTGCCCGAGGGCCGCAGCGCCGCCGTGCTCGGGGCGCCGGGGACGGGCAAGACCACGACGGTCGTCGAGCTGGTCGCCGAGCGCGTCCTCGAGCGGGGGTACCCGCCCGAGTCGGTCGTGGTGCTCGCGGCCAGCCGCACCGCCGCCACCGCCCTGCGCGACGTGCTCGCCCTGCGGCTGGGAGTGCCGACCCGGGGCCCGCTCGCCCGGACCGCGACCTCGCTCGCGTTCGAGGCGGTCACCTCCTCCGCCAAGGAGCGCGGCCTCGAGCGGCCGACCCTCCTGACCGGCGGCGAGCAGGACGCCCTCCTCTCGGAGCTCGTCGAGGGCCACCTCGAGGAGGGGACCGGCCCGCGGTGGCCGGAGGAGTTCAGCCCCGAGGTGCTGCGGCTGCGGACCTTCCGGACCGAGCTCCGCGAGTTCGGGATGCGGGCGACCGAGCACGGGCTCGACTCGGACGCGATCCGCGCCCTCGGGGTCGACGCCGAGCGCGGCGAGTGGAGCGCGGCGGCCGACGTGCTCGACGAGCTGCGCGAGGTGGTCGAGTGGATGGCGCCCCAGGCGGGGACCCGCCTGGACGCTGCGGAGTTCGCGGCCTATGCGGCCGAGGCGATCCGCGCGGGCGAGGGCGGCGAGCGGATCGACGCGCTGCGCCTCGTCGTCGTCGACGACCTCCAGGAGGCGAGCGAGTCGACGCTCGTGCTGCTGCGGGCGCTGACGGAGCGCGGGGTGACCGTGATCGCGCTGGGCGATCCGGACGTGGCGACCAGCGCCTACCGCGGCGCGGCCTCCGACACGCTCGGCCGGTTCGCCGCGAGCATCGGCGCGTCCGACGTCGAGACGCTGGTGCTCGCGCGCGTGCACCGCCACTCGGCCGCGCTGCGGGCGGTCGTGTCGGCGGCCACCGAGCGGATCGGCACCGCGGCGGCCGGTCGGCAGCAGGCGGCGGTCGCGGCTCCGGCCCCGAGGCGGGCCCGGCGCCGTCCTGGTGCTGCACGCCCCGACGGCGGCGCGAGGCGGCGACGGTGGCGCGGCTGCTGCGCGAGCGGCGGCTGCGCGACGGAGTGCCGTGGCGGCGGATGGCGGTCGTCGTCCGCTCCGGAGCCGCGGTCCAGCCGCTGGTGAAGGCGCTCGCGGTGGCGGAGGTGCCGACCCGCTCCGTGCTCGCCGGACGGGCGTTGCGCGACGATCACGCGGCCCGGGCGCTGCTCGTGCTGGTCGGCGTCGCGATCGGCGAGCGGCCCCTCGACGCGGAGCTAGCGGCGGAGCTGCTGCTCGGCCCGTTCGGCGGGGTCGATCGGCTGGGGCTGCGCAGGCTCCGGCTCGCGCTCCGGGCGGAGGAGCTGGACGGCGGCGGCATCCGCGCGAGCGACCCGCTGCTGGTCGAGGCCCTCGCAGCGCCCGGCCGATTCGCGACCATCGACTCCGCTCCCGCCCGGCAGGCCGAGCGGCTGGCCGTGACGATCGACCGGGTCCGCCGCCTGCACGAGGAGGGGGGCTCGATCGAGGAGCTCCTGTGGTCGGCGTGGGAGTCCAGCCGCGTCGCGTCCTCCTGGCGCGAGCTCGCCCTCGGCACCGGCCTGACCGCCGCCGAGGCCAACCGCAACCTCGACGGCGTGGTCGCCCTCTTCAGCGCCGCGCGCCGGTTCGTGGAGCGGGCGACCGGGCACTCCGCGATCGGCTTCGTCACCGAGATCCTCGAGGCGGAGGTCCCCGAGGACACTCTCGCTCCGCGCTCCGTCGAGGACGCGGTCCTCATCGGCACGCCCTCCTCCGTCGTCGGCCTCGAGTTCGACGTCGTGGTGGTGGCGCGGCTGCAGGACGGCGTCTGGCCCAACCTCCGCCAGCGCGGCTCGCTGCTCGATCCGGACGGCCTGCTGCGGCACGCCCGCGGCGAGGGCGGACTGCCGCTCGACGCCCGCAAGGCCACTCTCGACGACGAGCTCCGGATGTTCGCCCTGGCCGCCTCGCGCGCTCGGCGGCAGCTGGTGCTCAGCGCCGTCGCGGGCGAGGACGAGACGCCCTCCCTCTTCTTCCGGCTCACCCCGCCGGACGCGCCTCGGCTCGATCCGGCCTCCGCGGTGCCGCTCACGCTGCGCGGGGCGGTGGCGGCGCTGCGCCGGACCGCCACCACACCGGACTCGACCGAGGCTCCCGCCGCCATCCGAGGGCTCAGCGCCCTGGCGCTCGCGGAGGTCCCGGGCGCCGACCCCTCCTCCTGGTCCGGGGTGCTCGAGCCCTCGACCACGGAGCCGCTCTTCGACGTCGGCGACCCCGAGCGTCCCGTCTCCGTCTCGCCGAGCCGCCTCGAGGCCTTCGAGCGGTCCCCTCTGGACTGGTTCGTCGACGCCGTCTCCGGCTCCACGACGAGCACGGCGATGGGGGTCGGCACCCTCGTGCACTGGGTCCTCGAGAACGCCGAGCGGCCCGATCCGCAGGAGCTGTGGGCGGCTCTCGAGTCGCGGTGGCCCGAGCTGGTCTTCGAGTCGCCCTGGCTGGGGGAGCGGCAGAAGCGCGTCACACGGCGGCTGATCGACGGCCTCGCGGGCTACCTCGCCGACTTCGAGCGCGGGGGAGGCGTGGTGCTCGGCCGCGAGCAGCAGTTCGAGCTCGACGTCCCGCCCGCCCGGGTGCGGGGCTCGATCGACCGCGTCGAGCGCGCGGCCGACGGCTCCGTCACGATCGTCGATCTCAAGACGGGCCGCAGCACCCCCCGCAAGGACGACATCGCCGAGCACGCGCAGCTGGGCAGCTATCAGCTCGCCGTCGCCGAAGGGGCGATCGAGGCGGCCGACCCGGCCGACGGGGGAGGCGCGAAGCTGCTCTTCGTGGCGACGGGCGTGCGCGGGAAGCCGTACCGCGAGGTGGTCCAGGAGCGCTTCGGCGAGGAGGAGCTGGAGCGGCTGCGCGATCGCGTCCGCGCCGCGGCCCTGGGCATGGCGGCGGCGGGCTTCTCGGGCCTGCTCGACGCGACCCCGTTCTCGCCCGGCGACGCCCTGCGGTACCGCATCCACGCGGTGCCCGAGGTCCCGGGGGACGGTCTCCTGGCGATCGACGAGGTCGACGAGACAGAGGACCTGGAGGACTCCGAGGAGCCGGGTCCCGATGCGCCGGCCGATCCTTCCGGCCCCGCCGACCCCGACCCCTCCGCCGTCCTCGAGGAGGAGCTGCCGTGATCGACGCCCTGACCATCGCCGAGCGCCTCGACCTGCGCCCGCCCACCGCCGAGCAGCGCGCCGTCATCGAGGCGCCGCTCGAGCCTGCCCTGGTGGTCGCCGGTGCCGGCAGCGGCAAGACCGAGACGATGGCGAACCGCGTCCTCTGGCTCCTCGCGAACGGCCACGCGGCGCCGTCGGAGGTGCTCGGCCTCACCTTCACCCGCAAGGCGGCGGCCGAGCTCGGCGAGCGCATCGGGCGGAGGATCGACCAGCTCGGCGCGGCGGGCCTGCTCCCGCTCGCGCCCGGGCAGTCGGCGCCCGACCCGTTCGAGGCCGCCACCGTCTCGACCTACAACGCCTTCGCGAACACGATCTTCCGCGACAACGCGGCCCTGATCGGCCGCGAGGGGGACGCGACCGTGCTCTCCGAGGCCTCCGCCTGGCATCTCGCGCGGGGAGTCGTGGCCGACACGGCCGATCCGCGCATCCTCGAGGTGGAGGCGGGGATCGACCGGCTGACCGACCTCGTCGTCTCGCTCGCGCACGACCTCGCCGACAACCTCGCCGATCCGGCCGCGGTCGCCGCGTTCGCCGAGGACTTCCTCCGCCTGGGCGAGCTGCCGCGTGGAGGCAGCGGCTCGGGGCTCTACCGCGAGCTCGAGAAGGCGCTGCAGGCCGTGGGCGCGCTGCCGGTGCTGACGGCGCTCGCCGAGCGGTTCCAGGAGGCGAAGGCCGAGCGCGGCTTCGTCGAGTTCTCGGACCAGGTGGCCCTCGCGCTGCGGATCGTCGACAGGGTGCCGCGGATCGTGGACGAGCACCGCGCGAGGTACCGGGTGGTGCTCCTCGACGAGTACCAGGACACCTCCGTGCTGCAGACCCGCCTCCTCTCGCGGCTCTTCGCCGGGCAGGGAGTGATGGCGGTGGGCGACCCTCACCAGTCGATCTACGGCTGGCGCGGTGCGAGCGCCGAGGGGCTCGGCCGCTTCGGCACCGATTTCGGGGGAGCGGGCCGCTTCTCCCTCAGCACGAGCTGGCGCAACGGCCGCCGTGTGCTCACCGCCGCGAACGCGATCGTGGAGCCGCTGTCGGCGGGGAGCGCGGTCGCGGTCGACACGCTGAGCGCGGGTCCTCAGGCCTCCGAGCACCCGGTGGAGCTCACCTTCCCCGAGACGATCGAGGAGGAGGCGGACGACGTCGCCGCCTGGTTCGCCGGGCGGCTGCGCGAGAACGCCGAGCCGCCGTCGGCCGCGGTGCTCTTCCGGGTGCGCGCGCACATGGACCGCTTCGCCGCCGCGCTGGCGAAGCACGGCGTCCGGTACCACATCCTCGGCATCGGGGGCCTGCTGCGGCAGCCCGAGATCGCCGACCTCGTCGCCGCGCTCACCGTCGTCGAGGACCCGGCCGCCGGCAGCGAGCTCGTCCGCCTCCTGGCCGGCGCCCGCTGGCGTCTGGGCGTCCGCGACCTCAAGGCGCTGCGCGACCTCGCCTCATGGCTCGCGGCGCGCGACCACGCGCACCGGCTGCTCCCGGAGGAGGTGCGCGAGCGGATGCGCGCGTCCGTCACCGAGGGCGAGGGCGGCTCGATCGTCGAGGCCCTCGACTTCATCGCGGCGCGCCGCCCCGGCGACGACGGGCGGATCGACCACTCCGCGCTCGGCGGGTTCAGCGCCGAGGGCCTGCGGCGCCTGCACGAGGCGGGCACCCTGTTCGCCCGGCTGCGCGCCCGGGCCGGGCTCGACCTCCTCGACTTCGTCACCCTGGTCGAGCAGGAGCTGGGCCTGGACATCGAGGTCGAGGCGAACGAGTCGCGCGGGGACGGCCGCGCCAACCTCGAGGCCTTCCGGGAGGCGGTGGCCGGGTACCTGCAGACGGACGACCGCGGCGCCGGCACCGGCTCCTCCCTCCGCGGATTCCTCCGCTGGCTCGTCCTCGCGGACAAGCGCGACGGCCTGGCCCCGCGACCGGAGGACCCGGAGCCGGGGACGGTGCAGCTGCTGACGATCCACGGCTCCAAGGGTCTGGAGTGGGACCTCGTCGCCGTCCCGCGGATGGTCGACGGCGAGCTCCCCGGCACGCCGGTCGAGGGCTTCCGCGGGTGGGTCAGACTGGGCGCGATGCCCTACGCGTTCCGCGGCGACGCCGCCGAGCTCCCCGATCTCGCCTGGCGCGGCTGCAGCACGCAGAAGGAGGTCGTCGACGCGATCGGAGCGTTCGGCGACACCCTCCGCGAGCGCAACGAGGCGGAGGAGCGGCGTCTCGCCTACGTGGCCGTCACGCGGGCGCGTCACCACCTCCTGCTCAGCGGCTCGTGGTGGGCCGGCCAGGCCAAGCCGCGCGGACCGGGCGTCTTCCTCCGCGACCTCGAGGAGGCCGGCACGATCCCGCCGCTGCCGACCGAGCCCGCGAACGAGGAGAACCCGCTCGAGCGGGCCCCGCGCACGTTCCGCTGGCCCCACGATCCGCTCGGCTCCCGCGGCGACCGGGTCCGCGCCGCCGCCGCCCGGGTCCGCAGCGCCGAGCCCGCTCTGCTCGGAGCGCGCGGCGACGACATCCGCCTGCTGCTCGCCGAGCGGGCGGTGCGGCTGGCCGGGGGCGAGCGCACGCCGCTGCCCACCCGCATCCCCGCCTCCCGGTTCAAGGACATCGTCAGCACGCCGGACGAGGTCGCCGCGCAGCTGCGCCGGCCGATGCCGGAGCGCCCCTACCGGCAGACCCGGCTCGGCACGACCTTCCACTCCTGGGTCGAGAACCGCTTCGGCGTCCAGGGCGGGGCGGAGGCGGTCGACACCTTCCCCGACGAGCTCGACGACGCCGGCCCCGCGTCCGTCGAGCAGGAGCGGCTCGACGCCCTGATCGCCACGTTCGAGCGCTCGGAGTGGGCCGACCGGCACCCGGAGGCGGTCGAGATCGAGATCCACCTCCAGCTCGCCGGCCACGTCGTCGTCTGCAAGCTCGACGCGGTGTACCCGACGGAGGACGGCGTGCAGATCGTCGACTGGAAGACCGGGCGGGCGCCGAAGGACGCCGCCGACCTCGAGCTCAAGCAGTTCCAGCTCGCGCTGTACCGGCTCGCCTACTCGCGCTGGCGGGGGGTGCCGCTCGAGAGCGTCGACGCCGTGTTCTACTTCGTCGCCGACGACCTCGTGCTGCGGCCCGAGCGGTTCTACTCCGAGCGCGAGCTCGCGGAGTCGCTCTCCTCGGCGACGGGAGCGAGCCCGCGGCCGTGAGCGGAGGAGCCCGTGCGGGCTCCCGGCGTGCGGTTGAGCAGCTCCTCGACCTCCGAGACCTCCAGCACCGGGCCGGTGTCGGTCGAGAGGGGCGCGGAGAGGTCGCCGAGCACGCTGTCGACCAGCGTGTCCAGCATGGCGACCGCGTCGTCCACGATGGCGGAGTCGTCGGTCTCGGTGCCGTGCAGCAGCCAGCGGGCGAGCTCGAGCTCGGCGTAGAGCTGGGCGCGCTGGCGGATCGTGCGGTCCACTGCTCCCGCGCGCATCCGGGAGTAGGCGGAGAGCGCCGTCTCCGAGCCCGGGGCGCTCAGCAGCCAGTGCAGGTCGCGCGCCGGGTCGCCGACCCGCAGCGCCGCCCAGCCGAGCACGGCCGCGACGACGTCGCCCGAGCGGAGGAAGGAGTCGGCGGTCATCGAGCCGTTCACCACGGTCGGGTCGAACTGCCAGAGCGCCTCGTCGGAGGAGGCCGACTCCCAGCGCGCGACGAGCGCCGCCGGGACGTGGCCGGTGTCGGCCGCGCGCTCGATCACCGCGACCGTCTCGTTCACGCTGTCGCGCGCGGTCGCGATCGGCAGGCCCGCCTCCTGGACGAACGACACCGGGAGCGAGTGGATCGCCCCGATGGCCCGGCCGATCGAGTCCGCGAGCCCGCTCTGCGCGGCCACGTCGTCGATGAGGACGCGATCTCCCTCGAGGTACTCGTAGACGACCGCGCGGGTGCCGTCGAACGGCGTCTGCCCGACGCTCTCCTGCAGATCGAAGGGCAGGCGGCTGCGGATGCCGGCGGTCAGCGCTCGGAGCGCGACGAGGTCGCCGAGCTGCTCCTGCTCCGCGAGCGCGGACGTGGGAACGCGCACGACGAGGCGGGCGCTCTCGCGCGTCGTCAGCAGGGCGGAGTCGAAGTCGCCGTGCGTCGAGGACGTGAAGGGGCGCGCGGAGCGGACGTCGAGGCCCTCGACGGCCGAGGTGGCCAGCGCGGCTAGAGTGAGATGGGATCTGGCCATGGTTTCCAGGGTAGGCGGCTCGTGCCCGGCCGGCCCGCCGCCACGCGCTGTCCCGCCGATGCCGTCGAAGGCCCGCGACAGCGGTCCTCGCGGCCCCCGTCACGAAATGAGCCCCGGATGTCACTGCCCTTCGCCGATCGCCTCCCGCTCTCGCGACAGGCGGCCGACCGCGACGGCGTCGGACGCTCGCGGCCCGCGCTCTTCGACGAGCTGCTCGCCGATCCCGCCACCCGCGTGCTCGTCCTGCACCACGACCGGACCCTGGTCGAGGCCGACCGCCTCCTCCTGCGCCGCCCCGAGGACGTGACCGCCGGAACCCTCCGGATCTACCTCGGCCGCACGCTCGCCGAGGCCCCCGGCGAGCCGGTCGGAACCCCCGTCATCGCGACCGTCCTCACCGACGCGGCCGCCGCCGAGCTCGAGCCCGACGAGGAGCGGTGGAGCGGCCTGCGCCCGATCGCCGAGCGCCTGAGCGACCGCGACGCGGGCCTGTTCACCGAGGCTCTCGCCATCGCGAACTGGCACGCCTCGCACGGCTACTCGCCCCGCAACGGCGACCCGACCGTCGTCGAGCAGGGCGGCTGGGTCCGCCGCTCGCCCACCGACGGCAGCCAGGTCTTCCCGCGCACGGATCCGGCGATCATCGTCTGCGTCCTCGACGCGGACGACCGCCTCCTCCTCGGCTCGAACGCGATGTGGGGCACCGGCCGCTTCTCCCTGCTCGCCGGCTTCGTCGAGCCGGGCGAGTCGCTCGAGGCCGCCGTGATCCGCGAGATCGGCGAGGAGTCGGGCATGCGCGTCGTCGACCCGCAGTACCTCGGCTCGCAGCCCTGGCCCTTCCCCGCCTCCCTCATGGTCGGCTTCATCGCCCGCCTCGCCGAGGACCAGTCCCCGGAGGATCTGCTCCCGGACGGCGAGGAGATCGTCGAGCTGCGCTGGTTCACCCGGCAGCAGCTGCACGACTCGCTCGAGTCCGTGCTGCTGCCCGGCCGCTCGTCCATCGCCCGCGCGATGATCGAGGACTGGTACGGAGGCGAGCTGGAGAACGGCCCGATCGCGTGACCCTGCTCGACGGACTCGATGAGGGGCAGCGCGAGGCTGCGGAGGCGCTGCTGGGGCCGGTCTGCGTCCTCGCGGGAGCGGGCACGGGCAAGACCCGGACGATCACGCACCGCATCGCGCACGGAGTGGCGACCGGCGTCTACACGCCCGGTCGCGTCATGGCCCTGACCTTCACGAGCCGCGCCGCGGCCGAGCTGCGCTCGCGCCTGCGGGTGCTCGGCGCCGGGGGCGTCCAGGCCCGCACCTTCCACGCCGCCGCCCTCTCGCAGCTCGGCTACTTCTGGCCGCAGCTGGTGGGGGGCACGATGCCCCAGCTGCTCGACGGCAAGGCCCGCCTGCTCGGGCACGCGGCCGAGCGGCTCCGCCTGAAGCTCGACACGGCGACGCTCCGCGACCTCTCGGCCGAGATCGAGTGGCGGAAGGTGTCCGCCCTCTCGCTCGAGCAGTACGCCGTCGCCGCCCGCACGCGCCCCCTGCCCGGACGGCTCACCCTGGAGCAGACGGTCGCGCTCGTGGACGAGTACGAGGGGCTGAAGGACCAGCGCCGCCAGATCGACTTCGAGGACGTCCTGCTCGTGACCGCCGGGATGCTCGAGTCCGAGCCCGCGATGGCGATGCAGGTGCGCGAGCAGTACCGCTTCTTCGTCGTCGACGAGTACCAGGACGTCTCGCCGCTGCAGCAGCGGCTCCTGGAGCTCTGGCTCGGCGACCGGAGCGACCTCTGCGTCGTCGGCGACGCCAGCCAGACCATCTACTCCTTCGCGGGTGCGCGGGCCGACTACCTCCTCGACTTCCCGTCCCGCTGGCCGGCCGCCACCGTGGTGCGCCTGGAGGAGAACTACCGCTCGGCCGTGCCGATCGTGCAGACCGCGAACCGCCTCATGCGGGGCAGGCCCGGCGCCCTCTCGCTCCACGCCGTCGCCGCCGCCGAGGCGCCGGAGCCCGCGATCGACGCCTACCCGGACGACATCGCGGAGGCGCGCGGGATCGCGGCGCGGGTCGCGGCCGACATCGAGGCGGGGGTGCGCCCCTCCGACATCGCGGTCCTCTTCCGCACCAACAGCCAGTCGGCGGTCATCGAGCACGCCCTGCACGAGCGGGGAGTGAGCGCGCACATGCGCGGCGGCAAGCGCTTCTTCGACCTCCCCGAGGTGAAGCAGGCCGTGATGCAGCTGCGCGCGGCGTCCGTGTCGATCAGCGGCGAGCCGCTGTTCAAGTCGGTGAGCGACGTCCTCCGCTCGCTCGGCTGGAGCGCCGAGCCCCCGTCGGCGCCCGGTGCGGTGCGCGACCGGTGGGAGTCGCTGGACACGCTGGCCCGCCTCGTCGACGAGGCCCCTGCCGGATGGACCTTCCGGCAGTTCACCGACGACCTGATCGCACGCCAGCAGGTGCACCACGAGCCGGACCGCGGCGCGGTCACCCTCGCCACGCTGCACTCGGCGAAGGGCCTCGAGTGGGAGTCGGTGCACCTGATGGGGCTCGCCGAGGGCCTGCTGCCGATCTCGTACGCCGCCGGCCTCGAGGCGATCGACGAGGAGCGGCGCCTCCTCTACGTCGGCATCACCCGGGCCCGCCGGCGCCTGCGCCTCTCGTGGGCGCGCTCGACGGTCGGCCGCGTCACGCGGAGGGAGCCGTCGCGCTTCCTCGAAGAGCTCGGCACGCGCACTCGGGGTGCGGCTCCCGCTCCCGCACGGTGAACGCTCCGGAGGCGTCGCTGTAGATCCGCTCGGCCCCGCGGAGCCCTCGCCAGCCCGCGAGCAGCCGCCGCAGCACGGCGTCGGCGGCCGCCACGGCGATCGCCGCGCTCGCGAGCGGCGTGCGGGTGGGGGCTGAGCGGCCGAGCACCTGGATCACGAGGCGCGCGCGATCCGGGTCGAGGTCCATCCGGTCCCGCTCGGCGCAGTGCAGGCACGGTCCGGACCCCGGCTCCACCAGGGGCCCGAGGCGCACCGATTCGTCGCCGAACACCACCGCCAGGTGCGGCACGTCGGCCGCGAGCCAGTGCGCGGCGCGGGCGGGGGCGACCGCGAAGTCGGCGATCAGCACGGCGAGGTCCGGCGTCCCGTCGTCGGCGAGCAGTGAGCAGCCCTCGCTCCGGAGCAGCGTGCGCAGTGCGTCCGGTGCCGCGCCCGTCCCCTCGACGACGACCCGCGGTGCCGGGGGAGGGCCTGGCTCGACGCTGCGCAGCAGGACCGGCCGGAGCGCCTCGAGCACCTCGTCGACCCGCGCCTCGCTCGCTCCGGCGCGCGCCGCGATCAGGCGGACGGTGCCGGCGCTGGTGCCCACGCGGAGGGCGTCGAGCAGCAGCTCCTCCGGGTAGCCGATGCCGTCCAGCACCGCGTGCGGCCGGTCGAGGCCGAGCTGCACCGCGGTCGCGGAGCGCCAGAGCAGGGGGAGTCGGGGATCGAGCCGGAGCACCATCCGGCGATCATGACCGAGACCGGCCCGGCGCCGCGCGAGTTGTCCACAGGCGGGCGCCGGACGGGGGGTCAGACGGGGCGGTCGCCCGTGGGGGAGGAGCCGCGGTCGTCGTCGTCCGGCGAGCCGGCGTCGTCGGTCGTGTCCGGAGCGTCTCCGGAGGCGCCGTCGCCCTCGCGCGGCATCGTGCCGTTCAGCAGGTCCTCCAGCGCGCGGTCCATCTCGTCGGGCTCCGGGGTCTCGCCGCGGGCCTCGGCCGTGAGCCGGGCGACGAGCGCGCTCGGGTCGTCCAGGTCCTCCGAGCCGGGGAGCAGGTCGGGGTGCGACCAGAGGGAGTCGCGGGCCTCGGGCCCGACGGCGTCGGTCACGGCCTGCCACATCGCGGCGGCCTCGCGGAGGCGGCGCGGGCGCAGCTCCAGGCCGACGAGGGTGGCGAAGGCGGATTCGGCCGGCCCGCCGGAGGCGCGGCGGCGGCGGACCGTCTCGGCGATCGCCCCGGCGCTGGGCAGGCGGGTGGTCGCCGCCGCGGTGACGACGTCGACCCACCCCTCGATGAGGGCGAGGACGGTCTCGAGGCGGCCGTGCGCGGCGAGCTGCTCCTCCGTCTTCGGCGGGATGAGCGCGCCGGAGGTCATCGCGTCGCGGAGCTCCTCGGGGTTCGACGGGTCGAAGCCCTCGGCCAGCTCCTCGAGGCGGGTGGTGTCGATGCTGATCCCGCGCGCGAAGTCGGTGATCTGCGAGATGAGGGCGAGACGGAGCCACTTGCCGTGCCGGAAGAGGCGGGCGTGCGCGAGCTCGCGGACCGCCAGGTACAGCTGCACCTGGTCGAGCGGGATGTCGAGGCCCTCGCCGAACGCGGCGACGTTCTGCGGCAGGATCGCCGCGTCGTTCTCCTCCAGCAGCGGGATGCCGATGTCGCCGCCCGAGACGACCTCGGCGGCGAGCTGCCCGACGACCTGGCCCAGCTGCAGGGCGAACAGGGTGCCGCCGATCCCGCGCATCATGCCCTCGGCACCGGCGATCATCGCCTGCATCTCCTCCGGGGCCTGCTCGCGGAGCACGCGGGTCAGCGCGTCCGAGATGCTCAGCGCCACCGGCTCGGCGAGCTGGGTCCAGACCGGCATCGTCAGGGAGATCCACTCGAGGCGGCTGATCGAGCGCGGCGTGCGGCTCAGCTCGGAGACGTACGCGACCTCGTCGAGCCAGAGCGCGGCGACGCCGAAGGCCGCGTCGATCGGAGCCCGCACGGAGTCGGACACCGGCGCGGACTCGGCGCGCGCGAGCTGCTTCGCCTGCTCGAGCGAGAGCGTCCAGTTGACGCCGCCGTCGCCGTTCTGCTGCATCGCGCTCTGCAGCTGCGAGAGCAGGTTCTGCAGGGCCACCGGGTCGTTCGGCAGTCCCGCCGCTCCGGCGAGCTGCGAGGGGTCGACCGGGCCGTTCCCCGAGAGGAACTGCCGCAGCATCTCCCGGAACTCGTCCTCGGAGCCGCCGCCCGCTCGGTCCGCACTGTCGCCATCGGCCATCGGGATCAGCCCTCCGTCGCTCACGTGAATCCGGTCGCCGCACCGCCTCCGCGGCCCTGCACAGGGCGCCGGTTCCGGCGCGACTCCCAGTCGTGCAAGCTACGTTAGCCCGAGCGCCCGGGGCCTCGGCGTGCAGAGCACCGCTCGGGCCCAGCCCGCTTCCGCCCGCCGCGAACATCCCGGCGGAGCCGCTCCACCCGTTGCCAGAAAGGCCCCCGTGTCGCTGTTCTCCGACGACCCGCGCCCCTCCTCCTCCCCGCGCCGCCCGTGGGTCGGACCGGTCGTCCTCCTCTCGGGTGTCGCCGTCGTGGTCGGTCTGGGCGTCGCGCCCGCCCCCTACGTGATCGAGCAGCCCGGCCCCGTGTTCGACACTTTGGGCAGCAGCAAGGACGTGCCCCTCATCTCGATCCCGGACCGCACCACCTATCCCACGGCCGGCACGCTCGACATGCTCACCGTGTCGGTCGTCGGCAACCCGCAGAGCCTGCCCACCTGGGTCGAGGTCGCGAGCGCCTGGTTCGACAGGACCAAGGCGGTCGTCCCGGTCGACGCGATCTTCCCTCCCTCCTCCACGGTCGAGGAGCGCGACGAGGCGAACCAGGCCGAGATGACCGACTCCCAGCAGGAGGCGATCGCCGCCGCGCTCACCGAGCTCGGCTACCCCGTCGAGCAGCGCGTCTCGGTCGTGCAGGTGCCCGAGGGCTCCCCGGCCGAGGGCGTCCTGGAGGCGGGGGACGAGATCCTCGCGGTCGCGGGCACCCCTGTCGCCGACGCGACCGCCCTGCGCGCGACCCTGCAGACCCTGGGCACCGGCTCCCCGGTGCAGGTCAGCATCGAGCGCGAGGGCGTCCGGCAGGAGGTGGAGGTCACGCCGCGCGACTCGAACGGCGCCGCCGTCATCGGCGTCCTCCCCGGAGCGGCCTTCGACTTCCCGTTCGAGGTCGACATCCAGCTGGACGACGTGGGCGGGCCGAGCGCGGGCATGATGTTCGCCCTCGGGATCATCGACAAGCTCACCGAGGGCGAGCTCAACGGCGGGCGGAGCGTCGCCGGGACCGGCACGATCGACGCGGCCGGCGAGGTCGGCGCCATCGGCGGGATCCGCCAGAAGCTCTACGGGGCGGAGGGTGCCGGAGCCGAGTACTTCCTCGCCCCCGCGACCAACTGCAACGAGGTCGTCGGCCACGTCCCCGACGGGCTCGACGTGCTCGCGGTCTCGACCCTCGACGACGCCCTCGCCGCACTGAAGGGCATCGCCGCGGGCGACACCTCCGGGCTGCCGGACTGCAGCACCGCCGCTCCCCTCGACTGATCCCGCCCGCCGACCCCGGGTCGACGCCCAGGTGAGCCGGACAGCCGTCGCATAGCATGGGTGGCCTCCCCTCACATCTCGACAGCAAGAGGCCCTCACGTGAGTTCCACAGCAACCGAAACCCCGCCGCGGAAGAGACGGAGCGTCCTCGCCGTCACTGTCGTGGTGGTGGCCGTCCTGGTGGTGGCGTTCTTCGTCTTCGCCGGTCTGTACACCGACATCCTCTGGTACGACCAGCTCGGCTTCCTCTCCGTGCTCACGACGCAGTGGGCGGCGGCGGGCGGTCTCTTCGTCATCGGCTTCGTCGCCATGGCCGTGCCGGTGTTCATCAGCCTGATGCTGGCGTACCGCCTCCGGCCGGTCTACGCGAAGCTCAACTCGCAGATCGACCGCTACCAGCAGGTCGTGGAGCCGCTGCGGCGCCTGGCCACCTTCGGGATCCCCGCGGTGCTCGGCCTCTTCGCCGGCGTCTCCTCCGCCACCCGCTGGCAGACGAGCCTCACCTTCTGGAACCGCACGCCCTCGGGCACCACGGATCCGCAGTTCGGCCTCGACACGTCGTTCTACCTCTTCGAGCTGCCCTTCTACCAGAGCATCGTCGGCTTCGCGTCGGCGGTCCTGCTGATCTCGGCGTTCGCGACCCTCGCCACCGGCTACCTCTACGGAGCGATCCGGGTGAACGGCCGCGAGATCCGCATCTCGAAGGCCTCGCGCATCCAGCTGGCGGTCATCGCCGCCCTCTACCTCGCCGTGCAGGCGGTCAGCCTCTGGCTCGACCAGTACGCGACGCTCGCGCAGCAGGGGCCCCGCATCACCGGCGCCACCTACTCCACCGTCAACGCGACGATCCCGGGCCTGCAGATCCTGGCCGGCATCGCGGCGCTGGTCGCGATCCTCTTCGTCGTCACCGCCTTCATCGGCCGCTGGCGCTTCCCGGTCATCGGCACCGCGCTGCTGATCGTGTCGAGCCTGCTCGTCGGCTCCCTCTACCCCTGGATCGTGCAGAAGTTCCAGGTCGAGCCCAACGAGCGCACGCTCGAGCAGCCCTTCATCCAGAACAACATCGACATGACGCGCCAGGCCTACGGCGTCAGCGACGTCGACGTCATCCCCTACGACGCGACCACCGACGCGGAGCCGGGCGCCCTGCGCTCGGACGCCGAGACCACCGCGAACATCCGCATCCTCGACCCCGCCGTCGTCACCGACGCGTTCTCGCAGCTGCAGCAGTTCCGCCAGTACTACAAGTTCGGCGACACGCAGAACGCGCTCGACGTCGACCGCTACTCCATCGACGGATCGACGCAGGACGCCGTGGTCGGCGTCCGCGAGCTGAACCTCAACGGCCTCGGCACCAACCAGACCTGGTACAACCAGACGCTGGTCTACACCCACGGCTACGGCCTGGTCGCCGCGTACGGCAACCAGCGATCGGCCGACGGCGAGCCGGTGTTCATCGAGTCCGGCGTCCCGACGACGGGCGACCTCGGCGACTACGAGCCGCGGATCTACTTCGGCGAGAACTCCCCGCCGTACTCGATCGTGGGCGGCAACGACTCGCGCGACATCGAGCTCGACTACCCCTCGGGCACCGACGGCGCGCAGCAGACCTACACGACCTTCGACGGCGAGGGCGGCCCCGCTCTCGACAACGTCTTCAAGAAGCTCGTCTACGCGATCAAGTTCCAGTCCGAGCAGATCTTCCTCTCGGACGGCGTGAACGACGACTCGCAGATCCTCTACGACCGCGATCCCGTGCAGCGCGTCCAGAAGGTCGCGCCGTACCTCAAGCTCGACTCCGACGCCTACCCGACCGTCGTCGACGGCCGCGTGAAGTGGGTCGTCGACGGGTACACCACCTCGGCCGACTACCCGTACTCGGAGGTGCAGAGCCTCTCGCAGGCGATCGCCGACACGAACACGCAGCAGCAGTTCCCGACCGACGACGTCAACTACATCCGCAACTCGGTGAAGGCGACCGTCGACGCGTACGACGGCAGCGTCACGCTCTACGCGTGGGACACCGAGGACCCGATCCTGCAGACCTGGCAGAAGATCTTCCCGACCACGGTGAAGCCCGTGAGCGACATGTCGGGCGAGCTGCTCAGCCACGTCCGGTACCCGGAGGACCTCTTCAAGGTCCAGCGCGCGGTCCTCGGCACCTACCACGTCACCGACGCGGGCTCCTTCTACTCCCGCGAGGACGCCTGGGCGACGCCGAACGACCCGACGAGCGGAGCCGCGACCACGGCCGCCGCGACCGGCACCAGCCTGCAGCCTCCGTACTACCTGACGCTGCAGACGCCGGATCAGGACGTGCCGTCGTACTCGCTCTACTCGACGTACATCCCGGCGAGCGTCCAGGGCGCGCAGGCCAGCCGCAACGTGCTGACCGGCTACCTCGTGGCCGACTCCGACGCCGGCTCGACGGCGGGCTCCGTGGCCGACGGCTACGGCACGCTCCGCCTGCTCGAGCTGCCGAAGGACGACACGGTGCCCGGCCCCGGCCAGGTGCAGAACGCGTTCACCACCGACCCGACGGTCGCGAACGAGCTGAACATCCTCTCCCGCGGCGACACCACCGTCACGAGGGGCAATCTGCTCACGCTGCCGGTCGGCGGCGGCCTGCTCTACGTCCAGCCGATCTACGTGCGCTCCAACGGAGACACGAGCTTCCCGCTCCTGCAGAAGGTGCTGGTCGCGTTCGGTGACGACATCGCCTTCGAGGACACCCTCGACGCGGCCCTCGACAGCCTCTTCGGCGGCGACTCGGGAGCCGACGCGGGCGACACCGGCACGCCGACGACTCCGGACGCCGGCACCGGCACCTCGGGCGGCGACACCGGAGGCGACGCGGGCGGCACGACCGGCGGCACCGGCTCCACGCCGGCCACGGGCGACCAGACGGCGCTGCAGCAGGCGCTGAACGACGCGCGGGACGCACTCACGGCTCGCGAGAACGCCCTCAAGGCGGGCGACCTCACCGCCTTCGCGGCGGCGGACGAGCAGCTGACCGAGGCGCTCTCGCGGGCGCTGCAGGCCGAGGGCGGCCAGTAGCCCGCATGGTGCAGGTCGACCGCGGCGAGCACCTCCGCTCGGGGGAGTGGCTCGAGCTGAACCGCACGTACTGGGAGGAGCGCACCGGCGAGGGTGCGCTCCACCCGGAGCTCGTCACCGCGGCGCTCCTCGACCCCGGGCCGAGGATCCTCCAGCTCGGCTCGGGCGACGGGCTCGACGCGCTCGAGCTCGCCGAGCGCGGCGCCCGCGTGGTGGGCGTCGACTTCTCGATGCCCGCGGTGCGCCGAGCACGCGCCGCCGCCGCGGACAGGGACCTCGCCGGCTCCGCCCGCTTCGTCTGCGCGAACCTCTACGAGCTGCGGCACATGCTGCCGGAGCCCGACTCGTTCGACGTCGTGCTCTGCAGCGCCGGCGTCGTCTCGTGGCTCCCCGACCTGGAGGAGTGGGCGCGGCTGGTGGAGTGGTTCGTCGCCCCCGGCGGCGCGGTGCTCGTCGCCGCGTCGTCGTCCGCTCCCGTCGACGCCGACGTCCGCACCTGGTCGCGCACCTCGTCCGAGCTCGCAGCCGCCCTGACGGCGGTCGGGCTGAGCGTGGACGGGAGCGCCGCGCTGCGCGCCGCCAAGCCCGCCTGAGACCGGAGCCCGCTCCCACCGCCGCGTCGATTTGCACCGGCGCCGGAACGCGTGTAATGTCTCTTCTTGTGCCGCGGGGTGGAGCAGTTCGGTAGCTCGCTGGGCTCATAACCCAGAGGTCGTAGGTTCAAATCCTGCCCCCGCAACAAGAAAGCGAAAGCCGGTCCTGAGAAGGGCCGGCTTTCGTCGTTAACACAGGTCGCGGACGTGCTGCCCGCGGCTGACAGTGGGCGGGCGGAGACCTCAATCGCCCTCGATCACGCTCAGCACGTTGCCCGCCGGATCGCGGAACCAGCAGATCGTCGGCCCGTGGCCGCGCATCACTCCGTCCGCATCGGTCGGCAGCGACGGGTCGTCGTAGATCGCCGTGGTGACGCCTGCCGCGTGCAGCTCGGCGACCGCCGCGTCGACGTCCTCCACCGAGAAGTTCAGGATCGTGAACGACGCCGGCTCGTGGTCCGGCTTCGGGTACGCGATCGCGCGGCCTCCGCCCGGCAGCCGGATGTCGAGGATCCCCATCGCGTTCAGCTCGACCTCGAGCCCGAGCACTCCGCCGTAGAAGGCCCGCGCCGCCTCCACGTCGTCCACGCTGAAGCCGCTGAAGGCCCTCTCGCTCCGGATCATCGCCGTCCTCCGTCCCGCGGCCGCACCGTCGCGCCCGCTCCGCTCCGGACGCTACTCCGGTCGCCCGTCCGCGTCACCGTCGGATCCGCCCGCGGCGCCGCCGACCGCGAGCCGGTCTCGCGCGACCCGCATCCGCGGACCGGCCTCCCGACGCTCCGCGCCGACGCGTGTGCCGGACCGGCCCGCACGTTAGGCTCGATCTCGATGCGAGGGGTGCTGCTGTGAGGGACGAACGCGGGGACGACGGCTCGAACGAGGGGCTCGGCGACCGCCCGACCCGGCGGAGCCCGCGGCAGGCGCCGCACGCGCTGCCCGCGGCACGCGTCGCCACTCCGGTCCTCACGCCCGTCCGCCCCGTGCGGCGCCGCCGGGGCCGTGTCTTCCGCGCGACCGTCAGCACGGTCGCCCTCGCCGCCATCGCGGGCCTCGTGGCGGTCTCCGCGCTCCCCGCCTACTCCTTCGACCCGGCACCCGATTCGCAGGCCGCCGTCGAGGCCGCCGCCCGCGTGCAGGCGCTCGGCAACCAGAAGCTCACCGTCGCGCCGACCGCGGTCCAGGAGCAGGTCATCCGCGACTCCTTCACCGCACCGACCCAGGCCCAGCTCGACGAGGCGGCCGCCCAGGCGCGCGCGCTCGCCGCTGCCGAGCAGGCCGCCCGCGACGCCGAGACCGCCCGCCTCGCCCAGGAGGCGCAGGCCGCGGCAGGCACGACCGGCGCGGACGGCGCCGCCGCGGGCAGCGGCGGCACCAGCACCTCGGTCACGCCCCGCGAGGAGGGCGACGACTACCCCTGGCGCGACCAGCTCACCGACGACCAGGGCGGCGGCCTCTCGCCGCTGCGGTACTACTACCGCGAGTGCGTCGACTTCGTCGCCTGGCGGATCAACCGCGACCAGGGCTCGACGAGCGCACCCTTCAAGTGGACCTGGGGCAACATGACCCCGGGCGGAGGCAGCGCCTACGCGTGGGCCGGCCAGTGGGCCTCCCACGGCTGGGTGACCAGCAGCACGCCCGTCCCCGGCGCGGTCGCCTGGTTCACCGGCAACCACGTCGCCTACGTGCAGGCCGTCAACTCCGACGGCACGGTCTCGCTCGAGGAGTACAACTGGGGCAACGACCACGCGTACCACAAGCGCACCATCCCGGCCTCCCAGGTCGCCCTCTTCCTCTACCCGCCGAGCTGATGACCGGCGCCGTCGGCATGGCCGTGGCGCAGTTCGCCCCCTCGACGGACCGGGAGGCGAACATCGCGACGATCGGGCGCCTGGCCCGGATCGCCGCCGAGCGCGGCGCGAGCATGGTGGTGCTGCCGGAGTACAGCTCCGCCTTCACCGATCCGCTCGGGCCCGAGCTGGTCGCGGCGGGCGAGGCGCTCGACGGCCCGTTCGTCACGGCTCTCGCGGCGCTCGCGCGCGAGCTCCGGATCCACCTCGTGGCGGGCATGGTCGAGGCGGTGGACGGGCGCCGCATCGCGAACACGCTCGTCGCGCTCGACCCCGAGGGCGCGCTCGTGGCCCGCTACCGCAAGCTGCACCTGTACGACGCCTTCGGCCAGACCGAGTCGGAGTGGGTCGCCGCGGGGGAGATCGCCGCACCCGAGACGTTCGAGGTCGGCGGCCTCGTCGTCGGGCTGCAGACCTGCTACGACCTGCGCTTCCCGGAGGTCAGCCGCTGGCTGGTCGACGCCGGGGTCGACGTCATCGCGGCACCGGCCGAGTGGGTGCGCGGCCCGCTCAAGGAGGCGCACTGGCGGACGCTGGTCACCGCCCGCGCGCTCGAGAACACGGTGTACCTCGTCGCAGCCGACCAGACCCCGCCGATCGGGGTCGGCACGAGCATGATCGTCGATCCGATGGGCGTCGAGACCGTCACCCTCGGCGAGGTCGAGGATGTCGCCGTCGCCTGGGTCTCGCGCGAGCGGATCGACGCGGCGCGCGCGAAGAACCCCGCTCTGGCGCTGCGGCGCTTCCGGGTGCTGCCGCTCTGACCGCCGCCCCGGCCCGACGGCGCCGGGCATCCGACCGAATCCGCTGAGGCCGGCTCCTCAGCGCGCCATGCGGGCGAGGCCCGCGACCGCCGTCTCCAGCACCTCGAACCGCTTGCAGAAGGCGAAGCGGACGAGCGAGCGGTAGGGAGCGGCGTCCTCGGGGCGGCAGAACGCCGACACGGGCACCGCCACCACTCCCGCGAGATCCGGGAGCGCCCGGCAGAGCGCGACCCCGTCGTCGTAGCCGAGCGGTGCCGCGTCCGCGACGACGAAGTAGCCGCCCGAGGAGGGCGCGACGCCGAAGCCCGCAGCAGCCAGGCCCGCCGACAGCAGGTCCTTCTTGGCCGCAAGAGTCTGCGCCGCGCCGGTGAAGAAGGCGTCCGGGAGCCCGAGCCCGAGGGCGACGGCCCCCTGGAACGTCGAGCCGCTGACGTAGGTGAGGAACTGCTTCACGGCGAGGACGGCCGTGATCAGCTCGCGCGGGCCCGTCACCCAGCCGATCTTCCAGCCCGTGGTGCTGAAGGTCTTGCCCGCCGAGGAGACGGACAGCGTCCGCTCGAAGGCTCCGGGAAGGGAGGCCAGCGGGACGTGCGGGGTGTCGAAGCGCAGGTGCTCGTAGACCTCGTCCGTCAGGATCACGGCGTCGTGCCGCTCGGCGAGCCGCACGATCAGCTCGCGGGTCTCGGCCGGGAGGACGGCACCGGTCGGGTTGTGCGGGTCGTTCACCAGGATGACGCGCGTGCGGTCGCTCACTGCGGCGGTCAGCTCGTCGTGGTCGACCGCGAAGGAGGGGCCGCGCAGGAGCACGGTGCGATGCACCCCTCCGGCGAGGGCGATCAGGGCTCCGTAGGCGTCGTAGTGGGGAGTGAAGGTGACGACCTCGTCGCCCGGCTCGAGCAGGCCCAGCAGAGCCGCGGCCAGGGCCTCGGTGGCGCCCGTGGTGACGAGGACCTCGCCGTCGGGGTCGAGGGCGATCCCGGAGAAGCGCAGCCGGTGCGCGGCGATCGCCTCGCGCAGGACGGGGAAGCCGGGACCCGGCGGGTACTGGTTGAGCCCGGACGCGATGGCGTCGCGCGCGGCGTCGAGGATCTCGCGCGGGCCGTCCTCGTCCGGGAAGCCCTGGCCGAGGTTCACCGCTCCGGTGCGCAGGGCGAGCGCGCTCATCTCGCTGAAGACGGTGGCGGCGACCTCGCCGCCGGGGCCGAGGAGGCCGGCGCCCGCCGCGGCGCGGGACCAGGATCCGGGAATGCTCACGTGCCCAGTGTGCCCGCTCGAGCAGTCCGGCCGGTTTCATTTCCCGCTCGCAGGCCCGTCATAAGAAACCCCCAGGTACGATCGCCAAGCTATCCCCGCTTGGAAGGAGCAGCACCCATGACCGAGAGTCACGAGGGTCCTCGTCAGCCGGAGGAACCCACCACGCCGACGGAGTCCGGCGCCCGAGAGGCGACCGAGCGCACCCCCGGCGAGAGCTCCGGAGCGTCGTCCTCGACCACCGGGCCCACCGAGCCGATCCACCGGGGCGGAGCGCACCGCGAGAGCGAGAACCCGACCGTCCCCTACCCCTCCTCCTCGGCCCCCCAGCCGCCGTACACGCCGAACGCGACGGCCGGCAACGAGGCGCAGCCCGTCTCCCAGCCCGCCCGCTACGGGCAGTACGCGCCGCCCGCCGCGAACACCCTGCACGGCTCCGAGGAGCCGCCCTCCTCGAGCCCCTTCGGCCCGGGCGCCGAGTACACCCCCGCCCCCACCGCCACGAAGCGCCGAGCCGGAGTGGGCGTCGTCGCGGCGCTCGCCATCGGCGCGGTCGTGGGCGGAGTCGCGGGAGCCGGCGTGTTCGGCCTCTGGTCCGCCTCCAACGGCGGCGGGACCCGCGTGGTCTCCGCCGGCGGCTCGCAGACGATCACGGTCAACAACGCCGAGGACGCGACGACCGCCACCGCGGTCGCCGCCAAGGCCACTCCGAGCGTCGTCACCATCGCGGTGAGCGGCAGCTCGTCCGCCGGCACCGGATCGGGCATCGTGCTCTCGAAGGACGGCTACGTCCTGACCAACACCCACGTGGTCACCCTCGACGGCGAGATCGCGAACGGCGCCGTCTCGGTCACGACCAGCGACGGCCGGATCTTCGACGCGACCGTCGTCGGCACCGACCCGACCCTCGACCTCGCCGTCATCAAGCTGACCGGCGCGACCGACCTCAGCCCGATGACGTTCGCGGACTCCACCAAGATCAACGTCGGCGACACGGCGGTCGCCATCGGCGCCCCGCTCGGCCTCTCCGGAACCGTGACCGACGGCATCGTCAGCGCGCTCAACCGCAGCATCCAGGTCGCCTCCTCGGCGGCTCCGGACGACTCGGGCGACAGCTCGAGCGGCGGCACCGAGAGCCCGTTCAACTTCGACATCCCGGGCCAGCAGGCGCCGACCCAGGCGAAGAGCACCATCTCGCTGCCCGTCATCCAGACCGACGCGGCGATCAACCCGGGCAACTCCGGCGGCGCGCTGCTCGACAGCGACGGCGAGCTGATCGGCGTGAACGTCGCGATCGCGAGCGCCGGCCAGTCCTCCTCGAGCGGCCAGTCCGGCAACATCGGAGTCGGATTCGCGATCCCCAGCGCGATCGCCGAGCGCATCGCGAAGGAGATCATCGCGAACGGCTCCGCCTCGCACGGCCTGCTCGGCGCGAGCGTCTCCGACTCGACCGCGGACGTCCTGGGCGCCCGCATCGAGGAGGTCTCCGGAGGCGGTGCCGCGCAGGCGGCCGGTCTCGCCAAGGGCGACATCATCACCGCGATCGACAGCACTCCGATCACGAGCGCGTCCGACCTCACCGCGCAGGTCCGCGCGCAGGCCGCGAACGCCGCGGTCGAGCTGACCTACGTCCGCAACGGCCAGAGCTACCAGGCGAAGGCGACGCTCGGCCAGATGGCCGCCGGCTGACCCTCCGCCGCCGCGCACAGCCCCTCGAGGATCCGTCCCCGGGGGGCTGTGCTCCGCCGCCGCGCACAGCCCCTCGAGGATCCGTCCCCGGGGGGCTGTTCCGCGTCCGGGCCCGGCCCGGGGCGCGGCGCTCCCCGCTGGTAGGGTGGTGGATCCCTGCGCCCGCGCTCCTCCCGCACGAACTGGACCCATGCAGCACGAGATCCCGGAAGACGACCTCTCCGACCTGCCCGGCGTCTCCTACGTCATGCCCGTCCTCAACGAGGTCGCCCACGTGCGCGCCGCGGTCGACTCGCTGCTGCACCAGGACTACACCGGCCCCTTCGACGTCGTCCTCGCCGTCGCCCCGAGCATCGACGGCACGGAGCAGCTCGTCGCCGAGCTGAGCGCGGCCGACCCGCGGATCCGCGTCGTGCCGAACGAGGTCGGCTCCACTCCTGCGGGCCTCAACGCCGCGATCCGCGCCTCGCGCCACCCGGTCGTCGTCCGGGTCGACGCGCACTCCGTCCTGCCGCCCGAGTACGCGCGCACGGCGGTCGAGGCGCTGCAGCGCTCCGGAGCGGCGAACGTCGGCGGAGTGATGGCGGCGGAGGGCCTCACCCCGTTCCAGCGCGCGGTCGCCCGGGCCTACGGCTCCCGCATCGGGCTGGGCGGCACGCCCCACCACGTGGGAGGCGAGGAGGGCCCGGCCGACACGGTGTACCTCGGCGTCTTCCGCCGCTCCGCCCTCGAGCGCGCCGGCCTGTTCGACGAGCGCTTCAAGCGCGGGCAGGACTGGGAGCTGAACCGGCGGCTGCGCGAGCGCGGCGAGGTCGTCTGGTTCACTCCGCGCCTCACCGTCACCTACCGGCCGCGGCCCTCGATGCGCGCGCTGCTCCGGCAGTTCCTCTCGACCGGGATGTGGCGGGGCGAGCTCACCCGGATGTTCCCGGCCTCGCGGTCGCTGCGCTACTTCGCTCCGCCCGTGCTCGTCGCGATGCTCGCGATCGGGCTGCTCGTCGGGCTGGCGGGAGTCGTCCAGGTGCTCGCCGGAGCCGCGCCCTGGCTCCTGCTCGGGTTCGCGGTGCCCGCCGCCTACCTCCTCCTGGTGGCGGCGGCCACTCTCGTGGTCGCGCGGCCGGACGGCGCGCGTGCGATGCTGTGGTTCGCCGTGGTCATCCCGGCGGTCCACGTGGCCTGGGGGACCGGCTTCGTGCTCGGCTTCGCCGGGCTGACCAGCAACATCTCCGCCCACCGCCACCAGCCGCGGTCCGACTCGCCGAGGGGCGCATGACCACGACGACGAGACCCCGCTCCATCGCCGAGCTGCGCGCCGTCGCGCAGCCCCCGGAGGTGCGCGGGCGCCGCAACGCCGAGCACTGGACGGCGTCGCTCTACCTGCGCCGCTTCTCGCCCTACCTGACCTGGCTGCTGCTGAAGACCTCGATCTCGGCGAACGGCGTCACCGGGCTGATGATCCTGGTCGGCTGGAGCGCGGCGGCAGCCCTCCTGATCCCGGGGATCGCCGGAGCGGCGCTGGCGCTGCTCCTCGGCCAGCTGCAGATGCTGGTGGACTGCTGCGACGGCGAGGTCGCGCGCTGGCGCCGCACGTCCTCGCCGGCGGGCGTGTTCCTCGACAAGGTCGGGCACTACACGACCGAGGCGCTGATCCCGATCGCGCTCGGACTGCGGGCGGCGGGCGTCCCGTTCGAGGCGCCGGCGGACTTCCTCTGGACGACGATCGGCTTCGCCCTGGCCCTGGTGATCGTCCTCAACAAGGCGCTCAACGACATGGTGCACGTGGCGCGCGCGAACGCCGGTCTCACGAAGCTGGCGGACACGAAGGGCGAGGCGGTGCCGTCCTCGTCCGGGCTGGCGGGGCTTCGCCGCGCGGCCCGCTTCCTGCCCTTCCACCGCCTCTACCACTCCGTCGAGCTGACGATGCTGGCCTTCGCGACCGCCCTCGTGGGCCTCGTCGTCGGAGCGGGCACGGCCGACCGGGTCCTCGTCGGGGCGCTGCTGCCGCTCGCCCTCCTCGCCCTGGTCGGCCACTTCGTCGCGATCATGGCGTCCAAGCGTGTCCGCTCCTGAGCCGCGGGTCGCCGTCGTCGTCCTGACGCAGGGGACCCGGCCCGACGACCTCGCCGCGGGGCTGGCCGGCGTCCTCGCGCAGGAGGGCGTCGAGCTGGACGTCGTCTGCGTCGGCAACGGCTGGGAGCCCGACGGCCTGCCCGAGGGAGTGCGCGCCCTGGCGCTGCCCGAGAACCTCGGCATCCCCGCGGGCCGGAACGCCGGAGTCGACGCCGTCGCGGGGGAGTACCTCTTCTTCCTCGACGACGACGCCCGGATCCCGTCTCCCCGCTTCCTCGTCGACGCGATCGCGCTGCTCGCCTCGAACCGCCGCATCGGCCTGGTGCAGCCCCGCGTCGACAGCACGGACGGCACGCCGAGCCCAAGGCGCTGGATCCCGCGGATCCTCAAGGGCGACCCCCGCCGCTCCGGCCCCGTCTTCTCGGTCTGGGAGGGAGCGGTCGTGCTGCGGCGCGACGTGTTCGCCCGGACGGGCGGCTGGGCGGCTCCGTTCTTCTACGCGCACGAGGGCATCGAGCTGGCCTGGCGGGTCTGGGACACGGGTCGCACCGCCTGGTACGCGGGAGAGCTCGTCGCCCAGCACCCGGTCATCCAGCCGACCCGTCACGCCGACTACTACCGGCTGAACGCGCGCAACCGCGTCTGGCTCGCCCGCCGCAATCTCGCCGCACCTCTGGCGCTCGTCTACGTGGGGTCCTGGACCGCGATCCAGTGCCTCCGCTGGCGGCGCGACCCGGCCGCCCTGCGCGCCTGGTTCGCCGGCTGGCGGGAGGGATGGCGCTCGGATCCGGGCGGCCGGCGCGTCCTCTCGGCCCGCACGGTGCTCCGGATGGCGTTCGCCGGGCGTCCGCCGATCGTCTAGCATCGGGGAATCCGCCCCCGCCGGGGCCCCCGAAAGGACGACGGTGTTCGATTCGACCCAGCTCTCCCCGCCCGAGCGCGCCGAGGCGGAGGCGACCCCTGCCGGACCGGACCTCCTGACGGCGGTCCGCGAGCGCCTCGGCGCCGTCGACGACGAGTTCTCCGGCCGCCTCGACGAGCACCTCCCGCGCCTGGTCGATCTGCTCGCCACGGTGTACGCCGGCCGCGACGACCTCGAGGACCAGCTGGTCGCGATCGTCGAGCTCGCCGCCGCCTCCTGGGAGGAGCGGCCCGAGGAGCTCCGCGCGCTCGACCGCGCCCGCGAGCAGCACCCGACCTGGTTCCTCTCGAACAAGGCTCTGGGCGGGGTCTGCTACGTCGACCGCTACGCGGGCGACCTCGAGGGGCTGCGCGCCGAGATCCCGTACCTCCGCGAGATCGGCCTGAACTACCTGCACCTGATGCCGCTCTTCGATGCGCCCGAGGGCGAGTCGGACGGGGGCTACGCGGTCTCGAGCTACCGGCGCGTGCGGCCGGACCTCGGCGACATGGAGCAGCTCCGCGGGCTGGCCTCCGAGCTGCGCGAGCAGGGCATCGCACTCGTGGTCGACTTCGTCTTCAACCACACCTCGAACGAGCACGAGTGGGCGCAGCGCGCGCTCGCCGGCGAGCAGCGCTTCGAGGACTACTACTGGATCTACCCGGACCGGGAGCAGCCCGACGCCTTCGAGCGCACGACGCGCGAGATCTTCCCGGACGACCATCCCGGCTCCTTCGTTCAGCTGGAGGACGGGCGCTGGGTCTGGGCCACGTTCCACCGCTACCAGTGGGACCTCAACTACTCCAACCCCGAGGTGTTCCGGGCGATGGCGGGAGAGATGCTCTTCCTCGCCAATCAGGGCGTCGACGCCCTGAGGATGGACGCGGTCGCGTTCATCTGGAAGGAGCTCGGCACCACCTGCGAGTCGCAGCCGCAGGCGCACTTGCTGCTGCGCGCGTTCAACGAGGTCTGCCGCCTGGCCGCTCCGGCGCTGCTGTTCAAGTCCGAGGCGATCGTGCACCCCGACGAGGTGATCGAGTACATCGACGTCGAGGAGTGCCAGCTCTCGTACAACCCGCTGCAGATGGCGCTCACCTGGGAGGCGCTCGCCACCCGTGACGTCCGTCTCCTCTCGCAGGCCCTCGAGCGCCGGCACGCCCTCCCCGAGGGCACGGCCTGGGTCAACTACGTGCGCGGGCACGACGACATCGGCTGGACCTTCGCCGACGAGGACGCCGCCGAGCTCGGGATCGACGCGGCCGGCCACCGCCGGTTCCTCAACGACTTCTACACGGACCGGTTCGACGGCACGTTCGCCCGCGGAGTGCCGTTCCAGGAGAATCCGCGCACCGGCGACCGCCGCGTCTCGGGCACCACCGCGTCCCTCGCCGGAGTGGAGGCGGGCGACGCCTACGGGATCGACCGCGTGCTGCTCGCGCACTCGATCGCCCTGAGCACCGGCGGGCTGCCGCTGCTCTACCTCGGCGACGAGGTCGGCCAGCTCAACGACCACGGCTACCTCGACGATCCGACGACGGCCGGCGACTCGCGCTGGGTGAACCGTCCCCGCCGCCCCGCGGAGCGCTACGACGAGCGCGAGGTCCCGGGGACGGCCGCGAGCGAGGTCTTCGGCGGGCTGCTGCACCTCATCGCCGTGCGCAAGGCCGTTCCGATGTTCGCGGGCACCGAGCTGAGCGTCTTCGACCCGGTCAACGACCACGTGCTCGGCTACCAGCGCCCCGGCGACGGGGAGTCGGTGCTCGTGCTCGCGAACGTGTCGGACGAGGTCCAGGAGGTCGCGGCCGAGCGGTTCGTCGGGTTCGCCGCGGAGGCGGTCGACCTGGTCACCGAGATCGCGGTCGACCTGCGCGAGGGCTTCCGTCTCGCTCCGCTGCAGTTCGTCTGGCTGAGGGTGACCCCGGCCTGATCGGCCCGCGCGACGCCCCCGGCGCGGGGGCCGTCGCCGGTACCCTGGGGCGGATGACTCCCGCTCCCCGTGCCCTGATCGCCCGCCTCCGCACCGACGCGCGACTCGCGCGCAAGGTGGGCGGCGAGCTGCTCGCGGCTCGCCGGGCCCGCCACGCGGTGACCCGGCTGCTCGCGGAGCGCGGGCCGCTGCCCGAGGGCCGGTTCGAGATCGGCGTCTACTTCGCCGACGGCGACATCAACCTGTACCAGCTGCGGCAGTGGTACCGGCCGCTGGCCGAGCTGGCGGAGACGCACCCGGTCGTGCTGCTCAGCCGCAACGCCGGCGCCGCGGAGGTGCTGCTGCGCGAGAGCCCGGTCCCGGTCGCCTACGTCCGCTCCGTCGCCGACCTCGAGAGCACCATCGCGAGCCAGCCGCTGCGGATCGTGCTCTACGTCAACCAGAACGCCCGCAACTTCCAGATGATGCGCTACGGGCGCCGCTGGCACGTCTTCGTCAATCACGGCGAGAGCGACAAGATGTACATGACGACGAACCAGTTCAAGGCGTACGACTACAGCATGATCGCCGGGGACGCCGCCCTCGCCCGGCTGCGCCGCGTGCTCTGGGACTACGACTTCGACAGGCGCGCCCTCGCCATCGGCCGTCCTCAGGCGGACCACTTCGCCGGCGCCGTGCCGTTCACGCCCGACGAGCGCCGCGTGGTGCTCTACGCGCCGACCTGGGAGGGCGACCGCCCCGCCGCGGGCTACGGCTCGATCCGGAGCCACGGCACGGCCCTCGTGCGCGGGCTCCTGGCCGACCCGCGGTTCCGGCTCGTCTACCGCCCGCATCCCCGCAGCGGCGCGGTCGACTCCGACTACGCCGCGGCCGACCGGGCGATCGTCGCGATGATCGCCGCCGCCAACGCGGCCGATCCGCGCGCCGGTCACGTGCACGACACCGGTGCCGAGCTCGGCTGGCAGCTCGCCGCCGCCGACCTCGCGATCCTCGACGTGTCGGCGATGGTCTACGACCGGCTGGCCACGGGGCGCCCGCTGCTGGTCACCCGGCCCGTCAGCGCCGAGGCCGAGGTCGACGAGAGCGGCTACCTCGGCGACGCGGAGTGGCTGCACGCCGAGGACGCCTCCGCGATCATCGCGCGGATCGACAGCGCCGAGCACGATCCGGAGTCGGTCGAGCGGCTGGAGCGCTGGGTGCACCGCTACTTCGGCGACACGTCGCCCGGAGCGGCCACGCGGCGCTTCCACGAGGCGATCGAGCACCTGCTCACCGAGTGGGAGCGGCACGCCGCTCTGCACCGGGGCGACGGCGCGGTCGACGACCACGATCCGGAGGGCTGAGCGGGCGGGAGCACCGCTCGAACGGCCGCGTCAAGGGTGGGCCGGTCGCCGGGCGGCCTCCCGGTGCCCCGCTACGCTCGTCCCATGATGACCCCGCGCGCCTTCGCCCGCTCCCGCCGGCGCCGGTCGGCACCCGCCCAGCCCGCGGTCGAGCCGGACATCGTGGTCTCCGCCGACCCGGAGAAGCCGGTCTTCACGATCCGCTCCTTCCGCATCGGCCTGTTCGGCGCGCTCGGCGTGCTGGTGGCGCTCGTCCTGGGCGGCCTCGTCGTGCAGCTGGGCACGGTGCTGACCTACATCTTCGTGGCGCTGTTCTTCGCGCTCGGCCTCGATCCGCTGGTCTCCTGGCTCGAGAGCAAGCGCCTGCCGAGGCCGCTCGCGATCACGGCGGTCTTCGCCGCGGTGGTGCTGATCTTCGCCGGCCTGCTGGTCTACATCATCCCGATCCTGGTCGAGCAGCTGACGATGTTCGTCACGAGCGCCCCGCAGATCGTCACCGACATCGCCTCGCAGCAGTGGGTGCTCGACCTCGAGCAGCAGCTGCGCGGCGTGATCGACATCGACGAGCTGATCGAGAGCGTCCAGAGCTTCATCGGCAACCCCAACAACCTGCTCTCGCTCGGCGGCGGACTGATCGCGGTCGGGACCGGGATCGCCAGCGGCGTGACCGGCGCCGTCATCGTGCTGATCCTGACGCTGTACTTCCTCGCGTCGCTGCGCTCGATGAAGGCCGTCGCCTACCGCTTCGCCCCCGCCTCGCACCGCGCGAAGGCGCACGAGGTCGGCGACGAGATCACCGGCGCCGTGGGCCGCTACGTGGTCGGCCAGGTCTCGCTCGCCGGCGTGAACGGCGTGCTCACGTTCATCCTGCTGCTCTCGATCGGCGCCCCGGTGCCGGCGCTGCTGGCCTGCGTCGCGTTCCTCGGCTCCCTGATCCCGCTGGTCGGCACGCTCTCGGGCGCCGTGATCATCTCGCTCGCCTGCCTCCTGGCCTCGCCGCTGACCGCGCTGGTCGCCGCGATCTACTACCTCGTCTACATGCAGGTCGAGGCGTACCTCCTCAGCCCCCGCATCATGAACAAGGCCGTCTCGGTCCCCGGTGCGGTCGTCGTGATCGCGGCGGTGGCGGGCGGCACCATCGCGGGCGTGCTCGGCGCCCTGGTCGCGATCCCGGTCGCGGCCTCGGTGATCATCGTCGTGCAGAAGGTCGTCTTCCCCCGTCAGGACGCCAAGTAGCGGACCGCACCGCGACGGCCGGTCCGCTCAGCGCCAGGGCGGCACCGCGCCGTCGACCGCAGCGCTGAAGCGGCGGACCGACTCCGGGACCGCGACGCCCTCCTCCGTCGGCACCGGCGCGAGCGTGCGGGTGACCAGCGGCACGACGCCCGCCCAGACCCCGGCCTCCGGCTCGTCGCCGGCTCCGTGCGCGCGCACCTTCAGGCTCGCCTCGGCCAGGGGGAGGCGCAGCACCAGCGTGGCCGCGATCTCGCGGGCGGTGCTCGCTCGCACCTCCTCGTCGCGCCCCGGCAGGAGGCGTGCCACCAGCAGATCGAGGGCCCGCGCCTTCTCCTCGCCCTCCAGCACCTCGGCCCGGCCGATCACCATCGCCGAGCGGTAGTTCATCGAGCTGTCGAAGGTGGAGCGGGCGACGACCAGTCCGTCGACCAGCGTGACGGAAGCGGTGAGGAGCGAGTGCCGCGCCGCCTCCCGCAGCAGTCCTCCGCCGCTCGACCCGTGCAGCAGGAGGGAGTCGCCGTCGCGGGCGAAGAGGATCGGCAGCACGATCGCGGCGCCGTCCCGCACGACGGCGACGTGGGCGACGAGCGCCTCGTCGAGCAGGGCGTGCAGCTCGGCGGGATCGGTGCGCTGGCGGTCGCGGAGACGGGAGACGCGGGTGCGGTCGGTGACGGGGAGGCTGTCCATGTCGGAATCGTCCCGCGCCGACTGGATCTGCCAGGATGCCACTGGGCCGCGATCGGAGTGGTCCAGAGCGGAGCGGTCGATGGCGTCGGGCGATCTGGAGATCCCGCTCCTCCTCGGGCCGTCGCCGCGCGGCTCGGTCCGCGCCGGGCTCGCCGAGGCGCTGCGCCAGGCGGTGCTGGACGGGCGCTACCGGGCGGGCGATCCGATCCCGTCGAGCCGCGTGCTCGCCGAGCGGCTCGGCGTCTCGCGGGGCTCCGTCGTCGCCGCGGTGGACCAGCTGGTGGGGGAGGGCTACCTCGTCGCCCACCCGCGCGCAGCGGTGACGGTCGCCTCCGACGGACTGCTGGCGCCGGCGCCGCAGGAGCCGCGGCCGGAGTACCGGGAGACCGTCGTCCCGCCCGCCGCGGCGGACCTGAGGCCGGGCCGGCCGGACACCCGCGCCCTCGACACCCCGGAGTGGCGGGCCGCCTGGCGCCTGGCGCTCGCCTCGCCGCCCTCGGCGCCTCCTCGGGGTTCCGGGGACCCGGCCCTGCGGGAGCAGATCGCCGAGCAGCTGCGCCGGTCCCGCGGCGTCGACGTGCAGGCGTCGGACATGGTGGTGACCAGCGGCACCGCGGGCGCCGTCGCGCTCCTGGCCCGCGCCGCCTCGGCCTCGCTCGGACGCGAGGTGCGCGTCGCCGTCGAGGACCCCGGCTACCCGGCCGTCCGGCGCCGCCTGCGCGCCGACGGGCACGAGGTCGTCGGCGTCCCGGTGCGCGGCGACGGCATCGACCTCGACGCTCTCGCGAGCTCCGGCGCGGACGTGGTCGTCGTGACTCCGTCGCACCAGTACCCGACCGGAGGCAGGCTCGCCCTCGCCGAGCGCCTGGAGCTGGTGCGCCGCGCGTCGGCCGGCCCCCTGCTCGTGGTGGAGGACGACTACGACAGCGAGTTCCGCTACGTCGGCGCCCCGCTGCCCGCGCTCGCCTCGCTCGACTCCGGCGGCGGAGTCGCCCATGTCGGGTCGTTCTCGAAGACCGTCTCGCCGTGGCTCCGCATCGCCTACCTGGCCGTTCCGCCGGCGTCCTGGCTCCGCGGGGCGCTGGCCGGCCTCGACGACGAGAAGGACGCCTCCGCCTCGGGTCCGACGCAGGCGGCGCTCGCGCAGTTCATGGCGAGCGGGGCGTTCCGGAGGCATCTCACGCGCTCGAGACGGCGCTACGCCCACCGCCGTGAGCTGGTCCACGCATTCGGGGAGTCGGTGCCGTGGGGGCGCGCGAGCGGACTCGACGGGGGTCTGCACGTCGTCCTCTCCCTGCCCGCGCCTCTGGACGCGCACGCCGTCGCGGCCGCGCTGCTCCGGGAGGGACTGCTCGTCGCCACTCTGCACGAGTACGCCCTGTCGGGACGGGCTGCGACCGAGGCGCTGGTCCTCGGCTACGGCCATGTCGGCGACCTCGAGCTCGCTGCGGCGCTGGACCTCGTCGACCGGACCGTCCGCGCGCTCGCCGCCGGGGCCGTCCGTGGTATCCCTGGAGGATGACCCGCGACTCCGCCCTGCACATCACCGACGATCCCGACGCCGACGCGCTGCTCAGCCGCGACCCGCTGGCGCTGCTGATCGGGATGCTCCTCGACCAGCAGGTCGCGATGGAGACGGCCTTCTCCGGGCCCCGCAAGATCGAGGAGCGCCTCGAGGCGGAGGGCGCCTCCTTCGACGCCGCGTCGATCGCGGGCTTCGACGAGGACGCGTTCTCGGAGCTCTGCCGGACTCCGCCCGCGATCCACCGCTACCCGGCGAGCATGGCGGGGCGCGTGCAGGTCCTCTGCCGCGCTCTGGTCGACGACTGGGACGGCGACGCCGCGGCGGTCTGGACGCGCGACGAGCCCGACGGCCGCACGGTCCTCGCGCGTCTGAAGGCGCTGCCCGGCTTCGGCGAGCAGAAGGCGCGGATCTTCCTCGCCCTGCTCGGCAAACAGCGCGGATTCTCGGGGGAGGGCTGGCGCGCGGCCGCGGGCGCCTACGGAGAGGAGGGCGCCTTCCGCTCGGTCGCCGACATCGTCTCGCCGGAGTCGCTGACGAAGGTCCGCGCCACCAAGCAGGCCGCGAAGGCCGCCGCCAAGGCGGAGAAGTAGGGCCGGGGGCGGCGGCCGGATGGATCGAGCGCTCGACGACGGTCCCGGTCGCCGTCTCCGCAGTCGCAGGCCGAGCAGCCCGACCCGATGATCCCCGCCGCCACCGCCCGGCTGCGCTTCCGCGAGATGACCGCTGAGGACCTCCCCGACATGGCGGACCTGCTCGGCGACCCGGTCGTGATGCGGTACTACCCCGCGCCGAAGGACCGCGAGCAGGCGGCCGCCTGGATCGAGTGGACCGGCGCAACTACCGCGAGCACGGCTTCGGGCTGTGGATCGTCGAGACCCTCGACGGCGAGTTCGTCGGCGACTGCGGGTTGACCTGGCAGCGCGTCGACGGCGGGATCGAGCTCGAGGTCGGCTACCACGTGCGGGCCGGTCTGCACGGCCGCGGCTACGCCACCGAGGCGGCTGCGGCCTGCCGCGACCTCGCGCTCGCCCACCGCCTCGCGGGACGACTCGTGGCGCTCGTGCACCCGGACAACGCCGCCTCGAGGCGCGTCGCCGAGAAGACCGGCCTCCGTGTGATCGCCGAGGACCGCGACGGCGGCGGACTCGTCCGCACCGTGCTCGGGATGCCGCTCGTCGGGCTCGGGCGCCGGCCTCGGGAACGCTGACCGAACGCCTCCGACGGCTCCGGACCATCGCGCGCGGAGCAGGCCCTGAGCTGGAGCAGATCCTGAGCTAGATCCGGTCCTCCAGCGCCGCGATCAGCGCCGCGCGGTCCTCACGGAGGATCGAGGCCCCGCCCCCCGGCACGGTCCGCACCTCGACGCCGCGGCCGGCGAGGACGCCGCTCAGCGAGCCGTGGCCCAGCGGGTCCTCCGGCATCACGGCGAGCGTCGGCACGGGGAACGTCTCGGGGGCCTCGGCCGCACCCCGTGCTGTCAGCCCGCCGGCGGAGTCCTGCTCCCAGAGCGCGTGGGCCGACACGTCGAGCTCGATCTGCTCGTCCGTCCAGATCGGGTGGCGGTGGCGGAGGGAGTCGGCGTCGCCCTTCTCGACGTGCGCGACCGAGCCGCCGCGGTGGAGCGCGCTCGTCAGTCCCCGGGCGTCCGAGAACGCGGGGTCGAGCAGGACGAGCCGGTCGGCGCCGTACTCGGGGGCGAGCCGGGCGGCGACGACGGCGCCGAGGCCGTGGCCGATGACGAGATCGGGGGTCTGCAGCACCGAGGCGCGGACGTCCGACGCCCAGCGCTCCGGCGAGTACACGGGCGACGCCGGCGAGCCGCCGTGACCGGCGAGATCGGGGGCCACCACGCGGTAGCCGTGCTCGTGCAGCGTCGGGACCAGGGCGTACCAGATCCGGGAGTCGGAGCCGAGGCCGTGGAGGAGGAGCGCCGTCCGCTCGCCCGTTCCGCCGTAGTCGCGGACGAACAGCGCCAGCGGCTCGGCCGGCGCGGCGGCCAGCGCCTTCCGCTCGGCGCGGGTCGGCTCGAGCACGAGGGTGTTGCCGAACGCCTGCGGTGCCGGCCCGAACGCGTCGCGCGCGCTCTGGATCACCTTGCGGCCCAGCATCGCGTTGCCGACGCCGCCCAGTGCCGCTCCGATCCCGAACGGCATCGCCCGGCCGACCAGGCCCGCGCCCTGCTGGGCGAGGAAGTGCTTGGCGAAGGACTTCTTCGCGCGGTCCGCCAGCTCGCCCACGAGGAAGGACGGCAGGCCCTTCGTGACCACGGAGCCCCAGTACTGGTTGAGGCCGCTGCCCCCGCCGACGGCCTGCCCGGCCACCTGGCGCACCATCTCGCTGCCGGAGGAGCCCATCATCAGCGTGAGCACGAGGGCCCGCGCGCGGTCCGGGTCCTCGAGCGGGATCCCGTGCACCTCCGTCACCGACTGCGCGAAGAGCGCGCTCGCCTCCAGGAACCCTGCGGCTCCCGCGCCGGAGAGAGCCACCGAGGCGGCCGTGCCGATGCCGGGGACGACGGCGGTCGCCCCGATCGCCGCGCCTCCCGCGGCCACGCTCGAGAGGTACTGCCGCTCGAGCGACGTGATGATCTGCTCCGGAGTCGCCCCGGGACGCCGGCGCCGCAGCAGGCGGATGTTCGCCAGCACGGCCGGGCGCTGCACCGCGAGGAGCCGGTCGAGCAGCTTCGCCAGCTGAGCGTTCTCGGAGCCGTCGGCCTGCTCCACCTCGCCGGCCCTCTCCACGGCGCGCTCGCGCTTGCGGTCCTTCTGGGCCATGTCGTGCACTCCTGCGTCCTCGGGCGCCGCGTGCGGGAGGGGTCAGTCGTCGGAGACGGTGCCCTGGACGGGCGGGCCCTCGGCCGGCGCCGTGCTGCTCCGCGGTGTCGGCGCGTAGTCCTCAGCGTAACGCGCGAGCACCTCCTCGATCGGCGCGTCCAGCACCAGGCGGCCCTTGTCCAGGTAGAGGCCGCGCGTGCAGAAGCGGCGGAGGTCGCGCTCGTTGTGCGAGACGAAGAAGAGGGTGCGGCCGGAGGCGAGCAGCTCCTCGATCCGCGCGTAGCACTTCTCGCGGAACGCCCTGTCGCCGACCGCGAGCACCTCGTCCACCAGGATGATCGGCTCCTCGAGCCGCGACACGACGGAGAAGGCGATGCGCACCTTCATCCCGCTCGAGAGGTGCTTGTAGGGGGTGTCGAGGAAGTCGCCGATCTCGGCGAACTCGATGATCGAGTCGAAGCGCGCGTCGACCTCGCGCTTGGACATCCCGTGGAGACCCGCGGTCAGGTAGACGTTCTCGCGGACGCTCAGGTCGGCCACGAAGCCGCCGGTGATCTCGATGAGCGGAGCGACGCCCCCGCGCACCTCCACCGCGCCCTCGTCCGGCAGCACCACGCCGGCGACGAGCTTGAGCAGCGTCGACTTGCCCTGACCGTTCCGGCCGACGACACCGATCGCCTCGCCCGCCCGCACCTGCACGTCGAGCCCGCGCAGCGCCCAGAACTCGCCGGGCCGCGAGCGGCGGGAGCGGCCGGCGAAGAGGTCCTTGAAGGAGCGGCGGCCCCGCCGGTTGCGGCGGAAGCGGATCCCGAGGCCGCGGCACTCGATGACCACCGGGGCGTCGGCCATCACAGCTCCTTCAGCACCGCGCGCTCGGAGCGGCGGAAGACGACGAGGCCCAGCGCCAGCACGAGCACCGAGATGCCCGCGGAGGCGAGGATGAGCGGGACGTCGAGCTCGCTCTCGAAGAACGCGGAGCGGTAGAGGGCGAAGATCCCGCTGAGCGGGTTGAGCGCCGCGAGCGGCCGGATCTGCTCCGGCAGGTTGGCCGTGGAGTAGATGATCGGCGACGCGTAGAAGAGGAACCGGAGCACGAGCTTCACGGCCCGCTCCAGATCGCGGAAGAACACCACGAGCGGGGCCACCAGCAGACCCACGCCGAGCGTGAGCACCGCCTGCAGCAGGATCGCCACGGGGAACAGCAGCGCCGCCCAGGTCAGGTGCGCGCCGGCGATCACGGCGAAGAGCACCAGCACCGGCAGGCTCGCCACGAACTCGATGCCCTTCGAGAGCACGATCCGCCCGACCCAGATGGTCCGCGGGATCGACGTCGACCGCACCAGCTTCGCCTCGCGGAGGAACGCGCGGGTCGCGTCGGACGTCGCCTGGTTGAACCACATCCACGGCAGCAGGCCCGCGAGCAGGAAGACGATGTACGGGTCCTCGCCGACGGTCCGCCGGAAGACGACGGTGAAGACGAAGAAGTAGATGCCCGACATGACGAGCGGGTCGAGCACCGACCAGACGTAGCCGAGCGCGCTCGTGGCGTACCGGACGGTGAGGTCGCGCCTGGTGAGCAGCCAGAGGGAGTGGCGGTAGCGCCAGGCCCGGGAGCGCCGGTGGCGCAGGGCCGTCTCGGTCGCGAGGGTGTCGGCCGTGCTCACTGCGCGACTCCTCCCGTCGGCTCCGCTCGAGCCGGGGGAGGAGCCGGGAGCGTCAGACGAAGAGGTTCGCGCGCTCGAGGTCCTCGGCGAAGTCCACCTCGACGGCGTAGAGGTCGGAGATGTCCATCGGCTCGACGAGCAGGCGGTCCTGCTCGATCGCCAACTCTATGCCACGCTCGAAGTAGTCCTGGGCGTCGACCCGGGCGAGCTGGCGCACCAGCGCGGCCTTGTCGGAGGCGGACACGTAGTTGATCCCGACCGCCTCGCCGAGGCCGCCGCGCACCGTCTTGGAGAGCTCCTGGATGAAGCCCTCGGCGCTCGTCGTGTACTTGACCTCCTCGTCCGACACCTTCGAGGTGTTGACGGTGACGAAGGAGACGTCCTTCGCGATCAGCGCGGCCGCGCGGTCGAGGATGCGCGGGTCGAAGACGACGTCGCCGTTCATCCAGAGCACGCCGCCCTGCCCGCTCGCCTGCAGTGCGCGGAGGAGGCTCTTGGAGGTGTTGGTCTGGTCGTACTGCTCGTTGTAGACGAACGTCGCCGAGGGGAAGGCCTCGATGATGTGCTCGAGCTTGTAGCCGACGACGATGCTCACCGGGACCTTCGTGCCGAAGGCGTGGTGGATGTTGTCGAACTGCTGCTGCATGATCGTCCGCCCGTCGCTGAGCGGCGTGAGCGGCTTGGGGAGGGAGCGGCCGAGCCGGCTGCCCATCCCTGCGGCGAGGATGACGACGGTGGCGGGGCTGCTGCTCGTCGAACCTGTGTGCATCATCGTGTGTTCTCCTCGAATTAACCGCTGCGTCTCGATCTGGTCGACTCCTCGGGTAGAGACCTAGTGTACAGTTCACGCCCCCCGGGGCCAGGGTGGTTGACCTCTCGCCGTGTCGCCGGGTGTCGGCGCGGGCGCCGGGGGCCCGCGGGCGAGTTGGTACCGTAGCCGGATGACGTCCGTGACGAACGCCGAGCCCGCTGAGGGTGCCGCGGATCCGGACGGCGCCTCGCCCGTCGTCTTCGAGCTGCACCAGCTGACCCGGACCTTCGGGAGGACGGTGGCGGTCGACCGCATCGACCTGGCCGTCCGCGCGGGGACCTTCTACGGGATCATCGGCCCGAACGGCGCGGGCAAGACCACCACGCTCTCGATGATGACGGGCCTTCTTCGACCCGACACCGGCCGCGTCCTCGTGCACGGCGTCGACGTCTGGAAGGACCCGTCGGCCGCGAAGCCGCTGATCGGGGTCCTGCCCGACCGCCTCCGGCTGTTCGACCGGCTCACCGGCGCCCAGTTCCTCGCCTACTCCGCCGCGCTGCGCGGCATCGACCTCGCCACGGCGAAGCAGCGCACGGTCGAGCTGGCCGAGGCGCTCGGCCTCTCCGACGCGCTGGAGCGCCTGATCTCGGACTACTCCGCGGGGATGGCGAAGAAGGTCGCCCTCGCGGCGGCGATGATCCACGCCCCGCGCGTGCTGGTCCTCGACGAGCCGTTCGAGTCGGTGGACCCGGTCTCCTCGGCCGCCGTGATCACCGTGCTGCGCCGCTTCGTCGAGGGCGGCGGCACCGTCGTCCTCTCCAGCCACGGGCTCGACTTCATCGAGCGCGTCTGCGACGACGTGGCCGTGATCGTCGGCGGGCGCGTGCTCGCCTCCGGGACGGTCGCGGAGGTCGCCGGCACCGCGACGCTGGAGGAGCGCTTCCTCGAGCTCGCGGGCGGCAAGCAGATCGCCGAGGGGCTGCAGTGGCTGCACGACTTCTCCGGCTGAGGATCGACGTCCTCCTGGGCGCGTTCCGCTCCGGGCCCGCGCGCTCGGCCGGCGCCGTCCTGGGCGTGCTCGTGGTCGTCGCGGTGACGGCCCTGCTGATCGCGGCGATCGGCGCGCTGCGCTCCTCCGACGCGGCGGCGGGCGCTCTCGTGACCGCCGGCGGCCTCGTCTCCGTCGGCTTCCTGGTGCTGCCCTTCCTGCTCGGCCCGCTCGACCCGATGGATCCGCGCGCGTTCCGCCTCTTCGGCCTTCCGCCGCTCCGCCTCGCCGGGGCGCTCGCCCTGGCCGGCCTCGTCTCGGTCCCCACGCTCGCCCTGCTGGTGGTCGGGCTCGCGAGCGCGCCGCTCGTCCCGGGCGCAGGCGCCTTCGCCGTGGTCGGCCCGCTCCTCGCGGTGGCGACGGCCTCCCTGTTCGCGCGGATCGGCCTCGCCGCCTCCGCCGCCCTCGTCCCCTCCCGGACCGCCCGCGAGCTGCTGGCCGTCCTCGGCCTGGTGCTGATGCTGGGCGGTCCCGCAGCCCTCGGCGCCGCCGCGCTGGTCGACACGGGGGACACCCCGGTGCTCGAGCGCTGGGGTGCGGCGATGGGGGCCACTCCGTTCGGTGCGGCGTGGATGATCGCCCCGGCCGCCCTGACCGGCGACGCGCTCGGCCCGCTCCTGCTGGCCCTGGCGACGCTCGTCGCAGCGGGCGCGCTCTGGTGGCTCGTCGTCCGCCTGCTGACGGAGCGGCCCGAGCGCACGCACCGGCCGCCGCGCGGCCTCCGGCTGGGCTGGTTCGACGTCCTCGGCTCGACCCGGACCGGCGCGATCGCGGCGCGCAGCATCACCTACTGGCTCCGGGATCCGCGCTACCAGGCGTCGCTCGTCGCCGTGCCGGTGCTGCCGGTCGCGGCCCTGCTGCTGCTCGCGGTCGTCGGCGTCCCCTTCCCGCTGCTCTCGCTGCTCCCGGTCCCGCTGATCGCGCTGTTCCTCGGCTGGTTCCTCCACAACGACGTCGCCTACGACGGCTCGGCGTTCTGGCTCCACGTGGCCGCGGGCGTCCGCGGCTGGTCGGACCGGCTCGGCCGCGCCTTCCCGACCCTCCTGCTCGGCGTGCCGGTCGTCGTGCTCGGCTCGCTGATCAGCAGCGCGACCTCGGGGCTCCCCGATGCGCTGCCCGTCGTGCTCGCGGTGAACACCTGCCTCCTGCTCGTCCCCGCCGGCGTCGCCAGCGCCGTCTCGGCACGGCTCGCCTATCCGGCTCCGCGCCCGGGCGACAGCGCGTTCACGCAGCCCCAGGCCCCCGGAGCCAGTGGCGCCGGTCCGCAGTCCCTCGCGTTCGGCCTGGGGTTGCTCCTCTCGGCTCCGGCCGTGGTGCTCGGCGTCCGGGCCCTGTTCGTCGACCCGGAGGCGGCGGGCGACGCCGTGCTCGTCGGCTTCGGCAGCGCCGTGGTCGTCTTCGCCCTCGGCGTGCTCCTCGGCGGCCGGCTGTTCGAGCGCCGCGCGACCGAGCTGGTCGCGTTCACCAGCCGCTACTAGCGCCGCCCGATCCGGAGCGCACGGCCGCGGGCCCGGGCTCCGCGCGTAGGATCGTCGGCATGATTCCGCGCGTCCAGAACAGCAGCACCGACCCCCTCGAGGGAGGCGGAGGAACCGCCACGCTCGACCGCGAGCTCGAGGAGCTCCTCAACCAGGAGTCCATCGAGCCGGGCGACCACGAGCGCTTCTCCCACTACGTGCCGAAGGACAAGATCCTCGAGAGCGCCATCACCGGCAAGCCGGTCCGCGCGCTCTGCGGCAAGAAGTGGCTCCCGGGCCGCGACCCGGAGAAGTTCCCGGTGTGCCCGGCCTGCAAGGAGATCTACGCGAAGATGAAGTGAGCGCCCGCCCGCTCACTCGTAGCGGGTCTGGATGACGGGCTCGCCGCGGCCGAGCCGGAGCGCGTCGATCGGCAGCTCGAGGACCGCGTTCGCGTGGTGCGCGCGGGCTGCCGCCACTCCCTCGATGCCGAGGTGCTCGGGACGGATCGTCCCGTCCTCGATCAGGGGGACGAGCAGCGCCCGCTCGCCCTCGCCGACGGCGCCCTCGGGGCCGGCGCCCACGTGCACGACCTCGGCCTCGGCGATCCCGTCGTCGGAGAGCAGACGGCCGGCGGCCTTCCGTCCGCCGATCGACGCCTTCGAGACCGACTTCTTCGCCACCGCGACCCACTCGCCCGCGTCGTCCTCGTGCGCGACCAGCTTGTAGACCATGCCCGCCGTCGGGTGGCCCGAGCCCGTCGCCACCGAGGTGCCGACGCCGTAGGAGTCGACCGGTGAGGCCGCGAGCGCGGCGATCCCGTACTCGTCGAGGTCGTTGGTGACGGTGATGCGCGTGCCGGTCGCGCCGAGCGCGTCCAGCTGCTGCCGGACGGCGGCCACCTGCTGGGGGAGGTCGCCGGAGTCGATGCGCACAGCGCCGAGGCCGGTGCCGGCGACGCGGACCGCCAGGTCGACGGCGGCCGTCACGTCGTAGGTGTCCACCAGGAGGGTCGTGCCGGGGCCGAGCGCGGCGACCTGCGCGCGGAACGCCTCCTCCTCCGAGTCGTGGAGGAGGGTGAAGGAGTGCGCGGAGGTGCCCATCGTGGGCACGCCGAAGCTGCGGCCCGCCTCCAGGTTCGAGGAGGCGCCGAATCCGGCGATGTAGGCGGCGCGAGCCGCGGCGACGGCGGACCGCTCGCCGGCGCGGCGCGAGCCCATCTCGGCGAGCGGTCGCCCGTCGGCGGCCGAGACCATCCGCGCGGCGGCGCTCGCCACGGCGCTGTCGTGGTTGAGGACGCTGAGCACCAGGGTCTCCAGCAGCACGCCGTCGGCGAAGGGCGCCTCGACGATGAGCACGGGGGAGCCCGGGAGGTAGACCTCACCCTCGCGGTAGCCCCAGACGTCGCCCCGGAAGCGGTAGTCGGCGAGCCAGTCCAGCGTGCGGGAGTCGACGACGCGGTTCTCGCGGAGCCAGGACAGCTCGTCGTCGCCGAAGCGGAAGCGCGAGATCAGCTCGAGGAGCCGGCCGGTGCCCGCGAGCACGCCGTAGCGGCGTCCGGGCGGGAGGCTCCGGGCGAACACCTCGAACATGCAGCGGCGGTCGGCGGTGCCGCTGCCGAGGGCGCCCTCGACCATCGTGAGCTCGTACCGGTCGGTGAGGAAGGCCGTGGAGTCCATCCGCTCAGTGTTCCACGGCCGCCGCCGCGCGGCCCAGGCGCGGGTGCCGGGGCTTGCGCACGCCGCCGGGCCCGGGAACGGCGTGCGGCCGGGACCGGGCCGCAGGGCGCGGGTAGGCTGTTCCTCCGTGACGGACGCACCGCTGGGCATCTTCGACTCCGGAGTCGGCGGGCTCACCGTCGCCCGCTCCGTGATCGACCAGCTGCAGAACGAGTCGATCGTCTACCTCGGCGACACCGCGCACTCGCCCTACGGGCCCAAGCCGCTCGCCGACGTCCGCGCCTACGCCCTCGACACCCTCGACACGCTGGTCGACCAGGGCGCCAAGCTGCTCGTCATCGCCTGCAACACCGCCTCGGCCGCGATGATGCGCGACGCCCGCGAGCGCTACACGCTCGGCCGCGGCATCCCGGTGATCGAGGTCATCCAGCCCGCCGTCCGCAGCGCTGTCCGCGACACGCGCAACCGCCGCGTCGGCGTGATCGGCACGGTCGGGACGATCCGCTCCCGCGCCTACGACGACGCCTTCGTCGCCGCGCCCGACCTGCAGCTGTTCACCGCCGCCTGCCCGCGCTTCGTCGAGTTCGTCGAGGCGGGCGTCACCTGGAGCGACGAGCTGCTCGCGGTGGCGGAGGAGTACCTCGCGCCGCTCAAGGCCGCGGGGGTCGACACGCTCGTCCTCGGCTGCACGCACTACCCGCTGCTGCGCGGTGCCATCGCGTACGTGATGGGGCCGGACGTCCGCCTCGTCTCGAGCGCCGAGGAGACCGCGCTCGACGTCTACCGGACCCTCGTGGCGCACGGCCTGCAGCGCACCTCCGCCGCGCCTCCGACCTACCGGTGGGAGGAGACGGGCTCGAGCGACTTCGTGCGCCTCGCCCGCCGCTTCCTCGGCCCGGAGGTCTCGAGCGTCGACCTCGTCGAGACCGGCACCATCAACCTGCGCGAGCTCGACCGGGCCGCGCTCCCGCACGATCGAGGGAGACCCGAGTGACCGACAGCACCGCATCGAAGGCCGCGCGCAAGGACGGGCGGGCGCCCGACGAGCTGCGCACCGTGACGATCGAGCGCGGCTGGAGCACCCAGGCGGAGGGCTCCGCGCTCGTCTCGTTCGGGAACACCAGGGTGCTCTGCACCGCCTCCTTCACGAACGGCGTGCCGCGCTGGCTGCAGGGCAAGGGCAAGGGCTGGGTCACCGCCGAGTACGCGATGCTGCCCCGCTCCACCAACTCCCGCATGGACCGCGAGTCGGTCAAGGGGAAGGTGGGCGGGCGCACGCACGAGATCTCCCGGCTGATCGGCCGGAGCCTGCGCGCGGTGGTCGACACGAAGGCGCTCGGCGAGAACACCCTCGTCATCGACTGCGACGTCCTCCAGGCCGACGGCGGCACCCGCACCGCGGCGATCACCGGCGCCTACGTGGCGATGGTCGACGCGATCGAGTGGGCGCGCGGCAAGAAGTACGTGGGGCAGAAGGCGCAGCCGCTGATCGACAGCCTCTCGGCGGTGTCCGTCGGCATCATCGACGGCGTGCCGATGCTCGACCTGGCCTACGTCGAGGACGTGCGCGCCGAGACCGACATGAACGTCGTCGTCACCGGACGAGGCCTGTTCGTCGAGGTGCAGGGAACCGCCGAGGGGGCCCCGTTCGACCGCCGCGAGCTCGACGCCCTGCTCGACCTCGCGGTCGCCGGCGCCTCCGACCTCGCCCGCATCCAGGCCGAAGCGCTCGCCGCGGAGCCCGGAGCGTGAGCTTGGACCTCGTCCTCGCCACGCACAACGCGGGCAAGGTGGAGGAGTTCCGCGCCATGCTGGCCGGCGCGCTCCCCGGAGTCGGCGTCCGCGCCTACGACGGACCCGAGCCCGTCGAGGACGGCGTGAGCTTCGCCGAGAACGCGCTGATCAAAGCGCGCGCGGCCGCGGCGCACACCGGCCTCGTGGCGCTCGCGGACGACTCCGGGATCTGCGTCGACGTCCTCGGCGGCGCGCCGGGCATCTTCTCGGCCCGCTGGTCGGGACGCGCGCACGACGCGACGGCCAACCTCGAGCTCCTCCTGGCGCAGCTGCACGACGTGAAGGCGGAGCACCGCGGTGCGCACTTCAGCTGCACCATCGCCCTCGTGGTGCCGGACTCCGTGCTCCCCGGCGGGCAGGAGACGGTGGTCGAGGGCCGCTGGGACGGCGCGATCGCGACGGCGCCGCGCGGTGCGAACGGCCACGGCTACGACCCGGTGTTCGTCCCCGAGGCCGGGGCGCTCACGGCGGCCGAGCTCGCTCCCGAGCAGAAGAACGCCCGGAGCCACCGCGCCCGCGCCTTCACCGCGCTGCGCGCCGAGCTCGCCGCCCTGTCCGCCCGGCTCTGACCCGGCGGGTTCCCACCGCGGGATGCCACTCCGGTGCACGCCTGTCGGCGTGCGGCGTGCCGGAGTGGCATCTCGCGGAGGCGGAGGTCAGGACTTCGGGTACTTGTCGTCCAGGGTGTCGGCGTCAAGCACGTAGGCGGCCGACTCGGTCGAGTCGGTCTCGGGGTCGGCGGCGAGCTTCGCCTTGCGCTGCTGCTGGAAGAAGTGGAACAGCGTCGGCACCAGCGCGAGCACGACCGCGCCGATCAGGATCACGTCGATGTAGTGCGAGACGAAGTCGGCGACCGGCGGGATGAAGGCGAGCAGCCACCCGATCAGGGTGACCCCGCTGCCCCAGATCAGGGCGCCGATGAGGTTGTAGAGGCTGTACTTGCGGTAGTTCATGTGGGCCACGCCGGCCGCGATCGGCGCGAAGGTGCGGACGATCGGCACGAAGCGCGCGAGGATCACGGCGAGGCCGCCGAAGCGCTCGAAGAACGCGTTGGTCCGCTTCACGTTCTCGATGCTGAAGAAGCCGGACTCCTTGCGCTCGAAGATGCGCGGGCCGGCCTTGTGCCCGATCAGGTAGCCGACCTCGCCGCCGACGAAGGCCGAGAACCCGACGGCCAGGCAGATGAGCCAGATCGGGACGCCGAGGCCGCCGTTCGAGGCGTTCTCGTGCGCCAGCAGGCCCGTGATGATCAGCAGCGTGTCGCCCGGGAAGAGGAAGCCGATCAGCAGTCCGGTCTCGGCGAACACGATGAGGCAGACCACGAGCACGCCCCAGGGGCCGAACGAGGTCAGGATCGTCTCCGGATCGAGCCAGGGGACGAGGGCGGCGTGATTCAACGGATCTCCAGTCGACGGGGGCCGGTGGCCGGTCGGCGGTCACGCGAGCGCGCTCAGCGTACCGGCCGATCCCGTGCGGAAGGAGGGACTCGAACCCTCACGCCTCTCGGCACAGGAACCTAAATCCTGCGTGTCTGCCATTCCACCACTCCCGCGTGCGGGCTCCAGTGTAGAGAGGAGGGCTCCGCGCCTCAGCCGCGGGAGGCCGCCCGGGGGAGGTACCGCGGGATCCAGCGGGCGAGCGCCCCCGCTCCGCCCAGACCGAGCACCCCCATCACGACGGCGGCGAAGGGGAGGGAGACGAGGGCGGTGAGCGCCGACACGACGATCGGGGCGGCGGCGTTGCCCGCGTCACCGGTGAAGCGGAACGCGCCGAGGAACGGGGCCGGATCGGCCGGGGGCGCGAGATCGGCGCCGATGGTCATCAGGATCCCGGAGCCGATGCCGTTCGCGGCCGCGAGCACGCAGGCCACGGCGACGAACCAGGGCACCGGATCGAGGGCGAGCACCGAGGCGGCGAGGGCGAGGTGGCCGAGCCCGAGGCCGATCATCGAGGGGATCGCGGTGGCGCCCCGGCCGAAGCGGTCCATCAGCTGGCCGCCGGCGTAGAAGAGGGCGAAGTCGAGCGCGCCGGCGATGCCGATGATGATCGCGGTGTCGGTCTCGGCGAGCCCGATGCTCACCGCCCAGAGGGGGAGGATCAGCGTCCGGCTCGCCCGTAGCGCCCCGATCACGGCGGCGCCGGTCCCCATCCGAGCGAGGACCCCGCGGTGCTCGCGCAGCGTCCCGAGCAGCGACTGCGGCGACTCCGGGACGGTCGCCGACGCCTCCGCGGCGACCACGTCCTCCGGAGCGGCGCGGTCGGCCGCGGCCTGCGCCCGCCGCAGCACCGTCGCGGGGTCGGGCACGAGCAGCAGGACCACGACCGCCGCCACGCAGCAGACGATGTGCACCCAGAAGACGGACTCGACGGAGCCGGTGAGGTGCACCACCCCGGCCGCCAGGAACGGGCCGATCAGCCAGCCGGCGCGGAACGCCCCGGCGAGGGCGCTGAGCGCGCGGGCGCGGTGCGTGATCGGGACGAACGACGTCATGAACGCGTGCCGCGCCAGCGCGAAGACCGCGGTCGCGAGGCCGATCACGAAGACGCCGATCGTCAGCCCGACCCATGACGTCGAGAGCAGGCACACCACGAGCCCGAGGATCGACGCGGCCGAGGCTCCGAGCATCGCGCCGCGCTCGCCGATCCGGGAGACGATCCAGCCGCTCGGGATGTCGCCCGCCAGCTCGCCGATCATGATCATCCCCGCCACGAGGCCCGCCAGGGCCAGCGTCGCGCCGAGGTCGCCGGCCGCGGCCGGCAGGAGGGGGATGATCGCCCCCTCGCCGATGGAGAAGAGGAGGGTGGGGAGGAAGGTCGACAGCAGCAGCGGCCCGACGGGGAAGGGGCGCGGAGCGGTGCTGGTCACCGTCCCCAGGGTACGCCCGGGCCGGAGGGCGGCCCCCGGCCCCCGGTAGTCTGGACGCACCATGCTGGACAACGACTTCACCGAGCAGATCACTGCTCTCCGCTCCACCTTCGCCGACATCCGCGCCGTCATCGACGTGGACGGCCTCCGCTCGAAGATCGCCGAGCTCAGCGAGCAGGCCGGCGCCCCCGACCTGTGGGACGACACGGCCAACGCGCAGAAGGTGACCAGCGCCCTCAGCCACCGCCAGTCCGAGCTCGCGCGGATCACCGCGATCGACCGGCGCCTGGACGACCTCGAGGTGCTCGTCGAGATGGCGAACGAGGCCGAGGACGCCGAGTCCGAGCAGGAGGCGATCGCCGAGCTCTCCTCCCTCCAGAAGGTCATGGGCGAGCTCGAGGTGCAGACCCTGCTCGACGGCGAGTACGACGACCGCCCCGCCGTGGTCACCATCCGCGCGGGAGCGGGCGGCGTCGACGCCTCCGACTTCGCCGAGATGCTCATGCGCATGTACCTCCGCTGGGCCGAGAAGCACAAGTACGCGGCGACCGTCATGGACGCCAGCTACGCGGAGGAGGCGGGCATCAAGTCGGCCACCTTCCAGATCGACGCCCCCTACGCCTTCGGCACGCTCTCGGTCGAGGCCGGAACCCACCGCCTCGTGCGGATGAGCCCCTTCGGCGCCGCGGGCAAGCGCCAGACCTCCTTCGCCGCGGTCGAGGTCATCCCGCTGATGGAGGAGGCCGGGGCGATCGAGATCCCGGACAACGACATCCGCGTGGACGTCTTCCGCTCCTCCGGCCCCGGCGGCCAGTCGGTGAACACCACCGACTCCGCGGTGCGCCTCACCCACCTGCCCACCGGCACCGTCGTGTCGATGCAGAACGAGAAGAGCCAGATCCAGAACCGCGCCGCGGCGATGCGCGTGCTCCAGTCGCGGCTCCTGCTGCTGCAGAAGGAGCAGGAGGCGGCCACCAAGAAGGAGCTCGCCGGCACCATCACCGCGAGCTGGGGCGACCAGATGCGCAGCTACGTCCTCGCTCCGTACCAGATGGTGAAGGACCTGCGCACCGACCACGAGGTCGGCAACCCCTCGCACGTGTTCGACGGCGATCTGGACGGCTTCATCGCCGCCGGGATCCGCTGGCGGAAGTCCTCCTAGCGCGGCTCGGGCGCGTCCCCACCGACGCGCCGCGCGCCCCCTCGGCGGACTCTTCGGGATCGTCGCTTACCCTCGTACCGACATGATTCGCTTCGACAACGTCTCCAAGCAGTATCGGGGCGGCACGAGACCCGCCCTCAACGCCATCGATCTCGAGATCCTCCGGGGCGAGTTCGTCTTCCTCGTCGGCGCCTCCGGCTCCGGCAAGTCGAGCTGCCTCCGCCTGATCCTCAAGGAGGAGCGCCCCTCCTCCGGGTCGATCCACGTGCTCGGGCAGAACCTCGGCAAGATCTCGAGCCGCAAGGTCCCGTACTTCCGCCGCAACATGGGCGTCGTGTTCCAGGACTTCCGGCTGCTGCCGAACAAGTCGGTCTTCGACAACGTCGCGTTCAGCCTCCAGGTGATCGGCAAGTCGAAGGGCTACATCCAGGAGGCCGTCCCGGACACGCTCAAGATGGTGGGCCTCGCGGGCAAGGCGTCGCGCCTGCCCCACGAGCTCTCCGGCGGCGAGCAGCAGCGCGTGGCGATCGCCCGCGCCGTCGTCAACAAGCCGGCCGTCCTGCTGGCCGACGAGCCCACGGGCAACCTCGACCCGACCACGAGCGCCGGCATCATGGCGCTGCTCGAGCGGATCAACGCGGGTGGCACGACCGTGATCATGGCGACCCACGAGGCCGGCATCGTCGACCAGATGAAGCGCCGCGTCATCGAGCTCTCGGCAGGCAGCATCGTCCGCGACGAGAGCCAGGGCGGCTACGGCCAGACCGAGAGCATCACCGTCGTCCACGACGGCGTCGTGGTCGTGGCGGCCGACGACCACGCGGTCGCCGAGCAGCCCGCGCCCCCGGCGATCATCGACAGCGAGCTCGCGCCCGCCGAGGTCCCCGAGATCGACCTGCGCCAGGAGGCCCCGGCCCCGCCGCCCGAGCCGGCCCGCCTCTCGCAGACCGCCGCCCAGCCCCGCGTCCCCGAGGGCCGCCGCTCCGCCGCCGTCGAGCCGGAGCGCGAGCCGGAGCCGGCCGCCGAGCCCGCCGCCGCCCCGCGCGTCGTCGAGCTGCAGAGCCAGACCGGTCCGATCTTCCTCCCCGCCGACACCGGCGCCCTGCCCGAGGAGTCGCTCGCCGCGCGCCTCGGCCTCCGCGCCCACGCGGGCGAGGGCGACGAGACCGGCGACGACCAGCAGAACGTAGGACCCGTCAAGTGAGATTCGCACTGATCTGGTCGGAGGTCGCCAGCGGCCTCCGGCGCAACGTCTCCATGGTCGTCTCGGTGATCCTGGTGACCTTCATCTCCCTCACCTTCGTCGGCACGGCGATCCTGCTCCAGATGCAGATCGGCCAGATGAAGAACTTCTGGTACGACAAGGCGCAGGTCGCGGTGTACATGTGCACTGCCACCTCCGGCGGCTCGAACTGCAGCGGCTCCGACGCCACCGCCGAGCAGATCGACGCGGTGCAGGGCCAGCTCGAGGGCGCCACGCTCGCGCCGTACATCGACCGCTCCTACTTCGAGGACCACGACCAGGCCTACGCGAACTTCCAGGAGCAGTTCGCGGGCAACCCGGTCGCCGAGTACGTCACTCCCGACCTGCTCAACCAGACCTTCTGGATCAACCTGAAGGACCCGACCCAGTCGGACGTCATCGTGGAGAGCCTGTCGAGCGTCTCGGGAGTCGAGAGCGTCACCGACCAGCGGCAGTACCTCGACCAGATCTTCTCGATCCTCAACGCGGCGAGCTACACGGCCATCGGCATCGCCGTCCTGATGCTCGTCGCGGCCGTGCTGCTCATCGCCACGACGATCCGCCTCTCGGCGTTCTCGCGGAGACGGGAGCTGGGCATCATGCGGCTCGTGGGGGCCTCGAACAGGTTCATCCAGACCCCGTTCATCCTCGAGGGGGTCTTCGCCGCGCTGGTCGGCTCGATCCTCGCGGGAGTCGCGGTGGTCGCCATCGTGCAGGTCTTCGTGCAGGGGTTCCTGGCGTACCGGATCCCGTTGACCTCCTTCGTGGGACTCGACGACGCTCTGATCGTCGTGCCGATCCTGATCGTGGTCGGCATCGTCCTGGCCGCGGTCTCGGCGAACGTCGCGATAGCGCGGTACCTGCGGGTCTGATCCCGAACCGGACGTATACTGGTGGGCTGTCCCGTTCGGGGCGGCCCACCGGTGCATCGCCCCGACGATGCCCGCCCCCTTCATCCGCTCGCGACCCGAGGAGCAGCCGTGCCCAGAGAACAGGGACAGAAGGTCGTCGCGACCAACCGCAAGGCGCGCCACGACTACCTCATCGAGGACACCTACGAGGCGGGCCTCGTGCTCACCGGCACCGAGGTGAAGTCCCTCAGGGCCGGCCGCGCCTCGCTGGTCGACGGCTACGCCTTCGTCGACGGGGGAGAGGCGTGGCTCGACGCCGTCCACATCAACGAGTGGGCCCAGGGCACCTGGACGAACCACCCGCCGCGCCGCAAGCGCAAGCTGCTGCTGCACAAGGCGCAGATCCTCAAGATCCACAACAAGGTGAAGGAGGGCGGGTACACGCTGATCCCGCTCTCGCTGTACTTCAGCGACGGCAAGGCCAAGGTCGAGCTTGCCGTGGCCAAGGGCAAGAAGGACTACGACAAGCGCCAGGTCCTCCGAGAGCGCCAGGACCGCCGCGAGGCGGACCGTGCGATGTCGACCCGCCGCCGCCTCGGCGAGTAGGCCCCGGCGGGCACTGTCCGACGGGTGCCGCGCAAGCCTCTTCTTCGCGCCCCGTGCTTTGGGAGACTGGGGCGCGTGACCTCCCCCGAGAACAGCGCCCCCGCCGCCCTGAGCGCCGCCGACGAGAAGACGCGGTGGCGCGCCTTCGCGGTGAGCGTCGGAGTCGCGGCCATCACGATCCTCGACCTCTCGAAGGTCAACGTCGGCCTGCCGTCGATCGAGCGCTCGCTCGGAGCGGATGCGAGCCAGCTGCAGCTGATCGTCGCGGGCTACGCGCTCGCCTTCGGACTGGCGCTCGTGCCGGCCGGCCGGCTGGGCGACATCCGCTCGCGCCGCCTGCTGTTCCTCATCGGGCTGACCGCGTTCACGGTGACGAGCCTGCTCTGCGCGCTCGCGCCGTCGATCGAGCTGCTCGTCGTCGCGCGCTTCCTGCAGGGCGTCGCTGCGGGCATCCAGATGCCCCAGGTCCTCGGGCTGGTGCAGCAGATGTTCACCGGCGCCGAGCGGGCCCGGGCCTTCGGGGTCTTCGGCGCGACCATCGGCCTGTCGACCGCCTTCGGCCCGACCCTCGGCGGCCTCCTGATCGCGATCGGCGGCGAGCAGGACGGCTGGCGCCTGCTGTTCTGGATGAACATCCCGCTGGGCGTCGCCGCGCTGGTCTTCGCCTGGAAGCTCATCCCGAAGAAGCGCTCGCGGCCCGAGGGAGACCGGTCCCTCGACCCGGTCGGCCTGCTCCTGCTGGCGGTCGCGATCTTCGCGTTCATGCTGCCGTTCCTGCTGACCACGGGCTCCTCCTCGGACTCGCCCTACCGCTGGTTCTGGCTGGTCCTCGCCGCGGCCGCCGCCGCCGTCTTCGTGCGCTGGGAGGCGCACTACGCCGCGTCGGGGCGGACGCCCGTCATCGACTTCCGCATCTTCCGGACCAGCTCCTACCGCAACGGCATCCTGGTCGCGACCTCCTACTTCGCCGCGATCCCGGCGACCTTCCTCCTCACCACGCTCTTCCTCCAGCAGGGGCTCGGCCTCGAGCCGGTGTTCGCCGGCATGGTGAGCATCCCGTTCGCGCTGACCTCGGCGGTGACCGCCTGGTACGGCGGCAAGCTCGTGCAGCGCTACGGCCGCGCACTGGTGGTGCTCGGCATCGTGCTCGTGGTCATCGGCTTCACGCTCGTGCTGCTCGCCGCCGAGCTCCTCCCGGCCGAGACCGCCGCCTATGGCATGGGTGCCGCGATGCTCGTCGCCGGTGCCGGCGGCGGCTTCGTCGTGTCGCCGAACCAGACGCTCACCCTCGCCGAGATCCCACCGGCGCAGGGCGGCGTGGCGGGCTCCGTGGGCCAGCTCGGCCAGCGCGTGGGCACCGCGGTCGGCACCGCCTGCGCCTCCGCCGTCTTCTTCGCGACGCTGGCGAGCGAGCAGGGGATGGCGGAGGGGCTGGACCGCTACCACGACGCCTTCCGCAACGGCTACTTCGTCACCCTCGGGCTGATCGCGCTCGCGCTCGTGCTGGGTCTGCTCGATCTGCGCCGCCGCCGGGTGACCGCCCGCGGAGCTGAGGTAGACTAGGACTCGTAACTCCACAGTGTGCGACGAACGACCCACTCCAGCGGCCTCCGGGCCGTCGAGTGCTCGCGGGGATGATCGGTTTCGACATTGCCTGCGAAACTGCGAGAAGCGGGTCGAGGATCCAGGGTCATCTCGTCAACGATCCCTGGAAAACACAGGTGCCGAACAGAAGCGCACCGACTTCGCTCTCGCTGCCTAAGCCAGAGTAGATAGTCCGTCAGCCCGTGGGTGCGTCCTCGCCCCGGATCCTGGCGTCATCTAGAGGACTTGCTGCGTCGTTACGCCTGAGGGCGACGCGGGACTTGCACTCGGGCTGGGCCCGTCGACCGATGCGCCGATGGTAACGGTCGGGGCCGAGCAGAACGCTCTCATCGGCTACACCCGTAGAAGGCGCAGAATCACAGCGATGGACGGGGGTTCGATTCCCCCCATCTCCACCACCGGTCGTCGTCGCACACTGGGAGCTCCGCTCCGCCGCCCTCACGACGGTCGCACGTCGAGCTGTCTGATCCGCCCGTAGAGGGTGAGCATCGCCAGCCGGTCGTCGTCGTCGTGCGCCGGGCCGGCGAGAGCCTGCGGCGGGGCCCAGTCCCGGTAGAGCACGCCCGGCGCCAGCACGGCGACGGCGGTGCCGGCCGGGTAGTGGGCGCTGCGGTCCACCGGCAGCTCGGCGAACGCGTCGGGCAGGAGCCGGTGCAGCACCTCCAGCAGAGGACGGAGGCGTACTGCTCGCGCCTCGTGCACGGAGAGGGTCACGGCGTTCATCGCGGCGAGCGCGGCCACCAGGTGCTCGGCGGCGTCGTCGTCGTCGCACCGCTCGGTGACCAGCAGCGAGACCACACCGCGCGGCTTCAGCCAGCCGAGCGTGGCGGCCTCGGCGTCGCCGTCCACCGAGACGACGCGGTCGGAGGCGTGGGCGTAGTCGTGCAGGAGCCGCGACCAGACGTCGCCCGGGCCGGGCCCGTCGACCTGCGCGACCGCCTCCGCCGCGGCGAGCAGGGAGCTCTGCCGGTGGAGCCTCGGGAACAGGCTGTCCGCCGGTCCCCAGTGCCGCTCGGCCGTGCGCGAGCGCTCGGGGGGTTCCTGATCGTGCCGGTCCTGCATGTCGACTCCTGAGCCGCCGGTCTCCGCGCCCCCTCGCGCCTGCCGGTCGTCCCTTCACCCTGCGCTCCGCCGGAGCGCGTGTCAATGAGCCGAACGGGGGTCGATCGGAGCCGTGGTCAGCGAGCGGAGCCGAAGAGGCTGCCGGTGGTGGAGTCGTCGGCCGGATCGAGGACCGCGCAGACGATCGTGCGGTCCCCGTGGCGCCAGCCGACTTCGGAGGGGACGAGCGAGCGGTACTCGAGGGCGGAGTCGCCGTAGGCGATCCCCATCACGGCGCCGAACTCCGGCTCGCAGCCCGCCTCGGCCTGGGCGAGCAGCGTGTTGCGGCTGGTGTAGCGGTCTCCGGGCTGCGCGAACGTGTGGAAGACCTCCAGTGCGTGCTCCTCGGCGCAGGGAACGACGTCCACGTCGGCGATGCGGTCGTCGCCCGGGTCGGCCAGGCAGTCGCCGCGCCGCAGCGAGAACACGTCGGTGACGCCGGCGGTCGCCACCGTGCCGCCCTCGTCACGCACGGCCTCCGGGCCGTCCGGCCCGACGACGGAGGAGCAGCCCGAGAGGAGCAGGAGGAGCGCCGCCGAGGCGAGCGCGGCCGTCCGGCTCCTCATCGCGGCGCCACGATCGCGAGCACCTCGTCGTGGAGCAGGCCGTTGGTGGCGACGGCGCTGCCGTGCCACGGCCCGTCCTCCCCGTCGGCGGAGGTGAAGCGGCCGCCCGCCTCCTGCACGATCGGCACCAGGGCCGCCAGGTCGTAGGGCTTCACGTCGAACTCGCCCGCACCGTCGAGGAGACCCTCGGCGACGAGCATGTAGGGCCACGCGTCCCCGTACGCCCGGTCGCGCCAGACGGCGCCGGCGAGCTCGAGCAGCTGCGGGAGACGGCCCGCGCCCTCCCACTGCTGGATGCTGTTGTAGCTGAAGGTCGCCGAGGCGAGCGTGTCGATCCCCGAGACGCGCAGCGGTCGCGGCTCGGCCCCGGCCTCCAGCTCGACGGCCCAGGCGCCGGAGCCCTCGGCCGCCCACCAGCGCGTGCCGAGAGCGGGAGCGGAGACGACTCCGACGACGGGGACGCCGTCGACCGCGAGCGCGATCAGTGTCGCCCAGATCGGGACGCCGCGGAGGAAGTGGGCGGTGCCGTCGATCGGGTCGAGGATCCACTGCCGCGAGGCCTCGCCCGAGGTGCCGAACTCCTCGCCGAGGATCGCGTCGTCCGGACGCTCGGCGGCGAGCAGCGCGCGGATCGCCCCCTCGACGGCGCGGTCGGCGTCGGTGACCGGGGTGCGGTCGAGCTTCGTGTCCACGACGAGGTCGAGCGCGCCGAACCGCTCCCGCGAGATCGCATCGGCCGCGTCCGCCAGGCGGAGGGCGAGTCGGAGGTCGTCGTCGAAGCTCTGGTCACTGCTCTGCGGGGTCACGCGACCACGATACCGGTGGGTCCCGCGGAGCCTCCGATCGGTGCCGCGGGCGTTCCGTCGCACTCGATTTGACGAGACGGGGGGAGACGCTGGTAATGTGATCCCTCGGTTCGGCACGCACGATCAGCCGGCCGGAACGCACCTCTAGCTCAATCGGCAGAGCAACTGACTCTTAATCAGTGGGTTCTCGGTTCAAGTCCGAGGGGGTGCACCACCAGCCCCGCACCTCCTCGTGAGGTGCGGGGCTTCGTCGTTCCCGGTCCGAGTCCGTTCCCGACCTCCTCGGAGCGCCCGCGGGGGGAGCGCCGGCCCGTGCTCGCTCGCTGGAGGGTGCGGCGGTCGACGGGTCGAGCAGCGGCAGGACTCCGCGGAAGCCGACGCTCGTGGAGCCGATCCCGATGTCGAGCGCGTCCGAGGCCCGGGCCTGATCGGCGGCGGCGGTCAGGCTCAGGGTGATGCCCGTCCGCCTGAAGGCCCGGGCGACGGTGCTCCAGGCGAGGTCGACGTCTCCATCCGCCGACGCCAACAGGCGCCTGAGCATCCGCACGGTGTCCGGCGCAGAATGCGGACCGACCCCCGTTCGCGTGGCAGGATCTCCGTTCGCTTCCGTTTCCCTCCAGAAAGGACCGATGTGCCCGAAGACGTCCTCCCCGTGATCGGCTCGATCGCGCTCGCCGTGGTGATCGCGGTCGTGATCGCCGTGGTCGCGACCGCCGTCGTCGCCCTCGTGCTGCGCTCGGTCGGCAAGCGCAAGACCTGGGCGCGCCTGCTGATCCGGCGTCTGCGCATCCCGTTCCGCGTGCTTCTGATGACCATCGCGGTCTGGGCCGCGCTCGCCGCCACCGTGACGGGCGACCCCTGGCCGGGTCTCGTGCAGCGGGTGTTCCAGATCGCCACGATCGGCGCGGCGGCGTGGGTGATCGGCTCCCTGTTCGTGTTCCTCGAGGACCTGGGCGCCGAGCGCTACCGGACCGACACGGCCGACAACCGCCGGGCACGCCGCCTCCGCACGCAGATGACGATCATCCGGAGGGTCGCCGTGGCGGCCGTCGTGGTCATCGCGATCGGCGCCTCGCTGCTGACCTTCCCCGAGGCCCGCACGGCCGGTGCGAGCCTCCTGGCCTCGGCCGGCGTGCTCTCGATCGTGGCGGGCCTGGCCGCGCAGTCGAGCCTCACGAACATCTTCGCCGGGATGCAGCTCGCCTTCAGTGACGCCATCCGCCTGGACGACGTGGTGATCGTCGAGACCGAGTGGGGGCGGATCGAGGAGATCACGCTGACCTACGTCGTCGTCCACCTCTGGGACGACCGCCGCCTGGTGCTGCCCACGAACTACTTCACGACCCAGCCGTTCCAGAACTGGACCCGCACCGGGTCCGAGCTGCTCGGCGCCGTCGAGCTCGACCTGGACTGGCGGGTGAGCCCCGAGCAGATGCGCGACGAGCTGCACCGCATGCTCGAGGAGACGGACCTCTGGGACCGGCGCACCAGCGTGCTGCAGGTGACCGACGCGACGGGCGGCTTCGTCCGGATCCGGGTGCTCGTCACCGCGAAGGACGCGCCGACGCTCTTCGACCTGCGCTGCTACGTGCGCGAGCGGCTCGTCTCGTGGCTGCACGAGAACGACCCCGTCGCCCTGCCGCGTCAGCGCGTCGAGATGGAGCGGGAGCCCGCTCCCGCCGCGACCCCGCGCCGGCACGGGTCCTCCGCCCCGGACAACCTGTTCTCGGGCGACGAGCGCTCGAACGAGCGGGGGGCGATGTTCACGGGTCTCATCGACCTGCGGGACACCCCGAAGCGGGACACCCCGAAGCGGGAGCTGCCGCCGCGGGAGTGACTCCTGCGAGGACGCCGCTCGCACGGCCGCACCCGGGGTGCGCGCGGCGAGCGGCGTCCCGCAGGGCGGTCAGCGGTTCACGGAGCTCATGTCGGCGTAGCGGTCGCCGACGGGGGCCTCGAGCGAGCCGAGGACGTCGAGCTGCTCCGCGGTCAGCACGAGGGCGTCCGCGGCGGCGTTCTCCTCGATGCGCGAGACGCGCTTGGTGCCCGGGATCGGAGCGATGTCCTCGCCCTGGGCGAGCAGCCAGGCGAGCGCCACCTGCGCGGCGGTCGCGTCCGCCTCTGCCGCCACACGGTCGACGGCCTCCACGATGCGGAGGTTCGCCTCCAGCGCTCCGTCGGCGAAGCGGGGGTTGTCGCGGCGGAAGTCGTCGCTGCCCAGCTCGGCGACCGAGCGGATGCTGCCCGTGAGGAAGCCGCGGCCCAGCGGCGAGTACGGGACGAAGCCGATGCCGAGCTCGCGGAGGACCGGCAGCACCTCCGCCTCGGGGTCGCGGGTCCAGAGCGAGTACTCGGACTGCACAGCGGTGACCGGGTGCACGGCGTGAGCGCGCCGGATCGTCGCGGGCGCCGCCTCCGAGAGGCCGTAGCCGCGGAGCTTGCCCTCCTGGATCAGCTCCGCGAAGGCCCCGGCGGTCTCCTCGACCGGGACGCCCGGGTCCATGCGGTGCTGGTAGTAGAGGTCGATGCGGTCGGTCCCGAGGCGCGCGAGCGAGCCCTCGACGGCGAGCCGCAGGTTCTCCGGGGAGCCGTCGAGTCCGCGGCCCCCGTCGCCGCGGTGGCGGATCATGCCGAACTTGCTCGCCAGCACGACCTCGTCGCGGCGGCCTGCCAGCGCGCGGCCGAGCAGCTCCTCGTTGGTGTACGGGCCGTAGATCTCGGCGGTGTCGAGGAACGTGACGCCCAGATCGAGGGCGCGGTGCACGGTGCGGATCGACTCCGCGTCGTCGGTGCCGGCGCCGGTGTAGAACGCCGACATGCCCATCGCGCCGAGACCGAGGCGCGAGACCTCGAGGGCGGCGACGTCGGATCCGAGGGTGATCGTCTTCATCAGTGGGTGGTCCTCTCCTGGTACGCCGCGATCTTGATGTCGATCGCGGCGAGGCTGGCGTGTGTCCGGGCGAGCTGCGCCTCGACCTCCTCGCGGTGCGTCCGGAGCAGCGCGAGGCGCTCCGGCTCCGTGGCGGGCCCGATCCGGAGGAGCCGGGCGTACTCGCGGATCCGCGCGATCGGCATCCCGGTCGAGCGGAGCTTGGTGAGGAAGTCGACCCAGCCGACGTCGGCCGGCCGGTAGCGGCGGTGCTGCGACGAGGCGCGCTCGACCGGGTCGAGCATGAGACCGGCGCGCTCGTAGTAGCGCAGGGTGTGCACGGTGAGACCGGTGACGGCGGCGACCTGCGAGATCGACAGCACCTCCGGCTCGGCCGGGGCGGCGGTGGCGGTGGACATGGCGTCAACCTACGACTTCGAGTGCGCTCGAGGTCAAGCGGGAGCGGGCGACTCAGCCGACCTCGCGGCTGAAGCCCAGGAGGGCCTCGGCGATGCGGGCGTCCGCCTCCTCGTGGCTGATGGTCGCCTCGCCGTCGCCCGCCTGCGGCCCGTACCAGCCGAAGTCGGCGTGGTTGGCGCCGTCGATCTCGACGAGGTCGGCGGAGGAGGGCAGCCGGACGCTCGCGTCGGCGACCTTCTCCGGCGTGCTGAGCCCGTCCTCCGATCCGCTGACACTGAGGACGGGGAGCCCGGAGCCCGAGAGGTCGTTCGCGCAGTAGCTGCCGAGCAGCACCAGGCCCGCCACGGCCGGGTCCTCGGCCCACTGGCAGGCCTTCACGCCGCCGAGGGAGTGGCCGCCGACGAGCCAGCGGTCGACGCCCTCGGCCTGGCTGGTGAAGGTCTCGAGCGAGCGGAGGTCGAAGAAGGCCAGGTGCAGGATCGGCCGCGTGATCACGACGGTCGCCCCGGCGTCGACCAGCGGAGCCAGGGTCGCCTCGTAGGAGGAGGCGTCGACCTTCGCTCCGGGGATGAAGACCAGGCCCGTGCCGGCCAGCTCGCCGGTCGAGGTCGGCGTCATCACGAGCGCGTCGTCCGTGCGCTGGACCGCGATCGCCGGATCGGCGCGCACGCGGGCGAGGGCGTCCTCGTCGGGGCCGCTGACGATCGAGCTCCAGGTGAGGAAGCCGAGGACCGCGACTCCGAGGACTCCGCCGATGCTCGCGAGAACGACGCGGCGGCGCCTCATCGGGCTGCCGCGATCGCGTCGGCCGCCTGCACCAGGGCGAGGTGGGAGAGGGCCTGGGGAGTGTTCCCCGCGTGCCGGCGGCCCTCGACGTCGTACTCCTCCGAGAGGAGGCCCACGTCGTTGCAGAGCCCGACGAGCCGGTCCATCAGGGTCCGCGCGTCGTCGATCCGGCCGGAGTCGGCGTACTGCCGGACGAGCCAGAAGGAGCAGGCGAGGAACGGGTGCTCGCCGCCCGCGAGGCCGTCGACCGAGGACTCGGTCCGGTAGCGGTGCAGCAGGCCGTCCTGCAGGAGCACGCGCTCCAGCTCGGCGACGGTGCCCAGCATCCGCGGGTCGTCGGCGGGGACGAAGCCGACCATCGGCAGCACGAGGAGCGACGCGTCGACCTCGGGCGAGCCGTAGGACTGCACGAAGTGGCCGCGCTCGGCGTCGAAGCCCTGGGCCTCGATCTCGGCGCGCACCTCGTCGCGGAGGCGCTCCCAGGTCTCGACCGGACCGGGCAGGCCGTTCTCGCGCACGGCGCGGACGCCCCGATCGAGCGCGGCCCAGATCATGACCCGCGAGTGCGTGAAGTGCCGCGGCTCGCCCCGGATCTCCCAGATGCCGTTGTCCGGCCGCTGCCAGTTGGTCTCGACGAAGCCCAGGAGCGCGCGCTGGAGCGGCCAGGAGAACTCCGTCTCGTCCACTCCGGCCACGCGGGCCTCGTGCAGAGCGACCATCACCTCGCCGATCACGTCCGCCTGGTACTGGTCGACGGCGGCGTTCCCGATCCGCACGGGGGAGGCGCCGTCGTAGCCGGGCAGGCTCGGCATCTCCCGCTCGGGCAGGTCGCGCTCGCCGGCGAGGCCGTACATGATCTGCACGTCCTCCGGCGCGCCCGCGACCGCGCGGAGCAGCCAGGCCCGCCACTTCTGCGCCTCCTGCTCGAACCCGTGCGCGAGCAGGGCCTGCAGGGTGAGCGAGGCGTCGCGGAGCCAGACGTAGCGGTAGTCCCAGTTGCGGGCGCCGCCGAACTGCTCCGGGAGCGAGGTGGTCGCCGCCGCGACGATGCCGCCGGTCTCGTCGTCGGTCAGGGCGCGGAGGGTCAGCAGCGAGCGGACGACGGCGTCGCGGTGCGGCCCGTCGTAGTCGATCGCCGACGCCCACTCGGACCACCAGGAGAGCGTGCGCTCCAGCGCGCGGTCGACGTCGAGGCGCTTCGGCGCCCGCTGGTGCGAGGGGAACCACGCCATCGAGAGGTCGACGACCGCGTCCGCGTCGACGTCGAACTCCGCCGCGTGGGCGTGGTCGACGGCCTTCAACCGCACTCCGCGCACCACGACCGCGTCGGGCCCGGCGACGGCGACGAGCAGCGGATCCTCGTCCGTCCCCTCCTGCCGCACCCACGGCACGGTGCGGGCGTAGTCGAAGCGGATGCGCAGCTCCTGCCGCATCCGGACGGTCCCCGACACTCCGCGCACCCGGCGCACCAGCTCGGCGCGCTCGTCGCGCAGCGGCATCACGTCGACCACCTCGACGACGCCGGTGGGCGTCGTCCACCGGGTGACCAGCGCGAGCGTGTCGCCGAGGTAGTGGCGCTCGCTCGTCGCCTCCCCGTCCACCGGCCGGAGCGACCAGCGCCCCTGGTCGTCGCCGCCGAGGAGGGCGCCGAAGACGGAGGCGGAGTCGAAGCGCGGCAGGCACAGCCAGTCGATCCCCCCGTCGCGGGAGACGAGAGCGGCCGTGCGGCAGTCGGAGAGGACGGCGTAGTCCTCGATCGGGGAGACCATGCGGCGATCCTCTCAGGTGCGGCTGTGGCCTCCCAGTCAAGGCGGAGCGGGGCTCTTCAGCGCCGCCGTAGGGTGAGCCGCATGGCACAGACCGTCTCGACCCTGCTCATCCTCGGAGCGACGGGGGACCTGTCCTCGCGGCTCCTCCTCCCCGCCGTCGGCCAGCTGCTGACCCGCGAGACCGACCGGCGGGTCCATCTCGTCGGCGCGGGACGCGAGGACTGGACCCAGGAGCACTGGCACGAGGTGCTGACCGCCTCCTTCGCCACCGTCGAGGCGCAGGGCGAGGGCGTGGACGCGCTCACCTCCGGCACGCGCTACCAGCAGGTCGACGTCACCGATCCGGAGGAGCTCGCCGCACTGCTCGCGAGCTGCGCCGGTCCGGTGGCGGTCTACTTCGCCCTCCCGCCGGCGATCGCGGCGAAGGCCTGCGAGGCGCTCGCCGCCCACGACCTGCCGGAGGGCACCGTGCTGGCGCTGGAGAAGCCGTTCGGGACCGACGAGGCGAGCGCGCACGCCCTCAACCAGCGCCTCGCCGCGCTGGTCCCCGAGGACCGCATCCACCGCGTCGACCACTTCCTCGGCCGCGCGACCGTGATGAACGTGCTCGGCCTGCGCTTCGCCAACCGGATCCTCGAGCCGCTGTGGTCGGCCGAGCACATCGAGAGCGTCGAGATCGTCTACGACGAGCAGCTGGCCCTCGAGGGGCGGGCGAGCTACTACGACGGCGCGGGCGCGCTGACCGACATGATCCAGAGCCACCTGCTGCAGGTCCTCGCGGTGATCGCGATGGAGCCGCCGTCCTCGCTCGACGCGGCCGACCTCCGGGACGCGAAGTCGATCGTCCTGCGCGCCACCCGCCTGCACGGCGACGACCCCGCCGCGAGCTCGCGCCGCGCCCGCTACACGGCGGGGACGATCGACGGACGCGAGCTGCCCGCCTACGCGGACGAGAAGGGCGTGGACCCCGCTCGCCGGACCGAGACGCTGGCCGAGCTGGTCGTCGAGATCGACACCTGGCGCTGGGCCGGCGTGCCGTTCACCCTCCGCTCCGGCAAGGCGCTCGGGGAGCGGCGGCGCGAAGTGGTCATCCGCTTCAAGCCGGTGCCGCACCTGCCCCGCGGCTTCGTCGGCACCGAGGCGCCGTCCGTGCTGCGGCTGTTCCTCGCGCCCGACCAGATGTCGCTCGAGCTGAACATCAACGGCCCCGGCGACCCGTACACGCTCGAGCGCGCCTCGCTGGAGGCGACCTTCGGCGCGGGCGAGCTGCTGGCGTACGGCGAGGTCATCTCGGGGATCCTCGACGACGACCCGTCGCTCTCGGTCCGCGGGGACGCCGCCGAGGAGTGCTGGCGCATCGTGCAGCCCGCGATCGACGCGTGGCACGCGGACCGGGTGCCGCTCGACGAGTACCCGGCGGGCAGCGAGGGACCCGGGAGCTGGCCGACGCTCTGACGGGCGGCCGGGGGAGGGGCGGCCGCGGGGGATCTCGAGACGGCGGCCGCGCCGCCTCCTCGATCAGCGGGAAGGGCGACGTCGCTCGTCGGGTCGGCCGGAGGGCGAGCCCGCCGGCCGACCGCTCGGGTCAGGAGCGGGTCGCGACGGGGGTGTCGACGGCGACGCCGGCGGGGGCCGGCTCCGCCCAGACGGCGATCGGCTTCGGCTCCCAGGTGAGGGCGGCCGGCTCCACCGGGGGAGTGGAGGCGCGCATCGCGGGGATCGCCTCGGTGACCGGGGACGACGTCCGCTCGGCGCCGGCGCGGAGCTGCTCCTCCTGGATGGCGGTGGAGAGCTCGTGGGCGAGGGAGCGCGCGAGCATCCCGTGGAAGATCGGATCGCGGTCGTCGTGGCTGCGGCGCGTGACGACCCAGGCGCCCTCGGATCCGACGAAGGCCGCGAGCCGCTCGTGGACGACGGCGAAGAGCTCGTCCTGCGTGAGGACGGGGGCCGACTCGACGACCTCGGGGGCCGCCTTGCGACGCCTCAGACGAAACCTCATGACGAACCCCGTTTCCCGTGCCGGCAGCGACTGGGAACAGTGTCCCCGCCACCGGGTCGGGAGACCGGCTGACACGCCGCCCCGCGGGGAGGCGGCGCGTCAGGAGGGCCTAGCGGTCGCGCTTCTTGCCGCGCTCCTCCTTGACGATCTCCTTCGAGTCGTAGGACACGGAGCCCAGGGCGACGGTGACCGAGATGGCCCAGCTGACCCACTGGAGGGCCAGGCGCCAGTCGCGCGGGCCCTTGCGCGTGGTCTGCAGGATCGACCAGCCGCCGACGATCGCGCTGATGACGCTGGAGTTGAGGATGAACTTGCGCATGCGTGTGCCTCCCGTGTTCACCCCGACGCTAGCGGGTGCGAAAGCTCTCAGAGGAACGCTTGACAGCACCGAGGGGTTGTCCCGCTACGGTGGACCGCCGCCGGGACCCGAATCCTCGAGCCGGGGCACGCCGAGGAGAACGGGAACGACATGCGCACGGCTGTGATCGGGGCGGTGCTCCTCGTCGTCGGGGCGGTAGCCGTCGTCACGGGGGTCCTCCCGATGGACGCGCTGGGCGAGCTGGTCGAGCGGACGGCGCCGATCCTCGGCTTCGTGGTCGCGGTGACCGTGGTCGCCGAGCTGGCCTCCGAGGCCGGCGTCTTCACCGTGGTCGCCGAGCGCTCCGCCGAGTGGGGCCGCGGGCGGACCGCGGTGCTCTGGCTGCTGGTGGTGGCGATGGCCGTCGTCAGCACGGTGTTCCTCTCGCTCGACACGACCGCCGTGCTCCTGACCCCGGTCGTGGTCCTGCTCGCGGCGCACGTGCGCGTCCCGCCCCTGCCGTTCGCGATGGCCACGGTCTGGCTGGCGAACTGCGCCTCCCTCCTCCTCCCCGTCTCGAACCTCACCAACCTGCTCGCGCAGCGGCGCCTGGGGGTCGAGGGCCCCTTCGCCTTCGCCGCGCTGACCGCGGTGCCCGCGCTCGTCGCGGCCGTCGTGCCCGTGCTGATCCTCGCGATCCGCTACCGGCGCGAGCTGGCCGGGCGCTACACCCCGGGGGAGCGGACGCCGGTGGAGGACCGGGTGCTGCTCGTCGGCGCGGGGATCGTCGTGGCGCTGCTCCTGCCGGCGCTCGTCTCGGGCCTCGAGGTGTGGATCCCGGCGACGGTCGCCGCGGTCGCGCTGATCGTCCTCTTCGCGGTGCGCCGTCCCGCGGCGCTCGCGCCCGCCCTCCTGCCGTGGCAGCTCGTCGTGTTCGCGTCGGGCCTCTTCGTGGCGATGGAGGCGGCGCACCAGCTCGGGCTGGGCGCGGCGCTCGCCGTGGTCGCGGGGGAGGGGAGCGGGACGCTCGACCTGCTGCGCCTCGCCGGCTCCGGCGCGGTCGCCTCCAACCTGGTCGACAACCTGCCCGCCTACCTCGCCCTCGAGCCCGTCGCGGCGGATCCGCTCCGCCTGGTCGCCCTGCTGATCGGCGTGAACGCCGGACCGCTGATCACCCCGTGGGCCTCGCTCGCCACCCTGCTCTGGCACCAGAGGCTGACCGCGCTGGGCGTGCACGTCTCGTGGCGCCAGTACGCGCTCCTCGGACTCGTCGCGGTCGTCCCGACGGTGGGCGGAGCGACGCTCGCCCTCGCCCTCGTGCAGGGCTGACCCCCCGTCCCCCGTGCGGGGCCGGCTGGTAGCCTCGACGGGCACGACGACGGCTCGACCGACGAAAAGGGACCACCATTCCTCCGCACTCCGCCTCCGCCTCCTCCGCCGCTGACAGGACCGACGCCGGGACCTCGGGAGGGACCGAGCGCAACGCTTTCGTGGTCGTCTCGAACCGCCTCCCCGTGGACCGCGTCGTGGCCGAGAACGGCACCGCCTCCTGGAAGACCTCACCCGGCGGGCTGGTCACCGCGCTCGAGCCGGTGATGCGCGCGAACGAGGGCGCCTGGGTCGGCTGGCCCGGCGTGGCCGATGAGGAGGTCGCCCCGTTCGTCGACAACGGCGTGCAGATCGTCCCCGTCGCCCTCAGCGCGCAGGAGCTCGAGGACTACTACGAGGGCTTCTCGAACGACACGCTCTGGCCGCTGTACCACGACGTGATCGCGCCCCCGACCTACCACCGCGACTGGTGGGACGCCTACGTGCGGGTCAACCAGCGCTTCGCCGAGGCGGCCGCGGCCGTGACGGAGGAGGACGGCGTGGTCTGGGTCCAGGACTACCAGCTCCAGCTCGTGCCCAAGATGCTGCGGGAGCTCCGGCCCGACGTCACGATCGGCTTCTTCAACCACATCCCGTTCCCGCCCTACGGGATCTTCGCGCAGCTCCCGTGGCGCCGGCAGATCGTCGAGGGCCTGCTCGGCGCCGACGTGATCGGCTTCCAGCGCCAGGGCGACGCGGGCAGCTTCCTCCGCGCGGTCCGGCGCCTGCTGGGCTACGACACCCGCAGCACGGTCGTCGAGGTCCCGGTCGAGGAGGAGGCCGTCGGCGGCACCCGCCGCGTCAACCGCTCGCGGCGCGGGGCGAGCGTGCGCCCGGTCGTCGCCCGGCACTTCCCGATCTCGATCGACTCCGCGTCGTTCGAGGCGATGGCGCGCACCCCCGAGATCCAGGCCCGCGCCGCCGAGATCCGCGCCGAGCTGGGCAACCCCGCGACGATCATGCTCGGCGTCGACCGGCTCGACTACACCAAGGGGATCGGCCACCGCCTGAAGGCCTTCGGCGAGCTCCTGGCGGACGGCCGCCTCACCTCCGAGGACGCGGTGCTGGTCCAGGTCGCGAGCCCGAGCCGCGAGCGCGTGGACACCTACCGGCAGCTGCGCGACGACATCGAGCTGCAGGTCGGCCGGATCAACGGCGACTACAGCACGCTCGGGCACCCGGCGATCAGCTACCTCCACCACGGCTACCCGCGCGAGGAGATGGTGGCGCTCTACCTCGCCGCCGACGTCATGCTCGTGACGGCGCTGCGCGACGGGATGAACCTCGTCGCGAAGGAGTACGTCGCGTCCCGCTTCGACAACGACGGCGTGCTCGTGCTGAGCGAGTTCGCCGGAGCGGCCGACGAGCTCAAGCAGGCCGTGCAGGTGAACCCGCACGACATCTCGGGGCTGAAGGACGCGATGGAGGCCTCGGCGCGGATGCCGCGCGTCGAGCGCACCCGGCGCATGCGCGCGCTCCGTCGCCGCGTGCTCGAGAACGACGTGGCGCGCTGGTCCGAGTCGTTCCTCTCCGCTCTCGCGGAGCACGCGGCCGGCCAGCAGCTCGACGTGCGGCCCGCCGCCCGCGGGCAGGAGGCGCCGCACGGCCAGGAGGCCGAGCACCGCGACGACTCGGCGCACGGACAGGCGGCCGAGCTCGAGCGGGAGGCCGCCGACGACCGCGAGCTCGACGGCGGCGCGCGATGAGCGAGGGAGTGCCCGAGCGGCTCGCGGCGGCGCTGCGGGAGCTCGCCGCGACCGATCGGCTCCTGGTGGCCCTCGACTTCGACGGCACCCTCGCGCCCGAGGTCGACGACCCCGCCCGCGCGCGGGCGCTCCCCGAGGCGCGCGAGGCCGTGCTGCGGCTCCTCGCCCTCCCCGGCACCCGGGTCGCGCTGGTCTCCGGCCGGGCGCTCGGGAGCCTGGAGGAGGTCTCGCAGCTGCCGGACGAGGCGCTGCTGGTCGGCTCCCACGGCATCGAGATCCGCCTCGACCCCGAGGAGGACGCGGTCCGGCTCGACGACGACGAGCTCGAGAAGGTGGGAGTGCTCGAGGACGTCCTGAAGGGCATCGCCCGCGGGATCGACAACGTCTGGATCGAGGACAAGCCCGCCGGCTTCGCCCTGCACACCCGCCTCGCGACCGAGCGCCACAGCCGCGTCGCCCACGTCGTCGCCCTCTCCGAGGCGCGCGCCGAGGTGCAGGGGGTCACCGTCCGCGAGGGCAAGAACGTCCTGGAGTTCTCGGTCCGCTCGACCACCAAGGGCGAGGCCGTGCAGCACCTCCGCCGCTACACCGGCGCGACCGCCGTGCTCTACGCGGGCGACGACGTGACGGACGAGGACGCCTTCGCGGTCCTCGGCTCCGGCGACGTCGGCATCAAGAGCGGCGAGGGCACCACCGCGGCCTCCTACCGGGTCCGCGGTCCCGAGCAGGTCGCGCACGCACTCCGGCTGCTCGCCGACCTGCGCGCGGAGTAGCAGCTCCCTCCCGGCGGTCAGCGCCGGCGGGTCCCAGATCGCCGACTCGCCGAGGACGGCCGTCCGCCGACGCGGGGAGCAGCCGTTCGCGACGGGTCGGAGATCCGCGGGGACGTCCGCATCCGGTGCCGCTGCCGGAGGCCGGGGCCGGGACGGGTGCGCGGGCCGGTCCGGGTCCGCCCGGCGAGCAGGGGCACCGCGCGCGAGGCGGTAGCCTCATCGCATGCCGGAAATCGATTGGAAGCCCCGCTCGCGCACCGTCACGGACGGCATCGAGGCCACGACGTCGCGCGGGATGCTGCGGGCGGTCGGGATGGGCGATGACGACTGGGAGAAGCCCCAGATCGGCATCGCGTCCTCGTGGAACGAGATCACCCCCTGCAACCTCTCGCTCGAGCGCCTCGCGCGCTCCGCGAAGGAGGGCGTGCACTCCGGCGGCGGCTACCCGCTCCAGTTCGGCACCATCTCCGTCTCGGACGGCATCTCGATGGGCCACGAGGGCATGCACTTCTCGCTCGTCTCCCGCGAGGTCATCGCCGACTCCGTCGAGACCGTGATGATGGCCGAGCGCCTGGACGGGACCGTCATGCTGGCCGGCTGCGACAAGTCGCTGCCCGGCATGCTGATGGCCGCGGCCCGCCTCGACCTCGCCGCCGTGTTCGTCTACGCCGGCTCGATCGCCCCGGGCTGGGTCAAGCTCTCGGACGGCACCGAGAAGGACATCACGATCATCGACTCCTTCGAGGCCGTCGGCGGCGTCAAGGCCGGGATCATGTCCGAGGAGGACGCCAAGCGCATCGAGTGCGCCTTCGCCCCGGGCGAGGGCTCCTGCGGCGGCATGTACACCGCCAACACCATGGCCAGCGTCGCCGAGGCGCTCGGCATGAGCCTGCCCGGCTCCGCCTCGCCCGCCGCCGCCGACCGCCGCCGCGACTACTTCGCCCGCAAGTCCGGCGAGGCCGTCGTCGAGCTGCTGCGCAACGGCACCACGGCCCGCGACATCCTCACCAAGGAGGCGTTCGAGAACGCGATCGCGGTGGCGATGGCCTTCGGCGGGTCGACCAACGTCATCCTGCACCTGCTCGCGATCGCCAACGAGGCCGAGGTCGACCTCACGATCGACGACTTCAACCGCATCGGCGACACGATCCCGCACATCGGCGACCTCAAGCCCTTCGGCAAGTACGTCATGAACGACGTCGACCGCCACGGCGGTGTCCCGGCCGTGATGAAGGCGCTCCTGGACGCCGGGCTGCTCCACGGCGACTGCCTGACGGTCACCGGGAGGACGGTCGCCGAGAACCTCGCCGCGATGGACATCGCGCCCCTGGACGGCGAGGTCATCCGCACCCTCGACAACCCGATCCACGCGACCGGCGGGCTCACCATCCTCAAGGGCTCGCTCGCCCCCGAGGGCGCGGTCGTCAAGACCGCCGGCTTCGACGCCTCCGTCTTCGAGGGTCCGGCCCGCGTGTTCGAGCGCGAGCGCGCCGCGATGGACGCTCTGACCGAGGGCCGGATCGAGAAGGGCGACGTGGTGGTCATCCGCTACGAGGGCCCCAAGGGCGGTCCCGGCATGCGCGAGATGCTCGCCATCACCGCCGCCATCAAGGGGGCCGGGCTCGGAAAAGATGTACTACTGTTGACGGACGGACGATTCTCAGGCGGCACAACCGGCCTGTGCATCGGCCACATAGCTCCCGAATCGGTGGACGCAGGTCCCATCGCATTCGTTCGCGACGGAGACCCGATTCGGGTCGACATCGCCGCTCGCTCGATCGACCTACTCGTCGACGAGTCCGAGCTCGCCGCCCGCCGAGAAGGCTGGGCCCCTCTCCCTCCGCGCTACACCCGCGGTGTCCTCGCCAAGTACGCCAAGCTCGTCCGCTCGGCAGCCGAGGGCGCCGTCACCGGGTGACCCGGCCCGCTCCGGCCGGCCGCGCACTCGCGTTCCCGGGCACTCGCCTCCGGCTCTGCCCGCCGCCGCACCACCTCCTGAAGGAATCGACACCCGCATGACTCCGGATCCGTCCGCCGTGCAGCCCGCACCGACGCCCCAGCCACCCCGACCCGCCCACGCTCCCGGGGCCGCCCCCGCGGCCGAGGTCCTCACCGGAGCGCAGGCGGTCGTCCGCTCGCTCGAGATGCTCGGGATCGAGGACGTCTTCGGCCTGCCCGGCGGCGCGATCCTCCCGGTCTACGACCCGCTGATGGACTCCTCGAAGATCCGGCACATCCTGGTCCGCCACGAGCAGGGCGCCGGCCACGCCGCCGAGGGCTACGCCTCGGCGACCGGCAAGCTCGGCGTCTGCATCGCGACCTCGGGCCCCGGAGCGACCAACCTGGTCACCGCGATCGCGGACGCCTACATGGACTCGGTTCCGATGCTCGCGATCACCGGCCAGGTGTTCTCGACGCTCATGGGGACCGACGCGTTCCAGGAGGCGGACATCGTCGGCATCACGATGCCGATCACGAAGCACTCCATCCTCGTGACGCGCCCCGAGGACATCCCCTCGGCCCTCGCCTCCGCCGCGCTGATCGCCACCACCGGCCGCCCCGGCCCCGTGCTGGTCGACATCACGAAGGACGCGCAGCAGGACCAGGCGCCGTTCCTCTGGCCGCCGAAGATCGACCTGCCCGGATACCGGCCGGTCACGAAGGCCCACGGCAAGCAGATCCAGGCCGCGGCCCAGCTGCTGGTCGAGTCGAGGAAGCCGGTGCTCTACGTGGGCGGCGGCATCATCCGCGCCCGCGCGGCCGCCGAGCTGAAGGCGTTCGCCGAGGCCTGCGGCGCTCCCGTGGTGACCACGCTGATGGCGCGCGGAGCGTTCCCGGACTCGCACGAGCAGCACCTGGGCATGCCCGGCATGCACGGCACCGTCCCCGCGGTGCTCGCGCTGCAGGAGGCGGACCTGATCCTCGCGCTGGGCTCGCGCTTCGACGACCGCGTGACCGGCAAGGCGGCGCTCTTCGCGCCCCACGCCAAGGTCGTGCACGTCGACATCGATCCGGCCGAGATCTCCAAGATCCGCACCGCCGACGTGCCGATCGTGGGCGACCTGAAGGACGTCCTCCCGGACCTCACCGACGCGTTCGCCAAGGCCTCCGCCGACGGCCGCGCCGACACCTCCGAGTGGTGGAGCTACCTCAAGGGCCTGCAGACGGAGTTCCCGCTCGGCTACACCGAGCCGAACGACGGCCTGCTCTCACCGCAGTACGTCATCAAGCGCATCGGCGAGATCACCGGCCCCGAGGGCGTCTTCGCCTCCGGCGTCGGCCAGCACCAGATGTGGGCGGCGCAGTTCATCAAGTACGAGCGCCCCAACTCGTGGCTGAACTCCGGCGGCGCCGGCACCATGGGCTACTCCGTGCCCGCGGCGATGGGCGCCAAGGTCGGCGAGCCCGAGCGCACCGTGTGGGCGATCGACGGCGACGGCTGCTTCCAGATGACCAATCAGGAGCTCGCCACCTGCACGATCAACGACATCCCGATCAAGGTCGCGGTGATCAACAACTCCTCGCTCGGCATGGTGCGCCAGTGGCAGACCCTGTTCTACGAGGGCCGCTACTCCAACACCGACCTCAACACGGGTCACGACACCGTCCGGGTGCCCGACTTCGTGAAGCTCGCCGACGCCTACGGCGCGCTCGGCATCCGCGTCACGAAGCCGGAGGAGATCGACGACGCCATCCGCCTCGCCATCGCCACCAACGACCGGCCCGTGGTGATCGACTTCGTCGTCAGCCGCGACTCCATGGTCTGGCCGATGGTCCCGCAGGGCGTCTCCAACAGCTACGTCCAGTACGCCCGAGACCACAGCCCGACCTGGGACGACGAGGAGTAGACCCGCATGACGCACCACGTTCTCTCCCTGCTCGTCGAGGACAAGCCGGGACTGCTCACCCGTGTCGCCGGGCTGTTCGCCCGCCGCGGCTTCAACATCGAGTCGCTGGCGGTCGGTCCGACCGAGCTGGCCGGGCTCTCGCGCATCACGGTCGCCGTGGACGTCGAGGACCTGCCGCTCGAGCAGGTCACGAAGCAGCTCAACAAGCTCGTCAACGTGATCAAGATCGTCGAGCTCGACACCGACCAGTCGGTCCAGCGCGAGCACCTGCTCGTCAAGGTCCGCGTCGACAACGTCACGCGCTCGCAGGTGCTCGAGGCCGTCACGCTCTTCCGCGCCCGCGTGGTCGACGTCGCGACCGACGCCCTGGTGATCGAGGTCACCGGCGACACCGGCAAGACCAATGCGTTCCTGCGGGTGATCGAGCCCTACGGCATCAAGGAGATCGCGCAGTCGGGCCTGCTCGCCATCGGGCGCGGCTCCAAGTCGATCACCGAGCGCGTCTTCAAGAACTGACCGCGAACTCTCCACTACAGAAAAGGACTCACCACGTGACCGAGCTCATCTACGACGCCGACGCCGACCTCTCCATCATCCAGTCCAAGAAGGTCGCGATCGTCGGCTACGGCTCGCAGGGCCACGCGCACGCGCAGAACCTCCGCGACTCCGGCGTCCAGGTCGTCATCGCGCTGAAGGAGGGGTCGAAGTCGACCGCCAAGGCCGAGGACGACGGCTTCGAGGTCAAGAGCGTCGCCGACGCCGCGGCCTGGGCCGACCTGATCATGATCCTCGCGCCGGACCAGCACCAGCGCGCGATCTACAGCGAGCAGATCGCCTCCGCGCTGACCGAGGGCAAGACCCTCGCCTTCGCGCACGGCTTCAACATCCGCTTCGGCTACATCGAGGCGCCCGCGGGCGTCGACGTCATCCTCATCGCGCCGAAGGCCCCCGGCCACACCGTGCGCCGCGAGTTCGTCGCCGGCCGCGGCATCCCGGACATCATCGCCGTCGAGAACGACGCGACCGGCACCGCCTGGGAGACCGCGAAGTCCTACGCGAAGGCCATCGGCGGCACCCGCGCCGGCGTCATCAAGACCACCTTCACCGAGGAGACCGAGACCGACCTGTTCGGCGAGCAGGCCGTGCTCTGCGGCGGCACCTCGCAGCTCGTCCAGTACGGCTTCGAGACCCTCGTCGAGGCCGGCTACCAGCCCGAGATCGCCTACTTCGAGGTGCTGCACGAGCTCAAGCTCATCGTCGACCTCATGTGGGAGGGCGGCATCGCCAAGCAGCGCTGGAGCGTCTCCGACACCGCCGAGTACGGCGACTACGTCTCCGGCCCGCGCGTCATCGACCCGCGCGTGAAGGAGAACATGAAGGCCGTCCTCGGCGACATCCAGAGCGGCGCCTTCGCGAAGCGCTTCATCGGCGACCAGGACGCGGGCGGACCCGAGTTCCAGGAGCTGCGCGCGAAGGGCGAGAAGCACCCGATCGAGGAGACCGGCCGCGAGCTGCGCAAGCTCTTCGCCTGGAAGCAGACCGACGAGGACTACACCGACGGCAGCGTCGCGCGCTAGCCGCACCGCGTCGACCGGGGGAGCCCCGGCCCGACGAGGGACCCGTCCACCGGGATCCCCTCGCCGGGCCGGGGCTCCTCCGCGTCCGGGGCGCGCCTACCGCTCGAGCTCGCGGACGAGACGGCGGAGACCGCCCTTCGGCGGGACGAGGACGGGGCCCGGCCACCGGGGCGAGAGGTGGTCGCCGAGCGTCACCCGGCGCAGCTTGCGGCCGACGAGGGGGAGGACCCAGTCGGCCGCCCAGCGGCGCTGCTCGCGCAGCCGTGCTCGGAGGCGGAGCGGCTCGGGAGCGTCCCAGGGCCCGGTCGAGATCGTGTGCGGCACGCCGAGCGTGTCGAGCACGCGGCCGGCCAGGACGCGGTGCCCGCGCTTGGAGAGGTGCATCCGGTCGGGCGACCAGAGCACGGGGGAGTGGAACTCCCGCATCGCCCAGTAGTCGACGAGGATCGCGCCCCGCTCGCGGGCGATCCGGCGGACGGCGCTGTTGTAGAGGTGGTTGCGGCGCAGGAACATCCGCGGGGCGGGCAGTCCCGGGATGTCGACGCCGGTGAAGAGCACGAGGGAGGCGCCGGTGGTCGCGAGCGCGTCGACGAGCGCCTCGTAGCGGGTGATCAGATCGACGGTGTCGGTGCCGAGGTCGAGGATGTCGTTGCCGCCGGCGTACAGCGTGATCAGGGTGGGGCGGAGCGCGAGGGCGGGCGCGAGCTGGTCCTCGGTGATCTGGGCGAGGCGCTTCGAGCGGACGGCGAGGTTCGCGTACTCCCAGCCCGGCTCAGCCTTCGCCAGGCGCTCGGCGACGCGGTCGGCCCAGCCGCGCACCCCGTTCGGCAGGCGCGGGTGCGGGTCGCCGACCCCCTCCGTGAAGGAGTCGCCGAGGGCGACGAAGCGGCGGCGGCGGTCGTCCATCCGCTCAGCCTCGCCCCCGGGGGAGGACGCGGGGTGTCCGCCGGGTGTCGGGGAGGCGGCGGCGGGCTCCGAGCCTCCTGCGAGGTGCGCGCGGCTAGGGTGTTGCGGTGATCGATGGTGGACCGGGCCGCTCCCCGGAGGACGACGACGCGGCGACCCCGCCGGTGGACCGCGGGCCGGACGCCGGCCCGGAGGAAGACGCCGACGACGAGGCCCTGGAGTGGGCGGGCGAGGGCGCGGACCCGACGCTCGCCGCGGGGACGGCGCGCGTGCGCCGGACGCCCCGCACGGTCGCGGGGGCGGGCCCGGCGGACGACGGCTCGGACGACGACGACTCCGAGGACGAGGACCCCGACGACGAGGCCGCGTCCTCGTCCGCTCTGCTGATCGCCGCGGGCATCGCGGCCGGCCTCTACCTCCTGTACGCCATCGCCTGGGCGATCACGGCGACGCGGCAGTCGCCGGTCGCCGCGGCCGGCTTCGCGGGCGATGCGCTCGGCGGCGCCCTCTACTCGCTCGGGCTCTGGCTGGCGGTCCTGGCGCCGCCGGTGTGGTTCGCCGTGGCGCTCCTCGCCACCCGCGACGCCCGGGTGCGCATCCGCGTGCTCTGGCTGGTCGCCGGACTCGTCCTCCTCGCTCCGCTGCCGTTCCTGAAGGGGGCCTGATGACCGACTCGACCCGGGCCACCCTCGGCGGGACCGGCCGGCGCGACCGGACCGGCCGTCGCCTGGCCGCCTCCGTCCTCGTCGCCGTGGTGTTCGCGCTCTTCTTCGCCTGGGACGTCTGGGAGGCGGTCGGCAACCTGATCGGCCTGAGCAGCTACGCGGCCTCCCTCGGCACCGACCTGAACCCGACGGGCTGGGCGGTGCTCCTGCTCGGCCTGGTGCTGCCGGTCGCCTGCTTCGTCGCCGCCGTCCTGCTCGGGCGCCGCCGGGGGCTCCCGGCGCGCATCGGACTGCTCGCGGCGGCCCTCTGCCTCTCGGCGGCGCTCTCGCTCGACGTGCAGCTCGTCCTCGGCGTCGAGAGCCTGGTCTCGCTGAGCTGACCGGCGGCGTCACACGGCGCGGGGCGCGCGCACCCCTCCGCTACAGTGACGGGGGGCTGCCGACGCCCCCGCCTCGGTGCCCGCTCCGTCCCCTCTCCGAAGGAAGCGCCTCTCGTGACAAAGCCGGTCGTCCTGATCGCCGAAGAACTCTCGCCCGCCACCGTGGACGCGCTCGGTCCCGACTTCGAGATCCGCTCCGTGGACGGCACCGACCGCCCGGCGCTGCTCGAGGCCCTCGCCACGGCGCACGCGATCCTGGTGCGCTCCGCGACGCAGGTCGACGCGGAGGCGATCGCCGCGGCCCCCTCGCTCCAGGTGATCGCCCGCGCCGGTGTGGGCCTGGACAACGTCGACATCACCGCCGCGACCGCCGCGGGCGTCATGGTCGTGAACGCGCCGACCTCGAACATCATCTCGGCCGCCGAGCTCACCGTCGGCCACATCCTGAGCCTCGCCCGCCACATCCCCGCCGCGCACAGCGCGCTCGCGCAGGGCCTCTGGAAGCGCTCGAAGTACACGGGCGTCGAGCTCTACGAGAAGACCGTCGGCATCATCGGCCTCGGCCGCATCGGCGCGCTGATCACCGCGCGCCTGCAGGCCTTCGGCGTGAACGTCGTCGCCTACGACCCCTACGTGACCAGCGCCCGCGCGCAGCAGCTCGGCGTCACGCTCCTCTCCCTGGAGGAGCTGCTGGCCGAGAGCGACTTCATCACGATCCACATGCCGAGGACCCCCGAGACGACGGGCATGATCTCGGACGATCAGCTGGCGCTGATGAAGCCGTCGGCGTTCATCGTGAACGTGGCCCGCGGCGGCCTCATCGACGAGGACGCGCTGCACCGCGCGCTCGTCGCGAAGACCATCGCCGGCGCCGGACTCGACGTGTTCGTCAAGGAGCCGCCGACCGGATCGCCGCTGCTCGCCCTCGAGAACGTGGTCGTCACTCCGCACCTCGGGGCCTCGACCGACGAGGCGCAGGAGAAGGCCGGCGTCTCGGTCGCCCGCTCGGTGCGCCTCGCGCTCTCGGGCGAGCTCGTGCCGGACGCCGTGAACGTCGCCGGCGGCGTGATCGACGAGTACGTGCGCCCCGGCATCCCGCTGGTCGAGAAGCTCGGCCAGGTCTTCTCGGGCCTCGCGGACTCGCCGGTCACCTCCATCGACGTCGAGGTGCGCGGCGAGCTGGCCGGCTACGACGTGAAGGTCCTCAAGCTGGCGGCCCTCAAGGGCGTGTTCACCAACGTGGTCTCGGAGACGGTGTCCTACGTCAACGCGCCGGTGCTCGCGGAGCAGCGCGGCATCGAGGTGCGCCTGATCACGGAGCCGGTCTCGGACGAGTACCGCAACGTGATCACGCTGCGCGGCGCGCTCTCGGACGGCTCGCAGATCTCGGTCTCGGGCACGCTGACCGGCACCAAGCAGGTCGAGAAGATCGTGGCGATCAACGGCTACGACGTCGAGGTCCCCCTCGCGAAGCACCTCGTCGTCATGAGCTACGTCGACCGCCCCGGGATCGTCGCGGTCTACGGCCGCGAGTTCGGCGACGCCGCGGTCAACATCGCGGGCATGCAGATCGCGCGCACCGAGGCGGGCGGCAAGGCGCTCTCGGTGATCACCATCGACTCCCCCGCCCCGGACGGCCTGCTCGAGAAGGTCCGCGTCGCGATCGACGCCGACCTCATGCAGGAGATCGACATCACTGAGCAGTGAGCACGCGGCGGTTCGCTCAGGTCGACGTCTTCGGCGCCGCGCCGTTCCGGGGCAACCCGGTGGCGGTCGTCATCGACGGCGACGGCGTGGGCGACGCCGCGATGGCGGAGTTCGCGCGCTGGACGAACCTCTCCGAGACGACCTTCCTCCTCCGCCCGAGCGACCCCGCGGCCGACTACCGGCTGCGGATCTTCACGCCGGGCGGGGAGCTGCCCTTCGCCGGGCACCCGACCCTCGGAAGCGCGCACGCCTGGCTCGCGGCCGGAGGGACGGCCCGCGCGGCGGGGGAGCTCGTGCAGGAGTGCGCCGCGGGTCTCGTCCGACTGCGGGTGACGGAGGAGGGCATCGCCTTCGCCGCCCCGCCCCGCCGGCGGACCGGACCGGTCGACGAGGCGACGCTCGAGCGGGTGGCCGCGGCTCTGCGGATCCCGCGCGCGGAGATCCTCGACCACGAGTGGGTCGACAACGGTCCCGGCTGGCTGGCCGTGCGGCTCGCGTCGGCGGAGCAGGTCCTCGCACTGCGGCCGGACCAGGCTCTCCTCGCCGGGCTCCCCGTCGGCGTCGTGGGCGAGCATCCGGCGGGAGGCGAGTGCGCGGTCGAGGTGCGGGCGTTCATCCCCGACGCCGGTGTGTCCGAGGATCCGGTGACGGGGAGCCTCAACGCGGGGATCGCCCAGTGGCTGATCGGCAGCGGCGTGCTGCCCGAGCGCTACACGGCCGCTCAGGGGGCGGCGCTGGGCCGAGCCGGGCGCGTGCGCGTCGAGAGCACGGACGGCGCGATCTGGATCGGCGGCGCGACGGTGACCCTGATCGACGGCGTCGTCGAGCTGTAGCGGGTCCGCCGGGGCGGCGCGGTTCAGCTCCCGAGGAGGCGCTGGACGACCGCGAGGACGTCCTCGGCCTCGCCGCGCGACGGCGAGCCCGTGGGGAGCAGGGCGGAGTTGTAGTAGAGCCCGTCGCTCATCAGGACGATCGCCCGGGCGACGAGCGGGTCGCCCACGGCGTCGGCGACCACCTCGTTCCAGCTGTCGTGGATCCGCGCGAGGCCGCCGCTGGCGCGCTCGTCGTGCCCCTGCGCGATGCGCGACACGGCGAGGATCGTGCGGTCGAAGGCCGAGTCGGCGGCGAAGGAGGTGCGCAGCAGGTAGGCGACCACGCCCTCGGGAGCGGCGAGGCTCTGCGCGACGTCCGCCTCCCGCCGCGCGTCGAGGCGCTGCAGGAGCCCGTCGACGAGGGCGTCCTTCGAGGGGAAGTGGTAGAGCAGCCCGCCCTTGGAGACTCCGGCCTCGCGGGCGACGGCGTCGAGGGTCGCGGCGCGCTCGCCCTGCTCGATGAGGAGATGCTCGAACGCGTCGAGGACGCGGTCGCGGGCGGGGGCAGGAGGCACGGCGACCATCCTACGGCGGATCAGTGGCGACTGTACCGGCTGGACGGTATACTCTCTCCGTTCTCCTCTGAAAGGTCGTCCCCGTGTCCGCGCGCACCGCTCCCGTCTCCACCCACGACACCGCCGGCGCCGCCGACCGGGTCGGGCGACGCGCCTGGGTGGCGCTCGCGGTGCTGATGCTCCCGGTGCTGCTGGTCTCGGTCGACAACACGGTGCTGAACTTCGCGCTCCCCTCGATCGCCGAGGATCTGGGCCCCTCCGGCACCGAGCTGCTGTGGATCGTCGACGCCTACCCGCTGGTGCTCGCGGGCCTGCTGGTGGCGATGGGCAGCCTCGGCGACCGCGTCGGGCGGCGGCGCCTCCTGCTGGTCGGCGCGGTCGGCTTCGCCGCCGTCTCGGTCGTGGCCGCGTTCGCTCCCACCGCCGCGGCGCTCATCGGCGCCCGCGCGGCACTGGGCTTCTTCGGCGCGATGCTGATGCCCTCGACGCTCTCGCTCCTGCGCAGCGTCTTCCCCGACCGCGACCAGCGCCGCCTCGCGATCGCGATCTGGGCGACCGGCTTCGCCGTGGGCTCGGGCATCGGCCCGCTGGTCGGCGGCGTGCTGCTCGAGCACTTCCCCTGGGGGTCGGTGTTCCTGCTCGCGGTGCCCGTGCTGCTCCCGCTGGTCGTCCTGGTGCCGATCCTGGTGCCGGAGTCGCGCGACCCGCAGCCCGGCCCGGACGACGTGGTCAGCATCCTGCTGTCGCTGGCGACCATGGCGCCGGTCGTCTACGCGGTGAAGTCCTTCGCCGAGCACGGGATCGACGTGGTCGGCGTCGCGGCGCTCGTCGTGGGCGTCGTCTCGGGAGTTCTGTTCGTCCGCCGCCAGCAGCGCCGGGCCTCGCCGATGCTCGATCTCTCGCTCTTCCGCCGCGGCTCGTTCAGTGCGGCGATCGTGGTCAACCTCCTCAGCGTCACCGCGCTGGTCGGCGGGCTCTTCTTCCTCTCGCAGCACCTGCAGCTCGTGGTCGGGCTCTCGCCCCTGGAGGCGGGCCTCGTGCTCGTGCCGGGCCTCGCCGTGATGATCCTGGCCGGGCTCGGCGTGGTGCCGATCGCGCGCCGCGTCGCTCCGCGCCTCGTCGTCCCGGCCGGACTGCTGGTCTCGGCCGTCGGGTACATCCTGCTGGCCCTCGGCAGCGGGGCGCCCGGAGGAGCGTCCGCGCTCACCGTCGCCGTCGCCTTCGCGTTCCTCGGCCTGGGAATCGGTGCGGCCGAGACGGTGTCGAACGAGCTGATCCTGGCCAACGCGCCCGCCGACAAGGCCGGTGCGGCCTCCGCCGTCTCCGAGACCGCCTACGAGCTCGGTGCCGTCCTCGGCACCGCGACGCTCGGCACGGTCCTCACCGCCGTGTACCGCGGGGGAGTCGTGCTGCCCGAGGGCCTCGACGCCGCGCAGGCGCAGCGGGCCGGGGAGACCCTCGGCGGCGCCGTCTCGGTCGCCGGCGAGCTGCCCGCCGACTCCGCCGCGAGCCTCGTCGCGTCGGCGAGCGCGGCGTTCGACTCGGGCGTCGGCTGGTCGGCCTGGCTCGGTGTCGTCCTCGTGCTGGCCGCCGCCGCGGTCGGCGCCTGGCGACTCCGCCGGAGCTGACGCTCCTCCTCTCCTCCCGAGGGAGGCCGCCCGGGACGCGCAGCGCCTCCCCGGCGGCCCTCGCCAGCCCGACGGGGGGCGCGTGCCCCGGACCGCGGCGCGGGCGGGCCGCGAGTACGCTGGGGGGACTCCGACCCCGTACGCCTGAGGACCGCCATGCCCCGCACCGTGAAGCTCGCCGTCATCCCCGGAGACGGGATCGGGCCCGAGGTGACCGCCGAGGCCGTCAAGGTCCTCGACGCCGTCACCGCCGACTCCGACCTGGTGCTCGAGACGACCACCTTCTCGCTCGGCGCCGCCCGCTACCTCGAGACCGGCGACGTCCTCACCGACGAGGACCTCGCGGCGATCGCGGGGCACGACGCGATCCTCCTGGGCGCCGTCGGCGGAGCACCGGGCGACCCGCGCCTCCGGGACGCGAACATCGAGCGCGGGCTGCTCCTGCGGCTGCGCTTCGAGCTCGACCACTACGTCAACCTGCGGCCCACCCGTCTCTACGCGGGCGTCCCCTCGCCGCTCGCGGCTCCCGGCGAGGTCGACTTCGTGGTCGTCCGCGAGGGCACGGAGGGGCCCTACGTCGGCACCGGCGGCTCGATCCGGCAGGGCACCCCGCACGAGGTCGCCAACGAGGTGTCGGTCAACACCGCCTACGGGGTCGAGCGCGTCGTCCGACACGCGTTCGAGCTCGCCCGCACGCGTCGCTCCCGGCTGACGCTCGTCCACAAGACGAACGTCCTCGTCTTCTCCGGCTCGCTCTGGAAGCGGATCGTCGACGAGGTGGGGGCCGCCTTCGAGGACGTGGCCGTCGACTACCTCCACGTGGACGCCGCCACGATCTTCCTCGTGACCGACCCTGCTAGGTTCGACGTCATCGTCACCGACAACCTCTTCGGCGACATCCTGACCGATCTGGCCGGCGCGATCAGCGGCGGCATCGGACTCGCGGCCTCGGGCAACATCAACCCCGACGGCGCGTTCCCCAGCATGTTCGAGCCGGTCCACGGATCCGCGCCCGACATCGCCGGACGGCAGCTCGCCGACCCGACCGCCGCGATCCTCTCGGCCGCGATGCTGCTGGACCACCTCGGCCGGAGCGACGAGGCCGCCCGCGTCACCGCGGCCGTGACCGCCGACATCGAGTCGCGCGACGGCACCCCGCGCTCCACGGCCGCGATCGGCGACTCCGTCGTCGCCCGCCTCCGCTGATCCCCCGCAGAAGGACACCACCACGATGAGCACCGACTCCGCCCCCGCCGACCTCGCCTTCGAGGTGACCGCCGCCCCCGCGCCCCGCTCCGCCGAGGAGCGCGCCCGGATCCTCGCGAACCCCGGCTTCGGCATGCACTTCACCGACCACATGGTCGGCCTCCGCTGGACCCGCACGGACGGCTGGCACAGCGCCCGCGTCGAGCCCTACGGCCCGCTCGCGCTCGACCCCGCCGCCGCCGTCCTGCACTACGCGCAGGAGATCTTCGAGGGGATGAAGGCCTACCGCCACGAGGACGGCTCCGTCTGGACCTTCCGCCCGGAGGCGAACGCGCGCCGCCTGCAGCGCTCGGCCCGCCGCCTCGCGCTGCCGGAGCTCCCGACGGACCTCTTCGTCGAGTCGCTGCGGCAGCTGATCGCGGTCGACGGCGACTGGGTCCCCTCGGAGCCGGAGACCAGCCTCTACCTGCGCCCGTTCATGTTCGCGCAGGAGGCGTTCCTCGGCGTGCGCGCGGCCGAGGACGTCGGCTACTACGTGATCGCCAGCCCCGCCGGCGCCTACTTCTCGGGCGGGGTCGCCCCCGTGTCGATCTGGCTCTCCACCTCCTACGCCCGGGCGGGCAAGGGCGGCACGGGAGCGGCGAAGACGGGCGGCAACTACGCCTCCTCCCTCCTTCCGCAGCAGGAGGCCTACAGCCACGGCTGCGCGCAGGTCCTCTTCCTCGACTCGCAGGAGTCGCAGTGGATCGAGGAGCTCGGCGGCATGAACGTGGTGCTGGTGAAGAAGGACGGCACGCTGGTCACCCCGGAATCGGACTCGATCCTCGAGGGCATCACGCGCGACAGCGTCCTGCAGCTCGCCGAGGACCGCGGCCACCGCGTCGAGCGGCGCCGCGTGAGCATCGACGAGTGGCGCGACGGGGTGGCCTCCGGCGACGTGGTCGAGGTGTTCGCCTGCGGGACCGCCGCCGTGATCACCCCGATCGCCGAGCTCAAGGGCGAGGGCTTCTCCTACGGCCGCGAGGGCGCGCCCGCCGGGGAGCTCACGATGTCGCTCCGCGAGGAGCTGACCGGCATCCAGTACGGACGCCGCGAGGACACGCACGGATGGATGACGAGGCTGGACGCATGAAGATCGCACGATTCGCCACGCAGCGCGACGGGGACAACGGGGGAGCGATCCACTTCGGGATCGTGGACGAGGACGACCTGGTCGTGCTCGCCGGCGACCCGATGTTCGCCGGGTTCGACACCACGGGGGAGCGCATCCCGATCGCGGAGGCGAAGCTCCTCGCGCCGGTGATCCCGCGCTCCAAGGTCGTCGGCATCGGGAAGAACTACGCCGACCACGCGGCCGAGATGGGCGGCGACGCCCCGGCGGAGCCGCTGGTGTTCCTCAAGCCGAACACGTCGGTCATCGGCCCGGACGAGGCGATCGTCCTCCCCGAGGACAGCCAGCAGGTGGAGTTCGAGGGCGAGCTGGCGATCGTGATCGGCGCCGTGGCCCGCAACGTCCGCGCGGAGGACTACGAGGACGTGGTCTTCGGGTACACGATCGCCAACGACGTCACCGCGCGCGACCTCCAGCGCTCCGACGGCCAGTGGGCGCGGGCGAAGGGCTACGACACCTTCTGCCCGCTCGGTCCGGTCATCGAGACCGAGTTCGTCTGGAACGAGAGCGCGATCGAGACGCGCGTCAACGGGCGCGTGCAGCAGTCGGGCAGCACCGGCGACATGATCCACGGGGTGCCCGAGCTCGTGGCCTACGTCTCGCGCATCTTCACGCTGCTCCCCGGGGACGTGATCCTCACCGGGACGCCCGCCGGCGTCGGGCCGATCGCGAACGGCGACACCGTCGCGGTGGACGTCGAGGGCATCGGCACGCTGTTCAACCCGGTGGTCGTCCGGCGCTGAGCCCGGGCCCTCCTCCGCGGAGGGACGAGCGCCTCCGGCCCGCGCGGATCCTCGGATCCGGCGGGCCGGACACGTCCGAGCGGGACGTCAGTCGGCGCTCGCCGGGTCGCTGCCGACCGCGCCCTCGGTCTCGTCCGGCAGGTCGGCGTCGCCGGAGACGGTGTCCCCTCCGCTGTCGCCGTCGGTCACGGCGTCCGTGACACCGCGGTCGATCGCGGTGCCCCCGGGAGCGGCCCCCGCGGCGGAGGCGTCGGGCGCGTCCTCGCCGGGCAGCACCGTCTGCGCGCCGCCGGTGTTCGGAACGGCGTCGCCGCCGGATCCGGGAAGGTCCTCGTTCACGTTCTGGTCGGCCATGTCGGCTCCTCTCGTCGGGGCTCCAGCCCAGCAGGCGACGGGCCCCTCCGCAGGACGTTGACAGCGCGGGGACGAGGGGGCAGAGGCGGGCCGCGAGGCCGGGCGACGCGCCTTCACCGTGCTCCCCGGCGCTGTCAAGCGGACTGCCTCCGGGGCCGTCTGGTCGTAGCGTCGAGCTATGAACTCCTCCCGCACCGACTCTGTCAGCCGCATCGCCCGGGAGGACTTCGGCTGGTCGTCGCTGCTCCCCGGTCAGCGCGAGGCGATCGAGTCGGCGGCCTCCGGGCGCGACACGCTGCTGGTGCTGGCGACGGGCGGCGGCAAGTCCGCGGTCTACCAGATCGCCGGAGCCGAGCGCGGCGGCGTCGTCCTGGTCGTCTCCCCGCTCGTCGCCCTGCAGGCCGACCAGCTCGCCGCGATCGAGGCGGCTCCGGCGGCCCCGCCCGCCGTCGCGATCAACTCCTCCCAGGGCGCCGCGGCCGTCGCCCGCGCCTGGGATCGGATCGACGAGGGCGGCCCGCTCTACGTGCTCCTGGCGCCCGAGCAGCTCGCCAAGCCCGAGAACGTGGCGCGCCTGGCGGCCGCGGGAGTGTCGCTCCTGGTCGTCGACGAGGCGCACTGCGTCTCCTCCTGGGGCCACGACTTCCGCCCCGACTACCTCCGCCTGGCCGATGTGCGCGGCGAGCTCGGCGACCCGCCGGTGCTCGCGATGACCGCCACCGCCTCCGGGCCGGTGCGCGACGAGATCATCGAGCGCCTCCGGATGACCGACCCCGAGATCCAGGTGCACGGCGTCGACCGTCCGGAGATCCGGCTGGTGGTGCACCGCCACGAGAGCGAGAACGAGAAGCGCGCCGCCGTGGTCGAGGAGGCGCGCAGCTGGACGGCTCCGGGCCTGGTCTACGTCGCCACCCGCAAGGAGACGGAGGCCTACGCGGCCGACATCGCGGCGGAGGGGCGCCGGGTCGCGGCGTACCACGCCGGACTCAAGGTGTCCGAGCGCAAGGTCGTGCACGAGCAGTGGCGCGCCGGCGAGCTCGACGTCGTCGTCGCGACCTCGGCCTTCGGGATGGGCATCGACCGGGCCGACGTCCGCTTCGTGCTGCACGCGACGACCACCGAGTCGCTCGACGCGTACTACCAGGAGATCGGCCGCGCGGGCCGCGACGGCGAGCCGGCGACGGGCGCTCTGCACTACCGCGCCGAGGACCTCGGTCTCCGCCGCTTCTTCGCCAAGCGCTCGGTCGACAAGGCCGCGCTGCGCGTGATCTGGGCGGCCGTCTCGGAGCAGCCGGGGCTCGACTCCGCGGCTCTCGCGAGGGAGCTGGGGAAGCCGGCCCGCACGATCGCCCGGATCGTCAACGATCTCGCGGACGCGGGGCTGGTGGAGACCGGGTCCGGTCTGCGCGCGACGCGCGAGGCCTCGGGTGACGAGGCCGTGCACGCGGTGAAGGAGGCTCTGGCCTCCCGCGAGCGGATCGCGGAGTCGCGCCTGTCGATGATGCGCGCGTACGCGGAGACCAGCCAGTGCCGCCGCCGGGTCCTGCTGGACTACTTCGGCGTGGAGTCGGCCGAATGGTGCGGCAACTGCGACGGCTGCGAGCGGCACGAGGCGAGCGGCGAGACCGTGGAGGCGCCCGTGGACGCACCTCTGAGCGTCGACGAGTCGGTGGAGCACCGCGAGTGGGGCGCCGGCACCGTGATGAGCGTGGAGGCCGACCGGGCGACGATCTTCTTCGAGTCCGAGGGCTACAAGGTGCTGTCGTTCCAGGCGCTCGAGTCCGGCGTCCTGCGCGAGCGCGAGCACGCCTCCGCCTGACCTCGGCTCTCCGCGCCGGCCGATCGCCGATCGCGGGACGCCGCTCCGGCACGGCAGGCACGGCGTGCCGTGTACCGGAGCGGCGTCCCGCGGAGGGTGATCAGACCTTCGAGACGGCCGAGCTCACGTCGGTGGGCTTCTCGTAGTCGCCGTCCGGGATCGCACGGAGGGCCTCGAGGACGTCGCCGTCCGCGCCCTCCTTCTCGGCGGTCTCGACGATCGTGTCCTTCGAGGCGGGGTAGTCGATGCCCGACAGGTACTTCTGGATCTGGATCGGGTTGGGTGCGTCCATCGTGCTGTCCTTTCGTCGCCTTGCTGAGTGTTACGAGTGCTCTTCGGCGAAGAGCCGGTCGAAGGCGTCGACGCGCCGGTCGGTGACCGTCGTGGGCGTCTCGAGGTGCACGGCGCCGCTGGGCACGAGGCCCGCGCCGCCGAAGCGCTCCATGACGCGCCACTGCGCGGCGACGTCCTCACCGCTGTGCTCCGGGGGCAGCTGCTCCCAGAAGTCGAAGCCGCCGACGGCCAGGAGGGCGTCGCGGCGGTAGAGGACGCACGCGCCCAGCCAGGCGACCCGGTACGCGCGCCAGGCGCCCTCCGGGACGTCGAGGCGGGCGGCGACGTGCGTGAGATTGGCCGCGTTGTGCAGCGGCCAGCGCTCGAACTCCGGGGTTCCGCGCCGCACCCGCTCGGGCTCCACGCGCTCCTCCCAGGTCTCGAACGACTCGGTCTCGTGCGGGCGCACGTCCTCGAGGTAGGACAGGCCCTGCACCGCGGAGCCGACGAAGCCGCAGTCGAGGCGCTCGAGGGCCTCGTGCAGCCGCGAGAGCGTGCCCGGCTCGAGCCACACGTCGTCGTCGAGGAAGAGGACGGCCGGGGCGGTGGCGAGGGAGAGGAGGTAGTGCCTCTGCTCCGCGAGCCCGCGCCGGGGCAGGTGCCGGCGCACCACCGGAGCCCGGCCCTGCGCCTCCAGCACGCGCAGCATCGCGAGGATCGTCGGGTCGCTCTCGGCGACCGCGTCGTCGGACTGGTCGCTGACGATCACGCGGAAGGGCGGGTCGTCCTGGGCGGCGAGTCCGGCGAGCGTGGCGGCGAGCTCGGCACGGCGGCCGACCGTCGGCACCAGCACGTCGATCAGCGGCTGCCGGGGAGCCTCCGGGAGCCCCCAGCGCCCGGACCACCGGCGGCTGGTCACGGCGCGGCCGATCGGATGCGCTGGACCATCTCGGTCGTGGAGTGCTCCGAGACGTAGCCGACCGTGGTGACGACGCCCCCGTAGGAGCGGACGACGGCCGCCTCCGCGAGCATGTCGGGGTTGTAGTCCCCGCCCTTCACGTAGACGTCGGGCTGCACGCGCTCGAGCAGCGGGATGGGGGTGTCTCCGCCGAAGAGAGTCACGTAGTCGACGCAGCCCAGCTCGGCGATCACACCCGCGCGGTCGCCCTCCGGGTTGATCGGCCGTCCCTCGCCCTTCAGCCGCCGGACGGAGTCGTCGTCGTTCACCGCGACCACGAGCACATCGCCGAGCTCGCGGGCCTGGCGGAGGTAGGCGGTGTGGCCGCGGTGCAGGACGTCGAAGCAGCCGTTGGTGAACACCACGCGGCGACCGCGGCGCGACTGCTCCGCGAGGACCTCGACGAGGGCGTCCTCGCCGAGCACGACGGCGCCGGGAGCGGCGAGGGAGGCGAGCAGGTCATCGCCCGAGCAGACGGAGGTGCCGGGACGCTGCACGACCACGTCGGCGGCGGCCTGCGCCAGATCGACGGCGGTGGCCAGGGAGCGGCCGGCGGCGAGGGCGAGGGTGGCGGTCGCGGCGAAGGTGTCTCCGGCGCCGGACGCCTGCTTCTCCTCCGCGGGCTGAGCGAAGGTGCGGCTGACCGTGCCGTCGGCGTCGAGGGCGGTGGAGCCGTCCCGGTCGAGGGTGACCACGACGTGCCGGGCGCCCGAGCGGGCGCGCAGGTCGTCCGCCGCGTCGCGCACGGCGGCGGCCCGCTCCGTCCCGCGGCCGAGGGAGCCGCCGAGCAGCCGCTCCGCCTCCTTGGCGTTCGGGGTGACGAGGTCCGGCCGGGCGAAGGCCCAGTCGGCGAGCTCGTGCGCGTCGATCACGAGGAGGCCGGGGCGCCCGACGGCGAGCAGGCGCTCGACGGCCTCGCGGAGGATCCCCGAGCCGTAGTCGCAGACCAGGACGGCGTCGGCGCCCGCGGCGGCCTCGGCGGCGGCACCGGCGAGCAGGGCCAGCTCGTCGTCGGCCGGGCGGTGCGGGCCGGAGTCGACGCGCAGCATCACGCTGTCGCCGCCGACCACGCGGGTCTTGATCGTCGTCGCGGCGCCGGTGCGGACGACCCGGGAGGTGTCCAGGCCGGCCCGCTCGAGCGCGCGCACGAGCCGGTCGCCCTCGGAGTCGCGTCCGGCCACGCCGACCGTGCGGACGACGGCGCCCAGCGCGCGCAGGTTGGCGGCGGTGTTGGCGGCCCCGCCCGCGACGTCGACGACGTCCTCGAGCCGCAGGACCGGCGCGGGCGCCTCCCGCGTGACGCGCTCCGCCTCGCCGAGCCACCAGGAGTCGAGGATGAGGTCCCCGATCACGGCGACGACCGGTGGGCGCTCGTGGACGTGCGCCAGGAGGGCGCTCGCCCGCTGGAGCGCCGAGCCCTCGAGGCTCATCGCGCGCCTCCCGGCAGGACGGGCAGGCCGAAGTGCACGACCGTGGTGGTGGTCATCTCGTCGAGCAGCTCCGGGCCGTAGCCGAAGCCGGAGCCGGATGCTCCGCGGGGCTGGGCGCTGCCGCCCGGCGCTCCTCCGAAGACGCCGTTGACCTTGACGGTGCCGACCGGCAGCGTCGCCGCGGCGCGGTGCGCGTGCTCCATGTCGGCGGTGAGGATCGAGGCGGCCAGGCCGTAGGGGCTCGCGGCGGCCAGGTCCAGGCCCTCGTCGAACGAGTCGACGACGCGGATCGGCGCGACGGGCCCGAAGGTCTCCTCCGTCATCACCAGCATCGACTCGGTGCAGTCGCCCAGGACGGTCGCGGGGTAGAAGGTGCCGTCCCCGGGAGTGCCGCCGGTGAGGGCGCGCGCGCCGCTGCCGAGCGCCTCCGTGACGTGCTCGTGGACGGCGTCGCGCATGCGGGCGTCGACGAGGCGGGGGAGCGGGCCCGCGCTCCAGCGGTCGGCCTCGGCGACCAGCGCCGCCGTGAACGCCTCGGCGATGTCGCGGTGCACGTAGATCCGCTCGACGGAGGTGCAGATCTGGCCGGCGTTGGCGAAGGCGCCCAGCGCGGCCTGCTCGGCGGCCCAGACCGGATCGACGTCGCGGTCGACGACGAGCGCGTCGTTGCCGCCGTTCTCGAGGATCACGTGCGCGCCGGTGACGGCGGCGACCCGGGCGAGCGCGCGGCCGGTGGCGGTCGAGCCGACGTGGGCGAGGACATCGACGCCCTCGGTGCGCGCCAGCTCGTCGCCGACCGCCCCGTCACCCTCGACCAGGGTCAGCACGCCCTCGGGCAGCGCCTCGGCGAGGATGCTCGTGAAGAGGGCACCCGTGCCCGGGCTGCGCTCGCTCGGCTTGTGCACGACGACGTCCCCGGAGACGATCGCGGCGCCCAGGAGGCCCGCGGCGACGGCGACCGGGTCGTTCCACGGAGTGAGGGCGAGCACGACACCGCGCGGGTGCGGCAGGGCCAGATCGACGTTGAGAGCCCCTCCGCGCAGGCTCCTCCCGCGGTGAAGCGGGCCGAGCTCGGCGTACTGGAGCAGCGTGTCGACACCGGCGCGGACGCCGCCCAGGGCGTCGCCGGCGGGCTTGCCCGTCTCCTGCGTGTTGAGGTCGGCGAGCTCCTGCTCGCGCTCGGCCACGCGGTGGGCGGCGGCACGGAGCAGGGCGCCGCGCTCGGCGGGCGCGGTGGCGGCCCACGCGGGGAACGCGGTCCGCGCGCGGCGGACGGCGTCGGCGGCGGTCGTGGCGGGGGTCGTGATGTCGATGGTCACGGTCACCTCTCGGTCGGGGGCGCCCGCGGAGTGGCGGACGCATCCGTCCGGTACCCGGGTGGTGCGCGCCTAGACACGCCGCCTCCGGAATCCGCCCCCGGATCGGCGACGGGCTCGCCCCCGATCCGGTTTCGGATCGGCCCCGGCGGGGAAGTGGAGGAGTGCACCGTCCCCGGAGCGGCGCCCGCGCGCCCTCCGCACCTGAGAGGAACCCGTCGTGGTCGCCATCGCCCCCCTCCGAGAGCCCTTCGCCGGAGTCGAGAGGATCGCCGTCCTGCGCGGCGGCGGACTCGGCGACCTGCTGTTCGCGCTGCCCGCCGTCGACGCCCTCGCGGCCGCCTACCCGGGAGCCGAGATCACCCTGCTCGGGACGCCCGCGCACCGGGTCCTGCTGACGGGCGTCGAGTCGCCGATCGCCGACGTCGAGATCCTGCCGGTGGCGCAGGGCGTCCGCGACGGAGAGGGGGAGGACCCCCGGGTCGTCGAGGACTTCACCGAGCGGATGCGCGCGCGCCGCTTCGACCTGGCCGTGCAGCTGCACGGCGGCGGGCGCTACTCCAACCCGTTCCTCCAGCGCCTCGGCGCGCGCCACACGATCGGGTCGCGCACCGACGACGCCGCAAAGCTCGAGCGCACGATCCCCTACGTCTACTACCAGCACGAGATGCTGCGGGCGCTCGAGATCGTCGGGCTGGCCGGGGCCGGAGCCGTCCGCCTGGAGCCCGTCCTGCCCGTCGACCCGGAGCGCCGCGACCGCCTGGCCGCAGTGCTGCCCGCGGGCGGCCCGCTCGTGCTGATCCATCCCGGAGCGACCGATGTCCGCCGCCGCTGGCCGAGCGCGTCGTTCGCCGAGGTGGCGACCGCTCTCCTCGACGACGGAGCGCGAGTGCTGGTGGTGGGAGACGCCTCCGACGTGCCCGCCGCCGATGAGATCGTCGCCGGAGCGCCGGGAGCGGTCTCCTGGGCGGGCGTCGTGGACCTCCCGGACCTGGCACCGCTGCTCTCGCTCGCCGACCTCGTGCTCGGCAACGACTCCGGCCCCCGCCATCTCGCCGCCGCGGTCGGTGCTCCGACGGTCGGCATCTTCTGGGTGGGCAACGCGATCAACGCGCAGCCCCTCGGACGGCAGCGCCACCGGGTGCAGCTGAGCTGGACCACCCGCTGCCCGGTCTGCGGCATCGATGTGACGCAGGTGGGCTGGACGGCTCCGCGCTGCGAGCACGAGCTCACCTTCGTCGACGACGTGCCGGTCGACCGCGTGCTCGAGGACGTCCGCGGAGTGCTCGCCTCCACCCGCTGAACCGCGAGATGCCACCTGTGGTGCTCGACATCGGCGTGTCGGCGGCACAGGTGGCATCTCGCAGCAGGGGGGATCCCGGGGTCCGCGTCAGCGGATCACGGCCAGGACGGCTCCTCCTCGTGCGTGATGACGAGCTCGCGGACCTCGCAGCCGCGCGGCTGGCCGAGGACGAACATGACGGCGTTCGCCACGTTCTCCGGGTCGTTCAGCAGCGCGTCCGGGCCGGGCTTGTACTGCTCGTCGCGGTCGTCGAAGAAGCGCGTCTTCATGCCCGACGGGATCAGCGTGGTCACGCCGATCTCGCCCTTGGTCTCGGCCGCGAGCGCACGGGTGAAGCCGAGCACGCCGAACTTCGAGGCGCAGTACGCGGTCGCGTCGGACACGGCCTTGATCGCCAGCGAGGACGCGACGGTGACGACGCGGCCGTGGGTCTCGGTGAGGAAGGGCAGCGCCGCGCGGACGACGGCCGCGGTGCCGAGGAGGTTCACGGAGATGACCCGCTCCCACTCCTCCGGCTCCACGTCGACGAGGCGGCCGCAGCGGTCGATGCCGGCCGCGGTCACGACGGCGTCGAGCCCGCCGTGCTCGCGGGCGATCTCGACGACCGCCTTCTCGGCCTCGCGGGTCTTCGCGACGTCGACCTGGTAGGCGGCGACGCCCTCCTTCACCGTCGAGACGTCGCGGTCGAGCACGATCGGGGTGCCGCCGGCGGCGGTGACCGCGGCGGCGACGGCCGCACCGAGCCCGGAGGCTCCTCCGGTGATCAGGACGCGGCCGATGGGGGTGGGAGTGGTGCTCATGGTTTCCTTCCGGGGGTGGTCTGCGGGCCTCGTGGGCCGCGGGTCAGCCGACACGCGCGAGCGCGGCGGCGAGATGGGTGGTCGAGCGGCCCGGGTGGTACGGCACGGTCAGGACCCGGCCGCCCCACTCCGCCACCGTCGCCGTCTCGGGGAGGGACTCGGCGGAGTAGTCGCCGCCCTTCACCCAGACGTCGGGGCGGATGCGGCGCAGCGCCTCGTCCGGCGTGTCCTCGCCGAAGACCAGCACGGCGTCGACGCACTCGAGCGCGAGCAGCAGGTCGACGCGGTCGTCCTCGGGGATGATCGGCCGTGCCGCGCCCTTGAGGCGCCGGACGGAGTCGTCCGAGTTGAGGCAGACGATCAGGCAGTCGCCGAGAGCGCGTGCTGCGGAGAGGGTGCGGGCGTGGCCGGCGTGGAGCAGGTCGAAGCAGCCGCCCGTCGCGACCACCGTTCCTCCTGCCGCGCGGACGGACTCGGCGACGCGCAGGGCGTCCACCCCGCCGCCGTGGAGGGGTGCGGGGTCGGCGGGAGCGGAGAGGGAGGCGACCCCTCCCGCGAGGAGGTAGGCGCCGGCTGCGGCGACCGCCGCCTGCACCGCCTCCGACGTGCTCGCACCCTCGGCGAGGGCGACGGCGGCGGACGCGGCGAACCGGTCGCCCGCGCCGCACGGGTCGGTGGGCGGCACGGCGACGGCCGGTGCGACGACCGGGACGCCGGCGCCGCGGGAGCGCAGCAGGGCGCCGGAGGATCCCATCGTCACGGTGACCGCACCGCAGCCCCAGCGCTCGAGGAGGGTGGTCGCGGCGGACTCGGCGCGCGTCACTCCGCGGCCGACGGCTCCCGAGAAGGCGGTGGCCTCGGCCAGGTTCGGGGTGGCGAGGGAGGTGGCGGCGACCGGCTGCGAGCCCCGCGGGTGCGGATCCCACACCAGCGGCACGGTGAGCGCGTCGAGCGCCGTGCGGAGCGACGGCTCCTCGGTCAGGCGGCGGCCGTAGTCGGCGACGATCACGGCGTCGGCGTCGGCGAGCGCGGCGAGCATCGCGTCGGTGACGCCGGGGACGGGCGGCGTCTCGCAGCCGCGGTCGATCCGCACGACGGCCTGGCCGGAGGCGGCGACGCGGGTCTTCACCGGCGTCGGCGCTCCCGAGGGCCCGGCGACCAGGCGGACGCCGGACAGCTCGGCGCGCAGCTCCGCCACGTCCGGATCCGAGTCCTCGGCGAGCGCGGTCACCAGCGTCACCTCGTGCCCGTCGCGGGCGAGCATCCGGGCGACGAGCCCGGCACCGCCGGCGCGGGCGCTGCGGGCCGACACGTCGACCACGGGGACGGGGGCGTCCGGGCTCAGCCGCTCGGCGGGTCCGGAGAGGTCGACGTCGAGCATCACGTCGCCGACGACGACGAGGCGCAGGCGGCTCACGAGGCGGCCGCCGTCCGCGCGCGGATCCGGTGCTCGAAGGCCCGGCAGAGCGCGTGCACGAGCACCAGCTGCGCCTCCTGCACGTTGGAGCCGTGGCCCTCGAGGGCGATCGCCTCGTCGCAGAGCTCGGTGAGCGGGTTCGGCCCCTCGCCGGTCAGCGCCCACGACCGGGCGCCCGCCGCACGGGCGGCCTCCGCGGCGTGGAGGAGGTTCGCGCTGCGTCCGCTGGTGGAGAGCAGGACCACGATGTCGCCCGCGCGGGCGTGCGCGGTGACCTGGCGCGAGAACACGTGGTCGAAGCCGTAGTCGTTGCCGATCGCGGTCAGGCTCGACGTCTCGGCGTGCAGCGAGATGGCGGAGAAGGGGACGCGGTCGCCGTCGAAGCGGCCGACGAGCTCGGCGGTGAGGTGCTGCGCCTCGGCCGCGGAGCCGCCGTTGCCCGCGGCGAGCAGGCGCGCGCCGGAGTGCAGGCGGTCGGCGAGCTCGACGCCCCAGGCGGCGATCCTGTCGGAGTGGCGCTCCAGCTGCGCGACCGCGTCGAGCGCGCGCGCCACGTGGTCGTCGACGAGGCGCCGGGCGGCGTCGGCCGGGGTGTCCAGAACGGTGTCGATGGTCGCACTGTCGATGGTCATCGTCGCGGAGCCGCCTTCCGGGTGGTGGGGGATGAGGGTGCGCTCGTGGCGCCGGTGAGGAGCGACTCGTCGCCGAGGCCGGCGAGGGTCGTGACGTAGGCGCGCTCGGTGTCGGCGGCGACGCGGTCCCAGGAGTAGCGGGACTCGACGCGCTCGCGGCCGGCGGTCCCGTAGGCGCGGGCGCGGTCGGGGTCCTCCAGCAGCGAGCCGAGGGCGGCGGCCAGGGCGACCGGGTCTCGCGGAGGCACGTGGACCCCGGTGACGTCCTCGACCACGGTGTCGATCAGGCCGCCCACGGAGGAGGCGACGACCGGTACGCCGCAGGCCATCGCCTCGAGCGGAGTGATGCCGAACGGCTCGTACCAGGGCGCGCAGACCACGACGTCGGCCGAGCGGAGCATCGCGGGCATCTCGGTCTGCGAGAGCTGGCCGACGAAGTCGACGCGGTCCGCGACGCCGAGGCTCGCGGCCACGCCGTGCAGCCGCTGGTACTCGGGGTCCGCCGTCAGCGCGTCGCCGGAGCCGGAGCCCCCGACGACGACGAGCTCGGCGTCGTGGCCGGCCGCGACCAGGTGCGCGAGCGCCTCGATCGCGATGCCCATGCCCTTGCGCGGCACCAGGCGTCCGATGGTCATCAGCCGCGAGCGCTCGCCGCGCGGCGCGACCGGGCCCTCGACCGAGAACCGGTCGATGTCGACTCCGCAGGGCACCACCGAGATGCGCGAGGTCGGCACGCCGAGCCCCTTGAGCTCGAAAGCCTCGTCCGAGCAGGTGGCGACGACGCCGTCGGCCTTCTGACCCACTCCGGGCTCGAGCCAGGCGCGCTCCTCGGGGCTGGTGTCGAGCGCGCCCTGCTGGCGGCGCTTGACCACGCCCAGCGCGTGGAAGGTGTGGAGGACGGGCACGCGCCGACCCGTGGCTCGCTCCACCCGCTCGGAGGCGTCGAGCGCGGCGACCCCGGACATCCAGAAGTGGCTGTGCACGAGGTCCGGCCGCTCCTGCAGCCACTCCTCGGCGAGGTCGACGGCGAAGTCGCCCATGAAGGGCAGCAGCTCGTCCTTGGACACCCGGCGCGGCGGTCCGGCGTCGATGTGCACGACCTCGACTCCCGAGGTGAAGGGCACGCGCCGGGGGAGGGAGGGGTCGTCGCGGCGGGTGTAGACGACGACGCGGTGGCCGCGGCGGGCGAGCGCGTCGGCGAGCGCCGCCACGTGGACGTTCTGGCCGCCGGCGTCGACGCCGCCGAGGGTCGCCAGCGGGCTCGCGTGCTCCGAGACCATGGCGATCGTCAGCGCGGGCGCGGCGGAGAGGTGCTGCTTCATCGGGTGCTCCCTTCCAGAGCGGGCTCCGGCGACCGGCGTCCGGGGAGGTCGGCGAGGACCTCGTCCCAGTCGCGGTGGAACCGGGCGAGGCCGTAGCGCGCGAGCGCGGCCTCGCGGGCGACGGCGCCGGCGCGGGCGGCGCGGTCCGGGTCCTCGACGAGCGCCCGGGCCGAGGCGACGAGGGCGTCGAGGTCGTTCGAGACCGCTCCGGCCTCGGGCGGGACGGCGCGCCCCGCCTCCGTCACGTCGAGCGCGACGACGGGCATCCCGAGGTGCATCGCCTCCAGCAGCGCGAGGCCGAGGGAGGTCCAGCGGAACGGGTGCAGGTAGACCCGGCGGCGGGCCAGGGCCGCGTGCATCGCCTGCGTGCGGACGTCGCCGAGGACCGTCACGTCCTCCAGACCCGGCAGCTCGGCGAGCCGGTCGGTCTTCATTCCGAAGACGTCCAGCGGAGCGACGGCGCCGAAGCGGGGGAGCAGGTCGGTCCCGGCGACCCGGCCCCGGCGGACGGGCTCGTTGACGACCACGCCGAAGTGCGGCAGCTCGCCGGTGTAGAGGGGACCCGGGTCGTGGATCCCGTGCTCGATCACCGTCGTCCGCGTCGATCCGGTGTCCCACATCAGGGCGTTGAAGTGGGTGACGTGGACGATCAGCAGGTCGTCGCGGTCGGCGAGCGGGTGGCGGTTGTCCGGCACGTCCCCGCGGGGGGTGTTGTGCTCCACGTAGACGGCGGGCACGTCGCGGCCGAGGCGTCGCCCGAGCAGGCGCTCGGCCTCGGCGAGCTCCTCGGGCCTCTGGAGGAGGACCGCGTCGACGTCGGCGTCGTGCAGCTCCTCGGGGGCGATCTCGACGGCGCTCGGCCAGTCGCGGCCGCCGGTGCCCAGGCCCCAGCCGTCGCGGGCCGGAGTCGTGGGGAGCAGGTAGGTGTGGGCGCCGCGGACGAAGGCGTCCGCCCAGCCGCCGTGCACGTGCCAGAGCAGGATCCTCATGCGATGGCCTCTCTCGGGGAAGTCGTGGGTCGGAGTCGGAGGGCGGCGGCGACCGCCTCCTCGGCGCTCACCTCCGCGAGGCACGGATGGCCGGGGACGGGGCACACGCGGGCGCGCGAGCCGGCGCAGGGCGCCTCCTGGTCGCCGAGCAGCGCGACCGGGACGCCGTAGGGCGCCCAGCGCACGGCCGGGACGACCGGCGCGAAGAGGCTCACCACGGGGGTGCCGACCGCGGCGGCGAGGTGCGCGGGGCCGGTGTTGCCGCAGATCACGACGTCGGCGCCGGCCAGCACCTCGGCGGCGTCGGCGAAGTCGGTGGCCCCGCCGACGTCGATGCCGCGGGTGCCCGCGACCTCGGCCGTGAGGGAGCGCTCGCCCGGGCCGCCGGTGACGACGACGGCGAGGCCCGCGTCCGCCAGCAGCTCGACGGCGCGGGCCGCGTTCGCCGCGGGCCAGGCGCGGGCTGGGACGGCTGCCCCGGGGTGCACGACCGCGTAGGGGCCGATCCCCCCGAGAGCGGCGGGCAGCACGCCCTCGCGGCGCACGCGGAGCCGTCCGTCGTCGCCGGCGGGCAGCGCGAAGCCGGCCGCCGCCGCGATCGCGAGCGCGCGCTCCGGCTCCGGCTGGTCCTCCTCGAGGGTCTCGCCCGGGACGAGGCGCACATCGAGCAGGGCGCCCGCGAAGTCGACCGAGGCGCCCGTGATGCGGGCGACACCGGCGAGGCGGAGCAGCAGGGCCAGCGGAAGCGGCGACTGGTGGAAGGAGGTGAGGATCACGGCCTCGTCCGGCGCGAACTCCTCGACGATCGCGCGCAGCTCGTCGACGAGCTCGGCGTCGACGGGGCGGGAGGCGTCGCCGATCCACGGGCACCACCAGGTGCGGACGGAGGAGGGACCCGGCAGCAGCGCGGCCGCGGGCGCTCCCTGCGGACCGCTCAGCAGCAGCACCTCGGCGTCGGCCGCGATCGCGCGGACAGCGGGTCCGCACAGCAGGACGTCCCCTGCGCTGTCCAGGCGGGCGACGAGCACGCGGCGCCTCACTCGGCGTCCTCGTCGGGCTGCATCGCGAGCAGCAGCTCGACCGCCTCGAGGAGCGTCGCCGCCTGCAGCGGAGCGGCGTCCACCTCCTCGGCGCGGGTGATCGGAGTCGGCACCAGCACTCCACGGGCGCCGGCCGCGGCGGCGGCGCCGACGTCGGCCCCGATGTCGCCGATCACGGCGAGGGATCGGGCCGGCAGTCCCAGCTGCTCGGCGGCGCCGAGCACCATGCCGGGCCGGGGCTTCCGGCAGGAGCAGCCGTCCTCCGGGCCGTGGGGGCAGAGCATCCACACGTCGAAGCCGCCGAAGAGCTCGTCCACGCGCCGGTTCACCGCGTCGGCCTGGCCGCGGTCGATGATCCCGCGGGCGATCCCGGACTGGTTGGTGACCACGCCCACGGCCAGCCCCGCCTCGCGCGCCCGCTCGACCGCGGCGAGGGCGGTGGGCATCGGGGAGACCTGCGCCGGGTCGCCGTTGTAGGGCACGTCGACCACGAGCGTCGCATCGCGGTCGAAGAGGATCCCCCGCAGGCGCGGGGCCCTCGCGCGCTCGTCGGCGCTCCGGGAGGAGGAGTCGTTCACCTTCTCCTCGTACCCCTCGACCGGGGATGTAAACCCCCTTCCGGAGAAGTCGGTCCGTCCGGGCGCGTCGCTCGCATCTGCGGGCGGCGCGTCTGAGGTGCGCGCAGCGGGGTACGGGGACTCCGACAGGAAGGAGGCGCCGTGCGCGCTCTCACCGCCCCGGACGGGACTCCGGAGATCCTCGCGCTGCGCGCCCTCAAGCTCGGCGACCTGCTCGTCGCCGTCCCGGCGCTCAAGGCCCTGCGCCGAGGCTTCCCGGACCACCGGCTGATCATGGCGACCACGCCCTGGCTCGAGCCGATCGTCGACCTGGTCGAGGGCCTGGACGCGCTCGTGCCCACCCTCCGCGGACTCGACGACCCGCTGCCGATGGCCGCCGGCCGGGTCGAGCTCGGCGTGAACCTCCACGGCAACGGCCCGGAGTCGCGGCTGCGGCTGCGCGAGATCGCGCCCGAGCGCACGCTCGAGTTCCGCGTCCCGGCGCTGGACCCGGGCGCGGGCCCGGAGGACCCGCGGCCGCTCTGGATCGACGGCGAGCTCGAGCGCGCCCGCTGGGCCCGCCTGGTGAACTCGATCGGTCTCGACGCCGACCCCGAGGACGTCGCGATCGCCGTCCCGGAGGAGCCCGCCTCGGCCCCCGGAGCCGCCGTCGTGCACATCGGGGCCTTCTACGGCTCGCGCGAGTGGCCGGAGGAGCGCTTCGCCGCGGTGGCCCGCTCCCTCACCGCCGAGGGGCACCGCGTCGTCTACACCGGGGGCGCGAACGAGGCCGACCGCGCCCGCCGCGTCGCCGAGCTCGCCGGCACGGGCGAGGTGCTGGCGGGGGAGCTCGCGCTCAGCGGGTTCGCCGCGGTCGTCGCGGCCGCCGAGGTCGTGGTGACCGTCGACACCGGAGCCGCGCACCTCGCCTCCGCGTACGGCGTCCCCTCGGTCGTGATCTTCGGTCCGGCACCGCCCGAGGCCTGGGGCCCTCCGGCCTCGGGTCCGCACGTCGTGCTGACCGACGCCTCCCTCCGCCGAGGCGACGTCTTCTCCGCCGAGCCGGACCCGGCGCTGCTCGCGGTCCAGGTCGACGACGTCCTCGCCGCCCTCGCGTCGCTCCCGTCGCGTGCCGAGGCCCACCTCAGGCGGACTTCAGCCGCGTCGCCGGTCGGACCGGAGTGACCGTGGCCACGCGGGCCCGGGGAGCGCGCGGCTGATGGCTGCGCGAGGGGGCGCCGAGCCGGTCGGCGAGCTGCGCGAGGATCCGCCGCTGCAGGCGCGAGACCTGCATCTGCGTCGTCCCCAGCGCGTCGGCGATCTGCTGCTGGGTCCGCTCCTCGACGAAGCGCATCCGCAGGAGCTCGCGCTGGCCCTCCTCGAGCTCGGCGAGGGCCTCGGCGAGCCCGTGCCGCCGGTCGATCTCGAGCAGCCGGTCGTCCTCGCCGCCGAGGGTGTCGCCCAGGCCGACGCCCCCCTCGCCCACGGTCTCGTCGAGGGAGAGCGGATGCCCCGCGAGGCGCGCGTCGGCCACCTCCGTCGCGTCCACTCCGAGGCGGCGGGCGATCTCCTGGTCGGTGGGGTGACGGCCGAGCTCCTGCGCGAGCTCGTCGGCGACGACGGCGGAGCGGCGGTGCAGCTCCTGCACGCCGCGCGGCGGCCGGATCATCCAGCCGAGGTCGCGGAGGTGGCGCTTGAGCTCGCCGGTGATCGTGGGGACGGCGAACGCGGCGAAGCTGTCGCCGCGCTCGGGAGTGAAGCGGCGGGCGGCCTTCACGAGGCCCACGTAGGCGACCTGGCGCAGATCCGCCCAGTCGCCTCCGCTCCGGGAGACCCGGCGGGCCATGGCCTCGGCCAGGCCCAGGTGGTCGAGCACGATGCGCTCGCGGATGCGCGCGCCCTCGGCGGCCTCCGCGCTCACAGCCGCCTGGAAGAGCGAGAGCGTGCGGGCGTCCTTCTCCTCCCGCGCCGCCTCGGTGAGGACGCTCGGACGGTCGGTGCGGGTGTCGAGATCGATCGTGCTCATCAGTGCTCCTTCCGGGCACGCTCGCGCGGAGGCCCGGCGCGGCCTGCGGTGCGGCGCTCAGGCCCTCTCGACGAGAGGCCCGAGGTCAGCGCACCACTGCTCCTGCCCGCTCCGGGAGTCCGTTGACTCGGAGCAGTGCTGTCCGGTAGAAGCACTGCCCGCGAGGCGGGTCCGTGCCCGCGGTCGAGGCGCTGCCACCCCCGCGGTCCCGGGCGCCGCACCGCCTCCCGCCGGTAGGATCGGCCTCGTATGTCTGAGCTCACCCCGCCCCTGGAAAGCGCGCCGGACGCGCACCCGTTCACGACCGCGACCGGGAGCGACGTCCGCGTCCGCTTCTGCCCGTCGCCGACCGGGACCCCGCACGTCGGCCTCATCCGCACCGCCCTCTTCAACTGGGCGTACGCGCGCCACACCGGCGGCACGTTCGTCTTCCGCATCGAGGACACGGACGCCGCCCGCGACAGCGAGGAGAGCGTCGAGCAGATCCTCGACGCGCTGCGCTGGCTGAGGCTCGACTGGGACGAGGGCGTCGGGGTCGGCGGCCCGCACGGCCCGTACCGGCAGTCCGAGCGCACCGACGTCTACCTCGACGTGATCGCGCGGCTGACGGCGTCGGGGCACCTCTACGAGAGCTACTCCACGGCCGAGGAGATCGATGCGCGCAACGAGGCGGCCGGCCGCGCGAAGCAGCACGGGTACGACAACCACGACCGCGACCTCACCGAGGAGCAGCGCGCCGCCTTCCGCGCCGAGGGCCGCGCCCCGGCGCTGCGCCTGCGCGTGCCGGACGCCGACCTGTCCTTCGACGACCTGGTCCGCGGCCCGATCACGTTCCCCGCGGGCTCCTTCAGCGACTTCGTCGTGGTGCGCCCCAACGGCCAGCCGCTCTACACGCTGGTGAACCCGGTCGACGACGCGATCATGCAGATCACCCACGTGCTGCGCGGCGAGGACATCCTCCCCTCGACCGCCCGGCAGATCGCGCTGTACCACGCGCTGATCGACATCGGAGTGACGACCTTCGTCCCGCGCTTCGGGCACCTCCCCTACGTGATGGGCGACGGCAGCAAGAAGCTCTCCAAGCGCGACCCGTCCTCGAACCTCTTCCACCACCGCGACCGCGGCTTCATCCCGGAGGGCCTGGTCAACTACCTCGCCCTGCTCGGCTGGTCGCTCACGCACGACCGCGACGTCTTCTCGATCGACGAGATGGTCGCCGCCTTCGACGTCGCCGACGTGAACCCCAATCCGGCCCGCTTCGACCTCAAGAAGGCCGAGTCGATCAACGGCGACCACATCCGCCTCCTGGCCGTCGACGACTTCACCGAGCGGACGATCCCGTACCTCGTGGCGGCCGGAGTGCTCGCGGGCGAGCCGACCGCCGAGCAGCGCGCGGTGCTCGACGCCGCCGCGCCCCTCGTGCAGGAGCGGATCGGCCTGCTCGGGGAGGCCCCCGGCATGCTCGGGTTCCTCTTCACCGCGTCCGAGGCGCTCGAGTACGACGAGGACGCGCTGAAGGGCCTGCCCGCGAACGCCGGCGAGGTGCTCGCCGCCTCGATCGGCGCCCTCGAGCTCGTCCCCGCGTCCGAGTGGCTGACGGCCTCGATCCAGGAGGCGCTCGCCTCCGCGCTGATCGAGGGCCTCGGCCTCAAGCCCCGCATCGCCTACGGGCCGCTGCGCACGGCGGTCTCCGGACGCCGCGTCTCGCCGCCGCTGTTCGAGTCGATGGAGATCCTCGGCAAGCAGGAGTCGATCGCCCGCCTCGACCGCCTGGGCGCTCACCTCGGCACCTCCCGGCAGGCCTGACCGTGGCGGAGACGGTCGGCGGACGCTACGACGTCGTCGTGATCGGCGGGGGCCCCGCCGGGCTCTCGACCGCGCTCAACCTCGTCCGGGCGCGCCGCAGCGTGCTGCTGCTCGACAGCAACCGCCCGCGGAACGCTGCGACCCTGCACTCGCACGGGTTCCTCACCCGCGACGGCATCTCGCCGCTCGAGCTGCGCCGCCTCGGCCGCGAGGAGTTCGAGCGCTACGAGGCCGCCGAGGTGCACAACGCCCTCGTCACGTCGGTCGAGCGCTCCGGCGGCGAGTTCGTGGTCGGCGCGCGCGGCGTGCGCGGCAGCGCGGACCGCTCCGTCGTCGCCACCGCCGTCGTGGTCGCCGCGGGGCTCCTCGAGACGCCGCCCGCGCTCCCGAGCCTGCGCGCCTACTACGGCACCGCCGTGCACAGCTGCATGGAGTGCGACGGCTACGAGAAGGCGGGGGAGGCGCTCGCCCTGATCGGCGAGACCGACGACCTCGCGGAGCGGGCCATGCTCCTCTCGCAGTGGTCGACCGACCTGATCGTCTTCACCAACGGCGTCGGGACGGTGAGCGACGCCGACGAGTCGCTGCTCGCCTCCATCGGCATCCGGGTCGACCGGCGCCCGGTCGCCGACCTCGCCGGGGAGCGCGCCGAGATGACCGGCGTCCGCCTCGTCGACGGCGACGTCGTGCCGCGCACCGGCGCGTTCGTCCGCCCCGTCTGGACGCCCGCGCTGGACTACCTGGACGCGGCCGGCCCCGACCGCGACGCCGACGGCTTCCTCCGCGTCGACGCCGGTGGCCGCACGTCCGTCCCCGGCCTCTACGCCGCCGGCGAGGTCACCCCTCCCGGCCCGCAGCAGCTGATCGTCGCCGCCGGATCGGGCGCCCAGGTCGCCTCCGCGATCAACCGCGACCTCGTCCGCGCCCGCCTCGGCGAGGCCGCCCCGGAGTCCGAGGGCAGCGTCGTCCGCGGCTCGATTTGAGCGGGATGCCCGCGTAGGGTACTGTCGTCTCTCGGCGCTCGGGTCTCGATCCGGTCGCCGCCTGGTCCCGGGATCACCTCCGGATGACCATTGGGGTATGGTGTAATTGGCAACACGGCTGATTCTGGTTCAGTTGTTCTTGGTTCGAGTCCAGGTACCCCAGCACTGATCTCCTCCGCGGCACTCCGCGCGACGCCCTCGTTCGTGGCGGCCTCGTCCGGGCCCGCCCCCTCGCGAACCGCTCTCGGCGGCGTCCGCAGTATCCCCCCTCCGGCCGACGCGGCCGTCCGAGGCGCTGTGACACGATGGAACCTGTACGTCTCTCAGGTACCCGCGTCGCGCGGGTCGGACGAAAGGTCGCCCGCCCATGGAACCGGATCTCCTCTGGATCGTCCTCGCCGGAGTCGCCGTCGGCGCACTCCTGCTGATCGCCCTCATCGGCTTCTTCCTCTTCCGCGCCTGGTACCAGGTGCCGCAGGCCGACGAGGCGATCGTGATCGTCGGGAAGAAGCAGAAGGGCGAGGACGGCCTCACCTCGAACATGACCGTCATCACCGGCGGCGGCGCGTTCGTGAACAAGCTGACCCAGCGGTCCGACCGCATCTCGCTGCGCTCCCGCCAGATCAAGATGGAGCCGGTCGCGCAGACCAAGAACGGCGTGACCATCCACCTCGCGGGCGTCGCCCTGGTCAAGATCGGGTCCACGGCCGACCAGGTCCGCGCCGCCGCCGAGCGCTTCGCGTCGCAGGACCAGTCGATCGACGTCTTCACCACCGAGCAGCTCGAGGGCGCCCTCCGCGGCGTCGTCGCGAAGCTCAGCGTCGAGGAGGTCATGCAGGACCGGCAGAAGCTGGGAGACGAGATCGCCGAGGGCATCAAGGGCGACCTGCTCGCCCAGGGCCTCGTGCTCGACTCCTTCGCCATCCAGGGCGTCACCGACCGCAACGGCTACATCGAGGCGCTCGGTGCGCAGGAGATCGAGCGCGTCCGCCGCGAGGCCGACGTCGCGCGGATCAACGCGGCCCGCGAGGTCAAGGCTCGCCAGCTGGCCACGGACGAGGCGAACCTGATCGAGCAGACTGCCTACGACAAGAACACCGCCGCCGCGAAGTCCGAGGTCGGCCGCGCCAACGCCGAGGCCGAGCAGGCCGAGAACCTGGCCCGCGCCGAGCGCGAGCAGGCCGTCCTCGTGCAGCGCGCCGAGAACCGGCAGGCCGAGCTCGACGCCGACGTCAAGCGCGTCGCGGACGCCGAGAAGTACCGCCGTCAGACCGAGGCCGACGCCGACGCCTACGGACGCGAGAAGAAGGCCGAGACGGACCGCCAGGTCGCGCAGCAGGTCTCCGACGCCGAGGCCTACGCCGTCCAGCGCCAGGCGGAGGCGCGCCAGGCGTCCGCCGCCGCCGAGGCCGCCGCCGTGAGCGCCCGCGCCGAGGCCGAGGCCCACGCACTGCGGGCCAAGGCGGGCGCCGAGGCCGAGGCGCTGCGCGCGAATGCGACCGCCGAGGCGGAGGCCATCCGCGCGAAGGGCGAGGCGAGCGCGGCGGCCATCGCGGCCGAGGCGGAGGCGCTCCGCGAGAACCAGGAGGCGATCCTGGGTCGCGAGCTCATCGGGCAGCTGCCCTCGCTCATGGCCGAGTTCGCGAAGGGCTACCAGAACGTCGGCTCGGTGACGCTCATCGGCGGCGACACCGCCGGCACCCACATCGCGCGCGAGCAGGCGGCGGGTCTCGCCGCGACGTTCGACAGCGTCAGGTCGGCGACCGGCGTCGACCTCGGCGCGATCCTCCAGGGCCAGGCCTTCGGCCGGGGGATGGCGACCGGCGGCACCGTCGTTCCGACCGGCGCGTCGGTGGCGACGGGATCGGGTGACGCCCCGCGTCCGTCCGGCACCGGCGACCCGACCGCCGTGGCCTCCACGAGCTGACCGCAGGGTCCCGCTGATTTCCGGCGGTTCCACCACCGCCGCCGTGCTCGTCGGTGGGCGCCCGTCGGCGTCCGCCCTCGAGCACGGCGTGCGGCGTTCTGCGCGACCGGGTCGTGCCCCTGCCCGGCGTCGAGCGGCCCCGCTCAGGCCAGCGGCTTGCGCATCTGCAGGGACGTCGTCTCGTAGCCGAGCGACTCGTACAGAGCCCGCGCGGCGGTGTTGAAGCCGAACACGTTTAGCGCGAGGGCGGAGCCGCCCTGGGAGCGGACGTGCGACTCCGCGAGCAGCATCGCCGCCCGGCCGAGGCCGCGGCCGCGCTCGGCGGCGTCGATCTGCACGTCCCAGACGTATCCGACGCCCTCGAGTCCGCTCGGGTGCGGGCCGAGCCAGAGCGACCCGACCGCGCGGCCGTCCTCGGAGACGAGGAGCACGTCGTGCCCGGCGGCGGGGGAGCCGCCCGGGAAGTACTTCTCGTACGAGGCGTCGGCGTTGCGGGTCGCGGCCGCCTCGTCGTCGCCCGCCCGCATCCGGTCCTCGATGTACGCCGAGCGCTGGACCCGCATCCAGGCGGCGAGAGCGGCGGCGGGAATCGGCTCGAGCGTGACGGTCATAGCCTCACGATCCCACTCCTCACCGCCCCCCGCGATCGATCCGTCGCGGACGGCCCGCAAAGGATCCGCGGACGGGCCGTTCGCGACGGATCGCCGCCGGCCCGGATCAGTCCGGGGTCCGCTCCGCGTGCTTCCGCTTCCCCAGGCGGGTGGCGAGGAACAGCAGCGTCCCCACGACCACGTAGCCCGCCGTCGCCAGCCAGACCACGCCCGTCTGCTGCGTCAGCAGCACCACGCTCGCGATGGTCGCGAGCACCGGCACCACGCGCGGCACGGAGTAGTGGGCGTGGTCGACGCGGTCCTTCTTCAGCACCAGCACCGACACGTTCGCCGCGATGAACACCAGCAGGAGCAGCAGCACCGTCGTCTCGGCGAGCGTGCCGACGTCGCCGATCAGGCTGAGCAGCATCGTCACTCCGCCGACGACCACGATCGACACCCACGGCGTGCGGCGGCCCGGCAGCACCTTCCCGAAAGCGCTCGGCAGCAGCCCGGAGGTGGCGAGCCCGAAGCCGACCCGCGACGCCATCACCATGAACAGCAGAGCGCCGTTCGCGATGGCGACCAGCGCGATCAGGCCGAACAGCCACGGCGGCACCGCCACTCCGCTCGCCGCGACCACGTCCAGCAGGGGGCCGCTGGAGGCCGCGAGCTCGTCGTTCGGCAGCACGATCACGGCGCCGAGCGCGATCAGGAGATAGACCACGGCGGCGGTGATCAGCGCACCGAAGAGGGCCCGCGGGTAGACCTTCGAGGGGTTCCGCACCTCCTCGGCCATGTTCGCCGCGGCCTCGAATCCGAGGAACGAGAAGAAGGCGACGATCGAGGCGGCGAACGCCCCCTGCAGCGGAGCGACGTCGGGGTTGAACTCGAGCACGCGGGAGGCGTCGCCGTCGCCGGAGCCGAAGAAGACCGCGGCGCAGACGATGACGATGACCAGTCCGCTCACCTCGATCACCGAGGCGACCAGGTTCGCGGTCAGCGACTCCTTCACCCCGCGCAGGTTCACCAGGGTGAGGATCGCGATGAAGACGATCGCGGTGGGGATCGGCGGCACGTCCAGCAGAGCCCCGAGGTAGTCGCCCGCGAACGCGTTCGCCAGGGAGGCGGCCGTCGTGATGCCGGAGGCCATCATCAGGAAGCCGATCAGGAACGAGAGGTACGGCTTCCCGAATGCGCGGTCCACGTAGCGCGCCGCCCCTCCGGCGTGCGGGTACTTGGTGATCAGCTCGGCGTACGTGCCCGCGGTGAGCAGGGCGACGACCAGCGCGATCAGCAGCGGCAGCCAGATCACGCCGCCCACGTCCTCCGCCATCGTGCCGACCAGGGTGTAGATGCCGGCTCCGAGCGTGTCGCCCACGATGAAGGCGAACAGCAGCGGTCCGGTGATCACCCGCTTGAGCGACGCCTTCCCGGGAGCGGTCTCGGCGGTGTCCGTCGTGTCGGTCATCCGGACACTCCACCGAAGCGGAGGGTCCGAGCGCAAGCCTCGCCGCCCGATCGCTGCGAGATTTCTCATCATCGCGGCCCGTGTGGCAGGGGCCCGGGCGGCGAGGCCTCCCACAGCGCGCTGATCCCGGGACTCGGGCGATCGGCCGCATCAGAGGGAACGGACCCGGTGCGCACAGGGTGAACAGGGGGCGACCGCGCGTGCCGCCGCGCGCCCGCACTGGGTAGGCTGGAGCGCTTCGTCGTGAGTGGAGCGGTCGCGGAGGAATCATGGGCAAGAAGCGCAACCAGGGACGATCCGGAGGCGGTCAGGGCGGGTCCGGCGGTCAGGGCGGCGGCCGCACGGCCGAGACCGCGCTGATGGTGCGGTTCCGCAGCTGGTACCGCTCGCACCTCGCCGAGGTGGGCATGCAGCACGAGCACCTCGAGGCCGACGAGGCCGTCGAGGTGCTGACCGACCTCTTCGCGATGACCCGCGACCTGCGCCCGCGCGGCTCCTTCGCCCAGCCCGACGCCGAGCTGCTCGAGGCCGTCTTCGACCAGATCGAGGCCGACCTGTCGGGGGAGGAGAGCGAGGCCGACCTCGACGACACCCTCTTCACCGTCGCCGAGGTCGTCGAGCACTTCCTCGACTTCCTCACCGACGAGGACCTCTGGACCGGCACCGACGAGGAGCTGGACGAGTGCCAGGCCGTCCTCGACGAGGTCCTCGACCTCGCCGGCTCCTTCGTGGAGGCCGTGCTCGACGACCTCGCCGAGCTCGACGAGGTCCCGGCCGAGGAGCAGCTCTCCGCCGTGCGCGCCACCGCTCTCGTGCACGCCGCCGACGTCGTGGTCGAGCACCTCGCCGCCGACGACGGCGCGACCCTCACCGAGCGCGCCGCCCGCGAGATCGCGGTCGAGGCGGGCATCTCCTCCGCGGGATCCACCCCGAGCGACGACTCCGTCCGCATCCCGGTCTCGGCCTGGTGGGACGCGCTGGTCGGCTCGGCCGTGCTCGAGCAGGAGGGATCCGCCGCAGGTCTCGGCGAGGCCGCCGTGCTCTGGCGCAGCTCCGACGCGCACGAGGCCGCCGCCGAGCGCATCGCCTACGTCGCCCGCTTCCTCGAGCAGTGGATCCTCAGCGCCCAGACCGCGCTGGCGGCCGCCGACACCGAGGACGGTGCCTTCTCCCCGGAGGAGCGCGCGGTCACCACCACCGACGCCGTGCTGGTCCGCATCGCGGTAGCCTGCCAGGCCGAGATCCACCCGGGCCTTGTCGTCGGCGAGCTGGTCGACGAGCTGGCAGCCGACTCCGGAGTCTCGCTCGACGAGGCCCTCGACGAGCGCGAGCGCATGGTCGGCACGGCCGAGCGGATGCTCGACGACACCGCCGAGCTCGGGCTGCTGCTGCACTCGCCCGAGTTCGGCTACGCGGTGCCGGAGGGCCTGGCGCCCGTCCTCGCCTCCGTCGTCCGCGCGACGGTCGTCCTCCTCGGAGAGCGCGAGGCCACCCGCCTCGAGATCCTCGACGAGGCGACCCAGGACACGGCGACGGCCTACGCGCTCCACGTCGCCCTGCTCGGGACAAAGCCCGTCGTCTGGCGGCGCCTCGAGCTCTCCTCCGAGTCGTCGCTGCGCGATCTGCACCTCGCGCTCCAGCTCTCGCTGGGCTGGACCGACGCGCAGCCGCACTACTTCAGCGTGGGCGTGCCCGACGAGGAGCAGGCTCCGATCGGCTCGCCGTCCGACGCGGAGGAGTTCGGCGCCGACCTCGTGGACGAGGCGGGCGTCGCGCTCGCCGAGGTGCTCGAGCAGGAGCAGGACGAGCTCTTCTACGTCTACGACCTCGAGGACGAGTGGCGCCACGTCATCCGTCTGGAGTCGATCGCGCCGCTGTCGTCGGCTCTGCCGCGCTGCACGGGCGCGCGCGGCGCGGCTCCGCTCGACGTGCCGGGAGGCCCCGCGGCCTGGGCCGACACGGTGCGGGCGGCGACCGACCCGTCCTCGGCCGACCACGCGGAGGCGCTCGAGGCTCTCGGCCTCGCCGCCGGAGCCTCGTTCGATCCGGCCGCGGTCGACGTCGACGGCATCAACCGCTCGCTCGGACTCCTGCGCTCCGCGGTCTGACGCCCGCCGGAGGGCATCACCGGAGGAGGCCCCCGCTCCCGCTCACCGCGGGCGGCGGGGGCCTCCTCCGGTGTGGGGCGTCACGGGGTGAGCAGCAGCTTGCCGATGTGGCCGGAGGAGCGCATCACGTCGTGCGCCCGCTCGGCCTCGGCGAGCGGGACCACCTCGTCCACCACCGGGCGCACCGTCCCGGCGGCGACCAGCGGCCAGACCTCCGCGCGCACCCGCGCGACGATCGCGCGCCGCTCCTCCAGGGGCCGGGCGCGGAGGGTCGTGGCGTGCACCGCCCCGCGCTTGCGCATCAGCACCCCGAGGTCGAGCGAGCCCAGCGCGCCGGACTGGTTGCCGATGAACACCACGCGCCCGCCCACAGCCAGCGCCTCCAGGTCGCGGGCCAGGTAGTCGCCGCCGACGGGGTCGAGGATCACGTCGACGCCGCGCCCGCCTGTCGCCTCGCGGATCCGCTCGACGAAGTCCTCCTCGCGGTAGTCGATCAGGACGTCGGCGCCGAGCGCGCGGCACGCCTCGAGCTTGCGGGCGCTGCCGGCCGTGACGGCGACGCGGGCGCCGAGGGCGGCGGCGATCTGGATGCCCGTGGTCCCGATCCCGCTCCCGCCGCCGTGGAGGAGGACGGTGTCGCCGGATCCGAGCCCGGCCACCATCACGAGGTTCGACCAGACGGTGGACGTCGTCTCCGGGAGGGCGGCGGCCGAGACGAGGCCGACGCCGTCCGGCACCGGCAGCACCAGGCCCGCGTCGACCGCGACGTACTCCGCGTAGCCGCCGCCGGAGAGCAGCGCGCAGACCTCGTCGCCCTCCGCGAACCCGGTCGCGTCCTCGCCGAGCGCGACGACCGTGCCGGACACCTCCATGCCGAGGATCTCGGAGGCGCCGGGCGGCGGCGGGTAGACCCCGCCGCGCTGGCCGAGGTCGGCGCGGTTGACGCCGGCGGCCGCGACGCGGACGAGGACCTCGCCGGGTCCGGGGGAGGGCGTCGGCACCTCCTCCAGCACGAGTCGGGAGTCGGGGCCGGGGTTCTCGATGCGGATCGCCTGCATGAGGGGGATGCTACGCCGCGGGCCTCGGCGCTCGCGGTGCTCCCGCCCGGCTCAGCGCTGCTCCGCCAGGAACGCCAGCACCGCGTCCTTGAAGCCCCGCGCGGGCACGGTGCTGGTGTGGTCGCGGCCGGGGACGCTCACGAACCGCGCCCCCGCCTCCGCCGCCAGCAGCTCTCCGCCGGGAGCGATCGGATCCGCGCCGCCGGTCACGAGCAGCGTCGGCAGGCCGGGGTGCCGCCCGTGCTCCGGGTGCACCCCGCCGCGGACGCCGTCGGCCACCGCCACCAGCGCTGCGAGGTCGTTGCCCTGCACGCCCTCCGCCATGCCGATGAAGGCGCGGGTGAAGCCGTCGTCGATCTCGCCGCCGGAGGCGACGCGGGCCCGGGCCGCCTCCGCGTCGAAGGAGCGGAGGGACTCGCCCACGGTCAGCCCGCCGAGGCTCAGCGATGCGAGCCGCTCCGGGTGCTCGAGCCCCAGCACCCAGCTCATCCGGGCGCCGAGGGAGTACCCGAGCACGTGGGGCGCGTCGAGGTCGTAGGAGTCGAGCACCCGCACCAGGTCGGCCACCATGGCGTCCACGCTGTAGGCGTCGGAGTGGTGCGGCTTCTCGCTCGCGCCGTGCCCGCGCTGGTCGAGCGCGACGACGCGGTACCCGGCCCGGTGCAGCGTCCGCAGCCAGCCCGACGTCTCCCAGTTGAGCACGGCGTGGGAGGCGAAGCCGTGCACGGCGAGGACGGTCGGGGCGCTCTCCTCGCCGACGGAGTAGGTGGCCAGTCTCACTCCGTCGTCGGCCACGACGTACACGGGCGGAGGGAAGGCGATCACTCCACCACCCTGCCCGCCGCCGCGGGGTCGAGGGGGCACCGCGCCGCGGACACGCCGGGCGGAGTCCCCGTAGCGGAGAGAGGCCGGGCCTGGTGTCCCCGGACGGTCAGCGCGGCGGACGGGTGGAGCGGGCGAAGGGCACGGCGATCCAGAGGCGCACGGTGCGTCCCTGGCCGGACCGGATCCCGAGGACGACGCACAGCACGAGGTTGAGCACGGCCAGCGCGAGGATCGCCGAGATCGTCGCGAGCGGCCAGTCGGCGCCGAGCGAGTCGCGCACCGACACCAGCGCGAGGTGCAGCGGGACCAGCATCAGCTGGAGCGCGAGGTAGGTGAGCTGCCAGTTGACGGCGACCAGCCCGTTCCGGTCGCTGAGGGTGCCGATCCGTCGCCGCGACCCCCACACCATCACGGTCGCCGTGAGGGAGATCACGGGGGAGATCACCACGAAGCCGGCGAGCGCCGAGAGCCCGGCGAACCAGACGGCACGGGCGCCCTTGCGGTCCCGGGTGCGGTGCCGCAGCTCGTCGTCGTCCATCGCCGCCTCCTCGCGCCGGGACCAGTCTCGCACCCGCCCCCGCGTCGAGGCGGGGGATCGCCCCCGAGTTCCGGGGGTTCCCCGGATGGGGCGGGTCCGGGCGCGTCCGTAGCGTGAAGGCATCGCCGGAGCACACCGGCAGCACCGTCGGCCCGCCCGGCGGCACCGCATCCCGCCGGGCGACCGGCACCCGAGAAGGAGCACACCGTGACCACCGACGACCGCACCGCCCGCCTCTCCACCCCCGCCGACGAGCAGCCGACCGTGGACCTGGGCGCGACCGCCGTCCTCACCGAGGAGCGGCCGTCCGCCGGGGAGCGCCCCGCCGCCGAGGAGCCCGCCTCCTCGCAGCAGGCCCGCGCCCCCTACGGCACCCCCGCCGTCCCGCCCGCGGCGCTCGCCCCGGCGCCCTCGACCCCGTTCTCGCTCACCAGCCTGATCCTCGGCGTCACCTCCGTCTTCTTCGGACTGACCGTGATCGCTCCGGCCGCGGGCCTCGTCTTCGGCATCCTGGGCCTGCGGAGGGAGCCGACCGGCCGCACGCTCTCGATCTGGGGCATCGTGCTCAACTCCGTCATGCTCGGCCTCGTCCTGCTGTTCGCGATCGCCGTGCTCGTCGTGGTCGTGCTCGTGCCGCTCGCGGCCCTCGCGTCGGGCAGCGACTACCGCTGATCCGCCGCTTCCCGCGTCCCGCGCCTCCTGTCCGCTCCGGCGGCGGGAGGCGCGGTCGTTCCGCGCCCGTCTACCGGACGCTCCGCGCCCGCGTCCGCCGCCGCCCCGCGCCCCGGCGATAGGCTGGCCGCGCAGTTCGCGAGCCCCCTGCACCCTCCGGGGCCGCACGACGACAGCAACGGAGCTGGACGTGACCCTCGCACCGAGCACCCTCCCCGACCGCGACCCGGAAGGCAGAGCCCTGGACGACACCGAGACCCCCGCCACGCGCACCGAGAGCGACTCCCTCGGCTCGATGGAGATACCCGCCGAGGCCTACTGGGGCATCCACACGGCGCGGGCCCTCGACAACTTCCCGATCTCGAAGCGCCCCATCTCGATCTACCCCGATCTCGTCCGGTCCCTCGCCACGGTCAAGCTCGCGGCCGCCCGGGCGAACACCGAGCTCGGCAGCCTCGCCCCCGCCAAGGCCGAGCTGATCGAGACCGCGTGCCGCCGCATCATCGACGGCGAGTTCCACGACCAGTTCGTGGTCGGGGTGATCCAGGGCGGCGCCGGCACCTCGACGAACATGAACGCGAACGAGGTCGTCGCCAACGTCGCACTCGAGATCGGCGGCTTCGAGCGGGGCGACTACGCCCACCTGCACCCGCTCGACGACGTCAACCGCAGCCAGTCCACCAACGACGTCTACCCGACCGCGATCAAGATCGCGATGACCTGGTCGCTGCGCCGCCTGCTCGACGAGCTGGCGCTGCTGCGCGAGTCGTTCTCCCGCAAGGCGGTCGAGTTCGGCAGCGTCCTGAAGGTCGGCCGCACGCAGCTGCAGGACGCGGTGCCGATGACGCTCGGCCAGGAGTTCCACGGCTTCGCGACGACCCTCGGCGAGGACCACGCCCGTCTCTCCGAGACCATCTGGCTGCTCGCCGAGGTCAACATCGGAGCCACCGCGATCGGCACCGGCATCACCGCCGATCCGCGCTACGGCGCGGCCGCGGTCCGCCACCTCAACGAGATCACCGACCTCGACCTCGAGATGGCGCAGGACCTCGTCGAGGCGACGAGCGACACCGGCGTCTTCATGTCGTTCTCGAGCGCGCTCAAGCGCTCCGCGATCAAGCTGTCCAAGATCTGCAACGACCTGAGGCTCCTCTCCTCGGGCCCGCAGGCCGGCTTCGGTGAGATCAACCTGCCTCCGCGCCAGGCGGGATCCAGCATCATGCCCGGCAAGGTGAACCCGGTCATCCCCGAGGTGGTCAACCAGGTCGCCTACTCGGTGGCCGGGGCCGACGTCACGGTCACGATGGCGGCCGAGGCGGGTCAGCTCCAGCTCAACGCCTTCGAGCCGGTGATCGCGCACTCGCTGCTGCAGAGCATCACCTGGATGACGCAGGCCTGCAGGACGCTCCGCGAGAACTGCATCGACGGCATCACCGCGAACGTCGACCGGCTCGAGGCCATGGTCGCCTCCTCGGTCGGGGTCGTGACGGCGCTCACGCCGAGCATCGGCTACACCGCGTCCGCCGCCCTCGCGAAGGCCGCCCTCGCGACCGGCCGCAACATCGCCGACCTGGTGGTCGAGGCGGGGTTGATGTCGCGCGAAGAGGTCATGAGGCTCATCTCGCCGGCCCGACTCTCGGGCATCGAGGCGATGACCGCGGCGCTCCCGATCATCGACCCCGCGCCGGAGGCGTGACCGCGGCCGCGAGGCGCGCCCCGGCGTAGCTGCGCCAGGGCGCCCAGCGGCGCCCGGCCTCGGCCAGCCCGCGCTCGCCGGCGGGCAGGCCGCGCGCCGCCGCGCCTCGCCGGAGCACGGGATCCCCTGTGAGCAGGACGTCGGGATCTCCGGTCGCCCGCTGTGCCACCTCGGCCGCCGTGGCCGCGTCGATCCCGGGGACCGCCAGCAGCTGCTCGGCGAGCTCCTCTCGGTCGGCGTCGAGCCGCAGGGCTCCCTCGGCGAGCAGCGTGCAGGTCCGCACCAGCACGTCGGCGGATCCGCGGAGCACGTCGGCGGCGTGCTCGGCGATCACCGCGGGGGAGGGGAAGGCGCGTGCGATCGATCCGCTCGCCACGGACTCCGGGAGCGTCGCGCCGAGCGCCGCGACCAGCCGTGCGGCCTCCCGCCGGCCGAGCAGCGCGCGCACCAGCGTCTCGGCCGGATCGACGGAGCCGGGCACGCGGACACCGGGGCGGGCGGCGACGCTCGGAGCGAGTGCGGGATCGGCCGCGAGGGCCTCGTCCACGGCCCGGGCGTCCGCGTCCAGGTCGAGAACCCGCCTCACCCGGGCGACCAGCGGCCCGACGTCGGCGACGGAGACGAGCGTCGCGCTGCAGCGGACGCTCTCCCCGTCCGCCGCCAGCCGCACCAGTGCCGCGCCCCCGGGCAGGACGAGCGAGCGCGCGTAGCCGCCGGGGGACGCCTCCTCGATGCCCGGGAGCGCGGCGCCGCCGAGCACGTCGAGCACCCCGGGATCGAACGGAGCCCGCACTGCCAGCCGGAGCTCCAGCGTGGTCGCGCCGTCGTGGACGCTCGCCTCGGAGCGCGTGCCGCGGGCCGAGGCGCGCAGGGCCGTCGGGGTCCGCTCGTACACCTCCGCCAGGGTCGCGTTGAACTGCCGGATGCTCGTGAAGCCGGCGGCGAAGGCGACGTCGGACACGGGCAGGTCGGTGCTCGTGAGCAGGAGCCGGGCGGTCTGGGCGCGCTGGGCGCGCGCGAGGGCCAGCGGAGGCGCGCCCAGCTCCTCGCGCAGGATGCGGCCGAGGTGGCGCGCGCCGTAGCCGAGCCGTGCGGCCAGCCCCTCGACCCCCTCGCGGTCGACCACTCCGTCCGCGATCAGCCGCATGGCGCGCGCCGCCGTGTCGTCGCGCAGGTTCCACTCGGGGGAGCCGGGGACGGCGTCCGGCAGGCAGCGCTTGCAGGCGCGGAGCCCTGCCTCGTGCGCGGCGGCGGCCGTCGGGTAGAAGCGCACGTTCGCGCGCCGCGGAGTGATGGCGGGGCAGCTCGGACGGCAGTAGATGCCGGTGGAGTGCACGCCGGTCAGGAACCGACCGTCGAACCGGGAGTCGCGGGAGGCGACGGCGCGGTAGCGCTCCTCGAAGAGCGGATCGGAGTCGGGCACGCCTCGAGCCTCGCACGCGGCGGCGTCGAGGAGGAGCGGGAATCGGACACGGGCGTCCGCACCCCGGCCCTCCTCCACGCGCCCGGCGCGTGTCAACCGCCGACAGCGCACCCGGCCCGTGCCCTACTGTCGGCCCCATGAGCGCCTATCCGCCGCCCGCACCGCCCGCCACCGCCCGCCCCTCCGTCGTGCCGACCGTGCTCGGCTCGATCGGCGTGGCGCTCCTCGGGATCCTGCTGCTGCTCGTGCTCGCCTACGTGGTCCTCGGACTCGGCGTCAGCGCCGCGGGGATCTGCGCGGTCATCGCCCTCGTCCCGCTGACCGTGGTCCTGCTGGGCGTCCGCTGGGTCGACCGGTGGGAGCCGGAGCCCGCGCTGGGCCTGTGGTTCGCGTTCCTCTGGGGCGCGGCCGGGTCCGTCGCGATCGCGCTCCTGGTCGACCTCGGCGTGCAGATCGCCGTCTACGCGTCCGGGCAGCAGCCGAGCGGATCCGACTTCGTCGGCGCCGTGATCCAGGCGCCGCTGGTCGAGGAGACGGCCAAGGGGATCGGCGTCCTCCTCGTCCTGCTGATCTGGCGCCGGACCTTCGACGGACCCGTCGACGGCATCGTCTACGCGGCCGTCGTCGCCTCCGGGTTCGCCTTCGTCGAGAACATCCTCTACTTCGGCAGCGCGCTGGTGGAGGGCGGTCTCGGCTCGCTCGCCGTGACCTTCTTCCTCCGCGGGGTGCTCTCGCCCTTCGCGCACGTGCTCTTCACCGCCTGCACGGGCGCGGCCCTCGGCTTCGCCTCGAACCGGCCCGCCGTCGCGCGGCTGCCCATCGCCCTGCTCGGGCTGGCGCTCGCCGCGTTCCTGCACGCGCTCTGGAACGGCTCGTCGTTCCTGGTGTCCGACTGGTTCGGCTTCTACGGCGTGGTCCAGGTGCCGCTGTTCGCGGTCGCCGTGGTCGTGGTGGTGCTGCTGCGCCGGCAGGAGCGGCGCGTGACGCTCCAGCGGCTCGACGACTACGCCGTCGCCGGCTGGCTCTCGCCGGCCGAGGTGCGGATGATCGGCACCGCGGAGGGGCGCCGCACCGCCGCTCGCTGGGCCCGGAGCGCGGGAGGGGACCGGCCGCGGGCGATGCGGGACTTCCTCCGCTCGGCGACGCGGCTCGCGCACCACCGGCAGCACCTCCTGCTCGGCCGCGGCGGACGCACCGGAGCGGTCGACGAGCAGGTCCTGCTCGACGAGCTCGTCGCCCGCCGGGCGGTGCTCACCCGCTGAGCCGGGGCCGCCCCCGCTCAGCCCCGGCGCGCTAGGCGGAGGCGCTGCGCACGCGGCGCTCGCCGGCCGTCACGGGCACGCCGAGCCGGTTCTGCGCGGGCGGCAGCGGGCAGTTGTAGTGGGGCGAGAAGCCGCACGGCGGGATGTACGCCCGGTTGAAGTCCAGGAGCACCGGACCGCGGGTGCCCGCGTCGGCCGCGCCGCCGATCCGCTGCACGACGAGGAAGCGGCCGACGGGGTAGCTCGCGAGCTCCGGGTCGTCGCTGCGGTTGGTCGGGTCGCCGAACGGGACGAGGAGCGTGCCGCCGTCGTCGAACGCCGCGACCGTGTACTCGCGGGCGCGCCCGTCGTCCACGAGCGAGAAGGTGATGTCGCCGGGCACGACGAGCTCGCGGGTGGCGCCGTTGTCGCGCAGGTGCTCGAACGGGACCGTGCGATCCTCGGCGACCGGCTCGAACCACGCCTCGAGCACCCAGGCGGCGTCGAACGGGAAGGTCTCGATGGCGTCGAAGGAGCGGATGCCGTCGGAGGCCGCGTCCCAGACGCGGTAGCCGTACTCGGGCTCGCCGGTGTCGAGGTTCTCGCGGCGCATCCGCGTCAGGGTCGCCGAGGGGCCGTAGCCGGCCAGCGCCTGCTCGTCGTCGACGCTCTCGCCGGGCTCGAGCCAGCGCGTCTCGACGAGGGCGAGATCGCCCCGGGGTCCGGTGACGCGCTCGACGCGTCGGGCGAGCCACGACTCCCAGTCGGCGCGTGCCGACTCCGTGAGGTCGATCGAGGCGCGGGAGGGGGCGGTGACGCTGCTGCTCGGAGTGGCCATGGGGCGTGCAACGCGGGGCCGTCCGGTTCTCTTCCCGGTCGATGACCGGACGGAGGACGGGCTCCCGCGAGAAAGAGCTCGACGCCCTGCGGCAGCGGCAGGGCCGGCTGCTCGGACGGGGCGTCGAGCTCTTCGTGAGAGAGAGGATGCTCCTCCGCGGCGCCGAGCGCAAGAGGCATCCGGATCCCGCTGTCGGGACGGGCCGCTTCGGATCGCTCGGTAGACTGGACCGCCTGTTTTCCCGCGGCCCCCGGAGCGCATCCCGCGCCTCCCGGCCCGCGGCGGCGGACCCTCGGAAGGCGGACGATGACGGACGGCAGCACTGTGCAGGCCACCGAGCTCTCTCGGGAGCGCGACTACGTGGCGGCGCTCTACGCCCGCCTCGACGAGCTGATCGCCCAGGCCCGCGAGGCTCTGGACACGGTCCGCATCGAGAGCGTCGGCGGCAACCACCAGAGCCGCTCCGAGCGCGACGCCTACGCGCGGCTCTACGAGGACCGCATCCGCTCGCTCACCGGCGCCGACGACCGGCTCGCCTTCGGCCGGCTGACGCTCGCGGACGCCGACGCCGAGCACCGCTACATCGGCCGGATCGGCCTGCGCGACGAGGAGCAGGACACGCTGCTGCTCGACTGGCGCGCCCCGCAGTCGGCCGCGTTCTACCAGGCCACCGCCGCCCGGCCGATGGGGACGCGCGCCCGGCGCCACCTCACCACTCGGGGCCGCGAGGTCCTCCGCTTCGAGGACGAGGTCTTCGACGAGGAGCTGCTGCGCGAGGGCACCGTGCTGCAGGGCGAGGGCGCGCTCATGGCGGCCCTCGGTGCGCAGCGCACCGGCCGGATGCACGACATCGTCGCGACCATCCAGAGCGAGCAGGACCGCATCATCCGGTCCGAGCTGCGCGGCGTGCTCGTCGTGCAGGGCGGGCCGGGCACCGGCAAGACCGCGGTCGCCCTGCACCGGGCCGCCTACCTCCTCTACTCCTACCGCGACCGCATCGCCTCCTCCGGCGTGCTCGTGGTCGGCCCCTCACGCTCCTTCCTCCGCTACATCGAGGCGGTGCTGCCCTCGCTCGGCGAGACGGGTGTCGTCCTCTCGACGCTCGGCCAGCTCTACCCGGGCCTCGACCTCGTCGAGGAGGACGTGCCCGCGGTCGCCCGCGTGAAGGGCTCGGCGCGCATGGCGGAGCTGCTCAAGCGCGCGGTCCGCTCCCGCCAGACCGTCCCGGCCGAGACCCAGGTGCTCGACGTCAACGGCGAGAAGCTCCGTCTGGAGCCGCAGGACGTGGAGCGCGCGATCACCCGCGCGCGCGACACCCGCAAGCCGCACAACGAGGCGCGCGTCTCCTTCGTCAAGACGCTGCTCTCGCAGCTCACCCGCCAGCTCGCCGATCAGCTGCGGAGCCACGGCAGCACGGTCGACGAGGCCGACGAGGCGGTGCTGCGCGAGGACGTGCGGACCGCCCACGACGTCCGCGTCGCTCTCAACACCGCGTGGATCCCGCTGACCCCCGAGAAGCTGCTGCAGGACCTCTACGCCCGTCCGAACTGGTTCGCGACCCTCACGCCGCGCTGGACCGCCGCGCAGCGCTCCCTCCTCCGCCGAGACCGCGACGCTCCGTTCACGGTCTCCGACGTACCGCTGCTCGACGAGGCCGCGGAGCTGCTCGGCGCCTACGACGACCACGCCGACGCCTCGAAGAAGGCCGAGAAGGAGCAGCGCAAGCGCGACGTCGAGAACGCGGAGGCCGCCATCCGCAACATGGGCGTCGACGGCCTCGTCAACGCCAAGGACCTCGCGGCCGGCTTCGCCGAGCGCTCGGTGCTCGGGACCACCGCCGAGCGGGCCGCGGCCGACCGCTCCTGGACCTACGGGCACGTCGTGGTCGACGAGGCGCAGGAGCTCTCGCCGATGCAGTGGCGGGTGCTGCTGCGCCGCTGCCCGATGCGCTCGTTCACGATCGTGGGCGACGTCGCGCAGGCGTCCGGCGCCTCCGCCGCCTCGAGCTGGGACGCCGCGCTCCGCGACACCTTCGGCCGCCAGGGCCGGGGAGTGGAGGCGGCGCCGTGGCGCCTTGAGGAGCTGACGGTCAACTACCGCACGCCCGCGCAGATCGTCGCCTTCGCCGAGCGGACGGCGCGCGAGAACGGGCTGGAGATCACGCCGGGGGAGGCCGTGCGCTCCACCGAGTGGCCGGTGCGGACGATCCGCGATCGCGGCGACGCGAGCCTCGCCGAGCGGGTGCTGGGGGCCGTCGTCGAGGACCGGGCGATCGAGGCGGAGGGGACGCTGGCGGTCATCGCGCCCGACGACGACCTCGCCGCGATCGCCGAGCGCCTCGAGGAGCGGTTCGGCCGGGAGGTGGGCCGCGGAGCGACCGGGCTCGACCGCGCGATCGCCGTGCTGTCGACGAACGACGCCAAGGGGCTCGAGTTCGACTCCGTGATCATCGCCCGCCCTCGCCTCATCGCGCAGACCGGCGAGCGCGGCGCCGCATCGCTCTACGTCGCGATGACCCGGCCGACGCAGCGCCTCACGCTCGTGGAGTGAGTGCTCGCAGCCCGCTCCCAGACTCCGCTCCCGAGCGCCGTAGGATCGAGGCATGAGCAGCGAGAACCTGACCAAGCCCGAGGTCGACGCCCCTGAGGGCCCGGCCCCCGACACCCTCGTCGTCGAGGACATCGTCGTCGGCGACGGCGCCGAGGCGCAGCCCGGCTCGACCGTCGAGGTCCACTACCTCGGCGTCGAGTACGACACCGGCGAGGAGTTCGACTCCTCCTGGAGCCGCGACCAGTCGATCAACTTCCCCCTCAACAACCTCATCCGCGCCTGGCAGCAGGGCATCCCGGGGATGAAGGTCGGCGGCCGCCGCAAGCTGATCTGCCCGCCCGCGCTGGCGTACGGCCCGGCCGGCGGAGGGCACCCGCTCTCCGGCAAGACCCTGATCTTCGTGATCGACCTGCTCGGCACCAAGTAGCTCCGAGCACACGACGAAGGCGCAGCTCCTAACGGGGCTGCGCCTTCTTCACGCGGTCGACCAGCTCGCGCCAGGCTCCGTCGAGCTCGGTCTCGCCGAGGCGGACGTGGTGCGTCTGCACGCGGATCTCGTAGACGAAGCGGTCGGCCCGGCCGGGGGACTCGCCGTCGGCGGCGTCCCAGGGGAGCGAGCCGAGCAGGTCGCGCCAGGCGCGCTCGTCGGGCTGCTGCTCGACGTCGACCCGCCACACCCGGCGGAGGCCGGCGAATCCGCCGCTGCGCGACACGATGACGTCCATGCGCGCGATGCTACCCGCCTCCGCCCTCGAGCGGACCGGCTCAGGCGGACAGCGTCACGCCGACCGTCGTCCAGCCGGTGCGCACGGCGGCCTCGACCTCGGAGCCGGATCCGTAGCGCTCGGCGGCGGCCTGCACGGTGAGCGCCGCGAACGCCTCGAAGTCGGCCGTCGCGGTGAGGACGCCCCCGGTCAGCACGTCGTACCAGACCTGCCCTGCGCGCTCCCACGCCTTCCCGCCGAGGGTCGTCGCCGCCACGGCGAACGCGCGGTTGGGGATCCCCGAGTTGATGTGCACTCCGCCGTTGTCGTCGTCGGTCTCGACGTAGTCGGCCATCGAGCCCGGCTGCGGGTCGGAGCCGAGGACGTCGTCGTCGTACGCGGTGCCGGGGGCGATCATCGACCGCAGGGCCGTGCCCTGCACCTCGTCGGTGAAGAGCCCCTCGCCGATCAGCCAGCTCGCCTCGTCGGCGCTCTGGCCGGCGCCGTACTGCTCCAGCAGGGCTCCGAACACGTCCGAGACCGACTCGTTGAGCGCCCCGGACTGGCCGCGGTAGACGAGGTTCGCCGTGTACTCGGTGATGCCGTGGGCGAGCTCGTGGCCGATCACGCTCTGCGAGACGGTGAAGCGGCGGAACACCTGGCCGTCCCCGTCGCCGAAGACCATCCGCGAGCCGTCCCAGAAGGCGTTGTCGTAGTCGTCGCCGAAGTGCACGGTCGCGTCGAGCGGCAGCCAGGCGTCGTCGATCGAGTCGCGGCCGTACGCACCCTGCAGGAAGGCCGACATCGCGCCGAGGCCGTCGTACGCCTCGTCGACGGCCGCGTCCCCCGTGGCCGCCTCGCCCTCGCGGCGGACGACCGTGCCGGGCAGGGTCTCCTCGGTCCGCGCGTCCGCGATGGTGCGCTGGAGCGACTGCACGCGGGTGCGCGGCGAGGACGTCGCGGTGGCGGTCGGCGCCCCGCGGTCGGGCGCGGGCTCTCCGGGCCGGACGCGCCGGAACGGCACGTCCTGCTCGAGCGAGCGGCTCGCGGCCCGCGCGGCCCGGGCGAAGGCCGGATCGTCGAGGCGGGCGATGCGGACGAGGAGGTACGGCGGCACGACGGTTCGTCTCATGCCCCGATCCTGGCACCGACGTCCGACACGGTCCCGGGCTCGCCCGGCGGGCCCGCATGCGGTAGCGCCGAGCGGTAGCGTGAGCGCGACGAGCGGTTTCCAGCGATCCGGGGCCAGACCCCGAGGACGACGAGGGCGGACATGGGCATCATCACGCGGGGCTTCTTCGGCAAGAGGGAGGCGGACCCGGACCTCCCGCCGGGCCAGCACCTCGAGAACGGCTTCCCGGTCCTCTCGATCGGGCCCACCCCGAACATCCACGAGTGGGCCTTCTCGATCGACGGCGGCCCCGCGGGCGTCCGCCGCTGGAACCGGGAGGAGTTCGACGCGCTCCCGCACGAGGACGTGCACACCGACATCCACTGCGTGACCCGGTGGTCGAAGCTCGGCACCAGCTGGCGCGGCGTCTCGGTCGACACGCTGCTGGAGGGCCTGGAGACGGACGCCGGCTTCGTCATGGCGCAGAGCTTCGGCGGCTACACGACGAATCTCCCGCTCGCCGAGATCCGCGGCGGGAGGGCCTGGGTCGTCACCGAGTTCGAGGGGAAGCCCCTCGCGGCCGAGCACGGCGGCCCCGCCCGGCTCCTGGTGCCGCACCTCTACTTCTGGAAGAGCGCGAAGTGGGTCCGGACGCTCCGCCTGATGCCCGGCGACGAGCCCGGCTTCTGGGAGCAGAACGGCTACCACATGCACGGGGACCCCTGGAAAGAGGAGCGCTACTGGTGATGTGGACGGAGGCGGTGGCCGAGTCGGTCGCGCCGCTCACGCCCACGTCGCGCCTCCTGGTGCTCCGCGTGCCCGGGTGGCCGGGCCACCTGGCGGGGCAGCACCTCGACGTGCGCCTCACCGCGCCCGACGGCTACCAGGCGAGCCGCTCCTACTCGATCGGCGCCCCGGCCGACGGGGAGCGGGTCGAGCTCGCGGTCGAGAGGCTGGACGACGGGGAGGTCTCCCCGTACCTGGTCGACGGACTCGAGGCGGGCGACCGGCTCGAGATCCGCGGTCCGATCGGCGGCTGGTTCGTCTGGCGCCCCGAGCAGGCGGAGCCGGTGCAGCTGATCGCGGGTGGGAGCGGCGTGGTGCCGCTGATGGCGATGGCGCGCGAGCACGCCCGGTCCGGGAGCGCGGCGCGGATGCAGCTGCTCTACTCGGTCCGCTCGCCCGTCTTCGCCTACTACCGCGAGGAGCTGGCGGCGCTCGCCGAGCGGCCGGCCGCGACGGGCGGAGTCGCGGTGGACCACGTCTTCACCCGGGTGGCGCCGGCGGGAGCGGCGCGTCCGGCCGGCCGCGTCACTCCGGAGCTGCTCGCCGAGGCGGCTCTGCCGGCCCCGCTCGAGCCGACCGTCTACGTGTGCGGCCCGACCTCGTTCGTCGAGGCCGTCGCCACCGCCCTGGTCGAGCAGGGCCACGCGCCCGAGCGCGTCCGCACCGAGCGCTTCGGCGGCGCCTGACGCCTGTCCCCGCGAGGCGCCGCGCCCCGGCGGCGCCCCGGGGGGAGGGATCACTCGAAGGAGACGGTGCGGTTCTCTCCGATGTCGGGCTGTCCGCCGGTGACGGCGGCCTTGAGGACCTTGAACAGCACGACCGGACGGGGCTCGTCGGTCGCCCACAGCTCGACGGTCTCGGCCTCGACGCGGATCAGCGCGACGGTCGGGTCGTCCTTGCCGTCGGGGAACCAGCCGGCGACGGCCGGGGACCACAGCTCGTCCACCTTCGCCGGGTCGTGCACGACGGTCGCCGAGCCGGCCACGGACAGGTAGCCCTTCTTCGACTCGAACGCGACGTTGACGCTCGGGTTCGCGCGGATGTCGTCGACCTTGGGCGACGGGTCCTGCGTGAAGAACCACAGTTCGCCGTCGAAGTCGATGTCCTGGGCCTTGAGCGGACGGCTGACGAGCTGCCCGGTGGCGTTGACGGTGGTGAGGAGCCCGATCCCGGCGCTCTTCACCATCTCGGTGATCTGCTCGCGGTCGTCGGAGTCGGCGGGAGTGATGTCGGTGTCGGTCATGGTGCCGACGCTACGCGGACCGTGCGCCGCCGCAAGGGGTGGCGACGCCTCCCCGCGCGTGTCTAGCGTCGAGCCATGGACACCGAATCGACGTACACCGCCATCCTCGACAGCGGAGCGGAGCAGGAGAGCATCCGCCTCGAGATGATCGACGGCTCCCCGCAGCGCTCCTTCACCCGCCTGGCCGACATCGACGGCGAGGAGGTCGAGGTGGTCTGGGAGCTGGAGCCCGACGACGACGGCTTCCACGTCTACCGCCCGGTGCGGGTCGAGGGCCGCGACGACGACAGCGGACTGGTCTCGGACGACCGGCTGACCGACGGCGGCGGCGCCGACGCGGCCTCCGGCGACTGATCGCCGGCGCGCCCGTCCGCCGGCCTGAGCCGAGCGGGCGGGCGCGCTGTCCCGTCCGACTCGAGGGAGACGCCCCTCCGCTCAGGCCGTCGGGTGCAGGGCGTCGTACGCGCGGAACCCCGACCGCAGGCGCAGCACCGCGGCGAGGATCGCGATGATCGCGAGCCCGCCCGCGAGCGGCGGCAGCCAGAGCAGCGCGAGCGAGGCGAGCAGTCCCGTGTAGAGGTCGCCGACCCGCGGGCCGCCCGTCACCACGACGATGAACACGCCCTGGAGACGACCCCTCATGTTGTCCGGGACCGCGGTCTGCAGCATCGTCTGCCGGAAGATCGAGCTGACGTTGTCCGAGGCGCCCGCGCCGGCCAGGGCGACCGCCGCCAGCGCGATGAGCCCCGCGTTCGGCGCCGACGCGTCGTGCTGCACGAGTGCGGCACCGAGCAGGACCGTGCCGAACGCGACGACGAACGCTCCGTACACCTGAATCGAGCGGCCGATCGCGAGGCCCTGCCGTCGGACCCCGGACAGCCGGCCGGAGAAGACGCCGCTGATCAGCGCCCCGATCGCGAACGCGGCCGTGAGCGCGCCCACCGTCACCGCGCCTCCGCCGAGCAGCACGGCGGCGGCCGCCGGGAAGACCACGCGCGGCTGTCCGAAGGTCATGGCCACGATGTCGACCAGGAAGGACATCCGGATGTTCGGGGCGCCCTTCAGGAAGCCCAGGCCGTAGCGGAGGGACTCCAGCCCCGGCCGCTGCCGCTCGCCCTCGGGCACGAGCGCCGGCAGCCCCGCGATGCCGAGGAACGCGGCGAGGAACAGCACGACGTCGATCGTGTACGTGATCGCGAAGCCGGAGGAGGCGACCAGCACGCCGGCGAGGGCGGGCCCCACGGTCACCTCGACTCCGCTCGCGATGCCGCCCAGCGCGGCGGCGGCGGGGACCAGCTCGGTGCGGAGCAGCCGCGGAGCCAGCGTCATCCGGGTGGTCACGATCACCGTCGTCGCCACCGCGTTCACGGCGGTGAGCACGTAGAGGGAGAGCGGGGTCTCGGCGCCGAGCCAGGCGAGGGCCGCGATCCCCGCGGTCGAGCCCCAGGCCACGACCGCGGCGAGCAGGAGCACCAGGCGGCGGTCGAACGCGTCGGCGAGCATCCCGCCGTAGAGGCCGGCGATCACGGTCGGGACCAGCGCCACCACGCCGACCAGCGCGACCGCGAGGGTCGATCCGGTGAGCTCGTAGATGTGCAGGCCGACCGCGACGATCGTCATCTGGCCGCCGATGCCCGAGATCACGTTGCCGGCCCAGAGCCGGGCGAAGGCCGGGGACTCGCGGAGGGGGGAGACGTCGAGGACGTGGCTGCGCCGGGGGGCGCGGGGGGTCTGGCTCACTCGCTCCATTCTGCTGACTCCGCCGCCCCGGCGGGCCGCGTCGCGCCGATCCGGGGGCTCAGGGGTCATCCCCTAGGGTGAGAGGCATGAGCACGTCATCCGACGGCGCGCCCGGGCGTCAGGGTCCTCCTGCCCCGCGAGCAGCCGGAGCCGCCCCCTCGCGACGCTCGATCCGCACCGCCGCCGAGGCGGGCGCGCGTCGCGCGGCGGCCGCCACGGGCGGTCGGCGCAGCTCCACGGGCGGCGTCCGCGCCGGAGCCGCTCGGACCGGTGCCACGGCCTCGGGAGCCCGCGGGTTCCTCCGCCGCTACGGAGCCGGGATCGTCTCGGTCCTCCTGGCCGTCCTCGCCGTCCCGCTGTCGTTCTTCGTCTGGTACGCACTGATCTCGCTCGGCGCCTACCCGGGCGACCAGGCCGTCAGCGATCTGCTGGTCGGCGTGCTCTACACCGCGCTCGTGCACGCGGTCCTGCTCGCCGGGATCCTGCTCGCCGTCTCCACCCTCCGCGCCCGGCGTCGCGAGAAGCGCCCGCCGATCGCCGGCTGGATCGGCGTGGTCCTCAACGTCCTCGTGCTCGTCTACTGGCAGCTGCTGGTCTCGCCGTGGCTCGTCGTGCTCTGGAACCGGGCCACCGGCTCCTGATACCGCCCTCCCTCTGGTAGAGTCGTCCGGTTGCCGTTCGACGGCCGCGGATCAAGAGAGCCCACGCATCAGGCGCCGGGCACCGCGCAACGAGAGAGAGGGGATCCCATATATGGCACTCGAAGCAGATGTCAAGAAGGCGATCATCGAAGAGTACGCGACCCACCCCGGTGACACCGGGTCCCCCGAGGTGCAGGTGGCCGTCCTGACCAAGCGGATCAAGGACCTCACCGAGCACCTCAAGGAGCACAAGCACGACCACCACTCGCGTCGTGGTCTGCTGCTGCTCGTGGGTCAGCGTCGTCGACTCCTCGGCTACCTGTCGGATGTGGACATCAACCGCTACCGCTCGCTGATCGAGCGTCTCGGTCTGCGCCGCTAGCTCCTCCCGGAGCAGGGCGCGGTCTCGATGACACCGCGAACTTCTTGCCGAACGGGCCGTCCTCCTCGCGGAGGGCGGCCCGTTCCGCGTTCCCGGGCGGACGAGGCGCGCGGCGCCGGTCAGGGCAGGGGAGCGGGGCGGTCGACTCCGCCCCACGAGTAGCCGCTCGAGGCCGAGAACCAGTCGGCCGCGGCCCGCTGGAGCGCCGTGTCCTCCTCGGGGCGGCCGGGAGCCTCCACGGCGTCGACGAGCCCGGGCAGGGCGATCCGCCACGCCGCCGCGCTGCGCTGGGCGCGGGCCCAGTCGCGCGCGCACACCGGGTCCTCGGCCGCCGCAGCGAGAGCCCGCGGCGAGGTCACCCGCCAGCCGGTGTCCGACTCCGCGACCACGACCGCGCAGGTGAGCGCGGCGCCGCGGATGATGCTGTCGGGACCGGCGGAGGGGCCGATCGCCTGATCCTGAGCCGCGACCACCGCGGTGAGCGCGAGCTGCAGCCGGGTCGAGGGCTCGTCGGGCCGCGGTCTGATCCTCCCGTCGCCGGCCGAGACCGAGGCCGCCGATCCGGGTGCGAGGAGCAGCCCGGAGGAGGACTGCGACGCGTGCAGGCTCAGCAGCCCCGTCACTCCGTCTGTCCCGCTCGTCACGCCCCGCACCGAGGAGTCGCCGAGACTCCAGACGACGGGGGTGCGGTTGTGGATCGTGAGGCGCCGGTGGTCCTCGTCGAGGCAGGCCACGAGGTGGCCGGCCGGCACGCCCGCTCCGCCCTCGAAGGCGGACGAGGCGGCCAGCAGCTCCCGGGCGTCGTCGCACTGGGCGGGGGCGTCGGAGGCGGCGGCGGCCTGGTCGGCGACCGGCGCCCGGGGGGCGAGGGAGCCCTGCACGCCCGCGACCGCCGCCGTGGTGAGCGCCGCGGCGGCGAGGAGGAGGACCACGCCGCGCCTGCCCATCCTCCGCACCTCCTGGTCGGAGGCTAGCCCGGCGCGGGCGCTCGGGCCAGCGCTGCGAGGGGCCCTCGACGCGTCCGGTGGGAATTCTTTCGAGGAATCTCAGACCGGGTGCATCCGAGGAGGCGCCTCGGCAGGAAGTAGTGGTGAAGGCCCTTCTCGACCACCCCCCGACCCCACGCGGGTCCCATCGTGAAAGAGGAACACCGTGACCACCTCCCGCTTCTCCCGCAGCCTGCTCGCCGGTGCCTGCATCGGAACCCTGGCCGTCGTCGGCATCGCCGCCACGCCCGCCGCCGCCGCCGACGCCGACTCGGCCGACCTCTCGGTCCTGCACGCCGTCCCCGACACCCCGGTCGACGTCTACGTCGACGGCAAGCTGACGCTCGACGACTTCACCCCCGGCTCGCTCGCCGGCCCGCTCGACCTCCCCACCGGCACCTACAAGGTCGCCATCACGGCCTCCACCGCCGCGGACGCCAGCGCCCCCGTGATCGGCCCGATCGACATCAGCCTCGAGGCGGGGAAGAGCTACACCGTCGCGGCGCACCTCAAGCCGGACAACACCCCCACCGCGACCCTCTTCACCAACGACATCTCGAAGACCGCCGCGGGCGAGGGCCGGCTCACGGTCCGCCACATCGCCGCCGCTCCGGCCGTGGACATCCTCGCCGGAGGGTCGCCCGTCCTGACGAACGTGACGAACCCGAACGAGGGCGTGCTGAACCTCGCCCCGGCCACGATCTCGACCGTGGTCGCCGCGACCGGGACCACCGCGCCGGTCATCGGCCCGGCCGACGTGCAGGTCCAGGAGGGCGTGAACACGATCGTCTACGCCTGGGGCAGCCTGGAGAAGGGCAACCTCGCTCTCGCGACGCAGACCATCGACGGACTGCACTCCTCGCCGTCGGGCGTCCCCGCCGGTGAGGCCGGCCTCGCGGCGGACAACCGCCCCGACGCCGCCGCGGGCTGGTGGGGCGGAGCACTGCTCGCCGCCCTCGCCGCTGCCGGCGCTGTGCTGATCGGCCGCCGCACCGCCGCCTCGCGTCGCTGACCCGAGGATCCGACCGCCGGGTCGGCCGTGCTGGAGCGCGGCCGTCCCGGCAGCCCCGACCACGACCCAGGAGGACGCCATGAGCCGGAGCCCCTTCCCTCTGCGCGTCCTCGCCGTGGTCGGGCTGATCGTGGCCGGTGCCGGTCTCGCCGGATGCGCGGCGCAGGAGTCCCGGGTGGAGCCCGCTCCCGCCGCCGTCTCCTCGGCGCCCCAGCAGCCGGTGCCGGCCACGGTCCCCTCCTCGCCCGCGGCGGCCCTGCCGGAAGCGGTGCCGTCCGTCCCGGTGGCGGACGCCCGGCTCGGCGCGACCCCCGCCCCCACCGCGCTCGCTCCCGAGCGGCTCGTCGTCGACGGGCTCCCCGTCGACATGGCCGTCGAGCCGGTCGGAGTCGCGGACGACGGCACGATGGAGCTCGTGCCCGACACGCAGGTCGCCGGCTGGTACCGCTTCGGCGCCGGCCTCGACGAGCCGGAGGGCACGGTCGTGATCGCCGCGCACGTCGACTCCCTCGCCTACGGCCTCGGGCCGTTCGTCGAGCTGAAGAAGGCGGTCCCGGGCCAGACCGTGACCCTCACCGGCGCGGACGGCGCGGAGCGCGCGTACACCGTCTCGACGGTGGAGACCACGGAGAAGACCACGGTCGACCTCTCGGCCGTGTTCGCCGCCGACGGACCGCCGCGGCTGGTCCTGATCACCTGCGGCGGCGACTTCGACTACGACACCCGCCACTACCTCAGCAACGTGGTGGTCACGGCCGTCCCGGCCGGCTGATCCGCCCGCCCGAGCCTCAGCGACGTACGATGAGCCTCGCAGCGCCGCACGCCCCCGGGCGGCAGCGCTCCCCGCAGCCCTGGAGGGATCCCCTGATCGAGACCATCGAGCCCGCCGACGGCGCCGAGGCCGACAGCGCTCTCGTGGCCCGGCTCGGCCGCCGCTTCGCCGCAGGGGAGGAGGCGGCGCTCGCCGAGGCGTACTCGCGCTGGTCGCCGCTGGTCTTCACGCTGGCGCTGCGCTCGCTCGGCGACCGCGGCGACGCGGAGGACGTGGTGCAGCGCGTGTTCGTCTCGGCCTGGACCTCGCGCTCGGGCTTCGACCCCGGACGGGCGGCTCTCGGAGCCTGGCTGGTCGGGATCTCCCGGAGGAGGATCGCGGACGCGCACGAGGCGCGGGCGCGCGAGCGGAGGCTCACCGAGGCTCTCGTCGCCGTCACGCCGGTCGAGGAGGGGGAGTCCCCCGTCGACCTCGAGGCGCGGATCCTGATCGCCGACGAGCTGGCCCGCCTGGATCCCGTCCCCCGGCGGGTGATCGGCCTCGCCTTCTACGAGGACCTCACCCACACCGAGATCGCCGAGCGCACCGGCCTGCCGCTCGGTACCGTCAAGAGCCACATCCGCCGCAGCCTCGACCGGCTCCGCTCCCGCCTGGAGGTGAGCAGCACATGACCCACCTCGATCCCGACGAGCTCGCCCTGCTCGCCCTCGGCGAGCACTCGAGCGACGCCGAGCAGGCCCACCTGCGCGACTGCCCCGACTGCGCCCGGCAGCTGGTCGAGCTCGGCCACGCCGCGGGCCTGGGCCGTGCGAGCCGTGCTGTCGAGCTGGAGGCGCCGCCCGCGATCGTCTGGGACCGCATCCGCGAGGAGCTCGCCCTCGGCGACCTCGGGCCCGGCGCCCTTCCGTCGTCGGCGGCTGCCGTGCCGCCTCCGCTCGCACTTCCCCGGGGACGGCACCGTCCCGCGCGCCGCCGCCGGCCCCGCGCTCTGAGCGCCGTGCTGGCCGCTCTCGGCGCGCTCGTCATCGGGGTCGCGGGCGGAGCCTGGTGGCAGGCCTCGCGGAGCGACGACACCGCCGCCGTCGTGGCGCGCGCTGATCTCGCCGCTCTCCCCGACTGGCAGGGAGCGAGCGGAACCGCGGAGCTGGAGGACGCCGACGGCGCCCGCCGCCTGCACGTGCACCTCGATGCGCAGAGCGCGGACGACTCGTACCGGGAGGTCTGGCTCCTCGCCGCCGACGCCTCCGGGCTGGTAGGCCTCGGCGTGCTCGACGGGACCGACGGCGTCTTCGCCGTGCCCGATGACGTCGACCTCGCCGAGTACTCGCTCGTGGACGTCTCCCAGGAGCCGTTCGACGACGACCCGGAGCACTCCGGCGACTCGATCGTCCGCGGCCCCCTGCGCGAGGGCTGAGGCCTAGGCCGAGCGCTCCGCCAGCACGGCCGTGAGCGCCTGCACCGCGGCGGAGGGGCGCGGCGCCGTGCAGACCGAGAGCTCCCAGACCAGCCCCGGCCAGTCGAGCGCGAGGGCCGTGACGCCCTCCAGCGGCTCGACGCCCGCGCGCGGCACGATCGCCGGACCCAGCCCCGCCTGCACGAAGCGGGGGATCCCCGGCAGATCGGCGACCTCGGTGGCCACCCGGCGCGACGCCCCGGCCTCGCGGAAGGCGAGGTCGACGGCGACCCTGTTGCCGAAGCCGGCGGGCGTGTCCACGAAGGTGAGCCCGTCGAGGTCCTGCGGGGAGGGCGGTCCCGCCGCGGCGAGCGGATGCGCGCTCTCCACCAGCAGGACGTAGTCGCTGCGCACCAGCCGCGTCACCGCCAGGCCCCGCAGCTGCGTCGCCGGCAGTGCCAGCAGAGCGGCGTCGAGCAGGCCGCGGCGCAGGTCCTCGGCGAGACCGGTGGAGCCGGTGGTCGAGGTGCGCAGGAGCAGGTCCACCAGCGGGTGCCGAGTGCGGAAGACGCCGAGGGCGCCGGGCAGGTCGACGAGGTCGAGGGCGGAGAAGGTGCCCACCCGCACCCGCCCGCGGAGCCCCGCCGCGTCGTCGGCCGCGAACGAGCGCATCCGGTCGAGGCTGTCGATCGCCGATCGGGCCGAGGGCAGGAGCGCCTCGCCGACCGCGGTGAGCGCCACCCGCCGGGTCGAGCGGGCGAACAGCGGCGAGCCGAGCTCCTGCTCGAGCGAGCGGATGCTCGCCGAGAGGGTCGACTGCACGACGAACAGGCGCGCGGCCGCCCGGGTGAAGCTGAGCTCCTCGGCGACGGCGACGAAGGCGGCGAGCTGGCGGTCGTCCATGCGCCCATTATCCAGCAGAGACGATCAATCCATCCGAGATCCTCCGTTGGACAAGGATTATGGGGCGGAGCACTGTGGACACCGTGACCACCACCGAGCGCTCCCTCCCGTCCGTCCACCGCCGCGAGCTCCCGCACCGCCACGGCTTCTGGGTGATCGCCGTCGCCTTCCTCACGGTGATGGCGTTCTCGACCGTGCCGACACCGCTCTACGCGATCTACCAGCAGCGCGACGGGTTCCCGGCCTTCGTCGTCACCGTGGTCTTCGCCGCGTACGCGGTCGGAGTCGTGGCGAGCCTCTTCCTCGCCGGGCACGTCAGCGACTGGCTCGGCCGCCGCCGGATCCTGCTCGCGTCGATCCTCGTCGAGGTCCTGGCGGCCGCCGTGTTCCTGCTCTCGCCGGACGTGCCCGGGCTGATCCTCGCCCGCCTGCTGACCGGGCTCGGCGTCGGCGCGCTCACCGCGACGGCCACCGCCCATCTCTCGGAGCTGCGCGCCGTCGCCCGCCCGGAGGAGGGCCCCGGCACCTCCCGCGCCGTCTCCGCCCTCGTGAACATGGGCGGGCTGGCGCTCGGCCCGCTCGTCGGCGGGGTGTTCGCCGTGACGGTGCGCGAGCCCCTGGTCGTCCCGTACGCCGTGTTCCTCGTCCTCCTGGTCGTCCTCGGGATCGGCGTCGCGCTCGTCCCCGAGACGGTCGAGCGGCGCGAGGTCCTCCCGGCCTACCGTCCGCAGCGCCTGGCCGTGCCGGCCGCCTCCCGCGGCGTCTTCCTCTCGGCCGCGGTCGGCGCGTTCGCCGGGTTCGCCGTGTTCGGCCTCTTCACCTCGCTGGCGCCGACCTTCCTCGCCGGGCGCTTCGGCGAGACCTCCCACCTCGAGGCGGGCGCGGTCTCCTTCGGGGTCTTCGCCGCCGGAGCCGTCGCACAGCTGGTCTCGATCCGGCTGTCCTCGCGGACGGCGCTCCGCCTCGCGGCCGTGGCGCTGACGGCCGGGCTGCTGCTGGTCGCGACCGGCGCCGTGATCGTCTCGGTGTCCGCCTTCATCGTCGGCGGGGTGCTCGCGGGAGCGGGCGTGGGCCTGCTCTTCCGCCTGGCGCTCGGAGTCGCCGGCTCGCTCGCCACCGACGAGACCCGCGGCGAGGTGCTCGCGGCCGTGTTCCTCGCCGCCTACCTCGGCCTCGCGGTGCCGGTCCTGGCGATCGGTGCCGCGCTCGCGCTCCTGCCGGCCGTCCCGGTCCTGCTCGGCTTCGTCGCCGTCGTGCTCGTCCTGGTGCTCGCGGCGATCGCTCGAATGCGGCGCACCGCCTGACGCGAGCGGGGGAGGGGCCGCGCGCTGGACAATGGGGGCATGAAGCTCTTCCCGTTCGGACGCGGCGACGCGAACCCCCTCCCCTCCGACGACCGCGGCTCGGGCAAGCTCGACGACTACGACTACGAGCTGCGCCCGAAGTCGCGGCGCGGTGACACCCTCCTCCGCCTCGCCGACTCCCGGCCGCACCAGGACGAGATCGCGCGGGTGCTCGCCCTCGGCGAGGACGAGGTCACGGCCGTGATCCCGCGCCGCACCGCGGAGGAGGAGCGCGTGGACGCTCCGATGCCGGTCCGCCTGTTCGCGGCCCAGCGCCCCTCGGGGCTCGTCGGCCAGGTGCCGCGCGGTCTCGAGAACGTGGTCGAGGCCGCCCTCGCCCGGCTCTCGGAGGCGGGGAGGTCGCCCCGCGTGCCGGCCCGCATCGTGACGGTGAGGGGCGGGCTGCGCGTCGAGCTGCTGATGCACGAGACGCGGGGCTGACGGGCGGAGGGCCGGCCGGGTCGGCGCGGTCCATGGAGGAACCGCACCGCGGCTGATAGCATGAACCGGTTCCGAATCCGAAAGCGACCGCCGGTCGACCCAGGATTCGAGCCACGGAGCAGGCCGGCAGGAAGCTGGTCCTCGGTGGTGGAGTCCCGGACAGCGGCAGCGTGCGACAGAGCACGGGCCGCCGCGGCACTAATCGCAGGCGGCACGTCCCGCTCGCGGCACAGGTCGCGACAGCCCGGAGCTCTTCTACTGGTGGCCAGCACGAACGCCCTCCACACGACGGCACGGCGCGAAGCCCTGCCGTGGGATCGTCTCGATTCCTGACCGGACCGCTGCTCCGACGAACGCCGGCGCCCAGAAGGGGCGCCGCTGCAGACGTTAAGGAGACAGACCTCTTGGAAGGTCCTGAAATCACATTCGCCGAAGCCGTTCTCGACAACGGCTCGTACGGCACCCGCACCGTCCGCTTCGAGACCGGCCGCCTCGCGCAGCAGGCTCAGGGCGCCGTCGCCGCCTACCTCGACGAGGACACCATGCTCCTCTCGGCCACGTCGGCCTCGAAGAACCCGAAGGACAACTTCGACTTCTTCCCGCTGACCGTCGACGTCGAGGAGCGCTCCTACGCCGCCGGCAAGATCCCCGGCTCGTTCTTCCGCCGCGAGGGCCGCCCCTCCACCGAGGCGATCCTGGTCTGCCGTCTGATCGACCGGCCGCTGCGCCCCTCGTTCGTCGAGGGCCTGCGCAACGAGGTCCAGATCGTCATCACGGTCCTCAGCATCGCGCCGGACGAGTTCTACGACGCCCTCGCGATCAACGCCGCGAGCGCGTCCACGCAGATCTCCGGCCTGCCGTTCTCCGGCCCGGTCGCCGGCGTCCGCCTGGCGCTCATGTCCGACGGCTCCGGCAACGACCAGTGGGTCGCCTTCCCCAAGGCCTCCCAGCTGGAGAACGCCGTCTTCGACCTCACCGTCGCGGGCCGCGTCGTCACCAACGAGGACGGCTCCTCGGACGTCGCCATCATGATGGTCGAGGCCGAGGCCACGGAGTCCTCCTGGAACCTCATCAAGGCGGGTGCGACCAAGCCCAGCGAGGACGTCGTCGCCGAGGGCCTCGAGGCCGCCAAGCCCTTCCTCCGCGCACTCGTCGAGGCGCAGGCGAAGCTCGCCGCCGAGACCGCGAAGCCGGTCAAGGACTACCCGGTGTTCCTGCCCTACGCGCAGGAGACCTACGACAACGTCGCCGAGCTCAGCTACGACGAGCTCGTCCGCGTGTACCAGATCGCCGACAAGGTCGAGCGGCAGGACGCCGACGACGCCCTCAAGGCGCGCGTCAAGGAGCAGATCGCCGAGCGCATCGCCTCGGGCCAGCTCTCGGCCGAGGCCTACAACCAGGTCGGAGCGGCGTACAAGTCCGTCACGAAGGTGGTCGTCCGCGGCCGCATCCTCCGCGACGGCGTGCGCATCGACGGACGCGGCCTGGCCGACATCCGCCCGCTCGACGCCGAGGTGCAGGTCATCCCGCGCGTCCACGGCTCGGCCATCTTCCAGCGCGGCGAGACCCAGATCCTGGGCGTCACCACGCTGAACATGCTCAAGATGGAGCAGCAGATCGACTCGCTGTCGCCCGTCACCAAGAAGCGGTACCTGCACCACTACAACTTCCCGCCCTACTCGACCGGTGAGACCGGCCGCGTCGGATCGCCGAAGCGTCGCGAGATCGGGCACGGCTTCCTCGCCGAGCGCGCCCTCGTGCCGGTGCTGCCGAGCCGCGAGGAGTTCCCCTACGCGATCCGCCAGGTCTCCGAGGCGCTGAGCTCCAACGGCTCGACCTCGATGGGCTCGGTCTGCGCGTCGACCCTGTCGCTCCTCAACGCCGGAGTGCCGCTGCGCGCCCCGGTCGCGGGCATCGCGATGGGCCTCGTGTCCGACGTCGTCGACGGCCAGACCCGCTACGCGGCGCTGACGGACATCCTGGGCGCCGAGGACGCGCTCGGCGACATGGACTTCAAGGTCGCCGGAACCGCCGAGTTCGTCACGGCCATCCAGCTCGACACCAAGCTCGACGGCATCCCGTCGTCGGTGCTCGACGCCGCGCTCAAGCAGGCCAAGGACGCCCGCACCACGATCCTCGCGGTGCTCACGGCGGCCATCGACCAGCCCGACGAGATGGCCCCGACCGCGCCCCGCGTGATCTCGGTGCAGATCCCCGTCGACAAGATCGGCGAGCTGATCGGCCCCAAGGGCAAGACGATCAACGCGATCCAGGACGAGACCGGCGCCGACATCTCCATCGAGGAGGACGGCACCGTCTACATCGGAGCCGTCGACGGCCCGTCGGCCGAGGCCGCGCGTGCGCAGGTCAACGCCATCGCGAACCCGACCAACCCCGAGGTCGGCGAGCAGTTCCTCGGAACCGTCGTCAAGCTCGCGACGTTCGGCGCGTTCGTCTCGCTCCTCCCCGGCAAGGACGGACTGCTGCACATCAGCGAGGTCCGCAAGCTCGCCGGCGGCAAGCGCGTCGAGAACGTCGAGGACGTCCTCGGAGTCGGCCAGAAGCTGCTCGTCCAGATCACCAAGATCGACGACCGCGGCAAGCTGTCCCTCGCGCCCGTCGTGGCCGAGGAGGCCGAGGTCGAGGCTCCCGCCGAGAGCTGATCCCTCCTGCACGACCGTGACGCCCGTCCCACTCCGGTGGGGCGGGCGTCCGTCGTCGGCGGGGGCATGGGGTACGGTGGCGGGACCGCGCCGCACCGCCCCGACCGGAGGACTCCGTGACCGACCCGACGCCCCTGGCCACCGAGCCGGAGACGCCCCTCCTCTCACGCACCCTGGGTCGGACCGGCCTCCCCGTGCATCCGCTCGCCCTCGACGGCTCCGTCTTCGGCTGGGCCGCCGGGATCGACGACACCACCGAGGTGCTCGACGCGTTCGGCCGTCTCGGCGGCACCCTGATCTCGACCGCGGACCACTACGCGACCGGTCGGAGCGAGTACATGATCGGCCGCTGGCTCGAGCAGAGCGGGCTGCGCGAGCGGATGCTGGTCGCGACGAAGGTCGGCCGGCACCCGGACGCGCCGGGCCTCGCCCCGGAGGACGTCCGCATCGCGATCGAGGGGAGCCTCGAGCGGCTCGGCACCCGGATCGACCTGCTCTCGTTCGACAGCGAGGACCCCGGGATCCCCATCGCCGACAGCCTGGCGGCGGTCGCGCCGTTCCTGGCGGACGGCTCGGTCGGCGCCCTGGGCGCCGCGCACTTCAGCGGAGCCGCGATCACGGCGCTGCACGAGACGGCGACCGCGTTCGCGCTGCCGTCGCTCTCGGCCGTCGTGTCGGAGTACAGCCTGATGGAGCGCCGGACCTACGAGACCGACGTCGCCCCCGAGGTGGTGCGGCTCGAGCTCGGCACCCTCGCGCGGCTGCCCCTGGCGAGCGGCTACCTCACCGGCGCCCTGCGCAGCCGCACGGACGAGCCGGAGTCGGCCCTGTTCGAGGCGGGCCTGGACTACGTCGGCCGCCACGGCTCCCGCGTGCTCGCTGCCCTCGACGAGATCGCCGGGGCCCACGGCACGGAGCCCGGCGTGGTCGCGCTCGCCTGGGTGCTCTCGCACCAGGAGGTCTCGGCGGCGATCGTCCGGGCGCGGAACGCCGCGGAGCTCGAGTCGCTGTTCGCGGCGGCCGCGCTCCCGCTGACCCGGAGCGACATCGCTCAGCTGGACCGCGTCTCCGCCTGAGGCTCTCGCCCGCTGGTCCGCCGCCGTCGAGCGCCGCGCCCCGCGCCGGGCTCGGAGCGGGGCGCGGCGAGGTTCAGCGGCGCAGGATGCGCGCCTCCCACGGGCCGAGCGTCGACCCGGTCGCACCGGCGACGTTGCCGAGGACCGTCTCGGCAGCCGCCCACTCCTCGAGCAGCGGCACCTCGAGCGGCTCACCGGACACGTTCCCGACGACGAGCAGCTCGCCCGGTCCGGTGCGCGTGAAGGCGAAGAGCGCGGGGTGCTCGGGCTCCAGCAGCGCGAAGCGGCCCAGCTGCACCGTCTCGTCGGCGTGCCGCAGCGCGATCAGCGCCCGGTAGTACTCGAAGACCGACCGCTCGGCGGCCCGATCGGCGGCGACGTTCACCTCGGCGGCGTTGGGGTTGACCGCGATCCACGGCTCGCCGGTCGTGAAGCCGGCCTGGAGGCCGTCGTCCCACTGCACCGGCGTGCGGGCGTTGTCGCGGCTCTGCGCGCGCAGCCCGGCGAGCACGGTCGCCGGGTCCTCGCCGCGCTCGCCGACGGCCTCGGCCCAGTAGTTCAGGGACTCGACGTCGCGGAAGTCCTCGATGCCGGCGAACGGGACGTTCGTCATCCCGATCTCGTCGCCCTGGTAGATGTACGGCGTGCCGCGCTGGAGGTGGAGGAGCGTCGCCCAGAGGGTCGCGGACTCGTAGCGGTGCGCGCCGTCGTCCCCGAAGCGCGAGACGAGACGCGGCTGGTCGTGGTTGCCGAGGTACAGGCTGTTCCAGCCGCGCTCGGCCAGGCCGTCCTGCCAGCGCGCGAGGTTGGCCTTCAAGGCGACCAGGTCCAGCGGCACCGGGTGGAACTTGTCGACTCCGTGGTCGATGCCGACGTGCTCGAACTGGAAGACCATGTCGAGCTCACGCCGCTCGGGATCGGTCACGAGCACCGCCTCCTCGAGGGTGACCCCGGGCATCTCGCCGACGGTGAGGAAGGAGCCCTCGCGGTCCGCGAACACGGCCTCGTGCATCTCGCGGAGGTACTCGTGGAGCCGCGGACCCACCCCTCCGACGATGCCCGTGCCGCCCTGCTCGCCGTCGACGGCTCCGACGTCCTTCGAGACGAGGTTGATCACGTCCATCCGGAAGCCGTCCACTCCGCGGTCGAGCCAGCGGTTCATCATCGCGTGCACCGCGTGCCGCACCTCGGGGTTCTCCCAGTTGAGGTCCGGCTGCTGCACCGCGAAGAGGTGGAGGAAGTACTCGTCCGTCGCCGGGTCGAGCGTCCAGGCCGGGCCGGAGAAGTAGGAGCGCCAGCCGTTCGGCTCGGCGACGTCGAGGCCGGCGCCGGCGGCCGCCTCGAGCTCGCGGCCGGGCTCGGCCGAGCGGCGCCCGCGGCGCCACCAGTACCAGTCGCGCTTCGGGTCCTCCTGCGAGGAGCGGGACTCGACGAACCAGGCGTGCTCGTCGCTCGTGTGGTTGACCACGAGGTCCATCACGATGCGGATGCCGCGCTCGTGGGCCTCCGCGAGGAGCAGGTCGAACTCCTCCAGCGTCCCGAACCGCGGGTCGATGTCCTCGTAGTCCGAGATGTCGTAGCCGTTGTCGTGCTGCGGCGACGGGTAGACCGGCGAGAGCCAGATCACGTCGACCCCCAGGTCGGCGAGGTGGTCGAGCTTCGAGCGGATGCCGCCCAGGTCGCCGATGCCGTCGCCGTTCGAGTCCGCGAACGAGCGCGGGTAGATCTGGTAGACGACGGCGCTCGTCCACCAGGGCGCGGACGTCTCCGGCTCGGTGGAGCGGGAGGTCGGGGCGGCGGTCTCGGAGGGGGTCGGGGCGGCGGAGTCCATGGTCGCGAATCTAGCCCGGACGGCCGACACGGAGGGGTCCGCCGCACCGCTCGCCGGCGCGAGTCGACCCTGCCGGCGGCGCCCGTGTAACGATCTGGTGAACCGTGCGCGACCCGGCGGAGTGGCGGCTCCGGCGCTCGGATACTCTCTCCCCTGGCGGGACCCGAGCCGCCGCAGGGAGAGTGGTGGCGTGCCCAGGGACAGGACCGGCGCCGTCGTGCGGGCTCCCCGTCACAGTGCCGTCCCGCTCCCGCCCGTGGCGTCCCGCGCAGCCTCCTCGAGCGGCGTCCTCGCCGAGACCGGCCCCGTCGAGCCGACCGCCGTCGCACCCTCGCACCGCCGGCCGATGGGCGACTCCGGCCACGACCTCTTCCCCTTCGTGCTCGACGCGGCGGCCCTCGGCCGCGACGACGGTGCCGCGCTGCTCGAGCGCTACGCGGCGTGGGGCGGCAACGGCGTCGTCGTCACCGACTCGAGCGTCGCGGAGGGCGTCGGCGGCTGGCCCGCCGGACACCGCGACCGGGACCGCTTCCTCCTGATCGGCCGCTTCGCCGCTCCGGTCGGCGCCCCCGCGACGCCACGTGCGCTGGTGGACCGTGTCGAGGGGGCGCTGCGCCGCCTCCGCACCGATCGCCTCGATGTGCTGGCGGTCCGCCCCGACGGGGCCGGACGCCTCGACGAGCTCCTCAGCGCTGTCGACGTGCTGCTGGCGCGCGGGCTGGTGCGGTCGGTGGTCGCCTCCGGATTCTCCCCGGAGGAGCTGTTCGAGGCGCGCGTCCTGGCCGCCCACGGGCTGCCCCGCCTCGCCGGCGCGGAGGTCCGCTGGAACCTGCTCGAGCGGCCCGGCTCGGAGGGCGATCTCGGCCTCGTCGCCGCCGGCCAGGGACTCGCCCTGCTCGCGACCGTCCCCCTCGCCCACGGGTTCCTCCGCGGCGCCGAGCGCACCCGCCGCGAGCTCGGCCGCCTGCCCGACGGGGCACTCGCCGCCGCCCACCTCGGGCGCCGCGGACGCCGGGTCCTCGCCGTCCTCGACGCGATCGGTGCCGAGCTCTCGGCCGCTCCCGCCGCCGTCGCCCTGGCCTGGCTGCTCGGCCGGCCGCGGCTGACCGCCGCGACGGTCGCCCCGCGCTCACCCGCCGACGTGGACGCGCTGGTGCGCGCGGTCTCGCTCGAGCTCGACCCCGGACACCTGGCCGCGCTGGAGCGCGCGCGCCGCTGACCGCGCCCGTCCGCGACGCCCCCTGCACCTCTCCCGCCACGGCGCGACAGCCCGGCTCGGGCCGCCGTCGCGGTGGCCTAGGGTGGGCACGATGAATCACGGAGTCGCACTGCCCCTCGACCAGCCGGAGACGTCAGTCCGGGCCGCAGGCGGATCCACGGTCCGCCGCTCCGTCCTCCCGAGCGGTGTCCGCATCCTCAGCGAATCGGTGCCCGGCGCCCGCAGCGCCACGATCGGCTTCTGGGTCGCCGCGGGTTCTCGCGACGAGCGGCCCGGCCGCCCCGCGACCGCGGGCGAGCCCGCCGTGCCCTCCAACGTCGGCTCGACGCACTTCCTCGAGCACCTGCTGTTCAAGGGCACGCAGAAGCGGTCCGCCCTCGACATCGCCGTGTCCTTCGACTCCGTGGGCGGGGAGCACAACGCTCTCACCGCCAAGGAGTACACCTGCTACTACGCCAAGATCCAGGACCGCGACCTCCCGATGGCGGTCGAGGTGATCGCCGACATGGTGACCTCGAGCCTGATCGATCCGGACGAGTTCGAGACCGAGCGCGGGGTCATCCTCGAGGAGCTGGCGATGGCGGACGACGATCCGGCCGACGTGGCGGGCGAGAAGCTGTTCGAGGCCGTGTTCGGCGACCACCCGCTGGGCCGCCCGATCGGGGGCACCGCCGCGACCATCGGCGAGGCCACCCGGGACGCGGTCTGGGCGCACTACCGCGCCGCCTACCGCCCGCGAGACGTGGTGATCACCGTCGCCGGCGCCGTCGACCACGAGGCGCTCGTCGCGCTGCTCCAGCGGGTCCTCGTCGCCGACGGCTGGGACCTCGGCACGGCGGCCCCGCCCGTCGAGCGGCGCGTCGGCGGCCGTGCGTCCTACACCCGTGGCAGCGCCCTGTCGGTGGTGCACCGCCCCACCGAGCAGGCGAACCTGCTGGTCGGCTTCCCCGGTCTCGCCGCGGGCGACGAGCGGCGGATGACGATGGGCGTCCTCAACTCGATCCTCGGCGGCGGCATGTCCTCGCGGCTGTTCCAGGAGGTGCGCGAGAAGCGCGGCCTGGCCTACTCCGTCTACTCCTTCGCCCCGTCCTACTCGGACGCGGGCCTCTTCGGGCTCTACGCCGCGTGCACCCCGGCGAAGGCGGGGACGGTCGCCGAGCTCCTGCTCACCGAGTTCCACCGCCTCGCCGAGGACGGCGTCACCGACGACGAGCTCGCCCGCGCCCGCGGCCAGCTCTCGGGAGCGGCGGCGCTCGCGCTGGAGGACTCCGACACCCGGATGTCGCGCCTCGGACGCGCCGAGCTGACCTTCGGCGAGTTCGTCGACCTCGACGAGAGCCTGCGCCGACTCGCCCTCGTCGGCGCGGAGGACGTCCAGGCACTCGCGGCAGACTTGGCCCGGGGGCCGTCGTCGATCTCGGCCGTCGGCGCGGTCGACGAGTCGGCCTTCGCCGGGATCGCCGGGATCGAGAGCGCCTCCGCGATCTGATCCGATCGTCGAACGCCCGCTGACCGCGCACCGCCGCGCCGCACCAGGGAGGACCCCGTGTCCCACTACATCTACCTCGTCCGCCACGGCGAGCAGCAGGACGCCGAGCACGGCATGCCGGACGGCCCGCTCTCGGCCCGTGGTGAGCGCCAGGCGAGGCTCATCGCCGAGCGGCTCGGCGGAGTCCCCTTCACCGGAGCGTGGCACTCGCCGCTGCGCCGGGCCGAGGAGACGGCCGCGCGCTTCCAGACGCTTCTGCCGAGCCTGCCGCTCCAGCCGTCCTCGCTGCTGTTCGACTGCATCCCCTCGGGGCCGACCCCGGACATGCCCAAGGGGTTCGAGCCCTTCTTCGGCAGCGTCACCGCGGCCGAGATCGAGGCGGGGCACGCGCAGATGCAGGACGCGGTGGCCGAGTTCCTGGCGCCGTCGCGCGAGGACCGCCACGACCTCCTCATCACCCACAACTTCGTGATCGGCTGGTTCGTCCGCCACGTGTTCGACGCTCCCGACTGGCGGTGGCTGGGCCTCAACCAGGCCAACTGCGGGCTGACGATCATCCGCGTCCGCTCCCGCAAGCCGCCGGTGCTCGTCGTGCACAACGACCTCTCGCACCTGCCCGTGGAGCTGCGCACCGGCCTGCCCGAGGCCCAGCCGTACTGAGCCGCGGGCTACGCTGAGTCGGTGACTACCTCCGTCGCCGTGGTCGGCGCGTCCGGCCGACTCGGCTCGTTCACCTGCTCGCTCATCGAGGCGTCGAGCGAGTTCTCGCTCGTCGCGCGGCTCGGCTCGCGGAGCGATCCCGCCGAGATGCTCGCGGCCGACGTCGTCGTCGACATGACCGTGCCGGCCGTCAGCCAGCAGATCGTCGACTTCGCCGTGGCCAACGGGAGGAAGGTGCTCGTCGGCACCTCCGGCTGGACCGGCGACCGGATCGCGGCCCTCCGGCGCAGCGTCGCCGAGCAGCCGGAGGCCGGCGTCGTGATCATCCCCAACTTCTCGCTGGGCTCGGTGCTCGCGACCGCGCTGGCCACCGTGGCCGCGCGCTTCTTCGACGCCGCCGAGATCGTCGAGACCCACGGCGCCCGCAAGGTCGACTCGCCCTCCGGGACCGCGGTCCGCACGGCCGAGCTGCTGCTGCGCGCCCGGGCCGAGCTCGGTCCGGTGCAGGCTCCGCACACCGACCAGCGGGCCCGCGGCCAGCAGGTCGCGAGCGTCCCGGTCCACAGCCTCCGCCTGCCCGGAGTGGAGGCGCGCCAGGAGGTCGTCTTCGGCGGCACCGGCGAGACGGTCACCATCAGGCACGACACCACCTCGCAGGCCTCCTACGAGCAGGGCGTCCTGCGCGCTCTCGACGCGGTCCGGACGACCACGGGCGTGGTGGTGGGCCTCGACGCGCTGATCGACCTGCGCGCCGCCTTCGACGCCGCGCCTCTCGCCGAGCGGCCGGTCGACGAGCAGCCCGTCATCGACCGGGCTCCGTCCGGCCAGGCCGCCGCAGCGACGAGCACCCCGTGAGGACCCGCGTCGGTGTCGTCCTGATGGCGGTCCTGCTCGCCCTCTACCTGTTCGTCTGCCTGCAGTACTCCGTCGTCGCCTTCGCCGCGGCGACGGTGCCCGGCATCGTGATGGGCGTCGGCCTGCTGATCCTCGGCGCCGTCGGCGTCTGGGGGCTCGTGCGCGAGCTGCTGTTCGGGCTCCGCGCCGAGAAGCTGGCCCGTCGGCTGGAGGGCGAGAACGCGCTGCCGCAGGAGGTCCTCGACTCGCGGGCCAGCGGGCGTCCGCTCCGGGAGGAGGCGGACGCGCTGTTCCCGCAGTACGCGGAGGAGGTCGACGCGCAGCCCGGGAGCTGGCGTGCCTGGTACCGCCTCGGCCTCGCCTACGACGCCAGTGGCGACCGCAAGCGCGCCCGAGGCGCCATCCGCCGGGCCATCGCGCTGGAGCACGAGGCTCCGGCCTGACCGCTCGGCCGCGACCCGAGCGCGGCTCTCCGGCGAGGACCGCTCAGGCGGCCCGGATCACGCGAGCACCCACTCCAGCGCCTCGCCGACCGTGCGGTGGCGGAACTCGAAGCCGTCGTCGAGCAGCCGCTGGGGGACCAGGCGCTGGCTCGAGAGCAGGAGCTCGTGCCCGGCGTCGCGCAGCGCGAGCTCGATGATCTTCTCGGGGACGGCCAGCTTGAACGGGCGGTGCAGCTGCTCGGCGAGGGTGCGCATCACGTCGTTCGCGGTCGCCGGCACCGGTCCGGCGAGGTTCACCGGGCCCGAGAGCGAGGACGTGAGCAGGTGACGGATCGCCGCGGCCTCGTCGTAGAGGCTGATCCAGGGCCAGGCCTGGTTGCCGCTGCCGAGGGGCCCGCTGAGGCCGAGCTTCGTCAGGGGCAGGAGCGGCTTGAGCGCGCCGCCGTCGCCGAGGACCAGCCCGGTGCGAGCGGTGACCACCCGCGTGGCCTCGGGCGCGAGGTGGGCGGCCTTCTCCCAGCGGTCGACGACGTCGGCGAGGAACCCGTCGCCGCGCGAGGACTGCTCGGTGAGCTCCTCGCCCGGGCGGTCTCCGTAGTAGCCGACCGCGGAGGCGTTGATCAGCGTCGTCGGCGGGGTCGAGGACATCCGCATCGCGTCGGTGAGGGTCTGCGTGGACTGGATCCGCGAGTCGAGGATCTCCCGCTTGTAGGACGCGGTCCACGGCAGGCGGCTGATCGAGGCGCCGGAGAGGTTGATCACGGCGTCGACGCGGTCGAGCACGCTGAAGTCGAGCATGTGCGAGGTGGGCGCCCAGTGGAACTCGTCCGGGCTCGACGGCGCGTGGCGCACCAGGCGCAGGATCTCGTGCCCCTCGGCGCGCAGCTGGCGGGTCAGCTCGGAGCCGATCATCCCGCTGGCGCCCGAGATCAGGACGCGGAGCCGGGGAGCGGACGCGTCCGGCCGGGCCGAGGGCAGCTCGGACGGCGTCGACACGTGCTCGCCCGGCGTGCGCGCGGCGCGCCGCGGCGAGCCGGAGTCCGTGGTCCCGTCGTGGTCGGAGTGCCGTGCGGATGAGTCGCTCATGGTGCCTCCCGGAGCCGGTCGCGGGCCGCCCGCGAAGCGGACCCAGCCTAGAGCCTCACGCCCGGGAGCCGGCCGAGCGCGTCGCGGGAGCAGCGCTCGGCCGGAGGAGGCGGGAACCGGGGGAGAGGCTGCCGAGAGGAAGAGGGGACGAGGCCGGTGGTCTAGGCTTCGATGCCGTGACCGAGCAGACGAGCCCACGCCCCGAGCCGACGAGCAGCGGATCCGACGAGAACGCGCCCGTCTTCCGCAGCGATGTCGTCGTCGAGCTGGTCCGCGCGAGCGCCCACGACTCCGACGTGCTGTTCGCGGCCCGCGTCTCGACCCAGGGCGAGAAGACGCTCGCCGAGGCGCTCGACGGCGAGGAGTCCGACGCCGAGCTGCAGCGCAAGCGCGACCGCGGCCTGATCAACTACCTCATGCGCGACCGCCACGGCTCGCCGTTCGAGCACAACTCGATGACCTTCTACGTGCAGGCGCCGATCTTCGTCTTCCGCGAGTTCATGCGGCACCGCATCGCCTCCTACAACGAGGAGTCGGGCCGCTACCGCGAGCTCCGTCCGGTCTTCTACGTGCCCGGCCCCCGCCGCAATCTCGTGCAGGTCGGCAAGCCCGGCGCCTACTCCTTCGAGCCGGGCACCCCCGAGCAGGCCGAGCTCGTCGCCGAGGAGACGCGCCGCGTCAGCACGCAGGCCTACGAGTCGTACCAGCGGATGCTCGGCGAGGGCGTCGCCCGCGAGGTCGCCCGGATCGTCCTCCCGCTGAACATCTACTCGTCGATGTACGTCACGCTCAACGCCCGCTCGCTGATGAACTTCCTCTCCCTGCGCACCAAGCGCGAGGACTCGACGTTCCCCTCCTTCCCGCAGCGCGAGATCGAGATGGCGGCCGAGCAGATGGAGACGCACTTCCAGGAGCTGATGCCCCTCACGGCCGCCGCCTTCACAGCGAACGGCCGCGTCGCTCCGTAGCCCGCCGCCCGGCGAGGACGAGCGGGCCGTCCCGCCCGATCCGCCTGCTGCCGTCCGCGCGGGCGGCTCCGGGAACCTCCTTCCGGCGGCGCGGCGGCGACCCGCTACCCTGGCAGCGTGTCAACTCCGGAGAATCCCTTCGGCCAGGTCCTGGTCGCCCTGGTCACCCCGTTCACCGCCGACGGCGAGGTCGACTGGCCCGGTGTCGAGAAGCACATCGACGACTGCATCGCAGCGGGCGCGGACGGCATCGTGGTCACCGGGACCACGGGCGAGACCAGCACCCTGACCGACCCGGAGAAGATCCGCCTCGTCGAGGTCGGCCGCTCGGTCGCCGGGGGCCGCGCGAAGATCATCACGGGAGGCGGCTCGAACGAGACCGCCCACGCCATGCAGCTCGCCCGTCAGAGCGAGAAGGCCGGCGCCGACGGCAACATGATCGTCACCCCGTACTACAACAAGCCCACGCAGGCGGGCGTGCTCACCCACTTCCGGATGATCGCCGACGCGACGGACCTGCCGGTCATCCTCTACGACATCCCCGGCCGCACCGGCGTGCCGATCCGCTACGAGACGATCCTGCGGGCGGCCAAGCACCCGAACATCCTGGCCGTGAAGGACGCGAAGGGCGATCTCTCCGAGGTCAGCCGCGTGCTCAACCAGACCGACCTGATGTACTTCTGCGGCGACGACGCGAACGTGCTCCCCGAGCTCGCCATCGGCGCCACGGGGCTCATCGGCGTCACCGCGAACATCGCCGCCGCGCCGTACCGCACGATCGTCGACGCCGTGAACGCGGGCGACCTCCACGCGGCCACCCGCGCGCACCAGCAGCTCGAGCCGCTCGTGCGCGCCGTGATGACGCACGTCCCCGGGACCGTCGCCGCGAAGTACATCCTGCACGGCCTCGGCCGCATCTCCTCGCCGCGCGTGCGGCTGCCCCTGGTCGGCCCGGAGGAGTCGGAGGCGGCGCTCATCGAGGACGAGCTCGGCCTGGTCCGCGACATCCCGGGCGTCGACTTCCGCAACTTCCGGCCCGACCGCAACGCCGCGGCCGGCGGCGCCCTCCCGAAGGTCGCCGGCACCACCCGCTGAGCCCGAGCGGCACGTCCCGAGAAAGCACCGCTGGAGAAGGAGGGCGCATGCCCGGTCCCGTGATCATCCCCGCCCCGCTCGCTCCGGGAACGCTCCGGATCATCCCCCTCGGCGGCCTCGGCGAGATCGGCCGCAACATGACCGTCTTCGAGATCGACGGCAGGCTCCTGGTCGTCGACTGCGGCGTGCTCTTCCCGGAGGAGGACCAGCCGGGCGTCGACCTGATCCTCCCGGACTTCACGCCCATCCGGGACCGGCTCGACGACATCGTCGGAGTCGTCCTCACCCACGGCCACGAGGACCACATCGGCGCCGTCCCCTACCTGCTCCGGCTGAAGCGCGACATCCCGCTGATCGGCTCCACCCTCACGCTCGCCCTCGTCGAGGCGAAGCTCAAGGAGCACCGGATCACGCCGTACACGCTCACGGTGAAGGAGGGCGACGTCGAGAACCTCGGGCCCTTCGAGCTCGAGTTCGTCGCCGTGAACCACTCGATCCCGGACGCGCTGGCCGTGTCGATCGTCACCGACGCGGGCTCGGTGCTGCACACCGGCGACTTCAAGATGGACCAGCTGCCGCTCGACGGCCGGATCACCGACCTGCGCGCCTTCGCCCGCCTCGGCGAGGAGGGAGTCGACCTGTTCATGGTCGACTCCACCAACGCCGACGTCCCCGGCTTCACGCCGAGCGAGCGCGACATCGGCCCGGTCATCGAGAGCGTCATGGCCAGGGCGACCCGCCGTGTCATCGTCGCGAGCTTCTCCAGCCACGTGCACCGGGTGCAGCAGGTGCTCGACGCGGCCCACGCCACGGGCCGCCGCGTGGCGCTGCTCGGCCGCTCCATGGTCCGCAACATGCGCATCGCCGCGGATCTCGGCTACCTGCACGTCCCTCCGGGAGTCCTGGTCGACATGAAGAAGTCGGGCGACGTCCCCGAGGACAGGATCGTCTACATGTCCACCGGGTCGCAGGGCGAGCCGATGGCCGTCCTCAGCCGGATGGCCAACCTCGATCACCAGATCGAGCCGGGGGAGGGCGACACGGTGATCCTCGCCTCCAGCCTCATCCCCGGCAACGAGAACGCGGTGTACCGGGTCATCAACGGGCTCACCCGGCTCGGAGCGACCGTCGTGCACAAGGGCAACGCGAAGGTGCACGTGTCCGGGCACGCCGCGGCCGGCGAGCTCCTCTACTGCTACAACATCCTCAAGCCGCTGAACGTGATGCCGGTGCACGGCGAGTACCGGCACCTGGTCGCGAACGCGCAGCTCGCGCGCGAGACCGGGATCGCGGAGGAGAACACGATCATCGCCGAGGACGGCACCGTGATCGACCTGCTCGACGGCAGGGCGACCGTCGTCGGACGGCTCGACCTGGGGTTCGTCTACGTCGACGGATCGTCGGTGGGCGAGATCACCGACGCCGACCTCAAGGACCGGCGGATCCTCGGCGAGGAGGGCTTCATCTCGATCATCGTGGTGGTGGAGGCGGGCACGGGGCGGATCGTCGTCGGCCCCGAGATCCACGCGAAGGGCTTCGCGGAGGACGACAGCGTCTTCGACGAGGTCAAGCCGCGGATCGCGGCCGCGCTCGAGGAGGCGGTGCGGAACGGGGCGAGCGATCAGCACGCGCTGTCGCAGGCCGTCCGTCGCGTCGTCGGCCGCTGGGTCAACACCTCCTACCGCCGCCGGCCCATGATCGTGCCGCTCGTCATCGAGGCCTGAGCCTCCCGGCCGGCGGCCGATCGGCGCCGGCCGTCGCGGCGCGGGTCACCGGCCCTGACGGGGGCGGCGGGTACGGTGGCCTCATGGCGACCAGTACCAAGACGACCTCGCGCGGGCGCGGCAGCGCGACTCCGCGCTCCGGCGCGCCGCGATCCGGCCGGGGCTCGGGCAAGGCGGCCGCCGAGACGAAGACGGTGGCCTTCGAGTCCGCCCCGCGCACCAACCCCGCGGTGCGGCTCTGGATGGCGCTGGCCCACCTCGCGGGCGGCGCCGCGCGCGCCCTCGGTCCCGAGCGGCTGGCGAAGGAGGAGCGCCGCGACGGCGTCCCCTTCCTGCTGCTGCTGCTGGCCGTCGCGGGCGCGGTCGTCGAGTGGTTCCTCGCGACCGACCCGGTCGCCCTGGTGCTCGACGCGTGGAGCTTCGGCGGCTTCTTCGGCCGGGTCGCCTACGTGCTGCCGGTCGTCCTTCTCCTCTTCTCCCTCTGGCTCTTCCGGCACCCCCGGTCCGTCGACGACAACGGGCGGATCGGCGTGGGCGTCATCACGCTGCTCGTCGCCTCCGCCGGCATCTGCCACGCGCACCTCGGCCTGCCGCAGCCCGGCCAGGGAATCGAGACCATGGCGGCCGCGGGAGGCGTCCTCGGCTGGCTGGTGGGCGCCCCGCTCGCGGCGATCGCCACCGTCCCCGGCGCGACCGTGCTGCTGTCGCTCGTGATCCTGCTGTCGCTGTTCATCATCACCAAGACCCCGCCGAACCGCATCGGCGCGCGCTCGCGGGAGCTCTACGGCTACCTCTTCGGCGCCCCTGTGCTCGACGACGAGGAGCGCGCCCGCCTCAAGGCCGAGCGGGCCGCCGCGAAGGCCGCGGCGAAGGCGGAGGCCGAGCAGGAGGAGGACGCGCAGCAGGACGGCGGAGAGCTGCCCTGGTGGCGGCGCACCGAGTCCGGGCGCGAGGACGAGCCGACCGTGCAGACCGAGCTCCCGATCGACTCCTTCACCGAGGTGCTCGAGGGCGCCGCGCCCGCTCGCGGCCGCGCGAAGGGCTTCGACACCGCGCTCGAGGAGCGCGACGACGAGGCCCACCCGCCGACCCGCTCCTACGCCACCGAGGTGCTGGCCGAGGCCGAGACCGCCGAGGCGGCGCTCGCCCGCTTCGAGCAGACGGGCGCTCCCCGCGGCGCGACCGGCGTGGTCGACGACGACGCGACCGAGGTCATCCGGCTCGACCGCCTCGATGTGGCGCCCGCCGTCCCGATCCCGCCCGTCATCGAGACCGGCCCGATCGCGCCCCTCGCCGAGGAGGATCCGACTACCGGCTTCGACTCCTCGTTCGAGGACGACGCGCCGTACCGCCTCCCCTCGGCGGCCGCCCTCTCGACGGGCACGCCCTCCAAGGCGCGCTCGGCGGCCAACGATGAGATGGTCCGCGCCATCACCGAGGTGCTGCAGCAGTTCAACGTGGACGCGACGGTCACCGGCTTCTCCCGCGGCCCGACCGTCACCCGCTACGAGATCGAGCTCGGCCCCGGCGTCAAGGTCGAGCGCGTCACCGCGCTCAGCAAGAACCTCTCCTACGCCGTCGCCAGCAACGAGGTCCGGATCCTCTCCCCGATCCCGGGCAAGAGCGCGATCGGCGTCGAGATCCCCAACACGGACCGCGAGATCGTCTCGCTGGGCGACGTCCTCCGCTCGCCGGCCTCGACGACGTCCACGCACCCGATGACCATCGGCGTCGGGAAGGACGTCGAGGGCGGCTACGTCGTGGCGAACCTCGCCAAGATGCCGCACCTCCTGGTCGCCGGCTCCACCGGCTCCGGCAAGTCCAGCTTCGTCAACTCGATGATCACGAGCCTGCTGATGCGCGCGCGCCCGCAGGACGTGCGCATGGTCCTGATCGACCCCAAGCGCGTGGAGCTCACCATCTACGGCGGAGTGCCCCACCTGATCACTCCGATCATCACGAACCCCAAGAAGGCCGCCGAGGCGCTGCAGTGGGTCGTGAAGGAGATGGACATGCGCTACGACGACCTCGCGTCGTTCGGGTTCCGCCACATCGACGACTTCAACGCGGCCGTCCGCGCCGACGAGATCAAGCTCCCCGCGGGCAGCAGCCGCGTCCTCAAGCCGTACCCCTACCTCCTCGTGGTGGTCGACGAGCTCGCCGACCTGATGATGGTCGCCCCGCGCGACGTCGAGGACTCGATCGTGCGGATCACCCAGCTCGCGCGCGCCTCGGGCATCCACCTCGTGCTGGCCACGCAGCGGCCGAGCGTCGACGTGGTGACCGGCCTCATCAAGGCGAACGTGCCCAGCCGCCTCGCCTTCGCGGTGACCAGCGTGACCGACTCGCGGGTCATCCTCGACCAGCCGGGAGCCGACAAGCTCATCGGGCAGGGCGACGGCCTCTTCCTCCCCATGGGCACCAACAAGCCGATGCGCGTCCAGGGCGCCTGGGTCCGCGAGGACGAGATCGCGAAGGTCGTCGAGCACGTCACCCGTCAGGCGCAGCCCGAGTACCGCCAGGACATCACCGTGCAGGCGCAACGCAAGGAGATCGACTCCGACATCGGGGACGACCTCGAGCTGCTGGTCGCGGCGGCCGAGCTCGTCGTCAGCACGCAGTTCGGCTCGACCTCGATGCTGCAGCGCAAGCTCCGCGTCGGCTTCGCCAAGGCCGGCCGACTGATGGACCTGCTCGAGTCGCGCGAGGTCGTCGGCCCCTCCGAGGGGTCGAAGGCCCGCGACGTGCTGGTCACCGCCGAGCAGCTGCCGGGCGTCCTCGCGCGGATGCGCGGCGAGGACCCGGGCGAGGGGCCGGCCGCGCCGTCCTCGGTCGCCCCGGACCCGTACGCGGATCCGCTGGCCGAGCCGACGGGGCCCGCCGCCACCGACTACCACGACGACGACGAGGGGTCCGGCGAGGACGCCTGGACGCTGACGGGACGCGAGTGACCGTCCCGGTCGCCCGCACTGCGAGGAACGGCGGAGCACGATGACCCACCCCACCGCACCGGCTCCGGCCGCGTCGGGCAACTGGAACCTGCCGAACGCGATCACGGTCGTCCGGATCCTGCTGGCGCCCGTCTTCTTCTGGCTCCTGCTGGCCGACGGGGGGCAGGACGGCGGGATCCGGATCGCCGCGGCGCTCCTCTTCATCGTCGCGATCGCCACGGACGGCATCGACGGGCACATCGCCCGGAGCCGGGGCCTCGTGACCGATCTCGGCAAGCTCCTGGATCCGATCGCCGACAAGGTGCTGACCGGTGCGGCGCTCGTCGGGCTCTCGATTCTCGCGGAGCTGCCGTGGTGGGTGACGATCGTCATCCTGGTGCGCGAGATCGGCATCACCGTCTTCCGGATGGCCGTGCTCTCGGACCGGGTGATCCCGGCGTCACGGGGCGGCAAGCTCAAGACGATCGTGCAGTCGATCGCGATCTCCCTCGCTCTGCTGCCGCTCTGGGCCGTCCTCGGCGAGTGGGTCCACTGGCTGAACGGGATCACGATGACGGCCGCGGTGGTGCTCACGGTCGCCACCGGGATCGACTACCTCGCCGACGCCGCCCGCCAGAGCCGGGCCGCCCGGTCGACGCGGTGACGGCCGCGCAGCTGATCGCCGAGCTCCGGCGGCGGGGTGTCGACCTCGCCGTCGCGGAGTCGCTCACCGGCGGCGCGCTCAGCTCCGCCCTCGTGGAGGTGCCCGGCGCCTCCGCCGTGTACCGCGGGGGAGTAGTGAGCTATGCCACCGACCTCAAGGACCGGCTCCTCGGGGTGGACGCGCGCGTCCTCGGCGAGCGGGGTCCCGTCGATCCCGCAGTCGCTGTGCAGATGGCGCGCGGAGCGTCCTCGCGGCTCGCAGCCGACGGGCGTCCGACGCTCGGCCTGGCGACCACGGGGGTCGCCGGTCCGGATCCGCAGGGGGACGCGGCCGTCGGCACCGTCTTCGTGGCGGCCGTCCTCGGCGAGGACGAGCTCGTCCGTGAGCACCGGTTCGACGGCGACCGCGCCGCGATCCGCGCCGCCTCGGTCGACGCGGCCCTCGCCCTCGGCGCGGAGCTGATCGCCCGCGGCGCATGAGGCGGATACCCAGCGAGGGCCCTCAGGGAATCGGAATGCGCCGCATTGCGGCCCGGTTACAACTGGTGTCGCTCACACGCAAAGTCCAGTCATCCGGTATTAGAGTCGACATCATACGAACCGGGTAGTGAACAGCTATCCGGTTCTCTCGTCCCAGCCCCCCGATCACCCGCTCCGGAATCTCCGGCGCTCGTGCTCGCGGTGCAGGTGCACGACATGCGGTTGACGTGGAGAAGGAGGGTCCAGTGGTTCTAGTTCGTCAGGAGATCGGCGATGTCCTCAGGGACTTTCGCCTGCAGAAAGGTCGTACGCTCCGTCAGGTGGCGAGCAAGGCGAGCGTTGCGCTCGGCTACCTGAGCGAGGTCGAACGCGGTCAGAAGGAGGCCTCCTCGGAGATCCTCGCCTCTGTCGCCGACGCCCTCGACACCCCCATCTCGGTGATCATGCGCGAGGTCGGCGATCGTCTCGCCGTCATCGAGGGCATCGACACCATCCCCGACACCATCCCGGCCGACATGGTCGCCGGCTTCGACGCCGACCTCGTCACGCAGTAGTCGGCCCCCGTCCCCTCCACTCACCGCACCCGTTCCACGCGAAGGGCGCCCAGGCTCCGGCCGGGCGCCCTTCGGCGTTCCCGGGGGAGTGCGGCCTCCGGGCAGCGGCTACCGTGGACGCATGCGCTTGAGCGAGTTCCGGCAGCTGGTGGACGACGAGTTCGGCGGCGCCTACGCCCGTGTCCTGGTCTCGGACCTCGTGCTGACCGAGCTCGGGGGCCGCACCGCCGAGCGCGCCCTCGCGGACGGAGCGGAGCCGCGCGAGGTCTGGCTCGCCCTCTGCCGCGCCAACGACGTCCCGGAGGCCCGGTGGCACGGCGTGGATCCGCGGAAGCGCCACCGCTGACGCTCCCGTCGCCGAAGCCGTGTTCGACACGCCGACGGCTCGTGCTCGAATCCGTGTTCGAACGGGTCTAGGCTCCTCCACAGAAGCAGGAACGGCCCCGTCTCCACGGAGTCGCTCTCGCTCGGCCCCGATGTCGGTGGTCGGGCGTACCGTCGGAGACACCTGAACGGACCTGCTTCACCGCCTTGTCGCAGCCGGCCGGCACTGTCACTCCGACAGCCACCGGCATGTCGCGACAGCCTGTAGGCGACACCACCACGAACACGAGAGCGAGACGGCCATGCCCAGTTCCTCCGACCGCGAGAAGTCCCTCGAGACCGCACTCGCCCAGATCGACCGCCAGTTCGGCAAGGGCGCCGTCATGCGCCTCGGAAGCGACGACCGCGCTCCCGTCGAGGTGATCCAGACCGGTTCGATCGCGCTCGACGTCGCGCTCGGGATCGGCGGGCTCCCCCGCGGCCGCATCGTCGAGATCTACGGCCCCGAGTCCTCCGGAAAGACCACCCTCACGCTGCACGCGATCGCGAACGCGCAGCGCAACGGCGGCATCGCCGCCTTCATCGACGCGGAGCACGCGCTCGACCCCGAGTACGCCAAGAAGCTCGGCGTCGACATCGACTCCCTCCTCGTGTCGCAGCCCGACACCGGAGAGCAGGCGCTCGAGATCGCCGACATGCTCGTGCGATCGGGATCGATCGACCTCATCGTGATCGACTCCGTCGCGGCCCTCGTGCCGCGTGCCGAGATCGAGGGCGAGATGGGCGACTCCCACGTCGGCCTGCAGGCCCGCCTCATGTCCCAGGCACTGCGCAAGCTGACCGGCGGACTGAACACCACGAACACCACGATGATCTTCATCAACCAGCTGCGCGAGAAGATCGGCGTCTTCTTCGGAAGCCCCGAGACCACGGCGGGCGGCAAGGCGCTCAAGTTCTACGCGTCGGTCCGCCTCGACATCCGCCGCATCGAGACGCTGAAGGACGGCACCGACGCGGTCGGCAACCGCACGCGCGTCAAGGTCGTGAAGAACAAGATGGCCCCGCCCTTCAAGCAGGCCGAGTTCGACATCCTCTACGGCGTCGGCATCTCCCGCGAGGGCAGCCTGATCGACTTCGGTGTCGAGCACGAGATCGTCCGCAAGTCGGGCGCCTGGTACACCTACGACGGCGACCAGCTCGGCCAGGGCAAGGAGAAGGCGCGCCAGTTCCTCATCGACAACCCCGATGTGGCCGCCGAGATCGAGAAGCGCATTCTGGTCAAGCTCGGCGTGATCGTCGACCCGAACGCGGCCGTCGAGGCCGCGCCGGTCGCGATCGAGACCAAGCAGCCCGTGCGCAAGGGCGCCTAGCCCGTGGCGGAGAAGGCCGCGGAGGGGGCGAAGGGCCGCCCCGTGGCCTTCCTGCCCTGGGTCGACCGGGGTGCGGCGGGCGACGAGGGCTGGGCTCCGGCGGCGCCGGACGCCGACGGGGCCGGGTCGCTTCCGGAGCCGTCCGGAGCCGGGACGCCGCGTACCAGTGCTCCCGGGACGGTCGCAGGAGAGTCGGGAGGCTCCTCCGTCGGCGGCGCCGCGTCTCCGGCCTCCGAGCGGATCGCCGAGCTCTCGGCTCATGTCGCCCGGCGCGTGCCGGCGTTCGTCGAGAACGCGGACGACGAGGACGACGACGACGCGATCGAGATCCCGGAGGAGATCGATCCCGAGCAGGTCGCGGATCGGATCGTACGGGGGCTCTCCCGCAAGAGCCTCTCGGTCGCCGAGGTCGAGGCGCGCCTCTACACGGAGGGCGTCGCCGAGAAGGACGCCCTCGAGATCCTCGAGCGCTTCACGCGCTTCGGCTACCTCGACGACCTCCGCATGGCGGAGCAGCTGGTCGTCTCGCTCCGTGACCGCAAGAAGCTCGGCCGCTCCTCCATCCAGCAGGAGCTGCGCGCGCGGAAGATCGACCCCGAGGCGATCGCGTCAGCGCTCGACGAGCTGGACGGCGACGACGAGTACCGCACGGCGCTCGAGCTCGCGCGCAAGCGCCTGCCGAGCCTGCGCTCGCTCTCCGACGAGGTCGCCGAGCGCCGGCTCACGGGATTCCTCGCGCGCCGCGGCTACGCCGGCGGACTCGTGCAGCGCGTCGTCCGCGAGACGATCCGCAAGCCGGGGTCGAGCGTCCGCTTCCGCTGACACGGCGGGCCGGGAGCGGTCCGACCGGAGCGTAGAATGCCACACCATGAGCACGCTCGGTACCGCCCCGTCGCCCGTCGCCGAGACCCGGCCGAGGACCTACGAGGTCCGTACGTTCGGGTGCCAGATGAACGTGCACGACTCCGAGCGGCTGAGCGGTTCGCTCGAGGCGGCGGGCTACGTGTCCGCCGATGGAGCCGAGGCCGACGTCGTCGTCATCAACACCTGCGCGGTGCGCGAGAACGCCGACAACAAGCTCTACGGCAACCTCGGCCACCTCGCGTCGGTGAAGCGCCGCCACGAGGGGATGCAGATCGCGGTCGGCGGCTGCCTCGCGCAGAAGGACAAGAACGTCATCCTCGACCGCGCCCCGTGGGTCGACGTCGTCTTCGGCACGCACAACATGGGCGCCCTCCCGAGCCTGCTCGAGCGCGCCCGCCACAACGACGAGGCGCAGCTCGAGATCCTCGAGTCGCTCGATGTCTTCCCCTCCACGCTCCCCACGAAGCGCGACTCGACCTACAGCGGCTGGGTCTCGATCTCGGTCGGCTGCAACAACACCTGCACCTTCTGCATCGTCCCCTCGCTCCGCGGCAAGGAGAAGGACCGGCGCCCCGGCGACGTGCTCGCCGAGATCCAGGCGCTCGTGGACGACGGCGCGATCGAGGTCACCCTTCTCGGCCAGAACGTGAACTCCTACGGCGTCGAGTTCGGCGATCGCCAGGCGTTCTCGAAGCTGCTCCGCGCGGCGGGCACCATCGACGGGCTCGAGCGGATCCGCTTCACGAGCCCCCATCCCGCGGCCTTCACCGACGACGTGATCGACGCCATGGCCGAGACGCCGGCGGTGATGCCGCAGCTGCACATGCCGCTCCAGTCCGGCTCCGACCGCGTCCTTAAAGCGATGCGCCGCTCCTACCGCTCCGAGAAGTTCCTCGGGATCCTCGACCGGGTCCGCGATCGCATCCCGCACGCGGCGATCAGCACCGACATCATCGTGGGCTTCCCCGGCGAGACGGAGGCCGACTTCCAGGAGACCCTGCGGGTGGTCGAGGCGGCCCGCTTCGCCTCCGCCTTCACCTTCCAGTACTCCATCCGGCCCGGCACCCCGGCCGCGACGCTGCCCGACCAGATCCCCAAGGCGGTCGTCCAGGAGCGTTACGAGCGGCTCGTCGCCCTGCAGGACGCGATCAGCGAGCAGGAGAACCGCGCAGTCGTCGGCCGAGAGGTCGAGGTCCTCGTCGCGACCGGCGAGGGCCGTCGCGACACGGAGACGCACCGGCTGAGCGGACGCGCCGAGGACAGCCGCCTGGTGCACTTCGACGTGCCCGAGGGCTCCGAGCAGCCGCGTCCCGGAGACGTGGTCTCCGTCCGGGTCACCCGTGCCGCCCCCTTCTACCTCCTGGCGGATTCGCCCGACGGCGCGCCGCTCCGCATCCGCCGCACCCGCGCGGGCGACGCCTGGGACCGGGCGCAGACCGAGTCCTGCGGAGTTCCGGCCGCCCCGGGCGCGAGCGGGGCGCCCCGGGTCTCGCTGGGCCTGCCGTCGCTGCGCGTGCGCGACGCCGGCACGCTGACGACGCCGATCTACGACGCCCTCGATGGCGAGCGCTGAGACCGGAGCCCCCGATACCGCGCCGGAGCTCATCGCGGTCGTCGGCGCGACCGGCACGGGCAAGTCCGACCTCTCGCTCGAGCTCGCCGAGGCGATCCGGCAGGACGGCGGCGCCGCTGAGATCGTGAACGCCGACGCGATGCAGCTCTACCGCGGGATGGACATCGGCACCGCGAAGCTGCCCGCCGACGAGCGTCGGGGCGTCCCGCACCACCTGCTCGACGTCCTCGACGTGACGGAGGAGGCGTCGGTCGCCCGCTACCAGAGCGAGGCGCGGCGCGTGATCGAGAGCGTGCTGGCGCGCGGGGCGACGCCGATCCTCGTCGGGGGCTCCGGTCTGTACGTCTCCAGCGTCGTCTTCGAGTTCTCGTTCGCGGGCACCGACCCGGCCGTCCGGCGCCAGCTCGAGGAGACCGCCGAGCGGGAGGGCCTGGGCGCCCTCGTCGAGCGGCTGCGCCGGATCGACGCCGGAGTGGCCGAGCGGATCGGTCCGCACAACGCCCGGCGCATCGTCCGCGCGCTCGAGATCGCGGAGCTCACCGGCGGGAGCACGCACAGCGCGCTGATGTCCGACGAGCCGGTTCGGTGGCGCCCCGCCTCGATCCTGTTCCTCGAGGCTCCGCGGGAGGAGCTGGTGCAGCGCCTCGACCGGCGGGTGGAGCGGATGTGGGCGGCCGGGATGCTCGACGAGGTCGAGCGGCTCGTCCCCCTCGGCCTGGAGCGCGGCGTCACAGCCGGGCGGGCCATCGGGTACGCCCAGGCGCTCGCCCAGCGTGCCGGCGTCCTCCGCGAGGACGAGGCGATCGCGGCGACGCAGGCGCTCACGCGCCGCTACGCACGCCGGCAGAACAGCTGGTTCCGGCGCTACGCCGGCGCCCACCGTCTCCCGTACGACGCGCCGGACCTGGTGTCGCGGGCGCACGCCGCCGCCCAGGCCGCCTCTCCCGCTCCTCGCTAGGCTGTGCGCCATGACGATCGAGCTGCACTTCACCAAGGGCCAGGGCACCGGCAACGACTTCGTGCTCTTCAGCGACCCGGACGGTGAGGTCGACCTCTCGCCCGCGCAGATCGCGATGATCTGCGACCGCCACTTCGGCGTCGGCGCCGACGGCGTCATCCGTGCCGTCCGCTCCCGCGCGATCCCGGAGGGTGCCGCGGCCCTGGCCGAGGAGAGCGAGGCGGAGTGGTTCATGGACTACCGCAACGCCGACGGCTCGATCGCCGAGATGTGCGGCAACGGCATCCGCGTCTACGCCGCGTTCCTGCTCGCGGGCGGCCTGGCGACGCTCGAGCCCGGCGACACCCTCCCGATCGGCACCCGCGCCGGCGTCCGCGACGTGACCCGCAGCGGTGCCGGGTTCCAGGTCGACCTCGGCCGCTGGGAGCTGGCGGGCGGCGAGCCCCTGGTGCGGGCGAAGGAGCTCAAGGTCGCGCGCCCCGGTCTCGGGATCGACCTCGGCAATCCGCACGTGGTCGTCGCCCTCAGCAACGACGAGGAGCTCGACTCCGCCGACCTCTCCTACATCCCGCAGCTCGACCCGGAGCCCGAGGACGGCGCGAACGTCGAGTTCGTGGTACCCGGCGAGCCCCTGGTCCACGACGGCATCGGGCGGATCCGGATGCGCGTGCACGAGCGCGGCAGCGGCGAGACCCTGAGCTGCGGCACGGGTGCCGCAGCGGCGGCACTGGCGGTGCGCTACTGGGCGGGAGCCCGCGCTCCGCAGGCCTGGCGCGTGGAGGTCCCGGGCGGCACGCTCGGCGTGACGATGTTCGCGTCGGAGGAGGGCGAGCACGTCGGGCTCTCCGGCCCGGCCGACCTCGTCTTCACCGGGACGATCCGGATCGACTGAGGACCCGGTCAGGCCAGGCGGGTCGTCCGGAGCACGCGGAAGCCCTTCGCCGAGGAGACGCGCTCCACGTCGAGCCGCCCGGCGAACGCGGCGCCCAGCCAGGTCTGGAGCGAGTCTGAGCCGAGGTTGCGCTGCACGACGAGCCAGGCGTCCGCGCCCTCCTCGAGCCGCGGCAGCCAGCGCTCGAGCAGGAGGTGCAGCTCCTCCTTGCCGATGCGGATCGGCGGGTTCGACCACACCGTGCGGAAGCGGACGTCGTCGGGAACATCCTCGGGCAGCACGGCGTTGACATTGAGGACGCCGAGTTCCTCGCAGTTGCGACGGACCAGCTCGAGCGCCCGCTGGTTGACGTCGACCGCCCACACCCGGGCGTCGGGGGAGGCGAGGGCGAGCGCGAGGGCGATCGGGCCCCAGCCGCAGCCGAGGTCCAGCAGGTCCCCGTCAGCGGGGGCGTCTGGCACCGCGTCCAGCAGGACGCGCGTGCCGAGATCGACGTGACCGGGGCTGAACACCCCTCCTGCCGTCGTGACCTCGAGGTCGCGACCGGCCAGGCGGGCCTGGATCCTGCGGGGCCGGAGGTCGCCGTCGGGAGTACTCGAGAAGTAGTGCTCGGCGGCCATGAGAAGTGAACCTATCAAGACCTGAGGAGTTAGTGTTATCCGGATGACGGAAGACCTGAACGAGACCGACACGACCGAGGCCGTGGACGTCGTCTCGAGGGTCCTGGCGAACGCGCAGTCGCGTTCGGCGGGGTACTCGCGCTTCGTCGCGGGTGGAGCCCAGGCGCTGCAGAGCGCCGGCCACGAGGGCGAGAACAGCGACGGCGAGCAGTTCGACCGCGATGATCGGCAGGCGCTGCGACGCGTCGCCGGCCTCTCGACCGAGCTCGAGGACGTCACGGAGGTCGAGTACCGCCAGCTGCGCCTGGAGAACGTCGTGCTCATCGGCGTGTACTCGCAGAACTCGCTGGAGGACGCGGAGAACTCGCTGCACGAGCTCGCAGCGCTCGCGGAGACGGCGGGAGCGACGGTCCTCGACGGCCTGCTCCAGCGCCGCCCGCACCCCGATCCGAGCACCTACCTCGGCAAGGGCAAGGCTCAGGAGCTCGCGGGGCTCGTCGCGGCCCTCGGCGCGGACACGGTCGTCGCCGACACCGAGCTCGCACCGAGCCAGCGCCGCGCGCTGGAGGACGTGGTGAAGGTCAAGGTGATCGACCGCACCGCGGTGATCCTCGACATCTTCAGCCAGCACGCGAAGAGCCGCGAGGGCAAGGCGCAGGTCGAGCTCGCGCAGCTCGAGTACCTGCTCCCGCGACTGCGCGGCTGGGGCGAGTCGATGTCCCGCCAGGCCGGCGGTCAGGTGGGCGCGGGAGCCGGAATGGGCTCGCGCGGTCCGGGTGAGACGAAGATCGAGCTCGATCGTCGCCGCATCCACACCCGCATGGCGCGCCTGCGCAAGCAGATCACGGCGATGAAGCCCGCCCGCGAGGCCAAGCGCGCGAACCGCAAGCGCAACGCCGTCCCCTCGGTGGCGATCGCGGGGTACACGAACGCCGGCAAGTCGAGCCTGCTGAACCGGATGACGCACGCGGGCGTCCTCGTCGAGAACTCGCTCTTCGCGACCCTCGACGCCACCGTCCGCAAGGCCCAGACGAAGGACGGGCGCCTCTACACGCTCGCCGACACGGTCGGCTTCGTGCGAGCGCTTCCGCACCAGCTCGTCGAGGCCTTCCGGTCGACGCTCGAGGAGGTCGCGGACTCCGATGTGATCGTCCACGTCGTGGACGCCTCCCACCCCGATCCGGCCGGGCAGATCGCCACCGTGCGCGACGTGATCGGCGAGGTGGGCGCCCGCAGCATCCCCGAGATCATCGCCTTCAACAAGGCCGATCTGGTGGACGAGGGCACGCGGCTGGTGCTGCGCGGTCTCGCTCCCGACGCGGTCTTCGTGTCGGCGCGCAGCGGCGAGGGCATCGACGAGCTGGAGGCGCGGATCGCCGAGATCCTGCCCGAGCCGGACGTCGAGATCGACCTGCTCGTGCCGTACGACCGGGGCGACGTGATCTCGCATCTGCACCGCAGCGGCCGGATCCTGTCGACGCAGTACGTCGAGGGCGGCACCCACGTGGTCGCCCTCGTGCACGCCGACCTGGCGGGCTCGCTCACCGAGTTCGCGGTTCCGCGCGCGGCCGTCCAGGCCTGATCGCCACCACCCGAGCGCCTGTCTCCCCGTCCGGGCGGCGGGCGCTCGGCGCATCCGGGAGGGGGTGCGGCGTCCCGCATCATCGACCCGCTCCGGAGGTCGGAGGGTTCGGCGATCTCGTGTCGGCAGCTCTCCTCCGCCTTCCCGTGACCGCGACGGAGGGGCGCGCGCCCCGATCGCCCGTGCCCGTCGAATGCAGGAGGGGCCCGACCGGCTGCACGCCGGTCGGGCCCCTCCTGCACGCCCGGTGTCAGACCGAGCGGAGGACCGCCACGATCTTCCCGAGCACCTCTGCCTCGTCGCCGAGGATCGGCTCGAAGTTGGAGTTGCGGGGCAGCAGCCAGGTGTGGCCGTCGCGCTGGCGCAGCACCTTGACGGTGGCCTCGCCGTCGAGCATGGCCGCCACGATCTCGCCGTTCTCGGCGGTGCGCTGCGAGCGGACCACGACCCAGTCGCCGTCGCAGATTGCGGCGTCGATCATCGACTCGCCGACGACCTTGAGCATGAAGAGCTCGCCCTTGCCGACGAGCTGCCGGGGAAGCGGGAACACCTCGTCGATCTGCTGGTCGGCCATGATCGGCACGCCCGCCGCGATCCGGCCGACGAGGGGGACCATCGCCGCGTCGCCGACCGTCGCGGTCGACTCGAACGACCCGTCGTCCTCCGTCGAGCTGGGGACGTCGATGAGGATCTCGAGGGCGCGGGGCCGGTTCGGGTCGCGGCGCAGGTAGCCGCTGAGCTCGAGCTGGTTGAGCTGGTGGGTGACGCTCGACAGCGAGGCGAGGCCGACCGCGTCGCCGATCTCGCGCATGCTCGGCGGGTAGCCGCGGCTCGACACCGAGCGCTGGATCGCGTCGAGGATCGCGAGCTGCTTGGCGCTCAGGCTCTTCCGGCGCCGGCCTGCGGCCGCCTTCGTCTTGGCGGCCGGGGTCCCGGCCCTCTGCGCGTCGCTCACGATGCTCCCTCTTCCCGGTGCGCACGCCGCGTGCGCGCCCGCCCGGTCGCGACCCGACAAGGAATGTCGGTGGTCGCTGCTCTACTACGACCAGGCTCTCGAAACTGTATCCGCCGGAACTCACGACTCGGAACATTCGTTCGAGTGTGTCGCGCGCGAGTCCGCCCGCGGATCAGCCGGAACGGTCCCTTGACCGCTCCGTCGTTCGAAGATATGTTCGGTACAGGCGTTCGGGGCGGCCCTCCCGGCCGAGGGCCTCCCCGAATCCCTGTTGAAAGGAGCGATCCCATGACCGCACAGCTCACCTCCCGCCCGCTCCAGCGCTCGTCCGCGGCTCGGCCCGTCGAGGTACTGCCGTCCGCTCCCGAGCCGATGAGCGCGTTCGGCGAAGCGCGGATCGTTCGCACCCGTCTGCGCCTCACGCGCCGCGGCCGCGCCGTGGTGGCCGCTCTGGGGGCCCTGCCGATCGTGGCGGGCGCCTTCGCCTTCGGGCTCAACGGCGGCGGAGCGGTCGCGTCGAGCGACGCCGCTGCGGTCGAGTTCCAGTACGTCACCGTTCACGCGGGCGAGTCGCTCTGGTCGCTCGCCGAGGAGCTCGCCCCGCAGGCGGACCCGCGCGACGTGGTCGACGACATCCTCTCCCTCAACCAGCTCTCGAGCGCGGGCGTCGAGCCCGGGCAGCGCCTCGCGGTCCCGGCCGAGTACGACACCGCTCGCTGAGCCGGGCTGCCCGGACGTCCGCGCCGGGTGCTTCGCTACCATTCCCTGGTGACGACTCTCGATGACCTGCCCCTCCGCGACGACCTCCGTGGCAGGCACCCGTACGGTGCACCCCAGGCGGTCGTGCCCGTCGCCCTCAACGTCAACGAGAACACCCACCCGGTCCCGGACGACGTGATCGCCGACATCGTCGGGCGGGTCACGGAGGCGCTGCGCACCGTCAACCGGTATCCCGACCGCGAGTTCCGAGAGCTGCGCGACTCCCTCGCCGGCTACCTCGGTCACGGGCTCACCGCGGACGGCGTGTGGGCTGCGAACGGATCGAACGAGGTGCTCCAGCACGTCCTTCAGGCGTTCGGCGGTCCCGGGCGCTCGCTGCTGGGGTTCGCGCCCACCTATTCGATGTACTCGATCCTCGCGTCGGGGAGCGGAACGGAGTGGATCCCCGCTCCGCGCGAGGCGGAGTTCGAGATCGGAGCCGAGTACGCCGCGGAGCAGGTGCGCCGGGCCCGGCCCGACATCGTCTTCCTCTGCGCTCCGAACAACCCGACCGGGACGCCGCTCGACCTCGCCGTGATCGAGGCGGTCTACGACGCGACCGACGGCATCGTCGTCGTCGACGAGGCGTACGCCGAGTTCGCGGGCAGGGGCGCGCCCACCGCGCTGAGCCTCCTCCCCGGGCGACCGCGCCTGCTCGTGTCCCGCACCATGAGCAAGGCCTTCGCCTTCGCCGGCGTCCGCCTGGGCTACCTCGCCGCCGACCCCGCGGTGATCGACGCGCTCCGCCTCGTCCGCCTCCCGTACCACCTGTCGGCCCTCACCCAGGCCGCCGCGACCGCCGCCCTCGCTCACGCCGACGAGATGCTCGCCATGGTCGGCGAGATCATCGTGCAGCGCGACCGGATGATCGACGGCCTGCGCGCCCTCGGCTACCGGCCGTACGCGACCGGCAGCAACTTCGTCCTCTTCGGCGGTGTCGCGGATCCGGCCGCCGTGTTCGAGGGCCTGCTCGCCCGCGGCGTCCTCATCCGCGACGTCGGCATCCCGAACCACCTCCGTGTCAGCGCCGGCACCGAGGAGGAGACGACCGCGTTACTCGAGGCGCTCGCCTCCCTCCCCGCACCGTCGGCCGACCCCGCGGTGGCGCTCTCGCGCGAGTGAGCTCCGCCCGGGGGCGGCGACGCGGCGCGAATAGACTGGGAGGCATGACCTCCCCGAGCGCCGCACCCGGGCGCACCGCCTCCCTCAGCCGTGCCACCAGCGAGTCGAGCATCGAGCTCTCCCTCGACCTCGACGGCACGGGCGTCGCCGATCTCGAGACCGGCGTGCCCTTCTTCGACCACCTGCTGACGGCGTTCGCGAAGCACTCGCTCACGGATCTCCGAGTCCGGGCCCGCGGCGACATCGAGATCGACATCCACCACACCGCGGAGGACATCGGCATCGTGCTCGGCACGGCCATCCGTCAGGCGCTCGGCGACAAGGCCGGGATCTCCCGCTTCGGCGACGCGCTCGTCCCCCTCGACGAGGCGCTCGTGCAGGCGGTCGTCGACATCTCGGGGCGCCCCTACCTCGTGCACACCGGCGAGCCGGAGGGCTTCGCGCTGCACCTGATCGGCGGCCACTTCACCGGGTCGATGGTGCGCCACGTCTTCGAGGCGATCGCGTTCAACGCCGGCCTCACCGTGCACGTCACGGTGCTCGGCGGCAGGGACCCGCACCACATCGCCGAAGCGGAGTTCAAGGCGTTCGCCCGCGCCTTCCGTCAGGCCAAGGCCCTCGACCCGCTCGTCTCCGGCGTGCCGTCGACGAAGGGCGCGCTATGAGCTCGGCCCGCCCCTCCGTCGTGGTCTACGACTACGGCTCGGGGAACGTGCACTCCGCCGTCAAGGCGCTCGAGCTCGCCGGGGCCGACGTCGAGCTGACGGGGGACCGGCAGCGGGCGCTGGAGGCGGACGGCCTCCTCGTGCCCGGCGTCGGCGCCTTCGACGCCGTGATGTCGGCGCTGACCCGCGCCCGCGGCGGCGAGATCATCGAGAAGCGCCTCGCCGGCGGGCGCCCCGTCCTGGGCATCTGCGTCGGGATGCAGGTGCTCTTCGAGCGCGGCGTCGAGCGCGGGGTCGAGAGCGAGGGCCTGGGCGAGTGGCCGGGGACGGTGGACCTCCTCCCGGCCGAGGTCGTCCCGCACATGGGCTGGAACACCGTCTCCGCTCCCGAGGGCTCGGTGCTCTTCGACGGCATCGCCGAGGAGCGCTTCTACTTCGTGCACTCCTACGGCGCCCGCGAGTGGTCGCTCGACGTGATGCCCCCGTTCCCGCGTCCCGCGGTCACCTGGGCCGATCACGGAGGCCCCTTCATCGCCGCGGTCGAGAACGGGCCGCTCTCGGCCACGCAGTTCCACCCCGAGAAGTCGGGGGCCGCCGGGCTCCGGCTGCTGGCCAATTGGCTGGGCACCCTCCGCACGAACTAGGATCGGCCGGTGGTCGGCGCCTCCAGGGGCCGGCACCGGCTCCGAGACTGAGGATGACGATGAGCGAGTTCACCAAGGCCCCGGGCCTGGTCCTCCTGCCCGCGATCGACGTGGCGGGCGGCAGGGCCGTGCGGCTCACGCAGGGCGAGGCCGGGACCGAGACCAACTACGGCGACCCGATCGACGCCGCGGGCGACTGGGCCGACCAGGGCGCGGAGTGGATCCACCTCGTCGACCTCGACGCCGCCTTCGGCCGCGGCGACAACCACGGCATCATGAAGAAGGTCATCCGGCAGGTGAAGGGCGTCAACGTCGAGCTCTCCGGCGGGATCCGCGACGACCGCAGCCTCGAGTCCGCGCTGAGCGCCGGCGCGAAGCGCATCAACCTCGGCACCGCGGCGCTCGAGAACCCCGAGTGGGCCGCGAGCGTCATCGCGCAGTACGGCGACCAGATCGCCGTCGGTCTCGACGTCCGGGGCACCACGCTCGCCGCGCGCGGCTGGACCAAGGAGGGCGGCGACCTCTGGCAGGTCCTCGACCGCCTGGAGGAGGCCGGCTGCACCCGCTACGTCGTCACCGACGTCACCAAGGACGGCACGCTCAAGGGCCCGAACCTCGAGCTCCTCGAGCAGGTCATGGCCCGCACCCACCGCCCCGTGATCGCCTCGGGCGGCATCTCGAACCTCGACGACATCGCCGCTCTGCGCGACCTCGTGCCCCAGGGGCTCGAGGGCGCGATCGTCGGCAAGGCGCTGTACGCGGGCGCGTTCACGCTCGCGGAGGCCCTGGATGTCGCATCCGAGTGAGCCCCGCCCGCTCCCGGCGCATCTGACCGACTCGGCCGGCGCCCCCTGGGCGGGCCGGCACTTCGAGCCGAGCGCAGCGCCGGAGGACGACGGGAGCGCCCCGGAGGCGCTGGTCGCCGCGCTCGAGTCCTTCACCCGCGGCACTCGCGGCCCGGAGGCCGTGGTCGACGCGCTCCGCACGTCCCGCCTGCTCATCCCTCTGGTCGCCCGCCTCGGCGAGGAGGCCGAGGGGGTCGGGGGACTCCGGGCGGACAAGACGCAGGAGCTCGCGATCGTCACGGTCGCCGGACCCGACGGCCGCACGGTGCTCCCCGTCTTCAGCGGCGTCGAGAGCATGCGCCGGTGGGACCCGGCCGCCCGTCCCGTCCCTGTCGACGGGCGCCGCGCGGCCCTGGCGGCCGTCGCGGAGGGCACCGAGGTGATGGTCCTCGATCCCGCGTCCGAGCGGGAGTTCGCGGTCCGGCGCCCGGCCCTCTGGGCGATCGCGGAGGGCGGCGACTGGCGGCCTGCCCCTGCCGATGCGGAGGTGCTCCTGGCTCTGCGCGCGGCTGCGGAGGGGGAGCGGGCGGTCGCCTCGCTCGAGGTGCGCGCGGGAGACCCGGAGCAGCGCCTCGCGGGCCCCGAGCTCGTGGTGGTCCTGAGCCTGCGCCCGGGGCTCGATCAGGACGCGCTCGGCGCCCTCGTCGCGCGCCTGGGGGAGCGGTGGGCGGCCGACGAGACCGTCGCGCAGCGCGTCGACTCGATGACGCTGCAGCTCGCCGCCGCCCGCTGACTCCCGATCAGGTGACCGGGCCGGTCCACTTCTCGCCCGGGCCCTTGCCGATCGGGTCGGCGATCGGGGACGCCTCACGGAACGCGAGCTGGAGGGTGCGGAGGCCGTCGCGCAGGCTCCGGGCGTGCATGTCGCTGATGTCGGGCGCCCCGGCCGTGACCAGGCCCGCGAGCGCGTTGATGAGCTTGCGCGCCTCGTCGAGGTCGACCTGCGCTCCGGGCTCGTCGGCGAGCCCGCACTTGACGGCGGCCGCGCTCATCAGGTGCACGGCGGCGGTGGTGATGATCTCCACCGCCGGGACCTCCGCGATGTCGCGGGCGGCCTCCACGTCGGAGGCTCCGCCGTCCTCGCCGAATCGTCGCGTGTAGTCGTCGTCGTACTGGGCCATGGGTCCTTCGTTCGTCGTCCGTGGTGGAGGGGCGCGGCCGCCGCAGCAGAGGATCGAGGGCGGCCGGATCCGCTCTGTCGGGCGGGCCGCTGGTCTGCTATGGTTGTCCGGGCTCCGAGGCATGTCCTCGGTTCGAAAGTGGAGATTCTCCCACCCGCGCTTGACCGCTTCACAAGGTTACCGGGTCAGAAGCACTCCGCCCCCGAGGGTCGTCAGACCATCGGAGGCAGGGCTGCGGCTCTCGAGGTCCGCCTCGAGAACCGCGTCACAGGGTGCGAGCGCCGTGCTGCAGGCATGACGTGGACGGGACGATCACCTCTCTCGGGTGCGCTGGAGAAGACTCCGGCAGCGCAGCTGCACTCACCGAGATCAGAGGAGAAACGCAATCAGCGATCCCCGTACCAACGACCGTATCCGCGTCCCCGAGGTCCGCCTCGTGGGTCCCGCAGGAGAACAGGTCGGCGTCGTCAAGATCGAGGTCGCCCTGCGACTCGCGCAGGACGCAGACCTGGACCTGGTCGAGGTCGCCCCCAACTCCAAGCCGCCCGTGGCCAAGATCATGGACTACGGGAAGTTCAAGTACGAGCAGGCTCAGAAGCTCAAGGAAGCCCGTCGCAACCAGGCGAACACGATCCTCAAGGAGGTCCGTTTCCGCCTGAAGATCGACAAGCACGACTACGAGACCAAGCGCAAGCGCGCCGAGGGCTTCCTGAAGGCCGGCGACAAGGTCAAGGCGATGATCCTCTTCCGCGGTCGCGAGCAGTCGCGCCCCGAGATGGGCGTCCGCCTGCTCCAGCGCTTCGCGGAGGACGTCGCCGAGTTCGGCCAGGTCGAGTCCACCCCGACCATCGACGGTCGCAACATGGTGATGGTCATCGGCCCGCTGAAGAACAAGTCCGAGGCGAAGGCCGAGGCCAATGCGGTCCGCGCCGCTCGTCGCGAGGCCAACACCCCCGAGGACACGGCCGAGGCCGAGTCCGTCTAGTACTTCGCCGCCCCGGCCTCGGGGCCGGTGGACGCCCCGCTCGCGGGGCACCGGTTTCGCCCCGCCGAGCGCGGAGTGACGTTCACAAGGAGAGAACATGCCCAAGATGAAGACCCACTCGGGTGCCAAGAAGCGCTTCAAGGTGACCGGCTCCGGCAAGGTCATGAAGCAGCAGGCCGGCATGCGTCACAACCTGGAGTCCAAGTCCAGCGTTCGCACGCGCCGCCTCAACCAGGACCAGGTCCTCGCCCCGCAGGACGCCAAGGTCGCCAAGAAGCTTCTCGGTCTGTAGCCCACCGCCGGCGCAGCCCGCTGCGCCGCGTGGTCGCTACTCAGCCGACACGGATCGATAGGAAGAAACAGCAATGGCAAGAGTGAAGAGGGCCGTCAACGCCCACAAGAAGCGTCGCGTCATCCTCGAGCGCGCCTCGGGCTACCGCGGCCAGCGGTCGCGCCTCTACCGCAAGGCGAAGGAGCAGGTCACCCACTCCCTCGTCTACTCGTACCGCGACCGCCGCGCCAAGAAGGGCGAGTTCCGTCGTCTCTGGATCCAGCGCATCAACGCCGCGTCCCGCGCGAACGGCCTGACCTACAACCGCTTCATCCAGGGCCTCGCCCTGGCCGGCGTCCAGGTCGACCGCCGCATCCTCGCGGACCTCGCGATCACCGAGCCGGCCACGTTCGCCTCGCTCGTCGCGACCGCGAAGAGCGCGCTGCCCGCCGACACCTCGGCGCCCAAGGCCGCAGCGTAGTCAGCACGGCTTCCCGGAGGGGGTCGCGACCGAGAGGTCGCGGCCCCCTCCGTCGTCCGCAGGCCCTTCCGCGCCGTGTCTGCGGGGGCGGCGATCACCGCGCCGATAGGCTCGCCGCATGCTCGACAACCCCCGCTCTCCCCGTGTCCGCTCCGTGGCGAAGCTCACCCGCCGCCCGGCCCGGCTCGAGACGGGGCTCTTCCTCCTCGAGGGCCCGCAGGCACTCTCCGAGGCGCTGCAGTACCGCCCGGAGCTGATCGTCGAGTCGTTCGCGACTCCGACCGCTCTGGAGCGCCACCCCGAGATCGTCGCCGCCGCCGCCGAGGCGGAGGTGGAGATCGAGTACGTGACCGAGGACGTCCTCGACGCGATGGCCGACACCGTCACTCCGCAGGGCTTCGTCGCGGTCTGCCGTCAGTTCCCCACGTCGCTCAAGGACGTCGTCGCCTCCGAGCCGCGTCTCGTGGCGGTGCTCGAGGAGGTCCGCGATCCGGGCAACCTCGGCACGATCATCCGGGCCGCCGACGCCGCCGGCGCCGACGCGGTCGTGCTGTCCGGCCGCTCGGTCGACCTCTACAACCCCAAGGTCGTGCGCTCCACGACGGGTTCGCTCTTCCACCTCCCGGTCGCGGTCGGCGCCGACCTCGCCGACGTGCTGGGCCGGCTCCGCGGCGTGGGCCTCCGCTCCGTCGCGGCCGACGTGAAGGGGGAGGACCTGCTCGACGTCCGCGCCCGCGGGGACCTCGCCCAGCCGACCGTCTGGGTCTTCGGCAACGAGGCGCGCGGCCTCGAGGACGAGTCGCTCGCCCTCGTCGACGGCGTGGTCGCGGTGCCCATCTACGGGGCGGCGGAGTCGCTCAACCTCGCGACCGCGGCCTCCGTCTGCCTGTACGAGAGCGCCTTCGCGCTGCGTTCCTGAGAGGAACCGGGCCGAGGGGGCCGCGAACCTGGAGAACAGGGCGCGTTGTTACCCTTCGGTTAAGAATTCCCTCATGATTTGACCGGCCCATCCCCGTGTGCTTCTCTGACGGCATGGTCACAGCCCCGCAAGACGAGCGCGCCGCCGCTCCCGCCGGTGAACCCCTCGTCGTCCTCTCCGGGGTGCAGAAGCACTACGGCGACTTCCAGGCTCTGAAGGACATCGATCTGACGGTGCACCGGGGCGAGGTCGTCGTGGTCCTCGGCCCCTCCGGATCCGGCAAGTCGACGCTCTGCCGCACGGTCAACCGGCTCGAGACGATCTCGGGCGGCACCATCACCATCGACGGGCAGAAGCTCCCGGAGGAGGGCAAGGGCCTCGCCGCGCTCCGCGCCGACGTCGGGATGGTCTTCCAGTCGTTCAACCTCTTCGCGCACAAGACGATCCTCGAGAACGTCACCCTCGGCCCGATCAAGGTCCGCGGGCTCTCCCGCAAGGACGCGGAGGCCCAGGCCACGGCGCTGCTCGACCGGGTCGGCGTCGGCCACCAGGCCGCCAAGACCCCGGCCCAGCTCTCCGGCGGGCAGCAGCAGCGCGTCGCGATCGCGCGGGCGCTGGCGATGAAGCCCAAGGTGATGCTCTTCGACGAGCCGACCTCGGCGCTCGATCCCGAGATGATCAACGAGGTCCTGGACGTGATGGTCGGGCTCGCCAAGGACGGGATGACGATGATCGTCGTCACCCACGAGATGGGATTCGCCCGGAAGGCCGCCGACCGCGTCGTGTTCATGGCCGACGGCGAGATCCTCGAGGACACCGACCCGGAGTCGTTCTTCACCGCGCCCCGCACCGACCGGGCCAAGGACTTCCTCTCCAAGCTCATCACGCACTAGAAGCGCGATCAGCAGCCACCAGGCAGGTCGGACCCGTGACCCGGGAGCCGACCCGACATCGCCCGCTCCGGCGGGCCGAACCCCAGGAAGGACGATCATGCGCACCAGGCTCATGTTCATGACCGCGGGACTCGCAGCAGCGACCCTCGCCCTCGCCGGCTGCTCCGGCGACTCCGGAACCGCCGGCGGCGGCGCCGGTGGAGGCTCCGAGGGAGGGACCTCCGCGTACGAGGTCGCCTCCGACGTCACTCTCGAGGGCAGCCCGACCTTCGACGCGATGACCGCGGACGGCAAGGTCGTCATCGGCGTCAAGGAGGACCAGCCCGGGCTGGGCTACCTCGACGCGGCGACCGGCGAGCGCTCCGGCTTCGACATCGAGATCGCCAAGTGGACCGCCGCCTCGCTCGGCTTCGCGGCCGACGCCATCGAGTTCAAGGCGATCCCGTCGGCCAACCGCGAGGCGTCGATCGTGAACGGCGACATCGACTACTACGTCGGCACCTACTCGATCACCGACAAGCGCAAGGAGCAGGTCGGCTTCGCCGGACCCTACTTCGAGACCGGCCAGCAGCTGCTCGTCGCGGCCGACAACGACACGATCACCGGACCGGACGACCTCACCGCCGACACCACCGTGTGCTCGGCCACCGGCTCCACCCCGATCCAGAACATCCGCACCAACTACCCCGAGGTGAAGACCGAGGAGTTCGACACGTACTCGCAGTGCGTGGACGCGCTCGCCGACGGCACCGTCGACGCCGTCACCACCGACGGCGCGATCCTGATCGGCTACGCCGCTCAGCGGCCCGACGAGCTCAAGGTCGTCGGAGAGCCCTTCAGCACCGAGCTGTACGGCATCGGCCTGCCCAAGGACGACGACGCCCTGCGCCACTTCGTCAACGGCATGCTGACCGACGGCGGCGAGACCTGGAGCGCGATCTACGACGAGACGCTCGGCCAGTCCGGCACGACCGTCACCCAGCCGGCGGTGAACGACTACTAGGAGGCGCCCCGGGCGGCCCGACCGCCGCCCGGGGGTCCCCTCTCCTCGACCACCACCACCGCTCCGACAGAAGGGCCAGCCGCATGGATGTCCTGTTGAACAACCTCGACGTCTACGTCCCGGCCTTCGGCAACACCCTGATCCTCTTCAGCGTCTCGCTTGTGTTCGCCCTGCTGATCGGCACGGTGGTCGGCGCGATGCGCGTCTCGCCCGTCCCGATCGCCCGCGCGGTCGGCACGGTGTACGTGAACACCATCCGGAACACCCCGCTCACGCTGGTGATGTTCTTCTTCGCCTTCGGCTACCCCAAGCTCGACCTGCCGCAGGTGGACTACACGAACCTCGCGATCTGCGCCCTCAGCCTCTACACCGCGACCTACGTCGCGGAGGTGCTGCGGTCGGGCATCAACACCGTGCCGATCGGCCAGGCCGAGGCGGCCCGCGCGATCGGCCTCGACTTCGGCCTCACGATGACGCAGGTCGTCCTGCCCCAGGCCTTCCGCTCCGTGATCCCGCCGCTCATGAGCGTCCTGATCGCGCTGCTGAAGAACACCACCGTCGCCGCCGGCTTCTCGGTCGCGGAGGCGGGCACCATCGTCCGCGTGCTCAACGAGCGCGGCGAGAACAGCCTGATCGTCGTCCTCTGGGTGGCCCTGGTCTTCGTGGTCCTGGTCACCCTGCTCTCGCTCGTCCAACGTCAGCTCGAGAAGAAGTGGAGGGTCGCCCGATGAGCTCCGTCCTCTTCGACAACCCCGGCCCCCGGGCCGTCGTGCGCAACCGCGTCATCGGCGTCGTCGTCGTCCTGCTGATCGCGGCCTTCCTCGGCTTCGTAGTCTGGCGCTTCGCGGAGTCCGGCCAGTTCGACGCCTCCAAGTGGCGCGCGTTCGGCTACCCGCTGGTCTGGCAGAGCATCGGCGGCGCCCTCGGCCGCACGCTCGCGGCCTTCGCCACGGCGGGCGTCGCCAGCCTCGTCCTCGGCCTCCTCCTGGCGATCGGCCGGCTCTCGGACCGGCGCTGGATCAACGTCCCCGTCACGCTCTTCATCGAGCTGTTCCGGGCGATCCCCGTCCTGATCCTGATGATGCTGATGTACTACGGCCTGCCGTTCGCGGGCCTCAAGCTCAGCCCCTACCTCGCCGTCGTCATCGCCCTGACCCTCTACAACGGCTCCGTCTTCTCCGAGATCTTCCGCGCCGGCATCGAAGCCCTCCCGCGAGGACAGAAGGAGGCGGGCTACGCGATCGGCCTGCGCAAGTCCGGCGTGATGCGGCTCATCCTGTTCCCCCAGGCGATCCGCTCGATGCTGCCCGTGATCATCGCCCAGCTCGTCGTCGCCCTCAAGGACACGGCGCTCGGCTCGATCATCACCTACAACGAGCTGCTGTACTACGCGCGCTACCTGGGCAACCAGTCGAGCCTCGACAGCCCGATCATCCCGGCAGCGATCGTCATCGGAGCGATCTACATCGGCATCTGCCTCCTCCTCTCGGGGCTGGCGAAGTGGATCGAGATCCGCACCAAGAGCGGCGGACGCGGCGGCCGCACCATCGGCGGCCACCCCGCAGCCCGCGCGCAGACGGACACGCAGCTGATCGCTGTGCAGGATTGAACTGTGAGGATCGCCCGAGGGCGATCCTCACCGCGGTCGGCTTCCTGACGGGGTCGGATTCCGCAGAGCGTCCTGCGTCCGGCTAGGAGGAATCGCTCGCACGCGATTCCTCCGTTCGCCTCGAGGGTCCGGCGATCGCTCAGCGCATCGAGCGGTGGTGCTCCGCTCCGGCGTCGTCGACGCGGAGGCGGTGGTGATCGGGGAGTCGCGATCGGTCCGGGCGTCTTCCCGTCCGGCGGCGCCCAGCTTCCTGCAGGTCGAGCAGCCTCCGACCCCGGCGTAGCGAGAACCCGCCCCTGCTGGTCGAGCAGCGCCGGTGGCGGGGCTTCGAGAGCCGTCGGCGCAGACGGGGGCCTGGCCGCGGGCGAGCGCGACGAGCACCGCGCGCGGGCGGCGGGAGGGGGCGGAGGCCCTCGCCTACACTGGGGGATCGTGTCAGACAGCAACCCGATCACCGACGAGGCCGTCTCCGCGGCGGTCGCCGACGCCCTCGCCGCCATCGGCGCGGCGGGCGACTCCACCGCTCTGAAGTCCGCCCGAGCCGCCCACCTCGGCGAGGGGTCCGCCCTCGCCCGCCTCAACGCGCAGATGCGCTCCGTCCCGCCCGAGCACAAGGCGGCGTCCGGCAAGCTCGTCGGCGGTGCCCGCAAGCAGGTGGGCGACGCCTACGCCGCCCGCGAGGCCGAGCTCGTCGAGGCGGAGGACGCGGTCGCGCTCGAGGCCGAGCGCGTGGACGTCACCGCCGGCGCCAGCTTCGTGCGCCGCGGCGCCCGCCACCCCCTCTCGCTCCTCCAGGAGTCGATCGCCGACGTGTTCGTCGGGATGGGCTGGGAGATCGCGGAGGGGCCGGAGCTCGAGAACGAGTGGTTCAACTTCGACGCCCTGAACTTCGACGAGGACCACCCGGCCCGCGCCATGCAGGACACCTTCTTCGTCGACCCCGTCGACTCGCACCTGGTGCTGCGCACGCACACCTCGCCGGTGCAGATCCGCTCGATGCTCGAGCGCCCGCTGCCGCTCTACGTGATCGCTCCCGGACGGGTGTACCGCACCGACGAGCTCGACGCGACGCACACGCCCGTGTTCACGCAGTTCGAGGGTCTCGCCGTCGACCGCGGCCTGACCATGGCGCACCTGCGGGGCACCCTCGAGCACGTCGCGCGGATCCTCTTCGGCGACGACGCGCGCATCCGCCTGCGCCCGAACTACTTCCCCTTCACCGAGCCCAGCGCCGAGCTGGACGTCTGGCACCCGACCTTCGTCGGCGGTGCCCGCTGGATCGAGTGGGGCGGCTGCGGCATGGTCAATCCGAACGTGCTGCGCGCGGCCGGGATCGACCCGGAGGAGTACTCCGGGTTCGCCTTCGGCATGGGGATCGAGCGGACCCTGATGTTCCGCAACGACGTGAAGGACATGCGCGACATGGTCGAGGGCGACGTCCGCTTCAGCGAGCAGTACGGGATGGTGATCTGATGCGCATCCCGCTGAGCTGGCTGGGGGAGTACGTCGACCTCGAGCAGGACGTCACGACGGAGTCCGTGCACGCGGCCCTGGTGTCGGTCGGCCTGGAGGAGGAGGACGTCCACCGCTTCGAGGTGACCGGCCCCGTCGTCGTCGGTGAGGTGCTCGACCTCGCTCCGGAGCCGCAGAAGAACGGCAAGACCATCAACTGGTGCCACGTCCGCGTGGCCCCGGAGGGCGGGCGTGCCGCCGACGGCGGAGAGGACGTCCGCGGCATCGTCTGCGGAGCCCACAACTTCGCGGCCGGCGACAAGGTCGTCGTGTCACTGCCGGGCGCGGTCCTGCCCGGGCCGTTCCCGATCTCCGCGCGGAAGACCTACGGGCACGTGTCCGACGGGATGATCGCCTCGAGCCGCGAGCTCGGCCTCGGGGACGACCACGACGGCATCCTCCGCCTCGCCTCGCTCGGGCTCGACCCGGAGCCGGGCACGGACGCCGTCGCGCTCCTCGGTCTCGACGACGCCGCGGTCGAGGTCAACGTGACGCCCGACCGCGGCTACGCCTTCTCGATCCGCGGCATCGCCCGCGAGTACGCCCACGCCACCGGAGCCGCCTTCCGCGACCCCGCTCGGGCGCTCCCTCCGCACGAGCGCACGGAGACGGCGCCCGTCTTCCCCGTGTCCGTGGCCGACGAGGCGCCGATCCGCGGCCGTGTCGGCGCCTCCGTGTTCGTCACGCGCGTCGTCCGGGGCGTCGACGTCTCGCGCCCGACGCCGCCGTGGATGCTCGCGCGACTGCGCCTGGCCGGCGTCCGCTCGATCTCGCTCGTCGTGGACATCACCAACTACGTGATGTTCGAGCTGGGCCAGCCGCTGCACGGCTACGACCTGGCGACCCTGCAGGGCGGCATCGTGGTGCGCCGCGCCGCACCGGGGGAGACCCTCGAGACGCTCGACGGCCAGACCCGGCGCCTGCACGCGGAGGACCTCGTCATCGCCGACGACAGCGGGGCGATCGGCCTCGCCGGAGTGATGGGGGGCGCGCGCACCGAGATCTCGGACGCCACGTCCGACGTCCTGCTCGAGGCGGCGAACTTCGACCCGGTCTCGATCGCCCGGACGGCTCGCCGGCACAAGCTGCCGAGCGAGGCGTCGCGGCGCTTCGAGCGCGGCGTCGACCCCGAGGTGGCCTCGGTCGCCGCGGCCCGCGCGGTGCAGCTGCTGGTGGAGCTCGCCGGCGGCACGGCGGACGAGCTCGGCTCGGTCCTGGCCGATCCGCGCACGGCGGAGCCGGTCGAGCTGCCGGACGGCTACGTCGCAGGCCTCATCGGCGTGGAGTACACCCCGGAGGAGATCCGCGGCGCGCTCGTCGAGATCGGCGCCTCCGTCGAGGCCGGCGGAGCGGGCCTGCTGGTGACTCCGCCGAGCTGGCGCCCCGACCTCGTCGACCGCGCCTCGCTCGCGGAGGAGGTCGCCCGCATCACCGGGTACGACCGCATCCCGGCGATCCTGCCCGTCGCGCCTCCCGGCCGCGGGCTGACCCCGGGCCAGCGGCTGCGCCGCACCCTCGCCCAGGCGCTCGCCGCCGCGGGTCTGACCGAGGTGCTCTCGTACCCGTTCCTCTCGCGCTCGATCAACGACCGGCTCGGCTCGGTCGACGGGGAGCCGCAGGAGCAGATCACGCTCGCCAACCCGCTCGACGCGACCGCGGGCCAGCTGCGCATCTCGCTGCTGCCGGGTCTCGTGCAGGTCGCGGCCCGCAACCGCTCGCGCGGCCTGACGGATCTCGCGGTCTACGAGCTCGGCTCCGTCTTCCTCCCGGTTGCCGGCCGCCCGTTCGGCTCGGGGGCGCTCCCTGCGGGCGGGACGCGTCCGTCCGCGGAGGTCGAGGCCGAGCTGAACGCGGGCATCCCGCCGCAGCCGCGGCACCTCGCGGCGCTGCTCACGGGTGCCGCCGTCGTGCGCCAGCCCGGTGTCGCCGGCCGTGACGTCGACTGGCGCGACGCACTCGACGTGGTCCGCGAGGTCGCCGCGGCGACCGGCACCGAGCTGGTGCTGCGCCAGGGGGCCCACGCCGCGCTGCACCCGGGCCGCACCGCCGAGGTCGTTCTCGACGGCGCGGTCATCGGGCACGCGGGGGAGCTGCTCCCGGCGCTCGCCGAGGAGCTCGACCTCCCGCGCCGCGTCGCCGTGGTCGAGCTCGACCTGGAGCCGCTGATCGCGCGGGCCGGGAGGGTCGTCGTGGCCCGTCCGGTGGGCGCGCTGCCCGCCGCGACCCAGGACCTCTCGCTCGTCGTGCCGGTCGGCATCGCGGCAGCCGACGTGCGCGCCGCCGTCGCCGAGGGGGCGGGCGAGCTGCTCGAGGCGATCCGCCTGGTCGACGACTACCGCGGCACCGGGCTCGCCGAGGGGACGAAGTCGCTGACGTTCGCGCTGCGCTTCCGTGCGCCGGACCGCACGCTCACCGCGGCCGAGGCGACGGCCGCGAAGGAGAGCGGCGTGGCCGTCGCGGCGGAGCGCTTCGGCGCCCGACTCCGCGAGTGAGGCCGGGGGTCCGTCCGGCTCGGCCGGGCGGGGCCCCGCATCCGCACCGGCTAGGCTCTCGGGCATGACTTTCTCCGTGGCGGTGGCCGGTGCGAGCGGCTACGCGGGCGGCGAGCTGCTGCGACTGCTCGCCGACCACCCCGAGTTCGAGGTGCGCACGGTGACGGCGCACGCCAACGCGGGTCAGCCCCTCATCGCCGTGCACCCGCACCTCCGCTCGCTCCGCGACCTCGTCCTCGTCGACACGACGACCGGGAACCTCGCCGGGCACGACGTCGTCTTCCTCGCCCTCCCGCACGGGATGTCGGGCGAGATCACCGCGACCCTCCCCGAGGACGTCCTCGTCGTCGACTGCGGCGCCGACCACCGCCTGACCGACCCGCAGGACTGGGCCGACTTCTACGGGGGCGACTTCGCCGGGGCCTGGCCATACGGGCTCCCGGAGCTGCTGATCGGCGGCGGCGGACGCAAGCAGCGCGAGGCGCTCGCCGGAGTGCGGCGCATCGCCGTCCCCGGCTGCAACGTCACGGCGATCACGCTCGGCCTGGCCCCCGGTCTGCACGCCGGAGTGATCGAGTCGTCGGACCTCGTCGCGGTCCTCGCCGTCGGCCCCTCGGGTGCGGGCAAGAGCCTGCGGACCGACCTCCTCGCCAGCGAGCTCCTCGGCTCCGCGCACGCCTACGGCCTCGGCGGAGCGCACCGTCACAATCCCGAGATCCGGCAGAACCTCCTGCTCGCCGGAGCCGGACCCGTCTCGATCTCGTTCACGCCGGTCCTCGTGCCGATGTCCCGGGGCATCCTGGCGACCTCGACCGCGCGCCTCGCTCCCGGCGTCTCGGCGCAGGACGTGCGCGCCGCGTGGGAGACCGCCTACGGCGACGAGACCTTCGTCCAGCTGCTCTCGGAGGGCTCCTTCCCCCGGACGGCCGACGTGGTGGGGGCGAACACCGCTCTGATCGGACTCGCCGTGGACGAGCGGGCCCGCCGCGTCGTGGTCGTCTCGGCCATCGACAACCTGGTCAAGGGCACCGCGGGCGCGGCCGTCCAGTCCACCAACATCGCCCTGGGACTCCCGGAGTCCCTCGGCCTGAGCGTGAACGGAGTCGCGCCGTGAGCGTCACCGCAGCAGCAGGGTTCCGGGCGGCCGGAGTCGTCGCCGGGCTCAAGTCGACCGGAGCGCGCGACGTCGCGCTCGTGCAGAACCTCGGCCCGCTGCAGAGCGCCGCCGCGGTCTTCACGAGCAACCGCTGCAAGGCGAATCCCGTCCTCTGGAGCGAGCAGGTGATGCGCGACGGCGTCGTCTCGGCGATCGTCCTCAACTCCGGCGGCGCCAACTGCTACACGGGTGCTCAGGGCTTCCAGGTCACCCACCGCACCGCGGAGCTCGTGGGCGAGAGCCTCGAGGTGTCCGCCGGCGACGTGCTGGTGTGCTCCACCGGGCTGATCGGCGACCAGCTCGACCTCGCGAAGCTCGCCACCGGCGTGACCGGCGCCTCCGCCGAGCTCGCCGGGGGACCCGTGGCGGGCGAGGCGGCCGCCCGCGCGATCATGACCACCGACACGGTCCCGAAGCAGGCGGTTATCCGCTCCGAGCAGGGCTGGAGCATCGGCGGCATGGCCAAGGGCGCCGGGATGCTCGCGCCGGGTCTGGCGACGATGCTGGTCGTGATCACGACCGACGCGGCCCTCGAGTCCACCGCTCTCGACACCGCCCTGCGTGCCGCGACCCGCGTCACCTTCGACCGCCTCGACTCGGACGGCTGCATGTCGACGAACGACACCGTCGCACTGCTCGCGAGCGGCGCCAGCGGTGTCGCGGCCGACGCCGACGAGTTCACCGAGGCCCTGACCGCGGTCTGCCGCGACCTCACCCTGCAGCTGCAGGCCGACGCGGAGGGCGCCGCCCACGACGTCGCAATCCGTGTGCTGAACGCCGCGACCGAGGACGAGGCCGTGGTCGTCGCCCGCGCCGTCTCCCGCAGCAACCTGTTCAAGGCCGCGATCTTCGGCAAGGACCCCAACTGGGGCCGCGTCCTCGCCGCCGTGGGCACGACCGATGCGCAGTTCGACCCGTACGGCATCGACGTCGCGATGAACGGGGTGCAGGTCTGCCTCGCGGGCGAGCCGCACGAGAGCCGCGACCTCGTCGACCTCGCCCCTCGGCAGGTCGCCGTCGACATCGACCTGCACGCCGGCGACGCGACGGCCACGATCTGGACCAACGACCTCACGCACGACTACGTGCACGAGAACTCCGCGTACTCGAGCTGAGGCGGCCATGAGCGACGACACCACCCTCTCGGCCGAGAGCCGCGCCGAGCGCGACGCCGCGCCCGGGAAGGCCGCGACGCTCATCGAGTCGCTGCCCTGGCTGCAGAGCTTCCACGGGCGCACGATGGTGATCAAGTTCGGCGGCAACGCGATGGTGTCGGAGGAGCTGCAGCGCTCCTTCGCCCAGGACATGGTCTACCTGCGCTACGCCGGGATCCGCCCCGTGGTCGTCCACGGCGGCGGGCCCCAGATCTCGCGGATGCTCGACCGGCTCGGGATCGAGAGCGAGTTCCGGGGCGGCTACCGGGTCACGAGCCCCGAGGCGATGGAGGTGGTGCGGATGGTGCTCACCGGCAGCATCAGCCGCGACATCGTCCGCCGGATCAACGAGCACGGCCCCCTCGCCGCCGGCATCTCCGGTGAGGACGCGGGCCTCTTCGTCGGCCGCCGCCGCGGTGTCGTGATCGACGGCGAGGAGCACGACCTCGGACTCGTCGGAGACGTGATCGCCGTGGACCCCGCCGCCGTCCTCGCTCAGCTCGAGGCCGGCCGGATCCCGGTCGTGTCCTCGATCGCCCCCGACTCGGACGACCCCACGCAATCGCTGAACGTCAACGCCGACGCCGCCGCCGCCGCGCTGGCCGTCGCGCTCGGCGCCGAGAAGCTCGTCGTCCTCACCGACGTGGCCGGCCTCTACTCCGACTGGCCCGACCGCGAGTCGCTCGTCTCGCACATCCGCTCGGACGACCTCGCGGCTCTGCTGCCCTCGCTCGAATCGGGCATGATCCCCAAGATGACCGCCTGCCTCGACGCCGTGCGCGGGGGAGTGCCCAAGGCCGCCATCATCGACGGCCGCATCCCGCACTCGATCCTGCTCGAGGTGTTCACCTCGGAGGGCATCGGCACCGAGGTCGTCGCCTCGCTCGACCCCCGCGACCGGGAGCGAATGTCGGGCCGCTGATCCTCAGCGGCCCCGGCTCCGAGCGCCCGTCCCGTCCGGGACGCGCGCACCGTCGGCCCTCGCGGCCGGACCGCTCCGATCGAAAGGCCACCATGTCCACCCCCACGACCGCGTCCCGCACCGGCTCGGCGCGCGACCGCTACTCCGCCGCGATGATGCAGACCTTCGCGCCGCCGCTCGCCGTGCTCGAGCGCGGCGAGGGCTGCCGGGTCTGGGACGTCGACGGGCGGGAGTACCTCGACTTCCTCGGCGGCATCGCCGTCAACTCGCTCGGCCATGCGCATCCCGTGTTCGTCGAGGCCGTGACGCGCCAGGCCGGTGCGCTCGCCCACGTCTCCAACTACTTCGCGACCGCCCCGCAGATCGAGCTGGCCGAGACCCTGCGCCGCCTCACCGGGGCCGGGGAGACGGGCCGCGTCTACTTCGCCAACTCGGGCACCGAGGCCAACGAGGCGGCCTTCAAGCTGGCGCGGCTGAATGCGGCCGGCGGCCGGCACCGCGTCCTGGCGCTGCAGAACGCGTTCCACGGGCGGACGATGGGCGCGCTCGCTCTGACCGGCAAGGCGGCCCTGCGCGCGCCGTTCGAGCCGATGCCGGGAGGGGTCGAGCACCTCGAGGCGAGCATCGAGGCCCTCGAGGCGGCTCTCGACGAGTCCGTCGCCGCGCTGATCGTCGAGCCCATCCAGGGGGAGGCGGGCGTCATCCCGCTGCCGGCCGGCTACCTCGAGCGCGCGCGGGAGCTCACCCGCGAGCACGGCGCGCTGCTCATCGTCGACGAGATCCAGACCGGGGTCGGGCGGACCGGACGCTGGTTCGCCTACCAGGAGGCGGGAATTTTGCCCGACGCCGTCACCCTGGCCAAGGGGCTCGGCGGAGGCTTCCCCGTCGGAGCGCTGGTGACCTTCGGCGAGGCGTCCGACCTCCTGCAGAAGGGCCACCACGGCAGCACCTTCGGCGGCAATCCGCTCGCGACCGCCGTGGCAGGAGCCGTGCTCGCCGAGATCGAGCGCGCCGACCTTCTCGGCAACGCGCGGGAGCGCGGGGCGCAGATCGTCGACGCGCTGACCGCTCTCGACTCGCCCCTGATCGGAGGGGTCCGCGGCGCGGGCCTCCTCCTGGGCATCGCCCTGACCCGGCCGGTCGCCGCCGAGCTCGCCGCCGCCTGCCTCGACGCCGGCCTGATCGTGAACGCGGCGAACGACTCGAGCATCCGGCTCGCGCCTCCGCTCGTGGTGACCGCCGCCGACGTCGCCGAGTTCGCCGAGCGCTTCGGCCGCGCACTGCAGACCCTCTGACCCCGTACCTCCACCGAAAGCGACCAGCACCGTGACCCGCCACTTCCTCCGCGACGACGACATCACTCCCGCCGAGCAGGCCGAGATCCTCGACCTCGCCCTCGAGCTCAAGCGCGACCGCTTCTCCCGGAAGCCCCTCGCCGGGCCGCAGACCGTCGCCGTGATCTTCGACAAGTCCTCCACGCGCACCCGTGTCTCCTTCGCGGTCGGCATCGCCGATCTCGGCGGCAGCCCCCTGATCATCTCGACCGCGAGCAGCCAGCTCGGCGGCAAGGAGACCGCCTCCGACACGGCGCGGGTCCTGGAGCGCCAGGTCGCCGCCATCGTGTGGCGCACCTACGCGCAGTCGGGCCTGGAGGAGATGGCGCGCAGCACGCGCGTGCCGGTCGTCAACGCGCTCTCGGACGAGTTCCACCCGTGCCAGCTCCTCGCCGACCTGCTGACCATCCGCGAGCACCGCGGTCACCTCGCGGGACTCACGCTCACGTTCTTCGGCGACGGAGCGAGCAACATGGCGCACTCGTACCTCCTGGCGGGGGCCACGGCCGGCATGCACGTCCGCATCGTCTCCCCGGAGTCGTACTCGCCGGACGCGGCGGTCCTGGCCGATGCGCAGCGCATCGCGGCGACCACCGGCGGATCGGCGATCACCACGACCGACCCCGACGAGGGCGCGGCCGGCTCCGACATCGTGATCACGGACACGTGGGTGTCGATGGGCAAGGAGGACGAGAAGGCGGCGCGCGTCGCGACCTTCGGCGCCTACCGGGTCGACGCCGCCACGATGGCCGCTGCCGCTCCCGACGCGCTGTTCCTGCACTGCCTGCCCGCGGACCGCGGCTACGAGGTGACCGCCGACGTGATCGACGGCCCGCAGAGCGTGATCTGGGACGAGGCGGAGAACCGCCTGCACGCGCAGAAGGCCCTGCTCGTGTGGCTCCTGGAGCGCGCCGGCACCGCCGACGCCGCTCAGTAGACTCGACAGCCGAACCCGAGGAGAACCATGACGGAACGACCCTCCGCCCGCGCGGGCGAGGCCGGAGCCCTCTGGGGCGGCCGCTTCGCCGGCGGCCCCTCGCCCGAGCTCGCCGCGCTCTCGAGGTCGACCCACTTCGACTGGCAGCTCACCCCCTACGACCTCGCCGGCTCGCGCGCCCACGCCCGGGCGCTCGCCGGAGCGGGCTACCTCGACGACGCCGAGCTCACCGCGATGCTCGCGGCGCTCGACCGGCTCGAGGCTGCCGTCGCCGACGGGAGCTTCGCCGCCGACGAGTCCGACGAGGACGTGCACGGCGCCCTCGAGCGCGGCCTGATGCTCGAAGCCGGTCCCGAGCTCGGCGGCAAGCTCCGCGCGGGGCGCTCGCGCAACGACCAGATCGCCACCTTCGTCCGGATGTACCTCCGCGACCACGCGGCGCTCGTCTCGGAGCTGGTGGTGCAGCTCATCGACGCCCTCGCCGCACAGGCGTCGGCGCACCCGACGGCGATCATGCCCGGGCGCACCCACCTCCAGCACGCTCAGCCCGTGCTCCTCGCGCACCATCTGCTCGCCCACGGCTGGGCGCTGCTGCGCGATCTGGAGCGCCTGCGGGACTGGGCCGTCCGGGCGGACGTCTCGCCCTACGGCTCGGGCGCCCTCGCCGGCTCGACCCTCGGCCTGGACGCCGAGGCGGTCGCCCGCGATCTCGGCTTCGCGTCGAGCGTGCCGAACTCGATCGACGGGACGGCCAGCCGCGACCTCGTCGCCGAGTTCGCCTTCGTCGCCGCCATGATCGGGATCGACGTCTCGCGCATCGCGGAGGAGGTCATCCTCTGGAACACGCGGGAGTTCGCCTTCGTCACGCTCGACGACGGCTACTCGACCGGGTCCTCGATCATGCCGCAGAAGAAGAACCCCGACATCGCCGAGCTCGCCCGGGGGAAGTCCGGCCGGCTGATCGGCAACCTCACCGGGCTGCTCGCGACCCTCAAGGCCCTGCCGCTCGCCTACAACCGTGACCTGCAGGAGGACAAGGAGCCGGTCTTCGACTCGGTGACGACCCTCGAGGTCCTGCTGCCCGCGTTCAGCGGCATGATCGCGACCCTCACCTTCCACACCGACCGGATGGCGGAGCTCGCGCCCCAGGGCTTCTCCCTCGCGACCGACGTGGCCGAGTGGCTCGTGAAGAAGCACGTGCCCTTCCGGGACGCCCACGAGATCACCGGCGAGCTGGTCAAGCTGGCGGAGTCGCAGGGGAGGGGGCTCGAGGATCTCGACGACGCCGCGCTCGCCTCGGTGTCGCCGCTGCTCACGCCCGACGTGCGCTCCGTCCTCAGCATCGAGGGATCGGTGGCGAGCCGGGACGGTGTCGGCGGCACGGCTCCCGACCGCGTCGCGGAGCAGCTCGCCCGGCTGACCGAGCGCGTCCGGGTCGTGCGCGGATCCCTCCGAGGGGAGCGCCCGTGACTCTTCGAGGAGAGCCGGGCGACGACGGCCGTCCGCCGCTGCGCCCCTGGCAGCAGCGGACTCTGGTGCTCGTCGCCGTAGTCGTCATCGTCGCGGTGATCGTGATCACCCTCGTGTCGGGCCAGAGCTTCTTCTGAGCGCCGACCTCCCCGACCTCGCGCGCTCGGCCCTCGAGGTGGCACCGGAGCTGCTCGGCCGCGTCCTCCTGCACCGCACGCCGGAGGGCGTGGTCGGCGTCCGGCTGACCGAGGTCGAGGCGTACCTCGGAACCGGTGAGGATCCGGGCTCGCATGCGCACCGCGGACCGACACCCCGGACGGCTCCCATGTTCGGTCCGCCCGGGTCCGTGTACGCGTACTTCACCTACGGGATGCACACCTGCGTGAACATCGTCTGCTCCCCGACGGGCACGGCGTCGGCGGTGCTGCTGCGCGCAGGCGAGGTCGTATCGGGGGAGGATCTCGCGATGATCCGGCGCGGACCCGTTCGCAGCCGGGATCTGGCCCGCGGACCCGCACGGCTGGCGAAGGCCCTCGGAGTCCGTCTCACCGAGTCGGGCGACCCGCTCGAGGCGGCGTTCGAGCTGCTGCCGGGGGAGAGGCCGTCCTCCGTGGCGGCGGGCCCGCGCACCGGCGTCTCGGGCCCGGGCGGCGGGGACGACTTCCCGTGGCGCTTCAGCATCCCGGGCGACCCCACCGTCTCGCCCTACCGAAGAGCAGTGCCCCGGCGGCGGCCCGGAGCTCAGCCCGCGAGGTAGAGCCGGGCGAGCACGCCGAGAGCCGCCGACCAGGCGAGGCTCGCCAGCGTGCCGATGATGAACCGCTCGCGCGCCTCCGGGGAGGCGAGCTCGCTGAAGCGGCCGACGCCCTTGATCGCCACCACGACCGCGATCCCCTCGGGGAGACCGCTCATCAGTGCGCCGGCCGTCGCGATCCGCTCGAGGACCCCGATCGTCGTCCCGCCGCGGAGCACCTCGATCGGCTGGCCGATCGCCGAGGGCGCGCTCCCGGCGGCGGGGCGGGAGGATCCGGCGACCATGATGCCGCCGTGGCTGCCGCTGCGGGAATCGGCCGTCGCGAGCCGGAGGGTGAGCAGTACGACCGGCCCGCCGCCCGCGACCGCCAGCGCGAAGGCCAGCACCGCCACCAGGACGGAGTGGATCGGGGGCGCGGACGGTCCGGCGACCGCCGTGAGGAGGAAGGCGGCGGCCGCCGCCGCGAGGGGGATCCAGGCGAGCTGCGGACGGCGCAGGCGCACGGCGAGCACCGCACCGGCGAGTCCGGCGAGCAGCACGAGCACCACGCCCGTCCACGAGGCGGACTGCAGCGCGGAGGCGAGGAGCAGGGCGGGGGATCCGGGGGGTGCCGTCATCGGGGTGTCCTCTCGTCGGCGGGGTCGAGCGTACGGTCCACCACTGTCAGCAGGCGCGCGAGCGCGTCACGGGCGGGAGTGTCGACTCGAGCACTCGCCGCGCGGACCCGGAGGCTGACCGCCTGCGGGCTGACGGCGAGGCGCTCGGCCGCATCCTTCTGGGAGAGGCCGCTCTCGAGCAGGTCGACGATCTGCCAGCCGGCCTCGGAGCGCGCGTCGCGCAGCAGGAGGAGCGGATCGATCAGCGCCTGGACGTCCGCCGGTGCCGGCGCCGCCGTTCCCGGTGCGTCCGGATCGAGGGAGAAGCGCGTAGGCCGGCCCTTCGCCGCCTCGACCGCCCGGCGCGCCGCGAAGTACGCCTCGCCGGTCGCCGCTCTCGTGGTCGCCGGGAGCGGCCGGTCGACGGGTCCGATCCCGAGGCCGATGCTCCAGTGGCCGGTCCGGTGCAGCTCGAGCACGAGCGTGACGACGGCATCGGCCCGGTCGAGCACGCACTGGAACTCGTCGCCCGCCGTCCGCTCCGGGGGCAGGACGAACGACGCCCGACCGTCGTCGATCAGGCTCGCGATCGCCTGGTCCACGCGGTCGTGGTCGTGCCTGCTGTCGCGCTGATCCGCGGTGACGACGAACATCGGACCTCCCCGATCAAGTATCCGCACTTGATCGCCCGAGATCAAGCCTGTGCGCTTGACTCCCGGAGACCGGCTCCTTCCCGCCACGATAGCCTGGTCGGGTGATCGACCAGCACCTCCCCGGGTCCGCGACGAGCCCGCAGCTCGACCCCGCCTTCGACTCCGTGTGGGACGAGCTGGTCTGGCGAGGCTCGGTGCACGTGTCGACCGATGCGGGAGCGTTGCGCGAGCTGCTGTCGGGGGAGCCGATCACCTACTACTGCGGGTTCGACCCGACCGCGCCCAGCCTCCACCTCGGGAACCTGGTGCAGCTGATCGTCATGCGCCGGCTCCAGCTGGCCGGGCATCGGCCGCTCGGGCTCGTCGGCGGCTCGACCGGGCTGATCGGGGATCCGCGTCCGACGGCCGAGCGGACGCTGAACTCGCGCGAGACGGTGACGGCGTGGGTCGAGCGCCTCCAGGCGCAGGTGTCCCGGTTCGTTCCCGCGGGCGGCGACAACGGGCTGCGCCTGGTCAACAACCTCGACTGGACCGCTCCGCTGTCGGCGATCGACTTCCTGCGGGAGATCGGGAAGCACTTCCGTGTGGGGACGATGCTCAAGAAGGACGCGGTCAGCGCCCGCCTCAACTCCGATGCGGGGATCAGCTACACCGAATTCAGCTACCAGATCCTGCAGGGACTCGACTACCTGGAGCTCTACCGGCAGTACGGGTGCGTCCTGCAGACCGGCGGCAGCGACCAGTGGGGCAACCTGACGAGCGGGACCGACCTGATCCACCGCACGGAGGGCGTGTCGGTCCACGCGATCGGTACACCCCTGGTGATGAACTCCGACGGCACCAAGTTCGGCAAGAGCGAGGGCAACGCCGTCTGGCTCGACTCCGAGCTCACCAGCCCGTACGCGTTCTACCAGTTCTGGGTCAACACGGACGACCGTGACGTCGCCGACCGCCTGCGGATCTTCACCTTCCTGCCGCGCACGGAGATCGAGCGCCTGGAGAAGGCCGCTGCCGACGAGCCGTTCCGCCGGGAGGCGCAGCGCGCGCTCGCCTGGGAGGTCACGTCGCTGGTGCACGGAGCGGAGGCGACGCGCTCGGTGATCGACGCGTCGGCCGCGCTCTTCGGCAAGGGCTCGCTCGAGGGGATCGACCCGGTCATCCTCCGTGGCGCGCTCGAGGCGGTGCCCTCGGTGGAGGCGACCCCGGAGACGCCGGCGCTGCAGGCGTTCGTCGAGACCGGACTCGTCGCCAGCACGGGGGAGGCGCGACGGGCTCTCGCTCAGGGAGGGCTCTCGGTGAACAACACCGCCCTCCCGTCCGAGACCGTCACGCTCGGCGAGCTCCCGTTGATCGACGGGATCGCCGTCCTCCGTCGCGGCAAGAAGAGCTTCGCCGGGGCCTTCGTCCGCTGACCGCGTGCCCGCTCTCCTCGAGCGGACGCGGGCGATGACGGCGTCGGCCGTCTGATCAGCTCGGTGTCCGGTAGCCGGTAGCCGGTAGCCGGTAGCCGGTAGCCGGTAGCCGGTAGCCGGTGTCCGGTGTCCGGTGCCCGGTGTCCGGTGTCCGGTGTCCGGTGTCCGGTGTCGGGTACCGAGTCGGACACTCAGCGACGCACGGCCCCTGAATCCCGACACGCCCGGGACGCAGGCGATTTGCCGCTCGGCCGAGGCCCGACGTAATGTAACTCCTCGTCACCCCAAAGGAGCGGCAAGCGGGAGTCAGGCGCAGAGCGTCGAGACCAGCTGGCCCACCTCAAGCGGGGACCATCCCCTCGCTCCCAGGCCTGTTAGAGATTCGTCTCTTGAAGACTGCGGGATCGCGAGCGTAAGATGCAAAGCCTCCATGGGACACGGTCCCGGCTTCGTTGCAAGGCCTCACGGCCGAGCCCGGTGCAGCGGTGCGGTCCTCAATCGTGCAGCGAACACCCCGAAGAAGCCGGACTTGACACGGCCTGCGGATGTGCTAAGTTAATCGAGTTGCCACGGAGGCGATCGGGACTTCGGTTCTGACAAGCCTAACCGGTCTCGGCAAGCAAGACAAATCGAGTGGCTCACGCCCTCGTACAGCAAACTTCGATCACTTTCGTTGTGAAGCACCGTTCTGGTGTGGAGGCGGGATGTGTCCGATTCTTGAGAACTCAACAGCGTGCACTATGTTCAATGCCAATTTTATACCCCGGCCTTGATCTTCGGATCGGGTTGGGATTCCTTTGGAAATTGATGTCAGCTTCCGGCTTTCGGGTCGGAGAGATGTCTTATTTGCTAGAGGTCAAACTTGACTCTCCTTCTCTTCGGGGTTGGGGGTCGTAATTTTTTTACGGAGAGTTTGATCCTGGCTCAGGACGAACGCTGGCGGCGTGCTTAACACATGCAAGTCGAACGATGAAGCCCAGCTTGCTGGGTGGATTAGTGGCGAACGGGTGAGTAACACGTGAGTAACCTGCCCTTGACTCTGGGATAAGCGCTGGAAACGGCGTCTAATACCGGATACGACCTGCCCCGGCATCGGGTGCGGGTGGAAAGTTTTTCGGTCAAGGATGGACTCGCGGCCTATCAGCTAGTTGGTGAGGTAATGGCTCACCAAGGCGACGACGGGTAGCCGGCCTGAGAGGGTGACCGGCCACACTGGGACTGAGACACGGCCCAGACTCCTACGGGAGGCAGCAGTGGGGAATATTGCACAATGGGCGAAAGCCTGATGCAGCAACGCCGCGTGGGGGATGACGGCCTTCGGGTTGTAAACCTCTTTTAGTAGGGAAGAAGGGCTTCGGCTTGACGGTACCTGCAGAAAAAGCACCGGCTAACTACGTGCCAGCAGCCGCGGTAATACGTAGGGTGCAAGCGTTGTCCGGAATTATTGGGCGTAAAGAGCTCGTAGGCGGTTTGTCGCGTCTGCTGTGAAAACCCGAGGCTCAACCTCGGGCCTGCAGTGGGTACGGGCAGACTAGAGTGCGGTAGGGGAGAATGGAATTCCTGGTGTAGCGGTGGAATGCGCAGATATCAGGAGGAACACCGATGGCGAAGGCAGTTCTCTGGGCCGTTACTGACGCTGAGGAGCGAAAGCGTGGGGAGCGAACAGGATTAGATACCCTGGTAGTCCACGCCGTAAACGTTGGGAACTAGATGTGGGGACCTTTCCACGGTCTCCGTGTCGCAGCTAACGCATTAAGTTCCCCGCCTGGGGAGTACGGCCGCAAGGCTAAAACTCAAAGGAATTGACGGGGGCCCGCACAAGCGGCGGAGCATGCGGATTAATTCGATGCAACGCGAAGAACCTTACCAAGGCTTGACATATACCGGAAACTTCCAGAAATGGTTGCCCCGCAAGGTCGGTATACAGGTGGTGCATGGTTGTCGTCAGCTCGTGTCGTGAGATGTTGGGTTAAGTCCCGCAACGAGCGCAACCCTCGTTCTATGTTGCCAGCACGTCATGGTGGGAACTCATAGGAGACTGCCGGGGTCAACTCGGAGGAAGGTGGGGATGACGTCAAATCATCATGCCCCTTATGTCTTGGGCTTCACGCATGCTACAATGGCCGGTACAAAGGGCTGCGATACCGTAAGGTGGAGCGAATCCCAAAAAGCCGGTCTCAGTTCGGATTGAGGTCTGCAACTCGACCTCATGAAGTCGGAGTCGCTAGTAATCGCAGATCAGCAACGCTGCGGTGAATACGTTCCCGGGCCTTGTACACACCGCCCGTCAAGTCATGAAAGTCGGTAACACCCGAAGCCAGTGGCCTAACCGCAAGGAGGGAGCTGTCGAAGGTGGGATCGGTGATTAGGACTAAGTCGTAACAAGGTAGCCGTACCGGAAGGTGCGGCTGGATCACCTCCTTTCTAAGGAGCATCTGGACACCGCAGGGTGTTCCAGGCGCCAGATCAAAGCGAATGTCTTTGCTGGTAGCTCATGGGTGGAACATTGAACTAGGTGCTCGGTGAGATCGTCTCGCGTCAGTACAGCCTTCGGGTTGGGAACGCGTCGGGGCGGTGGAGTCGGGTACATGCACGCTGTTGGGTCCTGAGGGACCGGGCCGGCTGCCTTCGGGTGGCGGGGTCGACTCTCCGGATCCTTTTCTCACGCCTGGGTGTGTGGGAGAGGGATACCGCCCGTATTTTGAGAACTACACAGTGGACGCGAGCATCTTAGATTCACGGCTTCGGTCGTGGATCGACAAGATTCGCATGGCGCGGCTTTCGGGCTGCGGTCATGCAAATCATTGGATCTGCAACTTTTCGAGTTGTAGTTTCTTAACTCATGTGATTAGCAAGTTCATAAGAGCAAACGGTGAATGCCTTGGCATCTGGAGCCGAAGAAGGACGTCGTAATCTGCGATAAGCCTCGGGGAGCTGATAAACGAGCTGTGATCCGAGGATTTCCGAATGGGGAAACCCCGCCAGGCCCCTTGTGGTGACCTGGTGACTCCCGCCTGAATATATAGGGCGGGTAGAGGGAACGTGGGGAAGTGAAACATCTCAGTACCCACAGGAAGAGAAAACAACAGTGATTCCGTCAGTAGTGGCGAGCGAACGCGGAAGAGGCTAAACCGAGTCATGTGTGATACCCGGCAGGGGTTGCATGGCCGGGGTTGTGGGACTTTTCGTTCCGGTCTGCCGGCCGGTGAACGTTACAGCGCATCATAGACGAACAGGTTTGAACGCCTGGCCAGAGCGGGTGCGAGCCCCGTAGTCGAAATGGTGTTATGGCGTGAAGAGTATCCCAAGTAGCACGGGGCCCGAGAAATCCCGTGTGAATCTGTCAGGACCACCTGATAAGCCTAAATACTCCCAGATGACCGATAGCGGACAAGTACCGTGAGGGAAAGGTGAAAAGTACCCCGGGAGGGGAGTGAAATAGTACCTGAAACCGTTTGCTTACAAACCGTCGGAGCCTCCTTGTAGGGGTGACGGCGTGCCTTTTGAAGAATGAGCCTGCGAGTTAGTGCTCTGTGGCGAGGTTAACCCGTGTGGGGCAGCCGTAGCGAAAGCGAGTCCGAATAGGGCGATTCAGTCGCAGGGTCTAGACCCGAAGCGAAGTGATCTATCCATGGCCAGGTTGAAGCGACGGTAAGACGTCGTGGAGGACCGAACCCACTTCAGTTGAAAATGGAGGGGATGAGCTGTGGATAGGGGTGAAAGGCCAATCAAACTTCGTGATAGCTGGTTCTCTCCGAAATGCATTTAGGTGCAGCGTTGCGTGTTTCTTGCCGGAGGTAGAGCTACTGGATGGCCGATGGGGCCCAAAAGCTTACTGACGTCAGCCAAACTCCGAATGCCGGTAAGTGAGAGCGCAGCAGTGAGACTGTGGGGGATAAGCTTCATAGTCGAGAGGGAAACAACCCAGACCACCAACTAAGGTCCCTAAGCGCGTGCTAAGTGGGAAAGGATGTGGAGTTGCACAGACAACCAGGAGGTTGGCTTAGAAGCAGCCACCCTTGAAAGAGTGCGTAATAGCTCACTGGTCAAGTGATTCCGCGCCGACAATGTAACGGGGCTCAAGCACGCCACCGAAGTTGTGGCATTGACATTAGTGGTAGGCCTTCGTGGTCCAGCCGTGTTGATGGGTAGGAGAGCGTCGTGTGGCGAGTGAAGCGGCGGTGTGAACCAGCCGTGGATGCCACACGAGTGAGAATGCAGGCATGAGTAGCGAAAGACGGGTGAGAAACCCGTCCTCCGGAAGACCAAGGGTTCCAGGGTCAAGCTAATCTTCCCTGGGTAAGTCGGGACCTAAGGCGAGGCCGACAGGCGTAGTCGATGGACAACGGGTTGATATTCCCGTACCGGCGAAGAACCGCCCAAGACAATCCAGTAGTGCTAAGTATCTGAATCCCTTTGATGGATCCCTTCGGGGTGAAGCGTTGGGCCTAGCGTACGACCCCGTGCTGGTGCGTTTAGCGTATTAACAGGTGTGACGCAGGAAGGTAGCCGAGCCGGGCGATGGTTGTCCCGGTCTAAGGATGTAGGGCGAACGATAGGCAAATCCGTCGTTCATACAGCCTGAGATCTGATGGGTAGACGCAAGTCGAAATCGGTGATCCTATGCTGCCAAGAAAAGCATCGACGCGAGGTTCTAGCTGCCCGTACCCCAAACCGACTCAGGTGGTCAGGTAGAGAATACTAAGGAGATCGAGAGAATCGTGGTTAAGGAACTCGGCAAAATGCCCCCGTAACTTCGGGAGAAGGGGGGCCTGAGGCGTGAACGGACTTGCTCCGGGAGCGTTCGATGGCCGCAGAGACCAGTGGGAAGCGACTGTTTACTAAAAACACAGGTCCGTGCTAAGTCGCAAGACGATGTATACGGACTGACGCCTGCCCGGTGCTGGAAGGTTAAGAGGAACGGTTAGCCGCAAGGCGAAGCTGAGAATTTAAGCCCCAGTAAACGGCGGTGGTAACTATAACCATCCTAAGGTAGCGAAATTCCTTGTCGGGTAAGTTCCGACCTGCACGAATGGCGTAACGACTTCCCAGCTGTCTCAACCGCGAACTCGGCGAAATTGCATTACGAGTAAAGATGCTCGTTACGCGCAGCAGGACGGAAAGACCCCGTGACCTTTACTATAGTTTGGTATTGGTGTTCGGTGTGGCTTGTGTAGGATAGGTGGGAGACGTTGAAGCGGGCACGCTAGTGTTCGTGGAGTCATTGTTGAAATACCACTCTGGTCACTCTGGATATCTAACTTCGGACCCTAATCGGGTTCAGGGACAGTGCCTGATGGGTAGTTTAACTGGGGCGGTTGCCTCCCAAAGAGTAACGGAGGCGCCCAAAGGTTCCCTCAACCTGGTTGGCAATCAGGTGGCGAGTGTAAGTGCACAAGGGAGCTTGACTGTGAGACTGACAAGTCGAGCAGGGACGAAAGTCGGGACTAGTGATCCGGCAGTGGCTTGTGGAAGCGCTGTCGCTCAACGGATAAAAGGTACCTCGGGGATAACAGGCTGATCTTGCCCAAGAGTCCATATCGACGGCATGGTTTGGCACCTCGATGTCGGCTCGTCGCATCCTGGGGCTGGAGTAGGTCCCAAGGGTTGGGCTGTTCGCCCATTAAAGCGGTACGCGAGCTGGGTTTAGAACGTCGTGAGACAGTTCGGTCCCTATCCGCTGCGCGCGCAGGAAATTTGAGAAGATCTATCCCTAGTACGAGAGGACCGGGATGGACGAACCTCTGGTGTGTCAGTTGTTCCGCCAGGAGCACCGCTGATTAGCTACGTTCGGAACGGATAACCGCTGAAAGCATCTAAGCGGGAAGCCGGCTTCGAGATGAGATTTCCATCCCTTCGGGGGAGAGGCTCCCAGCCAGACGACTGGGTTGATAGGCCGGATGTGGAAGACAGGACTAAAGACTGTCGGAGCTGACCGGTACTAATAAGCCGATAACTTGATAATCACTACACTCATACCGTTGTAAAGGCTGGTAGGAGTGGTCAGAGATTGCTTGCGTCCACTTTGTGGTTCCCAGAAGACGGGCACCCCGCATCCTCCTTCGGGAGGAGCGGAACAATTGAATACACGCACGGCGTGTAACCCAGATTTGACCATGTGCCCTCGGGTGCGTGTGTCGCCAGGGTTACGGCGGCCATAGCGAGAGGGAAACGCCCGGTCACATTCCGAACCCGGAAGCTAAGACTCTCAGCGCCGATGGTACTGCAGGGGGGACCCTGTGGGAGAGTAGGACACCGCCGGACACCATTCACGATGGCCACCCAGAAATGGGTGGCCATCGCTGTTTAACCGGTCGGTCTCTGTTCGAGGAGGAACAGGGCCGGCCGGAGCGACGATGACCGTCGTCGCCCGACTCCGGAACGAGGAGCAGCGATGACTCAGCACGACCCGACGCCCTCTCCGGAATCGAGGCCGCTCCAGAACGGCTTCGACGCCGTGGAGGAACACGTCCTGTCAGACGAGCTCCTCCAGATCGAGCAGGCTGCGCTCAACGAGAGGGCAGCCGGATACGTCCAGCTGCAGGAGCAGCTGCGCATCCGACTCGAGAACGCGGACCGCGACCGATGACCGAAGACTCGCGACTCGACTCGGCTCTCGCCGAACGGGGCATCGCCCGGTCCCGCACCCATGCCGCTCGGATGATCGCCGACGGTCTGGTGACGGTGGACGGCGTCCCTGCACTGAAGCCCTCGATCCGCGTCCGCGACGATCAGGACGTCGCGGTCGCCGGCCACGACCACTACGTCAGCCGGGCCGCCCACAAGCTGCTCGCCGCCCTCGACACCTTCGCGACGGTGCGAGTCGCCGGCCGGAACGCTCTCGACGTCGGGGCGTCGACGGGCGGGTTCTCGCAGGTCCTGCTCGAGCGCGGCGCCGCCTCGGTGATCGCCCTCGACGTCGGGCACGCGCAGCTCGCTCCCCGGATCCGGTCCGACGATCGCGTCCACGTGGTGGAGGGGTTCAATGCGCGGGATCTCACCGCCGCCCGGCTCGCCGAAGCCGCCAGGACCGAGATCGTGCCGGACCTGGTCGTGTCCGACGTGTCCTTCATCTCCCTGCGGATGGTTCTGCCTCCGGTGGCGGCCTCTGTGGATCCGCTCGCCGACTTCGTGGTGCTGGTGAAGCCGCAGTTCGAGGTCGGCCGCTTGGGAGTGCGGGAGGGGATCGTCCGGGATCCCGAGCTGCGTCGCGAGGCCCTCTCGGACGTCCTGTGGTCGGCGTGGGACCTGGGGCTCGGCGTCGTCGGGCTGGCCGAGTCGCCACTCCCGGGGGGCGCTGGGAATCGTGAGTATCTGGCGCACCTCCACCGCGACCGCGGAACGATTCCGACAGAATGGAGGGACGCGGTCACCGCGCTCACCACCGGATGACGCGATCGTGTCCGCCGCTGTCGACCGACCAGAAGGACACACCCTCGATGCAGTCCCCTCGTGACGAGCGCAACATCCTCGTCGTCGCCCACACCGGACGGACGGACTCCCTCGATGCGGCGGTCCTCGTCGTCGAGCGCCTCCGGAACTCCGGCGCCCACCCCGTCCTCTGCGCCGACGACAAGGGCGACATCGTCGCGGTCGCTCCGGATCTGAGCGACGTCGCCGTGCTCGGGTCCGACGTGCCGCTCGAGTCCATCGAGCTCGTGTTCGTGCTCGGCGGGGACGGGACCATCCTCCGCGCGGCGGAGATCGTCCGGTCCGGGACGGCCCCTCTGCTCGGCGTGAACCTCGGCCACGTCGGATTCCTCGCCGAGAGCGAGCGGGACGATCTCGACGACGCCGTCGCCCGCGCACTCGACGGCGACTACGCGGTCGAGGAGCGGATGACCCTGCAGGTGCGCGTCAAGATCGACGAGGCCGTCGTTTACGAGACCTGGGCGCTCAACGAGGCCACGGTCGAGAAGGGCAGCCGCGAGCGGATGCTCGAGGTCATGGTGGGCGTCGACGGACGTCCGCTGTCGAGCTTCGGCTGCGACGGCATCGTCGTGTCCACTCCGACCGGTTCCACCGCTTACGCCTTCTCCGGGGGCGGGCCCGTGGTGTGGCCGACCGTCGAGGCGATGCTCCTCGTTCCGCTCAGTGCCCACGCGCTCTTCGCGCGGCCCCTCGTCGTGGGCCCGTCGTCGAGCCTCGCCGTCGAGGTCAAGGAGAGGACCGACGGCGTCGGCGTCCTCTGGGCCGACGGCCGGCGCGCCTACGAGCTGCCGCCGGGAGCGCGCGTCGTCTACCGGCGCTCGCCCGTGCCCGTGCGCTTCGCACGCCTGCACGACGCCCCCTTCACCGATCGACTCGTGCACAAGTTCGGTCTCCCCATCCGCGGATGGCGGGGGTCGGCGGAGACGGAGTAAGGCCCGATGCTCGAAGAGCTGCAGATCCGCGACCTCGGAGTGATCGCCGAGGCGACGCTCCCGCTCGGACCGGGCTTCACCGCGGTCACCGGCGAGACCGGCGCCGGCAAGACGATGGTGGTCACGGCGCTCGGCCTCGTGCTGGGCGCGCGCTCGGACGCGTCCGCGGTGCGCTCGGGAGCGAAGCAGGCCTGGGTGTCGGGGCGCTGGCTGGTCCCCGAGGAGGGCCCGGTCGCCGAGCGCGTCCACGACGCCGGCGGCGATCTCGACGGCCCGGAGCTGCTCCTCGCGCGGTCCGTCTCGGCGGAGGGACGCGGGCGAGCCGTCGTCGGCGGCCGGAGCGCACCGGTCAGCGTGCTGAGCGAGCTCGCCGATCAGCTGGTCGTCGTGCACGGGCAGTCGGACCAGATCCGCCTCCGCTCCGCCGCGGCGCAGCGCGAGGCGCTCGACCGGTTCGGCGGACCCGGTCTCGCCGACGCCCTCCGCGACTACGCGAGCGCCTTCGAGCGCTGGCGGGCCAACCGGGAGGAGCTCGACTCGCTCACCGAGGCCCGGGAGACGCGCGCCCGCGAAGCCGAACGGCTCCGCTCCGCCCTCGCCGAGATCGAGGTGGTCGCCCCCCAGCGCGGGGAGGACGTCGAGCTCGCGGCGCAGTCCGCCCGGCTCGGGAGCATCGAGCAGCTCCGGCTCGCCGCCGGCGAGGCCCGCGAGGCGATCTCGTCCGAGGAGCTGGATGGGCGGGACGCGCTCGGGCTCCTCGAGACGGCGCGGCGCGTGCTGGAGCGGGCGGCCGAGCACGACGCCGCCCTGCAGCCGACGGTCCAGACGCTCGGCGAGGCGGCGGTGCTCCTCGTCGACGCCGCCGGCGGGCTCTCCTCGTACCTGGCGGAGCTCGACCTCGACGGCGCGCACGACCTGGAGCTGATCGAGAACCGGCGGGCGGAGCTGTCCCTGCTCGCCCGCACCTACGGACCGACGCTGGACGACGTGCTCGACCTGGTGGACTCCTCCGGACTCCGCCTGCTCGAGCTCGACGGCGACGACGAGAGGATCGCGGCTCTCGAGGCCGACACCGCGGCCGACGCGGACCTCGTCGACCGCCTCGCGACCCGGCTGACCGAGCTGCGGACCGCGGCGGCCGCCGAGCTGGGGGAGCGGGTCAGCGACGAGCTCACCGCGCTGGCCATGGCGGATGCGCGCCTGCACGTGAAGGTGACGGCCGCGGGGGAGCCGAGCGTCCACGGGCGCGACTCCGTCGAGATGCTGCTCCAGCCGCACACCGGGGCCGCACCCCGGCCCCTCGCCCGCGGAGCCTCGGGAGGCGAGCTCTCGCGGGTGATGCTCGCGATCGAGGTCGTGGTCGCCGCCAACGACCCCGTGCCGACGTTCGTCTTCGACGAGGTCGACGCAGGGGTCGGCGGAGCGGCGGCGATCGAGATCGGCCGACGGCTCGCGCGGCTCGCCGAGACGTCGCAGGTCATCGTGGTGACCCACCTCGCGCAGGTCGCCGCATTCGCCACGAACCACCTCCGCGTCGAGAAGGGCTCGGACGGCGCGGTGACCTCGAGCGCCGTGACGCAGCTCGACTCCGAGGAGCGGGTGTCCGAGATGGCGCGCCTGCTCTCGGGGCTCACCGACTCCGCCAACGCTCTCGCTCATGCGCGGGAGCTCCTCGAATCGAGTCGGCGGGGCTGATCGCGAGCGGCCCGGGACGACATCGATCCGTCCCGGGCGGTCCGCCGCCGCCGTTCTGCTGTTACGGTGGAACCCCGTGGTGGACTTTACGAACGCGGGCCTTTCCTCTTCTTCTCCCTCGGATCCCGAGGGCTCCTCCGGGTCCTCGACCCGGAGCGCTTCGACGGCCGGGCAGGACGCCCCCTCGAAGATCACGAAGCACATCTTCGTCACCGGCGGTGTCGTCTCCTCGCTCGGTAAGGGACTCACGGCCGCGAGCCTGGGAAATCTGCTGACCGCGCGCGGGCTGCGCGTCGTCATGCAGAAGCTCGACCCGTACCTCAACGTGGACCCGGGGACGATGAACCCGTTCCAGCACGGCGAGGTCTTCGTGACCGACGACGGCGCCGAGACCGATCTCGACATCGGCCACTACGAGCGCTTCCTCGACATCAACCTGAACCAGGCCGCGAACGTCACGACCGGCCAGATCTACTCGCGGGTCATCGCGCGGGAGCGCGCCGGCGAGTACCTCGGCGACACGGTCCAGGTCATCCCGCACATCACGGACGAGATCAAGCGGCGCATGCGCCTCCAGTCGGAGGACGACCCGCAGCCGGACGTCATCATCACCGAGATCGGCGGCACCGTCGGCGACATCGAGAGCCAGCCGTTCATCGAGTCGGCCCGCCAGGTCCGCCACGAGCTCGGCCGCCGCAACGTCTTCTTCGTGCACGTCTCGCTGGTGCCCTTCATGGGCGCCTCCGGCGAGCAGAAGACCAAGCCCACCCAGCACTCCGTCGCGGCGCTGCGCTCGATCGGCATCCAGCCGGACGCGCTGGTGCTGCGGAGCGACCGGCCCGTGTCGGAGTCGAACAAGCGCAAGATCGCGCTGATGTGCGACGTCGACGAGCAGGCCGTGGTCAACGCCAAGGACGTCGCGTCGATCTACGAGATCCCGCAGATGCTCAACGAGCAGGGCCTCGACGCCTACATCATCGACCAGCTGGGCCTCCCGGCCGGCGAGGTCGTCTGGGACGGCTGGTCGCGACTGCTCGAGGCCGTGCACGAGCCCAAGCACGAGGTCACCATCGGCCTGGTCGGGAAGTACATCGACCTGCCCGACGCCTACCTCTCCGTGACGGAGGCCCTGCGAGCCGGCGGCTTCGCGCAGCAGACGAAGGTCGCCATCCGCTGGATCGCCTCCGACGGGCTCGAGGACCCCGAGGCTGCGGCCAAGGCGCTCTCCGAGCTCGACGGCATCTGCGTGCCCGGCGGCTTCGGCATCCGCGGTATCGAGGGCAAGCTCGGCGCGCTGCGCTTCGCGCGGGAGAACGGGATACCGACCCTCGGGCTCTGCCTCGGCCTGCAGTGCATGGTCATCGAGTACGCCCGCAACGAGGCCGGCCTCGAGGGGGCCTCGTCGTCGGAGTTCGACCCGGAGACGGAGTTCCCCGTCATCGCGACGATGGCCGAGCAGGTCGAGATCCTCGCGTCCGGGGACATGGGCGGCACGATGCGCCTCGGCCTCTACACGGCCGAGCTGGCCGAGGGCTCGATCGTCGCCGAGGTGTACGGCGCACCTGAGGCGGCCGAGCGCCACCGCCACCGCTACGAGGTCAACAACCGCTACCGCGACCGGATCGCCGAGGCGGGGCTCTGGTTCTCGGGCCTCTCGCCCGACGGCCACCTCGTGGAGTACGTCGAGCTGCCCCGCGAGAAGCACCCCTACTACGTGGGCACGCAGGCGCACCCGGAGCTCCGCTCGCGCCCGAACGCCGCGCACCCGCTCTTCCGCGGCCTCGTGACCGCCGCCCTCGAGCGCCAGGAGGCCTCGCGCCTCTTCCCGGCATCGGAGGCGGGCGCCGATGAGTGAGCCGCTGTCGGACGAGCTCGTCGAGCCGGAGGTCCTGACCAGTGAGCGCGTCTTCGACGGGATGGTCTGGGGCGTCCGCGCGGAGACGTTCCGCTACGGCGGCGGCGAGCTGCGCCGGGAGTTCCTCGATCACACGGGAGCCGTCGCCGTGCTGGCCCTCGACGACGAGGACCGCGTCGCCCTGATCAAGCAGTACCGGCACCCTGTCCGCACCCGCGAGTGGGAGATCCCGGCCGGCCTGCTCGACGTGGAGGGCGAGGATCCCCTGGTCGCCGCTCAGCGGGAGCTGGGCGAGGAGACGGACCTGCAGGCCGAGCGCTGGGACCTGCTCTCGGAGTTCGCCACCTCGCCGGGCGGCAGCGACGAGGTCATCCGGATCTACCTGGCCCGCGGGCTCTCGTCCACCGGCTCCGCCTTCGACCGCGAGGCGGAGGAGGCGGACATGGAGCTGCGGTGGGTGCCGCTGGACGAGGCGGTCGAGGCGGTCCTCGCCCGCCGGGTGCAGAACCCCTCGCTGACGATCGCGGTGCTCGCGGCGCACGCGTTCCGCTCGCGCGACTGGGACGGGCTGGGCGACGCGTCCTCGCCGTGGACGCGCCACCCGCGGGTCCGCCACCCCCGGGGGTGAGCCCCCGCGCCTGCGCCGAGGCGTACCTCCGGCAGGCGAGCGTGGAGCGCGGGCTCTCGGCGCACACGCTCGCGGCCTACCGGCGCGACCTGGAGCTCTACCTCGGCTGGCTCGAGGAGCGCGGGACCGTCGATCTGGCGCAGCTCGGACGGGTCGACGTGGGGGAGTTCTCCTCCTGGCTGGCCGCACGCCCGGAGCGGCCGCTCGCGGCGAGCTCGCGCGCACGGATCCTCTCGAGCGTCCGAGGGCTGCACCGCTTCGCCCTCGAGGAGGGGGTCGTCGCGGACGACGTGGCCCGGGACGTGGTGCCGCCGAAGATCCCGATGACCCTGCCGAAGGCGGTCACGGTCGCGCAGATGGCGGCACTGCTCGACGCGGCGCGCGGCGAGGAGCTCGCGGACCTGCGGGACCGGGCCCTGCTGGAGCTGCTCTATGCGACGGGCGCGCGCATCTCGGAGGCGGTGGACCTGAACGTCGACGACGTGGTCGCCGCGGAGGTGGTGCGGCTGACGGGAAAGGGGTCCAAGCAGCGGATGGTGCCGCTCGGCCGCTTCGCCCGCGAGGCGGTCGACGAGTACCTCGTCCGTGCGCGGCCCGAGCTCTCGCGGAGGGGGCGCGCGACGCCGGCGCTCTTCCTGGGGGTCCGCGGGAGCCGCCTGTCGCGGCAGAGCGCCTGGCTGGTCATCCGCGCCGTCGCCGAGAAGGCCGGGCTGGACCGGGAGATCTCGCCGCACACCTTCCGGCACTCCTTCGCGACCCACCTGCTCGCGGGCGGCGCCGACGTCCGCGTGGTGCAGGAGCTCCTCGGGCACGCCTCGGTGGCGACGACGCAGATCTACACGCTGGTGACGGCGGACACGCTCCGGGACGTCTACACGTCCGCGCACCCGCGAGCGCGGCGCTAGAGCCGCGGCCCCGCGCGGCGGGGCGCGGCGGCCGGGGAGCGGGGCGCCGGTACACTCGTCGGAGGCCGCGCGGGAGCGCACGCCGCCACGGAAGCGAGGACGACGCAGGTGACACGCAAGACGGACGACAAGGCCGAGCTCACCGGTCTCGAAGCCCCGACGCTCGGCCCGACCGGCCGCCCCCTGCGCGACTTCCCGCTGCCGGTGGAGCTCACCGGTCACGGCCCCGCTCGGATCATCTCGCTCTGCAACCAGAAGGGCGGCGTCGGCAAGACGACGACGACCATCAACCTGGGCGCGACCCTCGCCGAGTACGGCCGCCGCGTGCTGGCCATCGACTTCGACCCGCAGGGCGCCCTCTCGGCCGGCCTCGGGGTCACCACCTACGACGCCATCACGATCTACGACCTGCTCCTCGGCACCGTGAAGGACCCGGCCGAGGCGATCCGGAGGACCCGCGTGCCGGGCCTGGACGTCATCCCGGCCAACATCGACCTCTCCGCCGCCGAGGTCCACCTCGTCAACGAGGTCGCGCGCGAGCAGATCCTCGCCCGGGTGCTCCGCAAGGTGAGCGCGGACTACGACGTCATCCTGATCGACTGTCAGCCCTCGCTGGGCCTGCTCACGGTCAACGCGCTCACCGCGAGCCACGGCGTCCTCATCCCGCTCGAGTGCGAGTTCTTCGCGCTGCGCGGCGTCGCCCTGCTGATCGAGACGATCGACAAGGTCCGCGACAGGCTCAACCCGGTGATCGAGCTCGACGGCATCCTGCCCACGATGTACGACTCCCGCACCCTGCACTCGCGGGAGGTGCTCGACCGGGTGGTCGACGCCTTCGGCGACAGCGTGCTCGAGACGGTGATCGGCCGCACGGTGAAGTTCCCGGACGCCAGCGTGTCCGGCGTCCCGATCACCCAGTTCGCGCCCGAGCACAACGCCGCGAAGGCGTACCGCAAGCTCGCCAGGGAGCTGATCTCGCGTGGCGCGGTCGCCTGAGGTCCTCCTCGAGGAGCGCACCGCTCCCACCGGGTTCCACCTCGCGCTGACCAACTTCGAGGGTCCGTTCGACCTCCTGCTGAGCCTCATCGCGAAGCAGCAGGTCGACATCACCGAGATCGCGCTGAGCGCCGTGACGGACGAGTTCCTCTCGTACCTGCACGGGATCGACTCGCTCGAGGGGCTGGACCGCGCGTCGGAGTTCCTCGTCGTCGCCGCGACGCTCCTCGACCTGAAGATCGCCGGACTCCTGCCCCAGGGCGAGCTCGTGGACGCGGAGGACGCGGCGCTGCTGGAGGCGCGCGACCTGCTGTTCGCCCGGCTCCTGCAGTACCGGGCCTTCAAGCAGGTGTCGTCGTGGTTCGCCGAGCGGATCGCGATCGAGACCGCCCGCCACGTGCGCGATGTGCCTCTGGAGGAGGAGTACCGGTCCGCGAAGCCGGAGCTCGTCTGGACCCTGTCGCCCGCCGACTTCGCCGCCCTCGCGACCGTCGCCCTCGCTCCGCGCGAGCTGCCGACGGTGGGCCTGGACCACCTGCACGCCCCGCAGATCAGCATCCGGGAGCAGGCCGCCCGCGTCGTGGCGATGCTGCGCGCCCGCGGGAGGGCCACCTTCGGCGAGCTGATCGCGGACGCCGACGAGAAAGGCGTGATCGTCGCGCGCTTCCTGGCCGTGCTCGAGCTCTACCGGCACGCCGCGATCTCGTTCGACCAGCCGGAGCCGCTCGGCGAGCTCACGCTGCGCTGGGTCGCCGAGCAGTGGAGCGATGCGAGCCTCGCCGCGCTCGGAGCCGACTATGACTCCTGACGCCGGCCCCGGGACCGTCGCGTTCGAGATCGACCGGGCGATCGAGGCGATCCTGATGGTCGCGGACGAGCCGCAGCCGCTCGCCTCCCTCGCGACCGCGCTGTCGAGGCCGATCGCCGTGGTCCGCCAGTCGATCGAGCGCCTGGTAGCCGACTACGACGGCGCCGACGGGGCGATCCGCCGGGGCTTCGAGCTGCGCGAGGTCGGTGCCGGCTGGCGGATCTACGTGCGCCGCGAGTACGACCCGGTGGTCAAGGACTTCGTCCTGACGCAGAACCCGACGCGGCTCTCGCAGGCGGCGCTCGAGACGCTCGCCGTGATCGCCTACAAGCAGCCGGTCTCGCGCGGTCAGGTCGCGCAGATCCGCGCGGTCAACGTCGACTCCGTCGCGCGCACCCTCCTCGGCCGCGGCCTCATCGCGGAGGTCGGCCACGACCCCGAGACGGGCGCGGTCCTCTACGGCACCACCGAGCAGCTGCTCGTGCACCTCGGCCTCACCTCGCTCGACGAGCTGCCGAAGATCTCCCCCCTACTGAGCGACGGAAGAGACGGATTCGATGAGCGCGCCTGACAGCGGCCCCGACGGCGAACGACTGCAGAAGGTCCTCGCGGCAGCGGGGGTCGCCTCCCGACGAGTGGTCGAGGAGATGATCGTGGCGCGGCGGATCCGCGTCAACGGCGAGGTGGCGGACGAGCTCGGCCGCCGCATCGATCCGGCGACCGACCGGATCGAGGTCGACGGGGTCGCGGTGCAGCTGGACACCTCGCGCCGCTATGTGATGCTCAACAAGCCGATCGGCGTCGTCAGCTCGCTGGCGGACGAGAACGGACGCACCGACCTCAGCCTCTACACGAAGAACTTCGAGGAGCGGCTGTTCAACGTCGGGCGCCTCGACGCCGAGACCTCGGGCCTGCTCGTGCTGACCAACGACGGCGAGCTCGCCCACGTCCTCGCGCACCCGTCGTTCGGAGTGACGAAGACCTACATCGCGAAGGTGCACGGGCAGGTCCTCCCGCAGACGATCGCGACGCTGACCTCCGGGATCGAGCTCGACGACGGACCGGTGGCCGCCGACAAGGCGCGTCTCCTCGGCCGGCCGGAGGGCCGCTCGAACGCCTCGCTCGTCGAGATCACCCTGCACTCCGGTCGCAACCGGGTCGTCCGCCGGATGATGGCGGCGGTCGGCCACCCGGTGATCGAGCTCGTCCGGCGCCAGTTCGGGCCGCTGCACCTGGGCACCCTGCGCTCGGGCGATCTGCGCGACCTGACCCGGGAGGAGCTGGGCGCGCTGCTCACGATCGCGCGGCAGGGCGGCGAGGCGGTGGCGGCCGCTCCCGCGGTCCCCTCGAAGAAGGCGAGCGCGGGTGCGCGGCGGCCCCGGCCTGACAGCGGCGAGCGCGTCGCCCCGGCGGAGCGCGGCTCGGCCGGGCGATCCTCGGATCGCGGCGGATCGTCCGGACGGTCGTCCGACCGCGGCGGCTCGGCGGGACGGTCGTCCGATCGCGGCGGCTCCTCCGCCGGCGGCGGGCGGAGCGACGGTCCTCCGCGCCGGTCCGGCGCCGACAAGCAGCGCCGCGCCGATCGCTAGGCTGTCGGGGTGAACGAGCTCCTGCACCCCGCGCCGCCCGCGATGCGGACGACCGGGACGGTGCGGGTGGTCGGCTCCGGACTGCTCGGCGCCTCCATCGGCCTCGGCCTCGCCTCCCGCGGGATCGACGTCGTCCTCGACGACGCCTCGCCCGCGAGCCTCTCCCTCGCCATCGACTACGGGGCCGGCCGCGCCGCCTCCGCCGACGACCGGCCCTCCGTCGTCGTCGTCTGCGTCCCCCCTGACGTCACCGCGAGCGTCGTCGAGCGCGAGCTCGCGGCGCACCCCGGAGCCGTCGTCACCGACGTGGCGAGCGTCAAGACCCAGCCGCTGCGCGAGCTGCGCTCCCGCGGCGTCGACCTCGCCCGCTACATCGGCTCGCACCCGATGGCCGGCCGCGAGCGCGGCGGACCGGTCGCCGCGCGGGGGGACCTCTTCGTCGGCAGACCCTGGGTGATCTGCCGCGACGGCGAGACCGCGCCCGACGCGCTCGCGCGGGTGGAGGGCCTCGCTCTCGACCTCGGCGGCACCATCGTCGAGATGGACCCGGAGGAGCACGACCTCTCGGTCGGCCTCGTCTCGCACGCCCCGCAGGTGATCTCGTCGCTGCTCGGCCAGCGCCTCCTCGACGCCCCGAACGCGGCGCTCCGCCTCGCCGGGCAGGGCGTCCGCGACGTCTCGCGCCTGGCGGCCTCGGCCCCCGAGCTCTGGATGCAGATCCTGGCCGCGAACCGCGAGCACGTCGTCGCGGTGCTCGACGCCTTCCGCGACGACGTCGCCGCGGTCGCCGACGCGCTTCGCGACCTCGAGGCGCCCGGCTCGCGCCGCGTGCTCGCCGAGCACCTGGCCGCGGGCAACGCCGGAGTGGCGCGCCTGCCCGGCAAGCACGGCCAGGACCAGCGCTTCTCGACCCTGATCGTCCTCGTCGACGACTCTCCCGGAACCCTCGCGCGGCTCCTGGTGGAGATCGGCGAGGCGGGCGTCAATCTCGAGGACGTGCGCCTCGAGCACGCGCAGGGGCGCCGAGTGGGTCTCGCCGAGATCTCGGTGGTGCCCGAGGCGGTCGCGCCGCTGACCGAAGAACTGACCGTACGCGGCTGGAGGATCGCCGGATGAGCACCGAGCAGAACAGGCAGGAGGGCGGCCTGAACAGGATGACGCCCGCCCGCCGGGCACAGCAGAGCATCCCGGAGGACGGGGGCGCGGCTCCCGAGCGCGAGGCGCGCTCCGAGGCCGCCGAGCAGGGCGACTTCGGCGAGGCCGTCGTGGTCGCCATCGACGGCCCGGCCGGCAGCGGCAAGTCCAGCGTGTCGAGGGCTGCCGCCCGTCGCCTGGACTTCGAGTTCCTCGACACGGGAGCGGCCTACCGCGCGCTCGCCTGGCACGGGCTCGACCGCGGCCTCGACTTCGAGGACCAGGACGCGATCGTCGACGCGCTCGACGGCTTCGACTACTCCATCGGCACCGACCCCGAGTCGTACTCGGTGTGGGTCGGTCCGACCGAGGTGACCACCGCCATCCGCGAGCCCCGGGTGACCGCGCGCGTCTCGGCCGTGGCGAAGGTCCCCGAGGTCCGTCGGAGGATCACACTGCTGTTCCGGAGGATCATCGGCGAGACGCGTCGGGAGGGCATCATCGTCGAGGGCCGCGACATCACGACGGTCGTCGCACCGACCGCTCCGGTCCGGATCCTGCTGACGGCGAGCGAAGAGGCTAGAATGGCCAGGCGTTCGCGCGAGGTCACCACGGAATCCGCCGAGGCGACGGGTCAGGCGCTGCGGTCGAGGGACCGCGCCGACTCGCAGGTGGTCGACTTCATGAACGCCGCAGAAGGAGTCACTCTTCTCGACTCCACTCATCTCGACTTCGAGCAGACCGTCGACGCGGTCGTCGCCGAGGTCCGAACTTCGAGAGCAAGGGCCGGTCATGGCACAGGACACGCACGTCGGTGACGACGAGCTGAACTTCGGAGACGACGACCTCGTCGAGCGCCTCGGCGACCTCGACGAGCAGCTCGCCTCCTCACGCGCGCAGGCGCTCCGGAGCGGACTCGAGGACTACGACCTCGACGAGGAGGACCTCGACCTCCTCGAGTTCGCCGGGGAGGACTCGGACGAGGTCCGCTACCTCCCCGCCCTCCCGGTCGTGGCGATCGTGGGCCGCCCCAACGTCGGCAAGTCCGCGCTGGTGAACCGCATCCTCGGCCGCCGCGAGGCCGTCGTCGAGGACACCCCGGGCGTCACGCGCGACCGCGTGTCCTACAAGGCGGAGTGGATCGACCGGGCGTTCACCATCGTCGACACCGGCGGCTGGGAGCCCGACGCCCGCGGCATCGACGCCTCCGTCGCCATGCAGGCCGAGATCGCCATCGACCTCGCCGACGCCGTCATCTTCGTCGTCGACGCGAACGTCGGCGCGACCGCGACCGACGAGCACGTCGTGAAGCTGCTGCGCAAGACGAAGAAGCCGGTCTTCCTCGCCGCCAACAAGGTGGACGACGCCCGCCAGGAGCCGAACGCCGCCTCGCTGTGGTCGCTCGGCCTGGGCGAGCCCCGCCCCGTCTCGGCGGTCCACGGCCGCGGCGTCGCCGACCTTCTCGACGCGGTGCTCGAGAAGCTCCCTCTGGAGTCGGCCGTCGCCAAGCGCGAGGTCGGCGGACCGCGCCGCGTCGCGATCCTCGGCCGCCCGAACGTCGGCAAGTCCAGCCTGCTCAACAAGGCCGCGGGGGAGGAGCGGGTCGTCGTCAACGAGCTCGCCGGCACCACGCGCGACCCGGTCGACGAGCAGGTCGAGATCGCCGGCAAGGTCTGGCGCTTCGTCGACACCGCGGGCATCCGCCGCCGCGTGCACCTCCAGCAGGGCGCCGACTTCTACGCGTCGCTGCGCACCTCGACGGCGCTCGAGAAGGCCGAGGTCGCCGTCGTCGTCCTCGACGTCTCGCAGCCGATCTCGGAGCAGGACGTCCGCATCATCGACCTGGTGCTGGAGTCGGGCCGGGCGCTCGTGCTCGCCTTCAACAAGTGGGACCTCCTCGACGACGAGCGCCGCCGCTACCTCGAGCGCGAGATCGAGACCGACCTCGCCCACGTGGCGTGGGCGCCCCGCGTCAACATCTCGGCCCGCACCGGCCGCCACCTCGAGAAGCTCGTGCCGGCGCTCGAGCTCGCCCTCGAGTCGTGGGACACGCGCATCCCGACGGGCAAGTTCAACGCGTTCCTCGCCGAGCTCACCGCGGCGCACCCGCACCCCCTCCGCGGAGGCAAGCAGCCCCGCGTGCTCTTCGGCACGCAGGCCTCGTCGCGCCCGCCGACATTCGTCCTCTTCACCACCGGGTTCCTCGACCCCGGCTACCGCCGCTACATCGCACGCCGCCTGCGCGAGATCTACGGCTTCCAGGGGTCGCCGGTGAACGTCAACATGCGCGTCCGCGAGAAGCGCGCGCGCTGAGCGCAGCCGCACCGTGTCCGGCCCGTGGGAGCTCCTCCCGCGGGCCGTCCACGTCTCCGGGAGGAACGGTCGTCGAGTCGCGGGGGCGGATGCCGCTTCGGTGCGTCTCGGTCGAGCAGGTCGACCTCGTCGCGAGCGGGAGTGACGGGCGGCGCGGCGCTGCCGCCTACACAGCGGCTTCCCTCGAACCGCGCGGTCGTTCCTCCGAGCGGGCGTCGGCAGGGCCGGGAGGCCGGTCAGTCGCCGGTGGCGAAGGGCCACCACGGCGGCAGGAGCCGTCGGTAGGCGGCGAGGTAGCTGCCGGGATCGCGGGGCGCGGGCAGGCGGAGCCACTGCTCCATCAGGCCGACGGAGCCCGCCGCGAGGAACGAGGCCGTCGCGTTCTCGAGGAACCCGAGCGGTGCGTCCGCGGCCGGGACGTCGAGGATCCCGGTGTCGAGCGTCGCGGAGACGGCGGTGCGGAAGTGCCCCGCGAGCATCGCGCGGAGGCCCGAGTCGCCGCCGGGGGCGTCGAAGGCGCGGAGGTAGAGGTCGCGGTGGCCGTCCAGGTGGCCGAGGACGCGGGAGGTGCCCTCGCGGATGCTCGCGTCGGTCGCGGCGCCGCTCCGGAGCTGCTGCAGGTAGCCCTCGCGGATCGCGTCGAGCTCGTCCCGCAGGGCGGCGCAGAGCAGTTCTGCGGCGGAGGAGGCGTGGGCGTAGAAGGTGGAGCGGTTCACGCCGGCGAGATCCGTGATCTCGGAGACGGTGAGGGTGGCGACGTCGCGGCCGGTCGCGAGTTCGATGATGGCCCGGTGCAGGGCCACCTGTGATCGCTTCTGCCGCGCATCCACTGCTGACGCCTCCCGAGCTGCCGACGGCGCGTCGACCCGTGCCGACGCGTTCCGCGCAGCGAGTCTACGGGGCCCGCTCGTTTTCACTTCCGGCGTCGGCATCCGCTAAGGTAGTCGAGTTGCCCGGGCCTCGGCCCGGTCTGCCACGGGCTGTGGCGCAGCTTGGTAGCGCACTTGACTGGGGGTCAAGGGGTCGCAGGTTCAAATCCTGTCAGCCCGACGGAAAGCCCTGATGAGACCACTGGTCGTCGTCAGGGCTTCCGTCGTTTCCGGGCCTCGTCGTGAGGCTGCGGGCCGCTCACCGGAGCGCTGCGGCGACCTCGGCGAAGGCCTCGCGACGTCGAGCGGAGCGCGCCTCCCGCTCGGCGGGATCCCGTGCCCAGAGCGCCTGTCGGGACGGATGGAAGGTGCGGATCACCGTGAGGCCGCGCTCGCGCTCGATCGCCGGGTGCCGCCTGAGGAGGCGCCGCCAGCCGTGATCGGCCTCGCCGCCCTGAAGGAGGACCACCTCGACGTCGGGGGCGAGCGCGAGCAGATGCAGGACGGTCTCGACGCCGGCGTCGAGCTGCTCGGCGTTCGGCGCCTGGTTGATGTACCAGGGGTAGGCGTTCCACGGCAGCAGGTCGACGGGGGCGAGGCCCACCTCGTCCATCAGCCCGGCCATGAGCTCCGCCGTCGGGTCGTCGTTCTCGGTGCAGAGGAAGCCGCTTCCGATGCCGTCCTGAGTGGCGGGGCCGGGATCGCGGAGGACGCTGAGGACGCGCGCCTCCACTCCGCCGTGCAGGGGCGCGACGTAGGGCAGCCAGCCGCGTCCGTAGGGGTTCCGCAGCTCGTCGACCCAGCGGTTCACGGGAGCCACGTGCGGTGCGTAGCGCTGCTCCCACTGGGCGCGGCGGAAGGAGAGGTCGGCCATGGAGCGGGGCATGTCCGCACCCTGGAGGGTGACCGGGGCGGCGCGGCACCCTTCCTGGTCGTCGGCCGTGCCGGCGGCGTCCGGACTGAGAGGCCGGAGCGGCATGCACGGCGTCTCCCCGACCGCCCGCAAGGGCGGCGGCAGGCCGGCTCCCTAGCGTCGGTGGATGTGACCCACTCCGCTCCGCTCGCCCGCTGGTGGCGCGAACCCTGGTGGGCGCGGCTCACCCTCCTCGCGATCCTCTGCGGTTCGACGGCCCTCACCGGCTGGAATCTCGCCCGGGGCGGAGACGCCGTCTTCTACGAGGCGGCGGCACGGTCGATGTCGGAGTCGTGGCACGCGCTGGCGTTCGGAGCCTTCGATCCCGCCGCCACGGTGACGCTGGACAAGCTGGCGGGGTTCGCGGTGCCGCAGGCGCTGAGCATCCGGCTGTTCGGCATGTCGACGTCGTCGATCGCGCTGCCGCAGCTGATCGAGGGGCTGATCACGGTCGCGGCGTGCTCGGTCGTCGGGCTCCGGTGGGGCGGCCGGGGGCTCGGGCTGGTCGCGGCGGCAGCGGCGGCGAGCACGCCGATCTTCGTGTCGATGTTCGGGCACCCGATGGAGGACGGGCTGCTCACGGCGGCACTCGCCGTGGCGCTGGTGTGGTGGCAGCGCGCGGTGCTGACCGGGCGGTGGTGGCCGCTCCTGATGACCGGGCTGTCCATCGGGATCGGCTTCCAGGCGAAGATGATGCAGGCCTGGTTCGTCCTGCCGGCGCTCGTGGCGGCGACTCTCGTCGGGGTGCACGGGTGGCGCCGAGCCCTCGCCTGGGCGGGCGGGCTCCTGGCCGTCGCGGTGGGCGCCTCCGTGGCGTGGACGGTCGCGATCCAGGCGGTGCCCGCGGGCGGCCGGCCGTACATCGACGGGTCGACGGGGAACGACGTGCTCGCGATGGTGTTCGGATTCAACGGGCTCGACCGGCTGATCTCGGGCGCGGTGCCCGGCGCCGTCGTCGCGTCCGCCCACGTCGCGGCGATGGGCGGAGCGGCGGGATCGTCGCCGGTGAAGCTTCTGCTCGCGCAGTACGCGACCCAGGTGGGCTGGCTGTACCCCGCGGCGCTCGCGGGGCTGATCCTGGGGGCGGTGCGCTGGCGGCCGCGGCGGGGGAGCACCCGCGGTCCGTTCGCCCTCCTGGTCCTGACCGCGGTGTGGCTGGCGACGGCGGCGGCGGTGCTCTCGGTGGCGACGGTGCCGCACACCGCCTACGTCGCGGCGATCGGAGTGCAGCTGGCGCTCCTCGCGGCGCTGGGCTGGGCGGAAGCGGTGCGGCTGCTCGCGTCGACCCGGGTCGTCGCGCGGCTGGCGCTGCCGCTCCTCCTCGTCGCGCAGACGGCGTGGAGCGCGGTGCTCGCCGTGGGCGGGCAGCTGCCCGCGGTGCTGGGCCTGCCGTTCGCGGCGCTCGCCGGAGCAGGGCTCGTCGTGGTCGCGGTGGCGGCGCGGCGACGGAGGGGCGGTGCGGTGGAGCGAGCGGTCGGGAGCCGGAGGGAAGCGGCCCGCCGTCGTCCCGTCGCGCTCTCGGCAGCGGTCGTGATCCTGGCCGGGCCGGTCGCGTTCAGCCTGCAGGTGCTCGACGCGTCCCTCGACGGGTCGGGCGGCGACGCGCTCGTCGGCCTGCGCTTCCCGCAGCGGGCCGAGACCTCGGCTCCGTTCGCGGTCTCATCGCCGGACGCGGTCGGCGGGCACGACTCGATGACCGCCGACGAGACCGGCCTGGTCGCCGCCGCTCGTGCCGCCGGCGGCGGGGTGGACGGCGCGCCCCTGTTCCTCACCGACTCCTGGGCGATCTCGGCGCCGATCATCACGGCGACCGGCGCGAGCGTGCTCACCGACGGCGGCTACTCCGGCCAGGCGCGGGTCTTCACCGAGCAGGACGTCACCCGGATGATCACGGCAGGACGCACGCCTCTGCTGGTGCTGAAGAACTCCGCTCCGCCGACCGAGTCGGTGCGGAAGGCCGCAGTGGCGGACGGGTGCACCGAGCTGCAGGAGTGGGGGCCGGCGGCGACGGCGTCGGGGGAGCACGCCTCCGCGGTCACCGGGTTCTCCTTGTGGAGGTGCGGACCGGTGCCGCAGAGCTCGGCGGGCGGGGTGGCGGCTGTCGGCCGGTGACGGCATCGGGCGAATCTCGCGTCGATGCGATCGCGACCCCGGCGGAACGGCGAGGAGCGGCTGCCGTCGTCCTGCCGCTCGCAGGATCGGGGCGGGCCGAGGAGGTCGGGTCCGCGAGCGGGACGGCCCCTGGCGCCTCGTCCGCGCGATGCCGGCCCGCCGCCTATCCTTGAGGGCGATGTCGAACTCCCGCGCCGAGGCCGCCTACCTGCGCTCCCTCGGCGCCTTCCGGACGCCGACCCTCGATCTCCTCCACGGCCGCTACGCGCCGTTCGTCGTCGCCGCCCTGTCGCTCGTGTTCACCGTCGACCGGCAGGCCGTGGCGGTCGCCGACGCGCACGCCGAGGTGGGGGAGCTGCTCGAAGAGCTGCGCTCGGCCGGGTACGACGAGGGCGAGCGCGCGCTGCCGAGCGGCACGGCGCGCGAGGTGTGCCGCTACTGGGTCCGCGTCGGCTGGCTCGTGCCGCAGATCGAGGGCGAGGCCGAGGTCTACCGGCTGAGCGCCCACGCCGTGAGCGCCCTCGAGATCACCGGGCGCACCGGAGGCGGACGCACGCGCGTCTCGAACTCGCGGGTGCGCACTCTGCTGGAGGCGGTCGAGCGGCTGGCCGCGGACGTCGAGCCCGACCCGGAGGCCCGGCTCTCGCGGCTCCGCGAGGAGCGGGCGCGCCTGGACGCCGAGATCGCCGCCCTCGAGGAGGGCGCCGGTCTCGAGCCGGCCGACGACGAGCAGCTCCTGGAGGAGGCCGAGAACGTGGTGCACCTCGCCCGCGAGCTGCCGGCCGACTTCGCGCGGGTGGCGGAGTCGATCAAGGCGATGCAGCGCGACGTGGTCGCGGATCTGCGCCGCGACGTCCGCCCGACCGGCGAGGTGCTGCGGGAGTACCTCGAGCGCGGGCAGCACGTGATGCAGGCGACCAGCGAGGGCCGTGCGTTCGCCGGAGCCCTCCGCCTCCTGGGCGACCCCGAGCGGATCGACGCGCTCGCCGACCAGCTCCACACGGTGCTCGTGCAGCCGTTCTCCCGCCTGATGGACCCGGCCCAGCGCGGGGAGCTGGCCGCGATCGGCCGCCGGGTGGAGCTGGGCGTGCAGGAGGTCCTGACCGCGCAGCGTCGCGCGTCCCACGTCATCACGGGCCAGGTCCGCACCCACGACCCCGCTCGCGACCGCCAGGTGGACGAGCTGCTGCGCGACGTGATGGCGGGGCTCCAGGAGTGGACGGGCGGGATCTCGCCGGACGCGCCGGTCACGCCGCTGCGGCACCTGCCCGTCGCCGGGATCGGCCACCTGCGCCAGACCCTGGGAGACGTGCGTCCGGCCGGCGGGCCGGCGCCCCTGGCCGGAGACGACGGCGACGCCGAGTTCGTCGGCGACGACAGCCGGGCCTGGGGCGGTCCCCGCTACGCGGAGCTCGAGGCCTACGTGGCGGAGCTCGGCGACGAGTTCGATCTGGCGGACGCGTTCAGCGCGGCTCCGGAGGACACTCGACGGCCCGTCGACCTGCTCGGGCTGCTCGAGATCGCGCACCGGACGGGCCTCGTCGACCGCGAGGGCTACTCCGTCGTGAGCACGCGCCGACCCGACGGGACCGTGCGCCGCTTCGCCTTCGGATCCGTGACCGCCCGCACCGAGGAGGAGACCGACGATGAGTGACACCCTGGCGACCGACGGGCCCGCCGCCGATCCGTTCATCGCGCCCGTGTCGATGGAGGAGGACCCCGACGAGCTCTTCCCCGGCGACCGCGGCGTCCTCGACACCGAGGTGCGCCGGGTGCTCGTGCACGTGCTGCAGCGCCGCTTCCTCCTCGCCGACCGCCACCGCGAGCAGTGGGCCGTGCTCCAGGAGCACCGGCAGCTGATCGAGTCGCGGCTGAACGACCTGTTCGTGCGGCTCGTCGTCGACCACGAGCGCGGGGTCGCCTACAAGCAGCAGGTGCGCTCCGACGAGGTCGAGATGCCGGTGCTGCTGCGCGACCTCCCCTACACCCGCGCCGAGACGCTGGTCCTGGTGCACCTGCGCACGGTCCATCAGCGGGAGTCGGCGGCCGGCGAGGCGTCGGCGCGCGTGGACGTCGAGGAGGTCGAGCAGACGGTGCTCAGCTACTTCGCCGACGCCGAGCGCGACACCGCCCGCCGGCAGCGCATGGTCCGCAAGGCGCTGGAGCGGCTCGGGCGCGACGGCATCGTCGACGAGGAGTCCGCAGGGCGGTACCGGATCAGCCCGATCGTGGAGATCGTGCTGAGCGCGCCGAAGCTGCGGGAGCTGAGCGACTGGCTGCGCGGGCGGGCGGGCGAAGACTCGGTGGTCGCAGAAGCGGCGCTCGCCGAGGAGCCCGGCTCGGACGATCCGGAGCAGGCGGACGACGACGCGCTCGAGGACGACGGCCTCGACGAGGACGCGGACCCGCCCACGGACGGCGTCCTGCCCGGGACCGATGTCGCGGACGACGAGCCGGCCGACGACGAGCCGCTGGACGACGAGCCGACCGACGACGACACCCCCGACCCGGAGGACGACCCCCGATGACGATGCTCGACACCCTCTTCGGCCTGATCCCCGCCGCCTCCCGCGGTCAGCAGTGGCTCGCCGAGGACCTGCAGCTGGTCAACTGGGGCGGCTACGACGGCGCGCACCGGGTCCGCTTCTCGCCCGGCGCCACGCTCCTCTGCGGCGGCTCCGGCTCCGGCAAGTCCACGCTGATGGACGCCTACATCGCCCTGATGATGCCGCACACCACGCCGTTCAACGGCGCCTCGAACGGCGGAGTGACGGGCCGTCCGCGCGGCGAGGACCAGCGCAACATCCTCTCCTACGCGCGCGGCAAGCTCGACGAGTCGCGCACGGACGAGGGCACGACCATGCGCGTCCTGCGCGGCGACGGAGTCGACACCTGGACCGCCGTCGCGATGACCTGGGTCGACCACGACGGCTCGCGCTTCAGCGCGGTCCGCGCCTGGTACGTCCCGGCCGGCTCCCGGGTGCTCGAGGAGACCGTGCGGATCCGCGCGAGCGCCGAGGGCCCGGTCGACCTCGCCGCGCTCGACCGGGCGGCGGCGCACCGCTTCTCCGACGCGTCGCTGCGCGCGGCGGGCCTGGATCCGCTCGGCACCGATCGCGAGTTCTCGGCGCGTCTGCACGCGGTGCTCGGCATCGGAGCGGCGGGAGCCGGATCGAAGGCGATGAGCCTGCTCGCCCGCATCCAGGCCGGTCAGCAGATCACGACCGTCGACGACCTCTACAAGCGGCTCGTGCTCGAGGAGCCCGAGACCCTGGCCTCCGCCGACGCGGTCGTCGCCCACTTCGACGAGCTCGAGAGCACCCGGCAGCGGATGCTCACCGCGCGCCAGCAGGTCGCGGCACTCGAGCCGTTGCGGGGCCAGCGCCTGCGCATCGCCGCGTCCGCGGAGCGCGTGCGCCTCATCGACGCGCTCGGGGAGTTCGACGCCCCGGTGTCGCCGGCGGCCCTGTGGCGCGCTGAGCAGCGCCTCGGTCTGCTGCGCGACGTCGAGGTCGAGCTGCGCGAGCGCACCCGCGCCGTCGACGCCGTGCTCCGCGAGAAGCGGGCGCTCGCCGAGGCGGCGGAGTCGGAGCGGGACGGGCTCGCCGAGGTGCTGCGGGCCTCCGGCGGCGACCGCCTCGAGACGGCCCAGCGCGAGCTCCGCGAGGTGGAGCGGCGGCTGGGCGCGGCGCGCGAGAACCGCGCCCGGCTCGAGGAGGACCTGCGCGCTCTCGGCGAGCCGGAGACCACCCGCGAGCGGTTCGAGGCGGTGCTCGCCCGGGCGGCGAGCGCGCCCGACGCCAAGCGCAGCACCCGTGCGGCCTGGTCGGACGCGGTCGCCGAGCGGAAGGCCGCGGCGCGCGAGCTCGCCGAGCTCGAGGCGGAGCAGCGCTCGGCCTCGGACCGTCGGGACAGCATCCCCCGGCCTCTGCACGAGGCGCGCGAGCGGATCGCGGAGGCAGCCGGCCTCACCGCCGACGACCTGCCCTTCGTCGGCGAGCTGGTCGAGGTGCGTGCCGAGTTCGAGCCCTGGCGCGAGGCGTTCACGCTCGCCCTCGGCGGCTTCGCGACGACGCTGATGATCGACTCCGCCCACCTCGACCGCTTCCGCCGCGCCATCGACTCCCTCCGGCTCCCGGTCCGGCTCCGCTACGAGGGCGTGGAGACCGGGCTCGAGGAGGTGCGGGGCCTCGACCCGCAGACGCTGCCCGGGCGCCTCGACTACCGCGCCACCGCCTTCACCGGCTGGCTGCAGGACCGGCTCGAGGACCGCTTCGGCTACGTGTGCGTCGACAGCGCTGCGGAGCTCGGACGCCATCGGCTCGCCCTGACCCTCACCGGTCAGCTCTCGCAGGGGCAGCGCGGTGCGCACGGCGGCCACGGCGCCGCGAACGTCCTCGGTTTCTCCAACTCCCGTCGACTCCGCGAGCTGAACGCCCTGGTCGAGGCGGCCCGGGCCCGCAGCGCGGCGGCCGTCTCGGCGGCGTCGGCGGCGGAGGAGGCCCTCGATGCGCTCGACGACCGGATGACGCGCCACGCCCGCCTCGCGCTGGTGAGCTGGGAGACGGTCGACGTCGAGTCGCTGCTCGCCGAGCAGGAGCGCTGGGAGGCGGTCGGCGCCGAGGCTGCGGAGGCGAACCCCGAGCTCGCCGGGCTGCAGGAGCAGATCGACGGGCTGCGCGGCCGCCTCGAGCGCCTCCGCCAGGAGATCGCCCGCGCCGGTGTGGAGCGCGAGCGGATCGAGGCGGAGTGGGCCGTCGTGGTCGACGACGTCGACGCGAGCCAGGCGGTTCTCGATGCGGCGGAGCGCGCAGGACGCGAGCTCGACGACGACCAGCGCGCTTTCCTGGGCGCCCGGTTCACGCTGACCGGGGCCGCGGCGTCCGGCAGCGCCTCGGACGTCCTGGTCCGCTTCGACGCAGCGCTCGCCACGGCGGCGCAGCGACTGGCGGAGGACCGCCGCTCCGCGGCCGAGTCGCACGAGCAGCAGCGCGAGAGCGCCGGCCGGATCATGGCCGGCTTCCTCGACCGCTGGCCGAACCCCAACCTGCTCGCGGACCCCGAGGCCTCCGCGGGCGACTTCGAGCGGCTGCTCGACGCCCTCGAGACCAGCGGCCTGCACCGGCTCGAGACCGAGTGGCGCGACAGCCTGCTCACGCTCTCCGGCAACGACCTCACGAGCTTCGACTCCACGCTCGGCCGCTCGCTGCGGGAGATCCGCGAGCGGATCGAGCCGATCAACGTGATCATGCAGGATCTGCCGTTCTACGACGACGGCCACCGCCTGCAGATCACGACGCGCGAGAACCAGTCGGAGGTGCGCCGTCGCTTCCGCCGCGAGCTCCGCGAGGTGCGCGCGCAGATCCAGGCCGTGTCCGCGGAGGAGGAGCGCGAGCAGGTCTACCGGCGGATGTCCCGGCTCATCCAGCGGCTGCGGCGCACCGCGCCCGACTTCGGCGACCTCGTCGACGTCCGCAACCACGTCCGGGTCAGCGCCGAGCGCGTGGACGCCGTCACCCGAGCGCACGTGGCGCTGTACGACCACATCGGCGAGAAGTCCGGCGGGGAGTCGCAGGAGCTGATCGCCTTCATCGTCGGGGCAGCGCTGCGCTACCAGCTCGGCGACGCGGGAGCCGACCGCCCCCGGTACGCCCCGGTCTTCATGGACGAGGCGCTGATCAAGGCCGACGCCCACTTCACCAAGCGGGCGATCGGTGCGTGGCGCGGTCTCGGCTTCCAGCTCGTGATCGGCGCCCCGAACGACAAGTACAGCGCGATCGAGCCGCACGTCGAGGTGGAGTACGACATCCTCAAGGACACGCGCGGACGCTCCTGGGCCAGGCCGAAGGTGGGCCTGGCCCCCTAGGGCTGCGTGCCGATCTTCGCGTGGCTGCGCGAGTAGGCGAAGTAGATCGCGAAGCCCACGGCCAGCCAGATCAGGAAGCGCAGCCAGGTCTCGATCGAGAGGTTGAGCATCAGGTAGGTGCAGATCAGGGCGGAGAGCAGCGGGAGCCACGGGTTCAGCGGGACCCGGAAGCCGCGCTTCAGGTCGGGCCGCTTGCGGCGCAGCACCACGACGCCGACCGAGACCAGCACGAACGCCGAGAGCGTTCCGATGTTGACCATCTCCTCGAGCACGCCGATCGGGGTGAGCCCGGCGAGCAGCGCGACGACGATGGTCACGACCACGGAGGTGAACCACGGCGTGCGCAGGCGCGGGTGGACGGTGGCCAGGCGCCGGGGGAGGAGCCCGTCGCGCGCCATCGCGAAGATGATGCGCGTCGCTCCGATCAGCAGCGTCAGCACGACGGTGGTCAGGCCCGCGACGGCGCCGGCCGAGATGACCGTCGCCATCCAGGTCTGCCCGTGGTAGGCGAACGCGTTGGCGAGCGCGGCCGACGGGTCGAGCTCGCGGTAGGGGACCATGCCGGTCACGACGAGGGCGACGGCGCAGTACAGGACCGTGCAGATGATCAGCGAGGCGATGATGCCGATGGGCAGATCGCGCTGGGGGCGGCGGGTCTCCTCCGCGGTCGTCGCGACGACGTCGAACCCGATGTAGGCGAAGAACACCAGGGAGGCGCCGGCGATGATGCCGCCGACCCCGAACGTGGCCGGCTCGATGCCCGAGAGGAACTGGAGCAGCGGCTGGGTCAGACCGGACGCGGACGGCGAGGGCTCGGCGGCGGGGACGAACGGGGTGTAGTTGGCGGTGTTCACGAACTGCAGGCCCGCGATGATGACGAACAGGACGATGAACAGCTTGATCGCGACGAGCACCAGGTTGACGCGCAGCGATTCCTTGATCCCGAAGGTCATCAGCGCGCCGAGCACGAGGACGAGCAGGATCGCCGGCACGTCGACCACGCCGCCGTAGGTGAGCGCCGGCGGGAGAGTCACTCCCAGCTGCTGCAGCAGCGACCCGAGGTACGCGCTCCACCCCTGCGCGACCACGCTCGCTCCGAGGAACAGCTCGAGGATCAGGTCCCAGCCGATGATCCAGGCGAAGAGCTCGCCGAGGGAGGCGTAGGAGAAGGTGTAGGCGGAGCCCGACACCGGGACCGTGGAGGCGAACTCGGCGTAGCACATGGCCGCGAGGGCGCAGGCGAAGGCGGCGACGACGAAGCTCAGGACGATCGCCGGTCCGGCGATGTCATGGGCGGCGCGGCCGGTGAGGGTGAAGATGCCGGCGCCGATGACGACTCCGACGCCGAAGACCGTGAGGTCGAGCGCGGTCAGCGACTTCTTGAGCTTGTACTCGGGCTCATCGGTGTCGGCGATCGACTGCTCGACGGACTTGGTGCGGAGGAGGCTCACGGTGGTTCTCTCTGTGGGCTGCGGTATGGAGGCGCGAGGGCCACTGGGGAGGATAGCGGGGCGGGCCCCTCTGCCGCGCCGGGCGTCGCGCGAGTACGCTTCCCGGCCATGAGCAGGATCTTCTCCGTGGCGTTCGCCGACGTGCACCCCCTCTACGTGGCGAAGGCGGAGCGCAAGGGCCGGACGAGGGAGGAGGTCGACGAGGCGGTCCGCTGGCTCACCGGCTTCTCGGACGAGGAGCTGGCCCGGCACCTCGAGAGCAGGACGACCTTCGAGGAGTTCTTCGCGGCGGCGCGCCTGCCTCCGCAGGCCTCGGCGATCACGGGGGTGATCTGCGGCGTGCGGGTCGAGACGATCGAGGATCCGCTGATGCAGCGCATCCGGTACCTCGACAAGCTGATCGACGAGATCGCGAAGGGACGGCCGATGGCGAAGGTGCTGCGGGCTCCCGCGGCCGGCTGAGCCGCCGGCCCCGAGCGCTCCTCCACAGGCGCCGATCCGCTCCGGTTCTCCCCGGTCCGGGCCGGCGGGATCTCGCGCCGCCGGCGACGCGAGCAGGGTGTCGGACATGACATCCACACAGCGAACCCCTGCTCCTCCGTCCCGCCGCCGCGATCCCGAAGTCCTGCGGGCGAGCGCGATCCAGGACCTCCTGGCGGCCGTCCCCTCCATCATCGGCATCCGTCCGGAGGAGTCCGTCGTGGTGGTGCCGTTCCTCGGCACGCGCGCCGGGGGAGGCTTCCGGATCCCGCTCCCGGAGACGCTGCGCGGGATGGAGGCGGAGGCGCTGGCGGGCGGCTGCGCGGCCATGATGGAGACGATGCCGCGGGCCACCGGTGTGCTGGTGGTGGTCTGCACCCGTGCGGGCTACGCCGAGGAGCGGGGGATCCCGCATCTCGACCTCGGCCACGCGGTGCTCCGGCGCCTGGAGCGCACGCGCCTGGACATCATCGCCGTGGCCTGCATCGCCGCCGACGGATGGGGGCGCTACACGGACGCCGAGGAGTGCCGCAGGCCACGTCCGCTCCTCGAGATCGAGCGGAGCGAGACCGGCGTCCTCGCCCGAGCGGTGGCCGACGAGCCACTGGACATCGACGCGCTCTCCGTGCTGCCGCCGGTCGCCGAGGAGGATCGCGCGCTCGTCGCGGAGGTGCTCCGCCGGCCGCCCCTGGTCGGCGACACGGAACGGCTCGTCGAGCGCTGGCTCAGCGGACCGCGGGACGTCCGCCGCGAAGGACTGATCGTGCGGACCCTGCAGTCGCCGCCCCTCCGCGACCGGGTGACCGTGCAGATCGCGCGGAGCCCGCAGGCAGGAGTGCGAGTGCCGCCCGGCGCGGTGGGCGACGCCCGCGCCGGAACGGACGACGACCACGACCTCGAGCTGTCGGCCCTGCTGCTCGGCAGCGGGCGTGCTCCGGAGCGCGGCCGTCTGGCGCGGGCGACCGGGCTCCTCGCCCGCGCCGCCGCGCTGGCGCCGGAGGAGGCGCGCTCCTCCGTGCTCACCGTTCTCGCGTGGTGCTGGTGGGCGAGGGGTGTCTCGAGCCTCGCCGGGCTCCACCTCGACGAGGCGCTGCGGCTCGACCCCGACGACTCGATGGCCCGGCTCTACGCCTCGCTGTTCGCGGCCCGCCCCCTGCCGGACTGGGTGCTCGCGGCCGCTGCCGAGGCGCTCGACGCCGCGAGCGCCTGAGGTCGGGCGCCGGTCGGTGCGCTCGCCCCGGAGACGGATGCTCTTGCGCGGGGGAGGGGACGGCCCTAATGTGCAACCACATGGTTGTACGAATGGACGCCGACATCGACCTGCTCTTCCGGGCGCTGGCCGACAGCACCCGCCGCGACATCGTCGCCCGGGTGCTGGTCGGCGAGCAGTCCGTCTCCGCACTCGCGGCGCGCTACGAGATGTCGTTCGCGGCGGTGCAGAAGCACGTGGCCGTCCTCGAGCGGGCGGCACTCGTCCGCAAGCGGAGGAGGGGGCGGGAGCAGCTGGTGCAGGGCGAGGTCGCCGCAGTGCGGCGGGCGTCGCGCCTGCTCGACGCCTACGAGCAGCTGTGGGCGGGGAGGATCGACCGCATGTCGGACCTCCTCGACGAGGAGTGACACCCGCGAGCCGACCGGCGCGCGGGATCTGCTGGAGGGAGAGGCGCGATGAGCGTGCTGCAGTCCGTGAAGGACATCGAGGAACTGACCCTGACCGTGACCGCCGAGTTCGACGCGGGGATCGAGCGCGTCTGGCTCCTCTGGACGGATCCGCGCCGCCTCGAGCGCTGGTGGGGGCCGCCGACCTGGCCGGCGTCCTTCGAGCGGCACGAGCCGGTCGAGGGCGGACGGAGCGCCTACGTCATGACGGGACCGGACGGCGAGCAGGCGCGCGGCTGGTGGCGCGTGACCCGCGTGGAGGAGCCGACGCGGTTCGAGTTCGAGGACGGCTTCGCCGACGAGCGCGGCGACCCGGTCGACGCGCTGGGGATCACCCGGGCCACGGTCACCCTCGACGAGATCGAGCCGGGGCGCACGCGGATGGTCCTCAGCAGCCGTTTCGAGTCGGTCGAGCAGCTCGAGCAGATGGTCCAGATGGGCATGGAGGAGGGACTCCGCCAGGCGATGGGGCAGATCGACGCGATCCTGCTCGAGGACTGAGTCGGCGCCGATGGAGGTTCGGCGCTCGCCGCGCCGAGCCTCCGGGCGGAGGAGCCGTCCGCGCTACTGCTCGGGGTCGGTGAGGGCGGCGGCGTAGGCGCGGACGGAGCGCTGGTACCGGGGGAGCCCCGGAGCCAGCGCCTCCAGCGCGATCCGCAGGGCCTCGTCGACGCGCCCGGCGCTGTGCAGGGCGAGCGCGAGGAACACCTCCCGCGCGGAGCCCACCGCGGGGTGCGCAGCGGCGCCGGCGAGGAGGTCGATCGCCTCATCGGTGCGGCCGAGGTTCCGGAGTGTCGAGGCGTACTGGATCGTCAACCGCGCCCGCCGCTCGTCATCCAGGCCGGCGGCGAGGGCGCGCTCGTACTCGACCGCCGCCTCCGCCTCGTGTCCCGCGCTGTCGAGGGCGCCGCCCAGCTCGAAAGCGGCGACTCCGTCGTGTCCCGGGTAGCGGGCTGCGAGGACGCGCATCCGCTCGACGACGCCGTCCGGGTCGTCCTGAGCGTCGAGGCGCTCGACCGCCGCGAGCCAGAGGGCGAGTGCGTCGGTCTCGGGGCGGTCGGGGTCGGAGGCGCGTGTCTCGGTCACGCCTCCGACGCTACCGCGCCCGGACAGTGCGGCGGAGCGGGGCTACGAGGCGGTCGAGTCGGCGCCGTCGTCGTCCGACCCGCCGTCGTCGGAGCCGGAGGTGCCCGCTCCGACCGGCGCGGCGCGTCGGCCGGCCTCGATCAGGGCGGTCGACGCAGCCGCTCCGCCGATCAGGGCGAACAGCGCCCAGCCGGCTCCCCACTTGCGCTTGCCGATCAGGGCGTCGAACGAGAGCGCGCCGGGGCCGTCCGCGACGATCGCGGCCGTCGCCGCGACGAGGACGGCGTTGTACTCCCACCCGCCGCCCGCGTTCCACAGGCCGTTGCTCCAGTGCACCTTGCGCACGGCGGTGACCATCGTGGCGACGAGTCCGGCGGCGGCGAGCGGAGTCGCGGCGCCGAGGGCGAGAGCGGCGCCTCCGGCCGTCTCGGTCACCGCTGCGGCGACGGCGTTGCGCCGGGCCGGGTGCATCTCCAGGCTCGACATCATCTGCTCGGTGCCGTCGAGGCCGGGGCCGTCGAACGAGCCCCGCAGCTTCTGCAGACCGTGTCCGACGAAGAGCCCGCCGACGGCGAGACGGAGAACGAGTGAGCCGACCTTCATGGTGACCTCCGGGGTGGGGTGGGGACGTGTAGTGCGAGGGTCCCGGCTGCGCCGCGCCCGGTCAAGGGGTCGCGCCCGGTGAGCGGGCCGCGCGCGAGGTGTGCGCGCGCGGGGAGGGCTCAGAGCAGCGCGTAGGCGGAGGCGTCCATCATCACGGTGCCGTCGGTGCACACCTGGAGCTCGGCGGGGGCGCGGACCGCGCCGTCCGGGGCATCGAGGACCTCGGCGACGAGGAACGCGGAGGTCCCGACCGCGCAGCCGTAGGCGCCGGGGGAGTGCCAGGCTACCCGGACGTCCGCCCGGGCGCCGGGGACGAGGATCACGGGAGCATCGGGGTTCGGGCCGGACGCGTCGGCGACCGCGCTGATCCGGTTCCCGTCGGCGTCGGTCGCGTAGACGCCGGGGATTCCCGCGAGAGCGCAGTCGGAGGAGGAGGTGCTGGTGAGCACGAGGTCGAAGGCGCTGTTCCCGGCACCCGACGCGTCGGGGTCGGGGCGGTACTCCATCGTCAGGTCGGAGCCCGTGCAGCGCGCCGCCGCCGGATCCGCGGCGGGAGAACCGGTCGACGAGGGCTCGGGGGTCGCCGTGACCGTCACGGTCACGGTGGGAGTCGGCGTCGGAGCGGGAGTCGGCGAAGAGGTCGCGGTCGCGGTCGGCGTCGGGAGCGGCGTCCGCGCGGACGGGGCTCCGCCGCTGCCCGCGCAGCCGGTGAGGACGAGGACGAGTGCTGCTGCTGCTAGCGCGGAGGCGCCGGTCCGGTGCGAGAACGTGCTCATGTCCGCAGTCTGCCACCGCCCGGACCGATCGGCCCCGCGGATCCGCGAGCATTCTCGGAGGTCCCGGTCAGGGAGGCGGAGGACGGATGGGGCGGGCGTCCGGAGGTGCCCCTCCCCGCGCCCGCCGCACCGGGGTCGGCGCTAGACGCGGACGACCATCTTCCCGGTGTTGCCGCCGCGCATCATCGAGAGGAACGCGTCCACGGCGTGGTCGATGCCGTCGACGACGGTCTCGTCGTAGGCGATCTCTCCGTCGGCGAACCAGCCGGCCATCAGCCGGTTGAACTCCGCCGCGTGGTCGAGGTAGCCGGACAGCGTGAAGCCGCGCAGCGTGAGACCGCGGGTGATGATGTTCGCCATGTTGTCGGGGCCGGGCGTCTTCTCGGTGCTGTTGTAGCCGGCGATCGCTCCGCAGAGCGCTGCGCGGCCGCCGTCGCGGAAGGCGTCGAGGGCCGCTTCGAGGTGGTCGCCGCCGACGTTGTCGAAGTACACGTCGATCCCGTCGGGCGCGGCCTCGGCCAGCTGCTCGCGGACCGGGCCGGAGTGGTAGTCGAAGGCGGCGTCGTAGCCGTACTTCTCGGTCAGCAGGGCGACCTTCTCGGCCGAGCCCGCGGATCCGACGACCCGCTCGGCTCCGAGGAGGCGCGCGATCTGGCCGGCGGCCGAGCCGACGGCTCCCGCGGCGCCCGAGACGAAGACGGTGTCGCCCTCCTTCATTCCCGCGATGGCGGTGAGCCCGACGTACGCGGTGAGTCCGGTCATCCCGAGGATGCCGAGGCGGAGCGAGAGTGGCACTCCGGGGATCTCGGGGACGACGCGGAACTGCGACGACTCGGCCTGCACGACGTCGCGCCAGCCGAGCTGGTGCAGGACCGCGCTGCCGACGGGGAACGCGGGGTCGTCGGAGACGGTCACCCGGCCGACGGCACCGCCGGTCATGGTCTCGCCGAGGGCGAAGGGCGGGGTGTAGCTCTTCACGTCGTTCATGCGGCCGCGCATGTAGGGGTCGACCGAGAGGAAGGCGTTCTCGACGCGGATCTCGCCCGCGGCCGGATCGCCGTACTCGACGGTCGCGGTCCGGAAGTCCTCGGCGACGGGCCAGCCGTCGGGGCGGTGGACGAGCTGGATCTGGGTGCTGGTGACGGTGCTCATAGGACCTTTCGTGGTGGTGGAGCGGAGGGGATCAGAGTGCGAGGCCGACGGCGAGAGCGATCAGGGCGAGCAGACCCGGGGTCATCTGGGTCAGCGCGGCGCGGCGCTTGGTCGGAGCGGAGAGGAGCAGGACGAGTGCTGCGGCGACCATCGATCCGGCGCCGGCGAACACGAGGGCCGCGCCGACGGCGGTGGCGCCGATCGCGACGGCGACGATGCCCGCCACGGTGACGACGGCGAGGAAGAGGTTGTAGAAGCCCTGGTTGTAGGCCATCTCCTTCGTCGCCTCCGCCTCGCCGGCGGTCGTGCCGAACGTCGATCGGGCGCGCGAGGTCGTCCAGAGGACCGACTCGAGCACGAAGATGTAGACGTGCAGCGCCGCGGCGAGAGCGGCGAGCACCAGTCCGAGAACGATCACGGCGGGCCTCCAGGCGATGGTCGTGATGCGGAGGGCTCCGCACCGATTGTGTAACGACCAGTCCACAATATACTGGAGCGAGCGGTCCGCGCCAGTGCGGCGCCGCAGCTGTCACCCCTCAGGAGGAGCACCGTGGGTCGCACGCAGGGCTTCGACACCGAGCAGGTCGTCCGCGCCGCCCGCGCCGTCTTCTGGGAGAGCGGCTTCGAGGAGGCGTCGCTCCCGGACCTGGAGTCCGCGACCGGACTGCGCCGCTCCAGCCTCTACCACGCCTTCGGCAGCAAGCGCGGGCTCTTCGACGCCGCCGTGCAGAGCTACCTCGACGAGGTGGTGCGGCCCCGGCTCGCCCCGCTCGTCGATCCGGGAGGGGCGTCGCCGACGGCGCTCGAGGAGTACTTCACCGGGCTGCGGGCGGCGCTCGCCGACTCCCGCACGCTCTCCGCGAGGAGCGGCTGCCTGCTGCTCAACGCCGCGGGCGCGCCGATCGCGCGCGACGACGCCGTGCGCGAGGTGATCGCCGACTACCGGGCCGAGCTGCTGGGCGCACTGCGCACCGGAGCGCTGGCCCGCTGGCCCGACGCGCAGGCGTGGGCGTCGGCTCAGGCGGACGTCCTCGTGTCGCTCCTGGTGGCCGCGCTCGTGCTGGCCCGCGTCGATCCGGCGCAGTCGCTCGCCACCGTGGACGCCGCGCTCGCGCTCGTCCGATCCTCCGCGCCCTGACGGCCGTCGCGACGAACGCCGGAGCACCGCTCTCGCGCCGGGCCCGCCCTCGCACCCGGCGCGCCGGGTCGGCCCGCACAGCACGACGCCCCCGTGCGCCTCGCGTCCCGGTGGGACGGATGCGCGCGGGGGCGTCTGACGGGCGGGGTCAGTCGGTTCCGGCGTCGAACGCCGCACCCTCCGAGGCCAGGTCGGTGGCGCGTCCGAGCGCATCGGCCGCTGCGGACCCGCCGCCCTCGGTGATCGCGTCGGCCTCGCCGATCTCGAGCTCGCCGACGAGCTCGGCGGTCGGACCGCCGACGAGGCCGGCGGCGGCGTACTGCTCGAGCCGCGAGCGGGAGTCGGCGATGTCGAGGTTGCGCATCGTGAGCTGCCCGATGCGGTCCTCGGGGCCGAAGGCGGCGTCGCCGACCCGCTCCATCGAGAGCTTGTCGGGGTGGTAGCTCAGCGCGGGGCCGGTCGTGTCGAGGATCGTGTAGTCGTCGCCGCGACGCAGGCGCAGGGTGACCTCCCCGGAGACGGCCGAGCCGACCCAGCGCTGGATGGACTCGCGCAGCATCAGCGACTGCGGATCGAGCCAGCGGCCCTCGTACATCAGGCGGCCGAGACGGCGGCCCTCCGAGTGGTACTGGGCGACGGTGTCCTCGTTGTGGATCGCGTTCAGCAGGCGCTCGTAGGCGATGTGCAGCAGCGCCATGCCGGGGGCCTCGTAGATGCCGCGGCTCTTGGCCTCGATGATCCGGTTCTCGATCTGGTCCGAGACGCCGAGCCCGTGGCGTCCGCCGATCGCGTTCGCCTCGAGCACGAGCGCGACGGCGTCCGAGAACTCGACGCCGTTCAGCGCGACAGGACGGCCGGCCTCGAAGCGCACCGAGACGACCTCGGAGGCGATCTCGACCTCGTCGCGCCACGACGCGACCCCCATGATCGGCTCGACGAGCTCGAGGCCGCTGGAGAGCTCCTCGAGGCGCTTGGCCTCGTGGGTGGCGCCCCAGATGTTGGCGTCGGTCGAGTAGGCCTTCTCGGTGGCGTCGCGGTAGGGGAAGCCGCGGGCGACCAGCCACTCCGACATCTCGGTGCGGCCGCCGAGCTCGTTGACGAACTGCACGTCGAGCCAGGGCTTGTAGATGCGCAGGCGGGGATTGGCGAGCAGGCCGTAGCGGTAGAACCGCTCGATGTCGTTGCCCTTGTAGGTCGAGCCGTCGCCCCAGATGTCGACGCCGTCCTCGCGCATGGCGCGGACGAGGAGGGTTCCGGTCACGGCGCGGCCGAGGGGGGTGGTGTTGAAGTAGGTCTTGCCGCCGGAGCGGATGTGGAAGGCGCCGCACTGCAGGGCGACGAGCCCCTCCTCGACCAGCGCGCTCTTCGCGTCGACGAGGCGCGAGATCTCGGCGCCGTACTGGGCCGCGCGGGACGGGACGCTCTCGATGTCGGGCTCGTCGTACTGGCCGATGTCGGCCGTGTACGTGCAGGGCACCGCGCCCTTCTCGCGCATCCAGGCGACGGCGACGGATGTGTCGAGGCCTCCCGAGAATGCGATTCCGACACGCTCGCCCACGGGCAGACTGCTCAACACTTTCGACATGCCTCCGATTTTAGGAGGAACGGGGACCTCCTCCGTGCCGCGGGAGGTCCGAGCCGCCTCCCGGGGCGCCCGCGCGGGGTGCGCTCCGGCCGTGGGAGCACGTCCTCCGTCGATCCGCGTCGATCGCCGACAACCCCGACCGGGGCGCGCGAGCCGGCCGGAGGCTCCGTGGTCCGGAGGCGGCGCCCGCGCAGCCGGCGCGGATCGCCCGCTCCGGCTGAGTAGTTCCGCGCGGCCCGGATGGACGGCCGTGGCGAGCGCGTGCCAGGCTCCGCTCGACCCCGGCTTCCGCCGCCGCCGCCTCCGAAAGGGCTCTCCGTGCCACGACCTCCTCATCGCCTCGCGGCGATGGCCCTCGCCTGCCTGCTCGCCGCGGGCGGTTCCGCCGCTCTGGCGCCGTCCGCCCTCGCGACGCAGGCCGTCGCCGAGACTCCGACCGCCTTCGTCCCGGGGGAGACTCCGCCCGCAGAGGCGCGCGGATCGCAGACCTACACGAACGCCCTCCTCGGCGGCGACTCGCTCGACGCGGGCGAGCGCATCTTCTCGAACGGAGACTCCGCGAGCTTCGAGATGCAGGCGGACGGCAACGCCGTGATCTACGACGCCGGGCGCCGCCCCGTCTGGAGCACCAGGACCCAGGGCACCGGAGCGACCACGGTGCGGATGCAGGAGGACGGCAACCTCGTCGTCGTGACCGGCTCCGGCACGCCCGTCTGGGCGTCCGGGACCGCGGGAGAGACCGGCGCGCTCGCCCTCATCCAGGATGACGGGCAGCTCGTGCTCGTCCGCCCGAACGGGGACACGGCCTGGTCCTCGGCCGACGAGCAGGAGCCCGAGCCGGAGCCGATCGCCGACGTCCTCGACAGCGGGCGCGAGCTCTCTCCGGGACAGCAGCTGACCGCCTCCGACGGCCGCTCGCGCGCCGCGATGCAGAGCGACGGCAATCTCGTCGTCTACGTGGACGGATCGCCGCGCTGGAGCTCCGTCACCTCCGGAGCGGGCAACCGCCTCGCGATGCAGACCGACGGGAACGCGGTGGTCTCGGCCCCCGGGTCCGGCGTGCGCTGGCAGGCGGGAACGCCCGGGAACCCGGGTGCGCGGATGCGGATGCAGAACGACGGCAACCTGGTGATCACCGCCGCCTCCGGACGGCCGCTCTGGGCGAGCTCGACCTCGCGCGCGCCTGAGATCCGCGACGTCCTCTCCTCCGGCTCGCGGCTCAGCCGGGGACAGCAGCTCACCTCTCCGGACGGCCGGTCGCGCGCCTCCCTGCAGGGCGACGGCAATCTCGCGGTCTACTCGCGGGGGGACGTCCGCTGGGGCGCCGGCACCCAGGGCGAGGGCGAGACGCTCTCGATGCAGTCCGACGGCAACGCCGTGGTCACCTCCGCCTCGGGCCGACCCCTCTGGGCCTCGGGTACGGCGGGCAACCCGGGATCCCGCCTGCAGATGCAGAACGACGGCAACCTGGTCGTCTACTCCGCCTCGGGCCGCGCGCTGTGGGCGAGCGACACTCCTCCGGCGCCGCCCGCGCCCGCCGTCCGGGACACCCTCTCCTCCGGGAACCGGCTGACCGCCGGTCAGCTGCTGCGCTCCTCCGACGGAGGGAGCGAGGCGGTCATGCAGGGCGACGGCAACCTCGTCGTCTACTCGCGCGGCTCGGCCCGCTGGGCGGCCGGCACGTCCGGAGGCGGCAACCGGCTCGAGATGCAGTCCGACGGCAACGCCGTGGTCTACGCGGGCTCCGGCGGAGCGCGCTGGCAGTCCGGCACGGCGGGCAGCCCGGGCTCCCGGATGGTCATGCAGAACGACGGCAACCTGGTGATCTACTCGCCGCAGGGCCGCGCACTCTGGGCGAGCACGCAGGCCGCGGCACCGGCGCCGGCACCGGCGCCCGGCCCGGGACGACCTGCTTATCCCGGCGACGCTGTGAACTGCGACGACTTCCCGGACCAGGCCTCAGCTCAGCGGTACTTCGACCTGTACTACCCGTACTACGGCGATGTCGCAGGGCTCGACAGGGACGACGACGGGTTCGCCTGCGAGTCCAACTGAAGGCAGCGAAGGTCCGCCCCTGCCGGAGGGGCGGGCCTTCGGCCGTCCTCGGACGACGAGAGCCGCTGCCCTCCGCTCTCAGGCCCGAGCGGTCCCCTGCAGGCCTCCGGGCCACGCTCGCGGGTATCGAGTGGCGAACACGACCCGCCTGCGGGAGAGGCTCTCCGGCGGACGACCATCGACAAGGCGCCTCGCGCACTGATGCTCCGCTGCCGCGCGAGCTCCCGCGCCGCCGGGCGACCCGGCATGCTGGGGCAGGACTCCGCCGACGACGCGGATCGGAAGGACGCCATGACCCCGACGACCCCCTCCAGCCGCGAGAGCCTGCTGGTCACCCCCGACGAGCTCGCCGAGCTCATGGCCTCCACAGAGCCGCCGCTCGTCCTCGACGTGCGCTGGCGCCTCGACCGGCCCGACGGCCGCCCGGAGTACCTCGCGGGCCACCTGCCCGGCGCGGTGCACGTCGACCTCGATCACGAGCTGGCCGCCCACGGCGAGCCGGAGGAGGGGCGCCACCCGCTGCCTCCGATCGAGGTGCTGCAGGAGGCGGCGCGCGGCTGGGGGCTCCGCCGGGGCCGGTCCGTCGTCGTGTACGACGACGCGCAGAGCGTCCCGGCCGCGCGGGCCTGGTGGCTGCTGCGGGCGACGGGAGTGGAGGACGTCCGTCTGCTCGACGGGTCGCTCGCCGGCTGGATCCGCTCGGGGCGGGAGCTCGAGACGGGCGACGTCCCGCGCGAGCGGGGCGACGTCGAGCTGGCCTACGGTCGGCTCCCGGTGCTGGACATCGACGAGGCGGCGGCGCTGCCCTCGGCGGGCGTCCTGCTCGACGCCCGCGCCCCTGAGCGGTACCGCGGCGAGGTCGAGCCGATCGACCCGCGGGCGGGCCACATCCCCGGCGCTCGGAACGCTCCCGCGTCCGCGGCGCTCGACTCCGAGGGGCGGTTCCGGCCCGCCTCCGACCTGCGCGCCGGATTCGAGGCGCTCGGCGTGCGGGAGCACGCCCCCGTCGGCGTGTACTGCGGCAGCGGCGTCTCGGCCGCGGTCGACGTCGTCGCGCTCACGCTCGCGGGCTTCGCGCCGGCGCTCTACCCGGGCTCCTGGTCGCAGTGGTCGAGCACGCCGGGCCGGACGGTGGCGACCGGCCCGGAGGCCTGAACCGCCTGCTCCGGAGCGCCCGCGGAGCTCAGCTGAGGCGGGAGTGCTCGCCGAGGTGGTGCCAGGTGCGGTTGTGGTAGACGAGCGGCGCCGTGGTCTCGGAGTCCTCGGGCACGTGGGCCTCGAGGGCGTGCACGGCGACGATCGTGGACGATCCCGCCTCCATGCGGTTGATCACCGTGCCGCGGATCCAGGCGGCGGCGCCCGGGAAGAACGGCTCGCCCGTGGGCAGCCGCGACCAGAGCGACGTGTCGGCGAAGCGGTCGATGCCGCTGGTCGAGCCCAGGCGCGCCAGGTCGAGCTGCTCCGCCCCGAGCAGGTGCACGACCAGCGTCTCGGACGCCTGGATGGCCGGAGAGCTGGACGAGGCGGACGAGAGCGAGAAGACGAACAGCGGCGGCTCGGCGCTCACCGAGAAGACGGAGGTCGCGGTCAGGGCGACCGGGCCGGTGCCCGGGTCGGCGGTGATCAGCGCGACTCCGGCGGCGTGGTTGCGGAACGCGAGCTTGAAGTCCTCTGGGGAGAGTCCGGCGAAGGCGCGGTGCTCCGGCTCGCGGTCCGGGGTGGTGGCGAGGTTCTCGCGGCTCATCGGAGACTCCTGATCGGTCGAGGGTGCGGCACGGGGTGGTGGCCCGCCGTCGCGCCGCAGCACGGCTCCTCCAGACTGGCGCACAGGCCGGGGGAGGGCCGCCCCATTGCGGAGTATGACGCCGCCACCTCGGGGAACGCCGATCCGCCGCTCCCTGTTCCCGATCACGCCGGATCGGGTGCGCGTCGTCGGCGCCGGCGTCCGCGCACCCGTCGCTCGCCCTCAGCGCAACCCGTCGCTGCGGCCGCCGTCTGCGCGCAGACTCGAGGGCATGGCCCACCGTCAGCGCACGTCCACCGCGCATCCCGAGAGCAAGACCTGCGCCTCCTGCGGTCGCGAGATCGAGTGGCGCGCGAAGTGGGCGCGCGACTGGGAGGACGTCCGCTACTGCTCGGACGCCTGCCGCCGTCGCGGAGTCGGTCCGGAGGAGGCGCGCCTCGAGGAGGAGATCCGCACCGTCCTGCTCGCGCGAGCGGCGTCGTCGACGGCGTGCCCGTCCGAGGTCGCGCGCCGGGTCGGCGGCGAGGAGTGGCGGCCGCTGATGGAGCCCGTGCGGCGGGCCGCGCGCCGCCTGGTCGACCGGGGCGAGATCGACATCGTGCAGGGCGGACAGGTCGTCGACCCCTCGCGGGCGAAGGGCCCGATCCGGCTGCGGCGGCGCCCCGGCGGACCCCTGTCGCCGGGCGGCGCCGCGGGCTAGCCTCAGCAGATGCCCAGCAGTGACGCCGTCGTCCTCACCGTCCCCGGACCGCACGGCGACCGGGAGGTGCGGATCTCGAGCCCCGAGCGCGTGCTCTTCCCGGAGCCGGGCATCACCAAGCACGAGGTCGCGGAGTACCTGATCGCCGTCGGCGAGCCGTTCGTCGCGGCGAACGGCGGCCGCCCCGTCTCGCTGCAGCGGTTCTCCTCCGGGATCGAGGGCGAGCAGTTCTTCTCGAAGAACCCGCCCAAGGGCGCGCCCGAGTACGTCCGGTCCGTCCCGGTGACGTACCCGAGCGGGCGGGTGCATCCGCAGCTCGTGATCGACGAGCCCGCGGCCGCCGTCTGGGCGGCGCAGATGAACACCGTCGTCTTCCACCCGTGGGCGTCCCGCGCCGATGCGCCCGACCTGCCCGACCAGCTCCGGATCGACCTCGACCCGCAGCCCGGCACCGACGTCGCCGACGCGGTCGTCGCCGCGCACGCGCTGCGGGAGGTCCTGCGGGAGGCCGGCCTCGACCCGTTCGTGAAGACGTCCGGCAACCGCGGCCTGCACGTCTTCGCGCCGATCGTCGCCGAGCACGAGTTCCTCGACGTCCGCCACGCGGTGATCGCCGCGGCGCGCGAGCTGGAGCGGCGGATGCCCGAGCAGGTCACGACGGCGTGGTGGAAGGAGGAGCGCGGCGAGCGGATCTTCGTCGACTTCAACCAGGCCAACCGCGACCGGACGATCGCCGGTGCCTACAGCCCGCGGCCGCTCGCGCACGCTCCCGTCTCCACTCCGCTGGACTGGGACGAGCTCGACGGCGTCGACCCGCGGGCCTTCACGATCCGCACGGTCCCGGCGCGCCTCGCCGAGCGCGGTGATCCGTGGGCCCGGATGCACGACGCCCCCGGCCGCCTCGACGCCCTGCTCGGCTGGTGGGAGCGCGATGTCGCCGCCGGCCTCGGCGAGCTGCCGTTCCCGCCCGACTTCCCCAAGATGCCGGGCGAGCCGCCCCGCGTGCAGCCCAGCCGCGCGAAGAAGGCCTAGCCGAGGACGTCGCCGAGGTCGTACGCGGTCGGCTGCTCCAGCTGCTCCATGGTGCAGGAGGCGGCGTCGCGGTCCGGGCGCCAGCGCTCGAACTGCACGGTGTGCCGGAAGCGGTCGCCCTCGCGCTGGTCGTAGCGGACCTCGAGCACGAGCTCGGGACGCAGGCGCACGAAGGAGGTGTCGCGGCCGCTCGAGAACCGGCTCCGCTCGCCCTCGCCGCGCACCGGCGCTCCCCCCGCGTCGCGCTCGACCGCGGGTGCGAGCTCCTCCAGCAGCTGCACGCGACGCTCGTCGCTGAAGGCCGAGGCCCCGCCGACCTGGCGGACCTCTCCGTCGTCGCCGCGCAGGCCGAGCAGGATCGAGCCCACGCCCGGCTTGGAGGCGTGCTCGCGGTACCCGATCGCGATCACGTCGGCCGTGCGGTGGTGCTTGACCTTGAGCACGGCGCGCTTCCCGGGGGAGTATGGCGCGGCCAGGGGCTTCGCCACGACGCCGTCCAGTCCTGCGCCCTCGAAGCGCTCCAGCCAGTCGCGCGCCAGGGCCTCGTCGTCGGTGGCGCGGCCGAGGTGCAGCGGATGCGGGACGCCGGCCATCACCGCGGCGAGCGCCTCCCGCCGCGCCGAGTACGGCTCCTCGAGCATGCTGCGCCCGTCCACGGCGAGCAGGTCGAAGGCGACGAGCATCGCCGGGGTGGTCTCCGCCAGCATCCTCACGCGGCTCGCGGCCGGATGGATGCGCTGCGAGAGCAGGTCCCAGTCGAGCCGCTGGGCACCCGGCTCGCCGGTCGCCAGGACGATCTCGCCGTCGAGCACGCAGCCGTCGGGGAGCAGCCGGAGGAAGGCCTCGACGAGCTCGGGGAAGTACCGGGTCAGCGGCTTGGAGCCGCGGCTCCCGATCTCGCACTCGCCGCCGGAGACCGAGACGATCGCGCGGAACCCGTCCCACTTCGGCTCGTAGGAGTATCCGCCCGCGACGGCGGTCTGCTCCGGCACCGCCGGAACGGCCTTGGCGAGCATCGGGGCGACGGGGAGCGCGAACGGGAGGTCCATGCCCTGATCATCCCGGCCGCGGTCTCGGACCGCACCCCCTTCCGGAAGGCTGTGGACCGGGACGTTCCGGGCCCGCCGCGGAGGTTCGAGGCGTAGCGTTCCCGGCATGAGCATTGACTGGAAGCGCTGGACGCCCGTCGCCGTCGTCCCCGCGGTCGTCGTCGCCGCGGCCGTCGCCCTCCCCCTCTCGGCGAGCGCCGCGGGGGACCTCCCCGAGAAGTCCGCCGCCGACCTCCTCGCCTTCGTCGCCGAGAGCGACGCCACGGCGTTCTCCGGCGAGATCCGGCAGACCTCGGACCTCGGCCTGCCCGACCTCTCGGCGCTCGGCGGCTCCGCCGGCTCGGCGTCCGCCGACCCCGCCGACTCCCTCGTCGAGCTCGCCACCGGCTCGCACCAGGCGCGCGTGTACGTCGACGCCGAGAAGGGCGCGCGCCTCCAGGTGCTCGACCGGCTGGCCGAGCGCGACGTCGTCGCCTCGACGACCGACGGAGTCTGGATCTACGACTCGAGCGCGAACACCGCCACCCACCTCGTGCCTCCCGCGGGCGGAGCCCCCGAGGCCTCGCCAGGCGATCAGGTCGTGACGCCGTCGTCCGCCGCCGAGCAGCTGCTCGCCGCGATCGACCCGACGACCACGGTCGCGGTCGGCTCGGACGTCAGCGTCGCCGGGCGCGATGCGTACGAGCTCGTGCTCACGCCCCGCGACGGCGGCACCCTCGTGGGCTCCGTGACCGTCTCGGTCGACGGCGAGACGGGCCTCCCGCTCGGGGTAGCCGTGACCGCCCGCGGGGGCACCGCGCCCGCGTTCAGCGTCGCGTACACGAGCATCGACTTCTCGACACCCGACGCGTCCCTCTTCTCCTTCACGCCCCCGGCCGGCGCCGAGGTGACGGAGCAGGCCGCTCCGGTCGACGACGAGGCGGACGCCTCCGACGCGCCCGCCGCGGACACGGCCGAGCACTCCGACGTCGTCACCACGGGCTCCGGCTGGACGAGCGTCGTCGAGCTGCCCGCCGGTGACGCCGACGCGCTCTCCTCGCTCGACGCGGTCACCACTCCCGTCGACGGGGGCCGCATCCTCTCCTCCGCCCTGCTGACCGTCCTCGTCACCGACGACGGACACGTCCTCGCCGGCGCGGTCCAGGCCGAGACGCTCCGCGACGCGGCCTCCGCTCGGTGACGGCGGGCGAGCTCGCCGTCGAGACGCGGGGCCTCACCAAGCGCTTCGGGCGCCAGGAAGCGGTCTCCGGTCTCGACCTCGCCGTTCCCCGCGGCGCCGTCTTCGGCTTCCTCGGCCCGAACGGCTCGGGCAAGACCACGACGATCCGGATGCTGCTCGCCCTCGCCGCGCCGACCGCGGGCAGCATCACCGTCCTCGGGCAGGCCATGCCCCGGCGCGCAGCCGAGGTCCTGCCCCGGGTGGGGGCGCTGGTCGAGGGGCCGGGCTTCTACCCGTTCCTCTCCGGAGCGGCCAACCTCCGGCGCTTCGACGCCGCGGAGGCGGGCACTTCGTCCCGCACCCGCGACACCCGCGCGAAGGAGGCCCTCGCCCGCGTCGGCCTCTCGGCCGCGGCGCGCAAGAAGGTCGGCTCCTACTCCCTGGGCATGAAGCAGCGGCTCGGCATCGCGGTCGCCCTCCTCTCGCCGCGCGACCTGATCGTGCTGGATGAGCCCACGAACGGCCTCGACCCGCAGGGCACCCGCGAGGTCCGCGCTCTCGTGCGCGGACTGAACCAGGACGGCACGACCGTCCTCGTCTCCAGCCACCTCCTGGCCGAGATCGAGCAGCTCTGCACCCACGCCGCCGTCATGCGCACCGGGCGCCTCGTCGCCCAGGGCGGGCTCGACGAGCTGCGCGGGGACGCCGCCTCGGTCGAGCTGCTGACGCCCGACCGCGAGCGCGCGATCGTGGCTCTGCACACCCGGGGTCTGGAGCCGCGCACCGCGCCGGGCCCGCACCCCGCCGATCCGCCGCTGGTCGTCGCCGCTCTGCCGCCCGGGCTCGCGGCCGAGACGCTGGTCGCCGACCTCGTGCGGGCCGACGTCCGCGTCCGCGGGTTCGCCGTCCGCCGCCCCTCGCTCGAGGAGCGCTTCGTCGAGCTGACCGGGGAGGGCTTCGATGTCGAGCGCTGACGCGACCGTCCGCCGCGCGGGGATCGGGTCCCTGCTCGCCTCCGAGCTCGCCCTGCTCTTCCGTCGGCGCCGCACCTGGGCGCTGCTCGCGGCCCTGGCCGCCATCCCGATCCTGCTCGCCGTCGCGGTGCGGCTCTCGGGCGGCGACGGAGGCGGGCCCTCCTTCGTGGGCGCGATCGCCGGCAACGGCCTCTTCACCGGCTTCGCGGCCATCACGGTCGCCGTCCCGCTGTTCCTCCCGCTCACGGTCGGGGTCGTCGCCGGCGACGCGATCGCGGGCGAGGCCTCGCTCGGGACGCTGCGCTACCTGCTGGTCAGCCCCGTCGGCCGCGTGCGGCTGCTCGCGGTGAAGTTCGCCGCCTCCCTCGCCTTCTGCCTCGCCGCAGCACTCACCGTCATGGTGGTCGGGATCCTGATCGGCCTGGCGCTCTTCCCGGCGGGACCGGTGACGCTCCTCTCCGGCAGCACCGTCCCGCTCGGCGACGCGATCGGCCGGGCCCTGGCGATCGCCGTGTACGCGGCGCTCTCGCTCGTCGGGCTCTCGGCGATCGGCCTCTTCATCTCGACGCTGACCGATGTGCCGGTCGGCGCCATGGCGGCCACCGTCGTCGTCTCCATCGCGGCGCAGATCGTCGGCTCGCTCTCGCAGCTGGACGCCCTCCACCCGTTCCTGCTGACGGACCGGTGGTTCGACTTCGCCGACCTCCTGCGCGACCCGATCGCGTGGAGCTCCTTCGGCGAGAACGCGCTGCTCCAGCTCGCCTACGTCGCCGTGTTCGGGTCGCTCGCGATCGGCCGCTTCACCACTCGCGACGTCCTCTCCTGATCCCGGGGACGACGGAGGCCGCCCTCCCGCACTGCGGTGGGGGCGGCCTCCGGGTCGACGGGGTCAGCCCTGCGGAGCGATCCCGAAGCTGACGGAGCCGCCCTCGTCCACCTGCGCGTCGAGGACCTTGTCGCCGAGAGCGACGGAGGCGGCGACGTCGAGGAACACGCGCGCTCCGTCCTGCTCCACGACGGCGTCCGTCGTCTCGGGGGCCGCGGCGACCGCGACAGCGAAGTTGCGGGCGTCGAGATCGGTGCCGCTGATGCGCAGGCCTCCCTCGACGGGGGTCTCGGTCTGCCCGGTGATGGTCTTGACGACGGTGCTGGCGTTGTCGGTGAGCGTGAGCATCGGGTCGTTCCTTCCGTCCGTGGTCGATGAGGGGGCCACGTTGCCGGGATCCGGCGGCACCCTCAAGGCGGCGGAGCGGATGTGGAGGGGATGCACACCTGGGCGGCCCGGGGAGTCGCGGCGCTCGCCGGAGCCGCGCCGGGCCGGGGGCGCCGCATCGCCTGCCACACTGGCCGGATGCATCCCGCCGACTCCTGCCCCTGCGGAAGCCGCCGCCACTACGCCGACTGCTGCCGCCCCGCCCACCTCGGCGAGGAGCCCTCGCCGACGGCAGAGCGCCTGATGCGCAGCCGCTACAGCGCTAACGTCCTCGGCAGCGCCCCCTACCTGCTCGGGAGCTGGCACCCCTCGACCCGGCCGCGCCGCATCGACCTCGATCCCGACGTCCAGTGGCGCCGGCTCCAGATCGTCGACACCTCGTTCGGCGGGGAGGGCGACGAGGAGGGCCTGGTCGAGTTCCGCGCCTCCTACCGCTCGCCCGCCGGCCCCGGCCTCGTGCACGAGCGCAGCCGCTTCCTGCGCGAGGACGGTCGCTGGCTCTACGTCGACGGCGAGATGCTCGGCGACGAGACCTGATCCGTCCGGGCCGTCCTACTCTGGAGGCATGGCCAAGGACTTCCGCCGGGCGGACGACGCGTCGCGCTACGAGCTCCACCTCGACGGCGCCCTGGTGGGCGTCCTCGACTACCGCGAGGCGCCCGGCAGCGTCTCCCTCGTCCGCTCCTTCACGACCCCGCCCTTCCGAGGCCGCGGGCTCGCAGGGGAGCTGGTCTCCTTCGCCGTCGACGACATCGAGGCCGCCGGCGGGCGGAGCGTCGTGCCGATGTGCTGGTACGTCGGGCAGTGGTTCGAGCAGCACCCCGAGAAGGCGCACCTCCTCGCTCCCTCCTGAGCCGCTCACTCACTCGCGGACCGCGGGCTCCACTCCGGCCAGGTCCGGGCCGAGGCCGATGTCGACCAGGCGCAGACGGCCCGCGTAGGAGTCGCCCGGAGGCAGCAGCAGACCGGCCTTGATCGCGCCGAAGGCGACCGTCACATCGGCGCGCAGCACGGTGGGATCGGGGACCGACCCGTCGTCGGGATGGACGCCGCTCGGCAGGTCGACCGCGACGACCACCGGGCGCTCGGCCCGCCGCTCCAGCGCGTCGAGCACCGCCTCGACGACGACGCGCGGCCGTCCCCGCAGCGCGGGCTCCGTCGCTCCGATGCCGAGGATCCCGTCGACCAGGACGTCCGCCCGCGCCACCGCCGCGGCGAGGCCGGGCGCGTCGTCGGCCGGCACCTGCCCGCAGCCCTCGTCGAGCGCCACGGCGAGGCCCCGGCGGTGCACCCGCTCGGCCGTGAGGACGAGGACGACGTCGGTTCCGGAGGAGGAGAGCTCGGCGGCCGCGTAGAGCGCGTCACCGCCGTTGTCGCCCGGACCGACCAGGACGAGCACCGAGCCCGGACGGGAGCGGTCGGAGCGCCCGGCGAGCACGAGACGCAGCTCGCGGGCGAGGCCGTCGGCGGCGCGCTGCATCAGCGGCTCCCGCCGGGCCAGGTGCGGAGCCTCGGCGGCCCGCACCTGCGCGGACGTGTATCCCTCGACCATGCGCTCCACTGTGCGCGCGGCGCAGCGGGGGTGCAACCCCGTCAGCTCTCCTGCACCGCCCGGTCCGACTCCTCGACGATCGCCCGCATCGCGGCCTCCGCAGCGTCCGCGTCGCCCGAGGCGACGGCGGCGGCCACCGCCCGGTGCAGCCGCACCGCGGTGGAGTCGGCCTCGCGCGGCATGAGCGCATTGCGGGTGCGGCCGGCGAGGACCTCGGCGACCAGATCGCCCAGCTGCGCGAGCATCCGGTTGCCGGACGCGGCCAGGAGGGAGCGGTGGAAGGCGGTGTCGGCGGCGAGGTAGGCGGACTGGTCGGCTGCGCGGGAGTGGGTGGAGAGGGCGTCGCCCGCCTCCGTGAGCGCCCGCCGCTGCTCCTCGGTCGCGTTCGCCGCTGCGAGCCTTGCGGCGAGCGGCTCCACCCCGAGTCGGAGCTCGCTGAGCTGGTGCAGCTGGCGCCGCCGGTCCGGGCCGTCCAGTCCCCATGCGACGACCCGCGTGTCCAGGGCGTTCCAGCACTCCGGAGGCTGGACCCGCGTCCCCGCGCGGCGGCGGGACGTCACGAGCCCGAGCGTCTCGAGGACGCGCACCGCCTCCCGCATCACCGAGCGGGAGACCCCGCGCCGCTCCGCACGCTCGTCGGCGCTGAAGGTGGTGCCCGGCGCGAGCTCGCCGCGCACGATCTGCGAGCCGAGCTCGTCCAGCACCGAGTGGTGCAGCGAGGGCGTCGGCGCGGGCATGCGGTCATCCTGCCATCGCCGGAGTCGCGCCCCGGCCGATCTTCGGGCATGATCGGGACACACGCAGGTTATGTCGGACAAAAGCCGGCCGCTGGCCGTCGGCTCGACCAAGGACGCTCATGACACCGACCCTCCTCCCCGCCCTCCGCGCCGCCGCCGGGGACGCCCCCGCCACCACCGCCGGGCAGGGGCAGCTGATCCTCGCCGCCGTCGTCGGCATCGCCGTGATCGTCGTGCTGATCACCTGGCTGAAGCTGCACCCCTTCGTCTCCCTGCTGATCGGAGCGCTGACGACGGGCCTGATCGCGGGGCTCGCGGCGGCGGACGCGGTCGCCAGCTTCGCGCTGGGGTTCGGCAACACCATGGGCGGCGTCGGCATCCTCATCGGCCTCGGCGCGATGTACGGCAAGCTCCTCGCCGACTCGGGCGGCGCGGACCGCATCGTGGACACCCTCATCGCCCGCTCGAGCACTCGCGCGCTGCCCTGGATGATGGGCTTCGTCGGCGCGCTGATCGGGCTGCCGATGTTCTTCGAGGTCGGGCTCGTGCTGCTGATCCCGGTCGTGATCCTGGTCGCCCGCCGGAGCGGTCTGCCGCTGATGAAGGTGGCGATCCCGACGCTCGCCGGCCTCTCGGTGATGCACGGCCTCGTCCCGCCCCACCCCGGACCGCTGGTCGCGATCGACGCGCTCGGCGCGAACCTCGGCGTGACCCTCGCGTTCGGCGTCCTGGTCGCGATCCCCACCGTCGTCGTCGCCGGCCCGCTCTTCGGCCGGGTCGCCGCCCGCTGGGCGCCGGTGGAGACGCCGCCGCTCTTCGGCGAGGGCGCGGGCGAGACGCGCGAGCACCGCCCGGGCTTCGCCGCCGCCGTCGCGAGCATCCTGCTGCCGGTCGTGCTGATGCTGGGCAAGGCGGTCGCCGACATCGCGGCCCCGGGCTCCACGGACGCCTGGAAGGGCGCCCTCGACTTCCTCGGCACGCCGACCATCGCGCTGGGGATCGCGCTCCTGGCCGGTCTGGTCCTGCTCGGCCGCGGCGGCCGGATGAACCGCACCGAGCTGCAGGCCTCGCTCTCGAGCTCGCTGCCGCCGATCGCGGGCATCCTGCTCATCGTCGGCGCGGGCGGCGGTTTCAAGCAGGTCCTCGTCGACACCGGGATCGGCGGGGTGGTCGCCCAGCTCGCGGAGGGGAGCGGCGCCTCGGCGCTGCTGCTCGCCTGGCTCGTGGCCGTCGTGATCCGCGTCGCCACCGGCTCCGCGACCGTCGCCACCGTGACCGCCGCAGGGATCCTCCAGCCGCTGACCGAGACCATGGACGGGCCGATGGTCGCCCTCATGGTGCTCGCGATCGGCGCCGGCTCGGTGTTCCTGTCGCACGTCAACGACGCCGGGTTCTGGCTGGTGAAGGAGTACCTCGGGCTCAGCATCGGCCAGACGCTCAAGACCTGGACCGTGATGGAGTGCCTGGTCTCGGTGACCGGGCTCGCCGGGGTCCTCCTGATCGGTCTCTTCGTAGGAGGTATCTGATGACCGCTCTTCCCACCGTCCCCGTCCGCGCCGTCGTCGTCATGGGCGTCTCCGGCAGCGGCAAGTCGACCGTCGCGTCGCTCCTGGCGCGCCGACTGGGCTGGGAGTTCCTCGAGGGGGACGACCTGCACCCGCAGGCGAATGTCGACAAGATGCACGCCGGCATCCCGCTGACCGACGAGGACCGGGCGCCCTGGCTGGCCGAGATCGCCCGCGTGGTGGACCAGCGGATCGCCGCGGGCGGCTCGGTCGTCGTGACCTGCTCTGCCCTGCGCCGCCGCTACCGCGACGTCCTGCGCCGCGACGACCTCGTCTTCGCGCACCTCGCGGGATCGAGGGACCGTATCGCCGGGCGGCTCGCCTCGCGGGTCGGCCACTTCATGCCGACCACGCTGCTCGACTCGCAGTTCGAGGCGCTCGAGCCCCTCGGCGACGACGAGCTCCACGTCACGGTCGACGTGGGCGGCGCTCCGGAGGAGGAGATCGCCGAGATCCTCGGGGGGCTCGGCCTCGCGCCCGCGGGCGCCTAGAGCAGCAGCGACTCCACCGGCACGGCCGGGAGGTCGAAGGCCGCGGCGACGGCGGTGTTCGTCACCCGGCCGTCGTGGGTGCTCAGGCCGCGGGCGAGCGCCGGGTCGGCGGCCAGGGCGGCCCGCCACCCGCGGTCGGCCAGCGCGAGCGCGTAGGGGAGCGTCGCGTTGGTGAGCGCGCGGGTCGAGGTCTCGGGGACGGCGCCGGGCATGTTCGCGACGCAGTAGTAGACGCTCCGGTGCACGGGGAACACCGGGTCGTCGTGCGTGGTCGGACGCGAGCCCTCGAAGCAGCCGCCCTGGTCGATCGCGATGTCGACCAGCACCGAGCCCGGCTTCATCGTGGCGACCATCTCGTCGGTCACCAGCTTGGGCGCCTTGGCGCCCGGGATGAGGACGGATCCAATCACGAGGTCGGCGTCGGCCAGCTGCGCGGCGATCTCGTAGGCCGAGGAGGCGCGGGTCTGGATCGCGCCCTGGAAGCGGTTCTCGAGCTGCGCGAGGCGGGGGAGCGAGAGGTCGACGATCGTGACGTCGGCTCCCATGCCGAGGGCGTTCGCCGCGGCGTGCTCGCCGGCCGTGCCGCCGCCGATCACGACGACCCTCGCCTTCGGAGTGCCGGGGACCCCGCCGAGCAGCGTGCCCCGTCCGCCGACGGCGCTCATGAGGTGGTAGGCGCCGACCGTGATCGACAGGCGCCCGGCGACCTCGCTCATCGGCGAGAGCAGCGGCAGCCGCCGGTCGTCCAGCTGGACCGTCTCGTAGGCGATGGAGGTCGTCCCCGCCGCGAGCAGCGCATCGGTGCACGGGCGGGAGGCGGCGAGGTGGAGGTAGGTGAAGAGCACCTGGTCGCGGCGCATCCGCGGGTACTCGGCCTCGATCGGCTCCTTGACCTTGAGGACCAGCTCGGACTCGCCCCAGACCTCGTCGGGCCCGTCGACGACGAGGGCGCCGGCGCGGCGGAAGTCGTCGTCCGACACGCGCGAGCCCAGGCCCGCGCCGGCCTCGACGAGGACCTCGTGGCCGCGGCGCACCAGCTCGTGGACGCCGGCCGGAGTGGCGGCGACCCGGTTCTCGTTGTTCTTGATCTCGGTGGGGATCCCGACGCGCACGGCGGCTCCTTCGCTGCGGCCCGCGGGGCGGGCGGTGGGCGCCGATCCTGCACCGGCTCTGCCCCCATCGTGCGAAGATCGTGCCCGGAGCGGGGGAACTCCGCAGGATCGGTCGGAAGTCACCGCACGGGCCGAAGGTTCGTCGGCGGAGTGAGGGAGCGGGCGCATGCCACCGAAGGATCTGCACGACCTCGACGACCTGGATCCGGTCGACCGGACCCTGGTGCGCCTCCTCCGCGCCGACGCGCGGACGCCCAACAGCCGGCTCGCCGAGCGCGCCGGCATCGCCCCGTCGACCTGCGTCGCACGCGTCCGGGGCCTCGTCGAGCGCGGCGTCATCACCGGCTTCACCGCCGAGCTCGACCCGGCGGCGCTCGGCCTGACCCTGCAGGCGCTGATCAGCGTCAGCATCCGCGTCGGCCAGCGCCAGGCGATCACGCGCTTCGCGGAGGAGATCCGCGCGCTGCCCGAGGTGGTGCAGGTGTTCTTCCTCGGCGGCTCGGAGGACTTCATCATCCACGTCGCGGTCCGCGACTCCAGCGACGTGCGGGACTTCGTGGTCTCGAACCTCTCGGCGAACCCGGCGGTGGCCTCGACGCGCACGAGCCTGGTGTTCGACCACCACCGCAAGGGCCCGGCGGTCCCCGAGTAGCGCGGGCAGGCGCGGGTCCGAGCGGCCGCTCGGCCCGCGCCCGTCCCTCGGGGCTAGTGCGCCCCGGGGTTCACGTCGCCGCCCCCGCGCTGCATGAGGCCGGGGATGCGCTCGGCGAGCCCCGGGATCGCCTCGTCCGAGATCGAGATGCGCGTGTCGCGCAGGCGCTGGCGCAGCAGGGTCTCGACGTCCTCCTCCGGTCGCAGCTCGGCGTCGCCGGCGACCTGCAGCAGCACGCCGCGCAGCTTCTCGTCGAGCTGCGCGTCGTCGCTGCCGTGCTGGATCGGGTGGTCCTGGGATGCGTTCGTCATGCCTCCATGCTGGCACCGGCGACCCCGAGCCGAGAGGACTTGCGCCGCGGCAGGATGGTCGCATGCCGTTCACCCGCGCCGAGCTCGCAGCGTTCCAGGACCGCACCGTCGAGGACCTGCTGGGCGACGACGTCCGGCTCCTCTTCGTCGGCATCAACCCGGGGCTGTGGACCGCCGCCACCGGCGCGCACTTCGCCCACCCCGGCAACCGCTTCTACCCGGCGCTCGTCGCGGCCGGGATCCTCGAGCGCGCGCCGCGCGTGTCCGAGGGGATGAGCGCTGCGGACCGCGCGGAGCTCGTCTCCCGCGGCGTCGGCATCACCAATCTCGCCTCCCGGGCGACCGCCCGCGCCGACGAGCTGACCGCGGAGGAGCTGCGCGAGGGCGCTCAGCGGCTGGTCGCCACCGTGGAGCGGGTGCGGCCCCGGGCCGTCGCGGTCGTCGGCATCACCGCCTACCGGATCGCGTTCGGACGCCGCAGGGCGGTGCAGGGCAGGCAGGAGGAGGACGTGGCGGGCGCGCCGCTCTGGGTGCTGCCGAACCCGAGCGGCCTGAACGCGCACGACACCGTCGCCTCGCTCGGGCGCGCCTACCGCGAGCCGGCGCTCGAGGCGGGGATCGTCTCTTCCGACGCGCTCCTGCCCGGGGACGTCGGACCCCGCCCGCAGGAATAGCCGTCGACCCCCGGAGGTTGCAGAAGTCCATGAGTATGCATGAAGTCAAGTTCGGCGTCGACACGTTCGGCGACGTCACCGCCGGCCCCGACGGCGCCCCGCTGCCGCACGGCCAGGTCCTCCGCGACGTGGTCGAGGAGGGAGTCCTGGCCGACCGGGTCGGCATCGACTTCTTCGGGATCGGCGAGCACCACCGCGCCGACTTCGCCGTGAGCGCACCGGACGTCGTGCTCGCCGCGATCGCGGCCCGCACCGAGCGCATCCACCTCGGCTCCGCCGTGACGGTCCTCTCCTCGGACGACCCGGTGCGCGTCTACCAGCGCTTCGCCACCCTCGACGGTCTCTCCGGCGGCCGGGCCGAGGTCATCCTCGGCCGCGGCTCCTTCACCGAGTCCTTCCCGCTCTTCGGCTACGACCTCGCGCAGTACGAGGTCCTCTTCGAGGAGAAGCTCGACCTCTTCCACGCCCTGATCCAGGGCGGCCCGGTCACCTGGCAGGGCACGACCCGCCCCGCGCTCACCGAGCAGAGCGTCTACCCGACCCTCGACAACGGCACCCTCCGCACCTGGATCGGCGTCGGCGGCAGCCCCGAGTCGGTCGTCCGCGCCGCCCGGTACGGCTTCCCGCTCGTCCTGGCGATCATCGGCGGCTCGCCGGCCCGCTTCCGCCCCTACGTCGACCTCTTCGGCCGCGCGCTCGACCAGCTCGAGCAGCCCCGCCTCCCGGTCGCCGTGCACTCGCCCGGCTTCGTCGCCGACACCGACGAGGAGGCGCGCGAGCTGTACTTCCCGCACCACAAGGCGATGATGGACGCCATCGGCCGCGAGCGCGGCTGGTCCCCGATGACCCGCGAGCGCTTCGAGGAGGAGGCCGGCCCCGACGGCGCCATCCACCTCGGCTCGCCCGAGACGGTCGCCCGGAAGATCGCGCGAACGGTCGAGGCCCTGGGCATCGACCGCTTCGACCTCAAGTACAGCGCCGGGACGTTGCCGCACCCGGCGATCATGCGCAACATCGAGCTCTACGGCACGCAGGTCATCCCGCGGGTGCGCGAGCTGCTCGCGCACTGACCCCCGCCGGGCGCCCGTTCCCCCGCTGGGCGCTCGGCGCGTTCCGAGCCGACGCGGTGCGCGCTCCCACCGGGCGCCCGGCCCGCGTCGATACACTCGGAACCCCCCGCCCCGACCCTCCCGGAAGCACATGCCCGACAGCCACGCCGCCCGCACCCCCTACGAGGTGCTGGGCGTCGCCGCCACCGCGTCCGACGACGAGCTCCGCCGGGCGTACCGGCTCCGCCTCCGCGAGACCCATCCGGACACGGGAGGCGACGCCGCGTCGTTCCACGCGGTGCAGCTCGCCTGGGAGCGGATCGGCAGCGCCTCCGCCCGCGGCGACTACGACCGAGGCGCTCCCGCCCCCGGGAGGTCCTCCCCGCAGTCGCCGTACACCGGCTCACCGCGCCCGCAGACCGCCTCGGCCGTGCGCGCCCGCTCCTACGGTCACCCGGGAGGCGCGGCGCGCGAGTACTACCTGCGCCTGGTGCGCGAGTGGCTCGGCCGCGGCGTCGAGACCGAGGACCCCTTCGACCCGGCGATCGTCCGCTCCGCTCCTCGCGAGGTCCGCTCCTGGCTCGCGAAGGCTCAGGCCGAGGAGGCGACGGCCGCGCTCGTCGGCGCGCTCGGCATCGCCTACACGATCTGGAACGACGTCGCGGTCGGCGACGGCGGGCTCAAGATCGACCACCTCGTGCTCGGGCCGGCCGGCCTGCTCGCGCTGACCTCCGCCGACTGGGGCGACCCGGTCCGTCTGAGGAAGGGCGAGCTCGAGGGCCCCGGGATCGCCGAGGACGACAAGCCGATCTCCTCGCTCGCGAAGGCCGCGCGCCGTCTCGGCCGCGAGCTGGGCGTCCGCTTCTCGACGAGCGTCGTGGTCGTGCCGGACGACGCGCTGGAGCAGCCGTTCGAGCAGGTCGAGCGCGGCAGGCACCAGGGCGCCGTCGTCATCCGCCGCTCGCTGCTGCCGCAGCTGCTGCGCTCCGGCACGGACGACCCGCGGCTCGGCGGGTACGGCGAGTCGTTCGAGGTCCGCACCCGCGTGCAGAACCGCATCCGCTTCGTCTGACGCCGCGCTAGCCGCCGCTCGCGACCGGGGCAAGGGGTTAGCGCGCATCCGGCGCCCCGCCCACCATGGGACGTGCCCCCGGGCATCCCACGACGAGCGGAACGAGGACGGACCATGGTGCGATTCGGATACACCCTGATGACCGAGCAGAGCGGACCCAAGCAGCTGGTGGGCTACGCGGTCGACGCCGAGAGGCTCGGCTTCGAGTTCGCGGTCTCGAGCGACCACTACTCGCCGTGGCTGACCGAGCAGGGGCACGCCTCCTACGCCTGGACGCTGCTCGGAGCGGTCGCGCAGGCCACGTCGACCATCGACCTCACGACCTACGTCACCGCGCCGACCATCCGCTACCACCCGGCCGTGGTCGCGCAGAAGGCCGCGACGCTCGCGATCCTCTCCGACGACCGCTTCACGCTCGGCCTCGGCTCGGGCGAGAACCTCAACGAGCACGTCGTCGGCGAGGGCTGGCCCTCGGTCGCCGTGCGCCAGGACATGCTCGAGGAGGCCGTCCACCTCATCCGCGAGCTGCACACCGGCGAGCTGGTGACCTGGGAGGGCGAGTACTTCCGCGTCGACTCCGCCCGCATCTGGGACCTGCCGGACAAGCCGGTCGAGATCGGCCTGGCGGTCTCGGGGGAGAAGTCGATCGCCCGCTTCGCGCCGATCGGCGACCACCTCATCACGACCGAGCCCGACGCGGAGCTGATCTCGCAGTGGACCGCGGTCCGCGGTGCGGACGCCGCCCCCTCGCGCACGATCGGCCAGATCCCGATCTGCTGGGCGCCGGACAAGGAGCAGGGAGTGTCGCTGGCCCACGAGCAGTTCCGCTGGTTCGCCGGCGGCTGGGCGGTCAACTCCGATCTGCCGACCCCCGCCGGCTTCGCCGGAGCGAGCCAGTTCGTGCGCCCGGAGGACGTCGCCGAGCAGATCGCCTGCGGCCCCGACCTCGACGAGCTCGCCCAGAGCTTCGTGCCCTACATCGAGGCGGGCTTCACCGACATCGCCCTCGTCCAGGTCGGCGACGAGCTGCAGCAGCGGTTCCTCGACGAGGCGGCGGAGGGGCTCCTGGAGCGCCTGCGCGCACTCGCCCCCTGAGGCCGCTGGCGGGTCGCGCGGTCAGAATCCGCGGAGGCGCTCGATGTCGCGCCGGTCGCGCTTGGTCGGGCGGCCCGCTCCGCGGTCACGGACGATCACGCCCGGCGCGGACTCCCGGGATGGCGGCGGGGGCGTCCGGTCCTCCATGCACTCGGCAGCCACCGGCGCACCGACCCGCTTGACCACGAGTCCGCGGACGATCAGCTCCCGGTCGAAGCCGCCGATCCGGGCGCGGACCTCATCGCCCACCCGCACGGTCTGCGCTGCCTTGGCCCGCTCGCCGTTGACGCGGATGTGGCCGGCCCGAGCCGCGGTCGTCGCGGCGGAGCGCGTCTTGTAGATGCGCACCGCCCAGAGCCACGCGTCCACCCGCACGGCACCGGTCACCGGGATCTGCATCCCCCCAGTCTACGAACGGCGCCCGCTCACCACCCACCCCGCGGTCCTACACTGGCCGCCGACAAGGAGGTTCCCATGAACCGAGACGACAGCATCTACACCGGAGCGGACGACGCGCTGCGGAGCGGCGACGACCGCATGGTCGCGGCGAACGACAGCTCCGGAGCCGGCGGAACCCGTGGCGACGTCGGCATGAGCACGACGAGCGGCGAGGGCACCGGGGTCCCCACCCGCGGCGCGCCTCCGCAGAGCGGATCCCCGTCCGAGCTGCGCCCCACCGGCTTCCCGCACGCGGGCCTGGAGTTCTCGCTCGTCCCGTCCGGGCACGAGGAGTGGCGGATCGAGCACCCGGGCGGTCGCACCGTCGGCGTCCTCGCCGTCATCTCGCACGCGGGCGAGGAGTCGGAGGCCGTGTTCGTCACGCGCCGCGTCGGCTCCGAGGACGCCGTGGCCGAGGGCACCGACTGGCGCGGCATCGTCTCGGCCGTGATCAACGACGAGGCGGCGGACGAGCGCGAGCCGGTCCAGCTCGACCCCACCGTCGAGCACGTCCGCGGCGGACTGATCAGCCGCGGCCCCGCGGACGTCGACGGCCTCTCCTGAGCCCTCTCTCCTCCGGGACGCCGTCCGCGCTCGGCGCGGGGCGTCCCACGGGGGAGGATCGGAGTCTCAGCGGGCGAGCAGCGCGGCGTTGATCCGGGCCGAGAGGTCGGCGTCGACACGGCGGTCGGTCCCGTCGACGGCGCGGACGGGAGCGGCGTTGCGTGCGCTCGAGACCAGCCACGCCGCGTCCGCCGCCTCCAGATCGCCCGCGCGCAGCGGACGCACCGCCGTCCCGAGGCCGAGGCCCGGCGCGAGCGCGAACAGGTCGGCCTGCGTGGTGCCGGGCAGCAGCCCGAGGCTCGGCGGAGGAGTCACGAGCTCCCCGCCCGTCAGCAGCACGAGGTTCGAGGTCGGCCCCTCGAGCAGGTAGCCGTCGCTCGACACGAACAGGGCGTCGTCGGCACCGCGCCGGGCGGCCTCCCGCGCGGCCGCACGGTTCACCGCGTACGAGAGCGTCTTCGCGCCGGCGAGCAGCCAGGGGGACGTCGACTGCACGTCCGAGCGCAGCCCGCGGTCCAGGAGCACCACGCGCACGCCGTCGCGGCGGGCCGGGCCGAAGTCCGGGCTGGTCTGGACGAAGACGACGCCGGTGGGCCGCCCGCCGCCCTCGACGCCGCGGGTCAGGATCGTCTTCACCATCGCCTCGGCGACGGGCGGGTGCGCGGCCACCGCCGCTCCGATCGCCTCGAGCCAGGCGGGCCGGTCCGGCCGGGGCAGGTCGAGCATCCGGGCCGAGCGCTCGAAGCGGTCCAGGTGCGCGTCGAGCGCCTGCAGCCGTCCGTCGACCAGGTTGATCGTCTCGAACACGCCGTCGCCGCGGGTGAAGCCGAGGTCGGTGACGTCCAGATCGCCGCGCCCGCTCGGATCGATGCGGTGCGCGGGTCCTCCCGGCGAGTGCGCCTCGGCGTCGAGGGAGGGTCGGTCGAGGACGACGAGGGTCTCAGCGGGCATGGGCGGTGCGGTCCTTCCGGGAGCGGCGGCGGGGGGAGAAGCGGAGCAGCGCGATCGTCAGCAGGGCGCCGATCAGGGAGCCGCTGCCGTTCGAGACGAGGTCCTGCACGTCGGAGACGCGGGTCGGCAGCCACAGCAGCTGCGCGGTCTCGACGGCCGCCGACACGGCGAGCCCGATGGCGGCGGCCCACAGGCGGCGCCCCGCCGGCAGCTGCGCGGCGATCAGCGCACCGAGTGGCACGAAGAGCAGCACGTTCGCGGTGAACTCCGCCACGTCGAAGTCGAACCAGCCGGTGAGCGGCGTGGAGGCGAGGAACGCGATGATCCCGCGGATCAGCGCGTTGGGCTCCCCGGCCGGGTAGGGCGCGGGCGTCAGCGTGATCAGGGCGATCAGCGCGAGCCAGGCGAGCGTCGCGAGGCGGAGGGGTCTCGAGCGGCGCATCGTCCGATTCTGCCAGCCCGTCGGGGTCGGGTGCGGCGGGCGCGGTGTGGGAGGCTGGAGGGCATGACCAGCGAGGACCCCGGCGCGGACGCCGTGCTCCCGCGTCACCCCTTCGACGCGTCGCTCGGCGACGGCTGGGTCGAGATCGGCGACGGACGCCGCTTCTGGGGGCGCTTCGGCGCCGCCGGCCTCCTCCTGCGCGATCCGTCGGGACGCGTCCTGCTCCAGCACCGCGTCAGCTGGAGCCACTTCGGGGACACCTGGGGGCTGCCCGGCGGCGCCCGTCACCCCGAGGAGACGGCCTTCGAGGCGGCCCTCCGGGAGTCGGAGGAGGAGGCGGGCGTCCCCGCCGACCTGATCCGGCCCGTGCTCTCCAGCGTCGTCGTGATCGGACCGTGGAGCTACTCCACAGTCCTGGCCGAGTCCCGCGAGCACTTCACTCCCCGCATCAGCGACGCCGAGAGCACCGAGCTGCGCTGGGTCGCCCCCGACGAGGTCGACTCCCTGCCGCTGCACCCGGGCTTCGGAGCGGCCTGGCCGGGCCTGCGCGCGCTCGGCTCCTCGATCCCGGTGCTCGTCGTGGACGCCGCCAACGTGGTCGGCTCACGCCCCGACGGCTGGTGGCGCGACCGCGCCGGCGCCGCGGAGCGCCTCCTCGCCACCCTGGCCCGCCTCGCGGAGGCAGGCGTCCCCGGCCGTCTCCTGGGGATCGACGCCGACACGGTCTGGCCGCGCATCGCCGTGGTGCTCGAGGGAGCGGCGCGCGCCGCCCGCCCGGAGGCGGGCGCTCTCACGGAGCGGCTCACGGTCCACTCGGCCGACGGCTCGGGCGACGACGCGATCGTCGAGCTGGTCGGCGCGCTCGAGACCGCGGTCGTCGTCACGGCCGACCGGGGACTGGCCGCCCGCGTCGAGGCGCTCGGGGCCGCCGTGGTCGGTCCGCGCTCGCTGCTCGACCTCCTCGATCCCGCCCGGGAATAGGCCGCGGGGGCACCCGGTTGCATCCCCCATGGCTACGACTGCGATGACCCTCGACTCCCACGACCAGACGATCGCCGACGGCATCGTCCTCATCGATTTCTGGGCCGACTGGTGCGGCCCGTGCAAGCAGTTCGCTCCGGTCTTCGAGGCCACGAGCGAGAAGAACGCCGACATCACGTTCGCGAAGGTCGACACGGAGGACCAGCAGCAGCTCGCCGCGAGCTACGGCATCTCCTCCATCCCCACCCTCGTGGTGTACCGCGACGGCATCCCGCTGATGGCTCAGCCCGGCGCCCTGCCCGCCCCCGCGCTCGACAACCTGATCGAGCAGGTCCGCGGCCTCGACATGGTCGAGGTGCGCCGCCAGTACCAGGAGGCGAAGGCCGCTCAGGAGGCCGGCGCCGCCCCACAGGCCTGATCCGCCCGGCGCCTCGACCCGCTCCGCAGGCGGGAGGCGCCCGCAGACGCACGAGAACCCCCGGCAGCCGTGAGGCCGCCGGGGGTTCCGTCGTTCCGAGCCGGGATCAGCCGGTGTTCTGCAGCCCCGCCGCGACTCCGTTGACCGCGAGCAGGAGCAGCCGCTGGTTCTGCTCCGTCCCGGATCCGCCCGGGTCGGTGCGGAGCGCCTTCAGTGCGCGCAGCTGCAGGAGCGAGAGCGCGTTGACGTACGGGGTGCGCAGGCGCACGGCACGGCCGAGCACGCGGTGGCCCGTGAGCAGGCTCTCCTCGCCGGTGATCGAGAGCACCCACCGGCGGGTGAGCGCCATCTCGTCGAGCACGAGTCCGGCGAGGTCGTCGCGGGAGTCGAGGGCGAGGTACCGGCGGGCGATGCCCTCGTCGGTCTTCGCGAGCGACATCTCGACGTTGTCGACCATCGTCGTGAACAGCGGCCAGGAGGCGTAGGCCTCGCGGAGCAGGTCGAGGTCGCCGACGGCCTCGAGCGCGCTGCCCAGCCCGAACCAGCCGGTCAGGTTGACGCGGGCCTGGGTCCAGGCGAAGACCCACGGGATCGCTCGCAGGTCCTCGAGCGACTCGACGGAGAGGCCGCGGCGGGCCGGACGCGAGCCGAGGGCGAGCAGGCCTACCTCCTCCTGCGGGGTGACCCGGGCGAACCACGGCGCGAAGCCGTCGGCCTTCACGAGCTCGAAGAAGCGGCGGCGCGACTCGCGGTCCATCGTCGCCGCCACCTCGGCGAAGCGCTCCGCGGCGCCCGCGTTGCGCTCGCCGACCGCGGGGGAGGAGGCGAGCAGCGTCGCTCCCGCCACCTGCTCGATGTGCCGGGTGGCGATGTCCGGGTTGCCGTAGCGGGCGAAGATGACCTCGCCCTGCTCCGTCAGCTTGAAGCGGCCGTCCACCGATCCGGGCGGCTGCGCGAGGACGGCCCGGTTGGCCGGCCCGCCGCCGCGGCCGAGCGCTCCGCCGCGCCCGTGGAACAGCGTGAGCACGATGCCCTCGTCGGCCGCCCACTGCGCGATGCGCGCCTGCGCGTCGTAGAGCGCGAGCGTCGCCGAGACCGGTCCGACGTCCTTCGACGAGTCGGAGTAGCCGAGCATCACCTCGAGCCGGTTGCCGGTGGCCGCGAGGCGCGCCTGCACCTGGGGGAGGCGGATCATCTCGGCGAGGATGTCGGTCGAGGCGTCGAGGTCGGCGAAGGTCTCGAAGAGCGGGACCGCGTCGATGATCGGCGGCTTGCCGTCGGTCGCCGCCTCGGCCAGTTCGAAGACCGTCCGCAGGTCGTCGGCCGACTGCGTGAAGGAGACGATGTACCGCCTCGCCGCGTCGGTGCCGAAGCGCTCCTGGACCTTCGCGATCGCCCGGAACACCGACAGGACCTCGAGGCCGCGCTCGTCGAGCTCCTCGCCGGCGCGGATCGCGGCGATCGTCTCGCGGTGCACCTTCGAGTGCTGGCGCACCTCGATCTCGGCGAGGTGGAAGCCGAAGGTCTCGAGCTGCCAGACGAAGTCCTGGAGGTCGCCGTAGGCGGCGCGGACGTCCTCGGCCTCGACCAGGGACTCCTGGAGGGTGCGCAGCTCGGCCAGCAGCTCGGCGGCGGCGGAGTAGGCCAGCGGCCCCTCGGACCGGGTCGCGGCCAGGCGCTCGGCCGCGAAGAGCAGGACGCGGCGGTGCGCCTCGTTGGGCGAGCGCTCGGCGATGTCGGCGGCGAGCTCGGGAGCCCGCTCGACGCAGGAGGCCCAGAGCGCCTCGACGGCGGCCGACGGGGGAGTGGTCGAGGCGTCGAGGGTCAGCGCGCGGCCCACGCGGCGGGCGACGCGCTCGAGACCCATGAGGACGTGCTCGGAGGCGATGTCGACCGCAGCGAGGGTCGTCTCGGCGGTGACGAAGGGGTTGCCGTCGCGGTCGCCGCCGATCCAGGTGCCCAGGCGGACGAAGGCCGGTGCGACCGGAGCCCGGGTGCCCGAGCCCTCGCCGAGCAGGGCGTCGTCGAGGCGGCGGTAGACGCGGGGGAGCACCGAGAACAGCGACTCGTCGAAGACGCTCATCGCGGTGCGCACCTCGTCGAGGGGAGTGGGCTTGGACTCGCGCAGCGGAGCGGTGCGCCACAGCGTGTCGACCTCGGCCAGCAGCCTGCGGCGGATCTCCACCAGCACGACGCCGCCCATGCGCGGGTCGTCGCGCTGCTCGAGCAGGTCGCTGATGCGGCGGATGGTCGAGGCCACCGCGCGGCGGCGCGCCTCGGTCGGGTGCGCCGTGAGGACGGGGCGGAACTCCAGTCGTGACAGGCGCGCGAACGCCTCGTCCTCCCCGAGCTCCCCGGTCAGCCGGCGCATCGAGGCGAGGATCGAGTCCTCGGGCGACTGCGCACCGGCGTCGGCCTCGCGCCGGCGCAGCACGCGGACGCGGTGGAACTCCTCCGCCACGTTGACGAGGTGGAAGTAGCAGGTGAACGCCCGGGCGACCTCCTCGGCGCGCTCGAGCGTGAGCGAGGCGACGAACTCCTCCGCCTCCGCGGTCCCGGCCGCGTCGCCGCTGTCGTAGGCGCTGATCGTGAGCGCGCGCAGGCGCTCCACGTCCTCGTAGAGGGAGGGCTCGCCCGACTCGCGGAGCACCTGGCCGAGCAGCTCGCCCAGCAGGTGGACGTCGGCGCGGATCCTCTCGTCGAGCGGAGGTGCGGTCGTCCCGTCGGCGGAGGAGGGGGCGGTGGCGGAGGCGGGTGCTGCGGTCGCGGCGGACGCGTCGGAGAACGGAGGCACGGGAGAGACCTTAGCGGCGGTGCGTATCGAGCACATGACGCCTGCGTCACGATCCGAACTGGAATGATCGAGGGGTGACCGTGACAACCGCACCCCCCGCTCCCGCCGTCCAGACCGAGCAGGCGGCACCCCATGTCGTCGTGCTGTTCGGCGCCGTCGGCGACCTGGCCCGGCGCAAGCTCATCCCGGGGATGGCCCACCTCGCGCTCTCCTCCCTCGCACCGGACCTGCAGATCGTCGGCACCTCGCTCGAGGAGCACGACGACGCCTCGTTCCGCGCCTTCGCGAAGCTGGCCTACGACGAGTTCGGGAGCCGCTCCCTGACGCCGGCGCAGTGGGACGAGTTCGCGTCCAAGCTCCGCTACGTCCCGCAGTCCGCCGGCCCGGCCGCGCTGGCCGCCGCCGTGACCGACGCCGAGGCGGTCCTCGGCCCGGACGTGAGCCGGCTGCACTACCTCAGCGTCCCGCCCAGGGCAGCTCTCTCCGTCGTGCGGATGCTCGCCGAGGCCGGGCTGGTCGAGCGCTCGCGGATCATCATGGAGAAGCCGTTCGGCGTCGACCTCGAGAGCGCGGTCGTCCTCAACGCGGAGCTCCACGAGACCTTCAGCGAGGAGCAGATCTTCCGGATCGACCACTTCCTCGGCAAGGAGCCGGCGCAGAACATCCTGGCCTTCCGCTTCGCCAACGGCCTCTTCGAGCCCATCTGGAACCGCAACTTCATCGATCACGTCCAGATCGACATCCCCGAGCGCCTCACGCTCGACCGTCGCGCCGAGTTCTACGAGTCCACCGGCGCCTATAAGGACATGGTCGTCACCCACCTCTTCCAGGTGCTGGCGTTCATGGCCATGGAGCCGCCGACCGCGCTGGAGCCCCAGGCCATCAGCGAGGAGAAGAACAAGGTCTTCCGCTCGATGCGTCCGCTCAACCCCGAGAACGTGGTGCGCGGCCAGTACATCGGCTACCGCGACGAGCCGGGCGTCGCCGCCGACTCCGAGACCGACACCTTCGTCGCGCTGAAGTGCGAGATCGACAACTGGCGCTGGGCGGGAGTGCCGTTCTACCTCCGCACCGGCAAGCGGATGGCCGAGGGTCAGCGCATCATCTCGATCGCGTTCCGCGAGCCCCCGAAGAGCATGTTCCCGCAGGGCTCCGGAGTCGGTGCCCACGGCCCGGACCACCTCACCTTCGACCTGGCGGACGCCTCGAAGGTCTCGCTCTCGTTCTACGGGAAGCGCCCCGGTCCCGGCATGCGGCTCGACAAGCTGAGCATGCAGTTCGCGCTCCAGGAGACCGACCGCGCGGGCGACGCGCTCGAGGCCTACGAGCGCCTGATCCTCGACGCGATGCGCGGAGACCACACGCTGTTCACCACCGCGGAGGGCATCGAGCGGCTCTGGGAGGTCTCCGCGCCGCTCCTGCAGGATCCGCCGCCCGTCCGTCTCTACGCGCCCGGCTCCTGGGGGCCGAACGCGATCCACCAGCTGATCGCGCCGCACGCCTGGCGCCTGCCGTTCGAGCGGGTCTGGCGCGACAAGCGCTGACCACGCCGCCGTGCGCCCCGCCTAGGCTGGGCGCATGGCGAGCACCGGTGAGGACCGGATCTGGACGGTCCCGAACGTCCTCAGCATGGTGCGTCTCGCGCTGGTGCCGGTGTTCCTCGTGCTCGTGGTCCTCGGCGAGGACGCGCTCGCGCTCCTGACCCTCGTCGTCTCGAGCCTCACCGACTACCTCGACGGCTGGATCGCGCGCCGCTTCGACCAGATGACGCGCCTCGGCCGCGTCCTCGATCCGGCCGCCGACCGCCTCTACATCTTCGCCACCGTCCTGGGCCTCGCGGCCCGCGGACTGGTGCCCTGGTGGCTGGTCGCCGTGCTGCTCGCCCGCGACCTGATGCTCGTGGTCCTGGCGGTCGTCCTGGCGAACAACGGCTACGGACCGCTTCCCGTGCACCACCTGGGGAAATTCGCGACCTTCTGCCTCTTCTACGCGCTCCCGCTGATCATGCTGGGGCAGGCGTTCCCGGCCCTCGCGCCCGCCTCGCTCCCCATCGCCTGGGCCTTCGCGCTGTGGGGCGCGTTCCTCTACTGGTGGGCCGGGATCGTCTACGCCGTCCAGACGCGGGACCTCGTCCTGGGGGTCCGCACAGGTGCTCAGGGGTCCGACGAGGGTCACGATTCGGATACGCTGACCTGATAGGAGGTACGTCTTGGTCGAGCCCGTCGGTGGAGCATCATCCGCCCAGCACAATTCCGTTCCCGGTGAGCCGTCGACGGAGACGACTCTGACGTTCACCGACGACATCGGCGCCCAGCTCGCCGCTCTCGACAACCGCGCGTCGCGCGAGGAGGCCGAGGCCGTCGGCGCTCTGCCCTCGGGATCCGCGCTGCTGGTCGTGCGGCGCGGACCGAACACCGGCGCCCGCTTCCTCCTCGACACCGACTCCACGACGGTCGGCCGTCACCCCGATGCGGGCATCTTCCTCGACGACGTCACGGTCTCGCGCCGGCACGCCGAGTTCGTCCGCCGGGGCACGGCGTTCGAGGTCCACGACCTCGGCTCCCTGAACGGCACCTACTTCGACGGGGTCCGGATCGAGTCCGCGATCCTCACCGACGGCTCCGAGGTGCAGGTCGGCAAGTTCCGACTCACCTTCTACGCGTCCCGCGCCGACCTCGTCGCCGCTCCGGACGCGTGAGCCGTGGGCCGCTCCTCCGCGCGCGCCCTCCCCACCGGCTCCGCCGCTCTGCTGAGCATCGGGCAGGTGCTGGCCAGGCTGACCAGTGAGTTCCCGGACGTCACCCCGTCCAAGCTGCGCTTCCTCGAGGAGCAGGGGCTCGTCTCGCCGGCCCGCACCGACTCCGGCTACCGCAAGTTCTCGGGCTCCGACGTCGAGCGGCTCCGGATGATCCTCGCTCTGCAGCGCGACCACTACCTCCCCCTCAAGGTCATCCGCGGATACCTCGACGACATCGACGCCGGACGCGAGCCCGCCCTGCCGGCCGGTGTCGGGGGTCCGAGCGCCTCGCTCCTCGGCCCCGCCACGCGGTTGACCCGCGAGGGCCTCGCGGCCGAGTCCGGTGCCACGCCCGCTCTCGTCCAGGAGGCCATCGCCGCCGGGCTCGTGCGGGGCGGCGACGTGTTCGGGGACGAGGCCGTGACGACGCTCAAGGCGCTCGTCGACCTCGGCCGATCGGGTATCGAGCCCCGTCACCTCCGACCGCTCCGCGTCGCCGTCGAGCGCGAGATGTCGCTCATCGAGAGCGTCGTCGCCTCCAGCGCCCGCCGCGGAGAGGCGTCCGGCTCCGCCGGTGCTGCCGAGAACGCGGTGGGGCTCGCGACCCAGCTGGGCACGATCCGCGGTGCGATGGTGCGCAGCGCCCTCTCGCGGATCGCCCGCTCGTGAGGGCCCCGCCGCCGGCCGACGGGCGGCCCGTGCGACACGCCGCGGCGCCGAGGCCGATGTCGTTTACTCGGCCTGCGCCGGTCGGTACGGTAGGGAGCGCGTTCGGAGGATCCGGCGTTCGGATCCGAGAGGCACAGGGATGAGAGAAGTCAGCCGCGACGTCAGCGGCCAGCGCGACCTCGTCCTGTTCACCGACGGACTGCCCGAGCTCGACGCCGACGCGGGCTACCGCGGGGCCGTCGCGGCGCGCGCCGCGGGGATCACCTACCGTCAGCTCGACTACTGGGCGCGGACCGAGCTCGTCGAGCCCACAGTGCGCGGCGCGTCCGGCTCCGGCACGCAGCGCCTCTACGGCTTCCGCGACATCCTCGTGCTGAAGCTGGTCAAGCGCCTGCTCGACACCGGGATCTCGCTCCAGCAGATCCGCACGGCGGTCAACCAGCTCCGCGAGTCCGGGGTCGACGACCTCGCGCAGACGACCCTGATGAGCGACGGCGCGAGCGTCTACCTCTGCACCTCGAACGACGAGGTCATCGACCTGCTCAGCCGCGGCCAGGGCGTCTTCGGCATCGCCGTCGGCAAGGTCCTCCGCGAAGTCGAGTCGAGCCTCGTCGAGCTCGACCATCAGTCGGTCGACCCGGGCGACGAGCTCGCCCAGCGCCGCGCCTCCCGCCGCGTCGGCTGACCGCCCACCCCTCGCGGGTCGGCCGCTGCTCCGGGGACTCCCGGGTCTCCTCCGCGCGCTCAACTGGTCAGGAGCGGACCCGCCTGTAGCCGTGCTGTGCAAGCAACGGGCGCCACCCGAGTCTCACCGTGCTGATCGAGTGGCGGGCTCCGCCCGCGCATCGAGAGTCCGCGCCGAACTCCGACGCCGAGCGTCCGCCGGCGCTGTCCCTGGCGCTCCTCGAGCACCGAGCATCGCCCGCGTCCCGAGACCTCGAGCCGGAGAAGTCCGGCGGACCCGCCGGCCCTAGGTCGCGGCGGGGACCTGCTCGCCGATGCGACCGGTGCGGATCACGCGGTCGAGCAGCAGGTCGAAGTTGTGCGCCATCTCCTGAGCGCTCTCCCCGGGCCAGACGTGGACGGGCTTCGCCGCGCCCTGCGCCTGCTGGAGGGAGGTGCGCTCCGGGAGCTGCGGGCTGAGGACGAGCGGCCCGAACATGTCGCGCAGCTCCTTGATCCGGAACTGGTGCTCCAGCGACTGGACGCGGGCGCGGTTGACGATGATGCCCAGCGGCTGGAGGCGCGGGCTGAGTCCGCGGCGGATCTCCTCGATCGCCCGGAGCGCCCGGTCGGCGGCGGCCACCGAGAACAGGCCCGGCTCCGTGACGACGGCGACGCGGTCGCTCGCGGCCCAGGCCGTGCGGGTCAGGGCGTTGAGCGACGGGGCGCAGTCGATCAGCACGAGGTCGTAGTCGGCCTCGACGCTCGCGAGGGCCTCCTCGAGCTTCCAGATGTCGCGGATGCTGGGGTGCGGCCCGTCGAAGTTGATCGCGGAGGGGCTGCCGATCAGCACGTCGATCGTGCCGTGGTGCTCCTTGGTCCAGCCGGAGGGGGCGATCGCCGAGCGGACGATCTTCTCCTTCGGCGACGTCAGGACGTCGGCGATGTTGAGGTGGCCGGCGACGTTGATGTCCATTCCGGTCGACACGTCGGACTGGGGATCGAGGTCGACGACCAGCGTTCGCAGGCCCTTCGAGAACGCCGCGGATGCAAGGCCGAGCGTCACCGTGGTCTTGCCGACGCCGCCCTTGAGGGAGCTCACGCTGAGTACATGCATGGCTGACTACTTTACGTTCCTCCGGGCGGCAGAACCTAACCGTTCGCTGCACGCGCCGTCCGCGCCGTCTCCGGAAGCGGGGAGCACTAGCAGTCGGAGCGCGCTCCGACCAAGCCGCCCGGCGCGATCCGGGCCCGCCGGTACACTCGTCCTGAGCGGAAGGAGGCTCGTTCGCATGGATGAGCGCAACGACGAACAGCCCGACACCGGCACCGGTCCCACGCCGCGGACCGCCATGGACGCGGCTCGGGAATCGGGTCAGTACTCCCCGCGAGCGAGCGACACCGCTCCGACCCTCCTGCCCGACGGCGTGCGGATCACCCCGCCCGGCCCGCGGCGCCGCTCCACCGCCCCTGCTCCGGTCGAGGACGAGGACGCGATCGACGTCGGCCGCCTCGGCTTGCCGCCCTCGCGCTCGCACGCTCTCGTGCCCCCGGAGCCGAGTCCTGCTCCGACCCCCTCACCGGCTCCCGCTCACCCGTCCGGCGCGAACGGACCGGTCTCGGCGGGGATCCCCGCCCGACCGGAGTCCGCCGAGAAGCCCGCGGCGTCCGAGTCCGCGGGGGAGCCCGCCGCCGTCCCCACGCGCCGCGACCGCCTCCGCGCCGAGTCCTCGAGCGCCGCTCCCGCCCCGTCCGCGCCGAGCGCCGCCGTCCCCGAGTCGGCGTCGATGCTCACCCCGGACAGGCTCCTGGAGGTCAACCGCAAGACCCGTCCCGCTCCCACGGGCGGCTGGCACCGCTTCCTCTACGGCCTGACCTTCCACACGGTCAACCTCGGCGACTCCGCGAAGGTGAAGGCGTGGAAGGCGATGGACGAGCGGATCGGCCGGCAGTTCGAGGGCGGCACCCGCTTCGTCCCGGTCATGACCCGCAAGGGCGGCGTCGGCAAGACCACGGTCACGACGCTCCTGGGCATGGCCCTCGCCGATGCGCGCGAGGACCGCATCATCGCGGTCGACGCGAACCCCGACCGCGGCACCCTGGCCGAGCGCGTCCCCAAGCAGACGCGGGCGACCGTCCGCGACGTCGTGAACCGCGCGGCCGGCGTGACCGGGTTCACCGAGTTCTCGACGATGGTCTCCCGCGACGAGACCCGCCTCGACGTCCTCGCCTCCGACACCGACCCGCAGCTCTCCGAGGCCTTCGACGAGGACGACTACAACGTGGTCGCCGACCTGGTCGAGCGCTTCTACTCGATCATGCTCACCGACTGCGGCACGGGCATCGTGCACTCGGTGATGCGGCCCACGCTGCAGCGCGCCGACACGGTGGTGATCGTCTCGGGCGGCAGCGTCGACGAGGCCCGCCTGGCCTCCGAGACCCTCACCTGGCTGGACGCGAACGGCTACGGCGCCCTGGTGCGCAACGCGGTCGTCGCGCTCAACACGGCGACGCAGGGCACGAGCCTGGTGAAGCTGGAGGAGATCGAGTCGCACTTCCGCTCCCGTGTCCGCGACATCGTCCGCATCCCCTACGACCCGGTGCTCGCCGCCGGCTCCGTGGTGAAGTGGGAGCAGCTGCGCGAGGGCACGAAGGACGCCGCACGCCTGCTCGCCGCGCTCGTGGTCGAGGGCATGCCGGTCCGACGTGTCTGAGCCCCGGGCTTCCGGGGCGGCGTCCGCCGCGCACCAGGACCGCACCGACGGACCCGACGCGACCACCGACGCCTTCGACCTGATCGTCATCGGGGCCGGCTCCGGCAACTCGATCGTCGGTCCGGAGTTCGACGGCCTGCGGGTCGCGATCCTCGACGACGGGGAGTGGTTCGGCGGCACCTGCCTCAACGCCGGCTGCATCCCGACCAAGATGTTCGTCCATGTCGCCGATGTGGTCACCGACGTCGACCAGGGCGGCCCGATCGGCGTCCACTCCCGCCTCCGCCGCCCCGAGTGGGCCGAGGTGCGCGACCGGGTGTTCGGCCGGATCGACGCGATCAGCGAGGGCGGTTTCGAGTACCGCGATCAGCGCTCCCCGAACGTGACCGTCCTCCGCGAGAGCTTCGGCTTCGAGTCGCTCGGAGACGGCGACCGCCCGCACGTCCTCGTCAGCGCCAGCGGTGCCCGCATCAGTGCGCCGCAGGTGGTCGTGGCCGCCGGCTCGCGGCCCAGGCCGCTCCTGGCCGCGTACGAGCCGGACCCCCGCATCCAGGACTCCTCCTCCGTCATGCGGCTCGATGAGCTCCCCGAGCGGATGCTGATCCTCGGCGGCGGCGCGGTGGCCGTCGAGTTCGCCCACGTCTTCTCCTCCTTCGGCACGGCCGTGACCGTCGCCGTCCGCGGCGACCGCCTCCTCCGCGCCCTCGACGAGGACGTCTCGCGCCGGTTCACCGGGATCGCCGCCGAGCGGTACACGGTGCTCACCGGAGTGAGCGCCGAGAGCGTCGACGCCCGCCCTGACGGGCTCCGCGTCGCCCTCAGCGACGGCACGACGGTCGAGACCGACCTGCTGCTCGTCGCGCTCGGCCGCGACCCCAACAGCGACACGGTCGCCGCCGCCTCCGTCGGGATCGATCTGCACGAGGACGGCCGGATCAGCGTCGACACCGAGCAGCGCGTCCTCTCCGGCGGACACCCCGTGCCCGGCCTCTTCGCCCTCGGCGACGTGTCGTCCCGCTGGCAGCTCAAGCACGTCGCCAACCACGAGGCGCGCCTCGTGGCGCACAACCTCCTGCACCCGGGCGAGCTGCTCTCCGACACCCTCTCGCCGGTGCCCGGCGCGATCTTCGCCCACCCGCAGATCGCCCACTTCGGGCTCACCGCGGCCGAAGCGCGGGACCAGGGCCTGGACGTCGTCACCGTCACCCAGGAGTACGGCTCCACCGCCTTCGGCTGGGCGCTCGAGGACGACTCCAGCGCCTGCCTCCTGGTCGTCGGACTCGACGGCGCCCTCCTCGGCGCGCACATCATCGGGCCGCAGGCCAGTATCCTCATTCAGCCGCTCGTCCAGGCCGCCAGCGCCGGCACCGGCATCCGCGGACTCGCCCGCAGCCAGTACTGGCCGCACCCCGCAGCGAGCGAAGTCGTCGAGAACGCCCTCCTGAGCGCGGAGGAGGCCCTGAGGGAGCGCACCACATGACCGAACGCCAGATCCGCATCTTCGGGGACCCGGTGCTGAAGACCCCGTCCACGACCATCGAGACGGTCGACGCCGGCGTCCGCGGCCTCGTCGAGGACCTCGTCGACAGCGTCCGACCGCCCGGACGCGCCGGCGTCGCAGCCCCCCAGATCGGCGTCAACCTCCGCGCCTTCAGCTACAACGTCGACGGCGTCATCGGGTACATCCTCAACCCCGAGATCATCGAGCTCAGCGGAGACCCGCGACCGGTCGACGAGGGCTGCCTCTCCGTCCCGAACCTCTGGTACCCCGCGATCCGCTACCCGCACGCGAAGGTCCGCGGCACCGACCTCGACGGCAACGAGATCGTCCTCGAAGGCGACGGCCTCATGGCCCAGGCCCTCCAGCACGAATGCGACCACCTCGACGGACGCCTCTACCTCGACCGCCTCTCCAAGGACGACCGCCGCGCCGCCATGAAGGCCGTCCGGGAATCCGACTGGTTCTGAGTTCGATTCCGGGCCGGTCCCTGCCCGGCCCGGCGCGGTCGGCTCAGCGAGGTGGGGGCGTTCCGTGGAGCGTCGTGCGTTCCGCCGACGGTGAAGCGCTGGCACGCGCTTCACCGGATACGGCTGTGTTGAGGGGGGAGCCGGTCCCTGCCCGGCCCGGCGCGGTCGGCTCAGCGAGGTGGGGGCGTTCCGTGGAGCGTCGTGCGTTCCGCCGACGGGAAAGCGCTGGGACGCGCTTGCCCGGATACGGCTGTGTTGGTGGGGAGCCGGTCCTTGCCCGGCTCCACGCAGTCGGCCGCTCGAGGTGGGCGCGTTCCATGGAGCGTCGTGCGTCCCCCCACGGTGAAGCGCTCGCACGCGCTTCACCGGATACGGCTGTGTTGAGGGGGAGCCGGTCCCTGCCCGGCTCCGCGCGGTCGGCTTTTCGAGGTGGGCGCGTTCTGTGGAGCGTCGTGCGTTCCGCCGACGGGAAAGCGCTGGGACGCGCTTTCCCGGATACGGCTGTGTCGAGGGGAGCCGGTCCTTGCCCGGCTCCGCGCGGTCGGCCTTTCGAGGTGGGCGCGTTCCGAGGAGCGTCGGGCGTTCCGCCGACGGGATAGAGCTGGGCGCGCTGTCCCGGAGGCGGCTGCGATCGGGACGGCCTGCTGGTAACGGCGGGAGAGCGCGGGGTCAGCGGAGGGAGATGCCCTCGGTGGCGGGGGCGGCGGAGTAGACGGCGGCGATGGTGTCGGCGAAGTCGGCGAGGATGACGTTCCGCTTGATGCTCATCTTCGGAGTCAGGTGACCGCTCGCCTCCGTGAACTCGGTCGGGAGGATCACGAACTTCCGGATCGACTCTGCACGGGAGACGCGCTCGTTCGCCGCGTCGACAGCCCGCTGCACCTCGGCCAGAACGACCGGGTTCACGGCCGCGTCCTCGAGTGAGAGGCCCTTGTCCTGCCCGTTGTTGGCGAGCCACGTCGGCAGCATCTCGGAGTCGAGCGTGACCAGAGCAGCGATGAACGGGCGCTGATCGCCGACGACGACGACCTGGCCGACCAGCGGGTTCGCGCGGATCGGATCCTCCAGCGCCGCCGGAGCGACGTTCTTGCCGCCGGCGGTGACGATGATCTCCTTCTTCCGCCCGGTGACGCGCAGGTACCCGTCCTCGTCCAGGGTTCCGAGGTCGCCCGTGCGGAACCACTCGCCGTCGAACGACTCGGCCGTCGCCGCCTCGTTGTTCCAGTAGCCGCCGAAGACGTCGATGCCGCGCACCTGGATCTCGCCGTCGCCCGCGATCCGGATCGAGACGCCGGGCATCGCCGGGCCCACCGAGCCGATCTTGAAACGCTCGGTGCGGTTGACCGTGGCGGGCGCCGTCGTCTCCGTGAGGCCGTAGCCCTCGAGGATCTTGATGCCGAGGCTGTGGAAGAAGTGCCCGAGCCGGTCTCCCAGCGGCGCCGAGCCGGACACCGCGAAGCTGACGTTCCCGCCCATGGCGGTGCGCAGCTTCGAGTAGACGAGCCGGTCGAAGAGGAGGAACTGCAGCTTCAGCGCGAGCGGCACCGAGCCCGCCTCGAGCGCCATCGAGTGGGCGACGGCGACGTCGGCCGCGCGGCGGAAGATCTTCCCCTTCCCCCCGGCCTCGGCCTTCTGCTCGGCGGAGTTGTAGACCTTCTCGAACACGCGCGGCACGGCCAGGAGGAACGTCGGCTTGAAGGACGCGAGCGAGGGGAGCAGCTGCCTGGTGTCGGCCTGGTGCCCCACCTTCACCCCGCCGTGCACGCAGAGGATCGCGATGAAGCGGGCGAACACGTGCGCCGTGGTGATGAACAGCAGCGTCGACGCGCCGGGCTGGTGGATCAGCTCCGTCAGGGCGACCGCCGAGTTGCGGCTGAGCTCGACGAAGTTCGAGTGCCGGATGATGCAGCCCTTGGGGCGCCCGGTGGAGCCGGAGGTGTAGATGATCGTCGCGATGTCGGTGCCGGTCGCCAGCGAGCGGCGGCGCTCGATCTCGGCGTCCGGCACGTCGACGCCGCGGGCGACGAGCTTGTCCAGATCGCCCAGCCCGATCTGCCAGGCGAGGCGGACCTCGGGAAGGTCGGCGCGGATCTCGTCGAAGCGGGCGAAGTGCTCGGGGGTCTCGACGATCACGGCGTGCGCGCCGGAGTCGGCGAGGTTCCACTGCACCTGCGCGGGGGAGGAGGTCTCGTACACCGGGACGAGGACCCCGCCGGCGAACCAGACGGCGAAGTCGATCAGCGTCCACTCGTAGCGCGTCTTGCAGATCAGTCCGACCTTCTCGCCCGGCTCGAGGCCGACGGCGACGAAGCCCTTCGCGAGGGCCGTGACCTGGTCGAGGAACTCCTGCGCCGTCACATCGCGCCAGCCGTCGCCGTCGGGCAACGCGAAGAGCGGGCGATCGGGCGTCTCGCGGACGCGGTCCAGCAGGAGGGCGGTCGTGTTGGCCTGGGGATCGGCCGGAACCACCAGGGGGGAATCGAACTGGTCCACGGCAACTCCTTCGGTACCTGAATGAACGTCGTCTCCACCCTACCGGCGCGGCGCAGGCTGTGGATCCGTTCAGGGTAACGATCCAGCGGTGGCTCCGCGAGGAGGGCCGACACGCGTCGCCGGGTCTCGCCGCTGAGCCGCATCGGAGCGCTCGCGGTCACTACACTCGTCCTGGCCGCCGCTCAGGGCGGCCCGCCGACGCTGCCGCGCCGGTGGCGACGGGAAGGCGGTTCGCGTGCACGCGATCGGGATCGACATCGGCGGCACGAAGATCGCCGGAGCCCTGGTCGACGAGTTCGGGGGGATCCTCCGCGAGGACCGTCGGCCCACGCCCGCCGGGCACCCCGAGCTGATCGTCGACGTCGTGGTCGAGATGGTCGAGCATCTGCGCTCCGGCCTGCTCCCGGGAGACGTCTCCGCGGTCGGAGTCGCCGCCGCCGGCTTCATCGACGCCTCGCAGTCGATCGTCTACTACGCCCCGAACATCAACTGGCGCAACGAGCCCTTCCGCGAGAAGCTCTCGGCCCGCATCGACCTGCCGATCATCATCGAGAACGATGCGAACGCCGCCGGCTGGGCCGAGTTCCGCTACGGCTCGGGCCGCCTCGTCAGCGACATGCTGATGCTCACCATCGGCACCGGAGTGGGTGGTGCGATCGTCATCAACGACCGGCTCCTGCGCGGCGGCTTCGGCGCCGCGGCCGAGATCGGGCACATGCGCGTCGTCCCCGGAGGCCTGCCCTGCGGCTGCGGCGCCCGCGGCTGCATCGAGCAGTACGGCTCGGGCCGCGCGCTCCAGCGCTTCGCCGGCGAGCTGGCCGACGCGGGCGGGATCGGCCAGGGCATCGCCGACGCCCGCGCCCGCAACGGCGGCGAGCTGAACGGCCACCTCATCTCCGAGCTGATCACCGCCGGCGACCTCGGCGCCCTCGCGGCGCTGCGACAGCTCGGCCACTGGCTGGGCGAGGCGGCGGCCAGCCTGAGCGCCGTCCTCGACCCGCAGATGTTCGTCATCGGCGGCGGAGTGGCGCAGGCGGGCGACCTCCTGCTGGACCCCATCCGCCAGGCCTACCTCGACAACCTCCCCGCCCGGGGCTACCACCCCGAGCCCGAGTTCCGCATCGCGGAGCTCGTCAACGACGCCGGAGTCGTGGGGGCCGCCGACCTGGCGCGCCTGCACGCGAGCTCCCTCTAGCGGCACCCGCCGCACCCGATCCGCCGCACCGCCGAGGAGCCCGATGTTCTACTGGTTCATGAAGCACATCGTCGCGGGCCCGCTCCTGAAGACGATCTTCCGGCCGTGGGTGGTCGGCGCCGACAAGGTGCCGCAGAACGGCGGCGTGATCCTCGCGAGCAACCACCTCTCCTTCATCGACTCCGTGATCCTCCCGCTGGTGATCGAGCGGAACATGGTCTTCCTCGCCAAGAGCGACTACTTCACCGGCAAGGGCCTCAAGGGCTGGGCGACGCGGACGTTCTTCACCGCCACGGGGATGCTGCCCATCGACCGCTCCGGTGGCAAGGCGTCGGAGGCCTCGCTCAACACGGGCCTCCGCGTCCTCGCGGGCGGCCACGCCCTGGGCATCTATCCCGAGGGCACGCGCAGCCCCGACGGCCGCATGTACCGCGGCCGCACCGGTGTCGCGCGCATGGTCCTCGAGGCCCGCGTGCCCGTCATCCCGGTAGCCATGATCGACACCGCGCGCATCATGCCCATCGGCAAGCGCCTGCCGAAGCTGGGCCGCATCGGCATCGTCTTCGGGGAGCCGCTCGACTTCAGCCGCTTCGAGGGCATGGAGGGCGACCGGTTCATCCTCCGCTCGATCACCGACGAGATCATGTACGAGCTCCTCGCCCTGAGCGGCCAGGAGTACCTCGACGTCTACGCGACCTCGGTCAAGGAGAAGCGCGCGGCCCTCACCCGCTGAGCGCCCGCTCGACGCCGGGGCCCCCTCCCGGCCGAGCGCTCTGCCAGGCGATAAGCTCGTCAACCGCTGCCGTCCGTCCGGACGGCGGCCCTCCGCGCGCCGCTGGCGCCCGTCAGAACCGGGAACACCCTCGTGGTCATCGATCCGAACGAACCGTACGTCCTCGCCGCCCCCTCCGTGGTCGCCGGCCTGGACTATTGGCGCGAGCTCGAGATCAAGCAGCAGCCGCAGTGGCCCGATGCGGAGGCCGTGCGAGCGGCGTCCGCCGAGGTGGCCGCGCTCCCTCCGCTGGTGTTCGCCGGCGAGGTGGACCAGCTGCGCGAGCGTCTCGGAGCCGCGGCCCGCGGCGAGGCGTTCCTCCTGCAGGGCGGCGACTGCGCCGAGACCTTCGCCGGAGCGACCGCCGAGCAGATCCGGAACCGCGTCAAGACCGTGCTGCAGATGGCCGTCGTCCTGACCTACGGCGCGAGCATGCCCGTCATCAAGATGGGCCGGATGGCCGGCCAGTTCGCGAAGCCGCGCTCGAGCGACCTCGAGACCCGCGGCGACGTGACCCTGCCCGCCTACCGCGGCGACATCGTCAACGGCTACGACTTCACCCCGGAGTCGCGCGCCGCGGACCCGCGCCGCATCGTGCAGGGCTACCACACCGCCGCCTCGACGCTGAACCTCATCCGCGCCTTCACGCAGGGCGGATTCGCCGACCTGCGCCTCGTCCACTACTGGAACAAGGGCTTCACCGAGAACCCGCAGAACCAGCGCTACGAGCAGCTGGCCCGCGAGATCGACCGCGCGGTCAAGTTCATGGTGGCGTGCGGGGCCGACTTCGAGGGCATGAAGCGCACCGAGTTCTACACCGGCCACGAGGGACTGCTGATGGACTACGAGCGCCCCATGACGCGCATCGACTCGCGGACCGGCACGCCGTACAACACCTCCAGCCACTTCATCTGGATCGGCGAGCGCACCCGCGAGCTCGACGGCGCGCACGTCGACTTCCTGTCGCGGGTGCGCAACCCGATCGGCGTGAAGCTCGGCCCGTCGACCACGCCCGAGACGATGCTCGAGCTGATCGACAAGCTCGACCCCGAGCGGGAGCCCGGTCGCCTCACCTTCATCACCCGCATGGGTGCCGGGAGGATCCGCGACGCCCTCCCGCCGCTGCTCGAGGCCGTCAAGCGGAGCGACGCCCTGCCGCTGTGGGTGACCGATCCGATGCACGGCAACGGGCTGACGACGCCGACCGGCTACAAGACCCGTCGCTTCGACGACGTGGTCGACGAGGTCAAGGGCTTCTTCGAGGCGCACCGCGCCGCGGGGACGCACCCGGGCGGCATCCACGTCGAGCTCACGGGCGACGACGTCACCGAGTGCCTCGGCGGCTCGGAGCACATCGACGAGGCGACGCTCGCCACGCGGTACGAGTCGGTCTGCGACCCGCGCCTCAACCACATGCAGTCGCTCGAGCTCGCGTTCCTCGTGGCGGAGGAGCTTCGGGGCCGCGCGATCTGATCCGGCCCCGACCGCCGGTCGAGTCCCCGTCGAGGGGCTCGACCGGCGGCGTCAGGTCGTGATGGTGATCGACAGCTGGATCGTCGTGCCGCGCTGCACGAGATCGCCGGCCTTGTTGGACTGGTTCGTGACCTTGGTCAGCTCGTTCGGCGCCGCGTCGATCAGCGGGCCGAGCGTCGTCAGGGAGTAGCTCCACGACAGGTCCGCCGCCTCGAGGGCCGCCTTCGCCTCGTCGCGGTTCATCCCCACGACGTTCGGCACGGCGACGGGCTCGGGCCCCTTCGACACGACGACCGAGACGGTGTCGCCGGTCACGGCGGGCGCCTCCGGGTTCGCCTGCGTGAGGACGACGCCCGCGGCCACGGTGTCGCTCCAGTCCTCGCCGCTGCGGTCGAGGGCGAGACCGGCCGCCTCCGCCTTCGCCGTCGCGTCGTCGATCGAGAGGCCGACCACGTTCGGGATCGGTCCGAGACTCACCACCATCGCGATGGTGCTGGTCTCGGACATCGTCTCGGGCAGCGCCGATCCGTCAGGCAGCGAGGCGGAGACGACCACACCCGCGTCGACGTCGGCGTCGAAGATCTTCGAGACGTCGCCGACGGTGAAGGAGCCGCCCGTCACCGCGGCGGCAGCGTCGGCCTCCGAGAGGCCGGCGAGCGACGGGACCGGCAGCTGGCGCGGCCCGCTCGAGACGGTCAGCGTGATGACGGAGCCCTTGTGCACCCCCTGCCCGCCGGGCGGATCGGAGCTCACCACCGTCCCCGCGGGCACGGTGAGGTCGGGCGTCTCCTGCGGCTGCACCTCGAAGCCCTGCGCCTGCAGCTGGGCCGTCGCGTCCTGCTGCGACTGGCTGACGACGTCCGGGATCGACACGATCGCGCCGGGTCCCTCGCCGAACCACCAGGCCGTCCCGCCGCCGATGAGCGCCAGGAGGAGGACGACCACCGTGAGCAGGACGCCGCGGCGCCGTCGGACGCGGCGCCTGCTCGCGAGCCGGGCGACGGTGTCGTCGTCCTCGTCGACCACGAGCACCGCTCCGGGGGCCGGCGCCGGGTCGAAGACCGAGGTCTGCCCGGGCTCCGCCGTATCGAAGACGGCCGTCGCGGGCGCCGGATCGGCGACGGGCGCCGGGAGCGGGGTGACCGCCTGCGTGTCGCCGCGGCGGTCGCTCGGTGTGATGCCCATGAGCCGCTCGGCCTCGAGCAGCTGCGCGAGCATGACACCGGCGTCGCGGGGCCGCATGTCCGGGTCGCGCTCGGTCGCCCAGAGGACGAGCTCGTCGAGCGAGGTGGGGACGGAGGCGACCGTCGCGCTGGGGTACGGGACGGAGTCGTTCGCGTGCTGGTACGCGATCTGCATCGGCTGCTCGCCCGTGAAGGGCTGCTCTCCGGTGAGCATCTCGTAGATCATGATCCCGATGGCGTAGATGTCGCTGCGGGTGTCGGCGGTGCCCCGCGTGACCAGCTCGGGGGAGAGGTAGGCGATCGTGCCGAGGAGGGCCTGACCGGAGGCGGTGTTGGCGGAGGCGGCGCGCGCGAGGCCGAAGTCGCCGATCTTGATCCGGCCGTCGTCGGCGAGGAGCACGTTCTCGGGCTTGAGGTCGCGGTGGAGGATCCCGGCGCGGTGCGCGGCGGCGAGACCCGAGAGCACGGAGTGCATGATGTCGACGACCTGCTGGGCGGTCAGCCGGCCGCGCTCCTTGAGCAGGTCGCGCAGGGTGATCCCGGGGAGGTACTCCATCACCAGGTAGGCCATGTCCGAGTCCTGGCCCTGGTCGAAGACGCTGACCACGTTCGGGTGGGCGAGACGGGCGGCGGAGCGCGCCTCCTGGACGAAGCGGTTCTTGAACGTCGCGTCGTCGGAGAGGTGGCCGTGCATGACCTTCATCGCCACGCGGCGCTCGAGGCGCTGATCGTGCGCGAGGTAGACCGTCGCCATGCCGCCGCGGGCGATCCTCGAGCGCACCTCGTACCGGCCGTCGACGAGACGGCCGAGGAGAGGGTCGAGCTGGCTGGTGGTCACGCGACGAGTCTAGGCAAGACCCCCGGGGGAACCGGTGAGCGACGCCCGGGCGGCGCAGGACGGGCCCGACTCCTTCTCCGGGGCGCCCGCAGTTGGCGGCCCTCCGGGCTCGTGGCAGTCTTGACGCGTGACCGACTCGTCCGCTTCCCCCGCCACCTCGACCGATTCCGAGCTCGAGTGGCTGACCGTCCCCGACCTCGTGGAGCTGACCGGGCTCGGCGCCGGCCGGGTCCGCCGCCTCCTCGAGGAGCGCCACCTGCTCGGCACCCGCCGCGACGGCGTGCTGAAAGTCCCCGCCCTCTTCCTCCGCGACGGGGAGCCGATGAGCGAGATCCGCGGCACCGCGATCCTGCTCGCCGACTCCGGCTTCACCGACGACGAGGCGGTCGACTGGATGCTGACGGTCGAGGAGAGCCTGGGCACGAGCCCGATCGTCGCCCTCCGCGCCGGCCGCAAGGCCGAGGTCCGGCGGGTCGCCCAGGCCCTGGCCTGATCCCGCCGGTCCGCTCCTAGGAGGTGCGGACCGTGACCTGGGCGGCCAGCTCGCGCAGCTCCGCCACGCCCTCCGTGCGGAGCGGCGCGTCGGGGAGGACCGCGATCGCCGCGGCCACCTCCTGGTCGATGCGCTCCTCGAGCCGCTCGAGGGCGCCGCTGCCCGCGATGATCTCCTGCGCCCGCGCGATGGACGCCGCGTCGGCGTCGCTCCGGCCCACGACCGCGTCGAGCTCGGCCCGCTCGCCCGGCGAGCACGCGCCGCGGGCGAGGCCGAGCAGCACGGTGCGCTTGCCCTCCCGCAGATCGTCGCCGGCCGGCTTGCCCGTCACTGCCGGGTCGCCGAAGACTCCGAGGACGTCGTCGCGCAGCTGGAAGGCGATCCCGACCGGGAGCCCGAAGCGGCGCAGGGCGTCCAGCTGAGCGTCGTCGCCGCCGGCGAGGGAGCCGCCGATCACCAGCGGCGCCTCGATGCTGTACTTCGCGCTCTTGTAGACCACCACCCGCTCCGCCCGCTGCAGGTGCTCGTGCTCGGGGTGCTGCACCCACGCGCTCTCCTCGAGGATGTCGAGGTACTGGCCCAGCGTGACCTCGGTGCGCATCAGGTTGAACTCCGCGCGCGCGCGCTCGGCTGCGACTCGATCCCCGAGCGACCACTCCGCCGCGGCGAAGATCTCGTCCGACCAGACCAGGAGGAGGTCGCCGAGGAGGATCGCGGAGGAGCGGCCGAACTCGTCGCGGTCGCCGGTCCAGCCGCCGTCGGCGTGGAAGGAGGAGAAGCGCCGGTGGGCCGCGGGAGCGCCGCGGCGGGTGTCGGAGTTGTCGATCACGTCGTCGTGGACGAGGGCGGCGGCGTGGAACAGCTCCAGCCCGGCGCCCACCCTCGCGATCGGATCGGAGTCGCTCGGATGGGCCTCGCTCGAGGTGCTCGACACCGCGTTCCAGCCCGCCTCGCAGAAGCGCGCGCGGAACCGCTTGCCCCCGCTGAGAAAGTCCCGCGAAAGGTCGCCGAGGGCGGAGACGTCCTCTCCTATGGAGCGCAGAATTGGCGTGCGCCCGGTGAGGAATTCATCGATTCGGAGCTGGACGCGATCGACCAGTCGAGAGCTGTGGTTCACCCGACCAGCCTATGCACCGAAGGTGCCTGGTGCCTGCGTCGGGCTCGGACTACACTGAAGCGCCGCCCGACCGGTCGAGCCCAGACGCCGCCTATTCCGGTGCCGATCCCCGAAAGGGTCGACGCCGCACCCTGAAGGGGTCACGATGCCGCTTTCGGAACACGAGCAACGGCTCCTCGATGAGATGGAGCGGAACCTCTACCAGAACGACGCCGATTTCGTGGCGGCGGTCGGCAAGGGACGCGGCGGCACCAACTACCGGGCCCTCGTGCTCGGCATCCTCCTCGGCATCCTCGGTCTCGCCGTGCTCGTCGCGGGAGTGGTCGTGCGCCAGCCCCTCGTCGGCATCCTCGGGTTCGCCTTCATGCTCGGCGGCGTGATCGTGGCCATGCGCCCGGCCGCCGGCGGCTCCTCCGAGCCCGGCCTGCCCGACGTCGGCCGTCCGTCGAAGCCCCGCTCGGGCAACCGCCAGGGGTCCGGCTTCATGGACCGTTTGAACGACAGGTGGGACAACCGCGGAGACGGACGCGGCTAGCCTCCCATCCGCTCCACCACAGGGTCGATCCTCACGGATCGGCCCTTTTTTCGTGCCCGCGGCCTCCCTCCCGCGGCATTCCCCCTCCACTTCGCCCCACTGTCGCGATTCCGCGGAAACACGCGGATGACCGGGGCCTCTCCGGCGCGCCCCGCGCCGCGCCGGGGTTGTGAGTGGGGGGAAGTGGAGTACTGTGGAGGACACACCATCCTTGGCCGGAAGAAGTGGGGGGCAGTCCGTGTTCCTCGGCACCTATTCCCCCAAGCTCGACGAGAAGGGCCGCGTGATCCTCCCCGCCAAGTTCCGCGACGAGCTCTCCTCCGGAGTCGTCGTCACGCGCGGCCAGGAGCGGTGCCTGTACGTGTTCAGCCAGGCCGAGTTCGAGGTGATGCACGAGAAGATCCGGCAGGCGCCGGTGACCAGCAAGCAGGCGCGGGACTTCCTCCGGGTGTTCCTCTCGGGCGCGAGCGCCGAGACGCCGGACAAGCAGAACCGCGTGACTCTCCCGGCTCCGCTGCGTGCGTACGCGGGCCTCGACCGCGACCTCACCGTCATCGGAGCGGGCAACCGCGCCGAGATCTGGGCGCAGGGCGCCTGGGAGACCTACCTGCAGGAGCAGGAGTCCGTGTTCTCCGACACCCAGGAGGAGGTGATCCCCGGCCTGTTCTAGGTCCTGTCGCGCGACTCCCAGCCACTCGGCGCCCGGACGCACCTTCCCCGGTGTCCGGACGCGAGGTGGATGGGGATCGGACGACAGGAACGGGAACGGCGGGACCGCCATGGCAGAGAACACTCCGAAGGGCGCTCCGCGCCCGACCGAGGAGCGGCACCTCCCGGTGCTGCTCGAGCGCTGCGTCGAGCTCCTGGCTCCGGCACTGGAGCGCGACGGGGCGGTCGTCGTCGACGCGACGCTCGGCATGGGCGGGCACTCGCTCGCGCTGCTCGAGCGCTTCCCCGGCCTGCACCTCGTGGGCCTGGACCGCGACCCCGAGGCGCTGCAGCTCGCGGGGGAGCGGCTCTCCGCCCACGCCTCCAGGATCGACCTCGTGCACGCCGTCTACGACGAGCTGCCCGACGTGCTCGACGAGCTGGGCATCGACACGATCGACGGTGCGCTCTTCGACCTCGGCGTCTCCTCGCTCCAGCTCGACGAGACCGAGCGCGGGTTCTCCTACTCCAAGGACGCGCCGCTCGACATGCGGATGGACTCGACCGCCCCGCTCACGGCGGCGAGCATCCTCGCCGACTACGACGAGACCGCCCTGCGCCGCATCTTCCACGAGTACGGCGAGGAGCGCCTCGCCGCGCGCTACGCCAAGAAGATCGTGGAGGCCCGCCGCGACGCTCCGCTGGAGCGCTCCGGCCGTCTCGTCGAGATCATCCAGGCGGCGACCCCGGTCGCGATCCAGCGGAACGGCCACCCCGCCAAGCGCGTCTTCCAGGCGCTGCGGATCGAGGTCAACCAGGAGCTGTCCGTCCTCGAGCGGGCGATCCCCGCCGCCCTGGGCCGGATCAACGAGGGCGGGCGGATCGTCGTCGAGGCGTACCAGTCGCTCGAGGACCGGATCGTCAAGCGCGCGCTCCAGGCAGCGTCCTCCTCCACCGCCCCGGCCGGCCTCCCGATGGAGCTGCCGGAGCACCGACCCGAGTTCCGACTCGTCATCCGCGGAGCCGAGCTCGCCTCCGACGACGAGAAGGCCCGCAACCCCCGAGCGACACCCGTGCGTCTGCGCGCGGCCGAGAGGATCAGGAGCACCGCATGAGCGCCACCGCCGTCATCGACCCCGCCGTCATCGACCCCGCCGTCATCGACACCGCCCGCCGAGCACGCCCCGAGGAGGAGGCGCCCCGCCCCCGCATCGAGGCCGTCCCGGCCGGTCAGGCGCAGTCGCGCCCGAAGCTCGTCTACGGGATCGTCGCCGTCGCCGGCCTCTTCGCGATCATCGTCGTCCAGCTCCTGGTGAGCGTCGGCCTCTCGCAGGGGGCCTACCAGATCTCGGCGCTGCAGACCGAGCAGAAGTCGCTCACCCGCAGCAACGCGGAGAAGCAGGACGCCGTCGACACGCTGAGCTCGCCGCAGAACCTCGCCACCGCCGCGCAGGGCCTGGGGATGGTCGCCAACACCGCGCCGGTCTACCTCCGCCTCTCGGACGGCGCCGTGCTGGGCGACCCCTCCTCCGCCGCGTCGAGCGAAGTCGCGGGCACCGCCTCCGCGCCGCTCGTGCCCAACGCCCTCGTCCCGGCTCTCCAGCCCGGCGCGAGCGCGTCCTCCCCGGCTGTCGACGGCGCGGCCGTACCGTTGCAGGGCGAGCTGCCCGCGCCCATCACGCACTGACGCACGGCGTCGCGGTCCGCCTCCGTGCGGGCACCCGCCCCGCGGGGCGCACGGCGACCATCCGGACCCGACGAACGGCGGCCCGCCCGCCCGGAGCAAGAAGGACACCGCCGCAGTGAGACACCACCGCTCGAGCAGACGCCGCACGGCCGTCACGTTCGTCATCATCGTCGCCGTCGTCGGACTCTTCATCGGCAAGCTGGTGGACATCCAGATCGTGCGGGCGAACGAGCTCACCGATGCGGCCGCCCAGAACCAGTCGAACAGCGTCGTCACCTACGGCCAGCGCGGCCCCATCGTGGACCGCTCCGGGACGGTGCTCGCGGACACCACCACGCGCTACCGGCTGACGACCTCGCCGAAGAACGTGGCCGAGTTCCCGCGCGAGCTGGGCGAGGACCAGAAGGTCATGGTCAGCGTGCAGCAGGCCGCCTCCGAGATCGGCGCGATCACCGGGCAGTCGGTCGAGCAGATCACCGGAGCGGTGGACGCCGCGCTCGCGAAGGACGCGAAGGCCAACTACCTGATCCTCTCGGAGGGGCTCGACCTCGAGGCCTACCAGAAGCTCGTCGCGCTCGACATCCCGTGGACCTACTTCGAGACCCAGCAGGGACGCAGCTACCCCAACGGCGCGGTGGCCGGCAACCTCGTCGGCTACGTCGGGGCGGACGGAGCGGCCCAGGAGGGCATGGAGTACGCGGAGAACACCTGCCTCGCGGGGCAGAACGGGTCCGAGAGCTACGAGCGCAGCGCCGACTACGTCCGGATCCCGGGCAGCACCGTCTCGGAGACCCCGGCCGTCGACGGCGGGACGCTGAAGCTCACCATCGACTCCGACCTCCAGTACTACTCCCAGCAGGTCCTCTCGCAGCGCGTCGCCGAGGTCGGCGGCAGCTACGGGATCGTCGTGGTGCAGGAGGTCAAGACCGGCAAGCTGCTCGCCGTGGCCGAGACGCCGACCGTCGACCCCAACAACGTCGAGGCGAGCGCCTCCGCCGACCGCAGCTCGCGCGCCTTCCGCGCGCCGTTCGAGCCGGGCTCGACCTTCAAGCCGATGACGGCCGCGATGCTGATCGACCAGGGCCAGGCGGGCCCGACGACCCAGGTCGTCGTCCCGGACTCCTTCGAGAAGGACGGCGCCTCGTTCAGCGACGACTTCGCGCACACCCCGACGAACTACACGCTGACCGGCATCCTCAAGGACTCGTCGAACGTCGGCATCTCGATGCTCGGCTCCCGCCTGTCGGCCCAGACCCGCTACGACTACCTGCAGAAGTTCGGTCTCGGCACGCCCACCACGAGCGGCTTCCCCGGCGAGGAGGGCGGCCTGCTCGCCGACTACCAGGACTGGGACAACCAGACGAACTACACGACGATGTTCGGCCAGGGCGTCTCGGCGACCGCGGTGCAGGTCGCGAGCATCTACCAGACGCTCGGCAACGGCGGAGTGCGGCTCCCGTCGCAGCTGATCGACGGCTGCACCACGGCCGACGGCTCCGTCGTGGACGTCCCCGATGCGACGGGCACCCAGGTGGTGTCGAGCTCGGCCGCGAAGCAGGTCGTCGACATGCTGCAGACGCACTACAACGAGGGCTGGCTGGCGAACGACATCCACGTCGACGGCTACAACATCGCCACCAAGACCGGTACCGCGCAGCAGCCCGACGGCAAGGGCGGCTACTCGAAGAGCTACACCGTCTCGCTCGCCGGGCTCGCGCCGGCGGAGGACCCGGAGTACGTCGTGACGGTCACCATCGCCGATCCGGTTAAGATGAACACGTCCCAGGCGACGGCTCCCGTCTTCCAGCAGGTCATGACCCAGGTGCTCAAGACCAACCGGGTGGAGCCGTCCACGGTGCCGCCCGTCGAGTACCCGACGACGTGGTGAGCCCCGCCGGGACCACGATCCACGCACCAGAACGAGAGAAAGAGCGGGCAGTGCACGACCCTCGCCCGCAGTCCTCCCTCCGCCCCGAGCACCCCGTGCCGCGGAGTCTCTCGCAGCTCGTGGCCGAGTTCTCCCTCGGCCCGGTCCGCGGCCTCGAGGGCGTCGAGGTGAGCGGAGTCACGCTGGACTCGAACCAGGTCGAGTCCGGAGACCTCTACGTCGGTGTCGCAGGACGCCGTGCCCATGGCGCGGCCTTCGCGTCGGCCGCCGCGGCGTCCGGAGCCGTCGCCGTGCTGACCGACCCGGCCGGAGCGGAGCTCGCCGCCGACAGCGGCCTGCCCGTGCTGGTGACCCCCGACCCGCGGGCCGCCCTCGGCGACGTCGCCGCGTGGATCCACCGCACCCGCGAGGACGTCCCGACGCTCTTCGGCGTGACGGGGACCAACGGCAAGACGAGCGTCGTCTACATCCTCGACGCGCTGCTGCGCCGGCTCGGAGTCGTCTCCGGCCTCAGCTCCACCGCCGAGCGCCGGATCGGCGACGTCGCCGTGGTCAGCTCGCTGACCACTCCCGAGGCGAGCGAGCTGCACGGCCTGCTCGCGCGGATGCGCGAGTCCGCCGTCCGCGCGGTCTCCATCGAGGTGTCGGCGCAGGCGCTCACGCGGCACCGGATCGACGGCCTCGTCTTCGACGTCGTCGGCTTCACGAACCTCAGCCACGACCACCTCGACGACTACTCCGATCTGCGCGAGTACTTCGAGGCCAAGGCCGACCTCTTCGAGCCGGAGCGCGCACGCCGCGGCGTCGTCACGGTCGACAGCGCCTGGGGGCGCGAGCTCGCCGAGCGCAGCCGCATCCCCGTCGCGACGCTCGCCGGCTCGCCGGTCGTCGGAGTCGCCCCGACGACGCCCGCCGACTGGTCGATGACGGTGCTGGACGCGACGCCCGACAGCACCACCTTCCGCCTGGAGGGGCCCGAGAACCGCTCCGTCGTCGTCACCGTCTCGCTGATCGGCTGGTACATGGCGTCCAACGCCGCGCTGGCGATCGTGATGCTGGTGGAGTCGGGCTTCGACCTGGACGCCGTCGCGCACGCGCTCGAGGACAGCCGTCTCGACGTCTACATCCCGGGCCGCGCAGAGCTCGTCTCGGGGGAGCGCGGACCGCGCGTCTACGTCGACTACGGCCACACCCCCGACGCGTTCCAGAACGCGCTCGAGGCGCTGCGGTCCATCACGCCCGGCCGCCTGTTCATGGTGTTCGGGGCGGACGGGGACCGCGACACGACCAAGCGGAGCGACATGGGCGCCATCGCCGCCCGCCTCGCCGACGTCGTGGTCGTCACCGACTTCCACCCGCGCTGGGAGGATCCGGCCGCCATCCGCGCCGCGCTCCTCCAGGGCGCCCGGGCCGCCGTGCCCGACCGGGAGATCCACGAGATCGCCGACCCGCGCGCCGCCGTGCGCGCCGCCGTCGCCCTCGCGCGCGAAGGGGACTCGATCCTCTACGCCGGGCCCGGCCACGAGGACCACCAGGAGATCGCAGGAGTGCACATGCCGTATTCGGCCAGAGACGACGTCCGTCACGCGCTGCGCGAGGCGGGCTGGCTGTAGATGATCGCCCTCACCCTCACCGAGATCGCCGAGGCCGTCTCCGGACGCCTCCACCTGGCCGGCTCGTCCGCCACGGCCGCCACCGTGATCGACGGAGCGACCGAGACCGACTCCCGCGAGATCGCGCCCGGCGGGATCTTCGTCGCCAAGCGCGGCGAGCACACCGACGGCCACCTCTTCGCTCCCGCCGCTCTCGAGCGCGGTGCCGCGCTCCTCATCGTGGAGCGCCCGCTCGACCTCGACGTGCCGCAGGTCCTCGTCGACGACTCCGTCGAGGCGCTCGGAGCGCTGGCGACCGAGGTCGTCCGGCGCGTCCGCGCGAAGGGCGGGCTCACCGTCATCGGCGTCACCGGCTCGAACGGCAAAACGACGACCAAGAACCTCCTCCGCACCGTCCTCGAGCGGGTCGGCGAGACGGTCGCTCCGCGCGGATCCTTCAACAACGAGGTCGGCGCGCCGATCACGATGCTCCAGGTCTCCGAGTCGACGCGCTTCCTCGTCGCCGAGATGGGCGCGAGCGCGGTCGGCGAGATCCGCCGCCTCGTCCGGATGGCCAGGCCCGACGTCGGCGTCGTCCTCGCCGTGGGCCTCGCGCACGCCGGCGAGTTCGGCGGGATCGAGCGCACGCTCGAGGCCAAGACCGAGATGGTCGCCGACCTCACCGCCGACGACGTCGCCGTGCTGAACGCCGACGACGGCCGGGTCGCCTCGATGGCGGGCCGCACCGCCGCCCGGGTCCTCTGGTTCGGCCGCGGCGAGAGCGCGGACGTCCGCGCCGTCGACATCGACGCGACCGCCGACGGCACCCGCTTCGCCATCGAGGTCTCGGCGGGGGAGGGCCGCGAGGCCGCTCGCGCCGAGCTCCTGCTGCGCGTCCTCGGCGAGCACCACGTGATGAACGCCCTCGCGGCGACCGCCGCCGCGCTCTCGGTCGGAGTGGCGCTGCCCGCGATCGTCGAGGCTCTCGCGACCGTCACCCTCGCCGAGCGCGGCCGCATGGAGGTCCTGGGCGGCGAGGACGTCCGCGTCATCAACGACGCGTACAACGCGAGTCCCGACTCCACCGCGGCCGCCCTGCGCACCCTCGCCCAGATCGCGAAGCCCGGGGGGCGCACCGTCGCCGTCCTGGGAGAGATGAGCGAGCTCGGCGAGTGGGCCGACGAGGAGCACGAGCGCGTGGGCCTGCTGGCCGTCCGCCTCAACATCTCCCAGATCGTGGTGGTGGGCCGAGGCGCCCGCCGGATCCACGTCGCGGCCGAGCGCGAGGGATCGTGGAGCGGCGAGTCCGTCTTCGCGGAGACCTCCGACGAGGCGTTCAACCTCCTCGAGGACTACCTGCGACCCGGCGACACCGTGCTGGTCAAGTCGTCCAACTCCGCGGGGCTGCGCTTCCTCGCCGACCGTCTCGGGGAGCGTCACCGATGAGGGCACTCCTCCTGTCCGGCGCGTTCTCGGGAGCCTTCACGCTCCTGATGACGCCCCTGTTCATCCGCCTCTTCCACCGCCTGCAGTGGGGCCAGTTCATCCGCGAGGACGGACCGAAGTCGCACCACGTCAAGCACGGCACGGCGACGATGGGCGGCATCGTCATCATCATCGGTACCGTGGTCGGCTACTTCCTCGGGATGCTGTTCGGCAACCGGGCGATCGCGCCGTCGGCCCTGCTGGTGCTCTTCATGATGGTCGGGCTCGGACTCGTCGGCTTCGTCGACGACTTCCTGAAGACCCGCAACCAGCGCAGCCTCGGCCTCGGCGGCTGGGCGAAGATCGCCGGCCAGGTCATCGTCGCCGCGGCCTTCGCGGTGATCGCGATCATGGTCCGCGACTCCAACGGGCTCACCCCCGCGTCCACCTCGATCTCGTTCATCCGCGACCTGCCGTTCGACTTCGCCTCCCTCGGCTGGATCGGCATCGGCCTGTTCGTGCTGTGGATCTGCATCATCGTCACCAGCACGTCGAACGGCGTGAACGTCGCCGACGGGCTCGACGGACTCGCGACCGGGTCCTCGATCCTCGCGATCGGCTCCTACGTCATCATCGGGTTCTGGCAGTCGAACCAGTGGTGCTTCGACCAGCACCTCAACCCCGAGGTCGTCGACAAGTGCTACCAGGTGAGCGACCCGTTCGACCTGGCCATCATCGCGGCGGCCGTCTCCGGTGCCCTGGTGGGCTTCCTCTGGTGGAACACCTCGCCGGCGCAGATCTTCATGGGCGACACCGGCTCGCTCGGCCTCGGCGGCGCGCTCGCGGCCCTGGCGATCCTCACCCGCACCGAGCTGCTGGTCATCCTCATCGGCGGCCTGTTCGTCATCGTGACCGGCTCGGTCATCCTCCAGCGGATCTACTTCAAGCTGACCCGGGGCAAGCGCATCTTCCTGATGAGCCCGCTCCACCACCACTTCGAGCTCAAGGGCTGGGCCGAGATCACCGTCGTGGTCCGGTTCTGGATCATCGCCGGCATCTTCGTCGCCGCCGGAGTCGGGCTCTTCTACCTGGAATGGCTGTCGCTGGCATGACCGATCCCGCCCGTCCCGACTCCCTCCGCAGCTGGCACTCGGACTGGCGCGGCCTGCGCGTCGCCGTGCTGGGCCTGGGCGTCACCGGGTTCTCGGTGGCCGACACCCTGACCGAGCTCGACTCCGAGGTGCTGGTCCTCGCCGACCGCGCCGACGAGGAGCGCGAGCGCCTGCTCGAGGTGATCGGCGCCCGCCTGCACCGGGCCGACCGCCTCGACTCCGCTCCGGAGGAGCTTCACGCGTTCTCACCGGAGCTGGTCGTGGTGTCGCCCGGCTTCCGGCCGACGCACCCGATCCTCGTGTGGGCGGCGGAGTCCGGGATCCCCGTGTGGGGCGACGTCGAGCTCGCCTGGCGTGTCCGCGACAAGGTCGTGCGCGCCGACGGCACTCCGGCCGACTGGGTGGCCGTCACCGGCACCAACGGGAAGACCACGACCGTCCAGCTCACGGCGACGATGCTCGTGGCCGGCGGCCTCCGCGCCGCCCCCTGCGGCAACATCGGCGTGCCCGTGCTCGACGCGGTCCGCGACCCGCAGGGCTTCGACGTCCTCGTCGTGGAGCTCTCGAGCTACCAGCTGCACTACCTGGGCGCGATCGAGCCGATCGCGAGCGCGTGCCTCAACATCGCCGACGACCACCTCGACTGGCACGGCTCGTTCGACGCCTACCGCGCGGCCAAGGGCAAGGTCTACGCCGGCACCCGCGTCGCCTGCGTGTACAACCGCGCCGACGCGGCGACCGAGCAGATGGTCCTCGACGCCGAGGTGGTGGAGGGCGCCCGGGCGATCGGGTTCGGCCTCGGCGTGCCCGGCCCGAGCGACTTCGGGATCGTCGACGGCATCCTCTGCGACCGCGCCTTCCTCGAGGACCGCCGCACCAGTGCCCTCGAGATCACCACCGTGGACGAGCTCGCCGAACGGAACCTCGCCGCTCCGCACATCGTCCAGAACGTGCTCGCCGCGGCAGCGCTCTCCCGAGCGTGCGGGATCGAGGTCACGGCCGTCCGCACCGCGCTGGCGTCCTTCGAGCTCGACGCCCACCGCATCCAGGTCGTCGCCGAGCACGACGGGGTGACCTGGGTGAACGACTCCAAGGCCACGAACCCGCACGCCGCCGACGCCTCGCTGCGCGCGTACCCGTCGGTCGTCTGGGTCGTCGGCGGCCTGCTCAAGGGCGTCGACGTGGACGCCCTCGTGGCCGCGCACGTCGGCCGCCTGCGGGGCGCCGTGGTGATCGGCGCCGACCGCTCGGCGCTGCTCGCGGCATTCCGACGACACGCGCCCGCCCTCCCCGTGAGCGAGGCGGTGCCGGACGACACTGGTGCGGTGATGCAGGCGGCCGTCGAGGCGGCCGCGACGCTCGCCCGCTCGGGGGACGTCGTCCTGCTCGCACCCGCCGCGGCCTCGATGGACCAGTTCCTCGACTACGCGGCTCGGGGCCGCTCCTTCGCGGCCGCCGTGGCGACACACCTGGGAGGGGGAGCCGATGACCGCTCCGACGACGAGCCGCCCCGCGGGCCGCTCGCGCACTGAGCCGCGCGGGAAGGACCGGAGCGGGGCCCGCTCCGCGCGGATCGTCCTGTCGAAGGTCTTCGCCTCCCACTCGCCGAACTTCTACCTCCTCTTCGGCACCACGCTCTTCCTGGTGCTGTTCGGACTGACAATGGTGCTCTCCTCCTCGTCGGTCACCTCCTACGTGTCGAGCGACGACTCCTTCGGCGGCTTCCTGCGCCAGGGCGGGTTCGCCCTCCTCGGGATCCCGATGATGCTGGTGGTCTCGCGGCTGCCCCTCGGCGTGTGGAAGCGCGTGACGCCGATCCTGCTCATCGCCGGCTGCGTCCTCCAGTGCCTCGTGCTCTTCACGCCGCTCGGCGACTCCGTCGGCGGGAACCGCAACTGGATCCGACTCGGCGCCTTCAGCATGCAGCCCTCCGAGATCATCAAGCTCGCGCTCGCCCTCTGGCTGGGGCTCCTGCTCGCCCGCCGCTACCGGTCGCCGAAGGACTGGAAGGACGCGCTCATCCCCGTCCTGATCGTCGGCGGCGCAGCGATCGGACTGGTCCTCATCGGAGGCGACCTGGGCACGGTCGTGATCATGGCGGGCATCGTCCTCGCCGCGCTCTTCTACGCGAACGTCCAGATGAAAGTCCTCGTGCCGATCGTGGTGGTCGGTGCGATCGGAGCGGTGCTGTTCGCCGTCTCCAGCGACAACCGCCTCACCCGGATCATGTCCTTCCTCGGCGACTGCTCCAACGTCGAGGAGTACCAGAACTCGTGCTGGCAGCCGGTGCACGGCACCTGGGCGATGGCCTCCGGCGGGATCTTCGGCGTGGGCCTCGGCAACTCCAAGGCCAAGTGGTCCTGGCTGCCCGCCGCGGACAACGACTACATCTTCGCCATCATCGGCGAGGAGCTCGGGCTGATCGGAGCGATCGTCGTCCTGGCGCTGTTCGTGGTCCTCGCGGTCGCCTTCTTCCGCGTCATCCACGCGTCCTCCGATCCGTTCGTGCGGATCAGCACCGGCGCGATCATGGTCTGGCTGATCGGCCAGGCGTTCGTCAACATCGGCGTCGTCCTGGGGGTGCTCCCGGTGCTGGGGGTCCCGCTGCCGCTGATCTCCTCCGGAGGCACCGCCCTGCTCAGCTCGCTCCTCGCCATCGGCGTCGTCCTCTCCTTCGCCCGCACTCAGACCGCGCCCCTGCCCGGCGCGGGCGTGCTGCGCCGCAGGAAGGCGGCGGCGGAGTGACCCGCTACCTCCTCGCCGGCGGCGGCACCGCCGGCCACGTCAATCCGCTGCTCGCGACGGCCGACGAGATCCGCAGGCGGAACCCGGACGACGAGGTGCTCGTGCTCGGCACCGCCGAGGGGCTCGAGGCCCGCCTCGTCCCCCTCCGCGGCTACGAGCTCTCGGTGATCCCGCGGCTGCCGTTCCCGCGCCGTCCGAACGCGGCGGCGCTGCGGTTCCCCGGAGCCTTCCGTGCGACCATCGCCGGCATCGTCCGGACGATCCGCGACCGGCGGATCGACGCGGTGGTCGGCTTCGGCGGGTACGCGGCAGCACCCGCCTACCTGGCGGCGCGCCGCGCCGGCGTCCCCTTCACCGTCCACGAGGCCAACGCGCGCCCCGGGCTCGCCAACCGTCTCGGCGCGCGCGCGACCCGCTCGGTCGGCGTGGCCTTCGAGGGCACGCCCCTGCCGCACGCGCGGGTCGTCGGCATGCCGCTGCGCCGCGAGATCGCCGAGCTCGACCGGGCCGCGCGCCGCGACGAGGCGATGGCGGCGCTGGGTCTCGACCCGTCCCGGCAGACCCTCCTGGTGACCGGCGGCTCCCTCGGCGCTCGACGGATCAACGCGACGGTGCACGCCGCCGCCCGGGATCTCGTCGCCACCGGCTTCCAGGTCCTCCACATCACGGGCGACCGCGCCGAGATCACGGACCCGGGGGTGGCCGGCTACCACCTCCTCGCCTACTGCGACCGGATGGACCTCGCGCTGTCCGCCGCGGACGTGGCCGTCTCCCGCGCGGGGGCAGCGACGGTCAGCGAGCTGACAGCCCTCGGCCTGCCCGCGGTCTACGTCCCGTACCCGGTCGGCAACGGCGAGCAGCGCTACAACGCGCGCGGCGTCGTCGACGCCGGGGGAGCGGTCCTCGTCGAGGACGCCGCCTTCCTCCCCGGCTGGGTCCAGCGGGAGCTCGTACCGCTCCTGGGCGACACCGCCCGTCGCGACGAGATGGCGCGCCGGGCCGCCCGCGTGGGAGTCCGCGACGGCTCCGGGCGGCTCGTCGACCTGATCGAGTCGACCCTCTCCGACCCGCGCTGAGCCCGCTCCGCGCGGCTCGGGAGAGCACTCCCGCCCACCGTCTACACTGATCCGGCGCACCGCGGGAGGCCCCTCCCGCCCGCCGCGACCCACCCGAAAGCGAGAGCCCCGTGATCAAGCCCGACCTCGGCATCACCGTCCCCGACGAGCTCGGCTCGGTCCACTTCATCGGCATCGGCGGCTCCGGGATGAGCGGGATCGCCCGGCTGTTCCACCACGCCGGGCACCGGGTCACCGGTTCCGACGTCCGCGAGTCCCACCCCATCGAGCAGCTGCGGGAGCTCGGCGTCCCGGTCGCCATCGGCCACGACGCGGCGAACCTCGGGGACGCCGAGGCGGTCGTCGTCACCTCCGCCCTGTGGCCCGACAATCCGGAGTACCTGCTCGCGAAGGAGCGCGGCCTGCCCGTGCTGCACCGCTCGCAGGCCCTCGCCTGGCTGGTGCGCGGCAAGCGCCTGGTCGCGGTCGCCGGAGCGCACGGCAAGACCACGTCGACCGGGATGATCGTCACCGGCCTCCTCGGCGTCGACGCCGACCCCAGCTTCGTCAACGGCGGCATCATCGAGAGCCTCGGCACCTCCTCCGCCGCCGGCTCCGGCGAGGTCTTCGTCGTCGAGGCCGACGAGTCGGACGGCAGCTTCCTCCTGTACGACACCGCGGTCGCCCTCATCACGAACGTCGACCCGGACCACCTCGACCACTACGGATCGCTGGAGGCGTTCGAGGAGGCCTTCGTCACCTTCGCCTCCTCCGCGAGTGAGCTCGTCGTCATCTCCTCCGACGACCCCGGCGCCGTCCGCGTCACCGAGCGGCTGGACGGCGGACGGGTGCTGACCTTCGGCGAGGCCGAGGGGGCGGACGTCCGCGTCGTCGACCTCGACCTCGTCGGCCCCGTCGGCTTCTCGGTCGAGTACGAGGGCAGGCGCTACTCGGCCCGCCTCCGCATCCCCGGCCGGCACAACGCGATCAACGCGGCCGGCGCGTTCGCAGTGCTGGTGGGCCTGGGCTTCGATCCGGCCGCCTCGCTCGAGGCCGTGTCGGCGTTCGGAGGCACGGAGCGCCGTTTCGAGCTGCACGGAGCGGTCCGCGGAGTCAGCGTCTACGACGACTACGCCCACCACCCCACCGAGGTGGCCGCCGCCCTCTCCGCCGCGCGCACCGTGGTCGGCGAGGGCCGCATCATCGCCGTGCACCAGCCGCACCTCTACAGCCGCACCCGCCTCTTCGCCCGCGAGTTCGCCGAGACGCTCGAGCGCTACGCCGACGAGACGATCGTCCTCGACGTCTACGGGGCGCGCGAGGATCCGGAGCCCGGAGTGACCGGAACGCTGGTCAGCGAGAAGTTCGCCGACCCGTCGCACGTCTCGTTCGTCCCGGACTGGGCGGAGGCGGCCCGCCTCGCGGCCGGCATCGCGCGCGAGGGCGACTTCGTCATCACCCTCGGCTGCGGCGACGTCTACCGGATCATCCCGCAGGTGCTCGAGTCGCTCGGCGCGAGCGAGGCCGCGCCGGTCGCACGATGACCGCGGTCCTCGCGCCCGAAGCGGGGGAGCGGCCGTGAAGCGGCCCGACGGCGGACGCCCTCCGGCGCGCGGTCGGAGCGTCCCCACGCGCGGCGGCGAGCCGGAGCCGGACACCGAGCCGATCCGGATCGTCCCCGCGATCCGCGTGGACCCGGAGCCGGCCGAGCGAACTCCGTCGCGCGCGGGCGCGGTCCGCCGCACCCTCTCGGGCCTGCGTCTGCCCGGTGCCGAGAACCGGGCCGTCTCCCGGGCCGCCCGCGAGCGGAGGCGCTACGAGCGGGGGGAGGTCCGCCGCTTCACGAAGCGCGCGCGTCGGCGCCGCCTGATCGCCCTGGTCGTGGCCGGGTCGCTCGTCGCCCTCGCCCTGATCGTCGGAGTCGCGGCCTTCTCGCCGCTCATGGCCGTGCGCACGATCGAGATCTCGGGCACCCAGCGCGTCGACGCCGCCGCCCTGCAGAGCGAGCTCGACGACCAGCTCGGCGTCCCGCTCACCCTGGTGGACCGGGACGAGGTCGGCCGCGTGCTGGGCGCGTCCCCGCTCATCCAGAGCTACTCGGTGCAGACCCGGCCGCCGAGCACCCTCGTGGTGTCGATCGTCGAGCGCACGCCCCTCGGCGTGATCGCGGCGGGGGGCCGCTTCGAGCTCGTGGACGCGGCCGGAGTCGTCATCGAGACGGCGGACTCGGCGCAGCCCGGCTACCCGGTCCTCACCACCGCGTCCGGCGACGCCTCGGGAGCCGGCTTCCGCGCGACCGCGCGGGTGCTGCGCTCCCTGCCCGCATCGCTCGCTCCGCAGGTGACGGCCGCCACGGCCACGACCGGCGACGACGTCTCGCTCACCCTGCAGAACGGCACGGAAGTCGTCTGGGGCGGGTCGGACGAGTCGGCGCTCAAGGCCGTCGTGCTCGAGAAGCTGATGGCCGCGACCGACCCCGCCGTCGTCGGCACCTACGACGTGTCCTCGCCCCAGGCCGCCGTCGTGGCGCCCCGGCCTTGACCGGCGGCGGATCCGCGCGTTCTTTCGAGCGTTGCGGGCGTGTCTGCTGGGAGCGCGACCGGACTCCGCCTACCGTCGGAGCCGAACCCCAAATGCATACTCAGCATAACTTTAAGCCTCAACTACAGGTTTAAGGTTCAGCCCGGAGGCCGGAGACGTGACTTCAAACCAGAACTACCTCGCCGTGATCAAGGTCGTCGGCATCGGCGGTGGCGGCGTCAACGCCGTCAACCGCATGATCGAGCTCGGCCTGCGCGGTGTCGAATTCATCGCGATCAACACGGACGCCCAGGCGCTCCTGCTCAGCGACGCCGACGTCAAGCTCGACGTGGGCCGCGAGCTGACCCGCGGACTCGGCGCCGGCGCCGACCCCGAGGTCGGCCGCCGCGCCGCCGAGGACCACGCCGAGGAGATCGAGGAGGTCCTCGCGGGGGCCGACATGGTCTTCGTCACCGCGGGCGAGGGCGGCGGTACCGGCACCGGCGGCGCGCCCGTCGTCGCGCGGATCGCCAAGTCGATCGGCGCCCTCACCATCGGCGTCGTGACCAAGCCCTTCGGGTTCGAGGGACGCCGTCGGCAGACGCAGGCCGAGGCCGGCGTCGCGACGCTGAAGAACGAGGTCGACACGCTCATCGTCGTTCCGAACGACCGCCTGCTCGAGATCAGCGACCGCGGCATCTCGATGCTCGAGGCCTTCGCGACCGCCGACCAGGTGCTCCTCGCCGGCGTCCAGGGCATCACCGACCTGATCACCACGCCCGGCCTGATCAACCTCGACTTCGCCGACGTGAAGTCGGTCATGCAGGGCGCGGGCTCGGCGCTGATGGGCATCGGCTCGTCGCGCGGCGCCGATCGCGCGATCAAGGCGGCCGAGCTGGCCGTCGCCTCACCGCTGCTCGAGGCCAGCATCGACGGCGCGCACGGCGTGCTCCTCTCGATCCAGGGCGGCTCGAACCTCGGCATCTTCGAGATCAACGACGCGGCGCGCCTCGTCCAGGAGGCGGTGCACGCCGAGGCGAACATCATCTTCGGTGCCGTGATCGACGACACGCTCGGCGACGAGGTGCGCGTCACCGTCATCGCCGCGGGGTTCGACGGCGGAGAGCCGGGCGGAACCGCTCAGGCCGCAATCGCCCAGCCGCGCCAGCAGCAGAGCTCGGCGAGCGAGTCGGCCGCCGAGCCCGTCCCGGCTCCCGCAGCCGCCCCTGCGGCCGGCTCGATCTGGTCGAGCACCCCCGTCGCCGCCCCGGCCCCTGTCGCCGACCCGTCCTTCGACGACGACGACAGCGACCTGGACATCCCCGACTTCCTCAAGTAGTCGTGCCGGATCCGGAGCTGGCCGCGCGCTGGGCCGAGGTCTCCGAGCGGGTCGCCGACGCGACCCGCTCGGCCGGTCGCGAGGCGTCCTCGGTCACGACCATCGTGGTGACCAAGTTCCACCCCGCGTCGCTGCTCCGCGACCTCCTCGAGCTGGGCGTCGTCGACTTCGGCGAGAACCGGCACCAGGAGGCGCAGGAGAAGTCGGCCGAGCTGGCGGGGACCGCTGCGCGCTGGCACTTCATCGGGCAGCTCCAGAGCAAGAAGGCGCGCCAGGTGCGCCGCTACGCCGACGCGGTCCACTCCGTCGACCGGCTCGCGCTCGTCCCGCTGCTGGAGGCGGGGGAGGAGCCGCTCGACGTGTTCCTGCAGGTCAACCTCACCGAGGATCCCGACCGCGGGGGAGCGTCGCCCGCCGACGTCGAGCCCCTCGCCGAGGCTCTCGCCGGGGCGCCCGGCCTCACGCTGCGCGGCGTGATGGCGGTCGCTCCGCTGGACGAGGAGCCCCGTCCGGCTTTCGCCCGGCTCCGGTCGATCTCCGACCGCGTGCGCGCCGTCGAGCCCTCCGCCACGGCGATCTCGGCGGGCATGTCGAACGACTTCGCCGAGGCGATCGCGGAGGGTGCGACACACCTGCGAATCGGATCGGCAATCACCGGAGAACGCCCCGCCCGCACCTAACCTCGTGGTGACCCACCTGTGGGAGCACACACGACACGGAGGACACCCCATGGCCAACCCGCTGAAGAAGACGATGGTCTACCTCGGACTCGCCGACGAAGAGGTCGAGTACGAGCGCGCAGAGCCCGTCGAGGCGGCCCCGGCGACGGCCCACCGCGCACCGGTCTCCCCGGTGCAGCCCGTCCCTCCCGTCGAGCCGGTGCAGCAGCCCCGCGCGACGGTCACCCCGCTCCGCAAGCCCACCCCCCAGACCCCGAAGGCGACGGCACCCGCCGAGATGAACGAGATCCTCACCGTCCACCCGAAGCAGTACCGCGACGCGCAGGTCATCGCGGAGAACTTCCGCGACGGCATCCCCGTGATCATCAACCTCTCGCAGATGAGCGATGCGGACGCCCGCCGCCTCATCGACTTCGCGAGCGGACTCTCGCAGGGCCTCTACGGCCGCATCGAGCGCGTGACGAGCAAGGTCTTCCTGCTCTCGCCGTCGCACATCACCGTCGCCGGCGACTCCGCCTCCGCCGAGAGCGACGCCGACGCGTCGTTCTTCGCGAAGTCCTGATCCCGGGGAGCCCTGGCCCCCGGTGACCTCCGTCGTCTCGCTCCTCGGGAGCGTCCTGTACTTCGTGCTGCTGCTCTACTTCTTCGCGATGTGGGCGCGGTTCGTGCTCGACCTCGTCCGCGTGATCCGACGGGACTGGCGCCCCCGCGGTGCCGGCCTCGTCGCCGCGGAGGGCGTCTACACCGTCACGGACCCGCCGATCGGCTTCTTCCGACGCTTGATCAAGCCGGTCTCGATCGGTCCGATCGCCCTCGATTTCGGCTGGAGCCTCACCATGCTCTGCGTCATCGTGGGCATGTACATCGCCACGTGGCTCCAGCGCGCCTGACCGTCCCTGTATCGTTGGCACGTCCGGACGTTCCCCGCGGTGTCAGCACTGCGCCGTGCGCCTGAAGTTGCTAGCTTTAGTCGCGCGTTGTTAAACGTGTACCTACTTGAAATCGAAGGTGGAAAGCCATGGCGCTCACTCCCGAAGACGTTGTCAACAAGCGGTTCCAGCCGACCAAGTTCCGTGAGGGATACGACCAGGACGAGGTCGACGACTTCCTCGACGAGGTCGTCGTGGAGCTCCGCCGCCTGAACCAGGAGAACGAGGAGCTTCGTCAGCGCCTGTCCTCCGGCGACAGCCGCCCCTCGGACGCCCGAGTCTCCGACGCCCCGCGCGAGAGCACTCCTGCTCCCGCCCCGGTGGTCGACGAGGCACCCGAGCCGGAGCCGCAGCCCGAGCCCGAGCCCACCCCGGCTCCCGCACCGGTCGTCGCTCCCGTCAGCTCCTCGCAGTCGGCTCCGGTCGACGAGGCCGAGAGCTCCAGCGGACTCCTGCAGCTCGCCCGCCGCCTCCACGAGGAGCACGTGCGCGAGGGTGCCGAGAAGCGCGACGCGCTCGTCGCCGAGGGCCGTGCCACGGCCGCCCGCATCGTCGCCGAGGCCGAGGCCAAGCAGCGCCAGCAGGTCGCGAAGCTCGAGGAGGAGCGCGCGACGGTCGAGCACCGCATCGACGAGCTCCGCACCTTCGAGCGCGAGTACCGCCAGAAGCTGAAGAGCTACATCGAGGGCCAGCTCCGCGACCTCGACACCCAGCCGGCGTCGACGGAGTCCTCGCTGTCGGGCTTTGGGGCGTAGTCCCGCCGCAGCGGACGTCAGGCCGAGGGTGCTCGTCACCCTCGGCCTCGTCGCGCTCGCGGTCTTCGCGATCGATCAGACCGCGAAGTTCCTGGTCACGACGAACCTGACCCTGGGCGAGGACGTCCACGTCCTCGGCGACGTCCTGATCCTGCACTACGTGAAGAACCCGGGTGCCGCCTTCTCCCTCGCGAGCGGGTCGACCTGGATCTTCTCGATCATCGCGGCGTGCGTCGTCGTCGCCGTGATCTGGTTCTCGCGCCGGATCCGCTCCACCGCGTGGGGCGTCTTCTTCGGCCTGCTGCTCGGCGGCACCCTCGGCAATCTCTTCGACCGGCTGTTCCGAGAGCCCTCCTTCGGGCTCGGACACGTCGTCGACTTCCTCTTCACGCCGTGGCTGCTCCCGGCGATCTACAACGTCGCCGACATCGCGATCTGCACGGCGATGGCGCTGTTCGTCCTCCTGAGCGTGCGGGGCGTCGGCCTCGACGGCACCCGCGAGCGCGCGGGCCGCGACGAGCAGGAGCAGGTCGCGTCCGAGGACGGCGCTCCCGCCACCCCCGGAGCGGGCGCCCCCGCAGCGGCCTCCTCCGTCGAGGAGGCGGCCCGCGACGCCGACCGCCCCGGCGGACGCTGATGGCGCAGTCCCGAGAGCTGCCGGTCCCGGACGGGCTCGACGGCCTCCGCGTGGACGCGGCCGTCGCGAAGCTGCTCGGCTTCTCGCGCACCTTCGCGGCCGAGGTCGCCGAGGCGGGCGGAGTGAGCGCCGACGGACGGGTCCTCGACAAGAGCGACCGCGTGCACGCCGGAACCTGGCTGAGCGTCGAGTGGAGCCCGCGCGAGGAGCCGCGGATCGTGCCGATGGCGGTCCCCGGCCTCGGCATCGTGCACGACGACGACGACATCGTGGTGATCGACAAGCCCGTCGGAGTGGCCGCGCACCCCGCCGTGGGCTGGGAGGGACCGACGGTGCTCGGCGCCCTCGCCGCCGCGGGCTTCACCGTGTCGACCTCCGGTGCGGCCGAGCGCGCGGGCATCGTGCACCGGCTCGACGCCGGCACGAGCGGCCTCATGGTCGTCGCGAAGTCCGAGCGCGCCTACACGCACCTCAAGCGCGCGTTCCACGACCGCACGGTCGAGAAGGTCTACCACGCGGTCGTGCAGGGCCACCCCGACCCGCTCGCCGGCACGATCGACGCCCCGCTCGGCCGCCACCCGTCCTCGGACTGGAAGTTCGCGGTCCGCGCCGACGGCAAGCCCTCGGTGACCCACTACGAGACGATCGAGGCCTTCCCGTTCGCCTCCCTCCTCGAGATCCACCTCGAGACCGGCCGCACCCACCAGATCCGCGTGCACATGGCCGCCCAGCGCCACCCGTGCGTCGGCGACGCGATGTACGGCGCCGATCCGACCCTCTCGAAGCGGCTCGGCCTCACCCGCCAGTGGCTCGACGCGGTCCGGCTCGGCTTCACCCACCCGGGCTCGGGGGAGTGGGTGCAGTTCGAGGCGTCCTACCCCGAGGACCTGGTGCACGCCCTCGAGGTGCTGCGCGGGGAGTGATCCGCGCTCTCCCGGCCGGACCCGCGTCCGGCGCGGTTAGACTTCTTCCCGCCGTGTCCACGGGCCCTCCCTTGTCGCCGGCCATCCCTCCCCTGCCCGCAGTCCGCCGGAGGCGCATCCTTGCCGAGTAACGATTCCTTCGTCCACCTCCACGTGCACAGCGAGTACTCGATGCTCGACGGTGCAGCGCGGGTGAAGCCGCTGATCGACGCGGCGGTCGAGGAGGGCATGCCGGCCATCGCCGTGACCGACCACGGGAACGTGTTCGGCGCCTTCGACTTCTGGCGCACCGCGACGGCGGCGGGGATCAAGCCGATCATCGGCACCGAGGCCTACCTCACACCGGGGACGCACCGCTCCGACAAGACCCGCATCCGCTGGGGCGACGGCGGAGGGGACGACGTGTCCGGCTCCGGCGCGTACACCCACATGACGCTGCTCAGCTCGACCACGACGGGCATGCACAACCTCTTCCGCCTCTCCTCGCGCGCGTCGATCGAGGGCTACTACTTCAAGCCGCGCATGGACCGCGAGATCCTCTCGCAGTACTCCGAGGGCCTGATCGGCACCACGGGCTGCCCGAGCGGCGAGGTCCAGACGCGCCTGCGTCTCGGCCAGTACAAGGAGGCCCGCCAGGCGGCCGCCGACTACCGCGACATCTTCGGCAAGGAGAACTTCTTCGCCGAGATCATGGATCACGGCCTCGACATCGAGCGGCGGGTGATCGGCGACGTCATCCGGCTCGCGAAGGACCTCGACCTCCCGCTGGTCGCCACCAACGACCTGCACTACACGCACGCGCACGACGCGACCTCGCACGCGGCGCTGCTCTGCGTGCAGTCCGGAACCACCCTCGACGACCCCAAGCGCTTCAAGTTCGACGCGGACGAGTTCTACCTCAAGTCGCCGCGCGAGATGCGCCAGGTCTTCCGCGACCACCCCGAGGCCTGCGACAACACGCTCCTCATCGCGGAGCGCTGCGACGTCCAGTTCGACACCTCGGCGAACTACATGCCCCGCTTCCCGGTGCCGGAGGGCGAGACGGAGGACACCTGGTTCGTGAAGGAGGTCGAGGCCGGACTGCGCGAGCGCTACCCGGACGGCATCTCCCAGGAAGTGCGCGACCGGGCGGACTACGAGACCCGCGTCATCCTGCAGATGGGCTTCCCCGGCTACTTCCTCGTCGTCGCCGACTTCATCAACTGGTCCAAGCGCAACGGGATCCGCGTCGGTCCCGGCCGCGGCTCCGGTGCCGGCTCGATGGCGGCCTACGCCATGAAGATCACCGACCTCGATCCGCTGCGCCACGGCCTGATCTTCGAGCGCTTCCTCAACCCCGACCGCGTGTCCATGCCCGACTTCGACGTCGACTTCGACGACCGTCGCCGCGGCGAGGTCATCCGCTACGTCACCGAGAAGTACGGCGACGAGCGCGTCGCGCAGATCGTCACCTACGGCACCATCAAGGCGAAGCAGGCTCTCAAGGACGCCTCGCGCGTCCTCGGCTTCCCGTTCGGGATGGGCGAGAAGCTGACGAAGGCCATGCCGCCCGCGATCATGGGCAAGGACATCCCGCTCAGCGGCATCAACGACCCCGCCCACGCGCGCTACAAGGAAGCGCTCGACGTGCGCAACGTCATCGCCGAGGACCCGCAGGCCAAGCTGGTCTTCGACACCGCGCTCGGACTCGAGAACCTCAAGCGCCAGTGGGGCGTGCACGCGGCCGGCGTCATCATGTCCAGCGATCCGCTGCTCGACATCATCCCGATCATGAAGCGGGAGCAGGACGGCCAGATCGTCACGCAGTTCGACTACCCCGCGTGCGAGTCGCTCGGGCTGATCAAGATGGACTTCCTGGGGCTGCGGAACCTCACGATCATCGACGACGCCCTCGACAACATCCGCGCCAACCGCGGACAGGACCTCGTGCTCGAGGACCTCGAGCTCGACGACCAGGCCGCCTACGACCTCCTCGCGCGTGGCGACACGCTCGGCGTCTTCCAGCTCGACGGCGGCCCGATGCGCGGGCTTCTCCGGCTGATGAAGCCCGACAACTTCGAGGACATCTCCGCAGTCCTCGCGCTCTACCGGCCGGGCCCGATGGGCGCCGACTCCCACACCAACTACGCGCTGCGGAAGAACGGCGTGCAGGAGATCACCCCGATCCATCCGGAGCTCGAGGAGCCGCTCTCGGAGGTGCTCGGAGGGACCTACGGCCTGATCGTGTACCAGGAGCAGGTCATGTCGATCGCGCAGAAGCTCGCGGGCTTCACGCTCGCGCAGGCCGACCTGCTGCGGCGCGCGATGGGCAAGAAGAAGAAGTCTGAGCTGGACAAGCAGTTCGAGGGCTTCTCGGGCGGCATGATCGCCAACGGCTACTCGATGGAGGCCGTCAAGACCCTCTGGGACATCCTGCTGCCCTTCTCCGACTACGCCTTCAACAAAGCGCACTCGGCGGCGTACGGCGTCGTCTCCTACTGGACGGCGTACCTCAAGGCGCACTACCCCGCGGAGTACATGGCCGCGCTGCTCACCAGCGTCGGCGACTCCAAGGACAAGATGGCCGCCTACCTCAACGAGTGCCGGCGGATGGGGATCAAGGTGCTCCCGCCGGACGTCAACGAGTCGATCGGCTTCTTCACCGCCGTCGGCACCGACATCCGCTTCGGCCTCGGCGCCGTCCGCAACGTCGGCATGAACGTCGTCGAGGGCATCCGGGCCGCCCGCGAGGAGAAGGGGCGCTTCGAGACGTTCCACGACTTCCTCCGCAAGGTGCCGCTGCAGGTGACCAACAAGCGCACCATCGAGTCGCTGATCAAGGCCGGCGCCTTCGACTCGCTCGGCTCGACGCGCCGCGCCCTGGTCGAGGTGCACGAGGACGCCGTCGAGGCGGCGGTGGGGGAGAAGCGCAACGAGGCGAACGGCCAGGTCGGCTTCGACTTCGACAGCCTCTGGGACGAGCCGCAGGCCGCGATCCAGGTGCCCGAGCGGCCCGAATGGGCCAAGCGCGACAAGCTCGCCTTCGAGCGCGACATGCTCGGGCTCTACGTGTCCGACCATCCGCTCGCCGGACTCGAGACCGAGCTCGCCAAGCACTACAGCACCACGATCGCCGACCTGCTGATCTCGGAGACGATCGCCGACGGCGAGACCGTGGTCATCGCGGGCCTCGTCACGAGCGTCCAGCACCGCATGGCCAAGGCCTCCGGCAACCAGTACGGGATGATCCAGGTCGAGGACTTCGGCGGCGAGATCACCTGCATGTTCATGGGGAAGGCGTACCAGGAGTTCGCCCCGGCGCTCACGAACGACTCCATCGTCGTCGTCAGAGGCCGCGTCAGCATGCGCGACGACGGGATGAACCTGCACGCGTTCAGCCTGTTCGCCCCCGAGATGAGCCAGGACGGCGACTCGGGACCGCTCACCGTCTCGATGCCCGAGTCGCGCGCGACCACCGACACGGTCTCGCAGCTCAGCGACGTGCTCATCCGCCACTCCGGCCAGACCGAGGTGCGGCTGAAGCTCATCAAGGGCGAGACGGCCCGCGTGTTCGAGGTGCCGTTCCCCGTGCGCATCACCCCGGACCTCTTCGGCGAGCTGAAGAGCCTGCTGGGGCCGAACTGTCTGTATTGAATTCCGAGCCGGTCCCTGCCCGGCTCGGCGCGGTCGGCTGGGGAGGGTGGCCGGGTCGGTGAGAGCGTCGTGCGTCCGGCTACGGCGATCCGCTCGCACGCGGATCGCCGGTTCGCCTCGGAGGGTGCGGCGAGAGGGTGGCGGATCGGAGTGCGAGCCTGCGGCCGCCGGTGCCCTTCTGGTGGTCGAGTAATGGCGGCGCGGGTATAGGGACCGGGCGGGCCCGTAGATGGTGGTCGAGTAGCCGCGGAGCAGCGTGTTCAGACCGGGCGGGACGGGGTCCGGGCGGGGGAGCGCGCGGCGAGGGAGCGGGGGAGGGCGGCGCGTAGACTGGGGCGGCCATGATCCAGACTCTCGACCTCCGCGGCCGTCGTCCCTCCTCCGCCGAGCTCCTCGCCCTCGTGCCCCGCAATCCGGGCACCTCCGCCTCCGTCGGGCCCGTCGTCGCCGAGCTGATCGCCGACGTCCGAGAACGCGGCGCGGAGGCGCTCCTCGACCAGGCGGAGCGGCTGGACGGCGTGCGCCCCCCGCACCTCCGCGTGCCCGCCGAGCAGATCGCCGAGGCGCTCGACCGCCTCGACCCGGCCATCCGCAGCGCACTCGAGGAGGCGATCGCGCGCGTCCGCCGCGCCAGCGCCGCGCAGATCCCCCCGCCCCGGACCACCGAGCTCGACGACGGCGCCACGGTCACCCAGCGCTGGCAGCCCGTCGCCCGCGCCGGGCTGTACGTCCCCGGCGGCAAGGCGGTCTACCCGTCGAGCGTCGTCATGAACGCCGTGCCCGCGCAGGCCGCCGGAGTCGCCTCCATCGCCCTGGTCTCGCCGCCGCAGAAGGCGTTCGGCGGCTCCGTCCACCCCACGATCCTCGCGGCGGCCGCTCTGCTCGGCATCGACGAGGTCTACGCGGTCGGAGGCGCCGGAGCCGTCGCCGCGCTGGCCTACGGCGTCGACTCGATCGGGCTGGATCCCGTCAGCATCATCACCGGGCCGGGCAACGTCTGGGTCACCACCGCGAAGCGCCAGGTGCTCGGCCAGGTCGGCATCGACTCCGAGGCGGGCCCGACCGAGATCCTCGTGATCGCCGACGACTCCGCCGACCCGCGCCTGGTCGCCGCCGACCTGGTCAGCCAGGCCGAGCACGACGAGGCCGCCTCCGCCGTCCTGGTCACCGACAGCGCCGAGCTCGCCGCCGCCGTCGAGCGCGAGGTCGCCGTCCAGGCCGCCGCCACCCACCACGCGGAGCGCGTGGCCATCGCGCTCGACGGCCCGCAGTCCGCGCTCGTGATCGTCGACGACCTCGAGCTCGCCTGCGCGTTCAGCGACGCCTACGGCCCCGAGCACCTCGAGCTGCACACGGCCGACCCCGTCGCGACCGCCGAGCGGATCCACGACGCCGGCGCGATCTTCCTCGGCCCGACCACCCCGGTGAGCCTGGGCGACTACCTCGCCGGCTCCAACCACGTGCTCCCGACCCTCGGGCAGGCGCGCTTCTCCTCCGGGCTCGGCGCCTACACCTTCCTCCGGCCGCAGCAGCTGATCTCGTACGACCGCGGTGCGCTCGAGCGCGTCGCCCCGCACATCCGCGCTCTCAGCGACGCCGAGGCGTTGCCCGCCCACGGCGACGCCGTCGACGCCCGCTTCGCCTGAGACCGAGAGGCCCTCGATGTTCTGCCCCTTCTGCCGGCACCCCGACTCCCGAGTGATCGACTCGCGCACGAGCGACGACGGCCTCTCGATCCGCCGCCGCCGGCAGTGCCCGTCGTGCGGCCGGCGCTTCTCGACGACCGAGACCGCGAGCCTCGTCGTGATCAAGCGCAGCGGAGTCGTGGAACCGTTCAGCCGCGAGAAGATCGTCAGCGGCGTCAGGAAGGCCTGCCAGGGCCGACCCGTCACCGACACCGATCTGGCCGTCCTCGCGCAGCGGGTGGAGGAGAGCATCCGCTCCACGGGCGCGTCGCAGATCGACGCGAACGACATCGGCCTCGCCATCCTGCCGCCGCTGCGCGAGCTCGACGAGGTCGCCTACCTCCGCTTCGCGAGCGTCTACCAGGCGTTCGACTCGCTGGACGACTTCGAGTCTGCGATCACCCTGCTCCGCGCCGAGCGCACCTCCGTGCCCCACAGCGCCGACGAGATCTGAGGCCCGGGTGTACCCGCTCCTGTTCCGCACCGTCCTGCGCCGCCTCGACCCGGAGCGGGCGCACCACCTGAGCTTCCCGGTGATCCGGGCCCTCGGAGCCCTCGCTCCGGTCCTGCGCCGGACCACCGTCCCGCGCGGAACGCCCGCGGTCGAGACGCTCGGGCTCCGCTTCGAGACCCCGTTCGGCGTCGCGGCCGGCTTCGACAAGGACGCCACCGCGGTGCTGGGCTTCGGTGCGCTCGGCTTCGGACACGTCGAGGTCGGGACCCTGACCGCGCGGGCGCAGCCGGGCAACGACCGGCCGCGCCTCTTCCGGCTGATCGCGGACCGCGCCGTCGTCAACCGGATGGGCTTCAACAACCACGGGGCCGAGGCCGCGGCGCTGCGGCTGATCCGGCTGCGCAGCGCGCGCCGCCGCCCCGTGATCGGCGTCAACATCGGCAAGAGCCGGGTGGTCGAGGTGGACGACGCGATCGAGGACTATCTGATCAGCACGCGCCTTCTCGCGCCGCTCGCCGACTACCTCGTCGTGAACGTCAGCTCGCCGAACACCCCCGGGCTCCGCGGCCTGCAGGAGATCGACCGCCTCGAGCCGCTCCTCGCGGCAGTCAAGGACGCCGCCGACACGACGCCCCTGCTGGTCAAGATCGCCCCCGACCTCTCCGACGACGAGGTCGGCCGGGTCGCCGAGCTCGCCGTCCGCCTGAGTCTGGACGGGATCATCGCGACCAACACGACGCTCTCCCGGGAGGGCCTCTCGACCGATCGTGCCGTGGTCGAGGCGGCCGGCGCCGGCGGCCTCTCCGGTGCCCCGCTGGCCGCGCGCTCGCTCGAGGTGCTCCGCGTGATCCGCGGCGTCGTCCCCGCGGCCTTCTGCGTGATCTCCGTCGGAGGAGTCGAGACGGCCGAGGACGTGCGCGAGCGCCTCGACGCGGGCGCCACCCTCGTCCAGGGCTACACCGCCTTCATCTACCGCGGGCTCCTGTGGGCTCGGGACATCAACCGGGGACTGGCCCGCGCCTCCTGACCCGCCGTGCACGACGAAGGGCCCCGGAGCCGCGCGAGGCGCGACCGCAGGGGCCCTTCGTGGTCCGCCGTCCGACTACTCGGGGAAGGCGCGGCGCTTGACCTGGGGCTTCGGCAGTCGCATGACGCGCAGCTGGAGGGCGCGCATCGCGGCGTACCAGCGGATGCCCTTCTCGACCTTGTCGGCGCCGTAGCGCTCGGCGAGCTTCCGGCGCATCCGCATGCCGAGGAGGATGCAGTCGATCACCGCGAGGAGGAAGAACACCCAGAGGATGACGAGCGTCGCGTACTGCAGCTCCGGCTGCGGGAAGAAGCTCAGCAGCAGGACGACGACCATCACCGGGATGAGGAACTCGCCGAGGCTGAAGCGCGCGTCGACCCAGTCGCGCACGAACTTGCGCTGGGGACCCTTGTCACGCAGCGGCAGGTAGCGCTGGTCGCCGGCGGCCAGGCCGATGCGGGCCTGCTCGCGCGACACGGCGGCCTTCTCGCGGGCGTCGCGGGCGGCCTGCTTGCGGTCGGTGACGACCAGCGGACGCTTGCGGGCCAGCTCCTGCTCGCGCCGGGTCGGCGTCGGCCGGCCCTTCCCGGAGCCGGGGGAGCCGGCGTCGTCGGGCGTGTCGGTTGCGATCGGGTGCTTGGCCACGGGGAACGTCCTTGGAATCGGGGGTCTCTTAAGATTACCTCCATGGCTCACGACGCTCCGACTCCGCCCGCACTCTCCTCCGACGAGGAGGCCGTCCTCGCCGCCGTCCGCGACGATCTGCCGCGCTCGCTCGCCCAGCTCGGGCAGCTCGTGCGGATCCCGTCCGTCTCGTGGGACGGCTTCGACGCCACCCGCGTGGCCGCCAGCGCCGAGGCCATCGCCGAGCTCGCGCGCGAGACGGGCGTCTTCGACGACGTCGCGATCCACAGCGCCACGATCGACGGCACCGACGTGCTCGGCCAGCCTGCCGTCCTGGCCACCCGCGCCGCCCGCAACGGAGCGCCGACCGTCCTCCTCTACGCCCACCACGACGTGCAGCCGCAGGGCGCCGAGTCGGCGTGGGAGACGCCTCCGTTCGAGCCGACCGTGCGCGGCGACCGCCTGTACGGGCGCGGTGCCGCCGACGACAAGGCCGGAGTCGTGTCCCACCTCGCCGCGGTGCGCGCACTCCGCGAGGTCGCGGGCGAGGACCACGACCTCGGGCTCGTCCTCTTCATCGAGGGGGAGGAGGAGTTCGGGTCGCGCTCGTTCCCGACCTTCCTCCGCGAGCACCACGACGCACTCCGCGCGGATGCGATCATCGTCGCCGACAGCGACAACTGGGACGTCGACACCCCCGCGCTGACGGTGGGCCTGCGCGGCAACGTCACCCTCACCCTCACCGTCAGCACTCTCGCGCACGCCTCGCACTCGGGCATGCTCGGCGGAGCGGTCCCGGACGCGATGCTCGCGGCGGTCCGCCTGCTCGCGACGCTCTGGAACGAGGACGGCTCGGTCGCCGTCGCAGGCCTCACCGAGCACGATGGAGCGGTGCCCGAGACGACCGAGGAGGACCTCCGCCGCGACTCCGGGCTGCTCGACGGGGTCTCGCCGATCGGCACCGGCGCGATCCTCTCGCGCCTGTGGTCGAAGCCGGCCGTCACGGTCACCGGGATCGACGCGCCCAGCGTCGTCGACGCCTCCAACACCCTCGTCCCGTCCGTGCGCGTGAAGATCAGTGCCCGCATCGCCCCCGGCCAGGACGCGGAGGAGGCGTTCGCCGCCATCGAGAGCCACCTGCGGGCGAACTCCCCGTTCGGCGCCCACCTCGCGATCGAGGACGTCGACACCGGCAGCCCGTTCCTGGTCGACGCGACCGGCTGGGCCGTGGACCTGGTGAAGGGCGCGATGGCGGACGCCTGGGGACGCGAGCCCCTCGAGACCGGGATCGGCGGGAGCATCCCGTTCATCGCCGACCTCGTGCGCGAGTTCCCCGAGGCGCAGATCCTCGTCACCGGTGTCGAGGACCCCGACTCGCGCGCGCACAGCCCCAACGAGTCGCTGCACCTGGGCGTCTTCAAGCGCGCCGCGCAGACCGAGGCGCTGTTCCTGCTCCGCGCCGCCGCTCACCGCGACTGACCACCGGTCGTGGAATACCCGGGTGACCATCCGGGTTGCAGCCGTAGAATCCCGGAAGGCACGACGACCGTTCCGCCCGTCCCCTGAGGAGTGACATGTCAGACACACTGACCGACCAGACGGCTACCCCCCTCGCCACCCCGCCCAGCGCGGCCCACGGCGTCTCGATGACCCCGACCGCCGCCGCCAAGGTCAAGAGCCTGCTCGAGCAGGAGGGCCGCGACGACCTGCGCCTGCGCGTCGCCGTGCAGCCCGGCGGCTGCTCCGGCCTCATCTACCAGCTCTACTTCGACGAGCGCACCCTCGACGGCGACGCCGCGGTCGAGTTCGAGGGCGTCGGCCTCGTCGTCGACAAGATGAGCGTCCCCTACCTCGACGGCGCCTCGATCGACTTCGAGGACACCATCCAGAAGCAGGGCTTCACCATCGACAACCCCAACGCGGGCGGCAGCTGCGCCTGCGGCGACAGCTTCCACTGACGCCGCGCGGCCCCGGGCCGCAGCGCCTCCGAACGGCGTCCGACAGTCCACTCCGGTGGCCCGTCGGGCGCCATTCGTCATGACTGCACCACTCGGCCGGGACGTCAAGAGCGGGTCGTCGTGCACCGGGCCGCCGGAGCGGAAGGGTAGGCTGGAGCCGGTCTAATACAGTTTCGTGTGAACTGGTCCCCAGTCTTCCGAAAGGTCACCGGTGCGCTTCAATCGCCGAATCCGCAGATGGGTCGCTGCCCCCGTCGCAGGAGCCCTCGCCCTCGTCCTCGCGGGCTGCACGCAAGAGCAGCTCCAGGGCTGGCTCCCCACCGAACCCGGCACGACGAACCACGTCGACCGCGTCATCGGACTCTGGGTCACCTCCTGGATCGTCCTGCTCGCCGTCGGCGTCGTCACGTGGGGTCTCACCATCTGGGCGGTGGTCGTCTACCGCCGTCGCAAGGGGCAGACCGGCCTGCCGGTCCAGCTGCGCTACAACATGCCGATCGAGATCTTCTACACGATCGTGCCGCTGATCCTCGTGATCGGCTTCTTCGCCTTCACCGCGCGCGACCAGGCCGCCATCGAGCAGCCCTACGACGACCCGGACGAGACCATCCAGGTGTACGGCAAGCAGTGGGCGTGGGACTTCAACTACGTCGACGAGGACGTCTACTCCGCCGGTATCCAGGGCCAGTACCAGGAGGGCGGAGACGCCGCCGGCTCGCTCGTCGAGTCCGAGATCCCCACGCTCTACCTGCCCGTCGGACAGAAGATCAAGATCCAGCTCGACGCGCGCGACGTGATCCACTCCTTCTGGGTCGTCGACTTCCTCTACAAGAAGGACATGATCCCCGGCAAGACGAACTACATGTACGTCACGCCTCTCAAGGAGGGGACCTACGCGGGCAAGTGCGCCGAGCTCTGCGGCGAGTACCACTCCGCGATGCTCTTCAACGTCAAGGTCGTCTCGCAGGGCGAGTACGACGACTACATCCAGTCGCTGCGCGACGCGGGCCAGACCGGTCAGCTCGGCGCCGAGTACAACCGCAATTCGAACCTTCCCGGAACCGGCGCGCCGGCCCGCGAGAACGAGGAGTAAGGGAGCATGAGCACCGCCACGGCACCCCGCCCGACGCGCACCGCCGGCACTCCGCCGGTCCAGCGCAAGGCGAACGTCCTCGTCCGCTGGATGACGTCGACCGACCACAAGGTCATCGGGTACATGTACCTGATCACGTCGTTCATCTACTTCTGCATCGCCGGCGTGATGGCCCTGGTCATCCGCGCCCAGCTGTTCGAGCCCGGCCTGAACGTGGTCGAGACGCGCGAGCAGTACAACCAGCTGTTCACGATGCACGGCACGATCATGCTGCTGATGTTCGCGACGCCGCTCTTCGCCGGCTTCGCCAACGTCCTGATGCCGCTGCAGATCGGCGCCCCCGACGTCGCGTTCCCCCGCCTCAACGCCTTCGCGTACTGGCTCTACAGCTTCGGCTCGCTCATCGCGGTCGCCGGATTCGTCACCCCGCAGGGTGCGGCGTCGTTCGGCTGGTTCGCGTACGCGCCACTGTCGAGCACGACGTTCTCGCCAGGGCTCGGCGGCAATCTCTGGGTCTTCGGCCTCGCGCTCTCGGGCTTCGGCACGATCCTCGGCGCGGTGAACTTCATCACGACGATCATCACGATGCGCGCCCCCGGCATGACGATGTTCCGGATGCCGATCTTCACCTGGAACATCCTGGTGACGTCGATCCTCGTGCTGCTCGCGTTCCCGGTGCTCGCCGCCGCGATGTTCGCCCTCGGCGCCGACCGGGTGTTCGACGCCCACATCTACGATGCGGCCAACGGCGGTGTCCTGCTCTGGCAGCACCTGTTCTGGTTCTTCGGCCACCCCGAGGTGTACATCATCGCGCTGCCGTTCTTCGGCATCGTGTCCGAGGTCTTCCCGGTCTTCAGCCGCAAGCCGATCTTCGGCTACAAGACGCTGATCTACGCGACCATCGCGATCGCCGCCCTCTCCGTGACGGTGTGGGCGCACCACATGTACGTCACCGGATCGGTCCTGCTGCCGTTCTTCTCGCTGATGACCATGCTCATCGCGGTTCCGACCGGCGTGAAGATCTTCAACTGGGTCGGCACCATGTGGCGCGGATCGGTGACCTTCGAGACCCCGATGATCTGGGCGATCGGCTTCCTGATCACCTTCACCTTCGGTGGACTCACCGGCGTCATCCTCGCGTCGCCCCCGCTCGACTTCCACGTCTCGGACTCGTACTTCGTGGTGGCGCACTTCCACTACGTCGTGTTCGGAACCGTCGTCTTCGCGATGTTCTCGGGCTTCTACTTCTGGTGGCCCAAGTGGACCGGCAAGATGCTCAACGAGACGCTGGGCAAGTGGCACTTCTGGCTGCTGTTCATCGGCTTCCACACCACCTTCCTCATCCAGCACTGGCTGGGCGTCGTCGGCATGCCCCGCCGCTACGCCAGCTACCTGCCCGAGGACGGCTTCACCTGGATGAACCAGGTGTCGACGGTCGGAGCGATGATCCTCGCGGTGTCGCTGATCCCGTTCTTCCTGAACGTGTACATCACGGCCCGCAAGGCGCCCAAGGTGACGGTGAACGACCCGTGGGGCTTCTCCCGGTCGCTCGAGTGGGCCACCTCATGCCCGCCGCCCCGCCACAACTTCACCTCGATCCCGCGCATCCGGAGCGAGGCCCCGGCGTTCGACCTCAACCACCCCGAGGCCGGCATCCCCGTCGGAATCGGTCCGGCGAAGGACGCTCCGGACGCCCCCACGTACGACAAGTCCGAAGGCACGGTGAAGTAGGGCCATGCGCGCCAACGTCAATCTCTTCTGGCTCCTTGCGGGCTTCTTCCTCCTCGCCGACATCACGTACATCGTGTGGTCGCTGCTCGACACGGGCCAGGTGGAGTGGGTCGGCACCGTCGGCATCGGCCTCTCGGCCGTGCTGGGCGCGTTCATCGCGTTCTACGTCGGCCGCGTCCACAAGGCGCAGGGTGCTGAGCTCCCCGAGGACCGCCTCGATGCGGACATCGACGACGGAGACCCCGAGCTGGGCTTCTTCAGCCCGTGGAGCTGGTGGCCGCTGATCCTGGGCGGTTCCGCGGCTCTCGGATTCCTCGGCCTTGCCGTGGGGTTCTGGATCACCTACATCGCCGTCGGGCTCTTCCTGGTCGCCATCGCCGGCTGGGTGTACGAGTACTACCGCGGGTACTTCGCCCGCTAGGGCGCAGCGCACGGCCGAGGGCCGGGTGCACGAGGGCTTCGGCTCCGTGCACCCGGCCCTTTCGCTTATCCAGGAGGAAGCGACGCGCGGTCGGGGCCCGGTCGGCTCGGCCGTTCGGCTTCGTGCAGGGGCGGCACTCGCCGATCGGTGGCGGATCGAGCCTCCCGGTGAGAGGCGGGACCTCCCGGTGAGGGCCGGGACCGCTCAGTGAGGGATGACGAGGTGAGCTGGATCTCTCGCGGTGTCATGCGCGCGGGACACCGAGGCGTCCTGCGCGGAGGAACTCGTCTGGGCACATCCCGGCGGCCCGCGACGTGGAAGCTCGCAGGGGAGTGCAGCGGGCGACGCCGAGCAGGAGCGTCGGCCCGCGTCATCACCCCTACGGGTCTGCGCTGCGACGGCTCCTGCTCCGGTCGCGGGTGAGCGGGCTACGCCTGTGGCGGCTCTCCTGTGCGCCTGTGGGCGTGCCGACGGCGGTGGCGCGCTACGGATCGCGGATACTGCTGCGCCTGCGGCTGTACTGGGGCTGCTGCGCCTGTTCTGGCGCCTGCGCCGCCCTGCGGACCTCTGCACACCGTTCTAAACCCAGTGGAGCCTGCACCCCGACGGAACCGCGCGCGCCCCTGCAGCTCGTGGAGCTCCTCGGTACTGCTAACGGGTTGTGTGCCGGTCGGCGCGACGACCGGGAGCCTGAGACGTCGCTGCAGCGACGGTCGTCGATGTCCGGAGGTCGCCTCCTCTGCGCACCGGCGAGCGTCGCCGTCGCCGATCACAGAGGGTTCGACCGTGAGTGGGGGGAGGGCAGTCCTGATAGGCCTGCTGGGGACGGGTGCCCTCGAACTAATCCGGAGCGTCTCGACGTGTAAGGGAACCGAGTACCTCACCGGACGACCACACTGCGAGCACGCAGAGGGAATGGATCACTCCATGATCGGACGGGGGCGGACGTCTCCAGCTCGGCGGTGAGACGGCGTCACGTGATCCAAGGAGCGGAGGTCTCGAGGTCCGGAGTATCGCCCCACCTTCCTGCCGGCTTGTCGCCGTCGAGGCGCTGTGATCCGGTCTCACCGGCTCCCGGTCTACCGCCGACCTCCACCGCTCCAGGAGTCAGGCGCCGCCCCGCTGCAGGAACGACGAAGGGCCCGGACGAATGAACGTCCGGGCCCTTCGGGGGAGGATCAGTGCTCGCTGTGCGAGCTCTCGAGCTCCTTCTGGGTGACGGGGGTGATCCGGTCCTCGAAGAACCAGCGGGAGAGGCCGGCGCGGACGCGCTGCGGGGCGGTGATGCGGCCACGCGAGTCCGGACGGATCATCAGGGGCTCGTATTCGTCCTGACCGACGAGCTTCCAGCGCTCGTACTCGTCGAGCTGCTGGTGCACCTCGATGAACTCGCCGCCGGGGAGGCGGACGATACGGCCGGACTCGAAGCCGTGCAGCGCGATCTCGCGGTCCTTCTTCTGCAGCGCCAAACAGATGCGCTTGGTGATGAAGTACGCGATGAACGGACCCGCGATGAGCAGGAACTGCAGGCTGTGGATCACGCCCTCCATCGTGAGGTGGAAGTGCGTCGCGATGAGGTCGGACGACGCGGCGGCCCAGAGGACGGCGTAGAAGCTGACTCCGGCGGCGCCGATCGCGGTGCGGGTCGCGGCGTTGCGCGGGCGGTCGAGCAGGTGGTGCTCGCGCTTGTCACCGGTGATCCACGCCTCGAGGAACGGGTAGAGCATGACCACGGCGATGAACAGTCCGAGGCCGACGAGCGGGATCAGGATGTTGAACGACAGGGTTCCGATGCCCGGGATGGCCCACTCGAGTCCCGGCGGGACGAGGCGCAGGGCGCCGTCGGCGAAGCCGATGTACCAGTCGGGCTGGGTTCCCGCGGAGACGGGCGAGGGGTCGTACGGGCCGTAGTTCCAGATCGGGTTGATCGTGAACAGCGAGGCGATGAGGACGACGACGCCGAAGACGATGAAGAAGAATCCACCGGCCTTCGCGGCGTAGACCGGCAGCACCGGGTAGCCGACGACGTTCTGCTCGGTCTTGCCCGCACCGGGGAACTGGGTGTGCTTGTGGACGACCACGAACACGAGGTGCAGGGCGATGAACGCGAGCACCAGCGCCGGCAGCAGCAGGATGTGCAGCGTGTAGAGGCGGCCGACGATGTCGGTGCCCGGGAACTCGCCGCCGAAGAGCAGGAACGAGATCCAGGTGCCGACGATCGGGATGCCCTTGACCATGCCGTCGATGATGCGGAGGCCGTTGCCCGAGAGCAGGTCGTCGGGGAGCGAGTAGCCGGTGAAGCCCTCGGCCATCGCAAGGATGAAGAGGACGAAGCCGATGACCCAGTTGAGCTCGCGGGGCTTGCGGAACGCACCGGTGAAGAAGATGCGCAGCATGTGCAGGCCGATCGAGGCCACGAACAGCAGTGCCGCCCAGTGGTGGATCTGCCGCATCAGCAGGCCGCCGCGGATGTCGAAGGAGATGTCGAGCGAGGACGACATCGCCGCCGACATCTCGATGCCCTTGAGGGGCAGGTAGCTGCCCTCGTAGTGCGTCTCGACCATCGAGGCCTGGAAGAAGAAGGTGAGGAAGGTGCCCGACAGCAGGATGATGACGAAGCTGTAGAGCGCGACCTCGCCGAGGAGGAAGGACCAGTGGTCGGGGAAGATCTTGCGACCGAACTCCTTGACGACCGCGGAGATGCTCGTGCGCTCGTCGATGTAGTTCGACGCCGCTCCGACGTACCCCTTCTGGAACTTGCCGGATCCGAGGATGACGCCGTCCTCGGGCTCCGCGGGGGAGCTGGAGGGGCGTGAGGGGGTGGTGGTGGACATGTGAGTCATCGCTCCCAGAAGGACGGTCCGACGGGCTCCGTGAAGTCGCTTCTGGCGACCAGGTAACCCTCGGCGTCGACGGTGATGGGGAGCTGCGGAAGCGGACGCTTCGCCGGGCCGAAGATGACGGCGGCCTCGCGCGTGATGTCGAATTGCGACTGGTGGCACGGGCACAGCAGGTGGTGGGTCTGCTGCTCGTACAGCGCCACAGGGCAGCCGACGTGCGTGCAGATCTTGGAGTAGGCGACGATTCCGTCGTAGTTCCAGGTCTCGCGACCCTCACTGACGATGAGGTCCTCCGGCTTCAGGCGCATCAGGAGGACGGCGGCCTTGGCCTTCTCCTCCAGCTTGCCCTCGGCGTCGTTGAGGCCCTCGGGGATGACGTGGAAGGCGGATCCGAGGGTGACGTCCGATGCGAGGATCGGCGCTCCCGACGGGTCCAGGGTGAGCCTCGTGCCCTCTTCCCACAGGGTGGTCTTGAGGAGGGCGACGGGGTTCTGGTCCTGCGGGCCGAGGCCCCGGAACAGGATCACGGCGGGCAGGGGGAACACGACGAGGGAGGCGATCAGGCTGTTCCGGACGAGGGAGCGGCGGCCGAAGCCGGACTCCTTGTCGGACTGGTCGAAGATCTCGAGCGCACGGGCGCGGGTGGGCTCCGCGCTGCGGACGGGGTGGCGGATGTCGATGCCCTCGTGGTCCGACATCAGCTGCTTGCCCCAGTGGACGGCGGCGATGCCGATCCCCAGGAGGGCGAGGGACATGCCCAGGCCGATGAACAGCGTGTTCAGCCGGACCGACGCGACGTCCTCGGTGATCGGGAACGCCATGTAGGCGGCGACCGCGAAGATCGAGCCCGCGAAGGAGAGGTAGAAGAGCGTGTACACCGTGCGCTCGGCACGCTTCTCGACCTTGGGGTCGAGGTCGGTCATCCGGGGGCGGTGCGGCGGGAGGCCCGGGTCCTGGACGCGATCCCGCGTCACGACCGCGGTGCCGGCCGGAGCCGTTCCGTGCCCGGTGGCCGACGAGGTGGCGAGGTCCGTGCCACCCTCATCGTGCTCTGCCATGGTTCTCCTTTTCACGCCGTGTCGGCACCAGTCGGTGCCGTGGGTCAGTCGCGCCCGTCAGGGCGCTGCAGTCGTCTAGTTGGATCGGGCGGTGATCCACACCGTCAGGGCCACGATCGCGCCGAGGCCGAAGATCCAGAGGAACAGGCCCTCCGCGACCGGCCCGAGGGAGCCGAGCGCGAATCCGCCCGGGGACGGGTTGGCCTCGATGTACTTGAGGTACGAGATGATGTCGCGCTTGTCCTCGGGCGAGATGTTCAGGTCGTTGAAGACCGGCATGTTCTGCGGGCCGGTGACCATCGCCTCGTAGATGTGCGCCTCGGTCACGCCGCCCAGCGGGGGAGCGAACTTGCCCTCGGTGAGCGCGCCGCCGGCTCCGGCCACGTTGTGGCACATGGCGCAGTTGATGCGGAACAGCTCGGCGCCGTTCGCCGCGTCGCCCTGTCCGTCGAGGACCTCGCCCTCGGGGATCGCGGGGCCGGGGGCCAGCGACGCGACGTAGGCGGCGAGTTCGCCGACCTGCTCGTCGGTGAACTGCACCGGCTTCTCGAGCGCCTGGGGGCCGTGCATCTGCATCGGCATGCGGCCGGTGCCGACCTGGAAGTCGACCGACGCCGCGCCCACTCCGATGAGGGAGGGCGCGTTGTCGGTGCCCGCGGCGTCGAGGCCGTGGCAGGTGGCGCAGTTCGCGGCGAAGAGCTTCGAGCCCTCGTCGATCGTCTGCTGGCTGGTGGACGACGTCTCCGCGGAGGCGGACGTCGCGACGCCGACCGCGGCGTAGGTCCCGCCGGTGAGCCCGAGGCCGATGGCGATCAGGGCCAGGGTGGCGAGCGGGTGGCGGCGACCCTTCTTGGCTCGGCTCTTCGTCTTCGGGGAGGCCATCGAGGCGTCCTTCCTGCGGGGGTCGGGAGTGGAGTGGGGCATCGGCGGGCGCGTCACTTGAGGAAGTAGATGACGGCGAACAGGCCGACCCAGACGACGTCGACGAAGTGCCAGTAGTACGAGACGACGATGGCGCTCGTCGCCTCCTTGTGGCCGAAGTTCTTGACCGCGAAGCCGCGGCCGATGACGAGGAGGAACGCGATGAGGCCGCCGGTGACGTGCAGGGCGTGGAAGCCGGTCGTCAGGTAGAAGGCGGAGCCGTAGGCGTTGCTGGAGAGCGTGACGCCCTCGGAGACGAGGGTCGCGTACTCGAGCACCTGGCCGGAGACGAAGACCGCGCCCAGGGCGTAGGTGAGGAAGAACCACTCGACCATGCCCCACTTGAACGGGCTGAGGCCCGTCGCACGCGGCTGCAGCCGCTCGGCGGCGAACACGCCGAACTGGCAGCTGAACGACGAGGCCACGAGGATCACCGTGTTCACGCCCGCGTAGGGGACGTTGAGGATCTGGGTCTCGGCGCCCCAGAGCTCGGGGGAGGTGCTGCGCAGGGTGAAGTAGATCGCGAAGAGGCCTGCGAAGAACATGACCTCGCTGCCCAGCCAGACGATCGTTCCGACCGCGACCGGGTTGGGTCGGTTCACTACGGGCGCGGTGGCCGTGGGGGAGAGAGAGGTGCTCGTCACACAGACCATTATGGCCGATGGCAGGGGAGGGAAGTCGCACTAGCCGGGAGGCGATCCTCGTCGCATAATCTGGGAGCCATGTCGGAAACCCTGTCCTGGCCGCACGTTCTCAGCGCACTCCTCGAGTCCTCCGATCTGAGCGTCTCCGAGGCGACGTGGGCCATGGAGCAGGTGATGGAGGGCGCGGCGACTCCGGCGCAGCTCGCCGGACTGCTGGTGGCCCTCCGGGCGAAGGGCGAGACCGTCGACGAGATCGTCGGCTTCCGCGACGCGATCCTCGACCACGCGGTGCCGCTGGACGTGGACCCGATGGCCCTGGACATCGTCGGGACGGGCGGGGACCGCTTCGGGACCGTCAACATCTCCTCCACCGCGTCGATCATCGCGGCCGCCGCCGGCACGCCCGTCGTGAAGCACGGGAACAAGGCCGCGTCCTCCTCCTCCGGCTCCTCCGACGTGCTCGCGGCACTCGGGGTCGACCTCTCCCTCTCCCCCGAGCGGGTGGCCGAGGTGTTCCGGCGGACGGGGATCGCCTTCGTCTTCGCGTCCCTCTTCCACCCCGGCTTCCGGCACGCCGGTCCGGTGCGCGCCGAGCTGGGCGTGCCGACGGTGTTCAACTTCCTCGGCCCGCTCTGCAATCCAGCGCGTCCCGAGGCCTCTGCGGTCGGGGTGGCGCACCTCGACCGGGTGCCGCTGGTCGTCGGCGTGTTCCGGACGCGCGGGGCGACGGCTCTGGTGTTCCGCGGGGACGACGGCCTCGACGAGCTCACGACCACGGGTCACAGCCACATCTGGGAGGTGTCGCGCGGCTCCGTGGTCGAGCACGACCTCGACCCGCGCGACCTGGGCCTGCCCCGCGCGCGGATCGACGACCTGCGCGGCCGAGACGCCGCCTACAACGCGAGCGTGGTGCGCTCGGTGCTCGCGGGAGACGGCGGCCCCGTCCGCGACATCGTCCTTCTGAACGCGGCCGCAGGCCTCGCGGCGTTCGACCTGGCGCGCGACCCGGACCTGGTGCGCACGCCCGTCCTGGAGCGCCTGCGGACGTCGATGGACCGCGCGGCAGAGGCCGTCGACTCCGGGGCCGCCACGGCCAAGCTCGAGGAGTGGGTCCGCGAGACGCAGCGCGCCGTCGTCCCGCTGCCGTAGGCGCGAGCGCAGGGCGTAACGTGGGGATGCTGTCCGCGACGGTGCGGGCGGCGATCCACCACGCGCCGGATCGCCCGCAGGTCACGGGACGCCCGAGTGGTGGCCCGATCCTGGAGGAGACCTCGATGAAGAAGCTCATCAACGACCCGAAGAACGTCGTCACGGAGTCGGTGGCCGGCTTCGGCCTGGCGCACGCCGACCTGGTCCGGGTGGTGTCGGATCCCCTGTTCGTGGTGCGGGCCGACGCGCCCCGCTCGGGCAAGGTGGGCATCGTCAGCGGTGGCGGCAGCGGGCACGAGCCGCTGCACGCGGGCTTCGTCGGATTCGGGATGCTGGACGCCGCCGTCCCCGGTCCCGTCTTCACCTCGCCCACGCCCGACCCGATCGTCGCGGCCACGCAGGCCGTCGACGGCGGCGCGGGTGTGCTGCACATCGTGAAGAACTACACGGGCGACGTCCTGAACTTCGAGACCGCGGCCGACCTCGCCGGCGCCGAGGGGATCGAGGTGCGCAGCGTGATCGTCGACGACGACGTCGCGGTGAAGGACTCGCTCTACACCGCGGGCCGCCGCGGCGTGGCCGGCACCGTGCTGGTCGAGCGGATCGCGGGCGCGGCGGCCGAGCGGGGCGACTCCCTCGACGAGGTCGCGACGATCGCCGAGACGGTGATCTCCAACGTGCGCTCGATGGGCGTCGCCCTCACGCCGTGCATCGTCCCGCACGCGGGCGAGCCGAGCTTCGAGCTGGGCGAGGACGAGATCGAGATCGGCATCGGCATCCACGGCGAGCCCGGCCGGGAGAAGATCGCGCTGGAGCCGGCCGACCGCATCGTCGACCGGATCCTCGGCCCGATCCTGGAGGACCTGCCGTTCTCCTCCGGGGACGAGGTGCTGCTCCTGGTGAACGGCATGGGAGGCACGCCGCAGATCGAGCTGTACCTCGCCTACCGCCGCGCAGCCGAGGCGCTGGCCGAGAAGGGGATCACCGTCGCACGCAGCCTCGTCGGCAACTACACGACGTCGCTCGAGATGCAGGGCTTCTCGCTCACCGTCCTCAAGCTCGACGACGCCCTGACCGAGCTGTGGGACTCCCCGGTGCAGACCGCGGCGCTGCGGTGGGGACGCTGAGCGCCCGCGCGCACACCATGACCGGAACGACAGCCGCAGGAGCGGCCCACGAGGAGGAGACGACCATGCAGGACGCACAGGGAGCCGGGCTCGACGCGGCGTGGGCGACGGCGTGGATCCGCCGCGCCGCCGAGTCGATCGCGGAGCACCGGGTCGAGCTGATCACGCTCGACCGGGCGATCGGCGACGGGGACCACGGCGAGAACATGGACCGCGGCTTCCAGGCCGTGGTCGCGAAGCTGGACGGGGCGCCGGAGCAGGGGCTCCCGGCGGACGTGCTCAAGCTGGTCGCGACGACGCTCATCTCCACCGTCGGCGGCGCCTCGGGCCCGCTGTTCGGCACGGCGTTCCTGAAGGCCTCCGCCGCGGTCGCGGGCGAGGACGCGCTCGAGGGCGCTGACGTCGCAGCTCTCCTGGCCGCGGCGAGGGACGGCATCGTGCTCCGCGGCAAGGCCGAGGTGGGCGACAAGACGATGGTGGACGCGTGGACGCCGGCGGTCGACGCGGCCGCGGCCGCCGCCGAGGAGGGAGCGGCTCCGGCCGACGTCCTCGCCGCGGCGGCGGAGGCGGCGCAGAGGGGAGCGGAGTCGACGGACCCGCTGGTCGCCCGCAAGGGACGCGCCAGCTACCTCGGCGAGCGCGCCATCGGGCACCGTGATCCCGGCAGCGTGTCGACCGTGCTCCTGCTCCGCGCAGCAGCCGAGGCGGCGGCGTGAGCGTCGGGCTGGTCCTGGTCTCGCACAGCGCGCAGCTGGCGGAGGGGCTGGTCGAGCTCGCGGAGCAGATGGCGGCCTCGGTCGCGCTGGTCGCCGCGGGCGGGACGGACGACGGCGGCATCGGCACCAGCTTCGACCGCATCACGGCGGCCCTGGCGGAAGCGGACTCCGGCGAGGGGGTCGTCGTCCTCTGCGACCTCGGCTCGGCGATCATGACGGCGGAGACCGCGGTCGAGTTCCTCGACGACGACGCGCGCGCCCGGGTCCGGATCGCCGACGCCCCGCTGGTGGAGGGGGCGGTCGCGGCCGCCGTCGCCGCGGGCACGGGGGCGTCGCTGGACGAGGTGCTCGCCGCCGCGGAGTCGGCCCGGGGCGAGGCGCTCGCTGCTCCCGCCGAGGAGGCCTCGCCCGGTGACGAGCGCGTGCAGCGCCGCGTCCGCCTCATCAACCCGAACGGCCTGCACGCCCGTCCCGCGGCCGACTTCGTCACGCTCGCCGCCACCTTCGACGCCCGGATCGACGCGAACGGCAAGGACGCCACGAGCCTGCTCGGCGTGATGTCGCTGGGGCTCGACCGCGGGGACGAGGTCGTCCTCTCGGCGTCGGGGCCGCAGGCCCAGGAGGCGGTCGGCCGGCTCGGCGATCTGGTCGAGTCGGGCTTCGGCGAGGTGTAGCGCGCTGTCGACCGGTCCAGGGACCGCGGAGGCGCCTCCTCCTACGCTGAGCGCATGGCCCTCCGCGGAACCCGACCCCCGTCCGTCCTGCTCCGCCGACTCGTCACCGTCCCGCGCGTCGTGCGCCGGGCGGACGCTCGTGCGGCCCGGCGGCTGAACGCCCGTCGCCCGTCGCCCGTCGTCGACGGGGCGCTCGTGGGGCTCTCCCGGGCCGCGGACCACGGAGTCCTCTGGGCCGGCGTCGGCGTCCTGCTGCTCCTGGCGGGCCGTCCCCGCGAGGCTCTGCGGGGGACCGCCTCGCTCGCCGCGGCCAGCGCGCTCGCGAACCTGGTCGGCAAGCGCGTGTTCGGCGGCGACCGGCCGCTCCTCGTCGACGTCCCGGTCGGCCGGCGCCTGGCGACGGTGCCGACGTCGGCGTCCTTCCCCTCGGGTCACGCGGCGAGCGCCGCCGCCTTCGCCGCCGGGGTCGCGCTCGAGTCGCCCCGAGTGGGGGCGGCGGTCGCCCCGCTCGCCGCCGCCGTGGCCTTCTCCCGCCTGCACGTCGGCGTCCACTGGCTCTCGGACGTCCTCGGCGGCGCGGCGCTCGGCGCGGCGGTCGCGGTCGTCGGCCGAGCCGTCCTGCCGGCCGAGCCGCGCCACGTGCCCGTCTCGGAGCGCGCGACCCGGCCCCCCGTCGACCGCAGCCCGCTGGGGGACGGCGCCGCCCTCCTCGTGGTCCTCAACCCCGGCGCGGGCCGGGACTCGCACCGCCCCGATCCCGAGCCGCTGGTCCGAGCCCGGTTCCCGAAGGCGCGCGTGCACCGGCTGACCGAGGGGGAGGACCTCGCCGACGTGGTGCGCGAGGCGCGCTCGGGGGACTCTCCGCCCCGGGTGCTCGGGATCTACGGCGGGGACGGGACCATGTCGGTCGGTGCCGCTCTCGCCCGCGCCGAGGGGATGACGCTGCTCGTGCTGCCGGGCGGGACCATGAACCACTTCGCGAAGGCGCTGGGGCTGCTCACCGTCCAGGACGCGCTCGACGCGGCGACGATCGGCGAGCGCCGCGACGTCGACGTGGCCGAGGTCGTCGCGGACGGGGGAGACCCGGTCACGGTGCTCAACACGGTCTCGATCGGCGTCTACCCGGAGTTCGTCGCGGCCCGCGAGAAGCGCGAGAAGCGGATCGGGAAGCCGCTCGCCGCCGTGATCGCGGCCCTCTCGGTCGTGCGGCGCACCGATCCGTTCGAGCTCCGGCGCGACGGGCGCACGCAGCTCGTCTGGTCGTACTTCGTCGGGGTGAACCAGGAGCACCCGCGCACGGCCGCCCCGCTCGCCCGGCGTCGGCTCGACGACGGCCACCTCGACGTGCGCATCCTGCACTCAGGACGGACTCCTCGCACCCGGGGAGCGTTCTCGCTCCTGCTCGGCCGTACGGCGACCCCGGTGGTCGGCCGTGTGCCCGGCTGGCGGGCACCGGTGGTGGAGTCGTTCTCGACGCCGGAGATCACCGTCGGCGCGCGCCGGCCCGCGGGGGACGACCCCGAGTGGGCGCACGACGGCGAGACCGAGCGCTTCGACGGCTCCCGCGACGGGTTCGACGAGGCCGTGGTGCGGATCGTGCCGCTGGGCCTGCGGGTCTACGCGACCGCGGACTAGGGGGCGGTGCCGGCCCGGTCCCCGCCGTCCGGATCCGCCAGCAGCTCGGCCAGCGCGTCGAGGGCGGCGACCTGCCCGGCCACCACCAGCGAGCGGGCCTCGTCGAGCGGGTGCCACCGGGCGTCCTCCAGCTCGGGGAAGCTGCGCAGCACGCCGGAGCCCCGCGGCCACTCCAGCTCGAAGGTGTTGCTCGCGACGAAGGCGGTGTCCACGTGTCCGCGCCCGGCGAAGACCGTGACGGTCTTGGCCGCGCTCTGCCGGAACGCGCCGAGGAGGGTCAGCTCCCCGTCGGGCGGAGGAGCGCCGGTCTCCTCCTCGAACTCTCGTCGCGCGGCGTCCAGCGGCGTCTCGTCGCCGGTGTGCACGCCCTTCGGGATCGTCCACGCGCGGGGGCGCCGGGTCCAGAAGGGGCCGCCCATCCGCCCGAGGAACACCTCGGTGCCGGAGGGGCCCTCGCGGTGCAGCAGGATCCCCGCGCTCGTCACCGCGGCCATCGCGTCTCTCCGGTCATCCCGCCATCCTGCCCCGCGCCCGTGGAAGGATCGGCAGGACCCGCCCGCGACCGCACGGAGTGAACCATGCACGACCACGAGATCCTCCGACAGCTGCGCGACGCGCTCGGCGACGCGGTCCTGACCGAGGGCCCCGGGTTCGAGGCCGTGCACACCGACAAGTCGGGCTTCTCCGCACCGGGTCGCGCGCTCGCGCTCGTCGCTGCCCGCTCGGTCGAGGACGTGCAGGCGGCGCTGCGCATAGCGACGGAGCACCGGCTCTCGGTCGTGCCGCGCGGAGCGGGAACGGGCCTCGCTGCCGGGGGAGTGGCGAGCGAGGGAGCGCTCGTCCTCTCGACCGCCGCCATGGACCGCATCCTCGAGGTGTCGCTCGAGGACGAGCTGGCGGTGGTCGAGCCCGGGGTCATCAATCAGGCGCTGTCGGACGCCGTCGCTCCGCACGGCCTCGTCTTCTCGCCCGACCCCGCGAGCCGCGCGATCTCGAGCATCGGCGGCAACATCGCGACGAACGCCGGGGGGCTGCTGTGCGCCAAGTACGGCGTGACCCGCGAGGCGGTGCTCGGGTTGACGGTCGTCCTCCCCGACGGACGCCTGCTCCGCACCGGCCGCCGCAGCGTGAAGGGAGTCACCGGGTACGACCTCACCGCGCTCCTGACCGGCTCCGAGGGGACGCTGGGCGTCATCGTGGAGGCCACCGTGAAGCTCCGCCCGATCCCGACCGGGCGCGTGGTCACGGTCGGCGCGTACTTCCCGAGCGTCGTCGCCGCGGCCGCCGCCTCCGCCGCGATCACCGCCGCGCGGCTCCGTCCCGCGGTGATGGAGCTGATGGACGAGGCGGCGCTCGCCGCGATCTCGCGCTACACCGGAGCGATGCTGGACCGCGGTGCCGCCTACCTCCTCGTCCAGACGGACGGCGGAGGAGCGGCGGAGGAGTCGCAGCGCGTCCTCGAGATCGTGACCGCCTCCGGGGGCGCCGCCGAGGCGACCGAGGACCCGGCCGAGGGTGAGGCTCTGCTGGCCGTCCGCCGGGCCTTCCACCCGGCGCTCGAGGCGGAGGGCCGCGTGCTGATCGAGGACGTCTGCGTGCCCCGCTCCGCGCTGCCGGCGATGTTCGCGGCGATCCGCGGCATCGAGGAGCGGACGGGGCTCAGCATCCCCACCGTCGCCCACGCGGGGGACGGGAACCTCCACCCGAACTTCGTGCTGCCCGCGGGGGACGGACCCGTGGAGGAGGACGTCTGGGACGCCGCCGCGGAGCTCTTCCGCACGGCCCTGGCCCTCGGCGGCACGCTCACGGGCGAGCACGGCGTGGGACTGCTCAAGCAGCGCTGGCTGGCGGAGGAGCTGGGCGAGGACTCGCTGGCGCTCCAGCGCGGGATCAAGGCCGTGTTCGACCCGCTGGGGATCATGAACCCGGGGAAGGTCTTCTGAAAAGGGCGCCCCGGGCTACAGCAGCTCGGCCGTGATCATCGAGGCGGTGAGCACGATCGTCGCCGCGGACATGAGCCAGTAGAGGACCGTCTCGCGCCAGGACCCGGCGGAGCCCAGGACGGGCAGCGCGGCGTAGCCTCCGGTGGTCCAGACGTGGCGCAGCGGCGTCCGGCGCAGGCGCCGCGGCAGGCGCACGCGCAGCGGCCACAGCCAGTTGATCCCGCCGGTCGTGAGGGCGTCGCCGGCCACGTGCACGAGGTAGCCCAGCGTCGCGGCGACCCGGAGCCACGCCCAGGTGCCGTCGGCGAGCGCGACGAGCAGGACCGTGACGACCGTCGCCCCGGCCCAGGCGATGCGCCAGGAGGGGGCGGCCCGGACGGCCTTCGCGGCGAACGCGAGGGCGGGCAGCGTGAGCACGGCGGCCACGGCGACGGGGCCGACGATCGGCACCGGGAAGCGCAGCGCCGTGAGCACCGGCACCAGGTACCAGACGACGGCGACCGCGAGCAGCGAGTGCATCCCGTGCCGGTGCCCTCCGCTGATCCGGCCCGCGGTCGCGGTGAGCAGGGAGGCGCCCGGCGCCGAGCGGGAGACGGTCGCGCTCGCGTGGTCCGCGTCGGGCACCAGGGCCCAGCCGGCGGCGACTCCGAGGCCGACCAGCCGGAGGTCCAGCGGGAGACCCGCGAGGCCGAGGGGCCCGGCGACGGCGGGCACGGAGGCGGCGACGGCCCAGGCGAGCGCACCGGAGACGGCGTGCGAGCGGCCCATCATCGCGGGTCGGCTCCTTCGACTGGGCGCTGCGACGACGGAGGACGGCCGCGGCGGGACGAGAGAACCCCCGGCCGAGTGCGTGAGCACGGACCGGGGGTGAGGGTGGGCGATACCGGACTCGAACCGATGACCTCTTCCGTGTGAAGGAAGCGCGCTACCAACTGCGCCAATCGCCCAGGGGGACGTGCTGGACGACCCGAGAGACGATCGTAGCGGATCCGCGGGGCCCGGATGCACCGCCGACGCCCGCCACGCCCGGGTGAACGGACGGCGACGAGCCGGTTTCGCGCGGAAAGACGCGGATCGGACTCCGAGCGGCGGGATCGGCGTCCGCTCGATTTGGATTCCGGCGCCGCTGTCGTATACATTCTTCTAGGTCGAGCCGGGCAGCGAAAGCGCCGGACAGGCAGCACGACAGCACGACACGCAAGACGGCAACACCAGTACGACCTACATGCGGATGTGGCGCAGCGGTAGCGCATCACCTTGCCAAGGTGAGGGTCGCGAGTTCGAATCTCGTCATCCGCTCGAACACCGGTCCTCGGACCGGCGTCATCGGGACGGCACCCTCGGGTGCCTCCCACCTGGTCGGCCCTCGGGCCGCCGACACCGAATCCCGTACACGGTGGATTGGCCGAGAGGCGAGGCAGCGGCCTGCAAAGCCGTATACACGGGTTCGAATCCCGTATCCACCTCGATCGTTCACCGAACGAGGCGCTCCGCACGGAGCAACGGGCGATTGGCGCAGCGGTAGCGCGCTTCCCTGACACGGAAGAGGTCACTGGTTCGATCCCAGTATCGCCCACCACGAGAACCCCCGGCCCCTGGCCGGGGGTTCTGTCGTTCCCGGCTCCGGCGCTACCCTCGCAGGATGCCCGCCCCGATCCCCGTCGACGACCAGGGCACCCTCCTGCGGCTCGTCTCGCGGGACGACGGACCGGCCCTCGCCGCCGCGTACCGGCGCAACCGCCGGCACCTCGCGCCCTGGGAGCCGACGCGCTCGACCCGCTTCTTCGAGGCGGGGGGCCAGACCGACGCCGTCGCGGACGCGCTCGCCGCGCACCGGGCCGGCAGCGTGCTCCCGCTCGTCCTCGACGCGGGCGGCGTGATCGTCGGTCGGCTGACCCTCGCGAACATCGTCCGCGGCGCCTTCGACAGCGGCGAGCTCGGCTACTGGCTCGACAGCGATCTGGAGGGCCGCGGCGTGATGACCCGCGCGGTCGGAGCCGTCCTGCGCACCGCACGGGAGGATCTGGGGCTGCACCGCGTGCAGGCCGGGACGCTCCTCCACAACGTCGGATCGCAGACCGTGCTGCAGCGCAACGGGTTCGAGCGGATCGGCGTCGCGCGGCGCTACCTGCGGATCGCCGGGGAGTGGCAGGACCACGTCCTCTTCCAGGCGCTTCTCGAGGGCGGCCCGCTCCAGCCTCCGCCGACTCCGCTCGTCTAGGGTGAGCGGCGCCGGCCTTCTCCCGGCGCTCCGAGCGGGAGGGACGCGCCCATGACCACGCGGCACATCGGCGGACGAGAGTTCGACTTCGAGCGGCAGGTGGCCGTGATGGCGGTCGTGAACCGCACACCCGACTCCTTCTACGACAAGGGCTCCACCTTCGCCCTGGACAGCGCCATCGCGGCCGCCGTGCGCGCCGCGGAGCTCGGCGCCGACTGGGTCGACATCGGCGGAGTGCCGTTCGGCCGGGGCCCCGCTGTCACGCTCCAGGAGGAGCTCGACCGGGTCGTCCCCGTCGTGGCGGGCATCGCGGAGCGGAGCGACGTGGTCGTCTCGGTGGACACGACGAGCGCCGAGGTCGCGCGCGCGAGCATCGCCGCGGGCGCCTCCGTCATCAACGACACGAGTGGGCTGCACGACCCCCGGATGCTCGAGGTCGTCGCCTCCTCCTCCGCTCAGCTCGTCATCACCCACAGCGTGGGCGCTCCCCGCAGCGAGCCGGAGAGACCCGAGTACGACGACGTCGTGGCGACGGTGGTCGACCACCTGCGGAGCCGCGTCGATCGCGCGCTCTCGGGTGGAGTGCCTGCCGGGAGGATCATCGTCGATCCGGGTCACGACCTGAACAAGAACACCCTGCACACGCTCGAGCTGACCCGCCGGCTGGGCGAGGTGGCCGCGCTCGGCTTCCCGGTGCTCGCCGCGGTGTCCAACAAGGACTTCATCGGCGAGGCGCTGGACCGGCCGCAGGGGGAGCGCCTCGAGGGCTCCCTCGCCGCCGCGGTGATCTGCATCCTGAACGGTGCGCGGATCGTGCGCATGCACGACGTGCGCCAGGCGGTGGACGCCGTGCGGATGACGGAGGCGGTGCTGGGCTGGCGGGCGCCCGCCTTCCTCCGCCACAACGTGGAGCCGGCGGCGTGAGCGCCCGCATCGACGGCCTGTCGCCGGCCGGGCAGGACCTGTCCGACGAGGCTCTGCTGGCCCTCTACGCGGACGGGGCGGGCGAGGAGTGGCTCCGGGTCAACTTCGTCGCGAGCGTCGACGGAGCGGTCACCCGTGACGGCGTCTCGGGCGATCTCGGGGGCGCGGCGGACCTGCGCGTGTTCGACCTGCTCCGCCGGCTCGCCGACGTCGTGCTCGTCGCGGCCGGCACGGTTCGGACCGAGGGCTACGGCCCGATGGTGCTGAGCGACGAGTCCGTGCGGGCCCGGCTCGGCACCGGGCTCGCCCCGCAGCCCGTCTTCGCGATCGTCTCGGGGTCGCTCGACCTCGATCCCGCTTCGCGGATCTTCACCGAGGCGCCGGTGCGTCCGATCGTCGTGACCACCGGCTCCTCGTCGGCCCGCCGCCGCGCGGAGCTCGCCGAGGTCGCCGACGTGCTCGTCTGCGGCGACGCACGGCTCGACGCGACGCGGATGCGGGCGCAGCTCGCAGAGCGGGGGCTCGGCAGGATCCACTGCGAGGGTGGTCCGTCGCTGCTCGGGACCCTCCTCGCCGCGGACGCCGTCGACGAGCTCTGCCTGACCGTCGCTCCGACGCTCGAGGCGGGGGACTCCGGGAGGCTCGCCCGCGGCGATGTCCCCGGACCTCGCCCGCAGCACCTGGCGCACGTGCTCAGCGCCGGCGACACGCTGCTCCTGCGCTACCTCCGCCGGCGCTGACCCGCCCTACTCGCGGCGCCGCTCGTTCCCGTCGCGCTTGGCCTCGGAGGCCGGTCGGGCGGCGATCACGGGGTGGGCGCCGGTGAAGCCGTCCCGGGCGGACGCGATCGCCAGGATGCGCGGCTTCGCGACGTGCCAGCCCACGATCAGGGCGGGCACGCCGACCACCGCGACGATCCCCACGGTCCAGGTGCCGGTCGGGAAGTCGACGGCGATGAGGACCACCACGATCACCAGGAACGCCAGGGTGAGCCACGAGGTCACCGGGGCGCCGGGCATCCGGAAGGACGGGCGCTCCAGGCGGCCCTGGGCCGCCCAGCGCTGCAGCTGCATCTGGCAGAGGACGATCATGCCCCAGCCCGTGACGATGCCCAGCGCCGAGACGTTGAGGACGATCTCGAAGGCCTCGGACGGCACGAAGAGGTTCAGCACGATCCCGATCAGGGTGATGCTCGCCGTGAGCAGGATGCCGCCGTAGGGGACGCCCTGCTTGTTCATCCGGCCGGTGAAGGCGGGGGCGGAGCCGTTGAGCGCCATGGAGCGGAGGATGCGGCCGGTCGAGTAGAGCCCGGCGTTGATGCTGGAGAGCGCGGCCGTCAGCACGACGAAGTTCATGATCGATCCGGCGATCTCGCCCGAGGAGCCGTCGCCCAGCGAGCTGAAGAACGTGACGAACGGGCTCTCGCCCTTCGAGTAGGCCGTGTAGGGCAGCAGCAGCGTCAGCAGCAGCACCGAGCCGACGTAGAAGACGGCGATGCGCAGGATGACCGAGTTGATCGCGCGCGGGATGACCTTCGCCGGCTCCGCGGTCTCGCCCGCCGCCGTGCCGACCAGCTCGACTCCGGAGTAGGCGAACACCACGCCCTGGACGACCAGGACGCTGGCGATCAGGCCGCCGGGCAGGATGCCGCCGTTGTCGTTCCAGAGGCTGATCCCGGGGTCCACGGCGACGCCGCCGGACTGCAGCGGCCAGCCCGCGGCGAGCACGACGACGCCGATCACCAGGAAGACCACCAGCGCCGTGACCTTGATCAGCGCGAACCAGAACTCCAGCTCCCCGAAGACCTTGACCGAGACGAGGTTCAGCGAGAGCACGACGACCAGGGCGATGAGTGCGAGGAGCCACTGGGGCACGGAGGAGAAGAGCGACCAGTACTTCACGTAGAGGGCCACCGCGGTGACGTCGGCGATCGCGGTCATCGCCCAGTTCAGGAAGTACATCCAGCCGGCGACGAAGGCGGCCTTCTCGCCCAGGAACTCGCGGGCGTAGGAGATGAAGGAGCCCGAGCTCGGCCGGTGCAGGACCAGCTCGCCGAGCGCGCGGAGGATCAGGTAGGCGAAGACGCCGCAGACCGCGTACACGACGACGAGCGAGGGACCGGCGGTGGCGAGTCGGCCGCCCGCGCCGAGGAAGAGGCCGGTGCCGATCGCGCCGCCGATGGCGATCATCTGCAGCTGCCGGGGCTTGAGCCCGGGACGGTAGCCCTCCTGCTCCTTCGAGAAGTCGGGCTGCACGGGCCCGCGGTCGTCGTCGCTCTGCGTCACGGGGGCTCCCTCGTCACCGGATCGCGCCGGGCGGCTGCTCCGGCACGCCCGTCAGGGTAAGGGCGCGCTGCTCGGAGGAGGCGGGTGGCGCGGTCCGCGGCATGCGGATCCTCTCAGGATCGGGGCGCCTACCCTGGAGGCATGAGCGGTCCCGACCTCGCACGGCAGTCCTCGCTCGAGGGCGTCCGGATCCCGTCGCCGGCGAGGCGCCTGAACGGCGGCACCGATCCGGCGCTCGTCTGGCGCAACGAGCTCGACGGGCTGACCTTCCGCGTGGACGCCGGGTACCTGAAGTGGAATCCCCGGTCCACGGGCGTCGACCTCCGTCGCGAGATCGCGCGTCTGCGCTGGCTGGAGGGGCGGATCGACGCGCCCCGGATCCTGGAGGCGGGCGAGGACGAGGAGGGGCAGTGGCTCCTCACCGCACCGCTGCCCGGGCGGAGCGCCGTCGATCCGAAGTGGACAGCCCGGCCGGAGGAGGCCGTCCGCGCGATCGCGGCCGGCCTGCGGGCGGTCCACGCGCTCCCCGTCGACGCGGTGCCCGAGGAGCTGCGCGGCGACTCCTGGTTCGCGCGCCGGCCGTCGGCGCTCGGCGCGGCTCCGGAGCTCGTGGACCCCGTCGTGGTGCACGGCGACGCGTGCGCTCCGAACACGCTGGTCGACGACGACGGACGCTGGAGCGGCACGGTCGACGTCGGCGACCTGGGCGTGGGCGACCGCTGGGCGGATCTGGCGGTCGCCGCGGTCAGCCTCGGCTGGAACTACGGCCCCGGCCACACCCCGCTGCTCCTCGCGGAGTACGGAGCGGATCCGGACGACGAGCGCGCGGCCTACTACCGCGCGCTCTGGTCGTCCGAGTCCTGAGTCATTTCTTCTTCGCGGCCTCGTCGTCCTGGGCCGCGCCCTCGTCGCTGCGGTTCTCGCTCGCCAGGCGCAGCCAGCGTCCGTCGCGGACGTCCTTCTCGTGCACGGCCGCCTTCTTGTCGCTCGCGGCGGTGTCGCGCGGGGGGAGCTGGATGGTCTCCTCCGCCTCGATGCCCGCCTGCAGCTCGCGTCCGCGCTCGAGCTCGGCGTCGAACTCCGCGCCGAAGAGCAGGGCGATGTTGGTGATCCAGATCCAGAGGAGGAAGACGATCACCGCGCCGAGCGAGCCGTAGGTCTTGTTGTAGTTGGAGAAGTTGGCCACGTAGAACGCGAAGCCGGTCGAGGCGATCAGCCAGATCGCCAGGGCGACGATCGATCCGATGCTGATCCAGCGGAACTTCGGCTGGCGGATGTTGGGCGCCCAGTAGTAGAGGATCGCGACGATCACGATCGCGATGACCACGAGCACCGGCCATTTCGCGATGTTCCACACGGTGAGGGCGGCGGGCCCGAGGCCCACGACGTCGCCGACGGCGGTCGCGACCGGTCCGCTGAGCACGAGGATGAGCGCCGCGATCACGATCAGGACGACCGTCACCACGGTCACGCCGAGCATCGTCGGGCGGAGCTTCCAGAAGGGGCGCCCCTCGTCGATCTGGTAGACGCGGTTCATCGCGCGGCCGAAGGCGCCGACGTAGCCGGAGGCGGACCAGATCGCTCCGACGACACCGGTCACGAAGGCGAGACCCGCGGCGGAGGAGCTGGTCAGCGCCTGGATCGGGTCGCGCAGCAGGTCGACGACCTCGCTCGACGCGAGGTTCCCGATCAGGTCGAGCACCAGATCGGTGGTGGCCTGCGCCTGGCCGAAGAGCCCCAGCACCGACACGATCGCGAGCAGGGCGGGGAAGAGCGCGAGCACGGCGTAGTAGGTGAGCGCGGCGGCGAGGTCGGTGCACTGGTCCGCACCGAACTCGCGAGCCGTCTTCTTGAGGACGTAGAACCAGGAGCGCTTGGTGATGTCGGTGACGTCGTCGGGCTTCCGGGAATCGTCGGGATCGGGCGCTGTCTTCTCGCGGGTCGTGCTCTGCTCGGCCATGCGGACACGCTACGGGGCCGACAGTCGTCGGACGGCCCCCTTGACGGCGCGGCCGGTCGTGTCGCGGGTCAGGCCCGGCGCTGGCGCGCAGCGGCGAGGGTGCCGAAGAGGAGGAAGGAGCAGGTCGCGGCGAGGACGGTCAGCAGGGGAGCCTCCCAGCCGCCGCTCGCGTCGTGCGCGAACCCGATGACGGTCGGGGCGGTGGCGGCCACGGCGTAGCCGATCCCCTGCACCGTTGCCGAGAGCCGCGACGCGTGGGCGTCGGAGCGGGAGAGCCGCACGACGAGCACGAAGACCACCGTGAATCCTCCGCCCTGGGCCGCGCCGCCCAGCACGCACCAGAGCGCCCAGAGCTGCGGGGCGAGCAGCAGCCCCGCCGGCACCGTGCACCAGAGGAGGCCGACGAGCACGATGCTCCCCAGGGGTCCGAGCCTCCGGACCAGGAGCGGGACGCCGAGGGCGCCGGCGACCGCGGCGAGCTGGAACACCGAGGCGCTCGCGCCCGCGGTCGCGATCGAGAAGCCGTTGCGGTCGACGAGCAACGAGGGGAGCCACGCCGTCACTCCGTAGTACGAGAACGCCTGGCTCGAGAAGCAGAGCGCGAGCGCCAGCACGGTCGCGCTGCGGAAGATCCGCGGAGCCGGTGCGGCCGGTGCGCGGTCGGCGCGGGCCGGGCGGGGAGTCGGACGCAGGGCCGCCCGAGGCCCCACGGCCACGAGCCAGCCGGCCAGAGCGAGGGCGTTGAGGGCGAGCCAGACGAGCAGGGCGCCGCGCCAGCCGAGCGCCAGAGCGAGCGGAGCGGTGCCGAGCGAGGTGATCGTCGAGCCGATGTTGAGGGCCGCGGTGTAGACGCCCGTCGTAAGGTCGACGCGCTCGGGAGCGACGTCCCGCCGGATCACGACGGGGAGGACGACGTTGCCGATCGTGATGGAGACGCCGATCAGGATCGTGCCCGCCACGGCCGGTCCCACGTCGCCGATCGAGCGGACGATCGTGCCGAGCGCGACGCCGATCACCGTGACGGTCACGGCGGCGTCGGGTCCCGCGCGGCGGATCACCAGGAGGGCGAGCGGAGTCGCCAGGGCGAAGCAGAGCACGGGGATGCTGGTGAGGATCCCCGCCTGGCCCGCGGACAGCGCGAGGTCCTCGCGCACCGCGTCGATGATGGGCGCGACGGCGACGATCGGACCGCGCAGGACCAGCGCGACCAGGGCGACCGCCACGACGAGGAGCCAGGGAGCGCTCCGGCGCGCGGTCATCGGGGCGTCGAGGGCCGCGGCACCCCGGTCAGCCGGCCAGGCCGGGGACCCCGGCCGAGAGGTTGCCGACGATGGTGAAGACGCCCGACACCAGACCGAGGGTCCCGGTGACGAGTCCTGCCGTCGCGAGCCCGCGACCGCCTCCGACGACCGGTGCGGCCGCCCGGCCCCTCGCCGAGAAGACGATGGCGAGGATCGAGGGGATCAGCAGCGGATTGATCAGCAGGCTCAGGACGCCGAGCACGAGGCTCGCGATCGCCATCGGGTTGCGGCCCGCCGCGGAGGACGGGGCGGACGGATAGGCGAACAGCTCCTGCTCCGGAGCGCCCGGGGGCGTGCCGTAGGCGGGAGCGGGCGCCGAGGAGGACGGGCGGGACCGGTCGGTCCACGCCGCGCCGTCCCAGTAGAGCTCCGAGCCGAGGTCGGCCGGGTGCGGGTACCACCCGGGCGCGGGCAGCGGAGCGGAGTCGTCGGGCATGGGGCGAGTCTAGAGCGGCACCGATCAGCTCTTGGGCTGCTCGATGCCGAGCGCGTTCCCGTCGGGATCGAGGATCCAGGCCGCCCAGACGCTGCCGCGGTCGGCCACGCCGTTCTCGGTGCGCAGCTCGTCGCTGTCGTAATCCTGCGGAGCCACGCCAAGAGCCGCCAGCGCGTCCAGCTCGGCGCGCAGGTCGGCCACCCGCCAGGCGGCCTTGGTCTGCTCGTCCTTCGAGCCCGTGGTGCTGGCGGTGACGGTGAGCCGCGTGCCGCCGCAGGAGTAGGCGATCGCCGACTCGCTCTCCTCGAGGACCTCCAGCCCCAGGGAGCCGGCGTAGAAGGCGCGGGAGGCGGCGAGGTCGCGGGTGAGCAGAACGGGGCCGATGGGGGAGTCGGAGAGCACGGTGCGTCCTTTCGTCGGTGGGCCTCCAGTCGACGCCCGCTGCGGTTCGGCGCGGAAGGGGTTGCCACCGGGCGGGCCGGAGGGGGGCGGGCGCGGCAGAATGGCCTCGGCCGTGCCCGCCGCGCGGCCGGGAGGAGCCCTCATGAGCTGGACCATCGACGAGGTGGCGTGGACCCACCCGGACGCCGAGCGTCTGCGCGACGCGCAGCGGCGCGAGCTCGACGAGCGCTACGGCAACGACGACCACGAGCCCGGCACGCCGCCCTCGGCCGACGACGTGCCCGTCTTCCTCGTCGCCCGCGACGCGAGCGGCACGGCGGTGGCCTGCGGCGGACTGCGGCCTCTCGACGACGACGTCCTCGGACCGGGGGCGATCGAAGTGAAGCGGATGTTCGCCGACCCCGCCGCCCGCGGCACCGGAGCGGCCACGGCCGTCCTGCGCGCGCTCGAGGCGCGGGCGGCCGCTCTGGGCACGACACGCCTGGTGCTGGAGACCGGGACGCTCCAGCCCGACGCGATGCGGTTCTACCTCCGGGAGGGCTACCACGCCATCCCGCCGTTCGGCGCCTGCATCGGGTCCGAGCACTCGGTCTGCTACGCCCGCGATCTCGATCTCGGCGACTGAGCGTCAGCGGCGCAGGGTCTCCACCGGGTACTCGCCGAAGCGGCGGTGGTACGCCCCCGAGAAGCGGCCCTGGTTGAGGAAGCCCCAGCGCGCGGAGACGGCGCGCACGGTCTCCTCGCCCGGAGCGCCCTCGCGCAGCTCGACGCGCGCCCGGTCGAGACGCACGCCGCGCAGGTAGCCGAGCGGAGTGTCGCCGAAGTGCCTCCGGAACGCGGCCTGCAGCGCCCGCGGAGTGAGCCCCGCCGCTGTCGCGATGTCGGACACGGTGACGGGCGACGCGGCGAACGCGTGCAGGAACTCGGCGGCACGCAGCAGGTGCTCGAGCCCCGGCCGCAGCACCTGCGCCGGAACGACGACCGGCCGGTGCGCGAAGGTCGCGAGCAGGTGCAGAGCGACGCCGCGCTCGGCCGCCACGAGCTGCAGCGCTGTCGCCTCGCGGCCCGACCGGAGGACGCCCGCGAAGTCGTCGACCGCCCGCCACCAGCCCGGGAGTGCCGACGCGGAGGCGATCGAGCGGTGGTCGAAGACGAGCGGCAGCGGCACGCCGTCGCCGGCCTCGGACGCGACCTGCTCGAGGAGGCCGGCGGCCACGTGCACGAGCCGCTGCTGGAAGTCGCGGCTGACGAACTCGAACGGACGCGCGCTGGGGAACACGACCGGCCGCCCCGGCAGGTGGACGATCCGATCGCCCTCCGGGTCCACCACGCTCGTGCCGGAGAGGAACCACGAGACGACGTACTCGCCCGCCGGACGCAGCCCCCCGGACACGGAGCCCCGGAACACAGACGTCCGCAGGCTCACGCCCTCGCTCCCGGAGACGTCGTAGCGGAAGGAGAAGGGCCGCTCGACCGGTTCCGTCCGGAATCCCGACCCGCCGTAGCCGTCCGAGTAGAAGCGCCGCGCCTCCTCCAGGTCGGCCCCGGAGCGCGTGAAGCGCTGCAGCGCAGGACCGGCACCCATCGGACCAGGATGCCACCTGGACGGATTGCGCACCGGTCGCCCCCGCGCCCCTCTCCGGGGTACGTCCTGTCGGCAGGGTGACGGGGTCGGACGACACGGACGGAGACGCATGGAGATCAGCGCACGCAGACTCGCGGCACGCGACGCGGTGGCCGTCGTCGCCGTGCTCGCCGCACTCGAGGGGGCGCTCGCCGTGGACGCCCTGCCGCCCGGCCTGGAGGAGGTCCTCCTGCACCAGCTCGAGCGCAGCTCGCTCGTGCTCCCCGGCGCCGACCGGGACGAGCTCGCCTCCGCTCTGCGCGCGCTCGGCGTCCGCGTGCTCGACGCGCTCGGGTAGAGGCCGCCGCCGACTACAGTCGAGGGGTCAACCGAGCCCGAGGAGTGCCCGCACGTGTCGAACGAACCGTCGAATCCCGCAGAGAACGAGTCCCACTCGGTCGTCACCGAGGCGGGCACGGGATTCACGCACTTCACCGACCGGGCCGTGGTCGCGATCCGCGTCAACGGGGAGCTCAAGGACCTCGCCGCCGACGTCGTGCCGGGCGATCGCATCGAGCCGGTGCTCATCTCCTCGCCGGACGGGCTGAACATCCTCCGCCACTCCGCGGCCCACGTGCTCGCGCAGGCGGTGCAGCAGATCAACCCGGAGGCGAAGCTGGGCATCGGCCCGCCCGTCACCGACGGCTTCTACTACGACTTCGACGTCGAGGAGCCCTTCACGCCCGAGGCGATGAAGGCGCTCGAGAAGGCGATGGACCGCATCGTCCGCCAGGGCCAGCGGTTCGTGCGCCGCGTCGTCTCCGAGGAGGAGGCGCGCGCCGAGCTCGCCGGCGAGCCCTACAAGCTCGAGCTGATCGGGATCAAGGGCGGGGGAGCCGAGGACGAGAGCGTCGAGGTCGGCGGCGCCGAGCTCACCATCTACGACAACGTCGACCCGCGTTCCGGCGAGACGGTCTGGAAGGACCTCTGCCGCGGCCCGCATCTGCCCAACACCCGCATGATCGGCAACGGCTACGCCCTGACCCGCAACGCTGCCGCCTACTGGCGCGGCTCGGAGAAGAACCCGCAGCTGCAGCGCGTCTACGGCACCGCGTGGCCCACGAAGGACGAGCTTCGCGAGCACCAGGCCCGCCTCGAGGAGGCGGCGCGCCGCGACCACCGCAAGCTCGGCCACGAGCTCGACCTGTTCTCCTTCCCGGACGAGATCGGCTCCGGCCTCGCGGTCTTCCACCCCAAGGGCGGGATCATCCGCTACGAGATCGAGCAGTACATGCGCGAGCAGCTGCTCGCCCACGACTACGAGCTCGTCTACACGCCGCACATCACCAAGGGCGACCTGTTCCTCACGAGCGGGCACCTGCAGTGGTACTCCGAGGGGATGTTCCCCCCGATGCACCTCGACGAGCTGCAGGACGAGGACGGCAACGTCACCCGCCAGGGCCAGGACTACTACCTCAAGCCCATGAACTGCCCGTTCCACAACCTGATCTTCCGCTCGCGCGGCCGAAGCTACCGCGAGCTCCCGCTGCGCCTGGCCGAGTTCGGCACCGTGTACCGCTACGAGAAGAGCGGCACCCTGCAGGGCCTCACCCGCGTGCGCGGCCTGACCCAGGACGACGCCCACATCTACGTCGCGCAGGAGGACGTGTCGGCCGAGCTGACCCGCAACCTCGAGTTCGTGCTGCAGGTGCTGCGCGACTACGGTCTCGACGACTTCTACCTCGAGCTGTCCACGAACGAGGAGGGCAACCCGAAGTTCGTCGGTGCGCCCGAGCAGTGGGAGGAGGCGATCGAGTCGCTGCGCGCGGTCGCCGTCGCCTCCGGTCTCGAGCTGGTGCCGGATCCGGGAGGAGCGGCGTTCTACGGTCCGAAGATCTCGGTGCAGGCGCGCGACGCCATCGGCCGCACCTGGCAGATGTCGACCATCCAGCTCGACTTCAACCAGCCCGAGCGCTTCGAGCTCGAGTACACGGCCTCGGACGGCTCGAAGAAGCGGCCCGTGATGATCCACCGCGCGCTCTTCGGCTCCATCGAGCGCTTCTTCGCGATCCTCACCGAGCACTACGCCGGGGCGTTCCCGGTCTGGCTGTCGCCGGTCCAGGTCGTGGGCATCCCGATCGCCGACGAGTACCTGCCCTACCTCGAGGAGGTCGTCGGCGAGCTCAAGCGGTCGGGCATCCGCGCCGAGATCGACTACTCCAGCGACCGGATGCAGAAGAAGATCCGCAACGCCACGCTGCAGAAGGTGCCCTTCCAGATGATCGTGGGGGAGAAGGACCGCGACGCCGGAGCCGTCAGCTTCCGCTTCCGCGACGGCACGCAGGAGAACGGGATCCCGGTCGCCGACGCCGTCGCGCGCATCCGCGAGGCCGTCGCCTCGAAGGCGCAGGTCTGAGCGTGAGCGACGGCTGCGTGCCCGAGGGGGCGGAGGGCTCGGCGCACCTCGCCGGGGTTCCCGACGAGTTCCAGCGCCTGTGGACGCCGCACCGGATGGTCTACATCCAGAAGGGGCAGCCCGGAGCCGACGACTGTCCCTTCTGCGTGGCGCCGACGCTGAGCGACGAGGAGGCCCTCATCGTCGCCCGCGGGGAGCACGCCTACGTCCTACTGAACCTGTTCCCGTACAACTCCGGCCACCTCCTGGTCTGCCCGTACCGGCACATCCCGCTCTACGACGAGGCCACTCCCGAGGAAGTGGCCGAGATCGGAGCGCTCACGCAGACGGCGATGCGCGTCGTCCGCTCGGTCTCGAACAACGACGGCTTCAACCTCGGGATGAACCAGGGCGCGGTCGCGGGAGCGGGGATCGCCGCGCACCTGCACCAGCACGTGGTCCCGCGCTGGGCGACCGATGCGAACTTCTTCCCGATCATCGCCCGCACCAAGGCGCTCCCGCAGCTGCTCGGCGACGTGCGGGCGAGCCTCGCGGCGGCCTGGCCGAGCCTCTAGACCGCCGCCCGGCCCCCTGTCCAGCGCCGCGGACGGCGGGCGCCGTCTCGTAGACTCGGAGCTGCCGTCGGCGGAAGTCGCCGCACAGAACAGGACTCGCGAACATGACCGACACCACCACTCCGTCCTCGTCCGCTCCCGAGCAGTTCGGCTCGAGCCGCGTCAAGCGCGGTCTCGCCGAGATGCTCAAGGGCGGCGTCATCATGGACGTCGTCGACGCCGATCAGGCCCGCATCGCGGAGGACGCCGGCGCGGTCGCCGTGATGGCGCTCGAGCGCGTCCCCGCCGACATCCGCTCGCAGGGCGGCGTCGCACGCATGAGCGACCCCGACCTGATCGACGGCATCGTCTCCGCCGTGTCGATCCCCGTCATGGCGAAGGCGCGCATCGGCCACTTCGTCGAGGCGCAGATCCTGCAGGAGCTCGGCGTCGACTACATCGACGAGTCCGAGGTCCTCTCGCCCGCCGACTACGTGAACCACATCGACAAGTGGAACTTCACCGTCCCCTTCGTCTGCGGAGCGACCAACCTAGGCGAGGCGCTGCGCCGCATCACCGAGGGCGCAGCGATGATCCGCTCGAAGGGCGAGGCCGGCACCGGCGACGTCTCCGAGGCGACCAAGCACATCCGCACGATCTCCGGCGAGGTCAACCGCCTGAAGGCGATGACCAAGGACGAGCTCTACGTCGCCGCCAAGGAGCTGCAGGCCCCCTACGACCTGGTCGTCGAGATCGCCCGGACCGGCAAGCTCCCCGTCGTCCTCTTCACCGCCGGCGGGGTCGCGACCCCGGCCGACGCGGCGCTGATGATGCAGCTGGGCGCCGACGGCGTGTTCGTCGGCTCCGGCGTCTTCAAGTCGGGCGAGCCCGCCAAGCGCGCGGCCGCGATCGTGAAGGCGACCACCTTCTTCGACGACGCGAAGGTCGTCGCGGAGGCCTCGCGCGGCCTGGGCGAGGCGATGGTCGGCATCAACGTGGCCGACGTGCCCGCGCCGCACCGCCTCGCCGAGCGTGGCTGGTAGCGCCGACGCGCCGCTCGCCGGCGCAGGATCGACGCGGGAGTCCCTCGAGGGGCTCCGCGTCGGGGTCCTCGCGCTGCAGGGCGACTTCCGCGAGCACGCGCACGTCCTGCGCGAGCTGGGCGCCGAGGTGGTGCTGGTGCGACGCCCGGAGGAGCTCGCCACCGTCGCGGGGCTGGTCATCCCGGGCGGCGAGTCCACGGTGATGGACAAGCTGTCGCGCCTCTTCGGCCTCGCGGAGCCGGTCGTCGAGGCGATCAGTGCGGGGATGCCCGTCTACGGGACCTGCGCCGGGCTGATCATGCTCGCCGACCGGGTCCTCGACCGCATCGACGGCCAGAGCAGCTTCGGCGGCCTGGACGTGTCGGTCCGGAGGAACGCGTTCGGCAACCAGCTCGACTCCTTCGAGACCGATCTCGACGTGCCGGCGATCGGCGATCCGCCGGTGCACGCGGTCTTCATCCGCGCACCGGTCGTGGAGGAGCTGGGGGAGCGGGCGACCGCGCTCGCCAGCGTCGCCGACGGGCGGGTGGTCGCGGTCGAGCAGGGCAACCTCCTCGGGACGGCGTTCCATCCCGAGATCACCGGCGACTACCGGTTCCACGAGCTGTTCCTGCGGAAGGTCGCGGCGACGCGCTTCGGCGACTGACCCGCTGCCGTCCCCTCCGCCAGGGGTGGACGGTGCGGGACCCGCGGGCCAGGGTGGTCGCATGCCCGAACTCCCCGAGGTCCAGGCCCTCGCCCTCGATCTCGACGCGCGCCTGGGCGGACGCGTCCTCGAGCGGCTCGACGTGTTCGCGATCTCCGCCCTCAAGACCGTCGCCATCCCGCCGTCCGCTCTGTCCGGCGAGACCGTCCACGGAGTGTCGCGGCACGGCAAGTTCCTCGACCTCGCAGTCGGCGAGGCCCACGTCCTCCTGCACCTCGCCCGCGCCGGCTGGGTCCGCTGGCGGCCCGAGCGGCCGACGGCGCCGGCGAAGCCCGGCCGGGGACCGCTCGCCGCGCGGCTCGTCCTCGACGACGGGTCGGGGTTCGACGTGACGGAGGCCGGCACCAAGAAGAGCCTCGCGCTCTCGATCGTCGCCGATCCGCTCGACGTCCCGGGCGTCGCCCGGCTGGGTCCCGATCCGCTGGACCCGGAGTTCACCGAGGAGATCCTCGGCGCGATCCTCGCCACGGCGGGCCGGGCGCAGGTGAAGGGCGTCCTCCGCGACCAGTCCCGCATCGCGGGCATCGGCAACGCCTACTCCGACGAGATCCTCCACGTGGCGCGCATGTCGCCCTTCAAGCCCGCCGCGCTCACCGCCGACGAGCTGGACCGCCTCTATGCGGCCCTCCGCTACACACTCGAGGAGGCGCTCGCCCGCGCCGAGGGCCTGCACGCGGCCGACCTCAAGCGCGAGAAGAAGCTCGGCATGCGCGTCCACGGCCGCACAGGAGAGGCGTGCCCCGTCTGCGGCGACACGATCCGCCAGGTGGTCTTCCACGACTCCACGCTCCAGTACTGCCCCACCTGCCAGACCGACGGCAGGATCCTCGCCGACCGGCTGCTGTCACGGCTGATCAAGTAGCGAGCCGGTCCCTGCCCGGCTCGCCGCGGTCGGCTTCCGGAGATGGCGGGGCGGGTGGAGCGGGTCGCGTCCGCCTACAGCGATCCGCTGGCACGCGGATCACTGGTTCGGCTGTGCTTGTGGCGAGCCGGTCCTCGCCCGGCTCGCCGCGGTCGGCTTCCGGAGATGGCGGGGCGGGTGGAGCGGGTCGCGTCCGCCTACAGCGATCCGCTGGCACGCGGATTACAGGTTCGGCTGTGCTTGTGGCGAGCCGGTCCCTGCCCGGCTCGCCGCGGTCGGCTTCCGGGGGTGGCGGGGGTGGGTGGAGCGGGTCGCGTCCGCCTACAGCGATCCGCTGGCCCGCGGACCGTGCGTTCGGCGGTGCGGGGGCGCGCCGGGAGGGCGGCTCGTCGTCGGCGAGACGGGCGCGGAAGGCTCGGCGCTCGGGCCGAGACGGGCGCGGACCGGCTCTCGAATAGACTGGCCCCTGCCATCAGCGGCGCCCTCGGGGGCCGCACGCAACGAGATTTCCGAGGGAGCACCGTGTCCGGGCATTCCAAGTGGGCCACGACCAAGCACCAGAAGGCGATCAAGGACTCGCGCCGCGCGAAGTCCTTCGCCAAGCTGATCAAGAACATCGAGGTGGCCGCCAAGATCGGCGGCGCCGACCTCTCCGGCAACCCGACGCTCGTCGACGCCGTGCAGAAGGCGAAGAAGACCTCGGTGCCCAACGACAACATCGACCGCGCGATCAAGCGCGGCGCCGGCCTCACCGGCGAGGTCATCGACTACACGACGATCATGTACGAGGCCTACGGCCCCAACGGCATCGCCCTGCTCGTCGAGTGCCTCACCGACAACAAGAACCGCGCCGCGGCGGACGTCCGCACCGCGATGACCCGCAACGGCGGCACCATGGCCGACCCGGGCAGCGTCGCCTACAACTTCGCGCGCAAGGGCGTCATCTCCGTGCCCCACGGAGAGAGCGTCACCGAGGATGACGTGCTCGGCGCGGTCCTCGACTTCGGTGTCGACGACGTGCTCGACCACGGCGAGAGCTTCGAGGTCCGCGTCGAGCCGAGCGAGCTCGTCCCGGCCCGCTCGGCCCTGCAGGAGGCGGGCATCGACTACGACTCCGCCGACATCGAGTTCGTCGCCTCCCTCCAGGTCGAGGCCGACGCCGAGACGGCTCGCAAGGTCTTCCGCCTGATCGACGCGCTCGAGGACTCGGACGACGTGCAGAACGTCTACACCAACCTCGACATCACGGCAGAGGTGCGCGCCGAGCTCGAGAACGAGGAGTGACGCGGTGAGCCCGGCCCGATCCTGGAGGGCGGCCTGATGCGCGTCCTCGGGATCGACCCCGGGCTCACCCGCTGCGGCGTCGGCATCGTCGACGTCTCGCGCGACCGCCGCGCGACCCTCGTGCACGTGACGGTCCTCCGGACACCGCCCGATGACGCGCTGGAGCGCCGCCTGCTGGCCCTGGGCGACGGGCTCGAGGCGCTGCTCGACGAGCACCGCCCCGACGCCGTCGCGATCGAGCGGGTCTTCGCGCAGAACAACGTCAGCACCGTGATGGGCATCGCGCAGATCAGCGGCGTCGCCCTCGTCGCGGCGGCCCGGCGCGGGCTCCCGGTCGGGATGCACACGCCGAGCGAGGTGAAGGCCGCCGTCACCGGCTACGGAGCCGCGGACAAGCGCCAGGTCACCGCGATGATCCAGCGCGTCCTCCGGCTCGACGCCCCGCCGCGGCCGGCCGACGCGGCCGACGCTCTCGCCCTGGCCGTCTGCCACGCCTGGCGGGCCCCTCTCGCCCCCTCCTCCGGGTCGGCGGGAGCCGGTGCCGACGGAGCGGCGGGCGGCACAGCAGCGCAGCGGGCGTGGCGCGCCGCCGAGGCCGCGAGTCGAACGCCTGTTCGAGCATCTAGACTGACGCGGTGATCTCCTCCCTCCGCGGCACCGTCCTCTCCGCCCGCGGGAGTCTCGCCGTCCTCGACGTCCACGGCGTCGGCTACGCGGTGAACGTGACCCCGCAGCACGCGCTCGAGATGCGCGTCGGCGACGAGACCACGGTCAGCACCGTGCTCGTCGTCCGCGAGGACTCGCTCACCCTCTACGGCTTCCCCGACGAGGAGCAGCTCGAGATCTTCGAGCTGCTGATCGGCGTGACCGGCGTCGGCCCGAAGTCCGCCCTCGGCGTTCTCGGCGCGGTCGAGCCGGACCGGATCGCGCAGGCGGTCGCCGACGAGGACGACGGGGTGTTCCGGAAGGTCAGCGGCATCGGCCCGAAGACGGCCAAGCTGATCATCCTGTCCCTCGCAGGCAAGGTGACCGTCCGTCCGCGCGCCGCCCGCGGCTCCGGTCCCGCCGCCACCGCCGCGCAGAACGTGCTCGTGGCGCTCGTCGGCCTGGGCTGGCCCGAGCGCACCGCGGCCGATGTGGTCGACGAGATCCTGCTCGACGCGCAGGCCTCCGACGCCGCGAACGTGCAGGCGCTGCTCCGGCTCGCCCTCGCCCGCCTCGGTCCGGCGGCCCGCTCGTGAGCGACGAGGTGCTGGGCGCCGAGGTCGCATCGGAGGCCGAGGTCGCCTTCGAGGGCGCCCTGCGGCCCAGGAACCTCAGCGAGTTCGTCGGCCAGCGCAAGGTGCGCGGCCAGCTCGAGCTGCTGCTCAAGGCCGCGGCCATGCAGGGCCGGACCCCCGACCACATCCTGCTCGCGGGCCCGCCCGGGCTCGGCAAGACGACCCTCGCGATGATCGTGGCGGAGGAGAGCTCCTCGCCCCTGCGGCTCTCCAGCGGCCCCGCGATCCAGCACGCGGGCGACCTCGCCGCCGTCCTCTCCTCGCTGCTGCCCGGCGAGATCCTCTTCATCGACGAGATCCACCGCATGGCGCGCTCCGCGGAGGAGATGCTCTACCTCGCGATGGAGGACTTCCGGATCGACATCATGGTCGGCAAGGGGGCGGGAGCGACGTCCGTCCCGCTGGATCTCGCCCCGTTCACGCTCGTCGGCGCCACGACCCGCTCCGGCCTGCTGCCCAATCCGCTCCGCGACCGCTTCGGCTTCACCGCGCACCTCGAGTTCTACGCGGAGGACGAGCTGCGGCAGGTGCTCGCCCGGGCGGCACGGCTGCTCGAGCTCGACATCGACGCGGACGCGATCGCCGAGATCGCCGGCCGCTGCCGAGGCACCCCGCGCATCGCCAACCGCCTGCTCCGGCGGGTGCGGGACTTCGCCCTGGTCCACGGCGGACGGGCCGACGTGACCGCCGTCCGCGCGGCGCTGGAGCTCTACGACGTCGACGCGCTCGGACTCGACCGGCTCGACCGCGCGGTGATGGAGATCGTGCTGACCCGCTTCGACGGCGGGCCGGTCGGCCTGAACACCCTCGCCGTGTCGGTGGGGGAGGAGGCGGAGACGGTCGAGGCCGTCGTCGAGCCGTTCCTCGTGCGGATCGGATTGCTGACCCGGACGCCGCGCGGCCGCGTGGCGACCCCCGCCGCCTACCGCCACTTCGGCATCGACCCCCGGGGGACGGCGGCTCAGCCGCCCCTGTTCCCCGATGATCTATGATTCTCTAGGCCCGACGGGCCGCTCGATCCGCTCCGCCTCGACCTGAGGCCGCGCGGCGGATCGCCCATCCACTCCGGAAGGCCCACCCATGGATCCGACGATCATCCTGCTCGTCCTGCTGCTCGCCGTGATGATCATCTTCATGTTCCGCAACAACAAGAAGCGCCAGCGCGACGCGGAGAGCATGAAGAACAACCTCCAGCCGGGGGTGGAGCTCATGACCGGCTCCGGCCTCTTCGGCACCGTCGTGTCGATCGACGACGAGGCGAACAAGATCGTCATCGAGTCGACCCCCGGCACGCTGCTGACCATCCACCGTCAGGCGATCGCCCGGCTCATCGACCCGAGCGAGAACGCCGTCGTCGTCGAGACCGAGGACGAGGCCGACCCGCTGACCGCGACCGGCTCGCCCGAGTTCGGCGAGCGCGACTCCGCGCACCGCGACCCGCTGGTGGACCCGGTCGAGCGCGACCGCCGCCCCGACGCGCAGTAGTCTCCTGGGCGGGCCGGGCGCATCGGCGCCCGCCCGCCCTTCTCCACGCCCGGGCGACCCCGGGCCGATCACCGTCGACCGAAGAGAAAGCTGAGCCCTGGGTGGCCGCATCAACCCCCGTCCGGAAGGCCCGCCGCTCCCTGAGCTGGCTCGGTGTCCTGATCCTCGCTCTCGTCGGACTCAACACGGCGGCCGTCCTCTGGGGCGGCGGCTCCTGGACGCCCAAGCTCGCCCTCGACCTCGAGGGCGGCACGCAGATCGTCCTGCAGCCTCAGCTGAACGACGGCGACACCGTCTCGTCGGAGCAGCTGACCCAGGCCGTCTCGATCATCCGCCAGCGCATCGACGCGTCCGGCGTCTCCGAGGCCGAGATCACGACCCAGGGCTCGAGCAACATCGTCGTCTCGATCCCGGGCACGCCCGACGACGAGACGCTCCAGCGCATCGAGGCCTCGGCGAAGCTCGACTTCCGCCCGGTCCTCGTCGCGAGCCAGGCCACCAACAGCTCGGTCGGCGGCGACGCGACGTCCTCGCCCACGCCGACGCCCGTCGATCCGTCGCTCTCGACGGAGCCGACCGCCTCGCCGACGAACGCGAGCGACCTCGCCTACCTCACGCCGGCGCTCGAGGCCCAGTACACCTCGTTCGACTGCGCGTTCCTCAACGGCCAGGACCCGAACCTCGCCCCGGCCGACCAGCCGCTCATCACCTGCGACGACAGCGGGACGGTGAAGTACGTCCTCGGCCCGGTGGAGATCACCGGCGAGGACATCTCGGACGCCTCGAACGGCCTGATGACGACCTCCTCCGGCGCCAGCACCGGCACCTGGGCCGTCAACCTCTCGTTCGACGACCAGGGCACGCAGGCCTTCGGCGACGTGACCTCGCGCCTCGTGGCGCTGCAGGGTGCGCAGAACCAGTTCGCGATCGTCCTCGACGGCCGGGTCATCTCGGCCCCGTCGACGAACGCCGCCATCACCGACGGCAACGCGCAGATCTCGGGCTCCTTCACCCAGGAGTCGTCGAAGACGCTCGCCGACCAGCTCAAGTACGGCGCGCTGCCGATCGGCTTCCAGGTCCAGAGCTCGGACAGCATCTCGGCGACGCTCGGCTCCGCCCAGCTCGCCAGCGGCCTGCTCGCCGGCCTCATCGGCCTGATCCTCGTCATCGTCTACTCCATCGCGCAGTACCGCGTGCTCGGAGCCGTCACGATCGCCTCGCTGCTCGTCGCGGCGATCGTCACCTACCTCGTCGTCACGCTGCTGTCCTGGCGGGAGGGACTGCGCCTCTCGCTCGCAGGAGTCGCGGGTCTCATCGTCGCGATCGGCATCACGGCCGACTCGTTCATCGTGTACTTCGAGCGCATCCGCGACGAGCTCCGCGACGGACGCGGCCTCGAGTCCGCCGTCGAGTCCGGCTGGCGGCGCGCGCTGCGCACGATCTTCGCGTCCGACATGGTGAACCTGCTCGCCGCGGTGGTCCTCTTCCTCCTCGCCGTCGGCAGTGTCCGCGGCTTCGCGCTCACCCTCGGGATCACGACGATCATCGACCTGATCGTGGTGGCGCTGTTCACCCACCCGATCCTGCAGCTGATGGCCACGAGACCGTTCTTCGCCGAGGGGCACAAGGCCTCGGGCCTGGATCCCCGGGCGCTCGGGGCCGTCTACCGCGGCCGTGCCGCCTTCCGTCCGCAGGACCAGGTGGTCGCCGGCAAGCGCGCCTCCGCGTCCCGTGAGGCGGCCAAGCGCCAGACCATCGCCGAGCGGAAGGCCGCCGAGGCGGCCGGCCTGCGCGACTCCAACGACTCGAACGGGAAGGACGCGTGATGGCCAGCTTCTCGCAGTTCGGAAACGACCTCTACACCGGTGCGCGATCGATCGACTTCGTCGGCCGGCGCCGCACGTGGTACCTCGTCTCGCTCGCCCTGATCCTGATCACGCTGCTCGGGACGGTCGCCCGCGGCGGCTTCAACTTCGGCATCGAGTTCACCGGCGGCTCGCAGTTCACGGTGTCCTCGCCGTCGAGCCTCGAGCAGGCGACGGCGACGGACGCGGTGACCTCGGTCGCTCCGGAGACCGTGCCGCGCGTGTCCATCGTCGGCGACGACTCCATCCGCGTGCAGACCGGCCAGCTCTCGACCGACGAGTCGACCGCGGTGCGGAACGCCCTGTCGGAGGCCTACGACGTGCCCACCGACCAGGTCGCCTCCTCCTTCATCGGAGCGGCGTGGGGCAACGACGTGACCCAGCAGGCCCTGCGCGGCCTGGTGATCTTCGTGGTCCTCGCGGCCCTGGCCATGTGGGCGTACTTCCGCACCTGGAAGATGTCGCTCGCGGCGATCGTCGCGCTCCTGCACGACCTCGTGATCGTGGCAGGCGTCTACGGCATCACCGGCACCGAGGTGTCGCCGGCGGCGGTGATCGGACTGCTGACGATCCTCGGCTACTCGCTCTACGACACGGTCGTGGTTTTCGACAAGATCCGCGAGAACACCGTGGAGGCGCTCGGCAGCACGACCCGCACCTTCTCCGAGACGGTGAACCTGGCCGAGAACCAGACTCTCGTGCGCTCCATCAACACCTCCATCGTCGCCGCCCTCCCGGTGGCCGCGATCCTCGTGATCGGCGCGTTCGTCCTCGGCGCGGGCACTCTCCGCGACATCTCCCTCGCCCTGCTGATCGGCATCATCGTCGGCACGTACTCGACGATCTTCGTCGCGGCGCCGCTGTACGCCCAGCTGCGCAGCCGGGAGCCCGAGATCTCCAAGCACGACAAGCGCGTGGAGTCGGCCCGGGCGAAGGCGACCGCTCCGGCCGCGCCGGCCGTGCAGGGCTGAGCCGTGGCCGACTACGCACAGGTCACGGCGGCCGACGCCGTCGGACTCGTCGAGCGCGACGAGGTCTGGCTGCTCGACGTCCGGGAGCCGCACGAGTGGGCGGCGGGGCATGCTCCGGCCGCCCACCACATCCCGATGGGGGAGATCGGCGCCCGGCAGGACGAGCTCCCGGCCGACACGGCGATACTGGTGGTCTGCCACTCCGGAGTCCGCTCCGCGATGGTGACGCAGGCCCTCGACGGCGCCGGCTACGAGGTCGCCAACGTCGACGCCGGCATGACCGCCTGGGCCGCGGCGGGCGGCGACGTGGTCGACGGCGAGGGGCGCCCGGGACGCATCGGCTGACGCCGGCGCCGTCCGCCCCGGGCGGAACGGTCATCGGCGCCGTCCGCACGGGCGATAATGGGGCGATGGAGATCCTCGCGTGACGGAAACGACGACGACGTCCTCGACCGCTGCCCTGCGCAGACTGGTCCCGCGGATCTTCTCGCGCGCGCAGCCCTCCGGTGCTGTCGACACCCTCGTCCGCACCGTCCGGATGCACCACCCCAAGAGCGACATCGCGCTCATCGAGCGCGCGTACTCGGTCGCGGAGCGGGCGCACGCGAACCAGAAGCGCCGCAGCGGCGAGCCCTACATCACGCATCCGCTGGCCGTCGCGCAGATCCTCGCCGACCTCGGCATCGGCTCGAAGACGATCGCCGCCGCGCTGCTGCACGACACCGTCGAGGACACCGACTACCAGCTCGACGAGCTCCGCGCGGACTTCGGCGACGAGGTCGCGATGCTCGTCGACGGCGTCACCAAGCTCGACAAGGTCAAGTACGGCGACAGCGCGCAGGCCGAGACCGTCCGCAAGATGATCGTGGCGATGTCGAAGGACATCCGCGTCCTGATCATCAAGCTCGCCGACCGCCTTCACAACGCGCGGACCTGGGGCTTCGTCCCCGCCGAGTCCGCGGCCCGCAAGGCCACCGAGACCCTCGAGATCTACGCGCCGCTGGCGCACCGCCTCGGCATCCAGGCCATCAAGTGGGAGCTCGAGGACCTGTCCTTCGCGGTGCTCTACCCCAAGATCTACAACGAGATCGAGAGCCTGGTGAAGCGGCGGACGCCGCAGCGCGAGGAGTTCGTGCAGAACGTCATCGACCTGATCAGCGAGGACCTGCGGGCCGGGCGGATCCGCGGTCGCGTCGTCGGCCGGCCGAAGCAGTACTACTCGATCTACCAGAAGATGGTCGTCCGCGGTCGCGAGTTCGACGAGATCTACGACCTGGTCGGCATCCGCGTCCTCGTGAACTCGGTGCGCGACTGCTACGCCGTGCTCGGCTCGATCCACGCCCGCTGGACGCCGATGCCGGGCCGGTTCAAGGACTACATCGCCACTCCGAAGTTCAACCTCTACCAGTCGCTGCACACGACGGTCGTCGGGCCGAAGGGCCGCGCAGTCGAGATCCAGATCCGCACCAACGAGATGCACCAGCACGCGGAGTTCGGCATCGCGGCGCACTGGAAGTACAAGGAGCAGATGGCCACCGGCAAGGTGCCCACCTCCGGATCGAACGACACCGACCTCGCCTGGCTCGCGCACCTCTCGGACTGGCAGTCGGAGACCACCGACCCGAACGAGTTCCTCGACTCCCTCCGCTTCGAGATCGGCGCCAAGGAGGTCTACGTCTTCACCCCGAAGGGACGCGTGATCGGCCTGCCGACCGGTGCGACCCCGGTCGACTTCGCCTACGCGGTGCACACCGAGGTCGGGCACCGGACGATGGGCGCCAAGGTCAACGGGCGCCTCGTGCCGCTGGAGTCGGCTCTGACGACGGGCGACGTGGTCGAGGTCTTCACCTCGAAGAACCCCGACTCGGGACCGAGCCAGGACTGGCTCCACTTCGTGCAGAGCCCGCGGGCCCGCAATAAGATCCGGCAGTGGTTCACCAAGGAGCGGCGCGACGAGGCGATCGAGCAGGGCAAGGACTCCATCGCCCGGGCGATGCGGAAGCAGAACCTGCCGCTGCAGAAGCTGATGAGCCAGGACACCTTCACCGAGGTGGCCAGCCAGCTGCGCTACAACGACGTCGAGGCGCTCTACGCGGCCGTCGGCGAGGGCCACGTCTCGACCCAGTCGGTGCTCGAGAAGGTCGTCTCCTCCATCCAGGGCGATCCGGAGTCGGACGAGAACGAGGTCACCCTCCCGCGCTCGCCCCGGCCGCGGAGCCGGAGCAGCGAGTCGGGCGTCCTCGTGAAGGGCGCGCCGGACATCCTCGTGAAGCTCGCGAAGTGCTGCACTCCGGTTCCCGGCGATCAGATCGTCGGATTCGTGACGCGGGGAGCCGGCGTCTCCGTGCACCAGGCGAACTGCCACAACGTGCAGGAGCTGCTGAAGGAGCCGGAGCGGATCGTCGACGTCGAGTGGGCGCCGTCCTCCAAGAGCATCTTCCTCGTGCAGATCCAGGTCGAGGCGCTGGACCGCTCGGGCCTGCTGAGCGACGTGACGCGCGTGCTCTCGGAGCACCACGTCAACATCCTCTCGGCGACGGTCTCCACCTCGAGCGACCGGCTGGCGATCAGCCGGTTCGTCTTCGAGATGGGCGACACCACCCACCTGGACCGCGTGCTGAACGCCGTGCGCCGGATCGACGCCGTCTACGACGTCTACCGGGTGAACGCGGGCTGATCCCCGGGCGGCGCCTCGCCGAGCGCCGCCCGCAGCCGTCGTCCGACGTTCCTCCGTCCGGCGACGGCGCTGCCCTCCTCCAGCCTCGCGAGGACGGCGTCGAGGCCGGTCCGGGTGCTCCGAGAGAGCGCTCGGAGGATCGCGCCCGCGTCCTCCGTCCGGGCGAGGTCGATCAGCGTGCGAGCAGGCGACGTGACCGGGGCGCCGCCGAGGAGGACGACGTCGTCCTCGTCGAGCAGGACCTCGTGGCAGCGCAGGCGGGGGTTCGACGGCGCCTGTCGGCGCTTCCGCCGGTCGATCGAGGCGCTGTGCACCCGCGGCGGACGGTGCATCGCTCCGTGCACCCACGCGGCGGAGAGACGATCGGCGACGGCGCCGCGGGGGAGCAGCGAGCGCAGGGAGGCGGCCCGCTCGGACGCCCCCAGGGGCAGGTCCGCGACGAGGAAGCCCTCGTCGAGCGCGACCAGCTCGCCGTCGAGGCGGGCGGCGCACAGCTCCGCGAGAGGGAGGTGCCCGGGGAGGAGCACGGAGGGGAGGCGCATCCGGCCATGCTGGCCGATGCGCCTCCCCTCCGGAACGTCGCGAGCGGATCTGTGGAGGGATCCGCCGGCGCGGGTCTAGCCGATCGCGTCGAGCCAGACCTTGCGGGCGTCGAGCGCCTCCTGCGCCTGGGCGATCGCGTCGCGGTCGCCGCGCGCCTTCGCCTCGTCGAGCTCGTCCTGGAGCTTCTGGATGGCGGCGGTCAGCTGCGAGGCGAGACCCTCGGAGCGGGCCTTGCGCTCCGGGTTGCTGCGGTTCCAGTGCTCCTCGTCGAGCTTGCGGACGTGCGCCTCGACCTTGCGGAGGCGGTCCTCGACGGTGCGCACCTGCTCGCGCGGCACGCGGCCGACGGCGTCCCAGCGCTCCTGGATCGAGAGCAGCACCCGCTTGGCCTTCTCGCGGTCCTGCTCCTGCAGGAGCGGCTCCGCCTCTTCGAGGAGGGCGAGCTTGAGGTCGAGGTTCTCGGTGTACTCGACGCTCTCCTGCGCGACGATCTCGGCCTTGGCGCCGTAGATCGCGTCGCCGGCGGCCTTGAAGCGCGCCCAGAGCGCGTCGTCGAACCGCTTGCCGGCACGGCCTGCGACCCGCCAGCGCTCGAGCAGCGCGCGGTAGTCCGGGATGGCGTCGGCGCCCTGGGGCACCAGCGCCTCGGCCTGGTCGATGAGCGCCTGCTTGGCCTGCTTGGCCTCGCGGTGCGCGGAGTCGAGGTCGGCGAAGAACGCCTTGCGGTTCTGCTCGATCGTGGTGCGCGCTCCGCGGAACCGGCGCCACAGCTCGTTCGCGTCGTTCTTGGGAAGGCGCGGGCCCTGCTGCTGGTGGTTCTGCCAGCGGGCGAAGAGGTCGTCGATCGCGGCGCTGGCCTGCTTCCACTGCGTCTTCGCCGGGTCGACCGCCGCCAGGGCCTCGGCCTCGGCGACGATCGCCTCGCGGTAGGCGAGGGCCTCGGACAGCGCGGCCTTCGACTCGGCCGCCTGCTGCTCGGTCAGATCCTCGACGGAGCCGCTCAGCGCGTCGACCCGGGTCTGCAGCGACTCGAGGTCGCCGACCGCGTTCGCCTGCGCGATGGCCGCGGACAGCGACTGCACCGTCCGGGCGACGTCTCCGGCGGGTGCGCCCCGCTTGGCGCGCTGCTCGAGCAGGGAGACCTGCCCGGCGAGCTCCGTGTACTTGCGCTCGTAGTAGGCGAGCGCCTCCTCGGGAGTCGCATCGGGGTACTGGCCGACCTCTCGCTCCCCGTCGCCGACGCGGACGTAGACCGTCCCGTCGTCGCCGACCCGTCCCCACGGCTGCTGGTCACTCATCGCTCGGAGCCTCACCTTGCTGTTCGATGTCGTGCTTCTCGGTGCCCGTCGCGTCGTCGGCCGGTGGGGCTCGACGGCCGGAGGGCCGAAGACCGCGCTCGGCCGCGAACGGGCAGTGACGACAAGCCTATTGCACTCCCCGCGCGGGCGGACCGTGACGACGCCGCGGGTGCGGCTACTCGACGGAGACGGAGGTGATGGTCACGGGCTCGGCGGGGGCGCCGTCACCCGATCCGTCGGCCGTGCCCTTCGACACGACGTCGCTGACGAGCGCGTCCAGTCCCGAGGTGACCTGCCCGAGCACGGTGTACCCGCCGGCCGCGTCGGCGGGCAGGGTCGTGTCCTGGTAGACGACGAAGAACTGGCTGCCCTGGCTGTAGCCGTTGCCGCCCTGGCGGGCCATGGCGATGGTCCCGGCCGGGTAGACGCCGTCCTCGGGCGCGTTCTCGACGGGGCCGTAGCTGTAGCCGGGGCCGCCGGTGCCGTCGCCGTCCGGGTCGCCGCACTGGAGGACGTAGAGGCCCTCCGTGGTGAGGCGGTGGCAGGAGACGCCGTCGTAGAAGCCGGACTGCGTCAGCGAGATGAAGGAGGACACCGCCTGCGGGGCGGCGGCGCCGGCGAGCGTGATGCCCAGCGGGTCCTCGCCGATCGTGAGCGTGCCCGTCCAGTCGCGGCCCTCGGCGATGTCGGAGGAGGGGACGTCGCCGGTGTTCGACCCCGTCGCCTCGGGCGTCGGGGTCGCGGAGGAGGAGGAGGTCGGCTCGGCGACCGGGGTGCCGGGGCCGCCGGAGAAGTAGAGGATCTGGGCGACGACGGCGAGCCCGATCACGACGACGGCGGCGATCGCCGCGATCACGTTGTCGCGCACGCGCCGCTTCTGCCTCGAGCGGTGGAGGCTCTGACGGGCCTGGTAGGCCCGGAGCCGGGTGCGCGCCTCGCGGTCGTTCGACTTGCCCTGGGCCACGTGTTCCTCCGACGTCCTCGTCCGCGCACGGCTTCGGCGCGGCGGCCCGCGCACGCAGGCCGCGTCGAGCCTACGAGAACCGCCGGAGACGCGACAAACGCCGCTCCGTCGCGCCGGGCAGTCGGGCCGGGGCTCTGTCGGAGGCCGTCGTTACGCTGGGGGCATGACCATGCAGCAGGCCGGACTCCGCTCCGGGGCGACTCCGCTCGCCGTGCGGATGCGGCCGCGCAGCCTCGAGGAGGTCGCCGGCCAGCGCCACCTCCTGACGCCCGGCTCGCCCCTGGTCGCCCTCGCCGCCGACACGACGGGGGAGCGGGGAGCGGTGTCCGTGATCCTCTGGGGCCCTCCCGGCACGGGCAAGACCACGCTCGCGCAGGCGGTGGCCCACTCCAGCGGCCGCCGCTTCGTCGAGCTCTCCGCCGTCACGGCGGGCGTGAAGGACGTGCGGCAGGTGATGGAGGAGGCACTCTCCACCCGCGACCTCTACGGCACGTCCACCGTGCTCTTCCTCGACGAGATCCACCGCTTCACCAAGGCGCAGCAGGACGCACTGCTGCCCGGGGTCGAGAACGGGTGGGTCATCCTCATCGCGGCCACGACCGAGAACCCCTCGTTCTCGGTGATCGCGCCGCTGCTCTCGCGCTCGCTCCTGCTGACCCTCGAGCCGCTCAGCGACGACGACCTGGGCGTCCTGGTCGACCGCGCCCTGCACGACGAGCGGGGTCTGCGCGACTCGGTGACGCTGGAGGAGGAGGCCCGGGCGAGCATCGTGCGGCTCGCCTCCGGAGACGCCCGGCGGGCACTGACCGCGCTCGAGGCCGCCGCCACCTCCGCCCGCTCGGAGGCCCGCGAGGCCGACCGGGTCGCCCGCGCCGCCGCCGCGGAGGACCCGGACGAGGAGAACGAGGACGACGAGGGCGCTCCCGTCGAGGCCGCCGCCGAGGAGCCCGCGCTCCCCGTCATCACGACCGAGGTCGTCGCGCGCGCCGTCGACCGCGCCCTGCTGCGCTACGACCGCAACGGCGACGAGCACTACGACGTCATCAGCGCCTTCATCAAGTCCATCCGGGGCTCGGACGTCGACGCGGCGCTGCACTACCTGGCCCGGATGATCGAGGCGGGGGAGGATCCGCGGTTCATCGCCCGCCGCATCATCGTCTCCGCGTCCGAGGACATCGGCATGGCCGACCCGCAGGCGCTCGTCGTCGCGATCGCCGCGGCGGACGCCGTGCAGTTCATCGGCATGCCGGAGGGGCGCATCCCGCTCGCCCAGGCGGTCGTGCACCTGGCGACCGCCCCGAAGTCGAACGCGTCCTACTCCGCCATCGACGCGGCCATCGCGGACGTGCGCGCGGGCCGCGCGGGCCGCGTGCCGGCGCACCTGCGCGACGCGCACTACCCCGGCGCCAAGAAGCTCGGCCACGGGAAGGGCTACCGGTACCCGCACGACGCCGACCTCGGCGTCCTCGAGCAGCAGTACCTCCCGGATCCGCTCCAGGGCGCGCGGTACTACCGGCCCACCGAGCACGGCAACGAGCGCGACGTCTCCGCACGCCTGGCGAAGCTCCTGCGCATCATCCGCGGCGACCGGGGCTGACCGCGCCGACCACGAGCTCGCGCGACCCGCACGGGAGGCCGTGGCCTGATAGTCTTGCGAGGTTGCCCACCGCTCTGTAGCCGAGCGGAGCAGCGCATCCCTCTGAATCGCGCAGCCCGCCACTGCGGTCACCCTTCCCCCGCACCCGCGGAGGACACGACCGCGGCGACCGCCCTCCTCCCGGAGCCGGCGGTCGAGAGCTGCGACCGAACCTCTCAGACCTTGGAAGGACCACTGTGTCGACCACGTCCCGTACCCGCTCGAAGACGCGCCTCTCGCGCGCCCTCGGCATCCCCCTGACCCCGAAGGCCGCCCGCTACCTCGAGAAGCGTCCCTACGCTCCCGGTGAGCACGGCCGCTCGAAGCGCAAGGCCGACTCCGACTACGCCGTCCGCCTCCGTGAGAAGCAGCGTCTGCGCGCCCAGTACGGCATCCGCGAGAAGCAGCTCCGCATCGCCTTCCAGGAGGCGCGCCGCACCCAGGGCCTGACCGGTGAGAACCTGGTCGAGCTCCTCGAGATGCGCCTCGACGCCCTCGTCCTGCGCTCGGGCTTCGCCCGTACCACCGCGCAGGCCCGCCAGTTCGTCACCCACCGCCACATCATGGTGGACGGCAAGACGGTCGACCGCCCCTCCTTCCGCGTGAAGCCGGGCCAGGTCATCCACGTCAAGACCCGCTCCGAGGGCACCGAGCCCTTCCAGGTCGCCGCCGCCGGTGGACACGTCGACGTCCTCCCCAAGACCCCGGGCTACCTCGAGGTCGAGATCGACAAGCTGCAGGCGACGCTCCTGCGCCGCCCGAAGCGCGCCGAGGTCCCCGTGACCTGCGAAGTGCAGCTCGTCGTCGAGTACTACGCGGCCCGCTGAGTCCAGCCCCGCAGAGAAAGGCCCCGGTGTCCGCACCGGGGCCTTTCCCGTTCCCGGGGTCGCGATCCGGAGTGCCCGCCGCGCTCCGAGAGTCCCGCGCTGCGCCCGATCCGGCCGTCGCGCCCGAGCCGAGCGCCCGTCCCCGCGTCCGACCCTCTCGCGGCCCGTCGGTAGGCTGGAGTGCCGCGCTGGGCGGCATCGAACGGAGGTCACCGTGACCGGTGGAGACATCGCAGGGCTCATCGCCGCGGGGGTGTTCGCGATCCTGGTGGCGATCACCGCCGTCCCGCTCTGGAAGCTCGGGCGCGTCTTCGACAGCACGAGCGAGGCCATCAAGCAGGCCAGCGACGGCCTGACGCCGATCCTCGACGAGTCGGCCTCCACCCTCCGCGAGGCCAACCACCAGCTCGCGCGGGTGGACACGATCACCAAGGACGTCGCCGAGGTCACCGGCAACGTCAACGCGCTCGTCGCCCTCACAGCCGCGACCGTCGGCGGTCCGCTCATCAAGCTCGCCGGCTTCACCGCCGGAGTCCGCGCCGTGCTCGTCGCCGGACGCACGGCCGACAAGGCCGGAGCCGCGGTCGGCCGCTCCGCCGCGAAGCGCACGAAGAGGCCGCGCTCGAAGTAGCGCCGCGCCCGCGCCCTAGAATCGAACGGGTCGTCGCGCCGTCGCGCCCGCCCCGCCGCTGTGGAAGGACACCCCGTGAAGAACATCCTCCTGATCGTCATCGGGATCGGCCTCGGATTCGCGGTCGCCCACCAGGTCTCGCGCACCGAGGCGGGCGCCCGGCTCTTCGCCGACATCAACCGCACCGCGAAGGAGCTCGGCGAGGCCGTCTCCGAGGGCTACCACCAGCGCGAGGCCGAACTGAAGGCCGCCATCGGCGAGGGCTGACGCCCCGCCGCCCGACATCCGCGTCGTCACCGACCGAACCGTAACGGAACCCATGCAGACCGCAGACATCCGCAACCGCTGGCTCGACTTCTTCGGGAGCCGCGGCCACACCGTGGTCCCCTCCGCCTCCCTCGTGAGCGAGGACCCGAGCCTCCTCTTCACCGTCGCCGGCATGGTGCCGTTCGTGCCCTACCTCACCGGAGTGGTCCCCGCGCCCTACCCGCGTGCCACCAGCGTGCAGAAGTGCATCCGCACCAACGACATCGAGGAGGTCGGCAAGACGCCTCGTCACGGCACCTTCTTCCAGATGAACGGCAACTTCTCCTTCGGCGACTACTTCAAGGAGGGGGCGATCGGCTACGCCTGGGAGCTGCTCACCGGCGCCGAGAGCGACGGGGGACTGGGCTTCGACGAGAAGGACCTCTGGGTCACCGTCTACAAGGACGACGACGAGGCGATCGCGCTCTGGAAGACGATCGCGGGACTGCCGGACGAGCGCATCCAGCGCCTGGACAAGGACACCAACTACTGGTCGACCGGCCAGCCCGGCCCCGCGGGCCCCTGCTCCGAGATCTTCTTCGACCGTGGACCCGCCTACGGGATCGACGGCGGCCCGGCGACGGACGACGACCGCTACGTCGAGATCTGGAACCTCGTCTTCATGCAGTACCTCCGCGGCGAGGGCACGAGCAAGGTCGACTTCGACATCCTCGGCGAGCTGCCGCGCAAGAACATCGACACCGGCATGGGCCTCGAGCGCGTCGCCTTCCTCAAGCAGGGCGTCGAGAACATGTACGAGATCGACCAGGTCCGTCCGGTCCTCGATCGCGCCGCCGAGCTCTCGGGCCGCCGCTACGGAGCCGTCCACGAGGACGACGTCCGCATGCGCGTCATCGCCGACCACGTGCGCTCCTCGCTGATGCTGCTGTCGGACGGCGTGACGCCTTCCAATGAGGGGCGCGGCTACATCCTCCGTCGCCTGATGCGCCGCACGGTGCGCGCCATGCGCCTGCTCGGAGTGGACACCGCGACGTTCCCCGAGCTCTTCGCCGCCTCGCGCGACGCGATGGCGTCGGCCTACCCCGAGGTGTCCACGGAGTTCGAGCGCCTCTCGACCAGCGCCTACGGCGAGGAGGAGGCGTTCCTCCGCACCCTCGCGGCCGGCACCGAGATCCTCGACCTCGCGGTCCTGAAGACGAAGAAGGCCGAGTCGCCGACGCTGCCGGGCGACACCGCGTTCCTCCTGCACGACACCTTCGGGTTCCCGATCGACCTCACCCTCGAGATCGCCGAGGAGTCGGGTCTGACGGTCGACCGCGAGGCGTTCGACTCCCTCATGACCGCGCAGCGCACGCGTGCGAAGGCCGACGCGAAGTCGAAGAAGTCGGCGCTGGCCGATCTCTCGGTCTACGCCGACTTCCGCGCCCACGGCGAGACGCTGTTCACCGGCTACGACGTGCTCGACACCGAGACGCGCATCCTCGGCCTCATCGTCGGCGGGCACTCCGTCACGAAGGCGGTCGCGGGCGACATCGCCGAGGTGATCCTCGAGGCGACCAGCCTCTACGCGGAGTCGGGCGGCCAGGAGGCCGACGCCGGCCGCATCGTCGGCTCCGGCTTCGATCTTGAGGTCCTCGACGTGCAGAAGCCCGTCAAGGGGCTCATCAGCCACAAGGTCCAGGTCGCCAGCGGCGAGGTCGGAGTGGGCGACGCCGCCACCTCCGTCGTCGACCGCGACTGGCGCCGGGGCGCCACGCAGGCGCACTCGGGCACGCACCTCATCCACGCCGCGCTGCGCCAGGTGCTCGGTCCGCAGGCGCACCAGTCCGGCTCCTACAACAAGGCGGGCTACCTGCGCCTGGACTTCTCGTGGAACCAGGCCCTCTCGCTCGAGACCCGCAGCGAGATCGAGGAGATCGCCAACACGGCGATCCGTGACAATCTCGAGGTCGTCACGCGCGAGCTCCCGATCGACGAGGCGAAGGCGCTCGGCGCGATGGCCCTCTTCGGCGAGAAGTACGGCGACGTCGTCCGCGTGGTCGACATCGGCGGGCCCTGGTCGCGCGAGCTCTGCGCGGGCACCCACGTCGGGCGCTCGTCCGAGGTCGGCGTGATCAGCCTGGTCAGCGAGTCCTCGGTCGGATCGACCAACCGCCGCGTCGAGTCGCTCGTGGGCCGCGAGGCCTTCCAGGAGCTCGCCGCCGAGCGCGCCCTCGTCAGCACGATCTCGTCCTCGCTGAAGACACCCCGCGAGCAGCTCCCCGAGCGGATCGGCGAGCTCGTCGCGAGCCTCAAGGCCGCCGAGAAGCGGATCGCCGCGTTCGAGGCCAAGGCCCTCGCCGACCGGGTGCCCGCCCTCGCCGCGACCCGTCGCACGGTGGGCGGCACGACCGTCGTCGCCGAGAGCATCGGCACCGCGGGATCGACCGACGAGCTGCGCTCCCTCGTGACCTCCGTCCGCGAGCGGCTCGGCCAGGAGCCGGCCGTCGTCGCGCTCGCCGCCGACGTCTCGGGCAAGCCCGCGGTGATCGTCGCCACCAACCAGGCCGCCCGCGACCAGGGCCGCCGCGCGGGTGCGCTCGCCAAGCGCGCCGCCGGGATCCTCGGTGGCGGCGGAGGCGGCAAGGACGACCTCGCCCAGGGCGGCGGCTCCGACGTCTCCGCCATCGGCGCGGCGCTCGAGGCCGTGGTGCAGGAAGCGACCAGCTGAATGGGCCGGTTCGGCGTCCGGCTCGGCATCGATGTGGGCCGTGCCCGCATCGGGGTCGCCCGCTGCGACGCCGACGGCCTGCTCGCGGTGCCCGTCGAGACGGTCGCGCGGGCGGGCACTGACGGCGGATCCTCGGACGTCTCCCGGATCGCGCACCTCGCCGCCGAGTACGATGCCCAGGCGATCATCGTCGGACTGCCGTTGTCGCTGTCGGGGGCCGAGACGGCCTCGACGGAGGACGCGCGCGGATTCGCTCGACTGCTCGCCGAGGCGGTGCCCACCGCCCCGGTGCGGCTCGTCGACGAGCGGCTGTCGACGGTCACCGCTCAGAGCGCCCTGCACCGCTCCGGACGCACCACCCGCGGCTCCCGAGCCGTGATCGACCAGGTCGCCGCCGTGGTGATCCTGCAGCACGCCATCGATTCCGAGCGCTCGGCCGGCACCCCGGCCGGAGTCCTGCTCGAACCGAACGAAGGACCTCCTCGTGACCGACGTCCCCCCGAGCCGCCGCGACGCCCGCGCCGCCGAGCAGGCGCAGCCGACTCCGCCCGACCCGACTCCGGAGCAGCAGCCCGCGCCGACTGAGGCGCACGATCCGCTGGGCCGCCTCTTCACCGGGCCCGACGTGCCCGAGCCCCGTGGCCGCGACGACGCGGCCGCGTTCGACCCGGACGCGCGCCCGAAGCGTCGCCGCGCGGCTCGCGCGACGGGCGGCGCGAAGAAGCGACGCAGCCGCCGCGGGCTCATCGGCGGGCTTCTGGCCTTCGGCGTCTTCGCCGCGCTCGTCGCCATCGCCGTCACGATCTTCCTCGAGCCCGTGCGCGGCCTGTTCGCCGAGCCCGAGCCGACCGACTTCACCGGCACCGGCTCGAGCGAGGTGCTGTTCACGATCCACCAGGGCGACGGCGGCAGCGACATCGCCAACAACCTCGTCTCGGACGGGGTCATCAAGTCGTACGACCCCTTCTACGACCTGCTCCTCGCCCAGAGCCCGGAGCCCGTCTTCCAGCCCGGCGCGTACTCGCTCAAGGCCGAGATGAGCGCCAAGGCCGCACTGTCGGCGCTGCTCGACTCCGAGTCGACGCGCCTCGCGAACACCTTCGTCATCCCCGAGGGGACGGCGCTCAAGGAGGCGCTGCCGCTCATCGCGGACGGTACCGGGGTCGCGCTGACGGACCTCGAGGCGGCCGCCGCCGACTGGGGCTCGTTCGGGCTCCCGGCCGGGGCGACGAGCCTCGAGGGGTTCCTGTTCCCCGCGACCTACGACATCGACCCGTCGACGCCGGCGCACGACATCCTGAAGACGCTGGTCGACCGGATGTACCAGTCGCTCGACCAGGCCGGTGTGCCGGTGGACGACCGCTACCGCGTCGTGGTGTTCGCGTCCCTCGTGCAGCGCGAGGCCCGCGTCGCCGAGGACTTCCCGAAGGTCGCGCGCGTGTTCCAGAACCGCCTCGACCAGGGGTGGCGCCTGCAGTCGGACGCGACCGTGGCGTACGGCACCGGCGCGACCGACCGCGTCTCGACCACGGACGCCGAGCGGAACGACGCCGGCAACGTCTACAACACCTACCAGCGCGACGGCCTGCCGCCCGCGCCGATCTCGAACCCGGGCGACGTGGCGATCGACGCGGTCATGCACCCCGCGGACGGCACCTGGATGTACTTCGTCACGGTGAACCTCGAGACGGGCGAGACGGTCTACTCCACCACCGACGCCGAGCACAACGCGGCCGTCGACCAGTGGCAGGCCTGGATGCGGGACCACCCGGAGTACCAGTGACGGTCGCCGGGTACCGCCTCGCGGTCCTCGGCGCGCCGATCGCGCACTCGAAGTCGCCCGCGCTGCACGCGGCCGCCTACCGGGTCCTCGGACTCGACTGGAGCTACCGCGCCGTCGAGACGACGGAGGCGACCCTCTCCGAGGTCGTGTCCGGTGAGCCCTGGCACGGCCTGTCGCTGACCATGCCGCTCAAGCACGCGGTGCGCCCGCTGCTGGCGGAGGAGGACGCGGTCGCCCGGGTCACCGGCGCGGTCAACACCGTGCTGGTCGACCGCTCCGGCCCGGCACCCCGCCTCCGCGGGTTCAACACCGACGTCGCGGGCATCGTGCGCGCCCTCGCCGAGGCGGGCGTCGTCTCGGCGGAGCGCGTCCAGGTGCTCGGCGGGGGAGCGACCGCCGCCTCCGCCCTGGCCGCCGCCGCCGAGCTCGGCGCGGCGCGGGTCGATCTCGTCCTGCGGTCGGCGTCGAGGGCCGTCGAGCTCGCTCCGCTCGCGGAGTCGCTCGGCGTCCCGCTCTCGGTCCGCTCCTTCGCCGACTGGTCCACCGGAGCGCCGCTGGTGATCTCGACGCTCCCCGGCGGGGCGGCTGACGGCCTCGACGTGCCCGACGCGGCGGTCGCGGGCTCGACCCTGTTCGACGTGGCGTACTCCCCGTGGCCGAGCGCTCTCGCCCAGCGCTGGGAGCAGGGCGGCTCCCCGGTCGTCTCCGGGCTCGGGATGCTGCTCCACCAGGCCCTCGTGCAGGTGCGGATCTTCGTCGGCGGCGACCCGGCCCTGCCTCTCGATCGCGAGGACGAGGTGCTCGCGGCGATGCGCCGAGCAGTCTCGGCGGGTCCGGCGCACTGACCTCGTGTGCCAGAATCGGAGGATGCTCCGTTGGCTCACGGCCGGGGAATCCCACGGTCCCGAACTCGTCGCCGTCCTCGAAGGACTGCCGGCGGGCGTCCCCGTCTCCCTCGACGACATCCGCGCCGATCTGGCGCGCCGGAAGCTCGGCTACGGCCGCGGAGCCCGGATGAACTTCGAGCAGGACGAGCTGACGATCTCCTCCGGCGTCCGGCACGGAGCGACGATGGGCAGCCCCATCGCCCTGCGCATCGGCAACACGGAGTGGCCGCGCTGGGTCGACGTCATGTCGGCGGAGCCCCGCGACCCCGAGAGCCTGCCCAAGGGCCGCGGCGCCGCGCTCACCCGGCCCCGCCCGGGCCACGCCGACCTCGTCGGGATGCAGAAGTACGGCTTCCCCGAGTCCCGCAACGTGCTCGAGCGCGCCTCCGCCCGCGAGACCGCGGCCCGTGTCGCCCTCGGTGCCGTCGCCCGCCGCTTCCTCGGCGAGCTCGGCGTCTCGCTCGTCAGCCACACCCTCGCCATCGGGCCGGTCCGCGTGCCCGAGGGCTCGCCGCTGCCCGGCCCGGCCGACGTCGCCGCCCTGGACGCGGATCCGCTGCGCTGCCACGACGCCGCGACCAGCGCCCTCATGGTCGCCGAGGTGGACCGCGCCCACGACGACGGCGACACCCTCGGCGGCGTGGTCGAGGTCCTCGCGTACGATCTCCCGCCCGGACTCGGCTCCTACGTGCACTGGGATCGTCGTCTCGACTCCCAGCTCGCGGCAGCCCTGATGGGGATCCAGGCGATCAAGGGCGTCGAGGTCGGCGACGGCTTCCTCACCACCACCCGCCGCGGCTCGGAGGCGCACGACGAGCTCTTCCAGTCCGACGCCGGCATCTCCCGGTCCAGCGACCGGGCCGGCGGCACCGAGGGCGGGATGAGCACGGGGACCGTGCTGCGGGTCCGCGCCGGCATGAAGCCGATCGCGACCGTGCCGCACGCGCTGCGCACCGTCGACGTCGCCACCGGCGAGGCAGCCGGCGCTCACCACCAGCGCTCCGACGTCTGCGCGGTGCCGGCGTCCGGTGTCGTCGCGGAGGCGATGGTCGCCCTGGTGCTCGCGAACGCCGTGCTCGAGAAGTTCGGCGGCGACAGCGTCACCGAGACCCGCCGCAACCTGCAGGGCTACCTCGCCGCCATCCCCGACGAGCTCCGCACGGCCGCCGCGAGCGACCCGGGTCTCGGGCTCGCCTGATGGCCGCGTCCTCGGCGGCCCGCTGATGGCGGGTCACGATACCGGCGCGGCCCGCGCCCGCCTCGTCCTGATCGGCCCGATGGGCGCCGGCAAGACGACGATCGGCAAGCGGGTCGCGAAGGCGCTGAGCGCCGGGTTCGTCGACTCCGACGCGGAGTTCGTGCGCACCCACGGCCCGATCGCCCCCTACTTCGACGCCCACGGCGAGCCGGCCTTCCGCCGGGAGGAGCGCCGTGTCGTCGAGCGCGCCGTCCGCCGCGACGTGGTGCTGAGCCTCGGCGGGGGAGCGGTGCTCGATCCCGCGACGCGCGCCGACCTCGCGGACGTGCCCGTCGTGCTCCTCACCACCACGGCCGAGGCCGTCCGCGACCGGCTCGGCTCCGGCTCCCGCCCGCTGGTGCGCGGCGGAGTCGGCGACTGGGTCCGCATCTTCGACGAGCGGCGCCCGGTCTACGAGTCCCTCGCGGACACCGTGGTCGACACCTCCCGGCGGCCGATCACCCTGATCGCCGCCGAGATCGCGGAGTGGGTGCGCGCGCAGCGCCCCTCCGCCACCCCTGCACCATCGGACCCGGCGGCCACGAGCCGCCCGAGCGGAAGACAGTCATGAACGACGGCACCACCGCCATCCCCGTCGCTGGAGAGAACGGCTACGACATCCACGTCGGGCGCGGACTCCTCGACGGCCTCGCCGACGCGATCGGCCCCCGGGCCGCGAAGGTGCTCATCGTGCACCCGCCGACCCTCGCGGTCCTCGCCGCCGAGATCCGCGAGAGCCTGCTCGAGCGCTACGAGGTGCTGCTCGCCGAGGTCCCGGACGCCGAGGCCGCGAAGCGCGTGGAGGTGGCGGCCTTCTGCTGGCAGGTGATGGGGCAGTCGGACTTCACCCGCACGGATGTGGTCGTCGGCTTCGGCGGCGGCGCGATCACCGACCTGGCCGGCTTCGTCGCCGCCACCTGGCTCCGCGGGGTCGACCTGGTGCAGGTGCCGACCACCGTGCTCGGGATGGTCGACGCGGCCGTCGGCGGTAAGACCGGCATCAACACGGCCGAGGGCAAGAACCTCGTCGGCGCCTTCCACGCGCCGCGGGCGGTCGTCGCCGACCTCGACGTGCTGACCAGCCTCCCGCGCAACGAGATCCTCGCCGGCTTCGGCGAGATCGTGAAGTACGGGATGATCGCCGAGCCGCGCATCCTCGACATCATCGAGTCCGACATCGACCTGGCCACCGACCCGACGTCGGAGGAGTTCCGCAGCCTGGTCGAGCTGTCGATCGGGATCAAGGCGCGGGTCGTCGGCGAGGACTTCACCGAGAAGGGCCTGCGCGAGATCCTGAACTACGGGCACACCCTCGGGCACGCGGTCGAGCACGCCGAGCGCTACCAGTGGCGCCACGGCGCGGCCGTCTCCGTCGGGATGATGTTCGCGGCCGAGCTCTCGCGCCTGACCGGCTCGCTCAGCGACGCGGTCGTGGACCGCCAGCGCCGGGTCCTCGAGTCGCTGACCCTGCCGACGAGCTACCCGCTCGGACGGTGGGAGACGCTCCTCGCCGCGATGCAGCGCGACAAGAAGACCCGCGCGGGGATGCTCCGCTTCGTGGTCCTCGACGACATCGCCCGCCCGAGCATCCTGCAGGGGCCGGAGACGTCGCTGCTGTTCGCGGCGTACCAGGAGATCGGATCGTAGGTCCGACTCGGCTGAGCCCGGGCGGCGCCGTCAGCCTCCGCCCAGGGCGGCCCTCCGCGCCTGGGCGTACTCGGCGTCGGTGATCGTGCCCGCCGCTCGCAGTGCCTCCAGCTCGGCGAGCCGGTCCGCCAGCGGGCGGGCGGAGCCGGGACCTTCGCGCGCGAAGCGGGCCGCGACGTCGGTCCGAAGGGTCAGCGGATCCACTCCGAGCGAGCGCGCCCGGCGCACGTTCACGACGATCAGCACCACGACGAGCACGATCACGACGGCGATGACGATCGGCACCGCGGTGAACGCGATCGAGTACCAGGGCGGCACGACGGTGTCGGCGGGAACGGCGTCCCTGTGCTCCTCCTCGGGTCGGTCCTCCACCGTCTCGCGCTCCGGCGGACCGGTGGGGCGATTCGCATGCGGCGTCCAGACTCCTCTGCCGACGGGGCCGCGTCGACTACACTCGACGGGTCAGCCGGACCGGCCGATATCGCCGCGCCCGCGTACCGGGCTCGCCGGCGCAGACTTCCACCGAAACGGATCCCCCTTCGCATGGCCTCTACCACCGACATCAAGAACGGCACCGTCCTCAGCATCGACGGCCAGCTCTGGAACGTCATCGACTTCCAGCACGTCAAGCCGGGCAAGGGCGGCGCCTTCGTCCGCACCAAGATGAAGAACGTCCTCACGGGCAAGGTCGTCGACAAGACCTTCAACGCGGGCGCCAAGATCGACACGGCCAACGTCGACCGCCGCGACTTCCAGTACCTCTACCGCGACGGCGCGGACTTCGTGTTCATGGACACCAGCGACTACGACCAGATCACCGTCCCCGAGGCGGTCGTCGGCGACGCGGCGAACTTCATGCTCGAGAACCAGAACGTGACCCTCGCCCTGCACGACGGCGACCCGCTCTACATCGACCTCCCCGCCTCGGTCGTCCTCGAGATCACGTACACGGAGCCGGGCCTCCAGGGCGACCGCTCGACCGGCGGCACCAAGCCCGCGACGGTCGAGACCGGCTACCAGATCCAGGTCCCGCTGTTCCTCGAGCAGGGCACGAAGGTCAAGGTCGACACCCGCACGGGCGACTACCTCGGCCGCGTCAGCTGAGCCGGGCCTCCCGTGAGTGCTCGCACGAAGGCGCGCAAGCGCGCCCTCGACATCCTCTACAACGCCGACGTCCGGCAGATCAGCTTCGCCCAGTCGCTGCGCGCCGAGGCCGAGCGGGCGGCGAACGAGCCGGCCCGTGAGGCCTCGTGGCTCTACGCCCGTGAGATCGTCGACGGGGTCATCGACCACGCCGACGAGATCGACGAGCTGATCGCCCGGCTCGCCCAGGGCTGGACCCTCTCGCGCATGCCCTTGGTCGACCGCGCGATCCTCCGGATCGGGGTGTGGGAGATCCTGCACAACGACGCGGTGCCCGACGGCGTCGCCATCTCGGAGGCCGTCGAGGCCGCCACGTCGCTGTCGACCGACGACTCGGCGGGCTTCATCAACGGGCTCCTCGCCTCCGTCGCGGAGTCCCGCACGACGGCCTGACCCGCCCCGGAGACCTGCTCGGCCCGCCGGATCCCCGTGATCGGACGGGCCGAGGTCGTTCCCGGGGAGGTCGTCCGGCGGGCCACGCGACGGCCCCTATACTCGTCACGGCTTTTCCTTTAACAGCCGTCCTGTGAGGCGGGGAAGGAGGTCGGTGTGACGGCACGAATCGTGCTCAACGGCGCTGACATCACGCGAGCGCTCACGCGCATCGCCCACGAGATCCTCGAGTCGAACCGCGGCCCCGAGTCGCTGGTCGTCCTCGGCATCCCGACGCGCGGCGTCGCCCTCGCGAGGCGCATCGCCGAGACGATCGCGCGGATCGAGCCGGACGGTCCCCCCGTCTTCGCCGGCTCCCTCGACGTGACCATGTACCGCGACGACCTCTCCCGGCACCCGGTCCGCACCCCCGCGCGCACCGCCGTCCCCGCGAGCATCGACGGCCGGACCGTGGTCCTCGTCGACGACGTCCTCTTCTCGGGCCGCACCATCCGCGCCGCCCTGGACGCCCTCAGCGACATCGGCCGTCCGCGAGCCGTGCGGCTGGCCGCGCTGGTCGACCGCGGACACCGCGAGCTCCCGATCCGGGCGGACTTCGTCGGCAAGAACCTGCCGAGCAGCCTGAGCGAGCGGATCAACGTCCGGCTCGTCGAGACGGACGGTGAGGACCTGGTCGCGATCGAGTCGCAGGCCACCGGCGAGGAGACGGCTCCGTGAAGCACCTGCTCTCGACCCGGGACCTCGACCGCGCGAGCGCGATCGCCCTCCTCGACATCGCCGAGGACATGGCGGACGTGCAGAACCGCGAGGTCAAGAAGCTGCCGACCCTGCGCGGGAAGACCGTGGTCAATCTCTTCTTCGAGGACTCCACCCGCACGCGGATCTCGTTCGAGGCGGCGGCGAAGCGGCTCTCGGCCGACGTCATCAACTTCAGCGCGAAGGGCTCCAGCGTCTCCAAGGGCGAGAGCCTGAAGGACACCGCGCAGACGCTCGCCGCGATGGGCGCCGACGGAGTGGTCATCCGCCACAGCGCCTCCGGAGCCCCTGCGGTTCTGGCGGCGAGCGGCTGGATCGACGCCTCGATCCTCAACGCCGGCGACGGGACCCACGAGCACCCGACCCAGGCGCTCCTGGACGCGTTCACCATCCGCCGGCGCCTGCACGGCGCCTCCGCGTCCCGCGGCAAGAGCCTCGACGGCGTCGCGGTCACCATCGTCGGCGACGTCCTGCACTCGCGGGTGGCGCGCTCGAACGTCTGGTTGCTGACGGCGCTGGGCGCCGAGGTGACCCTGGTCGCACCGCCGACCCTCGTGCCGGTCGACACGCGCGACTGGCCCGCGACCATCCGCTTCGATCTGGACGAGGCTATCGACACCGGGCTCCCCGACGTCGTGATGCTCCTGCGCATCCAGCTCGAGCGGATGTCGAGCGGGTTCTTCCCCAACGGCCGGGAGTACGCGCGGATCTGGGGCCTCGACGACGAGCGGCTCGCCCGGCTGGGTCCCGATACCATCGTCATGCACCCCGGACCCATGAACAGGGGCGTCGAGATCTCCTCGGCGGCCGCCGATTCGAGCCGCTCCACGGTGCTCGAACAGGTCACGAACGGAGTGTCCGTCCGGATGGCCGCGCTCTACCTGCTGCTGTCCGGCGAACGGGAGGTCCACTGATGAGCACTGCCCAGCCGCTTCAGAGCACGGCGCCGGAGCGGATCCTGATCTCGGGGGCGACGCTCGCCGACGAGTCGACCGCCGACCTGCTGATCGACGGGGGCGTGATCGTCGAGATCGGCGCCGACCTCGACTCGCGCGGGGCCCGCGTGATCGACGCCGACGGCCTGCTGGCGCTGCCCGGCCTGGTCGACCTGCACACCCACCTGCGCGAGCCGGGGTTCGAGCAGAGCGAGACGATCCTCACCGGCACGCGAGCTGCGGCCGCCGGAGGCTTCACCGCCGTCTTCGCGATGGCGAACACCTCGCCGGTGCAGGACACCGCGGGCGTGGTCGAGCAGGTGCAGAGCCTGGGCGAGGACGCCGGCTACGCGACGGTCCGCCCGATCGGCGCGGTGACCGTGGGTCTGGCGGGGGAGTCGCTCGCCGAGCTCGGCGCGATGGCCCGCAGCCGCGCGGCCGTGCGGGTCTTCTCGGACGACGGGAAGTGCGTCTCGGACGCGCTGCTGATGCGCCGCGCTCTCGAGTACGTCAAGGCGTTCGACGGAGTCGTCGCCCAGCACGCGCAGGAGCCGCGGCTCACCGTGGGCGCGCAGATGAACGAGGGCGCCGTCTCCAGCGCCCTCGGCCTGCAGGGCTGGCCCGCCGTGGCCGAGGAGGCGATCATCGCCCGCGACGTGCTCCTCGCCGAGCACGTGGGCTCCCGCCTGCACGTCTGCCACGTCTCGACCGCGGGCTCGGTCGACGTCATCCGCTGGGCGAAGGCCCGGGGGATCGACGTGACCGCCGAGGTCACCCCCCACCACCTGCTCCTCACCGAGCAGGCCGTCGCCGGCCAGGACGGGCCGAGCTACGACGCCCGCTTCAAGGTGAACCCGCCGCTGCGCCGCGACGAGGACGTGCTCGCCCTCCGCGAGGCCCTCGCCGACGGCACCATCGACATCGTCGCCACCGACCACGCGCCGCACCCGGTCGAGGCGAAGGACTGCGAGTGGGACGCCGCGGCGTTCGGCATGGTCGGCCTCGAGAGCGCGCTGAGCGTGGTGCACGCCGCCGTCGTCGAGGACGGGCGGATGAGCTGGTCCGACGTCGCGCGCGTGCTCTCCTCCGCCCCCGCCCGCATCGGCCGGCTCGACGGCTACGACCGGGGCCTCGCCGTCGGGGCCGCCGCGAACGTCGTGCTCTACGACCCGGAGGCGCGACGCCGCTTCTCCGTCGAGGACCTGCGCGGCCGCAGCGGCAACTCCCCGTACCTCGGTCGCGAGCTGCCGGGCCGCGTCGTCGCCACCCTCCACCGGGGCTTCCCGACCGTGCTGGACGGCGAGCTCGTCGACGCGGCGGTCGTCGCCGGCTCCGCGAAGGCCTCCCGTGGATAGGGCCGCGATCACGATCGTCATCGCCGCGGTCGTCGTCCTCGTCTTCGTCGGCATGCTGCTCTCCTGGCGCGCGCGGCGCCGCCGCTCGGCCGCCCTCGCGCCGGAGCCCGTGCCCGCGTCCTCGCTGGGCGCCGAGGTCGAGCGCGTCGACCTCCCGTACGTGGCCACGACCCGCTTCGAGCAGCCGCTCGAGCGCGTCGTGCTGCCGGGGCTCGGCTTCCGCGGCAACGCGGTGCTGCGCCTCCACGAGCGCGGCGTCGTGATCGCCCCCGTCGGCGAGCGCGAGACGGTGATCCCGGCCTCCCTCCTGCGCGGAGCGGGCCAGGGCAGCTACGTGATCGACCGCGTCGTCGAGGAGGGCGGCCTGCTCGTGATCTCCTGGTCGCCCCGCGGCGACGAGACCGTCGACAGCTACCTCCGCGTGGCCGAGCCCGCCCTCCGGGCGCACCTGGTCGCCGAGCTGCAGCGCCTCGCCGGCCTCCGTTCCTCCCCCTCCCACCCCGGAGCCGCCGACGGCGGCCCCGACACGACCCAGAAGGGCTCCTAGTCCGTGCCAACGACACGCCTCAGCACCGAACCCACCGCCGTCCTCGTCCTCGAGGACGGACGACGATTCCGGGGACAGGCCTACGGCGCCCGAGGCCGCACCCTGGGCGAGATCGTCTTCGCCACCGGCATGACCGGGTACCAGGAGACGCTGACCGACCCGAGCTACGCCGGCCAGATCGTCGTGCAGACCGCGCCCCACATCGGCAACACCGGGACCAACGACGAGGACATGGAGTCGCGCCGCATCTGGGTCGCCGGCTACGTCGTCCGCGACCCCTCCCGCGTCGTCTCCAACTTCCGCGCGCAGCGCTCCCTCGGCGACGACCTGGAGACCGACGGCATCGTCGGGATCTCCGGCGTCGACACCCGGGCGATCACCCGCCACATCCGCTCGGCGGGCTCGATGCGCGCCGGCGTGTTCTCCGGCGAGGACCTCGCCCTCCCCGAGGAGGAGCAGCTCGCGCTGGTCCTCGGCGGCCGGCAGATGCAGGGGCTCAACCTCTCCTCCTCGGTCTCGACCGACGAGCAGTACACGGTGCCCGCCCGCGGCGAGCGCGTCGGCTCGGTCGCGGTCATCGACCTGGGGGTGAAGACCTCGACGGTCAACTACCTCGCGGAGCGCGGCTTCGACGTGCACGTGCTGCCCGAGTCGGTGACCGCCGAGCAGGTGCTCGCGCTCGACCCGTCCGCGCTCTTCTTCTCCAACGGCCCCGGCGACCCCGAGGCCTCGGACCGCCACGTCGAGCTGCTGCGCACCACCCTGCGCGCCGACCTGCCGTTCTTCGGCATCTGCTTCGGCAACCAGCTGCTCGGGCGCGCTCTCGGCTTCGGCACCTACAAGCTCCCCTTCGGCCACCGCGGGATCAACCAGCCCGTGCTCGACAAGCTCACCGGCCGCGTGGAGATCACCTCGCAGAACCACGGGTTCGCCGTGGACGCGCCGATCGAGGGCGAGCTGGACTCGCCCGAGGGCTTCGGCCGCGTCGAGGTCAGCCACTACTCCCTCAACGACTCGGTCGTCGAGGGCCTGCGCTGCCTCGACATCCCCGCCTTCTCGGTGCAGTACCACCCGGAGGCGGCGGCCGGCCCGCACGACTCCAACCACCTCTTCGACCGCTTCCGCGAGATGGTCGTGCAGCGCACGGCCGGGCGCGCGGCCTCGGAGCCCACCGACATCCCCACGACCAGCAGCATCGGAGAGCAGAAGTAATGCCGCGCAGGGAAGACATCCAGAGCGTCCTGGTCATCGGCTCCGGCCCGATCGTCATCGGACAGGCCGTCGAGTTCGACTACTCCGGCACCCAGGCCTGCCGCGTGCTGCGCGCCGAGGGGGTGCGCGTGATCCTCGTCAACTCCAACCCGGCGACGATCATGACCGACCCCGACTTCGCCGACGCCACCTACGTGGAGCCGATCACGCCCAAGGCGATCGAGGCGATCATCGCCAAGGAGAAGCCGGACGCGATCCTGCCGACCCTCGGCGGGCAGACGGCCCTGAACGCGGCCATCCAGCTGCACGACCTCGGGATCCTCGAGAAGTACGGCGTCGAGCTCATCGGCGCGAGCTTCGAGGCGATCAACCGCGGTGAGGACCGCCAGATCTTCAAGCAGCTGGTGCTGGACGCGGGCGCCGACGTCGCGAAGTCCTACATCGCGCACACCGTCGACGAGGCGATCGAGTACGCCGAGGACCTGGGCTACCCCCTCGTCATCCGCCCGTCGTTCACCATGGGCGGCCTGGGCTCCGGCTTCGCCTACACCCGCGAGGAGCTGGTGCGGATGGTCGGCGACGGCCTGCACCAGAGCCCCACCACCGAGGTGCTCCTGGAGGAGTCGATCCTCGGCTGGAAGGAGTACGAGCTCGAGCTCATGCGCGACACGGCCGACAACACGGTCGTCGTCTGCTCGATCGAGAACGTCGACCCCGTCGGCGTGCACACGGGCGACTCGATCACCGTCGCACCGGCGCTGACCCTCACCGACCGCGAGTACCAGAAGCTGCGCGACATCGGCATCCGGATCATCCGCGACGTGGGCGTGGACACCGGCGGCTGCAACATCCAGTTCGCGATCGACCCGGCGGACGGCCGGATCATCGTGATCGAGATGAACCCGCGCGTCTCCCGCTCCTCCGCCCTCGCCTCCAAGGCGACCGGCTTCCCGATCGCCAAGATCGCCGCGAAGCTCGCCATCGGCTACCGCCTGGACGAGATCCCGAACGACATCACCAAGGTGACGCCGGCGAGCTTCGAGCCGACGCTGGACTACGTGGTCGTGAAGGTCCCGCGGTTCGCGTTCGAGAAGTTCCCGGCCGCCGACAAGACGCTGACCACGACCATGAAGTCGGTGGGCGAGGCGATGGCGATCGGCCGCAACTACGCGCAGGCGCTGCAGAAGGCGCTCCGCTCGCTCGAGAAGCGCGGCTCGTCGTTCCACTGGGGCGCGCAGGAGCGCTCGGTCGAGGAGCTCCTCGAGATCGCGAGGACCCCGACCGACGGCCGCATCGTCACCGTGCAGCAGGCGCTGCGCCTGGGAGCCACGGTCGAGCAGGCGTTCGAGTCCACGAAGATCGACCCCTGGTTCCTCGACCAGATCGTGCTGATCAACGAGATCGCCGACCTGGTGCGCGAGCACGACGGCCTCGACGCCGGACTCCTCCGCCTGGCGAAGGACCACGGCTTCTCGGACGCGCAGATCGCCGAGCTCCGCGGGCTCGACGAGGCGGAGGTCCGCCGCACCCGCTACGCGCTGGACGTGCGCCCGGTCTACAAGACCGTCGACACCTGCGCGGGCGAGTTCCCGGCGCTCACGCCGTACCACTACTCCTCGTACGACGAGGAGACGGAGGTCGTCGCCGCCGACCGCCGCAAGGTCGTCATCCTGGGCTCCGGCCCCAACCGCATCGGCCAGGGGGTCGAGTTCGACTACTCCTGCGTGCACGCCTCGTTCGCGCTCTCGGACGCGGGCTTCGAGACGATCATGATCAACTGCAACCCCGAGACGGTCTCGACCGACTACGACACCTCGGACCGCCTCTACTTCGAGCCGCTGACTCTCGAGGACGTGCTCGAGGTCATCCACGCGGAGTCGCAGTCCGGCGAGCTCGTCGGCGTCGTCGTGCAGCTGGGCGGCCAGACGGCGCTCGGGCTCGCCGCGGGCCTCGAGGCGGCCGGCGTGCCCATCCTCGGCACCACCCCCGCGAACATCGACCTCGCGGAGGAGCGCGGCGCGTTCTCGCGGATCCTCGACGAGGCGGGGCTTCTCGCTCCGCGCAACGGCACCGCGACCGACCTCGACGGCGCCCGTGAGGTCGCGGTGGAGATCGGCTACCCGGTCCTCGTCCGTCCGTCCTTCGTCCTCGGCGGGCGCGGCATGGAGATCGTCTACGGCACGCCCCAGCTCGAGGACTACTTCGAGCGGATGGCCGGCGAGGGGATCATCGACGAGGCGCACCCGCTGCTGGTGGACCGCTTCCTCGACGACGCGATCGAGATCGACGTCGACGCGCTCTTCGACGGCGAGCAGCTCTACATCGGCGGCGTGATGGAGCACATCGAGGAGGCCGGCATCCACTCCGGCGACTCGGCGTGCACGCTCCCGCCGGTGACGCTCGGCCGCCGGCAGATCGACCAGGTGCGGGAGGCGACCCTCGCGATCGCTAAGGGCGTCGGCGTCCGGGGACTGCTGAACGTCCAGTTCGCGATCGGCCAGGGCGTGCTCTACGTGCTCGAGGCGAACCCCCGGGCCTCGCGCACCGTGCCGTTCGTGTCGAAGGCGCTGGGCATCCCGCTCGCGAAGGCCGCGTCGCGCCTGATGGTGGGCGAGACCATCGCCGCGCTGAAGGCCGAGGGCCTGCTGCCCGAGCGCGACGGCTCCGACGTCCCGATGGACTCTCCCATCGCGGTGAAGGAGGCGGTCCTGCCGTTCAAGCGCTTCCGCACCAAGGAGGGCCAGATCGTCGACTCGCTGCTCGGGCCCGAGATGCGCTCCACCGGCGAGGTCATGGGGATCGACCGCGACTTCCCGCGCGCCTTCGCGAAGAGCCAGGACGCCGCGTACGGCGGCATGCCGGCGAGCGGGACCGTCTTCATCTCGGTCGCCGACCGCGACAAGCGCTCGATCGTCCTGCCCGCGCTGCGCCTGCGCCAGCTCGGCTTCGACATCCTCGCGACCGAGGGCACGGCCGAGGTGCTGAACCGCAACGGGATCCAGGCCCGCGTGGTCCGCAAGTACAGCGAGACCGCCGAGGGCGACGCGCCCTCCATCGTCGAGCTGATCGCCCGCGACGAGGTCGACGTGGTGATCAACACGCCCAGCGGAGGAGCGACCCGCGCCGACGGCTACGAGATCCGCGCCGCCGCGGTCGCCGCGGACAAGCCGCTGTTCACCACGATCGCCCAGCTCGCGGCCGCGGTCGCCTCGCTCGACGCGGCGAACGAGCCCTTCGAGGTGACGAGCCTGCAGGACTACGCCCTGCGCCGCGCGGAGCGCACCGCGTGAGCGGCGGCGCGGCGGGCACCGCCTCCTTCGGCTCGCGCCTCGAGGCGGCGTTCGCCGCGCACGGCCGGCTCTGCGTCGGGATCGACCCGCACGCGTACCTGCTCGACGCGTGGGGCCTCGCCGACGACGCAGCCGGACTCGAGAGCTTCGGCCGCACGGTCGTCGAGGCGGCGGCCGGCCGCGTGGGCGTGGTGAAGCCGCAGATCGCGTTCTTCGAGCGGCACGGCTCGGCGGGCTACGCCGCGCTCGAGCGCGTGCTCGCCGACGCCCGCGAGGCCGGACTGCTGGTGATCGCCGACGTCAAGCGCGGCGACATCGGCACGAGCGTCACCGCCTACGCCGAGGCGTGGCTCCGGCCGGGCTCGCCGCTCGAGGCGGACGCCATGACCGCCGCGGCCTACCAGGGGCTCGGCTCCCTCGAGGGGATGCTGACCCTCGCCGAGGAGGCGGGCAAGGGCGTGTTCGTCCTCGCAGCCACCTCCAACCCCGAGGCCCGTCCCGTGCAGCGCGCTCTCGTGCAGGACGGCGACCGGGCGGGATCCACCGTGGCACGCGCGGTCGTGGCGGACGTGGCATCCTGGAACGACGCTCACGCTCGCGCGTCGATCGGCTCGGTCGGCGTGGTGCTCGGCGCCACGGTCGCCCTGGGCGACTTCGGCATCGGCATCGACGAGCCGCTGCACCCCGCACTCCCGGTGCTCGCGCCCGGCTTCGGCCACCAGGGCGCGGCCGTCGCGGACGCGCAGCGGCTGTTCGGCGCGCTGAGCGCCGCCACCATCATCAGCGAGTCGCGGAGCGTGCTCGGCGCCGGCCCCTCGGGGATCGCGGCCGAGATCACCCGCCGCGCGACCGACATCCAGGAGACCCTTGTCCGCTGAAACCGTCAGCCCCGATCCCGGCGCCTCCTCGCGCCCGGAGGCCGTGCGCCGTCCCTCGCCGCCCGAGGTGGACCGGCGCGCCGCCTCCGAGGCCGCGATCGCGGCGCGCCGTGCCCGCGCCGCCGTCAAGAAGGCCGTCGCCGCCGGACGCCGCCCCGCGACCGCCGTGCTCGCGGCGGCCCAGGCCGAGCCGCTCGGAGTCGAGGGGCGGATGCGCGTCAGCGAGTTGCTCCGCGCGGTGCCCGCACTCGGCGTGGTGAAGACGCCCCGGGTGATGGACCAGCTGCGGATCGCCGAGTCGAAGCGCCTCGGCGGCCTCGGCCGGCGCCAGGTCGAGGGCCTGGCGTCGTTCCTCGAGGAGCGGGAGTCGCGGCAGCGCCGCCCCGGCCGCAACCGCCTGCTCGTCCTCGCCGGTCCGACTGCGGTCGGCAAGGGCACCGTGTCGACCTACATCCGCGAGAACTACCCGGACGTCCTGCTCTCGGTCTCGGCCACCACCCGGGCCCCGCGTCCGGGCGAGGTGAACGGCGTCAGCTACTACTTCGTCGACGACGCCGAGTTCGACCGGATGGTCGCGGCGGGGGAGTTCCTCGAGTACGCCGTCGTCCACAACGCGCACCGCTACGGGACGCCCCGCGGCCCCATCGACGCCGCGCTGGAGCAGGGCCGCCAGGTGATGCTCGAGATCGACATCCAGGGTGCCCGCCAGGTGCGCGAGCGGATGCCGGACGCGCGGCTGGTCTTCCTCCTGCCGCCGAGCTGGGACGAGCTGGTCCGCCGCCTGGTCGGCCGCGGCACCGAGAGCGCGGAGGAGCAGGAGCGCCGCCTGGCCACCGCGAAGGTGGAGCTGGCCGCGCAGGACGAGTTCGATTTCGCCGTCGTCAACAGCACCGTGCCCGAAGCGGCCCGCGAGGTCGTAGAATTGATGTCGCCTCGTGCCGACGGCGCGCCCGCTGACCCGGGCCGCTGACACCGGGCCACCGACCACCTCCGGGCCGACGCCCCGGGTCCCACCGGGCACACGCCCCTCGGAGCCCGCGCGCCGTGTTGCTCCGGAGCCGCAGATCGGCGCTGATGCGCCTGCAAGGAGACACCCATGGCCAACAACCTCGGCATCATCGACCCGCCCATCGACGAGCTCCTCTCGAAGGTCGACTCCAAGTACGCGCTGGTGATCTTCGCCTCCAAGCGCGCCCGCCAGATCAACGACTACTACGCCGACCTCCACGAGGGCAGCCTGTTCGACAACGTCGGCCCGCTGGTCGACTCCACCATCGACGACAAGCCCCTCTCGGTCGCACTGCACGAGATCAACGAGGACAAGCTCGTCGCCAAGCCCCTCGCCGAGTAGTCCCCTCCGGGTGGGCTCCTCTCTCGAGGCCGGCCGACGGCTCAACGTCGTCGTCGGCATCACCGGCGGCATCGCCGCGTACAAGGCCGTCGGAGTCGTCCGCGCGCTGGTCCTCGCGGAGCACGACGTGCACGTCGTCGCGACCGAGGCCGCGCTGCGCTTCGTCGGCAAGCCCACCCTCGAGGCCATCTCGCGGAACCCGGTGCACACCGAGCTCTACGAGGGCGTCGCCGAGGTCCGGCACGTGGCCATCGGCCAGGCCGCCGACCTCATCGTGATCGCGCCCGCGACGGCGCACACGCTCGCCAAGCTCGCCGCCGGCCTCGCCGACGACCTGCTCGGCAACACGGTGCTCGCGAGCACCGCCCCGCTCGTGGTCGCCCCCGCGATGCACACCGAGATGTGGGCGAACGCCGCCACCGTCGCGAACACGGCGGTGCTCCGCTCCCGCGGCGTGCACGTCGTCGGCCCCGCGGTCGGCCGCCTCACCGGCGCCGACTCGGGCCCCGGCCGCATGGAGGAGCCCGAGACGATCGTGGCGGAGGCCCTCGCCGTCCACGCCCGCTCCGCCTCCGCCCGCCGCGACCTCGCGGGCGTGCGCGTCCTCGTGACCGCCGGCGGCACCCGCGAGCCCCTCGACCCGGTGCGCTTCGTCGGCAACCGCTCCAGCGGCAGGCAGGGCGTCGCGCTCGCGCTGGCCGCTGCGGCCCGGGGCGCGGAGGTCACCCTCCTCGCCGCGAACCTCGACGTGCCGGCGCCGGAGGGCGTCACGGTCCTCCCGGTGGGCACCGCGCTCGAGCTGCGCGAGGCCGCCCTCGCCGCGGCCACCGGCGCGGACGTCGTGATCATGGCCGCGGCCGTCGCCGACTACCGGCCCGCCGCGGTCGCCGACGCGAAGATCAAGAAGGAGCAGCAGGGCGACCGTCTCGTCCTCGAGCTCGTCAAGAACCCGGACGTCCTCGCCGAGATCTCCGCCTCCCGGCGGGAGGGGCAGATCGTCGTCGGCTTCGCCGCGGAGACCGAGCCGGACCGGGACGCGATGCTCGCGCTCGGCCGTGCCAAGATCGCCCGCAAGGGCTGCGACCTGCTCGTCCTCAACAGGGTGGGCTGGGCCGAGGGTTTCCAGAGCGACAGCAACGCCGTCGTGGTCCTCGATCGGGCCGGCGATATAGTTGGCGAGGCCTCGGGCAGCAAGGCGGAGGTGGCCGATCGCGTCCTCGACGCGGTCGTGCGCTAGCCCCGCCGGTCCGCCCGCCCAGGCGCCGATCGCCTGCCGCCCGGCATCGCGCCCGCCAGGCCACTCCCGGTACGAACGACCCCGGTCCGCACGAGCCGGGACGAGAAGAGAAGCATGACCTCCGGTCCCCTCCGCCTGTTCACCTCCGAGTCCGTCACCGAGGGCCACCCGGACAAGATCTGCGACCAGATCTCGGACCGCATCCTCGACGCCCTGCTCCGCGAGGACCCGCACAGCCGGGTCGCCGTCGAGACGCTGGTCACGACGGGGCTCGTGCACGTCGCGGGCGAGGTCTCCACGAGCGGCTACGTCGAGATCCCCAAGATCGTGCGCGACACGATCGTCGAGATCGGCTACGACTCCTCGGAGAAGGGCTTCGACGGCCGCTCCTGCGGCGTCTCGGTCTCGATCGGCCAGCAGTCGCCCGAGATCGCGGCGGGCGTCGACACGGCGCTCGAGGTCCGCTCCTCCGAGGCGGGCGAGGACGCCTTCGACCGCCAGGGCGCGGGCGACCAGGGCCTGATGTTCGGCTTCGCGACCGACGAGACCCCCGAGTACATGCCGCTGCCGAGCTGGCTCTCGCACCGCCTCGCCGAGCGCCTGGCCGCCGTCCGCAAGTCGGGCGAGCTCGACTACCTCCGACCCGACGGCAAGACCCAGGTCACCATCGGCTACGACGGCACGACGCCGTCCACCATCGACACCGTCGTCCTGTCCACCCAGCACGCCGAGCACGTCAGCACCGAGACGATCCACGCGGACATCGCGGCGCACGTCATCCGCCCCGTCCTCGAGACGGTCGACCTCGACTCCTCCGCCGTGCGCCTGCTGATCAACCCGACGGGCCGCTTCGAGATCGGCGGCCCTCAGGGCGACGCCGGGCTCACCGGCCGCAAGATCATCGTCGACACCTACGGCGGAGCGTCCCGCCACGGCGGTGGCGCGTTCTCGGGCAAGGACCCGTCGAAGGTGGACCGCTCGGCCGCCTACGCCATGCGGTGGGTCGCCAAGAACGCGGTCGCCGCGGGGCTCGCCTCGCGGCTGGAGGTGCAGGTCGCCTACGCCATCGGCAAGGCGGCCCCGGTCGGCCTCTACGTCGAGACCTTCGGCACCGGCACCGTCTCCGACGAGACGATCACCGAGGCGATCCGCTCGGTCTTCGACCTGCGCCCGGCCGCGATCATCCACGCACTCGACCTGCTCCGCCCGATCTACGCGCAGACCGCGGCCTACGGCCACTTCGGCCGGGAGCTCCCCGACTTCACCTGGGAGCGCCTCGACCGGGTCGACGACCTGCGCTCCGCCGCGGGCCTCTCGTAGCGGGCGCGGCGGCGATGGCGACGAGCGGAGCCGTCGCGCGCGTGCTCCTGGACTCGCCCCTCCCGCAGCTCGACCGGCTCCTGGACTACGCGGTGCCGGAGGAGCTGCGCGGCGAGGTGGTCCCCGGCGTGCGCGTGCGGGTGCCGTTGCGGACCGGAGGCCGGATCGCCGACGCGTTCGTCGTCGAGACGGGGGAGGGGACCGAGCACGCCGGAGCGCTCAGCGGCATCGAGGAGCTGGTCTCGCCGCTCGTCGTGCTGACCCCGGAGGTCTGGGCCCTCGCCCGCCGGGTGGCCGACCGCGCCTCCGGGGGCGCGAGCGACGTGCTGCGCCTGGCCGTGCCGCGCCGCCACGTCCGCGTCGAGAAGGCGCGACTCGCCGCGGGTCCCGCTCCTGCGGCGCCCGCGGTCGAGGCGGGCGGCGTGACGGGCTACCCCGACGCCTCCTTCGTTGGACTCGCCGAGGGGGCCCGGCTGGCGGTCGGCGCCGTGCCGGCTCCGGTGAGGCTCGACTCGGGCGCGTGGGTCGGCGGCTGGGCCGTCACGCTCGCCGAGCTCGCCCGGGACGCGCTCGCCGCGGGCCGCGACGCGATCCTGGCCGTCCCCGACTACCGCGACCAGGAGCAGCTGGAGCTCGCTCTCGCCGCCCTCGTCCCCGCGGAGGCGGTGGTGCGCCTCGATGCGCGGCAGAAGGGCGCCGAGCGCTACTCCGCCTTCGTCCGCTGCCTCGATCCCGGGCCGCGGGTCGTCGTCGGCAACCGCTCCGTCCTCTATGCGCCCTCCTCCGCCCTCGGCCTGATCGCGCTCTGGGACGACGGCGATCCGCTCTTCGCCGAGCCGCTCGCGCCCTACGCGCACGCGCGCGACGTCGCCCTGGTGCGGCAGGAGCAGAGCGGCGCCGGCCTCGTCCTGCTCGGCAACACGCGCACGGTCGAGGTCGAGCGGCTCGTCGAGATCGGCTTCGCGACCGAGGTGGAGCCGCGGCCGAGCCGCCGCCCGCACGTCGTGCCGACCGCCCAGCAGTGGGCGGCCGACGAGCACGACGCGGCAGCGCGCATCCCCTCCTCCGCCTGGCGGGAGGCGCGGAAGGCCCTCGACTCCGGTCCCGTGCTCGTCCAGGTCGCGCGCCCCGGCTACGCGCCGGTGGTCGCCTGCGCCCGCTGCCGGACCGTCGCACGCTGCAACCGCTGCCAGGGTCCGCTCGGCGTGCACTCCGAGGGCGGGCGGCCGAGCTGCGGCTGGTGCGGCCTGATCGCGGCCGACTGGACCTGCTCCGTCTGCGAGGCGACGGCTCTGCGCCTCGTCTCCCTCGGCGCGGGCCGCACCGCGGAGGAGCTCGGACGCGCCTTCCCGGGTGCCAAGGTGATCGTCGCCGACGGGCAGCGCCCCGTGCTCACCCTCCCCGACGAGCCCGCGCTCGTCGTGGCCACGCGCGGGGCGGAGCCGCGGGCCGACGGCGGCTACCACGCCGTCCTGCTGCTGGACGGCGAGCGGATGCTGGCCCGCGAGAGCCTGCGGGTCGCCGACGACGCGCTCCGCACCTGGTCGAACGCCGCGGCGCTGGCCCGCCCGGGCGCGCCGGTCCTCCTGGTCGGGGTCGGCGGCCGGCTCGCGACCGCCCTGGCGACCTGGCGGCAGGCCGAGTACCTCCGGGCCGAGCTCCAGGAGCGGCGCGCTCTGCGCTTCCCGCCCGCGGTGCGCCTGGCCACGGTGAGCGGCGACGCGCACGCGGTGGAGGAGGCGCTCGACGCGCTCGACGAGGACGACCGGCACGAGGTCCTCGGTCCTGTCGGGCTCGAGGACGGCTCCGTCCGGGCGATCGTCCGGTTCGACTACGCTCGCGGTGCGGATGTGGCCGCGCGCCTCCGCTCCGCCGTGATCCGCAACGCCACGCGCCGTCGTCGCCCGCCGACCACGCCCGGCCGCTTCCGGCCGGCCCCCCGGCTCCGGGTCCGTCTCGACGACCCCGACATCCTCTGACTCCCCAGGAGACCCCCGTGCGCCTCGTCTTCGCCGGCACGCCCGCCGCCGCCGTTCCGACCCTCCGCGACCTCGCCGCCTCCGCGCACGAGGTCGTCGCCGTGGTCACCCGGGAGGACGCCCCGGTGAGCCGCAAGCGCGTGCTCACCCCCTCGCCGGTCGCCGTCGCGGCCGAGGAGCTGGGGATCCCGGTGATCCGGGCGAACCGCCTCGACGAGGACGTGACCGACCGGATCGCGGGCCTCGCCCCCGACCTCGGCGTGATCGTGGCCTACGGCGGCCTCGTCCGGCAGCGCCTGCTGGCGGTGCCGCGCCTGGGCTGGATCAACCTGCACTTCTCCCTGCTGCCGCGCTGGCGCGGGGCGGCTCCCGTCCAGCGGGCGCTGATGGCGGGCGACACGCGGATCGGCGCGAGCGTCTTCCAGCTGGTCGCCGAGCTCGACGCCGGTGACGTGTACGCCGAGCTCGCCGTCGACGCGGGGGAGCGCACCGCGGGCGAGCTGCTGACGGAGCTGGCCGGGAGCGGCGCCGGCCTCACCCTCGGCGTGGTCGACGCGCTGGAGGAGGGCACGGCCGTCGCGACTCCGCAGACCGGAGAGGCGACCCCCGCTCCCAAGCTCGACGCCGCCGACGGCCGGATCGACTGGAGCCTCCCGACCGCGCGGGTCCTCGCGCTCGTGCGCGGAACGACTCCCGAGCCCGGAGCCTCGACCGCGGTGGGGGACGCGCGCCTCAAGGTGCTCGCGGTCCGCGCGGCCGAGGGGGACCTCGCTCCCGGCGTCGTCCGCCTCGACTCGGGGCGCGCCCTCGTCGGCACCGCGGACGGAGCGGTGGAGCTGGTCACCGTCCAGCCCGCCGGCAGGACCCCGATGGCCGGCGCCGCCTGGGCCCGCGGCCTGCGCGAGAGCACGGTGCTCGCGTGAGCGCCCGGCGCGAGGCCGCTCCCGCCCGCCGGGTCGCCTACGACGTCCTGCTCGCGGTGAGCGGGTCGGACGCCTACGCCAACCTGGTCCTGCCCGCGCGGATCAGCGCCGCCGGAATCTCGCCCGCCGACGCGGGACTGGCCACCGAGCTCTGCTACGGCACTCTGCGGATGTCCGGCTACTACGACCGCGTGATCGCCCTGGCGGCCGGCCGGTCCGTCGAGAGCATCGATGCGCCCGTGCTCGACGCGCTGCGCCTGGGCGTGCACCAGCTGCTCGCGACCCGTGTGGCCCCGCACGCCGCGGTGAACGAGAGCGTCGCGCTCGTCGCGGCCGGCTCCTCGCGGGGAGCGGTGGCCTTCGCCAACGCCGTGCTGCGCGCGGTCTCGCGCTCGAGCGCCGGCGAGTGGCGCGAGCGGGTCTCCGCGGCCGCGGTCTCCGGGGACGACCGGATCGCCGCGCTGAGCTCCCACCCCGTGTGGATCGTGCGCGCCCTGCGACGGGCGCTGGCGGCGGAGGGGGCGGCCGACGAGCTCGACGCGCTGCTCGCCGCCGACAACGCGGCTCCGCGCGTGAATCTGGTGGCTCTGCCGGGCCTGGCGTCTCCCGGCGAGATCGCCGACGCCGAACCCGACCGGTTCTCGCCGGTCGGCATGACCAGCACCGGCGGCGACCCGGAGGCGTTCCCCGCGGTGCACGAGGGCCGCGTGCGCGTGCAGGACGAGGGCTCCCAGCTCGCCGCTCTGGCGCTCTCCCGGGCACGGCCGGTCCGCCCGGGCGAGCGCTGGCTCGACCTGTGCGCGGGACCCGGCGGCAAGGCGGCGCTGCTCGCGGCGGAGGCGCGCGCAGGAGGGGCGGCGCTGCTCGCCAACGAGGTGGTCCCGGGCCGCGCGGGCCTGGTGCGGCAGGCGCTGGCCGCCGTCGATCCGTCGGTCGAGGTGCGCACCGGCGACGGGCGAGACCTGGGCGACGAGCAGCCGGGATCGTTCGACCGCATCCTCCTCGACGCGCCGTGCACCGGTCTCGGTGCGCTGCGGCGGCGGCCGGAGGCGCGCTGGCGCAAGTCCGCGGCCGACGTGGAGCCGCTGGCCGCACTCCAGGGCGAGCTGCTCGACTCCGCGGTGAGAGCTCTCGCTCCCGACGGTCTGCTGGCCTACGTGACCTGCTCGCCGCACCTCGGAGAGACCCGGCGCGTGCTCGCCCTCGCGCAGGAGCGGCACGAGCTCGAGCTCGTCGACACGCCGGCCGTGCTGCGCGCGGTGACGGCGGACCCGCTCCCGCTGCCGGACGGCCCCCTCCACGTGCAGCTCTGGCCGCACCGGCACGGCACCGACGCCATGTTCGTGCAGCTCCTCCGCCGCCGGCCCCTCGAGGCGGCGTCCGGGAACGCCTGACCCCTCCGGAGCGGGAGCGTGCTCGGCCGGGCGGACGCGGAGGACGCTCCGATCTAGGCTGAAGGCATGCCCGCACGGATCAACCCCAGCATCCTCTCCGCCGACTTCGTGAACTTCGAGGCCGAGCTGCAGCGCATCGCCGGCGCCGACCTCGTGCACGTCGACGTGATGGACAACCACTTCGTGCCGAACCTCACCTTCGGGCTGACCATGGTCCAGCGCCTCCAGGACGTCTCGCCCCGGCCGCTCGACCTGCACCTGATGATCGACGACCCCGACCGGTGGGCCCCCGACTACGCCGAGACCGGCGCCTACTCCGTGACCTTCCACGCCGAGGCCGCACGCGACGCCGTGGCCCTCGCGCGGCGCCTGCGCGAGATCGGCTCGCGAGCGGGGATCGCGCTCAAGCCGGGCACGATGGTGGACGACTACCTCGACCTCCTGCCCGAGTTCGACCAGGTCCTCGTGATGACGGTCGAGCCCGGCTTCGGGGGCCAGTCCTTCATGGAGGAGACGATGCCCAAGCTGCGCACGCTCCGGAACGTGGTGGACCGCACCGGGCTCGACGTCTGGCTCCAGGTCGACGGCGGGATCGCTCCCGGCACGATCGAGATCGCAGCGGAGGCGGGAGCGGACACCTTCGTCGCGGGCTCCGCGGTCTTCGGCGCGGACGACCCGGAGGCCGCGATCGCGTCGCTGCGCGAGACGGCGACCGCTCACCTGCACCGGCACTGAGGCGGCCCGCGTCCGGCCGCCGTATAGACTTCCCCGGTGAAAACTTTCGACGACCTCTTCGCTGAGCTGGGCGAGAAGGCCGCCGCCCGTCCCGAGGGTTCGGGCACCGTCCGCGAGCTCGACGCCGGCGTGCACTTCATCGGCAAGAAGATCGTCGAGGAGGCCGCCGAGGTGTGGATGGCCGCCGAGTACGAGGGCGACGAGCGCACCGCCGAGGAGATCTCGCAGCTGCTCTACCACCTGCAGGTGCTCATGCTCGCCAAGGGACTGACGACGTCCGACGTCTACCGGCATCTGTGAGCCCCGCCCCGCTCGCCGGGGTGCGCCTCCGCTCCGCGCCGTCGCGCCCGCACGCTCCCCGAGGAGCCGTGCCGCCCCCTGAACAGCCGTCGAGTCATGAAGGACGTCCCGTGACCACCACCCCCGCCCCGGCGCTCCTGCGCGTCGCCGTCCCCAACAAGGGCTCCCTCTCGGAGACCGCCGGTCAGATGCTCGCGGAGGCCGGCTACACCGGCCGTCGCGACCCGAAGGAGCTGCACGTCGTCGACGAGCGCAACGGGGTGGAGTTCTTCTACCTGCGCCCGCGCGACATCGCCACCTACGTCGGCTCCGGCGCTCTCGACGTCGGGGTCACCGGCCGCGACCTCCTGATCGACTCCGGCTCCGAGGCGCGGGAGATCGCGAGCCTGGGCTTCGCCAACTCCACCTTCCGCTTCGCCGGGCCCGCAGGCCGCTACGACGAGCTCGCGCAGATCGACGGCCTCCGCGTGGCGACCAGCTACCCGGGCCTCGTGGGCCGCTTCCTCCGGGAGCACGGCGTCGAGGTGACGCTGATCCGCCTCGACGGCGCGGTCGAGTCCGCGATCCAGCTCGGCGTCGCCGACGTCATCGCCGATGTCGTCGAGACCGGCACCACGCTCCGCAAGGCCGGCCTCGAGATCTTCGGGCCGGTCATCCTGGACTCGACCGCCGTCCTGGTCTCCGCCGCAGGGGAGCCCGAGGGCATCCCGGTGCTGCTGCGCCGCCTGCAGGGCGTGCTGGTCGCCCGCGAGTACGTGCTGCTCGACTACGACTGCCCCGTCGCGCTCCTGGAGAGCGCCACGGCGATCGCCCCGGGCTTCGAGTCCCCGACGGTCTCGCCGCTGCACGACGCCGAGTGGGTGGCCGTCCGCGTGATGGTGCCGCGCTCGGACATGAACCAGGTGATGGACCGCCTGTACGACCTGGGCGCCCGCGCGATCCTGGTCACCTCCATCCACGCCGCGCGCCTGTAGAGGGGGAGCCGATGAGTCTCGCCGTCCGCGTCATCCCCTGCCTCGACGTCGCCGCCGGCCGCGTCGTGAAGGGCGTCAACTTCCAGAACCTGCGCGATGCGGGCGACCCCGTCGAGCTCGCCCGCCTCTACTTCGAGCAGGGCGCCGACGAGCTGACCTTCCTCGACGTCACCGCCACGGTCGACGACCGCTCGACCACCTACGACGTGGTGCGGGCGACCGCCGAGCAGGTCTTCATCCCGCTCACGGTCGGCGGAGGCGTGCGCAGCGCCGAGGACGTCTCGCGACTGCTCGCGCACGGCGCCGACAAGGTGGGCGTCAACTCCGCCGCGATCGCCCGGCCCGAGCTCCTCGGCGAGATCGCCGACGTCTTCGGCGCGCAGGTGCTCGTGCTCTCGCTCGACGTCAAGCGGAGCGACGCCACGGCGTCCGGCTTCGTCGTCACCACTCACGGCGGACGCCGCGAGACCGAGCTCGACGCCCTGGTCTGGGCGGCCGAGGCCGTCGAGCGCGGCGCCGGGGAGCTGCTGGTCAACTCCATCGACGCCGACGGCACCAAGCAGGGCTTCGACCTCGAGCTGATCGCCGCGATGCGCGAGCTGAGCTCCGTGCCGGTCATCGCCTCCGGAGGCGCCGGCGCCGTCGAGCACTTCGCTCCGGCCGTCGACGCGGGGGCCGACGCCGTGCTCGCCGCCTCCGTCTTCCACAACCGCGAGCTGACGATCGGCGACGTCAAGCGCGCGCTCGCCGCCTCCGGGATCGAGATCCGATGACCCCCGCCGAGCTCGACGCCGTCCTGGACCGCGCCGCCTTCGATCCGACCGGGCTCCTGCCCGCGATCATCCAGCAGCACGACACCCGCGAGGTGCTCATGATGGGCTGGATGGACCGCGAGGCGCTCCGGCGGACCCTCACCGAGGGCCGCGTCACCTTCTGGTCGCGCTCGCGCCAGGAGTACTGGCGCAAGGGCGACACGTCCGGGCACGCGCAGTACGTGCGGGGTGCCGCCCTCGACTGCGACGCCGACACTCTGCTGGTCCAGGTCGAGCAGATCGGCGCAGCCTGCCACACGGGCGAGCACGCCTGCTTCGACGTCGACCCCCTCGTGCCGTTCACCGGCCTCGGCCCGGCGGAGTGAGCATGAGCGGACGGCGGCTGAAGTACACGGCGATCCTCGGGGTCGTGCTCCTCGCCGCGCTCGAGCTGACCTCCTCCACCCAGACCTGGTCCACGCTGACCCTGGCGGCGATCGAGGGGGAGGGCCAGCGGATCGACGTGGCCGGGACCGTCGCCGCGCCCGCGCTCTCCGCCCTGGCGCTCGCAGGCCTCGCCCTCGCCGCGGCCCTCGCCATCGCCGGCCCCGTCTTCCGGATCGTGCTCGGTGTGCTCCAGGCCGTCCTCGGCGCCTCGGTGGTGCTCGCGGCCGCGACGGCACTGGGCGACCCCGTGCGCGCCGGCGCCTCGCTGGTCACGGAGGCGACCGCCATCGCGGGGGAGCAGTCCGTCGCCGCGCTCGTGGCCTCGTCCTCCGCGACGGCCTGGCCCGTCGTCGCCCTGGTCTGCGGCGTGCTCACCGCGCTGCTCGGGATCGGCGTCCTTGCGACCTCGCGCCGCTGGCCGGGAGCGGCGCGGAAGCGCGCGTCCCGCTTCGAGCCCGCCGACGGCTACGGCCACGGCGCGTCGACCGTGCAGACGGACGACGGCGACATCGATCCGGTCGTCTCGTGGGACGAGCTCTCGCGCGGCGACGACCCCACCTCGGGCCGCTGACACCGGCCGGGGACGTGTCCGGCGGTCCGGCATCCCCGCCTCCTGCAGGCGACTGCGCAGGCGAGTCCGGGGCCGGGCGCTCAGGCGCCTCACGCTAGACTGCTCTGGTCCCGATGCACCCCCAGGAGGAGACCCATGAGCACCGAGCACGACGACGACAACCACGGCCACTCGCCCGCAGCGTGGACGGCCGTCGTCATCATGCTGGTCGGATTCACGATCGGCACGATCGCGTTCTGGTTCGACGTGCCCCTGGTGGTCTGGCTCTCGGCCGGCCTGGTCGTGGTGGGTCTGCTCGTGGGCATGGGCATGGCCAAGGCGGGCTACGGCGTCAACGGCGCGAAGGCGAACCCGAAGGCGCGCGCCTAGGTGCTCGCCGACCTCACCGCCGGCGCCCTGGCCGACGCGGCCCGGCGCCGCGAGAGCGCCCCGCTCGAAGCCGTCGAGCGCCGCGCGCTCGCCCAGGCGCCCGCCCTCGACGCCCTGGCCGCTCTGGCCCCCGCCGAGCGCGTCAGGATCATCGCCGAGGTGAAGCGCGCCAGCCCGTCGCGCGGAGCCCTCGCCGACATCCCCGTCCCCGCCGAGCTGGCCGGGCAGTACGAGCTCGGGGGAGCGAGCGCGATCAGCGTCCTCACCGAGGAGCGCCGCTTCAAGGGGTCCCTCGCGGACCTCGAGGCGGTCCGCGAGCGCGTGTCGATCCCCGTCCTGCGCAAGGACTTCGTCGCCGAGCCGTACCAGGTCCTCGAGGCCCGCGCGGCCGGAGCCGACCTGGTCCTCCTCATCGTCGCCGCGCTCGAGCAGCCCCTGCTCGCCGAGCTGCACGCCCTCGTGCTCGAGCTGGGGATGACCCCGCTCGTCGAGACGCACTCGGCCGACGAGCTCGAGCGGGCCGCCGACCTCGGCGCGCGGCTCATCGGCGTGAACGCCCGCGACCTCTCCACCTTCCAGCTCGACCGCGACCTCTTCGGCCGCCTCTCCGAGCGCTTCCCCGACGATGCGGTGAAGGTGGCCGAGTCGGCCGTCCTCACCGCCGACGACGTCGCGCACTACCGCGGCTCCGGAGCCGACGTCGTCCTCGTGGGCGAGGCTCTCGTCACCGGCGGCGACCCCGTCTCCACCCTCGCCGGCTTCCTGGCGCACTGACCACACCGATAGGCGGTACCCCCATGGCACTCCGGGATGAACTCGGCCCCTACTTCGGCGAGTTCGGCGGACGCTACGTCCCCGAGTCCCTCGTCGAGGCCCTCGACGAGCTGAGCGCCGAGTACGAGCGCACGAAGGTCGACCCCGCGTTCGCGGCCGAGCTGATGGAGCTGCACCGCAGCTACACCGGTCGTCCGTCGATCATCACCGAGGTGCCGCGGTTCGCCGAGCACGCCGGCGGTGCGCGGATCATCCTCAAGCGCGAGGACCTCAACCACACCGGCTCGCACAAGATCAACAACGTGCTGGGCCAGGCGCTGCTCACCAAGCGGATCGGCAAGACCCGCGTCATCGCCGAGACGGGAGCGGGCCAGCACGGCGTCGCGACCGCCACGGCCGCCGCCCTGTTCGGCCTCGACTGCGTGGTCTACATGGGCGAGGTCGACACCGAGCGCCAGGCCCTCAACGTCGCCCGCATGCGCCTGCTCGGCGCCGAGGTGATCCCCGTGACGACCGGCTCGCGCACTCTCAAGGACGCGATCAACGACGCGATGCGCGACTGGGTGACGAACGTCGGTACCACGAACTACATCTTCGGCACCGTCGCGGGCCCGCACCCGTTCCCGGCTCTCGTCCGCGACTTCCAGAAGATCATCGGCGAGGAGGCGCGCGAGCAGGTCCTCGAGCTGACCGGCTCGCTGCCCACCGCGGTCACCGCCTGCGTCGGCGGCGGCTCCAACGCGATGGGGATCTTCCACGCCTTCCTCGACGACCCCGAGGTCCGCCTCGTCGGCTTCGAGGCCGGCGGCGACGGGATCGAGACCCCCCGCCACGCGGCGACCATCAGCAAGGGCCGCCCCGGCGTCCTGCACGGCGCCCGCAGCTTCCTCCTCCAGAACGAGGACGGCCAGACCGTCGAGTCGCACTCGATCTCGGCCGGCCTCGACTACCCGGGCATCGGCCCGGAGCACGCGTGGCTCTCGAGCATCGGCCGCGCCGACTACCGCGCGGTCACCGACTCGGCCGCGATGGACGCGCTCATGCTGCTCAGCCGCACCGAGGGGATCATCCCGGCGATCGAGTCCGCGCACGCGCTGGCCGGCACGCTGGAGCTCGGGCGCGAGCTCGGCCCCGAGGCCACCATCCTGGTCAACCTCTCGGGCCGCGGCGACAAGGACATGACGACCGCTGCGCACTACTTCGGCCTCATGGACCAGGGCGCGGTGCAGTCGTGAGCGGCCGCGGACCGAGCGTCGCCGAGACCGTCCGGCGCCGGAACGAGGAGGCGGCGGGCGCCCTGATCGGCTACCTCCCCGTCGGCTTCCCCGACCTGCCGACCAGCATCGACGCCGCCGTGGCCATGGCCGAGAACGGCGTCGACGCGATCGAGCTCGGTCTGCCCTACTCCGATCCGGTGATGGACGGACCCGTCATCCAGGAGGCGACCCAGGCCGCCATCGCGGGCGGCTTCCGCCTCCGCCACGGCTTCGAGGCCGTCCGCGAGATCCGGGCGCGCGTCGACGTGCCGGTCCTGGTGATGACCTACTACAACCCCGTCCTGCAGTACGGGGTCGAGCGCTTCGCCACCGATCTGGCCGAGGCCGGCGGGTCCGGCCTCATCACGCCCGACCTGATCCCGGACGAGGGCGCCGAGTGGCTCGCCGTCTCCGAGCGGCTCGGACTCGACCGCGTGTTCCTCGCGGCGCCGTCCTCGACGGACACGCGCCTGCGCCAGGCCGTCGACTCGAGCCGTGGATTCGTCTACGCGGTCTCGACGATGGGCATCACCGGCGCGCGCACCGACGTCGACTCCGCGGCCCGCACCCTGGTCGACCGCCTCCGCGCCGCCGGCTCCGAGAGCGCGTGCGTCGGCCTGGGCATCTCGACCGGCGAGCAGGTCGCCGAGATCCTCGCCTACGCGGACGGCGCCATCGTCGGATCCGCCCTGGTGCGGGCGCTGGCGTCCGGCGGGGTCGACGCGGTCGCCGAGACCTCCCGCGGCCTCGCCGAGGGCACCCGCCTGCGCTCCGCGCGCTGACACCCTCCCGCTACAATCGGGATGCCCACCGGGGCGCGGCCGAGCCGTGCCCGGGGGACCCCCTCCTTCGAAAGGTCGAGTACCGGTGTCCGTACCGCTGAGCATTCCGAGCCCCCCCGACGCGTGGAGTCAGTACGACCTCACGATCGGCACCTTCACGCTCGCGATCCACACCTACGCGCTCTGCATCCTCGCGGGGATCATCGTGGCGACGATCATGACGAACCAGCGGCTCAAGCGCCGCGGCGCGGAGCCGTGGGTCGTGCTCGACATCATCATCTGGGCGGTGCCGCTCGGCATCGTCGGCGCCCGCGCCTACCACGTGCTTACTCACCCCGGCGACTACTTCTACGACGGCGCCGACCCGTGGGAGGTCGTCCGCATCTGGAACGGCGGCAACGCCATCTTCGGCGGGCTGATCGGAGGCGCGGTCGGCGCGTTCATCGGCTGCCGCTGGACAGGAGTGCGGTTCTGGACCTTCGCCGACGCCCTCGCCCCCGGCATGCTCGCCGCGCAGGCGCTCGGGCGTCTGGGCAACTGGTTCAACCACGAGCTCTTCGGCCTGCCCACGACCCTGCCCTGGGGCCTCGAGATCGAGACCACCAACCCGGCCTTCCCCGTCGGCCTCCCGGCGGGCACGCTCTTCCACCCGACCTTCCTCTACGAGATCCTCTGGAACGTCGTCGGCATCGCGGTCATCCTCCTGCTCGAGCGCCGTCTCAAGCTGCAGTGGGGCACCGTCTTCGCCGCCTACCTGATCTGGTACGGGATCGGCCGCGTCTGGTTCGAGTCCATCCGGATCGACCCGAGCGAGTTCTTCTGGGGCATCCGCACCAACGTCTGGGCCGCGCTCATCGCCGTGGTCATCGGCCTGGTCCTCGTGGTGATCCAGAAGCGCGAGCACCCGGGCGCCGAGCCCTCGGCCTACCGGCCGGGTCGCGAGTGGACGCCCGCCCCGGCTGCGGTAGAATTCGAGGACGTCGAGTCCGACTCCGACGACACCACCACCCCTGCTTCCGGCACCGACGCCGAGAAGCCGACGGTCTCCCGCACCTGACGGAGGTCGCGGAGCCTCCGCGACCGCCTCCCGGGTGCCCGACACCTCCACGACCGCCCCATCGCGGCGCAGCCACGAGCGCTGCCGCGGGCGGGTCGTCGTGCAGGCACCGCCGACGGCGCGCGACGCTCGCGCCACGGCAGAACCCTGCGGCCCTCCCGATCGGGGAGCCGCTCCTCCTCCACCACCGCGGGCCAGCGACGTCCCGATCAGCCATCACCCCCGTGAGGACGGTTCCCATGGCCTCCGCCCAGCCCTCGACCCCGGCCCGCGCCGTGCCCTTCCTGGGCATGCCGCCTGCGCAGGGGATGTACGATCCGGCCGCCGAGAAGGACGCGTGCGGTCTCGCGATGGTCGCCACCATGCGCGGCACCGCCGGCCACGACATCATCGACGCCGCGCTGAACGCGCTGCGCAACCTCGAGCACCGCGGCGCCGTCGGCTCCGACGCGGGAACGGGCGACGGCGCCGGGATCATCACGCAGATCCCGGACGAGTTCCTCCGCGCGGTCGCTCCCTTCGAGCTCCCGCCGCTGGGCCAGTACGCGGTGGGCAACGCCTTCCTCCCGGTGGACGTGTTCGAGCGCGAGCGGGTCAAGTCGACGATCGCCGACATCGCCCGCGAGGAGAACCTCGCCGTGGTCGGCTGGCGCTCCGTGCCCGTGCAGCCCGACGAGATCGGCACGCTCGCCCGGGCCGCCATGCCGGCGATCGAGCAGCTGTTCATCCGGAGCGAGCTGACCGACGAGAGCGGCACGCCCCTCTCCTCCGTGCGCCTCGACCGCCTGACCTTCCGCCTGCGCAAGCGCGTCGAGCGCGAGCTCGAGGTCTACTTCATGTCGCTCTCGAGCCGCACGCTCGTCTACAAGGGCATGGTGACGACGCTCCAGCTGGAGCCGTTCTACCCGGACCTGTCCGACGAGCGCTTCGCGTCGAAGCTCGCGCTGGTGCACTCCCGTTACTCCACCAACACCTTCCCGTCGTGGCCGCTCGCTCAGCCGTTCCGGATGATCGCGCACAACGGCGAGATCAACACGGTTCAGGGCAACCGCAACTGGATGCGCGCACGCCAGTCGCAGCTGAAGAGCCGCGAGCTGGGCGACCTGGCCCCGCTGTTCCCGATCGTCTCGCCCGGCCGCAGCGACTCCGCCTCGTTCGACGAGACCGTCGAGCTGCTCAACCTGGCCGGCCGGTCGCTCCCGCACGCGGTCATGATGATGGTGCCGGAGGCCTGGGAGAACCAGGACGGCGCGCTCGACCCGAAGCGCCGCGCGTTCTACGAGTACCACTCGATGCTCATGGAGCCGTGGGACGGCCCGGCCGCGATCGTCTTCACCGACGGCGAGCTCGTCGGCGCCACCCTCGACCGCAACGGGCTCCGCCCCGGCCGCTACGTCGTCACCGACGACGGGCTCGTGGTGCTCGCCAGCGAGATCGGCGTGCTCGACATCGACCCCGCGAAGGTGGTCCGCAAGGGACGCCTGCAGCCCGGCCGCATGTTCCTGGTCGACACCGAGCAGGGCCGCATCGTCGAGGACGAGGAGATCAAGGGGCAGCTCGCCGCCTCCGGTCCGTTCGAGGAGTGGCTCGAGAAGGGCCGCATCAACCTCAAGGACCTCCCCGAGCGCGAGCACATCGTGCACACGCCCGCCTCGGTCAACCGCCGCCAGCGCACCTTCGGCTACACCGAGGAGGAGGTCCGCCTCCTCCTGCTGCCGATGGCGCGTGCCGGTGCGGAGCCGCTCGGAGCGATGGGCTCGGACACCCCCGTGGCCGTCCTGTCCAAGCGCCCCCGCCTGCTCTTCGACTACTTCACGCAGGCCTTCGCACAGGTGACGAACCCGCCGCTGGACTCGATCCGCGAGGAGGTCGTGACCTCGCTCCGCCTGGGCCTCGGCCCCGAGCGCAACCTGCTGACCGCCGGTGCCGAGCACGCGCGCCAGGTCGTCCTCGACTTCCCGGTCATCGACAACGACGAGCTCGCGAAGATCCAGCACATCGCGCCGCGCCCGCTGAGCCACATCACCACGACGATCCGCGGCCTGTACCGCGTCGACGCGGGACCCCGCGCGATGCAGGACCGCATCGACGAGATGTGCGACGAGGCCGACGAGGCCATCGCCGCGGGAGCGCAGTTCCTGGTGCTCTCGGACCGCGACTCCACCAAGGACCTCGCGCCGATCCCCTCGCTGCTGATGCTCGCCGCCGTGCACCACCACCTCATCCGCACCGAGAATCGGATGCGAGTGGGGCTCGTGGTCGAGGCGGGCGACGTCCGCGAGGTGCACCACGTGGCGACGCTCATCGGCTACGGCGCCTCCGCGGTCAACCCGTACCTGGCGATGGAGACCTGCGAGGACCTCGTCCGCAGCGGCATGCTGTCGGACGTCTCGCCGGAGAAGGCCGTGAAGAACGTGATCAAGGCGCTCGGCAAGGGCGTGCTGAAGATCATGTCCAAGATGGGCATCTCCACCGTGTCGAGCTACGCCGGGGCGCAGACCTTCGAGGCCGTCGGCCTCAGCCAGGCGTTCGTCGACCAGTACTTCACCGGCACCGTCTCGAAGCTCGGCGGCATCGGCATCGACGTCGTCGCCGAGGAGAACGCCGCGCGTCACCGCGCCGCCTATCCCGAGGACGGCGCGATCGTCGCGCATGAGCGCCTGGCGGTCGGCGGCGAGTACCAGTGGCGCCGCGACGGCGCCCCGCACCTGTTCAACCCGGACACGGTGTTCCGCCTGCAGCACTCGACGCGCAACCGCCGCTACGACGTCTTCCGCGAGTACACGAAGATGGTCGACGACCAGGCGAGCTCGCTGATGACCCTCCGCGGCATGTTCAAGCTCGACACCGCGGGGCGCACGCCGATCCCGATCGACGAGGTCGAGCCGGTCGAGGCGATCGTGAAGCGCTTCTCGACGGGCGCGATGAGCTACGGCTCCATCTCGCCGGAGGCGCACGAGACGCTCGCCATCGCGATGAACCGCCTCGGCGCCAAGTCGAACACGGGCGAGGGCGGCGAGGACACCGAGCGGCTGCTCGACCCGGAGCGCCGCTCCGCGATCAAGCAGGTCGCCTCGGGCCGCTTCGGCGTCACGAGCATGTACCTCACCCACGCCGACGACATCCAGATCAAGCTCGCCCAGGGCGCCAAGCCCGGCGAGGGCGGTCAGCTGCCGCCGACGAAGGTGTACCCGTGGATCGCGCGCACCCGGCATGCGACCGCCGGCGTCGGCCTGATCTCGCCGCCGCCGCACCACGACATCTACTCGATCGAGGACCTCAAGCAGCTGATCTTCGACCTCAAGCGGGCGAACCCGTCGGCGCGCATCCACGCGAAGCTGGTCAGCCAGTCGGGCATCGGAGCGGTCGCCGCCGGCACCGCGAAGGCCCTCGCCGACGTGATCCTCGTCTCGGGTCACGACGGCGGCACCGGCGCGAGCCCGGTGAACTCGCTCAAGCACGCGGGCACGCCCTGGGAGCTCGGCCTGGCCGAGACCCAGCAGACGCTGATGCTCAACGGCATGCGCGACCGTGTGGTCGTGCAGGTCGACGGCCAGATGAAGACCGGTCGCGACGTCGTCATCGGCGCGCTGCTCGGAGCCGAGGAGTTCGGCTTCGCGACGGCTCCGCTGATCGTCGAGGGCTGCATCATGATGCGCGTCTGCCACCTCGACACCTGCCCGGTGGGCGTCGCGACGCAGAACCCGGAGCTGCGCCAGCGGTTCTCCGGCAAGCCCGAGTTCGTCGTCAACTTCTTCGAGTTCATCGCCCAGGAGGTGCGCGAGTACCTCGCGCAGCTCGGCTTCCGGAGCGTCGACGAGATCGTCGGCCACCGCGAGCTGCTCGACGTCGACCAGGCGATCGAGCACTGGAAGGCGAGCGGGCTCGACCTGACGCCGATCCTCGTCGGACCGGTCTTCACGGCGGAGGAGCCGCGCCGCCACGGCCGCGCGCAGGAGCACGAGCTCGAGCACCACTTCGACAACGAGCTGATCCGCCTCGCGGCGAACGTGCTCGACCACCGCGGCACCGTGCGGATCGAGCGCGAGATCAAGAACACCGAGCGCGCCGTCGGCACCATGCTGGGCCACGAGGTCACCGTCCGATTCGGCGAGAACGGCCTGCCGGCCGACTCCATCGTCGTGTCGCTCCGCGGCTCGGCCGGGCAGTCGCTCGGAGCGTTCCTCCCCGCCGGCATCACGCTGCGGCTCGAGGGCGACTCCAACGACTACGTCGGCAAGGGCCTCTCGGGCGGCCAGATCGTGGTGCGGCCGGACCGCCGCAGCACCTTCGACGCCTCGACGAACGTGATCGCGGGCAATGTGATCGGCTACGGGGCGACCCAGGGCACGATGTTCATCCGCGGGATGGTCGGCGAGCGCTTCCTGGTCCGCAACTCCGGCGCCACCGCGGTGGTCGAGGGAGTGGGCGACCACGCGCTCGAGTACATGACCGGCGGCCTGGCGGTGATCCTCGGCGAGACCGGGCGGAACCTCGGCGCCGGCATGTCGGGCGGCACGGCCTACATCCACGGCCTGCGCCGCGAGCTCGTGAACCGCGACGCGATCGCCTCCGGCGAGCTGACCCTCTCCGAGCTCGGTAGCGCCGACGTGGAGATCCTGCGCGACCTGCTCGAGCGGCACGTCGCGGAGACCGAGTCGACCCTGGCCCAGGGGATGCTCGACGATTTCGACGGAACGGTCTCGCGTTTCGTCAAGGTACTGCCCCGCGACTTCGCCGCGGTGCTCGCGACGCGCGCATCCGCTGTGGAGGAGGGGCTCGACCCCGACGGCGACGTCGTCTGGGGACGGATTCTGGAGGTGACCGGTGGCTGATCCCAAGGGGTTCCTGAAGGTGCAGGACCGGGAGCTGCCCAAGCGGCGTCCCGTGTCCGTCCGCCTGATGGACTGGAAAGAGGTCTACGAGCAGGGCGACTCCGCCGTGCTGCGCCGGCAGGCGGGCCGCTGCATGGACTGCGGCATCCCGTTCTGCCACAAGGGCTGCCCGCTGGGGAACCTGATCCCCGAGTGGAACGACCTGATGTGGCGCGGCGAGGGCCGCCAGGCGATCGAGCGCCTGCACGCGACGAACAACTTCCCGGAGTTCACGGGCCGGCTCTGCCCGGCGCCGTGCGAGTCGTCCTGCGTGCTCGGCATCAATCAGCCCGCCGTCACGATCAAGCAGATCGAGGTCTCGATCATCGATCAGGCCTTCGGCAACGACTGGGTGCAGCCGCACCCGCCGGAGCGCCTGACCGGCAAGACCGTCGCGGTCGTCGGCTCCGGCCCGGCGGGGCTCGCCGCCGCTCAGCAGCTCACCCGCGCCGGGCACACCGTCGCGGTCTACGAGCGCGACGACCGCATCGGCGGCCTCCTGCGCTACGGGATCCCGGACTTCAAGATGGAGAAGAAGCACCTCGAGCTCCGCCTGAACCAGATGAAGGCCGAGGGCACCCGGTTCCGCGCGGGCGTCGACATCGGCTCCGACATCACCTGGGACGACCTGCGGGCGCGCTACGACGCGGTCGTGGTCGCCACCGGTGCTCTCGTTCCGCGCGACCTGCCGATCCCGGGGCGCGACCTCGACGGCGTGCACTTCGCCATGGAGTACCTCGTGCAGTCGAACCGCGCGATCGCGGGCGACCGCGTCTTCGAGCAGATCTCGGCCGAGGGCAAGCACGTCGTCGTCCTGGGCGGAGGCGACACCGGAGCGGACTGCATCGGCACCGCCCACCGCCAGAAGGCCGCGTCGGTCACGAACCTGGCGATCGGGCAGCAGCCGCCGTCGCAGCGCCCGGACAGCCAGCCCTGGCCGATGGACCCGACCGTGTTCGAGGTCTCGAGCGCCCACGAGGAGGGCGGGGAGCGGATGTTCCTCGCGTCGACCGTGGAGTTCCTCGCGAACGAGGGCGGCGAGGTCCGCGCGGTGCGCGTGGCCGAGACCGAGTACCTCGACGGACGCCGCGTTCCCAAGGCGGGCACCGAGCGCGAGATCCCGGCCGACCTGGTCCTGCTCGCCCTCGGCTTCACCGGCCCGGAGGCGGACCACCTCGGCCGCCAGCTCGACGTCCCCTTCACCGAGCGCGGCAACGTCGCGCGCGGCGACGCCTTCGAGACGACCGTCCCCGGCGTCTTCGTGGCCGGCGACGCCGGGCGCGGCCAGTCCCTGATCGTCTGGGCGATCGCCGAGGGCCGCTCCGTCGCGGCCGAGGTCGACCGCTACCTCGAGGGCACGACCCAGCTGCCGGCGCCGGTCGGCCCCGACGACCGGGGCTTCACGCTCTAGTCCCCGGGACGCGATAGTCTCGGCCCGCCAGCAATCAGCTCACCCTCCCCGCTAACGACGCGCCTCCGGGCGCAGAACAACGGAGCACCCCCTCAATGAGACGAGCGAAAATCGTCGCCACCCTCGGCCCGGCAACGTCGTCGTACGAGACCATTCGTGCGATCATCGACGCCGGCGTGGACGTGGCCCGCATGAACCTCAGTCACGGAAGCTACGACGTCCACGAAGGCATCTACCGCATCGTGCGGAAGGCCGCGGACGACGCCGGGCGCGCGGTCGCGATCCTCGTCGACCTGCAGGGTCCGAAGATCCGCCTCGGCAAGTTCGAGGGCGGCCCGTACGCCCTCGCCGAGGGCGACGTCTTCACCATCACCACCGAGGACGTCCTCGGCACGCGCGAGCTCTCGGGCACCACGTTCAAGGGCCTCCCGGACGACGTGAACCCGGGCGACATGCTCCTCATCGACGACGGCAAGGTCGCTGTCCGCGTCACCGCCGTCGAGGGCCCCCGGGTCGTCACCGAGGTCGTCGTCCCCGGCAACGTCTCGAACAACAAGGGCATCAACCTGCCCGGTGTCGCGGTCAACGTCCCCGCTCTCTCCCAGAAGGACGAGGACGACCTCCGCTGGGCGATCCGCCTCGGCGCGGACATCATCGCCCTCTCCTTCGTGCGCAACGCCAGCGACATCGAGCGCGTGCACGAGATCATGGCGGAGGAGGGCCGCAAGGCTCCCGTCATCGCCAAGATCGAGAAGCCGCAGGCGGTCGACAACCTGCAGGAGATCATCGACGTCTTCGACGGCATCATGGTCGCCCGCGGCGACCTCGGCGTCGAGCTGCCCCTCGAGGCGGTGCCGATCGTGCAGAAGCACGCCGTCGAGCTCGCCCGCCGCTGGGCGAAGCCGGTCATCGTCGCGACCCAGATGCTCGAGTCGATGATCGAGAGCCCCCGCCCCACGCGGGCCGAGGCCTCGGACGTCGCGAACGCCATCCTCGACGGCGCGGACGCGGTCATGCTCTCGGGCGAGACCAGCGTCGGAGCCTGGCCCGTCGTCACCGTGCAGACCATGGCCCGCATCGTCGAGTCCACCGAGGAGCACGGCCTGGAGCGCATCCCCCCGCTGGGGAGCAAGCCCCGCACCCAGGGCGGATCCGTCACGCTGGCCGCCGCCGAGGTCGCCGAGTTCGTCGAGGCGAAGTTCCTCTGCGTGTTCACCGAGTCGGGCGACTCGGTCCGCCGCATGACGCGCCTGCGCCACGGCATCCCGATAATCGGCTTCACCCCCGAGCCGGCCGTCCGCCGCCGCATGGCGCTGAACTGGGGCGTCCAGTCCTTCGTCACGCCGCGCGTCAACCACACCGACGCGATGTTCGCGCAGGTGGACGCGGTGCTGCTCCGCGAGGGCCTCGCCCAGGCGGGCGAGACCGTGGTCGTCGTCTCCGGATCGCCCCCCGGGCGCGCCGGCACGACGAACGACATGCGGGTGCACATCGTCGGCTCGTCCAGCTCGGCCGACAGGGCCGAGAACTGGGACCACTGAGTCCAGCACCACCGGAGGGCCCGGTCGCGCGAGCGGCCGGGCCCTCCGGCGTTCCCCGGCGGCCCGCGTGGCGGGACGCGCCTCCGCGGGCGGATACCGTGGACCCATGCGACTCGGCGTGCTCGACATCGGCTCCAACACGGTCCACCTGCTCCTCGTCGACGCGCACCCCGGCGCCCGCCCGGTGCCCTACCGCTCGCACAAGCGGAGCCTCGCTCTCGTGGCGCACCTCGACGAGGCGGGGGAGATCACCGAGCGGGGCCAGCGCGAGCTGATCGCGTTCGTGACCGAGGCCGCCGAGGTCGCCCGCGAGCACCGCGCGGAGGACCTGCTGGCGTTCGCGACCTCGGCGATCCGCGAGGCCGGCAACGGCGCGGCGGTCCTCGACCGGGTCCGCGCCGAGACGGGCGTGCACCTCCAGGAGCTCGGCGGCGAGGCGGAGGCGTCGGCCACCTTCCTCGCCGTGCGCCGCTGGTTCGGCTGGGGCGCGGGCTCGATCCTGGACCTCGACATCGGCGGCGGCTCGTTCGAGCTCTCGATGGGCGTGGACGAGGTGCCCGAGCTCGCCGTGTCGGTCCCGCTCGGAGCGGGGCGGGTGACGCGGGACCTGCTGGTCGGCGATCCCGCCTCGGCCACGAGCGTGAAGGCCGCCCGGCGTCACGCCCGCGAGGTGCTCGCGGAGCCCGTCCGCGGCTTCCTCGCCCTGGGGCGCCCGGACCTGGTCGCAGGCACGTCGAAGACCTTCCGGTCTCTGGCGCGGATCACCGGCGCCGCTCCGAGCGCCGCCGGTCCGCTGGTGCGCCGGGAGCTGCACCTGGTCGACCTCCGGCTGTGGTCCGCTCGCCTCGCCGCGATCAGCGCGGCCGACCGCTCAGCGCTGCCCGGCGTCTCCGCTCTGCGGGCTCCGCAGCTGCTCGCGGGCGCTCTCGTCGCGGAGGCGGCCATGGACGCCCTCGGCATCGAGACGCTGGTGATCTGCCCCTGGGCCACCCGCGAGGGGCTGATCATCCGCCGCTTCGAGCTGCTCGACGCGCAGATCCAGCGCGAGGACGTTCAGCTCAGCGCGATGCTGTAGGTCAGCGACCGCCGGCCGCCCGGCTCGAGGACGATCTGGCGCGGCTTGTCGACGATGTCGCCGTCCCAGCCCTCGGGGGTCGGGACGCTCCGCCAGGGCTCGAGGCAGACGAACGGGGCCCCGACGGGCTTCCACACGCCGACCACGTCGAAGTCCCCGGTGTCGACGACGATCGCGCGGGCGGCGCCGTCGGCCTCGAGCCGGAGGGTCCGCCGGCGCGGCTCGTCGAAGATCATCACGCCCTCCTCGAAGTGCGCGTCGTCCACTGTCAGGACCCCGTCCTCGAGCGGCGCCGGGTGGCGCGCCTCGAGCAGCAGGTTCTCCGGAGCGCGGCGGTACCCCTCCGGCTCGGGCTGCGCGAAGCGGATGCGGTGCTCGCCGCGGCCCTCGGGCAGCGGCAGCGCGAAGGCCGGGTGGTTGCCGAGCGAGAAGCCCAGCGGAGAGGGACCCCTGTTCTCGACGGTCTGGGTGATCCGGAGCGAGGCGCCGGTCACGGCGTAGGCGATGAGGAGCGTCCAGTCGAAGGGGAACACCGCGCGCGTGACGTCGTCGCTCCGGAGCCGGAACACCGCCTCGTCCGCCGAGACGCCCGCGAGCTCGAAGACCCGGTCCCGCGCGAAGCCGTGCTGCCCCATCCGGTGGTCCGCGCCGTCGTGGTGCAGCGTGTCGCCGGGGAGGCGCCCGATGATCGGGAACAGGACGGGAGCGTGCCGGCGCCACTCCGGGCCGGCCTGCCACAGGTACTCGCGGCCCTCGTCGTCGCGGAGGGACGTCATCTCGGCCCCGGCGGTCGTCAGGGCGAGGCGCAGGCTCTCGCTGCCGAGGGTGAGGACGGTGGGCGCGGGGGAGTCGCTGCTGGTCATCCTCCGATTCTGCCCGTCACGCGGTGCGGGCGGGGGTGTCGGCGGCGCGTGGCAGCATGGGGCGGTGCCTCCCGAGTCGACCCCCTCCTCCTGGCGCGCCCGCGTCGGCGAGCTCAGCGGAGCCGCCGAGGCCGAGTCGCCGCCCGTCCTCACGCCGATCGGGCTGCAGTTCGAGCTGCGCCGGCTGGTGCGCCGGGCCGACGATCCGTGGCGGGCGCCGGCGAGCGAGCGCGTCACGGCGAAGACCTACGACGCCGACGAGCGCCGTGACCACCGTCTGGCCACCCGCCCCGTCGTCCGCGGGCGCGGGGGCGCCTGGAACCGCACCACCCTGACCTGGAAGTCGCTGAACTTCCAGACCCACCGGCTCTCGCTCGACCCCGCTCACCAGCGCTGGTTCGCCGAGTTCGCGGCCCTGCACCGCGCCACGCGCACCGTCCACCTGGGGCAGGACCCCGACTGGATCCACCTCGACGACTACGAGAGCCCACTGCTCTGGCGGCTGCTCGAGCAGGCGCAGGCCGCCGGGATCCCGCTGCTCGCCCCGGAGAAGGGCGCGGTCCGTCTCGCCGGTCCCGCCCATGTGGCGGTGACGGTCTCGGCGGAGGAGGGAGCGCTCCGGCTGCGGCCCGTCCTGCGGATCGACGGCGCGGAGCACGCACCCGAGTCGGCGCGTCCGGTCGCCCGGCACGGCGTGTACGCGGTCGAGGGCGGCGATCCGTCCTCGCTCCTGCTCGCGCCCGCGTCCCTGCCCTTCGACGACGAGGAGCTGCGGCTCCTCGACCACCCCGAGGAGACGGAGGTCCCGGTGGAGGACGTGCCCGAGTTCGTCGGCGAGCACCTCCCCGCCCTCCGCGGTCGGGTCGCGGTCCGCGAGGAGGGCGTCGACCTCGTCCTGGACGATCCGGAGCCCCCGCGCCTGGTCTGCACGGTCTCGTTCGAGCCGCGGCGCGCTGTCGGAGTGGGCTGGCACTGGCGCCGCTCGCCCGATCGTGCGGGCGAGCTCGACGGCACGGCCGACGCGGCTCTCGAGCGCGCGGTGCTCCGCCGGGTGCGCTCGGTGCTCGGCGAGGCCGGGTCCGCTCTCGTGCCGGAGCCGGGGACGAGCGCGGTCCTGCGCGGGGCCGAGGCGGCGGTGTTCGTGGTGGAGCAGCTCCCGCAGCTGGAGGGGATCGGCGGGGTCCGGATCGAGCGCGAGGGCGCGGCCCCGGACTACCGCCTGCTGACCGGACCGCTCACGCTCACGATCACCGCCGTCGACACCGAGAGCGCCGACTGGTTCGACCTCGGCGTCGTCGTGACGATCGGCGACGCGACCGTGCCGTTCCTGCCCCTCTTCCGCGCTCTGGCCGCTGGCGGCGACCGCATCCGCCTGGTCGACCACTCCTACCTCTCGCTCGCGCACCCCGGCCTCGACCGGCTCCGGGAGCTGCTGACCCGGGCGGACGAGCTCGAGGAGTGGGAGACGGGACCGCGGCTCGGCCGGCACCAGACCGGGCTGTGGAACGAGCTGGAGGAGCTCGCCGACGAGAGCGTCCCCTCCGACGCGTGGCGCGCCGTGCTCGACTCGGCGCTGGCCGCCGGGTCGCCGGAGGACGTGGAGCCTCCGGAGGGCCTGACCGCCCGGCTGCGTCCGTACCAGCGGGCGGGCTACGCCTGGCTCGTGCACCGCCTCCGTCACGGGCTCGGCGGGATCCTGGCCGACGACATGGGCCTCGGCAAGACCCTGCAGGCGCTGGCCATGATGCTCGACGCGGTCGAGGAGGCGGGCCGCGCCGGGATCCGCCGCGCGCCGTTCCTCGTGGTCGCCCCCACCTCGGTCGTGCCGGGCTGGCGCTCGGAGGCCGAGCGCTTCGCGCCCGCCCTGCGCGTCCACGTCGTCGCGAGCTCGCGGGAGGGCGCGCTCGACGCGATCCCGGCCGACGCGGACGTGGTCCTCACCAGCTACGCGGTCCTGCGCCTCGGCGGCGAGCGCTGGGCGGCGAGGACGTGGTCGGCGCTGATCCTCGACGAGGCCCAGTTCGTCAAGAACCCCGCCTCGCAGACGCACCGGGCCGCCCGCGGGGTCGGCGCGCCCGTCACGCTCGCGCTCACCGGCACACCGCTGGAGAACTCGCTCGACGAGCTCTGGGCGGTCCTCGCACTGGTGGCGCCCGGGCTCCTGCCGCCGTTGCGCCGCTTCCGCGAGGAGTACACCCGGCCGATCCTGCACGCGGAGGCGCCCGTCGGCATCGCCTCGCCCGATCTGTCCGAGGGACGGACCGTCAGCCACACCGAGGGCGCGCGCCGCCGCCTCGAGAGACTGCGCCGACGACTGCGTCCGTTCCTGCTCCGCCGCACCAAGGAGGCGGTGGCGCCGGAGCTCCCCGAGAAGCAGGAGCAGACGATCGAGGTCGCGCTGACCCCCGCCCACCGGGTGCTCTACGACGGCTACCTCCAGCGCGAGCGGCGGAAGCTCCTGGGTCTAGTCGACGACCTCGACCGGCAGCGCTTCACGGTGTTCCGATCGCTCACCCTCCTGCGCCTGCTCGCGCTCGACGCGTCCCTGGTCGACCCGGCCTACCGGCACGTCCCGTCCGCGAAGCTCGACGTGCTCGTCGAGCAGCTCGACGACGTGATCGCGGAAGGCCGTCGGGCCCTCGTCTTCAGCACCTTCACCTCGTACCTGGATCGGGCGGGGGAGCGGCTGCGTCGGCGCGGCATCCCGTTCGTGCAGCTCGACGGCTCCACGCGGGACCGCGCGGGAGTGATCGAGGAGTTCCGCTCCGGAGCCGCGCCCGTCTTCCTGATCAGCCTGAAGGCGGGCGGCACCGGGCTCACCCTCACCGAGGCCGACCACGTCTTCATCCTCGACCCGTGGTGGAACCCGGCGGCCGAGGCGCAGGCCGTCGACCGCGCGCACCGCATCGGCCAGGAGCGGCGGGTGAACGTGTACCGGCTGGTGGCGACGGACACGATCGAGGAGAAGATCGTGCGCCTCCAGGAGCGCAAGGGCCGCCTCAGCACGGCGGTGCTCGACGAGGGCGAGCTCTTCGCCCGGGCGCTGTCGGCCGACGACGTCCGCGAACTGCTGGCCGAGTGACCACGGCCCCACGAAGGGTGACAGAACGGCCAGGCGCGGCCCAGGATCCGAGCGCACACTGAGCGGATGAGACGCCGCCGCCCCCGCCCCCGCGCCGACTGGATCGTGGCCCTCGAGAAGGGCGACGACGCCGGGCTCTTCGGACCGGGCAGCGCGGTCTGGGCGGTCAACGGCGGCCTGCCCACGATGATCGCCGGAGTGCGGGCTCTGCTCATGCAGACCCTCCACGCCGGAGCGATGGCCGGTGTCCACGACCACTCCCGCTACCGCGAGGACCCGATGGGCCGGCTCGACAACACGGTCCGCTGGGTCCTGACCACCAGCTTCGGCGACACCGCCGCGGCGAGCGGAGCGGCGCGCTGGGTGACCGGCGTGCACGAGCGGATCGTCGGCTCCTACGAGGACGCCGGCGGGCGCGAGCGCTCCTACTCGGCGCAGGACCCCCGCCTGCTGCTCTGGGTGCACGACGCCTTCACCGACGCGTTCCTCGGCGCCCACGAGATCTGGGGCGGACGGATCCCCGGCGGCCCCGACGCCTACGTGCGCGAGTGGGCCGCCTCCGGCCGGCTGCTCGGAGTGCAGGATCCGCCCGAGAGCGTCGCGGAGCTCCGCGCGCAGCTCGCCGGATTCGCGGGCGAGCTCAAGCCCGACGCACGCGTGCACGAGGCGGTCGGGTTCCTCCGCGACATCCGGCTGCCGGGCGAGGCGGGCGTGGTCTACCCGCTGCTGTTCGCCGGCGCGGTCGCCTCGCTCAGCCCCGAGGTGCGGAGGCTCCTGGGCCTCCGGCGCCCGTGGTGGCCCGCGATCACGGCGAACCGCCTGCTGTTCGTGTTCCTGGGCCGGTATCTCGGCCGGGTCTCGCCGAGCGAGCAGGCCGCGATCGACCGCATCGCCGGCCTCGACCAGGTTCGCACCGGCGCCTGACGCTCTTCCCGTACACCTGTCCGGGAAGTGGTAGACTGACGTCGATGACTCCCGCCCGCCTCGCCTCCGTGCCCGCGGCGGAGTCCCCCTCGGCGCTCGGCTCCGCCGATCCGCGAGCCCGGCGCACCCGCCGCCGCGTGTTCGACGCGGTCGAGCGGCTCGTCATGCAGAGCGACGGCGAGAGGGCCGAGGGCATCGCGGTGAGCGACATCGTGCGCGAGGCCGGGATCAGCCGCAGCTCGTTCTACGCCCACTTCGACGACGCGGCGGGAGTCGCCTCCGCGCTGCTCCGCCAGGACCTCGTGGTCGCCGACGTCGCCGAGGGCGATCCCGCCGACCGCTCCGGAGCCGACGCCCTGCAGCGCGGCTACTCGCGGCTCGTCGAGCGGCTGGTCGACCGCCACGCCTTCCATGCCCGGCTCCGCGCGCGGGCCTCCGCCCGGGTCGCCTCCGACGACGCCGTGCTCGACACGGCGCTCGCCCTGCACCGCGAGGTGCTCGCCCGGGTCGACGTCCCCGCAGCGGTCGACCCCGAGCTCACCGCGGTCTTCGCGGCCGGCGGCGTCCTCTCCGTGGTCGGTGCCTGGCTCGCCGGCTCCCTCGACGGCACCGACGAGGAGCTGGTCGAGCACCTCGTCGCGCTGCTCCCGGCCTGGCTCGCCGCGGCGCCGCTGCGCCCCCTGGACTCCTCACTCCCACCACGCCCCACGACGAAAGGCACGACATGATGACATTCGAGGTCGGCGAGACCCTGGTCTACCCGCACCACGGAGCGGTGACGATCACCGGGCTCGAGAAGCGCTCGGTCAAGGGCGTCGAGAAGACGTTCATGACGATGAACGTGCACACCAGCGAGCTCACCATCACCCTCCCCGTCGAGAACGCCGAGCTCGTCGGCGTCCGCGAGATCATCGACGACGCCGGAGTCCAGGCGGTCTACGACGTCCTGCGCAGCGACGTCGCGGAGGAGGCCAGCAACTGGTCCCGCCGCTTCAAGGCCAACCAGGAGAAGATGGCCAGCGGCAGCGTGTACCGCGTCAGCGAGGTCGTCCGCGACCTGTGGCGCCGCGAGCAGGCGGGCGGCGTCTCGGCCGGCGAGAAGCGGATGCTCCTCAAGGCGCGTCAGATCCTCGTGTCGGAGCTCTCGCTCGCCCTGAAGGGCACCGACGAGGAGGCCTCGGCCAAGCTCGACGAGGTCCTCGCCTCGGCGATCTGACCCCGCGTCGCGGCGGGTCGGCTCACTCGGGCCGGCACGCCGCGATGATCCTTGCGGCGACCTCGTCCTGCGAGGCGGAGCCGTCGATCCGCACCAGGAGCTCGCGCTCGTCGTAGACCTCCGCCAGAGGAGCCGTCTCGCGCTCGTAGACCTCGATCCGGTTCCGCACCACCTCGGGGTCGTCGTCGGCGCGGTCCTGCTCCTGCGCCCGCACGTGCAGCCGTTCGAGGACCACGTCCGCGTCGGCCGTCAGCAGCACGACGCACGAGAGCGGCGTGCCCCGCTCCTCGAGGAGCTCCGCCAGCGCGTCCACCTGGGCGAGCGTGCGCGGGTAGCCGTCGAGGATGAACCCGTCCCGGGCGTCCTCCTCGGCGATGCGCTCGGCGACCAGGGCGTTCGTCAGCTCGTCCGGCACGTACTCGCCGGCCTCCACGAGCGCCCGCAGACGCCGTCCGAGGTCGGTGCCGTCGGCGACGTGCGCGCGGAACAGATCGCCGGTGGAGATCGCCGGCACCCCCAGCTCGCGCGACAGCACGGCCGCCTGGGTGCCCTTGCCCACGCCGGGCGGGCCCATCATGATGACGCGCATCGCTCGTCCTCCTCGGTGTCGTCAGGCGATGCTAGCGGTGCGGAGCGGGGTGGCCGGTGCACACCGCGCCCGTAGGCTGGCGGGACGAGCCGAGGAGGAGCGATGCCCGCAGCACCCGGGGCCGAGCAGGCCGCCGCCGATCTGGCCGCGCTCCTGCGCGAGGTCTCCGCCGAGCTCGACGCCCGCGGCATCGCCGACCAGGCCGTCGCCGAGCTGCGGACGCCGCGCGCGATCCTCGGCTTCCGCCGCAAGCCGGTGATGGCGCCGGTGACCCGCGCGTGGCGCCTCGGCGTGGTGCTCCTCGGACGCGAGGGCGAGCTCCTCGCGACGGGATCGGTCACTCGTGCCGTCGCTCCGCTGCACGCCAACAACCAGTCCGAGTCGCAGGAGGCGCGCCGCGAGATCCGGCGCGCCGCCTTCGACGGTCCGTTCCAGGAGGGCGAGATCGTCAACTACGGCTGGCGGCGCCTCGCACTGGACGCCGCAGCGCTCGAGTCGGGCCAGGAGCCGCTGGCCCTGCGCGGCTCCGAGGTGCTCGTGCGCTGGGCGCCCGGTCTGGGCGAGCAGGGACTGATGCCGCTGCGCCGGTACCTGGCCGACCGCCTCGACCTCCTCGAGGCCGACTAGCGCCGGGTCACTCCTCCTCGGCCACCGGGTGGAACCACGGCGGGTAGACGGCGACGCGGGGAGAGGCGTCGATGCCCTCGAAGAGAGCCTTGACGCGGTTGCGGGCGGCGACCGACGCCACGCCGACCGTCGCGACGCCCTCGAGCGGGAAGCGCTCGGGCACGAGCGCCTCGGCGCTGCGCAGGGCCGGCTCGTCGACCAGGAGGCGCGCGAAGGTGCGCACGAGCGCGTCGCCCTCGGTGAAGCGCGTGAGGACGTGGGAGGCGTCGCCGTCGCTCAGGACCGGGGCGGAGGCGAGCGAGCCCACCAGGACGACGTACTGCGAAGCGGTGGTCTCGTGGGCGCTCGGCGACCAGTGCGGAGCGACCCGCTCGCCGCGCAGGTCGGCCCAGAGGGCGGCGTCGGGGGAGAGGAAGAAGGGCACGAAGCCGGCGACGCTGACGCCGTCCTTCACCTGCACGGCACGGCGGTGCTCGCGGGTGGTCTCGGCGCTGACGTCGATCGCGGGGCGCTCCTGGAGCTGCTGGTCCGCCAGGATCGCGCCGGCGGCGACGATCGCCTCGAGGTTGTCGAGGTGGGTGACGTGGTAGATCCGCTGCGCGGCGATGTCGACCTTCGGCAGGGGCTTCTCGCGCGCCGTGCCGCGGGCGGCGGCACGGGCGGTGGCCGCACGGGAGGTCCCGGGCACGCGCGCGGGGGCGCGGGTGGCACGGCCGACCTGCTCGGGGAGCTTCTTCGGGGTGCAGACGTCGCAGAGCGCGATGTCGAGGCCGTGGATGCATTCGGTGGGCACTCTGGATTCCTTCTGCGCGCGGGCTCGGGGTTCCGCCGCAGGGACGACGTTACGCGACCGGGGCCCCCGCGCGTCCCGGCGGCGGGGATCTGCGGAGCCGCGGCGTCCGCCCGGGCATCATCTGGGAGGCGCCGGAGCACCGCTCCCCGCCGCGTAGCGTGAGCGGGATGAAGCGCGTGCCGCCCGCCGAGGGCCAGGAATCCGTCTGGGACTACCCGCGACCCCCGAGGGTCGAGACCACCGCCGAGCACGTGGTCGTGCGGCTGGGCGGCGTCGTCGTCGCCGAGTCCCGCGACGCTCTCCGCGTCCTCGAGACGAGCCACCCTCCCGTCTACTACCTCCCCGTGTCCTCGTTCGCGCCCGGGGCGCTCGAGCCCGCGCCCGGCCGCAGCATCTGCGAGTTCAAGGGCGCGGCCTCCTACCTGACCGTGCGCGGGGGAGGAGGAGCGGTCGCGGAGGCGGCGGGCTGGACGTACCCCGAGCCGATGGCCGGCTTCGAGGCCCTCGTCGACACCGTCGCCCTCTACCCCGGCCGGATGGACTCCTGCACGGTCGACGGCGAGGCGGTCCAGCCGCAGCCGGGCGACTTCTACGGCGGCTGGATCACCTCGCGCGTGGTCGGTCCGTTCAAGGGCTCGCCGGGCACGATGTTCTGGTGAATCAGACGGGGGAGGGCGGACCGAGCGGGTCCTGGACGAGGACCGCTCGTGCGGCGTCGATCCCCGAGGCCTCCAGCGTCCATTCCGGCCGTACCAGGGTCTCCTGCGTGACGCGGAACCGCAGCTCCTCGACCGGCGCACCGTCCGGACCGACGATCCGGTGCGTCCCGTTCGGCCGGTAGCCGAGGGCCTCCGAGACCCGGATCGAGCGGGTGTTCCAGGCGAGAGCGGCGCTCTCGGCGACCTCGGCTCCGAGGTGGTCGAAGGCGAGGAGGAGGACGGCGGCGCGCATCTCCCGCCCGAGGCCGCGGCCCTGCGCCGAGCGGGTGAGCCACGAGCCCGTGGTCAGGGTGCGGGTGGCGGCGAAGGCCTCGGCGACCACGTCCTGGCAGCCGACGACCCGGCCGTCCTCGACCACGGCGAACGCGACGCGCCACGACTCCCGCGTCGTCTGCGCGCGCTGCGACCAGTGGAAGCGGGCGAGCTCGCCGGGCAGGCGCTCCGCCGGCGCCTCGGCCCAGGGGGAGGGGAACGGCGAGCGGCCGCTCTCGTGCACGCCCGCGAGGGCTGCCTCGGCGAGAGGGCCGAGGTCGGCGTCGCGGACCGGATGAAGCTCGAGCCGCGGCGTGCGCAGCTCCAGCGAGAACAGGGGCCAGGGGTCGGTGCTCATCCGACGACGCTAGCGAGCGGAGCCGCGCACCGCGCGACCAGGCGGGTACCGGTGGTGGGACTCGAACCCACAAGCCCTCTCGGACAGAGCATTTTGAGTGCCCCGCGTCTGCCATTCCGCCACACCGGCTCATCACCAGCCCGTCGAGAATACCGTAGGCTCATCGGCGTGACTGACCAGGAACCCTCGTCGACCGCACCCCGTCGGGTCGTCGTCGCCGAAGACGAATCCCTCATCCGCCTCGACATCGTGGAGATCCTCCGCGACAACGGCTTCGAGGTCGTCGGCGAGGCCGGCGACGGCGAGACCGCTGTGGCCCTCGCCACCGAGCTGCGCCCCGATCTCGTCATCATGGACGTCAAGATGCCCCAGCTCGACGGCATCTCGGCGGCCGAGCGCCTCTCGAAGGCGCACATCGCGCCCGTCGTCCTGCTCACCGCCTTCAGCCAGAAGGAGCTCGTCGAGCGCGCCAGCGAGGCCGGAGCGCTCGCCTACGTTGTGAAGCCCTTCACGCCCAACGACCTGCTGCCCGCGATCGAGATCGCCCTCTCGCGGTACGCCCAGATCCTCACCCTCGAGGCCGAGGTCGCCGACATGGTCGAGCGCTTCGAGACCCGCAAGCTCGTCGACCGCGCCAAGGGCCTGCTCAACGAGAAGATGGGGCTCACCGAGCCCGAGGCGTTCCGCTGGATCCAGAAGGCCTCCATGGACCGCCGGCTCACCATGCACGACGTCGCGCAGGCGATCATCGAGCAGCTGAGCACGAAGAAGGCCTAGCGCGAGGCCGGGCCCGAGGGCCCACGGCCTCAGGGCCAGAGGCGGGTGCGCTCCCACGGGGAGCCGCCCGCCTCCGTCGTTCCCGGGCGGTACTCGAGACGGGTGTGATCCTGCTCCGGCGCGGTCGAGCCCTGCCAGAACTCGATGCGCTCGGGCACGACGCGGTAGACGGCCCACTCCCGGTCGAGCGTCGCCGGCGAGCAGCCCACGGCGACGCTGGTCTGGAGCGTGACGAGGCCGAAGTCCTGCGCGCTGCGCATCGGCTCGCTCTGGCGTCCGACGAGCAGGGCGGTGCGAGCGGCCTCGGAGCGGCGGCGGAAGTCGTCGGCCGACTCCTGCGCGGAGGCGCGCTCGACCCGGCCCTCGACCCGGACCTGACGGCCCTGGACCGGCCAGAAGAAGGTCAGCGCAGCGTGCGGGTTCTCCTCCATGGCGCGTCCCTTGGGGCTGGTGGCATGGGTGGAGAACGCCCAGCCCGCCTCGTCGATCTCGCGCAGCACGAGCACGCGCGCCGAGACCGTGCCGTCGTCGGAGGCGGTGGAGAGCGTGGCGCCGTGGGGGAGGAGCTGGCCCGCGTCCTTCGCCTCCTCGAGCCACTGCGCGAACAGCTCGAGAGGATCGGCCGGAGCCGCCTCCGCATCGAACGAGGGCAGCTCGGAGGGCATGGACGGGAGGCTCTTGAGGAGATGGCGAAGGCTCATCCGCTCAGTGTCGCCCTTCGGGCACCACCGGGCACAGTCGCGCGCCGCTTGACAGTGCCGCTCGCCGCGGTGCCGGGTCCCCGAGCGGCGCGGCCGACCGGTCGATCCCCCGTCGCTCGCAGGCGCGGGCGGTCCCGACGGCGGTCGCGGTCCTGGGCGCGGTCGTCGCCCTCCGCTCCCGCGAGGGGGACCCGTCCGCTCCCGTCAGCGGGCGTCGCGGATGATGTTGGTGATCCGCACGGTGGAGAGGCGGCGCCCCTCCTGGTCGCGCACGACGATCTCGTGGGTGGTGAGGGTGGACCCCAGGTGGATCGCGTCGCAGGTGGCGATCACGAAGCCCGAGTGGACCGAGCGGCTGTGGCTCGCGTTCAGCTCGATGCCCATCGCCAGGCGGCCCGCGCCGGCGTGCACGTTCGCCGCGATCGAGCCCATCGACTCGGCGAGCACGACGTGCGCGCCGCCGTGCAGGATGCCGACCGGCTGCCGGTTGCCCTCGACGGGCATCGAGGCCACCGAGTGCTGCGGGGTGAGCTCGTGCCAGAGGATCCCCATCCGCTCGGCGAGCTCGCCCATGCCGCGGCCGATCCCGGCGACCAGGTCGAGCGCGGGCGGGCGGATCCAGGCGGTCGTGGTGGGGGTCGGCTCGGTCACGTCGCTCCTCGCGCTGGAGCCTCGGAGCGGCCCTGACCGGCGGGCGCGAGCGGGCCGATCCGGTGTCGGAGGCGCTGTGTAGTCTGGCCCTGTGTCAGATCCGGAACAGCCTACCCTCCTGCTCGTCGACGGCCATTCCCTGGCGTTCCGGGCGTTCTACGCGCTCCCGGTCGACAGCTTCCAGACCCGCGAGGGCCAGCACACGAACGCCATCCACGGCTTCCTCTCGATGCTGATCCTGCTGCTGAAGAACGAGAAGCCGACCCACCTCGGCGTCGCGTTCGACATCTCCCGCTACTCGTTCCGCACGCGCGAGTACCCGGAGTACAAGGGCACCCGCGGCGAGACGCCGCCCGAGTTCAAGGGCCAGGTCCCCCTCCTCGAGGAGGCGCTGCACGCCATGAACATCCGGACCGTCTCGAAGGAGGACTTCGAGGCCGACGACATCCTCGCGACGCTCGCCCGCCAGGGGGCCGAGGCCGGCTTCCGCGTGCTGGTCGTCTCGGGCGATCGCGACACCATCCAGCTGGTGACTCCGGACGTCACCCTGCTCTACCCCTCCACCCAGGGCGTCTCGCAGCTCACCCGCTACGACCGCGACAAGGTCTTCGAGAAGTACGGCGTCGAGCCGCACCAGTACCCCGAGATCGCCGCGCTCGTCGGCGAGACCAGCGACAACCTGCCCGGCGTCGACAAGGTCGGCCCCAAGACGGCCGCGAAGTGGGTCAACCAGTACGGCACGGTCGCCGACATCATCGCCCACGCCGACGAGATCAAGGGCGTGGTCGGCGAGAAGCTGCGCGAGCAGAAGGAGAACGCGCTCCGCAACCGCCGCCTCAACCGGCTGGTGACGGACGTCGAGCTCCCCCTCGGGCCGCACGATCTGACGCGCCGTCCGATCGATCCCGACGCGGTCCGCGAGATCTTCAGCCGCCTCGAGTTCAAGACCCTGCAGGAGCGGGTCCTCACGATCGCCGCGGAGGAGGGCGTCGACGGCGCCGCCGCGGCCCTGGCGGGCGACGTGGTCACGACCTCAGCGCCCGCCGTCCGCACCCTGGTCGACGAGGAGCTCGCGCACTGGCTCGACCGCGTGTCGGCGAAGGGCACCGCGCCCGTCGCCGTGCAGGTCCTGCTCGGAGCCGGCGGGCTCGAGGGTGTGGGTCTCGCGGTCGAGAAGGAGACGGCGTTCGTCCCGTGGGCCGCCGAGCGGCCCGACTACACCGCGCTCGAGCAGTGGCTGGCCGGGCCCGCCCCCAAGTACTTCGCCGACGCGAAGCCCCAGATCAAGGCGCTGCGGAGGGCCGGACTCCCCGTCGCGGGGCTCGCGTTCGACACCCGCGTCGCCTCCTGGCTGGTGCAGCCCACCGGGCACCCGGCCACGCTCGCGGCGCAGGTCGCGCAGCACCTCGACGAGACCATGGCGCAGGGCGACCCGAACCAGCTGGTCCCCACCGTCGAGCCGATGGGGCCCGCCACCGAGGCCTGGTACGCGTACCGGCTCGTCGCTCCGCTGCGCGAGCGGCTGGGCGAGGGGATGCTCTCGGTGCTCGTCGACATCGAGCTGCCGATCGTCCAGGTCCTCGCGACGATGGAGCTCACCGGCGTCGCGATCGACGCCGACGTGCTGGCGCGCCTCCGCGCCGAGCTGACCGTCTCGGCCGCCGACCTCGCGAGCCGCGCGTTCGCCGAGATCGGCCACGAGATGAACCTCGGCTCGCCCAAGCAGCTGCAGCAGGTCCTCTTCGAGGAGCTCGACATGCCGCGCACCCGGGCCACGAAGACGGGCTACACCACCGACGCCTCCGCCCTCGCTGACCTGCAGGAGTCCCACCCGCACCCGTTCCTCGGGCTGCTCCTCGAGCACCGCGACGCGACCAAGCTCAAGCAGATCATCGAGACGCTCGAGAAGTCGGTCACCGCCGACGGCCGGATCCACACCAGCTACGACCAGACCGGCACGGCCACCGGCCGGATCTCCTCCAACGACCCGAACCTGCAGAACATCCCCGTCCGCAGCGAGGTGGGCCGCCGCATCCGCACCGCCTTCGTCCACGGAGCGGACGCGAGCACCCTCCTCACCGCCGACTACTCGCAGATCGAGATGCGGATCATGGCGCACCTCTCCGGGGACGCCGGGCTGATCGAGGCCTTCCACTCCGGCGAGGACCTGCACCGCTTCGTCGGATCGCGGATCTTCGGCGTCGATCCGGGCGACGTCACCTCGGCCATGCGCAATAAGGTCAAGGCGATGTCGTACGGTCTCGCCTACGGCCTGAGCGCCTTCGGCCTGTCGAAGCAGCTGCGCATCTCGAGCGCCGAGGCCAAGCAGCTGATGACCGACTACTTCGTCCGCTTCGGCGCGGTGCGCGACTACCTCCGCAGCGTCGTCGAGCAGGCCCGCGAGACCGGCTACACCGAGACGATCTTCGGTCGCCGGCGTCCCTTCCCCGACCTGCAGAGCGCGAACCGCGTCCTCCGCGACAACGCCGAGCGGGCGGCGCTCAACTCGCCGATCCAGGGCTCGGCCGCCGACATCATGAAGCGGGCGATGATCGGCGTGCAGGCCGACCTCGACGAGCAGGGGCTCGGCTCGCGGATGCTCCTCCAGGTGCACGACGAGCTCATCTTCGACGTCGCCCCCGGCGAGGAGGAGCCGCTCGAGGCGGTCGTCCGCGGCCGGATGGCGGGAGCCGCCGACCTGAGCGTCCCGCTCGAGGTGCAGGTGGGCCACGGGTCCGACTGGGACGTCGCCGCGCACTGAGCCGGCCGCAGCGCCTGGCTAGGCTCGGAGGCATGAGCACCGACACCCCCCGCGAGCCCACCGCCGTCGACGCCGTCGCCGAGCGCTGGGTCGACACGCTCGTCGACCTCGACCCCACCCTCGGCACCGCGATCGGACGCAGCGGCGCGAACGGCCGTCTGGGTGACTACTCGCCGGCCGGTCTCGAGCAGGCCCGGGCGGCGACCGCCTCGGCCCTCGCCGAGCTCGAGGCCGCCGACCCCGTGGACGACGTCGACCGCGTCACGGCCGCCGACCTCGGCGCCGAGCTCCGGCTCTCCCTGGAGGGGCACGACGCCGGTCTGCCGCTGCGGGACCTCAACGTGATCGCGTCCCCGGCGCAGGAGCTGCGCGACGTCTTCGACCTGATGCCGACGGACGAGGTCGCCGACTGGGAGGCGGTCGCCGAGCGGCTGCTGGCCGTGCCGGCCGCCCTCGAGGGCTACGCGGAGACCCTGCGCGAGGGGATCCGCACCGGCGTGGTCCCCGCCCGCCGCCAGGTCGAGCTCGTCGCCGAGCAGGCGCGGAAGATCGCCGCTCCCCGGGGGTTCTTCGCCGAGCTGGCCGCGGAGGCCGCTCCCGCCGCCGGATCCCTGCCCGCGTCGCTCGCTCAGCGACTGGAGGACGGCGCCCGCCGTGCCTCGGCCGCCTACGGGTCGCTCGCGCAGTTCCTCCGGGGCGAGCTCGCCCCCGCCGCGACCGAGCAGGACGCCGTCGGCCGGGAGCTGTACGCGCTGCACTCCCGCCGCTTCCTCGGCGCTGTCGTCGACCTCGACGAGACCTACGAGTGGGGGATCGAGGAGTTGGCCCGCATGACGTCCGAGCAGGAGGCGATCGCGCGCGAGATCCTGCCCGGCGCCTCCGTCGCCGAGGCGATCGCCCACCTCGAGGCGGACCCGGCCCGCACTCTGCACGGCGTCGACGCTCTGCAGGCCTGGATGCAGGAGACCAGCGACCGCTCCGTCCGCGAGCTCGCCGGCACCGCCTTCGACATCCCGGAGGAGGTGCGCCGCCTCGAGTGCAGGATCGCGCCGACCCAGGAGGGCGGCATCTACTACACCGGTCCGAGCGACGACTTCTCGCGCCCGGGGCGGATGTGGTGGTCGGTCCCGGCCGGAGTCACCGAGTTCGCCACCTGGCGGGAGCTGACCACGGTCTACCACGAGGGCGTCCCGGGCCATCACCTGCAGATCGGCCAGGCCGTCCACAACCGCGCCCGCCTCAACACCTGGCGCCGTCAGCTCGCCGGGACCTCCGGCCACGCCGAGGGCTGGGCGCTCTACGCGGAGCGGCTGATGGAGCGCTTCGGCTACCTCGACGACCCGGCCGACCGCCTGGGCATGCTCGACGGCCAGCGGATGCGCGCGGCGCGCGTCGTGCTGGACATCGGCGTGCACCTCCAGAAGCCGATGCCGGGCTCCGGCACCGTCTGGACCGCCGAGTCGGCCCTCGACTTCATGCGGGCCAACGTGAACATGGACGACGCGTTCGTGCGCTTCGAGGTGAACCGGTACCTCGGCTGGCCGGGGCAGGCTCCGTCCTACAAGATCGGGCAGCGGATCTGGGAGCAGCTGCGCGACGAGGCGGAGGCGCGCGAGGGCGCCGCGTTCTCGCTCGCGGCCTTCCACCGGAGGGCGCTCGACCTCGGCGGCGTCGGTCTCGACACCCTCCGCTCCTCCCTCGCCGGCTGACTCCGGAACCCGCGCCTGGACGGGCGCGGCGAGATTGCCGTGCGCCTCCCGGGGCGTCTAAGCTGGGGTGTCACATCTGTGGCGCCGCCGTGCCCGCGGCGCGCGAGGAAGGCCGGTCCTCCGGCCGGCCGAGCGCGGCTCCCGGGCCGGAGGCACATCCCTCACCACCGCAGTGGTCACCACTCCGCCGAGCCGCGAGGCCCGCAGGCGGCCGCCGCCCGAGACCCATCCATCCTGGAGCATCCCTTAATGACAACCGCAACGACCGACAAGGCAACCAAGCAGGTCGCGATCAACGACATCGGGTCTGCTGAAGACTTTCTTGCCGCGGTCGAAAAGACTCTGAAGTTCTTCAACGACGGAGACCTCATCGAAGGCACCGTCGTGAAGATCGACCGCGACGAGGTCCTCCTCGACGTCGGCTACAAGACCGAGGGCGTCATCCCCTCGCGCGAGCTCTCCATCAAGCACGACGTCGACCCCTCCGAGGTCGTCAACGTGGGCGACAGCGTCGAGGCCCTCGTCCTCCAGAAGGAGGACAAGGAGGGTCGCCTGATCCTGTCCAAGAAGCGTGCGCAGTACGAGCGCGCGTGGGGCGACGTCGAGAAGATCAAGGAGTCGGACGGCGTCGTCACCGGCTCGGTCATCGAGGTCGTCAAGGGCGGTCTCATCGTCGACATCGGCCTCCGCGGCTTCCTCCCGGCCTCGCTCATCGAGCTGCGCCGCGTCCGCGATCTCACGCCGTACCTCGGCCAGGAGATCGAGGCGAAGATCCTCGAGCTCGACAAGAACCGCAACAACGTGGTCCTGTCGCGTCGCGCGCTCCTCGAGCAGACCCAGTCCGAGAGCCGCACCACGTTCCTGAACAACCTGCACAAGGGTCAGGTCCGCAAGGGCGTCGTGTCGTCGATCGTCAACTTCGGTGCGTTCGTCGACCTCGGCGGCGTCGACGGTCTCGTCCACGTCTCCGAGCTCTCCTGGAAGCACATCGAGCACGCCTCCGAGGTCGTCGAGGTGGGCCAGGAGGTCACCGTCGAGATCCTCGAGGTCGACCTCGACCGCGAGCGCGTGTCGCTCTCGCTCAAGGCGACCCAGGAGGACCCGTGGCAGGTCTTCGCCCGCACCCACGCGATCGGACAGGTCGCGCCGGGCAAGGTCACGAAGCTGGTCCCGTTCGGTGCCTTCGTCCGCGTCGCGGACGGCATCGAGGGCCTCGTCCACATCTCAGAGCTGTCGGGCAAGCACGTCGAGCTCGCCGAGCAGGTCGTGTCGGTCGGCGAAGAGGTGTTCGTCAAGGTCATCGATATCGACCTCGACCGTCGCCGCATCTCCCTCTCGCTCAAGCAGGCGAACGAGAACGTCGACCCCGAGGGCACCGAGTTCGACCCGGCGCTCTACGGCATGGCCACGGAGTACGACGACCAGGGGAACTACAAGTACCCCGAGGGCTTCGACCCCGAGACCAACGAGTGGCGCGAGGGCTTCGAGTCGCAGCGCGAGGCCTGGGAGCAGGAGTACGCCGCTGCTCAGGCGCGCTGGGAGGCCCACAAGGCCCAGGTGGCCAAGTCGCAGGAGGAGGCGGCCACCGTCTCCGAGGGCGTCTCGGTCGGCGCCGGCTTCACCAGCGAGTCGACCACCGGCGGCACCCTCGCCGACGACGAGTCGCTCGCCGCGCTCCGCGAGAAGCTGTCCTCGAACAACTGATCGCGAGCACATCGCATCGAACGGCCGGTCCCCTCGGGGGCCGGCCGTTCGGCGTTCCGGGCGACGGCGCTGGGTAGGGTGGCCGGGTGCATCTCGTCGCCCTCACCGGAGGCATCGCCTCGGGCAAGTCCACCGTCGCCCGCCGTCTCGCCGAGCACGGAGCGGTGGTGGTCGACGCCGACGTCCTCGCGCGCGAGGTCGTCGAGCCGGGGGAGCCGGCGCTGGCGGCGATCGCCGAGCGCTTCGGCCCGTCCGTGATCGGCGCGGACGGCGCGCTCGACCGCCCGGCGCTCGGCGCGATCGTCTTCTCGGACGCGGCGGCCCGCGCCGACCTCAATGCGATCACCCATCCGGCGGTGACCCTCCGTTCGCAGCGGCTGTTCGCGGAGGCCGCGGCGGCGGACCCGGCAGCGGTGGTCGTCTACGACGTCCCCCTCCTGGCCGAGGGCCGCGGAGCGGGGGAGTTCGACGAGGTGGTCGTCGTGCACGCGCCGCAGCACCTCCGCATCGAGCGTCTCGTCGCCCTCCGGGGACTGACCGAGGAGGAGGCACGTGCGCGGGTGTCGTCGCAGGCGAGCGACGAGGAGCGCCTCGCCCTCGCCAACGTCGTGATCGACTCCTCCGGCACGCTGGAGGAGACGCTCGCTCGGACCGACGCGCTGTGGGAGCGTCTCGCCCGCTGACGGTCCGTCCCGGACACCCGCCCTCGTGGCCGAGCGGCCCGGCCGGAGAGCGCACCCCCGTTCGCCGCCAGCGCACGCGCCGTCCGGTGTCGGTGGTCGCGGCTACGCTTCGAATCATGGAGCCAACCCGTGCCGTGCACCCGTTCGAGGTCATCAGCGAGTACAAGCCGAGCGGTGACCAGCCCGGCGCGATCGCCGATCTGAGCGCCCGCATCAACGCCGGCGAGACCGATGTCGTCCTGCTGGGCGCCACCGGAACCGGCAAGTCCGCGACCACGGCCTGGCTCGTCGAGGCCGTGCAGCGCCCCACGCTCGTGCTCGCGCACAACAAGACCCTCGCCGCGCAGCTCGCCAACGAGTTCCGCGAGCTGTTCCCCAACAACGCCGTCGAGTACTTCGTCTCGTACTACGACTACTACCAGCCCGAGGCCTACGTCCCGCAGACCGACACCTTCATCGAGAAGGACAGCTCGGTCAACGCCGAGGTCGAGCGGCTGCGCCACTCCACCACGAACTCGCTCCTGAGCCGCCGCGACGTGATCGTGGTGTCGACCGTCTCGTGCATCTACGGCCTCGGCCAGCCCGAGCAGTACCTCGAGGCGATGGTGGCGCTCCAGGTCGGCCAGCGGGTCGACCGGGACCGCCTCATCCGCAAGTTCGTGTCGATGCAGTACGCGCGCAACGACGTCGACTTCGCCCGCGGCACCTTCCGGGTGCGGGGCGACACGATCGAGATCATCCCGATGTACGAGGAGCTCGCGATCCGGATCGAGATGTTCGGCGACGAGATCGAGGCGCTCTACACGCTCCACCCGCTCACCGGCGACATCGTCCGGAAGCTCGACTCCGTGTCGGTCTTCCCCGGCTCGCACTACGTCGCCAGCCAGGACGTCATGCACCGTGCGATCGACACCATCCAGCAGGAGCTCGAGGTGCGCCTGGCCGACCTCGAGAAGCAGAACAAGCTCCTCGAGGCGCAGCGCCTGCGGATGCGCACGACCTTCGATCTCGAGATGATGCAGCAGATCGGATTCTGCTCCGGCATCGAGAACTACTCCCGCCACATCGACGGCCGCGAGTCGGGCGAGGCCCCGCACTGCCTGCTCGACTACTTCCCGGACGACTTCCTCGTCGTGATCGACGAGTCGCACGTGACGGTGCCGCAGATCGGTGCGATGTACGAGGGCGACGCGTCCCGCAAGCGCACGCTGGTCGAGCACGGCTTCCGCCTGCCCTCGGCGATGGACAACCGGCCCCTGAAGTGGGAGGAGTTCAAGTCGCGCGTCGGTCAGACCGTCTACCTCTCGGCGACCCCGGGCCGCTACGAGATGGGCATCGCCGACGGCATCGTCGAGCAGATCATCCGCCCGACCGGCCTGATCGATCCCGAGATCGTCGTCAAGCCGACGAAGGGCCAGATCGACGACCTGCTCGAGGAGATCAAGCGCCGCACCGAGCGCGACGAGCGCGTGCTCGTCACGACGCTGACGAAGCGCATGGCCGAGGAGCTCACCGACTTCCTCACGGAGGCCGGCGTCAGGGTCCGCTACCTGCACTCCGACGTCGACACCCTGCGGCGCGTCGAGCTCCTCTCGGAGCTGCGAGCGGGCGTGTACGACGTCCTGGTCGGCATCAACCTGCTGCGCGAGGGGCTCGACCTGCCCGAGGTCTCGCTCGTGGCGATCCTCGACGCCGACAAGGAGGGCTTCCTCCGCTCGTCCACGTCGCTCATCCAGACGATCGGCCGTGCGGCGCGCAACGTCTCGGGCGAGGTCCACATGTACGCCGACAAGGTGACGGACTCGATGCGGCTCGCGATCGACGAGACCGACCGCCGACGCGAGAAGCAGGTCGCCTACAACCTCGACCACGGCATCGACCCGACGCCGCTGCGGAAGAAGATCGCCGATATCACCGACGCCCTCGCCCGCGAGGGGGCCGACACCGCCAAGCTGCTCGCCGGGCGCGACGCCAAGAAGAAGAGCCCGACGCCGAACCTGCGCCGTCAGGGTCTCGCCGCGAACGGCGGCAACGACCTCGAGGCGATCATCTCCGACCTCAACGGGCAGATGCTCCAGGCGGCGGGCGAGCTCAAGTTCGAGCTCGCGGCCCGGCTGCGGGACGAGGTCCAGGAGCTCAAGCGCGAGCTCCGCCAGATGGAGAAGGCCGGGCACCTGTCCTGATCGGGGGCGCTGATCCGCAAGGGGAGGGGCCCGCGGATCAGCGCCCAGCGAACGCCACGGGCGATGTCGGTGGCTCCGCATACACTTTCGGAGTGTCGATCCTGAACGCCGTTACGGACCCCTCCTCCACCCCCTCTCCCTCCTTCCACCGCTTCGTCTCCTCGCTCGACGAGTCGTCCTCGAAGCTGGTGGTGAGCGGCGCGCGGGTGCACAACCTGCAGAACGTCGACCTCGAGATCCCGCGCGACTCGATGGTGGTGTTCACCGGTCTCTCGGGCTCGGGCAAGTCCTCCCTGGCCTTCGACACGATCTTCGCGGAGGGCCAGCGGCGCTACGTCGAGTCCCTCTCCGCGTACGCCCGCCAGTTCCTCGGGCAGGTGGACCGGCCGGACGTCGACTTCATCGAGGGCCTCAGCCCCGCGGTCTCGATCGACCAGAAGTCGACGAACCGCAACCCGCGCTCGACCGTCGGCACGATCACCGAGATCTTCGACTACATGCGTCTGCTGTGGGCGCGCATCGGCGTCCCGCACTGCCCCATCTGCAGCGAGCGGATCTCCGCGCAGACCGTGCAGCAGATCGCCGACCAGCTGATGGAGCTCGAGACCGGTACCCGCTACCAGATCCTCAGCCCCGTCGTCTCGCAGAAGAAGGGCGAGTTCGTCGACCTCTTCAAGGAGCTGACCGCGGGCGGCTACTCCCGCGCCATGGTGGACGGGAAGCTCGTCCAGCTGAGCGAGCCGCCGGTGCTCAAGAAGCAGTACAAGCACGACATCTCCGTCGTGGTCGACCGGCTCGTGGCCGGCCCCGACATCCTCGGGCGCCTCACCGACTCGCTCGAGACGGCCCTGCGGCTCACCGACGGCATCGTGCAGATCAACTACGTCGACGGCGAGGGCGACGGCGCCTGGACCACCTACTCCGAGAAGCTGTCCTGCCCCAACAACCACCCGATCTCGCTGACCGAGATCGAGCCGCGGACATTCTCCTTCAACGCGCCCTTCGGCGCCTGCCCGGAGTGCTCGGGCCTCGGCACGCGCATGTCGGTCGACGACGAGCTGCTGCTCGGCGACCCCGACCTGAGCATCGCCGAGGGCGTCATCATCCCCTGGACCACCCAGGGCAAGGGCTTGTTCCAGTACTACGAGAAGCTGCTCGACGGCCTGTCCCGCGACCTCGGCTTCACGCTCACCACCCCGTGGAAGCGCCTCAGCACCGAGGTGCAGCAGGCCGTCCTCCACGGCGATAACTTCGAGGTCAAGGTCAAGTGGAAGAACCGCTACGGCCGCGAGATGAGCTACACCTCGGGCTTCGAGGGCGTCGTGCCCTACATCGAGCGCCAGTTCGTCCAGGCCGAGACCGACGTCCAGCGCACCCGCTGGTCCGAGTTCCTCCGCGAGGTGCCCTGCCCCGTGTGCAAGGGCTCCCGCCTCAAGCCCGAGGTGCTCGCCGTGCTCGTGCACGGGGCGAGCATCGCGGACGTGGCCGACCTCAGCCTCGGCGACGCCCAGGACTTCATGAGCCGGCTCGAGCTGACCGACCGCGAGGCGCACATCGCCGCGCAGGTGCTGCGCGAGATCCGCGCGCGCATCGACTTCCTCATCGAGGTCGGGCTCAACTACCTCAACCTCTCGCGCGCCGCCGCCTCCCTGTCGGGCGGCGAGGCGCAGCGCATCCGCCTGGCGACCCAGATCGGCTCCGGGCTGACCGGCGTGCTCTACGTGCTCGACGAGCCGAGCATCGGCCTGCACCAGCGCGACAACCGCCGCCTGATCGACACCCTCATCAAGCTGCGCGACCTGGGCAACACGCTGATCGTGGTCGAGCACGACGAGGACACCATCCGCACCGCCGACTGGATCGTCGACATCGGCCCGGGCGCCGGGGTCAACGGCGGCAAGGTCGTGCACTCCGGCTCCTACGAGTCGCTGCTCGAGAACACCCACTCGCTGACCGGCGACTACGTCTCGGGCCGCAAGGCGATCGAGGTCCCGAAGAAGCGGCGGAAGATCGACCGCAAGCGGATGATCAAGGTCGTCGGGGCGAACGCCAACAACCTCCGCAAGGTCGACGCGGAGTTCCCGCTCGGCACGTTCGTCGCGGTCACCGGGGTCTCCGGCTCCGGCAAGAGCACCCTCGTGAACGACATCCTCTACCGCGTGCTCGCCAACCAGCTCAACGGCGCCCGCAAGGTGCCGGGCAAGCACACGCGCGTCACCGGCCTCGAGAACCTCGACAAGGTCGTGCACGTCGACCAGAACCCGATCGGCCGCACGCCGCGCTCGAACCCCGCCACCTACACGGGCGTGTTCGACCGCATCCGCAACCTCTTCGCCGAGACCACCGAGGCGAAGGCGCGGGGGTACCTGCCCGGACGCTTCAGCTTCAACGTCAAGGGCGGCCGCTGCGAGGCCTGCTCGGGCGACGGCACCATCAAGATCGAGATGAACTTCCTGCCCGACGTCTACGTGGCGTGCGAGGTCTGCGGGGGAGCGCGCTACAACCGCGACACACTGACCGTGCACTACAAGGGCAAGAACATCGCCGAGGTGCTCGACATGCCGATCGCCGAGGCGGCCGACTTCTTCGAGCCGATCACGGCGATCCACCGCTTCCTCCGCACGCTGGTGGAGGTGGGCCTCGGCTACGTCCGCCTCGGGCAGAGCGCGACCACGCTCTCCGGCGGCGAGGCGCAGCGCGTCAAGCTGGCGACCGAGCTCCAGCGCCGCTCCAACGGCCGCAGCGTCTACGTGCTCGACGAGCCGACGACGGGCCTGCACTTCGAGGACGTCCGCAAGCTCCTCCTCGTCCTCAACGGCCTGGTCGACAAGGGCAACACGGTGATCACCATCGAGCACAACCTCGACGTCATCAAGTCGGCCGACTGGCTGATCGACATGGGTCCCGAGGGCGGCGCCGGCGGCGGACAGGTGGTCGCGGTGGGCACCCCCGAGCACGTGGCGAAGGTCGAGGGCAGCCACACCGGCATGTTCCTCGCCGAGATCCTCGGCTGACGCGAGCGAGAGGCATGGCGCAGACAGTCGACTTCCGGCCGAAGCCGGGTGAGATCCCGACCCTCCCGGGCGTGTACCGCTTCACGGACGCCCGGGGGCGGGTGCTCTACGTGGGCAAGGCCAAGAACCTCCGCGCGCGGCTGAGCAACTACTTCGCCCCGCTGCCGAGCCTGCACGAGCGCACCCGGCGGATGGTCACCTCGGCCTCCGGCGTCGAGTGGACCGTCGTCGGCACCGACGTCGAGGCCCTGCAGCTCGAGTTCACCTGGATCAACGAGTTCGATCCACCCTTCAACGTCAAGTTCCGCGACGACAAGTCCTACCCCTACATGGCGGTGACGCTCGGCGACGAGGCCCCGCGGGTGATGGTCACGCGGAACGCCAAGATCAGGAAGGCCCGCTACTTCGGGCCCTACCCGAAGATCTGGGCGATCCACGAGACGATCGACCTGATGATCAAGGCGTTCCCGATCAGGACCTGCAACGACTCCAACTACAAGCGCGCCATGCAGAGCGGCAAGCCCTGCTTCGCGTCGCAGATCAGCCGCTGCGGCGGGCCCTGCTCCCACCGCGTCACCTTCGCCGAGCACCGCGAGATGGTCGACCGCTTCGTCGCCTTCATGGGCAGCCACGACCGCCGGATGATCGGCGAGCTCGAGAAGGAGATGCGCGAGGCCGCCGCGGCGATGGAGTACGAGCGCGCCGGCAAGCTGCGCGATCAGGCCGCCGCCCTCGACGCGGTCCTCGCCAAGAGCGCGGTCGTGCTCAAGGACAACGTGGACGTCGACCTCTACGCGATCGTCCACGACGAGCTCGCCGCCTCCGTGCAGCAGTTCCGGGTCCGCGGCGGGCGCATCCGCGGCGAGCGGGGCTGGGTCGTCGACAAGGAGCTCGACATGAGCACGGCGGAGCTCGTCGACACGGCCCTCCAGGCCGCCTACGAGACCGGCGACGTCCCGCCCCGGGAGGTCGTCGTGCCGGAGCTGCCCGAGGACACCGAGGCGCTCGAGGAGTGGCTGAGCGGACTGCGCGGCACGAACGTGCGCCTCCGAGCGGCCCAGCGCGGAGACAAGGCCGCCCTCCTCGAGACGGCGACGCAGAACGCGAAGCACTCGCTGATGCTCTACAAGACCCGCCGCTCCGCCGACTTCACCGCTCGGACGCAGGCTCTGGAGGACATCCGCGACGCCCTCGGCATGAGCGAGGCGCCGCTCCGGATGGAGTGCTACGACGTCTCCCACCTCAGCGGCACCAACATCGTCGCCTCGATGGTGGTCTTCGAGGACGGGCTCGCGCGGAAGGACCAGTACCGGCGGTTCTCCATCGCGGAGTCGACGGACGACACCGAGTCGCTGCACCAGGTGCTCACCCGCCGCCTCGCCTACCTCCGCGAGCCGGTCGAGCCCGCGGCGGTCGACCCCGAGACCGGCGAGGCCAAGCGGCGCAAGTTCTCGTACCCCCCGCAGCTGCTGATCGTCGACGGCGGCCAGCCGCAGGTCGCGGCGGCGCAGCGCGCGCTCGACGAGTCCGGGGTGACCGGCATCACCCTCTGCGGGATCGCCAAGCGCCTCGAGGAGATCTGGCTGCCGGACTCCGACTTCCCCGTCATCCTGCCGCGCAACAGCGATGCGCTCTTCCTGTTCCAGCGCATCCGCGACGAGGCGCACCGCTTCGCGATCACCCACCAGAGGACGCGTCGCAAGCGCGACATCTCGTCGCAGCTGGCCGAGGTGCCCGGGCTCGGAGGCACGCGAGTCCGCGACCTGCTGAAGCACTTCGGATCCGTCGCCCGGCTCCGCGAGGCGGGCGAGGCCGAGATCGCCGAGGTCAAGGGCATCGGCCCGACGCTGGCGGGCGCGATCCACGCGCACCTGCATCCGGACGGGTCCGCCGTCGGGGGCACGCCCTAGGCTGGAGGCCCGCGCTCCGGGGGAGAGCGGCCGGTGCCCGGCACCGAGGACACGAGCAGACACGAGCACGGAGAGCGCATGAGCACGGAGAGCGAGCAGCAGGACGTGCTGATCGTCACGGGGATGTCCGGAGCGGGCCGGTCCACGGCCGCGAACGCGCTGGAGGACCTCGGCTGGTACGTCGTCGACAACCTGCCGCCGCAGATGCTGCGCCCGCTGGTCGACCTGGCGCAGCGTGCAGGGGACACGCTGCCGAAGATCGCGGCGGTCGTCGACGTCCGCGGACGCGACTTCTTCGAGGACCTCGGCGACATCGTCCGCGAGCTGCGCGCCGGGGTCGACCTCCGAGTGGTGTTCCTCGAGGCCACCGACGCCGCGCTCGTCCGTCGCTTCGAGCAGGTGCGCCGTCCGCACCCGCTGCAGGGCCGGGGGACCCTCCTCGACGGCATCTCCGCCGAGCGGACGCGCCTCGCTCAGCTGCGGGAGTCGGCCGACATCGTCATCGACACCTCGGATCTCAACATCCACCAGCTGGCCACCAGCATCACCGAGCGCTTCGCCGAGGCCGGCCGCGCGGGCCTCCAGGTCACGGTGATGAGCTTCGGCTTCAAGTACGGGCTGCCGACGGACGCCGACATGGTGGCCGACGCGCGGTTCCTGCCGAACCCGTACTGGATCCCGGAGCTGCGTCCGCACACGGGTCTCGACGAAGAGGTGAGAGACTACGTGCTGGCCCAGCAGGGCGCCGAGGAGTTCATCGACTCCTACTCCCGGGCCCTGCGCCCCGTGCTCGACGGCTACCAGCGCGAGAACAAGCGCCACGCGACCATCGCGATCGGCTGCACGGGAGGCAAGCACCGCTCCGTCGCGGTCGCGGGCCGTGTCGCGGCCCGTCTGGCCGAGCTGCCGGGCGTCGCCGTCAACGTGGCGCACCGCGACCTCGGCCGAGAATGATCCCCGCGCGCTCAGCCGCGCACCCGACGTAAGGAAGACTCCGTGGCCCTCACCGCAGACGTCAAGGGCGAACTGGTCGCGATCGTCTCGCGCAAGAACACCGTCCGTGCCGCCGAACTGGCGACCATCCTCCGCTTCTCCGGAGGACTGCACATCATCTCCAACCGCCTCGCGGTCGAGGTCGAGCTCGACTCCGCCCCGCTCGCGACCCGCGTGCGCCGCGACCTCGCCGAGCTGTACGGCGTCCGCAGCGAGGGCAGCATCGTCTCGGCCGGCGGATCCCGGAGGACCACGAGCTGGCTGGTGCGCGTCGTCGAGGGCGGGGACACCCTCGCCCGGCAGACCGGCCTCCTCGACCAGCGGGGCCGGCCCGTCCGCGGCCTGCCCAACCGCCTCACGACCGGCTCCCGCGAGGAGCTCGCCGCCCTGTGGCGCGGCGCCTTCCTCGCTCAGGGCTCGCTGACCGACCCGGGCCGCTCCGCGGCGCTCGAGATCGTCTGCCCCGGCAACGAGGCGGCCATGGCGATCGTCGGAGCCGCTGGACGCCTGGGCGTCCAGGCCAAGTCCCGCGAGGTGCGCGGCGTCCACCGGGTCGTCATCCGCGACGGCGAGAGCATCAGCGCGATGCTCACCCTGATGGGCGCGACCGCGACCGTCGCGAGCTGGGAGGAGCTGCGCCAGCGCCGCGAGGTGCGGGCGACCGCGAACCGACTCGTCAACTTCGACGACGCGAACCTCCGCCGCTCCGCCCAGGCCGCCGTCGCGGCGTGCGCCCGTGTCGAGCGCGCGATGGAGATCCTGGGCGACGACATCCCCGAGCACCTCCGCTACGCCGGGCGCCTGCGCCTCGCGCACCGCGACGCGAGCCTCGACGAGCTCGGCCACCACGCCGATCCGCCGATGACGAAGGACGCCGTCGCCGGCCGCATCCGCCGCCTCCTCGCGATGGCCGACAAGCGCGCGTCCGACCTCGACATCCCGGGCACCGACGCGAACCTCCCGGCCGAGCTGCAGGACCTGTAGGCCCGGCCGCACGGCGTGCCCCGCCCGGCGAACGCTGAGTGTCTCCTGGTCGAACAACGCAAGCCCTCCGAACGCGGAGGGGCCCCCTCGCTAGACTGATCGGGTCGCTCAGGACACTCCCGGCCCTCCTCCTCCGCCTCGCGGAGGACGCCGAGACGCCGGCGGGTCGCACGGGAGCGACGACCACGAACAGGAGATCGCACATGGCTGACTACACGCTCGCCGAACTGCCCTACGACTACTCGGCCCTCGAGCCGAACATCAGTGGGCGGATCATGGAGCTCCACCACGACAAGCACCACGCGACGTACGTGGCCGGGGCGAACACCGCCCTCGCCTCGCTGCAGGAGGCTCGCGACAGCGAGAACCTCGCGAACGTGAACAAGCTCCAGAAGGACCTCGCCTTCAACCTCGCCGGTCACGTGAACCACACCGTGTTCTGGAACAACCTCTCGCCGGACGGCGGCGACAAGCCCGTCGGCGAGCTCGCCGCGGCCATCGACGACAACTTCGGGTCGTTCGACAAGTTCCGCGCCCACTTCACCGCCTCGGCCCTCGGCATCCAGGGCTCCGGCTGGTCGATCCTCGCCTGGGACTCGCTCGGCGAGAAGCTCATCATCGAGCAGCTCTACGACCACCAGGGCAACCTCGCCGCGGCGACCGTCCCGGTCCTCCTCCTCGACATGTGGGAGCACGCCTTCTACCTCGACTACGTCAACGTGAAGGCCGACTACGTCAAGGCGTTCTGGAACATCGTGAACTGGGCCGACGTCTCCGCGCGCTTCGAGAAGGCCCGCGAGAAGACTTCGGGCCTGCTGCTACTGTCGTAGCGATCTCGGCGTCCCGGGCCCCGCGTCCGGGACGCCCTGTCGTCGGCTTCCACCCCTCCACTGCACCGTCGAGGTGCCTTTCCTCACCAGGAGATATCTGTGTCCGTCAAGATCGGCATCAACGGCTTCGGCCGTATCGGCCGTAACTTCTTCCGTGCAGCCCTCGCCAAGGGCAGCGACCTCGAGATCGTCGCGGTCAACGACCTCACCGACAACAAGGCCCTCGCGCACCTCCTGAAGTACGACTCCATCACGGGCCGCCTCGACGCGACCGTCGAGCTCGACGGCGACCGCATCGTCGTCAACGGCAAGCCGATCATCGTCCTCGAGGAGCGCGACCCCGCGAACCTCCCCTGGGGCGAGCTGGGAGTCGACGTCGTCATCGAGTCGACCGGCCGCTTCACCAAGTCGGAGGACGCGCGCAAGCACATCACCGCGGGTGCCAAGAAGGTCATCGTCTCCGCTCCCGCCACCGGCAGCGACGTCGCGACCCTGGTCCTCGGCGTGAACGAGAACACCTACGACCCCGCGACGCACGACATCATCTCGAACGCGTCCTGCACCACGAACTGCCTCGCGCCGCTCGCCAAGGTGCTGCTCGACAACTTCGGCATCGAGCGCGGCCTGATGACCACGGTCCACGCGTACACCGCCGACCAGAACCTCCAGGACGGCCCGCACAGCGACCTGCGTCGCGCCCGCGCCGCCGCCGTCAACATCATCCCGACCTCGACCGGTGCCGCCAAGGCGCTCGGCCTGGTCATCCCGGAGCTCGTCGGCAAGCTCGACGGCTACGCCCTCCGCGTCCCGGTCCCGACCGGCTCGATCACCGACCTCACCGTCGAGCTGACCAAGCCCGCCACCGTCGAGGAGATCAACGCGGCGTACAAGGCGGCCTCCGAGGGAGACCTCAAGGGCATCCTCAAGTACACCGAGGACCCGATCGTCTCGAGCGACATCGTGACCGACCCGCACTCGTCGATCTTCGACGCGGGCCTCACGAAGGTCATCGGCAGCCAGGTCAAGGTCGCCTCCTGGTACGACAACGAGTGGGGCTACTCCAACCGCCTCGTCGACGTCACCGAGTTCGTCGCCGGCAAGCTCTAAGGGCTGCGCGCAGTGACGCTCCGCACTCTGGACTCACTGGGCTCCCTCGCAGGCAAGCGCGTCGTCGTCCGCTGCGATCTGAACGTCCCCCTGAAGGACGGAACGATCACGGACGACGGCCGCGTGCGCGCGTCGGTGCCCACGCTCCAGCGTCTGGTCTCCGAGGGCGCCCGAGTCGTGGTCGTGAGCCACCTCGGGCGCCCCGAGGGGAAGCCCGAGGCGAAGTACAGCCTCGCTCCCGTCGCCGCCCGCCTCGGCGAGCTGCTCGACGCTCCGGTGGCCTTCGCCGAGGACACCGTCGGGGAGGCGGCCTCGGCCGCCGTCGACGCCCTCGAGGACGGCCAGGTCGTCGTCCTCGAGAACCTCCGGTTCAACGCCGGCGAGACGAGCAAGGACGAGGCCGAGCGCCGCACCTTCGCCGAGAAGCTGGCCGCCTACGGTGACGCCTTCGTCTCCGACGGGTTCGGCGTCGTGCACCGCAAGCAGGCGAGCGTCTACGAGCTCGCCGAGCTTCTCCCCAGCGCCGCCGGCACGCTGATCTCGGCCGAGCTCGAGGTGCTGGAGCGGCTCACCGAGAAGCCCGAGCGCCCCTACGCGGTCGTCCTCGGCGGCTCGAAGGTCTCGGACAAGCTCGGCGTGATCGAGCACCTGCTGCCGAAGGTCGACTCGATCCTCATCGGCGGCGGAATGCTCTTCACCTTCCTCAAGGCCCAGGGCCACGAGGTCGGCGCCAGCCTGCTGGAGGCGGACCAGGTCGACACCGTGCTCGGCTACCTCGCGAAGGCGAAGGAGCTGGGCGTGGAGATCGTCCTGCCGACGGACGTCGTCGTGGCGTCGGAGTTCGGCCCCGACGCCGAGCACCAGGTCGCCTCGGCCGACGCGATCGAGGGCACGCCCTTCGGTGAGAAGGGCCTCGGCCTGGACATCGGACCGGACACCGCCGCGCACTTCGCCGAGATCATCGCGGCGTCCGAGACGGTGTTCTGGAACGGCCCCATGGGCGTCTTCGAGCTCGAGCCGTTCGCGGCGGGCACCAAGACCGTCGCGCAGGCGCTCACCGAGGTCGACGGTCTCAGCGTCGTCGGCGGAGGCGACTCCGCCGCGGCCGTCCGCGCCCTCGGGTTCCGCGACGACCAGTTCGGCCACATCTCGACGGGAGGCGGAGCGAGCCTCGAATTCCTCGAGGGCAAGCGCCTCCCCGGACTGGAGGTCCTCGGATGGTAGACACCGCCGCCCGCACCCCGCTCATCGCCGGCAACTGGAAGATGAACCTGGACCACCTCCAGGCCATCGCCTTCGTGCAGAAGCTGGCATGGAGCCTCAAGGACGCCGATCACGACTTCGACGGTGTCGAGGTCGCGGTGTTCCCGCCCTTCACGGACCTCCGGCCCGTGCAGATCCTCGTCGACTCTGACAAGCTGCCGCTCAAGTACGGCGCGCAGGACGTCTCGAAGTTCGACAGCGGCGCCTACACCGGCGAGATCTCGGGCCAGTTCCTGAAGCAGCTCGACTGCGACTACGTGATCGTCGGCCACTCGGAGCGTCGCACGCTCCACGGCGAGACGGACGCGGACATCGCCGCCAAGTCGGCTGCGGCCGTCAATCACGGCGTCGCTCCGATCATCTGCGTCGGCGAGACCGCGGAGGACCTCGAGAAGCACGGCCCGTCGGCCGTGCCGGTCGCCCAGCTGAAGGAGGCCCTCACCGGCCTCCCCGCGGACGCCGACCTCGTCGTCGCCTACGAGCCGGTCTGGGCCATCGGCTCCGGACAGGCCGCGACGCCCGAGCAGGCCCAGCAGGTCTGCAAGGCGCTCCGCGGAGTCGTCGCCGACGTCCTCGGCGCCGACACCGCCGCGAAGACCCGCATCCTCTACGGCGGCTCCGTGAAGTCCGGCAACATCGCCGGCTTCATGCGCGAGCCCGACGTCGACGGAGCACTCGTCGGAGGCGCCAGCCTCCAGGTCGACGAGTTCGCGGCGATCGCGCGATTCCGGAACCACGTCGGGGTCTGAGCTGCTGCGACGAGAGGGCGGGCCTATCGGGCCCGCCCTCTCGTCGTCCACGCCGCTCCCCGCGCGGCGTGGCGCGGTCGGCTTCGCGACGGGGCGCGGTTCCGAGAGCGGGATGCGTTCGGCTACGTCGATCCGCTGGGACGCGGATCGCCGGTTCGCCTCGCTGTCGTCCACGCCGCTCCCTGCGCGGCGTGGCGCGGTCGGCTTCGCGAAGGGGCGCGGTTCCGGGAGCGGGATGCGTCCGGCTACGTCGATCCGCTCGGACGCGGATCGCCTGTTCGCCTCGCTGTCGTCCACGCCGCTCCGTGCGCGGCGTGGCGCGGTCGGCCTCGCGACGGGGCGCGGTTCCGAGAGCGGGATGCGTCCGGCTACGTCGATCCGCTGGGACGCGGATCGCCTGTTCGCCTCGCTGTCGTCCACGCCGCTCCCTGCGCGGCGTGGCGCGGTCGGCTCCGCGACCGGACGTGGTTCCGAGAGCGGGATGCGCCCGGCTACGTCGATCCGGTGAAACGCGGATCACCGGTTCGCCTCGGAAGATCCCACACCGGCTTCACGCGTTGGCCGGTCCGGTGCCGTCAGCTCCTCGCGGGGTGCCCTCCGAGAGCGTGGCGCGTTCGGCTCGATCGATCCGAAAGTACGTGGATCACAGGCTCGCGGTCCGGCGACTGGAGAGGTTGTCGAGGGCACCGCGACGAGGCCACCCGCTCCGCCCCTCGACGGACACTCGTATACATCGCCCCGAACACGGGACGACGCATTCCTCGCGGATTCGCAGGCGCCGTTATACTCGTCGGGGCGCGCAACGCGCCAGAACTTCGAAAGGTACCGCGTGGACATCCTCCAGGTCGTGCTCCAGGTCATCCTGGGCATCACGAGCCTCCTGCTCACCATGCTGATCCTGCTCCACAAGGGGCGCGGCGGCGGTCTGTCCGACATGTTCGGGGGCGGAGTCACCTCCAACCTCGGCGCGTCGGGCGTCGCCGAGCGCAACCTGAACCGCATCACCGTGATCCTGGGCGTCGTCTGGCTGGCCTGCATCGTGGTGCTCGGACTCATCACCAAGTTCACCACCGGAGCATAGGGGTACTCGCAATGGCATCAGGCGGCAGTGCAATCCGCGGTTCGCGCGTCGGCGCAGGACCCATGGGCGAGCAGGACCGGGGCTTCCACGCGGAGCGCGTCGCAGTCTCCTACTGGGACGCTCTCGGCAACGAGACGGTGCGCCACTTCTCGGCGGCCCTCCCCGAGGACGAGATCCCCGAGGTGATCGACTCGCCGCAGTCCGGTCTCCCCGCGGGCCGCGACCGGGCGAACCCGCCGCAGGTCGCGAAGACCGAGCCCTACAAGACGCACCTCGCCTACGTGAAGGAGCGCCGCACCGAGGCCGAGGCGGCTCAGCTCCTCGAGGAGGCGCTGCAGCAGCTGCGCGCCCGACGCGGCACCGCGACCCCGTCCTGATCCTCACCGCACGACGAACGACGGAAGGCCCGCCCCCTCGGGGGACGGGCCTTCCGTCGTTTCGGACCGGGCTCAGTAGCTCGGAGCGATGAGCGACTCGGGGACCTCGGCCGCAGCCTCCTGGTCGACGAAGAACACCGTGCGCTTGCGACCGAACGCGCCCGACGCGGGCACCTCGTTCGTGCTGGCACCCGCGAGCGCGAGGCCCAGGGCCGAGGCCTTGTCGGCGCCGGCGAGCACCATCCAGATGCGGTCCGACTGGTTGATCAGCGGCAGCGTGAGGGTGAGGCGCTCCGGCGGCGGCTTCGGCGAGTTGCGGACGGCGAGGACGCCGGGAGTCGTGGAGCGGATCGCGGAGCGCTCGGGGAACAGCGACGCGATGTGCCCGTCCGGCCCGACACCGAGGAAGGTGATGTCGAAGCGCGGGTAGTCGCGCCCCTCGGAGGCGTGCTCGCGCAGCTCCGCGTCGTAGGCAGCGGCGGCGCCGTCGAGGTCCAGGCCCTCGTCCGAGGCCGGGTAGGAGTGCACGTTCGCCGCCGGCACATCGAGGACGCTGAAGAGGTCCCCGGCCTGGACGTCGTTGCGGTCCTCGTGGCCGCGGGGCACCCAGCGTTCGTCGCCCCACCAGAAGTGCACGCGCGACCAGTCCACGTTGCCGGCGGCGGATGAGGAGCCGATCTCCTTGAGCGTGGCGGCTCCCATCGTCCCTCCGGTGAGCACGACGTTCGCCGAACCCAGGTCGTCGAGGACGTCGATCGTCTTGGTGAGGAACCGGGCGGCGACCGAGCCGGCGAGGGTCTGCTTGTCTCGGTGGACCAGCACGCGGCGTTCGGTGGTCATCTCAGGGGACTCCTTCGGGTTCGGGTGCCGATCGGCGGGGTTCGGCTCCGTGTCGGGAAGCTCTGAGGTGCGGGCGCTCTGGACGGGCGCCCACACCTCAGGAGGCGCTGCGGGCCTCGGCCTTCTCAGTGAGCATGTCGACCCCGCGCGAGATCACTTCACCGTACAGGTCATCCGGGTCGAGCCGGCGCAGCTCCTCCGCCAGGCAGTCCCGGAGGCTGCGGCGGGGGAGCGAGATGTCGTGGACCGGCTGATCGGGCTGCGTGAGCGTCGCGACGTTGGGCACCGAGCGCTCGAGCTCGATCACTCCGGAGTCGCGGATGAGCCGCACGCCGTGGATCCCGCTGGACCCGGTCGCGCTGATCGTGAGCTCGTGGTCGACGGGGATGTCGAGCTCGAGCTGCAGCCAGGCGGCGAGCAGGATCGTCGAGGGCGAGTCGGGCGCGCCCGAGACCTCGACGGCCGTGATCGGCTCGTAGGGCGGCTGGTCGAGCACGGCGGCGAGCTGCGCGCGCCAGAGGGTGAGGCGGGTCCAGGCGAAGTCGGTGTCGCCGGGGGCGTAGGTGGACGCGAGGTGGTGCAGCGCTTCAGCCGGGTTCGACTGGGCCGACGCGTCGGTGATCCGCCGAGTGGCGATCCGGCCGATCGGGGACGCGGAGGCGTTGTCCGGAGCGCTGTTCGGCCACCAGGCCACGACGGGGGCGTCGGGGAGGAGCAGGCCCGTGACCAGGCTCTCCTCGTCCTCGGCCGCGTCTCCGTAGGGACGGAGCACGACGACCTCGCTCGCGCCGGCGTCGCCTCCGACCCGGATCTGCGCGTCGACCCGCGCCGTCGCGTCGACCGGGACCGTGGTGGTGCCGTCGTCCTTCGAGACCACGATGACGCGCATCGGGTGCTCGCGGGACGCGTCGTTCGCGGCTTCGATGGCCTCTTCCTCGTGACCCCGGGAGGTCGCGATGATGAGGGTGAGGACGCGGCCGAGGGCGACGGCGCCGCCCTCCTCGCGGATCTTGACGAGGGTCTTCGAGACCTCGCTCGTCGTGGTGTCGGGCAGATCGACGATCATGGACGCCTCCAGGTGCGGCCGTCGCGGGCGAGGAGCTCGTCGGCGGAATCGGGGCCCCAGGTTCCGGGGCGGTACTGCTCGGGCTGGCCCTGCGTGGCCCAGAACTCCTCGATCGGGTCGAGGATCTTCCAGGACAGCTCGACCTCCTCGTGCCGGGGGAAGAGCGGCGGCTCGCCCAGGAGGACGTCGAGGATGAGGCGCTCGTACGCCTCGGGGCTCGCCTCGGTGAACGCGTGGCCGTAGCCGAAGTCCATCGTCACGTCGCGCACCTGCATGCCGGCGCCGGGCACCTTCGAGCCGAAGCGCATGGTGACGCCCTCGTCGGGCTGGACCCGGATGACGAGCGCGTTCTGGCCCAGCGACGTGGTCTGGCTCTCGGCGAAGAGCTGCTTCGGTGCCCGCTTGAACACGACCGCGATCTCGGTGACGCGGCGGCCGAGGCGCTTGCCGGCCCGCAGGTAGAACGGCACGCCGGCCCAGCGTCGGGTGCCGATGTCCAGGCGCATGGCGGCGTAGGTCTCGGTGGTCGAGGTGGGGCTCATGCCGTCCTCCTCGAGGAAGCCGAGCACCTTCTCGCCGCCCTGCCAGCCGCCGGCGTACTGTCCGCGGGCGGTAGAAGTGGAGAGGTCGGCGGGGAGGCGGACGGCCGCGAGGACCTTCTCCTTCTCCGCACGGAGGTCGGCCGCGTCGAACGAGATCGGCTCCTCCATGGCGGTCAGGGCGAGCAGCTGCAGCAGGTGGTTCTGGATGACGTCGCGCGCCGCTCCGATGCCGTCGTAGTAGCCCGCGCGCCCGCCCACGCCGATGTCCTCGGCCATGGTGATCTGCACGTGGTCGACGTAGTTCGAGTTCCAGAGCGGCTCGTACATCATGTTGGCGAAGCGGAGGGCCAGGATGTTCTGGACCGTCTCCTTGCCGAGGTAGTGGTCGATCCGGAAGACGGAGTCGGGCGGGAAGACCGACTCGACGACGTCGTTCAGCTCGCGAGCCGTCTTCAGGTCGCTGCCGAACGGCTTCTCGATGACGACGCGGCGCCACTGGCCGTCCTTCTGCTCGGCGAGGCCGGAGCTGCGCAGCTGCTCGGTGACCTGAGGGAAGGACTTCGGGGGGATCGAGAGGTAGAAGGCGAAGTTGCCGTTCGTGCCGCGCTCGCGGTCGAGGTCGTCGACGGTCGTCTTCAGGCGGGCGAACGCCTCGGGGTCGTCGAACTCGCCCTGCACGAACCGGATGCCCTGCGCGAGCTGCGCCCAGACCTCCTCGTGGAACTCGGTGCGGGCGTGCTTCTTCACGGAGTCGTGGACGACCTGCTCGAAGTCCTGGTCGTCCCAGTCGCGCCGGGCGAATCCGACGAGGGCGAAGCCGGGAGGCAGGAGGCCGCGGTTGGCGAGATCGTAGACCGCGGGCATGAGCTTCTTGCGGGAGAGGTCGCCGGTCACGCCGAAGATGACGAGGCCGCTGGGCCCGGCGATCCGGTTCAACCGGCGGTCGAAGCTCAACCTCAGCGGGTTGAACTCGGGGGTGATGTCCACAGACATGTGCAGTGTCCTTCTGTGTGCCGGTGGGACCGGCGCACTGCTATCGGTGAGGGAGGGGGAGGAGCGGGCGGGCCCGGCTGCTGCCCCGGGAAGTGGTCGCGGGACGACCGCGGGCACGCCGCCGCGCGCTCGAGAGCGCAGCGGCGGCGTGCCCGTCGGATCAGGTGTTGAGGGCCTCGAAGAGCGCCTCGAGGTCGGCCTCGGGGTCGGTCAGCGTGAGGGTCAGCACCGGCCGGCCGTGCTCGGCGAGCACGCTCGCGTCGCCGGCGGCCTGCGCCAGGATGAGCTGGCCGAAGGTGAACGGGCTGTCCGGGATCTCGAGGTCCACGTCGGAGCGCTCGGTGATCTGGAGGAACACGCCGGTCGGCGCCCCGCCCTTGTGGTACTGCCCGGTCGAGTGCAGGAAGCGCGGGCCCCACCCGAAGGTGACGGGGCGCTGGGCCTGCGCGGCGAGGAGGTCGCGCACGCCCTCGAGCTGCGGGAGCGCGAGGCGGTCGACGTACGCCTGGATCGAGACGTAGCCGCCGTCGCCCAGCTGCGCGAGGAGGCGGTCGACAGCGGCGGCGACGGTCGAGACGCCCTCGGTGACGCTGCTGCTGCCGGTGACCTCGATGCCCGCGTCGGTGAACGCGGGCGCCTCGGGCTCGGGGCGCTTCTCGAGCAGGGCCCGGGTCGCGACCTTCGCCGACTCGACGTCGGGCTGGTCGAACGGGTTGATGCCCAGGAGGCGACCCGCGACGGCGACGGCGTACTCCCACGACAGCATCTGAGCGCCGAGCGAGCCGGAGAGGAGGATCTCGCCCTCGTGGCGGTCGCGCGGGAACAGGTGCAGCGCCGTGGCGTCCTCGACCAGGCGGACGACCTGAACGTCGGGCAGGTCCTCCGAGAGCTCGGGGGCCAGCGTGCCGAGGACGACGGGGAGGATGCCCGTGCCGTCCTTGCCGGTGGACTCGGCGATGAGCTGCTCCGCCCAGTCGGCGAAGCCGACGATGTCGGTCCCGTCGGCGACGATCGCGAGCTTGTCGCGGCGCGGGCTGGTCGCGGCGATCGCCGCTCCGAGGATCAGGCCCGGGTTCTCGGGGGAGTCCACGGCGAGCCCGAGGGAGGCCTCGGCCGCCTCGTCGAGGAGGGCCTCGATGTCGGCGCCGGCGAGCCCGGACGGCACGAGGCCGAACGCGGAGAGCGCCGAGAAGCGCCCGCCGATGTTCGGGTCGGCGTTGAACACGCGGTAGCCGGCCTCGCGGGAGGAGGTGTCCAGGGGCGAGCCCGGGTCGGTCACGATGACGATGCGGTCGAGCGGATCGATGCCCGCCTCCGTGAACGCCTTCTCGTAGGCCTTCTTCTGGCTCGCGGTCTCGACGGTCGAGCCGGACTTCGAGGAGATGACGACCGCGGTCGACGCGAGCCGGTCGTTCAGGGCGGCGAGCACCTGGCCGGGCGCCGTCGAGTCGAGCACGGTGAGCTCGACGCCGGCGGTGCGGGTGATGACCTCGGGCGCGAGGGAGGAGCCGCCCATGCCGCCGAGGACGATGTGGTCGACGCCCTTGGCCTGGAACTCCTCGCGCAGGGCGAGGATCTGGGGGATCAGGGGGCGGGAGACGGTGGTCGACTCGGTCCACCCGAGGCGCTTGGCCGCCTCCTCCTCCGCCGCGGCGCCCCACAGGGTGGGGACCTGGGCGGTGATGCCGGACGCGACCTCGTCGGCGACGAGCTCAGGGACGACGCGGTCGACCGCCTTCTCGGCGTCTCCGCTGACGTGGATCTGGATGGCCATGATCAGGCCTGCGCCTTCGCGCCCTCGAGCGCCGCGGTGACGGTGTCGAGCAGCTCGTTCCAGGAGACGATGAACTTCTCCACGCCCTCCTTCTCGAGCAGCTCGGTGACGTCGGCGTACGAGACGCCCTGCGCCGCGACGGCGTCGAGGACGGCGTTCGCGTCGGCGTACGAGCCGGTGACGGAGTCGCCGGTGATGACGCCGTGGTCGAAGGTCGCCTCGAGGGTCTTCTCGGGCATCGTGTTGACCACGCCGGCCGCGACGAGCTCGGTCACGTAGAGGGTGTCGGGGAGGTCGGTCGACTTGACGCCGGTCGAGGCCCAGAGGGGGCGCTGGCGGTTGGCGCCGGACTCCTGGAGCAGCAGGGCGCGCTCGGTGGCGAACGCCTCGACGAAGACCTCGTAGGCCAGCTGCGCGTTGGCGACGCCGGACTTGCTCTTGAGGGCGCGGGCCTCGTCGGTGCCGACGGCCTCGAGGCGCTTGTCGATCTCGGTGTCGACGCGCGAGACGAAGAACGAGGCGACGGAGTGGATGGTCGACAGGTCGATGCCGGCGTCCTTGGCCTTCTCGAGGCCGGCCAGGTACGCGTTGATGACGGCGCGGTAGCGGGCGAGCGAGAAGATCAGGGTGACGTTCACCGAGATGCCGGAGCCGATGACCTCCGTGATGGCCTCGAGGCCCTCGACGGTCGCGGGGATCTTGATCATCGCGTTGGGGCGGTCGACCTTGGCCCAGAGGGCCTTGGCCTGCTCGATGGTGCCCTGGGCGTCGTGCGCCAGGCCGGGCTCGACCTCGATCGACACGCGGCCGTCGTAGCCGTTGGTCGCGTCGTAGATCGGGCGGAAGATGTCGGACGCCGCGGCGACGTCGTCGGTGGTGATCTCGAAGACGGCGTCGGTCACCGAGGTGCCGGCGGAGGCGAGCTCGCGCACCTGGGCGTCGTAGGACTCGCCGTTGGTCAGGGCCGCGGCGAAGATCGTGGGGTTCGTGGTGACTCCGACGACGTTCTTCTCCTCGATGAGCTTCTGCAGCCCTCCGGTGGAGATGCGCGAGCGGGAGAGGTCGTCGAGCCAGATGCTGACGCCGGCGGCGGAGAGCTCTGCGGTGGGGGTGTTCTCGGTCATGTCTCTTCTTCTTCTGCGTAGGTGGTGCGTGGTGTGAGGGGGAGCCGCTGCTCCGACGGCGAAGGCCGCGTCCGTGGTGGACGCGGCCTTCGGGTCAGGAGGCTGCGAGCGACTCCTTGGCGGCGGACAGTGCCGCCTCGGTGGTGATCCCGAACTCGCGGAACAGGGTCTTGTAGTCGGCCGAGGCGCCGAAGTGCTCGATCGAGACGGAGCGGCCGGCGTCGCCGACGTACTTCTGCCAGCCCAGGCTCAGGCCGGCCTCGATCGAGACGCGCGCCTTCACCGAGGAGGGCAGGACCTTCTCGCGGTACTCGGCGTCCTGCTCCTCGAACCACTCGAGGGACGGAGCCGAGACGACGCGGGCGTTGACGCCCTCGCTCCTCAGGGCCTCGCGCGCCTCGACGGCGATCTGGACCTCGGAGCCGGTCGCGATGAAGATCACGTCCGGGGTGCCGCCCGGCGCCTCGGCCAGGATGTAGGCACCGCGGGCGACGTTCGCGGCGGAGGCGAAGGTCTCGCCCTCCGCGTCGCCCTCGCCGCGCTCGAACACCGGGATGTTCTGACGGGTGAGCGCGAGGCCGGCGGGGCCCTCGCGGCGCTCGAGGATGGTCTTCCAGGCGTAGGCGACCTCGTTCGCGTCGCCGGGGCGGACGACGTCCAGGCCCGGGATCGCGCGGAGGGTCGACAGCTGCTCGACCGGCTGGTGCGTCGGGCCGTCCTCGCCGAGCGCCACGGAGTCGTGGGTCCAGACGTAGATGGCCGGCGCCTTCATGAGCGCGGCGAGACGGACCGCCGGGCGCATGTAGTCGGAGAAGATCAGGAAGGTGCCGCCGAAGGGGCGGGTGTTGCCGTGCAGGACGATCCCGTTGAGGATCGCGCCCATGGCGTGCTCGCGGATGCCGAAGTGCAGCACGCGGCCGCCCTTCTTCCCGGTCCACTCGTGGGTCGAGAACTCCGTCGGGACGAAGGAGCCGGCTCCCTCGATCGTCGTGTTGTTCGACTCGGCGAGGTCGGCGGAGCCGCCCCACAGCTCGGGGATCACGCCGGCGAGGGCGTTGATGACCTTGCCGGACGCGGCGCGGGTCGAGACCTCCTTGCCGGGCTCGAAGACGGGGAGCGCCTCCTGGACGCCCTCGGGCAGCTCGCCCGAGAGGACCCGGTCGAGCAGCTCCTTCTTCTCGGGGTTCGCGGACGCCCAGGCGGCGAGCTGCTCGTCCCACTCGGCGTGCTGGGCCTGGCCGCGCTCGACGGCCTTGCGGGTGTGCTCGATGACCTCGTCGGCGACGTCGAAGGTCTTCTCGGGGTCGAAGCCGAGCACCTCCTTGAGTCCGCGGAGCTCGTCGGCGCCCAGGGCGGAGCCGTGGATCTTGCCGGTGTTCTGCTTCTTCGGCGACGGCCAGCCGATGATGGTGCGCAGGATGATGAGCGACGGCTTGTCGGTCTCGCCCTTCGCGGCCTCGATCGCGGCGTGCAGCTCGGCGACGTCCTCGTGGTACTCGCCGGTCTTCTTCCAGTCGACGACCTGGACCTGCCAGTCGTAGGCCTCGTAGCGCGCCTTGACGTCCTCGGTGAAGGCGATGTTGGTGTCGTCCTCGATCGAGATCTGGTTGGAGTCGTAGATGACGACCAGGTTGCCGAGCTTCTGGTGGCCGGCCAGCGAGGAGGCCTCGCTGGTGACGCCCTCCTGCAGGTCGCCGTCGCCGGCGATCACGTAGACGAAGTGGTCGAACGGGGAGGTGCCCGCGGCGGCCTCCGGGTCGAACAGGTCGCGCTCGAAGCGCGAGGCGTAGGCGAAGCCCACGGCGGAGGCGAGGCCCTGGCCGAGCGGTCCGGTGGTGATCTCGACGCCGTCGGTGTGGCCGTACTCCGGGTGGCCCGGGGTCTTCGAGCCCCAGGTGCGCAGCGCCTTGAGGTCGTCGAGCTCGAGTCCGTAGCCGCCCAGGTAGAACTGGACGTACTGCGTCAGCGAGGAGTGGCCGACCGACAGGATGAACCGGTCGCGGCCGATCCAGGTCGCGTCGGACGGATCGCGGCGCATGACCTTCTGGAACAGGAGGTAGGCGGCGGGCGCGAGGCTCATGGCGGTCCCGGGATGGCCGTTGCCGACCTTCTCGACCGCATCCGCGGCGAGAACCCTCGCCGTGTCGACTGCCTTCTCGTCAATGGATTCCCATTGCAGTTCTGACACTTGGTACTGACCCTTCTCGAGACGTGGGGCAGACGGGGACCGTCCGCCCTCTCGCATGGTGGAGCACGCCGCATGACGACTTCGACACGATGCTCCGGCGACGGCCCTCTCGGCCCCGTGCCGACGATCGTCGGGCGGGCTCGGGTGCGTGCCGGGCGCTCTGGCGAGCAGTCCCGAGTATACGGAGGGGGGTGCGCCGCCGACCGGGGGTTGCGTGGTCGCATATGTCTGCGTCCGATTGGACAAGCGTGCACGCCGGGCCCGGCTCCCGGACGGGCGCATTACACTCGTTCGGGATCATCGAATCGTTAGAGGAGCAATGGACGCAGTCGTGGAGACCACCGCCGTCGAGCGGGACGGGGCGTCGCCGACGACCCTCTCGCGCAAGGTGAAGGCCTTCGTCGCTCTGACGAAGCCGCGCGTGATCGAGCTGCTCCTCGTGGTGACCGCTCCGACGATGATCCTGGCGCAGGGCGGGATCCCGAACCTGCTGCTGGTCCTCAACGTCCTGATCGGCGGCGCCCTGAGCGCCGGGTCGGCGGGCGCGTTCAACTGCTACTTCGACCGCGACATCGACCGGATCATGAACCGGACGAAGAACCGGCCGCTCGTGACCGGGGAGATCTCGGACCGGTCCGCGCTCGTCTTCGCGACCACGATCGGCGTCCTGTCGATCGTCTGGCTCGGCCTCACGGCCAACTGGCTCTCCGCGGGGCTCTCGCTCGCCGCGATCCTGATCTACGTCGTGTTCTACACGCTCTTCCTCAAGCGCCGGACGCCGCAGAACATCGTGTGGGGCGGCATCGCGGGCTGCATGCCGGTGCTGATCGGCTGGGCGGCGGTCACCGGCTCGCTCGACTGGGCCCCCGTCATCCTCTTCTCCGTCATCTTCCTCTGGACGCCGCCGCACTACTGGCCGCTGTCGATGAAGTACCGGGACGACTACCAGGCCGCCGGCGTGCCGATGCTGGCCGTCGTGCGCGGACGCACGATCGTCGGGCTCCAGGTCATCCTCTACGCCTGGGCCACCGTCGCCTGCTCGCTCCTGCTGATCCCCGTCGCCGGCATGGGGGTGCTCTACACGGTGGTCGCGCTCGGCAGCGGAGTCTGGTTCATCGCCGAGACGCACCGCCTCTACAGCCTCGCGATCCGTCACGAGCACGTCTCGCCGATGCGGGTGTTCCACGGGTCCATCGGATACCTCACCCTGCTCTTCCTCGCCGTCGGCATCGACCCGCTGCTGCCCTTCTGATGGTGACGCCGTTCTCCTTGCTCGCCGAGCGGGTGACCCTCGGTCCGCGCGCACTGCGCTGGGGGACCACCGCGGCGCTCGTCGCGAGCATCCTGATCATCTTCTTCGGGGGCGTCGTCCGGCTGACCGGCTCGGGCCTCGGCTGCCCCACCTGGCCGGCGTGCGAGCCGGGCTCGCTCACCTCGACCCCCGAGCTCGGGATCCACGGCTTCATCGAGTTCACGAACCGTGCGTTCACCGGCGTCCTCGTGGTCGCGGTGGGCTGGGCGATCACGGCCGCGCGCCTGCAGAAGCCGCGCGACCGCACCATGACCCGGCTCGCCTGGTCGCAGTTCTGGCTCGTCGTCGCGAACGCCCTCGCGGGCGGCGCGACCGTGCACTCGGGCCTCAACCCGTACATCGTGGCCGGGCACTTCGTTCTCGCCATCGCCCTCCTCACCACCACCGCACTGACGTGGCACCGCGCCCACCGCTCGCAGTCCGTGGCCTTCGAGCCGGACCGCGCGACGCGGGCGCTCAGCACCGGGCTCGTCGGCCTGACGCTCCTCGTGATCCTCGTAGGGACCCTCGTGACGGGGACCGGCCCGCACGCCGGCGACTCCGCGGAGGTGCCCCGCATGCAGTTCCACTGGGAGAGCGTGACCGTCGTGCACGGCGTGCTCGGCACAGCGGTGCTCGTCGTGGGCGCCGCGCTGCTCCTGCGCCTGTCGCGGGCGGCGGGCTCGGAGCTCGCCCGGCGGCGCGTGATCGCCTTCCTCGTGGTCGTCGTGCTGCAGGCGCTGGTCGGGGTGGCGCAGTCGCTCACCGCGCTGCCCGAGACGCTCGTCGCGGTGCACCTCCTCGGCTCGGCGCTCATCTGGGTCGGCGCGGTCCGCGTGCTGCTCGACGTGAACCCGAGGCTGTTCACCGTGCGCGCCCAGCGCCGGGACGCCGCCCAGGAGCTCCAGCCCGCCGCCTGACCGCGGGCTCCGGCTCGGCGGAGAGCAGGTGCCGCCGGAGGCGCAGGAGCACGCGGGGGAGCGCCCGCAGCGGGAGGTCGGCCGCGATCGCGAGGGCGAGAGGGCCGAACGCCCGTGCGGGTCCGGCCGGCAGGCGGGCGCCCACCAGTGCGGTCACGAGTCGTGCGGGGATCGGGGTCGATGCGTCGTTCGTCATGGCGGAACCGAATCACGGACCACCGACACCGGTATGGCCATGCGCGTCTGGAGGCACGTCACCGGTGCCCGGCCGACACCCAGGTGCGGAGGTTCCCCTGAACGGCGGACGCCGGTAGAATGAGAAGCTGGTCACGGTTCGACGCACCCTGCGCACGTGATCCGCACACGGCCCGATGGAGCGCCGACGCACACCTCCGGAATCCAGGGACGCACATCATCCGCTCCGCGCATCAGATCGATCGCGCGACCGGCCGGAGAGCACCCGCGGGCCACCCCCGGGGGAATGACTCCGGGACCCGACCGGTTAGCAGTGGGTAGGAAACGAGGTACACATGTCAGACATCCTGATCGACCGCCCCGAGCTCGAGAGCCTGGGCGTCTACGAGTTCGGCTGGTCCGACTCGGACTCCGCCGGAGCCTCCGCACGACGCGGCATCTCGCCCGAGGTCGTCTCCGACATCTCCGCGCTCAAGAACGAGCCCGCCTGGATGCGCGACCGCCGCATGAAGGCCCTGAAGCTCTTCGAGCGCAAGCCCATGCCGACGTGGGGCGCCGACCTGTCGGACATCGACTTCGACAACATCAAGTACTTCGTCCGCTCCACCGAGAAGCAGGCGCAGACCTGGGACGACCTCCCGGACGACATCAAGAACACGTACGAGAAGCTCGGCATCCCGGAGGCGGAGCGCCAGCGCCTCGTCGGCGGCGTCGCGGCCCAGTACGAGTCCGAGGTCGTCTACCACCAGATCCGCGAGGACCTGGAGGAGCAGGGCGTCATCTTCATGGACACCGACACGGCGTTGCGCGAGCACCCCGAGATCTTCGAGGAGTACTTCGGCACCGTCATCCCCGCGGGCGACAACAAGTTCGCGGCGCTGAACACCGCGGTCTGGTCCGGCGGCTCCTTCGTGTACGTCCCCAAGGGCGTCCACGTCGACATCCCGCTGCAGGCCTACTTCCGGATCAACACCGAGAACATGGGCCAGTTCGAGCGGACCCTGATCATCGCGGACGAGGACAGCTACGTCCACTACATCGAGGGCTGCACGGCTCCGATCTACAAGTCGGACTCGCTGCACTCGGCCGTGGTCGAGATCATCGTGAAGAAGAACGCCCGCGTGCGCTACACGACGATCCAGAACTGGTCGAACAACGTCTACAACCTCGTCACCAAGCGCGCGATCGCGCACGAGGGCGCGACGATGGAGTGGATCGACGGCAACATCGGCTCCAAGGTCACGATGAAGTACCCGTCGATCTTCCTGGTCGGCGAGCACGCCAAGGGCGAGACCCTCTCCGTCGCGTTCGCGGGGCCCGGCCAGCACCAGGACGCCGGCGCGAAGATGGTCCACATGGCGCCGTACACGCAGTCGTCGATCGTCTCGAAGTCGATCGCCCGCGGCGGCGGTCGCGCCGGATACCGCGGAGAGGTCCGGGTGGACGCGAACGCGCACCACTCGGCGAACACCGTGCGCTGCGACGCCCTCCTGGTCGACACCATCTCGCGCTCCGACACCTACCCGGCGATCGACATCCGCGTCGACGACGTGCAGCTCGGCCACGAGGCGACGGTGTCGAAGGTCAGCGAGGAGCAGCTCTTCTACCTGATGTCGCGCGGCCTGCCGGAGGACGAGGCGATGGCCATGATCGTCCGCGGCTTCATCGAGCCGATCGCGCGCGAGCTGCCCATGGAGTACGCCCTCGAGCTGAACAAGCTCATCGAGATGGGGATGGAGGGCAGCGTCGGTTGACGCCCGCCTCCCCCCTCGAAGGGGCGCCCGGACGGGGCGCCCCGCACCCATCGAAAGGAACCACCGCCAGATGACGGTCCCCACGAGCGCCGCGACCCCCGAGATCGACGGCGCGGCCGCCGCAGAGCGCCTGGGCATCAGCGCCCACTCCGACGGGGCGTTCACGCCCGTGCAGACGCGCTCCGAGCGCTTCGCGTCGGTCGACGTCGCGGCCTTCGAGGCCGTCACCGGCCGCGAGATCGCCTGGAAGCTGACGCCCGTCGCCCGCCTCGGCGATCTCATCGACGGCGTGCTCGACGGCTCGCCCGCCCCCCTCGAGCACACGCCGGTGGACGGTGTCGACGTCTCGTGGGTCGGCCGCGACGACCAGCGGATCGGCACTGCCGGCCTCCCCGAGGACCGCGCCGCCGCGAACGCCTGGTCGAGCTTCGAGAAGGCCCTCGCCGTCAGCGTGACGGGAGAGGACGAGAAGGTCGCCACCCTCGTCCGCTCGGGCCTCGGCTCCGCACCCCGCGCCGCGCACACGATCATCGAGGCGGCGCCCTACGCCCGCGCCGTCGTCGTGCTGCAGAACGAGGGGGAGGCCTCCCTCGCGGAGAACGTGGAGATCCTCGTCGGCGAGGGCGCGCAGCTCACCGTCGTCACCGTGCAGGAGTGGGCGGACGACGCCCGGCACCTGGCCAACCACTTCGTGCGGGTCGGACGCGACGCGAAGGTGAAGCACATCGTGGTCACCCTCGGCGGCTCCATCGTCCGGGTGAACCCCTCGGCGCACCTCGTCGAGCGCGGAGCGGACGGCGAGCTCTTCGGCCTGTACTTCGCCGACGGCGGCCAGCACCTCGAGCAGCAGGTGTACGTCGACCACGACGCCCCCGACACCCGCAGCCGCGTGACCTACAAGGGCGCGCTGCAGGGCGAGGGCGCGCGCACCGTCTGGATCGGCGACGTCCTGATCCGCAACAGCGCCACCGGCACCGACAGCTACGAGCAGAACCGCAACCTCGTCCTCTCGGACGGCACGCGCGCCGACTCCATCCCGAACCTCGAGATCGAGACCGGTGACATCGCCGGAGCGGGGCACGCCTCGGCGACCGGCCGCTTCGACGACGAGCAGCTCTTCTACCTGCAGTCCCGCGGGATCCGTGAGGACGAGGCGCGACGCCTGGTCGTGCGCGGGTTCCTCAGCGAGATCGTGCAGCAGATCAAGGTCGCCGAGCTCGAGGACCGCCTGCAGCTCGCGATCGAGGCGGAGCTCGCCGGCAGCGCCGGCCAGACCGGCTCCTCCCGCGGAGCGACGGTCCCCGCATGAGCAACGCCGCGATGATCTGCTCGGTCTCCGAGCTGATCCCCAACCAGGCCATGCGGGTCGAGGTCGACGGAGTCGCGATCGCGGTCGTGCAGGACTCCGCCGGCGAGATCCACGCCATCGGCGACACCTGCACCCACGGCGAGATCTCGCTCTCCGAGGGCTTCGTCGAGGGCGACAGCCTCGAGTGCTGGGCGCACGGCTCCCAGTTCTCCCTCCGCACCGGCACCCCGCTGAACCTCCCGGCCTACGAGCCGGTCCCCGTCTTCGTCGTCGAGATCATCGACGGCGACGTCTACATCGACCCGACCGTCACGAAGGAAGTCTGAATGTCCGTTCTCCAGATCAGCGATCTCCACGTCAGTGTCGAGACCGAGCAGGGGACCAAGCAGATCCTCCGCGGTGTCGATCTCACCATCAACCAGGGTGAGATCCACGCGATCATGGGCCCCAACGGGTCCGGCAAGTCCACCCTCGCGTACACGATCGCGGGACACCCCAAGTACCACGTCGACGGCGGCTCGATCACCCTCGACGGCGTCGAGGTCCTCGACATGTCCGTCGACGAGCGCGCCCGCGCGGGCCTCTTCCTCGCCATGCAGTACCCGGTCGAGATCCCCGGTGTGACCAACACCAACTTCCTCCGCACCGCCAAGACCGCGATCGCCGGCGAGGCGCCCGCGATCCGCACGTGGACGAAGGACGTCAAGTCGGCGATGGCGAACCTCCGCATGGACTCGTCCTTCGCGGCGCGCAACGTCAACGAGGGCTTCTCGGGCGGCGAGAAGAAGCGCAACGAGATCCTCCAGCTCGAGCTGCTCGCCCCGCAGTTCGCCGTCCTCGACGAGACCGACTCCGGCCTCGACGTCGACGCGCTCAAGATCGTGTCGGAGGGAGTCAACCGCGCCCACCAGAGCACCGGTCTCGGCGTGCTGCTGATCACGCACTACACGCGGATCCTGCGCTACATCCAGCCCGACTTCGTCCACGTCTTCGTCGCCGGCCGCGTCGCCGAGCAGGGCGGCAAGGAGCTCGCCACCCGGCTCGAGGACGAGGGCTACGACCGCTTCCTGACCTCGGCGACGGTCTGATCATGGCGGTCACCACTCTCGAGCCGAAGCTCTTCGACCAGGTCGAGGAGGCCCTCAAGGACGTCATGGACCCCGAGCTCGGGGTCAACGTGGTCGACCTGGGACTCATCTACGACCTGGGCTGGGACGACGAGAACGACGCCCTCGTCATCCACATGACCCTCACCTCGGCGGGCTGCCCGCTGACCGACGTGCTCGAGGAGCAGACCGCCGAGTCGCTCGACGGCATCGTCGAGGCGTTCCGGATCAACTGGGTCTGGATGCCGCCGTGGGGTCCCGACCGGATCACCGAGGACGGGCGCGACATGATGCGCGCACTGGGCTTCTCGATCTAGCCGCTGCACACCGACGCCGAAGGGCCGGGAGGAGTCGTCCTCCCGGCCCTTCGGCGTCTCTGTCGTCTCCAGCCGGTCGCAGTCCGTCGCGGAGTCGGAACGGCCGGACGGGTCGACTCCGGCGTCGAGGGCCGTCGTCGCCCCCGCCGGTCGAGTCGGTGGAGGTGCCCACCGAGGTCGAGCAGGTGGACCGGGCGGCTCGACCCCTGCCGGATGCCCGAAGGGCCGGGAGGAATCGTCCTCCCGGCCCTTCGGGCATCCGTGCGACCGCTCAGCGCGAGCGGCGCGAGAGCATCGCCCAGGTGGTGGGGAGCAGCGCGGCGGCGACCAGCGCCTTGAGCGCGTCGCCGACCAGGAAGGGCACGAGTCCCGCGGAGAGGACGGAGCCGAGGTCGGCGGGCAGCCCCAGCGAGGCGAGGGCGGCGGCCAGCCAGGGCAGACCGACGAGGTAGATGGTGGCGGTGCCGGCGAGGAAGGTCACCAGCGTGCCGAGGACGCGACGGTCCCACTGCCGCTGGGCGAGCCACCCGGTGACGATCGACGCGAGGACGAAGCCGACGATGTAGCCGCCGGTCGGACCCGCGAGGACCGCCCAGCCGTGCGAGCCCTCGGTGAAGACCGGGGCGCCGAGAGCGCCGACGAGCGCGTACACGAGCATGGACAGCGCGCCGCGGAGTGCGCCGAGCGTCGTGCCGACCAGGAGGACCGCGAAGGTCTGGCCCGTGAAGGGGACCGGCCACATCGGGATGAACAACTGCGCCATCGCTGCGGTGAGACCCGCACCCGCGAGCACCAGCAGGGCGTCGGTCGCGACGGAGCGGGTGACGAGCCGGTCGGCGAGGACCGGGCGCGGAAGGGCGGAAGAGGAAGGGGACATGGGTGATCTCCGAGAGTCCTGGTCGCCCGAGAGCGAGGAGCGAGCGCGTCCGCGGTGAGCGGACGTGGATCCGCCCCGCGGCTCAGGAAATATACTAGGGGGCTGCCGCATCGCGGCCCCTTGCCCCACTCCTCCCGAACCGAACGCCATTTCTTGGCGGGAACGGACAGCACTGTGCTCAGCGTGCACGACCTCGAACTCCGAGTCGGCGCCCGACTCCTGATGGAGAACGTCTCCTTCCGGGTGGGCGACGGCGACAAGGTCGGCCTCGTCGGCCGCAACGGGGCGGGGAAGACGACGCTGACCAAGGTCCTCGCGGGCGACCTCATCGCCTCGAAGGGCACGGTCGACCGCGGCGGCGAGATCGGCTACCTCCCTCAGGACCCGCGCTCCGGCGACCCGGAGGAGCTCGCGCGCACCCGCATCCTCGACGCCCGCGGGCTGGGGCAGCTGGTGCTCGGCATGCAGGAGGCGACGGTCGCGATGTCGAGCAGCGACACCTCCGTGAGCGAGGCCGGCATGAAGAAGTACGGCAACCTCACGGACCGCTTCCTCTCCCTGGGCGGATACGCGGCTGAGGCGGAGGCCGCGTCGATCGCGAGCAACCTCAACCTCCCCGACCGGATCCTCGACCAGCCGCTCAAGACGCTCTCCGGTGGCCAGCGGCGCCGCATCGAGCTCGCGCGCATCCTCTTCTCCGACGCGAGCACGCTGATCCTCGACGAGCCGACGAACCACCTCGACGCCGACTCCGTCGTCTGGCTCCGCGAGTTCCTCAAGAACTACCGCGGCGGCTTCATCGTGATCAGCCACGACATCGAGCTGGTCGGCGAGACCGTGAACCGCGTCTTCTACCTCGACGCCAACCGCCAGGTCATCGATGTCTACAACATGAACTGGAAGAACTACCAGCGCCAGCGCGCCGCCGACGAGGAGCGCCGCAAGAAGGAGCGGGTCAACGTCGAGAAGAAGGCCGGCGCCCTCCAGCTGCAGGCCGCGAAGTTCGGCGCGAAGGCCTCGAAGGCCGCAGCGGCGCACCAGATGGTCGCGCGTGCCGAGCGCATGCTCAGCGGGCTCGAGGAGGTCCGCGCGGTCGACCGCGTCGCGAAGCTCCGGTTCCCGACCCCGTCCGCCTGCGGTCGCACCCCTCTGCAGGCTCAGAACCTGTCGAAGAGCTACGGCTCGCTCGAGATCTTCACCGCCGTCGACCTCGCGATCGACCGCGGCTCCAAGGTCGTCATCCTGGGGCTCAACGGAGCGGGCAAGACGACGCTCCTGCGCATCCTGGGCGGCGTGGACCAGCCCGACACCGGAGTGATCGAGGCCGGGCACGGCCTCCGGATCGGCTACTACGCGCAGGAGCACGAGACGATCGACGTCAAGCGCTCGGTGCTCGAGAACATGGTCTCCTCCAGCCCGAACCTCACCGAGACCGAGGCGCGCCGGGTCCTGGGCTCGTTCCTGTTCACCGGGGACGACTCGCACAAGCCGGCCGGGGTCCTCTCCGGCGGGGAGAAGACCCGTCTCGCCCTGGCGATGATCGTGGTCTCGGGCGCGAACGTGCTCCTGCTCGACGAGCCCACCAACAACCTCGACCCCGCGAGCCGCGAGGAGATCCTCGACGCGCTCGCGCACTACGAGGGCGCGGTCGTCCTGGTCAGCCACGACGAGGGAGCCGTCGAGGCGCTGAACCCCGAGCGCGTCCTGATCATGCCGGAGGGCACCGAGGACCACTGGGCGGCCGACTACCTCGACCTGATCACGCTCGCCTAGCGGGCGTCGAGCAGCTCGTCCTCGACCTCGGAGTCGCTGCGGCCGCGGCGTCGGCGGCGCTCCTCACGCCGCTCCTCGGCCGCCACGACCTCGGGGTCGTCGGCGTTGCGGATGCGGTACTCGTGGCGGATCGCCCAGCCGAGCCCGCCGAAGCCCATGACGGCGAACAGCACCCACTGGACGGCGTAGCTGATGTGCAGGCCCTCGTCGGCGACCGGCTTGATCGCGGCCAGCGGCGGAGCGTCTACCGGCGCCGGCGCTTCGGCGACCAGCAGGCCGTACGCCGAGGTCCGCAGGGGCTCGTCCAGCTGCGCCGACAGGTCGTCGAGCTGGATCGTGGCGATCTGGCCGGCCGGTGCGGAGCGTCCGTCGATCCGTCCCTCCGCGGGCTTCAGGCGGGCGACGACGGTCACCTCCCCCTCGGGCGGCGCGGGGATCGCGTCGGGGGAGTCCTGGGTCGAGCCGACGGGGACCCAGCCGCGGTCGACGACGAAGACGCTGCCGTCGTCGAGCCGCAGCGGTGTCAGGATCTCGAAGCCGGGGTTGCCGTTGTAGGGCCGGTTGCGGACGAGGGTCTGCCCCTGCGTCTCGTAGACGCCGGTGACCTCGACCGGGCGGTACTCGAGCGCGTCGTCCCACGTGGAGTCGGCGGGGAGCAGCCCGTCGAGCGCCACCGGGCCGGCGGTCCAGTTCGCGGTGACCAGCCGGTTGGTCGAGGCGGCCTGGTCGAGCCGCGCGACCTGCCAGCGCGAGAGCAGCACGCAGGCGACGGCGAAGACGATCGCGAGCGCGAGATAGCCGGACCAGCGCCGCGAGAAGACGAAGCGCCAGGAGGGACGGGGCGCGTCGCCGCTCATCGTTCCGCTCCGCGGTCGACCGTGTAGAGCGGCTTCACCTCGAGAGGGAAGTCGCGGGCGAGGAGGAACTCGCGCAGGAACTCCAGGTGCTCGCCGCAGGCCAGCCAGGTCTTCCGACGGTCCTCCGCGTGGATCCTCGGGTTCCGCCACTCGATCGCGAACGTCGCCGTCCGCGGGCAGCCCGCTCGGGAGCAGGTGTGCGCGTCGGGGACCCGGCCGAGCGGGATCACGGCCGGTCTCCCCGCGGGTCGCCGCCCTCGGGGCCGGTCGGCGCCTCGGAGTCGGGGGCGGGGGCGGGGGGCGGCGGGACCGGCCGGGAGAGGACGATCGCACCCGGCCGCTCGACGTTGCCGCGCTCGCCCGCACTGCCGACGTTGGCCAGCACGACGGCGAAGTAGGGCAGGACCACGGCGCCGATGGCGAAGAACAGCAGCCACCAGCCGTGGGCGAAGAGCAGGCAGATGACGCAGAGCATCCTGATGCCCATGGCGATCGAGTACTTGATCGCGCGGGAGCGCCGCTCGGCGCTCGGCGACGGCGGTAGGGAGGTGAGTGTCTCGCGTGGTTTCACAGCTCTGCAAGCCTACGTCGCGGCGGGCGGGTGCAGGCCGGGAGGGCCTCATCCCGGAATCTGTTGCGCGACGCGCCTCTAGGATGTACGGGTCGCCCGGCGCCGCACGAGCGCCGGCAGGAGGGACACCATGACCACGCCGCGCACCGTCCTCGTCACCGGGGGCAACCGGGGGATCGGCTTCGCCATCGCCCAGGAGTTCGTGGCCGCCGGTCACCGGGTCGCCGTGACCGCGCGCTCGGGCTCCGGTCCGGAGGGCTCCCTCACCGTCGTCGCGGACGTGACCGACGCCGCCTCCATCGACGCCGCGTTCACGCAGGTCGAGGCGGAGCTGGGCCCGGTCGAGATCCTGGTGGCGAACGCGGGCATCACCCGCGACACCCTGCTGCTGCGCATGACGGAGGAGGACTTCACGTCCGTCGTCGACACGAACCTCACCGGGGCGTTCCGCGTCGTCAAGCGCGCATCGAAGGGGATGCTCAAGCAGCGCTTCGGCCGCGTCGTCCTCATCTCCAGCGTGGTCGGCCTCTACGGGTCGCCGGGCCAGATCAACTACTCCTCGTCGAAGGCCGCCCTCGTGGGCTTCGCCCGCTCGCTGACCCGCGAGCTCGGCGCCCGCAACATCACCGCCAACGTCGTCGCTCCCGGCTTCATCGAGACCGACATGACCGCGGAGCTCTCGCCGGAGCAGCAGGCGGAGTACCGGAAGAGCATCCCGCTCGCCCGCTACGGCACCGCTGCCGAGGTCGCGAAGGTCACGCGCTGGCTGGCCGGCGACGAGGCGGCGTACATCTCGGGTGCGGTGATCCCGGTCGACGGCGGCCTCGGGATGGGCCACTGACCGATAAGCCCTGGGCTTATATCCGACGGATATAAGCTCTAGGCTTATGCGATGACCTCCTCCGATGTCGTCGCCGTGCTCCTGGACCTGGTGACCTCCCGCTCCCTCGTCGACCGGGCGGGTGCTCAGCGCGAGATCGAGCGGGGCTTCGCCGAGGTGGAGGCCGCGGTCCCGGCGATCCAGCCCCTGCACCCGACGGTCGGCGACGAGTTCCAGGCGATCTACCCCACCGTCCACACCGCGCTCCGGGCGACGCTGCAGGCGCGCCTCTCGCTCCCCGCCGGCGTCGACTGCCGCGCGGGTATCGGCCTGGGCGAGGTGCGGGTGGTCGGGTCGGGGATCGCCGGGGACCTCGAGGACGGGTCCGGCTGGTGGCGCGCGCGCGAGGCCATCGATCGGGCCCACGCGCTCGAGGACGGTGCCGTGCCCACGGCCCGCGGATGGTTCGTCGCCGGGGACGCCGACGGGAACTCCGGCGAGGCGGCGGTCAACGCCTACCTCCTCTCCCGCGACGCCCTGGTCGGAGCGCTCAGCGCGCGCGATCGCCGGCTCGTGCTGGGGAGCCTGCGCGGAGCGTCGCAGAAGGAGCTGGGCGAGCAGGAGTCGATCTCGCAGCCCGCCGTCTCGCAGGCGCTGCGGCGTGCGGGAGCGGGCGCCCTCCTCGCCGGCGCGCGCCTGCTGGAGGAGACGTGCTGACGGCGCTGCTGCTCGCCGTGATCGGCCTCGGCGACCTCGCGCGCACGCACCTCCGCCGCCGTGCGGCCCTCCTCGCGATCCCCGTGCTCGCCGCCGCAGCCGTGACCGCAGCGCTCCTCGTCGGAGCCCCGCCGCTCGGTGCGGCGATCGTCGTCGTCCTGGCCGGAGCCTGGCTGCTGACGACCACGACCGTCGAGAACGCGCGGCCGCCAGGGGGTCTGCGTCCGGCCGTCGCCCTCGTCGCGGCGGTCCTGGTGCTGACCGCTGTCGACCGCGCAGTCGGCGTCCCGACGGGGCCGCTCGCGCCGACCACCGTCGCGAACACGCTCCCTCCGATCGAGCAGCTCGCTCTGGCGGTCGGAGCCGGGCTCTTCCTGCTGGAGAGCGGCAACGTGATCGTGCGGGCGGCGCTGTTCCGCGAGCTCCCGCAGGCCGAGCCCGCGCCGCGTCCGCGCTGGAGCGAGCGGTTCGCGCGTCGGGAGCCGGCCGACGCCCGCCTGCCGGACCTCCAGGGCGGGCGCACGATCGGACCGCTGGAGCGGCTGCTGATCGCCGGCCTCACGCTCGCCGGAGCCATCGGCCTCGCCGGTGCCGTGCTCGCGGCCAAGGGGATCGTGCGCTTCCCCGAGATATCCCGCGACGGCGGCAGCGGCGAGAAGGCGGAGTACTTCCTGGTGGGCTCGCTCGTCAGCTGGGCTCTGGCACTCGGCTGCGCCGGACTCGTCGCGATCGCGGGCCGCTGACCTCCCTGAGGCCGGGGGAGGCGGGCGTCAGCCGCGGAGGCCGAGGACAGGCAGCAGCTGCGACAGGTCGAGGCCGCCGACGACGAGGTCGGCGCGCTCGCGCACCAGGGGCTTGGCGTTGAAGGCGACCGCGAGGGAGGCGACCGCCATCATCTCCAGGTCGTTCGCACCGTCGCCGACGGCGATCGTGCGCTGCGGCGGGACGCCCGAGACCGCCGCCCACTCGCGGAGCGCCTCCGCCTTGGCCGCGGCGTCGATGACCGCCCCGTCGACCGCTCCGGTCAGCAGGCCGTCCCCGCAGCAGAGGCGGTTGGCCCGGACGAAGTCGAGGCCGAGCGCACCGGCGACCGGGTCGAGGACCTCGTGGAACCCTCCGGACACCACACCGACGCGGCCGCCGGCGGCGTGGACGCCGGCCACGAGCTCGGCGGCGCCGGGCGTGACGCGGACGCCCGAGCTCACACCGGGGAGCACCGACTCCGGAACCCCGGCGAGAGTGGCGACCCGCTCGCGGAGACTCTCGCCGAAGTCGAGCTCGCCGCGCATCGCCCGCTCCGTGACGGCGGCGACGCGCTCCTCGGAGCCGGCGTGCACCGCGAGGAGCTCGATCACCTCGTCCTGGAGGAGGGTGGAGTCCGCGTCAAGGACGACGAGGAAGCGGGCAGGCGTCGCAGGACGCTCACTCATGGGCCGGTCCGATCGGTCGGGTGGGCGCGCCGGGGCGCAGAGCTCGACCCGCGGGGGTGCTACGGGTGGACGACGACGCCCTTGCCGACGACGGTGATGCCCGACTCGGTGACGGTGAACCCGCGCTCGCGATCGCGGTCGTGGTCCACGCCGACTCGAGCACCGGGCTCGACGACGACGTCCTTGTCGAGGATAGCGCGGACGACCAGCGCGTCAGGGCCGATGCGGACCTTGTCGAAGACCACCGAGTCGGTGACCGTCGCGTTCGACTCGATGACCGTCCAGGGCCCGACGACGCTGCGCTCGATGTGCGCGCCCGAGATCACGGTGCCGAGCGAGACGACCGAGTCGACCGTCGATCCCATGTTGCCCTTGCCGTCGCGGACGATCTTGGCCGGAGGGGAGTTCAGCTGCGACGAGAAGATCGGCCACTGCTGGTTGTAGAGGTTGAAGACCGGCAGCGCCGAGATGAGGTCCTGGTGGGCCTCGAAGAAGGAGTCGATGGTGCCGACGTCCCGCCAGTAGTAGCGGTCGCGGTCGGTCGAGCCGGGGACGTCGTTGAGCTTGAGGTCGTAGACGCCGGCCTCGCCGCGCGCGACGAAGTCGGGGATGATGTCGCCGCCCATGTCGTGGTCCGACGTGGAGGACTCGCCGTCGCGGATGACCGCGTCGATCAGGGCGTCCGCGTCGAAGACGTAGTTGCCCATCGAGGCGAGGACCTCGTGCGGGGAGTCGGCCAGGCCGACGGCGTCCTTGGGCTTCTCGAGGAACTCGGAGATCATCGTCGGGACGACGCCGTCGCCCGCCTCGTCACCGGCGAGCTGGATGACGCCGAACTGGTCCGCGAGCTCGATCGGCTGGCGGATGGCCGCGACGGTCGCCTTCGCACCGGACGTGATGTGCGCGTCGATCATCTGCGAGAAGTCCATGCGGTAGACGTGGTCGGCGCCGACCACGACGACGATGTCGGGCTTCTCGTCGCGGATCAGGTTGAGGCTCTGCAGGATCGCGTCGGCCGAGCCGCTGAACCAGCGCTTGCCCAGGCGCTGCTGCGCGGGGACCGAGGCGACGTAGGAGTTCAGGAGCCCGGAGAGGCGCCAGGTCTGCGAGACGTGGCGGTCGAGCGAGTGCGACTTGTACTGCGTCAGCACGACGATCTGGGTGAGACCGGAGTTGATCAGGTTGGACAGCGCGAAGTCGATCAGCCGGTACTGCCCGCCGAACGGCACCGCGGGCTTGGCCCGGTCCGCCGTGAGGGGCATGAGGCGCTTTCCCTCGCCGCCGGCGAGGACGATGCCGAAGATCTTCTTTGACTGCATGGCACCACAGTAGGGGCTCGGGCTTCCCCGTGGACCCCGGCTGTCGCCGGGGGAGCGCCCTGTACTACGGTTCGGGGGTGCGAGTCGATCTGCTGACCAAGGAATACCCGCCCGAGGTGTACGGGGGAGCCGGTGTCCACGTGGCCGAGCTCACCAAGGCGCTGCGCAGCGACCTGGAGGTCGTGGTGCGCTGCTTCGGCGCGCCGCGCGAGGAGGAGGGCACGTTCGCGTACTCCGTCCCCGCGGAGCTCGCCGAGGCGAACGGCGCGCTGCAGACCCTCGGGGTCGACCTGCAGATCGCGCAGGACGCGGCGGGGGCCGACCTGGTCCACTCCCACACCTGGTACGCCAACGCCGCGGGGCGTCTCGCCCAGCTCCTGCACGGCATCCCGCACGTGGTCTCGGCGCACAGCCTCGAGCCGCTGCGTCCGTGGAAGGCCGAGCAGCTCGGCGGCGGCTACCGCGTCTCGAGCTGGATCGAGCGGGAGGCGTACGAGAACGCCGACGCCGTGATCGCGGTGTCCGGCGGCATGCGCGAGGACATCCTCCGCTCCTACCCGGCCCTGGACCCGGCGAAGGTCCACGTGGTCTACAACGGCATCGACCTCGACGCCTGGCACCCGGTCGAGGACGAGGCCGTCCTCGCCGAGCTGGGCATCGACCCCTCGCGCCCCTCCGTGGTCTTCGTCGGCCGCATCACCCGGCAGAAGGGCCTGCCCTACCTGCTCCGCGCCGCCGCGACCCTGCCTCCCGAGGTGCAGCTCGTGCTCTGCGCGGGCGCCCCCGACACCCCCGAGATCATGGCCGAGGTCACCTCCCTCGTCCGCAGCCTCCAGGAGGAGCGCACCGGCGTCGTCTGGATCGACCGGCACCTGCCGCGCCACCAGCTCTCCGCGGTCCTGACGAACGCGACCACGTTCGTCTGCCCCTCGATCTACGAGCCCCTCGGCATCGTCAACCTCGAGGCGATGGCCTGCGGTGCGGCGGTCGTCGGGACGGCGACCGGCGGCATCCCGGAGGTCGTCGACGACGGCGTGACCGGCCGTCTCGTCCCGATCGAGCAGGTCACCGACGGCACCGGCACCCCCGTGGACCCGGAGCGCTACGTCGCCGACCTGGCCGCCGCCCTCGCCGAGGTCGTCGCCGACCCGGAGACGGCGAAGCGGATGGGCGCCGCGGGCCGCGAGCGCGCGCAGAGCCACTTCAGCTGGACGCAGATCGCGCGGGACACCCGGGCGATCTACGACTCGCTCGTCTGAGCCTCCCGGCCGCCTCCTTTAGAATGGCTCCCATGCCCAGCGTTGTCTCGTTCGTCGATGTGTCCTTCGTCCGGAACGGCAAGCGGATCCTCGACCACGTGTCGTGGGACGTGGCCGAGGACGAGCGCTGGGTGATCCTCGGCCCCAACGGGGCGGGCAAGACCTCGATCCTGCAGATCGCCGCCGCGCAGAACTACCCCTCGACCGGTGCCGCGCACCTGCTCGAGGAGACCCTCGGCCGGGTCGACGTGTTCGAGCTGCGCCCGCGCATCGGCTACGCCTCGACCGCGATGGCGCGCCGCCTCCCGGCCGGCGAGAGCGTGCTCGACGTCGTGATGACCGCCGCCTACGCCGTCACCGGCCGCTGGAACGAGGGCTACGACGCGATCGACGAGCGCCGCGCCCGCCGCGTGCTGTCCGAGTGGAAGCTCGAGCACCTCGCCGAGCGCACCTTCGGGACGCTCTCGGACGGCGAGCAGAAGCGCGTCCAGATCGCCCGCGCGATCATGACCGACCCCGAGCTGCTCCTGCTCGACGAGCCGGCCGCGAGCCTCGACCTCGGCGCCCGCGAGGAGCTCGTCCAGCTGCTGGGCGGCTTCGCGAAGGACCCGGCGTCGCCCGCGATCGTGATGGTGACCCACCACGTCGAGGAGATCCCCGACGGCTTCACCCACGCCCTGCTCCTCCGCGACGGAGCGGTGGTGGCGGCGGGCCCGCTGGCCGAGTCCCTGACCGAGGCGACGCTCGCCGAGACCTTCGGGCTCGACATCGCTCTCACCCGCGAGAACGGGCGCTTCTCGGCCCGCGCCCGCGGCTGACCCCGGCTCCGGGGTCCGGGCGCGGCGCGACTTCTGCGCGCGCTGCCGGTCTGGTATTCTCGGTAGCTGGTTCGGGCCCGTTCGCGGTGCGCCCGCCCTCATCCACCCGTTCCCGTCGACGACAGGTGCGGTTCAGGACCATCGACGACAGGACACGACCATGAAGACCGACATCCACCCCGAGTACTCCGCGATCGTCTTCCGCGACCTCGCGTCCGGTGAGACCTTCCTCACCCGCTCGACCGCGAAGAGCAGCAAGACGATCGAGCTCGACGGCGTGACCTACCCCGTCATCGACGTCGAGATCTCCTCCGCCTCGCACCCGTTCTACACGGGCAAGCAGCGCATCATGGACTCGGCCGGCCGCGTCGAGAAGTTCAACAGCCGCTACAAGAACTTCGGCAAGTAGCACTCCTCGAAGGGCCCTCGACCTCACGGTCGGGGGCCCTTCGTCGTTCCCGCGGGGCGGTCCTCAGTAGCGGTAGAAGCCCTCTCCGGTGGCCGTTCCGAGGCGGCCGCGATCGAGGTACTCCGTCTTCAGGTGGGCGGCGAAGGCCTGGGAGGCCTCGTCCGGGGCCGCGGCGGCGATGTTGTAGGCGGTTCGCAGACCGACGACGTCGAAGATCTGGAAGGGTCCGAGCGGGGCGCCGGTGCCGATCCTCCAGGTCTTGTCGATGGTCTCGTGGTCGGCGTAGCCGCCCATGAGCAGCCCCGACGCGGCGTTGAGGAGCGGCACCAGCAGCGAGTTCAGGACGTAGCCGGCCTTCTCCTTCTGCAGCCTGATGGGCTCGAGGCCGCTGGAGACGGCGAACTCCACGACGGCGTCGACCACGGCGGGGTCCGTGTCCGCCGTCCCCATGATCTCGGCCGTGTTCTGCGCCCAGACGTGGTTGGCGTAGTGCAGCGCGAGGAACCGGTCGGGTCGGCCGGTCGAGGCCTTCAGGTCGCTGGGGAGCAGCGTGGACGAGTTGGTCGCGAAGACCGTGCGCTCGGGAGCGAGCGCACCCAGGCGGCCGTACAGCTCCTGCTTCAGGCCCAGGTCCTCGGGGACGGCCTCGATCACGAGGTCGGCGTCGGCGACAGCCTCCGCGAGGTCGGAGGTGAGGCGGAGGGAGTCGAGCGCCTCCTGCGGTCCGCCGGCGACGCCGCCGGGCACCGACTCGTAGACGCCCGCGAGACCGCGGAGCCGCTCGCGCGCCGACTCGAGGACGTCGTCGGAGAGGTCGTAGACGGTGACGTCGAAGCCGTGGAAGGCCGACTGGAAGGCGATCTGGGAGCCGAGCACTCCGCTGCCGAGGACGGTGACCGTGCGGATCGTGGGCATGACTTCTCCTTGCGAGAGGGGGGAGGGGGAACACGTGCTCACCCGATCCCACAGCGCCGCGGTCCGCGGAGCGAGGGCTTGCGCCGACGGGCGGGCCGTGGCCGTCGGGGAGCCGGCGCGGTAGCGTCCCGGCATGGTGTCCTTCGCCGACAAGCCGATCCTGCCGTTCACGACTCCTGAAGAGTGGGACGCCTACCTCCGCGGCGAGCCCGACCCGGACGGAGTCCGGCTGAAGCTGCGGAAGAAGGCCGCCGTCGATCCGGGGATCACCTATGCCGAGGCGCTCGACATCGCGCTCTGTCACGGCTGGATCGACGGTCAGGCGGGAGCCTTCGACGAGCAGTTCAAGCTCCAGGCCTTCACGCCGCGGCGTCGCGCGAGCCCGTGGTCCAAGGTCAACCGCGATCATGTCGCACGGCTGCTGGCGGAGGGTCGGATGCTGCCGGGCGGGCTGGCCGAGGTCGAGCGGGCACGCGCCGACGGGCGCTGGGACGCGGCCTACCGGCAGCGCGATGCGGAGGTGCCGGACGACTTCCAGCGGGCGCTCGACGCGGATCCGCAGGCCCTGGCCTTCTTCGCGACCGTCGGCGGGCAGAAGCGCTTCGCGTTCCTCTTCCGCCTCTCGCAGCTGAAGCGGGCGGCGACGCGGGAGCGGCGGATCGCGGAGTACGTGGCGCTCCTGCGCGAGGGGCGCACCCTGACCTGAGGGGTCAGTGGCGGACCGGCCAGCCCCCGTCGGCGACGAAGGACTCGTCGCGGACGCGGCGCATGTACTCCTGGAAGGACTCGGCCTGGGTGCGGCACCAGTCGACCTGGAGCGCGTGCAGGGCCTCCGCGCCGACTCCGAGCTCGTCGGCGAAGGCGCGGCCCAGCGCCTGGGCGACCCGACCCGCCGCGATCGCGTCCGCGCCCGCGTCGTGCGCCTCGGTGAGGGCGACGCCGTAGTGCTCGGCGGCGAGGGTCAGGGTGCGCTTGCCCTTGCGGTAGCGGTCCACCGCCTTGTCGATCACGAGCGGATCGACGACGGGGCTCGGGTCGAGCAGCACGGGCACGCCCCAGCGGCGCGCCTCGTAGGCGAGAAGCGAGAGGTCGTAGGGGGCGTTGTAGACGACGACCGGGATGCCGCGGGCGAGGAGCGAGCGCAGCGCCTCGGAGATCTCGGCCACGACCTCGCCGGCGGGGCGGCCGTGCGCGCGGGCGTGCTCGGTGCTGATCCCGTGGACGGCGGAGGCGCCGGCCGGGATCTCGACCCCGGGATCGGCGAGCCAGGTCGTGCCCTCGATCGGCTCGCCCGCCTCGTCGATCACGCCGACGTGCGCGGTGACGATGCGGCTCGTGCGGACGTCGATGCCGGTGGTCTCGAGGTCGAACACGGCCAGCAGATCGAACCACCGCGCCCCTTCGGAGGGGACGAGCGCCCGCTCGGCGTCGTCGAACAGCATCGGCTCGGTCTGCGTCTCGGTCGTTCCGGTGGTGCTCACGCCGACAGCCTAAAGGGGGCCTCCGACATCGGCCGGAGGCCCCTCGGCGTGCTGCCGGGTCAGCGGGCCTCGTGCGCCTTGGCGACGTGGAGCCAGAAGAAGCCCTGCGTGCCGAGCGTCATCGTCAGCGTGCCGTCGTCCGAGAATCCGGGGAAGCGGCCGCCGCCGAACAGGTCGCTGAGCGTCGATCCGGGGTTCTCCGGGTCCGTGATCGTGACCGAGACCGGGTTGTGGTTGAAGCTGAAGACGCAGAGCACCTCCTCGGGCTGGTCGCCCATCTCGGAGCCCGAGCCGGCGTAGTCCCGCACGAAGGCGAGCACCGACTCGTGGTCCGTCTCGAGGACGCGCATCGACCCCAGGCCGAACGCCGGGTGGCCGCGGCGCACGTGCAGGACGTTCCGCATCCAGTGCAGCAGGGAGCGGGACTGCGCCAGCTGCGCCTCCACGTTGACCTGGTTGTAGTGGTAGACGAGCGACTGGACGATCGGCTGCACGAGCTTGCCGGGGTCGGCGGCCGAGAAGCCGGCGTTGCGGTCGGGCGTCCACTGCATCGGCGTGCGCGACGCGTCGCGGTCGTTGAGCCAGATGTTGTCGCCCATGCCGATCTCGTCGCCGTAGTACAGGAACGGGCTGCCGGCGAGGGAGAAGAGCAGGGCGTTGATCAGCTCGAGCTCGGCGCGCGAGTTGTCCAGAAGCGGCGCGAGCCTGCGGCGGATGCCGATGTTGGAGCGCATCCGCGGGTCGTAGGCGTACCAGCCGTACATGGCCTGGCGGTACTCCTCGGACACCATCTCGAGCGTGAGCTCGTCGTGGTTGCGGAGGAACACGCCCCAGGCGGCGCCGCTGGGGATGTCGAACGTCTCGGAGAGCACCTTCTTCAGCTCGTTCGCCGTCTGCGCGCGGAGGGAGTAGAAGATGCGCGGCATGACCGGGAAGTCGAACGCCATGTGGCACTCGGGCTCCTCCTCCGTGCCGAAGAACGCGGCGACCTCTCGCGGCCACTGGTTCGCCTCGGCGATCAGGATGCGGCCGGGGTAGTCGCGGTCGACCATGGTGCGGAGGTTCTTGATGAACTCGTGGGTGGGCGGCTCGCCCTCTCCGTTGCCCTCGTCGGACTCGTAGAGGTAGGGGATCGCGTCGAGCCGGATGCCGTCGACGCCGAGGTCGAGCCAGAACTTGACCACGTCGTGGATCGCCTCGTGCACGGCGGGGTTCTCGAAGTTGAGGTCAGGCTGGTGCGAGAAGAAGCGGTGGAAGTAGAACTGGCGGCGCTCGGCGTCGAAGGCCCAGTTCGAGTCCTCGGTGTCGACGAAGATGATGCGGATGTCCGGCCACTTGTCGTCGGTGTCGTTCCAGACGTAGAAGTCGCCGTAGGGACCCTCGGGGTCGGAGCGGGACTGCTGGAACCATTCGTGCTGGTCGCTGGTGTGGTTGAGCGGGAAGTCCATCACGATGCGCATGTTGCGCTCGTGGGCCTTCCGCACGAGGTCGCGGAAGTCCTCCATCGTGCCGAACTCGGGGAGGATCGCCTTGAAGTCGGAGACGTCGTAGCCGCCGTCGCGCAGAGGCGACATGTAGAACGGCGGGAGCCAGAGGGCGTCGATCCCGAGCCACTGCAGGTAGTCGAGCTTGGAGGCGAGCCCGTTGATGTCGCCGGCGCCGTCGCCGTTGGAGTCGTAGTACGACCGGATCATCACCTCGTAGAACACCGCCCGGCGGTACCACTGGGGGTCGAGGGCGAGTCCGGGGAGTTGGATCGGCGACGTGAAGCTCACGGTGCTCCTTCTGCTGCTGCCTGAGCGGATGACCGTCTCGCGAGACGGGTGGGCGGTGCGCCGTGTTGCGAGCGCGTGATCATGCTCCCGGCTCGGATCGAGGCCACGCAAGGCGTTGCGGCCAGATCTTCGACGGGCTTTCCCTACGATAAGGAACGCGATGACCACTCCCTCCCCCTACGCCTCCGATCTCGGCCGTGTCCCCGTCCGCGAGGCCGCGGTGGACGTCGCCGGATCCCGCACCGCCTACTGGACCTACGGCGCTCCGGACGCCTCGACCGTCCTCGTGCTGGTGCACGGGTTCCGCGGCGAGCACCACGGCCTCGAGCCCGTCGTCGCCCGTCTGCTCGCCGGGGGAGCGGACGTGCGGGTCGTCGCTCCCGACCTGCCCGGCTTCGGCGCCTCGACCCCGATGACGCGCCTGCCGCACGACGTGGACGGCTACGCCTCCTGGCTCGGCTCCTTCCTGGACACGCTGGGGCTCCGCGGCGAGGCGGCCGTCCTCGGCCACTCCTTCGGCTCGATCGTCGCGGCCGCGGCCGTCGCCGACGGGCTGCCCGCTCCGCTCCTGGTGCTGGTCAACCCGATCGGCGCGCCCGCCCTGCAGGGTCCGCGCGGCGTCCTGACCAGGCTCGCCGTCCTCTACTACCGGCTCGGCGCGCTCCTGCCGGGGCCCCTCGGACGCCGCCTGCTCAGCGACCCGCTGATCGTGCGGGTGATGAGCCTGGCGATGGTGAAGACGAAGGAGCCGGCGCTGCGACGCTTCGTGCACGACCAGCACGACCGCTACTTCAGCGCCTTCGCCTCCCGCGACACGGTCCTCGAGGCGTTCCGCGCCTCCGTCTCGCACGACGTCGGCGAGTACGCCTCCCGGATCCGGGTGCCGACGCAGCTGATCGCCGCGGCGCGGGACGACATCACTCCGCTCTCGGCGCAGTACCGCCTGCTCGAGAGGCTGCCGCACGCCCGCCTGCACGTCATCGACGGAGTCGGCCACCTGATCCACTACGAGACGCCGGACGAGGCCGCCGCCGTGCTGCGGACGGCCCTCGAGGAGGGGATCGACCGATGAGGATCGTCGTCGACTGCCGGTACACCCGGCTCGAGCGGCACGACGGGATCAGCCGCTACACCGCGGAGCTCGTCCGCGAGCTCGCGAAGCTGCACGACGTGACCATGCTGATCAGCGACCGCCGCCAGCTCGCGATGCTCCCGTCGCTCCCGTGGGAGCGCGTGACCGGGCCGACCAGCCCGTTCGAGCCGTTCGTCGCGCTGCTGGTGAACCGGCTGCGGCCCGACGTGGTCTTCTCGCCGATGCAGACCATGGGCTCGCTCGGCCGCCGCTACCGGCTCGTCCTGACCGTGCACGACCTCATCTACTACCGCCACCGCACTCCACCGCGCGACCTGGCCGCTCCCGTGCGCGCGCTCTGGCGGCTCTACCACCTCGCCTGGTGGCCGCAGCGGAGGCTCCTCCAGCGCGCCGACGCGGTGGTCACCGTCTCGGCGACGACCCGCGACCTGATCCGCTCCCACCGCCTCACCACCCGGCCGGTGGTCGTCGTCCCGAACGCGGCGACCGAGCCCGACGAGGCGAGCGCCGCTCTGGCGGGATCGCTGCCCGACCGGTCGGCCGCGCGCTCGCTCGTCTACATGGGCTCGTTCATGCCCTACAAGAACGTCGAGACGCTCGCTCGCGCGATGCGGCTGCTGCCCGACTACGAGCTGCACCTGATGAGCCGGGCGAGCGACGAGACCGTCGAGACGCTCCGGGCCCTGGCGCCGACCGCGAAGCTGGTGTTCCACCAGGGGGCGCCGGACGCGGAGTACCGTGCGGTGCTCGCGCGGGCGACCGCTCTCGTGACGGCGAGCAGGGACGAGGGCTTCGGGATCCCGCTGGTCGAGGCGATGGCGCTCGGGACGCCGGTCGTGGTGAGCGACATCCCGATCTTCCGCGAGATCGCCCAGGACGCCGCCGTGTACGTCGACCCGTCGAGCGCGAAGGGCATCGCGGACGGTGTGCGGTCGCTCGAGGACGGCGCCGTGTGGCGGACGCACTCGGCCCGGGCCAGGGAGCGGGCCGCGGCCTTCTCCTGGCGCGACTCCGCCCGGGTGCTCTTCGGGCTCCTGCAGGACCTCGGCCGGCGCTGACGCGGTCCGGCGATCGGACCGCCTCCGGGAGGCGGGCCGTCAGGCTCCCGGGGCCGGGCTGAGCACGTCGTCGAGGTCGACGTCCGCCACGACCACGTCGCCGGAGTCGTCGACGCCGACGATGCGCAGTGCCCCGTCGACGATCGCGAAGTCGTGCCGGGAGCCGTTGCCGACCGAGACGCCGTGCACGGGGAGGTCCTCGCTGCTGAGCGCGCGGATCAGGCTGCCGATGACCGCACCGTGCGTGGCGACGACGACGGACGCGTCGGGGAAGCGCTCGGCCACCTCGAGCAGCGCGGCGGTCGCCCGCTCGACGACCTCGGCGCGGGTCTCGCAGCCGGGGATCGGCGCGCGCTCGATGCCTCCGGGGAAGCGCTCGGCGAGCTCGGGACCGGTCATCCCCTCCGCCTCGCCGTAGGCGCGCTCGGCCAGGCCCGGCACCGCCAGCGGCTCGTCGAGTCCGAGACCGCGCGCGATGATCGCTCCGGTGTCGAAGGCGCGCTGCAGCGGACTGGCGACCACCGCGTCGAAGCGCCGGTCGGCGAGCAGCCGCGCCGCCGCCCGCGCCTGGGCGCGCCCGGTCGCGTTGAGCGGGATGTCGCTCCTGCCCTGGATGCGCCGGGCGGCGTTCCAGTCGGTCTGGCCGTGGCGGACGAGGGTGAGCTGGGTCACAGGGGCCTCTCGGGAGGTCGGGTGCGGAGCGGGCGGGAGCTCAGAGGGCGGCGGTGCGGCGCGCGGGCAGGCGCTCGGCGAGCTCGCGGAGCACCTCGCTGGTGCCGCCGTCGATCTTGATGCTCGCGCGCGAGTCGCCCTTGGTGGTGCCGCGGTTGACGATCACGATCGGCATCCGGGCGCGACGGGCGATCTCGAGGAAGCGGATGCCGGAGTTGACCACGAGCGACGAGCCGGCCACGAGCAGGGCGTCGGCGCCCGCGACGATGGCGCGCGCCTCCTCGAACCGCTCGGTCGGGATGAACTCGCCGAAGAAGACGATGTCCGGCTTCAGGATCCCGCCGCAGACCGTGCACTCAGGGACGGTCATCGCCGAGACGTCGTGGACCTCGGCGTCGCCGTCGGGGTTGAGGGAGGAGACGTCGGGGTCGTCGAGCCAGGGGTTGAGCGCCTCGATCCGCTCGGCCACCGCGTCGCGGGCGAAGTACTGGCCGCAGGTCATGCAGCGCACACGGTCCGCCGAGCCGTGCAGATCCACCACACGGCGCGAGCCGGCCCGGACGTGCAGGCCGTCGACGTTCTGGGTGACGACGCCCGTGAGCAGGCCGCGCTCCTCGAGCCGGGCCAGGGCCCGGTGGCCGTCGTTGGGGAGCGTGCTGGTGAAGCGGCGCCAGCCGAGCTGGCTGCCGGCCCAGTACCGGCGGCGGTAGTCGGGATCGGCGACGAACTGGGAGTAGGTCATCGGGCTGCGCACCGGGGCCCCGGCTCCGCGGTAGTCGGGTATGCCCGAGTCGGTGCTCATGCCCGCGCCGGTGACGGCGGCGATGCGGCGCCCGCTGAGGAGTTCGACGGCCTGCTCGACCGCGAGCGCCTCGGGGCCCTCGGCGACCGGTGTCGGACTCGACTCCATCCGCGCCTCCTTCGAGGGCCGTTCGAGCGGCCCCTGGACGAGTTTAGTCCGCGCCGTGCCCTAGATTGCCGGGATGCCGATCGTGCACATCACCGACCTCGACCACCCGCTCCTCGCCGACTACCACCGCCTCACCGACGTGGCGCTGCGGCGGGTGCTGGAGCCGGAGGGCGGTCTGTACATCGCCGAGTCCGCCAAGGTGATCGAGCGGGCGCTCGACGCCGGGCACCGTCCCCGCTCGGTCCTGGTGCAGGAGAAGCGGCTGCCGGACGCGGCCGGGGTGCTCGAGCGTCATCCCGAGGTGCCGGTCTTCGTGACGCCGGATCCGCTGATCGAGGAGCTGACCGGGTTCCACCTCCACCGCGGAGCGCTCGCCTCGATGCACCGTCCGCCGTTGCGGCCGATGGCCGAGCTGCTGGAGGGCGCGCGCCTCGTCGTGATCCTGGAGGACCTGGTCGACCACACGAACGTCGGCGCCGTCTTCCGCGCCGCGGCCGGCATGGGCGCGGACGCGGTCCTCGTGACGCCGCGCTGCGCGGACCCCCTGTACCGGCGCAGCGTCCGGGTGAGCATGGGCACGGTCCTGCAGGTGCCGTGGACGCGCACCCCCGAGTGGGCACCGGCTCGCCGCGCTCTGGAGGAGGCCGGGTTCTCGGTCGCCGCGCTGGCGCTCGCTCCGGACGCGGTGCCGCTCGACGAGTACGCGGCGGCTCGCCCCGAGCGCGTCGCGATCGTCCTGGGCGCCGAGGGGGACGGGCTCAGCCGCGCGGCGCTGGACGCCTCGGACACCGTCGTCACCATCCCGATGCTGCACGGCGTCGACTCGCTCAACGTGGCCTCGGCGAGCGCCGTCGCACTGTGGGCGCTGACCCGCGGGCGCTGACCGCCGGGCTCCGGCGCTCGGCGGCCCGGCGGTGACCCGCCGCTGACGCTCGCGACGCGGGATCGGGGTCGGTGCCGCGCGTCACCCGCCGCGTCCGACGACGGGGCGGCGTCCGGGACGGGTGAGAGGCCCGCCCGTACGATGACGGGGTGACCTCCCCGACCCGATCCGACGACGCCCTCGACCTGTTCGGGGAGCCCGCCGCGCCGGAGCCGCGACCGCGCCGACGGCGCGGGGCGGTCGTCGCCGGTCTCGTCGCCGCGACCGTGCTGGTCGGTGGAGGCGGTGCCTACGCGACCAACGCGGCGACCGCGGAGCTGCCGACGGCGAGCGCCGTCGCGGTGGACCCCGTCTCGAGCACCGTCGACGCGCCCGCTCTGGCCTGGCCGGCCTACGGCTCCGGCGCCGTGGCGGCCGTGGGCATCGACGGGACGGAGGAGGACGGGCTGCTCGCCCGCTACGGCTCCACCGGAACCGTGCCGACGGGGAGCATCGCCAAGGTCGTCACCGCTCTCGTCGTCCTCGCGGCGAAGCCGATCGCAGAGGGGACGGACGGGGAGACCATCACCTTCACGAGCGCGGACGTGCAGTACTACAACGACACCCTGGCCGAGAACGGCTCGAACGCTCCGGTCACCGCGGGTCTGCAGCTGACCGAGCGGGAGGCGCTGACCGCCATGATGCTCCCGTCCGCGAACAACTACGCGAAGTCCCTCGCGATCTGGGCGTACGGCTCGGAGGACGCCTTCCTCGCCGCGGCGCGCGGCTGGCTCGACGGGCAGGGGCTCGAGCGGACCTCCCTCGCCGACACCAGCGGGCTCTCGCCGGCGACGGTCAGCACGACGGCCGAGATGGTGCGCCTGGGCGAGCTGCTGATCGCGGACCCGGTGCTCGCTCCGATCGTCGCGACGCCGACCGCGGTCATCCCGGGGGTCGGCGAGGTCGACAACACCAACTCGCTCCTCGGCCGCTCGGGAGTGGACGGTATCAAGACGGGGACGACCGACGAGGCGGGCTCGTGCCTGCTGTTCTCGCTCGACGCGACCGTCGAGGGCCGGCCGGTCACCCTCGTCGGCGTGGTGGTGGGCGCGCGCACGCACCCGCAGCTCGCCGCGGACGTGCTGACCCTCGTCCCGACCGTCGAGGCGGGCTTCCGGACCGTCCCGCTGACCGTCGAGGGCCAGGACTACGGCACCCTCACGAGCGCCTGGGGGGAGACGGCGACGGCCGAGACCGCGGAGGCGCGGTCCGTGCTGGTGTGGGGTGCGGTCTCGACGACGACCACGGTCGCCCTCGATCCGCTCGAGACCGTCGCCGACGGCGAGCGCGTGGGGACCGCGACCGTCGACGTCAACGGCACCCCGTACGAGCTTCCCCTCGTCGCCGACGGGTCGATCGAGGACCCGGGCTTCGCCTGGCGCCTCGGCCACCCGGCCGAGCTGTTCGGCTGAGCGCGGGGCGAGCCGCCGCCTCCCGGGAGCGGATCAGGCCAGGGGATCCGCGGCCCGGTCGTCGATGATCCGCACGCCCGCGGTCGCGATGTCCTCGGCGACCTCGTCCGGCGTCGCGTTGCCCGGCACGACCGAGCCCGGCTCCGAGGCCGCGGGATCGGTGCTCCAGCGCTCGGCGGAGGGCCGCTTGGCGGTGATGAAGTCGCCGGAGGACTGGTGGCGGACGCGGCGCAGCACCCACGGCACGAGGTACTCCCGCGCCCACTGGATGTCCTCCGTGCGGGCGGCACGCCAGGTGCGGGCGTGCAGCGGCTCCGGGGCCAGGGGGCGCAGGTCGTTCTCGACGTTCAGCGACTCGAGGACCATGCGCGCGACCTCGTGGTGGCCGTGCGGGTTGAGGTGCAGGCGGTCCGGCGCCCACATCCGCACGTCCTGGATCTCCTGGAGGGACCACTGGTCGGCGACGATGCAGTCGTACCGCTTGGCCAGCGCCCGCAGGTTCTCGTTGTAGATCGCGACCTTCCCGCGGATCCGCCCGAACACGGGGGAGAAGCCCACATCCACTCCGGTGAAGAGGACGACGGTCGCCCCGTCGGAGCGGAGCCGGGCGAGGCCCGACTCGAAGCGGGACGCGATGTCGTCGGGGTCGGTCCCCGGGCGGATGACGTCGTTCCCGCCCGCGGAGATGGTGATGAGGTCGGGGCGCAGCTCCAGGGCGGGCTCGACCTGCTCGTCGACGATCTGCTGCAGGAGGCGGCCGCGCACCGCCAGGTTGGCGTAGGCGAAGTCCTCGTTCTGGCTGCCCAGGACCTCCGCCACGCGGTCCGCCCAGCCGCGGTGCCCGCCGGGGGTGCCGGGCTCGGGATCGCCGATCCCCTCGGTGAAGGAGTCGCCCAGGGCGACGTAGCGGGACCACGGATGACGCTGCTCGACCATCCCTCCATCATGCTCCGCACCCGGCCGCCGGTGGCACGGCGCGACACGCCGTGCGCCTCCCGGCGGACCGCGGAGACCGAGCCGCTGTCGGTGGCGTCGGCTAGATTCGGTCCACGTGAACAGTCCCTCGAGCTTCGGTCATCAGGTCGGCACCTCCGCCGCTGAGCACCTGTCCCCGTCGTTCCCGGGCAGGGCGCCGTGGGGTACCGCGAACAAGCTCCGCGCCTGGCAGGCGGAGGCGCTCGAGGCCTACTTCGAGCACGAGCCGCGCGACTTCCTGGCCGCCGCGACCCCGGGCGCGGGCAAGACCACCTTCGCGCTGCGGCTGGCCGCCGAGCTGCTGCACAACCGCACGGTCGACCGGATCACCGTGGTCGCGCCGACGGAGCACCTCAAGCGCCAGTGGGCCGAGGCCGCGCACCGCGTCGGCATCCGCCTGGACCCGACCTTCACCAACCGCATGGGCCGTCACGCCCGCCACTACCACGGCGTCGCCGTCACCTACGCGCAGGTCGCCGTCCGCGCCGAGCTCCACCGCGAGCTCACCCTGTCCGGGCGCACCCTCGTCATCCTCGACGAGGTGCACCACGCCGGCGACGCGCTCAGCTGGGGCGACGCGGTGCGCGAGGCCTTCGAGCCCGCCGTCCGCCGGCTCTCGCTGACCGGGACGCCGTTCCGCTCGGACACGGCAGCGATCCCGTTCGTCAGCTACCTGCCGGACGAGGAGGGCATCCGCACCTCGCTCACCGACTACGCCTACGGCTACGGCCGCGCGCTCGCGGACGGCGTCGTCCGGCCGGTGCTGTTCATGGTCTACGCCGGGCAGATGCGCTGGAAGTCGAAGGCCGGCGACGAGATGGAGGCGCGGCTCGGCGAGGGCAACACCAAGGACATCACCTCGCAGGCCTGGCGGACCGCGCTGGACCCGAAGGGCGACTGGATCCCCTCTGTCCTCCGCGCCGCGAACACCCGCCTCACCGAGGTGCGGCGCGCCGTGCCCGACGCCGGCGGCCTGGTCATCGCGACCGACCACTACACCGCGCGCGCCTACGCCGCGATGCTCCGCGAGATCAGCGGCGAGACCGTCACCGTCGTGCTCTCCGACGAGAAGGAGGCGAGCGACCGGATCGAGGAGTTCGCGAAGGACACCAGTCGCTGGATGGTCGCGGTCCGCATGGTCTCCGAGGGCGTCGACGTGCCGAGGCTCGCCGTCGGCGTCTACGCGACCTCGGCGTCGACTCCGCTGTTCTTCGCCCAGGCGATCGGCCGCTTCGTGCGCGCGCGGCGCCGCGGCGAGACCGCCTCGGTGTTCCTCCCGAACGTGCCCGGCCTGCTCGCGCTGGCGGGCTCGATGGAGCTGCAGCGCGATCACGCCCTCGACCGCAGGACCTCCGACGACGAGGAGTACCCCGAGGCCGATCTGATGGCCGACGCCGAGCGCAGCGAGAAGGCGTCCTCGGATCTCCTGGAGGAGGGCCGCTTCGAGTCGATCGGCTCGGCCGCCACCTTCGACCGCGTCGTCTACGAGGGCGCCGAGTTCGGGATGGAGGTCGAGGTCGAGAGCGAGGAGGAGCTCGACTTCATCGGCCTGCCGGGGCTCCTCGAGCCCGACCAGGTGCGGGAGCTCCTCCAGCACCGGCAGCAGCGGCAGGCCAAGCGCGCCGGCAGCCGCGCGGGGGCGGCGGCCCCGGCCGAGCCGGTGAGCGAGATCCCGGCACCGCTCTACCGCACGCTCAAGGAGCAGCGCAGCCTGCTCAACTCCCTGGTCGGCCTGTGGGCACGGGGGACGGGCGAGTCGCACGGCCAGGTGCACACCGAGCTGCGCCGGCTCTGCGGCGGACCCGCGGTGGCGCAGGCGAGCGTGACCCAGCTGCAGGCGCGGATCGATCTCCTGCGGCGAAGGCTCGGCTCGCACTGATCGCGGTGAGGCGCCCCGGTACGTGGCGCCGCGCTCTCGACGACGGAGCCGATCGCTGCTCCTGCCCGGCCCGGCCGGCCCCTCCGCGTGCGCCGGACAGTCCCTCCGGCGCGTTCTAGCCGATGCACCCGGCGCGGCGCCAGCCCTCCCCGGCGGACCGGGCGCGACCGTACTGTTCGAGCGTGACCCACCGGAACGACCTGCCCGCTCACGCGCCCGCAGGACGAACCGGACGGCGGTTCCGGCCGCCGGTCGTGACCACCGGAGGAGGACCGCGCGATGAGCGCTGACCGTCAGGGGAATGCTCGAGACACGCTCGCTAAGCTGAGCAGTCGGTCCGTCGCGGAAGTGACGGACCATCACCCCCGACGTCGGGCATCCGCAGACCGCACATCGGCGTCTCCCGGACTGCCCGAGAACAATCCCCTGAGGAGTCTCGTGGAGACCTGGCCCGGAACCGCCTACCCGTTGGGCGCGACGTTCGACGGAAGCGGCACGAACTTCGCCCTGTTCAGCGAGATCGCCGAGCGCGTCGAGCTGTGCCTCTTCGAGGAGGACGGCACCGAGACGCGCGTCGAGATCCAGGAGTCGGACGCCTACGTCTGGCACTGCTACCTCCCGCAGGTCCAGCCGGGCCAGCGCTACGGCTTCCGCATCCACGGACCGTACGACCCCGATGCCGGCCACCGCTGCAACCCGAACAAGCTGCTGCTGGACCCCTACGCGAAGGCGATCTCGGGGGAGATCGACTGGGACCAGTCCCTCTTCTCGTACACCTTCGGCGACCCGGACTCGACGAACGACGAGGACTCGGCGCCGCACATGATGATGGGCGTCGTCATCAACCCCTTCTTCGACTGGGCCGGTGACCGCCGCCCGCGCACCTCCTACGACAGCACCGTGATCTACGAGGCGCACGTGAAGGGGCTCACCAAGACGCACCCCGACGTGCCGGAGGAGCTCCGCGGCACCTACGCCGGAGTCGCCCACCCCGCGGTGATCGACCACCTCAAGCACCTGGGCGTCTCGGCGATCGAGCTCATGCCCGTGCACCAGTTCGTGAACGACTCGACGCTGATGGACAAGGGCCTCTCGAACTACTGGGGCTACAACACGATCGGCTTCTTCGCTCCGCAGAACACCTACTCCTCCACGGGCGACCAGGGCCAGCAGGTCCAGGAGTTCAAGAGCATGGTGAAGGCGCTCCACGCGGCCGGCATCGAGGTCATCCTCGACGTGGTCTACAACCACACGGCGGAGGGCAACCACCTCGGCCCCACGCTGTCGTTCCGCGGCATCGACAACGAGGCCTACTACCGCCTCGTCGACGACGACAAGCGCTACTACATGGACTACACCGGCACCGGGAACACCCTGAACGTGCGCCACCCGCATTCGCTGCAGCTCATCATGGACTCGCTGCGGTACTGGGTGACGGAGATGCGCGTCGACGGCTTCCGCTTCGACCTCGCCTCGGCGCTGGCACGCGAGTTCTACGACGTCGACCGGCTCTCCACCTTCTTCGAGCTCGTCCAGCAGGACCCGGTGGTCTCGCAGGTGAAGCTGATCGCCGAGCCGTGGGACGTCGGGCCCGGCGGCTACCAGGTGGGCAACTTCCCGCCCCAGTGGACCGAGTGGAACGGCAAGTACCGCGATACGGTCCGCGACTTCTGGCGCGGCGAGCCGTCGACGCTGGGGGAGTTCGCCTCACGCCTCACCGGCTCGGCCGACCTCTACGCGCACTCGGGCCGCTACCCGGTCGCCTCGATCAACTTCGTCACGGCGCACGACGGCTTCACCCTCCGGGACCTCGTCTCGTACAACGAGAAGCACAACGACGCCAACGGCGAGGACGGCAACGACGGCGAGTCGCACAACCGCTCCTGGAACCACGGCGTGGAGGGGCCCACGGACGACCCGCGGGTGCTCGCGCTCCGGGCGCGCCAGCAGCGGAACTTCCTCGCGACGATGCTGATCTCCCAGGGCGTCCCGATGATCCTCCACGGCGACGAGCTGGGCCGGACCCAGAACGGCAACAACAACACCTACGCCCAGGACAGCGAGCTGACCTGGATCGACTGGGCGCACGCCGACCGGCCGCTGCTCGAGTTCACCGCGGCGCTCATCCGCCTGCGCGCCGAGCACCCGACCTTCCGACGCATGCGCTTCTTCGACGGCCGCCCCGTCCTGCGCGGCGACGGCGAGCCCCTGCCCGACATCGTCTGGTTCACCGCTGCCGGCACCGAGATGTCCCCGTCCGACTGGGACTCCGGTCTCGGCCGATCGGTGGGCATCTACCTCAACGGCAACGGGATCCGCGAGCGCGACCAGCGCGGACGCCCCGTCACCGACGACAGCTTTCTCCTGTACTTCAACGCCGACGACGTCGACGTCGAGTTCGCGATCCCGAGCGACGAGTACGCGCTCGAGTGGAGCGTCCTCGTCGACACCGCCGGCGCCGAGGCGGACTCGATCCCGCGTCCGGCGGGGGCGATGCTCACCGTCCAGGCGAAGTCGCTCGTCATCCTCCAGGAACACAGCACCCCCGAGCCCGAGGTCGACCACTCGGTCGCCGCCTCGCTCGCGTCCCTGGCCGCCACCTCGGCCATTCCGATCGTCTCCTCGACCGGACCCACCAGCCCCCACGCCGAGTCGACCGACTCCGCGACCGCACCCTCGACAGGAGCCTGACGTGCGTCTGCCCGCCTCCACCTACCGCCTCCAGATCCGGTCGGCGTTCGACCTCGACGACGCCGCCCGCGTCGCCGACTACGTGCGCGCGCTCGGAGCGGACTGGCTGTACTTCTCGCCGCTGCTGAAGGCCGAGCCCGGCTCGGACCACGGCTACGACGTGGTGGACCACACCGAGGTCGATCCCGATCGCGGTGGCGCGGCCGGCCTGGCGAACGCCTCGGCCGCGGCGCGGGCGGAGGGCCTCGGCGTCCTCATCGACATCGTCCCCAACCACATGGGCGTCGCGACCCCGAGCGAGAACTCGTGGTGGTGGGACCTGCTGAGGAACGGGACGTCCTCCCGCTACGCCACCGCCTTCGACATCGACTGGGAGGCGGGGGGCGGGAAGCTGCGCGTGCCGATCCTCGGCGACGGTGCGAGCGAGGGAGACAGCGACAGCGAGCTCGACGCGCTCGAGGTCGTCGGCGACGAGCTGCACTACTACGAGAACCGCCTGCCGATCGCGCCCGGCACCGCCGAGCCCGGCGACTCCGGCCGCACGGTGCACGAGCGCCAGAGCTACGAGCTCGTGAACTGGCGCCGCGCCGACGCCGAGCTGAACTACCGCCGCTTCTTCGCGGTGAACACCCTCGCCGCCATCACGGTCGAGCGGCCCGAGGTGTTCGACGCCTCGCACGCCGAGATCGTCCGCTGGTTCACCGAGGGGCTCGCTGACGGCCTGCGCGTCGACCACCCGGACGGCCTGGCCGACCCGGGCGGATACCTCGACGACCTGGCCCGCGCGATCGGCGGCGCCCCGGTCTGGGTCGAGAAGATCCTCGAGGGCGACGAGGAGCTGCCGCCGCACTGGGCGACCGTCGGCACCACGGGCTACGACGCCCTGGCAGACGTCGACCGCATCCTGGTCGACCCCGACGCCCGCCCCGTGCTGGAGGGCCTCGACGCCGAGCTCACGGGGAAGGGCGCCCCGCTGCAGTGGGCCGACCTCATCCACGACACCAAGCGCGGCATCGCCGACGGGATCCTCCGCTCCGAGGTCCTGCGGCTGGCCCGCCTGATCCCCGGCATCGAGGGAGCGGACGACGCGCTGGCGGAGCTCCTGGCGACCTACCCGGTCTACCGCAGCTACCTCCCCTACGGAGCGGAGCACCTCGAGCACGCCCGCGTCGACGCCGTGCGCCGCCGTCCCGAGATCCGCGCGACCATCGACGAGGTCGCCGCGGCGCTCGGCGAGACCGGCACTCCGGTGTCCGTGCGCTTCCAGCAGACCTCCGGCATGGTGATGGCGAAGGGCGTCGAGGACACGGCGTTCTACCGCTTCAGCCGCCTCACCTCGCTGAACGAGGTCGGAGCGGACCCGGACGAGTTCGCGATCGACCTGGTCGAGTTCCACCGCCGCCAGGCCGTGCGCCAGGCCTCGTTCCCCGCCTCGCTCACCACGCTCTCGACCCACGACACGAAGCGCGGCGAGGACACCCGTGCCCGCATCACCGCACTGGCCGAGGACCCGGAGGCGTGGGCGGCGACGCTCCGCGAGCTCCACGACCTCGTCGGCTTCGGCGACGGCCCGATCGAGCACCTGCTCTGGGAGGCCGTCGTGGGGACCTGGCCCGCGAGCCGCGAGCGCCTGCACGCCTACGCCGAGAAGGCGTCGCGCGAGGCCGACGACTCGACGCACTGGACCGCTCCTGACGAGCAGTTCGAGAAGCGGATGCACGCGGCGATCGACGCGGCGTTCGACGAGCCCGCCGTCCGCCGGCTGGTCGAGCAGACCGTCGAGCGGGTGTCGGCCGCCGGCTGGTCGAACGGCCTCGCCGCGAAGCTCGTGCAGATCACCGCCCCGGGCATCCCGGACGTCTACCAGGGCAGCGAGCTCTGGGAGACCTCCCTCGTCGACCCGGACAACCGCCGCGAGGTCGACTTCGGGCAGCGTCGAGCGCTGCTGGAGCGGATCGACGGCGGCTGGAAGCCCGCGATCGACGCCGAGGGAGCCGCGAAGCTCCTCGTCACCTCACGCGCCCTCCGGCTCCGCCGCGACCGCCCCGAGCTGTTCACCCGCTACGCCGCCGTCCCCGCGATCGGGCCCGCCGCCGAGCACGCGATCGCTTTCGACCGCGGCGGCGCGCTGACCGTCGCGACCAGGCTCCCCGAGGGCCTCGCCGCTTCGGGCGGGTGGAACGGCACGGTCGTGGTCCTGCCCGGGCACCCGATGGAGGACGTCCTCACCGGCCGCACCTTCGCGGGAGGAGTGACTCCGGTCGCCGAGATCCTCGCCGACTACCCCGTGGCACTGCTCGCCCCGGTCTCCTGACCGGTTCCGCACCGCACCGCAGACCGATCCGACCCCTCCTGGAGACAGCAGTGATCAGCACGACTCCCTACCGCTACGCACTCCCGACGACCGGGCCCGAGCGGTTCGACGTCTGGGCCCCCGAGGCCTCGACGGTCGAGCTCCTTCTCGGCGACGACTCGTCGCTGACGATGACCCGCCACGGAGACGACGGATGGTGGCGGGCGCCCGCGTCGGCCCCGGCCACCGGCGAGGTCGACTACGGGTACCGGGTGGACGGCAGTGGTCCGCTGCCGGACCCCCGCTCGCGCCGCCAGCCGAAGGGCGTGCACGAGCTCTCGCGCACGTTCGACCCCTCGGCGCACGAGTGGGGCGACTCCGCCTGGACCGGGCGCGAGCTCGCCGGCGCCGTCATCTACGAGCTGCACCTCGGCACGTTCACACCCGAGGGCACCCTGGACGCGGCGGCGGAGCGCTTCGAGCACCTGCGCTCGATCGGCGTGGACTTCATCGAGCTGCTGCCGGTCAACGCGGTGAACGGAACGCACAACTGGGGCTACGACGGCGTCCTCTGGTACGCCGTGCACGAGCCGTACGGCGGACCCGAGGCGTACCAGCGCTTCGTGGACGCCGCCCACCGCGCCGGCCTCGGCGTGGTCCAGGACGTCGTCTACAACCACCTCGGCCCGAGCGGCAACTACCTGCCGGAGTTCGGCCCCTACCTCAAGAACGAGAAGGCCAACACCTGGGGCAGCTCGATCAACCTGGACGGCGAGGGTTCGGACACCGTCCGCGGGTACATCATCGACAACGCTCTGATGTGGCTGCGCGACTACCGCGTCGACGCCCTGCGCCTGGACGCGGTGCACGCCCTCTCGGACGAGCGGGCCGTGCACGTGCTCGAGGAGATGGCGAGCGAGGTGGCCGTGCTGTCGGCCCACGTCGGGCGCCCTCTGACGCTGATCGCCGAGTCCGACCTCAACGACCCGACGCTGATCACTCCGCGGGAGGCGCACGGCTACGGGCTCGACGCGCAGTGGAGCGACGACTTCCACCACGCGGTCCACGTCGCGCTGACCGGGGAGACCACGGGCTACTACGAGGACTTCGCGCCGCTCGGCGCCCTCGCGAAGGTGCTGACCCGGGGCTTCTTCCACGACGGCACCCTCTCGACGTTCCGCGGCCGTCACCACGGCCGTCCGGTGGACACCGAGCACATGCCGACCTGGCGCCTGGTGGTCTGCAGCCAGAACCACGACCAGATCGGCAACCGGGCGGTCGGCGACCGTCTGACGGCGTCCCTCGACGAGGGCCGTCTCGCGATCGCCGCTGCTCTGACGCTGCTGGGCCCTTTCACTCCCATGCTGTTCATGGGCGAGGAGTGGGCGGCGTCGACCCCGTGGCAGTTCTTCACCTCGCACCCGGAGAAGGATCTGGGCGAGGCGACGGCGAAGGGCCGCATCGAGGAGTTCGCGAAGATGGGCTGGGACCCGGAGGTCGTGCCCGACCCGCAGGACCCGGAGACGTTCCTGCGCTCGCGGCTCGACTGGTCCGAGGTCGGGGAGGGGCGTCACGCCCGCACCCTCGAGGTGTACCGCGAGCTGGCGGCGATCCGCCGCCGCTACCCCGAGCTGACGGACCCGCGCTTCGGGTCGCTCCGCGTGGAGTTCGACGAGGAGGCCCGCTGGCTGACTCTCGGCCGCGGTCGGGTGACCGTGGCGATCAACGTCGGCGAGTCCGCCGCCCGCATCGCCCTGCCGGAGGTGGCGGAGACGCTGCTCGGCGTCGGGGAGTACGCGGTGCAGCCCGGGGACACCGAGGTGGACCTCGGCGGTTCCTCGCTGCTGGTGACGCTGAGCGCCTGAGCGCCTGAGGTCAGTGGCGGCCGGCTGTTCAGGTGGCCGGCCGCCGCTGTCCTGAACGGCCGCCTCGGGCCCGAGCGCTCAGAGCGTGACCGCGGCGTACTCCGTCGCGGTCACGACCCGCACTCCCTCGTCGTGGACGAGCAGGAGCGCGCGGAGGGGGATGGCCCGCTTGTGGCACGCCGCCGCCAGGTGACGGGCGAGGACCCGATCGGTCTCGCCGAGGAAGGCGCGCCCGGGACGTTCCAGGGCGAAGGCGAGAGAGCCCACGTCCTGGTGCGCCACGGCCTTGGCGAGGGTGGCGACGATCCGCTCGGTCTTCTCCTCGTCAGGGTGCACGGGGAATCCGTCCACCGGGTAGAGGATCGGCAGCTGCACGCCGTCGCGGTCGAGGAAAATCGGCCACAGGGCCCGGCGGTAGGCCGGTCCGATCAGCGAGGAGACGCGCTCGCGCAGCTCGCGGTCGTTCAGGAGCGGCGCATCGAGGTGCGGAGCGGGAGCGGCGTGGTCGAGAGTGGTCATGGTGTCGCTTTCTCGTGGGCGAGCGGGCGGTGCCGCTGAGGGGTCATCGGAAGTTGCGGGAGGTGGTGCGAGCGCCGACCGTGAGGGTCTCGAACCTGTCGGCGAGGAGGTTCGTCACCCCCTCGTCGGAGCGCTCAAGGATCCCCCTGACCAGCAGGGCGGGTGCCTCGCGGGCCACGCGGCGGTAGCGGTTCCATACTCCGACGGAGCAGATCACGTTGAGGATCCCGTGCTCGTCCTCGAGGTTGAGGAAGGTCACTCCACCGGCTGTGGAGGGACGTTGGCGGTGGATCACGACCCCGCCGACCTCGATCCGGGTCCCCGAGGGGATGCCGGGGAGATCGGCCGAGGAGCGGGCGCCGCGGCGAGCGAGCCCCTCGCGGAGGTGGCGCAGCGGATGGTCGTCGGGCGAGATGCCGGTGGCCCAGAAGTCGAAGACCACGCGCTCCTGAGGGGAGAGCATCGGCAGGAGCGGGGGCTGCACGACGACCGTGGAGCCGGCGAGGAACTCCTCGCGGTCGCCTGCGGCGGTGCCGGCCTCCCAGAGCGCCTGCCGACGCTGCAGACCGAGCGAGTCGAAGGCGCCCGCGGCGCCGAGGGCCTCCAGCTGAGCCGCGGTCGTGCCGACCCGACGCGAGAGGTCGGCCATGCTCGCGTAGGGTCCGCCGCGTTCGCGCTCGGCGACGATGTGCTCGGCGAGCGCGGTGCCGATGCCCTTCACCCCTGCCAGCCCGAGCCGGATCACGAAGCCGCTGTCGCGCCTGTGGTCGTCCGTGTGGAAGTGCTCGGTGCGGTCGAACAGTCCCGTGGGCGGCTGATCGGCGCGGAGGCAGTCGTCGCTCCCGTAGGCGGCGCCGCCCCTACGGGGTGCGGGGGCGTCCTCCTTCGCCTCGAGCCCGGGAGGCGCCAGGGAGCGGTTGACGTCGGGCGAGACGACCTCCACTCCGTGACGTCGGGCATCGGCGACCAGGGTGTGCGGGGCGTAGAAGCCCATGGGCTGCGCCCTCAGCAGCGCGGCGGTGAACGCGGCGGGGTAGTGCAGGCGGAGCCAGGCGCTCGCGTAGACCAGCAGGGCGAAGCTGATCGCATGGCTCTCGGCGAAGCCGAAGTTCGCGAAGGCCTGGATCCGGAGGTAGATGTCGTCCGCGACCTCGCCTGTGATGCCGTTGCGGGCCATCCCCTGGTAGAGCCGCTCGCGGAGGGTCTCGATCTTCTCGGTCCCGCGCTTGGACCCCATCGCCCGGCGCAGCAGGTCGGCGTCCTCCGCGTTGCAGTCGCCGACGGCCACGGCCACCTGCATGAGCTGCTCCTGGAAGAGCGGCACGCCGAGGGTGCGCTTGAGCGGCGTCACGAGGAGGGGGTGCTGGTACGTCACCGGCTCCTCGCCGAGCTTGCGGCGGATGTAGGGGTGGACCGCACCGCCCTGGATGGGGCCGGGGCGGATGAGCGCGACCTCGATCACCAGATCGTAGAAGCGGCGCGGCTGCAGCCGGGGGAGGGTGCCCATCTGCGCCCTGCTCTCGACCTGGAACACCCCGATCGAATCGGCGCGGCAGAGCTGGTCGTAGACGCCCTTCTCCTCCCGGGGGAGGGTGGAGAGGTCCCACTTCTCGCCGACGTGCTCGGCGACGAGGTCGAACGTGTACTGCAGGGCGGCGAGCATCCCGAGCCCGAGGAGGTCGAACTTGACCAGGCCCATCCAGGCGCAGTCGTCCTTGTCCCACTGCAGGACGGTGCGGTCCTCCATCCGGGCGGGCTCGATCGGGCAGACCTCGCCCACGGGCCGGTCTGTCAGCACCATGCCGCCGGAGTGGATGCCCAGGTGCCGGGGCGTGCCCAGCACCCGGGTGGTCAGGGCGACCACGTCCTCGGGGATGTCGTGGTCGGTGCTCTCGGTGACGGACCCCCACCGCTCGACCTGCTTCGACCAGCCGTCCTGCTGCCCGGCGCTGTATCCGAGGGCCTTGGCCATGTCGCGCACGGCGAACTTGGGCCGGTAGGTGATGACGTTGGCGACCTGGGCCGCGTTCAGACGTCCGTACTTCCGGTAGACGTACTGGATCACCTCCTCGCGTCGCTCCGAGTCGAAGTCGACGTCGATGTCGGGCTCCTCGTCGCGGATGCTGGAGAGGAACCGCTCGAACGGCAGGTCGTAGAAGATCGAGTCGACCGCCGTGATGCCCAGGACGTAGCAGACCGCCGAGTTGGCGGCCGAGCCGCGTCCCTGGCAGAGGATGCCGTTCCGCTTGGCGTAGTGGACGATGTCGTGGACGATCAGGAAGTAGCCCGGGAAGTCCTTCTGCTCGATCACCGCGAGCTCCTTCTCGAGGCGCGCGAGGACGTCGGCGTCGGCGCGGGGGTACTTGGCCGGCACGGCCTCGCGTACGAGCTCGCGCAGCCAGCTCATCGAGGTGTGCCCCTCGGGGACCTCCTGGCGCGGCAGCCGGGGCCGGACTCGGCCGAGCTCGAAGGCGATCTCGTCGGCGACGCGCACCGTGTTCTCCACGGAGCCGGGGTAGCGGCCGAAGCGCTCGGCCATCTCGGCGCCGGAGCGCAGGTGGGCGCCGCCCGCTGCGGGGAGCCAGCCGTCCATCTCGTCGAGGCTCCGGCGTGCTCTGACCGCGGCGAGGGCCGTCTGGAGGGGGCGCTCCTCCGGCCGGGCGTAGTGCACGTTCCCGGTGGCGACCGTCCGCAGCCGGAGCTTCTCGGCGATCGCCGCCAGCTGGTCGTTGGCGCGCGAGGCGAGGGGATCCCCGTGGTCGTACAGCTCCACGAGGACGTTGGCGGGACCGAAGAGCCGGACGAGCTCGCAGACCTCCTGCTCGGCCGCGGCCACTCCTGCGGCGGCGAGCGCTTGACGGACCGCTCCCTTGCGGCAGCCCGTCAGCACGATCCAGTGGCCGTCGGCGGCGCGCGCGAGCTCCTCGAGGTCATAGCTCGGCTTGCCCTTCTCGGCTCCGGCGAGCTGGGCGGTGGTGATCGCACGGGCGAGGCGGTGGTAGCCCTCCTCGCGGCGCGCGAGGACGAGCAGGTGGGTCCCCTCCGGATCGGCGACCCCGTTCTGAGGCGAGGTGAGCCCGATCGAGAGCTCGGCTCCGAAGGCCGTGCGGACGGCGTGCCCCTGCGCGGCCTCGGCCATCCTCACGATGCCGTAGAGGCCGTCGTGGTCGGTGAGCGCGAGAGTGTCGATGCCGAGCCGGACCGCCTCCTCGACCAGCTGCTCCGGCTTGCTCGCCCCGTCGAGGAAGCTGAAGTGGGAGTGCGCGTGCAGCTCGGCGTAGGGCACCGGATGAGCCGGCGGCCGGACGTCGTCCCCTGCCACGTAGGCGGGGCGCTTGTGCGACCAGGCCGGGCTGTCGCCGCCGTCGCCCCGGACGACCGTGCCGTCGGCGCGCTTGCCGCTGGAGAGGCGGCGCTCGAACTCCGACCAGGGGATCGGCGGGTTGTTCCAGCCCATCGGGGCTCCTTCGGTGCTCGTTCGCGGTGGTGGAGGGATGCTCCGGTTCAGTCGTAGCGGGCCTCTGCTGCCCAGACCCCGTCGAGGCAGAGCAGCAGCCAGGCGACACCGGCGGCGTCGACCACCTGGAAGCGGTCGTAGCGGACGGCGGTGCTCGGATCCCACCAGCGCTCGTCGATCGGCCAGGGACCCGCCCATCCGGCGAGGGGCTCCAGGCGTGCCTGAGAGGTCCCGGGGGTGAAGTAGGCGGGCACGGAGCTGAGGGCGCCGCGCTCGTCGACCGCGACGGGTTCGCCCCTCGGTCCGCGGACCAGCACGGCCGCGGGCTCCGCGAAGACCGTCGGCGGGAGGGGCGGCGGCAGGGAGCCGGGCCAGGGCAGGGTCCTCGGCCGTGCGTCGCCCGGCTCCCGGTCGCCCCAGGGGATCAGGTGCTGGCGGTCGCGGAGGGATCGACCCCCTCCGATCGACGCGGTCATCACGGCCTCGTGCCCGAGCATGCTCTGCACGCGGCTCAGCCCGTGGTGGACGCGCTCCTCCGGAGCGGTGCCCCAGAGACCCTGCTCGTGGTTGCCGATCGCGTCGACCGCCTCGGGCTCGACGCAGAGCCGCGAGATCGGCGCTCCGAGACCGGTGTCGATCTCCCCGCTGCCCTGCAGCTGCCAACGGACCCGGTCGAGCACGTCGCCCGGGGTGAACCATCTCGGGTGCAGCCAGCTCCGGGAGAAGACCTCACCGCGCTCGCTGACGACCTCGATGCGGATGGCGGTCGCGACCAGCCGTGCGCGGGTGAGCCCGGCGACGAACTCCTCCGCGGGGACGCGGAAGGCGAAGGCGGCCTGGTCGATGCGGTCCAGAGGGGGCTCGAACTCCATCGCCCGGTCGAGGCGCTCCGGCGGGAGCCGGGGCACCACCGTCTCCGACTCCGCACCGGCGGCGAGGAGGTGCGCGTGGGCACCCTCCGGTCCGAACCGGGCGGCGACGTCCTCGCGAGGGAGGGCGGCGAAGGCGCCGAGGGTGCGGACGCCGAGTCTGCGCAGGAGCGCCACCAGGTCGTCCCCCCGGCGGGGAGCACGGGCAGGGGCTGCGACGGACTCGGTCTCGAGGGCGTCGAGCGGGAGAGGGGCGAGGAAGCCTGCCGCTGCTCCTGGGGGCACGACGGCGACGGGGCGGCCGGAGTGCTTCGCGGCGAGCTCGGAGGCGAAGAGCCCGTCGGCGATCCCGATGCGGGCGTCGGGGAGACCCAGCTCGGCCAGCCGTTGCAGGATCGCCTCGGCCGCGCTCTGCTCGCTCCCGTAGTAGCGGCGCGGACCGCGGGCACGGATCGCGCACAGACCGGGCCGGATCAGCTGGACGCCCGGGGTGATCTCCTCGAGCGCCTGGATGAGCGGCTCGAACGCCCGGTGGTCGAGCACCGGGTCGTACGGGAGCACGGCGAGACCCGTGCAACGGGACTGCGCCTCGCGCACGCGCATGCCCCGCCGGACCCCCTCCGCCCGGGCAGCGGGGGAGGAGGCGAAGACCAGGCTCTTCTCCGTGAGGGCCAGGGGGTGCTCGGCGCCGAGGCCGGCGTCGGCGGCGGCCGCGAGGAGGGGCCAGTCGGGGCACCAGACGAGGATCGTCCGCCGCAGCTCGGGTGCGCTCGCCATCTCAGACCGCCCGCTCGTGCAGGCGGCCGTGCTCGACCCGGGAGCCGAAGGCGCTCTCGACGCCGGGCATGCTCATCCGCACCGTGCGCACCCGGGTGCCGGCCCGGCCGACCACATCGACCATCGCCTCCCGGGAGCGCAGGTAGCCGTGGCCGTCGCCGAGCCCCTCCCAGCGGCTGCTGCGGATGCTGAGCCGCGCCTCGGCCTGGGGCCACTCGCCGAGGACCACGAGCGCGGCACCCCGCTGGCGCAGTCGTGCTCCCAGACGCGAGACGTCGGTCGAGGAGACGGAGGCGGGCGGACGGGTGAGCACGACGGTCAGCACATCGACCAGAGCGGCGGTGACGGTGAGCCAGTGCTCGGCCGGTGCGGGCACGAGCACCAGGCGCTCGAGGTCGATCCCCATGCCTGCCGCGGCCTCGGCCCCGAACTCCGGGACGCCCACCACGCCGCACCACGAGCCCTCGGCGGACGGGCCGGCGAGCAGCCCCATAGCCAGACTCATCGAGCCCTCCACCGAGTAGGCGGCACCCTGCTTGAGCGAGCCGCCCGGGAGCACGGAGGAGAAGGCCGGCAGGGTGGCGAGGCTCCTGGTCTCGAGGGTGGTCGCCTGCATGTCCCGGATGCGGGACTGCAGCTCCTTCACCGACGCGAGCTGCCGCAGAAGGGGCTCTGCGGCCTCGGCCGTCTCCGCGGAGACGAGGGATGAAGGGGGGCTCATCTGCCCATGTTCGAACATGTGTTCGAGTATGTCAATCGCCACCGACATCCACCGGCGAGCCGCACGGACCCTTCCGCGACCGCCCGGCGAGGCGCACTGAGGAGGAGGTACCAGACGTCCCGGGCAGTCTCGCATCCGCCCCCGACATCCCCGTCCGGGGGCGTTCTCCACCGGGTCTCGGCGAGGAAGGGCCTCCTGCCGCGCCTCTACCATGGGAGCCATGTACGACGCCCTGCCCGACCCCGCCGACTCCGACGCCACCGCCCCGGCCGCGCCGCGCAGAAGGACCCTCGTGGTCAAGATGGGGTCCAGCTCGGTCACCAAGCAGTCGGGTCCGGATCCCGTTCTCCTGGCCAGCGCGCTCGAGAGCGCCTTCGCCGCCCGCGCGCTGGGCTGGGACGTCGTGCTGGTCTCCTCCGGCGCCGTCTCCTCGGGCCGGGCGCTCTTCGCCCGCTCGCAGGAGGAGCCGATCAGCGCCCGCCTGGCGGCAGCGGTGGGCCAGACCGTCCTGATGGGCTTCTACCGCTCGGTGGCCGAGCTCTCGGGCGCCCTGGTCGCGCAGATCCTCATCGGCGAGTCCGACCTCGCCTCTCCCCGGCAGATGGCACACGTAGCCGAGGCGATCCGCCACGCCCTCGACGCCGGAGTCGTGCCCGTGGTCAACGGCAACGACACGATCGACTCCGCCGGCTCGGACAACGACGGCGTCGCCGGCGGATTGGCGATGCTCCTCGGCGCGGACCTGCTGCTGCTGCTCACCGACGTCCCAGGCGTCTTCGCCGGCAGCATCGCCGAGGGCGTGCACCTCGAGGAGCTGGGCATCTCGGAGCTGCGCCGCATCGGCGTGCAGAAGGGCGGTACCGGCCGAGGGGGCATCCGCTCCAAGCTGCGGGCCGCCGAGCTCGCCGCGCACAACGGCGTCTCGACCAGGATCGCCGGGGCGCGCACCCCCGAGGTCATCCTGGGCGCCCTGGGAGGGCCGGGCCCGGGCACCCTCGTCCGCGCCGTGCACGCGCATCCGCCCGTGGAGCAGCGCTGGATCTCCGGAGTGGCCACCGGCCGCGGCCGCGTCGAGATCAACCTCGAGGCCGAGCGGAGCATCGGAGCCGGCTCGAGCCTGTTCGCCTCGGGCATCAAGCGCGTCTCCGGCGAGTTCGGCGGCGGCGACGTGATCGAGGTGCGCGCCCTCAGCGGAGAGCTCCTCGCGCGCGGCGTCTCCCGCGTCTCCTCGCGTCTGCTGACCCTGGTCCGCGCACTCCGGGTCGACGAGATCGCTCGCGTCTTCGTGGCGGTCCTCGGGCATGCCGCCACGACGGCGCCGTCGGCGAGTCCGGAGGGGGAGGAGAGGCCGCAGCTGACCCGCGCTCTGGAGTACGCGCGCACTCTCTCCTCCGAGCACGCGCGGGCCGTCGCGATGGAGATCGTCTCCCTCTTCCCTGCCGAGAGCATCTCGGCCCTGCTGGGACAGGGCGCGGGGGAGGGCGAGCTCGTCGAGCGCTACACCCGCCTCGTCCGCACCCTCGCCATCGTGGAGAACGAGAACCTGGCCGTCTTCCGCTCCTGACCGCCGGTGGCGCGCCACTTCTCAGTGCAATTCGCGCCTTCGCGTCATGATCGCTGTTCTCCGGTGTCTTCCTGGTGATGGCGCCGCTCCTGGGCGCCCCCGACGGAACGGATCATCGATGAGCGTCCCCACTTCCACAGCCGGCCACTTCCGCGAGTCCGACATCACGCCCGAGAGCTTCGAGACCGAGAGGCTCGAGCGGCGGCTCGCCCTGCTCGAGGCCTCGATCGCCCAGGGGGAGCGGGCACTGCTGAGCCGGGTCGACCCGAGCAGCGGAGCTCCCCTCCCAGGCGCCTGCGGGGGGCACCGAGCCCAGCTGGTCAGCAATCTGACGACGGAGCGGGCCCTCGCCGACCGCATCCGGGAGATGCTCGCCGCTCGGAGCTGACGGGGTGCGTACGGCACGATGGGGCCATGGTCACCATCACCGTCGCCGGTCTCGCCCAGCACTTCCACCCCGCCGAGCGGGGCACCGTCCGCCTCGAGATCCGGCGCGAGTCGCGATCCCGGCCCCAGGCGCTCGCCGAGGTCACCGCCCTGCACGCGCGGGTCCGTGAGGAGGCGGCCGCCGAGCAGGCGTCCGGCGCCGCCACCTGGTGGTCCTCCGATCAGATCTCGGTCTCCTCGATCCGCCGGTACATCAAGGACTCGGACGTCTCGCAGCTGTTCCACGTCGCGGCCGCCGGGGTCCGGGTGAAGTACCGGGACTTCGCGGCTCTCGGGCGCTGGGTCGGCTCGATCTCGGAGGTGCCGGGCGTACAGATCTCGGGGGTCGACTGGGACGTGACGGCGGCGCGACGGGCGGGCATCGAGCGCGAGGTCCGCGCCGCTGCCGTGCGCGACGCGCGCGAGCGGGCCGAGGCCTACGCGGCGGCCCTCGGCCTGACCGAGGTGCGGGTGCTGACCCTCTTCGAGCCGGGACTGCGCCCGCACACGCGCATCGAGGGCGGCTCGGCGATGATGAGCCGCGCCAAGGCGTTCTCCTCTCCTGAGGAGCCGCTGGCCCTCAAGCCGGAGGACATCGAGGTCACCGCCTCGGTCTCCGCCGACTTCGAGGCGCACTGACGCGGAGACGCGACCGGGCGCCCGGTTCCGCTGCGGACGGAGAGCGCCTGCCTGCACCTGCGACCCGCTGATCGTCTGCATGGCGACCCCGAGAGTCGCCCCGAGGCGACCGACCATCCGCTCCATGACGACCCCCTCCGCCCCGATCAGCGGGCACGCGACCACCATACGTGTATTGAGGACTCCTCGGGAGCGCTGTCGCGGTTCGGCGACCGCCGTGCACACCCTCCGGGAATAGCGGGGGACCCCCGGGCGCTGAGGCAGGCATGGTCTCGCGCATCGGCTTCCTCTCCTTCGGCCACTACCAGTCCGTCCCCGGGTCTCAGACCCGCTCTGCTCGCGACGTCCTCCTCCAGACGATCGAGCTCGCGGAGGCGGCGGAGGAGATCGGCATCGACGGCGCCTACGTCCGCGTGCACCACTTCGCGCCGCAGCTCGCCTCGCCGTTCCCGCTGCTGGCGGCGATCGCCGCGCGCACCCGCCGCATCGAGATCGGCACCGGGGTCATCGACATGCGCTACGAGAACCCGCTCTACATGGCGGAGGAGGCGGCCGCCACCGACCTGATCTCCGACGGCCGGCTCGAGCTCGGGGTCAGCCGGGGATCGCCCGAGACGGCCCTGCGCGGGTCCGAGGCGTTCGGCTTCGTCCCCCCGGAGGGGATGACCGACGCCGACCTCGCCCGGCAGAAGGTGCGGATCCTCCGGGAGGCGCTCGCCGGGGCGCCGGTCGCGCAGTCCGATCCTGCGATGACGCGCCAGTCGCTCCCGCTCTCGATCGAGCCGCGCTCGCCCGGCCTCGAGGACCGGATCTGGTGGGGTGCCGGCAGCTTCGCGACCGCGCGCTGGGCGGCCGAGCAGGGCATGAACCTGCAGTCGTCGACCCTGCTCCTGGAGGAGGAGGGCGTGCCCTTCGACGAGCTGCAGGCCCGCCAGATCCGCGAGTACCGCGCCGCGTGGAGCGAGGCGGGCTGGGAGCGCACCCCGCGCGTCTCCGTGTCGCGCAGCGTTCTTCCGATCACGACCGATCTCGACCGGCTGTACTTCGGCGGCCGCGGCGAGCAGGACCAGGTCGCCACCCTCGAGGGCGTCCGCGCCCGATTCGGCCGCAGCTACACGGGCGAGCCGGACGCCGTCGCCGCCGAGCTCGCTGCGGACGCCGCCGTGCAGGAGGCGGACACGCTGCTGCTCACCGTTCCCAACCAGCTCGGGGTCGAGTACAACGCGCGGCTCCTGCGCACTGTCGTGGAATCGATCGCTCCGGCTCTCGGCTGGTCGCCGGCGACAGCAGGCGTCTGACGCCGAGGCACGGTCTGTGCCGGAGGGCCCTGCGGTGCAGGAGCGCCCGTGCGGTGCAGGAGCGCCCGTTTACTGCAGGAGCGCCCGTTTACTGCAGGAGACGCCCCGCCTCTTCGGGAAAGAGCGGGGCGTCTGCTCTCTCCGCCCGCCGCATCCCTCCCACCGACACGAGGAGGGAGGTGCCGGAAACGACGGAACCCCCCGCCTCTCCGAGGAGAGACGAGGGGTTCCGATCAGTGTGTCCGAGGGGGGACTTGAACCCCCACGCCCTATACGGGCACTAGCACCTCAAGCTAGCGCGTCTGCCATTTCCGCCACCCGGACGAGTGTTTCCTTCGACCTGCGTTTCCGCGGCCGAAGAAGACATTAGCACGGTTCCGGAGCCTCTCACGCCACCTCCCGGCCCACCGGCCTCCGCGCGCCGTCGAGCCCGCGCCGGTACCGTTGCCCGCATGTCCGACAGCATCGACAGCGCGCCCGTGACCGACAGCACCCTCGACGAGACGGCGCTCATCGCGCGCGATCTCATCCGCTTCGACACCAGCAACTACGGCGACGGGAAGGCGGAGCCGGAGCGCCCGGCCGCGGAGTACGTCGCGGCGAAGCTGCGCGACCTCGGCCTCGAGCCGGAGCTGATCGACTCCGACCCGGGACGCACGAGCGTCGTGGCGCGGGTCGCGGGGGAGGACCGCGAGCGCGGCGCCCTCGTCGTCCACGGGCACCTCGACGTGGTGCCCGCCATCGCCGACAACTGGAGCGTCGACCCGTTCGGCGGCGAGATCAAGGACGGCATGCTCTGGGGCCGCGGCGCGGTCGACATGAAGAACATGGACGCGATGATCCTCGCCTCGCTCGGCGACATCCTCCGCGAGGGGCGGCGCCCCTCCCGCGACCTCGTCATCGCCTTCTTCGCCGACGAGGAGGCGGGCGGCGTGCGGGGATCGGGATTCCTGGCCCGTGAGCGGCCCGAGCTGTTCGCCGGAGCGACCGAGGCGATCAGCGAGGTCGGCGGCTACTCGATCGAGCTGGCCGGCAAGCGCGCCTACCTCGTGCAGACGGGCGAGAAGGCGCTGATGTGGCTGACCCTCCGCGCGCACGGCACGGCGGGGCACGGCTCGCAGATCAACTCCGAGAACGCCGTCACCCGGCTGGCGCAGGCGATCGCCCGCATCGGAAGCGAGGAGTGGCCCACCCGCCTCACCGACACCACGCGCGAGCTGCTCGACGAGGTCGCCCGCCTGCTCGGCCACGACCCTCAGCGCAGCACTCCGGAGGAGCTGGCACTCGCCACCGGCACCGCCTCGCGCTTCATCGCCGCGACGCTGCGCACCACCGCCAATCCGTCGATGCTGTCGGCCGGCTACAAGGCCAACGTCATCCCGGACACCGCGGAGGCCACCATCGACGTGCGCGTCCTCCCCGGCGAGGAGGATGCGGTGCTCGAGCGCCTGAAGGTCCTCGCGGGCGAGCACGTCGAGATCCTCGTCCAGCACCGCGACATCGGACTCGAGGTGCCCTTCGCCGGCCCCCTCGTCGAGAGCATGGCCGCCTCGATCCGCCGGTTCGATCCGGGCGCCGAGGTCCTCCCGTACCTGCTCTCCGGAGGCACCGACAACAAGGCGCTCTCGACGCTCGGCATCACCGGATACGGGTTCGCGCCGCTCCAGCTGCCGTCGTCCCTGGACTTCCCGGCGCTGTTCCACGGGGTCGACGAGCGCGTTCCACTGGACGCACTAGTGTTTGGCAGGAAGGTCCTGACCGATCTCCTGCTGAGCTCCTGACGGCGCCGCGGACCGGGTCAGCACCGACCGATCCCGACCGACTGCTGGCCGACGACGCCCCAGCCCTCCTCGAAAGTGACGCATGGGCCTGCTCGACGCGCTGATCCTGGGACTCGTCCAGGGTCTGACCGAATTCCTCCCCATCTCCTCCAGCGCCCACCTCCGGATCGTCAGCGAGCTGCTGCCCGGTCTCGGCGGCCGCGACACCGGAGCCGCTTTCACCGCGATCACGCAGCTGGGCACCGAGACCGCCGTCATCATCTACTTCTGGCGCGACATCGTGCGGATCGTGTCGCACTGGGCGCGCTCCCTCGTCGGCCGGATCCCGCGCTCGGACCCGGACGCACGCATGGGCTGGCTCATCATCCTGGGCAGCCTTCCGATCATCGTCCTCGGCCTCGTCTTCCAGGACGCGATCGAGACGACCCTCCGCTCCCTGTGGGTGGTGGCCACCACCCTCATCCTCTTCGGAATCCTGCTCGGCATCGCCGACGCGGTCGGCGCGAAGAAGCGCCGCCTGCGCGACCTGGGCGTCCGCGACGGCCTGATCTTCGGAGGCGCGCAGGCGCTCGCCCTGATCCCCGGCGTCTCGCGCTCGGGAGGCACCATCACCGCCGGCCTCTTCCTCGGCTACGAGCGCAAGGCGGCGGCGCGCTACTCCTTCCTCCTCGCGATCCCCGCGGTGTTCGGCAGCGGTCTCTACCAGCTGTACAAGAGCATCAGCGACCCGGTCGTGCTCCCGAACCAGGTCCAGGTCGGCGGGCTCGAGACCCTCGTGGCGACCATCGTCGCGTTCGTGGTCGGCTTCGTCGTGATCGCGTTCTTCATGAGCTATATCTCCCGCCGCAGCTTCCTCCCGTTCGTCGTGTACCGCATCGTGCTCGGCGTCGTCCTGATGGTCGCGCTCGCCACCGGCCTGATCGCCGCCTAGATGCGCGCCTGGACCGCCGCCGACGTCCCCGCCCTGCCCGGCCGGGGGAGCGCACCGCGCCTGCACGACACGGCGACCGCGGGCCCCGTCGAGCTCGACGCGCCCAGCGGAGTCGCGAGCCTCTACGTCTGCGGCATCACGCCCTACGACGCCACCCATCTGGGGCACGCGTCGACCTACCTCGCCTTCGACACGGTCCAGCGCGTCTGGCTCGACGCGGGCTACACGGTCGAGTACGCCCAGAACGTGACCGACGTCGACGACCCGCTGCTCGAGCGTGCGACGGCCACCGGTGTCGACTGGCGCGACCTCGCCGAGGAGCAGGTCGAGCTGTTCCGCGGCGACATGGCCGCCCTGCGCGTCCTGCCTCCGCAGCACTACGTCGGAGTCACCGAGACCGTGGATCCCATCGCGGAAGCGGTCGCCCGCCTGGAGCGCGACGGCGTCGCCTACCGCGTCGCTGCTCCAGACGCGGCGGAGGAGGGCGCGAGCGACCTCTACTACGACATCGCCGCGGCCGAGAGCGCCGTCTGGCACCTGGGCAGCGAGAGCCGGCTCGACGCGGAGTCGATGGCCCGCTTCTCGGCGCTGCGCGGGGGCGACCCGGAGCGCGCCGGCAAGCGCGACCCCCTCGATCCGCTGCTCTGGCGGGCCGAGCGCGCCGGCGAGCCCGCCTGGGACGCCGAGGTCGGCCGCGGCCGTCCGGGCTGGCACATCGAGTGCTCGGTGATCGCCCTCGACCGGCTCGGACCCGAGTTCACCCTGCAGGGCGGCGGGAGCGACCTGGTCTTCCCGCACCACGAGTTCAGCGCAGGCCACGCCGCTTCGCTGTCCGGCCGTCCTCTGGCCCGCGCCTACGCGCACGCCGGGATGGTCGCCTACCAGGGCGAGAAGATGAGCAAGTCGCTCGGGAACCTGGTGCTGGTCTCCCGTCTGCGGAGCGAGGGCGCGGACCCGCGGGCGATCCGCCTCGCGCTCCTCGCGCACCACTACCGCTCCGACTGGGAGTGGCTGCCCGAGGACCTGCCGTCGGCCGAGGCGCGACTGGCGCGCTGGGAGTCGGCCCTCGCCGCCGTGGGACCGCGCTCGGCGCTCGAGGTGCTGGCGCAGCTGCGCGAGGCGCTGGCCGACGACCTCGGCACTCCGGCCGCCCTCGCCGTCGTCGACGCCGCACTGACCGAGGGCGTGGACGACCCGTCGCTCCTGCGCGACGCGGTCGACGCCCTGCTCGGGGTGCGCCCGGCCTGAACCCCGTCAGGCTCGAGTCCCGTAAGCCTCGAGTCCCGGACGGCTCGAGTCCCGAACGGCTCGAGTCCCGTCAGGGCGGCCGGGAGGGTCATCGGTCGGGAACAGTCCAGTGATCGACGACCGTCTCGGACGAGCGGGCGCCGGCGGAGGCTACGGCCGCCAGGGCTCCTCGCCGGAGCGGCCGTCGCCGCGGCGGCGCAGGTAGCGCTCGAACTCCTGGGCGATCGCCTCGCCGCTCGCCTCCGGCGAGTCGACGGTGTCGCGCGCCTGCTCGAGCTGGGCGATGTACGACGCCATCTCCTCGTCCTCGGCGGCGAGGGCGTCGATGCCGCGCTCCCACTCCTCCGCCTCCTCGACGAGGTCGCCGCGGGGGATCGCCAGGCCGACGACCTCCTCGAGCTTCTCGAGCAGCGCCAGCATCGCCTTGGGCGAGGGCGCGTTGTGCACGTAGTGCGGGACGGAGGCCCAGATCGAGACGGCGGGGATGCCGACCTTCTGCGCGGCCTCGCCGATCACGCTGAGGATGCCGACCGGCCCCTCGTAGCTGGAGCGCTCGAGCTCGAAGGAGCTCCGCAGCTCCGCGTTCTCGCTCGAGGCGAAGATCGAGATCGGCCGGGTGTGCGGGACGTCGGCGAGCATCGCGCCGAGGAAGACGACGGCGGAGATGTCGATCGCGAGCATGGCGTCGACGACCTCGGCGGCGAAGCTCTTCCAGCTGCGCGAGGGCTCGGTGCCGATCATGAGGTACAGCGCGCTCTCGGCGTCGACCGAGGTGTCGGCCGGGCCGAAGATCTGGGTGCCGGGCCAGGCGAGGCTGCGGCGGCCGTCCTCGCCGATCGAGAGCATGGGGCGGGTGTACTGGAAGTCGTAGTACTGCTCGGCGTCGACGGCGAAGAGGGGCACGTACTCCCCGGCGTCCTTGACCAGCCGCAGCGCGCCGCTGGCGGCGTCCCCGGCGTCGTTCCAGCCCTCGAAGGCCACGACCAGGACGTTCCCCGTGATCACGTTCATAGGCAGGATCTCCGCGTTCGGCTCGATGTGCGGGGAGCGCACACCGCGCCTGTCCCTCCGTCCAGGATAGGACCGCCCCCGGCCGCGCCCGTCCCGTCCGGCGGGATCGGCCGCGCTGTTCGCTCTCGGCCCGCGGCCGGGGAGGGGCGCGGCCCTGCCGGTACCATGGTCGCTCGTGACTCCCGAGACCTCCGCCCGGCCGCTGTCCTCCGAGTCGCTCGGAGGAGCGTCCGCCCCCGCCGCCGTCCTCTGGGACATGGACGGGACGCTCGTCGACACCGAGCCGTACTGGATGGCGTCGGAGCACGCGCTCGTCTCCTCCTTCGGCGGAGTGTGGACCCACGAGGACGCGATGGGACTCGTCGGCTCGGGCCTGCCCGCCGCCGCCCGCATCCTGCAGGGCAAGGGCGTCGACCTCTCCGTCGACGCGATCATCGACCGGATGACCGACGAGGTCGTCGACCAGCTGGCCGTGAGCATCCCGTGGCGACCGGGCGCGCTCGAGCTGCTGCGCGCGGTGTCCGAGGCGGGTGTGCCGCAGGCGCTGGTCACGATGTCGATCTCGCGGATGGCCGCGGCCGTCGTGGACCGGATCCCGTTCCCCGCCTTCGCCGCCGTCGTCAGCGGCGACATGGTCGAGCGCAGCAAGCCCCACCCCGAGGCGTACCTCCTCGCCGCGAGCACCCTCGGCGTCGACATCGCCGCCTGCGTCGCGATCGAGGACTCCCTCACGGGCCTCGGCGCGGCCGTCGCCTCCGGAGCCGCGGCGATCGGCGTCCCGCACCAGCTGGAGCTGGACCCCGCCGCCCCCTACGCCCTCTGGCCCACCCTCGCGGGCCGCACCGTCGCGGACCTCGCGACGGTGTCCTCCGAGCACCGCGGCTCCGGCCCGGCCACGACCGAGACGGAGGCCCGCCGATGACCGGTGAGGCACTGCAGCATTCCGGACCCTTCCGCGCGGGGGACCGCGTCCAGCTGACGGGACCCAAGGGGCGGATGAACACCATCACGCTCGTTCCCGGCAAGGTGTTCCACACGCACCGGGGCGGCATCGAGCACGACACGGTGATCGGGCTGCCCGACGGCTCGGTGGTGACCAACACCGTCGGCGTCGAGCACCTCGCGCTGCGCCCTCTCCTCGCCGACTTCGTGATGTCGATGCCCCGCGGCGCGGCGATCGTGTACCCGAAGGACGCGGCCCAGATCCTCGCCCTCGCCGACGTCTTCCCCGGCGCCCGCGTGGTCGAGGCCGGTGTCGGCTCCGGCGCGCTCTCGCTCTGGCTGCTGCGGGCGGTGGGTCCGACCGGCCGGCTGTCGTCGTTCGAGCGGCGCGAGGAGTTCGCGGATGTCGCACGGGCGAACATCGAGACCTTCCTCGGCTACACGCCCGACAACTGGAGCGTCACCGTCGGCGACCTCGTCGAGGCGCTGCCCGGCACGGTCCCGTCCGGCGAAGCCGACCGCGTCGTGCTCGACATGCTCGCGCCCTGGGAGTGCCTCGACGTCGCCGCCGAGGCTCTCACGCCCGGGGGAGTGCTCCTCTGCTACGTGGCCACCGTCACGCAGCTCTCGCGGACGGCGGAGGCGATCCGCGCCTCGGGCCTGTTCACGAACCCGTCGTCGAACGAGACCATGGTCCGCGGCTGGCACGTCGAGGGCCTCGCGGTCCGGCCGGACCACCGGATGATCGGCCACACCGGCTTCCTCATCACCGCTCGCCGGCTCGCTCCGGACACCGTGCTCCCCGAGCTCAAGCGCCGCCCGTCGAAGACGGACTTCAGCGACGAGGACGTGGAGGCCTGGACCCCCGGCGCGCTCGGCGAGCGCGCCGTGAGCCCCAAGAGCCTGCGCAAGCGGGTCCGCGAGTCCGCCACCAGCGCCGAGCTCTCCCGGGCCCGCGGGTTCGGCGAGGAGACCGCGGAGCCCGACGACGAGGGCATCCTCTAAGCTGTTCCCGGCCTCCGGGCCGTCTCCACCTCGGGCGTCACCGCTCCCCTTCTCTCGAATCGAGGACCCGTGCGCAGGACCACCGCGCTCATCGCCGGCATCGGCATCGTCGCCGCTCTCACCGGATGCACCGCGTCCTCCTCGCAGGCGGACTGCGACGCTCCGTTCTCCTCCGGCGACTCCTCGGCGGCGGTCAGCGCCACGGGCGACTTCGGAGCGAAGCCGGACGTCAGCGTCCCGACGCCGCTGAAGGCGGACGGCACGCAGGTCAGCACCCTCATCGAGGGCTCGGGCGCACCCCTCGAGAAGGGCCAGCTCGTCACCATCGACTACACCCTGGTCAACGGAGCGGACGGCACGGTCCTCGAGACCTCGCCCTACGACGGGTCGAGCACCGCCCGCTTCGGCGTCGGCGGAGCCGGGCTCGTCGGCCTGAACGAGGGCCTCCTCTGCACGCAGGTCGGCTCGCGCGTCGCCATCGCGATCGCCCCCGAGGACGGCTTCGGCCAGTCCTCGTCGCAGCTCGGCATCTCGGAGGACGACACGCTCGTGCTCGTCGCGGACGTCCGCGAGGCCTCGCTGGCCCGCGCGAACGGCGCCGTCCAGCCCGCGCCCGACGGCTTCCCGACGGTGACGCTCGGCGACGACGGACGCCCGGGGCTCGCGAAGCCCTCGGGCGACGCGCCGTCCGACCTCCGCATCGCCCAGCTCAAGAAGGGCGACGGCGACGTCGTCGCCGAGGGCGACCAGGTCGTCGTGGCCTACACCGGCTGGCAGTGGAGCGACGGGAAGGTGTTCGATTCCAGCTGGGAGAAGGGCGCTCCCGCCGTCTTCACGGCCGCCGACGGCTCGACCACCCAGGGCGGAGTCATCGCCGGATTCGCCGACGCCCTCATCGGCCAGCCCGTCGGATCCCAGGTCATCGCGGTCATCCCGCCGGACCAGGGCTACGGCGACCAGGGCTCCCCCCAGGGCGGGATCCCCGGCGGCGCGACGCTGATCTTCGTCGCCGACATCCTCGGAAAGGTCTGACCGAGCCCGGCCCTAGACTGGAGGGCGTGCCTTCCGACGCCCCGTCCTCGAGCCGCGTCCCGGCCGAGGAGCGTTTGTTCAACCTCGTGCTCGCGCTCGTCGCGGCCGAGAACGGACTGACGAAGGCCGACGTCCTCTCCACGGTGCAGGGCTACCGGCAGCGGGTCGGCCGGGGCGACCGGACCTCGCTCGAGCGCCAGTTCGAGCGCGACAAGGACGACCTGCGCGAGCTGGGTATCCCGATCGAGACGGTCGACGCCCCGGGCGACCCGGGCAACACCCAGACCGTCCGGTACCGCATCGCGAAGCGCAGCTACGACCTCCCGGCCGACCTGACCTTCGATCCGGAGGAGCTCGCGCTGCTCCGCCTGGCCGGGGCGGTCTGGCGCGAGGGGACGCTCTCGGCGGAGTCGCGGCGCGCGCTGATCAAGCTGCGCTCGATCGGGGTCGAGTCCGTCGACCCCGTCATCGGCATCAGCCCCTCGATCCGGGTTCGCGAGTCCTCGTTCGAGCCGCTCAACGCCGCGCTCGACCGCGGCCAGGTCGTCCGCTTCCCCTATCTGAAGCCCGGCGGCGAGGAGCCGCGCGTGCGCACCGTGCAGCCCCGCGCCCTGGTGAACCACCAGGGGCGCTGGCACCTCCACGGTTGGGACGAGGGCGCCGAGGGCACGCGGACCTTCCTCCTGTCGCGGATCGTCGGGCCGGTCGCCTCCACCGGCCGCACCGCGCCTCCCGCGGAGGGGGACCACGCGGCGACCGCTCTCGCCCAGCTCGACGAGATCCTGCAGCGCAACAGCGCGCTCCTGCGCGTCGCCCCCGACTCCGACGCCGCCCTCCGTCTCGGCGGGCGTGCCGAGGCCGAGGGCGAGGGCCAGGGCCTGCTGCGCCTGCACTACACCGACCCGGACGTGCTCGCGGACGAGCTCGCCGGTCACGGTCCCGAGGTGCGGGTGCTCGAGCCGGAGGAGCTCCGCCGCCGCGTCCTCGACCGCCTCCGCCGCACCCTGGACGACCATGGAGGGGATCCCCGTGGCTAGACCCCGCTCCCTGCAGGCGCGCGACCGACTGGCCGTCCTCCTCTCCCTCGTTCCCTATCTGCTCGACCGGGGTCGCGTCTCCGTCGCCGAGGTCGCCGCGCACTTCGAGATCCCGGAGGAGGAGGTGCGCCGCGCGGTGCGCCTCATCGCCGTCTCGGGCATCCCCGGCGAGACCGCGCAGTACCAGGCGAACGACCTCTTCGACATCGGCTGGGACGACTTCGAGGAGAACGACCACGTCGTCCTCACCCACCAGGTCGCGATCGACGACTCGCCGAGGTTCTCGGCGCGGGAGGCCGCCGCCCTCATCGCCGGCATGCAGTACCTCGCAGCGCTGCCCGAGAACCAGGGCAACGACCGGATCGCCTCGCTGATGGGGAAGCTCGCGCGCGGCGCCTCCTCGGCCCCGAGCGCGGTCGCGGTCTCGCGCGGCACGGGCGCGGACAGCGCTGTGGCGCTCCTGCGGACAGCGATGGGCTCGGCGACGCAGGTCGCTTTCGACTACCGCAGCGCCCGCGGCGAGACCGAGTCCCGGCTCGTCGACCCCTTCGTGCTCGAATCGGTCGACCGGGACTGGTACCTGCGCGGATGGGACCACCTCCGCGAGGGCGTCAGGACGTTCCGGGTCGACAGGATGCGCTCCCTCCGCGACACGGGGACGCCGATCGTCCGGCGTCGCAACGAGGTGACCCTCTCGGAACGGCTCTTCGAGGCCTCCGCCTCCGATCTCGTCGTGGACCTGCGCGTCGCCCCCAGCGCCGTCGTGCTGCTGGGCGACTACGCGGCCGACGCCGAGTTCCCCGATCCCGTGCCGGGGGAGGAGGACCACGGTGTCCTCGTCCGTCTCCGCGTCGCCCATCTGGAGGGATTGACGCGCCTGGTGGCGTCGTTGGCGGGTCTCGTCACCGTGGTGGCACCCCCCGAGGCGCGCTCCGCGGTGGCGCACTGGGCGGCCTCCGCGCTCGCCGCGAACGAGGGGGAGCCGTCGTGACCTGGTGGTCGTGGATCCTGATCTGGCTCGGCCTCGCGCTGGGCGCTCTGGCGATGCTGGTCCTCTTCGCCCTCTCCTACTGGCGCAAGGGGAAGGTGCTCCTCGGACAGCTGTCCGAGGTCACCGCGAAACTCGAGACACTGAGTCCTGGAGTGACGGACGACCTGCCGCCCCGGCCGCCCTCGTCGCTGTTCGCCGATCGCGACGACGTGAGGCGTGCGCACGAGGGCCGGCGTGACGCACGTCGCGACAGGATCGATCTCCGCCGGTCAGGACGGGTCGAACGGGGTAAGCTCCTCGTACACCGCAACCGACAAGTGAAGTGAGTCTGCAATGTTCGCTGGCCTCCAGGGGTGGCACCTCCTCATCATCCTCGCCGTGATCCTCCTCCTGTTCGGTGCGCCCAAGCTCCCGCAGCTGGCCCGTAGTGTCGGGCAGTCGATGCGGATCTTCAAGAGCGAGGTCAAGACCATGAAGGACGAGGACGGCACCGAGCGCCGTGAGTCGACCGAGGGGACCACCGGCACCGTCGCCGGATCCACCGGCACGACCACCGGCACCGGCACCACCACGCCGCCCGAGTCCCCGCTCAAGTAATGACGTCCGTGGCACCGAAGAAGCCACGGACGAAGCGGACGAAGAACCCCGACGGGCGCATGTCGCTCGGGGCGCACCTCGTCGAGCTTCGCAACAGGCTCTTCAAGTCGGCGATCGCGATCGTCATCGCGTGCGTCGCGGGGTGGTTCGTCTCGGAGTGGGTCTTCGAGGCCCTCAAGGCTCCGATCTCCGAGGTGGCCTCCACCCAGGGCAAGGAGGCGATCCTCAACTTCCCGACGATCGCCGGTGCCTTCGATCTGCGGCTGCAGATCGCCATCACGGTGGGCATCGTCCTGGCGAGCCCGGTCTGGCTCTACCAGATCTGGGCGTTCCTCGTCCCGGGCCTGACCCGCAAGGAGATGCGGTACGGCCTCGGCTTCATCCTCACCGCCATCCCGCTGTTCTTCGCGGGCTGTGCGGCCGGCTGGTTCGTGTTCCCGCACATCGTGGAGCTCCTGACGAGCTTCACCGGCAGCAACGCGGCGAGCTTCCTCGACGCCAAGATCTACTACGAGTTCGTTCTCAAGCTCGTGCTGGTCGTCGGCATCGCCTTCGTGCTGCCCGTCTTCCTGGTGCTCCTCAACTTCCTCGGCATCCTCCCCGGCATGCTGATCCTCAAGTCGTGGCGCATCGCGATCATGGCGATCGTGCTCTTCACGGCGATCGCGACCCCCGCGGCCGACCCGATCTCGATGTTCCTCCTGGCCATCCCGATCATCTTCCTGTTCTTCCTCGCCTGCGGGATCGCGATCCTGCACGACCGGCGCGCCGCCAAGCGCCAGCTGGTGTTCGACGGCAGCCCCTCCGACCTGCCCGCGTGACCGGACCGTCTCCCGCCGAGCGGTTCGCCGCGTTCCGGACGCGCCAGGGCCACGCGAGGGTCGAGGCGTTCCGCTCGACCCTCGCGTTCGACCTCGACCCCTTCCAGTACGAGGCCTGCAGCGCTCTCGACGACGGCCACAGCGTCCTCGTCGCCGCGCCCACCGGCGCCGGCAAGACGGCGGTGGCCGAGTTCGCGATCCACCTGGCCATGCAGGACCCGACGGCCAAGGTCTTCTACACGACGCCGATGAAGGCGCTGAGCAATCAGAAGTTCCAGGAGTTCGTCGAGGACTACGGAGCCTCCGAGGTCGGTCTGCTGACCGGCGACTCCAACGTCAACGCGCGCGCCCGCATCGTCGTGATGACGACCGAGGTGCTGCGCAACATGCTGTACGCCGACTCGGACCTCCTGCGCGACCTCGCCTACGTCGTGATGGACGAGGTGCACTACCTCGCCGACCGCTTCCGCGGCGCCGTCTGGGAGGAGGTCATCATCCACCTCCCGCAGCGCGTGCGGCTGGTCTCGCTCAGCGCGACCGTGTCGAACGCCGAGGAGTTCGGCGACTGGCTCCAGACCGTCCGGGGCGAGACCGAGGTCATCGTCTCCGAGGAGCGGCCCGTCCCGCTCGACCAGCACGTCCTGGTGGGCGGCAAGCTGGTCGACCTCTTCGACTCCTCCGGTCGGGCGGCGACGAACCGGGTGAACCCCGAGCTCGCCCGCATGGCCCAGGGCGGCTCCCGGGTCGAGCGCGGCGGCAGGGGCGGCCGCAACGGCCGAGGCGGTCGCGGCCGCTACCCAGAGCAGCGCACCGAGGAGCTCGTGCTGCGCTCGGAGGTCGTCGAGATCCTCCGCGGCAAGAACCTCCTCCCCGCGATCTTCTTCGTCTTCAGCCGTGCGGGCTGCGACCAGGCCGTGCGCCAGGTGCTGCGGTCGGGCGTGCGCCTCACCGAGCGCCACGAGCGCGACGAGATCCGCGCGATCGTCGAGGAGCGGTGCCGGACGATCCGCGACGAGGACCTCGCGGTGCTCGGCTACTGGGAGTGGCTCGACGGACTCCAGCGGGGCGTCGCCGCGCACCACGCCGGGATGCTCCCCGCCTTCAAGGAGGTCGTCGAGGAGCTGTTCCTGCGCCGGCTCGTGCGGGTGGTCTTCGCGACCGAGACGCTCGCGCTCGGCATCAACATGCCGGCCCGCACGGTCGTCCTCGAAAAGCTCGAGAAGTTCAACGGCGAGGCGCGCGTCCCGATCACACCGGGGGAGTACACCCAGCTCACCGGCCGGGCGGGCCGACGCGGCATCGACGTCGAGGGCCACTCGGTGATCCAGTGGCGCGGCGGGATGGACCCTCAGGCGGTCGCGTCCCTCGCCTCCCGGCGGACCTACCCGCTCAACTCCAGCTTCCGCCCCAGCTACAACATGGCCGCGAACCTGATCGAGCAGTTCGGGCGGGTGCGCACGCGCGAGATCCTCGAGTCGTCGTTCGCGCAGTTCCAGGCCGACCGGTCCGTCGTCGATCTCGCCCGCCGGGTCCGCCAGCAGGAGGAGTCGATGGCGGGCTACGTCACGGCGATGCAGTGCCACCTGGGCGACTTCGAGCAGTACGCGGCGATCCGCCGTGAGATCGGCGACCTCGAGCGCCGGGGCGCGGTGCGCGGCGAGTCGGCCTCCCACGCCGAGCGCGAGAAGCGCCAGGGACAGCTCACGAGCCTGCGGCGTCGGATGAAGGCGCACCCGTGCCACGCCTGCTCCGACCGCGAGCAGCACGCGCGCTGGGCCGAGCGCTGGTGGAAGCTGCGCCGCGAGACCGACGAGATCGAGCGCCAGATCCGCTCGCGCACCGGCGCCGTCGCCCGCATCTTCGACCACATCACGGACGTGCTGCTCGAGCTCGGCTACTTCCGCCGGGACGAGGTCGGCGAGCTCTCGCTGACGCCCAACGGTCGCACGCTCCGCCGGATCTACGGGGAGCGGGACCTGCTCGTCGCCGAGTGCCTCCGGAAGCAGGCGTGGACGGAGCTCGATCCGGCCGGCCTCGCGGCGATGGCGTGCTGCCTGGTCTTCGAGCCGCGACGCGAGGAGGGGACGCTCGGCGAGCAGTTCCTGCCCCGCGGCGCGTTCCCCGAGGCGCTGGAGAGGACCCAGCTTCTGTGGGCCCGGCTCGACGACGTCGAGCGGGAGCACCGCCTGCCGGGCAGCAACCCGATCTCGACGAGCCTGGCGCTGTCGATGAACATGTGGGCCAAGGGCATGCCGCTCGACATGGTGCTCCGCGAGTCCGACATGGCCGCCGGCGACTTCGTGCGCTGGGCGAAGCAGACCATCGACCTCCTCGACCAGCTCTCCGTCGTCGCCGAGGGCAAGGTCGGCCGCGCGGCCCGGACCGCCCTCGACCTGGTCCGCCGCGGCATCGTCGCGTACTCGACGGTCGCATGACGCCGATCGCTCCTCCGCCCGACGGGCGGACCGTTCCGCTGTGGGTGGCGCTGCCCCTCGCCGCCCTCGGCGGCGCCGTGCTCGACCGCGGCTTCCCCGACTCCGACGTCTGGCCGCTGGCGATCGTGGGCGCCGCGGCGATCCTGTTCGCGCTGGCGGGGCGCGGCTTCTGGAGCGGGAGCCTCGTCGGCCTCGTCGGCGGAGCGGTCTTCTGGGGCGTCCACATCGAGTGGCTGACCCTCTACCTCGGCCCGGTCCCGTGGGCGGCCCTCGCCGGCCTGCAGGCGATCTTCTTCGCGCTCTCCGCGGGGCTGATGGCGGTCGTCTCCACGCGCGGCCACCGCGTCTGGACGGGACCGCTCGGCCGGATGGTCGGCCTCCCCGCCCTCCTGGGGGCGCTCTGGATCGGGCGCGAGTCGATCACCAGCGTCTGGCCCTACGGCGGCTTCGCCTGGGGCCGCCTCGCGATCTCGCAGTCCCTCGGCCCGCTCTCCGGTCTCGCGGCGTGGATCGGCTTCGCCGGCCTCGGCTTCGTGGTGGCGTTCCTCGCGGCCGTGCTCGCGCAGGCCGTCCGCGAGATGTCCGTCCCGGCCTCCGCCCGGGTCAGCGCTCTCGCGGGCTTCGCGATCGTGGCGCTGGTGTTCCCCGCCTGGCCGGCACCGACGGAGGGCACGACCCGGATCGCCGCCGTCCAGGGCGACTCCGATGCGGGCCTCTTCTCGCAGAGCTACCGCGGGCAGATCCTCGAGGACCACACCTCGGCGACGCTGCCGATCCTCGACCAGGACGTCGACATGGTGGTGTGGCCCGAGAACGGCGTCGACATCGATCCGACCCGGAACGCCCAATCGGCCGCCGTCCTCGACTACCTCAGCCGGACGATGGACGCGCCGTTCATCGTGGGCACGATCACGAACCCCTCGGACGACGTCTTCTACAACAGCTCGCTGCTCTGGAAGGCGGGGGAGGGGGCGACGCAGGTCTACGACAAGGTGCATCCCGTCCCGTTCGCCGAGTACATGCCGGACCGCGCGTTCTGGCGGATGTTCGCTCCGGACCTGGTCGACCTGGTGAGCCGGGACTACTCGATCGGCACCCGTCCCAACGTCTTCGACGTGAACGGCGTCCTCGCAGGCATCGCGATCTGCTTCGACATCTCGGACGACGCGCTGACGAACGCGATGGTCGACGGGGGAGCCCAGGTCATCCTCGGGCAGACCAACAACGCCGACTTCGGCCGGACGGACGAGAGCGTCCAGCAGCTCGCCATCGCTCGCCTGCGGGCCATCGAGACCGGGCGCAGCGTGGTCAACATCTCGACCGTCGGGACGAGTGCGATCATCGGGCCGGACGGCGCGACGATCGACTCCCTGACATGGTTCGAGCCGGGTGCCATGGTGGACGAGGTCCCCCTCAGCTCCACCACGACCCCGGCTCTGGTGTGGGCGCGAGACCTCGGCTGGTACTTCCTGGCCGCCGGTCTCATCGGCATGGTCTCGTTCGTCCTCAGGACGCGCGAGCCGCGACGCCGTTACCGCTGACCGGCGCTACGCGCCGATCTTGTGCTCGCCGCGCCTGGCGCGCAGATAGGCGAGCCGCTCCTCGAGCAGCTCCTCCAGCTCCGCGCGGGTCCGACGCTCGAGCAGCATGTCCCAGTGGGTGCGCGGAGCCTTCTGCTCGCCCTTGTCCACGACGACCGGCTTCGAGTCCACCATCAGAGTGGCCTCGTGACCGCAGGAGCGGCACTCCCAGGTCTCCGGTGCTTCCGCGTCGGCCGAGAACACCATGTCGGTGTCGTGGCCGCAGTTCGCGCAGTGGTACTCGTACGTCGATCGCGGGGAGAAGACGACGCCTTCTTCGCTCTGCAGGCTCTGGGATCCGAGCCGCATTCCTCGCAGGCTTCGATCTGCCATTGTGTGGTCTCCTCTCGCTGTGCTTCCCCAGTGTCAACGTCGTACCTGGAGGTGGTCTTCCCGTCCCTGCCATTGCCAGAGAATCCTCAGGTCGGAGGCGTATTCCGCGGCTCCTGAGGGCGTGGCCGACGGGCGCTGAGGAAGGCGTCGACGGCCGCTCGGGCGAGGTCGGTGCGGTCGGTTACGAGCCCGTCGATCCCGAGCGCGAGGAGCTGCTCCATCCGCTCCGGATCGTCGATGGTCCAGAGGTGGATCTCGCAGCCGGTCACCCGCAGCCGGGCGAGGATCCGCGGCTCGGCGACGCGGAGGCCGAGCGCGCGCTCGGGCACCTGGAGCGCGTCGATGCCGCGGAGAGCGAGACGCACGGGGAGGGCGGCGCCGAGGTGGGCGGCGACCAGGGCGACGACGAAGCGGACCGCCGACGCCGAGGTCGCGGCGCCGGGAAGACGGCGGAGGGCCGCTGCTCGACGGATCTCGGAGAACGAGGTGATCAGGACGCGCTCCGCGGCGGCGGCGCCGGACACCGCCGCGACGACCGGGTCGATCGCGTCCCGCGACTTCACGTCGACATTGAAGCGCGCGCGGGGGAGTGCGGCGAGGGCCTGCTCGAGAGAGGCGAGCCGGGCGCCGCCCGCCAGTCGGAGGTCGGCGAGCTCCTCCCACCGGGTGGCGGCGACGACGTGGCGGCGGCCGGAGTGGTCGATCACCTCGGCGTCGTGGACGAGCACGGCGACCCCGTCGAGGGACGCGCGCGCGTCCGTCTCGAGGAGGTCCGCACCCGCGGCGAGGGCGCGCTCGAAGGCGGCGAGCGTGTTGCCCTCGGCCTGCGGGCCGAACCCGCGATGCGCGATCGCCCGGGGGGTCGGCCCACTCAGGACGAGGGGTCGCTCGGAGGCGCGCATCGCGGACCGGATCCGCGGCTCAGACGGCCGGCGGCGGGGGAGTGGGCGCGGAGTCCGGGGTTCCGTCGGTCGTCGCGGCCGCCACGGGGGCGGACGTGTCGGATCCGGGCACGACAGGCGTGGAGCCGACGGACCCCGATGCGGCAGGCGCGGACGCCGCAGGCGCCGACGGGGGTGCCGCGTCCTGCGGGCGGACCGCCGGGGCGGACTGGCCGCGCTGGCCGAGCGCGCCTCCGATGCCCTTCAGCGCCTCGGTGAGCTCGCTCGGGATGACCCAGAGCTTGTTCGCGCTGCCCTCGGCGATCTTGGGGAGTGTCTGGAGGTACTGGTAGGCGAGGAGCTCGCTGTCGGGGCGGCCCTCGTGGATGGCGTGGAAGACGGTGGTGATCGCCTTGGCCTCACCCTCGGCCCGCAGGACCGCCGCCTTCGCCTGGCCCTCCGCAGCGAGGATCGCGGCCTGGCGCTGACCTTCGGCGTTCAGGATCTGGGACTGCTTGGTGCCCTCGGCGGTGAGGATCACGGCTCGACGGTCGCGCTCGGCGCGCATCTGCTTCTCCATCGAGTCCTGGATGGAGAGGGGCGGGTCGATGGCCTTGAGCTCCACGCGTCCGACGCGGATGCCCCACTTGCCGGTGGCCTCGTCGAGGACGATGCGCAGCTGCCCGTTGATGTTGTCGCGGGAGGTCAGCGCCTCCTCGAGGTTCAGGCCGCCGACGACGTTGCGGAGCGTGGTGGTGGTCAGCTGCTCGACCGCGCCGAGGTAGTTGGCGATCTCGTAGGTCGCCGCGCGGGCGTCCGTCACCTGGAAGTAGACGACCGTGTCGATCGAGACGACGAGGTTGTCCTCCGTGATCACGGGCTGGGGCGGGAACGAGACGACCTGCTCGCGCAGATCGATCAGCGGGCGGACCCGGTCGATGAACGGCACGACGAGATTGAGGCCCGGCAGCAGGGTCTTGTGGTACTTGCCGAGGCGCTCCACGACCCCGGCGGTGGCCTGGGGGATGATGCGGACCGCTCGGAAGAGGACGACCAGGGCGAAGAGGACGACGGCGGCGACGACGACGATCGTCACGACGGAGGACGGTGTCACGGTGTGCTCCTTTCGGCGGGGACGACGACCGCGGTCGCGCCCTCGATGGCGGTGACGACGACTCTCTCGCCGACTCCGAGTGTGCGGTCCTCGACGAGCGGGGACAGGCGGACGGTCCAGGTCTCGCCGTTGGCGAGCTTGACCTGGCCGGCTCCGGGGCCGGCGAGGACGACGCTGCCGGAGAGCCCGAGGAGAGCGTCCGCTCCGCTGGGGGTGGGATCGCCGCCCCGCTTCAGCAGCCGCAGCAGCGGCGGCCGGACGGTGAACAGCAGGAGGGCGGCGAGGACGGCCGCGACGGGGACCTGGACCCAGAAGGGAGCCCCGACCAGCCCGGTCAGCAGTCCGCCGATGCTGCCGACGGCGAGCATCAGGAACGTGAACTCGAGAGTGATCATCTCGACGATCACGAAGATGAGGATCAGCGCGAGCCAGAGGATCCACGCGTACTGGGTGACAGCGTCCATGCTGTGTGCTCCTTCCCCTCGACGAGCATTCCCAGGCTATCAACGCCCCCCGGACGAGGGCTGGGAGAGGGGGTGCGCCGACGGTCTCGAGGCCCTTGGTAGACTCCTCCGTCGGGCCGTGGCCCGTCATCGTGCCCGATCCGGTCTCCGAGCCGGCGTCCTGGAGGAATACCCGTGTCCAATCCCCTCGCCCCCGGCTCCTTCGACGGCAAGCGCGCTCTCGTCACCGGGTCGTCCCGCGGCATCGGCGCCGACACGGTCCGCTACCTGGCCGAGGCCGGAGCCCGCGTCGTCGTCAACTACCGCTCGAAGGCGCCGCGCGCCGACAAGCTCGTCGCGCAGATCGTCGAGGCCGGCGGCACCGCCATCGCCGTCGGCGCCGATCTCACCGACGCAGACTCGCGCGCCGAGCTCTTCTCGCGCATCGAGAAGGAGTACGGAGGACTGGACGTGCTCGTCCTGAACGCCTCCGGCGGCATGGAGAGCAACATGGGGGAGGACTACGCGATGGTCCTCAACCGCGACTCGCAGGTCGCCGTGCTCGACGCGGCGCTGCCGCTGCTCTCCGAGGGCTCTCGTGTCGTGTTCGTCACGAGCCACCAGGCGCACTTCATCCGGACCACGCCCACGATGCCTGAGTACGAGCCCGTCGCGCTCTCCAAGCGCGCCGGCGAGGACGCCCTGCGCGAGCGGATCGGTGAGCTCGCCGAGCGCGGGATCGAGTTCGTCGTCGTCTCGGGCGACATGATCGAGGGCACCATCACCGCGACCCTGCTGGAGCGCGCGAACCCGGGCGCGATCAGCTCGCGGCGCGAGTCGGCCGGGAAGCTCTACAACGTGCAGGAGTTCGCGGCCGAGGTCGCTCTGGCGGCCGTCGAGTCGATCCCCGCGGACAACACCCGACTCGTCGGCGACATCTCCGACTTCGCCTGATCCTCTCCAGGGGCTGACGCCGGCGCACGGGTCTGCTCTCCTCGACGGATGACCCCGGTGGACGGCAGCGGACCGGCATCGGGGGAGTCCGATGCCGTCGTGGGTGAAGTCCGTTCGTCGGCGGACGCCGGGCGGCGTGAGCATCCTTCTCGATGCAGCCGCGGTGATGGTGAACCTGCGGGAGCGCTCGCAGGGCCGCTGACGCGCGTTACCGCAGGCGCCCGAGAGGATCGGGCCGACGACGGCGTCCGCGGCACGATGACCGTCGATCCGCAGCTGCGGCTGGTCACGCGCTTCGACACTCCGACCGAGACGTGCTGGTACGAGGACGTCGAGGCGTGGGTGGAGCATTCCCCGATCCGCTGATGACGTTCCGGACCGTCGGGCGGCCTCAATCCCGGTCCGTCCGGCCCTTCCGCCGTTATCCGATAATGCACATTATGTCAGTTCGACCGAAGCCCCGGTCGGCAGGATGGCGATCGACTCCCCTCATCGCTCCTGCGACAGGATGTCACCGGTCGCCGTCGAGCTCCGGTGACAGACCGGGCGCTTCGACGGTGAGGCCTCGGATCACCGCGGCGACGACCATGCGCTGCGTGAGTTCGGCGCTGGTGTCCACGGGCCACTGGCTCACCGACCCGACGTGCGCCGCGACGACCGCCTTCGCCAGGACGGCGGACTCGACGGCGGGGACGCGGCCGTGCACGGCGGCGAGGGCGGCGAAGCGCTCGCCCAGCTCGCGCGAGACGCGGTCGTCGTCGATCATCATCCGCTCGGCGAACTCCGGGTCCGCGGCAGCGCGTGCCAGGAGCACCGACCGCAGGGAGAACCACTCGCGGCTGGACGGGAGCGCGTCGAGGAGGGAGCGTACGGCGCTGTCGAGGGTCGCCGCGCGGTGCTCCTCCTGCAGCTGGACGTCGAGGGCCTCCTGCAGGCTCCCCCACACTCTCGCGGCCTGCTCCTCGTGGAGTGCGAGGAAGAGCTGGTCGACACCGGCGAAGTTCGAGTAGAACGCGCCGCGGGTGAAGCCCGCCTGCGCGCAGATGTCCTCGACGCGCTGGCCGATGGTGCCCGTGCTCTCGAAGAGCTCGGCGGCCGCGGCGAGGAGACGTCGTCGCGTCTCGCTCCTCCGCCGGACCGGAGCCTGCTCGCCTGTGACCACGCCCCCAGCCTATTCGGATCCTTGCGCTGAATGGGCCTTTTCAGTACGTTTCGTTTCCAATGCATACCGTATCGAGAACTGGAACGCCCGAACCTCGTCGGCGACGGTCCCCGCGGCTGCCGACCGCGACCGTCGTGCTCATCGGGGCGGTCCTCGCCTGGCTGAACCGGGTGGAGTGGTGGGGGTGGCTCGTCGTCGCGGCGGCCGCGGTCCTGATCGCGGCCGTCTCGAGGAGCTGGCGGCACCGGCACTGGATGCTGCGTACGGCGGCCTGGGTCGCGTCCGCAGGGCTCGTCGGAGCCGTCGCCCTCGCCGCGGGTCCTCTCCCGGCGACGCGGACGCTCGCCGGTCCGCACACCGCCCCGGTCACGACCCGGCAGGGCGACGTCGTCGGTGTGCACGACGCCGCGGCCGGGGTCGACGCCTTCGCGGGGATCCCCTACGCCGCTCCCCCGGTCGGCCCGCTGCGCTGGGAGGCGCCCCGCCCGGCCCCGCAGCGGTCGGCGACCCTCGTGGCCGACGACTTCGGCCCCTCCGCCGTTCAGCCGGAGCCGACGTTCCTCTCCCGAGCGGCGACCCGCGTGCTCGACCTGCCGCTGGAGGAGACGCTCCTCGGCGGGTACGCGACGGACGAGGACAGCCTCCGCCTGAACATCTGGACGCCGGCCGGCGGGGCGGGCGACTCCAGCCCGGTCCTCGTCTACCTCCACGGCGGCGCGTTCGTCTCGGGGTCCGGCGCCCTCCCCGCCTACGACGGCGCGGCGCTCGCCTCCCGGGGCGCGGTGGTCGTCACCGTCGCCTACCGTCTGGGCGTCCTCGGTTTCCTCGCCGGTGATGTGCTCGGCGGCGGCATCCCGGGGAATCAGGGACTGCTCGACCAGGTCGCCGCTCTGCAGTGGGTGCAGGACAACATCGCCGCTTTCGGCGGGGACCCGGGGCGGGTGACGGTCGCCGGCCAGTCCGCCGGCTCCGGCAGCGCCTGCATCCTCGGGGCCTCGCCCCTCGCGGCCGGCCTCCTCCACGGGATCATCGGCGAGAGCGGAGGATGCCTGGGGTCGGCGGGAGACCGCGAGGACGGCGACCTCTACGACGACGCCGCCACCGCACGGGAGGCGGCTGCGCGCCTGAGCGAGGCGTTCGGCGGGGCGAGCCTGGCCGAGATGCGGGCCCTGCCGGCCGAGCGCATCGTCTCGGCCGCCGCGGGCCTCTCGCAGCACTGGTGGCCCTCGATCGACGGCGTCGTCCTCCCCGACACGCCGCTCGCCGTCTACGAGGCCGGTCGGCAGAACGACGTCCCCCTCCTGCTCGGCAGCAACTCCGACGAGACCTCGCTCGATCTGCTGGGAGGCGTCGACTCGGATCCGGACGCCTACGAGCAGGAGGTGCGCCGGGAGCACGGAGACGACGCGGACCGCTTCCTCGCGCTGTACCCGGGTTCCGTCGAGGACCAGGTCGTCGACTCCCGGCTGCGCGCCGGCAGCGACCGGACGATGACCGCCCCGATGCGGCTCTGGGCGCTGACGGCCGCCCGGACCGGGCGGGCGCACGTCCACGCCTACATCTTCACGCGCACTCCCCCGGAGAGCGGACTCGAGCGGTTCGGCGCGTACCACGGCGCCGAGGTGATGTACGCGTACGGGAACCTCGGGGCGGACGGCGACGCCGACTACACGGACGTCGACCGCCGGCTCGAGCAGGAGATGACCGCGCGCTGGCTCGCGTTCGTCTCCCACGGCGATCCGGACGCCGCCGGCCGCGAGCGGTGGCCGGCCGTCCAGGAGGATCCGGACAGCGTGCTCGAGTTCGGCGACGTCGTCCGGGTCGCCGGGCGCCCGTCCCCCGACGCGGTCGACTTCTGGCTCGCGGGGACGGGCTGAGGCGGGGCGCTCCTCGCGGCGGAACCCTCCGGTCAGCGGGGAGCCTCCGCTCAGAGCTGCCCGACGAGGTGCGCCTGCCGGCCGTCGCGCGCGAAGACCGGGATGACGGCCAGCGGCGCGTCGGCGACGATCCACTGCCCGCCCTCGTGCTCGGCGCCCGTCGAGAGCTCCGTCCAGCGCGCCCCGGCGGGCAGGTAGACCCGTCGGGAGACGTCTCCGGCGTGCGTGACCGGAGCCACCAGCAGGTCTGAGCCGAAGAGGTACTGGTCGGCCAGATCCCAGGCCTCCGGGTCCCCCGGGAACTCGTGGAACACCGCGCGCAGCACGGGCTGGCCCAGCTCGTGCGCCTCCCGCATCGCCTCGCGCGTGTACGGGCGCAGGGCCTCGCGCAGATGCAGCAGGCGGGTGAGGATCGGCGTGGCCTCCTCGCCGAAGCTCCACACCTCGTTCGCGGCTCCGGTCGCGGCGCGGCGGCTCCCGTCGGCGGCCGTGACCGGGGCCGACGGCGCGCGGTCGCCGTGGAGGCGCATCACCGGGCTGAACGCGCCGAACTGGAACCAGCGCACGAGGAGCTCACGGAACTCCGGATCCGACGGGTCTCCCCCGGCGAATCCTCCGATGTCGGTCGTGAACCACGGGATCCCCGCGACGCCCATGTGGATGCCGGCCGTGATCTGGTGGCGCAGGTCCGCGAAGGTCGAGTGGATGTCGCCCGACCACACGAGCGCGCCGTAGCGCTGGCTGCCCGCCCACGCGGTGCGGACGAGGTTCACGATCGCGGTCTCCCCGCCCTCGCTCTGCCCCTCGAAGAAGCCGCGGGAGAACGCCTGCGGGTAGAGGTTGCCGACCTGGACGGCGGGGCCGGCGGCGTAGCGGTAGTTGTCGAAGTCGTAGACGCCGTACTCGGGCTCGGCCTCGTCGAGCCAGAAGAGCCGGATCCCGTGCTCGCCGTAGTTGCGCCGGCACGCCTCCCAGACGAACCTCCGGGCGGCGGGGCTCGTCGCGTCGTAGAACGCGCTCGGACCCTCGAACTGCATGTGCAGGTCCAGGCCCCGCTCGGCCTTGACGAGGAGGTTCCCCTTCTTCATCGCGATGTAGTTCTCGGACTCGACCGACACCTGCGGCCAGACCGACACCATCAGCTCGATCCCGAGCTCGCGCAGCTCGGCGACCATGGCGGACGGATCCGGCCAGAACTCCTCCTCGAAGCGGAAGTCGCCCATGTGCGGCCAGTGGAAGAAGTCGGCCACGATCACGTCCATCGGCAGGCCGCGGCGCCGGTGCTCGCGGGCGACCTCGAGCAGCTGCTCCTGGTTCCAGTAGCGCAGCTTGCACTGCCAGAAGCCGAGGCCGTGCTCGGGCATCATCGGGACGTGCCCGGTCGCGTCGGCGTAGGCCCGGGTGATGTCGGCCGGGGTCTCCCCCGCGGTCACCCAGTAGTCGAGCTGCTGGGAGGACTCGGCGGACCACTCCGTGCGGTTGGCCGCGAAAGTCGCGCGGCCGATCGCGGGGTTGTGCCAGAGGAACCCGTAGCCGCGGCTCGACAGCACGAACGGGACGCTCGACTGGGAGTTGCGGTGCGCGAGCTCGAGCGTGCAGCCCTTCAGATCGAGGATGTCCTGCTGGTACTGCCCCATCCCGTACAGCTTCTCGTCGGGGGACGTCTCGAACAGCGCGGTCAGCCGGAAGTCGCCGCCCAGGTGCGGACGCTGCTCGCGGGCGCGCAGCTTGAGCGCTCCCCCGCTCCCGAGCTCCCGGAAGAGCAGCTCCCCCCGACGGTCGTAGAAGGAGAGGGAGCAGGAGAGCTCGTGGTAGCCGGTCTGGTACCCGTAGCCCTCCTGCTGCTCGAGGACGACGGTGATGCCGCCGGCGCGCAGCGTCGCCCGCGGTCCCTCGATCGAGACCTCCGGCGCGTGGCGCTCGGGGGCGATCAGCGCCCAGTCGGTGTCGAGGACCTCCCCGGACCGGCGGGCGCGGACCCGGACGCTGTCCCTCCCCCACGGCTCGACGACGACGGTCTCGCCGTCGCCGCGCCAGACGAGGCGGTCCCCCTCGAGCGCGAACGCGTCGGTGTCCATGTGCTCCTGCTTCCTCGAGTCGGGCACGGCGCTCAGTCCTTGACCGCGCCGGCGGTGACCCCGGCGGCGACGTAGCGCTGGGCCACGATCAGCAGCACGGCGGCCGGGATGGAGGCGATCACGGCGGTCGCCATGATCCCGTTCCAGTTGGTGGTGGTCGATCCGATGTAGCGGTAGAGGCCGAGGGTGAACGGCACGATGCTGTTGCCCGAGGTGAGCGAGTTCGCGTTGAGGAAGTCGGCCCAGGCGAACAGGAACGAGAACAGGCCCGCGGTCACGATCGAGTTCCGGCTCAGGGGGATGACGATCGAGACGAAGGAGCGCCAGTTGCTCGCACCGTCGATCCGCGCGGCCTCGATCAGCTCGTCGGGGATGCCGAGCATGAAGGCCCGGAGGATGATCACCGCGAACGGCACGGAGGCGGTCGCGTCGGCGAGGATCAGGCCCGGATAGGTGTTGAGCAGCCCCAGCGCGTTGTAGATCGCGAACAGCGCGGTGACCAGGACGATCCCGGGGATCATCTGGGCGAGGAGGAACACGAACATCACGACGCCGGTCCCCCGCACCCGGAACTTCGCCATCGCGAAGGCGGCGGGCAGGGCGATCGCCAGCGTCAGGATCACGCAGCCGATCGAGATCACGAGGCTCGTGATGAGGTTCGGCAGCTGCGTCGAGAACGCCTGCACGTACCCGTCGAGCGTCGGGTCGCCGGGGAACAGGCTCGGCGGGGTCTGGATCAGGTTCTGCGGCTTGGTCAGCGAGACGTTGACCATCCAGTAGAGCGGGAAGAGGAGGAAGCCGCAGAGCACGATCGCGATGACCACGTCGATCCCGCGGCGCAGCCCTGTGGTGTGCCGGTTCATCCGAGGTCCTCCTTGCGCTGGGCGCGGATGTAGATCACGCCGAAGACGAGGGCGACGATCACGAGGATCTGGCCGGCCGCCGCTCCGACTCCGAACTGCAGGTCGGTGAAGGACTGCTCGTAGGCCCACGTCGCCAGGGTGTGCGAGCTGTTGGCCGGGCCTCCCTTGGTGAGGATCCAGATGACGTCGAACACCTTGATCGTGTAGACGAGGCCGAGGAGGAGCGTGACGGAGGTCACCGGTCGCAGCAGCGGCCAGGTGATGCTCCAGAAGGACCGCCAGCGCGAGGCGCCGTCCAGTGCCGCGGCCTCGTAGAGGCTCTCGGGGATGCCCTGCAGGCCTCCGTGCAGCAGCACCATGTTGAACGGGATGCCCAGCCAGATGTTGGCGATGATGACCGCCCACAGCGAGACGGACGGATCGGTCAGCCAGCCGACCGGCGTGCCGATCGCGGCGTTCAGGATGCCGAACTGCTGGTCGAAGATCCAGCGCCAGGCCGTCGCCGAGACGATCAGCGGCAGGAGCCACGGCAGCAGGATGAGGGAGCGGAACGTCGCCGAGAGCGGGAACCGGCGGCTGAAGAACAGCGCCAGGGCCATGCCGATCGTGAACTGGCCCACCAGCGAGACCACGGTGAAGACCACGGTGTGCCAGGCGATGCTCGCGAAGATCGGATCAGTGACGACCGTGACGTAGTTGTCGAAGCCGACGAAGGGGGCGATCCCGGTCACGAAGGACGACGGTCCGAAGTCCTGGAGGCTGAGGACGACGCCGCGGATGATCGGGTAGACGAAGAAGACGGCGAGGAAGATCACCACGGGCGCCATGAAGGCGGCGGCGGCGAGGCGGAGGTGGGAGCGGGGTCGGCGGCGGGCGGGCGGCCTGGTGGCCGCCCCGCCCGCGACCGGCGCCGTGAGCACGGCGGGGTCGGTCATGCGGCCGCTACTTCAGGCTCGCCGCGGCGTCGTCGAGGGCCGCCTGCGGCGTCTTCGAGCCGGTCAGCGACTCCTGGATCGCGGTCCAGAGCGCCTTCGAGGTGTCCGGGTAGGCGACGCCGAGGTCGCTGGTGCGTCCCTGCGCGACCGAGATGGCCTCGACCCACGGCTGGAGCGCGGGGTCCTCGGTCGCCTGCTCGGCGGCCGCGTCGGCGTACGGCATGATGTACGACTGGCCGGCCGCCCAGGCCTTCAGGCTGTCGGGCTGGATGACGCACTGCGCGAACTCCGTGGCGAGGGTCTGCTTCGCGGCGTCGGAGGCGACCACCTCGACGAACTCGCCGCCGAGCGGGCTCGGTGCCGCTCCCCCGTCCTTCGCCGGGATCGGCACGACGCCGTAGTCGATGCCCGCCTCGTCGAGGGCGGAGAGCTGCCAGGTGCCGTTGACCATCATCCCGAGCTTGCCCGCGAGGAACTGGTCGCGGACGTCCTGCTGGTTGGCGTTGACGTTCGCCTGCGAGGCCGAGCCGCTCTTCACCAGGTCGGTCCAGAGCGCGAGCGCCGAGACGGCGTCGTCGGAGGAGATGTCCTCGAGGGTCGCACCGGAGCCCCAGAAGAAGGGCAGGAACTGGAAGGTGCCCTCCTCGGTGCCGATCGCGGAGAAGCCGAGCCCGGTGACGTCGCCCGCGGTGAGGGCCTTCGCGGCGGTGGTCAGCTCGTCCCAGGTCGTCGGCGGAGTGACGCCGGCGGCCTCGAAGAGCGCCTTGTTGTAGAAGAGCGCGAGGGTGTTCGAGCCGATCGACGAGCCGTAGGTCTTCCCGTCCAGCTGGCCGGCGGCGAGCACGTTCGGGAGGACGTCGCTCGTGTCGAGCCCGGAGGCGGCGTTGTCGACGAGCAGGCCGGTGTCGGCGAACTTCGCGACGTTGGGGTTGTCGAGGACGACCAGGTTCGGCGTGGTCTTCGACGCGGCCGACTGCAGGAGCTTGGTGGTGAGGTCGGGGTCGGAGGTGCGCTCGAGGGTGATCCCGGTCGAGGCCTCGCAGCCGGCCAGGAGCTGGCCGTAGGGGGAGGACGCGTCGTACTGGGTGAAGCTGTCCCAGAGGGTGAGCGACTTCGACGAGTCGTCGCCCGCTCCCTGTGCGCTGCACGCGCTGAGGGCGACTCCGGCGATGAGGACGAGGGAGGCGGCGCCTGCGGCCCGTCGGATGCTGTTCTTCACGGTATTCCTCTCTGAATACGGTCGGGACGAGCGGAGCGCTCGCGCCGGGAAGACCCTCCGGGGGCGCCCGCTGAGGCGGTCCGTCCGGAAGTCGTGGCGAGCCTAACCGAGTCGGAGAACCGGTTCAATAGATTTCGGAGAACCGGTTCACCGATCGTCCGCGGAACGCCCCGGGCGACCCGGTCGTCGTCAGCCGCGCGCCCGCCGCCACGACGGGACGACGCCGCGGCTGGTGCCCGGGGAGAAGGGCGCGGTGGTGCCGAGGTCCACGACCACCGCGGGCAGCAGCTCCGTCACTCCCGGAGTCGCGGTGCCGGCGAGCTCGTCGAGCACCAGGTCGACCGCCCGCGAGACCATCTCGTCGCCGGGCAGGTCCACCACGGTGACCGGCTGGTCGGCGTGCCGCATCACCGCCTCCGGGGCGATGGTCATGATCGAGCAGTCCTCCGGGACGCGCAGGCCCAGGCCGCTGAGGCGCTGCAGGAACGGCTCGAGCACGCCCGGCCCGTGCGTGACCACGGCGCTCAGGCCGGGGAGCTGCTCCTGCGCCTGCTCGAACCAGTCGTCGACGTCGTCGGTGCTGGGGATGACGGCGCCCCGCACGCCGCGCAGGCGGCACTGGTCGAGGAAGCCCTCGCGGAACCGCAGGGCGAAGGCGTAGCCGCTCTCGTAGGCGTCGGGGCCCATCCCGAGGACCGCGATCTCGACGTGCCCGAGGTCGGCGAGGTGGTCGACGGCGACCCGCGCCGCGCCGTCGAAGTCGAGGTCGATCGCGCTGAACGGGCTGCCCTCGCCCGGGTAGCCGACCAGCGCGGTCGGCAGGCCGATGCTCGCGAGGACCGGCAGCCGGGGGTCGTCCCGGCGGATGTCCATCACGACGAGCGCATCGGCGAGGACGTCGCGCGCGAGCTCCCCCTCGCCCGTGCCCATCATCAGCAGGTCGAAGCCGCGGGCGCGGGCCGCGTACATCGCCGCCCGCACGAAGCGCATGAAGACGTCGACATCGGTCTGCCGCGACTCCGGATCGACGGAGGCGAAGAAGCCGAGGATGTTCGTGCGCCGCAGCGCCAGGGCCCGCGCCATCGGGTCGGGCCGGTAGCCGAGCCGCTCCACGCTCGCGAGCACGCGCAGGCGGGTCGCCTCCGGGAGCTTCTTGTTGCCGGAGAGCACGTAGGACACCGTGCTGCGGGCCACCCCCGCATCGGCCGCGACGTCGCGAATGGTCACCATGGGCTCAGCGTAGTGAGGGCCCGGCGACGGGAGGGCCCGCCGGCGACCCCCTCGACCGGCGGGCAGCAGCGTGCATACCAGGGCGGTCCGGCCGTCCCGCCGTGGGGGGAGAGCCGTCCGCCGCGAGCCGCGCGACGGCGCCGACGGACGCAGGCCGCGGACGAGCAGTCGGTCACGGTTGCGCGTGTATCGACGGGCACGTACGGTCGTCGGGTGCCTCGTCGCGAGCCGCGACGTCGGTGCGGCCGCCACACCGGCCGATCCAGCGGCTCGCGGTCACGGGGGCCCCCCGCACGGAAGACGGACTCCTGCGCTCCAGCACCGGTACTGCGTCCACGACGCAGCAGCTGCTCTCGCACTGACGTCCCCCGTGCCCGCCCCTCAGGGGCGAGCCCCTGCTCCCTCGGAGCCCGGTGGTCGTCGTGCGCCGACACCGACCACTGGAGCACCGTGCCCTCCTCGTCCCGCACCACCCCGCCCGCCGTCGTCCTCCACGACTGCACGTTCGCCTGGCCCGACGGCTCCGTCGTCCTCGACCGCGTCACCGCTGCGTTCGGACGCGGGCGCACCGGTCTCGTCGGAGCGAACGGCGCCGGCAAGTCGACCCTCGTCCGCCTCGTCACCGGCGGCCTCTCCCCCACCGCCGGGAGCGTCTCGACGACGGGACCCGTCGACCTGCTGCCCCAGCGCCTCCGGCGAGGGCCCGACGACACCGTCGCCGATCTCCTCGGGATCCGGCATCGCCTGGACGCTCTGCACGCGATCCTCCGCGGCGACGCGGATCCGCGGCACTTCGAGGTGCTCGCGGACGACTGGGACCTCGAGGCCCGAGCGCTCGCCGCACTCGGCGACGCCGGTCTCGACCTGGAGGAGGCGGACCTGCTGCGGCCGGTCGCGACCCTCTCCGGAGGGCAGGCCGTCCTCTCGGCCGTGACCGGCGTCCGGCTGCGCGGCGGGCCGATCGCCGTGCTCGACGAGCCGACGAACGACCTCGACCGGCGCTCCCGAGGGCTTCTGCTCGACCTGGTCGACCGGTGGCGCGGGACGCTCGTGCTCGTCAGCCACGACCGGGAGCTGCTCGAGCACGTCGACGAGATCGCGGAGCTGCGCGACGGGGCGGTCCGCACCTCGGGCGGGACGTTCTCGGCGTTCGAGGAGCGGCTCGCCCTCGAGCAGGCGGCCGCGGAGCGCGATCTGCGCGACGCCGACCGGCTTCTCCGCGCCGAGCGGCGGCAGCGCATCGAGGCCGAGACGACCATCGCCCGCCGGGCGCGGGCGGGGGCGCGATCGGCGGAGTCGATGCCCGCGATCCTCGCGAACGCGCGGAGAGGACGAGCCGAGGCGACCGCGGGACGGCTGCGCTCCGGGCACGGGGCCGCGGAGGCGCGGGCGCGCGAGCAGGTCGACGCAGCGTCGCGGGCAGTGCGGGAAGACGACCGGGTCCGCCTCGACCTGCCGGACCCCGGGGTCGCGGCCGGGCGCCGTCTGGCGGAGGTGACGGTGCGCGGCCGGACGACGGTGCTCCAGGGGCCGGAGCGGATCGCCGTGGTCGGCGCGAACGGGACGGGGAAGACGACCCTGCTCGAGCACCTCGTCGGGGCGCCGGGTGCGCGGGAGCATCCGCTCGCCGGCACCACGGCCCGAGCGCTGACGGAGCGGGTCGGCTGGCTCCCCCAGCGCCGCGAGGGACTCCTCGACGAGGAGGCCACCGTCCGGGAGCACGTCTCCCGGGCCGCGCCGGATCGTCCTGCGGTCGAGCTGCGGAACGCCCTCGCGCGGCTCCTGGTGCGCGGCGACGTGGTCGATCGGAGGATCGCGTCGCTCTCGGGCGGCGAGCGGTTCCGCGTCGCGCTCGCCGGGCTCGTGCTGGCGCAGCCCGCTCCGCAGCTGCTCGTGCTCGACGAGCCGACGAACGACCTCGATCTCGCCACGACCGACCACCTCGTCGACGTTCTCGCCGCCTGGCGGGGCGGCCTGGTCGTCGTCAGCCACGACGAGGCGTTCCTCGACCGGCTCGGACTCCACTCCCGAGTGGTGCTCGACCCGGAGTGACGGCTGGTCCCCCGGCCCCCGGCGGTTCTGGCCTCGACCGGGCCCCTGCCGCCGGGGAGACTGGCCGGGCCCCTCCCGCCCCCAGCGAACGGACCGACGTGCTCACCGGACTCAGCGCCTTCCCCCTCACACCGCTCCGCGACGACAGTCTCGACGAGCGGTCGTTCGCCGCTCTCGTCGAGCGGCTCGCGCGGGCGGGAGTCGACTCGATCGGCGCCCTGGGCTCGACCGGCTCGGCTCCGTACCTGGACCGCGGCGAGCGCCGGCGCGCAGCAGAGATCGCCGTCCGCGGCGCCGGCCCGGTGCCGGTCGTGGTCGGGATCGGGGCGCTGCGCACCTCGCAGGTGCTGGCGCTCGCCGAGGACGCGCAGAGCGCCGGGGCGAGCGCGGTGCTCCTGGCGCCGCTCGGCTACCAGCCGCTGACGGACGAGGACGTGCTGGGGCTCTACGAGGACGTGACGGCTCAGCTCTCGGTGCCGCTCGTCGTGTACGACAACCCCGGGACGACGCGCTTCTCCTTCTCCGACGACCTCTACGGGGCCGTCGCCCGGCTGCCGCAGGTCGCCTCCCTCAAGATCCCCGGCGTGCCGGAGGGACCGGGCGCCGCGGCGGCGCGCGTCAGCGAGATCCGGGCGCGGGTGCCGGAGGGGGTCACTGTCGGGGTCTCGGGGGACGCCGCGGGTGCGCGCGGGCTGCTCGGCGGCTGCGACGCCTGGTACTCGGTGATCGGCGGCATCTTCCCGCGGACGGCGCTGTCGATCGCCCGGGCGGCGCAGTCGGGCGACGAGGCGGCGGCGATCGCGGGATCGGCACGCCTGCAGCCCGTCTGGGACCTCTTCGCGGAGCACGGCGGCAGCTACCGCGTGGTCGCGGCGATGGCGGAGCAGCTCGGTCTCGCCGAGGCGCGCTGCCTCCCGCGTCCGGTCCGCGGGCTCGGTGCACGGGCGCGGGCCCGGGTCGCGGAGGTCCTGGCGGAGCTGGGGCCTGTGCTGGAGTGATCCGCGGGCGGGTCGGCGGGAGGACGGCTCGGGCGGCGTGGTCGTTCCGGACAGCCGGCGAGCGCGAGGAAGCTGGGAGCCTTCACACCGGGGGGCCGGACCGGTGTGGGGAAGTGCTCCCGAACGGAGCGAAAGGGTCGGAATCGGCGGGGCGGGCGATCAGGAACGGGCCTCTCCTTCGCTTCCGGAGCGCCTCGATCCGCCGCCGATGCGGTCGCCGAGCCGCCGACCGTTCCGCCCCTGCGGCGTCGTCCCTCCGCCGTCCCGCGACTGGCGCGCATCGACGGGTCGTCCGGCCGGTCCTCCGGCTACCGTTGTGGGCACACCCCCCGCCGACCCGGACCGCTCCGCCGACCTCGTCGGCCCGCGGTCCCTGCACGAGGAGCTTCCGTGTCCCCCGACGATTCCGCAGGACCCCCCTCTCGAACTCCCGGCCTCCGGCGGCGCACCGTCGTCGGCGGCGCCCTCACGGGTGCTCTCGCTCTGGGCGCGGCGACGCTCCCGGCCGCCTCCGCCTCCGCCTCCCCCGTGCCCGGCCTGCCCGGGGAGAGGACCCGCACGATCAACGTGAGGACGAAGAACCGCGGCGTGCTCTACGACGTCCTCACGGTCTCGATCGCGGGCGACCTCGCGCGGATCTTCGTGCCGCAGACGGTGAAGCCGCGGCAGGCCGCGGCGGTACCGGTGATCTGGTTCATCCACTCCGCGCAGGCCGACCACACCTCGCTGTCCAGCGTCTTCGCGTACCCGGCCGAGCTCGCCGTCGAGCGGGGCGCCATCGCGATCTGCCAGACGCTCGGCGGAACGATCTGGACCAACGACATCGCGCAGAAGCACCAGCGGAACGGCTACGCCTACCTCTCCGGCCAGTTCCCGATCGCCGCGAGCTACCTCTGGGCGATGTCGGCCGGCGGTGCGCTCGCCTGCGAGGACTACGGCGCGCGGGTCTTCCCCGGCATCAACGGCGTCTACCTGGTCAACGGCGTCTACGACCTCCGCGACACCCACGACCGCACGACGCGGGGCCGCTTCTCGATCGGCGGTGCCTTCGGCGGCAGCACCGCTCAGATCGACTCCCACAACCCGAAGCGGCTGCCCGCCTCCGCCTGGGCCGGCGCGAACATCCGCGCGGTGGTGTCCGACACGGCCCACCCGGACCCGAGCGTGCCGCCGGCACTGCACGGGCTCGCCCTCGTGAAGAAGGCGACGGCCACGGCCAGGGAGGCGACCGTCCGGACGCACGCGCTCGGCCACAACGCGCCGTCGTGGGTGAACCAGGACGGCATCGACGCGATCTTCCGCTGGCACGCCGGGCTGGCCGCCGCACCGGCGCCGTCCGCGACGCCGACCCCGACGAAGACGCCCGTCGTCCGCCCGTCCACCGCGGGCCGCTGGGACTTCGACCAGGCGGACGCCCCGTACGCGGGAGGGTCGGGGTCCCCGTTCCGCCCCCGCTGAGCGGTCAGGACGCGACGGCGTCCCTCGGGGAGCGCCGACCATCCCGGGCCCGCGGCGCGGCGATCGCGCGGGGGCGGGCCCGCCGCGCGACCGGGAGAGCACCCCTCCACGGAGCTCCGCAGCGCCCTCTTCCGGACAGGGCCGCTAGAGGACATTGTCAGCGGCGGGACGGCCGTGCCACGGTTCGAGGACGGCCGATGGGGGCCGTCCCGATCGAAGGCAGCACATGCGCTCCAGCACCGTCCCTCGTCCGCCCGCCGTCGAGGACGGCACGTCGCAGCCGCGGGATCCAGGAGCGGCGCGGCGGCTCCGGCGGGGTCTGCTCGGGCTGATCGCGGCCGTCGCGCTCCTCGTCGGCACCGCCGTTCCTCTCGCGGCGGTCGCCGCTCCGTCCGTCCCGGTCCTCGGGGTGGCGGCCTGGGGAAGCAGCACCGATGGGAAGACCTCGGTCCCGGCCGGGGTCGGGGGCGTCCTCTCCCTCGCCGCGGGTCGGACCCACAGCCTCGCCGCGAACGGCGACGGCGGGGTCGTCGCCTGGGGCCGCGGGTCGTACGGGCAGACCAGCGTCCCCGACGGTCTCACGGGGGTCGTCGCGGTCTCCGCCGGCGACTACAGCAGCCATGCGCTGAAGAGCGACGGGACCGTGGTCTCCTGGGGCTACGACGGCGACGGGCAGGTGTCGAGGAGTGCCGCGCTGACCGGGATCGTCGCGATCTCGTCCTCCCGCGACAACAGCCTCGCGCTCGGCAACGACGGCACCGTCACGTCGTGGGGCAGCAACGGGCTGGGCGAGGGCCTGGTCCCGGCCGGCCTCGGAGGCGTCACGGCCATCGCCGCGGGCCAGCGCCACAGCCTCGCCGTGTCCGGCGGGAGGGTGGTCGCCTGGGGCTGGGACCTCTACGGGCAGACCGACGTCCCCGCGGGGCTTGAGGGCGTGGTGGCCGTCGCGGCGGGAGAGACCCACAGCCTCGCGCTGAAGGAGGACGGCACCGTCGTCGCCTGGGGCGCGAGCTCCGACTCGGTCGTCGTCGACTACGGCCAGACCACGGTGCCGGAAGGCCTGTCCGGGGTCGTGGCGATCGCCGCCGCGTCCGACTACAGCCTCGCGCTGAAGGGCGACGGCACGATCGTCGGCTGGGGCCGGAGCTCGGCCGGGCAGCTGCAGTTCCCCGCCGGCCTCGCCGGCACGACGGCTCTCGCCGCCGGACCCGATCACGTGCTCGCCCGGGGCCCGCGTCCGGTCCTGACGGCGGATGCTCCTCCCGCGTCCGGGCCGCTCGGAGCGGCCGCCTCGTACACCTTCGCGGCCGACCGCCCCGCCTCGTTCGCGGTCGCCTCCGGCTCCCTCCCCGACGGCCTGTCCCTCAGCGCGTCCGGGGTCCTCTCCGGCACGCCGACGACCGCGGGCACGTCCACCTTCGCCGTCTCCGCGCGGAACCCCTTCGGCGCCACCGTCGGGGCCCCGCACACGTTCGCCGTGGCGGAGACGACGGTCGCGCCGACCCTGGCCGGCGACCCGCCCGCCGCGACGGTGGGCACCCCGTACGACTTCGACTACAGCGTGACGGGCACACCGGCGCCGACGGTCTCGCTCGTCTCCGGAACGCTCCCCGCCGGCCTGAGCCTCGATGATCGTGGCGGCCTGACCGGAACGCCGACGACCGCCGGCCGCTCCACCTTCACCCTGCGGGCTTCAAACGCTGCGGGGAGCGCGGAGACCACCAGCACCGTCGTCGTCTCCCCCGCCGCCGCTGCACCGGCGATCTCCGGCACCCCCGGGCCGGGCGTCGTCGGCACCCCCTACGACTTCGGCTACACCGTCTCCGGCTTCCCCGCGCCGTCGGTGGCCGTCTCCTCCGGTGCGCTCCCGTCCGGCCTCACCCTGACTCCGGCCGGGCGCCTGACCGGGACTCCGTCCGCGCCGGGCACCTTCACGTTCACGCTGGCGGCCCGCGCCGGCACCGCCTCCGCGGAGACCACCAGCACCGTCACCGTCTCGTCGCCGACGGTCGCGCCGACCCTCTCCGGGACGGTCGCGGCCGGCGTCGTCGGCTCGGCCTACGACTTCCGCTACGCGGTGAGCGGCACGCCCGCTCCGTCGGTCTCCCTGGTCTCCGGCGCACTGCCCGCCGGACTCACCCTCGACGCGACCGGGCGCCTCTCCGGGACGCCGACCACGGCCGGGACCACCACCTTCAGCATCCAGGCCGCGAACTCGGCGGGCACGGCTCGGGCGACGAGCACGCTGACGGTCTCCCCGAAGCAGGTCGCGACGAAGGCCGATCTGCGCGTCGACCTCTCCGGCCCGGCCTCGGCGGTGAAGGGGAGGACGCTCACCTACACCCTCATCACGACGAACGCCGGTCCGGCTGCGTCTGGGTCGGTCTTCTCGCAGGTCGTCCTGCCCGCGGGTGTGCAGTTCGTCTCGGCGACAGGCTCGTACACCAGGGTCGGGAACGTCGTGGTGTTCCAGCGGGCCGGCCTGGCGGACGGGCGGACCGTGTCGGAGAAGATCACGGTGAGGGCGGCTGTCTCCGGCACGGCGACCGCGCTGGCGGCGGCGTTCTCGACGAAGACGCCCGACCCGTCCATCCGCAGCAACGCGGACACGGCGAGCACGACGATCCGCTGACCGCGGGAGCGTGACGGCGGGCGGTCCCTCGCGGGCCGCCCGCCGTTCTCGATGCGGGAGCGTCGAGGTCCGCCGCGTCCGCGCCTCGTCTTCGACCGCTAGCCGGCCCGAGGGCGGTAGAAGCGCACGACCGGGAGGGCAGCCGTCGGAGCCTCGCGCACGACGATCTCGAGGCGCTGGACCAGGGCCGGGACGGTCGGCGTGGTCTCGAGCCGGCACTCGAGCTCTCCGTCGCGGCCCGGCAGGAGGAAGGCCGCCTGCGCCGCGGAGGCGCTCCAGAGCAGCCGCTCCACCAGCGGCCTCGCGGTCGGGTCCTCGGCGAGCCCGCCGATCTCCGCGATCGCCGTGGCGAGGCGGCGGGCGCGCACGTCGGCCGGCACATCGCTCAGCAGGTTGGGGCTGAACAGGGCGCCGCTGCCCGGCTCCCCCGCCCGGGTGAGGTCTCCCGCGACGATCGCGGCCTCGACGGCGGCGGCCGCGGCGAGCGTCGACGGGAGGAGGGTGATGGTCCGCGCCGGAGGAGCGGTGTCCTCGAGGGCGGCGCGGAGGAGTCCCGTCGCGGCGGCGGCGAGCTTCGCCCCGTTCGCGGTCGCGAAGACCACGGCCCCCAGGCCCGACTCCAGATGCCAGCGCATGTTCGACGACCAGCCCGGCAGGCCGCCGGAGTGGTGGGCGATCCCGCCGAAGCGGACGTCGTGCTCGACGACGAGGCCGAACCCGTAGGCGGAGCCGTCGAGCGTGCTCTCGACGGCGCGAGGGCTCAGCGCGGGGACCGGCGTCCAGCCGCGCTGCATCTCGCGGCGGGAGGCGCGGCTCAGCACCGGGTCGTCGTCCGCGCCGTCCTCGCCCTCGAACGCGGAGGAGAGCCAGCCGCTCCAGCGGGCGATGTCGCCGACCGTGCTGAACATGCTCGCGGCGCAGGCGCCCGCTCCGGTGCCGGTGACGGGGCGGGGCACCCAGGTCGCTCCGTCGTCGAAGGTGCTGAAGCCGGCCGCCAGGTCTGTGCCGTCGGGGTAGTCGCCGCTGTCGTAGCGGGTGTCGTGGAGGCCGAGCGGCTCGAGGATCGTCCGCGTCGCGAAGGACGGGAAGTCCTCCTCGGTCACGTTCTCGACGAGCACGCCGAGCAGCCAGAAGCCGATGTTGGAGTACTGGTAGACCTCACCCGGCCGCTCCGTGAAGGTCAGCCCGCGGCCGACGACCTCGAGGAACTCCTCCCGCGTCAGAGCCATGACGTCGTCGGCCCAGCCGTTGTCCTCCGGGAGCCCCGAGCAGTTGCTGAGGAGCATCCTGACCGTCACGGGCAGCGGCCGGCCCGCGGTGTCGAGCGGGTCGGTGAACTCCGGCACGTGGTCGGCGACGCGGTCGTCGAGGCGGAGCAGCCCGCGGTCGCGCAGGATCAGCACCGCCGCCGCCTCGAAGCTCTTCGACATGGAGGCGATGCGGTGCACGGTCCCGGGCCCGGGAGCGTCGCCGTCGAGGCGGTGCTTCCCGCGGCCGTGGTGGACGAGCAGCCCGCTGCGGTCGAACAGGGCCCAGCTCACCGAGGGGGCCGGCGGCGCCTCCTCGTCGAACCACCGGGCCAGCCGGTCCTGGAGCGGCGGGGAGAGGAGCGTCGGCCGAGGGAGCGTCATGCCCTCATCCTCCCGCACGCGGCACAGGCCGCCGCGTTCCCGCGGGTCACCGCGGGAGGACGCCGTCGGGGCTCAGCCAGTCCGGGCGGCTCCCCTCGACCGCGTCCAGGACGTCCTCCTGCGTGCCGGTAGCCGTTCTCCGCGGCGACGATGATCCGGTCGTCGACGGGAGCGGAGGGACCCGCCGTGCATCCGGCGAGCATCCCGATCAGCAGCACTCCCCCGGCGATGCGCGCCCCTCTCGAACCCGTCCGCCCGCTGTCGAGCGTCGCGGCGACGGCCGCTCCGGCGGGCTGACGGGTCCCGGCGAGAGCCCGAGCGACCGCCGGCACCTGCGAGCCGGACGAGGAACTTCTCAGGTCCTCTTGCGTGTCGGAGGCGCGGGAACCTAGTTTTGTCGAACCGGTTCGAAGCACTGTTGCTCCGACCCCGGACCGACGCCCGCCGTCGTCCGGCCGGCTGTCCCCACAGAAAGTGACCAGCGTGACAACGATGTCCTCCCCGAGGCGCGGCACCCGCTCCCTCGCCCTCGCGCTGAGTGCCGCGACACTCGCCGCCCTCGCCGTCGCTCTCCCGAGCGCCGAGTCCGCCTCCGCGGCCGACACCACCGTCCCCGCCGACGCGCTCATCCTCCAGTACGACTTCGAGCAGGGGCAGGTGTCAGGATCCACGGTCGCCGACCTCTCGCCGAAGAAGCTCGACGGCACCGTCGTCAACAGCGCGAGAGCGACGTACGTCGCGGGTCGGAAGGCCGGTACGACCGCGATCGACCTTCCCGGGGGCGCGGCGGACTCGACCTCCGCGCCGTACCTGACCGTGCCGAACGGGCTCTTCCAGGGCGTGACGCAGACCACCGTCTCCGCCTGGACGAAGTGGTCCGGCACCGGAGGCTTCCAGTGGCTGTGGTGCCTGGGCATCAGCCCCGACGCCGCGTCGGCCTTCGCTCCGTCGTTCGACGGCGGCAGCGCCCGCGCGATCATCAAGCAGCTGAAGGACGGCGGTGAGACCGGGGTCTCCAGCTCCTCGCCGCTGCAGAAGGACCAGTGGGTCAACGTCACCGCGACGATGGACGGCACGACCGTGACCCTGTACCTCAACGGTCTGCAGGTCGCGACGGCTCCCGCCTCCGTCGATCTCGCGAAGCAGCTCTACTCCGCCTCCGCCTCCAAGAGCGGCAACATCGGCCGGGCGCTCTGGAACGTGCACCCCTACTTCGACGGAGCGATCGACGACTTCCGCGTCTACGACCGGGCTCTGACCGCCGCTCAGGTCCGGGGTCTGGCGGGCGACGCCGCGCCGGCCGTCACCGGCGTTCTCTCGACGAGCGTCGCGGTCACCACCGGCATCGGCGTCGCGCCGGCCCTGCCGGGGGTCCCCGCCACCTACTCCGACGGCGTGAACCGCGACGCCCCGGTCACCTGGGAGAGCGTCCCCGCCTCCGCGTACGCGAAGCGCGGCACCTTCACCGTGAAGGGCACCGTCACCGGCCTCGGCACCGCGGTCACGGCGACCGTCACGGTGCGCGCCCTCGACGAGATGACCATCGACCTCGGCACGAGCACCGGCGAGTTCATGGGCGGCGCGTCCGGCACCCTCTACGGGGTCTACGGCGAGGGCCTCCCCTCCGACAACCTCCTCGAGGGGATCGACCTGCGCACGGTCTCGACCAAGGCGCAGGACGGGCCGCAGCATCCGGGCGCCGACGCGCTCAGCGTCGCGAAGGCCGTCGCCGACACCTCGGACGGCGACACCTACATCTACATGACGGACATCTACCGCGGCTTCCCCTACGAGTGGCCGGGCAGCACTCCCCAGGAGAAGCTGGCCGACTACCAGGCGAAGATCGCCACGCAGGTCGACCAGGTGCTCGCGCTCCCCGAGGAGTACCAGGACAACATCGTGTTCGTGCCGTTCAACGAGCCCGAGGGCAACATGTTCGGCAACGGGAAGTGGAGCTACGACGGGAAGAGCTGGCTGGAGGACCCGACCGCGTTCTTCGCGGCCTGGGACAGCACCTACGCGCTGATCCGCGACAGGATGCCCGACGCCCGCATCGCCGGACCGAACACCAGCGTCCTCTACGACCAGGTCCGCGGATTCATGACCCACACGCTCGAGCAGGACACCGTCCCCGACGTGATGACCTGGCACGAGCTGAGCGCCCCGGGTGAGATCCGCACCAACGTCGACCGCTTCCGGGCCTGGGAGGACGAGCTGTACGCGGGCACGTCCTACGCCGGGAAGCACCTGCCGGTGAACCTCAACGAGTACGCCTTCAACTACCACACCTCCGTGCCCGGCCAGATGGTCCAGTGGATCAGCGCGCTCGAGGACAAGAAGGTCGACGGCGACATCGCCTACTGGAACATCGACGGCAACCTCTCCGACTCCGCGGTGCAGGCCAACCGCGCCAACGGCCAGTGGTGGCTCCTCAACGCCTACGCATCGATGACCGGCGACACCGTCGCGGTCACGCCGCCCAAGCCCGGCCAGAGCTACACCCTCCAGGGCGTCGCGACCCTCGACACCGCGGCCAAGCAGGCGAGAGCCCTCTTCGGAGGCGTCGGCGGCTCGCAGAAGGTCGCGTTCGAGCGCATCCCGGCCGCCACCTTCGGCTCGGAGGTCCACGTGGAGGTCAGCGAGATCCGCTGGACCGGCCAGGTCGGCGACTCGGGAGCCCCGCAGACGGTGAAGGAGTTCGACGCGTCCGTCGTGGACGGCGCCCTCTCGCTCGACTTCGGCGGATCCCTCCCCGCACTCGACGTCGACTCCGCCTACGAGGTCGTCCTGACCCCGGGCGCCAACGCGTCGTCGCCGTCCGCCTCGCCCGTCGACTTCCGCCAGAAGTACGAGGCCGAGGACGCCCGCTACACCGGATCGCGGAATCTCAACGGACCCGAGGGCTCGCCGACCAACGTCGGCGGCTTCTACACCTCGGGCGGACGCAACGTCGGCGGGATCCGCACCGGCGGCGACCTGAAGCTCGACTTCGCGGTCACCGTCCCGAAGGACGGCGAGTACGACCTCAGCGTCTTCGCCAACTCCCTCAACACCTACGCCGCCAACGCCCAGCAGGGTCCGATCAACGCGTTCCTGAGCGTCGACGGCGCTGCGGAGCAGGAGATCCTCCTTCCGCTGGCCTACAAGTTCGTGGTCTGGGACCACGCGGACACGAAGGTGAAGCTGACCGCCGGCACCCACACGATCTCGCTCGCCGCGAAGAACCTCGCCGGCACGAAGTCGACCGTGGGCGACGCGATCGTCGACAAGATCGAGCTCTCCCTCCCCAGCGCGGCCGCCGCGACCTCGATCCACGAGGCCGAGACCGGCACGCTCGAGAACGGAGCGACGGCCGACTACTCCCGCGCCGGCGTCTCCGGCTCGGGCACGGCGACGCTCACCAGCGGCGCCTCCACCACCGTCTGGGGCTACTCCGCGAAGGACGCGCCGTCCTCCGTGACGGTGGACACCCTGGGCGGCGGCACCGGCGACCTCTACGTCAACGACGTGAAGGTCGGGCCGGTGGGCGCGAGCTCGACCCGCCAGGTCTTCCTCTCGGGCGGCGTGAACAAGATCGAGGTCGTCGGCACGAGCGGCACGCTCCTCGTCGATCGGATCGTCGTCGGAGCGAGCGCGAACCCGCCCGCGACGACGAGCTACGAGGCGGAGGCGGCCACGATCACCGGCCCCGCCACGGTCCGCGACCTGTCCTTCGCGTCGGGCGGCAAGGCCGTCGGGAACATCGGCGGCGGACGCGACGGCGACTCGACCCTGACCTTCGGCGACGTGAAGGCCGAGCAGGACGGGACCTACGCGCTCACGCTGCGCTACTCCAACGAGGAGCAGTCCCCCGCGACGCACTACAACCCCGACCCGCTCGCCCGCCACGCGGACATCACGGTCAACGGAGTGACGCAGCGCGTGCTCTTCCCGCACACGTTCCACCAGAACCAGCTGTGGGACCTGAGCGTGCCGGTCACGCTCAGGAAGGGCTCGAACACCATCGCGATCACCTCGAAGGAGCTCCCGGGGTTCGACGGGACGACCTACCTCTCCGACACCTTCCCCGGCGTCCTGCTCACCTCGCAGTACGCGCCCAACATCGACAGGATCTCGGTCACGCCCTTCGTCGGGCGGACCACGAGCCTGACGGTGACCGGCACGGCGGCCTCGCGCTGCACCGCGGGGAAGGTCACGATCACGGGGACGGCGACCAACACCAGCGCGGTCGCCGCTGACATCACGATCGGCTCGGCCTGGGGCACGAAGACCTTCACCGGGGTCGCTCCCGGCAAGACGGTCTCGGCCGCCTTCAGCACCCGCGCTGCGAGCGTCGGAGCCGGCGCTCTCGACGTGCGGATCGCGGGGACGGTCGACGGCGCTGCCGCGAGCGGATCCACGGCACCGGCCTACGGTGCGGCGCGCTGCGGCTGATCCGTCCAGAACGCCCTCTACGCGGCCGGGCACCTCGTGCGCCCGGCCGCGTCGGCGTGTCGTCGGGACCGGACGTGGACGAGCGCGCCGTGGACGAGCAGAGCGCCGGAGTCGCAGCGTCCGGTCCTCGGGCCGGGGACGCGGCGCCCGAGTTGCATGCGCCGCGCCGCACTGCCACTCTCGACACGGTTCGAGCGGGGGTGGAGATGGCCACGATCGGAGACGTCGCGAAAGCGGCAGGGGTCTCTCGCAGCACGGTGTCGTACGTCCTCTCCGGCAAGCGCAGCATCTCCCCCGAGACGCGCAAGCGCATCGAGGACGCGATCGCCGAGCTCGACTTCACCGTCAACGCCGGAGCACGGGCGCTCGCGACGCGCCGCACCATGGCGCTGGGACTGCTCGTCCACTTCGACCCGGACGAGTTCGCGCCCGCGATGGTCGAGTACGTGCTCCCCATCACGGCCCGCGCCCGCGAGCTCGGCTACGACGTGCTGCTGGCCACCGAGGCCGACGGGGCGGCTGCCGTCCGCCGGCTCACGGGCTCCGGGCAGGTCGACGGACTGATCCTCCTGAGCGTCGCGGACGACGACGACCGGCTGCCCGTTCTGCGCGCCTCGCGGCGGCCCGGTGCCGCCCTCGGCGTGCCCGCGGACGCCTCCGGGGTGGACGTCTTCGACCTCGATTTCGGCGACGCGGCCCGCCTTCTGATCGAGCACCTGGGCGCCCTCGGGCATCGGAGCATCGGTCTCATCACTCCTCCTGAGCGCGTCTTCGACCGCGGGGGCACCTATGGGCTCCGGTTCCGCGAGTCGGCTCTCGAGACCGCCGGTCGGCTCGGGATCGAGCTGGTGCTGCGCCCGGCCGCCACCGCTGCCGACGCCGTCGAGCCGATGGTCACGGCGTTCCTCGACGACAACCCCGGTCTCACGGCGCTGGTCGTCCACAGCGACCGGACCATCGCGATGCTTCCCGCGATCCTGGGCCGACGCGCTGTCGCTGTGCCCGGGCAGCTGTCCATCGTGAGCCTGTACTCGGCCGAGTTCGCCCGCGACTTCTCGCTCCCCTACAGCTACGTCGAGACGGGTGCCGCCGAGCTTGGCGCGCACTTGGTCGACACGCTCGTCGAGCGGATCGAGCAGCCGTCCCGCGGCGAGGAGCCGTCGATCCGCCTCCTGCCCGCGCGTCTCGTCGACCGCGGGAGCGCCCGCGCGGTCTGAGGACCGCTCCGGAGCCCCCGAGGCCCTGTCAGAATCGCGAGGCGACCTCGTAGAGGACCTCGTCGTCGCCCGCGTAGACGCCGTCGCGCCGCGGCCAGTGCGCGATCACGTCCGTGAAGCCGAGCTCCTCCGCCCGGCCGGCCATGTCCTCGAACCGGGCGACGCTCTCGAGGGAGTAGTCGCTCCCGGAGTCGAGCGAGAGGTGGCGCTCGACGGTGCGCGGGTCGCGCCCGGCCGCCTCGAGCGCCGCGTCGAGCCGCCGGGAGAGGGACGCGACCGCCCGCCACCACTCCTCGCTCGACACTCCCTCCGGGCCGGTGGTGACCCAGCCCTGCCCGCGCTCGGCGACGAGCGCGAGGCCCTTCGGCCCGTTCGCGGCGAGGACGAACGGGACGCGGGGGTGCTGCACGGGCTCGCCCACCATCCGCGCCGAGCGGGCGGTGAACCACTCCCCCTCGAGGTCCACGCCGCTCGAGCCGGGCTCCTCGAAGCGCAGCAGCGCGTCGAGGGCCGTGACGAACTCGGTGAAGCGCTCGTGCCGCTGCCGGGGCGAGTAGTCGGGCTGCCCGAGCACGCGCGCGTCGAAGCCCGTGCCGCCCGAGCCGACCCCGAGGATCGTCCGACCGCCCGAGATCTCGTCCAGCGTCGCGATCTCCTTCGCGAACGGCACCGGGTGGCGGAAGTTCGGGGAGGCCACGAACGTGCCCAGGCGGAGCGTCTCGGTCACCATCGCGGCAGCGGTGAGGGTGGGGACGGTCGCGTGCCACGGCTGGTCGGCGAGGGAGCGCCAGGAGAGGTGGTCGTAGGTCCACGCGTGGTCGAAGCCCAGGCCCTCGGCCGACTGCCACTTCCGGCGGGCCTCGGCCCACGGGTCCTGCGGGAGGATGACGATGCCGTGTCGCATCGTCCGAGTGTACGAGCGCCGTCGGGTCAGAGCGCGGCGGGCGGCACCGGGGGTGGATCGGGCACCTCGTCCACGACCGAGCGCGGGACCATCAGGGTCGGCATCCGCACGCGCAGGCGCAGCGGTTCCCGCTCCGACGCGCCGAGCAGCTCGCGGGCGGCGCTCCGCACCTGCCGGGCCAGCGCCGGGTGCACGGCCCTCGGATCCTCGAACGCGGCGACCAGCTCGCGCAGCACTCGGGTGGTGCTCCGCGGGTCGCCGTCCTGCCTGGGCATCGGATCGGCCCCTCACTCTCGGCACGGCCGTCAGGGTCCCGGCGGTGCAGCGGATGTCTCGCGCCGACGGTAGGGCCGGGGACGGCGCCGTGGCACTGAGGTTGACAACGGGAGGACCCGGCGGATCGCGGTGCGCGGGGTGCGATCCGGGCGAGGGCGGTCCTGCTGGGGATCGACGGCCACCGCCGGGAGAACCCGCTTCCACGATCGCGCCCGTCCGGTCGCGGCTACTCTCGGGGCGTGATCACGACGACGGAGCGGGTGGACGACTGGGTCGAGGGCTGGTGCCGGGCACGCGGCGTGCAGCGCGTCCGCGAGGACGGGGCATGGCTGGTCGATGTCGGAGCGGAGTCGCGCACGCGGGAGCGGATCCTGGTCGATCCGTCGCCCTCCGCGCTGCAGGCGGGCGCCGAGCGGGTGGCCGGGCCCCGGGAGTGGCTGACGGTCATCGGCCTGGGCGACGACGCCCGCCTCGCGCCCGCCGCCGGGCTGGAGCTCGTCGCGGGCGACGAGAGCCTGATGGCGGCGCTCCTCGGCCCGGGCCGCACCGCCGAGGGTGCCCTGCTCGAGGGAGCCGTGCTCGAGGCCGCCGACGGAGTGGCGAGCGTCCGGCTGCTGGTCGACGGAGTCGTCGCCGCTCAGGGCACCGCCGCCGTGCACGGGACGGTCGCGGTCCTGGACCGGATCGAGACCGATGCGCGGTTCCGCCGACGCGGGCTGGGACGGCGGGTCGTCGACGCCCTCACCGCCTGGGCCCGGTCCGAGGGCGCACGGAACGGTCTCCTCGTCGCCAGCACGGACGGCCGCGCCCTCTACCTCACCCTCGGCTGGGAGGTGGTCGCGCCGGTGCGCATCTGGCGCGGGGCCGCACTCCGAGATCCGGGACAGGGCTGCGCGGCCGCCGGCCGATGGATTCCCGATCCGCCCCTCCGGAAGCGCACGTCCGCGTGAGTGCGGAATCCCGCGCAGCGGACACAGGCGGCGGAGAACGGCGGAGCAGCAGTGGAGCGGCCGCCCGCAGATCCGAATTCAGCCGATAAAATCATCCTCGAAAGAGGGACACCGGCTATTGCTCACACGGCCTTGTCCGAGAAGCGGATCATCCGCTTCTCGGACTCGTGTCACCGCCCTCGGGTCGTCACCCGAGAGCGCCCTTCTCGGCCGAGTAGAGCTGCTTCACCTGCTCCGCGGTCAGCGCCCGGTCCCACACCCGCAGTCGGGCGAGGGAGCCGGCGAAGCGGTTGATCATCGTGCCGTCCCGGCCGACCGCTCCGACCACGAAGTCGCCCGGAGCCGCGTTGAGGCCGTCGGGGTAGACGTAGGGGTTCTTGGCGTAGGTCGCGCCGAGCTTGTCGGTGTACACCGGGTACGCGGTGGCGGCGCCGTCGAGGTACGAGACCGCGACTGCGCCGTCGTACGTCCCGACGTGCAGCTGCCACACGCCGCGCGTGATCCGGCGGGGCTCCACCGAGTAGTCGCGCGAGTACGGGTAGCCGGGCGTCGGCCCGCCGAGCTTCGAGACGTGCATGCACACGCGCTCCCAGCCGCCGTACTCGGGGAGGTTGTTGAACAGCGCGTAGGAGCGCAGCGGCCCGACCGTCGACTCCTCCCAGACGCCCGCGATGCAGGCGCCGTCCGCGTCGGAGTTGAGCACCCACACCGCGATCGTCACCTGGCCGGTCGAGGCGCCCAGGTTGAGCGGGCCGACCTCGCCCTTGGGGACGACCAGGTGGTCCGTCGTCCCGTTGAGGGCGACTCCGGTGCCGAACGGCGTGGCGACGGCGCGGGCGGAGGAGCCCGCACCCTGCCGGAGCGCCGGAGCGCCCGCGACGGCCGAGGCGAAGGGGGCGGCGCTCTCGGCGAAGGACCACTCCGCGATCGGCGTGGGCACGGTGACCATGGGGACCGGAGCGGCGTCGCCGACCACGAACGCGTCGAGGATCAGGTTGGTGCCGCTCGAGGAGGGATTGCGGCCGCTTCCGCGGCGGATGGTCACCGTGTGCGGCCCGGCCGCGAGCTGTCCGCTGCTCCAGACCGTCTGCTTCGACCGCGTCGCGGCGCTGTAGCGGTCGACGGACGCGACCTTGACTCCGTCGAGCTCGACGTCGTTGATGCCGGACGAGCCGGTGAGGCGGCTGATCCAGCTCACACTGGTACCGGTGAAGGCGAGGGTGGCGGAGGCGCCCGCGGTGGTCGAGTAGGCGATGCTGCCGCCGCTGTCCGTGCTCGCCTTCAGCGTCGACCAGGTGCCGGTCGTGACGATCGGGGCGGCGCCGTTCTCGTAGGTGCCCGCTCCGGGCAGGGTCGTCGCCGGCGGAGGCGTCGCGTCGCCGACCACGAAGGAGTCGAGCAGCAGGTTGCTGCCGGTCGAGGCCGGATTGCGGCTGCTCCCCCGGCGGATCGTCAGCGTGTGCGGCCCGGCCGCGAGCTGTCCGCTGCTCCACACCGTCTGCTTCGAGCGGGTGGACGCGCTGTAGCGGTCGACGGACGCGACCTTCACGCCGTCGAGCTCGACGTCGTTGATCCCGGAGGACGACGTGAGTCGGCTGATCCAGGCGATGCTCGTGCCGGTGAAGGCGAGCGTCGCGGAGGCGCCGGAGCTGGTCGAGTAGGCGATGCTCCCCCCGCTGTCCGCGGTGGCCTTCAGCGTCGTCCAGGTGCCGGTGGTGACGATCTGCGCGGCGCCGTTCTCGTAGGTGCCCGCGCCGGGCAGCGTGGACACGGGCGGCGTCTCGGGCTCGGGCTCCGTCTGCGGCACGGGGCCCTCGGCGATCCAGCGCTGGAAGGTGTCGAGCATCTCCTTGTTGGTGAAGCTCGGGACCTTGTGGCCGTCGGTGCCCTCCCCCGGGTGGGTGCGCACCGTCGCCTCCTTCGCCAGGGGCAGAGCCGCGGCGTGGAGGGCGGCGCCGTGCAGGGCGAAGGGCACGACCTTGTCGTCGGGAGATCCGGTGATCCTCAGCCGGGCGCCGCGCCACACCGACGCGGGCAGCCGCGCCGGATTGGTGGCGGCGATCGCCGCCGCATCCGCGTACTCGGGGCCGATCTTGTCCGGCTCGCTCGCCGCGCGCTCCTCCATGTCGTAGGAGCTGCTGCAGAGGTACGCGCCCCGGATGTTCGGCACCATCCGCTTCCCGTAGGCCCAGGCCAGGAGCGGCCCGCCTCCGGAGTCGGAGCGCAGGAGGCTCGCGTCGATCCGCCACACCGACGAGGCCCAGGCGGCGACAGCGGCCTGGATCTCGATCGCCCGCGGGCTCGACCAGATGCTGCCGCCGTAGGTCGGGCAGATGCTGACGATGCCGCGGTCCACGGCGAGGTCGGCGGAGTAGGCGAACGCGCTCGAGAGCGCCGTGTGGGTGCCGTTGCGGGCGTGGTAGTACCAGAGCATCGATGCGCCCCTGGTCTGCGACGGAGGCGTCGCGTGCGGCACGAACAGGCGCGCCCGGTCCCCCGCGACGACGACGTCGATGATCTCGTAGCGCTTCCCGCCCGTCTTCGACGTGGCGGTGGACAGGCGCGAGACCTCGCCGGGCAGTCGGGGCACAGCGGTGAGGTCGCCGGCCGCGAGGGCCGGCGTCGCGAACGCGATCGCGCCCGCGCCGGCGACGGATCCGGCGAGGATCGTGCGGCGGGAGAGAGCGGAGAGGGCCTTGACGCCCGATCGGGAGCCGGTGCGGGAGGAGTCGGCGGAGTCGCCGACGGCAGTGTCCTGAGGAGTCACGGAAGAGAGAGCCTTTCCGATCGTCACCGTTCCGGGTACACCGATCGAAAGAGGAGGAGAAGGCGTTCAGTGAACGAGCGGCAGTGCTCGCGCTGCTGATGCGGATCACCTTCTCCTCGAGAAGGAAAGGGAAGCCGGATCAGGCTAACAGAGGGGATGAGAAAGGGTTCAGTATTTCTACCCACCGCTTTATCAACCGGAAGAGAACGCACCAGGAATCGCTTATCCGGCCGCTTATCGTCCCTTTTCCGGTGACACGACGCGTGCCGGACACCGCCGTCTGGCAGGATGCCCCCGTGTCGGAGACGGGTCGGCTGCAGCGGGGCGGCGCCCTCCCCGTGCTCCTCGTGTTCCTCCGCCTCGGGCTGACCTCGTTCGGCGGGCCGATCGCGCACCTCGGCTACTTCCGCGAGGAGTTCGTGGTGCGCCGCGGCTGGCTGACCGATCGCGCGTACGCCGACCTCGTCGCGCTGTGCCAGTTCCTCCCCGGACCCGCGTCCAGCCAGGTCGGGATGGCGGTCGGCCTGCAGCGCGCGGGGATCGCCGGACTGGTCGCCGCGTGGTGCGGATTCACGCTCCCCTCGGCGATCGCGCTGGTCCTCGTCGCCGGACTCGTCGCCGGTGCGGGCGACGTCGCCTCCGCCGGCTGGCTCCTGGGCCTCCAGGCGGCGGCGGCCGCGGTCGTCGCACAGGCCGTGCTCGGGATGGCGCGCTCGCTCGCACCGGACCGCCGACGCGCGACGATCGCCGGTGCGGCGGCCGTCGCCGTGCTCCTCGCCCCGGAGCCCGCGCTGCAAGTGGCGGTGATCGCGGCGGCGGGCCTGGCCGGCGTCCTGTGGCTCCGCCGTGAGGAGGCGGCTCCGGACGAGGGCCCGGGCTTCGCGGTCCGGATCCCGACGGCGCTCGCGGTCTCGGCCCTCGCCCTCTGGGGGCTCCTCCTGGCCGGCCTCCCCCTGCTCGCCGCTCTCACCGACGAGGGAGCGGCGGGTCTCGCCTCCGTCTTCTACCGCGCGGGCGCTCTGGTGTTCGGGGGCGGCCACGTCGTGCTGCCTCTGCTGGAGGCGCAGACGGTCGGCGCCGGCGCGGTCGGGCAGAGCGAGTTCCTGGCCGGCTACGGCGCGGCGCAGGCGGTGCCGGGCCCGCTCTTCACCTTCTCCGCGTTCCTCGGCGCGGTGGGCGCGGGGACGCCGGACGGTGTCGCGGGGGCGGCGATCGCGCTGGTCGCGATCTTCCTGCCGGGCGCTCTGCTCGTGGTCGGCGTGCTCCCGTTCTGGCAGCGGCTGCGGCACCTGCCGGTCGCGCAGAGGGCGCTGGCCGGCGTGAACGCCGGCGTGGTGGGACTGCTCGGCGGCGCCCTCTACGACCCGGTGCTGACCGAGGGCATCGGCTCGACCGGCGCTCTGGCGCTCGCGATCGGCGCCTTCGTGGCGCTGACGCGCTGGACCGTGCCCCCGTGGATCGTCGTCCTCGCCGCCGCGGGCCTCGGCGCCCTGCTCCTCTGACTCCCTCCGGGGACGACGATCCGGACCAGCCGTGGCAGTCTGGACGCATGAGGGCTCGGGGGACGACAGCGGCAGTGGCGACGACGGCAGCGGCGGGGCTCCTGCTGCTGGGCGGGTGCACCGCCGGCGGCGGGGCCGAGGCGGGCGCCACGGCGTCCGCGCCCGCCTCGCGGACGCCGAGACCCGCCATCACCGACCTGATCACTCCGAGCCCGACCCCCTCCGCTCCGGCGACCGCCGAGCCGGTCGGAACCGTCGTCGACGCCGGGCCGGTCGGCGAGGGAGTCCCCGCCACCGTCTCGGGCACCGGCCCGGCCGACGTGTCGTTCCAGCGGCAGGGCGAGTTCGCGGTCGTCCTGAGCCTGGACTGCTCGGCCTGCACCGGCACGGCGATCGTCACCGCCGCGGGCCGGATGACGCCCTTCGGCGAGGCCGCCGCCCCGATGACGGGGTCGTTCCTGACCGGGATCTTCCGCGACGACCCCGTCGAGCAGCAGGTGATCGTCCGAGCCGACGGGCCGTGGACGCTCGGCCTGCAGAGCTGGAACGACCTCGCGACGGTGAGCGGTGCGCAGTCCGGCACCGGCCCGGCCGTCCTGTTCTTCTCCGACGACGTCCCGCGCGTGACGGTCGACTACACGCCCGCGGGTCCGGACGACTCGTTCTCCGGCCGCGTGTTCACGACCTCCGATCAGCCGCAGCTGTTCGGCGACTCCGTCGCCTTCTCCGAGGTGTTCGAGGCCGACCTGCCCGGCGTCATGGCCGTCCAGACCGAGGGGACCTGGACCGTCACGCCGACGCCCTGACCCGGGGTCGCGTCGCGCCGGCCGCGGAGTGAGGGAACGGGCGCCCTTCGGCCCAGACCCGCTGCACGCGGAGCGATGCGTCGAGCAGGACGACGTCGGCGCGGTACCCGGGGGCCAGCAGGCCGAGGTCGCCACGGCCGAGCACGCGGGCGGGAACGGCGGTGAGGGCGGCGACGGACGCCTCCAGCCCGAGCCGGCCGGGCCCGACGGCCCGCCGCAGGGCCTCCTCCTGCGTGAGCGTGGATCCGGCGAGCACAGCGGTGCCCGCGAGCCGGGCGACTCCGCCGAGCACCTCGACGTCGAGCGGGCCGAGGCGGTGCGCTCCGTCGCCCGCCCCGGCCGCCGCCATCGCGTCGGTGACGAGCGCGATCCGCCCGGGAGCCGCCGCGAACGCGAGCCGCACCACCTCGACGTCCACGTGCCGGCCGTCGAGGATCAGCTCGAGCGCGACCCGCTCGTCTCCCAGGGCCACCGGGATCGGGCCCGGGGAGCGGTGGCCGATCCCGGGCATGGCGTTGAACGCGTGCGTGACCAGCCGGGCTCCGTGGTCGAACGCGGCCCGCGCCTGGTCGGCGTCCGCCTCGGTGTGGCCCACCGCGACCACCGTGCCGGCGCCGGCGAGCCGCTCCACCGCGGCGAGGGCTCCCGGCAGCTCGGGCGCGAGCGTGATCTGCGCGAGGCGTCCGCGGGCGGCGTCCAGCAGCCGGCCGACCGCGCCGGAGGAGGGGTGCACGAGAGCCGCGGGGTCGTGCGCTCCCCCGCGCGAGGGCGCGAGGAACGGGCCCTCGAGGTGCGCGCCGAGCACGAGCGGGTCGGCGGCCGCGAGGGCCGAGACCGCGTCCAGAGAGGACTCCAGCTGCTCCAGCGGCGCCGAGACCAGGGTGACCAGCGAGCGCGTGGTGCCATGGGAGCGGTGCAGCGCGAGGCCCGCGCGGATCGCCTCCGCTCCTCCGTCGAAGCCGTGGCCGCCCCCTCCGTGCACGTGCAGGTCGATGAAGCCCGGGACAGCGGTGAGGCCCCGCGCGTCGTGCAGCTCCGCCCCCTCCGCCTGCGCCTGCCAGCCGGTGCCGGTGCCGGTCGCCGTGATCGCGCCGTCCCGCGCGAGGAGCCAGTGGTCCTCCACCGTCCCGGCCGCGTCGACCTTCCGTGCGCTGTGGATGATCAGCGCGGCGTGCGCCATGCGGTCGTCTCCTGGGTGTCGGTTCCGGATCGGCGGGGACTCCGCTCCCTCCCGACGATGGCACAGCCCCTGCCGGTCGAGCCGGTCCGACACCGATCACTGCGCCACCCGAACGCATTCCGCGCCTCCGCGTCACGAACAGGGACCTCGCGCGTCTCCTGTGCATGCCTCCCCTGGACACCCGAACCCCCACCCCTCGCCTCGCCGCCTCCCGCCGGCCGCTCGACGTCGTCGCCATCGCGGCGGCCGCCCTCGTCAACGAGCGCTACCTCGATCGGCGCTTCACCGTCCACCACCTCGCCGCCGAGCTGCGGATGCCCGCCCTGCTGCTGCGGCTGCGGTTCCGCCGCTGCTACGGGCTCGGCCTCGACGAGCACCTCGCCCTCCGCCGACTCGAGCTGGCCGCCGTCCTGATGGCGAGCACCCCCGTCGCTCTCGGCGGCCTCGACCGCATCGCCCGGGGCTCCGGCTACCGGGGCACCGCCGAGCTGGACCGCGACCACCGGAGGCACCGCCGGTCCTCCGCGCTGGCCGCCTGGTTCCGGGCCGCCCCGCGTCCCGAGCGCGAGCACCGGCCCGGCATCCGGCCCGAGGAGGAGCTGCTCGCCGCAGCGCCGGGTGCCGCGACGCCGGCCCGCCCCAGCAGCATCCGCTCGGCACCGGTCACCCCGCTGAGGCGCCGCGCCTGAGCCCGGCCGCGGAGCGGTACAGTGCCACGATGCGCACCTCCGGAACCCGCCGATGACGGCCGTCCGCTACGTCGCGATCGGCGATTCCTTCACCGAGGGCGTCGGCGACGAGCGGCCGGACGGCACCCCGCGCGGCTGGGCCGATCTGACGGCCGCGGGATGGGCGGCGGCCACGGGCGAGCGGATCGAGTACGCCAATCTCGCGATCCGGGGCCGGCTCATCGCGCCGATCCTCGCCGAGCAGCTCGAGCCCGCGCTCGCCCTGGGCCCGACCCACCTCTCCTTCAACGGAGGCGGCAACGACATGCTGCGCCCGCGCGCCGACATCGAGCGGATCGCCGACGCCTACCTCCGCGTCCTCGAGCGCTGCGACGAGCAGGGCGTCGTGCTGATCGCCCTGGCCGGCGCCGACCCGTCGCCGCGGCTCCCGCTCGGCTCGCTCATCCGCCGCCGCGGGGACGCGCTGACCGACGCCGTCCTGCGCCGGACGAGCCACCGGACCGACGTGGTCGTTGCCGACAACTGGCACGACCCCGCTTTCGCCGATCCGGCGCTGTGGTCGGAGGACCGCCTGCACCTCGGCCCGCGGGGGCACCGGCGGGTGGCCGACCGGGTCCTGCGGGCGCTCGGGCTCACGCCGCCCGCCGCGCTGCCCGACGCTCCCGAGTCCGGACTCCGGCGCGGCGGAACCGTGCAGTACTACCGGCAGCACGTCGCGCCGTGGGTGCAGCGCAGGCTCACCGGCACGTCCTCCGGGGACGGCCGCGCCGCGAAGTACGCGGGCTTCGTGCCGATCGACCCGGTCTGACGCCTCCTCCGAGGAGCACGGCCCTCGTTCGACGCGCAGGGATCGCCCCGTGAGGCGGTCAGCGGCGACCACTCGTGGCCGCTCGACGACGTCGAGCGCTCAGTGCCAGCCGTACCGCGCCGAGAGCACCCGGGCGACGGCGTCGTACCGAGCACGCTCCAGAGCTGCTCCTTCGCGACGCATCCCGGCGGGGTGCACGCGGAACACGCGCTCCGGGTCGACCCAGCTGGGGCGCCCGTCCGGGTCCCAGCCGCCGGTCCCGACGGCCAGGTAGTCGGAGTGCTCCTTCGAGCTCAGCCGCACGGCGAGCACTGTCCCCGACTTCTCGACCGCGAGCACGAGCACCGGGCGGTCCTTGCCGCGGCCGTCGTCCTCCTCGTACGGCACCCAGGTCCAGACGACCTCGCCCGGGTCCGGGTCGCCGTCGGGCGTGGGCGCGTAGCCCAGGCGGACCCCGCGGAGCCGCGACGGGTCGACCTCGACGGTGCGGCCCACTCCGCTCGCGCCCGGGGTCGGCGCCGTCGTGCTCAGGTACGGGCGCTGCGGGCGGGGCCCGGCGTCCGGCCGCGGGGCGACCGCGCGGCCGAGGAGTCGGAGGAGCAGGGACACGACCGAGCGCGAGGAGGGCACCCCGGAACCCTAGCCCGGATCCGCGGCCGCCCGCCCGCGGGGGCGCGCCCGGCGGTCGCCCGTCCCGGACGCGCCGACGGGGTGCCGGCTCCGGAGAGCCGGCACCCCGTCGGGTGCTGCGGAGGAGGGGGTCAGTCCGCCAGGACGTAGCCCGCCTCTCCGTGGATGGCCGTGTCGATGCCGGCGATCTCGTCCTCGTTCTTCACGCGGAAGCCCATCGTCTTCTGGATGATCCAGCCGATGAGGAGCGTCATGACGAAGGAGTAGGCGAGGACGGTGAAGGCCGCGAGGGCCTGCTTGCCGAGCTGGCTCGCGTCGCCGGTGAGGAACAGGCCCACGCCGGTGCCGAAGAAGCCGATGTAGAGCGTTCCGATGAGGCCGCCGACCAGGTGCACGCCGACCACGTCGAGCGAGTCGTCGTAGCCGAGGCGGTACTTGAGGTCGATCGCCAGGGCGCAGACGGCTCCGGTGATGACGCCCAGGACGATCGCCCAGAACGGCGACAGGCTGGCGCACGCCGGGGTGATCGCGACGAGGCCCGCGACCGCGCCCGAGGCGGCGCCGATCGAGGTGGGCTTGCCGTCCTTGATCTTCTCGACGACGAGCCAGCCGAGGATCGCGGCGGCCGGAGCGGCGATGGTGTTGAGGAAGGCGACGGCCGCGATGCCGTCGGCGGCGAGCTCGGAGCCGGCGTTGAAGCCGAACCAGCCGAACCACAGCAGTCCGGCGCCCAGGAGCACGAACGGCGGGTTGTGCGGCTGGTGCGCGCCCTTGGTGAAGTTGACGCGCTTGCCGAGCACCAGGGCGAGGGCGAGGGCCGCCGCTCCGGCGTTGATGTGGACGGCGGTGCCGCCCGCGAAGTCGATCGCGCCGACGCCGTAGGCGATCCAGCCGCCGTCGACGACGGTGGCGTCGTCGCCGAGGGTGAAGTTGAAGACCCACGAGGCGACCGGGAAGTAGACGACGGTGGCCCAGACGCCGGCGAAGACCATCCAGGCCCCGAACTTCGCGCGGTCCGCGATGGCGCCGGAGATGAGCGCGACGGTGATGATCGCGAACGTCGCCTGGAACGCGGCGAAGGCCAGCGTCGGGTAGGCCGACGTCTGCTCGCCGAGTGCGTCGTTGTAGATGCCCTGCAGGCCGATCTGGGCGGTGTCGATGCCGAGGACGCCGTCGATGCCGACGAAGGTGTCGGTCCCTGCGGGGCCGGACGGGCCGTTGCCGAACGCGATCGCGTAGCCGTACAGGACCCAGAGGACCCCGATGAGGCCCATGGCTCCGAAGCTGAGCATCATCATGCTGATGACGCTCTTCGCACGCACCAGGCCGCCGTAGAAGAAGGCGAGCCCGGGGGTCATGAGCAGGACCAGCGCGGCTGCGATGAGCAGGAACGCGGTATTGCCTTGATCCATTGTTGAACCTCTCGTGAGTGTGCAGAGAAAAGCCCGGAGCGAGGACGCTGCGTCGGAGCACGGCCTGGAGACACGCGGGTGTCGGGTCACCTCGGGTAGCCGACAGTCTGGTGGCGCGAGGTTTCGTCCCGTGAGGCACCGCGTTTCGCGGAGGTTACGGCCGAGGCCCCTGTGTAAAAAGCGCGTTACGGCGCGCTGGCGGACGGCACGACGACGACCCCGGGAACGCCGGGAGGAGAGCGGATCCGCCCCTAGGAGCGGGGCGCCATCGAGGTGAGCGCGATGAGCCGCGACATCGAGCGCAGGTACTTCTTGCGGTAGCCGCCGCTCAGCATGTCGCCGCCGAAGACCTCGTCGAGGGGCGTCCCGGAGGCGAGGACCGGGATCTGCGCGTCGTAGACCCGGTCGATGAAGGCCACGAGGCGCAGGGCGTCGGTCTGGTCGGTCAGAGCGGTGACGCCCCGGAGCACGATGGTGTCGACGCCGTCGATCACCTTGATGTAGCGGGAGGGGTGCACGGTGCCCAGGTGGTGCACGGCGTTCGCGAACGGGTCGTCGGTGACGACGGAGCCGGCGGGGGCGGCCGCGACGAGAGCGTCGATCTCCTCGTCGGTGCGCACAACGGCGTGGCCCTCGATGTCGCGGCGCCGGTAGTCGGTGCCGTCGATCCGCATCGTCTCGAAGTGGGCGGCCATCGACTGGATCTCGCGGAGGAAGTCCGCCGCGGCGAAGCGCCCCTCGCCCAGCGCGTTGGGCGGGGTGTTCGAGGTCGCGGCGATGCGGGTCCCGGAGGCGACCAGCTCGCCGAGGAGCCGCGTCATCAGCATCGTGTCGCCCGGGTCGTCCAGCTCGAACTCGTCGATGCACAGCAGCGCAGAGCCCTTGAGGAGCGAGACGGTCGCCGCGTAGCCGAGCGCGCCGACGAGTGCGGTGTACTCGATGAACGTCCCGAAGTAGGTGCGGCCCGGCACCGCGTGCCAGATCGCCGCGAGCAGGTGGGTCTTGCCGACGCCGAAGCCGCCGTCGAGGTACACGCCCGGCTTGACCGCGGGGGCCTTCTTCCGGCCGAAGCCCAGGAAGCCGCCTCCGCCTCCCCTGGATCCGCCGCCGGCGGCGAACGCGCGGAGAGCCTCCACCGCGTCGGCCTGCGAGGGGTACTCCGGGTCGGGACGGTAGCTCTCGAAGGTGGCGCCCTCGAACTGGCGCGGGGGCACCAGCGTCGACGCGATCTCGTGCCCGCTGATCTGGGGCGAGCGGGCGGTCAGGCTGCTCGTCGATCGGACGTCGTCGGGGCTCACTCGCGTCTCGCATCCTGCGCACGGCGGGGTCCGTGCGCTCAGTGGCGGCGGCCGCACCGGGCACGGAGCCGCCGCGGTTCTGTGTCGAACTCTTACGGCGCCCTCCGTGCGGCGTCGTCCGCGGACGCGTACTGTCGCTGAAGGGCGGGCTCCAGCGTAGCCCGCCGTGGAATCACGCCCGCGCTCCGCGCACCATCCTGGAGGTCCTTCTTGTCCGTCGAAACCGATCCGTCGCCGAAGTTCGCCTCCTACGCGCACCCCGAACGGCTCGTCAGCGCCGACTGGCTCGAGCAGCGCCTCGGCACTCCCGGTCTCGTCGTCGTCGAGTCCGACGAGGACGTCCTGCTCTACGAGACCGGCCACATCCCCGGCTCCGTCAAGATCGACTGGCACACCGACCTCAACGACCCGGTGCAGCGCGACTACATCGACGGCGCCGCGTTCGCCGCGCTCGTCGGCGGCAAGGGCATCGCCCGCGACACCACCGTCGTCGTCTACGGCGACAAGAACAACTGGTGGGCCGCCTACGCGCTCTGGGTCTTCACCCTCTTCGGTCACGAGGACGTCCGTCTGCTCGACGGCGGCCGCGACAAGTGGCTCGCGGAGGGCCGCCCGACGACCACCGACGCCTCCTCCCCGGAGCCCGCCGAGTACCCCGTCGTCGAACGCAGCGACGCCGAGATCCGCGCCTTCAAGGACGACGTCCTCGCGCACTTCGGCAACCCGCTGATCGACGTCCGCTCCCCGGAGGAGTTCACCGGGCAGCGCACCACGGCGCCGGCCTACCCGGAGGAGGGCGCCCTGCGCGCCGGTCACATCCCGAGCGCGCAGAACGTGCCGTGGGGCAGGGCCGTCGCCGAGGACGGCACCTTCCGCCCCCTCGACGAGCTGAACGGCATCTACCGCGAGGGCGCGGGGCTGAAGGACGGCGACTCCGTCATCGCCTACTGCCGGATCGGCGAGCGCTCCGCCCACACCTGGTTCGTGCTGACCCACCTCCTCGGCTTCGAGGGCGTCCGCAACTACGACGGCTCCTGGACCGAGTGGGGCAGCGCCGTCCGCGTCCCGATCGTGCAGGGCGCCGAGCCCGGCGAGGCCCCCGCGGCCCGCTGACGCGTCACGACGGAGGCCGGGAGCGCCGATCCGCCCGTCGACGGGCCGGATCCGGGCTCCCGGCCTCCGCTGCGACCGCCCGCCGCCCCTCCCCCGATGAGACACTGGACCGGATGACCGACACCACGCTCCCCGACGCTCTGCGCGACATCCGCGAGGAGTTCCTCGCCCTCGAGAAGCCGGAGCGCCTGCAGCTCCTGCTCGAGTTCTCGAACGAGCTCCCCGACCTGCCCGAGCGCTACCGCGACCACCCGGACCTCTTCGAGCGCGTGGAGGAGTGCCAGGCGCCCGTCTTCATCGTCGTCGACGTCGAGGGCGGGATCGTGCACCTGCACGCCACGGCTCCCCGCGAGGCGCCCACGACGCGCGGCTTCGCGTCGATCCTGGCGCAGGGCCTGGCCGGGCTCACCCCCGAGCAGGTGCTCGCCGTCCCCGACGACTTCCCGCAGACCATCGGCCTCTCGGAGGCGGTCTCGCCGCTGCGCCTGCGCGGCATGACCGCGCTGCTCGGCCGCACCAAGCGGCAGGTCCGCGCGCACCTGGCCGCATGATCCTCCGGCCGCTCGTCCCCGCCGGTCCGCCGATCGTGATCGGCGAGGAGGGCGCGCGAGCGGCGGTCGCGGACGCCTGGCGTCCCGACGAGGCGGTGCGCGTGCGCCTGAACATGATCGCGAGCGTCACCGGCTCCAGCACCGGCTCCGACGGAACCAGCGAGACGCTCACCAACCGCGTCGACCGCACGATCCTCGGAGTCGTCCGCGAGCAGGCCGACGTCGTCCTCGTCGGAGCCGCCAGCGTCCGCGCCGAGGGCTACCGCGTCCCCCGGCGGGTCCCGCTCGCCGTCGTCTCCGCCTCGGGCGATCTCGCCGGGCACCGCCTGGAGCTGCAGGAGGGCTCCCGGGTCCTGCTGCTGGTGCCGGAGTCGCGCGGCGCGGTGGAGGGGCTCCCCGCCGGCGTCGAGGTCGTCCCGGTCCCGTCCTCCTCGGAGCGGATCGGCGTCGACGAGCTCCTGGAGGCTCTCGCCGGGCTCGGCCTGCACCGCGTCGTCTGCGAGGGCGGCGCCTCGCTCTCGGGCCAGTTCCTCGCCTCGGGCCGGGTCGACGAGCTGTGCCTCACCACCTCGCCGCGCGTCGTCCTGCCGGGCCTCCCGGTCGCGACGGGCACGGCCGTCGTCGACGACGCCTACGCCCTGACGCTCCTGGCCGCGGACGATTCCGGGGCCGTCTACGCCCGCTGGAGCCGCACGCGCTGAGAGCCGCCCACCCGGCGTGCCTCCGCGTCCCGGGCGCGTCGGAACCCTAGTCTGCGACCGTGCCCGAATTCCCAGCGTCGTCCCAGCTCCCCGAGGAGTTCCGGGTCGCGACGGAGTCGATCCGCGCCGCTTCCACGCGCGCCGAGCTCACCGTGTCCGAGATCGCCTCGCCGTCGGGTCTCGCGCCCTGGGCCCTCGCCCTGTCGGGCGACGTCGCGCCGCACGCGCACGGACGCGACTCCGAGCTGGGCACGGGGCGCTTCATCCTCCTCTACGACCCCGAGGAGCCCGAGCAGTGGGGCGGCCCCTTCCGTGTCGTCTGCTTCGCCCAGGCCCCGCTCGAGGTCGAGATCGGCACCGATCCGTTCCTCGCCGAGGTCGCCTGGTCCTGGCTCATCGACGCCCTCGGGGCGCGGGGCGCCTCCTATTCCGCCGCGTCCGGCACGGCCACCAAGGTGCTCTCCACCGGTTTCGGCGAGCTGGCCGCTCAGGGGGACGGTGCGCAGATCGAGATCCGCGCCTCCTGGAGCCCGGATGATGCGCAGCTCGCCGCTCACGTGGAAGGGTGGGGGGAGCTGTTGTGCATGCTCGCGGGTCTCCCGCCCGTATCGAGCGACGGTGTGACCCCGCTCGCCTTCCGACGGAACAACCGTGACTGATTACCGTGTCCTCTCCACGCCCGACGAGTTCCTCGCCGCGGTCGACGCCCTCGCCGCCGGCGAGGGCCCCGTCGCCGTCGACGCCGAGCGCGCCTCCGGCTTCACCTACTCGCAGCGCGCGTACCTGATCCAGGTCTACCGGCGCGGTGCCGGCGCGTTCCTCTTCGATCCCCCCGCCATCGGCCGGATGGACGCCCTGCAGGCGGTCATCGGCCAGGAGGAGTGGGTCCTCCACGCCGCCAGCCAGGATCTCGCCTGCCTGCGCGAGGTGGGCCTGGACCCGGTGCGTATCTTCGACACCGAGCTCGCCGCCCGGCTCCTCGGACTGCCCAAGGTGGGCCTCGGCGCCGTCGTCGAGGACCTCCTCGGCATCCACCTGGCCAAGGAGCACTCGGCCGCCGACTGGTCGACCCGCCCCCTCCCCCAGAGCTGGCTCGTCTACGCCGCGAAGGACGTGGAGCTCCTCGTGGACCTCCGCGACCGCATGGAGGAGATGCTCATCGCCGCGCGGAAGACGCGCATCGCCCGCGAGGAGTTCGAGGCGACGCTCGCGCGCGCCCCGAAGGCGGTCCCGCCGGATCCGTGGCGCCGCCTCTCCGGCATGCACTCGCTCCGCGGCCCGCGCCCCCTCGCCGTGGCGCGCGAGCTCTGGCTGGCCCGGGACGCGTTCGCCCGCGAGCGCGACATCGCTCCCGGCCGCCTGATCCCCGACTCCTCGATCATCGCGGTCGCCCGCAACATCCCGACCAGCATCGGCCAGCTCTCGGGCCGCCGCGATTTCACCGGCCGCGCCAGCCGCGGCGAGGTCGAGCGCTGGTGGGCCGCGATCGAGCGCGGGACGACGACCGAGGACCTGCCGAGCCCGACCCGCCCGGCCGCCGACACGCTCCCCCCTCCGCGCGCGTGGGGCGATCGCAACCCGGCCGCCGACGCGCGCCTGAAGGCGGGACGCGCCGTGGTCACCGAGATCGCGGAGCTGCTCTCGCTCCCGGTCGAGAACCTGCTCACGCCGGAGCTGCTGCGCCGGGTGGCCTGGAACCCGCCCGAGCCGCTGACCGCGGAGTCGGTCGCCGCGGAGCTCACCCGCGCCGGCGCCCGCGCCTGGCAGGTCGAGGCCACATCGGGCTCGATCGCCACCGCGTTTGTCGAAGCGGCCCAAGCGCCGGCCGAGGGCACCGAAACCCCTTCGTAGGAAGCGGCAAAGGATTCCGGCTGCGCGGTGCCGGTTCCTACGATCGACGGCGACCGTGAGTTCCTGGGAGGCATTGTGGCCGAGAGATCCGAAGTCGTGTTCATCGACGGAGTCCGTACTCCGTTCGGGCGTGCCGGCGAGAAGGGCATGTACTGGCAGACCCGAGCCGACGACCTCGTCGTCAAGGCGATGATCGGTCTGCTGGAGCGCAACGGCGCGCTGCCGAAGGAGCGGGTGGACGAGGTGGCGATCGCCGCCACCACCCAGCAGGGCGACCAGGGCCTGACCCTCGGCCGCACGGCGGCGCTGCTCGCAGGGCTGCCGAAGTCGGTGCCCGGCTTCGCCATCGACCGCATGTGCGCCGGAGCGATGACCTCGGTCACCGCGACCGCGGGCGGCATCGCGTTCGGCGCCTACGACGTGGTCCTCGCCGGCGGCGTGGAGCACATGGGCCGGCACCCGATGGGCTTCGGCGCCGACCCCAACCCGCGCTTCCTCTCCGAGCGCCTCGTCGGCGAGGACGCGCTCAACATGGGCCGCACGGCGGAGCGGATCCACGACCGCTTCCCGCACCTGACGAAGGAGCGCGCCGACCACTACGCCCTGCGGAGCCAGCAGAAGCTCGCCGCCGCGTACGCCGCCGGCAGCATCCAGCCGGACCTCGTCCCCGTCGCCACGCGCAGCGCCGCGGGCTGGGGCCTCGCGACCGCCGATGAGGCACCGCGCCCCGAGACGACCCTCGCGGGCCTCGCGGGCCTGCGGACCCCGTTCCGCCCCCATGGCCGGGTGACCGCGGGCAACTCCTCCGGGCTCAACGACGGAGCGACGGTGTCGCTCCTGGCCAGCGCCGACGCCGCGCAGGAGCTGGGCCTGTCCGCGAAGATGCGGATGGTGAGCTTCGCGTACGCCGGTGTCGAGCCCGAGATCATGGGCATCGGCCCGGTCCCCTCGACCGAGAAGGCGCTCCGCAAGGCGGGCCTGGGCATCGAGGACATCGGGCTCTTCGAGCTCAACGAGGCGTTCGCCGTGCAGGTGCTCTCCTTCCTCGACCACTTCGGCCTCGACGACGACGACCCGCGCGTCAACGAGTACGGCGGAGCGATCGCGATCGGCCACCCGCTCGCCTCCTCCGGGGTCCGGCTGATGATCCAGCTGGCCCGGCAGTTCGAGTCGCACCCCGAGGTCCGCTACGGCGTGACGGCCCTCTGCGTCGGCCTCGGCCAGGGCGGCACGGTGATCTGGGAGAACCCGCACTACGACGGCAAGCGCGGACGACGGAAGGGACGCTGACCCATGCTCGACGGATTCGAGAACCTCGTGGACCTCGCCGAGGGCGAGGTCGTCACCCACTCCTACGTCCGCGACGTGCCGCTGCCCAGCGGCCGCACGCTCGCCCTGATCACGCTCGACAACGACCGCGACCACACCCGCCCCAACACCTTCGGGCCGGCGTCGCTCTTCGAGCTGGCGGACGTCCTCCTGGCGCAGAAGGAGCGCGCCTCGCGCGGCGAGATCCAGGCGGTCGGCATCACCGGCAAGCCGTTCATCCTCGCCGCGGGAGCCGACCTCAGCAAGGTCGGGGCCATCCCGAGCCGTGAGCTCGGCCGCCAGCTGGCGCGCCTGGGCCACCGCACGCTGGGGATGCTGGCAGAGCTGGGCGTGCCGTCCTTCGCCTTCATCAACGGCCTCGCCCTGGGCGGCGGCACCGAGATCGGCCTGAACGCCGACTACCGCACCGTCGACTCCTCCATCCCCGCGCTCGGGCTCCCCGAGGTCTTCCTCGGCATCATCCCCGGCTGGGGCGGCGCGTGGCTCCTGCCGAACCTGATCGGCATCGAGAACGCCCTCAAGGTCGTCGTCGAGAACCCGCTGAAGAACAACCGCACGCTCAAGGGCCAGGAGGTGTTCGACCTCGGCATCGCCGACGCGATCTTCCCGCCCGCCGCCTTCCTCGAGGACTCGCTCCGCTGGGCCGACGGCGTGATCGGCGGCTCCGTGAAGGTGGAGCGGCCGAACGCGCCCGGCAAGCTGGAGCGGCTGGTCAAGTGGGACGTCGCGATCTCGATCGCGCGCAAGCAGCTGGAGTCGCGGATCGGCACGGTCGCGGCGTCTCCGTACCGCGCGCTGGAGCTGCTCAAGGCCGCGAAGAACACCACCCGCGAGGAGGGCTTCGCCGCCGAGGACGAGGCGCTGGCCGACCTGATCTCGGGCGACCAGTTCCGCGCGAGCATCTACGCGTTCGATCTGGTGCAGAAGCGCGCCAAGCGTCCCGCGGGAGCGCCCGACAGGGCGCTGGCCAAGCCCGTCACCAAGGTCGGGGTGGTCGGCGCGGGCCTCATGGCCTCGCAGTTCGCGCTGCTCTTCCTCCGCCGCCTCCAGGTGCCGGTGGTCATCACCGACCTCGACCAGGAGCGGGTCGACAAGGGCGTCGCGGGCATCCGCGCCGAGATCGACGCGCTGCTGGCGAAGGGACGCGTCTCCCCCGACGACGCGAACCGCCTCCGCGCGCTGATCACCGGCACGACCGACCGCTCCGACTTCGCCGACGCCGACTGGGTGATCGAGGCGGTCTTCGAGGAGCTGTCGGTGAAGCAGGACGTGTTCGCCGACATCGAGCGCTACGTCTCGCCCACGGCGGTGCTCGCGACCAACACCTCGTCCCTCTCCGTCGAGCGCATCGGCGAGCGGCTGGAGCACCCCGAGCGCCTCGTCGGCTTCCACTTCTTCAACCCGGTCGCGGTCATGCCGCTGATCGAGGTGGTCCGGACGCCGCACACCGACGACGAGACCCTCTCGACGGCGATGGTCACCGCCGCGAAGCTCAAGAAGAACGCCGTCATCACGCGCGACACCCCGGGCTTCGTGGTGAACCGCGTGCTGGCGAAGGTCCTGGGCGAGGCGATGCACGCGGTCGACACGGGCACACCCTTCGAGGTCGTCGAGCAGTCGCTGGCTCCGTTCGGCCTGCCGATGACCCCGTTCGAGCTGCTCGAGCTGGTGGGCCTCAAGGTCGGCGCGCACGTGCTCGACACCCACCACGCCGCGTTCCCCGACCGCTTCTTCGACAGCCCCAACCTGCACCGCCTCGCCGAGCTCGGCCGCGTCTTCGAGCGCGACGCGAAGGGGCGTGTGAAGGGCGTCGACAAGCGCGCGGTCGCGATCGTCGCCGGGGGCACGGAGCCGATGACGGCCGAGCAGCTGCGGCTGCGCGTTGAGACGGGTCTCGCGGACGAGGTCAAGCGGATGCTGGACGACGACGTCGTGCACGCCGCGGAGGACATCGACCTCTGCCTGATCCTCGGCGCGGGCTACCCGTTCCAGATGGGCGGGCTCACGCCCTACCTCGACCGGGTCGGCGCGAGCGAGCGGGCGTTCGGGGACACGTTCCACCACCCCGCGATCCGCGGCGTCGACTGATGCGGAGTGCAGTGACGCGGAAGGGGCGCCGGATCGGATCCGGCGCCCCTTCCGCGCGTCGCCTGAGGGACGGGTCCCGACGGCCGATCAGTCGCTGCGGGCGTCGTCCCGGGCCTCGACCTCGTCCGGGAGCGGACGGGCGACCGGGATCTTGCTGCCCAGCACCTGCGCGACGACGTCGCGAGCGATGTGCTGGGGAGTGAGTCCGACGTCCTCGAGGATCTCCTCGCGCTTGGCGTGGTCGAGGAACTGGTCGGGCAGCCCGAGCTCGGTCACCGCGGTGTCCACGCCGGCCTCGCGCAGGTCCTGGCGGATGCGCGTGCCGATCCCGCCGACGCGCACCCCGTCCTCGATCGAGACGACGATGCGGTGCTCGCGGGCGAGCTCGATGATGCTGGTGGGCACGGGCACGACCCAGCGGGGGTCGACGACGGTGGCTCCGATGCCCTGGGCCGCGAGCCGCTGAGCGACCTCGAGACCCATCGCGGCCATCGGCCCGACCGTGACCAGCAGCACGTCCTTGCGCTCGGCGCGGGCGAGCACGTCGACCCCGTCGCCGAGGCGCTCGACGGCGTCGATCTCGTCGCCGACGCTCCCCTTCGAGAAGCGCACCACGGTCGGCGCGTCGGTGACGCCCACGGCCTCGCGCAGCTCCTCGCGCAGACGCACGGAGTCGCGCGGAGCGGCGAGGCGGATGTTCGGGACGACCTGCAGGATCGCCAGATCCCACATGCCGTGGTGGCTCGGACCGTCGGGCCCGGTGACTCCGGCGCGGTCCAGTACGAAGGTGACGCCCGCGCGGTGCAGTGCGACGTCCATCAGCACCTGGTCGAAGGCGCGGTTCACGAAGGTGGCGTACAGCGCGACGACCGGATGCAGCCCGCCGAAGGCGAGACCGGCGGCCGAGGTCACGGCGTGCTGCTCCGCGATGCCGACGTCGAAGACGCGCTCCGGGTACTTCTCCGCGAGGCGGTCGAGACCGACGGGCCGGAGCATGGCGGCCGTGATGCCGACGATCGTCGGGTCCTCGTCGGCCAGGGTGACGATCTCCTCGGCGAACACCGAGGTCCACGATCGGGCCCCGGCCGCGCTCAGCGGCTCGCCCGTCTCGGGGTCGATCTGCCCGACGGCGTGGAACTGGTCGGCGAGGTCGTGCACGGCCGGACCGAAGCCCTTGCCCTTCTGGGTGATCGCGTGGACGATGACCGGCTGGCCGTAGTCCTTCGCCTGCTGGAGGGCCTCCTCCATCGCCGTCAGGTCGTGTCCGTCGATCGGCCCCAGGTACTTGATGTCGAGGTTGGAGTAGAGCGCCTCGTTGTTGATGAAGCGGCTGAGGAAGCCGTGGAGCCCGCCGCGCACGCCGCGGTAGACGGCGGCGGCGGGGCCGCCCAGCCGCTCCGAGACGGCCCGGGAGCCGCGGTGCATCGTGCGGTAGGTCGGCCGCGTGCGGACGCCGTTGAGGAAGCGGGCCATGCCGCCGATGGTCGGGGCGTAGGAGCGCCCGTTGTCGTTGACCACGATGACCAGCCCGCGGGAGTTGTCGTCGCTGATGTTGTTCAGCGCCTCCCAGGTCATGCCGCCGGTGAGGGCGCCGTCGCCCACGACCGCGACGACGTGGCGGTCGGTCTGACCGGTCATCGTGAAGGCGCGGGAGATGCCGTCCGCCCAGGACAGCGAGCTGGAGGCGTGCGAGCTCTCGACGATGTCGTGCGGCGACTCCCTCCGCTGCGGGTAGCCGGCGAGGCCGCCGCGCTGCCGGAGCTTCGAGAAGTCCTGGCGACCGGTGAGCAGCTTGTGGACGTAGGACTGGTGGCCGGTGTCGAACACGATCGCGTCGTGCGGCGAGTCGAAGACCCGGTGGATCGCGATGGTCGTCTCGACGACGCCGAGATTCGGCCCCAGGTGGCCGCCGGTCTTCGAGACCTCGCGCACGAGGAAGTCGCGGATCTCCTGCGCCAGCGTCTCGAGCTCGGCCGCGGTCAGGCGATCGAGATCGCGAGGACCGCCGATGGTCTCGAGAACAGCCATGCGCGCCGCCTTCCGGGGTCGTGAGCGAGGTGGGGACGTCTCCCGAGTCTACGCACGGGGCCCCCGGGAACGCGTGTGCGCCTCCCCCGCAGGGAAGGCGCACACGCTCTGCGGCTGATCTAGACGAGCGAGCGCAGCACGTACTGCAGGATGCCGCCGTTGCGGTAGTAGTCCGCCTCACCGGGGGTGTCGATGCGGACGACCGCGTCGAACTCGACGGTCCGCTTGCCCTCGGCCGAGTGCTCGGTCGGCTCGGCGACGACGTGGACCGTCTTGGGGGTGACGCCCTCGTTCAGCTCCTCGATGCCCGAGATGCTGATCGACTCGGTGCCGTCGAGGCCCAGCGACTCCCAGCTCTCGCCCGCGGGGAACTGCAGCGGGACGACGCCCATGCCGATGAGGTTCGAGCGGTGGATCCGCTCGAAGCTCTCGACGATGACCGCCTTGACGCCCAGCAGGCTCGTTCCCTTGGCCGCCCAGTCGCGCGACGAGCCGGAGCCGTACTCCTTGCCGCCCAGGATGACGAGCGGGGTGCCCTCGGCCTGGTAGTTCTGCGACGCGTCGTAGATGAACGACTGCGGGGCGTCCGGCTGAGTGAAGTCGCGGGTGTAGCCGCCCTCCACGCCGTCGAGCAGCTGGTTGCGCAGGCGGATGTTCGCGAACGTGCCGCGGATCATCACCTCGTGGTTGCCGCGGCGCGAGCCGTAGGAGTTGTAGTCCTTGCGGTCGATGCCGTGCTCGTCGAGGTAGCGGCCGGCGGGGCTGTCGGCCTTGATCGAGCCGGCGGGGCTGATGTGGTCGGTCGTGACGGAGTCGCCGAGCTTGGCGAGCACGCGGGCACCGGCGATGTCGGTGACCGGGGTCGTCTCCATCGTCATGCCGTCGAAGTACGGGGGCTTCCGCACGTAGGTCGACGACTCGTCCCACTCGAAGATCGAGCCCTCGGGGGTCTGCAGCGCGCGCCAGCGCTCGTCGCCGTCGAACACGCCCGCGTACTGCGTGTCGAACATCGACTTGTCGATCGACGAGTCGATCGTCGCCTGCACCTCGGCCGCGTCGGGCCAGATGTCCTTGAGGAACACGTCGTTGCCGTCGGAGTCGGTGCCGAGCGCGTCGACCTCGAAGTCGAAGTTCATCGAGCCGGCGAGCGCGTAGGCGATGACGAGCGGGGGGCTCGCCAGGTAGTTCATCTTCACGTCCGGGTTGATGCGGCCCTCGAAGTTGCGGTTGCCCGAGAGCACGGCGGTCACGGCGAGGTCGTTGTCCTGCACCGCGGCCGAGATCTCCTCGAGCAGCGGGCCGGAGTTGCCGATGCAGGTCGTGCAGCCGTAGCCGACCGTGTAGAAGCCGAGCGCTTCGAGCGACTCGGTCAGGCCGGCCTTCTCGTAGTAGTCGGTGACGACCTTCGATCCGGGCGCCAGCGTGGTCTTGACCCACGGCTTGGCCTTCAGGCCCTTCTGCGCCGCGTTGCGGGCCAGCAGGCCGGCCGCGAGCATGACGGACGGGTTCGACGTGTTGGTGCACGAGGTGATCGCCGCGATCGCGACGGCGCCGTGATCGATCGTGAAGGTCCCGCCCTCGCCGAGCTCGACCGTGGTCGGCTTGGAGGCGGTCGCCGGCGCGTGCGAGCGGTGGGTGTGCTCGTGGCTGCTGTGCTCGTCCTGCGGCTGCAGCTCTCCGGGGTCGGAGGCGGGGAACGACTCCGCGATGGTCAGGTCGACGATGTCGTGCGAGACGTCCGCGTAGTTGGTGAGGTCCGACTCGAACTGCGTCTTGGCGGACGAGAGCTCGATCCGGTCCTGCGGGCGCTTCGGGCCGGCGATCGAGGGGACGACGGTGCCGAGGTCGAGCTCGAGGTACTCGCTGAAGACCGGCTCGACCGCGGGGTCGTGCCAGAGCTTCTGCAGCTTGGAGTACTGCTCGACGAGGGCGATCTGCTCGTCGCTGCGGCCGGTGAGGCGCAGGTAGTCGAGGGTCACGTCGTCGATGGGGAACATCGCGGCGGTGGAGCCGAACTCGGGGCTCATGTTGCCGATGGTGGCGCGGTTGGCGAGCGGCACCGCGGCGACACCGGCCCCGTAGAACTCGACGAACTTGCCGACCACGCCGTGCTTGCGCAGCATCTGCGTGATGGTGAGCACGACGTCCGTCGCGGTCACGCCGGTCGGGATCGAGCCGGTGAGCTTGAAGCCGACGACCTTCGGGATGAGCATCGAGACGGGCTGGCCGAGCATCGCGGCCTCGGCCTCGATGCCGCCGACGCCCCAGCCGAGCACGCCGAGGCCGTTGACCATCGTCGTGTGCGAGTCGGTGCCGACGCAGGTGTCGGGGTAGGCGCGCAGCGCGCCGCCCACCTCGCGGGTCATGGTGACGCGGGCCAGGTACTCGATGTTGACCTGGTGCACGATGCCGGTTCCGGGCGGGACGACCTTGAAGTCGTCGAAGGCGGTCTGGCCCCAGCGGAGGAACTGGTACCGCTCGCCGTTGCGCTCGTACTCGAGCTCGACGTTGCGCTCGAGCGCGTCCTCGGTGCCGAAGAGGTCGGCGATGACGGAGTGGTCGATCACCATCTCGGCGGGCGCGAGCGGGTTGATCCGGTTCGCGTCGCCGCCCAGGGCAGCGACGGCCTCGCGCATCGTGGCGAGGTCGACGATGCAGGGCACGCCGGTGAAGTCCTGCATGACCACGCGGGCCGGCGTGAACTGGATCTCGGTGTCGGGCTCCGACTCCGGGACCCACTCGCCGAGGGCGCGGATGTGGTCGGCGGTGATGTTCGCGCCGTCCTCCGTGCGGAGGAGGTTCTCGAGCAGCACCTTGAGGCTGAACGGGAGCTTCTCGTGACCGGGGACCCGGTCGATGCGGAACACCTCGTAGTCGGTCGAGCCGACCTTCAGGGTGTCTTTCGATCCAAAGCTGTCTACCGCGGACACGTCGCCCTCTCCTTCGCTGACTGCAGCTTCCGCCGACGGGCGGAGCCGCTCTCCGTCCTCATCTTGACGACCGCGCACAGCGGCCTGCCACCAAGGAGGACCTAACTCCTCGACGCCGAAGCACCCGGTCGACCTCGCCGCGACGGTGCGGGGAGGCGAGCGCTATTTATCTCGACGTCGAGACAATTCTACGCACGATCCGGAGCATCGCCCGCATCGGCGCGCTCGCCGGATCCGCGGTACTCGGCCCGGACGGCGAGCACGGTGACCACCAGCAGCGGCGCGTACAGGGGCAGGCCCAGCGCCAGCTTCCAGATGCCCAGCGCCGTGGTGTCCTCGGCGAGGAACAGCGGGTACTGCACGGCCAGGCGCAGGAGGAAGAGCCCCGCCCACGCGAGGGTCAGGGCGCCGAAGAGGCGGCGCTTGCGCCGATCGGACCGCCAGGAGGTGCCGTCCCCCATCAGGAAGCCGGCGGCGACGCCGATCAGGGGCCAGCGCACGAGGACGGAGAGGAGGAAGACGAGCCCGTAGACGAGGTTCGTGAGCAGCCCCAGGGCGAAGTTGTCGACGCCCCGCCCGGTGAACAGCGCCAGTGCGGCCGAGACCACCACGGCGAGCAGCCCGCCGACGGCCTGGATCACCGGCGTCCGGCCGAGCACCCGCGCCACCGTGAACGCCACGGCGAGCCCGACGGATGCGACCAGCGAGAGCACCAGCTCCGAGGTGACCGTGTAGAGCAGGACGAAAGCGATGCCGGGCACGACGGCCTCGAGGATCCCCCGGACGCCGCCCATGGTGCGCAGCAGTGCCTTCCCGTCGAACGGCTCGCCGTCGGCGACCGCGCCGAGCCCCGAGCGGCGGGCGGCCTGCGCGATCGCGTCGCCGACCTCGGGCCGGACCGGCTCCTCCGATCGGGCCGGGTCCTCTGGCCGCACCGGCTCCATCCCGGTCAGCTCGCGCTCTGCTGGGTCTGGCTGCCGGTCGGCACCTTCAGCGGGATCAGGTCGCGCGGAGGCATCGGGCCGCTGCCGCGGACCACGACGATGCTGCGGAAGAGCTCCTCGACCGAGGCGGCCGCCTGCTCGTCGACGGCTCCGGCTCCGGCGATCACGCCGCGGAGGAACCAGCGCGGACCGTCGACGCCGACGAACCGGGCGACGCGGGTCTGGCCGCCGGCGATCGGGAGCTCGGCGACGAGCTCCGGACCGAAGACTCCGTCGCGCTCCGTCGTCGATCCGCCCTGACGGCCGATCTGCTCGGCGATCTGGCCGCGGATCTCGTGCCAGAGGCCCGAGGAGCGCGGCGCGGAGAAGGGCTGCACCTGCAGCGTCGACCCGGCGTAGTCGAGGCCGACGGCGATGACGCGCTTGGTCCCCTCCTCGACCTCGAGGCGGATGTGCATGCCCTCGCGGGGAAGCACTTTCACCCCGCCGAGGTCGATGTAGGGGCGGACCGGGTTGGCCTCGCGCTCGTCCAGGGGCCCGGCCTCCGCGCGGTCCTCCGGCGCCGACTTCTCGAAGTCCTGCTGGACGGGCTCGGCGGCCTCGCCGGCCGTGGGCTGGATGTCGCTCATGCGCTCTCCTCGTGGATTCTGGTCTCCTGGGCGCCGGCGGCGTACCCGGTGGATCCGAAGCCGCCCGTGCCGCGGACCGACTCGGGAAGCTCGTCGACGGCCGTGAACCTCGCCTGGACGACGGGGACGATCACGAGCTGCGCGATCCGGTCCCCCGCCGAGACGCGGTACGTCTCGCGGCTGTCGGTGTTCAGCAGCGCCACCCGGATCTCGCCGCGGTAGCCCGCGTCGATCGTTCCGGGGGCGTTGACGACGGTGATGCCGTGCGCGAAGGCCAGCCCGCTGCGGGGGACGACGAAGCCGGCGTGGCCCTCCGGGAGGGCGACGGCCACCCCGGTGCCGACGGAGGCGCGCACACCGGGGGCGAGTACCACGTCCTCCGTCGAGTGGAGATCGGCTCCCGCGTCGCCCGGACGGGCGTAGGAGGGGAGCCGGTCCGCGGTGATCGGGACGTCGACGGTTGCAGGCACGTGACGAGGGTAGACCAAACGTCTGATCCAATAGGGTCATGCCGTCCTACCGAGAGAGGCTGTGGCCCGCGCCCTGGCTCTTCGTCGCCACCGCCCTCGTCATCCCCGCCAGCATCCTGGTGTTCGCGCCCATCGACCTCGCGGTGGGGGTGATCGTCGCGGTCGTGCTGTACGCGGGCACCGTGCTGTCGCTGCTGGCCCTCTCCCCCGTGATCGAGGTGGCGGAGGGGGAGCTGCGCGCCGGCCGCGCGCACATCCCGCTGGACCTCGTGGGCGAGCCGTCCTCCTACTCGGGGGACCAGGCGTTCGCCGAGCGTGGGACGCGCCTGGACGCGCGGGCGTACCTGGTCATCCGCGGCTGGGTGAAGGACGTGGTGCGGGTCCCGATCGAGGATCCGGCCGACCCGACGCCGTACTGGCTGGTCTCCACCCGCCGCCCGGACGACATCGTCGCCGCGATCCGGGGATCACGGCGACGGAGCGGTCGTCCTTCGGAGCCGGGAGGCGCTTAAGCGGCGCACTCCAGGCAGATCGGTCCGAGCTTCTCCTCGTGGTCGATCTGCGAGCGGTGCTTCACGAGGAAGCAGCTCACGCACGTGAACTCGTCCGCCTGGGGCGGAAGGACCACGACGTCCAGATCGAGGTCGGACAGATCGGCACCGGGCAGTTCGAATCCGCCCGGGTTGTCGGCGTCATCGACGTCGACGACTCCGGACATCTTGTCGGGGACTCGCTCCTTCAGGGCCTCGATCGACTCGGAGTCGTCATCGGTCTTGCGGGGGGCGTCGTAGTCCGTAGCCATTCCCATCCACTTCTTATTTCTGCTGTTCAACAAATCGGCGGGGTCAGTGTGCATCACGACGCATCGATTCGCAAACCACCTCGAACGGCTCTTGACACCCGCTCGCCCCGCCTCCTTCCGCACCAACTTTCGACCCGCCCGGGGTATTCCCGGCCGATCGCCCGGGCGCGTGGCATCCTTGCCCGGTCCGCGTCCAGAAGGAGGATCCCCACGATGATGGAACTGAAGGTGATCGGCGTCGAGGGCGGATCGCTCGTCCTCGTGTCCGAGGGCGGCGAGCGCTTCTCGGTCCGCATCGACGAGACGCTGCAGAGCCAGCTGCGGCCGCGGGTCCACACCCTCCCGCCGCGCGAGAAGCGCGTCTCCCCCCGTGAGATCCAGGCCCACATCCGCTCCGGGCTCTCCGCCGAGGAGGTCGCCGAGCTCACGGGCGCCGACCTGGGCTACGTCCAGCGCTTCGAGGGACCCGTCACAGCCGAGCGCGAGCACATCGTCGCGTCCGCTCTCGCCGTGCGCGTCTACACGACCACCGACCCCGATCCCCTCGAGGAGGGCACGCCCTTCGGCGACGTCATCCGCGACCGCCTCGCGTCGCTCGGCGCCGAGGGCGAGCAGTGGTCGAGCTGGAAGGAGGAGGAGGGCTGGGCCGTCAAGCTCCTCTTCCGCTCGGACGAGATCGACCACGACGCCCGCTGGCGCTTCGACCCGCGAAAGGCGCTGCTGTCGCCGCTGACCTCCGAGGCGATCACGCTCTCGCAGCAGGGCGAGATCCGGCCGACCCTCATCCCGCGCCTGCGCGCCGTCATCCCCGCCGCCGTCGACGAGCTCGCCACGCGCTTCGACCCGGAGTCCGCGGAGGCGCCGACCCGCTCCGCCCGGGCCGACCACCCCACGGCAGGCCGCCCCGCCGCGATGCCGCACGCCCGACCGGCCGCCGTCCGCCCCTCCGACACGGAGCCGCAGCCGGCCCTCTCCGAGACCCCGCGCCCGATCTCGACGCTCCCCCGCCCCGTCACCAGCACGACGGAGCAGCGCGAGCGCAACCTCAACGACACCGCCGACCTGCTCGACGCCCTGCGTCGCCGCCGGGGCGAGCGCGATCACGCCTCGAGCCTCCGCGTCCGCGAGGAGCCGGAGCCCGAGGCCGAGGCCGCTCCTCCCGTCGAGAAGGCACCGGAGCCGCCGCGCACCGCTCCCCCGGTCCCCGAGCAGCCGTCGGGCGTGCGCGGGAGCCTCCGCCGGGGGCGGGCGTCGATGCCGAGCTGGGACGAGATCGTCTTCGGAGCGCGCAGCGACGACTGACCCTCCGCCGGCGCGGCTCCGCCGGGGCGGACGGTGCCCCCCGTCCCTCCGGCCCGGCTCAGGCCAGCGCGCCGAAGCGGAGGAGCGGCACCTGCGTCTCCTCCGGCGTGAGCGACCCGTGCTGCCCGATCATCGAGCGGCCGGAGGAGTCGTCCGCCGCGTAGTAGGCGATGGTCCTCCGTGCCGCGACGAACACGTCGCCCATCCGCTCGGCCGCCGCCGGTGAGACCTCGCCGAACCAGCCGCTCGCAGCGACCTCGTCGCGTGTCGCGATCCAGGCGCGTGCGCCCTCCGCCTCGATCCAGCGCCGCGCCACCTCCTCGGGGTCCACACCCGGCTCGAGGTGCAGCTGCAGGCAGCGGGGCTCTCCGCCGAGGTGCCGGACGCCCTCGAGCAGCGGTCCCCGCTCGACGAGCACGTGCGAGGACGCCGGAACGTCCACGATGCCGTGGTCGGCGGTGACCAGCACGCTCTCGCGGGCGGAGAGCCCGCGGACCGCTCCGCCGACCTCCCCGTCCAGGAGCTCGAGCGCTGCCGTCCACTCCGGCGACTCCCAGCCGCGCGCGTGCGCCGCCTGGTCGAGCTCGGGGACGTAGAGGTACACGAGCTGACGGCCGCCCTTGTCGAGCAGGGCGCGCGCCGCCGTGAAGCGCTCGGCGACGCCGCCGGCGGAGTGGTACTCCGCGCCGCGCAGGATCGCCCGCGTGAGACCGGAGCGGGCGTACCGCGCGGGGCCGATCACTCCGGCCCGGACACCGGCGGCCGAGGCCTGCTCGAAGACCGTGGGGTGGGGCTGCCACGTCTCGGGCACCATGCCCTCGTCCCAGCCGGAGAGCTGGTTGACCAGGCGGTCGGAGGCGCGGTCGAGCACGCGGTAGCCGACCATCCCGTGCCCGCCCGGGCGCAGGCCCGTCGTCAGGCTCGCCAGGGCCGCCGCGGTGGTCGTCGGGAAGCCCGAGACGAGCGTGGTGGCGCGGTTGAGGGCCGGAGCGAGCGTGCGCGAGTGGCCCCCGCGCTGGCGGAGATTCGCGGCACCCAGGCCGTCGACGAGGACGATCACGATCCGCTCGACGCGGGGCGAACCGAAGAGGCCGGGGCGGCCCAGGAGCGCGTCGAGGGCGCCCGGCAGGACGTCGGCGAGGCTCCGCCGCCCGTCGGGGGCTGGCGGTAGCATGTGGGTCATCGCGCCCAGTTTCGCACAGCGCCGCCGTCCCCGCCGGGCCGGTGCGGCGGAGCGTGCGCGTGAACGGGAGGGCCGGTCCCGTCCGCGAGGCGCCGTCTCCGCTCCGCCCGTCCCGTCGAGCGCCGCAGGGCGGTGCAGTCCCCCGCCGCCGCCCCGCGCCCGCCACCGAATCGAGTCATGAACGCTGCAGCCCCCTCCTCCGGATCCTCGCTCACCGAGCGCATCGAGGACGTCGACGTCTCGGCCGAGATGGAGGGGTCCTTCCTCGAGTACGCGTACTCGGTCATCTACTCGCGGGCCCTGCCCGACGCCCGCGACGGGCTCAAGCCGGTGCAGCGCCGGATCCTCTACATGATGAGCGAGATGGGGCTGCGGCCCGATCACGGCCACGTGAAGTCGGCCCGCGTGGTCGGCGAGGTGATGGGCAAGCTGCACCCGCACGGCGACGCCTCGATCTACGACTCCCTCGTCCGCCTCGCCCAGCCGTTCACGATGAGGGTCGCCCTCGTCGACGGGCACGGCAACTTCGGCTCCCTCGACGACGGCCCGGCCGCGGCCCGCTACACCGAGGCCCGCCTCGCCCCGGCCGCCACGGCCATGACCGAGCACCTCGGCGAGGACGTCGTCGACTTCGTCCCGAACTACGACAACTCGCACGACCAGCCCGAGGTCCTCCCCTCCGCGTTCCCTAACCTGCTGGTCAACGGGGCCAGCGGCATCGCCGTCGGCATGGCGACGAACATGGCGCCCCACAACCTCGTGGAGGTGATCGGGGCGGCCCGGCACCTGATCGCCCACCCCGACGCGTCCCTGGACGACCTGATGTCGTTCGTCCCGGGACCGGACTTCCCGAGCGGTGGCACGATCGTCGGCCTCGCCGGCGTGCGCGACGCCTACGCGACCGGCCGGGGCGGCTTCAAGACCCGCGCCCGCGTCTCGGTCGAGAGCATCACCGCGCGCAAGTCCGGCCTGGTCGTCACCGAGCTGCCCTACCTCGTCGGCGCCGAGAAGGTCATCGACAAGATCAAGGACGGCGTCCAGAACAAGAAGCTCAGCGGCATCTCGGACGTCACCGACCTGACGGACCGGGACAACGGCCTCCGGCTCGTCATCGGGATCAAGACCGGCTTCAGCCCCGAGGCCGTCCTCGAGCAGCTCTACCGCTATACGCCCCTCGAGGACGCGTTCTCGATCAACAACGTCGCGCTGGTCGACGGCGGCCCGCGCACCCTCGGCCTGAAGGAGCTGCTGCAGGTCTACATCGGCCACCGGGTGCAGGTCGTCACCCGGCGGACCCGCTACCGACTGCGCAAGCGCCAGGAGCGGCTGCACCTGGTCGAGGGCCTGCTCATCGCGATCCTCGACATCGACGAGGTCATCCAGCTGATCCGCGGGAGCGACGACACCGCGGCGGCGCGGGCCCGGCTGATCGAGGTCTTCGACCTCAGCACCCTGCAGGCCGACTACATCCTCGAGCTCCAGCTCCGCCGCCTCACGAAGTTCTCGCGCATCGAGCTCGAGACCGAGCGCGACACCCTCCTCGCCGAGATCGCCGAGCTCGAGGCCCTCCTCGCCAGCCGATCACGGATCGACGAGCTGGTCTCGGACGAGCTCGACGAGGTCGCCCAGCGCCTCGGGACCCCGCGGCGCACCCTGCTCACCGAGGCGCGTCCCTCCGTCGCCACCACCGGGCGGAAGGCCGCCGCGGTGCTCGAGATCGCGGACGTGCCCTGCCGGGTGCTGCTGAGCACCACCGGCCGCATGGTGCGGGTCGACCGCGACCCCGAGGCCGCTCCCCACCCCGCGCGCGCCACGCGCCGCTCGAAGCACGACGCCGTCCTCAGCGTGCTCGACACGACCAGCCGGACGGAGATCGGCGCGGTCACCAGCGCCGGTCGGCTCCTCCGCTTCTCGCCGGTCGACGTGCCCGCCGTCCCCTCCTCCTCGGTGCAGCTGGGCGCGGGCGTGCGCATGAGCGACTACCTCCCGCACCTGGCGAAGGACGAGCGGGTGCTCGCGCTCGTCGCCCTCGACGACGAGCGGCCGATCGCGCTCGGCACCCAGCAGGGCGTCGTCAAGCGCGTCGCGCCGGGCGAGCTGCCCAACCGCCCGGACATCGAGCTCATCGCCCTGAAGCCGAAGGACGCCGTCGTGGGCGCGGCCGCGTCGGCGGAGGAGGACGAGCTGGTCTTCGTCACCGGCGAGGCCCAGCTGCTGCGCTTCTCCGCGTCCGCCGTCCGCCCTCAGGGCCGGACCGCCGCGGGGATGGCCGGGGTCAAGCTGGCCGAGACCGACGACGTCGTGCACTTCGCCGTCGTCGCCGCCGAGGACCGGGACGAGGCCGTCGTCGCGACGGTCGCCGTCGACAGCTGGGCCCTCTCGGGGACCGACACCGGCAGTGCGAAGGTCTCGCCGTTCTCGGAGTTCCCCGCCAAGGGCAGGGCCACCGGCGGAGTCCGTGCGCAGCGCTTCCTCAAGGGTGAGACCGCCCTCGGAGTGGCGTGGGTCGGCCCCGGTCCCGCGCACGCGCTCGAGGCCGACGGCTCGGTCGCCGCGCTGCCCGACTCCGGGATGAAGCGCGACGGCTCCGGCGTGGCGCTCGCGGCGCCGATCGCGACGATCGGAGCGGCGCCCGAGGTGTTCTGAGCCCCGCGGCTCAGACGTCGATGCGGTCCCGCGACAGCGACTCGGACCCGCGGACGATGAACTCCTTGCGGGGTGCCACGTCGTTGCCCATCAGCAGCTCGAACACCCGGCCGGCGTTCTCCGCGTCGGCGACCCGCACCCGGCGGAGGGTGCGGCGGGAGCGGTCCATGGTCGTCGTGGCCAGCTGGTCCGCGTCCATCTCGCCGAGCCCCTTGTAGCGCTGGATCGGGTCCTGGTAGCGGCGGCCCGCCTTGCCGAGGGCCGCGAGCACGCTCTGCAGCTCCTTCTCGGAGTAGGTGTAGATCGTCTCGTTCGGCTTCTTCCCCGCGTTCATCACCACGAGCCGGTGCAGCGGAGGCACGGCGGCGAAGACGCGCCCCGCCTCGACGAGCGGCCGCATGTAGCGGAAGAAGAGCGTGAGCAGCAGGGTGCGGATGTGGGCGCCGTCGACGTCGGCGTCGCTCATCAGGATGATCTTCCCGTAGCGGGCGGCCGAGAGGTCGAAGGAGCGGCCGGAGCCGGCTCCGATCACCTGGATCATCGAGGCGCACTCGGCGTTCGAGAGCATGTCGGCGATGCTCGCCTTCTGCGTGTTGAGGATCTTCCCCCGGATCGGCAGCAGGGCCTGGTACTCGCTGTTGCGGGCGAGCTTGGCGGTGCCGAGGGCGGAGTCGCCCTCGACGATGAAGAGCTCGCTGTTCTCGACGTCGCTGCTGCGGCAGTCGACCAGCTTCGCCGGAAGGGAGGACGACTCCAGCGCGTTCTTGCGGCGCTGCGTCTCCTTGTGCGCGCGGGCCGAGATCCGCGACTTCATCTCGGCGACGACCTTCTCGAGGAGCTGGGACGTCTGCGCCTTGTCCTCGCGGCGCGTCGAGGAGAACACCGCGCCCAGCGTCGAGGCGATGGTGGAGGCGACGATCGCGCGGACGGCGGGCGTGCCCAGCACCTCCTTCGTCTGGCCTTCGAACTGCGGCTCAGGGAGCCGCACGGTCAGCACGGCGCTGAGCCCGGCGAGGACGTCGTCCTTCTCGAGCTTGTCCGAGCCGACCTTGAGGCGGCGGGCGTTCGCCTCCACCTGGGAGCGGAGCAGCTTCAGCAGGCCCTGCTCGAAGCCGGTCTGGTGCGTCCCGCCCTTGGGCGTCGAGATGATGTTCACGAAGCTGCGCATCACCGTCTCGTAGCCGGTGCCCCAGCGCAGGGCGATGTCGACCTCGCAGGTGCGCTCCACCTCGGTGGGCACCATGGCGCCGCCGGGGGTCAGCACCGGCACGGTCTCGGTGAAGGTGCCGGAGCCGGTGAGGCGCAGCACCTCGGTCACGGGGGCGTCGGGGGCGAGGAACTCGACGAACTCCGAGATGCCGCCGTCGTAGCGGAACATCTCGGCGCGGCGCTCGTCCGCCCGGTCGTCGACGATGTCGATCGTCAGGCCGGGGACGAGGAACGCGGTCTGCCGGGCGCGCGTCACCAGGTCGTCCGTCTGGAACGAGGCGCCCTTCGTGAAGATCTGGCGGTCGGCCCAGTAGCGCACGCGCGTTCCGGTGACGCCCTTGGCGACCTTCCCGACGACCGTCAGCTCCGACCCGTTCTCGAACGGCGTGAACGGAGCGTCGGGGGTGGGCTCGCCCGCGTCGGCGAAGCGCCCGGGCTCCCCCCGGTGGAACGACATCCGGTAGGTGCGGCCGTTGCGGTCGACCTCGACGTCCAGGCGCTCCGAGAGCGCGTTGACCACGGAGGCGCCGACGCCGTGCAGACCGCCGGACGCCGCGTAGGATCCCGAGCCGAACTTGCCGCCCGCGTGCAGCTTGGTGAACACGACCTCGACTCCGGAGAGCCCCGTCTTCGGCTCGATGTCGACCGGGATCCCGCGCGCGCGGTCGCGCACCTCGACGCTGCCGTCGGCGTGCAGGAGCACGCTGATCTCGGTCCCGTGCCCGGCCAGCGCCTCGTCGACGGAGTTGTCGATGACCTCCCAGAGGCAGTGCATGAGGCCGCGCGAGTCGGTCGATCCGATGTACATGCCGGGCCGCTTCCGGACCGCCTCGAGACCCTCGAGGACGGAGAGGTGGCGGGCGTTGTAGTCGGTGGAGGCCATCCGCCCAGTCTACTTTCGGGAACCGCTCCGGCCGCGGTGGCGCGGCACCCGGCGACAGCACGATGGCCGCTCGGCGCGGGACCCCTACGCGCAGAGCGAAATGCCGACCGATCGACTCCGTGCGGAAACAATCGCGTGCTTGGATGGGTTCCACTAAGCAGAGATCGAAGACCGAGTGCAGGAGGCCAAGTCATGTCGACCACAGCAACCCAGAACGGCGTGGACGAGCTCGCCGGTGCCCACCAGCTCTCCGCCGCCGACCGCTGCGACAGCTGCGGTGCCCAGGCGTACATCCGAGTGGTCGTGAACAACGGAGAACTGCTGTTCTGCGCACACCACGGGAAGAAGTACCAGGAGAAGCTCTCCAGCATCGCCCAGAGCTGGCACGACGAGTCCGCCCGACTCTTCGAGGAGCAGCGCCCCTAGCGCGTCCCCGATCAGCCCGGACGGCGCGTCAGCGCCCTACCGACCGACACCGAGCCGCTTCGCGATCACATCGCGAGCGGCTCGTGCCGTTTCATCGACCAGGCGGAGACGCTCGTCCGACGGGGAGTAGGCGTCGCCGAGGGCGCGCCGCAGGATCGCGTCCGCGAGCGAGGGGTTCTTCGCGAGGACGGGGCCGTGCAGGTGCGTGCCCAGAAGGCCTCCCACCGCGTAGCCCTCGTGGCCGGCGCCGTCGCCGGTGCCGTGCAGCACTCGGCCGAGCGCGTGCTCGAGCGGGATCCCGGTCATCCGGCGCTCGTGGTTCTCGAAGCCGACGAGGACGCCGCCCGGCGTCTCGACGAGGAGGTCGTCGGTCGCGCGCTCGCCCGTGACCGAGTCTCCGGGGAACAGTCCGATCCCCCGGGCGCCGCCCGCGGCCGTGCTGATCGAACCGGCCAGCATCTCCCAGCCGGCCCCGACCGCGACCACCTGGGTGCCCTGGTCGACCCAGGCCCGCAGCGTCGGCGCGATCTCGTGGAGGAATGCCAGGACGCCCGGGAGGTCCTCGTCCGCTCCCGTCCCGGCGACCAGGACGTCCGGACGGACCTCGGCGTCGGAGGCGGTCGCCAGCGGCACCACCTCCGCCTCGACGCCCGACCAGCGCGCCCGAGCCGCGAGGACCCGGGCGTTCGCCGCGTCGCCGTTGCTGTCCAGGACGTCGGGAGCGAGCACGGCGATGCGGAGGGTGGTCACGCGGTCTCCTCGCGGTTGGTGACGAGCTGCAGGTGCGCACGGGTGCGGCGCATCGAATCGGCCGAGAAGACGATGGTCTTCCGGCCGGAGGCGGGGGTCGGCAGAGCGAGGAACGCGTCGAGCGCGCGACCCAGGTCCTCGTCGACGGAGTCGACGCGCACGCCGTCGTAGCGCAGGTGCAGCGCCGCCTCGTGCGCCTTCGACCCCGAGACGACTCTGACGTGCCCGAGCACGGAGGTGTCCACGGGCCAGAAGTAGGAGGGGTCTCGGACGTCGGAGCCGATCGCGAGCATGATCTGCTCGGTCCCCTCGGGGATCTCCGCGATGTTCAGGCGGTAGCTCGCCGGGTTCTGGACCAGGACGAACTCGACCTCGTGGCCGCGCACGGTGACGATCTCGCCCCGCCCGAAGACGGGGTCGATGCTCGAGAGCGCGGAGGCGGCGAGGGCCGGGTCGAAGCGCTCAGCGAGCACGGCGCGGGCCGTGGAGACGGCCGCCGCGGCGTCCACCGCGTAGTGGACGCCCCGTGCGGGGAGCCGGACCTCGAGCGGGTCGCCGTCGCTGATGATGCGCGCGGCCGCTCCCGTCGTGCTCTCGACGACGGTGGTCGCACGGTCGGTCCCGGCCTCCGCCTCTGCGGCGTAGCCGAGACCGCCGGACGCGGAGTCGCGGACGGAGGAGGAGACGCCGTACCAGCGGATCCGCTCGCCGGGGAGGGAGGTCGCGACATCGGCGACGTGGCGGTCGTCGGCGTTCAGCACGACGGGACCGGTCGCGCGGGAGGCGATGGTGCCGAGCATCCGGGCGACCATGGCCGGATCGAAGAAGCGGTCGATCTGGTCGACCACCACGTTCGTCAGCAGGACGACGCGGGGGCGCATCCGGGGCGCGAGGCGCGCGCCGTGACCCTCGTCCATCTCGAGGACGGCGATGTCGGCGTCGATCCGTCCGCGGAGGTCCGCCTGCTCCAGGAGCGCGGAGGTCAGCCCCTGGGCGATGTTGGCCGTCGAGGGGTTGGTGAAGACCCGGAGCCCGTGCGCGCGGAGCACCGCGACCAGCATCTTGGTCGTGGTCGACTTGCCCGCCGATCCCGTGACGACCACGAGGCCGTCCCGGAATCCGTCGAGCACCGCGGGCAGGAATCCGGGCGCGACGCGGTTCACCACGAGTCCGGGCACGGCGGATCCCCCGCCGGGCTTCCGGACCCGCGCGGCGAACCGGGCGGCCCTCCCGAGGAGGACCGCCGGCGCGTAGCGGATCACCGGCCTACTCGAGGTAGTCGCGGAGCGACTGCGAGCGGGACGGGTGGCGGAGCTTGGCCATCGTCTTGGACTCGATCTGGCGGATGCGCTCGCGCGTCACGCCGAAGGTGTCGCCGATCTGGTCGAGCGTCTTCGGCATGCCGTCGCCGAGGCCGAAGCGCATGCGGATCACGCCGGCCTCGCGCTCCGAGAGCGAGTCGAGCAGCGACTCCAGCTGCTTCTGCAGCATGGTGAAGCCCACGGCGTCGGCCGGGACGACCGCCTCGGTGTCCTCGATGAGGTCGCCGAACTCGCTGTCGCCGTCCTCACCCAGGGGCGTGTGCAGCGAGATCGGCTCGCGCCCGTACTTTTGCACCTCGATGACCTTCTCGGGAGTCATGTCGAGCTCGCGCGAGAGCTCCTCGGGCGTGGGCTCGCGGCCCAGGTCCTGGAGCATCTGGCGCTGCACGCGGGCCAGCTTGTTGATGACCTCGACCATGTGCACCGGGATGCGGATGGTGCGGGCCTGGTCGGCCATCGCGCGGGTGATCGCCTGGCGGATCCACCACGTGGCGTAGGTCGAGAACTTGAAGCCCTTGGTGTAGTCGAACTTCTCGACCGCACGGATGAGGCCCAGGTTGCCCTCCTGGATGAGGTCGAGGAACTGCATCCCGCGACCGGTGTAGCGCTTCGCGAGGCTGACGACGAGCCGGAGGTTCGCTCCGAGCAGGTGGCTCTTCGCGCGCTGGCCGTCCTTCGCGACCCAGCGCAGCTCGCGGACGAGCTCCGGGCTGAGGTCGGTCGAGTTGGCGAGCTTGTCCTCGGCGAACAGGCCGGCCTCGATGCGCATCGCGAGCTCGACCTCCTCGGCCGCGTTCAGGAGCGCGACCTTGCCGATCTGCTTCAGGTAGTCCTTGACCGGGTCGGCGGTGGCACCGGTGATCGCGGTCGAGTAGACCGGGACCTCGTCGTCCTCTCCGCCGAACGACAGGACGAGCGCACCGCTCGGGAGCGGCTCGGCCGGAGCGGCGACGGCAGCGGCGGCCGGGGCCTCCGGCGTCTCCGCGTCGTCCTTGGCGTCGGTCTCGGTGTCCTCGGCGACGACCTCGGTCTCCTCCTCCTCCGCTGCCTCGTCGGGCTCGACGGCGTCGGTCGGCTCCTCCTCGGTGTCGGCGGGAGCGGCGGCCTTGGTCGTGGCGCGCGAGCGGGTCGTCTTGGCCGCGGTGGTCTTGGCCGCCGTGGTCTTCGCCGCGGGCTTGCGCGTCGCGGGCTTCTTGGTGGTCGTCGTCACGTCGTCGTCGACGGCGTCGAGCGTTGCGGTCTTGGTAGCTCTGGTGGCCATGGCGGCACCTCTCCATCCGTTGCGTCCCGGGGGCGGGCGGCGCGGGAGGGCGTCGTCCGTCGGTGGGCATTACGAGGACCCATGTCAAGTCGAGGACGTCGCACGCCCGACGTGGGCCTGGTGCTCCTCGACCCGAACGGGTCCTATTGACAATTATTGCACGTCTGAGTAGTGCAGCCGTGCGGTGCGGTGCGAGTGGGGCTCGATCCGGCGGGATCCGGGCCGTTCCGCTGGGACATCGCGTCTGCAGAAGGGCGGATCGACGGGGACGACCGTCAGCGCCCCGCGCGGCCGCGGCGCATCCGGTCACTCAGTGCAACCCAGAGAGGGGCCACGGTTATTCCCTCGTCCTCGGCCAGGCGGCGGCGGGTCCGGCGGCGCGCGACGACGAGTCCGACGACTCCGGCGCCGACCACCACGTACTGCACGCACCACGCCAGGCGGAAGTGCTCGAGCGAGTAGGTCTGCTCCGAGGAGGCGCCGGGACCGGCCAGTGCGTCGAGGATCAGGCCGATCGCGAACATCATCGTGAAGCTGGCCAGGAACCCGCCCACGTTGACGACTCCGTTCGCCGCGCCGAGGCTCCGCGAGGGGTTGAACGTGCGGGCGAAGTCGAACCCGATCATGGAGCCGGGGCCGCCCGCTCCGACGACGATCAGGAGCAGCACCACGAGCCAGTACGGCGGGACGCCCGGCCAGAGCAGCACGACGGTCCAGGCGACCGCCATCGCCGAGACGATCCCGAGCACGAGGTTGCTGCGGCGCATGGGGTGGCGGGCGGTCAGGACGCCGAGTACGGGCCCGACGACGATCCCCGCGATCACGACGATCGTGAGGGTCGGCGCTGCGACGGTCGGCGGCAGGCCGATCGCGTAGACGAGGAAGGGGTAGCCCCAGAGGAGCGTGAAGACCGTGCCGGAGGACTGCGTGACGAAGTGCGACCAGAAGCCGAGCTGCGTCCCCGGCCGGCGCAGGCTCACTCCGAGCTGCGCGATCGTCGCCCGGAGCGTCGGAGGCACCACCGTGATCGGCTCGGTGCGCGGCGGGACGTCGGCGACCAGGAGGAGCACGCCGAGGAAGGACACGGCCCCGAGGCCGGCGGCGCTGAGGAACGCGGGCTCCCAGCCGAACGTGTGGAGGATCGCCGCGAACGGGAGTGCGGAGAGGATCTGGCCCACCTGGCCGATGTTGCCGATCCACTGCGAGAGCTGCGGCACGATCGGTCCGCTGAACCAGGTCACCGTGAGGCGGATCACGGAGGTGAAGATCGCGGCGTCCCCGGCTCCCAACAGGATCCGCCCGACGATCGCGACGCCGATGCTCGGCGCGATCGCGACCACGACCTGGCCCGCCATCATCAGGGCCGTGCCCGAGAGGATCAGGGTCCGCGGGCCGAACCGGTCGATGAGGATCCCGACCGGGATCTGCATCCCGGCGTAGACGATCAGCTGGACGACGGCGAGCGACGAGAGGACGGCGGCCGCCACCCCGAACCGCTCCGCGGCGTCCACTCCTGCGACGCCCAGCGTCGTGCGGTCCAGGACCGCCACGAGGTAGGCGAACGCTCCGGCACCGAAGACGAACCAGGCTCGACGATCACGCACTCGTCCGATCCTACGGCCGCTCAGGAGGCGGTGGGCTCCTCGCCCGGGCGGCGGATCGCGAGGAACTTCTCGAGCTCGGCGGCGATCGCGTCGGCGCTGGGCACGAAGCCGTCCTCGTCGGTGAGCGGCGAGCGGAGGCTCGTCCCCTCCATGTAGGTGTCGTGCCGCGCCTCGAGGGCCGAGACCAGCTTCTGCAGCTCGTCGTTGCCGCCGACCTGCTCGTCGACCTTGCCGAGGAACTCCCGCCCGCTCTCGCGCAGGCGGTCCGTCGGGAAGATGAGGCCGGTCGACGCCGAGATGCTCTCGAGCGCCGCGACCGCCGCCTGCGGGTACTCGGTGTCCGACAGGTAGTGCGGGATGAGCAGCGCGAAGCCGACCACGGTCAGACCGCGCTCGTAGAGGCGCAGCTCGAGCAGGTGGAGGACGTTCGAGGGCACCTGCGTGTGCGGCTTCCAGACCGACATCGCCTCGATCAGGTCCTCGCGGTTCCCGCTCACGGTGACGCCGACGGGCCGGGTGTGCGGCACGGGCATCGGGATCGCCTGGACCCACGTGGTCGAGGCGACGTCGAGCCGCTCGAGGAGGGAGACCACCGCGCGGGTGAACCGCTCCCACTGGAAGTCGGGCTCGAAGCCGGTGAGCAGGAGGAACGGCTGGTGCAGCTCGTCGTGCGCGAGCGAGAGCCGGAGCATCGCAGGACGGTAGTCCGTCAGGTGGTCCTGGTCGAACGTGATGATGGGGCGGCGGGCCCGGTAGTCGAGCAGCTGATCCTGGTCGAAGACCGCGACCTCGCGGTGCTCGAGGGTCTCGAAGAGGTACTCCCCCAGCTGCCCCACCGCTCCCCCGGCGTCGGCCGAGCCGGTCAGGCCCGCGACGAGGTGCAGCCCGCGCGGGATCTCGGAGAGGTCGCCCTCGATCTCGAACAGGTCTTCCGGATCCAGCATGCGTCCAGTCTAAACGGGGGTCCCGGCGCCCCGGCCGGGTCCGCTGAGCCCTCAGCGAACAGCGCCTAGCATTGCCGCCATGCCCCTCTCCTCTCTCGAGTACTCGACCGTTCCCGCCTCCGACATCGACACCGACGCCCTCGTCCTCGGCGTCGCCCCGGGACCCGATGGTCCCCGGCTCGTCGGCGCGGAGGGCTTCGAGGAGCTGGCCCCCGCGCTGACCGCGCTCGGCGCGACCGGCGCCGCCGAGACGCTCGTGCGCGTGCCGTCCTCGGTCCGTGCCGGAGTGATCGTCCTCGTCGGACTCGGCTCGGCGGAGCCCGACGACACCGCGCTGCGGAACGCCGCGGGCGCCGCCGTCCGCCTGCTCGCGGGGTCCGCCTCCGTGGCCCTCTCCCTCCCCGCCGGCTCCGACGGCACGCTCGCCGCGGTCGCCGAGGGCGCCGCGCTCGGCTCCTACTCCTTCACCGCCTTCCGCGGCAGCACCGCCGCCGCGGCGAAGGCGCCCGTCGAGCACGTCGTCCTGCTGGGCGGCGGCGAGTCGGCCGACCCCGCCGTCCTGGACCGGGCGCTCGTGCTCGGCCGCGCGGTCGGCACGGTGAAGGACCTCGTCAACACTCCCCCGTCGCACCTCTACCCGCAGACGCTGGCCGAGGCCGTGCAGACCGGCGCAGAGGGACTGCCCCTCGAGGTCACCGTCTGGGACGAGGAGGCCCTCGCGGAGGAGGGTTTCGGCGGCATCCTCGGAGTCGGCAGCGGCTCCTCCCGCCCGCCCCGCCTCGTGAAGGTCGCCTACGCGCCCGAGGGCGCGAGCACCCACCTCGCCCTGGTCGGCAAGGGCATCACCTTCGACAGCGGCGGACTCTCGCTCAAGCCGCCGGCCTCGATGATCGGGATGAAGACCGACATGGCGGGCGCGGCGACCGTGTACGCCGTCGTGCGCGCCATCGCGGAGCTCGGCCTCCCGCTCCGCGCGACCGCCTGGCTCTGCATCGCCGAGAACCTCCCCTCCGGGACCGCGATCCGCCCGGACGACGTGCTCACCGTACGCGGCGGGACCACGGTGGAGGTGCTGAACACCGACGCCGAGGGCCGACTGGTGCTCGCCGACGGCCTCGTCGCCGCCAGCGAGGAGCAGCCCGATGCGATCATCGACGTCGCGACGCTGACCGGCGCCTCCGTGGTCGCCCTCGGCAACCGGACCGTCGGCGCTCTGGGCGACGACGAGCTGGTCTCCCGCGTCCTCGACGCCGCCCGCGCGGCGGGAGAGCCCTTCTGGCAGATGCCCCTCCCCGCGGAGCTGCGACCGCTGCTCAACTCGGACATCGCCGACATCGCGAACGTCAAGCCGGGCAACACCGCCGGCGGCATGCTCCTCGCCGGCCACTTCCTCCGCGAGTTCGTCGGGAAGCGCGGCGAGGGCGAGGACGCGACCACGATCCCGTGGGCGCACCTCGACATCGCCGGCCCCTCGAGCAACGGAGGCGGCGGCTACGGCTTCACCGGAGCCGGCGCCACGGGGGTCTCGGTGCGCGCGCTGATCGCTCTGGCCGAGGGCTTCGCGAGCGCGTAGTAGGGTCGACGGGGCGGGAGATCCCGCCTCGTCCCCCCTCCCGATCCGCTCGGCGCTCAGCGCCGGAGCCGGTCGGCCGGGAAGCGGGACCGCACGTCGCGAGGGAGTCACTGGGTGTCGGAAGAGCGCTACGACCTGGTCGTGCTCGGAGGTGGCAGCGGCGGGTACGCGGCGGCCCTCCGGGCGACGCAGCTCGGTATGAGCGTCGCGCTCGTGGAGCGCGACAAGCTCGGCGGCACCTGCCTGCACCGCGGGTGCGTGCCCACCAAGGCCCTGCTGCACGCCGCCGAGCTGGCGGACGGCGCCCGCGAGGGAGAGAAGTACGGCGTGCTCTCGAGCTTCACCGGGATCGACATGGCGGGCGTCACGCGCTACCGCGAAGGCGTCGTCGCAGGCAAGTACAAGGGGCTCCAGAGCCTCGTGTCCTCGCGCGGCATCACGGTCGTGACCGGCGACGGCCGCCTCACCGCGCCGGGCACCGTGACGGTCGGCGAGCACGTGCTCCACGGCGGGTCGGTCGTCGTCGCCACCGGGTCCGCCTCCCGCACCCTCCCCGGGATCGAGATCGGCGGCCGCATCCTGACGAGCGACCAGGCTCTCGAGCTCGACCACGTGCCCGCGAGCGTCGTCGTCCTCGGCGGCGGAGTGATCGGCGTCGAGTTCGCGAGCGTCTGGCGCTCGTTCGGCGCCGAGGTCACGATCGTCGAGGCCCTCCCCCACCTCGTCCCCAACGAGGACGAGAGCGTCAGCAAGCAGCTGGAGCGCGCCTTCCGCAAGCGGGGCATCGCCTTCCAGCTGGGATCCCGCGTCGCGTCGGTCTCGCAGAGCGAGGGCGGCGTCTCCGTGTCGCTCGAGAGCGGCGCAACGGTGGAGGGCGAGATCCTGCTGGTCGCCGTCGGCCGCGGCCCGGTGACCGCGGGCATCGGCCTCGAGGAGGCCGGGGTCCGCCTCGACCGCGGCTACGTGCTGACCGACGAGCGCCTGCAGACCTCCGTCCCCGGCGTGTACGCCGTGGGCGACATCGTGCCGGGGCTCCAGCTCGCGCACCGGAGCTTCCAGCAGGGGATCTTCGTCGCGGAGGAGATCGCCGGTCTGGGGCCGCAGGTCGTCAGGGACGTCAACGTCCCGAAAGTGACCTACAGCGACCCCGAAGTGGCCTCCGTCGGCCTCGGCGAGGCCCGCGCGATCGCCGAGTACGGCGCCGAGCGCGTCGCCGTGTACGACTACGGCCTCGGCGGCAACGCCCGGAGCACGATCATCGGGACCACCGGCTCCGTGAAGGTCGTGCGCCTGGTCGACGGCCCCGTCGTCGGCGTGCACATGGTCGGAGCCCGCGTCGGCGAGCTGATCGGCGAGGCTCAGCTCATCGTGAACTGGGAGGCGCACCCCGAGGACGTCGCGCCCCTCGTGCACGCGCACCCCACTCAGAACGAGGCGCTCGGCGAGGCGCACCTCGCTCTGGCCGGGAAGCCGCTGCACGCCCTGTAGAACCACTGCGGTGCGGCGACCCGCCGCTTCCGCATCAGTAAGCTGGACATCGAAACACAAGCGTCTTAAGGAGACAGGCTCATGAGCGAATCCGTCAGCCTCCCGGCACTCGGAGAGAGTGTCACGGAAGGAACGGTCACCCGCTGGCTGAAGAACGTCGGGGACCGCGTCGAGGTGGACGAGCCCCTGCTCGAGGTCTCGACCGACAAGGTCGACACCGAGATCCCGTCGCCCGTCGCGGGAGTGATCGAGGAGATCCTCGTCCAGGAGGACGAGACCGTCGAGGTCGGCGCCGAGCTGGTGCGCATCGGAGACGGCTCCGGAGCCGCGTCGGCGTCCGAGCCCGAGGCTCCCGCCGAGGAGGCCCCCGAGGTCCAGGCCGCCGAGACCGAGGCCACTGACGAGGCGACCCCGTCGGTGGACGCCGAGAGCGACGCCGAGGCTCCCGCCCCGGCCGAGCCCGAGCCCGCCCCGGCCGCCGAGAAGCCCGCCGCCCCCGAGGCCGCGGCTCCCGCTCCGTCGGCTCCCGCCCCGGCCGCCGCCGCGCCGGCCCCCGCTGCCGCCGCGCCCGCCGCCTCCCCGGAGCCCACCGACTCCAACCCCGGCTACGTCACCCCGCTCGTGCGCAAGCTCGCCGGCGAGAACGGCATCGACCTCTCCACCCTCACGGGAACCGGAGTCGGCGGCCGCATCCGCAAGCAGGACGTCCTCGACGCGGTCGAGGCCGCCAAGTCGGCTCCGGCCGCCCCGGTCTCGGCGCCCGCCGCCGCAGCCGCCAAGGCCGCGCGCACCCCGCTCGAGACGTCGCCCCTCCGCGGCACCACGCAGCCGATGTCGCGCCTGCGCAAGGTCCTCGCGCAGCGCGCCGTCGAGTCGATGCAGACGAGCGCCCAGCTCACCTCGGTCATCGAGGTCGACGTCACGGCGGTCGCCCGCTTCCGCGACTCGGTCAAGAAGAGCTTCCAGGAGAAGACCGGCGCCAAGCTGTCCTTCCTCCCGTTCTTCGCCCTCGCGGCGGCCGAGGCGCTCAAGGCCTACCCGGTGATCAACTCGACCCTCGACGGCGAGTCGATCGTCTACCCGGACCACGAGAACATCAGCATCGCCGTCGACACCGAGCGCGGCCTGCTGACCCCGGTCCTCAAGAACGCGTCCGAGCTGAACCTCGCGCAGATCGCCTCCACCATCGGAGACCTGGCCGAGCGCACCCGCAACAACAAGCTGAAGCCCGACGAGCTCGCCGGCGGCACCTTCACGCTGACCAACACCGGTTCACGCGGGGCCCTGTTCGACACTCCCGTCGTGTTCCTGCCGCAGACCGCGATCCTCGGCACCGGCATCGTCACCAAGAAGCCGGCCGTCGTGCAGGTGGACGGTGCTGACGCCATCGCGATCCGCTCGACCGTCTTCCTCGCGCTCTCGTACGACCACCGCACGGTCGACGGAGCCGACGCGGCGCGCTTCCTGGTCGCGATCAAGGAGCGCCTCGAGGAGGGCTCGTTCGAGAACGACCTCGGCATCTGAGGCGCTCCCCCTGAGCGCGCCTCTCACGAGGCCGCTCCGGTGTAGACGTCGCGGATGAGCCAGCCGGCCTCCGTCCTGATGATCAGGACGGAGGCCGCTGTCGTCCCCGGGGCCGTCCTGAGGTGCACGACCGCCGATGCCCCGTTCACGTCGACGAGGACGGCCGACGCCTCCCCCGTCGCCGGGACAGCGGAGGCGGGGCCGTCCGCTTCGTCGCCGAGCGGCGAGTCCGCCGTGACCAGCCCGCGGGCGCACTCCCTGTCCCCGCACGCGCGCACCGCGTCGATCAGCACCTCCGCCGCCTGCTCGGCGTCGAGCGCGGCCGCCGCGACCGGAGCGGGCGGTGCCGCGGTCGCCACCGCCGGCGGAGTCGACCGAGCCGGAACGGGCGCGGCTGCGGTCGACGCCTCCGCATCCTGCACCTGCCGACCGGGCCCGCCCGCGAGCGATCCGGCGAGCACCGCTCCCAGCACGATCGCCGTCCCGACGGAGAGCGGTCCCCGACGCCGGACGACGAACGCCCGGAGGCGGTCCTGCCAGCCGTCGAGCGGATGGACCCGCCGGTGCCGGGCAGCCGGAGCAGGCACCGCCTCCCGACCCCGTGCACCCGCGCCGGACGTCGGCAGCGCCCGCACCGCCTCGCCTATCCCCTGCGGATCAGCGAGTCCGTAGAGGTTGCCCTCCAGCGCCAGCAGGTCGCGGTGCCGCACGAGGGCGGCGACCGGCAGCTCCGGGCAGAGCCTCCCGAGGCGCTCCAGAACCTGCTGCAGCGCGTCGCGCGCCGCACGCGGGGTGTCGACGGCGGGCGTCGTCAGCAGCAGCAGGGGCCGACCCTCCTCCGTCAGGCCGATGTCGTCCGTCGTCGGAGCCAGCCATGCTCCCTCGAGGGCGGCCGAGCGGACCGCGCCCACCACGGGGGCGAGGAGGGTGACCGCGGCGCCGAGTCCGATCCCCCGCTCGACCCGCAGGAACCTCTCGAGCGTGGCGACGACGGGAGGGGCGGTCGAGACGATGCACCTCCTCGGAGACGACTCCACCCGGACGATGCGCTCGCGGTGGCGGTGCTCGGCGAGCCGAGCCACCGGCGACGCCTGCAGCGCCTCGGCCTCCCGCGGCCGCATCGTCCGCTCGGCCGGCGGTGCGGCGTCCGGCGCAGGCGTCCGCCGCCTCCCCGTCCGCACTCCGCCGATCCTCCGACCCTGGACCGTCCCGCTGCTCGTCATGAGGCGAGCCTGACCGCACGTCGAGGCGGAGGACGCCCACCGATCCCGATCGGTGGACGGATCGGCGCACGTGCCCTCTGTGGAGGAGCCGGATCCGCGTCCGGGGTCCGCCGCCGCGCTCCTGCTCGGTATCCTTGACGTCATGGCACGCAGCACGGAACCGTCGACGAAGGCGGTCAAGGAACCCGGACGTCTCAAGCAGATGTGGCAGGTGTTCCAGATGACCCGCCGCTACGACAGCAGCGCCGTCTGGATCATCCTCCTCGCGCTCCTGCTCCCGATCCTGCTCGGCGTGCTCCTCGGCATCCTCCTCGGCAACGGCAACGGCTTCGTGATCGCGCTGTGGATCATCGTGGGCGTGATGGCCGGCCTGGTCGCCGGACTCGCCGTGCTCTCGCGTCGCGCCGAGCGCGCCGCCTACGGGCAGATCGCCGGGCAGCCCGGCGCGGTCGGCGCCGTCCTGCGAAGCGGACTGCGCGGCACCTGGACCGGCGGGGAGATGCCCGTCGCCGTCAACGGCAAGACCCAGGACGCCGTCTACCGCGCGGTCGGCCGCGGAGGCGTCGTGCTGATCGCGGAGGGCCCCGCCTCCCGGACCAAGCGCATGCTCGAGGACGAGCGGCGCAAGGTGTCGCGGATCCTGCCGAACGTCCCCGTCACCTTCGTGCACGTCGGCTCCGACGCCGATGCGACTCCGCTGCACAAGGTGCCGAGCCGCCTCTCGAAGACGAAGAAGGTCCTCACCAAGGCCGAGGTCCTCGCGGTGAAGAACCGGCTCTCCTCGCTCAACACGTCGCTGCCCATCCCGAAGGGCGTCGACCCCTTCAAGGTGCGCCCTCAGCGATCGCGCTGACGCACGACGCGACAGGCCGGTCGGGATATCTCCCGGCCGGCCTGCTTCGTCTGCGGCGCGAGTCAGTAGCGGACGAGAACCGTCCCGGCCACCTTGTCGTGGAAGCCGCGCTGGTCCGAGTCCCAGACGAGCGCCGGCACCAGCACGGCCAGCAGCACAGAGCGCACGATCGGGCGCCACACGCCGACCCAGCCCCCGCCGAGACGGATGACGCGCATCCCGAGCAGGCGGTGCCCGATGCTGCCGCCGATGGTGGGGATGAAGACGACCTGCAGCAGGACGAACAGCAGCAGGCTCGCCCAGCGGTCGTAGTCGAAGAACGCGAGCGACAGCAGAGCGGCGACGGCGAAGTCGACGGCCAGGGCGGCGATGCGGCGGCCGGACCGTCCGACCGAGAGGCGGCCCTCTCGGGGGAGGCCGAGACGCTCCCCCGGGTACGAGCTCGGGGCGGCGTCGGCGAAGGTCCTGCGGTCGGCGGCTGGCATCCTCCGATCCTATCCGCGGCGTCTAGGAGCGGACCGAGGAGCGGGTGGTCCGGCAGTCGACGTGGAGCCCGACCCCGGACCTGCCCCGTAACATGTCGGAAACAACAGGGACACGGTGGGGAAACCCCCCGTCACTACCCTGGAACGGCTGCGCTCTGCAGCACCCCGTTACGCCATTGGAGACCTTTGCATGTTTAAAGATTCTTCCGAGGTGCTCTCGTTCATCAAGGACACGGACGTCAAGTTCCTCGACATCCGGTTCACCGATCTCCCCGGTGTCCAGCAGCACTTCAACATCCCCGCCTCGACTGTCGATGAGGAGTTCTTCTCCGTCGGTCAGCTCTTCGACGGGTCCTCGATCCGCGGATTCGCGAACATCCACGAATCGGACATGCAGCTGATCCCTGACGTGACCACCGCCTACGTGGACCCGTTCCGCGTCGAGCGCACGCTGATCCTCGTCTTCGACATCTACAACCCGCGCAACGGGGAGATCTACTCCAAGGACCCGCGTCAGGTCGCGAAGAAGGCCGAGAAGTACCTCGCGTCGACCGGCATCGCCGACACCGCGTTCTTCGCCCCCGAGGCGGAGTTCTACATCTTCGACGACGTCCGCTACGAGATCACGCAGAACTCCGCGTTCCACTCCGTCGACTCGGTCGAGGGCGCCTGGAACTCGGGACGCGTCGAGGAGGGCGGCAACCTCGGCAACAAGACGCCCTACAAGGGCGGCTACTTCCCGGTGAGCCCCGTTGACAAGCAGGCCGACCTCCGCGACGACATCTGCCTCAAGCTGATCGACGCCGGCCTCATCCTCGAGCGCTCGCACCACGAGGTGGGCACCGGCGGCCAGGCCGAGATCAACTACCGCTTCGACACGATGGTCCACGCGGCGGACGACATCCTGAAGTTCAAGTACATCGTCAAGAACACGGCCGAGCAGTGGGGCAAGACCGCCACGTTCATGCCGAAGCCGCTCTTCGGCGACAACGGCTCGGGCATGCACACCCACCAGTCGCTGTGGAACGACGGCACGCCGCTCTTCTACGACGAGAACGGCTACGGCGGTCTCTCGGACCTCGCGCGCTGGTACATCGGCGGCCTGCTCAAGCACGCCCCCGCCGTCCTCGCGTTCACGAACCCGACGGTCAACTCGTACCACCGCCTGATCCCGGGCTTCGAGGCGCCGGTCAACCTGGTCTACTCGGCCGGCAACCGCTCCGCGTCGATCCGCATCCCGATCACGGGCACGAACCCGAAGGCCAAGCGCATCGAGTTCCGTGCGCCTGACGCCTCCGGCAACCCGTACCTCGCGTTCGCCGCCCAGCTGATGGCGGGCCTCGACGGCATCAAGAACCGCATCGAGCCGCACGAGCCGGTCGACAAGGACCTCTACGAGCTGCCCCCCGAGGAGGCGAAGCTCATCCCGCAGGTCCCTGCGACCCTGGGCGAGGCGCTCGACGCCCTCGAGGCCGACCACGACTTCCTCCTCCAGGGCGGCGTGTTCACTCAGGAGCTCATCGACACCTGGATCGAGTACAAGCGCGAGAAGGAGATCAAGCCCCTCGCGCAGCGTCCTCACCCGTTCGAGTTCGAGCTGTACTACGGGGTCTGATCCGGCAGCACTGCCGAAGGGCCGTTCCTCCTCGGAGGGGCGGCCCTTCGCCGTCCCCGGCGCGCGTGCGTCAGCGGTAGGAGGGAGCGTCTCCCGCGGCCGGCCCGTAGAACAGGCGCTCGAAGACCGCGCGGGAGCGGCGGGTCACGCCGAGGTAGTCGTCCTCGAGCGCCGTCGCGGACCCGGCCGGGTACTCGAGCAGGCGTGCGACGCCCTCGAGCTGACGGCGATCGGTCGGGAGGACGTCGCTGGTTCGGTTGCCCCAGAGCGTGGTGCCCGAGCGGACACGGGACGCGAGGATCCACGCGGCGCGCAGCCGCTCCGCGTCCTGCGGGCCGACCATGCCCTCCTCCTCCGCGACCGCGAGGGCGGTGAGGGTCGAGGTGGTCCGCAGCGCCGGGGTCCGCCGCGCGTGCTGCAGCTGGAGGAGCTGCACCAGCCACTCGACGTCGCTCAGCGATCCGCGGCCGAGCTTGAGGTGACGGCGCGGGTCGGCTCCCTGCGGCAGACGCTCGCTCTCGACCCGTGCCTTGATCCGCTTCACCTCGCGGATGTCGCGGTCGGAGACCGCTCCCGGGAAGCGGACCCCGTCGGCCAGCTCCTCGAAGTCCTCGATGAGCGCCTGGTCCCCCGCCACTCCCCGCGCCCGGAGCAGCGCCTGAGCCTCCCAGGTCAGCGACCAGCGGGCGTAGTAGGCGCGGTAGGAGTCGAGGGAGCGCACGAGGGGCCCGTTCTTGCCCTCGGGCCGCAGGTCGGCGTCGAGGTCGAGCGGCAGGCGGGAGTCCTCCGTGAGCCGGACCAGCTCGGCGACGACGAACTGCGAGTAGAGCTGTGCCTGGTGCGGCTCGGCGGTTCCGGGGCGCTGGACGTACATCACGTCGGCGTCGGAGCCGAAGCCCAGCTCCGCTCCCCCGTACCGGCCCATGCCGATGATCGCGAACTCCGCGTCGGCGCCGGGCCGGGTCGCACTGCCGCGCCGGATGGCGGCGAGCACGCCGCCCAGCAGTGCGCTGATGATGTCGGTGAGGCTGGTCGCGATCTCCTCGATCGAGCTGAGACCGAGCACGCCCCCCATGGCGGTCCGCAGCACCTCGCGCCGGCGCATCGAGCGGAGGACCGAGGCGACCGCGTCGGGCGTCTCGTGCCGGGCGAGCACGGCGCGCACCTCCTCGGCGAGCTGGGCGGCGCTGCGGGGGCGGAGGGCGTCGTCGTCCTCGAGCCAGGCCGCCGACTCCGGGATGCGGTCGAGCAGCTCGCCGACGAAGCGCGATCCGGAGAGCACCGTGGTGAGCCGCTTGGCGGCTCCGGACGAGTCGCGCAGCATCCGGAGGAACCAGGGCGTCCCGCCCAGTGCGTCGCTGAGGCGCCGGAACGCGAGCAGGCCGTAGTCGGGGTCCGGTCCGTCGGCGAACCACTGCAGCATCACCGGCACGAGGTGGCGCTGGATGCTCGCGCGGCGCGAGACGCCCGAGGTCATCGCGGCGATGTGGCCGAGCGCACCGCGGGCGTCCGCGAAGCCGATGGCGGCGAGGCGCGCCTCCGCCTGGCCGGTGGACAGCTCGGCGCCGCCGTCGGAGAGCGCGGCGACCGCGGAGAGCAGCGGACGGTAGAACAGGCGCTCGTGCAGGCCCCGGACGCGGTGCTTGATCCCGTTCCAGACGCTCAGCAGCTCCTCCGCCGTGCGGGCGAGCCCGCTGGAGCGGGCGAGGGTCCGCAGCTCGTGCTCGTCCCGCGGCATCAGGTGCGTGCGTCGCAGGCGCCGCAGCTGGAGGCGGTGCTCGAGCAGCCGGAGTGCTCGGTAGTCCTGCGCGAACTCCTCCGCGGCGGAGCGGCCGATGTACCCGCGGTCGGCGAGGGCGCCCAGGGCGAGCAGAGTCCCGGGCATGCGGATCTCGTCGTCGGTCTGCCCGTGGACGAGCTGGAGCAGCTGCACCGTGAACTCGATGTCGCGTAGGCCGCCAGGGCCGAGCTTGATCTGGTAGTGGACGTCGTTCTGCGGGATGTTCTCGGTGACCCGCTCCCGCATCCGCTGCACCGACTCGACGAAGTTCTCGCGGGAGGCGCTCGACCAGACCTTGGGCGCGACCGCGTCGACGTACGCCCGCCCCAGCTCCTGGTCGCCGGCGAGCGGACGCGCCTTGAGCAGCGCCTGGAACTCCCAGCTCTTCGCCCACCGGTCGTAATAGGTGATGTGCGACTCGAGGGTGCGCACGAGCGCGCCCTGCTTGCCCTCCGGGCGCAGGTTCGGGTCGACCTCCCAGAGCTCCGGCTCCATCGCCAGCGCAGAGGTCCCGCGCATGAGGAGCACGGCGAGCCGGGTGGCGACGTCGATCGCACGGGCGTTCGTCAGCTCCTTCTCCGGGTCGCCCTCGGCGACGAAGATCACGTCGACGTCGCTGACGTAGTTGAGCTCGGACGCTCCCGCCTTGCCCATGCCGATGACGGCGAAGCGGGTGGCGGCGACCTCGTCGCGGCCGAAGCGGCCCGGGCCCGTGCCCTCGACCAGCTCGGTCCGCGCCACGGCGAGGGACGCCTCCAGCGCGGCTCCGGCGAGGTCGGCCAGCGCCCTCGTCACCCGGTCGATCGCCGCGACGGGGTCGGCCTGGCTCAGGTCGTGGACGACGATCCTGGTGAGGAGGCGGCGGTACCGCACGCGCAGCGCCGTCCAGCCCGCCTCCTCCCGGAGCGACGAGAAGCCGTCGACGGCGCCGACCGACTCGAGCAGCTCGGCCTTCATCTCGGCGCGCCCAGGGAGCGTGCGCACCGGCTCGAGCACGCTGGCCAGCTCGTCGGGCCGGCGCTGGAGGAAATCGGCGAGGCCGGAGGAGGCTCCCACCACCAGAAGCAGCCGGGTCAGGGCCTCGTCGTCGGCGAGGACCGCGTCCATCCGGTCGCGGTGCCGCCGCAGCAGGTCGATCAGAGCGAGCAGCGCCTCGTCCGGGTCCGCCACCCGGGCGAAGGAGGGCAGCACCGACTCGAGCTGCCGCCCGGCCAGCTCCTCCGCCTCGGCCAGCCGCGCCCCGGTCTCGCCGAGCGCGGCGAAGCCGAGGCGTGCGACATCGCGGAGGGAGCGTTCGCGGGGCATGGCCGAGGCGTCAGAGCATCTCGAGATTGCTGCGCAGCTCGTACGGCGTGACCTGGGCGCGGTACTCGGCCCAGTCCTTCCGCTTGTTGAGCAGCACGAAGTTGAACACCTGCTCGCCCAGCGTCTCGGCCACGAGCTCGGACTCCTCCATCAGCGAGATGGCGCGGTCGAGGCTGGCGGGCAAGGCGCCGTAGCCGAGCGCCCGGCGCTCCGCGTCCGACAGGGCCCACACGTTGTCCTCGGCCTCGGCCGGGAGCTCGTAGCCCTCCTCGATGCCCTTCAGCCCGGCTGCCAGGAGCAGCGAGTACGCCAGGTAGGGGTTCGCCGCGGAGTCCAGCGCCCGGTACTCGATGCGCGACGACTGCCCCTTGTTGGGCTTGTAGAGCGGAACGCGCACGAGGGCGGACCGGTTGTTGTGGCCCCACGAGACGTAGCTGGGCGCCTCGTCGCCGCCCCAGAGCCGCTTGTAGGAGTTGACGAACTGGTTCGTCACGGCGGTGATCTCGGGGGCGTGCTTGAGCAGGCCCGCGATGAACTGACGGCCGAGCTTCGAGAGCTGGTACTGGGCGCCCTGCTCATAGAACACGTTCACGTCGCCCTCGAAGAGCGAGAGATGCGTGTGCATGCCCGAGCCGGGGTGCCCGGAGAGCGGCTTCGGCATGAACGTCGCGTAGACGCCCTGCTCGATCGCCACCTCCTTGATCACGGTGCGGAAGGTCATGATGTTGTCGGCCGTGGTGAGCGCGTCCGCGTAGCGGAGGTCGATCTCGTTCTGGCCGGGGCCCGCCTCGTGGTGGCTGAACTCGACCGAGATGCCCAGATCCTCCAGCATGCGCACGGAGCGGCGGCGGAAGTCGTGCGCCGTGCCTCCGGGGACGTTGTCGAAGTACCCGGCGGAGTCGACCGGCTCCGGACCCTCGGCGCCGAAGGACGACGACTTGAGGAGGTAGAACTCGATCTCGGGGTGCGTGTAGAAGGTGAACCCGCGCTCGGCCGCCTTCGCCAGCGTGCGCTTGAGCACGTTGCGCGGGTCGGCGACGGCGGGCTGGCCGTCCGGCGTGGTGATGTCGCAGAACATCCGCGCCGTCGGGTCGATCTCTCCGCGCCACGGGAGGATCTGGAAGGTCGACGGGTCCGGATGCGCGAGGACGTCGGCCTCGAAGGAGCGGGTGAGGCCCTCGATGGCGGAGCCGTCGAAGCCGAGCCCCTCAGCGAACGCGCCCTCCACCTCGGCCGGCGCGATCGCGACCGACTTCAGCGTGCCGACGACGTCGGTGAACCAGAGGCGAACGAATTTGATCCCTCGCTCTTCAATGGTGCGAAGAACGAAGTCCCGTTGCTTGTCCATCCAGACCCCTCCTGTTTCGACCCTCAGGCTACTGCCTCCGACCGGGGCCCGCGGGGCGCCCGAGGCGCGCCGTAGACTGGCGCCCATGTCAGCGCAGCCCGTGAAACGCGTTCGAACCCGCCACTTCCAGAACGCGAAGGACTCCGGTGCCCGCATCACCGGGCTGACCAGCTACGACCAGCTGACGGCGAAGATCTTCGACGACGCCGGGATCGACTTCCTCCTCGTGGGCGACTCCGCCGGCAACACGGTGCTCGGCTACGACACCACTCTGCCCGTCACCGTCGACGAGCTCATCCCGCTGGCACGTGCCGTCGCCGGAGCCGTCGAGCGCGCCTTCGTCGTCGCCGACATGCCCTTCGGCTCCTACGAGTCGGGTGCCGACGACGCGCTGCACACGGCGTTCCGCTTCATGAAGGAGACGCACGCGCACGCGGTGAAGCTCGAGGGCGGAGTCCGCTCCGCCGAGCAGATCCGGCGCATCGTCGAGGCGGGCATCCCCGTGATGGCGCACATCGGCTTCACGCCGCAGAGCGAGCACGGGCTCGGCGGCCACATGGTCCAGGGGCGCGGCGAGGGCATCGAGCAGCTGCTCGCCGACGCGCGCGCCGTCCAGGAGGCCGGTGCGTTCGCCGTCGTCCTCGAGATGGTGCCCGCCGACGCGGCACGTCAGGTGACGGAGGAGCTGCGCATCCCCACGATCGGAGTCGGAGCGGGACCGCACGTCGACGGACAGCTGCTCGTGTGGACGGACTTCGCCGGATTCACCACCGGCCGCATCCCCCGCTTCGTGAAGCAGTACGCGGATCTGCGCGGCGTGCTCACCGGAGCGGTCACCGCGTTCCGGGACGACGTGGAGTCCGGCGCCTACCCCGGCGCCGAGCACAGCTACGAGTAACCGCGGTCAGCGGTCCTCGGCGGCGTCCTCCTCGGCCCACTTGCGGCTGTTCTCGTGCAGCCGCTCGAGGGCGTGCTCCGCCTCCTCGCGAGAGGAGAAGGGTCCCACCCGGTCGACGGAGGGGGACACGAATCCCTGCTCCACCGTGCCGGCCTTGAGGTTGTACCACCAGGAGTTCGCGTCGCCGTCAGCCATGCCGCGATCCTACGCCGCAGCCCGCGTCGGTCCGCACCCCCGCCCTTCGCTAGCATGGCCGCTATGACTGCTGCGGCGACCGCCATCGGAATCGACATCGGGGGAACGGGCATCAAGGGGGCCTCGGTGGACCTGGCCGCGGGCACTCTGCTCAGCGACCGGATGAAGCTCGCCACTCCCCCGGGCGGCACGCCGAAGGACATCGTCGCCACCGTCCAGCAGATCCTCGAGAAGATCCCGGACCTGCCCTCGGACACCCCGGTCGGCATCTGCTTCCCCGCCGTCGTCGTCCACGGACGGACGATGTCGGCGGCGAACGTGTCGGACGAGTGGATCGGCCTCGAGGCCGAGAAGCTGTTCGAGGACGCGATCGGCCGGAACATCTTCTTCGTCAACGACGCCGATGCGGCGGGCTACGCCGAGTCGCGCTTCGGAGCGGCGAAGGACAAGGAGGGCCTGGTCATCATGACCACCCTCGGCACCGGCATCGGGACGGCGCAGATCCACGACGGGATCCTCATCCCCAACGCCGAGCTCGGCCACCTCGAGATCCACGGCGGCGACTACGAGAAGAAGGCCTCGTTCGCCGCCAAGGAGCGCGACGACCTCGACTACAAGCACTGGGCGAAGCGCCTGCAGCGCTACTACTCCCACCTCGAGGCGCTGCTCTGGCCCGATCTCTTCATCGTCGGCGGCGGCATCTCCAAGCACCACGACGAGTTCCTCCCGCTGCTCGACCTGCGCACCCCGATCATCCCGGCGGCGCTCCGCAACAACGCCGGCATCCTCGGCGCGGCCGCGCTCGCAGGGCGGGGCTGAGTCTTTTTCCTCGGCGGCCCCCGCCCGCCGAGGCGCGGTAGGCCTCGGGAGGCGACGCGTTCCGGGGAGCGGGGTGCGGACGGCTACGGCGAAACGCTGGCACGCGTTTCGCCGGTTCGCCTGGTGCGTGGCGCCATGGCGGACGGACGTGATCAGACTTTCAGGGTCCAGCGGTCGCGGTGAGCCAGGACGGGGGCGGGGGCACCTGGTCCTCGGCGGCGATCCGCAGCGGCGTCTCAGGACCGTCCTCCGGGATCGGCGCCTGCCGGACGTCGTGCTGCACCGCTTCGTCCGCAGGAGGCAGCGCGAGAGATGGACCGCGCCAGTCCTGTCGAGTGGCGGCGCAAGGATGTATCGAGACCCGGGAACCGCCACGGCAGGCCGTCGCGCTGCCTGCGGGCGGGAGCGCGAGCTCGGCGACCGGCGGAGACGCGAGATGCCCCGCCGGGGCGGGGCATCTCGTGGCGAAGGGGTCGGCTGATACGCCGGGTTCTGTTCACGCCGCGCCTCTCGGCGGGCGCTGGACGGCCATCTCTCTCGGAGCCACGTCGCCGTGACCCTCCAGCGGTCTACCCGAGGACCCGACGAGCAGCCGCATCGTCCTCTGTCTGACCTTGCTCCGGGCGAGGTTTACCGAGCGGACCGGATCACTCCGGCCCCTGGTGGTCTCTTACACCACCGTTTCACCCTTACCGCCGGCCGGAGCCGACGGCGGTCTGTTCTCTGTGGCACTGTCTCGCGGGTCGCCCCGGGTGGGTGTTGCCCACCGCCCTGCTCTGCGGAGCCCGGACGTTCCTCGGCACCACGGCTCTCGCCGCGGTGACGCGACCGTCTTGCCGGCCCGTTCGCCCGTCCAGTGTACGGCTCAGGCGAGGGTGGACTCCTCGCCGCGCACCAGGATGCAGCCGCTGTCGGGGCAGAGGACGACCTCGTCGGGAGCGGAGGCGCGGATCCAGGAGAGGTCCGACTCGGTGAGGGCCACGCCGCTACCCTCCGACACCTTCCCGCGGAGGAGGGCCGCGCCGACTCCGTAGCGGGCGCGCTGCTTCTCGTACAGCTCGACCAGGTCCTCCGGAAGGGTCGTCACCAGGTCCGCCCGGTCCCGGGCGAGCGCCTCCTGCTTGTCGCGGAGCTTCTCGGCCTGCGCGTCGCGCTCCTCGGCGAGGGTCCCGAGCGAGGCGACGACCTCGTCGCGCTCGGCCTGAGCCGCGGCGACCTCGGACTCGATGCCCTCGATCCGCTCCATCAGGGTCAGCTCGATGTCCTCGAGGTCTCCCCGTCGCTTCACGAGGGAGGTGATCTCGCTCTCGAGCGCGGCGATGTCCTTGGCCGCGGATGCGGTCTGCAGGCGGTCGCGATCGCGGGTGAGCCGCTTCTCGACCACGCTGACGTCGGACTCGATGCGCCCGAGCTCGGTGCGCACGTCCTCGAGGCGCCCTGTGCGCTCGGCGAGGGAGCGGCGGGTCTCGTTGTCGCGGGCCTGCATCGCCTGGATCCGCGCGATCTGCGGGAGCGTCGCGAGGGCGTGGCGCAGCTGCGCGCCCCTCGTGTCCAGACTCGCCAGAGTCAGGAGTTCGCGCTGGTGTGCGGGGCTGGCTTTCACGTGGCGGTCCTCGTTCCCGGCGCGCAGTACGGGCGCGCCGGGTCCATTCTCCCGTGCCCGCGGCGGGTCAGTGCACGATCGCGAAATCCCACGGGTCGGTGCGGGTCTCGCTCACCTCGACGGTGACCGTGGGCAGGGCCTCCCGCAGCGCGGTCGCGGCGACGTCGAGCCACAGCCACTCGCTCGCCCAGTGCGAGACGTCGATGAGGGCGGGCCCGGTGCCGTGCAGGGCCTTCTCGCGAGCCTCGGAGGCCGGGTGGTGCCGGAGGTCGGCGGTGATGAAGACGTCGCTCGTGCGGACGGCGGGGGCGTCCAGGAGGGAGTCCCCCGCTCCCCCGCAGAGCGACACGCGGCGCACGGGTGTCTCGTAGGCGCCCGCGGCCCGCACTCCCCCTGCGGTGGGCGGCAGGAGCTCGGCCACGGCTCCGGCCAGGCGTCCGAGCGTCACCTCCTCGGGCAGGTCGCCTACTCGGCCGAGCCCGACCGACGGGTCGGCGCCCGGGACGATCGGAGTCGTGCCGGTCAGGCCGAGGCGGGTCGCGATCACGTCCGAGACGCCGTCCGCGACGATGTCGGCGTTCGTGTGGGCCGAGATCAGTGCGCAGCCGCCCCGGACGAGATCCACGAGCAGGCGGCCCTTGTAGCCGTCCTCGGCGATCGAGGTGACGCCGCGCAGCAGCAGCGGGTGGTGCGCGACCAGGAGCTGGTATCCGCCGTCGACGGCCTCCGCGACGGTGTCGGAGACCACGTCGACCGTGAGCAGGATCCGCTCCACCGCGGCGTCGGGGTCGCCGGTGACCAGGCCGGGCGCGTCCCAGCTCTCGGCGGCCGCCTCCGGCCAGAGACGGTCGATGACGGCGTGGACGTCGCGCAGTGAGGGCATGCGTCCAGGGTAGGGCCGCTCAGGGCGGGTGGTCGGTCTCCACGGCGCGGATCCCGGCGTCGGCCGCCGCGTCCAGGTCGGCTCGCGGGTGGTCGTCCGACTCCAGCAGGAGGAGGGTGATGCCGCCGTATTGCTCGATCTCGAGCAGGCCCGCGACTCCGGGGGCGGCGAGCACGTGGCCGCCGATCCCGCCGGTGGTGTCGACGTCATGCGTGTGCAGGCTGGTGACGCTGATCCCCTGGAACGGCTGCGGGCCGACGAGGCCCAGCAGCGTAACCTCGACGCCGGTCAGCCGGACCTCGTGCTGGTCGTGCATCGCGTCCGCCGGGCGGCGGTAGGGCTCCGCCTGCGCGATCGGCCGGCGCAGGGTCGGCGTCTCCGTCCGCGCGCGCAGGCGGACGCCGACGAAGACGTCCGGACAGGGCACGAGCGAGCGCACCGCGGCCGGTCCGCCGAACGGCGCGATCAGGAGCCGTGGCGGCGCACGGTCGGTGGTCCGTGCTTGCCTGGGGACCATGAACGAGTACCTGCCCTGGGCCGTCGCGGCCGCCCTGCTCCTGGCCCTCCTCATCACGGTCGTCACCGGCCGCCGACGGCGCACTGCGGCGAGAGCGGCGGCGGAGCAGGCCGCGGAGGAGGCCGCGGAGGAGCACCAGCGCACGATCGCCGAGCGCGACCGGAGCCACGAGGCGGCGCTCAAGGCACTGACGCGCGCGCGCCACGCCGAGCGCGACCTCAGTCGGACCGAGCTCGAGACGGCGCAGGAGGAGGTCGAGCAGACCCGTGACGCGCTTGCCAGGACCTGGAGCAGCGAGGCCGTCTCGCACACCCTGATCCGGGAGGCGTGCGCCTCGGCGGGGCTGTCCGGAGTCCTCGCCACGAACGTCGTCTTCGTACCTGTCGACGCGCGCACGACGCGCCGCTTCCTCGCGCAGATCGACCATCTGCTGCTCACCCGGCACGGCGCGCTCATCATCGAGGCCAAGTACTGGCAGGGGGTCGTCTTCGACGGCGTGCGACCCGGTACCGTCCACCCCTCCTACGGCGTCCTCCTCGACGAGGACGCCCTGCCCGAGGCCTTCGCGGTTCAGATCGCACCGGGGACGGCGTCGCGGTGGACGGTGCGCACCCATGTCGAGCAGCACGTCCCCGCCCGGCAGGTCCGGATCCAGGCCGCGAGGCTCAAGGAGCACCTGGCCCTGCACGGACTGCCGACACCGTGGTTCGAGACGGCCGTGCTCTACAGCCACCCCGACGTGAGGACGTACGCGCCGGGATGGCAGGGCACGGGAGCGGCACGGACGAGGATCGTGACGGGAGTCGACGAGCTGACGGACGCTCTGGCCGATCTCGCACGGCGCCCGGGCACCACGATCGGGGAGGACGCTTGGAGCGAGCTCTCCGGATTCCTCGCCGGATGCGGCGGCCATGTGGAGCCGGTCGGGCCGCCCCGTGCGTGACCAGCAGGGGGACCCGGTGGCCGGACGGGCACGGTCCTGGCTGGCCTGACCGGCCTGAGCCGGACAGGACGGCGCCGGACAGGACGGCGCCGGACCCTGTATCGCCGTGAACGACGAAGGTCCGCACTCCCGGAGGAGTGCGGACCTGTTCGGTGGATCCGAGGGGACTCGAACCCCTGACCCCCTGCATGCCATGCAGGTGCGCTACCAGCTGCGCCACGGACCCATGTTGTGTTCTGTCTTGCTTCGTGCTGTCTTTCGCTGTCTCCGCCCGGCGGAAGCAACTCGAATAAACTACAACACGATTCGCGTGAAGTGAAATCGAGCGCTGTCGCCGGGCGTGTTCGTCAGTTCGAGGACGTCGACGAGTCGACGGCGACAGGCTGCTCGAGGGTGAACGGCACCGTCGGGCAGTCCTTCCAGAGGCGCTCGAGCGAGTAGTACATGCGGTCCTCCTCGTGGAAGACGTGCACGACGAGGTCGCCGAAGTCGAGGAGGATCCAGCGGCCCTCCGCACGGCCCTCGCGGCGCAGCAGCTTGGCGCCGGAGTCGTTCAGGCGGTCCTCCACCTCGTTCGCGATCGCGACCACGTTGCGCTCGGAGCGGCCGGTGGCGAGGAGGAAGATGTCGACCAGCGGCAGCGGCCCCGAGACGTCGAGGGCGACGAGGTCCTCACCGCCCTTGGAGTCGGCGGCGGTGGCCGCGAGCTGGAGCAGGGCGCGGGCGGAATCGGTCGCAGTCATGAAGCCTTCAGTGTCGGTGGTGGAGATCAGAAGATGTTGAGCACGAAGCCGCCGATGAACAGCGCGATCGCGCCGACCAGCAGGACGGCCGCGGTGATCGCGAGGACCACCGGGACGCTCACGCCGGCGCGCTTCTGCGGCGCGATCATCGAGGTGCCGGCGGCGTGGGTGGAGACGGCGCTGGACGCCCGGACCGGCTCGGACTCGCCGGCGGGCTGCTCGCGGTCGATGCGGTCGACGTAGCGGTCCACATCGGGCGAGTCGTAGAGGTTCGGGTGCTGGCCCGTGGAGCCGAGGCTGCGCGGGAGGTCGAACGAGCCGGTGACGAGGATCTCCCCCGTGTCCGTGCCGACGGTCGCGCCGGGACCCGTGGTCGGCAGGATCAGCGCGTTGGTGGTGGTGACGGCACCGGTGGCGGCGACTCCGCTCGCGATGAGGGAGTCGAACGAGGCGTCCACCTCCTCCTTCGACTTGCTGTCGAGCTCCTCGGTGATGGCGAGGTGCTCGATCGGCGGCTCGAAGCTCCCGGTGATCTCGGTGGCCTTCTCGTCGGCGATGTCGAGGGATCCCCCCACCGACGCGAAGAGCGCGGTGTTCAGGTGCGGCTGCTCGGGCTGCTCGCCGGCCGTCGGCTGCTCGTCGTCCGCGTCCCGCTCGTCGGGGGCGTCCGCGGACGGCGTCTCGTCATCGGAGGAGGAGCTCTCGATCTCGGCCTCGTGCACCTCGGCCTCGTCGGCGTCCGCGGTCGCATCGGCCGCGGACTCGTCCGTCTCCTCCTCGGACGCCTCGGGGGCGTCCTCGGTGACGACGTCCTCGTCGCCCTCCGGCTCCTGCTCCGCTGCACCCTCGGGCACCGGCTCCGCGTCGCGGGACTCGTCGGCCGCCTCGATCACGGGGACCGCCCCGGTCGGCGGGAGCGCCGAGGCGCGCTCCAGGGCGCCCTCGACGTCGTCTGAGCGCTCGTCGTCGGACCGCTCCTCGTCGGCGGGCGGCTCCGCCTCCGGGGCGGCGGCGACCTTCTCCGCCTGCTGCTGCGCCAGCAGTGCGCGCAGCTCCCGACGGGTCAGCTGGCGGCCCGTGGCGTTCTCGGTGGCGACGATCTCCATCGAGGAGGTGCGCAGGTCGGGCTCGCTCGCGGGGCTCGGCTCGACGGGGGTGATCCGCAGGGCCTGGGTGGGGGTCAGCACCGGCATGTCGCCGGCGGTGGTGGCGGTCGCGGTGGCAGCTCGGCGGGACGTCGTCGGAACGGCGGCGGTCGTGGCCGCACCGGCCTCGCGCCTCTCGCGCTCGCGGATCTCGCGCCGGGTGAGCGGCTTCTCCTCGGGCTGAACTGTCATGACGTGCTCCGATACAGGTGGTGCTTCGAGATGTACTGGACGACACCGTCGGGAACCAGGTACCAGACCGGATGACCCCGGTTGACGCGGCTCCGACAGTCGGTCGAGGAGATCGCCAGTGCCGGAATCTCCAACAAGGATACGTCCTGGGCCGGCAATCCCGAAACGTTGAGGACGTGCCCCGGCCGGCTGACGGCGACGAAGTGGGCCAGCTCCCACAGCTCGTCGTAGTCCTTCCAGCTCAGGATCTGAGCGACCGCGTCCGCGCCGGTGATGAAGAACAGCTCGGCGTCGGGGTGCGCGGCGTGGATGTCGCGCAGGGTGTCGATCGTGTAGGTCGTGCCGATGCGGTCCACGTCGACGCGGCTGACGGTGAAGCGCGGGTTCGACGCCGTCGCGATCACCGTCATCAGGTACCGGTGCTCGGCGGAGGTCACCGTCTTCTTGTGCCACGGCTGGCCGGTGGGCACGAAGACGACCTCGTCCAGGTCGAACGACTGGGCCACCTCGGAGGCGGCGACCAGGTGACCGTGGTGGATCGGGTCGAAGGTGCCGCCCATCACGCCGATGCGCGGACGCCGCGGGCCTCCGCTCGCGGCGGACGTCACGATCGCTGGGCTCCCCGCCTAGTGTCCGTGACCGTGCTGGTCGTGGGAGCCGGCACCGGTCTTGTGCGAGTGGCGGTTCGCCACGTCCCGGTAGCTCCAGGTGACGAAGCCGAGGGCCGTGAAGGCGACGGCGGCGATCAGGCCGAAGACGATCGGGGGGAACGGCAGCTCCGTGTGGGCCGCTGCTTCGGCGAGGACGGTCGTCGCGAGGGACATGCAGTGCTCCTTGGAGGTCGTGGTCGCCCCGGCGGGGCTCCGACGAGTCTACCCGGACGCCGCACGACGCCGGATCGCCGTTCCGGGCGCTAGGCGCGGACCTGTCCCGCGCCGCGCAGCAGCCACTTCGTGCTGGTCAGCTCGGGAAGGCCCATGGGGCCCCGAGCGTGCAGCTTCTGCGTCGAGATGCCGACCTCGGCGCCGAACCCGAACTCCCCGCCGTCGGTGAAGCGGGTGGAGGCGTTGACCATCACGACCGCGGAGTCGACCTCGGCGAGGAAGCGCTCGGCGCTCCGGAGGTCGTTCGTCACGATCGACTCGGTGTGGTGGGTGGAGTACCGGTCGATGTGGGCCATCGCGGCGTCGAGGTCGTCGACGATAGCGACGGCGACGTCGAGCGAGTAGTACTCCGCGGACCAGTCCTCATCGGTGGCGGGCACCGCGTCGGGCCAGAGCGCCGCGACGCGCTCGTCGCCGTGCACGGTCACTCCCGCTTCCGCGAGCCGGCCGAGGACGGGCGGGAGGAGGCGCTCGGCGGCGTCGCGGTGGACGAGGAGGGTCTCGAGGGCGTTGCAGGTGCTCGGACGCTGCACCTTGGCGTTGTGGACGATGTCCACGGCCCACTGCTCGTCGGCACTGGCGTCGAGGAAGACGTGGACGACTCCGGCGCCCGTCTCGATCACAGGGACCGTCGACTCCGTCACGACCGACTCGATGAGGCCCGCGCTCCCCCGCGGCACCAGGACGTCGACGTAGCCGCGCGCTCGCATGAGGGCCTTCGCGCCCTCGCGGCCGTGGTCGTCGACCGTCTGCACCAGCTCGGCGGGCAGGCCGACGGAGGCGACGGCCTCCTGCAGCAGTTCCACCAGGACGCGGTTCGTGTTCTCCGCGGCCGTGCCTCCACGCAGGATCACGGCGTTCCCGCTCTTGAGGGCGAGCGCCGCGATGTCGATGGTGACGTTCGGGCGCGCCTCGTAGATCGCTCCGACCACGCCGAACGGGACCCGCACCTGGGTGAGGGAGGCGCCGTTGGGCAGGTTCGATCCCCGCACCGTCTGCCCGACCGGATCGGTGAGCCCGACGACCGCGACGACGGCGTCGGCGAGGGACCCCAGGCGCGCCGCATCGAGGCGGAGGCGGTCCTGCAGGCCCGGGCTCATCCCGCTCTCGCGACCCCGCTGGAGGTCGAGCTCGTTCGCCGGGACGACGCGCTCGGCGCTCGAGCGCACCGCGTCGGCGATGGCGAGCAGAGCCCGGTTCTTGAGGTCGGTGGTCGCACTGCGGAGGGAGCGCGACGCGACGCGGGAGGCGGCGAACCGCTCGGTCAGCGCACTGCTGTCGGGGGTCGTCTGCGGCATCCGGCCAGTGTAGAGGCAGACGACCCCGGCGGCGGGAGTCAGCTCTCCTCGACGGCCTCCGTGCCGTCGCCCTCGTCGGCGACGCGCCAGACGCCGCCCTGGCGCTCGCGCTCGAGCTCCGCGCGGGCCTCGGCCTTGGCGTCCATCCGCTCGAAGTAGTCCTCGCGACGCTCGTTGCGGGTCTTGCGCCGGTTGTCCTCGAGGCGGAGGTCCGTTCCGCGGGGCGCGGTGATGAGCTCGGCCGTCGAGGTGAGGGTCGGCTCCCAGTCGAAGACGACGCCGTCGCCGGGGCCGATGACGACGGTGGAGCCGGCGACCGCTCCAGCCGAGAACAGGCCGTTCTCGACTCCGAGCTTGGCCAGGCGGTCGGCGAGGAAGCCGACGGCCTCGTCGTTCGTGAAGTCGGTCTGCGCGACCCAGCGCACGGGCTTGGTGCCCAGGACCCGGTACACGTTGCCGTACGAGCCGCCCTCGACCCGGATCTCGAAGTCCTTCTCGTCCACGGCGCGGGGGCGGATGGTGATGCGCTCCACCCGCGGCACGGCGGCGAGCTCGAGGCGGTGCTTCTCGACGATCTCGGCGAGGGCGAACGTCAGCTGGCGGAGTCCCGAGTGGCTGACCGTCGAGATCTCGAAGACGCGGTAGCCGCGGCCCTCGAGGTCGGCCCGGACGAAGTCGGCCAGCTCCTGGGCCTCGGGCACGTCGACCTTGTTGAGCGCGATCAGCTGCGGGCGCTCGATCAGCGGCACCTGTCCGTCGCCGACGGGGTACGCCGCCAGCTCGCCGAGGATGATGTCGAGGTCGGTCAGCGGGTCGCGGCCGGGCTCGAGCGTGGCGCAGTCGAGCACGTGGACGAGCGCGGTGCAGCGCTCGACATGGCGGAGGAACTCCAGGCCCAGGCCCTTGCCCTCGCTCGCGCCCTCGATGAGACCGGGCACGTCGGCGACGGTGAACCGCGACTCCCCCGCCTGCACGACGCCGAGGTTGGGCGCGAGGGTCGTGAACGGGTAGTCCGCGATCTTCGGCTTGGCCGCCGAGATCGCCGCGACGAGGCTCGACTTGCCCGCCGAAGGGAATCCGACGAGCGCGACGTCCGCGACGGTCTTCAGCTCGAGGACGACGTCGCCCTCCCAGCCCGGCGTGCCGAGCAGCGCGAAGCCGGGCGCCTTGCGCTTCGTGGTGGCGAGCGAGGCGTTGCCGAGCCCGCCCTGCCCGCCCGGAGCGATGACGAACCGGAGGCCGGGCTCGTCCATGTCGATCAGCTGGTCGCCGTCCGGCGACTTGACGACCGTGCCGACCGGGACGGGGAGCTCCATGAGCTCGCCGTTCCCGCCCGCGCGGTGGTCGCCCATGCCGGGACCGCCGTTCTCGGAGCTGCGGTGCGGGTGGCGGTGGTAGGCGAGCAGCGTCGTCGTCTGCGGGTCGGCGACGAGGACGATGTCGCCCCCGTGCCCGCCGTTGCCTCCGTCGGGGCCGGCGAGCGGCTTGAACTTCTCGCGACGGACGGAGACGCAGCCGTTGCCGCCGTGGCCGGCACGCAGATGCAGCGTGACGTTGTCGACGAAGGTGACCATGGTGTGAATCCGTCCGTGAGTGCGTGCGGCGCCGGGATGCCGGCGCCGGGGGGCTGTGCCCCGGTAAACGCGCAAGGGGCGAGCCGAAGCCCGCCCCTTGCGTCCTGTGCCTGTGCGGCCGAGGAGGTCGACCCTACTGGGCGGCCGCCACGATGTTGACGACCTTGCGGCCGCCCTTGCTGCCGAACTCGACAGCGCCCGCCGAGAGGGCGAACAGGGTGTCGTCGCCACCGCGTCCGACGTTCGCGCCGGGGTGGAAGTGGGTGCCGCGCTGGCGGACGATGATCTCGCCCGCGTTCACGACCTGGCCGCCGAAGCGCTTGACGCCGAGACGCTGCGCGTTCGAGTCGCGACCGTTGCGAGTGGAGCTCGCGCCCTTCTTGTGTGCCATTTCTCATCTCCTCGAGACCGGGGGGCCGCAGCCCCGTGCTGTTGCCCTGCAGGGCGATGGCTCGCTCCGCAGGTCAGCTCAATTCCTTTGCAGGACTACTTGATGCCAGTGACCTTGACGCGCGTGAGGTCCTGACGGTGCCCCTGGCGCTTCTTGTAACCGGTCTTGTTCTTGAACTTCTGGATGATGATCTTCGGACCACGGAGGTCCTCGAGCACCTCGGCGGTGACGGTGACGCCCGCGAGGGTCGCCGCGTCCGAGGTGATCGACTCACCGTCGACGAGCAGCACGGCAGGAAGCTGCACGGTGCCGTTCTCGTCGGCCTTGACGCGGTCCATCGTCACGATGGTGCCGACCTCGACCTTCTCCTGCCGACCGCCGGCGCGCACAACTGCGTAAACCACTTCTCGTACCTGTTTCTCGTCTGGACGGAGCGGAGGCCTCGTCCGGGGCTTGTAGGGACGGGGCTGAGCCCCGGTCTTCCGGTTCGTACCCGTCTCCTCACGACACGAGGGAACCGGCACCGCGGCCCGCGCCCCGTGAGGGGCGGAGCGACAACGGAAATCTGCGTGAGCACATGGATCGCGCCACACCAACGGTCAAGAGTACGGGATCCGCGCTCCACGGTCAAACGCACACGACTGCGAAGCCGTGTCCACCCGACCGGCGACCCCGTCACGATAGTCGAGGAGGAGGCGCGTGGACGGACGGCGCGCCGCCTACGATCGGGGAATGGCCATCCTCGTCGACGCCGCGCGCTGGCCGGCGCACGGCCGGCTGTGGGCGCACCTCGTGAGCGACGTCTCGCTCGAGGAGCTCCACGACTTCGCGCGCCGTCTCGGCGTGCCCGAGCGCGGCTTCGACCTGGACCACTACGACGTGCCCGAGGAGCGGATCGACGAGCTCGTCGCCGCGGGCGCGGTCCCCGTCGGCGCGCGGGAGCTGGTCGAGCGGCTGAGGCGGAGCGGGCTCCGCGTCCGCGGGCGCGACCGGGACGCCGAGAGGGCCCGGCGCCGGCTCTCGCCGGGCACCGGGCCCTCCTGACACCGGGTCGCGCTACTGGTCGGCGCGGCGCGGGGTCTGCTCGGGGATGACCGCGACTCCGGTGAGCGCGGCCGTCGTGACGCGCCGGCTCTTCGCACGGCCCTGGCCGGGCTGCTTCGGGGCCGGCAGAGCGTCGAGCACGGAGTCGAGCAGGTGCTCGGCGACCTCGCTGCGGACGCGGCGCGGAGGCGTGACCGGCGCGATCGGGATGTCGAGGATCGGCGCGGCAGCGGCCGGCTCGATCTCCTTCTCGACCGGGGTCTCGACGGGAGCCGACTCGACGGCCGCCGTCTCGGCGGCCTCCTGGCGCGGCTCGCGGTCGCGGCTGCGACGACGGCGCTCGCCCCGAGCGGGACGCTCGCCGCGACGGCTCGGCTCGGACGGCTGCTCCTCGGGTGCCGTGGCGGACTCCTCCGGCGCCATGGCCTCGACGGTCTCGGCGGCGTCCTCGACCAGCGCGGCCGCCTCCTCCGCCGCCTGGCGCACGGCCTGGGGGTGGATGGTGCTGGCGGCGATCTGCGCGAGCGCGTTCTTCGCGTCGTCCGTGATGGCGTGGGTGCTGACCGGCTTGGTCGCCGGCGCGCCCTGCCCGTTCTGCCCGCCGTTCGAGCGCCCGGAGGCGGCGGACTGCTGCTCGCCGCCCTTGCCCCGGCGGCGCTGCTCCTGCTGCGGAGCGGCGGTCGACCGGTGCTTGAGCACGGGGTCGTGGTGGACGATGACGCCGCGTCCGGCGCAGATCTCGCAGTTCTCGCTGAAGGTCTCGAGCAGGCCCAGGCCCAGCTTCTTGCGGGTCATCTGCACGAGGCCGAGCGAGGTGACCTCGGCGACCTGGTGCTTCGTCCGGTCGCGGCTCAGGCACTCGACCAGGCGGCGGAGCACGAGGTCGCGGTTGGACTCGAGCACCATGTCGATGAAGTCGACGACGATGATGCCGCCGATGTCGCGCAGGCGCAGCTGGCGGACGATCTCCTCGGCCGCCTCCAGGTTGTTCTTCGTGACCGTCTCCTCGAGGTTCCCGCCCGAGCCGACGAACTTGCCGGTGTTGACGTCGACCACCGTCATCGCCTCGGTGCGGTCGATCACGAGCGAGCCGCCGCTGGGCAGCCAGACCTTGCGCTCCAGCGCCTTCTCGATCTGCTCCGTGATGCGGAACTCGTCGAACGCGTCCTTCTCACCCGTGTAGACCTCGACGCGCTCGAGCAGATCGGGTGCGACCTGGCTGAGGTAGAGCTCGATGGTCTCGCGGGCGTCGTCGCCGGCGATGACCATCTTCTCGAAGTCCTCGTTGAAGACGTCGCGGACGATCTTGATCAGCAGGTCCGGCTCGCTGTGCAGGAGAGCGGGAGCCTGCCCGGTCGCGGCCTTCGCGCTGAGAGCCGTCCACTGCGCGGTCAGGCGCTCGACGTCGACGGTCAGCTGCTCCTCCGTGGCGCCCTCGGCCGCGGTCCGGACGATGACGCCCACGTTCTCGGGCAGCACCTCCTTGAGGATCTTCTTCAGGCGGGCGCGCTCGGTGTCCGGGAGCTTCCGCGAGATGCCGTTCATCGAACCGTTGGGCACGTAGACGAGGTAGCGGCCGGGGAGCGAGATCTGGCTCGTGAGACGGGCGCCCTTGTGGCCGACGGGGTCCTTCGTGACCTGGACGAGGACCCGGTCGCCGGGCTTGAGCGCGAGCTCGATCCGGCGGGGGCCGCCGGCGTTGTTCGCGGCGTCCCAGTCGACCTCGCCGGAGTAGAGCACGGCGTTGCGCCCGCGTCCGATGTCGACGAAGGCGGCCTCCATGCTCGGGAGGACGTTCTGCACGCGGCCGAGGTAGACGTTGCCGATGAGCGACGCCTCCTGCGAGCGGGCGACGTAGTGCTCGGCGAGGACGCCGTCCTCGAGCACGCCGATGCGGATGCTGTCCTCCTTCGAGCGGACGACCATGACGCGGTCGACGGCCTCCCGGCGGGCGAGGAACTCGGACTCGGTGACGACCGTACGGCGCCGGCCGGCGTCGCGGCCGTCGCGGCGGCGCTGCTTCTTGGCCTCGAGGCGGGTCGAGCCCTTGATGCGCTGCGGCTCGGTGATGAGCTCGGGCTCGCGGGCCTCGCGCTGCTCGCGCGGCTGGCGGACCCGGACGACGGTGTTCTCGGGGTCGTCGGAACCGGACCTCTCGCTCTCGCCGCTGCGGCGGCGCGAGCGGCGGCGGACGGAGCCCTGCTCCTCGGCCGGGCTCTCGCGCTCCTCCTGGACGCCCAGCGGCGCACCGCGGGGAGGCAGCGGAGCCAGCTCGACGTAGTCGGGCAGGACCGGCGCCTGGAACAGCAGCGACGGGCTCGGCAGTGCGGGCCGTCGCGGCTCCTCCTGCTCGGCGCCCGGGGTCTGCGGGAGGGCGTTGAAGAACACCGCGCCCGTCGACGTCGACGAATCGGCCGCCTCCGCGGCGCTCCCGGTCTCGGGCAGCTCGGTGCCCTCGGCTCCGGTCTGGTCGGTCTCGTTGCTGTCGATGATCGTCTCCCCTGTCGCTGGCGCGCTCGACTCGGTCCGCCGGGTCGCCCGGCGGCCACCGAAGAGGCGGCTGATCTTCCTGGCCCCGCTGCGGGGCTCGTCGCGGTCCGGATCGGATCCGCTCGTACTGTTGTCTTCCACCATTCCTGGTGCACTCCTCGGCCGGGTCGTCCGCCGCGTCGTCTTCCCGGATGCTTCTCTCGTGCGAGGGGCCTCGGCCCGCCGCGAATCCTTCCGCTCCCCCGGTCCCGTCGCGCTCGTGGCGCGGGACTCCGGTTGCAGCTGCACACTCGGAACTGACTATCCGACACGCGCTCCCCCGCGGTGCGACCTGCGGTCGACTCCCGGCGGAGCGGAGATCCGGCGCGTCCATTCGCGGAACGCTGTCGATCTCCTGTGGCCCGGTACTCGCCCGGTAAACCTTCTTCGCGTCGATGCGGGGTCCCCCGGACCGACGGCTCCGATTATCGCACGCATTCCCAGAGGCGCCGATCCGGCGCGTGCCATAATCCCCCGGTGTCCAGCGATCCCGGGGTGCGCGACGCCCCCACCCAGCAGCGCCCCGTCCTCTTCGCCGTCCTGCTGATCGTCCTCGGCGTGATCGGCTGGACCGCCGCCTTCGCTCTCACGAACGACAAGTTCGCCGCTCTCGAGAACCCCGATGCGGGCCTCGGCTGCGACTTCAGCCTGCTGGTGCAGTGCAGTGCGAACCTGAACTCGGCGCAGGGCGCGGTCTTCGGCTTCCCGAACCCTCTCATCGGCCTGGCGGCCTGGATCGCGCCGATCGTGGTGGGGCTGGGCCTGCTCGCGGGCGCCCGGTTCGACCGGTGGTTCTGGGCGGCCTTCAACGTCGGCTTCCTGCTCGCCCTGGTGTTCGTGGGCTGGCTCATCGCGACGAGCGTCTTCGCGCTCGGGACGCTCTGCCCCTGGTGCATGCTCACCTGGGCCGTCGTCATCCCGGGCTTCTGGCTGGTGACGCTCCGCAACCTCCGTGAGGGCGTGTTCCCCGTCCCCGCCGGGGTGCGCCGCTTCGCCGGTGCCGCCTACGGCTGGGTCCCGTTCATCACGCTGCTCTGCTACCTGCTGATCGCGGTGATCGCGCAGGTGAGGCTGAACGTGCTCGCCTACCTCTGACGGACGTCGTCAGAGGCAGGCGGCCGAGCGGCTCAGGCGAACCAGAGGCCGAGCTCGCGCGCGGCCGACTCCTCGGAGTCGGACCCGTGCACGAGGTTCTGCTGGACCTTGAGGCCCCAGTCGCGGCCGAGGTCGCCGCGGATGGTGCCGGGCGCGGCCGTGGTCGGGTCGGTGGTGCCGGCGAGGGCGCGGAAGCCCTCGATCACGCGGTCGCCCGCGATGCGCAGGGCGACGATCGGGCCGCTCTCCATGAACTCGACGAGCGGCTCGTAGAAGGGCTTGCCCTCGTGCTCGGCGTAGTGGGCGGCGAGCAGCTCGCGGTCGGCCTCGACGAGCTTCACGTCGACGAGGGAGTAGCCCTTCGCCTCGATGCGGCGGAGGATCTCGCCGGTGAGGTTGCGGGCGACGCCGTCGGGCTTGACGAGGACGAGGGTCTCCTGGGTGGCCATGGTTCAGCGGTCTCCTTCGGTGGGGTCGGTGGGCTCCGCCGCCCGGCGCGTCTGAGCGTCGAGGCGGGTGCCGGTCACCATGCAGTACGTCCACAGCGCCACGAAGGCGGCGCCGATCACGTACATGATCGGGACCAGCAGGCCCGAGGCCACGATAACGAACTGGAGCACCCAGCCGATGCGGAAGCCGACCGGCCGGTTCAGCAGGCCCAGAGTGGCGACGAGCGCGAGGCAGACCACCGCTCCCCCGACCAGCACGACCACGGGGTCGGCCGCCTTCAGCCCGAAGGCGACCAGGGTGGCGAGGAAGACGATGACCGCCTCGAAGCCGAGCACGATCGAGCCGAGGCTCTCCCGGACGGTCCGCGAGCGCCGCGGGCGTCCGGCCCTCACGCGCCCAGCCAGTTCTCGTCGCGGGCCGCAGTGATCGTGCGGCCGACGAGGGTGATCGAGCCCGTGACCAGCAGAGCGCCCTTGTCGGTGCGCGCCGCGAGGACGCGGCCGGCCGTGAGAGCACCCAGCGGGTCGTCGGCGACGCGGACCGCCTCCTCCGGGAACACGGTGCGGGCGAGCGCGGCGAGCTCCTCGGCGGGCATCGCCCGATCGCTCGGCGCCGTGGTCACGATCAGCTCGTCCACCACGGGGCGGAGCTCCCGGAGGATCCCCTCGGCGTCCTTCTCGGCCAGCACGCCGAGGACGGCCGTCACGCGGTCGAAGTCGAAGTAGCGGCCGAGAGCGGCGGCGAGGGACGCGGCACTGTGCGGGTTGTGCGCCGCGTCGACGACGGTGCGCGGAGCGAGTCCGACGAGCTGCAGGCGGCCCGGGGAGGTCGCGGCGGCGAAGCCCTCGTCGAGGACGTCGCCGGTGAGCTCCTGCGTCCCGCCTCCCAGGAACGTCTCGACCGCGGCGACGGCCACGGCGGCGTTCTCGGCCTGGTGGTCGCCGAAGAACGGCAGCAGCAGCTGCTCGTACGTGGTGACGAGTCCCCGGACGGTGACGACCTGGCCGCCGACGGCGACGGTCGTCGACTCGACGTCGAACTCCGCCCCCTCGACGACGATCGTCGACTCGGTGGCCTCGGCCGCGTGCCGCAGCACCGCCTCCGCCTCCGGGACCTGCCTCGCGGAGACCACCGAGGCGAGCGGCTTGACGATGCCCGACTTGGTGCGCGCGATCTCCTCGATCGTCGAGCCGAGGCGGTCGGTGTGGTCGAGGGCGATCGGCGTGAAGACGGCGACCTGCGCGTCGGCGACGTTCGTCGAGTCCCACTCGCCGCCCATCCCCACCTCGACGACGGCCACATCGACCGGCGCGTCGGCGAAGGCCGCGTAGGCCAGGACGGTGATCGCCTCGAAGAAGGACAGCGGCGCCTCGCCCTGCTCGGCCAGCTCGGCGTCGGTCATCCGCAGGTACGGCTCGACGTCCTGCCAGTTGTCGGCGAGGCTCCGGTCCGAGATCGGCTCTCCGTCGATGACGATGCGCTCGTTGAAGCGCTCGAGGTGCGGACTGGTGAACAGGCCCACCCGCAGCCCGTGGGCGCGCAGCAGGCTCTCGATCATCCGGCTGGTCGAGGTCTTGCCGTTGGTTCCGGCGATCTGGATCACCGGGTAGGCGCGCTGCGGGTCGCCGAGGATCTCGACGGCGCGCCGGGTCGGAGCGAGGCGCGGGCGGACGCTCGCCTCGCCCAGGCGCTCCAGCAGCGCGGCGTAGACGGCGTCGGCGGCCGCGCGGTCGGCGTCGTCCGGCTCGAACGGATCAGACATCGGCGGCCTCGAGCTTCTCGACGCGGATGATGGCGGTGCCCGCGGGGCCGAAGGCGATCGCGCCCTCGCCGCCCTCGAGAGCCGTGGTGAGCGGAGTGAACGCGCATCCGGTCGCGAGGGTCTCCTCCGCGATCCAGAGCGCGTGCGGCTCGAGCGCCTGCAGGCTCGGCTCGTCGAGCACGACCTCCAGGACGATCCGGTCGCTGACCTCGAACCCGGCCGCCTTGCGGGCGTCCTGCACCGCGCGGATGAGGTCGCGGGCGAGCCCCTCCGCTTCGAGCTCGGGGGTGGTCGCCGTGTCGAGGAGCACGAAGCCCCCGCGCGGGAGCAGGGCGATGGCGGGGTCGTCGCCGGCCGAGCCGCCGACCTCGAGCGTGAGCTCGTACTCGCCCTCGACCAGCTCGACGCCGCCGGCGGTGACGACGCCGTCCGTCTCGCTCCAGTCGCCGGCCTTGGCGGCCCTGATCACGGTCTGCACGCCCTTGCCGAGCCGGGGCCCGGCGGCGCGCGCGTTGACCGCGAGACGGGAGGTGACGCCGTAGTCGGCGGCGCTGGAGTCGACCAGCGGCACCAGCGACACCTCCTTCACGTTCAGCTCGTCGCGGAGGATCGCCTCGAACGGCGCGAGCTCGGCGGCGTCGGCGACCACCACGGTCAGGCGCGCGAGCGGCAGGCGGACGCGGAGCCCGGCCTGCTTGCGGAGGGAGAGCGCGGTGGACGAGATGCCGCGGACCGCGTCCATCGCGTGCACGAGCGCCGGGTCGGCGGGGAACTCGTCCGCCTCCGGCCAGTCGGTGAGGTGGACGCTGCGGCCGCCGGTCAGGCCCTGCCAGATCTGCTCCGTGACGAGAGGCAGGAGCGGGGCGGCGACGCGGCACACGGTCTCGAGGACCGTGTAGAGCGTGTCGAACGCCTCCGATCCGCGGCCGTCCTCGTCGACGCCCTGCCAGAAGCGGTCGCGGGAGCGGCGCACGTACCAGTTCGTGAGCACGTCGCTGAAGTCGCGGAGCGCGGCGGCCGCGAGCGTGGAGTCCAGCGCCTCGAGCCGGCCGGTCACGGTCTCGACCAGATCGCGGGTCTTGGCCAGCAGGTAGCGGTCGAGGACGTCCTCGGAGCCGGTGCGCCTGGTCGCCTCGTAGCCGCCGCCCGCCGAGGCGTTGGCGTAGAGGGAGAAGAAGTACCAGGTGCTCCACAGCGGCAGCAGCACCTGGCGGACGCCCTCGCGGATGCCCTCCTCCGTCACGACGAGGTTGCCGCCCCGGAGGACCGGGCTCGACATCAGGAACCAGCGCATAGCGTCGGAGCCGTCGCGGTCGAAGACCTCGGCCACGTCCGGGTAGTTGCGCAGCGACTTGGACATCTTCTGCCCGTCGTTGCCCAGCACGATGCCGTGGCTGACCACGTTGCGGAACGCCGGGCGGTCGAAGAGCGCGGTGGAGAGCACGTGCAGCGTGTAGAACCAGCCGCGCGTCTGCCCGATGTACTCGACGATGAAGTCCGCCGGGTTGTGGGTGTCGAACCAGTCGGCGTTCTCGAACGGGTAGTGCACCTGGGCGAAGGGCATCGATCCGGAGTCGAACCAGACGTCGAGGACGTCGCTGATCCGGCGCATCGTCGAGCGCCCGGTCGGGTCGTCGGGGTTCGGGCGGGTCAGCTCGTCGATGAACGGCCGGTGCAGGTCGTCCGGGCGCACGCCGAAGTCGCGCTCCAGCTCGTCCAGCGAGCCGTAGACGTCGATCCGCGGGTACTCCGGGTCATCGCTCTTCCACACCGGGATCGGCGAGCCGAAGTAGCGGTTGCGGCTGATGGACCAGTCGCGCGCGCCCGAGAGCCACTTGCCGAATTGGCCGTCCTTGACGTTCTCGGGGACCCAGGTGATCTCCTGGTTGAGCTCCTCCATGCGGTCGCGGATCGCGGTGACGCGGACGAACCAGCTCGAGACCGCCTTGTAGATCAGCGGATTGCGGCAGCGCCAGCAGTGCGGGTACGAGTGCTCGTAGCTCGCCTGGCGGAGCAGCCGGTGGCCCGCGCGCAGGAGCTGCGTGAGGGGCTTGTTCGCGTCGAAGACCTGGAGGCCGGCGACCTCGCTGATCTGCGGCAGGAAGCGGCCGCCGTCGTCGACCGAGATGATGACGGGGATGCCCGCCGCCTCGCAGACCTTCTGGTCGTCCTCGCCGTAGGCGGGCGCCTGGTGCACGATGCCGGTGCCCTCGCTGGTGGTCACGTAGTCGGCGACGAGGATGCGCCACGCGTTCTGCGTGCCCCAGGCCTCGGTGTCCGCGTAGTGGTCCCAGAGGCGGTCGTAGCTGATCCCCTCGAGCTCGGAGCCGCGGTGGGTGCGCGAGACGGCGGCCAGGGACGACTCCGCGTCCGGATAGCCGAGGTCCTTCGCGTAGGCGCCGACCTGGTCGATGGCGAGCAGGTACTCGGCCGAGAGCTCGCGCTCCTCGGGCTCGCCCCTGCCGTCGGCCGCGCCGTTCGGGCCGGCGGGGACGACCGCGTACTCGATGTCGGGCCCGACTGCGAGCGCGAGGTTCGTCGGCAGCGTCCAGGGGGTCGTCGTCCACGCGAGAGCGCGGACCGCCGTCAGCTGGAGCGCCTCCGCCGTCTCGCCGACCAGCGGGAAGGTGACGGTGACCGTCTGGTCCTGGCGCATCTTGTAGACGTCGTCGTCCATCCGCAGCTCGTGGTTCGAGAGCGGCGTCTGGTCGCGCCAGCAGTACGGCAGCACGCGGTGGCCCTCGTAGGCGAGGCCCTTGTCGTAGAGCTGCTTGAACGCCCAGATCACCGACTCCATGAAGGTGGGGTCGAGCGTCTTGTAGTCGTCGTCGAAGTCGACCCAGCGCGCCTGGCGGGTGACGTAGTCCTGCCACTCCCCGGTGTAGCGCAGCACCGACTCCTTCGCGGCGGCGTTGAAGGCCGCGACGCCCATCTCCTCGATCTGGGACTTGTCGGTGATGCCGAGCTGCCGCTCCGCCTCGAGCTCGGCGGGCAGGCCGTGGGTGTCCCAGCCGAAGCGGCGGTGCACCTGCCGTCCGCGCATCGTCTCGAAGCGGGGGAAGACGTCCTTGGCGTAGCCGGTGAGGAGGTGCCCGTAGTGCGGCAGGCCGTTGGCGAAGGGCGGGCCGTCGTAGAAGACCCACTCCGGCGCTCCCTCGCGCTGCCGGATCGACTCCTGGAAGGTGTCGTCCGCCTTCCAGTACGCGAGCACGCGCTCCTCGATCTCGGGGAAGCGCGGCGACGGGGACACGCCCCGGCCGAACGCGGAGCCCTCGGCGGGCTCGGCTCCGTGCGGGGTGGGCGGGGTCAGGGGGTAGGTCACGTGCGGTCTCCTGGCAGTGCTGCTGGTCTGCACGAGGACGGCCCGCCCGGATCTCAGACCCCGGGCCGGGTCGCGGTACCACCTCGCTTGGACCGGTCGGCCGGTCGCTCCCGGAGGAGTGCCCGCTGACGCGTTCCCACTCGATCGGCTGTCACGGGCCGCACCCGTCCGGGTCTACTGGGCGCAGGCCGGAGCCGGCGCCGTTCTTCCGGAGACTCACCGGTGATGGCCGGGTCGAAGTCGTCCGGCGCTATCCTAGCGCGTCGGGGGAAGCGGAGCAGGAGCGGTTCATGGTGCGAGGAGTGCAGCGCGGACGGCCCCGTGCGTCGTCGCGCTCCATGCTCGAGGACGCCGCTCTGGACCTCTTCGTCGAGCAGAGCTACGCGGGCACGACGATCGAGCAGATCGCTCAGCGCGCGGGCGTCTCGCGCAACACCTTCTTCAACTACTTCGAGTCCAAGAGCGACGTCTTCTGGGTCCTGGTCGACGACCGGCTGGCAGAGCTCCCGGAGGCGCTGGCCGAGACGGCGGCAGAGGCGCCGGTGATGGACGCGCTCGGCGACGCGCTGCTCGCGATCGGCTCCGGCTTCGGACCCGCGACGGTGCCGTGGGTGCTCACCCAGTCCGACATGATCGGCAGCGTCCACGAGCTGCAGGCGTCGGCCCTCGGCCGCCTCGCGCGGCAGGCGGCCGTCATCGCCCGCTTCGTGGAGGAGCGGAGCGCGCGCCCGCTGCCCTCGCACCTCTCGCGCGCCATCGCCTACGCGAGCGTCGGAGCCGCGGTGGCGGCCGTGCAGGCCTGGGCCGCGGCGGGCCCCACCCGCGGCGAGCTCGTGCCCTATCTCGACGAGGCGCTCGCGCCCGTCCGCGCCGGCTTCGCCCCCGTCGTCGACTGACCCGGCTCCCGCCGCTCCGGTAGAATCGTCGCGGCCGGCGGGCGACTCGCCCCGGAGCCCCATCCAGGCACCATCACCACCGACACGGTGCCGCCCATAGCGAACCGGAGCATCATGACCCTCGCCGACCGCCTCCCCGCGAAGCCCGCCCTCGAGGGCCTGGAGGGCACGTGGGGCCTCCGCTGGCAGACCGACGGGACCTACCGGTTCGACCGCACCGGCCTCACCCGCGCCGACGTCTACTCGATCGACACCCCGCCGCCCACCGCCTCCGGGTCGCTGCACATCGGGCACGTCTTCTCCTACACGCACACCGACGTCGTCGCGCGGTTCCAGCGGATGCGCGGCAAGAGCGTCTTCTACCCGATGGGCTGGGACGACAACGGCCTGCCCACCGAGCGCCGCGTGCAGAACTACTACGGTGTGCGCTGCGACCCGACGCTCCCCTACGAGCCCGGCTTCACGCCTCCGTTCGAGGGCGGCGACAACAAGAGCAGCAAGGCCGCCGACCAGAAGCCGATCTCGCGCCGCAACTTCGTCGAGCTGTGCGAGCGCCTCACCGTCGAGGACGAGAAGCAGTTCGAGGACGTCTGGCGAGCCCTCGGCCTGTCCGTCGACTGGTCGCAGAGCTACCGGACCATCGGCGACGAGTCGCAGGCCGCCTCGCAGCGCGCCTTCCTCCGCAACCTCGCCCGCGGCGAGGCCTACCAGGCGCAGGCCCCGACGCTCTGGGACATCACCTTCCGGACCGCCGTCGCCCAGGCGGAGCTCGAGGACAAGGACCAGCCCGGCGCCTACCACCGCCTCGGCTTCCACCGCGAGGGCGGCGAGGACGTCTTCATCGAGACGACCCGTCCCGAGCTGCTGCCGGCCTGCGTCGCCCTCGTCGCGCACCCCGACGACGAGCGCTACCAGGCGCTGTTCGGCACCACCGTCCGCACGCCGCTCTTCGACGTCGAGGTCCCGGTGCTCGCGCACCACCTCGCGCAGAAGGACAAGGGCTCGGGCATCGCGATGATCTGCACCTTCGGCGACACCACGGACGTGGTCTGGTGGCGCGAGCTCGACCTGCCCAACCGCGCGATCATCGGCTTCGACGGCCGCCTGATCTCGGAGGCGCCCGCCGCGATCACGAGCGACGCGGGCCGCGCCGCCTACGAGCAGCTCGCCGGCAAGACCGTCTTCTCCGCGAAGCAGGCCGTCGTGGCGCTGCTGAAGGAGTCCGGCGAGATGGTCGGCGACCCGCGCCCCATCACCCACCAGGTCAAGTTCTTCGAGAAAGGCGACAAGCCGCTCGAGATCGTGTCGACCCGCCAGTGGTACATCGGCAACGGCGCTCGCGACGCGGTGCTCAAGGAGCGCCTGCTGGAGCTCGGCCGCGACGTGCGCTTCGTGCCGGAGTTCATGCGCGTCCGCTACGAGAACTGGGTGAACGGCCTCTCCGGCGACTGGCTGATCTCGCGCCAGCGCTTCTTCGGCGTGCCGATCCCGGTGTGGTACCCGCTCGACGGCGACGGCAACCCCGTCTTCGACTCCCCGATCGTGCCGGACGAGGCGGCGCTGCCGGTGGATCCCTCCAGCGACCCGGCCCCCGGCTACTCGGAGGACCAGCGCGGAGCTGCGGGCGGCTTCCAGGGCGAGCTCGACGTGATGGACACCTGGGCGACCTCCTCGCTGACCCCGCAGCTCGCGGGCGGCTGGGAGCGCGACGACGAGCTCTGGCAGCTGGTCGCTCCCTACGACCTGCGCCCGCAGGGCCAGGACATCATCCGCACCTGGCTCTTCTCGACCCTCCTGCGCTCGCAGCTCGAGGACGGCCGCGCCCCGTGGAGCACGGCGACCGTCTCCGGCTTCATCGTCGACCCCGACCGCAAGAAGATGTCGAAGTCGAAGGGCAACGTGGTCACTCCCGCCGCGATGCTCGAGCAGCACGGCTCGGACGCGGTCCGCTACTGGGCCGCCTCCTCGCGCCTGGGCACCGACGCGGCCTTCGACCCGCAGAACCCGACGCAGATCAAGATCGGCCGCCGACTGGCGATCAAGATCCTCAACGCGGCGAAGTTCATCCACGGGTTCCCTCTCGCCGAGGGCGCCGAGGTCACCGACCCTCTCGACCTCAGCATGCTGGCCACCCTCGACACCGTGGTCGCCGACGCGACGACGGCGCTCGAGAACTACGACCACGCCCGCGCCCTCGAGACGACGGAGGCGTTCTTCTGGACGTTCTGCGACGACTACCTGGAGCTGGTGAAGGAGCGCGCGTACAGCGAGGACGGCGCGTCCGCCGCGGCCGCCCTGCACCGGGCGCTCGACGTCCTCCAGCGCCTGTTCGCGCCGTTCCTGCCGTTCGCGACGGAGGAGACCTGGTCGTGGTCGCACGACGACTCGGTGCACCTGCGCCCCTGGCCGGCCGTCGAGGGCCTGGGCGGCGACCCCGCCGTCCTGGCCGCGGCGAGCTCCGTCCTCACGGCCATCCGGCGCGCGAAGACCGATGCGAAGGCCTCGCAGAAGACGCCGGCCCGCTCCGCCCTGGTGACGGCGCCCGCCGAGCTCGTCGCGTCTCTCCGACTCGCCGCGGGAGACCTCGCGGCCGTCGGCAGGATCGCGACGCTCGACTTCGCCGAGGGCGACGCCCTCGCGGTCGGCATCGAGCTCGAGACCGAGGCGTAGCGCCGCTCCCGGGAGGCGGGAATGGTCCCGCCTCCCTCCCCACCGTCGAGAGGACCCCTCCCATGCAGCTCGGAACCCGCTGGTCGGTCGGCCAGGTGCCGCCGCAGACCCTCCCCGAGATCGTCGTCACCGCCATCGGCGACGTCGAGGGCGAGCTCGCCGCGGCCGGCACGGCGACCGCCGACTGGCGCTGGACGCTCACCTGGCTCGAGGGCAGGCCCGTCCTCGAACTCGACGACGGCACGACGATCACCTACCGTCCCGCCGATGACGCCGCCTACATCACGCAGCCGCAGGGCCGCGTGGAGGGCGAGGACGACGACGACTGGGGCTGACGCCCCTTCGCGGCGCGGTCGCCGAGCCCGGTGAGCGCGCGCTTCCTGCGATCCTGAGCCGGAGCCCTCTCCCCCGCTCGCGCTCTAGGCTCGCAGGATGAGCGCTCCCGATCCCGTCGCCGTCCTGCTCGAGCCGAGCAGACTCCCCCACGGGCTCCCCGACTTCGCCGCCGTCGACCCCGAGGCCTACCGCCCGGCGTTCCTCGAGGCCCTCCGCCGGCACCGCGCCGAGATCGACGCGATCGCCGGCGCCTCCGAGCCGCCGACCGTCGAGAACACCCTCGTCGCCCTCGAGCGGGCGGGCCGCGAGCTGCGCCGGGTGAGCGCCGTCTTCTTCACTGTCGCCGCCTCCGACCGCACTCCGCTCACCGACGCTCTGGAGGCCGAGCTCGCTCCGCTGCTCTCGGCCCACAGCGATGCGATCAGCCTCGACCCGCGCCTGTTCGCCCGGCTCCGCGCTCTCGCCGAGCAGTCGACGGAGCTCGACCTCGACGCCGAGACGGCCTACCTCCTCGAGCGGAGGATCACCGGGTTCGAGCGCTCCGGTGCGCTCCTCGACGACGCGGGGAAGGCACGGCTCGGCGAGCTGAACGAGCAGCTGTCGACCCTGACCACGCGCTTCGAGAAGGACCTGCTCGCCGAGTCGAACGACCGGGCCGTCCTCCTCGAGGACGTCGCCGGCCTCGACGGGCTCGACGAGTCCGACGTCTCGGCCGCCGCGCGCGCCGCCGCCGACCGCGGCGTCGACGGCTGGCTGATCACCCTGCCCCTCTACTCCGGACACCCCTGGCTCGCGCGTCTGCGCGACCGCGGCGTCCGCGAGCGCGTCCTGCGCGCCTCTGTCGGCCGCGGTGCGGAAGGCGGGCCGCACGACACCACCGCGACCCTGCAGCGCATCGTCGCGCTGCGGGCCGAGCGCGCAGCTCTGCTGGGCGCGGCCTCGCACGCCGAGTTCGTGATCTCGGGCCAGACCGCGGGCTCGCCGGAGCGCGTCCTGTCGCTGCTGCGCGAGCTCGCCGCTCCCGCCGCCCGGAACGCGGGGATCGAACTCGAGCGGATGCAGGCCTCCGCCGACGCCGAGCAGGACGCCGCCGGAGCGCCGCGCTTCACGATCGAGGCGTGGGATCGCGCCTACTACGAGGAGCGCGTGCGGTCGGAGAGCTACTCCGTCGACTCCAGCGCACTGCGTCCCTTCTTCGAGCTCGAGCGGGTGCTCCGGCACGGCGTGTTCGCCGCCGCCACCGGTCTCTACGGCGTCCGCTTCTCGGAGCGGAGCGACCTGGCCGGCTACAGCGAGCACGTCCGCGTGTTCGAGGTGCACGAGGAGGACGGGACCCCGCTGGGCCTGTTCCTGCTCGATCCCTTCACCCGCGACTCGAAGCGCGGCGGGGCGTGGATGAACTCCCTCTCCAGCCGCACCTCGCTGCTCGGCGACTCCGCCGTCGTCGTGAACAACCTGAACCTGTCGGCTCCGGGCGCGGGCGAGCCCGCCCTTCTCAGCCTCGACGAGGTGGAGACGCTGTTCCACGAGTTCGGGCACGCCCTGCACGGCCTGTTCGCGAGCACGCGGTACCCGCGCTTCGCCGGTACCGCGGTGTTCCGGGACTTCGTCGAGTTCCCGAGCCAGGTGAACGAGACGTGGGTGCGCCGCCCCGGGCTCCTCGCCGAGTACGCCCGCCACGTCGAGACCGGCGAGGCCCTGCCCGCGGGGACCGTCGAGCGCCTCGAGGCGTCCGCGCTGTGGGGCGAGGGCTTCGCGACGAGCGAGTACCTGGCGTCCGCCCTGCTCGACCTCGCCTGGCACTCCCTGCCGGCCCCGGTCGAGCCGCGCGACGCGGCCGCCTTCGAGCGCGAGGTGCTCGACGGCGCGGGCCTCCTCCTCCCCGCCGTGCCGCCCCGCTACCGCAGCACGTACTTCGCGCACGTCTTCTCCGGCGGCTACTCCGCGGGCTACTACTCCTACATCTGGAGCGAGATCCTCGACGCGGACACGGTCGAGTGGTTCGAGGAGAACGGCGGCCTCGACCGCTCGGCGGGCGAGCGCTTCCGCCGCGGGGTGCTCGAGCTCGGCGGCTCCCGCGATCCGCTCGACGCGTACCGCGCGTTCCGCGGGCGGGATGCGCGGACCGAGCCGCTGCTCGCGCGCCGCGGCCTCCTCTAGCGGCGCCGGGGGACGAGCCAGGCGAGGAGGACGAGTCCCACGACAAGGCCCCAGAAGGCCGAGCCGATCCCTGCGATGGTCGTGCCGGAGGCGGTGACCAGGAGCGTCGCCGCCGCCGACAGCCGCAGCCGCGCGTCCTCCACGGCGGCCTGCACCGCCGACACGAACACCCCCAGGAGCGCCAGACCGGCGACCGCCTCGATCAGCAGCGGGCTCGCGGAGGACACCAGCGCGGCGGCCGCTCCGGCGAACACGCCCAGCACGAGGTAGGAGGCGCCCGCCGAGACCGAGGCGACCCAGCGCTGCTCCGGCCGCGGCGAGGCCTCGGGACCCGCGGTCAGCGCGGCGCTGAGCGCGGCGTAGTTGATCGGCACGCCGCCGAAGATCGCCGAGACCCCGGAGAGAGCACCGGTCGAGACGATCCCGGGACGCGAGTGGGCCGCGAAGCCGAAGCTCGTCAGCACCGCGATGCCCGGGATGTTCTGCCCGGCCATGGTGACCACGTAGAGCGGCAGGCCGATCCCGACCATCGCTCCGATCTCGAACACCGGAGCGACGAACTGCGGCACGGGGAGCAGCGGCGCACCGGCGAGTGCCGCGCCGTCCGTCACGATCAGCAGCACGATCGCCAGGGCGATCGCGGCCGGCACCGCCCAGCGGGGCAGGAGCCGCAGGAGCAGCAGCCAGAGCAGGATCACCGGCAGCGCGAGCGCGGGGATCTCGACCGCCGCGCGCACCGGCGCCAGGACGAGCGGGAACAGGATGCCCGCGAGCATGGCGTTCGCGAGCGGCCGCGGGATGCGCGCGACGAGCCTCCCGAGCGCCGGCCACAGCCCGGTGACCACCAGCAGAGCGGAGGCGACCAGGAACGCCCCGACCGCGCGGTCGAAACCACCGGGGAGCGTCGCGGTCGCGGCCAGCAGGGCGGCTCCCGGCGTGCTCCAGGCGAAAGTCATCGGCACGCGGTAGCGGATGCTCAGCACGATGCAGAGGACCCCCTGCAGCACGCAGACGGCGAGGAGGCCCGAGGCTGCCTGCACGTCGGTGGCGCCCACCGCGACCACCCCGGCGAGCACGATCGCGAACGAGCTCGAGAAGCCGGTCAGGGCGGCGACGATCCCGGCGAGCAGCGGCTGGACGATGGCGGAGCCTCCCGGAGGATCGACCGGCACCGAGGCGACCGGACGCGCCGTCGGCGCGCTCCGCCAGGTTAGGGAAGCGGGAGCGCCTCGCCCGACGATCCGCCGGGCCAATCGCGGTGAACTGGCAGAGCGGGGCGGGGAGCGACTAGGCGCTCTTCTCCTGGCGACGGGGAGCGTGGGGCACGATCGTCGGGGCCGCGTTGTCGAGCACCGCGGCGCGGGTGACCACGACGCGCGCCACCTCGTCCGAGGAGGGCACCTCGAACATGATCGGGCCGAGCACCTCCTCGAGGATCGCGCGCAGTCCGCGGGCGCCGGTCTGACGGAGGACCGCCAGGTCCGCGATGGCCTCGAGAGCGCCCCGGTCGAACTCGAGCTCGACGCCGTCGATCTCGAACATCCGCTGGTACTGCTTCACGAGCGCGTTGCGCGGCTCGGTGAGGATCTGCATGAGCGCGACCTGGTCGAGCTGCGTGACCGTCGTGACGACCGGGAGGCGCCCGATGAACTCGGGGATCAGCCCGAACTTGTGCAGGTCCTCCGGGAGGACCTCGCTGAAGATGTTGATCTCGTCTTCCTTGTTGTGCAGCGGGGCGCCGAAGCCGATGCCGCGCTTGCCCGCCCGCGACGAGATGATGTCCTCGAGTCCGGCGAAGGCGCCGGCGACGATGAAGAGGACGTTCGTCGTGTCGATCTGGATGAACTCCTGGTGCGGGTGCTTCCGCCCGCCCTGCGGGGGCACGGAGGCGACGGTGCCCTCGAGGATCTTGAGCAGTGCCTGCTGCACTCCCTCGCCCGAGACGTCGCGCGTGATCGAGGGGTTCTCGGCCTTCCGCGCGATCTTGTCGACCTCGTCGATGTAGATGATGCCGGTCTCGGCACGCTTGACGTCGTAGTCGGCGGCCTGGATGAGCTTGAGGAGGATGTTCTCGACGTCCTCGCCGACGTAGCCCGCCTCGGTGAGGGCCGTGGCGTCCGCGACGGCGAAGGGCACGTTGAGGCGCTTCGCGAGGGTCTGGGCGAGGTAGGTCTTCCCGCATCCCGTGGGGCCGATGAGCAGGATGTTGCTCTTGGCGATCTCGACCTCGTCGTGGATCGCGTCGGCGGCGGTGATGGTGTTGCGGGCGCGCACGCGCTTGTAGTGGTTGTACACGGCGACGGCGAGGGCCTTCTTGGCCTGCTCCTGCCCGATCACGTACTCCTCGAGGAAGCCGAAGATCTCCTTCGGCTTCGGGAGGTCGAACTCGTGGCTCGTCTCCTCGCTCGACTCGGAGAGGCGCTCCTCGATGATCTCGTTGCAGAGCTCGACGCACTCGTCGCAGATGTAGACGCCCGGTCCCGCGATGAGCTGCTGGACCTGCTTCTGGCTCTTGCCGCAGAAGGAGCACTTCAGCAGGTCGGCGCTTTCGCCAATACGTGCCACGGGGATGCCCCACTTCCTTGTCGTGCGTCTGTCGTGCGTCGGTCGGTCGTGCAACGGAGCCCGGAGCTCCGGCCGGTGCGAGCGGGACGAGCCCCCTGACACTGCTCCGAGCCTAGCCGCTGAGCCGCGAGGGCTCGGCAGGCGGGCCGGATTCGCCGTGGCTTGCGCCTCGTGTGGCGCTTTGCTACGGCGACGGAGGACGCAGAGAGGGGCCGGGCGGCGGATCGCTCCGCCACCCGGCCCCTCCCGGACGCCCTACGCCGTGAGAGCCGGGAGGCTCTTGCGGCTGGTGAGCACCTGGTCGATCAGCCCGTACTCGAGCGCGTCGCTCGCGCCGAGGATCTTGTCGCGGTCGATGTCCTTCTTGACCTGCTCGATCGAGCGGTTCGAGTGGTGCGACAGCGTCTCCTCGAGCCACTCGCGCATGCGCATGATCTCGGCGGCCTGGATCTCGATGTCCGAGGCCTGGCCCCCGCCCTGCTGCACGGCGGGCTGGTGGATGAGGATGCGCGCGTTCGGCAGCGCGAGGCGCTTGCCGGGCGTTCCCGCGGCGGTGAGCACGGCGGCGGCCGAGGCGGCCTGGCCGAGCACGACCGTCTGGATGTGCGGGCGGATGTACTGCATCGTGTCGTAGATCGCCGTCATCGCGGTGAAGGATCCACCGGGCGAGTTGATGTACATGACGATGTCGCGGTCCGGGTCCTGGCTCTCGAGCACGAGGAGCTGGGCCATGATGTCGTCCGCGGAGGCGTCGTCGACCTGGACTCCGAGGAAGATGATGCGGTCCTCGAAGAGCTTGGCGTACGGGTCCTGGCGCTTGTAGCCGTAGGCCGTGCGCTCCTCGAACGTGGGGAGGATGTAGCGCGAGGACGGTGCGGCTCCGGAGCCGAACGCCGTTCCGCCGAAGGTGGGTGTGGTCATTGTCTGTTCCTGATCTCTCGGCGCGTTCGCTGGACTACTCGTCGATGGCGGTTCCGCCACCGCCGGCCACGTCGGTCGCCGACGAGCGGATGTGGTCGACGAAGCCGTAGGCGAGGGCCTCCTCGGCGCTGAACCAGCGGTCGCGGTCGCCGTCCTCGTTGACCTGCTCGACGGTCTTGCCGGTCGCCTTGGCGGTGATCTCGGCGAGGCGCTTCTTCATGTCGAGGATGAGCTGCGCCTGGGTCTGGATGTCGGAGGCCGTGCCACCGAAGCCGCCGTGCGGCTGGTGGAGGAGCACCCGCGCGTTCGGGGTGATGTAGCGCTTGCCCTGGGTTCCGGCGGTGAGGAGCAGCTGGCCCATGGAGGCCGCCATCCCGATGCCCACGGTCACGATGTCGTTCGGGACGAACTGCATCGTGTCGTAGATCGCCATGCCCGCGGTGATGGAGCCGCCGGGCGAGTTGATGTAGAGGTAGATGTCCCGCTCGGAGTCCTCGGCTGCCAGGAGCAGGAGCTTCGCGGCGATCTCGTTCGCGTTCTCGTCGCGCACCTCGGAACCGAGCCAGATGATCCGGTCCTTGAGCAGGCGGTCGAAAACACTGTTGGGCATAACCATGTCGGCCATGTATTGCTCCGTTTCAGTTGTCGCTTCGGAGGCGAATCTATCGGACGCCGCCAGGCCGATCCGGCCGTGTTCGCCCGGGGCGGAGCGGGAGTCGCCCGTGTTCGCCCGGGGCGGACCGGAGCCCCGCAACGAGAGGAGCCGCCCTCCGACGGATCGGGGGGCGGCTCCTGACGTGCTCGCGGGGACTACTCCGCGGCCGGGGTCTCCTCGGCGGGAGCGGCGGCCTTCTTCTTGGCCGGCGCGCGCTTCTTCTTGGGGGCCGGGGCAGGCTCCTCCTCGGCAGCGGGCTCCTCGGCGACGGGCTCCGCGGGGACCTCGGCGTCGGCGGCGGCCTGAGCCTCCTCCACGACCTCGGTCTCGTCCGAGGCGACGGCCTCGTCGGAGGCCTCGACGGCCTCGTCGTCACCGGGGACCGCGGTGAACGCGGTCAGGTCGACGGCGTTGCCCTCGGTGTCGGTGACCTTCGCCTTGCCGAGGACGATCGCGAGCGCCTTGTTGCGGGCGACCTCGCCGACCATCTGGCCGATCTGGTTGTTCTCGGACAGGATCTTGATGAACTCGTTCGGCTCCATGCCGTACTGCGCCGCACCCTGGATGAGGTACTGCGTGAGCTCGTCCTGGCTGACCTGGACCTTCTCCTGCTCGACGACGTGGTCGAGGAGGATCTGCGTCTTGAAGGTCTTCTCGCTGGCCTCCTTGACCTCGGCGCGGTGCTCGTCGTCCTCGAGGCGGTTCTCGCCCTCGAGGTGGCGGTGCACCTCGTCCTCGACGAGACCGGCGGGCACGGGGACCTCGACGAGGGCGAGCAGCGCCTCGACGAGCTTCTCGCGGGCCTCGCCGCCCTGGCCGAAGGTCTTCTGCTGGGCGGCCTGCTCCTTGAGCGACTCGCGCAGCTCGGCGATGGTGTCGAACTCGCTGGCGATCTGCGCGAAGTCGTCGTCGGCCTCGGGGAGCTCGCGCTCCTTGACGGCGGTGAGCGCGACGGCGATCTCGGCCTGCTCGCCGGCGTGGTCGCCGCCGAGCAGCGGAGCGGTGAACGTGGTGCTCTCGCCCGCGGTGAGCGAGTCGAGCGCCTCGTCGATGCCCTCGATCAGCTCGCCCGAGCCGAGCTCGTACGAGATGGCGTTGGCGGTGTCGACCTCGACGCCGTCGATGGAGGCGACCAGGTCGATCTGCGCGAAGTCGCCGGTCTTCGCCGGGCGGTCCACGGTGACCAGGGTGCCGAAGCGGCTGCGGAGCTTGTCCAGCTCGGCGTCGACGTCGGCGTCGGTGACCTCGGCCGCCTCGACGGTGAGCTCGATGCCGTCGTAGTCCGGGACGGTGATCTCGGGGCGCACGTCGACCTCGATGGCGAGCTCGAGGTCGCCGGTGAAGTCCTTGTCGCTCGGCCAGGCGACGATGTCGGCCTGCGGGCGGCCCAGGGGGCGGACCTCGGTCTCGCGGACGGCCTCGCGGTAGAAGCCGTCGAGGCCCTCGTTGACCGCGTGCTCGAGCACCGCGGCCTTGCCGACGCGCTGGTCGACGATGGCGGGCGGGACCTTGCCCTTGCGGAAGCCGGGGACGTTGATCTGCTCGGCGATGTGGCCGTAGGCGTGCGTGATGCTGGGGCCGAGCTCGTCCGGGGTGACCGAAATCGCGAGCTTCACGCGGGTCGGGCTCAGCTGTTCTACCGTGGTCTTCACGTGAGGGGATCTCCTGTGCTGGTTGGTGTCGGCGCCGGATGACGGTCGTCACGGGTCGATGTCGTCACGATGAGTACTCGTGGTCGGGGCGACAGGATTCGAACCTGCGACCTCCCGCTCCCAAAGCGGGCGCTCTAGCCAAGCTGAGCTACGCCCCGGATGCGCGGGCCTGGGCACCGTGCGTGAGACTCTCGTCGAGCCGTCCCCGCACGTGCGCTTGCGCGACACGCCGAAATGGCCTTCGCAAGTGTACTGCACCGCGGCAGCGGCGACCGGAACCGCGCGGCGGAGGACGACCGGGGTGTCCACGGTGCTCGCGCGATGTACTACGCTGTCCTGGTGCCCGGTCGAGAGATCCGGACGCACCGGTTCGCGGTCGTCAGACCAGCGATTCGGGGCTGTAGCTTAGTGGTAAAGCCTCTGTCTTCCAAACAGATGATGCGAGTTCGATTCTCGTCAGCCCCTCTCCTCTCGAAGAGCCCCGGACGTCCGGGGCTCTTCGTCGTTCCGAGGCGTTCCGGACGTGCTCAGCCGACCGCGCCGCGGTGCTCCTCCGTCAGGGCGAGGTACGAGGCGGCGTTCCGGCGGATGCCCTCGCGCTCCTCCTCCGTCAGCTCCCGCCGGACCCTCCCGGGGACGCCCGCCACCAGCGAGCCCGGCGGGACGACCGTCCCCTCGAGGACGACGGCGCCCGCGGCGATCAGCGAGCCGGTGCCGACGACGGCCCCGTTCAGGACGGTCGCGCTCATGCCGACCAGCACGTCGTCCTCGAGGGTGCAGCCGTGCAGCACGGCGTTGTGCCCGACCGAGACTCCGGCGCCGATGACCGCGTCGTAGTCGGCGTCGACGTGGACGACGACGCCGTCCTGGAGGTTGCTGCCGGCGCCGAGCTCGATCCGCGCGTGCTCGGCGCGCAGGACGGCGCCGTACCAGACGCTCGCCCGCTCCCCCAGGCGCACGGAGCCGATCACGGTGGCGCCCGGAGCGACCCACGCGGTGTCGGCGATCTCCGGGACGCGTCCCCCGGTCAGGGCGAGGACGCGGGCGCCCTCCGCAGGACTCGACGGCATCGGGTTCTCCTCTTCTCCGGTGGTCAGCGCCCGGCGCGCAGGAAGGCGAGGACCGCCAGCACCCGCCGGTGGTCGGAGCCCGAGTCCTCGAGCCCGAGCTTCTGGAAGATCGCGGTCACGTTCTTCTCCACGGCGCCCACGCCGACGAAGAGAGCGGAGGCGATGCCCGCGTTCGTGCGCCCCTGGGCCATCTGCTCCAGCACCTCCCGCTCCCGCGGGGTCAGCGAGGCGAGCGGGTCGCGGTTGCGCTGCAGGAGCGAGGCGACGACCTGCGGGTCGAGGACGGTTCCGCCCGCTGCGACGCGCTCGACGGCGTCGCGCAGCTCCTCCACGGAGGCGACCCGGTCCTTCAGGAGGTAGCCGAGTCCGCCGTCGCCGGAGCCGAGCAGCTCCTGCGCGTAGGTGACCTCGACGTACTGGCTGAGCAGCAGAACCGACACCTGCGGGTAGCGCCGGCGGATCTCCAGCGCCGCGCGGACGCCCTCGTCGCGGAAGGTCGGCGGCATCCGGACGTCGAGCACGGCGACGTCGACCCCGGCCGGGTCCCGCGCCAGATCGGCGAGCAGGGCGTCCGCGTCCCCGAAGGCGCCGACGGAGGCGAACCCCGCGTCCTCGAAGAGGCGGACCAGGCCCTCGCGCAGGAGGACCGAGTCCTCGGCGATGGCGACGCGGATCACGGGCACGCCCTCAGGATAGGGCGGCCGGGCGGTAGGGGACGTGCACCCCGACCGTGGTCGGCCCGCCGACCGGCGACTCCACGCTCAGGATCCCGCGCAGGCCCCGGACGCGCCCGCCGACCCCCTCGAGACCGTGACCGGCGACCGGCGACGCCCCGCCGACTCCGTCGTCCACCACCCAGGCGTCGAGCCAGCGCTCCCCCGGAGTGCCGGAGTCGCGGGTGTCGAGGTGCACCCGCACCGATCGGGCACGGGAGTGCTTGGAGGCGTTGGCGAGCAGCTCGGCGACGACGAAGTAGACGCTGCGCTCGACCTCGGGCGGGACGTCCGCCACGGGGTGCTCGGTGAGGACCTCGACCGGCACCGGGCTGAGCTCGGCGAGCGAGTGCACCGCCGCCTCGAAGCCCCGGTCCTGCAGGATCGGCGGCGCCACTCCGCGGGAGAGGGCGCGCAGCTCGTCGAGCGCGGCGCGCACGTGCTCGCGAGCCTCGTCGACCAGGCGGGCGGCGGACTCCGGGTCGGCGGCGAGTCGGTTGCGGGCCGAGGCCAGGTCCATCTGGACCCGGATCAGGCGCTGCTGCGGGCCGTCGTGGATGTCGCGCTCGAGTCGGCGCAGCGCGCGGTCCTCGGCGGCGACGGCTGCGCCGCGGGAGGCGCTCAGCTCGGCGACCTCGCGCTGGAGCGCCTCCGACTCCCACGGGCCGAGCAGGAGACGGTCGACCAGCCAGTGCAGGAGGGAGAGGCCGCGGGTGGCGAACGGCAGGGTCGAGACGAAGAGGACGGTCGTGGCGACCGTCGCCGCGGCGACCAGTCCCGCCGGAGGCTGCGGGGCGCCCAGCAGAGCGGCCCCGCTCTCGGCCAGCAGGCGGGCCGGACCGGGGGCCCCCGTGAGCGCGGCGGCCACCGTGCCCGGGCCCGCCCAGGTCCACAGCGCGAGGAGCAGTCCGGACAGCAGCGCGAGCACCGGAGCCACGACGAGCGTGTGCAGGAGAGCGAGCCAGTAGTGCCCGTCGATCACCGGACCGTAGAGGGCGAAGGTCGACGGAGTGACGGAGGAGGGCGATCGCCGCCACTGCGGCCGGGGGACGGCGGGCCGTCCGGCCAGCACGTCGAGGCCGACGGCGGCCCGCGAGAAGAAGCGCGCCGCGTAGAGGGCGGCGGGCAGGAACACCAGGCCGATCAGGACTCCGACGAGCCCGAGCGCGACGGCCAGCGCGACGCCGGCGCAGAAGGCGCCGAGGAGCGCGACCGGGATCGCGGCCACCAGCGCGAGCACCTCCCGGGGCAGTCCGCGCCAGAGCCGGAGGTAGGCGCGCGAGGCCTCGCCGAGGGCCGTCGATGCTCCACTCATCCGCGCCTCCTGTCCGCTCCCGCCGCCGCCGCGACCCGGTCGAGCGTACCGGCGGCACGGCTCCGGGCACCCGGGGGGAAGCCCCCGTGACGCCCCTCCGCGACAGAGGTGAGCCTGTCCTTCACCGGACTGAGCCGAGCCTGCGCTTCCTTGCGGCGCCGAGGGATCTGCGTACTGTTGACGATCAGTCACCCCCTCTCGAAAGGACCAGACGATGTCCACCACGTCCGTCACGTCGCTCACCTCGTCGAACCCGGATGTCGCATCCGGAGTCGCCCAGTTCCTCAGCCCCGTCGTCGTCGAGATGACCGCGCTCGCCGTCAACGGCAAGCAGGCGCACTGGCACGTCCGCGGCGCCAACTTCATCGGCGTCCACGAGCTGCTCGACGCGATCGTCGGCCGCGCCATCGAGTGGGCCGACCTCGCCGCGGAGCGCGTCGTCGCCCTCGGCCTCCCGGTCGACGCCCGCATCCAGACCGTCGCCTCGGCGACGCGGTCCGAACCCCTCACCCCCGGCTTCCAGCGCTCCGAGAACGCGATCGTCGAGATCATCCGCCAGATGGACGTCGCCATCGCGACCGTCAACACGGCGATCGCCGAGCTCGCCGAGATCGACGCGAGCAGCCAGGACGTCGCGATCGAGATCGGCCGCGGCCTCGAGAAGGACCGCTGGTTCCTCTTCGCCCACGTCAGCGAGAGCTGAGCACCACGCCTCGACCGGCCCGCGGATCCTCGGATCCCGCGGGCCGTCGTCGTTCCCCGGCCCGTCCGCGCGATCCGGAGCAGCCGGAGTCGCGACGGGCGCGGGTCAGCCGCCGTGCGTGAAGCGGCCCGCCAGGAGGGTCGCGGCGACCGGCATGGATCGGAGGGCTCCTGCATCGGCGGCGAGCGGATCGCGGTCGACCACCACCAGATCGGCGGGATCGCCGGCCGCGGGCGTGAGCCGGCGCACCCGGGTCGAGGCGACGATCGCCTCCTCGACGCTCACCCGCTGCTCCGGATGCCAGGGCTCGTCGCCCGGCAGCGCCCGCGCGACCGCGGCCGAGATCGCGACCCACGGGTCGAGCGGAGCGACCGGAGCGTCCGAGCCGAGCACCACGCGGGCCCCGGAGTCGAGCAGCGAGCGCAGCGGGAACGCCCGGCCGGTGCGTCCCGGCCAGTACCGCTCCGCCACCTCGCGGTCGTCGAGCGCGTGCGCGGGCTGCACTCCGGCCTCCACGCCGAGCGCGGCGAACCGCGGAAGGTCGGTCTCCGCGAGTAGCTGAGCGTGCTCGATCCGGCCCCCGCCGACCCGGCCGAGCGCGTCCAGAGCCAGCGTCGCCGCGGCGTCTCCGATCGCGTGCACGGTGGAGCGGATGCCCCCGGCGGCCGCGCGGGCGAGCAGCTCGTCCAGCTCGGCGGGCTCCACGGTGAGGACGCCGTTGCCGTCGTGGTCGGCGTAGGGGTGGGCGCAGTAGGCGGTCCTCGTGTTGAGGGAGCCGTCGATCAGGACCTTGAGCGGGCCCATCCGCAGCAGGCCGTCACCGCCGTCGAGTTCGTCGCCAGTGCGCAGTCCCTCCGCGAGGGCGCGGTCGAGGTGGTCGCGGTAGACGCCGGTGTCGACGCGGAGGGAGCGGGTTCCGCCGTCGACGCGACGGGGCCAGTCCCCCGCGTTCCAGCGCATCTCGAGGTCGACGACGCCGACCACCCCGCGAGCCGCAGCCCGCCGCGCCGCCGCGTCGGCGAGTGCGTCGAGCTCGTCGTCGCCGAGGGCGCCGAGTGCGGTGACGAGCTCGAAGCAGGCGTCCTCGCGCAGCAGCTCGGGCTCGGGAGCGACGGCGTAGCGCCGGTACGCGGCGGAGTTCAGCCAGGCGCAGTGCAGGTCGCCGCTGATCAGCACGACGGGCCGTTCCGGAGAGACCTCGTCCAGGAGCGCGGTCGTGGGCGGCTCCGGCCAGAGGCCGTCGCGGAAGCCGAAGCCGATCAGCGTGCCGGTACCGGGCTCCTCCGCCAGGCGACGTCGGACCGCGTCCGCCGTTCCGCGGGCCGAGTCGGCTGACGAGACGTCCAGGCGCGGTGCCGTCATCGCCCACTGGGAGAAGTGGACGTGCTCGTCCCAGAGGCCGGGGAGCACCCAGCGCCCGTCGAGGTCGCGCACCTCGTCGCCCGGGGCGGCGGCGGCGTCCGGTCCGACCGCTTCCACGCGGCCGTCGCGCAGGAGCACGGCACCGGGTCGGGACGAGCCGAGGAGGCGGGCGCCCCGGAGCAGGAGACCGCCGGTCATCGGGCGGCCTCGCGGAGCGCGGGGCGGACGGCTCGGCGGGCGCGGGACCGGGCCGGCGTCTCTCCACCGGCGCTCACGACTGGCACACCGGGCACCAGTAGAGCTTGCGCGCGCCGATCTCCTCGAGCAGCACGTTCGTGCCGCAGACGCGGCAGGGCAGACCCTCGCGCTTGTAGACGTAGTTGCGCTCGGCGCGGCTGCGGACGGCTTTCGAGCGCTCGGTCTTCGTCAGGCCGCGGCGCGTGATCATCATCCCGGTCCGGATGCCGTCCTCGAGCAGGTCCGCCCAGTCCCGCCACAGCTCCTGTGCGAGCTCCAGCGGCACCTGCTTGCCGGGAGTGTGCGGGTCGAGGCCGGCGCGGTAGAGCAGCTCCGCGCGGTAGATGTTGCCGATGCCGCTGACCACGGACTGGTCCATCAGCACCAGCCCGACCGGCGTCGCCGTCCTGCGGAGCCGGTTCACGAAGCGGTCGCGCGCCTCGTCGGAGTCGTCGACGGCCGGATCCGGACCGAGGCGGGCGAGGAGGGCCTCCACCTGGGCGGGGTCCATCACCTCGCAGGCGGTGGGGCCGCGCAGGTCGGCGACCGTCTCCTCCGTCATGATGCGCACGCGCACCGCGCCCACGGGCGGCGGCGGGAACTCGTCGAGGTCGGAGTCGGTCTCGTGCTCCGTCTCGGAGAGGCGCACGGCGCGGCGGCGCCGGGGAGCGCCGATGCTGCTGCCGGCCTTGCCGTCCGGGAACAGCGGCGAGACGTGCCCGAGGAAGTCCCACGCACCGTAGAGGCCGAGGTGGACGTGCAGCGTCAGGTCGCCCTCGAAGCGCAGCAGCAGGTGCTTGCCGACGGCCGTGGACTCGAGGACCGCGCGCCCGTCGAGGAGCGCGGCTCCCTCGGTGAAGCGGCCCTGGGGGCTGCTGGTCGCGACGCGGTGCCCGACGACGTCGCGCTCGAACTGCAGGGCGATCCGGTGGACGGAGTGCCCCTCGGGCACTCAGCGCTCCTTCGCGGCGGAGTCGACGACCCGGCCGGCGATGTCGCCGGTGGCCTCGTACTCGGCGAGCTGCGCGATGCGGCGCACGTGCCGCTCCTCGAAGGTGAAGGGCTCGGCGACGAACGCGTCGATGAAGCCGGTGGCCTCCTCGACGGAGTGCTGGCGGGCCCCGATCGAGATGACGTTCGCGTCGTTGTGCTGGCGGGCCAGCACGGCGGTGCTCAGGTTCCACACGAGCGCCGCGCGCACGCCCGCGACCTTGTTCGCCGCGATCTGCTCGCCGTTGCCCGAGCCGCCGAAGACGACGCCGAGGGCCTCGACTCCCGCCTCCTGATCGCGGACGACCGCGGCGGCGGCGTTGATGCAGAAGGACGGGTAGTCGTCCAGCGGGTCGTAGGACGTGGGGCCGTGGTCGATCACGTCGTGACCGGCGGCGCCGAGGTGCTCGATCAGGTGACGGCTGAAGTCCAGCCCTGCGTGGTCCGTGGCGATGTGGATGCGCACGAGAGAACTCCTCCGGAAGAGCCGTCTGGGGCCCGCGGTGCCCGGGCCGGGAGCCAGAGTACCGCGGGTCGGCTCAGTCGAACTGCGGGTCGCGGGTCCGCGAGCGCTTGAGCTCGAAGAAGCCGTCGAAGGAGGCGGCGGCGACGATGCCGTCCCAGAGGGTCAGCGCCTGCTCGCCCCTCGGGATCGGAGAGATGACGGGGCCGAAGAAGGCGACGTCCCCGATCGCGATGACCGGGGTGCCGACGTCCTGGCCGACCCGCTCGATCCCGTCGAAGTGGGAGGCGCGCATCGGCTCGTCGTGCTCGTCCGAGTCGGCGTGGGCGGCGAGCTCCGCGGGCAGGCCGAGCTCGGCCAGCGACTCGGCGATCACCGCGTCGACGTCGGTGCGCCCGCCCGGGTGGATCCGGGTGCCGAGCGCGTCGTAGAGCGGCTTCACGTGCTCGCGGCCCTCGCGCTCGGCGACGGCGGCGACCAGGCGCGTGTAGCGCAGCGCGCGCGGGAGGAAGGCGCGGTACGAGTCGTCCACGTCCTTGTCCTCATTGAGGACGGCGAGGCTCATGATGTGCCACTGCACGTCGAGGTCGCGCGCCGGCGTCACCTCGTCCACGAATCGCGAGGTCATCCAGGCCCACGGGCAGGAGGGGTCGAACCAGAAGTCCACAGAGGTCATGGGGACACGCTACGCCGCTCGCGGCGGCCGCGTCCGCGCTCCCCGGCGGCTCCGCAGGATCGGCGCCACGGGGCTCCACGGCGGGTCCCGGCAGCTCTAGGGTGGATCGGCGGCGCCCGCACCCCGGCGCCCGCGGCAGCGCCCGAGACGAACGGATGGAGCACCCCCGTGCCAGGAGACAACCTCACCCGGAGCGAGGCGCAGGAGCGCGCCTCGCTGATCCAGGTCCACGACTACGACATCGCCCTCGACCTGACCCGCGGAGCCGAGACCTTCCTCAGCACGACCACGGTGCGCTTCTCCGCCACCGAGGGCGCCTCGAGCTTCATCGACGCCGTCACGGGCACGGTCCACTCCGTCACCCTCAACGGCGCGGAGCTCGACCCCGCCGACGTCGCCGACGGCGTCCGGATCCGCCTCGACTCCCTGGCTGCGGACAACGAGCTCACCGTCGTCGCCGACATGCTCTACACCAACACGGGCGAGGGCCTGCACCGCTTCGTCGACCCCGTCGACGGCGAGGTGTACCTGTACTCGCAGTTCGAGGTGCCCGACTCCCGCCGCGTCTTCGCGGTGTTCGAGCAGCCGGACCTCAAGGCCGAGTTCCGCTTCACCGTCACCGCGCCCGCGCAGTGGCAGGTCGTGTCGAACCAGCCCACTCCCGAGCCGGTCCCGGCGGGCGAGGGGATCGCGACCTGGAGCTTCGAGCCCACCCCGCGCATCTCCTCCTACATCACGGCCCTCGTCGCCGGACCCTACGTGGTCGAGACCGACTCGCTCGTCTCCTCCGACGGCCGCACCATCCCGCTGGGGGTCTTCGCCCGGGCCTCGCTCGCGCCCTTCCTCGACGCCGACTACGTGTTCGAGAAGACGAAGCAGGGCTTCGCCTTCTACGAGGAGAAGTTCGGCGTCCCGTACCCGTTCGCGAAGTACGACCAGCTGTTCGTCCCCGAGTTCAACGCCGGCGCGATGGAGAACGCGGGAGCGGTGACCTTCACCGAGACCTACGTGTTCCGCTCCAAGGTGACGGACGCGATCAAGGAGCGCCGGGTCGTCACGATCCTCCACGAGCTCGCCCACATGTGGTTCGGCGACCTGGTCACGATGAAGTGGTGGAACGACCTCTGGCTCAACGAGTCGTTCGCCGAGTACGCCTCCACCCTCGCCACCGCGGAGGCGACGGAGTGGACCGAGGCGTGGACCACCTTCGCCGCGATGGAGAAGAGCTGGGCCTACCGCCAGGACCAGCTGCCCTCGACCCACCCGATCGTCGCGACCATCAACGACCTCGAGGACGTCCAGGTCAACTTCGACGGCATCACCTACGCCAAGGGCGCCTCGGTGCTCAAGCAGCTCGTCGCGTGGGTCGGCGAGAAGGAGTTCCTCGCCGGCGTCCACGAGTACTTCGTCAAGCACGCCTTCTCGAACACGGAGCTGCGCGACCTGCTGGTCGAGCTGGAGGCCACCAGCGGGCGCGACCTCACCGAGTGGTCGGCGCAGTGGCTCGAGACGGCCGGCGTGAACACGCTCCGCCCCGAGATCGCGGTCGACGAGAGCGGAGCGATCGCGTCCTTCGCGATCCTGCAGACCGCGGTCGAGGAGTACCCGACGATCCGCCCGCACCGCCTGGCGATCGGCCTGTACGACTTCGAGGGCGAGCGCCTCGTCCGCGTCGACCGCCTCGAGCTGGACGTCGACGGGGAGCGCACCGAGGTGCCAGAGCTGATCGGCCGCACCCGTCCGGCGCTCGTGCTGCTCAACGACGACGACCTCGCCTACGCGAAGGTCCGCCTCGACGACGCCTCGCTCGCCGTGGCCGTCGAGCACCTCGCGAGCATCGACAGCCCCCTGGCCCGCTCGCTGGTCTGGGGCTCGGTCTGGGACTCGACCCGCGACGCCGAGTCGGCGCCGCGCGACTTCGTCCGCCTCGTCCTGGGCAACGTCGCGACCGAGACCGAGTCCACGACCCTGCGGACGGTGCTCAACCAGCTCGTCGCCACCGCCACCCAGTACGTCGCTCCGGAGTACCGGGCCGAGGTCGTCGAGGAGGCGGGCGATCAGCTGTGGACGCTCGCGCAGAGCGCCGAGCCGGGCAGCGACGCGCAGTTCCAGTTCGTGAAGTTCTTCGCCGCGATCGCGTCCACCCCGGCGCACCTCGAGGCCGTGCAGGCGCTGCTCGACGGCTCCACCGCCCTCGACGGCCTCGACATCGACACCGACCTCGGCTGGGAGCTGCTGATCGCTCTCGTCGCCGGCGGGCGGGCCGGTGCGGACGACATCGACGCGGCGCTCGCCTCGGACAACACGGCGACCGGCCAGCAGTCGGCCGCGCACGCCCGTGCCGCACTGCCGACCGCGGAGGCGAAGCGCGCGGCGTGGGACTCAGTCACGGCCGACGACTCGGCACCGAACACGATCGTCCGCTCGACGGGCCTGGGCTTCCAGCGCGCCGCCGACCCGCGCCTGCTCGACGCGATGGTCCCGGTCTACTTCGACGCCCTCCGCTCCCTCTGGGAGTCGAAGAGCTACAAGATCGCCGAGTACCTGGTCGTCGGCTTCTACCCGGCCGCCACGCCCTCGCAGGAGATCGTCGACGCCACCCGCGCCTGGCTCGACGCGAACCCGGAGGTCCCGGCGCTGCGCCGACTCGTGATCGAGAACCTGGCCGGCGTGGAGCGTGCGCTCCGCGCCCAGGAGCGCGACACCCGGGGCTGACAGCGAGCCGCCCGGTCCCCCGGCGCTCGGCGCTGCGGGACCGGGCGGCTCTCCCCGCTCCCGGCGCCTAGCGCTGCGGGACCGAGCGGCGCTCCGGCCCGTCATAGGCGGACAGCGGCCGGATGAGTGCGTTCGAGCCCCGCTGCTCGATCACGTGGGCCGTCCAGCCCACCACCCGCGCGGCGACGAACAGCGGAGTGAAGATCCCGGTGTCGAAGCCCATCAGCCGGTAGGCGGGGCCGGACGGGTAGTCGAGGTTCGGCAGGATCCCCGTCCGCTCGGCCATCGCCGCGGCCAGGGCGTCGTACAGCTCCATCATCTCGCCGGCCCCCTCGTGCTCGGCGAGCCGCCGGAGAGCGGCGTCCATGGTCGGCACCCGCGAGTCGCCCGACTTGTAGACCCGGTGGCCGAACCCCATGACCTTCCGGCGCTGTCCGAGAGCCTCGGCGAGCCACTCGCGGGACCGCCGGTCCGCCTCCGGTCCGGTGCCGACCTCGTCGAGCACGTGCAGCACGGCCTCGTTCGCCCCGCCGTGGAGCGGTCCCTTGAGCGCTCCCACGGCGGCGGTCACGGCGGAGTGGACGTCCGACAGCGTCGACGTCACGACGCGGGCCGTGAAGGTCGAGGCGTTGAAGGAGTGCTCGGCGTAGAGCACCAGCGAGACGCGGAACGCGTCGACGACGACCGGCTCCGGCACCTCGCCGAAGGTCGTCCAGAGGAAGTTCTCGGAGTAGTCGAGGTCGTCGCGCGGATCGATCGGCTCGAGGCCGCGCAGGCGGCGCTGAGCGTAGGCGACGATCGACGGCAGTGCCGCCCAGAGCCGCACGGAGCGCTCCAGCACGGCCTCGGGAGCGTCGGCGTCCGGATCCTCCTCGAGCGCGCCCAGGACGCTCACCGCCGTCCGCACCACGTCCATCGGGTGCGCCGACAGCGGCAGCAGGTCGATCACGGTGCGCACCTCGGGGGCCAGGGCGCGGTGGGCCCGCTCCACGGCGGCCAGCCCGGCCGCCTCCTCCGCAGTGGGGAGCTCGCCGTGCCAGAGCAGCCAGGCCACGTCCTCGAACGAGGTCCCCGCCGCGAGCTCCTGCACGGGGTAGCCGCGGTAGAGCAGCGAGTTCGACGCCGGGTCGACCTTCGAGACGGCCGTCGTGTCGACGACGACCCCCACGAGTCCCTTGCGGATGTCCTGATCGGTCGTGCTCATCCTTCGCTCCTTCGCGAGAGGCGGGCGGCGGCACCGGGGAGCGCCGCCGGTTCGTGCGGGTCGGCGCGCTCAGGCGCCGTAGTGGTCGGCGAGCGAGAAGTCGAAGACGCCCTCGTCGAAGCGGCTGTACGAGGCGTAGTCGAGGAGCTCGTAGAGCTCGGCGCGCGTCTGCATGCCCGCGACCTCCGAGCGGAGCGAGCCCTCCGCCTTGAGGGCGTCGAGTGCCCGCATCGCGGCGCCCATCGCGATCCGGAGCAGCGAGACCGGGTGGATCACGACGTTCACGCCGACGTCGGCGAGCTGCTGCGCGCTGAACAGCTCGCTCTTGCCGAACTCGGTCATGTTGGCGAGGATCGGCACGTCGATCGCGGCGCGCACGGCCTCGAACTCTGACAGGTCGCGCATCGCCTCGGGGAACACTGCGTCGGCTCCGGCGTCGACGAGGCGCTTGGCGCGGTCGATCGCGGCCGGCAGGCCGTCGAGGGCGCGGATGTCGGTGCGGGCCATGATCACCAGGTCGGAGTCGCGGCGCGCGTCGACGGCCGCCGCGATCCTCCGCACCGAGGTCGCCTCGTCGACGACCGCCTTGCCGTCGAGGTGCCCGCAGCGCTTGGGGTTCACCTGGTCCTCGATGTGCAGCCCCGCGACTCCGGCGTCCTCGAGCATCTGCACCGTGCGAGCGACGTTCAGCGGCTCGCCGAAGCCGGTGTCCGCGTCGACGAGGACGGGCAGGTCGGTCAGGCGCGCGATCTGCTGCGAGCGGCCGGCCACCTCGCTGAGCGTGGTGAGCCCGATGTCCGGCAGCCCCAGCTCGGCCGAGAGCACGGCGCCCGAGACGTAGATCCCGTCGAAGCCCTTCGCCTCGATGAGGCGCGCGGAGACCGGAGTGAACGCGCCGGGCAGCTGCAGCAGCTCGCCCGAGGCGAGGCGCTCGCGGAAGAGGCGGCGCTTCTCGGCGGGAGTCCGGGTGGAGTGGAGCATCGGGCGTCCTTCCCAGGGCGGTGTCCGGGTCCGAGCGGACCCGACTCGAATCTATACGCGCGCGGAGCTCGTGCACCCGTCTCGGAGGGAGGCGTCCCGTAGCCTGGAGCGGTCATGCTGCTTCTTCAGACCTCCACCCCGGACCCTGTCGCCGCCACCGTCTCCTTCTTCGAGTCCGAGCCCTTCTGGAAGGTGGTCGCGATCCTCGGGATCGTGCTGGGCGCGCTGCTGGTGCGCGTCATCGCCCACTTCGTGATCGGCCGCGTCGTCGACCAGATCGTGTCGGGAGTGAAGCGCCGCCAGCGCGTCGAGGACACCCAGTCGATCGCCGCGTCGCCGCTCGCGGCCGTGCGGGTGGTGCAGCGCACGCGCACGCTCGGGTCGATCCTCAACAACCTGAGCTCGATCCTGATCGTCGTCATCGCCCTGGTCATGATCGTGACGACGATCGACAAGGACCTCATCGGCTCCTTCGCCCTGCTGACGGCCGCCCTCGGCGCGGGCCTCGGCTTCGGCGCGCAGAACATCGTCAAGGACGTCCTGAACGGGCTGTTCATGGTCGCGGAGGACCAGCTCGGGGTCGGCGACGTCGTCGACACCGGGCAGGCGACGGGCGTGGTCGAGTCGGTCGGCGTCCGGGTGACGCAGATCCGCGACGTCAACGGCACCCTCTGGTTCGTCCGCAACGGCGAGATCGTCCGGGTCGGGAACATGTCGCAGGGCTGGTCGCGCGTCATCGTCGACCTGGCCGTGCCCTACGAGACGGACCTCGAGCAGGTGCAGTCCACGGTCCTCGCGACCGCGAACGAGCTGGCGGCGAGCAGTCGCTGGCGGGCCCGGATCATCGACAAGCCCGAGCTCTGGGGCCTGGAGTCCATCGCCGACGACGCCCTGGTCATCCGGGTCGTGGTCAAGACCCGCACCACCGCCAAGGACGACGTCGCCCGCGAGCTGCGCCTGCGCCTGAAGAAGTCGCTCGACGCGCTCGACGTGAAGCTCCCCTCGCTGGCCACCGTCGTCCTCGAGGGCTTCGAGGGGGCGACGAGCGTCGGAGGCGCCAAACCGCCGCGGACCACGCCCTCCCCCACGATCAGCACCGAGCACGGCAAGCCCGTGCGGCTCCCCCGCGCGCTGCGGCGCGGGAGCGGGACGCCGCCCCAGGACGGCGGCGGCACCTCCGGCCCGACGGGAGCGCGCTCGTGAGCGGCCTGCAGATCGGCGGCACGCCTCCGCTGCGCAGCTTCTGGGAGCACATCGGCGGCCGGCCGACGTTCGAGCGCCTGGTCCGCCGCTTCTACGAGGGCGTCCGCGAGGACGAGGTCCTCTGGCCGATGTACCCCGAGCACGACCTCGAGGGCGCGATCCAGCGGCTGACCGGCTTCCTCGAGCAGTACTGGGGCGGGCCGGGCACCTACAGCGAGGAGCGCGGCCACCCGCGCCTGCGGATGCGGCACCAGCCCTTCCGGATCAACCCCGAGGCCCGCGACCACTGGCTCCAGCACATGCGGACGGCCGTCGACGATCTCGAGCTCGCTCCGGCCGACGACGCCCTGCTCTGGGACTACCTGGAGCGCGCCGCCCACGCGATGGTGAACACCTTCGAGGAGTAGCCGCTCAGCCCGGGGTGCGGACCAGCACGTGTCCGCGCCGTGAGGTGAGGCGGCGCCAGGCGCCGCTCTCGAGCAGGGCGACCGGGTCGTCGGCGCCGAGGAACCCGAGCGCGAAGAGGGCGAACGCCGCTCCCGCCGGGACGTCCTCGAGGCCGTCGAGCGGGCGGCCCCAGACGCTCGACCGCACGCGGCCGACGATCTGCTCGCCCGTCTCGGAGCCGACGGCCGCCGCGATCTCGTCGATCCCCTCGCGCGCGACGCGCTCCAGGAAGCCCGGGTCCACGGGCTCGCGCCGGGTCCAGCCGCCGCGGGGCGGGGAGACGCCCGCCCAGGGCCCCGCCGTCGCGTCGTCGCCGTCGGGCAGGACGACCGGCTTGCCGTCCGCTCCGCCCGGCTCCCACTGCAGGCGGGCGAGGCGGTCCGACAGCGCACGGATCGGCACGACCCGGTCGAAGCCGGCGGGCTCGTCGAGCGCGAAGACGCGCAGGCCCAGCACGGTCGCGGAGCGGTCGAGCAGACCGCGGGGCTGGAGGATCGGCGTGTAGGCGGCCAGCACGTGGTCGTCGGCGAGGAGCCGGACCGCACCGTCCTCGACCCGGGCCGAACGGCCGAGGAAGACGCGCAGATCCGACAGGCTGGGCGGATCCGCCAGGGAGAAGGACGAACTCATCGCGTCGATAAACTTACCCGAGGCCGCTCGCCCGACCGCCCGACACCCCGGAGGTACCGTGCCCGATCCCCTGTCCTCGTTCCTCACCGCGCTCGACCTGACGGACACCGGCGCCCGCACCAGCGAGGACATCTCGACGGGTCCCTCGCAGTGGATGCCCGAGGGGCGGGTCTTCGGCGGCCAGGTCCTCGCGCAGTCGCTCATCGCGGCCGGTCGCACCGTCGAGGGGCGCTCCGTGCACTCGATGCACGGGTACTTCCTCCGCCCCGGGGACGTCTCCCTGCCGATCACGTTCTCGGTCGACCGGATCCACGACGGCCGCTCCTTCTGCACGCGGCGGACGCAGGCCTACCAGAACGGACGCCCCATCCTCTCGATGATCGCCTCGTTCCAGACCGAGGACGAGGGCCTCGACCACCAGGCGCCGATGCCGGAGGGGATCCCCGACCCGGAGTCGCTGCCGAGCACCGCCGAGATCCTCGCGGGGGTCGACCACCCGGTCGGCAGCTTCTGGGCCACGCAGCGCCCCTTCGACGTGCGGCACGTCGAGCAGCCGGTGTACCTCCGGGCCGACCCCGAGCGGGTCGCGCACCAGAGCGTGTGGATGCGCTCGCTCGGACCGCTGCCGGACGATCCGATGCTGCACCGCGCCGCCCTCGCCTACGCGAGCGACTACACGATCCTCGAGTCCACGCTCCGCCGGCACGGTGCAGCGTGGACGACGCCGGGCCTGCGGATCGCGAGCCTCGACCACGCGATGTGGTGGCACCGCCCCGCGCGCGTGGACCAGTGGCTCCTCTACGTGCAGGAGGCGCCGAGCGCGTCCGGCGGACGCGGGCTCTCGCTCGGGCGCATCTACACGCAGGAGGGCGTGCTCGTGGCGAGCGTCGCCCAGGAGGGCATGGTCCGCGTCCCCCTGGGCTGAGCTCAGCCCCGCTTCGAGAAGGTGATGGGCTCCTCGACGTAGGGGCCCCACGCCTCGCGGAGCTCCTCCGGGATGCGCTGGGGCCTGCCCGTCGCGGCGGTGACCAGCACCAGAGTGGTGGCCGCCTTCGTGAAGAGCACCCGCGGGACGACGCCGGCGGGCGAGTAGAGCTCGTAGCAGACCTCGAGGCTCGCCCCGCCGATCCGCCCGATCCACAGCTCCACGTCGATCGGCGCGCGCATGTACGGGATCGGCGCGAGGTACTCGATCTCCTGCCGGGCGATGAGGCTGATCGACTCGGCGCCCGGCCGTGCGTCGAGCACCGCCGTCGCCATCCCGCCGGGCTGCGGCGAGTCCGGCTTCCAGAACGCCTGGATGCGCGCCTCCTCGAGCAGGCGCAGCATCTCGGCGTTGTTCACGTGCGCGTAGGCGTCGAAGTCCGACCAGCGCAGCGGGATGGCGACGTGCAGGCGCATCAGTCGCGGGTGAGCTTGCGGTACGCGGAGCGGTGCGGCTTCGCCGCGTCCGGGCCGAGGCGCTCGATCTTGTTCTCCTCGTACGCCTCGAAGTTGCCCTCGAACCAGTACCAGTTGGCCGGATCCTCCTCGGTGCCCTCGTAGGCGAGGATGTGGGTCGCGATGCGGTCGAGGAACCACCGGTCGTGCGTGATCACCACGGCGCAGCCCGGGAACTCGAGGAGCGCGTTCTCGAGGCTGCCCAGGGTCTCGACGTCCAGGTCGTTGGTGGGCTCGTCGAGCAGGAGCAGGTTGCCGCCCTGCTTGAGCGTCAGCGCGAGGTTGAGGCGGTTCCGCTCGCCGCCGGAGAGGACGCCGGCCTTCTTCTGCTGGTCCGGGCCCTTGAAGCCGAACTGCGAGACGTAGGCGCGGGAGGGGATCTCGGTCTTCCCGACGGTGATGTAGTCGTGCCCGTCGGAGACGACCTCCCACAGGTTCTTCTGCGGGTCGATGCCGCCGCGGCTCTGGTCGACGTAGGAGATGTCGACCGTCTCGCCGATCTTCAGGTCGCCCGAGTCGAGCGGCTCGAAGCCGACGATCGTCTTGAAGAGCGTGGTCTTGCCGACGCCGTTCGGGCCGATGACGCCGACGATGCCGTTGCGGGGCAGCGTGAAGCTGAGGTCGTCGATGAGGACGCGCTCGCCGAACTGCTTGTGCAGCTTCTTCGCGTCGATGACCTGGGAGCCGAGACGTGGGCCCACCGGGATGACGATCTCCTCGAAGTCGAGCACGCGCGTCTTCTCGGCCTCGGCCGCCATCTCCTCGTAGCGCGCCAGGCGCGCCTTCGACTTGGCCTGACGGCCCTTGGCGTTGCTGCGCACCCAGTCGAGCTCGGTGGTGAGCCGCTTGGCGAGCTTGGCGTCCTTCTTGCCCTGGACCTCCAGGCGGGCGCTCTTCTTCTCGAGGTACGTCGAGTAGTTGCCCTCGTAGGGGTAGAGGTGGCCGCGGTCGACCTCGGCGATCCACTCCGCGACGTTGTCGAGGAAGTACCGGTCGTGGGTGACGGCGAGCACGGCGCCGGGGTACTTCGAGAGGAACTGCTCGAGCCAGAGCACGCTCTCGGCGTCGAGGTGGTTGGTGGGCTCGTCGAGCAGCAGCAGGTCGGGCTTCTGCAGGAGGAGCTTGGTGAGCGCCACGCGGCGCTTCTCGCCACCCGAGAGGTTGGTGACGAGGGAGTCCCCCGGCGGGGTGCGCAGCGCGTCCATCGCCTGCTCCAGCTGCGAGTCCAGGTCCCAGGCGTCGGCGGCGTCGATCGCCTCCTGCAGGGTCCCCATCTCGGCGAGGAGACTGTCGAAGTCGGCGTCCGGGTCGGCCATCGCGAGGGAGATCTCGTTGAAGCGGTCGATCTTGCCCTTGATCTCGCCCACGCCCTCCTGGACGTTCTCGAGCACCGTCTTGGTCTCGTCGAGCTCGGGCTCCTGCATCAGGATGCCGACGGTGTAGCCCGGGCTGAGCCGCGCCTCGCCGTTGCTCGGCGTGTCCAGCCCCGCCATGATCTTCAGGATCGTCGACTTGCCGGCGCCGTTGGGCCCGACCACGCCGATCTTCGCTCCCGGCAGGAACGACATGGTGACGTCGTCCAGGATCAGCTTGTCGCCGACCGCCTTCCGCGCGCGCACCATCGAGTAGATGTATTCAGCCATGCCCAGTCCTCAAGTCCGTCGGTCTGCGCGGAGTCGGGTCGCCCGCCGGTCCCCTGCTCCGCGCGGAGGCGCTGACGGAGGCTCGGACCGGGGCGGGACGCCGGGCCCCGGCCGACGCGGAGCGCAGGCCGCGGGACCGTCCGCACCAGTCGAGGATAACGGGAACTCGCCGGTCCGCGTCGGAGGGAGCGTCTGAACGCGGACCGCCCTCCGCTCCGGCCGGGCCGGTGGGGAGGGCGGATCGCGTCAGCGGACGACGGTGCGGATCAGCTGCAGGGCGTCAGGCGCTCCACCGCCTCGGACAGCGTGTCCGTGCTGCCGAGCAGGATCACCTGCGTCGCCTTGGACGCGGAGATGTCGGCGAGGACCGCCCGGGGCACGCAGGTGGGCTGGACCGCGAAGAGCGGGCTCCCGGTGTAGCCCGCCGCCGTGGCTCCGGCCAGGGCGTCGGGGAACTTCTCACCGGTCGCGAGGTAGACGGTCTTCGCCGAGGTGAAGGCCGCCTTGTTCAGCTTCTCCGAGGTGTCGTACCGGTCGGTCCCGCCGATGCGGGTGATCACCGGGCCCGTGATCGAGCGCTCGATGCCGGTGCTGACCGAGAGCGAGGAGCCCGCGATGGTCAGCGTCCTGATCTTGAGGCCGCTGATGATCTGCTGGGTGAGGGGGTCCACCGTGGAGCCGGTGCCGTTGGTCAGCACCACCGGAGCGTCCTTCGCGCCGGCCGCGGCGCTGGCGCTCAGAGCGTCGGGGAACTTCTCGCCCGTCGCCAGCCAAGCCCTCGAGGAGCCGGTGGGGAAGGCGTACTGCAGGATCTTCTTCGACGTGTCGTAGCGGTCGACTCCGCCGAGGCGCGTGATGTTCCTGTTCGTCGCGTACCCGGCCAGGTCGCTGTAGACCTGGCTGCCGACGCTGAGCTCGGAGCCGACGACGACGATCTTCGCGGGCTTGAGACGCGTCAGCTCGGTGCGGACGACCTGGCTCATCGAGTCGCGGTCGACCAGGAGCAGCGGCCCGCCCGCCTTGGCCGCGGCGGGTCCGGCGCTGAGCGCGTCCGGGAAGTTCTGCCCGGTGGCGACGTAGACGACGGGGACGTTCGCCGGGAAGGTGCGCTTGGACACCTCGACCGCGGTGCCCTGACGGTCGGTGCCCGAGATGCGCGAGACGACCGGCGAGCCGGCGGGCGGGGCCGTCGGAGTGGTGGTCGGCGCGGGCGTGACCGGAGGAGTGGTCGGGGTCGGCGTGACCGGCGGGGTGGTCGCGGTGGCCGTCGGGGACGGCGTGACCGGCGGGGTGGTGGCTCCGCTTCCCGTCACACGGACCGCGGCGTCCGACGTGATGGTCGCTCCGCGGGGCTGCTCCACCCTGCCGTTGCTGATGCCGGTGACCTGGAGCAGGCTGCTCACGCGGTCCTTGTAGGCGTCGTAGGCGCTGGACGGGATCGTCACGGTGACCTTGGACTGATCGTTGTCCGCGACGACCTGGGCGGGGATCCGCTCGGTCCTGCTGGGACCGACGTAGGCGGTGAGCCCCTGGAGGTCGTAGAAGCCGGGCTGGTTGGACTCGAGGACGACGGTGTCGCCGCCCTTCACGTCCGGCACCTCAGCGGCGTTGCTGTAGGCGAAGTAGGCGGCGCTGCGCTGGAGCGTCTGCGCCGTCCCGCTGAGGTCGACCCCGCCGACGCCGCCGCTGCCGGAGGCTCCGGCGACGGAGAGGGTGGCCGACGTGGTCAGCTCGTAGCCGCTGTCGACCGGCTGGCCGATCGGCTCCCGGGGGTTCTTGATCGGCTGCTTCTGCGCCGTGATCTGGAGGGCGACGGTTCCACTGCCGAACGAGGCGAGGGGCTGCTTCAGGTCGATGCGGAAGCCGCGGCTCCCGGACGCGAGCTTCGCCGACCCGGCGAGGTCGTAGTCACCGATCGCCCAGTTGTAGGTCGTGAACGCCGGATAGGAACCCGTCGGCCGAGCGGAGTCGGAGAGCGTGACGTCGAGCGCGGTGACGTCGCCCGCGACGGGACTGATCTGGGCGGCCGAGAACGTCTCGGTGGTCGACCAGTTGTAGGGACTCGTCAGCGCGACCATCCGGCTCTCCGCGGCGGCGGCCGCTCCGGCTCCTGTCGTCACTCCGAGGACGACGGCTGCCGTGCTCGCGACCGCGATGGCGGTGCGCCTCCACCTCGCTCGCGTCGTCGTCTGCGGTCGGGATGTGGTCATGGCGAGTTCCCCCTCGTCGTGGTCCTCGTGCCGAGCACTCCCGTCGGCACGTCCGTCGCGGTGCCCGCGCTGGGGCACACGTGTCGGTCCGGGCAGCCTAACCGTGCGGAGCGGCGTCCCGGGGAGGGGAGGGCGCCGCCGACCACCGGGATCGTCGACCGGTCCGCCCGCACGAGGCTGTGCTCACGCTCGGATCCGCACCGGTCGGAGTGGTCCTGCAGGAGCGACGGGCGAACTCCGGGCTCTCTCGGGCTCGACGGGCGAGGGGCCTCGTCGAGGATCCTTTCGCCCTTTCCGACCCCGACCGGGGCGCATGGCGGGGCGGTTCGCGGTCGGGTCCGGCGCGTCAGCCCTGGATCGGGGCGGTTCGGCCGACCAGGCAGGCGCCGGTTGCGATCGGTGCCGCGATCACCGCCCGCACCCCGCCGCTCTTCGGGCCGTACTGGCCGATGAGGCACGACTCCCCGAGCTTGACGGAGACCTGCACCGAGTCCGCGTCGAGTCCGACCGAGGTCTCGTCCGCTGTCAGCTGCATCGACTCGCGGGAGAACCCCGCCGCGACGAGCGCGTCGACCACGCTGGAGCCGCTCACCTCCGGATCGGGCTCGGCCGCCGCGCGAAGGGTCTGCTCGAACACGGGGAGGTTCTGCTCCGTCGTCCCGCCCGGCACGAAGGCGACGGGTGCGGCGGACTCCGCCGGTGCCGGCGCCTCGGCCGCGGAGGAGGACACCACGGGGTCCGGCGCCGACGGCGACGTGCAGCCGGAGAGGCAGACGGCGAGACCGCCGAGCACGAGCGCGATGCGGGCCGCTCGGTTCCGTGTCACGCCCGGCTCCTCCCGACCGGGACGGCTCTCGCTCCGGTCCCCCGGATCAGAACGGGGTCTCCCCGGATCCTACCGAGAGACCGGGAGCGCCTCCGCCGACGCCCGCCGCCACCGGCGGCTCGGGCGCGGCATCACCGCGGTCATGGCCCGACGCGCCCCAGTCCCCCGCCGCGGCGCCCTCGCGCGGCGCCTCCTCGCTCCACGCGGGCTCGGCGGCAGGGGCGGGAGCAGAGGCGCGCCCGACGGTCTTCGTGAAGCTGCTGGTCCCCCAGGCGAGGTCGTGCCCGATGCCCTCGGCCGTGAGGACCACATCCGTACCGGCCTTGCCTCCCGCCTCCCAGGCCCTCACCCCGAGCCGCCCGGTGACGAGGATCCGGTCGCCGCGCGACAGGGAGGACAGCGCGTTGCCGGCCAGGCCGTTGAACGCGGTGACGGTGTACCAGTTGGTCGAGACGTCGACCCAGCGCTGCTCCGAGCGGTCGTAGCGCCGCTGCGTCGAGGCGAGCCGGAAGCTGGTCATCGCGGTGCCGCTGGAGGTGTCGATGCTCCGGGGCTCGGTGCCGATGGTCCCGATGACGGTCAGCGTGTCGGTCATGGTCGTGTCCTCTCTACTCCTGCCCCGCCACGGCTGCGACGGGCACGGCGCCCGGGCGGAGGGGGCTGGTACCGCTCGGGCGCCGCAGGGCCAGTGTCGCGACGAAGGGCCCGCCTCCGAGGTGGAGGCGGGCCCTTCTGGGGAGAGGACGAGCGGATCGTCCCCTGTGGAGGAGCGTTACGACGCGGTGATGTACCTCGAGTAGGACTTGCGGATCTTGTTCACCTTGGGCAGTGCGACCGCCATGCAGTAGCCCTGGCCCGGGTTCTTCGCGAAGAAGTCCTGGTGGTAGTCCTCGGCGGGGTAGTAGACGCCCAGCGGCGAGATCTCGGTGACGATCGGGCCGTCCCACCACTCGGACGCACGGTCGCGCGCGGTCTCGAACAGCTCCTTCTCCTCGTCGGAGGAGTAGAACATCGCCGAGCGGTACTGCGTGCCGACGTCGTTGCCCTGGCGGTTCAGCTGTCGCGGGTCGTGCAGGGTGAAGAAGACGTCGAGGACGACCTGCTCGGGGATGACCTCGGGGTCGAAGGTGACGGCGACGGCCTCGGCGTGGCCGGTGCGCCCGGAGCAGACGTCCTCGTAGTCGGGCTCGGTCGTGCGGCCGCCGGTGTAGCCGGAGACGACGTCGGTCACGCCGTCGAGGACGCGGTAGACGGCGTCCAGACACCAGAAGCATCCTCCGGCGAGTACGAATGTGCGCATTGCGTGTGACTCACTTCCTGTCGCGTCGACGCGTCCGGGGTGCCGGAGGCGTCAGTCGGTCCAACACGCTCACCGCCCCCTGCATTCCGCGGATCCGCCCCCTGCAATAGAGTCGCGGCGTGAGCTACGACGCCGCCCCCGCCCGCTACGACCGCATGGACTACCGACGCACCGGACGGAGCGGCCTGCTGCTGCCCGCCCTGTCGCTGGGCCTCTGGCACAACTTCGGATCCGACCGCTCCCTCGACACGCAGCGCGCGATCCTCCGCCGCGCGTTCGACCTGGGCGTCACCCACTTCGACCTCGCGAACAACTACGGACCGCCCTACGGCGCCGCCGAGACGGCCTTCGGCCGCATCCTCGCGGAGGACCTCCGCCCGTACCGCGACGAGATCGTCATCTCGTCCAAGGCCGGATACGACATGTGGCCCGGCCCGTACGGGGACGGCGGCTCGCGCAAGTACCTGCTCTCCTCGCTCGACCAGAGCCTGCAGCGGATCGGCGTCGACTACGTGGACGTCTTCTACTCGCACCGGCCGGACCCGGAGACTCCGATCGAGGAGACCATGGGCGCTCTCGTCTCGGCGGTGGAGTCGGGCAAGGCGCTCTACGCCGGCATCTCGAACTACTCGCCCGAGCAGACCCGGGCCGCGCAGGCGGCACTGGCGGGCAGCGGAGTGCCGCTCCTCCTGCACCAGCCCCGCTACTCGCTCTTCGACCGCGGACCCGAGGACGGCCTCTTCCCCGTGCTCGACGAGCTCGGCACCGGCTGCATCGTCTTCTCGCCGCTGGCGCAGGGGCTCCTGACGGACCGCTACCTCGACGGCACCGTGCCGGAGGGGTCCCGTGCGGCGACGTCGCGCTTCCTCTCCTCCGACCGGATCGACGAGGCGTACCTGACGCGCGCCCGCGGCCTGAACGCGATCGCGCAGCAGCGCGGCCAGTCGCTGGCCCAGCTCGCCCTGAGCTGGGTGCTCCGGGTGCCCACCGTCACGAGCGCCATCATCGGCGCGTCGAGCGTCGCGCAGCTCGAGCAGAACGTCGCCGCGCTGGACGCCGGCCCCCTCTCGCAGGAGGAGATCGACGCGATCGAGGAGTTCGCGGTGCACGGCACGACCCTGCGCTGACGCCCCGGCGGGGATGTCGGTGGTCGGCCGTAGTCTGCGACAGCACTCGGCCGGTGGGTGCTCCGAGACTCGAGCAGGAGGAACCGATGTCCCTGTCCACGCTGCACGCCACCCGCACCCCGCCGACGCTCACCCGGGTCAACGCCCGGCTGTGGCGCGTGAGCACCGGCTCGGGCGCCGTGGTCGGTCACATCGAGCTGGTCGAGGATCCGCTCGGCGAGCGGTACCGCGCCCGGCTGCTGCGGGCGGGCATGCCCGCCGGCGCCGAGCTCGGCGAGTTCTGGAGCGTCGACGACGCGATCGAGGTCTTCCGCGTCGCCTGACGCGCCGATCCGCCCGGTCGGCGGCGTGCCGACCGGGCCGCGGCGACCGCCCCGGATAGCGTTCGCCCCATGCAGTGGTGGAACGAGTTCATGTCCTGGATCCGCACGAGCGACGGGCACCAGGCGGTCTTCACGGCCGCTGTGGTCCTGCTGGCCGTGGTGGTCGGAGCGATCGTGATCGCCTCCGTCTTCCGAGCGTCCATCGCGCGCCTCATCCGTCAGCAGGATCACGAGCGGAAGAACGCGGTCATCGCGACGCTCGTCGACGCCGCGGTCGACGCCTCGGCCTGGAACGTCCTCAGCAGCCCGGAGCGCGTCCTCAGCGACCGCGCGTCCGCGCAGGCCGAGACGCACCTGCGCCTCCTGCCCGTCAAGGGCTCCGGAGTCGCGGCCAACTGGGCCGCTCACGAGCTCGCCGAGCTGAAGCACACGTCGAGCACCGGCGGCTACCAGACGCAGGCGAGCGTGGGCGAGTTCCGCGACCGCCTCGTGCAGTGGCGGGACAAGCCCGGGCGCGCCCGGAAGGCCTTCCTCGCCGACCTCGAGCGCTGGCGCTTCTCGGAGACGGGTCGAGACCGCTCCGCCGAGTCCGCTCCGTCGTCCGACCGGGCCGCGAGCACCGCCGAGGCCGCTCCCCAGCGCACCGCTCCCCCGGCCGCCGCACCGACCGCCGTCGCACCGGTCGTCGTCGGCGCGGGCTCCGCCTCCGGCTCTGCAGCCCCGCAGACGCCCACGATCGTCCTCCCCGCGTCGGCCGGGGACGCCTCGCAGGAGGAGACCCGCCGCCTGCTCGCCGACGTCGACCGCCTGGAGGTGCCATCGCGCGAGCGTCCCGTGGAGGAGCTGCCGCCCGTCGACCCGCAGCGCTCGGCTCCTGCCGCCCAGCCGCAGCCGGACGCGGAGCACGACGCGACGCCGTCGGCTCCGGCCGACGGAGACCGCGACGGCGTGCCGGCCGACGACGAGGCGGTCGTCCGGGCGGACGAGGCCCGGTTCGAGCGGTCCGCCTCGGACGACGACCGAGGCCAGGAGCGCAGCTCGGTCTGAGTGCTCCCGACCACGAGAAGAAGGCCCCGATCGCGAGTGCGATCGGGGCCTTCTCCGTGGTGCGGGCGGTGCGTGTACTGACTAGCTGTGTGCATCACGTGCACGGGCGACTCGGCCGACCAGTACGGCGAGGGGCGCCGCGACGATCGTCCACGCGACGGCGATTCCACCGAGGATGGCGAGGAGCAGCATGGTCGTACCTCCGTTCGTTACGTCGTTGTAATTCCGGACACCCCAAGACTAGGTGCCTGAATGACACTCAAACGACTTCGGGTGGGAAACACGCCGGTGTTGCCTCCGATTTGCCGGTGTGTTACTGGTGGAGCGACCGCGAGTCCTCGTCCGAGGGTCACCGGAGCGGAGGAAAACCCCGTGGGTGCCGGGCGTCACTCCTCGGAGGAGCGCAGCGCCGCTCGAGAAGAGGCCGCGACGCGGTCGAAGGACGGGCGCGAGGCGTCGACGCTGATCCGCACGCCACCGGGACAAGACTAGGGACGGCGACCGGCGCGCTCCCGATCCGATGGTGCCCCCGGCAGGAATCGAACCTGCGACCAAGAGATTAGAAGGCTCCTGCTCTATCCGCTGAGCTACGGGGGCGGACTGCGACCACGATACCGAAGCGCAGGGGCCGCGCCCGCCGGGGCCTAGGCGCCCCGGACGAGTCCCAGCACTCCCACGACCAGGGAGACCACGGCGAGGGCGAGCGACACGCCGATGAGCACCGTGTGCACGCGGAGGAAGGTCGTCGCGCGGCCGTCCGCGTCGCGCGCCCGCGGGTCCTTGCGGACGCGGCGGAGGAAGGGCGGCCAGACGATCGCGTTCCACACGGCGTTGACGATCAGGAGGCAGCAGGCGAGCGTGATCACGAGGGTCCAGTGTAGGAGGAGCGGGACGGCCGGACCGGGTGTCGGCGGCCGCCGATAGACTGCCCCGCATGAGTAGCGCCCCCGACCGTCTTGTCTGGATCGACTGCGAGATGACGGGGCTCGACCTCTCCGTCGACGAGCTCGTCGAGATCGCCGTCGTCGTCACCGACTTCGAGCTGAACCCGCTCGACGAGGGGCTCTCCCTCGTCATCCGGCCCGACGCGACCGCGCTCGAGAACATGGGCGACTTCGTCCGGTCGATGCACGAGACCTCCGGGCTGCTGGTCGAGATCCCCTCCGGCGTCAGCGTCGCGGAGGCCGAGTACGAGGTGCTGGAGTACGTGCTGAAGCACGTCCCGGCGGAGCAGCAGGCCCCCCTCGCCGGCAACTCGATCGGCACCGACCGCGCCTTCCTCGCGAAGTTCATGCCGCGCCTCGACGGCCACCTGCACTACCGCAACGTCGACGTCAGCACGATCAAGGAGCTGGCACGGCGGTGGTTCCCGCGCATCTACTTCAACGCGCCCAAGAAGCACGGCGGACACCGCGCTCTCGCCGACATCCTCGAGAGCATCCGCGAGCTGCAGTACTACCGCCGTGCCGTGTTCGTGGAGCAGCCGGGGCCGAGCACCGCCGAGGTGCAGGCCGTGTCGGCCGCCGTCGTGGACGAGTTCGCCTCGCGGATGTAGTACTCTCGTACAGTTGCTTCGGCGGGTCACCCCGCCGGAACACGCTCCTGGTGGGTATAGCTCAGTTGGCAGAGCGCCTGGTTGTGGTCTAGGAGGTCGCGGGTTCGAGCCCCGTTACTCACCCCAGTGGCTGTGCATGCAGCGGAAGAGGCCCGGAGTTCCGACTCCGGGCCTCTTCGCACATCCGGCGACCGGCAGCGATCGCCGACGCAGAGAGGTCCCGGATGCTCGAGCTGGACGAGGACGCCTTCGAAGCCCTGGTGATCTCCGAGCTCGACGCGCTCCCGGACGACATGGTCGACGGGCTCGACAACGTCGTGTTCGTCGTGGAGGACCGGCCCGAGGACGGGACCCTGGATCTGCTCGGCTACTACGACGGCGTCGCCCTCACCGAGCGTGAGCGCTACGGCTTCGGCGAGATGCCCGACCGCATCGTGCTGTTCCGCGAGCCGCACCTCGCCGCGTGCGACGATCTGGACGCGCTGCGCGACGAGATCCACGTCACCCTCGTCCACGAGATCGCCCACTTCTACGGCATCGACGACGACCGGCTGCACGAGCTCGGCTGGGCCTGATCACCGCCGAGGGCGAGCCTCTCACCGGCATCCGCGCGTCGCCGCGCTCGGCGGGGACCCCTCAGCCGCGCACCGCTCCCCCGCCGCCCGTGTCCAGCACGAGGTCGGCGTTCTCCCGGGGCCGCTCCCGAGCGCGGTAGGAGCGGAAGTCGCGGTCCCAGGCGTCCCAGTGCGGAGCGAAGAGCTCGCCGTCGCGCTCGAGCGCACGCACGCGCCGCACCTCGTCGTCGGCCTCCAGCCAGACCACCAGATCGGCGTGGCGACGCGCGGCGGCGCCGGCCGACCCGCAGCCCTCCAGCACCAGAAGCGTCTCGCGGACGACGCGGCGCCCGGCCGTCGTCCCCGCGGCCCAGTTCCAGGGCCGCCAGTGCGCCGCGAGGCCGAGGCCGTGGGGGCGGACGAGCGTCCCGGCCGTCTCCCGCGACGCCCGGTCCAGGCCCGTCCAGCCGGGGTAGAGGTCGTCCATCCGCACGAGCGCGACCGACGGTGCCGCCGGCGCGAGACGGAGCTGCTCGACCAGCGCGCGCGCGAACGTCGACTTGCCGGAGCCGCTCGGTCCGTCCAGCAGCACCGTCCGACGACGCCGCGCGATCACGGAGCGGGCGAGGTCGCCCGCCGTGTGATCCGTCAGCGGCAGGATCCGCTCAGCCATGCAGGACGAAGCTCCAGGAGCCGGTGACGACGGCGGCGGTCACGGCGACGGCAGCGATCAGCACTCCGCCCGCGAGCAGCAGGAGGTCGCCGGCTCCGAGGCGCGACTGCCGCGCCCAGGTGCGCGGGACGCCGGAGCCGAAGCCCTTCGCCTCCATCGCCGTCGCGAGCCTGCTCCCCCGCCGGATGGCCAGCACGAGCAGCGAGAACGTGCGGGCCGCGAGGCTGCGGAGCGCCTCGACGGGCCCGCGGCCGTCGGCGACCCCACGGGCCCGGCGGGCCATCGACAGGGTGCGCCAGTCGTCGACGAGCAGACCGACGAGCCGCATGCCCGCGAGAGCGCCGAGCACGAAGCGCGAGGGCAGGCGCAGGATCTGCGCGAGGCCGTCCGCCAGGTCCGTCGGGTCGGTGGTGGCGATGAGGACCACGCTCGGCAGTCCGATCGCCAGGACGCGCAGCGCGATGGCCAGCCCGAGGGCGACGGATCCCTCTGTGACCGAGACGATGAGGAACTCCGCGTAGACGGCGCCGCTGTCACGCCCGTAGAGGACTGTCGAGAGGCCGGCGAGCGGAGCCGCGATCCAGACGGGAGCCGTCCGCCGCACGAGCTCACCCGCCCGGAGCCCCGCGAAGGGCAGAACCAGCAGCTCGAGCGCCAGCGCCGTCGCCGCGGAGACCGCATCGACCGTGAGGAGGAGCGCGAACGCGATGACCAGGCTGGCGAGGAGCTTGGCGACCGGGTTGGCCCGGGCGATCCGGCTGCGCGCGGGAACGGAGTCGAGGAGCGTCATCCCGACACCGCCTCGCGGGCGCCGAGGGTGACGACCGAGTCGGCGAGGGCGGCGACCAGCGCCTCGTCGTGGGTGACGGCGAGCACCGCCGTGCCCGCGTCGCGCTGCTCGGCGAGGAGGTCGACGAGCACCTCCCAGGTCAGGCGGTCCTGCCCGAACGTCGGCTCGTCGAGGACGAGCACGGACGGCGACCGGGTGAGGGCGGACGCGACGGCCAGGCGCCGCTTCTCGCCTCCGGAGAGGGTGAACGGATTGGCGTCGGCGAGGTGCGCGAGGCCGAGGCGCTCCAGGAGCTCCTCCGCCCGATGCCGCTCCGTCTCGTCGCGGGCGCCCAGCGCGAGCTCGGCGCGCACGCGAGCGGTGAGGAACTGGTGCTCCGGCTCCTGGAACACCATCGCGATCCGTCCGGCGAGCTGAGCCGAGGTCCAGCGGATCGGCTCGGGGCCCGCACCGGCGCGGAACGACTCGGAGGCGGTCACCCGCCCCGCGACCGGCGGCAGGAGACCGGCCAGCGTGAGCGCGAGGGTCGACTTCCCCGCGCCGTTGGGTCCCAGCACGGCCGTGGCCCGCGCGGAGTCGACGGCGAGCTCGAGCCCCGAGGCCACGATGGTCGAGCGGCGGCGCCCGAGGACGGGCCGGCCGATGGCGAGGTCGTGCGCGCTCAGGGCGGCGGGCGAGGGCAGCACGCTCGCCCCGCGCCGGGCGGGGGTGTCACCGGGCAGCCAGACGCCGGAGGCGCGGAGCACGTCGTGCGTTCGATCGAGGACCTCGACCGGAGCGCCGTCGGCGACGACCGCGCCGTCCCGCCCGAGCACCACGACCCGGTCGACGAGGCCGACCCACACGTCGACCCGGTGCTCGACGACGATCAGCGTCGCCCCCGTGCGGGCGGCCGTGCGCTCCACCGCCGCCCGCACCTCGCGTACACCGTCCGGATCGAGGTTGGCGGTGGGCTCGTCGAGGAGCAGGAGCCGCGGACGCATGGCGAGCACACCCGCCAGAGCGAGCCTCTGCTTCTGCCCGCCCGAGAGCGCCGAGGTGGAGTGGTCCAACGGCACGTCGAGCCCGACGTCGCCGAGTGCCTCCCGCACCCGCGCGGGGATCTCCTCGCGCGGCACGCCGAGGTTCTCGCAGGCGAACGCGACGTCGTCGCCGACCCGCGCCAGGACCGCCTGAGTGTCCGGATCCTGCAGCACGAGCCCCGCGACACCGCGCCGGGTGAGCGGCGCGGCTCCGTCGATCTCGAGCTCGCCCGCCGCGGAGCCGTCCTCCTCCCCGCCGAGGACGCCGGCCAGGGCGTGCAGCAGCGTGCTCTTTCCCGCGCCGGAGGGGCCGAGGAGCAGCACGCGCTCCCCCGGCTCCAGCGCGAGATCGAGGCCGGAGAGGGCGTCGCGGGAGCGTCCCGCGTGCCGCCAGCTCCAGCCCCGCGCCCGGACGGAGGCGCCGCTCATCGAGCGCCCGCGCCGGCTCCCTCGACCGTCCGGCCCTCGCGCCCGGAGGCGAAGCGGTCCAGCGCTCCCGAGGCCGCGAGCCCCCGCACCGCGAACCAGGACAGCAGCCCGGCCAGGAGCGCGCCCGAGACGATCGAGGAGGCGACGTAGACGGTCTTGAAGAGCACGTCGTTGACGGCGTAGTACGACAGCAGGTCGTTGATCGCGAGGGCCAGCCCGGCACCGGCACCGGCCAGCATCGCGACGAGCGGACGGCCGCTGCGGTAGAGGAAGAGCGCCAGGACGATCTCCGCGCCGAGTCCCTGCACGAGTCCGGAGATCAGCACGGTGAAGCCCCACTGGGTGCCGATCAGAGCCGACACGGCCGCGGCGACCAGCTCGGTGTAGAGCGCGGCTCCGGGCTTGCGGATGATCAGGCCGCCGAGGACGCCGGCGAAGAGCCAGCCGCCGCCGAGGAGCCCGCCGAGCCCGGGCAGGAACTCGAAGGCGAGGCCGAGGACGTTCGTCGCCAGGCCCCAGGCCCAGAAGACGATCCCGCTCGCGACGGCGACGACGCTCGCCACCACGATGTCGACGACCCGCCAGCGCAGATCGCGCCGGGCCGGGGCGGAGGAGGTGAGGTTCTGCGCGTTCGTGTTCTGCGCGTTCGTGTTCTGCGCGTTCGTGTTCTGCGCGTTCGTGTTCTGCACTGACGTGCCCTTTCGTGGAAGCGAATGGAGGGCACGGGTTGGTAAGAGGAGATCGAAACGTTCCTTCGCTGGCATGACCCAGATCAGGTTCGACGGTCGAAGGCTGCTGCCTTCCTCTCAGCCCGGTGCACCGGACTCCCGTGTTCGTCGGCAATCATAGACGTCATGTCGTGGTCGGTGGTCGTCGTCCTGGCCGTGCTGCTGATCGTCCTGCTGCAGGCCCTGCTCTGGCAGCGCCGTGCGCGGATCCGCCGCGAGCTGCTCAGCTACGGCACGCGGGTGCCGGCGCGCGTCGTCGGGCCGGATCCGGCACGCGGCGATCGCGATTCGGCACGGGATCTGGGCAGGCTCCTGGTCGTCTACCGGACCGCCGAGGGTGTGGAGAAGCGCGCGCAGAAGTACCCGCTGAAGCGGGGGGACGCGTGGATGGCCGGTGAGCCCGCCGCGGTGATCTACGACCCCCGCCGGCCGGACGACGCCGAGCGGCTGATCGTCGGCTTCGGCCGGACGAAGAAGAAGTGGTACCCCGCGCGCCAGCAGCGCGCCAGCTGACGCGGGGCCGCTCCGGCTACTTCTTGAGGGCGCGGATGATGCGCGCGAGGGCCTTGCCGGTCACCCACACGAAGGGGATGCCGACGGCGAGGACCGAGATAACGTTCGGCTGGAACCGCAGGCCGAGGTCGTCCTTGATGTACGCGCCGATCGGGATGACCGTGGCGCCGCCGCCTCCGCCGCCGCCCTCCTGGCCGTCCTCGGAGCCGCTGCCTCCGCCGAAGCCGAACCAGCGGAGGGCGACGGGGACGAGCGAGACGCCGTCGACGGTGACGGGCTCGCCGTAGATCGTCGCGGTACCCGCGGTGGTGACGGTGTCGGCCAGGGAGACTGCGATGTTGGGCATGGTGCGACGGTACTCCGCGGCTCTCCGCGGCGACAAGCGGCCCGCCGGGGCGCACAGGACTCGTCCATGGACCTCCGGGGACCTGCTGCCATGATCGACGGATGTCCGCCCGCACCCGCCGCCGCCGCCCCGTGCGCTCGGCCGCGGTGGCGGTCGCGAGCCTCGTGCTCGCCGCCTTCCTCGCCTTCCACCGCGCGCTGCCCGATCCGATCGGCTGGCTGTCGGTCCTCGAGGTCGGGATCCCGTGGACGGGGCTCCTCGTGTTGCTCCTCATCGCGGCCGCGGCGGCCCTCCGGTCGCGCCGGACGGCGGCCGCGGTCACCGTGCTGGCGATGGTCTACGGCGTGCTGGTGCTGCCGGTCGCGCTTCCGGCGCCGGCCGTGCGCTCCGGCTCGTTCACCGTCGTCAGCCAGAACATCGAGACGAGCGGCGACGCCGGTGGGCTGGCCGCCTCGCTCGCCGCCCGCGGCCCCGACGTGATCGCGCTGCAGGAGCTCGACGGAGACGCCGTGGACGCGGTCGACGCCGAGCTGGCCGACGAGTACCCGTACTCGTCCGTCTCGAGCACCGTCGGCGTCTGGAGCCGGACCGAGCTGACCGACGAGGAGCCGCTCGACCTCGGTCTCGGCTGGGAGCGCGCGCTCGCCGTCGACGTCGACACGCCGGTCGGCAGCGCGCGCCTGTTCGTGGTGCACCTGGCCTCGTTCCGGCCGGGCGACCACGAGGAGCGGGACACCATGCTCTCGAACCTCGCCACCGCTCTCCGAGACGACGAGTCGGAGCGGACGCTGGTCATCGGCGATTTCAACACGCCGACGGACGACCACCTGTTCGCTCCGGTGCTGGCGGAGGCGGGCCTCGTCCGCACGGGCGGTGTCGGCTTCCCGGCGACCTGGCCGTCCCTGCTGCCGCTCGTCTCGCTCGACCACGCGCTCGCCGACGGCGTCACCGCCGCGACCGTCGCGGTCCTGCCGCCGAACGGCTCCGACCACCGCCCGATCAGTCTGACGATCGGTTCCGCGTAGCGAGCGTGTCGCTGAGGTCGATCCCCTTGGCCGACTCGGGAGCCGACCGGGACAGGAGCGAGGCGGGACGCACGGCCCCGGAGCCGAAGCGGGCGGCCACGCCGTCGACCGCGAGCTCCGCGTCGCGCCAGTCGTCGGAGTCGCTCCACAGGGAGAACGCGACGTCGTCGCCCTCGACCAGCTGCTCGCCGCGCACGCCGATCAGCCGCACGGGCCGCCGCATCGGGTTGGCCGCCTCGAGGAGCGCGGAGGAGGCCTCGTAGAGGACCCGGGCCACGTCCGTCGCCTCGACGAGCGTGCGGGAGCGGGTGAGGGTGCTGAAGTCGCCGAAGCGCACCTTCACCGCGACGGTGCGGCAGCGCACTCCCGAGCGGCGCATCCGCACGGCGACCTTGTCGCAGAGCCGCAGCAGCTCACGACGGACGAGCTCGGGGTCGGCCACGTCGTCGGCGAACGTGATCTCGTGTCCGGCGCTCTTCTCGATCTGGCGGGTGTCGACCGGCCGCGGATCCACCCCGTTCGCCAGGGCGTGCAGGCGCCTCCCGGTCGCCTCGCCGAGGGCGGACACCAGCGACGGCAGCGGGGTGGTCGCGACGTCGGCGACGGTGCGCAGACCGCGGCGCAGAAGCGCCTCCTCCGTGCTCGCGCCGACTCCCCACAGCGCGCTCACGGGCAGCGGATCGAGGAACTCGCGGACGCCGTCGGCGGGGACGACCAGCAGACCGTCGGGCTTGGAGCGGCCGGAGGCGAGTTTGGCGACGAACTTGGTGCTGGCGATCCCGACCGAGCAGGTCAGTCCGAGCTCGGCGTGCACCCGGCGGCGGATCTCGGTGCCGATCGCGAACGGTGAGCCCGAGATGCGGCGGGCACCCGCGACGTCGAGGAACGCCTCGTCGATGCTCAGACGCTCGACCAGCGGCGTGAAGGAGTCGAAGATCGCCATGACGCGGCGAGAGGCCTCGCGGTAGCGCTCCATGTGCGGCTCGAGGACCACGGCCTGCGGGCAGCGGCGGAGGGCGACCGCCATGGGCATCGCCGAGTTGACGCCGTAGCGGCGCGCCTCGTACGTCGCCGCTGTGACGACGGAGCGCGCTCCGTGGTGGCCCACGATGACCGGCCTCCCGCGCAGATCCGGCCGGTCGAGCAGCTCGACGGAGGCGAAGAACGCGTCCATGTCGATGTGCATGATGCTCGCGCGCGGGTCGTCGAAGGGCTCGGTCGTGGCCTGCCGCCCCGTGCCGTCCTGCTTGCTCATGCGGTGCCGTCCTGCTCACTCACGCCGCGCCGTCCTGCCTGCTCACGCCGCTCCGTCCTTCTCGCCCACGCCTCGGGACATGCTCGCACGCACCACCGACATCGGCCGCTCGACCGCTGCGCCCGGGCCGGCCGGGAATGAGCGCCGACCACTCGCGGTTGACCCGAGCACCACGACGCTCCGGAGAGACCATGACGCACGAGCAGCCCGACTCCCCCACCGCCACCGAGACCGGCCCCGGCGCCGAGATGAGCCGCTGGCTCGATCTGCAGGACCGCGCCCACCGCGCCTTCGAGCTCCGGCTGAGCGCCGTCGAGGACTGGTCGGCCCCCACGCCCGACACCGAGTGGGACACGCGCGCTCTGGTGCTGCACGTCGTCCGCGAGCAGCAGCGCGCGCACACGCTCCTCTCGGGGGGCGACGAGTCGGCGCTGCGCCTCGAGTCCGTCGCCACCGATCTGAGGAGCGAGTGGCGTCGCGTGACCGACCGCCTGCGCGACGCTGTCCGCACCGTCGACCCGGCGGCGACCGTACAGCTGGGGCGCGACACCGTCAGCGCCGTCGAGCTGCTGCAGGAGCAGACGGCAGACGTGACCGTCCACGCCTGGGACCTCGCCCGCGCGACCGGCAGCGACGAGCGGCTGGACGAGGAGCTCGTCGCAGCGGTCTGGGAGCTCTTCGCACCCCAGGAGGAGACCCTGCGCGCGAGCGGCCTCTACGCCGCGCCCGTGCCGGTCGACGACGCCGCCTCCCTCCAGAGCCGCCTGCTCGCCATCACCGGACGCGACGACCGCCTCGCCGCCTGACGGCCCGGCGCCCGAACGCCGTCAAGGCCTGGGGGCGTCCAGGGACGCCGCGGCAGGATGGAGGGGACCACGAACACGGGGCGACCCGCCCCGACGAGGAGAGGAACGTCCATGACACGCATCGCCGTCATCGGAGCCCACGGCAAGGTGGGGCAGCAGATCCTGCACCTGCTCTACGACGCCGGCCACGAGTCGGTCGGAGTGATCCGCAACCCCGATCACGCCGAGGACATCGTCCGGCTGGGCGGCGAGCCGCTCGTGCACGACCTCGAGGACACGACGCCCGAGGCCTTCGCCGAGGCGCTGGGCCACGTCGACGGCATGGTCTTCACCGCCGGAGCCGGACCCGACTCGGGCCCGGAGCGCAAGCGCACCGTCGACCTGGGGGCGTCCGTCCTCAGCCAGAAGGCCGCCGCGATCGTCGGGGTCCAGCACTTCGTGCAGGTCAGCGCGATCGGTGTGGACGAGCCGCTCCCCGAGGACACGGAGGAGGGCTGGAAGGCCTACGTCGAGGCCAAGCGCGACGCCGACGCGGCACTGCGCGACTCCGGCCTCGACTACACGATCCTCCGCCCGGGCGGGCTGACGGACGACGAGGGCACCGGCACGATCACGCTGGGCACCTCCGTCGAGAAGGGGAGCATCCCCCGAGCGGACGTCGCCGCCACGGTGATCGCCGCCCTGGCGCAGCCGACCTCCATCGCGAAGACGTGGGAGATCGTCTCCGGTCCCACCCCGATCGAGGACGCGGTGGCTCAGGGAGCCTGAGCCCCGGCACCTCCTCCTAGAGTGGGGCGGGTGAGCACCCACCCGCCCCGCCCCTGGATCCGCAGCTACGCGCCCGGCGTGCCGACGGAGCTCGAGCTCCCGACCGGCTCGCTCGTCGACATCGTCACCGAGTCGGCCGAGCGGTATCCCCACCAGGTCGCGCTCGAGTTCTTCGGCCGTTCGACCAGCTACTCCCAGCTCGCCGACGAGGTGGAGCGGGCCGCAGAGGGCCTCCGCCGCCTGGGCGTCCGCGCGGGCGATCCTGTCGCCCTCGTCCTCCCGAACTGCCCGCAGCACGTCGTCGCCTTCTACGCCGTCCTCCGGCTCGGCGCCGTGGTGGTCGAGCACAACCCGCTCTACACCCCGCGCGAGCTGCGCCACCAGTTCGAGGACCACGGCGCTCGTGTCGCGATCGCCTGGAACCGCGTCGTGCCGACGGTGCAGGACCTCCCGGCCGACCTCGGCGTCGAGACCGTCGTCGCCGTCGACCTCACCCGCGCGATGCCCGCCTCGATGCGCGCAGCCCTCCGCCTGCCGCTGAAGAAGGCCCGGGAGTCGCGCGCCGCGCTGACCGGGCCGGTCCGCGGCGCGATCGAGTGGGAGACGCTGCTGCGCCGGCGGATCGACCCGGCGCACCCGCGCCCGGTCGCGGAGGACCTCGCGGTCATCCAGTACACGAGCGGCACGACCGGCACGCCCAAGGGCGCCGAGCTGACCCACGCGAACCTGACGGCGAACGCCGCCCAGTCGCGCGCCTGGGTGCCGACGGTCCGCCGCGGCGACTGCGTGGTCTACGCGGTGCTCCCCATGTTCCACGCCTACGGGCTGACGCTCTGCCTCACCTTCGCGATGAGCATGGGCGCGCGCCTGGTGCTGTTCCCGAAGTTCGACCCGGAGCTGGTGCTGAAGGTCGTCAAGAAGCACCCCGCCACCTTCCTCCCGGCCGTTCCGCCGATCGCGGAGCGCCTGGCGCGCAGCGCGCAGCAGCGGGGTGTCTCCCTCCGCGGCATCGAGATCGCCATCTCCGGCGCGATGCCGCTCGACCCGGCGCTGGTCGAGTCGTTCGAGGCGCTGACCGGAGGAACGCTCGTCGAGGGCTACGGCCTCTCGGAGACCTCTCCGGTCCTGATGGCCAACCCGGTCGGTCCGACGCGACGCGCCGGGACGGTCGGGCTTCCGCTGCCCGGCACCGACGTGCGGATCGTCGACCCCGAGGATCCCGACACGGAGGTGGCGACCGGCGAGCATGGCGAGCTGGTCGTGCGCGGTCCGCAGGTGTTCCGGGGCTACCACCGCAAGCCCGACGAGACGGCGGCGACCTTCACCGGCGACGGCTGGTTCCGCACCGGCGACATCGCGACGATCGACGAGGACGGCTTCGTGCGCATCGTCGACCGGATCAAGGAGCTCGTGATCACGGGCGGCTTCAACGTCTCGCCGTCCGAGGTGGAGGAGGTGCTGCTCCGCCTGCCCGAGATCAAGGAGGTGGCGGTGGTCGGCCTGCCCGATCCGCGCAGCGGCGAGTCCGTGGCGGCGGCGGTCGTCCTGGAGCCGGGCGCGCAGCTCGACGTCGCAGCCGCCCGCAAGGCCGTCCGGGAGGCGCTGACCCCCTACAAGGTGCCCAAGCGGATCACCGTCGTCGACGAGCTGCCGCGGAGCATGATCGGCAAGGTCCTCCGCCGCCAGGTGAAGGCGATGCTGACCGACGAGGACTAGCCCGGAACGAGCGAGGGCCCCCGACCACTGTCCGTGATCGGGGGCCCTCTGCAACGAGGCTAGAAGCCGAAGTCGCCGCCTCCGAAGTCGCCGCCCCCGCCGAAGTCGCCTCCGCCACCGAAGTCGCCGCCGCCGGAGTCGCCCCAGCCGCCGCCGTCTCCGGCGTCCGCACCGGAGGCGTCCGCACCTCCCGCATCCGCCCCGCCGTCGGCCGAGGCGTCTCCCCCGCCGTCACCGCCGGCGTAGTCGCCTCCCGCATCGGGAAGGAACGCGCCAGCGATGGCCGAGCCGATCGCGAACCCGGCGATCGTGCCGAGCATCGAGGAGGCGAGGACGCCGCCGAAGCCCATGCCTCCGCCGCCGGAGAAGCGCCGCTCCATGAATCCGGGCTGGCGCAGCTCGCTCCGCGTGGCGGACTGGGCGAGCGTGCGGGGGTCGTCGTCCTTCGGCGCGTCGCCGACAGGGGCCCCCTCGCTGAGCTCTCGGAAGACCTGCTGGCGCTGCTCCGGGGTCAGCTGCTCGAAGGCCTCGCGGTGCACCTGCTCGATCGCCTCGGGCGGCGCGGTGCGGAGGAGGTAGCGGTAGCGCTCGATGGCACGCTCATCGTCGGTGCGCGGAGACGTCGCCGGAGGGGAGCCGTACTCGGGCCTGCGGTCCGCGGCCTGCGGCGGCGCGTACGTCGAGCGGCGTGCGCTCTCGGGCTGCTCGTCGCGGCCCAGCAGTCGGTCCAGGAATCCCATGATCTCCTCCTCGGCGCCCGACGGACGCACACCGCCACCGTAGGCCTCTCACCGCTCCGGGTGCTGAGCGTTCTCTCAGAGGCTGCTCGGAGCGGGGGCAACGGTCACTTCTGCTTCGGGATGACCACCCACATCACGAGGTAGGCGATGATCTGCGGCCCCGGGAGGAGGCACGAGAGCACGAACAGGAGACGCACCACGAAGGGGCTCCAGCCGAATCGGCGGGCGAGACCGGCACAGACGCCGGCGATGATCCTGCCCCGACGGGGGCGCACGAGAGTAGCCATGACTCCACTCTGGCGCAGGGCGCCTGAGCGGGGCATCCGGGAAACCCCCTACTCCTGCGCGGGAGTCCCGTCGAGCTCCTCGGGCCGGAACGCTCCGACCGAGCGGGCGAAGGCGGCGGCGCGCTCGGCGTCGGCCTCCGGCCAGACCACGTGGAAGCGCTCGAAGACCACGTCGCCGATGCCGCCCGGTGAGACGCGGGCGAAGTAGCGGCGGTGGCCGTCGAGCCAGGAGGCGCGCGTGCGGTCCCCCTCGCCCTCGGCCCAGGCGAACGCGTCGTCGACGGAGTCGAGCGGACCGGTCCGAACCTCGTCCGTCACGAGGACGACACGCGCCGCTCCCGCGCCGTCGCAGACGATCCAGTGGTCGCCCGCGACGGGTGCCCCCTCCTCGGCGAGAGACGCCGTGGCCGTCTTCACTCCGCGCCGCACGAGGCCCAGCAGCTCGTCCGCCATCGCCGTGCTGTCGCCGAACGCCTCGACCGGCGGGAGCGCTTCGTCGACTCCCGGATGCGTGGAGCGGTACTCCGCCCAGAGGAGCGCCGCCGAGGCGGCGTCGGCGTCGGGGAGGGCCGTGCGCTCCGGCGCGGCGGGCACGAGCGCCACGATGTTCGCCCCGGCAAGGGAGGCGGGATCGTCGGGGTGGTTGTCGGGCGTGGTGACCGTGGCGAAGGGCCAATGCTGCTGGAGCCAGCGGCGCGCGTAGGCGTCGAGCTCCTCCTCGAGCCGCGAGCCCCGGACGGCGGGGACGACCCACCAGGAGGCCTCGGCGGAGTCGCCGCCGCCGGGCCGGACGCTCAGAGCGCCCAGCGCCTCGGTGCGGTCCGGGCCGACGAGCAGGAACGCGTGCGCTCTGCCCGCACGCGACTCCTCCTCGAGGCGCAGGAGACCGCGCACGTCGTCGCCGAGAGACGCCGACGGCAGGGCGGCCGGATCGTCCCCGCGGAGGAGAGCCGCGAGCCACGGTCTCTGCTCGCCGATCACCGCGTGCAGGAGGTCCGCGTCGCTGGAGACGAGAGGACGCAGGAGGGCGCCCGCCGGCAGCTCGAGCCGCGCGGGAAGGGGCGCGTCGCCGGTTCCACCGCTCATGACCGCACCTCCCCGCGCACCGGCTCAGCCGGCCGCGCGCTCCAGGACGAGCTCGCGGACGCGGGCGGCGTCGGCCTGCCCCTTCATGGCCTTCATCACGGCACCGATCACGGCACCGGCGGCCTGCACCTTGCCGTCGCGGATCTTCGCGAGCACGTCGGGCTGCGAGGCCAGTGCCGCGTCGATCGCCTCGATGAGCGCTCCGTCGTCCGAGACGACCGCGAGTCCACGGGCGTCGACGACCTCCTGCGGGGTGCCCTCTCCGGCGATGACGCCCTGGAGGACCTCGCGGGCGAGGCGGTCGGTCAGCGTGCCGCTCTCGATCAGACCGGCGAGCTCGGCGACCTGGGCCGGGGTGACCAGGGAGGCCGGGTCCTCGCCCGCCGCGTTCGCGAGGCGCGCGATCTCCCCGGTCCACCACTTGCGGGCCGCCTGCGGAGCGGCTCCCGCGGAGACGGTCTCGGTGATCTCGACCAGCAGGCCGCTGTTGGCGACGTCCTGGAACTCGAGGTCGGTGAAGCCCCACTCCTGCTTGAGGCGGCGACGGCGGTCGGCGGGCTTCTCGGGGAGCGCGGCGCGCAGCTCCTCGATCAACTCCGGGCTCGGCACGACCGGGAGCAGGTCGGGCTCCGGGAAGTAGCGGTAGTCGTCGGCGTCGCTCTTGGGCCGGCCCGCGGAGGTGCGGCCGGTGTCCTCGTGCCAGTGGCGCGTCTCCTGCGTGATCGTGCCGCCCGCGGCGAGGATCGCCGCCTGGCGCTGGATCTCGTAGCGGACGGCGCGCTCGACCGAGCGGAGCGAGTTGACGTTCTTGGTCTCGGTGCGGGTGCCGAGCTTCTCCTGGCCGATCGGGCGGAGCGAGACGTTCGCGTCGCAGCGCAGGTTGCCGCGCTCCATCTTGGCGTCCGAGATGCCGAGCGCCAGCACGATGTCGCGGATCGTCGCGACGTAGGCCTTCGCGTACTCGGGCGCGCTCTTCCCCGCGCCGTAGATCGGCTTCGTGACGATCTCGACGAGCGGGACCCCCGCGCGGTTGTAGTCCACGAGCGAGTACTCGGCGCCCTGGATGCGGCCGGTGGCGCCGCCGACGTGCGTGAGCTTGCCGGCGTCCTCCTCCATGTGCGCGCGCTCGATCGGGATCTGCACGAGCGAGCCGTCGGCCAGCTCGATCTCGACCGAGCCCTCGAAGGCGATCGGCTCGTCGAACTGCGAGATCTGGTAGTTCTTCGCCAGGTCCGGGTAGAAGTAGTTCTTGCGCGCGAAGCGGCTGGACGGGGCGATCGAGCAGCCCAGGGCGAGGCCGAGGCTGATCGAGTAGCGGACGGCCTGCTCGTTCACGACCGGCAGCGAGCCCGGGAGGCCGAGGTCGACCGGGGTCACGTTCGTGTTGGGCTCGGACCCGAACTCGTTCGGCGCGTCCGAGAACATCTTGGTCTTCGTGTTGAGCTCGACGTGCACCTCGAAGCCGAGCACCGGCTCGAAGGTCTCGAAGACCTCGTCGTAGTCCATCAGCTCGGGAGCGGACGTGTGCGCGGAGGCCATCAGACGGCACCTTCCTCGGTCGCGGAGAGCACGGAGTGGGTCAGGTCGGGGGCCTGCGCGAGGAGCGGGCGGCCCCACTTCTCCTCGAGCAGCGCCTCGAGCGCGGCGCCCACGGTGTAGAGGCGCACGTCCTCCCGGGCGGGAGCGAGGAACTGGATGCCGACGGGCAGCCCGTCCTCGTCGGCGAGGCCGGCGGGGACGGAGATGCCGGGGATGCCGGCCAGGTTCGCCGGGATGGTCGCGACGTCGCCGCGGTACATCGCCAGCGGGTCGTCGAGCTTCTCGCCGAGGCGGTAGGCGGTCGTCGGCGCCGTCGGCGAGGCGATCACGTCGACGTTGGCGAAGGCCGCGTCGAAGTCCCGCTGCACCAGGGTCCGGACCTTCTGCGCGCTGCCGTAGTAGGCGTCGTAGTAGCCGGCCGAGAGCGCGTAGGTGCCGAGGATGATCCGGCGCTTGACCTCGGGGCCGAAGCCCTGCTCGCGGGTCGCGGACATGACCTGCTCGACCGTGCCGCCGCCCTCCGGCGTGACGCGGAGGCCGAACCGGACCGAGTCGAACTTGGCGAGGTTGCTGGAGGCCTCCGCGGGGAGGATCAGGTAGTAGGCGGCGACCGCGTGCTCGACGCTCGGGAGGCTCACCTCGACGACCTCGGCTCCGGCGCCCTGCAGGATCTCGAGCGCCTCGTGGAAGCGCGCCAGCACGCCGGGCTGGAAGCCCTCGCCGCCGTCGAGCTCCTTGACCACGCCGATCCGGAGGCCCGTCACGTCGGCGCGGCGCACCGCGTCGGCGAAGGAGGGCCAGGAGTCGCGCAGCGACGTCGAGTCGCGCGGGTCGTGGCCCGCGATGACGTCGTGCAGCAGGGCGGAGTCGAGGACCGTCCGGGAGACGGGGCCGATCTGGTCGAGGCTCGAGGCGAGCGCGATCGCTCCGTAGCGGGACACGCCGCCGTAGGTCGGCTTCACGCCGACGGTGCCGGTCACGTGCGCGGGCTGGCGGATCGATCCCCCGGTGTCCGAGCCGAGGGCCAGGGGCGCCTCGTAGCTCGCGACGGCCGCGGCGGATCCGCCGCCGGAGCCGCCGGGGATGCGGTCGAGGTCCCACGGGTTGTGGGTGGGGCCGTAGGCGCTGCGCTCGGTGGTCGAGCCCATCGCGAACTCGTCCATGTTGGTCTTGCCGATCGGGACCAGCCCGGCCTCGCGGACCTTGCGCATGACGGTCGCGTCGTAGGGCGGGCGCCAGCCCTCGAGGATGCGGGAGCCGCTCGTGGTCGGCATGTCGTTCGTGACGATGACGTCCTTGACGGCGAGAGGCACTCCGGCGAGGGGGTGCAGCGACTCGCCGTCGGCCCGCCGGCGGTCGATCGCCTCGGCGGACGCGACCGCGCCCTCGCGCGCGACGTGGAGGAAGGCGTGGACCGCTCCGTCGACCGCGTCGATGCGCTCGAGGTGGGCGCGGGTGGCCTCGACCGAGGAGACCGAGCCGTCGGCCAGCTTCTCGGAGAGGGCGGACGCGCTGAGGCGGACGAGCTCGTCGCCGTGCGCGCTCACTGCTCCTCCCCCAGGATCGCGGAGACCTGGAAGCGGCTGCCGTCGTGCTCGGGCGCGCCGGAGAGGGCCTGCTCGAGCGTGAGGGTCTCGCCGACCACGTCGGGCCGGAAGACGTTCTCGAGCGGGATCGGGTGGCTGGTCGCCGGCACGTCGGGCGTGGCGACGGCCTGGACCGCGCGCACGGAGTCGACGATCTGGCCGAGCTCCCTGGTGAGGCTCCCGATCTCGTCGGAAGTGAGGTCGATCCTGGCCAGCTGGGCCAGATGGGCGACCGTGTCGGCCGTGATCTCGGACATGCGTCTCCGTCTGGTGGTTCGGGGGGATTTCCGGCCGCCAGTCTACTCGGCGCGCCCGCACCGCCTCCGCCCGTGCCGCCCGCCCGTCAGGAGCCGCCGAAGAGGCTGGCGCCGTGCTTCAGGAGTGCGTTGTACGCCCCCTCGTAGGTGGTCGGCAGGTCCTCGCCGGGCTCGCCGTACCGGGCCAGCAGCAGGCCCATCAGGCCGACGGCGGGCGGGCTTAGCGGCTTGTCGCGGTTCACGTGCGCTGGATGCGCCGGTGCCGACTCGGGGTTCGGGGGCAGGTACTGCGGCACCGTGGTCGGCCAGTCGCCGATCTGCCGCGGCTCGTCGAGGGTCAGCACCCCGAAGAGGTCCGGGGCGGAGGCGTCGCGAGCGGTCAGCGGCTCGAGGCCGTGCAGGGCGCTGAGGGTCCGGATCACGGCGCCGTGGTGCAGCTCGTCGTGCACGATCGTGCCGGCCCTCGTGTACGCCGAGACCGCGATCGCCGGCACGCGGCAGCCGAGCCGGTCGAAGGCGAAGCCCATCTCGCCCTCGCGGCCGTCGCCCGGCGGAGTCGCCGACGGCGGGGGGACGTGGTCGTAGAGGCCGCCGTGCTCGTCGAAGGTCGCCAGCAGGAGCGTGTTCACCGCGTTCGAGCCGGTCGTGCTCGCGCTCTCCCGGATCGCCGAGTACACCTGGTGCAGCAGCAGCTCGCCGGCGCGGACGTCGGACAGCGCGCTGTCGTAGACGGGCGTGCCGTCGACCTCGTCCTCGTGCAGGACCCCGGTCGGCGGGTGCATGTCGTTGTGGTCGAAGATGAGCCGCGGCTCGAGGAAGGCGTAGTCGGGCAGCTCGCCGTTCTCCACGTCGGCGTAGAAGCGGTCCATCGTCGAGAAGTGGGTCTTCCAATACTTCTCGAGCACCGGCGCGTGCAGGAAGCCGGTGTAGGAGACCACCTGCAGTGCGTCGAAGTAGACGCGCCAGGTCCTCCCCGCCTCCTCGAGGCGGTTGAACACCGTCGGCGCGTCGGCCAGGTCGTCCGCGAGCCACTTCTCGTAGCCGCCGCTCTGCTTGTTGGTGACGAAGCCGTGCGAGGTCGACGCGTGCAGGAAGGACCGATTGCAGAAGGTCTGGGAGGGGACGGCGCAGAACCACTGGTCGAAGACGGCGAATTCGCGGGCGAGGGTGGAGAAGACGGGCAGCATCTCCGGCGAGAAGCCGCCCATGATCGTCCGCGCCTCCTCCGCCGTGGGCTCCTGCCCCTTCTTCATCACCCTCAGGTGCTGGACGTAGTCCTCGAGGAAGCCGCTCATCGTCGGGGCGGAGGCGTCGGCGGGCGCGTTGAAGGGCGCGGTCATGGCGCCTACGGTTCGGCCGGCGTTCTCGGGCGGATCCACCGTGCCGAAGAGCTGGGTGTTGACGTGTGGGTACTCCTCGCCCGGGTCCGGGTCGGGCTGGCGCATCACGGAGTCGGTGGCGCCCTCGTAGACGTGCGTGCCGACGGTCAGTCCCCCGGCGCTGGTGTTCGTCCGCTCGTCGGGGAGGAGGCCCTCGAAGCTCTCGCCCGCGGGCAGGTCGTCCGGTCCGTAGAGGCGGCCGAGGACGTTGTCGAAGGAGCGGTTCTCGAACATGATCACGACGACGTGGTCGAATCCCGGCTCCGTGCGGGCGGGCAGTCGCGGCTCCTCCTCGCGGCGGGGGCCGGAGGCGACGGCCGCGCCGATCGCGCCGCCGGCGAGGGCTCCGGCTCCGACTCCGGCGGCGGCGGTGCCGGCCAGGAAGCGGCGGCGCGAGCGGGAGCGCGGAGCTTCGTCGTCGTGCTCCGCGGGAGTCCGCTCGCTGGTCATCTCCGCCGCCTCTCCTGCGCCGCCTGCGCCTGCTCGGAGTGTAGCGACGCGCCCGGGACGGCGGCTCCGAACGCGGGCGAGCAGTCCGGCCTCCGGCTCGGGGTCGACGTGCGCGCGGCGGGCCGCGTCGCGGAGGCGCCGCCCGACCCGCGGGCGGCGCGAACGCCGGCGCCGTGCGGGGCCAGCGCGCGAGGGGCGGTCGGGACCGCTGAGGAGTGCGGCCAGCTCTCGGACCTGCGGATCGACGAGCGCCCGGCGCACGCCCGCCCGGGCGCGGACGAGCTGCGCGGGAGTCTCCGGACCGAGCGGCACGCCGATCCGTGCACCCGAGGGGACGGCCGAGGCGAGCACGAGCGCCGGCACCGTGCCGGGCCGCTCCGCGCTCCCCCGCGCGGTGACGAGGAGCAGCATCCGCCGCCCCGCCCGCTCCCCGTCGCGGACGGCGTCGAACACGACGTGCAGCAGCTGCTCCGCGAGGCGCGCATCGGCGGATCGATCGGTGCCGGCGGCTGCGGCGTCGGCGAAGTCGGCCGGATCGACGAGGGACCGCGGCTCGACCAGGACGAGCGGAGGCAGGGTGCCGGCTGCGGCCTCGGCGGCCAGCGCGTCGATGGGAAGGAGGCGCCCGCCGCGGGAGCCGGCGGCGCCCGGATCGCGGTGGGGCCACTCCGGATCGGCGAGGAGCGTGATCGAGACGCCCTGCCGCTCGTCGACCGCGAGAGCCCAGCCGGTGCCGGTCTCCCGGGCCGCGCGCAGGGCCGCCGGCAGCGGATCGCGGCCGTCGGCGCGCCAGTGGTCGGCCCGCGCGAAGGCCGTGGCGAGGAGCGCGTGCACCGGCAGCATCTCGGGGGCGAAGCGCGCGCCCGGAGGATCGTCCGGGCCGGGCGCGGTCATCACGGCGTCCGTATCACCGGTGAACACCGGGCCGTCCGGATCGTCGAGCGCGGCGAGGACCTGGTCGCGGCTGCGGCCGGCGAAGGAGAGCACGACCAGGTGGTCGATCCGGCCCAGCGCCTCGGCGGTCCGGCGCTCGGCGGCGGTGGGCCGAGCCGCGGCGTCGAGCGCGAGCGACGCTGCGTCGGCGAGGGAGCGGCGCAGGAACGCACGCCGCTCCCCGCCGCCCGCGTCAGGCATCGGGCCCGGTCGGCTCCTCCGTGCTCGGGGCGGCCGCGTCCGGGACGGCGTCGGTCTCCGGCACGGCGTCGTCCTCCGGCGAGGCGTCGGAGCGCGATGCGCCGGCGACGTCCCCGTCCGGGCCGGCGGCGGCCTCCTCCGGAGCGTCGGCGGACGCCTCCTCCGGAGCGTCGGCGGACGCCTCCTCCGGCAGCGCGATCGCGTCCGGTCCCTCCGTCACCAGGAGGTGGAACTCGGCCGCGGTGATGATCCGGAGCCCCAGGGCCTCGGCCTTGCCGAGCTTGCTGCCGGCGCCGGGACCGGCGGCGACGTAGTCGGTCTTCTTGGAGACGCTCGAGCCGGCCTTGCCGCCGGCCGCGAGGATGGCCTCCTGCGCCCCCTCGCGGGAGTACCCCTCCAGGCTGCCGGTCGCCACGACCGTGAGACCCGCGAGCACCCCGCCGGCGGAGTCCGCGGCACCGGGCCCGGGGTGGCCGGGCGTGGCGAAGCGCACTCCGGCCGCGGCCCAGCGGTCGACGATCTCGACGTGCCAGTCGACCTCGAACCAGGCGATCAGAGCGTCGGCGATGATCCCGCCCACCCCGTCGACCGCGGCGAGCTCGTCGCGGCTCGCCCCGCGGATCGCGTCGAGCGAGCCGAAGTAGCCCGCCAGCGCGCGCGCCGCGACCGGGCCGACGTGCCGGATGCTGAGCGAGACCAGCAGGCGCCACAGCTCCTTGGTCTTCGCCCGCTCGATGTTCTCGATCAGCCGGAGGGCGTTGGTGGAGGGCACGGAAGCGGCGTCCCCCGCGAAGGCTCCCGCCTCCGGGTCGAAGGCGCCGTCCTTGGCGAGCTGCCGCTTGCGCTTGAAGGGCGTGACGACCTTCGGATCGCCCTTCGCGTCGAGCTTCTGCAGACCCGTCTCGGAGTCGCGGACGACGACCTCGATCGGGAAGAGATCGGCTACCGTGAGCTCGAACAGGCCGGCCTCGGTCCGCAGCGGCGGCTCGGCGGGCACCAGGGGCTGGGTCAGGGCGGCGGCACTGACCTCGCCGAGCGCCTCGATGTCGAGCGCGCCGCGGCTGCCGATGTGCTCGACGCGCCCGCGGACCTGCGCGGGGCAGGACTCCGCGTTGGGGCAGCGCAGGTCGACGTCGCCCTCCTTGGCCGGAGCGAGCGTGGTGCCGCACTCGGGGCACTGCGTCGGCATCACGAACTCGCGCTCGGAGCCGTCGCGGAGCTCCACCACCGGGCCGAGCACCTCGGGGATGACGTCCCCGGCCTTCCGCAGCACGACCGTGTCGCCGATGAGCACGCCCTTGGCCTTGACCACGTCGGCGTTGTGCAGCGTGGCCTGGCGCACCTCGGACCCCGCGACCTTCACCTTGGTCATCTGGGCGAACGGCGTCGCGCGGCCGGTGCGCCCGACGCTCACGACGATGTCGAGGAGCTTCGTGTGGACCTCCTCGGGCGGGTACTTGTAGGCGATCGCCCAGCGCGGCGCCCGGCTGGTGGCGCCGAGCTCGTCGTGCAGCTCGAGCTCGTCCACCTTCACGACCACGCCGTCGATCTCGTGCTCGACCGAGTGCCGCTCGCGGCCGTAGCGCTCGACGAAGGCGAGCACCTCCTCCACCGAGGCCGAGACGCGGTTGTGGCCGCTGACCGGCAGTCCCCAGGAGGAGAGGAGCCCATAGACCTCGGACTGGGTCGCGACAGGCGGGTCCGGCCAGGCGCCGATGCCGTGCACGTAGAGCGCGAGGGAGCCGACGCGCGCCTCGCCGGCGCGCAGGTCGAGACCCGACTTCTTGTCGAGCTGCTGGCGGAGGCCGCCGCTCGCCGCGTTCCGCGGGTTGGCGAAGGTCGGGAAGCGCCGCAGCGCGCTCGTGCGCGCCTTCTCCTCCTCGAAGACGCCTCGGGTGGCGGGCGGGCGGGACGACCAGCGGGTCCGCGCCTCCTCGACCGCCTCGTCGCGCAGCGTCTCCTGGAGGGCGTTCAGCTCGGCGAAGGCGGCCACGGGGATGAAGACCTCGCCGCGGACCTCGACGAGTGCCGGGTGGCCCTCGCCGGAGAGGCGCTCCGGGATGCCCGCGACGCGGAGGGCGTTGACGGTGACGTCCTCGCCGGTGCGGCCGTCGCCCCGGGTCGCCGCCGTGACGAGGCGGCCGTTCTCGTAGTGGAGGGAGATCGCGAGCCCGTCGATCTTGAGCTCCGTGAGCCAGGCGACGGGGCGGTCGGCCGAGGCCACCGTCTTCTCGCACCACTCGCGCAGCTCCTCGGCCGAGAACACGTTGTCGAGGGAGAGCATCCGCTCGGCGTGGTCGATCGGGGCGAGGCCCGCTCCGACGATCCCGCCGACGGTCCGCGTCGGCGAGTCCTCGGCGGCGAGCTCGGGGTGCTCGGCCTCGAGCGCGGCGAGCTCGCGCACCAAGGCGTCGTACTCGGCGTCGGACAGCGGCGAGGAGTCGGCCGCGTAGTAGTCGTCGCTCGCCGACCGGATCCGCGCCCGCAGCTCCTCGACGCGGGCGGCGGGCTCGACGGCGCTCATCGGAGCACCGCGGCGTCGGCAGCGACCGTGCGGTCGATCGTGCACTGGCCCAGCACGCGGGTGCCGAGGTAGACGACGGCCGTCTGGCCGGGGGCGACGCCGTCGAGCGGCGAGTCCGGAGTGATCACGAGCTCCACCCTGCCATCGACGTGCGACACAACCGCGGAGGCGGGGACCGGGTCGGCGTGCGCGCGGATCTGGACGTCGCAGCGGAAGGGCGCGTCCGCGTCCTCGGGAGCGGCGCCCGCCCAGGTGAACCGCTCGCCGGCGATCTCGCCGATGCGCAGAGCCTCGCGCGGACCGACCACGACCTCGTTGCTCACCGGCCGCACCTCCAGGACGAAGCGGGGCCGTCCATCGGGCGCGGGGACGCCGAGGTGCAGGCCCCGGCGCTGGCCCACCGTGTACCCGTGGGCGCCCTCGTGGGAGCCGACCACCGCGCCGTCCCGATCGACGACCGCTCCGGTCTCGGGGGCGACGCGCTCGGCGAGCCAGCCGCGGGTGTCGCCGTCGGGGATGAAGCAGATGTCGTAGCTGTCGGGCTTGCTCGCGACGCTGAGGCCCCGCTCCGCCGCCTCCGCGCGCACGATCGCCTTGGACGGCGTGGAGCCGAGCGGGAACATCGAGTGCCGCAGCTGCTGCTCCGTCAGCACGCCGAGGACGTAGGACTGGTCCTTCGCCTCGTCGCTCGCGCGGTGGAGCTCCGGGGAGCCGTCGGCGGCGGTGCGGAGGGAGGCGTAGTGGCCGGTGCAGACCGCGTCGAAGCCGAGGTCGAGAGCCTTCTCGAGCAGGGCGGCGAACTTGATCCGCTCGTTGCAGCGCATGCAGGGGTTCGGGGTGCGGCCCGCCGAGTACTCGGCGACGAAGTCGTCGACGACGTCCAGCTTGAACCGCTCGGAGAAGTCCCACACGTAGTACGGGATGCCGAGGACGTTCGCGGCGCGCTGCGCGTCCATCGAGTCCTCGATCGTGCAGCACCCCCGGCTGCCGGTGCGCAGCGTGCCGGGCATCCTGCTCAGGGCGAGGTGCACGCCCACCACGTCGTGCCCCGCCTCCACCGCGCGGGCCGCGGCCACCGCCGAGTCCACTCCACCGCTCATCGCCGCCAGAACCTTCACCGTGCGAGTCTACGTTTCCCGCGGGCGCGGCCGGCAGGGGTTCAGGCGGGCAGCACCGCGCGGTTCGAGAGTCCGGCTCGGGCGGCGCGGGCGTAGGCGCTGGGCAGCGCGGCCAGGAGGGCGTCGACGTCCGCGTCGGTCGAGGTGTGGCCGAGCGTCATCCGGAGCACCCCGCGGGCCTCGTCCTCGCTGCGGCCGAGCGCGAGGACCACGTGCGAGGGCTCCGGGATCCCCGCCGTGCAGGCGGACCCGGTCGAGACGGAGACGCCCGCGGTGTCGAGGAGGAAGAGGAGGGAGTCGCCCTGCGCACCGGGGAAGGCGAGGTGCGCGTTGTTGGCGACCCGGCGTCCGGAGTCGAGGGCGGGCCCGGTCAGGGTCGCCCCCGGCACGGCGGCGAGGACGCCCGCGACGAGCCGGTCGCGCAGGGCGGCCAGGCGCTGCGCCTCCGCCGACAGCTCGGCGTCCGCCTCGACCGCGGCGGCGGCGAAGGCCGCGGCGCCGGGCACGTCCTGGGTGCCGGAGCGGACGCCCCGCTGCTGTCCGCCTCCGTGCAGCACCGGGACCACGCGGGCGTCGCGGGCGAGCACGAGCGCACCGGTCGCGATCGGCCCGCCGACCTTGTGACCCGAGACGCTGACGGCGGCCAGTCCCGCGCCGCGCCCGGAGCCGGAGGCGCGGCGGATCTCGGCGATCCGCAGCGGCACGTGTCCGAGGGCGGCGACCGCGTCGACGTGGAGGGGGACGCCGGCGCGGGCGCACACCGCCGCCAGCTCGGCGATCGGGTTGATCGTCCCGATCTCGTTGTTGACCCAGAGCACCGTGACCAGGGCGACCGATCCGGGGTCCTCCTCCAGCGCCGCGGCGAGCGCCTCCGGCCGCAGGGTGCCCTCGTCGTCGAGAGGCAGCCACTCGAGGACGGCGCCCTCGTGCTCGGCGAGCCAGGCGGCGGAGTCGAGCGTCGCGTGGTGCTCCCCCTCGGCGACCAGGACCCGGACGCGGGCCGGGTCCTCGCTCCGGCGCTGCCAGTAGAGGCCCTTGATCCCGAGGTTGACCGCCTCGGTGCCGCCGGCGGTGAGGATCACCTCGATCGGCTCGCAGCCGAGCACCCCGGCGAGCGCCGACCTGGCGTCCTCCAGCCGGCGGCGCGCCTCCTGGCCGGAGCCGTGGACGGAGGAGGGGTTGCCGCCGTGGGCGGACGCCTCCGCGAACGCGGCGAGCGCCGAGGCGCGCAGCGGGGTGGTCGCGGCGTGGTCGAGGTAGATCACAGCAGCCCTTCGTCCCGCGTCGGGGGCACGGAGGGAGCCGGTGCCCGTCACTACTGTAAGTCGCATGACCTCTCACGATCCCCTGGCCCGGCTCGGCGTGACCGTGGACGATCAGGGCGGTGAGCTGCGGGTCTGGTCCGAGAGCGCGAGCGCTGTCGATCTGCTGCTGTACGACGAGAAGGATCCGACCTGGGTGACCCGCACGGTCCCGCTGGCGCGCGAGGATGCCGCGGTCTGGTCCGCGCGCTCCGATCTGCTGGCCCCCGGCCGCCGCTACGCCCTGCGCGTCGACGGGCCGACGGGCCCCCGGCACCGCTTCGACCCCCGCCGGGCCCTGCTGGAGCCGTACTCCCGTGGCCTGCACCGGGTGGCGGAGAACGAGTGGCGCTCGGTCGTCGTGGACGACGCGTTCGACTGGGGCTCCTCCTCCCGGCCCGGCACCCCGATGGACCGCACCGTGATCTACGAGGCGCATGTGAAGGGGCTGACCCGGCTGAACCCGGCGCTCCCCGTGGAGCTGCGCGGCACCTACGCCGGCCTGGCGCACGAGTCGACGGTCTCGGCGCTGCTCGAGCTGGGCGTGACGGCGGTCGAGCTGCTGCCCGTGCACGCGTTCGTGTCGGAGCAGCGCCTGCTGCGGCAGGGGCTGACCAACTACTGGGGCTACAACACGCTGAACTTCTTCGCCCCGCACGCCGCGTACGCCTCCTCCACCGCGCAGCGCGGCGGACCGACCGCGGTGCTCCGCGAGTTCAAGGGGATGGTGAAGCTCCTGCACGAGGCCGGCCTCGAGGTGATCCTGGACGTGGTCTACAACCACACCGCCGAGGAGGGGCCGGGCGGGCCGATGTCGAGCCTGCGCGGGATCGACGACGCCGGCTGGTACCGCCAGACGCCCGAGGGCCACTACGTGGACGTCACCGGCTGCGGGAACACGATCGACTTCGGCCGGCCCGCGGCGCAGCGCCTCGCGCTGGACTCGATGCGCTACTGGTCGGGCGAGGTCGGGATCGACGGCTTCCGGCTCGACCTGGCCGCGACCCTCGGCCGGGACGAGATCGCGCACTTCCGGAGCGACCACCCGCTGCTGCGGGCCGCGGTCGAGGATCCGGCGCTGGCCGGCGTGAAGATGATCGCCGAGCCCTGGGACGTGGGAATGGGCGGCTGGCAGACGGGGAACTTCCCGGCCGGGTGGTCGGAGTGGAACGACCGCTACCGCGACCGCGCCCGCAACTTCTGGCTCTCGGACATCGACTACGCCCGCCGCGCCGGCACGGCCCCCGTCGGCATCGGCGGCTTCGCGACCCGGCTCTCGGGCTCCTCCAACACCTTCTCGGCGGAGCGGGGACCCCTCGCTTCGGTCAACTTCGTCACCGCGCACGACGGCTTCACGCTGGCGGACCTCGTCTCGTACAACGTCAAGCACAACATCGGCAACGGCGAGTCGAACCGCGACGGAGCCGACACCAACCGCTCCTTCAACCACGGCTTCGAGGGCCCCACCACCGACGAGCGGATCACGCTGGCGCGGCGCAAGGCGATGCGGAACCTCCTCGGCACCCTGCTGCTGTCGGCCGGCGTGCCGATGATCACGGCGGGTGACGAGACCGGGCGCAGCCAGCGCGGCAACAACAACGCCTACTGCCAGGACTCGGACCTGACCTGGGTGCGCTGGGAGGGCCTGGCCGACTGGCAGCTCGCGCTCCGCGCGCACACGCGCACCCTGCTGCGCCTGCGGCGTGAGCACCCGGCGCTGCGTCCCTCCCGCTACGGCAGCGGCGACGCGAGCGAGCCGGGCGCCACGACCATGACGTGGTTCGACGCCCACGGGCGCGGGATGAGCGAGCACGACTGGACCTCCGCCGCCAACCGGACGCTGCAGTACCTCGCGGCCTCGACGCCGGTCGAGGGCGAGCCGGACCGCGTCCTGCTGGTGGTGCACGGCGTCGAGCAGGACACCACGGTCGTGCTCGCCGACGGCGAGGGGGTCACCGGCTACACGCGCCTGTGGAACAGCGAGGAGCCGGAGCCGCTGGAGCACGGCGAGTCCTTCGAGCCGGGGCAGGTCATCCGCGTGGCCGGCACCTCGATGCAGCTCTTCGCCGCGCACGGGCCGGCGGCCGAGCAGGACGCCTGATGGCGCGGAGTGGGCCGGGGACCCCGGCGACCGTCGCGCTGACGGCGGCGGGCGTCCCCTTCACTCCCCGCCAGTACCGGCACGACCCGGCCACGTCGCGCTACGGGCTCGAGGCGGCCGAGGCGCTCGGCGTCGAGCCGGAGCGCGTGTTCAAGACCCTGATGGTCGATGTGGACGGCGAGCTCGTGGTGGGCGTCGTGCCCGTCACCGGCTCGCTCGGGCTGAAGGAGCTCGCGGCCGCGGTCGGAGGCAGGCGGGCGGCGATGGCCGACCCCGTGCTGGCCCAGCGCCGGACCGGCTACGTGCTCGGCGGCATCTCGCCGCTCGGGCAGAGGACGCGGCACCGCACCGTGATTGACGAGACCGTGGAGCTCCACGACACGGTGCTCGTCTCGGGCGGGCGCCGGGGCTTCGACATCGAGCTCGCCCCCGCCGACCTCGTCGCCGCGACGGCCGCCCTCCTCGCTGACATCGCGCGCTGACCCCTGCTCCCCCGCCGTCCTCCTCCGGGCGCCGTTTCGCTCCATGCGCCGTCCTCCTCCCGCGAGATCCCACTCCGGTCCGCGAGACGCCGAGGAAGGCGCACCGGAGCGGCATCTCGCGGAGAGGGACCGGGCGGGGTCAGCCGGCGGCGGAGGCCAGGCCCAGCTCGGCGGAGCGGGCCAGGAGGGGATGCCGCGGCACGACGCGGACGGTGTAGCCGAAGGAGCCGCTGCGGTCGAGGGTGACCACTCCGGCGTAGGGCACGCGCCCGACCGCGTCGGCCGGCACTACGGCACCCGACTCCTCGACCACCTCGAGCTCGTGGTGGCGGACCTCGGTGAGCGAGCCGTCAGCGGACGTCGTCCCGTACACGACCTCGACCGAGACGTCCGCCGGCGAGAGCTCGCCCAGGCGCACGCCCGCCCGCACGGCGAGCCGGTCCCCGCGCTGGGGCACCGCGTCGATCCCGCCGGATTCGACGGACGCGACCGCGACTCCGGGCCAGCCGGCGCGGACCCGCCGCTTCCAGCTCGCCAGCTCCTTGGCCGGCTCGAAGTGGTCGGCGGCGACGGCGCGCCCGGCCTCGGCGGCCGGCGAGTAGAGCGCCTCGACGTACTGGCGCACCATCCGCTCGGCGGAGAGCTCGGGCGAGAGGGTCGCGAGGGTGTGCCGGATCGACCGCACCCACCGCCGGGGCACGCCGTCGTGGTCACGCTCGTAGTAGCGCGGGACGACCTCGGTCTCGAGCAGCTCGTAGAGCGCCTCGGCCTCGAGCGTGTCGCGGGCCTCCGGGTCGAGCGCGCGGTCGGAGGAGGGGATCGCCCAGCCGTTCTCGCCGTCGAAGTACTCGTTCCACCAGCCGTCGAGGATCGAGAGGTTGAGCGAGCCGTTGAGCGCCGCCTTCATTCCCGAGGTGCCGCACGCCTCGAGCGGGCGCAGCGGATTGTTGAGCCAGACGTCGGTGCCCGGGTAGAGCAGCTGCGCCATCGCGATGTCGTAGTCCGGCAGGAAGACGATCCGGCGGCGCACGTCCGGCTCCTGCGCGAAGCGGACGAGCCGCTGGATCAGGCGCTTCCCCTCCTCGTCGGCGGGGTGGGACTTGCCCGCGATGACGATCTGGATCGGATGCTGCGGGTGGGTGAGCAGCGCCCGCAGACGCTCGGGGTCGTGGAGCATCAGGGTCAGCCGCTTGTAGGTCGGCACCCGCCGCGCGAAGCCGATGGTGAGCACGTCCGGGTCCAGCAGCTCGTCGAGCCAGGCCGGCGGGAGGCCGCCCGGGTTCTGCTCGCGCCAGGAGCGGGCGGCCCGGCGGCGGGCGTCCCGCACCAGCTGCTCCCGCATCGCCCGGCGCGCGGCCCACAGCTCGGCGTCGCCGAGCGCGCCCGAGGCCCAGTCGGCCCGCGTCGTGTCGTCGGTGCCGAGCCGCTCCTCCGCGAGCCTCCGGAGGATCGGATCGGTCCAGGTGGCCGCGTGGACGCCGTTCGTCACCGAGCCGATCGGCACCTCCGCCGTCTCGAAGCCGGGCCAGAGGCTCGAGAACATCGAGCGGCTGACCTCGCCGTGCAGCGTCGAGACGCCGTTGGAGCGTTGCGCGAGCCGCAGGCCCATGTACGCCATGTTGAACGCCGTCCCGGAGTCCCCCGGCTCGGCGCCCAGCGCGAGCACGTCCTCGACCTGCACGCCCGGGAGCAGCTCCGTGGAGAAGTACTCCTCGATCATCCCGCGGTCGAAGCGGTCGATGCCCGCCGGCACCGGAGTGTGCGTGGTGAAGACCGTGCTCGCCCGCACCACCTGGAGAGCCTGGTCGAAGTCCAGGCCCGCGCCGATCAGGCCGGAGATGCGCTCGAGCCCCTGGAAGCCGGCGTGCCCCTCGTTGGTGTGGAACACCTCCGGGAGGACGCCGCCCGAGACCTCGGCCCAGAGCTCGAGCGCGCGGACCCCGCCGATGCCCAGCAGCAGCTCCTGCAGGAGGCGGTGCTCGCCCCCGCCGCCGTAGAGGCGGTCGGTGACGGAGCGGAGCGAGTCCTCGTTCTCGGGGATGTCGGTGTCGAGCAGGAGGAGGGTCACCCGGCCGACCTCCGCGCGCCAGACCCGGGCGTAGAGCGCGCGTCCCTCGGGGAGCGCCAGCACGATGCGGGCGGGCGAGCCGTCGGCGAGACGGACGACGCGCAGCGGCAGCCCGTCGGGATCGAGCGAGGGGTAGGACTCGAGCTGCCAGCCGTCGGCGGAGAGCTTCTGCGAGAAGTAGCCCGACCGGTAGAAGAGGCCCACGCCGGTGAGCGGCACGCCCAGGTCCGAGGAGGCCTTCAGGTGGTCGCCGGCGAGGATGCCGAGTCCGCCGGAGTACTGGGGCAGCGCCGCCGCGATGCCGAACTCCGGCGAGAAGTAGGCGATCGAGCGCGGGGCGGACTCCGGCAGCGACTGGTACCACCGCGGCTCGGTGCGGTAGCGCTCCAGCTCGTCGCGGAGGCGCCACGCCTCGTCGACGAAGCCCTGGTCCCCCGCCAGCTCGGCGAGGCGCTCGGGGCTCACCGCTCCGAGCAGGGCGGTGGGGTCCGCTCCCCCGCTCCGCCACAGCTCCGGATCGACCCGCTCGAACAAGCGCCGGGCGGGCTCGTGCCAGGCCCAGCGGAGATTGCCCGCCAGATCGCCCAGAGCCGAGAGCTCGGGCGGGAGGACGGAGCGGACGATGAAGCGGCGGATCGCCTTCACGGCACCCCTCGACTCTCTGCGGACCCCGGAGCGCCCGGTCGCGGAGCACCGGGGCGGTCGCGCTCGGTCACCCTAGCGGACCCCGGCCACGGCGGATCGGCGGGACGCGGACCCGCCTCGACGCGCCGGCGCGCGCTCCCCGGGCTCGTTTGCACAGGCCCGAGCGCGGGCGCAAGCGTCGTGTGCGAGCCGCCGCCGGTCGCTACTGTCGTGACGTGGCTCAGATACCTTTCGGCAAGGCTCAGAACGGCAAGGACGCACGGCGAGCGGGTCGCGGACGCGCACCCCAGGAGGCGTCGGCGCCTCCCGAGACGGCCGCTCCGGCGCCCGCCGCCGCCCCCGAGGCGACTCCTGCTCCCCCCGCGGCCGACAGTGCTCCTGCCGCCCCGGTGACCGCGGGCGCACCCGACGCGTCGCCGGCGCCCGCGACGACCGGGAGCGGCTACCGCGTCCGCGCCGAGCGCCTGCCGATCATCGACCCGCAGCCCCGGCTCGAGGACGACCGCTGGCCCGCGAAGGCGTTCGTCGGCGAGGTCGTCCCCTTCGCCGCCACGGCCTTCCGCGAGGGGCACGACCTCATCGGCGTCGACCTCCTGCTGCGCTCGCCGTCCGGGGCCGAGTCGGAGCACCGCATGTCGCTCCTCGCGACCGGCACCGACCGCTACGGCCGTCTCGTGGCCCTCGACGAGGAGGGCGACTGGAGCTACCGCATCCGCGCCTACGCCGACGACTGGGCGACCTGGCTCCACACGGCCGAGGTCAAGATCCCGGCCGGCCTGGACATCGACGTCACCTTCGCCATCGGCGAGGGCCTGCTGCGCAGCGGCGCCGACGACTCCGCGCGGCCCGAGGGCGAGCGCAGCCTGCTCTCCGACACCGCCGCCCGCGTCGGCGACACCACGCTGAGCGCCGAGGAGCGCCTCGCCGCGGCGACCGGTCCCGCCGTCCACGGCGCGCTCGACGCCCGCCCGGTGATGAGCCTCACGAGCGTCTCGGAGCCGCGCACCGTCCACGTCGAGCGCACCCGCGCCGGCGTCGGCGCCTGGTACGAGTTCTTCCCCCGCTCCGAGGGCGCCGTGCGCCACGAGGACGGGACCGTGACCAGCGGATCCTTCCGCACCGCGATCGACCGCCTCCCCGCTGTGGCCGCGATGGGCTTCGACGTGCTCTACCTGCCGCCGATCCACCCCATCGGCCGCTCCTTCCGCAAGGGCCCGAACAACACGCTCGACGCCGGCGAGCACGACCCCGGCTCGCCGTGGGCGATCGGGTCGGCCGAGGGCGGCCACGACGCGATCCACCCGGACCTCGGCACCGAGGACGACTTCCGCGCCTTCCACGCCGCGGTCGAGGCCGCGGGCCTCGAGCTCGCCCTCGACTTCGCCCTGCAGGCCTCGCCCGACCATCCCTGGGTCACCAGCCACCCCGAGTGGTTCACGACGCTCCCCGACGGCTCGATCGCCTACGCCGAGAACCCGCCGAAGAAGTACCAGGACATCTACCCGATCAACTTCGACAACGACCCCGAGGGCATCCGTCAGGAGTCGCTGCGGGTCCTGCGGCACTGGATCGACCTGGGCGTACGGATCTTCCGCGTCGACAATCCCCACACGAAGCCGCTCGACTTCTGGGAGTGGATCATCCACGAGGTCAACGCCGAGCACCCCGAGGTCGTCTTCCTCGCGGAGGCGTTCACCCGCCCCGCGATCATGCGCGCACTCGGCAAGGTCGGCTTCCAGCAGTCGTACTCGTACTTCACCTGGCGCAACACCAAGGAGGAGCTCGGCGAGTTCTTCACGAGCATCTCCCACGAGACGGCCGACTACATGCGGCCGAACCTCTTCGTGAACACTCCGGACATCCTCACCGAGTACCTCCAGTACGGCGGCCGCTCGGCGTACAAGGTGCGGGCGGCCCTCGCCGCGACCGCGTCGCCGCTGTGGGGGGTCTACGCCGGCTACGAGCTGGTCGAGAACGTCGCTCGCCCCGGCGCCGAGGAGAACATCGACAACGAGAAGTACGAGTACAAGACGCGCGACTGGGCCGGCGCCGAGGAGTCGGGCCGCTCGCTGGCGCCGTACATCACGCGCCTCAACGAGATCCGGCGCTCGCACCCCGCACTCGGGCAGCTGCGGAACCTGCACGTGCACGGCAGCGACGACGACGCGATCCTCGTCTACTCCAAGCACCTTCAGGCCGCGTTCACGGGCACCGGGACCGACGACACGATCATCGTCGTCGTCAACACCGACCCGCACTCGGCCCGCGAGACCACGGTCCACCTCGACCTGCCCGCGATCGGGCTCGACTGGAGCGCGACCTTCGAGGTCGAGGACCTGATCACCGGCGCCGTCTGGACCTGGGGCAGCGACGACTACGTGCGGCTCGACTCGTTCGTCGAGCCCGTGCACATCCTGAGCGTGAAGGCGGACGAGCGATGAGCGGAACCACCCCCGAGGGCACGAGCCCGGCCGAGGAGGCGGGCCTCAGCGCGCACGCCGAGACGGTCCCCACGACGGGCACCAGCTCGGCGACCACCTCCGGCCACGGCGCGCACGTCGCCGACGCGGCACCCGACGCACGACAGCACCCCGGAGCGGACGGCGAGAACGCGCGCAGCTACGCGGTCGAGACGGTCCCGGAGGCGCCTCAGCCGGTCGCGGGCGACGACGCCGTGACCGTCGAGCGCGACGCCGACGACGCGGAGTCCGCTCCGGTCGGCAGCGGGGCCGAGGGCGACCTGCCCAACGACGCGGACGCCGCCGATTCCGTCGCAGCCGACAGCGCCGCTCCCGTCGAGACGACCGCCGGCCCCGCCGAGACGACCGCGGACCCCGCGTCCGCTTCGGGCCCCGTCGACGGCACCGCGGCGATCGCGCTGCCCGACATCCCGGAGTGGGTGCTGCAGCAGCTCGCCACCGGCAGCAACGCGCTCCCCCACGACGTCCTGGGCCAGCACCTCGTCGCGGCCCCCGGCGTCTCCGACCCGGTGACGGTCGTCCGCGTGCGCCGCCCGCTCGCCGAGAAGGTCGCCGTGGTGCTCGCCACCGGCGCCCGCGTCGAGCTCAGCCACCTCAGCGACGGGATCTGGCAGGGCTTCCACGTCCTCGGTCCGCAGGCGTACACCGTCGAGGCCCGCTACGGCGGCGGCGGCGAGTGGACCGCGGAGGACCCCTACCGCTTCTCGAAGACGGTCGGCGACTTCGACCTCTACCTCATCGGCGAGGGCCGCCACGAGCGCCTCTGGGAGGCGCTCGGCGCCCGTCACCGCGAGCACGAGGGGGTCTGGGGCACGAGCTTCGCCGTCTGGGCCCCGCACGCCCAGGCCGCTCGGGTCGTCGGCGACTTCAATGACTGGAACGGCGAGGGCCACTCCCTCCGCAACCTCGGAACGACCGGGGTCTGGGAGATCTTCGTCCCGGGCGTCGAGCCCGGAGCCTCCTACAAGTTCGACCTGCTCTCGCGCGACGGCCACTGGGTCCGCAAGGCCGACCCGATGGCCCGCGCCACGGAGGTGCCGCCCGCGACGGCGTCCAAGGTCCCCGTCTCGCACCACCAGTGGGGCGACTCCGGCTGGATGGAGAAGCGAGCCTCGGTCGATCCGCACACGCAGCCGCTCAGCGTCTACGAGATGCACCTCGGCTCCTGGCGTCCGGGACTGGGCTACCGCGACCTCGCGGACCCGCTGATCGAGTACGTCACCGAGCTCGGCTTCACGCACGTGGAGTTCATGCCGCTCGCCGAGCACCCGTTCGGCGGCTCCTGGGGCTACCAGGTCACCGGCTACTACGCCGCCTCGAGCCGCTTCGGCACGGCCGACGACCTCAAGTACCTGATCGACCGTCTGCACCAGGCCGGCATCGGCGTCATCGTCGACTGGGTGCCGGGGCACTTCCCCAAGGACGACTTCGCCCTCGCCCGCTTCGACGGCGAGCCGCTCTACGAGCACCCGGACTGGCGCCGCGGCGAGCAGATGGACTGGGGCACCTACGTCTTCGACTTCGGGCACACCCAGGTGCGCAACTTCCTCGTCGCGAACGCCCTGTTCTGGCTCGAGGAGTTCCACGTCGACGCCCTGCGGGTGGACGCCGTCGCCTCGATGCTCTACCTCGACTACTCCCGCAAGGAGGGCGAGTGGCTGCCGAACCAGTACGGCGGACGCGAGCACCTCGAGGCGATCAGCTTCCTCCAGGAGGTCAACGCCACGGCCTACAAGCTGCACCCCGGCATCATGATGATCGCCGAGGAGTCGACGAGCTGGCCCGGCGTCACCCAGCCCACCAGCTCCGGCGGCCTCGGCTTCGGGCTCAAGTGGAACATGGGCTGGATGCACGACTCGCTCGACTACATGGCGAACGATCCGCTGTGGCGCCAGTACCACCTGGGCGAGATCACCTTCTCGTTCGTCTACGCCTTCAGCGAGAAGTTCGTCCTGCCGATCAGCCACGACGAGGTCGTGCACGGCAAGGGCTCGCTGATCCAGAAGATGCCGGGCGACCACTGGCAGCAGCTCGCGAATGTGCGCGCCTACCTCGCCTTCATGTGGGCCCATCCCGGCAAGCAGCTGCTCTTCATGGGCCAGGAGTTCGGCCAGTACTCCGAGTGGAGCGAGGAGCGGGGCCTGGACTGGTGGATCCTCGATCAGCCGAGCCACCGCGGTCTCTGGAGCCTCGTCGGTCAGCTGAACCGCGTGTACCGCGACTCGCCGTCGCTCTGGGAGCTCGACCACGAGCAGTCGGGCTTCGAGTGGATCGACGGCGGCGCGGCGGCGGCCAACGTCGTCTCGTTCCTGCGCAAGGACAGCGAGGGTCGCCCGATCGCCGTCATCGCCAACTTCTCGGGTTCGCCCGTGCACGGCTACCGCGTGAGCCTGCCCACGGCCGGCCGCTGGGAGGAGCTCGTCAACACGGACGCCGAGATCTACGGCGGCAGCGGAGTCGGGAACTTCGGAGCGGTCGAGGCTCGCGAGGAGCCGTGGGCCGGCCGCCCGGCTTCCGCCGAGCTGGTCCTGCCCCCGCTGGCCGTGCTCTACCTGCGACCCGCCGACTGATCGGTCCCCGCACGGAAGAGGCCGCCCGCCGCGACGATCGTCGCGAGCGGGCGGCCTCTCGGCGTTCCGGCCGGCGTCAGTAGAGCAGGCCGGTGAGCCGGGCCCGAGCCTTGTTGACGCGCGGGTCGGTCTGACCGACGATCTCGAAGAGCTCCAGGAGGCGCGCGCGGACGGCGGCCTTCCCCTCGGCGTCGAGCCGCGGGAACATCGAGAGCAGCCGGTCGAAGGCGTCCTCGACGTGGCCGCCCGAGACGTCCAGGTCGGCGACGGCGAGCTGCGCGTCGAGGTTCGACGGCTCGGCCGCGGCGGTCGAGCGGATGTCGTCGAGCGTGCGGCCCTGGAGGCGGGCCAGCAGCCGCACCTGGGCGAGACCGGCGACGGCGAGGTCGTCGCGCGGGTTCTGCGCGATGGCGGTCTCGTACTCGGTGATCGCCGCAGCGTAGTCGCCCCGGTCGATCGCGTCGTAGGCCTCCTGGTGGTGCGGCGGCAGCGGCTCCGGCTCGGGCTCCGCGCCTTCGGCGGGAGCGGCTCCCTCCACCGGCACCGTGCCCGTCACACCGTTCTGAGCCGCGAGCTGGAGGACCTGCTCGAGCAGGTCGCGCAGCTGCTCCTCGGCGACGAGGCCGCTGAACAGGGGCACCGGGCGGCCGCCGATGATCGCGGCGACCGTCGGCACGGACTGCACCTGGAACGCCTGCGCCAGCTGCGGGCTGGACTCCACATCGACCCCGACGAGCACGAACGCGCCGGCGTACGAGACGACGACCTTCTCGAGCAGCGCGGTCATGCTCTGGCTCTGGTCCGACCAGGAGCCGCGCAGGTCGACGATCACCGGCACGCGCGACGAGAGCTGGACCACCTGGTCGAACTCGGCGTCGCCGGCGGTCAGCAGCAGCGGATTCGCGCCGGGCGCGCCTCCGGGAGCGGCGGGCGCGGCCGGGGCGCCGGCGGAGGCGGCGGGCGGGGTGCGGCGGTTCACCAGCGACGAGAGGTCGACGGCGCCGCGGAGGTTTCCGGGCAGGGGCGGGACGGTGCTCACGGCAGCTGCACCACCGAGACGAGTCCCTGGCTCCATCCGAGCATCACGATCTTCTCCTCCGATCCGACGGGCGGTACGTAGAACAGCAGTTGGTATCCGTAGGTGGTCTCGATGCCGGTCGTCGACTTGTCCGTGCCCAGCAGGGTCTGCGAGGCGCCGGAGGTCGAGACGGTCGAGCCCTCGGCAGTGGGGCGGACGGTCGACGTCTCGGCGATGCTCGCCGCGACGAGGGCCCCCGAGTCGTTCGTCGCGAGCGCGATCGTCGGCGACGTGCCGGCGGCGTTCGAGAACTCGATCGAGGCGGTGTCCGGCAGCGCCTCGCGGTCGGCGTTCTTCTTGTCGACGCCGACCTGCCCCCGGAGGGTGTCGCCGTCGGCCGCGAAGAGCTCGGCGTACTGGCTCGAGTCGCCGTTGGCGAGCACGTCCGCGTACGCGGAGCCGACGGTCTGCGGGGCGAGCTTCATCAGGCGCGAGTCGGGCGCCACGATCGACGTGCCGACGGTGACGGGCGCGACATCGGGGATGCGCGCGTTGGCCTCGAGCGAGATGGCGTAGTCGACCTTGTAGTCGACGCGCGGGCTCGCCTGGCTCATCATCAGCGCGATCGGGGCCTGGGTGGAGTCCGTCGAGTTCTGCACGACGGCGGTCACCAGGCGCGGCCACGACTCCGTGTCCTGCGGGAGCACCAGGCTCACCGGGGAGGCCGGGATCGTCTGCGGCGGGTCGATCGTCCCGCCCTTGGCGACGACGTCGTAGTTGGTGGTGCGCTCGGTGAGCGCCTCGCCCTGGAAGCGCTCGGCGAGGATCCCGGCGTCCCGGGCGGCGTCGGCGCGCGACGCGACATCGGCGACCTCGGCGACGACGGCCTCCGCCTGCTGCGTGGTGACCACGGGGGTCGGCTCGGCCGAGACCGGCTCTGCCCCCGCGGTCGCCGTGGCGGACGCGGTCGGCGCCTCGCTCGCGCCCGCGGCGAGATCAGGCCAGTAGTCGGAGCTGCAGCCGGAGAGGAGGACGGTCGTCCCGAGGACGACGGGCAGCACCAGGGCCGCCCGGCGGCGCGAGGGCGCCGGCGACGCCGTGGAGGCCTGGATCCCGGCACGCGGCCGGGGACGGCGGGCACCGCGGGGGATCCGGCCCTGCGGTCCCTTCCGGCGCGGGCCGTGCTGGCGGCGCAGGTGGACGAAGGCCCAGATGTAGAGGACGAGGCCGAGGAGGAGGAACACGGCTCCTCCGAGCAGCAGCGGGCCGGCGAGGGGCGTCGCGGTGTCCACGGGCCAGCTGACGCGCACGGAGTCGGCTGCCGGCGCGGTGCCGTCGCTCGCGATGAGGATGGAGACGTCCTCCGGCACGTCGAGCGCCAGGGTCACGCTGCCGCTCCCCTCGAACTCCTCGAGCCAGAGGTCGGAGCCGCGCGGATCGACGACCGCCGCGTCGGCGGTCTCGACGTCGGAGGAGAGCTGGACGCGCTCGCCCGTCTCCTCCGCGGAGGTGAGGGTGTCGTCGGCGCGCTCGTAGCCGATGGCGTCGTAGCTCGAGCCGCCCACCCAGCCCAGCACGTCGGAGGTCCGGGCGTAGGCGACGACGAGGTCGCCGCTGCCCTCGACCGTGATCGTCTGGCGGCCCGGGTTGGCGCCCAGGGTGCTGCCGTCGATCACCGCGTAAGGAGCGGAGGAGTCGAGCGCGGTCTCGGCGGTGAGGGACTCCGGAGGAGCCCAGACCGTCCGCTGACCGATGCCGAGCACGATCATCGCGGCAGCGATGACGGTGGCGATGATGGCGAAGACGAACCGCACGAAAGAACTCCTCCTGCGTTGCCGGATCGGGGTGACGGCCGGGGCCGGCTCGGGGTACGCAGCCGGACCGGGGCGCGACGGCAACAGACAAAGACAGTCCACGATAGCCGATGCCCTCGCTCCGATGCCCGGGAGAAGCCGAGAGTGCGGCCCGAGCGGCGCGCGGTGCGGGTGTCGCCCCGGCCGCGGCCTCCCTGCTGAATACACTTTCCCAGTGCCGCGAGCCCCACCGCGGTCCTGCTCTGAAGGAGACGACGTGGCGAACGACGAGGCCGAATTCACCCAGGTGTTCCGTGGCTACGACCGGGACGAGGTCGACAAGGCCGTCCAGGGCCTGCGCCGCGAGCTCATCCACTCGAACACCCAGGCGGCCGAGAGCGGCCGCGAGGTGAAGCGCCTGTCCTCCCGGATCGAGGGCCTCGAGAAGGAGCTGCAGCAGGTCGGCACTCCCACCTACGCCGGCCTGGGCGCCAAGCTCGAGCACACCCTGCGCGTGGCCGAGGAGCAGTCCGAGCGGATCATCGCCCAGGCCGAGAACGACGCCTCCGCCCTCCGCCGCTCCACCCGCGACGACGGCGACCGCATCCTCCAGGAGGCGCGCGACGAGGCCGAGCGCCTGGTGACCGAGGCGCGCCGCCGTGCGGACCGGACCCGCGACGAGTCCGAGGCGCAGGCCGCGGCGACGCTCGGCAAGGCCGCCGACGACCGCGACGTGATGACCCAGGACGCCGTCCGCGAGGCCGCCGCGATCCGCGGCACCGTGGCGACCGAGGCCGCCGAGACCCGCGCCACCGCGAAGCGCGAGGCCGCCGCGATCCGCTCCGAGGCCGAGCGCGAGGCCGCGGAGATGCGCGCAGTCGCCGCCCGCGAGATCGAGGTCGCCCGCGCCGAGGCCGCCCGCCTCGCCCAGGCCAACGAGCTCCTGCGGGCCGAGGTCGCCTCCGAGGTGGACCGGCTCCGGGCGGCCGTCGAGGCCGAGGTCGCCCAGGCGCGCGCGGCAGTCGAGGCCGAGGTGCTCTCGACCCGCGCCGCGCTCGACGCCGAGGTCGCCGCAGTCCGCGCCGAGGGCGCGCGCGAGATCGCCGACCAGCGCACCCGGCTCACCCAGGAGCGCGCCGAGGCCGTCGCCGTGCTCGACGCCGAGCTGGCGGGCCTGCGCGCCGCGTCCGCCGACGAGGCCGCTGCGCTCTCGCGCGAGGTCGAGCAGGCCCGGATCGACCTGGTGGTCGAGCTCGCCGCGCGCCGCGAGGAGGCCGACCGCGACGACCTGCTTCGCCACCAGGAGGCCGTCGCGCAGACCCAGCGCTACCTCGACGAGTCGAACCTGCAGCTCGCCGACGCCATCCGACGCGCGAACGACAAGCGCCTCGAGGCGGACGCCCTCCGCAGCGACGCCCTCGACGACACGACGCGACTGCGCCGGAAGGCCCAGGACGACTCCGACGCCCTCCTCGACGACGCGCGCGACCAGGCGCAGAAGCTCGTCGCGGACGCGGAGCGCCGCAGCCGCGAGTTGATGGACACCGCCGAGCGGCGCCTCGACGAGATCCGCACCGAGCGCGACGCGATCGCCGGCTACGTGTCGGGACTGCGCGGGCTCATCGGCCACATCGACGGACTCGCGGACGACAGCGACGGCGACGGCTCCGACGGCAGCGGCCCTGACGGCAGCGGCTCCGACGGCGGCTCGTCCGGCCGCTAGGCGGCCGCCGCGCGGGCGGGCTCAGCCGAGCTCGCCCGCCCACTCCGTCGGCAGCGGGGACGAGGCGGGCGCGACCACCCGCACGATCTCGTCGAGGACGCGCCGGGTCTGCGCCTCGCCGACCCAGAGGTGCTTCCCGCCCTCCACGGCCACGAGGTCCAGCTGCGGCACGCTCGCGAAGCGCTCGGCGGCCGCCTCCGGCCGCAGGTAGTCGTCGAACTCCGGGACGAGCGCCACGAGCGGTCGGCCGTCCTCGCCCCAGGCGGCGACCTCCTCCGCGCTCGTGCGGTGCAGCGGCGGCGAGAGCAGGATCGCTCCCTCGACGGGGTGCTCCCTCCCCCACTTCAGCGCGAGCTCGGTGCCGAAGGACCAGCCGACCAGCCAGGGGTGCGGCAGTCCGCGGTCCGCGACGAGGGCCAGGGCTGCGGCGATGTCGGCGCGCTCCTCGGTGCCGTGTCCGAACGCGCCCTCGCTCGTGCCGCGCGGCGACGCGGTGCCGCGGGTGTTGAAGCGGAGGACCGCCAGGTCGGCGAGCGCGGGCAGCCGGGCGGCCGCCTTCCGCAGGATGTGCGAGTCCATGAAGCCGCCGTGGGTGGGCAGCGGATGCAGGGTGACCAGGGTCGCGACCGGCTCGTGCTCCAGGGGCAGCGCGAGCTCCCCCACCAGGGTCAGGCCGTCGGAGGTGTGCAGCTCGACGTCCTCGCGGCGGGCGGGGAGGACGACGCCTCCGCGGATCTCGTGGGTCATCGTGCTCCTCGGATTCTCCAGCAGTGCGTGTGCCAGTGGCGGCGGCCGGCCAGGTCGGCCGCGTCGCCGAGCGCGCCGTCGGCCCGCCAGGTGACCAGGTGCGGCTGGCCGATGTCGATGGTGAGCCCGCAGCCCGGGCAGAGGTAGTTCTTCACGGCCCGCGCTGCGGAGACGGGCTGGACGTTCCACTCCCGGCCGGCGTGGGACTCGGTGCGCCGGAAGCCGGCGAGCATCTGCGAGAGGTCGCGCTGCTCGTCGTCGTCGTCACGGCGGCCGCCCCGGGGTCTGTTGCTGCGCGGCATCTCCCCAGTCTAGGAGGCCGCCGCCGGGCCCCTCCCGTCAGTGGGAGCTGTCGTCCATCTCGAGCCGGGTCTCCTCGGCGTCGAGCATCAGCTGCGCCCGCCGCAGCGTCCGCGAGGAGTAGACCCCGCGCCCCCGGGCGTCCAGCAGCGCCTCCCGCTCGGCGAGCAGGACCGCTCGGCGCAGCCGCAGGTACTGCGCGTGCGGGCCGAGGGGCGCATCCTCCGCGCGGCCGACCTGCTCCCACGCCACCTGCGAGCGGGTCAGAGTGTCGCGGCGCACGCGCTCGAGGACGCGCTCGCCCGCCTCGCCGTCGGGCAGCTCCGCCACCGCCTCGGGGAGGGCCTGGATGCCCGTGGCCGCGACCTCGTCGAGCAGCGTCGCGAGCTCGCGGCGGTCGGCCTCTCCGTCGGTGCCCTGGATGCCGGTGAGCCGGATCAGCGCGGGGAGCGTCGCACCCTGCAGGAGCAGCGTCACGACGGCGACGGTGAAGGCGATCAGGATCAGCTGGGAGCGGTAGGGAGTCTCGTCCGGCAGCGACTGGGCCGCGGCGAGCGTGACCACGCCGCGCATCCCGGACCAGGACAGGACGACTCCTCCGCGCCAGCCGAACGCCTCGCTCGTGGTCGCGGCCAGATCGGTCTCGCGCCGGAGGTAGAGCCGCTCCGCTCTCACCTGCCGCCGCCGGAAGCGCTCGTCGCTGGTGGCGCTGTTGCGCAGTCGCATCAGGCCCACCGCCAGCCGCCGGTTGATCCGCTCCGCCCGCCGACCGGAGCTGCGCAGCCACAGGAGCAGCGGCCACACGAAGAGGGCCCGCAGCACGATCAGGATGACCACGGTGGCCAGACCCAGCAGCACCGCGGTGCCCACTCCGAACTCGCCCGGGTCCACGACCCCGGAGACGATCGCCTTGATCTCGGCGCCCATGAGCAGGAAGACGCCGTTCTCGAGCAGGAACTGCGCCGTCCGCCAGTTCACCCGCTCGCTGATCCGCGACTGCGGCGAGAGGAAGCGCGCGCTGTTGTGCCCCGTGTAGATCCCGGTGACCACGACGGCGAGCACCCCGGACGCGCCCAGCTCCTCGGCCGGGATGTAGGCCAGGAACGGCACGGCGAAGGACACGGCGGTGTCGAGCACCGGGTCCCGCAGCTTCGAGCGAACGAAGACGGTGAGCACGCCCATCACCAGTCCGAGGACGATCGCCATCAGAACGGAGTAGACGAAGAGGACCCCCACCTCGCCCACGTCGATCGCGTCGGTCGTGACGGAGGCGCCGACCACGGCCGCCGCAGCCGTCGCGGCGCGCAGCAGCACCAGCGCCGACGCGTCGTTCACGAGGCTCTCGCCCTCGAGCACCGTCACCAGGCGGGGCGGGAGTCCGAGCTTCTTGCCGATCGAGGTCGCGGCCACCGCGTCGGTCGGGCTCACGACGGCGCCCAGAGCGATCGCTGCGGGCAGGCTCAGATCGGGGAACACGAGGTAGAGGAAGCCGCCGACCACGAGGGCGGTCACGACGACCAGCAGCACCGAGAGCCCGAAGATCGAGCGCAGGTTCCGCCGGAAGTCGGTGAGGGGCACCTGGATCGCGGCCGAGTACAGCAGCGGCGGCAGCACGCCCGCGAGGATCAGCTCAGGCTCGACCTCGATGTCCGGGACCCCGGGGAGGTAGGACGCGCCGATCCCGATGACGACCAGGAGCAGCGGTGCGGCGATCCCGAGGCGGCTCGAGAACCGCGCGACGGTGACGACCGTGATGATCCCGACGACCCCGAGCAGCGCGTAATCCACGGCACCAGGGTAGCGAGAGCCTCAGCCCGCCGGACGCGGTGCCGAGCGGAGGGGAACGATCAGTACCAGCCGACCGATTCGGAGTGGGCCCAGGCACCGCAGGGCGAGCCGTAGCGGCCGGAGATGTAGCCGAGGCCCCAGGTGATCTGGGTGCTCGCGTTGGTCGCCCAGTCGGAGCCGGCCGACGCCATCTTGCTGCCGGGGAGTGCCTGCGGGATGCCGTAGGCACCGCTGGACTTGTTCTCGGCGTAGACGTTCCAGCCGGACTCGCGGTTCCAGAGGAGGACGAGGCAGTCGTACTCGCTGTCGGCCCAGCCGCGCTGCACGATCATGTCGTACGCGATCGCCTTCGCGGATCCGGGATCCGGAGCGGCGGCGCGCTGGACGGGAGCGGCGGTCTCCGCCTCGGCGGAGCCCGACTCCTCCTCGTCGACGGTCGCGGAAGCGGTCTGAGTCTCGGTCGGAGTGGGCGTCGGGGTCGGAGTGGGCGTCGGCTTCGCCTCGGCGCCGAACGAGTCGCGCTGGACGGTCCGCTCGACGGCGTCCGCGACGACGAGCCGCTGCGCGGAGTCGCCGTTGAAGCGCGCCGGGGCCTGGTAGTAGGGGGAGGCGACCGCGCCGCTGGACGGATCGACGACGTTCACCATGGCGAACGCGATCGAGGCCGTGAAGGCCAGCACCGTCACCGGGATCCGAGCCCAGGAGCGCCGCACCGGGGTCTGGTGCGGGACCGCCGGGCGACCGCTGGTGCGGTTCGCGGGCGTGTGGGCGACGGAGGTCTGAGGATGCTGAGCCACGATTACGAAAGCATAACGGACGATGACCTGATCGGCCAGCAGATCCGGCTCCGGTCAGCGGACCGCCAGCATCACGTCGACGACCGTGTCGAGCAGCAGGTCGACCTGGGCCTCGGCGTACCCGCCGCGCTGCGGGGCGAAGGAGACGGTCCGCACGTCGTCCACGGTCAGCACCGATCCGTCGCGGAAGTAGCCGGAGATCCTGTCGGCGAAGGCGTCGACCTGGCGGATGTTGTAGCCCGTCGTGAGAGCGCCGGCCCGGGTGAACCGCTCGCGGGGAGCGCGGGCCAGCCGGTTCACGATCTCCTGGGCGGTCGACCGCGCGTCCGCGAGCCACGCCTCCTCGCCCCGAGCCGCGATCGCGTACTGGCGCTCCCGCAGGGCGAAGGCGTCCTCGAGGCGCTCGAGCGCCGCATCGACGTGGGGCGCGGAGTAGCCGCCCTTGCGCAGGGTGAACGCGGTGTGGCGCAGGTCGGCGGCGCGGAGGTCCGCCGGTCCCCCGGAGAGCTGCGAGTAGGCCTCGCGCGCCGACGCGAGGAAGGAGTCGACCTCGGCCGTGTCGTAGCCGGGACGGGACTCGCGGGCTCGGGGGAAGGGAGCGGTCATCCCGACATCATGCCAAGCCGCGCGCCGGGAGCGGAATCGGCACGCCCCGGTGAGGCGCGCGCTCAGTGGGCGAAGAGGAAGTACAGCACGTAGGCAGCTGCGGCCGACGGCAGGATCGAGTCCAGCCGGTCGAGGACTCCCCCGTGGCCGGGCAGCCAGGAGCTCATGTCCTTGATGCCGATGTCGCGCTTGATCAGCGACTCGGCGAGGTCGCCGAGCGTCGCGGTGAGGAGCACCACGGCCCCGAACACCGCGCCGACCCACCAGGGCTGGCCGAGCATCAGCAGGGCGAGCAGTATGCCGACGACGATCCCCGCGACGGCCGCACCGGCGAACCCCTCCCAGGTCTTCTTCGGGCTGATCCGCGGTGCCATCGGGTGCTTGCCCCAGGTGAGTCCGCTCACGTAGGCGCCGGTGTCGACGACGATCACGAGCACCAGGAACGCGAACGCCCAGAGCTGGCCGCCGGGCTCGGCGACGAGACGGATCGCGAAGGCACCGAGGAAGGTCGTGTAGCCCTGGACGAACGCGCCGAGGCCGATGTCGAGGGCGAGGTCCCTCCGGCTGGAGGCGGTGCGCCGGAAGAGCTGCTCCCCCAGCCGCCAGAGGCCGACGAGGACGGATCCGCCGAGGACCGTGGCCCACGCGGTGCCGAGGCCGCCGTAGTAGGCGGCCGGCACGGCGACGACCGCCACGATCCCGGTCGGGATGCGCGGGATGTCCCGACCGGCGTGGCGCAGAGCGTTCGAGAGCTCCAGCGCCGCGAGCAGCACCACCACCCCCGCGAGCACCATGAAGAGCTCCTTGACCAGGAGGAGGCTGACGACCATCGCGCCACCACCGAGGAGTCCGATCGCGGTCGCCGACACGAGGTTCCGGCCCGAGCGCGCAGTAAGGCGGTCGTTCGTCGCCTCGAGCTGGGCGCGGGTCGCCTCGAGCTGGCGCTCGACGTCGGCCCGGCCCTGCTGGGCGCGCGCACGCAGCGCGTCGCGGGTGACCATCCGGGATCCCCGGGCACCCGGGACGTGCGGAGACGGTCTCTTCTCGCCGCCCTCGGGTCCTTCGGGGATCTCGGGCACCGCTACACCTCGAGCAGTTCGGATTCCTTGCGCTTGAGCGCCTCGTCGATCGCGTCGACGTGCTGCTTCGTGAGCGCCTCGAGCTCCTTCTCGCCGCGGGCGAGCTCGTCGTCGCCGATGTCGCCCTTCAGCGCGTCGAGGTCGTCCTTGCCCTTGCGGCGGATGTTGCGCACCGCGATCTTGGCGTCCTCGGCCTTGGTGCGGACGATCTTGACGAACTCCTTGCGGCGCTCGGCGGTGAGCTCCGGCAGGGTCACGCGGATGATCGTGCCGTCGTTGGTCGGGTTCGCGCCGAGGTTCGGCATGTCCCGGATGGCCTGCTCGATGTCGCGCAGCGAGCCCTTGTCGTAGGGCGTCAAGACGAGCGTGCGGGCCTCCTGGTTCTGCATCGAGGCGAGCTGCGACAGCGGCGTCGGGGTGCCGTAGTAGCTCACCAGCACCTTCTGGAACATGCCGGGGTTCGCGCGTCCGGTGCGGACCGTGGAGAAGTCCTCCTTGGCGACCTCGACGGCCTTGCCCATCTTGGTCTTCGCATCGGCCAGTACATCCGAGATCACAGGGAGCTCCTTAAGAGAGGGAAGTGGTCAGTCTAGTTCGAGACGAGCGTGCCGAGCTCGGCGCCGCGGATGGCCTTCGCGACGTTGCCCGAGGGCTCCATGCCGAAGACCTGCATCGGCATGCCGTTGTCCATGCAGAGGCTGAACGCGGTGGAGTCGACCACCTTGAGGCCCCGCTGGAGCGCCTCCTGGTAGGTCAGCGCATCGAGCTTCTTCGCGTCGGGGTTCGTCCGCGGGTCGGCGTCGTACACGCCGTCCACGCCGTTCTTGGCGACGAGGACCACGTCGGCGTGCGTCTCGAGCGCGCGCTGCGCGGCGACCGTGTCGGTCGAGAAGTACGGGAGTCCGGCGCCGGCGCCGAAGATGACGACGCGGCCCTTCTCCATGTGCCGGATCGCCCGGCGGGGGATGTAGGGCTCCGCGACCTGCGTCATCGCGATCGCGGACTGCACGCGCGTCTCGGCGCCCGCCTGCTCGAGGAAGTCCTGGAGGGCGAGGGCGTTCATCACCGTGCCCAGCATCCCCATGTAGTCGGCCCGGCCGCGGTCCATGCCGCGCTGCGAGAGCTCGGCTCCGCGGAAGAAGTTGCCGCCGCCGACGACCACCGAGATCTCCACCTCGGTCGCGGCATCGGCGATCTCGCGCGCCAGGGCGCTGATCACGTCCGGGTTCACGCCGAGCGTACCGGCTCCGAACGCCTCCCCCGACAGCTTCAGAAGCACCCTGCGGCGCTTGCCCGTCGTCATCGCATCCGTCTCCGTCATGGACGTTTCCTCCCGTAGACCCGTACAAACCTATCCCGCGCGGAGCGGACCCCGCGACCACGCCCGGGGCCGCCCCGGGCAGAGCGAAGGGAGCCCGGGTCGACTGAACGACCCGGACTCCCTCCTGCAGTGCTGTTAGGCGCCGACCTTGAAGCGGGCGAAGCCCGACACGGTCAGGCCCGCGTCGCTCAGGACCTTGCTGACGGACAGCTTGTTGTCCTTCGCGTAGTCCTGGTCGAGCAGGGCGACCTGCTTGAAGTACGCGTTCACGCGTCCCTCGATGATCTTCGGCAGGGCGGCCTCGGGCTTGCCCTCGCCGCGCGAGATCTCCTCGACGATGCGGCGCTCGTTGTCGACCTCGGACTGCGGCACGTCCTCGCGCGAGAGGTAGGACGGGTTCGCGAACGAGATGTGCTGGGCGACGGAGCGCGCGGTCTCGGCGTCCTCGCCCGCGTAGCCGACGACCACGCCGACCTGCGGGGGCAGGTCCTTGTTCGTCTTGTGGAGGTAGATCGCGAAGTGCTCGCCCGAGACGGAGGCCACGCGGCGCAGCTCCACCTTCTCGCCGAGGATCGCGGCCTCGTCGTTGATCAGGTCGGCGACGGTCTTGCCGTCGGCGGGGGCCGCGAGGGCCTCCTCGACCGTGGTGGAGCCGGCGGCGACGACCGCGGCGAGCACGGCGTCGGCGAGGGCGATGAACTTCGTGCCCTTGGCGACGAAGTCGGTCTCGCAGGCGAGCTCGATCATCGTGGCGACCCCGTCCTTCTCGGCGGCGGCGACGAGGCCCTCGCTCGTGGAGCGGTCGGCGCGCTTCGCGTTGCCCTTGGCACCCTTGAGGCGGAGGATCTCGACCGCCTTGTCCAGGTCGCCGTCGGCCTCGACGAGCGCGTTCTTCGTGTCGACCATGCCGGTACCGAGCTGCTCGCGCAGCGTCTTGACGTCAGCGAGGCTGAAATTTGCCATGTTCTCGGAACTCCTCTTGGTTCGGAAACCCTGTGGCGCCGTCACTCGCGGCGGGCTCACGGGAGGAGCCCAGCACGCCGAGGTGACGGCGGTTCTTACTCGTGGTGAACGTGCACCGACCGAGCGGGGGCCGGACGACCGCGGGTGCGGCGTCCGACCCCCGTCACGGAACGGGGTGTCAGGCGGTGGCGGTCTCGTCGGTCGAGGTCGCGGCGGCGTCGGCCTCGGGGGCCTCCTCCGCGGCGGGGGTCTCGGCCTCGACGACGGCCTCGTCGGCGGTCTCGGCCTCGGCGTCGGCGACCTTCTCGGTCTCCGCGCCGGCCTGCTCGTTCGGCTCCTGCACGTCGGCGGCGGGCGCACCGGTGGAGAGCAGCTCCTGCTCCCACTCGGCCAGCGGCTCGACGGCGGAGACGTTGCCCTCGGCCTCGGGCTTCTGGTGGCGCTGGATGAGGCCCTCGGCCGCGGCGTCGGCGACGATGCGGGTGAGCAGGCTCACCGAGCGGATCGCGTCGTCGTTGCCCGGGATCGGGTACTGGACCTCGTCCGGGTCGCAGTTCGTGTCGAGGATGCCGATGACCGGGATGCCCAGCTTCTTGGCCTCGTCGATCGCGAGGTGCTCCTTCTTGGTGTCGACGACCCAGAGGGCCGACGGCGTCTTCGAGAGGTTGCGGATGCCGCCGAGCGACTTGTGCAGCTTGTCGAGCTCGCGCTTCTTGATGAGGAGCTCCTTCTTGGTGAAGCCGCTCTTCGACGTGTCGTCGAAGTCGAGCTCCTCCAGCTCCTTCATGCGGGCGAGGCGCTTCGAGACCGTCTGGAAGTTGGTCAGGAGGCCGCCGAGCCAGCGCTGGTTCACGTAGGGCTGGCCGACGCGGGTCGCCTGCTCCGAGATCGCGTTCTGCGCCTGCTTCTTGGTGCCGACGAAGAGGATGGTGCCGCCGTGGGCGACCGTCTCCTTGACGAAGTCGTAGGTCTTGTCGATGTAGGCCAGCGACTGCTGGAGGTCGATGATGTAGCTGCCCGAGCGCTCGGTCAGGATGAAGCGCTTCATCTTCGGGTTCCAGCGACGGGTCTGGTGCCCGAAGTGGACGCCGCTGTCGAGCAGCTGGCGCATGGTGACGACTGCCATGAGTCGTTCTCCTTGTCTCGGGGCCCGGGCGCACGACGGCGCCGAACTCCCGTTCGGTTGTCTGCGACGGCCGGTCGGCACGTCGCCCTGGCGCCCGGCGCACTCCCGCCCCGGCCGCGTGAGCGGAGAGGGACCGTGGGGAGCGGAGGCCGAATGGGCGCGCGTAGTCACCCCGACGAGCGAGGTGCTCCGTGGAGTCTAGCACCAGGACGGCCGCCTCCCCCGCTGCTGCGGGAGGGCGGCCGTCGGGGCTCGGAAGACCGGTGCTACTTGCGCGCCGACTTCATCACGGTGCGGATGTGCAGGGTGTCCATCTCCTCCAGAGAGCGGCCCTTGGTCTCGGGCACGAACATGAAGACGAAGACGAACGAGATCGCCGCGAAGGCGGCGTAGAGGCCGTAGGCCAGGGTGAGCGACACGTCCTGCGAGAGGATCGGGAAGGTCACCGTGATGGCGAAGTTCGCGATCCACTGGGCCGAGGCCGCCAGGCCGAGCGCGGCCGCCCGGATCCGGTTCGGGAAGATCTCGCCGAGGAGGACCCACACCAGCGGGCCCCAGGTCGCGCCGAAGAAGACGACGAACGCGTTCGCCGAGACGAGGGCGATCGGCCCCCACGCGCCGGGCAGCGAGACGTCCTCTCCGCTGATCGTCGACTGGCTGAAGGCGATGGCCATCAGCGCGAGCGAGACGGCCATGCCGGCCGAGCCGACCAGCAGCAGCGGCTTCCGGCCGACCTTGTCGACCAGGAAGATCGCCACGAAGGTGACGACGACGTTCACGACCGAGGTGAAGACCGAGATCGCGAAGGAGTTGGACTCGTCGAATCCGACCGCGCTCCAGAGCGAGGTGGAGTAGTAGAAGATCACGTTGATGCCCACGAACTGCTGGAAGACCGACAGCAGGATGCCGACCCAGACCACGGGGAGCAGGCCGAGGGCGGGACCGCGGAGGCTGGAGCGCTTCGCGTTCTCGGAGTCCTCGTCGATCTTCTTCTGGATGTCCGCGAGCGCCTCGTCGACCTCGTCGCGCGGCGTGACCGTCGCGAGCACCGCGCGGGCGTCCTCGGAGCGGCCGCGGGTCGCGAGGTAGCGGGGCGACTCCGGCAGGGTCAGGGCCAGGAGGCCGTAGATCACGGCCGGCACGGCGCAGGCGATGAACATCCAGCGCCAGGCGGCGACGCCGAACCAGAAGGGCTCGGAGGCGCCGTCCGCGCCGTTCGCGATGAGGGTGTCCGAGAGTAGGGCGGCGAAGATGCCGAGCGTGATCGCCAGCTGCTGCAGCGACGCGAGAGCTCCGCGGATGGCCTTGGGCGCGATCTCCGAGATGTAGGTCGGAGCGATCACGGAGGCGATGCCGATGCCGAGGCCTCCGACCACGCGCCAGAGCACGAGGTCCCAGACCGCGAACGCCGCGCCGGCGCCGATCGAGGAGATGAAGAAGAGCCCGGCGCCGAGCAGCATGACCTTGATGCGGCCCCAGCGGTCGGCCAGGCGGCCCGCGAGGTACGCGCCGAGTGCGCAGCCGAGCAGCGCGGAGGCGACGGCGAAGCCGATCAGGGCGGCCGAGAGCTGGAACTCGCCCTGCACCGCCTCCACGGCACCGTTCACCACCGACGAGTCGAAGCCGAAGAGGAAGCCGCCGACCGCCGCCGCGATCGCGAGGCCGATCACCTTCCTCTTCAGCTTCGCCGCCGAGGGGTTCGGGATGTCCGCTCTCCCGCTGGTCGTGTCAGATCGTCCGCTGGTCATGGTCGTCTCCGATTCTCGCCGCCGGTGGGGGCGGGGTGCCGCTCCCGAGCCGGATCACCGGCACGTTACTCCTCGCCGCGGCACCGCCGGGACGGGTTGCGCTCTCCCCCGGCCGATGTCCTCCCTCCACAGCCGGGCCCGCCGCGCTCTCCTCCCCTGATCCGCTCGGCCGACCACCGGTCCCGGACCGGCTCCAGGAGGGTGGCCGCATGCTCCGATCCCGACTCCTGCGCCCGGGCGTGTTCGCCCTCGCCGCTCTGCTCGTCGGGGCGCCTCTCGGCACCTCGCCCTCCGGCACCTCGTCCCCCGGCCGGTCCGACCCGCGATGGACCTCACCCGTCGCGGGCTTCTCCGTCGTGGAGCCGTGGGGCGCGCCGGCCCACCGCTACGCCCCCGGGCACCGCGGGATCGACCTCGCGGCAGCGGCCGGGCAGCCCGTGGTCGCCGTCGCGGCGGGCACCGTGTCGTTCTCGGGCAGGGTGGTCGACCGGTCCGTGGTGAGCATCATGCACGCGGACGGTCTGGTCTCGACGGTCGAGCCGGTCGACGGATCGGTGACGGCCGGGCAGGTCCTCACCGCGGGCCAGCCCGTCGGAGCAGTGGGTGCGGGCGGCCACTGCGACGGGAGGTGCGTGCACCTCGGCGTCCGCGAGGGTGGCGACTACGTCTCGCCGATGCGGTTCTTCGGCGGGATCCCCCGGGCGGTGCTTCTGCCGATGGACGACGTGGCGCAGGGTGTTCAGCGAGTGGCGCGGAAGGGTGCGTCCAGCGACTCGCGCGTCCGGTCAGGCGCGGGGGTGGGCGAGGCGGTAGGCGTCGCGGATCCGCTCGGTCGAGACGTGGGTGTAGATCTGCGTGGTGCCCAGGCTCGCGTGGCCGAGCAGCTCCTGGACGGCGCGGAGGTCGGCTCCGCCGTCGAGCAGATGGGTCGCCGCGGTGTGGCGGAGGGTGTGCGGGCCGGACGGTCCGGAGCCCTGCCCGCCGTCGAGGAGCCTCGCCACCACGCCGTAGACCGTGCGCGGGGTGAGGCGCGCGCCCCGCCGTCCCAGCAGCAGGGCCCCGCTCCCGTCGCCGGTGGCGAGAGAGGGTCGGGCGCGCTCCAGGTAGTCGACGAGCGCCTCCTTCGCGGGGACGCCGAACGGGACGACCCGCTGCTTGGCGCCCTTGCCGGTGACGAGCACGGTGAGCCTGCCGAGATCGACGTCGCCCAGGTCGACGGCGACCAGCTCGGAGACGCGGATGCCGGAGGCGTAGAGCAGCTCGACGATCGCGAGGTCCCGCAGCGCCACCGGGTCCTCGGTCGCGCCGCGCGCCGCGACCGTGTCGAGCACCTGTTCCGCCTGCGGGAGCGTGAGGACCCGCGGCAGTGTCCGTCCCGACTTGGGCGTCTTGAGGCGTGCGGCGACGTCGACGGGGAGCCGCTCGGTCCGATGCGCCCAGGAGGAGAAGGAGCGGACGGCCGCGGTGCGCCGGGCGAGGGTCGCGCGGGCGATCCCCGACTCCGACTCTCGCCAGAGCCAGTCGCGCAGCAGCTCGAGGTCGAGCTCGGCGGTGAGGAGCCGCCCCTTCTCCTCCGTGTGGGCGATCAGGTGCGCCAGGTCGGAGCGGTAGCCCTTCGCGGTGGCGGGCGAGAGGGACCGCTCATCGAGGACGTACCGGAGGAAGTGCTCGACCGAGTCGGCGAGCGTCTCGCCGGTCATGATCCGTCCGGCATCCGCGACCAGAGGTCGATGCGCCCCTGCTCGTCGAGCCCCTCGAGCCGCTCGATCAGGTCGGTGCCGAACCGCGTCGCGATCGGGGCCGGTGCCGTCGGCACGAACGAGGCGGCCACCGTCTCCGGGTGGACGTGGACGAGCGAGAGGCTCTGCGCTCCGTCGACGCCGGCGAGCTCCCGCTCGGGCGCTCCGAGGTCCATCGTGTAGCTGGTGGCGCCGGCGACGAGCACGGGCACGCCCGCGAAGGTCGCAGCCGTGGGGTAGTGCAGGTGGCCGCCGAGGATCGCGCGGACGTCGGTTCCGCGCACCACCTCCTCGAGGCGGTCGATCCCCCGCAGCTCGAGCACGGTCATCGCGCCGAGCGGCGTGGGCAGCGGAGGGTGGTGCAGGGCGAGGATCGTCCCCAGCGGGGCCGGTGCGGCGAGCTCGTCCTTCAGCCAGGCCAGCTGGGCGTCGGTGAGGTCGCCGTGGTGGAAGCCGGGCACCGCGCTGTCGAGCGCGATGAGCCGGAGCCCGCCGAGGTCGACGACCTGGTCCACGGGTCCCGCGCCCGCCGGGTCCTGCTCGAGGAGCACCCGCCGGAAGGCTCCGCGCTCGTCGTGGTTGCCCATCACCCAGACGATCGGGCAGCCGAACCGCTCGCCCACGGGGTCGAGCTGCTCGCGCACGCGCCGGTAGGCGTCCTCCTCGCCGCGGTCCGCGACGTCCCCGGTCACCACGATCGCGTCCAGGCGTCCGCCGCGCTCGGCCAGCCGGCCGACCGCCTGCGCGAGGCGGGCGACCGTGTCGACCTTCCCGTAGAGCGGAGCGCCGTCGGCCAGCAGGTGCGTGTCGCTCAGATGGGCGATGACCCTGTCGGCCGCGCGGAAGTGCCCGAGCTGCGGGCGCTCTCCGCCGTGTCCTGCTGCCGTGGCGTCCATGCCGCTCCCCTCGCCGATGCCTCCTCAGCGTAGGGCGGACCGCCGACAGCGCCGCGGCGGCGGGGCCGCACGGATACCCGAGCAGCAGTTCGTGGACCGGCGGATGCGCCCCGTGCCGACGAAGCCGCGTCGGCGTCCGCATCCCGTCGGCGTCGGCGTCGATGCCGATGTCGGGCGGACCTTCCCGGACGGTGTCGGATCCTCGGCCGCGGCTAGGCCGTGGAGCACGTACTTCCGAAGTCCCCTTGTGACTGCTCGGAGGCGGCAGTACGGTTCGCTCACTTTCATTCGATGAGGAAGGAAAGACGATGACGACGTTCAGTTCCGCAGGCCTCGCCGCGAAGAGCCAGGTCGACAGCCTGCCCGAGGAGGACGCCCGCGAACTCGCCGGGGTTCTGGCTGCGAAGTACGGCTACACGCTCACGAACGAGTCGAACAAGATGAAGATCCTGACCAGGATCGTCCCCGTCCTCGCTGCCGTCGTCCTGGTCGCCCTGGTCGGTGCCCTGGTCCTCAGCGGCCTCGGCCAGGACGCGTCGGCGGCCTACACGATCGCCTCGCTCGTCGCCGGGGGTCTTGTCGGCATCTTCGCCCCGACTCCCCGGACGTAGTCGTCGGAGGGGGCGCAGCCCCGCTGACTGCCGGCCGGGATCACACTGATCCGTCCCTCTCCGGAGTCGGAGATCGCGCCTCTCGCGCTGCTCTCGCCCCCCGCCTCCACTGCCCGGTCTCCGTCTGCATGGCGAGGCCCTCCGAGAGGAGGGAGCCCAGGGCGGCGATCGTGTCTGCACTGGTCAGACCCGTCTCCGCAGCGATCGCAGCGGCGCCGCAGCCCTCCACCCGCTCAGTCAGAAGCTGGAGTACTCGTGCTTCCGCCTCCGTCCGGCCGTCGGTCGGACCGTCTTCGTCACCGACTCCGAGCAGTTCGAGCACATCCGCCGGCGAGGTGACGCAGGTCGCCGCGTACTCGCGGAGGAGGCGGTGGCAGCCGGCGGAGGAGGCACTGGTGACCGGGCCCGGGACCGCGCCGAGGGGGCGGCCCAGGGCAGCCGCGTGGCCGGCGGTGTTGAGGGAGCCGGAGCGGGCGCCGGCCTCGACGACGACGGTGCCCACGGTGGAGGCGGCGATGAGGCGGTTGCGCTGCAGGAATCGCCAGCGGGTGGGCGTGGTGCCCGGCGGGACCTCCGTCGCGACGGCGCAGCCGGGGGTGGCGATGATGCGGTGGAGGAGGTCGGCGTGAGCCGTCGGGTAGAGGCGGTCCGCTCCCCCGGCGAGGAAGGCGACCGTCCGGCCTCCGGAGCCGAGGGCGGCGCGGTGGGCGACCGCGTCGATCCCGAAGGCACCGCCCGAGACGACGGAGACGCCTCGCGCCGCGACGCCCGCGGCGAGCTCGGCGGCGACGTGCTCGCCGTAGCCGGTGGCAGCGCGGGCGCCGACGAGGGCGAGGCGGTGCGTCGGATCGAAGGCGGCGGAATCACCGCGCAGCCAGAGCAGGAGTGGCGCGTGCGGCCCGAGGTCGTCGAGCGATTCGGGCCACACGGGAGCCCCGGGCAGGAGCAGCCGGGCGCCGAGTCGCTCGGCGATCTCGAGACGTCGGAACAGGAGCCTGCGGTCCAGGCGCGGTCGCCAGCGCGCCAGCCCCGACTGGAGCGCGGCGACCTCGGAGTCGAGGGGTGCGAGCGCCGCGCCTCCTTCGTCGGAGGGAGCGCGATGCGGGGGCGCGAGGATCTCCTCCGCGGACGACGAGGACACGACGTGGGCGAAGGCCTCGGCCGCGCCGACCCTCTCGATGAGGAGGGCGGCGACGGAGTCGCCGGGCTCGGTCAGCGAATTCCAGCCGCATCGGGCTGCAGCGTCGACGAGCGCGCTCCGAGCACAGCCGGACTCGCCCGAAGGCTCGCCGTCGGCAGCCGAGTCCGGATCGGCTGAACCGCTCGGCAGCAGTCGACGAACGGCGTCGAGCTCTGCGGCGTCGAAGAGCGCGTCGGGCCGGATCACGCGGCACCCCCGCGGAGGACGAGTGCGCGCGCGAGGTGGGCGGCACTCGGCCGGTCGGCTGCGTCGAGGTCCGCGAGCGTCCAGGCCAGGCGCAGGACCCGGTCGTAGCCGCGCATGGTCACCAGACCTCGCTCCAGAGCCCGGTCGAGCGTGCGGGACTCGGCACTGGTCGGGCGCACCGGGTCCGAGCGCAGCCAGGCGCCGGAGACCTCCGAGTTGAGCGTCCACGGAGTGGAGGCGAGGCGAGCCGCTGCCAGGGACCGCGCCGCAACGACACGGGCGCGGGCCTGCGCCGTCGACATGCCGGACGTGTCTCGACGTGCGGCCAGCTGAGCCGCGCTGATGCGGCGGACCGTCAGGCGGATGTCGACGCGGTCGAGCAGCGGTCCGCTGAGCCGCGCGAGGTAGCGGCGGCGGACCGAGGGAGCACAGGTGCAGGTCTCTCCGGGGATGCCGAAGCGGCCGCACGGGCACGGGTTCGCCGCGAGGACGAGCTGCACCCGCGCGGGGAACTCGGCGACGGCGTTCGCGCGGTGGATGCGGATCACGCCGGATTCGAGCGGCTGGCGCAGCGCATCGAGGGCGACGGACGAGAACTCGGGGGCCTCGTCGAGGAACAGCACTCCCCGGGTGGCGCGGGCGACCGCGCCGGGCCGGATGCGGCCGCTGCCCCCGCCGACGATCGCTGCGGACGAGGCGGAGTGGTGCGGACTCTCGAACGGCGGTCTGCGCACCAGCGCGCCACCGGTCGGCGCTCCGACCAGCGAGCGCATGCAGGTGGCCTCCAGCGCTGCGTCGTCATCGAGGTCGGGGAGGATGCCTGGAAGGCGCGAGGCGAGCATCGTCTTCCCGGCGCCGGGAGGCCCGAGCAGGAACACGTGGTGCCCGCCCGCCGCCGCGACGACCATCGCCTCGGCCGCCTCCTCGTTCCCCACCACGTCGGAGAGGTCGAGGCGGGCCTCCGGCTCGGACACCGTCGCAGACGGCGGCGCGGCCTCGGGGAGCACCGGCACTTCCCACTCGGCTCCGTGCCAGACGGCGGCCGCCGCCAGCGAGGAGACCGCGATCACCTCGACGCCGTCGACCAGCTCCGCCTCGAGGCGGTCCTCGACGGGGACCATCACGCGGCGCCTGCCCTCGCGGGCGGCCGCGAGCACCGCGGGCAGCACGCCGGGGACGGAGCGCAGCCGGCCGTCCAGCCCGAGCTCCCCGATGTGGACGACCGCGGCGACCGACTCCGCATCGACCTCACGGAGCGACGCGAGCGCGGCCAGCCCGATGGCGAGATCGAAGGCGGAGCCGTGCTTGGGCATCGCGGCCGGCGAGAGGTTCACGGTGATCTTGTATTCGGCGATGGTGCTGCCGGAGTTGATCGCCGCCGAGCGCACCCGCTCCTTCGCCTGGGCGAGCGCGGCGTCGGGCAGGCCGATGATCACCATGCCCGGGGTGCCGTCGGCCGAGTGGGCCTCCACCCCGACCACGGCTCCCGCGAAGCCGACGAGACCGACCGCGGAGGTCCTCCCCAGGCCCATCAGGCCACCGCCCGCAGGTGCCGGATCTGCGACGGGACTCCCCCGGGAGCGACGATGCCGACCGCGTCGATCCGCAGATGCCGGGAGCGCTCGTGGTGCTCGTCGGCCCAGGCGTAGGCGAGTCGGCGCAGGCGCTGCGCCTTGGCCCGCGTGATGGCCTCGACCGGCAGTCCGAAGCGCGTCGACGAGCGCGTCTTCACCTCCACCACGACCAGTGCCGACCCGTCGCGGGCCACGATGTCGAGCTCGCCCTCGCGGACCCGCCAGTTGCGGTCGAGGATCTCGAATCCGTTGTCTCTCAGGTGCGCCGCCGCGATCTCCTCGCCGCGCCGCCCCAGTTCGTCCTTGTCCATGCGTCCTCCTGCCGGAAGCGTGCAGGAGCAGAGAGGAGCGTCGGACGGCCGGGAGGGGATCCGGGGAGAAGAGGGCCGAGGAGGCGGGTGGGGAGGGACGTCGGGCCGGGGTCTTCGGACGCCGCCGGGGGCGGCTATGCGACCAGCAGGAGGAATCCGCGTTGCCTGAAGACGAGACCCGCGGAGCCGCGCATCCGAGAGAGCTCCGGAGCGGGGTGGGGCTCCGGGCACCGGGTCTCGATGCGCCGTCGGAGGCGGCTACGCGACCAGCAAGGGGTCCGGAGCCTGCCGCGACAGAGGGCTACTCGTCGAGCGCGAGCTCCTTGGGGAGCTCGAACTCCTTGCGGGAGAGCTCCTCGACGTTGACGTCCTTGAAGGTCAGCACGCGCACCGACTTCACGAAGCGGTCGGAGCGGTAGACGTCCCAGACCCACACGTCGCGCATGGTGAGCTCGAAGTAGAAGTCGTGCTCGGTGTCGCGGCGGACCAGGTCGACCTCGTTCGCCAGGTAGAACCGGCGCTCGGTCTCGACGACGTACGAGAACTGCGAGACGACGTCGCGGTACTCCCGGTACAGTGCCAGCTCGACCTCGCGGTCGTAGTCCTCGAATTCGTCCTCATCCATCGTTGGACAATCCTACGCCGAGCCGACGGGCCCGAGCGCCGGGAGCGGCTCCTCGACGCTCTCCCGCGACTTCGACAGCCAGGTCACCCGGTGGAGCGGGGACGGGCCGACCCGCTCGATCCCCGCCCAGTGCGCGGCGCTGCCGTAGCCCTTGTTGCTGTCCCAGGCGTAGTCGGCGAAGTCGTCGTGGTGGCGCACCATCTGACCGTCCCGGCCCACCTTCGCGAGCACGGAGGCGGCGGAGACGGCGGCGCAGTCGCGGTCGGCCTTCACGCGGGTGACGATCGTCAGCTCGGCCGCCCACTCGCCCAGCGCGGGCGTCAGCCAGTCGTGGGCGCCGTCGAGGAGGACGACGGCGGTGGCGAGGTCGACGCCCTGGTCGGCGAGGCGCTCGATGCCCCTCGACGCAGCGCGGCCGAGGCCCGCGATGATCCCGGTCTCGTCGATCTCGTCCGCCGAGGACTCGCCGATCGCCCAGGCCGAGACCCACTTCGCGACTCCCGGCAGGAGCGCCTCGCGGCGGGCGGGAGCGAGCATCTTGGAGTCGCGAAGCCCCTCGGGGAAGCGCCCGCAACGGCTGCCGATCGACACGACACCGACCGACACCGGGCCGGCGATCGCGCCGCGGCCGACCTCGTCGCAGCCGATGACCGTCTCGTAGCCCTGCCGGAAGAGGCGCCGCTCCTGCGTCAGCGTCGGCTCGGCGACGACCACCTAGCCCTGCCCGCTCTGCACGTCGTCCGAGCCCTCCTCGGAGGCCTCGGTGTCGACTCCGCGGAACACCGACGGGTAGTCGTCGAGCCACGCCCACTGCTGCACGGGCCAGGTGACGAGGATCGCGCGGCCCACGACGTTGTCGATCGGCACGAAACCGCCGCCCGGCTTGTCGGTGTTGTAGCGGGAGTCGGCGGAGTTGTAGCGGTTGTCGCCCATCACCCAGAGCGAGCCCTCGGGCACGACGACGTCGAAGGGGGTGGCCGAGACGGCCTGCACCCCGTCCGGCAGCTTCACGTAGGGCTCGTCGATCGGGTTGCCGTTGATCTCGACCTGGCCGAGCGGTGTGCAGCAGGTCACGTGGTCGCCCGGCAGGCCGATGACGCGCTTGATGAGGTGGTCATTGCTGTCGGGAGCGGTGAGGCCGACGAGCGCGAGGGCGGAGTCGACCGCGGCCTGGAACGGCGGCACGGAGGGCTCGGAGCTCGGCGAGAGCCATCCGCCGGGATCGCGGAAGACGACGACGTCGCCGCGCGAGATCTTCACCACTCCGGGTACGAGCTCGTTCACGAGGATCCGGTCGTTCTCGACGAGCGTCTGCTCCATGGAGGAGGAGGGGATGTAGAAGGAGCGGATCAGGAAGGTCTTCACGAGGAAGGAGACGAGCACCGCGACCACGAAGATGATCAGCACGTCGCGGAGGAAGAGCAGGACTCCCCGGCGCTTGCGCGGGCGCTTCTCGGACGGATCCGCCGAGTGGCGGGCGTGGTCCTCGCCTCCGGGGAGGCGGACCGGGGCCGTGCTGTCTGTCATCGCTCGCCGTCGCCCCTACTGTGCATCACCGGGTGGACTCCCCGGACGGATCGCCCCCGAGAAAGGGAGGAACCCCGGTCCATCATAGGTGGACCGGGGTTCCCGAGAAGTCGTGCGGAAGCCGCTCAGGCGTCGCGCTTCTCCTTGATCTTGGCCTTCTTGCCGCGCAGGTTGCGCAGGTAGTAGAGCTTCGCGCGACGGACGTCACCGCGGGTGACGACCTCGATGTGGTCGATGACCGGCGAGTGCACGGGGAACGTGCGCTCGACGCCGACCTGGAAGCTCACCTTGCGGACGGTGAAGGTCTCGCGGACGCCCTCGTTGGAGCGGCCGATGACGACGCCCTGGAAGACCTGGATGCGCGAGCGGGAGCCCTCGACGATGTTGACGTGGACCTTGACGGTGTCGCCGGCGCGGAAGTCCGGGACATCGCTGCGGAGGGACGCCGCATCGACGGAATCGAGGATGTGCATGCTGTATCGCTCTCCGTGCCCGCCACAGGTCGAACACCGTTTCGTTGATGGAAGTCGGTCGTGCCCACGTCGTCGCGGCTCCCCTGTGGCAGAGCCTGCGCGAGGCACAAGCGCTCATTCTGCCATGCCGCGTCGATCCGAGTCAAAGCAGGCTCGTCTGGAGGGCAGGGTCACCCGGAGGGCAGAGCCGCGCAGAGGGCGGGTCCGTCGAGAGGGCCGAGCTGTGGAGCAGGGCGGGGCCCCGCAGGGGACAGCGCCTCTCGGGACGCCCGAGCCCTCAGAGGACGATGGTCTGCCCGTCCTGCGGGCGCTCCGGATCGAAGCCCTCGCCGGCGACCGGGCGGTGAGCGCCCTCGGCCTGCACGGACGCCGCCTCCGAGAAGGCGAGGAGAGTGGCCCTCGCGTCGGCGAGGAACCGCCACCCCGAGTGCCAGAAGGCCGCCACTCCGAGGACCACCGAGAGCAGGCCCAGCGCCCAGGCGCCGGGCGGGAAGAAGCCGAAGGCGATCAGGGAGAGGTGCCAGGCGCCGACCACGACCACGTCGCCCCACGCGGGAGTGCGCGTGGGCCGGACGGTCACCCGGAATGCGACGATCGCGGCCACAGCCGCCAGCGCGACCGCCAGAATGGGGAGGGCGATCACCAGGCCGAGCACGGTCCAGCCGCTCGATCCTCCGAAGACCCCGTAGCCGAGGAGGATCCACAAGGGCAGCACGATCGCCGCCGGGAACTGCCAGGAACCGAATGCCCGTCGCGTGCGCATGCACCGACCGTACCCACCACCGCTGAGCGACGGCTCAGCGGACCCCGAGAGGATCAGGATGATCGAGCTTCGCACCCCCGCCGAGATCGAGGAGATGCGTCCCGCCGGCCGCTTCGTCGGCGAAGTACTGAAGGCCACCTCCGCCGCCGCCGCGGTCGGCGTGAACCTGCTGGAGCTCGACCGGCTCGCCCACGACATGATCCGCACGGCTGGCGCCGAGTCCTGCTACATCGACTACCACCCCTCCTTCGGCGCGAGCCCCTTCGGCAAGGTCATCTGCACCTCCGTCAACGACGCGGTGCTGCACGGCCTGCCCTTCGACTACCGGCTGAAGGACGGCGACCTGCTCACCCTCGACTTCGCCGCCTCCGTGAACGGCTGGGTCGCCGACTCGGCCATCAGCGTCGTGGTCGGGACGCCGCGCGAGGAGGACCTCGCCCTCATCGACACCACCACCCGCGCGCTCGAGGCCGGCATCGCCGCCGCCCAGCCCGGGAAGAAGATCGGCGACATCTCCGCGGCCATCGCGGCCGTCGCGCACGCCGAGGGCCTGTCCATCAACACCGACTTCGGCGGCCACGGCGTCGGCCGCACGATGCACGGCGATCCGCACATCCCCAACGACGGACGCGCCGGCCGCGGCTACCCGCTCCGCCCGGGCCTCGTCGTCGCGATCGAGCCGTGGTTCCTGCAGACGACCGACAAGATCTACACGGACAAGGACGGCTGGACCCTGCGCAGCCGTGACGGCTCTCGCGGCGCCCACATGGAGCACACGATCGCCATCACCGAGACGGGGAACATCGTCCTGTCCGCGCGGGACTGACCAGGCGGTGGACAGTACTGCTATCCGATAGCGGTACTGTCCACGTGCGAATCTCGGAGCTCAGCCGCAGCAGCGGCGTCAGCCTGCCCACGATCAAGTACTACATCCGGGAGGGGCTGCTGCCGCCGGGCGACGCCGCCGGCCCCCAGCGGGCGGAGTACGGGGACGCCCATGTCGCCCGCCTGACGCTGCTCCGGGCGCTCATCGAGAGCGGCGGCGTCGGCATCGCCGGCGCGAAGCGGATCACGGCCGCGCTCGACGCGGGCGTCGGTCCGACAGCAGCGTTCGAGGTGGCGCAGGACGTGGTCTCCGTGAGCGCCGACTCGACCGCGTCCGCCACCGAGGCGTCGACGCGGCGGATCGCCGAGGCCGCGAAATCCGACCACTGCGGCCACCCTGCCGTCGCGACGGCGGCACGGGCGCTCGACGCGCTCGAGCTCTCCACCGGTCCGATGAGCGCCGGCTGGCTCGAGGCCTACGCCCGCGCCGCCGCCCTCGTCGCCTCCGCCGACCTCGACGAACTGCAGGCCCGTGAGAGCGTGAGCGAGCAGGCTGCCGTCGCCGCCGTCGGCACCGCGCTCGGAGACGTGGTGCTGCAGTCGCTCCGGCGCGTCGCCCAGGCGCGCGAGACGCAGAGCCGCTTCGGCTCGACGGAGGTGCCCCGATGAGCGCCGCGACCGAGACGCCCGCGCGCACGGCCTCCGCTGCTCCGCACCGGCCGCTCCTGGTGCTCGCTGCCGCGATGGCGGTCGGCGCCCTCCTCTGCGCGATCGCGCTGGTCGTCGATCCCCGCGAGCTCGGCGGGCAGCCGCTCTGGGGCAAGCCGCTGAAGTTCTGCCTCTCGATCGCGCTGTACGCCGTGACGCTCGCCTGGCTGATCGGGCTCGTGCCCCGCCGGCGCCGCCTCGCCCGAGCGCTGGGCACGGTCGCGGCGGTCGGTCTGGCGGTCGAGATGGTCGTGATCGGAGGCGCCGCCCTGGTCGGCGAGCGCAGCCACTTCGACGTCTCCACTCCCCTGCACGCCGCGCTCTGGGCCTCGATGGCCGTCTCGATCGTGGTGGTCTGGCTGGCGTCGCTGGTCCTCGCCGCCCTCCTGGCGCGGGTGCCGCTCGGCGACCCTGCGCTGACGCTCGCCGTCCGCGTCGGACTCGTGATCGGGCTCGTCGGGATGGCCCTCGCGTTCCTGATGACGGGGCCCTCGCCCGGCCCGATCAGCGACTACCAGGGCGTCGTCGGTGCGCACGCCGTCGGAGTCGCGGACGGCGGACCCGGCCTCCCCCTCCTGGGCTGGAGCACCACGGGGGGCGATCTGCGCATCCCGCACTTCGTCGGGATGCACGCTCTGCAGGGGCTCCCGCTGCTCGCGCTGCTGCTCGGACGGCTGGCACCCCGGATCCCCGTGCTGCGCCTCGGATGCACCCGGCTGCGGCTCGTCGCACTGGCCTCGGCGGGCTGGGCGGCCGCGGTCGCCCTCACCTGCTGGCAGGCGCTGCGCGGACAGGCGCTGACCGCACCGGACGCGCTGACCCTCGCCGTCGCTACTGTGGCCGTGATCGCCCTCGCCGGAGGGACGATCCTCACCCTCGCACGAACGGAGGCCCGCGCATGAGCCGGCTGCACCGCGGCTGGACGCCGCTCGGGATCGTCTACCTCGTCCTCGCCCTCGCCGGGCTGATCGGGACCTGGACCTGGAACGTGAGGGCGATGCAGGAGGGCGCGGACGTCCTCGCCGGCCTCGCCGCGGGCGGGCCGTGGGTGTCGTCGTTCTCGACCGACCTGCTGGTCGTCGCGATCGCGGCCGTCGCCTTCATGGTGGTGGAGGGCCGCCGGATCGGGATGCGCCGCGTGTGGATCCTGGTGCTGCTCGCGCCGCTGGTCGCCCTCGCGTTCGCGTTCCCCCTCTTCCTCGCCCTCCGCGACCGGCACCTGGCCCTCGCGGCCCGGTGACCGTGCGGCGCGGGGCTAGGGAAGCAGTTCGGGGCGGACGCGGCGCGTGCGCTCGACGCTCTGCTCGTGGCGCCAGGCGGCGATCGCCCCGTGGTTGCCGCTGAGGAGCACCGGAGGGACGTCGAGGCCCCGCCAGGAAGCCGGCTTGGTGTAGCTCGGGTACTCGAGCAGCCCGTCGGAGTGGCTCTCCTCGACCAGGCTCGCCGGGTTGCCGACGACGCCCGGGACCAGGCGTCCGACGGCCTCGATCATCGCCATCACGGCGACCTCTCCTCCGTTGAGGACGTAGTCGCCGAGGCTGATCAGCCGGACCCGCGCGCGCTCGGCGGTGTGGTCCACGACGCGCTGGTCGATGCCCTCGTAGCGGCCGCAGCCGAAGACGAGGGTGGACTCCTCCGCGAGCTCGCGGGCGGTCGCCTGGGTGAACAGCTCGCCCGCGGGCGATGGGAAGATCACGACGGGGTCGTCCGAGCCGTCGAGGATCGTGTCGAGCGCCTCGCCCCACGGCTCCGGTCGCATCACCATGCCGGCGCCGCCGCCGTAGGGCGTGTCGTCGACGGTGCGGTGGCGGTCGTGGGTGAAGTCGCGCAGATCGTGCACGCCGAGCTCGATCAGCCCGCTCTGCCGCGCACGGCCGAGCAGGCTGATGTCGAGCACGCCGAAGAACTCCGGGAAGATCGTGACGATGTCGATCCTCACGACCGGGGCTCCTCCTCGGAGGCGGCGTCGGAGGCGGCCGGGGGCTCGTCGTCGGCGGGCTCCTCGAGAGCGGCGTCCGCGTCAGCGGAGGCGTCCGGCTCGTCGGCGTCCGCCGGCGCGCTCAGCGCCGGGTCCGCGAGGTCGACACCGCTGAGGTCGACCGCGGCGGGCTCCTCCTCGGGAGCCTCCTCGAACAGGCCGATCGGAGGCGTGACCGTGACGATCCCGGCGGCGGCGTCGACGGAGGGGACGATCGCGTTCACGAACGGCACCATCACCTCGCCGGAGGGGGTACCGACGATGAGCAGGTCCTGCGCGGGGAAGTGGTCGACGCGGCGGACGGTGCCGACCTCGACGCCGTCGCGGACGACCTTCATGCCGACCAGCTGGTAGTCGTACCAGGAGTCGTCCTCGCCCGGCTGGGTCTGCACCTCCTCGTCGATCCAGAGGATCGCCTTCAGGAGGGTCTCAGCGGCGTTGCGGTCGTCGACGCCTCGGAAGAACGCGACGGGGTGGCTGTTGTACCAGCGCAGCTCGACGAGCTCGAGCTTCCTGCCGTGCCACTCGGAGGTGCGCGGGACCTGCAGCGTGAACGTGGATCCGGGGGTGAAGCGCTTGTCGGGCTCGTCCGTGTAGAGCTCGAGCTTGATGGCGCCCTTGAGCCCGTGTGCCTTGGTGAGTCGGGCGACGCGGAGCTGCGTCGTGCCCGGTCCGGTGACCGACACCTCTACTTGTCGGTGTCGACGACGTCGACGCGCACGCGGCGCCCGTCGGCGAGCGCGGCGACGAGAGTGCGGACGGCCTTGGCGGTGCGACCGGAGCGTCCGATCACGCGGCCGAGGTCCTCGGGGTGCACGCGCACCTCGAGGACCTCTCCGCGCGGGGAGCTCGTGGCCACGACACTGACCTCATCGGGGTTCTCGACGATCCCCTTGACGAGGTGTTCGACGGCGGGAGCGAGCACTGACTACGCCTCGGTGGAGGTCTCGTCGGCGGTGTCCTCGACCGGGGCGGCCTTGGCCGGAGCCTCGGACTTCGGCTTGAGGACGGGCTTCTTCTTCGCGTCGACGACGAACGGAGCCTTGGGCTCCTTCACCTGGACGGTGCTGACGGCGTCGGCGTCGCCCTTGAAGCGGCCCCAGTCGCCGGTCAGCTTGAGGATCGCGGCGACCTGCTCGGTCGGCTGCGCGCCGACTCCGAGCCAGTACTGCGCGCGCTCCGAGTCGACCTGGATGAACGAGGGCTGCTCGGTCGGGTGGTACTTGCCGATCTCCTCGATCACGCGGCCGTCGCGCTTGGTGCGCGAGTCGGCGACGACGATGCGGTAGTAGGGCGCCCGGATCTTGCCGAGGCGCTTCAGACGAATCTTGACAGCCACAATTCTCCTGTGTGGTCGTTGACCGGTGTCCGGTCGATGATGGATGAACTGAGCCGTGAGCGTGGGGGCACACCCGGCGGAAGCTCGAGGGGGTTTCGTCGGCGGTGAGTAGAGGGTCGACCGCCTCGGACCCGACGGATCATTCTGCCAGAAAAACCGCCCCGGTGCGGGCCCGGCACGCCGCCGCCCAGCGGCACCCTCGCGGGAGCGGGCCTCGCGGGACCGGGAAGGCCTCCGCCGGGGCTCGGCGTCCGCCCCGGCCGCAGGTGGCAGGATGGCGAGGCGCGTCCCGATCGGCGGACGCCCGGATCCGATGAGGACCACGCCATGGAGATCAGCTTCGCCGCATCAGACCGCTCCACGCTCGGGATCGAGTGGGAGGTCGCGATCGTCGACCGGCAGACGGGCGATCTCGCCAACGTCGCCGATGTGGTGCTGGAGGCGCTCCGCAGCGACGACGGCGCCCCGCACCCGCACATCACCGGCGAGCTCCTGCGCAACACGGTCGAGCTGGTCTCCGGCGTGCACACCTCCGTCCGCGACGCGGTCGCCGATCTGCAGGACCAGCTGCGGCAGGTGCGCGAGATCACCGACCCCATGGGACTCGACCTCGTGTGCTCGGGCACGCACCCGTTCGCGCAGTGGTTCGACCAGGCCATCACGGACAAGGAGCGGTACCACCGCCTCATCGACCGGACCCAGTGGTGGGGCCGGAACATGATGATCTGGGGCATCCACGTGCACGTCGGCATCGAGCACCGCGACAAGGTGCTACCGATCCTCAACTCCCTGCTCGACTACTACCCGCACCTGCAGGCGCTCTCGGCGTCGAGCCCGTTCTGGGGCGGAGTCGACACGGGCTACGCCTCGAACCGCGCGCTGATGTTCCAGCAGCTGCCGACGGCGGGCCTGCCTCCGCAGTTCGGCGCCTGGGCGAACTACGAGGAGTACGTCGACGACATGATGCGCACCGGCGTCATCGACGACCACACGGAGGTCCGCTGGGACATCCGCCCCTCGCCGCAGTGGGGCACTCTCGAGATGCGCGCGTGCGACGGCCTCTCCTCCGCGGAGGAGATCGGAGCGGTCGCCGCGCTGATCCAGTGCCTCGTCGAGCACCTCTCGTCGCGGCTGGACGCGGGCGAGGACCTTCCGACGATGCAGCCCTGGTACGTGCGCGAGAACAAGTGGCGCGCGGCCCGCTACGGGCTCGACGCCGAGATCATCCTCGACGCCGCCGGAGCGGAGCGGCTGGTCACCGACGACATCCGCGACCTGCTCGTCACCCTCGCACCGGTCGCCGAGCGCCTCGACTGCGTGAAGGAGCTCGGCGACGTCGAGCTGATCCTGGTCGCGGGAGCGAGCTATCAGCGCCAATTGCGGACGGCCGCGGCGAACGACGGCGACCTCAAGGCGGTGGTCCGGGCGCTCGCGGGCGAGTTGCGCGACGGGCTCCAGGATCCCCGCTCATGACGCGTCCCGTCCTCCTCGCCGCAGCCGCGATCGGCGCGCTGGCCCTCGGCCTCGCCGGCTGCTCGTCCTCGACGACGACCGGCCCGGCGACCGCGTCCCCCGCCGGCACCGCCACTCCCCTCCCGACCGTCACCGCCGATCCGCTGCCGCTCTCGATCGGCGGCTCTCTTCCCGTCGGCTCCCGGGTGACGATCGTCGGCGACAGCATCGTGCGCGGTCTGACGGTCGACCCGGAGCAGGCCTGGCCCGCTCTCGTCGGCGACGACTTCGGCTGGGAGGTCACGAACCTGGGCTGCGACGGCGGCGGCTTCATCGAGCCGGGCGACTGCGGCGTCGCGATCGGCGACCGCGCGGAGGAGATCGCCGACACCCGGCCCGACGCGATCGTGCTGATCGCCAGCAGCAACGACCTGGGCTGGGATCCGGAGGACGTGGACGCCGCGATCGGGCCGGCGGTGGATGCGATCGTGTCCGCCTCGCCCTCGGCCCGGCTCATCGCGCTCGACTCGGTCTGGGGCCCCGACCCGCGCCCCTCCGATCTCGACGAGTACGACGCGGCGCTGGTCGAGGCCGTGACTGCCGCCGGCGGCGGTGCGCTCGAGTACCCGGACCCCCTCCGCGAGGACGGGCTGCTCGGCGAGGACGGCGTGCATCCCACCGTCGAGGGCCAGCGCGCCCTGGCAGACGCGTTCGAGGTGGCGGCCGAGAAGTCCGGCCTCGCCCGGGCGGTGCCGACCGGCCAGAAGGCGACGGACGCGCCGCCGGCCTGACTCCGACGCGGGGCGCCGCCCTGACGGCGCCCCGCCGGGTCAGCGCGCGGTGCTGTTCCGGCCGTCGCGCCAGCCGAGCAGGTCGCGCACGGGCGCGAGGTCGATGTCCGGACCGGTGATGCCGAGCGTGAACAGGCGGGCGCCCAGGTCGTACTGCTGGTCGAGCACGTCGAAGGAGGCGTCGCCGACACCGCCGCGCACGCTCGCGCCGGTCGAGATCTCGATCGCCGCCGGGTCGCGGTCGACGCGGCTGCACCACTCCGAGAGCACGCCGAGCTTGCGCTCGAGCGTCGGGACGTCCGAGAAGCTGTGCCAGATGTCGGCGTGCTCGGCGACGATCCGCAGCGTCTTCTTCTCGCCGCCGCCGCCGATCATCACCGGGATGTCGCGGGTGGGCGCCGGGTTGAGCATCGACCACCGGCTGCGGATGCGCGGCATCGCCTCGGAGAGCTCGTCGAGGCGGGAGCCGGGAGTGCCGAACTCGTAGCCGTACTCCTCGTAGTCGCGCTCGAACCAGCCCGAGCCGATGCCGAAGATCAGACGGCCCTCGGCGCCCTTGGCGCTGATGTGGTCGACCGTGCGCGCCATGTCGGCGAGGAGGTCGGGGTTGCGGTAGCTGTTGCAGGTGACCAGCGGGCCGAACTCGATGCGGCTGGTCTGCTCGGCCCAGGCCGCGAGCATGCTCCAGCCCTCGAAGTGCAGGCCGTTCGGCTCTCCCGAGAGCGGGAAGAAGTGGTCCCAGTTGAAGGCGATGTCGACGCCGAGGTCCTCGAGCTCGGCGAGCGTGTCGCGGATGACCTCGTAGGGGACGTGCTGCGGTGCGATCTGGACGCCGATGCGGACGGGGCGCGCGTGTGCGGTTGTCATGCCCTCACGCTAGCGAGCGGTGCGCCTCCCGGGGATCCCCGCTGCGGCCCCCGGAGGGACGGCGCGCTACTCCCCCGCCGGGTCCGGCGACGCCGAGGGCGCCTCGTCGCTCGTGGAGCGGGCGAGCTTGACGACGGTGGCCCCCTCCTCGTCGAACAGGCGGAGCCGTCCGCCGTCGATCGAGGCCATCGCCGCCTCAGAGAAGATCATCGGCAGCGCGACGCCGTCGCAGGCGATCAGCGTGCTCGGCCCGGCCGAGACGGTGAGCGCGCCCGTCTGGTCGATCGACCACTCGCCCTGCGCGCCGTTGCAGCCGTCCGAGCCCGTCCAGGACCCGTCCTCCGCGATCAGGAGGAACGGCACGTCGGGCGCGTCGTAGGAGACGCCCGTCACCCAGCGGCCGACCAGGTCCTCCGGGGAGGGCGCCGTCATCGCGTCGACCCCGGAGCCCTCGGCGCAGCCGGTGAGCCCGAGCACGGCCGCGAGGACGAGGATCCCGCCCGCGCGTCCGGCCGCGACCCGCCTCATCGCCCGAGGAGCTTCTGCAGCTGCTCGAGCTCCTCCGGCGTGGGCTGGGCGCCCTTGCCGGCGCCGCCGCCCAGGCCGAAGCCGGAGCCGCCCGCATCGCCCGGGCGGGGCCCGGAGGTGATCGCCGCGTTCTCGGCCGCGCGCTTGGCGGGGTTGCCGGACTTGCTGCCCTTCTTCTTCTGCGGCTTCGGGCGGCCCTGGTAGCCGGCGCCGGGCACGGGGCCCATGCCGGGGACCGAGGGCATGCCGCCCTTGGCGACCGTCTTCATCATCTTGGCGGCCTGCTCGAAGCGCTGGACGAGCTGGTTGACGTCCGTGACCGTCATGCCGGAGCCGCGGGCGATGCGCAGGCGCCGCGAGCCGTTGAGCAGCTTCGGGTTGACCCGCTCCGCCTTCGTCATCGACTGGATGATCGCCTCGGTGCGCACGATCTCGCGCTCGTCGAACTGGTCGAGCTGCTCTCGCATGCCCTTCGCGCCGGGCAGCATGCCGATCATCTTCTTGATCGAGCCCATGTTGCGCAGCTGCTGCATCTGGCCGAGGAAGTCGTCGAGGGTGAACGTGTCCCCCATGATCTTCTCGGCGATCTTGCGCGCCTCGTCCTCGTCGAACGCGGACTGGGCCTGCTCGATGAGCGTCAGCACGTCGCCGAGGTCGAGGATGCGGCTCGCCATGCGGTCGGGGTGGAACTGCTCGAAGTCGTCGAGCGACTCGCCCGTGGAGGCGAAGAGGATCGGGCGGCCGGTGAGCGAGGCGACCGAGAGCGCCGCGCCTCCGCGGGCGTCGCCGTCGAGCTTGGAGAGGACGACGCCGGTGAAGTCGACGCCCTCCTGGAAGGCCTTGGCGGTCGCGACCGCGTCCTGGCCGATCATCGCGTCGATGACGAACAGGACCTCGTCGGGGTTCGTGACGCGGCGGATGTCGGCGGCCTGCTTCATCATGTCGGCGTCGACGCCGAGGCGTCCGGCCGTGTCGATGATGACCGTGTCGTACTGCTTGTCGGTCGCGAAGCGGATCGCGTTCTGGGCGACCTTGACCGGGTTGCCGACGCCGTTGCCCGGCTCCGGCGCGTAGACCGCGACTCCGGCCTGCTCGCCGACGACCTGCAGCTGCTGAACGGCGTTGGGGCGCTGGAGGTCGGCCGCGACGAGCAGCGGGGTGTGGCCGTCCTTGCCGAGGTACTTGCCGAGCTTGCCCGCGAGGGTCGTCTTGCCCGCGCCCTGGAGGCCGGCGAGCATGATGACGGTCGGCGGGCGCTTGGCGAACTCGAGCCGGCGCGACTGTCCGCCGAGGATCGCGACGAGCTCCTCGTTGACGATCTGGACGACCTGCTGGGCCGGATTGAGCGCCTTGTTGACCTCGTCGCCGAGGGCGCGCTCGCGCACCTTGCCGGTGAACTCCTTCACGACCTCCAGCGCCACGTCGGCGTCGAGGAGGGCCCGCCGGATCTCGCGGACGGTGCCGTCGACGTCCGACGCGGAGAGCTTGCCCTTCGTGCGGAGGTTCTTGAAGGTCTCGACGAGTCGATCGGAGAGGGTGCCGAAAGTAGCCATGATGCCCGGAATTCTACCGGAGGCCCGGAGGGTCGGCGGGCGCGGCCGCCGTTCGGCTCGCGATCGGCGCGATCACCGCGGAGCGGATTAACTGGTCCGGGTCCAAGAACAGGGTTAGGGTGGCCCGGTGATCGAGACACTGGTGGCGGGCGACTCCGCGGATCCCCTGGACTACACCGACGGCTGGGAGCTGCAGCGCCGCCTGCACGCCGAGGTGGTGGCGGGCTCGAGGCCGGACACCCTCGTGCTCTGCGAGCACTCCTCCGTCTACACCGCCGGCAAGCGCACCGAGGCGCACGAGCGCCCGGACGACGGCTCGCCCGTGGTCGACGTCGACCGCGGAGGGCGGATCACCTGGCACGGCCCGGGCCAGCTCGTCGGCTACCCGATCGTGCGGCTCGGCGAGCCCGTCGACGTGGTCGCCTACGTCCGCTCGCTGGAGGGCGTGCTGATCGCCGCTCTCGACGACCTGGGCGTGCAGGGGCGGCGCGTCGACGGGCGCTCGGGAGTGTGGATCCCGAGGGACGGCGGCGCCGACAAGATCGCCGCGATCGGCATCCGCGTCGCCTCGGGCGTGACGATGCACGGCTTCGCCCTCAACGTCTCGAACAGCCTCGAGCCCTATGCCCGCATCGTCGCCTGCGGCATCGCCGACGCCGGGGTGACCACGCTCGAGCGCGAGCGCGGCGGGGCTGCGCCCATGGAGGCGGTGCGGGCGCGGGTGGCGGCGCGCTTCTCGGAGGCGGCGCCCGCCTTCTCCGCCCGCATCGAGGAGGTCGCCGCATGAGCGCCGAGGCCGGCGGCCGCAAGCTCCTGCGGCTGGAGATCCGCAACGCCGAGACGCCGATCGAGCGCAAGCCCGAGTGGATCCGCACGAAGGCCTCGATGGGCCCGGAGTACCGGCAGCTGCAGTCGCTGGTGAAGAGCGAGGATCTGCACACCGTCTGCCAGGAGGCGGGCTGCCCCAACATCTTCGAGTGCTGGGAGGACCGCGAGGCGACCTTCCTCATCGGGGGCGCCCAGTGCACCCGCCGCTGCGACTTCTGCCAGATCGACACCGGGAAGCCCGCGGACTACGACGCGGACGAGCCCCGGCGCGTCGGCGAGTCCGTGGCGCGGATGAAGCTCCGCTACGCGACCGTCACCGGAGTCGCCCGCGACGACCTGCCGGACGAGGGCTCCTGGCTCTACGCCGAGACCATCCGCCAGATCCACGCCCAGGCTCCGGGCACCGGGGTCGAGATCCTGGTCCCGGACTTCACGGGCCGCGCCGAGCACCTGCAGCGGGTGTTCGACGCGGAGCCGGAGGTGTTCGCCCACAACGTCGAGACGGTGCCGCGGATCTTCAAGCGCATCCGGCCGGCCTTCCGCTACGAGCGCTCGCTCGACGTGCTCACCCAGGGCCGGGAGGCGGGGCTGATCACGAAGTCGAACCTCATCCTCGGCATGGGCGAGGAGCGGGAGGAGATCTCGCAGGCGCTGCAGGACCTCCACGACGCCGGCACCGACATCGTGACCATCACGCAGTACCTCCGCCCGACGCCGCGGCATCTGCCGGTGGACCGCTGGGTGCACCCGGAGGAGTTCGTGGCGATCAAGGAGGAGGCCGAGGACATCGGCTTCCTCGGCGTCCTCGCGGGGCCCCTGGTCCGCTCCTCCTACCGGGCCGGCCGGCTCTGGGCGCGCTCGATGGAGTCGAAGGGGCTGCCGGTCCCGGAGCACCTGCGCCACCTCGCCGACGCGGCACTGGGCTTCTCGCAGGCCGTGTAGCCCGCCACCGGGACGGCGCCGGCGCGTCGTCCCGGGCGGGGCCGCTCAGCTGACGAGCTGCTGGGCGAAGACGTGGGGGGTGAAGCCGGTGAGGTCGCCGATGCCCTCGCCCTGGCCGACGAGCTTGATCGGGATGCCGGTGCGCTCCTGGACCGCGAGGACGAAGCCGCCCTTCGCGGAGCCGTCGAGCTTGGTGATGACCAGGCCGGTGACGCCCGCGTGCTCGATGAACGCCTCGGCCTGGCTCAGCCCGTTCTGACCGGTCGTCGCGTCGAGCACGAGCAGGATCTCGGAGATCGGGGCCTGCTTCTCGATGACGCGCTTGATCTTCGTGAGCTCGTCCATCAGCCCGCCCTTGGTGTGCAGGCGGCCGGCCGTGTCGATGATGACCATCTCGACGCCGGTGTCCTTCGCGAACTGCACGGTCTGGAAGGCGACGGACGCCGGATCCTGGCGCTCCTGCTGAGGGCGGACGATCTGGGCGTCGGCGCGCTGCGCCCAGGTGGCGAGCTGGTCGACCGCCGCCGCGCGGAAGGTGTCGGCCGCGCCGACCACGACGCTCCGGCCGTAGTTGCGGAGGAACTTGGCGAACTTGCCGATGGTCGTGGTCTTGCCGACGCCGTTCACGCCGACCACGAGGATCACGGCGGGGCGCTCGCTGAGCTTGAGGGTCGTGTCGTACTTCGACAGACGCTCCTCGAGGGACTCGCGGAGCATCCGCTGCAGGTCGCGCGGGTCGGTGGTGGAGTAGCGGGCGACCTTGGCGCGGAGGTCGTCGACGATCTCCTCGGTGATGTCGGGGCCGAAGTCGGCGGTGATCAGCGCCGTCTCGAGGTCGTCCCAGGTCTGGTCGTCGATCGTGCGCTTCTCGAACAGGCCGCGCAGTGCGCGGCCGAGCGACCAGGAGGTGCGTTCTGCCATGGCTCCAGGCTACCTGCGGGCGCGCCTCCGAGCGGTCGGCGAGGCGGGTTCAGGCCGGGGGCGCGGCGACGCGCTGGCCGACGACGGCCGAGACGCCGTCCTGCCGCATCGAGACGCCGTAGAGGGCGTCCGCGATCTCCATGGTCCGCTTCTGGTGGGTGATGACGATCAGCTGGCTCGAGGTGCGCAGGTCCTCGAAGATGCTGAGCAGTCGGCCGAGATTCGCGTCGTCGAGAGCGGCCTCCACCTCGTCCATGATGTAGAAGGGGCTCGGCCGCGACTTGAAGATGGCGACCATGAACGCCACGGCCGCGAGCGAGCGCTCCCCTCCGGAGAGGAGCGACAGCCGCTCGATCTTCTTGCCGGCCGGCCGCACCGCGACCTCGATGCCGGTGGTGAGCAGGTTCTCCGGGTCGGTCAGGCGGATGCTGCCGGTGCCGCCGGGGAAGAGGACGGGGAACACGTCCGCGAACGCCGCCTGCGTGTCGTCGAAGGCGGAGGCGAACACCGTCTGCATCGTCTCGTCGAGCTCCTCGATGATGGTGAGCAGGTCCCGCCGGGTCCCGGTGAGGTCGGCCAGCTGCTCGGTCAGGAACGCGTGCCGCTGCTCCAGCGCGGCGAACTCCTCCAGCGCGAGCGGATTGACGCGGCCCAGCTGCCCCAGCTGCTTCTCGGCCTTCTCGAGGCGGCGGCGCTGCTCCTCGCGGACGTAGGGCCGCGGCTCCTGCTCCTCGTCCGTCTCGTCGGGGACGCCGACTCCGGGACCGTACTCCTCCACCAGCACGTCCTCGGTGAGCCCGAGCTCGGACGCGGCGCGCTCGAGCAGACCGGTGAGCTGCAGCCTCTTCTCGTAGATCTGCAGCTCGAGGCCGTGCACGCTCTCGGTGACGGACTGGAGCCGGTCGCGCACGCTCCCCTCCTCGCGGCGGAGCCCCTGCAGCTCGGCGTTCTGCTGCGAGCGCGCCGCCTCGGCCGCGACGAGCTCGGCCCGGGCCTGCTGGACGGAGCGGTCGACGGAGGCGAGGACGGCGGGGAGCGCGGCGGTCACCTCGGCCGCGGCGTCGCGCGCGCGGCGACGGCGGATCACGGCGCGGCGCGCGGCCTCGTCGGCGGCGGCGCGGTCGGCGGCCAGCTGGCGGGCCGCGCCTCCCCGCAGGACTGCTCCGCCCGCACTCGCCTTGGCGGTCTCGACGCCGAGCCGCGCCTCGATCTCGCGCTCGCGTGCGGTGTCGACGTCGCGCTGCAGACCGTCGCGCGCGCTCGCGTCGAGCACCGGCCGGGGTCTCGCGCGCGCGGCGTCGAGCGCCGACCTCGCCTCCTGGGCCGCGCGCTGGCGTCGCCGACCCGGTCCGAGGCGACGGCCAGCGCGCCTCGAGCCCCGGCCGTGCTCCGGCGGTGGCCGCCTCGAGCTGGGCGCGCACGCCGCCGAGCCGCTCGGTGTGGGCGGCACGGGCGGCGTCGTGCTCGCGGAGGGCCGAGAGCGCGCTCGCGGCCTGCTCCTTCGCGCCGCGGAGCGCTCCGGTCTGCTCGGCGAGTTCGAAGCGGAGCCGGTCGATCCCGCCCTCGACCTCCTCCAGCCGGGCGGCGGCGGAGTCGCGCTCGGAGACGAGCTCGATCCGGCTGCGCTGCCCGCCGGAGCCGGCGCTCTGCACGGCGTCGGAGACGGTCGCGCCGTCGCGGGTGACCAGGACGGTGCCCGGATCGATGCGCTCCCTCAGCCGCCGCGCCGCGGCGAGGTCCTCGACCACGAGCACGCGCTCGAGGAGCGAGAGGACCCCGGCCGGCGCCGTGACGAGGTCGCCCGCGCGTTCCGCCCCCTCGGGAACGGCGAGAGCGACGTGCGGCCGGGTGGCGTCGGCGACCAGCAGCTCGACGTGTCCGAGGTCGCGCTCCAGCGCGGCGTCCAGAGCCGCGTCGGCCCGGGCGGTCGACTCGACCAGCACGGCGTCGGCGACCGCGCCGAGGGCGGCGGCGATCGCGGCCTCGGAGCCCGGCCGCACCTGGATCCGCTCGGCGACCCGGCCGCGCACCCCCTCGATCCGGGCGGCGATCAGCTCGGCCGAGCCGTCCGAGACGTCGAGGGCCAGCGACAGGGCACCCGTGCGGGCGGCCAGCGCCTCGCGCTCGCGCTCCAGGGCGTGCAGCTCCTCGCGCAGCCGCTCGATTCCGGCCTCGGCGGCCGAGACCGCGGACTGGGCGAGCTCGTAGCCTTCGTCGAGGCCGCCGTCGGGGCCGCGGCCCGCGTCGCCCAGCTCGGCCTCCAGAGCGTCGAGCGCCCGCCGCGCCGCCTCCTTCCGCCGGTCGGCCGCGTCGAGGGTGTTCTGCGCGCGCAGGACCTCGCCCCGGACGGACGCGAGACGGGAGGCGGCGGTGTCGGCCTGCCCCGAGAGGGTGGAGAGCTCGAGGTCGTAGCGCGAGACGAGGGCCGCCTGCGCGGCGATCTCCTCGTCGACCGCGTCGAGGGCGGAGCGGGCGGCGACGGTCGTGCCCTGCGCCTGGACCCACGCCGACTCCGCGTCGAGGACGGCCTGCCGCAGGCGCTCCAGCTCGACCCGCGCCTCCTCCACCTGCGCCGGCGTCACGCGCGGCTGGATCTGCGGCTGCTCGGACTCGAGCTCGAGCATCGCGAGCCGCTGCCCGGCGAGGGCCGAGAGGTTGCGCAGCCGCTCCTGCACCGACTCCAGCTCGAACGAGGTGCGCCGGGCGTCGTCGACCGCGTCGCCGACCGCCTCCGCCTCGATCCGCGCTCGCCGGAGCGTCGCCTGCTCGAGCCGCTGCTGCAGGACCACCCGCTCGCTGTGCCGCTCGCTCTCGGTGCGGGCGAAGCCGTCCAGGGCGGTCCGGAGCGCGACCACGTCGTCGGCGAGCAGGCGCGCCCGGGCGTCGCGCACTACGGCGGCGATCGTCTGCGCCTGCCGTGCGACCTCGGCCTGGCGCCCGAGGGGCTTGAGCTGGCGCCGGATCTCGCCCGCGAGGTCGGAGAGGCGGGTCAGGTTCGCCTGCATCGCCTCGAGCTTGCGGAGCGTCTTCTCCTTGCGGCGGCGGTGCTTGAGGATCCCGGCGGCCTCCTCGATGAACCCGCGCCGCTCCTCGGGGGTCGCGTGCAGCACGGCGTCGAGCTGTCCCTGCCCCACGATGACGTGCATCTCGCGCCCGAGACCGGAGTCGCTCAACAGCTCCTGCACGTCGAGCAGCCGGCAACCGCGTCCGTTGATCGCGTACTCGCTGCCGCCGTTGCGGAAGAGGGTCCGGGTGATCGTCACCTCGGTGTACTCGATCGGCAGGGCGCCGTCCGAGTTGTCGATGGTGAGCGCGACCTCGGCGCGGCCGAGGGGTCCGCGGGTGGAGGTGCCCGCGAAGATGACGTCCTCCATCTTGCCGCCGCGGAGCGTCTTCGCCCCCTGCTCCCCCATCACCCAGGCGAGCGCGTCGACGACGTTGCTCTTGCCCGAGCCGTTGGGGCCGACGACGCAGGTGACCCCCGGCTCGAAGGCGAACGTCGTCGGCTGAGCGAAGGACTTGAACCCCTTGAGGGTCAGGCTCTTCAGGTACACCCGGCCGCCTCGCTCCCGTCCACAACGCCTCCACGGTAGCCGACGGCCGCGGCCGGGCCGGGAGGCGGAGCCCCGACCGGCCGACGGACCGCCGCGATCCCGCACCGGAACAGGCGCAGGAGGCCGCCGCGGGCGCCGGGACGTGCACACTGGGGTGGTGAACCGCACCTCCGACCCGGCGCTCCGGATCCGCGAGCTCGCGATCCCCGAGGCCGTGGGCGCCGACGGCTGGAGCGACTTCCTCGCCCTGACCGCGATCGGCGATGCGGTGGGGACCGCCCCGGACTGCCGGGCCGTCTACACCTGGAACGCCGAGGAGAACCGACCGATGCTCGCCGTGAACGAGGCCGTCGGCTTCACCCCCGTCGCCCACGAGGGCCAGTGGAGGAAGGAGCTCTCATGACCCCGCTCGTCGAGCCCGGACCGCCGCTGACCGCCGCCGAGCGCGAGCGGTTCGCCCGGCAGATCCGCCTGGCGCCCCTCGGGGAGCTCGGACAGCGGCGCCTCCGGAACGCGCGCGTGCTGATCCTCGGCGCGGGCGGCATCGGCTCGCCGGTGATCACGGCGCTCGCCGCGGCCGGGATCGGGCGGCTCGGCATCGTGGACGGCGACGTCGTCGAGCTCTCGAACCTGGCGCGGCAGACGGCGCACGACGACTCCTCGGTGGGCCGGTCGAAGGCGGAGTCGGCGGCGGCGACCGCGCGGCGGCTCTCCCCCGGCATCGACGCCCGGGCCTTCCCGGTGTCGCTGACCTCGGCCAACGTCGACGCCCTGGTGGCGGGCTGGGACGTCGTGGTCGACGGCTTCGACACCTTCGGCGCGCGCTACCTCGCCTCCGATGCGACGACCCGCGCCGGGATCCCGCACGTGTGGGGATCGGCGCTCGGCTTCGACGGGCAGCTCTCGACCTTCTGGGCCGGCGCCCCGGGCGGAGGGGTGACCCTGCGCGCGCTGCACCCCGAGGCCGAGGACGCGGGTGACAGCTGCTCGACGGTGGGCGTGCTGGGCGCGCTCTGCGCGCTGATCGGCTCGGCCATGGCGGCCGAGGTCGTGAAGCTCGTGACCGGGGCGGGCGAGCCGCTGTTCGGTCGCGTCCTCGTGCACGACGCTCTCGACTCCTCCTGGGCCGAGCTCCCTCTCGAGCGGCGGGTGCCGCCGGTCCCGGAGCGGCGGGCCGCGGCGGGCTCGATCACGGCGGCCGAGCTGCGGGAGCGGCTGGCCGGGCCGACGCCCCCGAGCGTCGTCGACCTCCGCGAGGACGACGAGGACCGGTCCGTCGCGGTGCCCGGTGCCGTGCGGATGCCGATGTCGCGCTTCGACCCCGCCGCTCTGCCGGCCGGTCCGCTCGTGCTGCACTGCGCCTCCGGGGTCCGGTCGCGTCTCGCGGCGGAGCGCGCGGCGGCGGCGGGCGTGGCGTCCGACTCGCTCGACGGCGGGATGGCGTCGTGGCGGGAGCGGTGACCCTCCCCGCGGCCGCGTGCGCCGCGGAACGGGAGGGGTGAGGCGCACCCAGCGCCCTGCCGATCGGCGACCCGGGATGTTCGGTGCTCGCAGCGGAGAGGATCCGTCCTTCTCCGCGGATCAGGGCGGAGCAGTGTCCGAAGCTGATCGGCGGTGGCGTGCTCGCGGCCACCGTTCCGAGGAGAGCACCCATGCCGACGCCTTCACCGCACTCCGCGCGGCAGGCGGCGCTGCTCGATCCTCCCGACCCGCTCGACCCCGGCGCGGAGGCGTGATGCCCGAGGTCTGGAGTCCCGCCGAGAGGCGGCTGCGTCGGCTCGGCTGGATTCCGCGGCGCCCCCTGCCGCGAGGTGCCGTCTGCGACGCGATCGTCCCGCCGCGCCTCAGCCTCAGCCGCGCCTGGCTGCAGGCCGGGGAGTTCGAGGTCCTCCCCCATCCCGGGAGGCTCCGCGTGCTCTTCAGCCTCGACGGCACCGGCCGCCTCTCCGCCCGGGGCCGCGACCACCGGCTCCCGGCCGGCAGCGCTCTCCTGACCCGCGCCTCGACGGTGCAGTACGCGGCGGCGGTCAGCCCGTGGGCGCGCTTCGAGTGGCAGCTGCGCCCCTCGGTGCTCCGCGCGAGCGAGTTCGCCTCGCTCACGGACCGGGTCCTCGCCCTCCCCGAGGCCTACTGGCGCGCACTCACCGGTGCGGCGAACACCGTCCTCAGTTTCGGCGTCGAGCCCTCGGACGCGGCCTTCGAGCACTTCGAGATCGCGAGCGAGCACCTCCTGGCCTCGGCCTTCTCGGCGCTGCTGCCCTCCTCTGACCGGGAGGACCGGTCCCCCGCCGCCGTGTATGCGAACGGCACGCGCCTGATCGAGCGGCACTACCGCGACCGCTCCTTCACGGTGGAGACGCTAGCGGAGAGTCTCGGCGTGTCGGTCAGCCACCTGCACCGGGCGTTCTCGGCCGCCGGCACCACCCCTCGTCAGCGGATCGAGCGCGCGCGGGCCTTCGAGGCGCAGCGCCTCCTCGACGAGCTCGGCCCGCGGGCGGCGACGGACCTGGACCGCGTGGCGCGGTCGGCCGGCTTCAGCTCGCGGATCCACATGCAGCGGACCCTCCGCCGGATCGACGACGCGGGCTGACGTGCGCCGCCGCGTCCCCCGCGCCGGACGGGCTCCCGGCGAGGAGGCGCCCTGAGCGGCTCCCCCGGCCCGGCGGCGCGACGGAACGTCCACGGTCGGGCATGGAATCTCGTCGCGGCCCGTTCCGCGTCGTCCGGAGGCCGGACGTTCGGCAGGATCGGCGCGTCCACCACCCCTCGCAGGAAAGAAAGAAAAGGAACACCATGACGGACACCAACTCCCTGGACCCGACGGCAGCGCACTCGCGCTCCCTCCCCCCGCGGATCGACTCGACCCGCGGGGGGCCCGCCCGGCGGACGATCATGTCGGGTGCGGCCTGGTCCGTCCCCGTCGTCGCCGCGGCGGTCGCGACCCCCGCGGCCGCCGCGTCCACCGGCCTCACCCTCGCCTTCGACGCCCCGGCGTACTCCTTCCCCGCCTGCACCACGAGAACGGTCTCCGTCCTCGCCACGACCAACGGCGCTCCCGCTGCCGGCGACACGGTCACCATCACTCTCCCCGCCGGCCTGACCAGCGGCGGCGCGCAGACGGTCAGGGCGACGACCGGCGCGGACGGACGCGTGAGCATCCCGGTCACGGCCGGGAACGTGGCGCAGAACGGCATCACCCTCTCCGCCGTCTCCGGCGCCGCGGGCGCGACGGCGACCGCGAGCACCACCGCGACCACGGGGACCGCCGTCCGGTACGTCACCGACGGCGGACGGACGACGCCGGAGTCGAACGGCAACGTGCCCTCGGGAGCCAAGACCGTCGGACCCCGGTACTACCTGACGGAGTCGGGCGAGCTCTACCACGGCGGGGGGCGGATCGCGCGCGGCGTCACCAGCGTCCAGGGCTTCCGCGACGAGCAGAACCGCGACGTCGCCGACTTCGTGGTCGACGGCGTCTTCTACCGCTTCGTCACCGGAGACGCCGCGCCGAAGGCCATCGGGAGCGGCGTGCCGGCCGGATCGACGGTCCATGCGCCCGCCTTCTACGTCACACCGAACGGCGAGCTGCGGCGCGCCGGCGGAGCCCTCGTGACCACCGGAGTGACGAGCGCGGACTCCTTCCGCGACCAGAGCAACAACGACGTCATCGACGTCATCGTCGGCTCGGAGCTCGTCCGCTACATCTCCTCCACGAAGAACCAGGTCTACGCCAGGAACGTTCCGGCAGAATCGACGGCCTTGGCGCCCTCGTACCACCTGACGCCGGACGGGCGCCTCTTCAACAGCAGCATCCTGGTCGCCACCGGGGTGACCAGTGCCGACGCCTACCGCGATCGACAGAACCGTGACGTCGTGGACGTGATCCAGAACGGCGCTCTCGTCCGGTACGGCGCGTTCGCGGACAGGACGCAGCCGCAGATCCGCGTCGCCTCCGGTGTGCCCTCCGACGCCACCATCTTCGCGCCGGACGCCTACGTGACCCGGGACGGCCGGGCCTTCGTCAGCGGCGTGCTGGTCGCCACCGGAGTCTCCTCGGCGTTCGGATTCCTCGACGTGCAGAACCGCAACGTGCTCGACACGATGACCAACGTCCTGTGCCCGTGACGCACGGGATCGGCCGCTGATCCGGTCCTGCCCCGCCGCACGCGGGTCTGAGGGAGGCGTCCCGCGGGTCCCTGTGCGGCGGGACAGGACCAGTCCGTCCTCGGGATGCAGCGTCCTCCAGAAGCGCGGACGCACCTGCTGCGGACCGCGCGGAGCGGACGCACCGGTCCGGTCGAGGACGGCTCGTCACGGAGGGCTCTTCGGGGTCAGCCGCCGGCGAACGGCGGCAGGACGTCGACCGCGGCATCGGGACGCAGCGGCGTGGCCCTGTCCGCGGTCGACACGCCGTCGACCAGGTAGGTGCACCGTGCGAGCACGTCGGCGGCCGAGGGCGCGGAGGCGACGAGTCTCTCTTCGAGAGCGCCCAGGTCGGGCACCTCGTCGAGCTCGTCGGAACCACGGCCGAGGGCGGCCTTGGCCGCCGCGAAGTAGCGGACCCGCATGCTCATCCGCCGATCGCGCTCATCGTGCGCTCGGGCTGCACGAAGCCCGCCCGGTTCATCTCGTGTCCCGCGGGCTTGGCCCACATCGCCCCGCGCCAGAGCTGGGCGACCTCGTGGTCGTCCGCGCCCGCGCGCATCGGGCCGAGCAGGTCCGTCTCCTCGTTCGAGAAGAGGCAGCTGCGGACACCGCCCTCGGCGGTGAGCCGGGTGCGGCGGCAGTCGTCGCAGAAGTTCTCGGTGACGGACGCGATGATCCCCACCTGGCCGAGCACCTCGGACCCCCCGGCCTCGCGGACGTCGAAGAGCTCGGCGGGGGCGCCGTCACGGGGGGCCGCGTGCGGGCTGAGCGAGAAGCGCTCCGAGAGCAGCGCCCGGATGTCCGCGGCGGTGATCATGGTCGCGCGGTCCCAGCCGTGGTCGGCGTCGAGCGCCATCTGCTCGATGAAGCGGAGCTGGTGGCCTCCCGCGAGGGCCCAGGCGAGCAGCTCCGGGGCCTCGTGGTCGTTGATCCCGGGCAGGAGCACCGCGTTGATCTTGGTCTGGTCCAGGCCGGCGGGACCGAGCGCGTCGATGCCCGCGAGCACGCGGTCGAGGAACGGGCGACGGGTGACCTTCGCGAAGGTCTCGGCGCAGATCGAGTCGAGCGAGACGTTGACGCGGTTCAGGCCGGCGCCGGCGAGCGCCGCCGCCCGACCCGACAGGCCGATCGCGTTCGTGGTGAGCGAGATCTCGGGGCGCGGGTCGAGGGAGGCGACGTCGCGGATGATGTCGACGAGGTCCTTGCGCAGGAGCGGCTCGCCGCCGGTGAAGCGGATCTGGCGGACGCCGAACTGCTCCACGGCGATGCGCGCGAGGCGGAGGATCTCCTCACGGCTGAGCAGGGACGCGGGCGGCTGGAACGGCAGGCCCTCCGCCGGCATGCAGTAGGTGCAGCGCAGATTGCACTTGTCCGTCAGCGAGATCCGCAGATCGTCCGCGACGCGCCCGTAGGTGTCCAGGAGGAGCGGGGTGGCGGGGCGGTCGGCCGGGAGGACCGCGCTGCGCTGTCGGGGCCGGAAGCCCGGGATCCCCAGTGCTGTGCTCATCCGCTCACACTACGCCGCGGAACCGGGCGCGACCCGGCAAGATGGACTCGGTCCCGCCGCCGGTCGGGCTCCGCCGCTCGCGAGAGGACACGATGACCTCGATCGACCTGCACGCCGCCCGGGTGCGGGCGCTGCTCGCGCCGCTGGCCACGCGGGGTGCCCGCGAGACGCTGAGCCTGGAGCCGGCCGCCGTCGCCGCCGATCCGGGCGCGTACGACCGGCGGGTCCTCGCCCGCTCCGTCGACTCCCCGCTCGACCTGCCGCGCTTCGACAACTCGCAGATGGACGGCTTCGCGGTGCGGGCGGCCGACCTCGACGCGGCGGCGCCGGAGCATCCCGTCGCCCTGCCCGTCTCGGCGCCGATCCCCGCGGGCGACCGGGCGCCGCGGCACGAGCCCGGCACGGCGACACCGATCATGACCGGCTCGCCGCTGCCGGTGGGGGCCGACGCCGTCGTCCCGGTCGAGCGCGTCGATCCTCCGCGCTTCCCCGCAGAGGGCAGCGTCGCCTTCGCGCACCCGGTGGCGCCGGCGACCTTCGTCCGAGCCCGGGGCAGCGACGCCCGCCGCGGCGAGCTCGCCCTCCCGGCCGGCACTGTCCTCCGCGCGGCCCACTACGGACTCCTCGCCTCGCTCGGGCTGACCGAGGCGGAGGTGCTGCCGCGACTCCGGGTGCTCGTCGTCCCCACCGGCAACGAGATCCGTCCCGCAGGCGCCGTCCTCGAGGAGGCGCAGATCCACGACGCGAACGGCGCCCTGCTGGCCGAGGCCGTCCGCGAGGCGGGCGCGCTGCCCGTCGTCGCCGCCTGCACGAGCGATCGGGCCGAGGACCTCCTGGCGCTGCTCGAGGAGCACGCGGGCGCGGCCGACCTGGTGATCACGGTCGGCGGTGTCAGCGCGGGCGCCTACGAGGTCGTCCGCGACGCGCTCGGCCCGGCGGGCTCGGAGTTCGGCCACGTCGAGATGCAGCCGGGCGGCCCGCAGGGCCTCGGTCTCGTGCGCGTGGCCGAGGGGCTGCACCTGCCGGTGGTCTCGCTTCCCGGGAACCCGGTGAGCGCCCTGGTCTCGTTCGAGGTGTTCCTCCGGCCCGTGCTGCGCTCGCTCGCGGGACGGACGCCCGCCGAGCGGCCGCGGCTCCGTGCGCGCCTCGGCACGGCGCTCGACTCGCCCGCGCACCTGCACCAGATCCGCCGCGGAGTCCTCGACGACGAGGGCTTCGTGCACCCGGTGGGCGGGCCCGGCTCGCACCTGCTGGCGTCCTACGCCCGCTCCACCGTGCTCATCCACGTCCCCGTCGGGACGGACCACGCAGCGACCGGCGACACGGTCGAGATCTGGAGGATCGATGACTGAGAGCGATCGGCTCACCCATGTGCGCGGCGACGGAGCCGTGCACATGGTCGATGTGAGCGCGAAGGAGGTCACGGCGCGCACCGCCGTCGCCGAGGGCTACGTCGAGACCTCACCCGAGGTGGTGCGGCTCCTCGAGCAGGGCGAGCTGCCCAAGGGCGAAGCGCTCGGCGTGGCGCGGATCGCCGGGATCCTCGGCGCGAAGGCGACCTCTACCCTCATCCCGCTCTGCCACCCGCTGGCGCTGGACGGCGTCGACGTGGACCTCGAGCCGCAGGACGGCCGCGTCCGGATCGAGGCGCGCGTGCGCACGACCGGGCGCACCGGCGTCGAGATGGAGGCGCTGACCGCGGTCAGCGTGGCCGCCCTCACGGTCTACGACATGATCAAGGCGGTCGATCGCGGTGCCGCGATCACCGGTATCCGTGTGCTCGCGAAGGCGGGCGGGAGGAGCGGCTCGTGGACGAGCGGAGGAACCCCGTGACGCGGCGGGCGGTGGCGGTCGTCGCCTCCACCCGTGCCGCCTCCGGCGTGTACGAGGACCGGACGGGACCGGCGCTCGAGGCCTGGTTCACCACCCGCGGCTGGGAGTCCCGGGTGGTCGTCGTGGCCGACGGCGACGCGGTGGGCGAGGCGATCGCCGACGCGATCGGCAGCGGAGTCGACGTGGTCGTGACCACCGGCGGGACGGGCGTCGCCCCGAGCGACGTCACCCCGGAGCAGACCGCCCCCCTCCTGGAGCGGCCCCTGCCCGGCCTCGCCGAGGCGGTGCGCGCCAAGGGCGCCGCCCACGTCCCGACCGCCGTGCTCAGCCGCGGGCTCGCCGGCGTCAGCGGCCGCAGCGTCGTGGTGAACCTCCCCGGCTCCCCCGGCGGCGTCCGCGACGGGATCGACGTGCTCGACCCGGTGATCGGGCACCTGCTCGACCAGCTCGGAGGTGGCGACCATGCCCGCTGAGCCGGTCGCCCTCGCCCGGCTCGCGGCCGAGGCCATCACCGTCGACGAGTGCGAGCAGGCGGTCGACTCCCCGACGCACGGCGCCGTCGTGACCTTCGCGGGCGTCGTCCGCGACCACGACGAGGGCCGCGGCGTGCTCCGGCTGTCCTACGAGGCGCACCCGGACGCCCCCGCCGCACTCCTCGCCTCCGCCCGCCGCATCGTCGAGCGCTGGCCCGACGTCCGGATCGCCGCCGTGCACCGGGTCGGCGACCTCGTGGTCGGCGACCTCGCCCTCGCCTGCGCCGTGGCCTCGGCCCACCGCGCGGCGGCCTTCGAAGCCTGCGCGGCACTGGTCGACGACATCAAGGCGTCGGTGCCGATCTGGAAGGAGCAGTCCTTCGTCGACGGCAGCTCGGAGTGGGTGGCGAGCCTCGGCTGAATCCCGAGCCCGTCCCTGCCGGGCTCGGCGCAGTCGGCTTTCCAGGGCGGCTGCGATTCGCAGAGCGGGGAGCGATCGCCTAGATCGATCCGCTGGCACGCGGATCGATCGTTCGGCTCGGGGGTGTTTCACACCGAGCCCGTCCCCGCCGGGCTCGGCGCGGTCGCGGTGCTCGTCCCCGAGCCCGTCCCTGCCGGGCTCGGCGCAGTCGGCCGGAGAGGGTGGTCACGATTCGCAGAGCGGGGAGCGACCGCCTAGATCGATCCGCTGGCACGCGGATCGATCGTTCGGCTCGGGGGTGTTTCACACCGAGCCCGTCCCCGCCGGGCTCGGCGCAGTCGGCCGGAGAGGGTGGTCACCTTTCGCAGAGCGGGGGACGACCGCCTAGATCGATCCGCTCACACGCGGATCGATCGTTCGGCTCGGGGGGAGAGCGAGGGGGTGGCGGGTCGACATCGGGAGGTCGCCCACTGATCCGCAAGGTCGGGGCCCGGGGTGGGACGCAGCGGATGGCGGATCCGCCGGAGGGACGGGGAGCGGAGCCGCGGGAGGACGGGGTGGGGAAACACGGGCGTCACACGGGTGGGGTTCACTGGGGGGAGACGCCCGACGGGCGCGGGACGGAGGCGCGGCATGGACCTGAACACGATCCATCGCGTCCGGGTGGTGCGCGAGCGCTCCGAGCTGGCGGGCCGCGGGCCGCGCTCAGCGGTCATCGGAGGCGGCTCCTGGGTGTTCTCCCTCCCCCACGACCACCTCGACGAGCTCCTCGACCTGCAGGGATTCGCGTGGGAGCCGATCGTGCGCACGGACGCCGGGCTCTCGATCGCGGCGACCTGCACGCTCAGCGAGCTCGCCGCGATGCCCGACGCGGGCGACACCGCCCATCCGCTCTTCTTCCAGTGCTGCACGGCACTGCTGGGCTCCTTCAAGATCTGGAACGTCGCCACTGTCGGCGGCAACATCGCCAACGCCCTGCCCGCAGGACCGATGATCAGCCTCGCCGCCGCGCTCGACGCCACCGTCCTCGTCTGGCGGGCCGACGGCTCGGACGTCGCCGTGCCGGTCGCCGAGCTCGTGACCGGCAACATGACCACTTCCCTGGCCCAGGACGACGTCATCCGCTCGATCGAGATCCCGCTCTCCTCCCTCCGGGCGCGCACCGCGTTCCGCAAGACGGCGCTCTCCCCTCTCGGACGCTCCGGCGCCGTCGTCATCGGCCGCCTCGACACCGACGGCGCGTTCGTGCTCACGATCACCGCGGCGACCGTCCGGCCGGAGCTGCTCCGCTTCGCCGCCGTTCCCTCCTCGGCCGAGCTCGCCGCGGCCGTCGACGGCGTCGCGACCTGGTTCACCGACCCGCACGGAGCCGCCGACTGGCGCCATGCCGTCGTCCGCGTGCTCGCCGAGGAGATCCGCACCGAGCTGGCCGGAGGCGGCCGATGAGGTTCACCGTCAACGGCGAGCCGGTCGACGCCTCCCCCCGCCCCGGCCAGGTGCTGCGCACCCTCCTCCGCGACCACGAGCACTTCGAGGTGAAGAAGGGGTGCGACGCCGGCGACTGCGGCGCCTGCTCCGTCCTCGTCGACGGGACGCCGTTCCACTCCTGCCTCTACCCCGCCCACCGCGTCGAGGGGCGCGAGGTGACGACCGCGGCCGGCCTCGGCACGCCCGAGGAGCCGAGCGCGGTGCAGGAGGCGTTCGTCGAGGCCGGCGCGTTCCAGTGCGGCTTCTGCACGGCCGGCATGGTGGTCACGGCCACGGCGCTCGACGGAGTCCGCGCCGAGGATGTGCCGCGGCTGATGAAGGGCAACCTCTGCCGGTGCACGGGCTACCGCCCCATCCGCGAGGCCGTGACGGGCGCCTGCGCGTCCGGGCACGGCGCGCACGCGGCCGAGCCGTCCGGCGCGGATCGCACGGAGGCCCCGGCCCGCGGACGGCACGCGGCCCCGCCCTCGGGTCTCACGCCCGTCCGCCGCACCGGTCGCCCGTCGGCCGAGGAGTCCCGGGTCGGCCGCTCGCTCGGCGCGCCCGCCGGCCGGCGGATCGTCCAGGGCCGCGAGCCGTTCACCCTCGACGTCGCCGTGGCCGGCCTGCTGCACCTGAAGGTCGTCCAGAGCCCGCACGCCCACGCGCGCATCCGCTCGATAGACACGACCGCCGCCCGCGCGATGCGGGGCGTCGTCGCGGTCCTCACCGCCGAGGACGTCCCGGACGTCCTCTACTCCACCGCCCGCCACGAGTCCCGGCTCGACGACCCGGACGACACCCGCATGCTCGACACCGTCGTCCGGTTCCGCGGGCAGCGCGTGGCCGTGGTGGTCGCGGAGTCGGTGGCCGAGGCGGAGGCGGCCTGCCGCGCCGTCGAGGTCGACTACGAGGTGCTGCCCGCCGTCTTCGACCCGGAGGAGGCGCGCTCGGCCGGCGCGCCGCTCCTGCACGCCGACAAGGATCCGATCGCCTCGCGCATCGCCCGGCCGGAGGCGAACGTCGTCGCGGAGCTCCACGGAGAGCACGGGGACGTGGCCGCCGGACTCGCGGAGGCCGACGTGGTCGTCGAGGGCCGGTACTCGACCTCCCGGGTCGCGCACACGGCGCTCGAGACCCACGGCACCATCGGCTGGCTCGAGGGCGGAGAGCTGGTGCTGCGGACCTCGACGCAGGTGCCCTTCCTCGTGCGCGACGAGATCGCGCGCCTGTTCGACCGCGATCCGTCGACCGTCCGCGTCTTCACGGCCCGGGTGGGCGGCGGCTTCGGCGGCAAGCAGGAGATCCTGACGGAGGACGTCGTCGCCCTCGCCGTGCTCGCCACCGGCCGGCCCGTGCAGTTCGAGTTCACCCGGAGCGACGAGTTCACGATGGCCCCCTGCCGACACCCGATGCGGGTCGGCGTCACGCTCGGCGCCCGGCGCGACGGACGGCTGACCGCCCTCGCCGTGGACGTGCTCTCGGACACCGGCGCCTACGGCAATCACGGACCCGGCGTGATGTTCCACGGCACCTCGGAGTCGGTCGCCGTCTACAGCGCGCCCAGCAAGCGCGTCGACGCGCAGGCCGTCTACACGAACAACCTCCCCTCGGGGGCGTTCCGCGGCTACGGCCTCGGGCAGGTGATCTTCGGCATCGAGTCGGCGATGGACGATCTCGCCCGCGAGCTCGGGATCGACCCGTTCGAGCTGCGGCGGATCAACGCGGTGCGCCCGGGCGAGCCGCTGGTGGTCACGCACGTCGAGGGCGACGACATCGGCTTCGCCTCCTACGGGCTCGACCAGTGCCTCGACCTCACCGAGGCGGCCCTGGCCGGCGGCGGCGGCTCCCCCGCCCCCGACGGACCGGGGTGGCGGACCGGGCAGGGCGCGGCACTGGCGATGATCGCCACCATCCCACCGCGGGGCCACTTCTCGGAGGCGACCGTCACCGTCGACGCCGAGGGAGTGCTGACCATCGGCGTGGGCACGGCCGAGTTCGGCAACGGGACGACCACCGTGCACACGCAGCTGGTCGCGAGCGCCTTCCGCGCCTCGGCCGATCGGGTGCGGATCCGCCAGTCCGACACGGACGCGGCCCGCTACGACACCGGAGCGTTCGGCAGCGCCGGCACGGTGGTCGCGGGCAAGGCCGTCCACTCGGCCGCGACGCGCCTCCTCGCCGAGCTGCAGGCGCTCGCCAAGCGGCTGACCGGGCACGACGAGACCTTCGAGCCCGACGACGAGGGCCTGCTCGCTCCGGACGGCACCCGGGTCGCGTTCGCCGATCTGGTCCGTGCGGCCGGCGGACCGGTCACCGCGACCGGGAGCGAGGACGGCGCTCAGCGCTCGCTCGCGTTCAACGTCCAGGGCTTCCGCGTCGCGGTGCACGAGCCGACGGGCGAGGTGCGGATCCTGCAGTCGGTCCAGGCGGCCGACGCCGGCTTCGTGATCAACCCGGCGCAGTGCCGCGGGCAGGTCGAGGGCGGAGTGGCGCAGGCGATCGGCTCGGCGCTGTACGAGGAGGTGATCCTCGACGGCGAGGGCACCGTGACCACGGCGATCCTCCGGAACTACCACATCCCGCAGATGGCGGACGTGCCCGAGACCGAGGTGCTCTTCGCGGACACCGCCGACGAGCTCGGGCCGTTCGGCGCGAAGTCGATGAGCGAGGCGCCCTACAACCCGGTCGCCCCCGCACTCGCCAACGCCGTCCGCGACGCGATCGGCGTGAGGCCGACCGAGCTGCCGCTCTCCCGCGACCGGATCTGGAGGCTCCTGCACCCGGACGCCGCCCCGGTCGCTACCGTCGACGCGGAGGCGCCGCCCGGTTGAACGACGACGGGCTGAGCGCCGATCGGCCGCCGCAGCTCAGTCGCGCGAGGCCAGCTCCGTGCTCGCCCGGGCGACCTCGCGGGCGATCGCGTCCTCGTCCGCGTTCACCAGCCGTCCCTCCCGCACCGTCGGGCGACCCTGCACCAGGAGCAGGCTCAGCGGGGGCTGCGCTCCGAGTGCGAGCGCCGCGACCGGGTCCGCGATGCCCGCGTGCTCGATCCCGTCGATCCGCCAGAGCGCGAGGTCGGCGAGCTTGCCGGCCTCGATCGAGCCGATCTCGTCCTGCCGGCCGAGCACCCGGGCCCCGCCGATGGTGGCGACCGAGAGCGCCTGCCGGGCGCTCATCCGGTCGGCGCCGGCGCGCAGGCGGTTCATCAGCACCGCGGCGCGGATCTCGGAGCCGAGCTGACCGGACTCGTTCGACGCCGCGCCGTCCACCCCGAGGCCGACCGGTGCTCCTGCCGCCAGCAGCTGCGGGATCGGCGCGATGCCCGCGGCGAGCCGGCCGTTCGAGGACGGGCAGTGCGCGACTCCGGTGCCCGTGGCCGCGAACTTCGCGATCGCGTCGGCGTCGAGGTGGACGCAGTGCGCCATCCAGACGTCGTCCCCGAGCCAGCCGAGCGACTCCAGGTGGTCGGTGGGCGAGAGGCCGAACGCCTCCTGCGTGTAGGCGTCCTCCTCCACGGTCTCGGAGCCGTGGGTGTGCAGCCGGACCCCGAGCTGACGGGCGAGGACGGCCGACTCTCGCAGCAGGTCGGTGGTCACCGAGAACGGCGAGCACGGGGCGATCGCGACCCGCACCATCGCGTCGGCGGAGGCGTCGTGGTACCGCTGGACCGCCTCTCCGCTGGCCTGGAGCGCGGCCGCCGTGGTCTCGACGGCGAAGTCCGGCGGGAGGCCGCCCCGGGACTCGCCGAGGTCCATCGACCCGCGGGTCGCGTGCAGCCGGAGGCCGAGGGTGCCGGCCGCGTCGACGATGCCGCCGACGATGTCGCCGGAGCCCCGCGGGAAGACGTAGTGGTGGTCGGCGACGGTGCTGCAGCCGGACCGGGCGAGGACGCCCATCGCGCCGAGGGCGGCGGAGCGGGTCAGGTCGGCGTCGATGCGGGACCAGGCGGGGTAGAGCGCGACGAGCCAGTCGAAGAGGATCGAGTCCTGCGCCCAGCCGCGGGTGAGCCACTGGTAGAGATGGTGGTGCGTGTTGACGAGCCCGGGAGTGAGCAGGTGGCCGCGGCCGTCGACCCGCGTGAGCGCGATCGCCTCCTGCGCCGGCAGGCCCGTCGGGGACCGTCCGTCGAGGGCCCACGCCGGAGGGTCGCCGGCTCCGACGGCGACGATGCGGGAGTCGTCGACGACGACGTGGCCGACGGGGTGCTCGGTCCCGTGCGCGTCGACGGTGGCGACGTGGGCTCCGGTGAGGACGTGGCGCTGCATGCCCCGAGCATGGCAGCGCGGTGTTTCGCGGCCGTTTCCCGCCGGAGTGCGAGCAGGCCGGCGCGATCACGACGGCGCGCCGTCAGGGGAGGACGTGCGGCTCAGCGCGCCGCGTGGATCGGGCCCGAGCGCCCCGCGAGCGGCTCCCCGGACGTCCCCGTGCGCGCGGCGAGGACCTCCGCGAGGATCGACACGGCCGTCTCCTCCGGCGTCGACGCGCCGATGTCCAGGCCGATCGGCGAGTGCAGGCGGGCGAGCGCCTCCTCCGTCACTCCCGCCTCGCGCAGCAGCCGCAGCCGCCGCTCGTGGGTGCGCCGCGATCCCATCGCGCCGACGTAGACGACCGGGAGCGCGAGCGCGGTCTCGAGCAGCGGGATGTCGAACTTCTCGTCGTGCGTGAGCACCGCGATCACGGTGCGCGAGTCGACCTCGGCGCGGGCGAGGTGGTCGGACGGCCACTCGACCACGACCTCGTCGGCGCCGGGGAAGCGCTCGGCGGTCGCGAACACCGGACGCGCGTCGCAGACGGTCACGCGGTAGCCGAGCAGGGATCCGGCGGAGCAGAGCGCGGCGGAGAAGTCGACGGCGCCGTAGATCAGCAGGCGCGGCCGCTCGGCGTGCACGATGTAGGCGATCTCGAGCTCGGCGCTCCGGCAGGTGGTCTCGACCGTGGCCGAGCGGCCGGAGGCCAGGCGCGCCTCGCGCTCGGCGAGGATGCGGCGGGCGGTGTCCTCGTCCAGGTGCGGGCCGACGACGTCCTGGAGGCGCGTCGCTCCGGTGAGGACGAGGCCGATCAGCTCCTCCGGGCCGCCGACGACGATCGCCAGCGCGGCCGAGCGGCCGGCGCGGGCGGCGCGCAGCTCGGCGAGGACCGCGGTGGAGCCGGAGTCGACGACCTGGCCGAACACGCGCAGCTGCCCCCCGCAGGACAGGCCCGCGGCGAAGGCCGCCTCGTCGTCGAAGCCGAAGTGCTCGGACGCGCTGCCCGAGGTGCCGAGCACCTCCTGGGCCAGCGCGTACGCCTGCGCCTCGACGCAGCCGCCGGAGATCGAGCCGATCGCGCGCCCCTCCGCGTCCACCGCCATCGAGGACCCGAGAGCGCGGGGAGCCGAGCCGAGGACGTGCGTGACCGTGACGACCGCGACGCTCCCGCCCGCCTCGACGCGCTCGAGCAGGGGGTCGGCGATGTCGAGCACGACGGCCTCCTCTTCTCGGACGGGAGGCGACGGCGCCGGGGCTGCGGGGAGGCCGGGCGGAGCCGCCGACGGACGCTCACACGCAGGAAACATGCCGAGTATAGGGTCGATCCATGCCTGACGACGCTCCCTTCCTCGACCTCGTGATCCGCGCCTCCGACGTGCTGACCGAGAACGGCCGGCGTCCGGCCAGCATCGCGATCGCCGAGGGCCTGATCGTCGCGGTCGGCGAGCGGGACGCCCCCTGGCGGACCACGGAGGAGATCGTCCTCCCCGAGGGCCAGGTCCTGGTCCCGGGGATCGTCGACACCCACGTGCACGTCAACGAGCCGGGCCGCACGGAGTGGGAGGGCTTCGCCTCCGCCACCCGCGCGGCCGCAGCCGGGGGCGTCACCACGATCATCGACATGCCGCTGAACTCGATCCCGCCGACCACCACGGTGGCGGGACTCGAGGCCAAGCGCGCGGCCGCCGGGCCGCAGGCGCAGGTGGACGTCGGATTCTGGGGCGGGGCGATCCCCTCGAACCTCGGCACGCTGCGCGAGCTCCACGACGCGGGCGTCTTCGGCTTCAAGTGCTTCCTCTCGCCGAGCGGCGTGGACGAGTTCCCGCACCTGAGCCGGGAGCAGCTCGTCGAGGCGATGCGCGAGATCGCCGCCTTCGACGGACTGCTGATCGTGCACGCCGAGGACCCGGCCGAGCTGGAGGCGAGCGCGCTGGAGCCCGGCGCCTCCTACGGCGCGTTCGTCGACTCCCGCCCGCCCGCCTCCGAGCGCAGCGCGATCCTGCACGTGATCGAGGCCGTCCGCGAGACCGGCTGCCGCGCGCACATCCTGCACCTCTCCTCCGCCGACGCGCTGCCGCTCCTGCGCGAGGCGAAGGCCGAGGGGCTGCCGATCTCCGCCGAGACCTGCCCGCACTACCTCACCTTCGACGCCGGCTCGATCCCCGACGGCGGCACGCAGTTCAAGTGCTGCCCGCCGATCCGCGACGAGCGCAACCGCGAGCTGCTCTGGAAGGGGCTGCTCGACGGGACGATCGACATCATCGCCTCGGACCACTCCCCCGCCACCGCCGAGCTGAAGCTCCCCGCGGGCGGCGACTTCGGCGTCGCCTGGGGCGGGATCTCGGGACTCGAGCTGAGCTTCCGCGCGGTCTGGACCGGGGCCCGCGAGCGGGGCATCCCGCTCGAGCAGGTCGTCGCCTGGATGTCCACGGCGACCGCCGCGTTCGCCGGGCTCGGCCAGAAGGGCCTGCTGCACGCGGGGTCCGACGCCGACCTGGTCGCGTTCGACCCGGAGGCGCAGTGGCGCGTGGACGTCGACGCCCTCTCGCACCGGAACCCCGTCTCGGCCTACGAGGGCCGCGTCCTCCGCGGCGCCGTCGCCGCCACCTGGGTGGGCGGCCGCCGCGTCACCGCCGCGACGGTCCCGCCCGCCGGGCGCCTCCTCACCCGCCCCTGACCTCGACCCGCCGATCCCCCGCCTCCCTGACGACACCTCCGGGAGCTCGACCGCTCACGCCGAGCGCCGCCGTGTCATCGGCAGGTTTCGAGCGTGTGAACGGAGGCGGGTCGGAGCCGCGGAGCGGGCGGATCGCACAAGACTCGGAGTCCCGGCGGCGGCTCCTCGGGATGCTCCGCCGGTGCGCGGAGCCCCCGGCAGGCGCGAGGCTGGCAGACGGGCTCGCAGGAGCCGCGAGCAGGACGGGCACCACCGCGTGACCGGGCCCGGCCGCACGGAACGGACAGGAGCGGACATGTCGATCATCCTCGGGGACCACCAGTACGGGAAGGCCGAGAACCGCGTCGTGCGGATCTACCGCGAGACCCCGCGGCACGAGATCCACGACGTCAACGTCTCCACGGCCCTCCGCGGCGACTTCGAGGCCGCGCACCGAGAGGGCGACCAGTCGGCCGTCCTGCCCACGGACACGCAGAAGCAGACGGCGTACGCCTTCGCCAAGGAGAAGGGCCTGCGCTCGATCGAGCCCTACGGCCTCGAGCTGGCCCGCCACTTCGTCGACGGCTACGAGCCTGTCCACGGCGCCCGCATCGAGATCGAGGAGTTCGCCTGGGAGCGCGTGCTGGTGGACGGGCGCGAGCACGACCACACCTGGGTACGGAAGGGCCAGGAGACGCGGATCGCGTCGGTCACGGTCGAGGGCTCGGGCGACGAGCGGCGGATCTGGATCACCGGCGGCTTCAAGGACCTCACGATCCTGAAGTCCACGGGGAGCGAGTTCCACGGCTTCCTCACCGACCCGTACACGGTCCTCCAGCCGACGAACGACCGGGTGATGGCGACCTCGCTGGTCGCGAAGTGGCGCTTCGCCCTGAGCGAGGACGAGATCGCGGCGATGGACTGGGAGGCGGTCTACGCGGGCGTCAAGGCGCTCATGACGAGCCGCTTCGCGACCGTGCACTCCCTCGCCCTCCAGCAGACGCTCTTCGAGATGGGGAAGGCGGTCCTGGAGGAGTACCCGCAGATCGTCGAGATCCGTCTCTCCGCGCCGAACAAGCACCACTTCGTCTACGACCTATCGCCCTTCGGCGTCGAGAACGACAACGAGGTCTTCCACGCCGCCGACCGCCCCTACGGGCTGATCCAGGCGAGCGTCACCCGCGACGACGCGCCGCCCGCGGGATCCGCCTGGACCGCCTACACGGGCCTGGTGTGACCGGCGCCGGGGGCGTCCACCGGGGGCACGTGCTGCACGTCGCCGGGGGTGCGACGCTCACGACCGCGCGGGAGTCGCTGGTGTCGATCCCGGACGGCGCTCTCGCCGTGGACGAGGACGGCACGATCGCCTGGGTCGGTCCGTACCGCGAGCTGCCGGACCGCTTCGCGCTCCTGCCTGTCTCCGGCGACGCCGCGTCGATCCTGCTGCCCGGCTTCGTCGACGCGCACGTGCACTTCCCCCAGACGTTCTCGACCGACGGCTTCGGCGGCGGCCAGCTGCTCGAGTGGCTCGACCGGACGGTGTTCCCCGCGGAGGCGCGGCTCGCCGACCCGGAGTTCGCCGACGTCGTCGCGCGAGCCTTCACCCGGCGGCGGGTGGCCGCGGGCACGACCGCCGCGATGGTCTTCGGCTCCGCGTTCCCGGCCGCGCAGGACGCCCTCTTCGAGCGCACCCGCGAGGCGGGGCTGCGGATCGTGTCGGGTCGCGGGATCCAGACCACGGGCCCGGCCTCGGCGGCTCCCCTGATCACCTCCGAGGAGGAGGCGCTGACGCTCGCGTCGGAGGAGATCGACCGCTGGCACGGGAGGAACCAGCTCCTGCAGGTCGCGCTCGTCCCGCGGTTCTCGCTGTCCGTCACTCCCCGGACCCTCGGAGCCCTCGGCGACCTCTACGACGACGTCCGCGGACGCGGCGTCTACGTGCACAGCCACCTCAACGAGAACGACCGGCCCGGCGACGGCGAGATCGCCGCCGTGCTCGGCTCGTACGGCACCCGCAGCTACCTCGACACCTACGACGGGCTCTTCCTCCCCGGCTCCGCGCGCGGAGGATCCTCCCTCCTCGGGCCGCGCACGATCCTCGCCCACGCCGTGCACTGCCAGGACGCGGAGCTGCACCGGATGGAGGAGACCGGCACCTCGATCGCCCACTGCCCGACCTCGCAGCAGTTCCTCGGCTCCGGCACCATGCCCTGGCGCCGGACCGTCGCCTCGGGGGTCACCGTCGCCCTCGGTTCGGACGTGGGCGCGGGCGACGAGTGGCTGCTGGCGCGAGTGGCGAACGACGCCTTCAAGGTGCACCTCTCGGAGCCCGGCGACGCGGCCGTCGCCCTGCATCCGGCCGAGCTCCTGTTCACGGCGACGCTCGCCGGCGCGCGGGCGCTCGACCAGGAGGAGCGGTTCGGCAGCCTCGACCCCGGGAAGGACGCGGACTTCCTCCGCATCGAGCCCGACCGGTGGGAGCCGCTCGCCGACGTCCTCGCCCACGGGATCCGCGCGGACGACGAGGAGGAGGCGACGGCCCAGCTGCTCTTCGCCCTGCTGATGACCCTGCGCGAGCCGGCGATCGCCGCGGTGCACGTCCGGGGCAGGCGGATCGTGGCTCCGGAGTGACGGGGCCGGCCCGGGAAGCGCGGTGCGGACCGCGCGCACCCGGCCGTCAGCGCAGGCGCAGCGCCAGGAACAGGTCGGCGCGGTCCGCGGTGTCCGACAGGTCGCGCTGCGTCAGCTCCTCCACCCTCGCGATGCGGTACCGCACCGTGTTCAGGTGCAGGTGCGTCTGCTCCGCCGTGCGCACCCACGAGCCGCCGCAGTCGAGGAACGCCGCGAGCGTGGCGACCAGCTGCGAGCCGTAGCGCGCGTCGTGCTCGACGAGCCGCCCGAGCACCAGCTCGACGAACACCGAGCGCAGGTGGTCGGGGACCGCGCTCAGCAGCTGCACGGCGGAGGTGACCTCCCCGGAGTCGCTGACCCGCACCGGAGCGTCGTCGCCCGGAGAGCCCGGCAGCAGCATCCCGTAGCGTGCCGAGCGGAGGGCGCCGCCGAGCGCGGGCAGCGGAGTCGCGGCGCTCGTCCCGACGCGCAGCACGGCGCCCGGCCACGCGGCTCCCGCTCGTCGCAGCGCCGAGGTGACGACGGCGAGCGGATCCGCGCCGGTGGGGATCGCATCGGTCGCCTCGGTGGGCAGCACCGCCACCGCGCAGCCCTGGGCGTCGCGTCCGACCACGGCGCGGCCCAGGTGCGCGGCGGCGTCGACCAGGACACGGCGCGCCAGGTCCGGGGGCGCGTCGCCCTCGAACTCGGCGGCGACCACGGCGCACCGCCCGGCGCCGCCGAGTCCGAGCTGCCGCAGGTACACCGCGGCCTCGGGCTGCTCGCTGTCCTCCTCCACGAGCTCGAGCAGGCGGTCGGCGAGAGCGGAGTCGGCCGAGAGCGCCGCCTCCCGCTGCAGCCGGTAGACCCCCACGACTCCGGCGAGCTCCGTCACGGCGTCGAGTACTGCGGCGGGCCAGTCGTTCCAGTCGCCCCCGACGACGACCAGCCAGGAGGTGGCGCGGTGCTCGCCCGCGCCTGCGACGGTGAGGACCGACAGGGCGCCGCCGCGGGCGTCCGCGACCACGACCGGGCTGCGCCGGGCCGTGAGCGCCGCGTGCACGACCCGCTCGATCTCCCCCAGCCCCAGGGGCGAGGCGGAGGCCGCGGTCCGGCCGGTCGCGGTCAGCACCGACACGGGGAGTCCGAGCTCGCGCGAGGTGCGCGTGACGAGCTCGTCGAGCTGCTGCCCCCGGTAGACCTCGGTCAGCAGCTCCCGCTGGCGGGCGAGGGCGGCCGTCAGCCGGGCCACGCGGTCGCCGGCGAGGGCGTTCGACAGGTGCGCCGTGATCGCACCGAACGACACGTCGGCCGGCACGGCGATCAGCGGGACGTCGTGCTCGCGGCAGGCGACGACGAGGTCGTCCGGCACGAAGCCCAGCAGCCCCTCGCCGGCGAGCAGAGCGCTGGCACCCGAGTCCGCGACCGCGGCGACGAAGGCCGCGCTGTCCTGGGCGTCCCGACGCCAGACCAGACCGGTCAGCACCAGCTGGTCGCGCGAGATGTAGCGGCGCGGATCGAGGAGATCGGTCGTGAAGATGCCGTCGACCGGCCGCGCGAGCGCCCCGTCGCCGGCGACCAGCACGCGCAGCCGCAGCTGCGGCGCGTCGAGGACGTCCTGCAGCTGCATCAGCTGCCCCGGTAGGTCGAGTAGGCGAAGGGACTGAGCAGGAGCGGGATGTGGAAGTGCGCCTCCTCGTCGTCGAGGCGGAAGGCGACGACGACCTCGGGGTAGAACGACTCGGTGCCCGAGGCGGCGAACCAGGCGCCGGTGTCGAAGACGACCCGGTGCACCCCGGCGGCCAGGCGCTCCGGCCCGAAGGCCGCCACGCGGCCGTCGTCGTCGGTGCGGGCCTCGGCGAGGCGCTCCCAGCCGGAGCCGACACGGGCGTCGAGAGCCACCGGGACCCCGCGCGCGGGGCGGCCGCGGACGGCGTCGAGCACGTGGGTGGTGACGCGGCTGGCGTGCCCGCTCATCGTGCGGCCTCCGCCCGGACGAGGCGCCCGTCGTCGAGGCCGCGGACGCGCAGCACCGTGATCTCCCGCAGCTGCTCCGCGACGATGCGGGCCTCCGTCTCGTCGTCGAGCCCGAGCCTCCGCTCCAGCTCCGCGACGACCTCGGCCCGGTCGCGGCCGGCCGCGCGGAGGAGGAACACGCGCCCGAACCGCTCCTCGTAGGCGCGGTTGCCGGCCAGCAGCCGCCGGGTCAGCTCCTCGTCGCCCGTGCGGCTCGCCGCCTGCTCCGCGGCCGAGAACGCGGAGGAGCGCCCCGCGCCCGCGTGCCGCTCGCCGATCCGGGGGTGGTCGGCCAGCGCCGCCTCCACCTCCTCCTCGGTGAGCGTGCGCGCGGCCCGCTCGGCCGCGTCGGCGAGCGCGTCGGCCGACGGGTAGGGCGCGCCGGAGGCGACCTCGTCGGCCCAGCGGGGGACGGCGAGGCACGCGAGCAGCACGTCGCGGGCGGTCTCGGATCGGGTGTCGGTCATGCGGTCTCCTTCGTCCGGCGGAGCAGGGGCTCGGCCTGCGGCACGATGGTCGGATGGATCTGGTCGGGAGTCGGGACCTCGTCGGGCTGGTGCTCGCGGCGGGTGCGGGGCGCCGGGCGGGCGGCCCGAAGGCGCTGCGGTGCGACGCGGCGGGAGTTCCCTGGGTGGAGCGAGCCGTCGAGAGGCTCCGCGCGGTGGGCTGCGAGCGGGTGCTCGTGGTCCTGGGCGCGGAGGCCGGACGGGCGCGCCTCCTGGTGCCGCCGTCCGCGGACGTGGTCGTCGCGGCGGAGTGGGAGAGCGGCCTCTCGGCGTCGCTCCGCGCGGGTCTCGCCGCGGCCGAGGGCGTCGCCGCGCTGGTCGCCCTGGTCGACCTGCCCGAGGAGCCGCCGAGCGTGGGGGCCCGGCTGCTCGCGGAGGCGCCGGTCGCACCGGACGTGCTCGCCCGCGCGGTCTTCCGCGGTCGGCCCGGTCATCCGGTGCTGCTGGGACGGGACCACTGGCCGGAGCTCCTCGAGGGCGTGCACGGCGACTCCGGCGCGCGCGACCTGCTCCGCGCGAGGGGCGCGCGCGAGGTGGAGTGCGGCGATCTGTGGTCGGGAGCCGACCGCGACGGGCCGGACTGAGCGGTTCACGCCAGGCCCGCGTCGTCGAGGGCGGCGGCCAGCGCCCGCCAGGCCAGCGTCGCGCAGACGGAGCGGACGGGGTTGCCCGCCACCGCGAGCAGCGCCTGCTCCTCGCCGGCGAGTGCACCCTCCCGGTGCGCCATCGCCGCGAGGAACGCGTCGATCCGCTCCCGCATGTCCGACGCCGGCAGCCCGTCGAGACCGTCCACGAGCAGCGACGCGGATCCCCGCGAGACCTCGCACCCCCGCCCGCTCCAGGCGAGGCGCACCTGCTCCGCGCCGCCGTCGACGCGCAGCTCGATCCGGTCGCCGCAGGTGGGGGTGATCAGCTCGGCCCGGCCGAGGGCCGGAGTCGGGTCGGCCTGCCCGACGGGGTCCTTGGCGTGCGCGCGGATCAGCTCCGCCGCCTCGCTCACGGCCGGTCCTCCAGCTCGGCGAGCTCCGCGTAGGCCGTGCTGATCCCGGCGATCCGCTCGCGCGACTCCCTCGGCGACGCCCCGAGCACTCCGGAGGCCACGAGCGCGACCGCGCTCATCGCCGCCGCGTAGCTGTCCAGCGCCGTGCCGCTGTCGACCGGGCACTCCAGCCAGACCGCCGCGTGCTCCGCGTAGCGCCGGGCGGGCGGATCCGCGAGGAGCACCACGGGCACCTCGCGCGCGGCGAGCGTCCCGATCAGGGCCGCGAAAGAGGCGGGGCGGCGGCGGAAGCCGACCAGCACCACGACGTCCTCGGCTCCGAGCCCCTCGAGCTCCTCACCGAGCGACTGGCCGGGCTGCGGGGCGATCCGGACGCGTCCGCGCGCCTGCGCGAGCTGCTGGCGCAGGTGCAGCGCCACCGGGTAGCTGTTGCGCAGTCCGATCACGACGACCTCGCGCGCTCCCGCGATCAGCCGCACCGCCTCCTCCAGCCGCCCGTCGCCGAACGCGGCGGCCAGCCGGGCCAGGTTCGCCCGCTCGCTCTCGAGGTGCGCGGCGAGCGGATCCCCCTGTCCCTGCGCGGGACCGACCGGCACACCGGAGGACCGCAGCGCCCGGGCGTGCTCGCGCACCTCCTGCGAGTTCGAGAACCCCAGGCGGCGGAACAGCCGCGAGACCGTGGCCTTGGACACTCCGCTGTGCTGGGCGAGCTCGGTCGCCGTGTAGACGGCCAGGTCGCCGAGGTGGTCGAGGATGAAGTCGGCCGCCCGCTGCTCCTGCCGCGACAGCGCGGCGTAGCCGGCATCGATGCGGTGGCCGATGCTCGGCGAGGGGGCCGGGGCGGGAGTCACGCGGTCGGCGTCCCGTCGGCGAGCGCCAGCACGGCCGCTTCGAACGCGTCGAGCGCGGTCGCGACGTCGGCCTCGGTCACGTTCTCGTCCGGGTGGTGGCTGACGCCGCCCTCGCAGCGGAGGAAGAGCATCGCGTACTCGGCGAGGTCGGCGACCGCCATCGCGTCGTGGCCGGCCTTGGAGAACAGCACCATCGGCTCCGCGTCCCCGGTCGCGCGGATGCCCGCCCGCACGACGTCCTGCAGCCGAGAGGAGGCGACGACCGCGGGGGCCGAATGGGTCTCCTCCACCGTCAGCGCGAGACGGCGGCGCGACGCCGACTCCGACATCGCGTGCTCGATGGCGTCCCACGCCGTGTCGCGCTGGGCGTCGGTCTCGGCGCGGAGGTCGAGGCTGAACTCGACCCGGCCGGGGATGACGTTGACCGCGCCCGGGAAGGTCTCGAGCCGGCCGACCGTGGCGATCACGCCCTGCTCCCGCGCGATGCGCTCCACCGCGAGCACGGCCTCGGCCGCCCCGGTGAGCGCGTCGCGGCGGCGGTCGAGCGGAACTCCGCCCGCGTGCCCGGCCTTGCCGGTGAGGGTGAGTGCGAAGCGGCGGGCGCCCGCTATCGAGGAGACCACGGCGAGGGCGCGGTCCGCCTCCTCCAGGTAGGGGCCCTGCTCGATGTGCGCCTCGAGGTAGGCGAGAACGTCCTGCGCGTCGCGCGCGGCGGTGCGGATGCGCGAGGGGTCCAGCCCGAACTCGTGGAACGCCTCGACGAGCGTCGTCCCGTCGGCGTCCTCGAGCTCCCACCAGTGCTCGTCCCAGGTGCCGGCGAGGGCGCGGGAGCCGAGGAGCGCTGTGCCGAAGCGGGTGCCCTCCTCGTCGCCGAACGCGACGACCTCGACGGCGAACGGCAGGCGCCGGCCCGCCCCGTGCAGGCGCGACACCACGGCGATCGCGAGCATCACGCCGAGGATCCCGTCGTAGCGGCCCGCGTCGGGCACCGTGTCGAGGTGCGAGCCGAGCAGGAGCGCCGGGAGTCCCGGAGTCGCGCCCTCGTAGCGGCCGCACTGGTTGCCGGCCGCGTCCTGCCAGGTGCGCATGCCCGCCTCGGTCATCCAACGCGCGGCCATCGCGTTCACCCGGGCGTGCTCGGGCGAGAGGTAGACCCGCTCGATGCCGTCGCGGCTGGAGGAGACCGCGGCGAGCTCGTCGCAGCGGGCCATGATCGCGGCGGCGTCGAGGGCGGTCGCGGCGGTGGCGGCGGTGGGCGCGGTCGTGGGGTCCGCGGTCGTGCCGGTCATGCGCGTGCCGCCCCGTAGACCTCGTAGGCCCCCGCGACTCCGCCGCCCACCGGCACGGAGGCGCCCGCGCGGCGCAGCACCGCCTCCAGCGCCGCCAGGGTGGTCAGCACCGCGTCCGTCCGGGCGTTGTAGCCCATCGTGCCGATGCGCCAGACCTTCCCGTGCAGCGGCCCGAAGGACGTGCCGATCTCGATGCCGAAGTCGGCGAGCATCTCCCCGCGCACCGCGTCCCCGTTCACGCCCTGCGGGATGCGCACCGCGACGACGTTCGTCATCTTGTGCCCGACGTCGCCGAACACCTCGAGATCGAGGCCGCGGACTCCGGCGAGCATCGCCGACCCGTGTAGCGCGTGGCGGGCGACCGTCTCGTCCAGGCCCTCCTCGACGACGATGCGGGCGCACTCGCGCGCGCCGTAGAGCATCGTGGTCGCCTCGGTGTGGTGGTTGAGGCGGCGCGGCCCCCAGTAGTCGAAGACCATCCCGAGGTCGAAGTAGTTGGAGCGGACGCGGCGGGCGCTGACAGTGTCGCCCTCGTCGCGGATCCCCGCCTCGATGCTCCTGCGCGACTCGATCACCGCGACGGCCTTCTCCGAGAAGGTGACGGGAGCCGACCCGGACGGGCCGCCCAGGCACTTCTGGAGCCCCGCGGTGACCGCGTCGAGCCCGAGCTCGTCGGTCGCGAAGGCGTTGCCCGCGAGGGAGGCGGTGACGTCGGTGTAGAAGAGGGCGCCGTGCTTCTCGCAGAGGGCGCCGAGCTCCTCCAGCGGCTGCGCCATGGTGGTCGACGTGTCGCCGTGGACCACGGCCAGCATCTTCGGCTTCACCCGGGCCAGGGCCTCGGCGATCGCCGAGACGGGGAAGACCTGCCCCCACTCGGCCTCGATCACGTGCACCTCCGCGCCGCAGCGCTCCGCGATCTCCCGGAGGAGGTGCCCGAACCGCCCGAAGACCGGCACGAGCACGCGGTCGCCCGGCTCCAGCATCGAGACCAGCGCCGCCTCGATGCCCGCACGGCTCGTGCCGTCGACGAGCATCGTCTTCTCGTTGCGGGTGCGGAACACCTGCCGATACAGCTCCTGCGTCTCCGTCATCGTCGCCGTCATGAACGGGTCGTACTGCCCGACCAGCTGCGCCGACATCGCACGCAGGACGCGCGGATCCGCGTTGATCGGGCCCGGCCCCATCAGCAGGCGCGGCGGCGGATCGACGGGGAGGAACGGTGCGGGCGCGGTCATGGGCCACCTCTTCACGAGCGGGAGAGAAACAGTCGTTTCACCCGGAGAGCCTATGCGACGGACGTTTCGCCGGTGTTTCGCGGTGTGGCGGGGGTCGTCGGGGAGGGTCGCGAGACGCTGGTCGGCAGGAGGGCCGTGAGGGAGGGAAGGGCCTCCGGACGGTGATCGAGGACCGGATCGTCGCCCTCACCTAGGCGTCGATCGCGATCATCTTCGGCGTGGTGTTCATCACTCAGAGCGAGCGGATCTCTGCGCGGGCCCGGGATCAGCTGCGGAAGCACGGGCAACGGGCCCGGCCTTCGGGGCAGTCGCCGTTCCTGACGGCCGCGGGCGGAGCTCTCCTCGTCGTCATCGGCGTCCTCGTGGTCCTGCTGACGGCGACGTCGGTCCTGTGCGGATCGTCCTGATCCGGTTGATCGGAGCCGGCTCGACGTCCGCTGGTGCGGCGAGCCTCCTCCACAGGGCCGTCCGGCGAGCGGGTTCTCCCGATCGGACGCACCTGCGGCCCGCGTGTCGGTGGTCGCTGGTTCAATACGAGTATGGCGGATGGGATGCGGCAGGGACTCGAGGAGGTCCGCGCCCTCGGCGACCGCGCGGCGCTGCTCGCCCGCTCGGCGGCTCCGCTCCACCTCGCCTCCGCCGAGGCGCTGCACGAGGCGTACACGGCTGCTCTGCGTCGCCCGGAGGCGTTCGCGCGCGGCGGGTCTCCCGCCGAGTCGCGCGACCTCGTGGAGCGCTCCGTCCGGGCCGAGCTCGCCGTCGCGCTCGCCGTGTCCGAGCGGGTGGCCGCGCGCGACCTCGAGCACGCCCGCCTGCTGGTCGACCACCTGCCCTGCACGCGCGCCGCGCTGGCCGAGGCGCGGTTGCGCTGGGAGGCGGGGCAGATCATCTGCGGAGTCGCGGCCACCCTGCCGCCGGCCTCCCTCCCGGAGTTCGACGAGCGGGCCGCGGGACTGGCCGCCTCGATGACGCCGACCCAGCTGCAGCGACGCCTCGCCCGGCTGCGGGACGAGCTCCACGAGAGTCCTCTGGCCGACCGGCACGCCCGCGCTCGGGAGGACCGGTCTGTCCGGGTCTCGCCCGAGCAGGACGGCATGGCCACGCTCTGCGCGACCCTCCCCGCTCCGGCAGCGTTCGGTGCGCTCGCGCGGCTCGACCGGATCGCCCGCGCCCTCTGCGACGGGAGCGGTGCAGCGGAGGAGCGCACGCTCGCGCAGCTGCGGGCCGACGCCCTGGTCGACCTGCTCTGCGACCCGACGTGTCCGGCACGGCGCCGGGCGACGAGCGTCCGCGCACGTCCGCTCGCGGCATCCGGGCCGAGGTGCGTCTGACCCTCGCCGCGAGCACCGCGGCCGGGCAGGACGAGACCCCCGCGGAACTGGACGGCTACGGCCTCATCCCGGCCGGCGTCGCGCGCGAGCTCCTCGGAGCCGACTCGGCCGTCACCCCGGTGCTCACCCGTCCGAGCACGGGCGCCGTGGTCTCCGTCGGACGCACGCACCGCCTCCCTCTCCCGCGGATGCGCCTCGCCCTCCAGCTGCGCGACCGGACATGCCGCTTCCCCGGCTGCACCCGGCCCGCGGCGACCGCCGAGGCCGACCACACGCTCGAGTGGCGTCACGGAGGCGCCACCGCCCTCGACAACCTGGCGTCGCTCTGCGTCGCCCACCACCACGTCCGCCACGGCGACCGCTGGACCTACACGCTCCACCCCGACGGATCGGCCGACTGGACCACCCCCACGGGCCGACGCGTGGTCACCCGTCCATCCGATCCGCCCGCGCCGCCAGCCCCGCCGCGGCGCAGGCCGAGCTTCAGCGATGCGCCGCCCCCGTTCTGACGGCGGAAGGAGCCGATTCACGACGAGGGAGAGGACGAGCTCGGGGCATGGCCCCCTCAGAGCGTGCCGACCAGCTCCAGCAGCGCGAGATCCGACCCCCGCGGTCCCACCAGGCAGAGCCCCACCGGAGCGCCGCCGACACTCAATCGCGGCACCGACAGCGCCGGATACCCGCCGATCCCGGCGACGCAGGTCAGGCCGAGCGTCGCCGTCCGCGCCGCGTCGATCGCCTCGGCCGACGCATCGAGGGCCGGCGCCACCGACGACGTCGACGGCAGGAGGAGCACCCGCCCCTCGAGCGCACGGTCGAGCGCCTCCCGGAACCCCGCGACTCGCGCCCGCGCGTCCGCCTCCGTCTGCTCGTCGACGAGCGAGGCCGCATCGAAGCGCGCCTGGACGTCCGCCGCCAGCACTCCCGGATGCGCCGCGACCCACGAGCCGCTCGACCGCCACGCCTCCGCCGCCTGCACGAGCCGGAACGCCTCGAGCATCTCCGCCACGGGCGGCAGCTCGACCTCGTCGGCGCTCATCCTCCCGACCGCCGATCGGAACGCCGCCCGGACGGCCGCGTCCACACCGCCCAGCAGCGCCGGCGCCACCGCGAGACTCCGCACCGGCGGGCCGGACGGCAGGCAGACCTCGGCCACCCGCCTCAGCGTGCCGAGATCCCGCGTCAGCCACCCGACGGTGTCGAAGCTCGGCGCCAGCGGCAGCAGCCCCTCGACGGGCACCGCACCGTGGGTCGTCCTCAGCCCCCACAGGCCCTGGTAGGAGGCGGGTACCCGGATCGATCCCGCGGTGTCGGTCGCCAGCCCGACGGCGGCCTGCCCGAGCGACACGGCGGTCGCCGGTCCGCTCGACGATCCGCCCGGGATCGCTCCGGGCACGGCCGGATTGGGCGGCGTCCCGTAGCCGGAGTTCCGGCCGGCGATGCTGTAGGCGAACTCGTCGGTCTGCGCGATCCCGCGCACCGACGCTCCCGCTGCGAGCAGCTGCGCGACGGCCGGAGCGGTCGCCGCCTCGATCGGCGCGGAAGCGAGGCGGGCCGGCACTCCCGCGCCGATCCGCTGGCCCTCGATCGCGAAGAGGTCCTTGACCGCGACGTCCAGTCCGTCGAGGGTCCCGGAGCCGGCGGCCGGCACGAGCGGCGCGCCGACGGCGCGCCAGACGCGGGGGTCCAGCGCGGGCGAGGGCGCCTGCACCTGCGCGGCGCGCACCCGCCAGGTCCCGCCCTCGCGCGACCACAGCTGCGTGACGAGCCCGCGCCCGCCACGGGCCGGAGCGTTCACGCTCACCACGAGCGCCGTGCCCGCATCGACCGCCCGCACGTGCAGCTCCACCAGCTCCCGCACCGGTGCCCCGCCGCGACGACCCCGGAAGCCGGTGATCACCGCGTGTCCGACGAGCAGTCCGGAGGCGTCGCCCCGGAGCGTCGTCGGCGCGTCCACGAACGCGTCGGCGAGCGCCGCGACGTCGTCCGCCCCGAGCGCCGCCTCGTAGGCCAGGACCGCGTCCACCAGCCCGTCCGGCAGGTCGCCCTCGAGCGTCGTCACCCGCGGGTCAGTCATCGAAGTCGGCCGTCCGAACGCGGGCGTGCACGCCCTTCACCAGGTCGACGACCTGCGAGATGTCGAAGTCGGTCGCCGCGCTGAGGTAGGCGTAGGCGTGAGCCGGGTCCATCCCGTAGCGGGCCGCCAGCAGCGCGATGGCCGCGCGGACGCACTTCTGCACGGCGACGTCCAGGTCCTCGTCCATCCCGGTGGGCACGAGGAACTCGCCGGTCTCCCCCATCGGCCCGAGCAGCTCCCCGAACGCCGCGAGCGCCTCGGCGCGCGGGACGACCTCCAGGCGCACCCGGACGCGCAGGCTCGCCTCCATCGCCGTCAGCGCCACCTCGCCGTCGCCCTGCGCGAAGTGGGGATCGCCGACGTACGCGAGCGCGCCCGGGACCTGCACGGGAAGGTAGAGGCTGGTTCCGGCGGTCAGCAGTGCGATGTCGATGTTGCCCCCGTGCGCACCGGGCGGCACGGAGTGCGGGCGCTCCTCCCCTGCGACGGCGACGCCCATGATCCCGAGGAACGGCCGGAGCGGGAACCGGGCGGCCCGCTCTCCTCCCGGCACCAGCGGGATCACGCCGCGGAGACCGCCCTGCGCGTCCTCGTCGACGCGCGCGAAGACGCTGAACGGCCCCTCCTGCAGCGGGTACTCGCCCGGCAGCGCCCCGCGGCCGTGCCGGTTCGAGACGACTCCGTACGGCACGCGCGGCTCGGCCTCGAGGAGGGTCATCCGGAGCAGGTCCCCCGGCAGCGCTCCCCGGACCGCGATCGGCCCCGTGACCACGTGCGGCCCGTCCGTCTCGCCGTCGCGGAACGGCCCGTCCGCGGCGAGCGCGACCGCGTCGCGCAGCACTCCCTCCGGAGCGACTCCGTGGCGGCCGAAGAAGGCGACCGGATCGCGGCCCTGGTCCTCCAGCACGCCCTCGTGGCTGAGCGTGTCGATGACGACCTCGGCCCCCGAGTCGACGGTGAGCACGGGCGCGTCCGCTGCGCACGGCAGGCGCCCCCACAGCACCGACCCCGGCTCGGCCGGCAGGTAGTCGACCCCCGGCGGCACTCCCTCACCGGGCTGCACCGCCCACTCCGTCCACCGCATGCGCGTCCGCCTCCCGCGCGGCCCGTCCGCGCCGTCCGACCCTAACCTCGCCGTGTTTCGAGCATGTGCACGCGTGTGCCACGATTCTCCAGACCCGCCCCCGACGACAGGACTCCTGTGTTCCGACGCCTGCGCACCCGCTCCGAGGGCGCGACCCTCGGCCTGATGCTCGCCCTCACCTTCTCGACCGGCATCATCGACGCCGTCGGGTACCTCGGGCTCGACCGCGTCTTCGCCGGCAACATGACCGGCAACGTCGTCATCCTCGGCATGGCCCTCTCCGGCGCGGCCGACCTGCCCGTGGTCGGCCCCCTGATCGCGCTGGGCGCCTTCATGATCGGCGCCGTGATCGGCGGCCGGGTGCTCCGCCCGGTGAAGAAGGGCTGGACCTCGCGCTCGACCTGGCTCTTCGCGGTGGTCGGCATCCTGCTCGGCGTCCTGGCGATCGTGCTCGCGGTCGTGCCTGAGCACCCCGAGCCGCTCGCCTTCACCGTCACCGGCGTACTGGGCGGGGCGATGGGCCTCCAGGCCGCGACCGCCCGCCACCTCGCCGTCAAGGACGTCACGACGGTCGTCGTCACCTCGACGATCACGGGCCTCGCTGCGGACTCCCGCCTGGCGGGTGGTTCCGGTCAGCCGTGGTTCCGCCGCGCGGCGGCGATCGTCCTGATCGCCGCGGGTGCCGGAGTCGGCGCGCTCGCCCTGCTGGTCGGACTCTGGCTCGGCCTGGCGATCGCCGCGGTCATCACGCTCGTCGCGACGCTGCTGGGCGAGCTCGTCGTCCACTCCCGGTACGCTCCGGCGCCCGCCGACGCCGCCGCCTGAGGCGGCGCCTCCCGGCGCGTCAGCGCGGCAGTTGCTGGCAGTGCGGGCAGAGGTGCGAGGAGCGGTTCATGAACGGCACCCGCACGATCGCCGCGCCGCACCGGGCGCACGGCTTCCCCGTCTGCCCGTAGGCGTGCAGGCTGTGCGAGAAGTAGCCGGAGGCACCGTTCACGTTCACGTACTGCGCATCGAAGCTGGTGCCGCCCTCGGCCAGCGCCCGTTCGAGCACCGAGCGCACCTCGTCGAAGAGGCGGCGGATGCGCGCCTCGCCGAGCGACGAGCTCGGCCGCTCCGGGTGCAGCTCCGCCGCCCACAGCGACTCGTCCGCGTAGATGTTCCCGATGCCGCTCACGAGCGTCTGGTCGAGCAGCGCCCGCTTGATCCCGCTGCTCCTCCTCGCCAGCGACGCGACGACCGAGCCCAGGTCGAAGGAGGGGTCGAGCGGATCGCGGGCGATGTGCGCGACCTGCGAGGGCACGGCGCGCAGCCAGCCGCCTCCGCGGACCTCCTCCCCCGCGTAGCCGCCCGGCGCTCCGTCCGGGGTCGGCACCAGAGCGTCGACCGCCATCGAGCCGAAGATCCGCTGGTCGACGAAGTGCAGGGCGAGCTCGCCGTGCTCGGGGTGCTCGATCCCGATCCGGATGCGCGCCAGCCGCGGCAGCGCCGCATCCGCCGTGCGCAGCAGCACCTGGCCGCTCATGCCGAGGTGCACCAGCAGCGCCTCGTCGCGGCCCGCGGGCAGCCAGAGGAACTTCCCGCGCCGCACCGCCGCTTCGAGCCGGCGCCCGACGAGCAGGCGCTCGAAGGTCCCGTGCGGATGCACGTGCCGCTTCAGCGAGCGTTCGTCGACGATCTCGACGCCGGTCACCAGGGAGCCGGTGACCGCGGGAGCGAGGCCCGCCCGCACCACCTCGACCTCGGGCAGCTCGGGCACGGTCAGTCCGAGACCGCGGGAGCGGCGGGTGCGCCGGGGGCCGCCAGACGCGTCCACGCGTCGAGCGCGGCGGCCATCTCGGCCGCCTTCTTGCTCGTCCCCTCGCCGCGGGCGGTGACGAGTCCGCCGACGATCACGGTGGCGACGAACACCTTGTTGTGGTCGGGGCCGGTGGCGGCGATCTCGTAGCGCGGGGCCGGCGCACCGCGCTCGGCGGCCGCCTCCTGGAGGCTCGTCTTCGGGTCCATCGAGACGCCGAACCGGAGCGGATCGGCCCGCAGAGGGGCGATCAGGCGCAGCACCAGGTCGCGGGCCGCGTCGGGCCCGGTGCCCAGGTAGACGGCGCCGATGATGGCCTCGACGGTGTCGGCGAGGATCGACGCCTTGTCGCGGCCGCCGGTCAGCTCCTCGCCGCGTCCGAGGCGGAGGAACTCGCCCAGGCCGATGCCGCGGGCGATCTCGGCGAGCGCGACGGTCGAGACGAGGCTCGCCCGGCGCTTGGCCAGGTCGCCCTCGCTGAGGGCGGGGTACTCGGTGTAGAGCATGACGGTCACGGCCTGCCCGAGGATCGAGTCGCCGAGGAACTCGAGGCGCTCGTTGTGCGGGATGCCGCCGTGCTCGAAAGCGAACGACCGGTGCGTCAGGGCGAGCTCGAAGAGCTCACCGTCGAGGCTCACGCCGAGCGTGGCCTCCAGACGCGACCGGTCGTCGCTGGAGGGTCGTGCGGAGGTCTGGTTCACCATGGACCGCGGTCCGTTCGTCGAGGGGCGGTGCGCCCCGCGCCGTGCGGACCAGGAGCGGGATCAGACGTCGGCGACCTTGCGGCCCTTGTACTCGAGGAACAGCGCGGTGCCCGCGGAGTCCTCGACGACCTTGGCGCGGTGGGGAAGGCTGTAGACGACCTTGCCGTTCTCGATGGTCTTGACGAGGGTGGGGACCTCGGCCTTCCACTGCGAACGACGGGCGTGGGTGTTCGCGCGGGACTTCTTCCTCTTGGGAACAGCCATGATTCTCTCTTCTCTACCTCTAGTCGGATTCGGTGCGGGCGGTCGCGCCCTCACCGCTGTCTGCGGAAGCTCTGTCGGTGGAAGCTCCGGGCGCTGCGGCCCCGCCGTCCCCCTCGCTCAACCCTGCGAGCGCGGCCCACCGGGAGTCGCGCGGCGCCTCGGGTTCGGGCGTGGAGGAATCGGCCAGCCGCTCCCCCGTGACGGGGTCGAGGCCCGGACAGTCCGGCCGGCAGACCGGCTGGAACGGCAGCGACAGAACCACCGCATCCCTGACCAGAGGTTCAAGATCCACGTGGTCGTCGTGAACCTCATAGTCGAAAGCTTCGTCAGAAGAGTACGCGAAAAGTTCCTGGAACTCGACATCGACAGGCAGGGAGATGTCGGTCAGGCACCGGCTGCACTCGCCGTCGGCCCTCGCCGACACCTCGACACTGGCCAGGATCCCCTCGTGCACGGACTCGAGCCGGACGTCGAGATCGACGGCCGATCCCTTGCGGACCGCGACGATCCCCTCGCCGAACTGCTCCGGCGCCTCGAGCTCGAGGCGGTGCTCGCGCATCTCGCCCGGCCGCCTCACGAGGTCGCGCACGTTCACGGTGAACGGCGTCTTCTTGAAAGTAGTCACGAGGGTCCAGCCTACCCCTCCCGGCCCCCTCCGGGGCGGGAGGGGCCGGGAGGAGCCGGGAGGGGCGGAGTCCGGGCTCAGGCGCCGCCGGCCTCCAGCGTCACGTCGATCGGCGCGTAGTCGGCACCGCTCGTGTCCACTCCCTCCTCGGCGAGCTCCGCGAGCGCCTTCTCGACGTACTCGTTCGAGTAGGCGGTGGCGGGCGGGTCCGCGCTGATGCTCGTCGCTCCCGTCTCGTTCTCCGTCTCCTTCGCGATGTCGACCGTCTGCTGCCACGCGGCCTCGTCGATCATCCCGACGCCGCTCGTCGAGGGCCAGATCAGCTTGTTGACCTCGTTGGTCATCCAGAGCTGGTGGCTGGTGCCGAGCGTGGATCCGGCCGCGGTCACGATGTCGGCCGCCGCCTGCGGATCGTCCTTCGCGAAGATCCAGCCCTTGATCGAGGCCTTGATGAAGGCGACCGTCTGCTCGGCGTACGCGTCGTCGTCCGCGAGCCTGCCCGCGTCCGCCCAGATCGCGTCCTGGAGCATTGCGGTGCCCACGTCGTTCCAGCTGATGACGTTCAGGTCGTCCGGCTGGTACAGCTCGCCTGTGGCGGGGTTCACGGTCTCGAGGACCTGGGCGTACTCGTTGTAGGTCATCGCCTGGGCCGCGTCGATGTCGCCCGCGAGGAAGCCGTTCATGTCGAACTGCTGCTGCACCAGCGAGATGTCGTCGAGGGAGACGCCGTCCTTCTGCATGCCGGCGAACAGCTCCCACTCGTTGCCGTAGCCCCAGCTGCCCACGCTCTTCCCGGCGAGGTCGGCGGGCGAGGTGATCCCCTTGTCCTTGAAGGAGATCTGCGTGGTGGCGCTGCGCTCGAAGATCTGCGCGACGTCGGTGATCCCGGCCCCCTGCTCGATCGAGCCGAGGACCTTGGGCACCCAGGAGATCGCGTAGTCGGCGTCGCCCGAGGCGAGCACGTCCTGGGGGACGATGTCGCCGCCTCCCTCGGCGATCGTCACGTCGAGGCCCTCGTCCTCGTAGTAGCCCTGGTCGAGCGCGGCGTAGTACCCGGCGAACTGCGCCTGGGCCACCCACTGCAGCTGCAGGGTGACCGGCGTGAGGCCGCCGGAGCCGGAATCCGACCCCGGGTCGGAGCCGCCGGAGGCGCTGCAGCCGGTGAGCGCGAGGCCCACGGCCGCGAAGGCGGCGGTCGTCGTCAGGGTGATGCGGGTGCGTCTGGTCACGGGTCCTCCTGGTGCGGTCTGCGGGGTCGCCGGTGCGGCGCGCCCCGTGGTGCGGCGGTGCAGGTGGTGCTGTGGTGCAGGTGGCGCTGATGATGCGGGCGGTGCGGATGGTGCGTCGGGTGGAGTCGGGAATCGGGAATCGGGAGGATCGAGGAGGGTGCGGGGACGCGCGGCGCCGCGCTCAGCGCAGCCGGCTGCGGCGCAGCGCGAACGCCTCGAGCGCGGCCGTCACGCAGTAGAACGCGAGGCCGACGAGCACAGCGCCCAGGACGTAGGCGTAGGCGAGCGCGTAGTCGCTGCCCGAGGCCGCCGTCGTGATCGACTTGCCGAGCCCGCCCACGGGTCCGCCGAAGTACTCGGCGACCAGCGCCGAGATCACCGCGAGCGAGGAGGCGATGCGGAGCCCCGTGAAGACGTAGGGCACTGCTCCCGGCAGCGTGATCGTGCGGGCGGTCTGCCAGGGGGTCGCCGCGTAGGCCTTCAGCAGGTCGCGGTGCACCGGAGCGGCCTGCCGCAGCCCGCGCAGCGTCGTCACGTACACCGGCACGAACACGGCGAGCGCCGCGACGAGCTGCCTCGCGGTCTCGGCGTTCGCTCCGAACATCGTGTAGAGCACCGGAGCGAGGGCGACGATCGGCACGACGGCGGCCGCGGCCACGATCGGCGCGACCAGTCCGTCGAAGACCCGCGCGAGCGCCGAGAGCCCGGCGACCACGACCGCCAGCACCGCGCCGACCAGCAGGCCGACCAGCGCGTTGCGGCCGGTCACCGCGCTGCCCTCGGCGACGGAGCCGAGGTTCGCGGCGAACTCCCGTCCGATCGCCAGCGGCGACGGGAGCACGAACGGCTGGATCGCCAGAGCGGTGACCCCGGCCTGCCAGAGCAGGACCGCGGCGATCCCGAGCACGAGCGGCGCGAGCACGCTGCGCGCCAGCGCCGTCGTGCTCACCGGTTCTCCACTCCGCGCGGCACGGCGGCGGGATCCCCGTGCAGCAGCTCGCGCACGGCGCTCACGTCGCGGAAGAACGCCGTGTCCTCCCTGACCGCCGCGTCGCGCTCGGATGCTCCGGGGAGTCCGACCGGGAGGACGTCGCGGATCCTGCCCGGCCGCGGCGACATCACCACGACGCGGTCCGAGAGGAACACCGCCTCCGGGATCGAGTGGGTGACGAAGACGACGGCGGCGCCGGTCTCGCGCCGGATCCGCAGCAGCTCCGTCTGCATCCGCTCGCGGGTCATCTCGTCGAGCGCCCCGAACGGCTCGTCCATGAGGAGCAGGCGCGGGCTCTCGGCGAGCGCCCGCGCGATGGCGACGCGCTGCTGCATCCCGCCGGAGAGCTGGTCCGGGTAGGAGTCGGCGAAGTCGCCGAGCCCGACCAGCGCCAGCAGCTCGTCGACGCGCGAGCGCCGGGCGGTCGCGGCGACGCCGTGCAGCTCCAGCGGCAGGGCGATGTTCGCCCGGATCGTGCGCCACGGCAGGAGGCCCGCCTGCTGGAACGCGATCCCGTAGTCCTGGTCTAGCCTCGCCTGCCGGGCCGTCTTGCCGAACACGGCGATCGAGCCGGAGTCCGGCTCGTCGAGGTCGGCGATCAGCCGCAGCAGCGTCGACTTGCCGCAGCCGGACGGGCCGATCAGCGAGACGAACTCTCCCGCGGCCACCTCGAGCGAGACGTCCTGGAGCGCCGTGACGCTCGCGGCGCGGGCGGTGGTGAAGGTCCTCGTGACGGAGTCGACGACGACCGCGGATCCTGCAGGACTCATGCGGGCTGCTCCCCTCGGCGGTACGGACGGAGGAGGGTGCCGAGCAGAGCGACGGAGCCGGCGGCCGCGAGGCCCACCAGCACCGCCCCGAGGATCGGCGCCCAGGGCTTGGCGGGGTCGCCTCCGGCAGCGGAGGCGAACTCGATGATCATGCGGCCGATCCCGCCGCGCAGGCCGATCGAGACCTCGGCGACGATCGTGCCGACGACGGCGCTGACCGCTCCGAGCCGGAGGGCCGGCAGCAGGTAGGGCACGCTCGCCGGCAGCCTCAGGCGCACCAGCGTCTTCCACCAGCCGACGCCGTAGACGTGCATCAGCTCGACCTGGTGGGCCGTCGGCGAGCCGAGCCCGCGGAGCGCCCCGATCGAGACGGGGAAGAACGCGAGGTAGGAGGCGATCAGGGCCACCGACATCCAGTTCTCCCAGGTCACCGGTCCGAGCTCGAGCTGCGACCCCCAGCGCCGCACCAGTGGGGCGATCGCGATCAGGGGCACCGTCTGGCTCAGCACGATCCAGGGCAGCACCGCCGACTCCGCCGTGCGGAACCGCTGCATCAGGAGAGCCAGGAGCAGCCCCACGACCGTGCCGACGACCCAGCCGACCGCGGCGATCCCGAGCGAGAAGGCGCTCGCCCCCACGACGGCCGACCACAGCGCCGGGGCGTTCCGCGCTCCGGTGACCGGCTCGCCGAGCCGGGCCGCGATCTCCCAGAGGTGGGGCATCGCGATGGCGCTCGTGCGCGGGAGCACCGTGACTCCTCCGACGACCACCCCGGCCTCGGGCCCGAGCGCCTTCCAGCCCTCCCACACCAGCGCGAGCAGGAGCAGCCCGGCGGCGCCGAGCACGAGCCCGCGCGCGAGGGCCGGTCTCATGCGCGGGCCACGATGTGCTCGCGCAGCTCCGGGATGATCCGCTCGCCGTACACGCGCAGCGTCTCCTCCTTGTTGTCGTGCTGGAGGTAGCCCGCGAACTGCGTCACGCCGATGTCGGCGAGCGCCCGGAGCTTCTCGACGTGCTCGTCCGCCGTGCCCAGCACGCAGAAGCGCTCCACGATCTCGTCCGGCACGAAGGCGGTGTGGCTGTTGCCCGCGCGGCCGTGCTCGTTGTAGTCGTAGCCCTCGCGCCCGGCGATGTAGTCCGTCAGCGCCTGCGGCACCGCTCCGGAGGCGCCGTAGCGGCCCACGATGTCGGCCACGTGGTTGCCGACCATCCCGCCGAACCAGCGGCACTGGTCGCGCATGTGCTCCCGGTCGGTGCCGATGTACATCGGCGCCGCGACGCAGAACTGCAGCGACTCGGGATCCCGGCCGGCGTTCGCCGCCGCCTCCTTGACGGCGCCGATCATCCAGCGCGCGATGTCCACGTCGGCCAGCTGCAGGATGAAGCCGTCGCCGACCTCGCCCGCGAGCTTCAGGGCGAGCGGGCCGTAGGCGGCCACCCACATCTCCAGGGACGAGCCCCGGCTCCACGGGAACTGCAGCGTCTGGCCGTTGTACTCGACCGGACGGCTGTTGGCGAGCTCGCGGATGACGTGGATCGACTCCCGCAGCGTCTTGAGCGTCGTCGGAGCTCCTCCGGTCACCCTCACCGCCGAGTCGCCGCGTCCGATCCCGCACACCGTGCGGTTCCCGTACATCTCGTTGAGCGTCGCGTGCAGCGAGGCGATGACCGTCCAGTCGCGCGTGGCGGGGTTGGTGACCATCGGGCCGACCGTGATCCGGTGCGTCCTCTCGAGGATCTGCGAGTAGATCACGTAGGGCTCCTGCCAGAGCAGGTGCGAGTCGAAGGTCCACGCGTAGTCGAAGCCGTGCGTCTCCGCGAGGACGGCGAGCGCGACGGTGCGCGAGGCGGGCGGGTTGGTCTGGAGGACGACTCCGAAGTCCATGGGGTTCCTTCTGCTCGATCAGGTGCTGGCTCGGATCGGGTGCCGGCTCAGATCAGGTACTGGCTCAGACCGCGCGGGATGTACGCCCCGTCGCCCTTCGTGCCGACGTAGGAGCCGTCGTCGACGACGACCCTGCCGCGGGAGATCACCGTGTCGACGTGGCCGTCGATCTCGAAGCCCTCCCAGGCCGAGTAGTCCATGTTCATGTGGTGGCTTCGGCCCTCGCCGATCCCGATCGAGGTGTGCCCGCTCGGGTCGTAGACGACGACGTCGCCGTCGGCCCCGGGCTGGATGACGCCCTTCCTCCCGTACATCCCGAACATCCGCGCCGGGGTGGTCGAGGTGAGCTCGACCCAGCGCGGCAGGGAGATCTGCCCCGACACCACGCCCTGGTACATCAGGTCCATCCGGTGCTCCACCGAGCCGATGCCGTTGGGGATCTTCGAGAAGTCGCCGATCCCCATGTCCTTCTGGCCCTTCATGCAGAAGGGGCAGTGATCGGTCGAGACCATCTGGATGTCGTTGGTGCGGAGCGACTGCCACATGTGGTGCTGATGCCCCTCCGCCTTCGAGCGCAGCGGCGTGGAGCACACCCACTTCGCGCCCTCGAAGCCCGGCGCGCCGAGCTGCTCCTCGAGCGAGAGGTAGAGGTACTGCGGGCAGGTCTCCCCGAAGACGTTCATGCCGCGGTCGCGGGCCTGCGCGATCTGCTCCACCGCCTGCTTCGCGGAGACGTGCACCACGTACAGCGGCGCGCCGGTGAGGTCGGCGATCATGATCGCCCGGTGCGTCGCCTCCTCCTCCGCCTGCCAGGGTCGAGAGGTGCCGTGGAAGTACGGCGCGGTGTTCCCGGCGGCGAGGGTCTGCTTCACCAGTTCGTCGATGAGGGCGCCGTTCTCGGCGTGCATCATCATCATCGCGCCGTTCTCCGCGCCCTTCTGGAACGCCCGGAGGATCTGCCCGTCGTCCGAGAGGAACACGCCCTTGTAGGCCATGAACAGCTTGAAGCTGGTTACCCCCTCGCGCATCAGCTCGTCCATCGCGACGAGCGAGGAGTCCTGCACGTCCGAGAGGATCTGGTGGAAGCCGTAGTCGATCGCGCAGTTGCCGGCCGCCTTCTCCTGCCACGCCTGGAACCGGTCGACGACGCTCTCGCCCGGGTACTGCACCACGAAGTCGACGATCGACGTCGTGCCGCCCCAGGCCGCGGCGCGCGTGCCGGTCTCGAAGGTGTCCGAGGCGGAGGTGCCGCCGAACGGCATCTCCATGTGCGTGTGCGCGTCGATCCCGCCCGGGATCACGTACTTGCCGCGCGCGTCGATCACCCGGTCGACGTGGGCAGCCAGGTCGAAGCCCAGCAGCGTGGAGCCGGGGGCGAGGACGGCGGCGATGGTCTCGCCGTCGATCAGGACGTCTGCGGCTCCGGTGCCGGTCGCGTTGACGACCGTCCCGCCGGTGATGAGGGTCTTCATCGGTCTTCCCCGTCTCGGTCTGCGGTCACGGCTTCGGGATGCTGGTGTACGACTCCGGCCGGCGGTCCCGGTAGAACTGCCAGTCGTCGCGCATCTCCTGCACCATGTCCATCTCGAGGTCGCGGATCAGGATCTCCTCGGCCTCGCCCGAGCCCCGCTCGCCGACGAACTCCCCGCGCGGATCGATGATCTGGCTGGTGCCGTAGAAGTCGACCGCGAGGTCGCCGTACTCGTTGTCCTCCCGGCCGACGCGGTTGGGCTGCAGCACGAAGTAGCCGTTCGCCACCGCGGCCGCCGGGCCCTCGACCTCCCAGAGGCGGTTCGACAGGCCGGGCTTGGTGGCGTTGGGGTTGAAGACGAGGTGGGCGCCGTTCAGGCCCAGCTCCCGCCAGCCCTCCGGGAAGTGGCGGTCGTAGCAGATGTGGACGCCGACCTTGCCGACGGCGGTGTCGAAGACCGGGTAGCCGAGGTTCCCGGGCCGGAAGTAGAACTTCTCCCAGAAGCGGTCCAGGTGCGGGATGTGGTGCTTGCGGTACTTGCCGAGGATCGTCCCGTCGGCGTCGACCACGACCGCGGTGTTGTAGTAGACGCCGGTCTGCTCCTCCTCGTAGATCGGGAGGATCATCACCACGCCCAGCTCCTTCGCGAGGGCCGCGAAGCGCTGCACGATCGGCCCGTCGGCGGGCTCGGCGTAGCGGTAGTACTTCTTGTCCTGGGTGATGCCGAAGTACGGGCCGTAGAACAGCTCCTGGAAGCAGACGATCTGCGCGCCGTCGGCTGCGGCGTCCCGGGCCATCCGCTCGTGCTTGTCGAGCATCGACTCCTTGTCGCCGGTCCAGGTCGTCTGGGTGATCGCTGCGCGGACGATGGTCATCGGTACCTCCATGCTCGGGCGTCCCTGTCCGGCTCCGGTGTGCTCCGCCGGGCGGTGCGGAGCCGGGGACGTGGACCCACTGTGGTCCCCGCCGGGCCCGAAGGCAATGACGGACCGTCCGGCTCCGGGGACAGGGCTTCATCGTCGGGGTTCGACGTTTCCCCGGTGTTTCCGGCGCGGATCCGCAGCATTAAGGCTCGCCGGGGGAGGAATCCGTCGGTGCCGCTAGCGTGGGCGGATGCGCATCACGATCCTGGCCGGAGGCGTCGGCGGCGCCCGCTTCACCTCGGCGGTCCGCGAGCACCTCCGCGATCTCGAGGCCGCCGGCGGCGAGGCGAGCGAGATCACCGTCGTCGTCAACACCGGCGACGACATGTGGCTCACCGGCCTCAAGGTCTGCCCCGACCTCGACTCGATCACCTACGCGCTCGGCGGAGTGAACGACACGGAGCGCGGCTGGGGGCGGGCCGGCGAGAGCGAGCGGGTCTCGGCCGAGCTCACCGCCTTCGGCGTCGGCTGGCCGTGGTTCACCCTGGGCGACCTCGACCTCGGCACCCACATCGCCCGCAGCTCGATGCTGCGCGACGGCCTCACCCTCTCGGAGGCGACCGCCCGGATCACCGCCCGCTGGCCGCTGGGGGTCCGCCTGCTGCCGATGTCGGACCAGGACGTCGAGACCCACGTCGAGGTCGACCTTCCCGGCGAGGGCGTGCGGCTCCTCCACTTCGAGGAGTGGTGGGTGCGGCTTCGGGCGTCAGCGCCCGCGCGCCGCTTCGTCCAGCAGGGGGTGGAGAGCGCCCGCCCCGCCCCGGGCGTGCTGGAGGCGATCGCCGACACCGACGCGGTGCTCGTCGCCCCCTCCAATCCCGTCGTCTCGATCGGCACGATCCTCGGAGTGCCCGGGATCGCGGACGCCCTCCGCCGGACCTCCGCACCCGTCGTGGGCGTCTCCCCCGTCATCGGAGGCGCGGTGGTGCGCGGCATGGCCGACGCCTGCCTCAGAGCGATCGGCGTCGAGACCTCCGCCGAGGCCGTCGGCCGGCACTACGGAGCCCGGAGCGGGGGCGGCCTCCTCGACGCCTGGCTCGTCGGCGAGGAGGACGCGGACGCGGTCCCGGCGCTCGAGTCGGCGGGCCTCCGCGCCCACTCCGTGCCGCTCTGGCTGACCGGCCGGGACGCCTCCGTGCGGCTCGCCGCCGACGCTCTCGCCGCCGCGAGGGGCTGAGCGGGGCCTCCTCCCCGGGGCCGCCCACCGCCTGTCGCAGCGCGGATGCGGTCACGCCTCCCACGGGGCGCCCCGTTCCCTTGTACGGTCGGAGGCGGACGAACTCCCCGATTCACCCCCGCATCGGATCCGGAGCCCCTCGGTCGCGCGCCCGACCGCGTCCTCACCACGTCTCCGAGCCCTGCGGAACCGCGTGCCGTCCCGTCAGGAGGACACCATGGAGCCCAGCTCGAGGATCAGCACCGAGCGGATCGAGCCCGACATCGTGGTGATCCGCCCCGTCGGCAGGCTCGACCTGTCCACGGCGTGGGAGCTCGAAGCGGTCCTCCAGCGCGCGCTCGAGGCGGGAGAGGTCCGCGTGGTCGTCGACCTGGCGGCCGTCGAGTTCCTCGACTCGTCCGGGCTCGGCGTCCTCGTCGCCGGACTCAAGGAGGCGCGGAAGGCGGGCGGCGAGCTGCGCGTGGCCGCCGCCGGCGAGCAGCCCGCCATGGTGCTCGGCCTGTCCAACCTCGACCGCCTGCTCGGGAGCGCCGAGACCGTCGAGGAGGCCTACCGTGCCTGAGCGCTCCTTCGTCGTGCGCACGCCGCCCGAGGACGGCGTCACCGCCGTCCACGAGGCGCTCGAGGAGCTGTGGCTCGAGGAGCCGGGCGTCGCGCCGGTCGACCGGATGTCGTTCGAGACCGCGCTGGTCGAGCTGACCTCGAACATCGTCCAGCACGCCCGGTCGTACCGGCACATCATCTGCCTGGTCGAGATCCGCGTCGACGCGACCGAGCTGCGCGCCTCGCTCAACGACTCCGCCGAGGAGGCGCCCGCCGAGGTCGCCGACCCCCGCGACATGCCGGACGAGTGGGACGAGGCCGGGCGCGGCATCCCGTTCATCCACGCCCTCGTCACCGAGTTCTCCTACCGCCGTGTCGACGGGCAGAACCTCTGGGCCCTGGCCCGGACCCGCACGTGAGCGAGCCCTCCGAGCGCGCCCGCCTCGCCGCGATCGCCGAGCTCGGGATCGGCCTGAGCACCCCCCAGGAGCGCTTCGACAGGATCACCCGCGTCGCCCGCCGGCTCCTGCGCGTCCCCCTCGCCGAGATCAACATCCTCGAGGAGTCGACGCAGTTCACGAAGTCGCCCCAGCGCTCGGCGCGGGCGAGCAGGATGCTGCGCGCCGACTCGATGTGCGACGTCACGGTCCAGCAGGGCGACATCCTCGTCGTCGAGGACGCCACCGCCGATCCGCGGTTCGCCGACCGCGGAGTCGTCACCGGATCCCCTCACGTGCGCTTCTACGCGGGCCGCCCGCTCGTCGTGGGGGACGGCCTCCGCGTCGGCACGATCTGCATCATCGACAGCGAGGTGCGCGGCTTCTCGGAGGAGGAGCGCGAGATCCTCGAGGACCTCGGCCGGTGGGCCGAGCGGGAGCTGCGCGAGATCGCCTTCTCCGGACGCGCGAGCGAGACGCAGGAGCGGCTCCGGCCCCAGCGCCTCGACCTCGGCGAGTGGAGCCTCGACTCGCTGACCACGCCGCTGCACGACGTCGCCGGCGACTACACGGCGTGGCGCCGCAGCGGGGACGACCTCTCCCTCGAGCTGGTCGACGTGATGGGCAAGGGGGTCTCGGCGGCGATCGTCGCCTCCGCGATCCGCTCCGCGTTCCAGGCGCGGCCGGAGCTCCCTCCCGCGGCAGCCGTCGAGGCCGTCAACCGCCAGCTCCTGCCCGACCTGACCGCGACCGGGATGTTCGCGACCGCGCTGATCGCCCGGGTCGACCTCGCGAGCGGTGCCGTCGCGTTCGTGGACAGCGGCCACGGCCTCACCCTCCTGCTGCGCGCCGACGGCACCACGGAGCGGCTCGCCTCCACCGGCGTCCCGCTCGGCATCGCCGCCGACGTCTCCTGGGAGGAGGAGCAGCGCGTGCTCGCCCCCGGCGACGCGCTCTTCTCCTGCAGCGACGGCCTGCTCGACGTCTTCGGCGGGCGCCTCGACGCGCTCGACCGTCTCGCCGAGCTGGTGCGGAGCAACGACGACCCCGCTCTCTTCGAGCGTCTGCATGCTCTCGCAGACGACGCGCACGACGATGTGACAGCGTTGGTGCTGCGGCGCTCCGCAGCGCCCGCCCCCTCCTGATCCTGATCGAAAGGACCTCCCCCATGCCTGGTGCACTCGTCCTCGCCGGCGGCGGCCTCGCCGGAATCGCCTGGGAGCTCGGCGTCCTCCGCGGCCTCGCCGACGCCTCCCCCGAGGCGGCCCGCCTCCTGCTCGATCCGTCGACGACCTTCATCGGCACCTCCGCGGGCTCCGCGGTCGCCGCGCAGCTGAGCACCGGCACCGGCCTCGACGAGTCGTACGAGGCCCAGCTCCAGGAAGAGTCCGCCGAGATCGGAGCGGACGTCGACGGTGAGCGCCTCCAGGCCCTCTTCGCCGCGGCCGTCGAGGGCGCGACCTCGCCCCAGGACGCGCGGCGCCGCATCGGCACCCTCGCGCTCGAGGCCGAGACGCTCCCCGAGGACACGCGCCGGGCCGTCATCTCGGCCCGCGTGGGCGACGCCGACTGGCCCGAGCAGCGTCTGCTCATCACCGCGGTCGACACGGCCACCGGTGAGCTGCGCGTGTTCGACCGCGAGAGCGGTGTCGGCCTCGTCGACGCGATCTCCGCCAGCTGCGCCGTCCCCGGGGTCTGGCCTCCCGTCAGCATCGACGGCGTCCGCTACATGGACGGCGGCGTGCGCTCCGGCAGCAACGCCGACCTCGCCGCGGGAGCCGACTGGGTCCTGATCGTCACTCCGCTGCCGGGAGTCGGCACGCCCGGCGCGGGCCTGATCCCGACCGGCGAGCTCGACGCCCTCGCGGACTCGCGGGTCGAGGTGCTCTACGCCGACGAGGAGTCGGTGCGCGCCTTCGGCCCGAACTCGCTCGACCCGGCCGTCCGCGCCGCCTCCGCCCGCGCCGGACGTGCTCAGGGCGCCCGGCTCGCCTCGCGGATCGCCGCGCTGGTCGGCGCCGAGTAGCCGGTCTCAGCGCCGCACGCTGTAGCGCGTGAAGACCGTGCCGTCGGCGAAGCGGTGCTCCTCGCGCAGGTCGAGGCGCGCGTGGAACCCGCACGGGAGGAAGTGGGTCCCGCCGCCCACCGCCACCGGCACCGTGTAGACCTGCACCTCGTCGACGATCCCGGCGAGCAGCGCGTGCCGGGCGAGGGTCGGCCCGCCGATCGAGACGTCGTGGTCGGCGGCGCTGACCTGCGCGGCGACGACGACCGGGTCGAACCCGCCCTCGACGCGGGTACGGCGGGTCTCGGCCGACTCCAGTGTCGTCGAGTACACGACCTTGTCGGCCGCCCGCCACATCTCCTGGAAGTCCCGGATGAACGCGAACTCCTCCGCGAGGGCCCAGGTCTGCTCCCACGCGCGCATGACCTCGTACATGCGCCGCCCGTACAGGTACGTGCGCACCCGCCCCTCGCGCTCCGTGATGAAGCGGTGCACGGCGGGTCGCGGCTCCGCCCAGGCGAATCCGCCGTCCGCGTCGTTCACGTAGCCGTCGAGCGACGCGATCGAGCTGTAGATGAGCGCGCCCACGTCGGCCTCTCTCCGTGGCCGGCTTCGGGACCGCCCACGGGCGCGACCGTAGGCCTCCCGCCTCCGTCCGGCAATGTCCGCCGGGTCCTCTGGCGCGGATCGACGGGTCGCCGCTGCTCCTGGTGGCGCTCCCGGCGGTCGGCGCCCCCTCCCGGACCGCGTACCGTGGTCGTGCCGCAGGGAGCGGCCGTGAAGGGTTCGGGATGAAGATCAGCCAGCTGCGCCACTTCGTGGCGGTCGCCGAGGAGCTGCACTTCGTGCGCGCCGCCGAGCGCCTCGGCATCTCGCGGCAGAAGCTCGACTCCTCCGTCGCCGCCGTCGAGCTCGACCTCGGCAAGCCGCTCTTCGAGCCCGGTGCCGCCGCCACGACCCTCACCGCGGCCGGGCGGCAGCGCCTCGCCTCGGCCCGCGAGGAGCTCGCCGCGCTCGGCGACGAGCCGGAGGCGGCCCCGAAGTCGGGAGGCAAGGCCAAGGCCTCCAAGGGGACCGGGCGCGCGCCGATCGTCAAGGGGCAGCCGAAGCCCTACAAGCGCCGCCAGTCCCGCTGACGCGCAGTGTCCGATCGCCCGGAGGTGGTGGGCCCTACCGGGCTCGAACCGATGACATCCACGGTGTAAACGTGGCGCTCTACCAACTGAGCTAAAGGCCCCCGTCGCGGGAGCACCCGCGGACGATCGACTCGATCCTACGGCAGGCGGAGCGGCCCCCTGCGGGCACTAGCCTCGGCACATGACCGCCGACAGCGACTCCCGGGCGAGGCGGCGCGCCGAGAGCCGCTGGCCCGCCTCCGCCGCGATCCTGGTGGCCGTCGCCCTGAACGTGGCCGGCCACAGCGCGGACACCTCGGTGGTCCGCCTCGTCGCCGCCGGCATCACGCTCGCGCTGCTCGTGCCGCTGTTCGTCGTCAACCCGCACCGGCTCGACAGCGAGACGCGCTGGTCGCGCGGGGTCTCCATCGCCCTGGCGGTCGTGCTCGCCGTGGCGAACCAGGTGAACGTGGTCGCCGTGGTGATCGACCTCGTCGACGGGACGGCCGACGGCCCGCCGCTGCTGCTCACCGCGCTCCAGGTCTGGGTCACCAACGTCGTCGCGTACGCGCTGCTGTTCTGGGAGCTCGACCGCGGCGGTCCGGTCGCCCGCGGAACGCTTCCCCGCACCGAGCTGCCGGCGGCCGACTTCGCCTTCCCGCAGGACACCTACCGCGACACCGCGCCCGAGGTCGCCGCGACCTCCTCCGAGCGCGCCGACTGGCGGCCCGGCTTCGTCGACTACCTCTCGGTCTCGACGACGAACACCATGGCGTTCAGCCCGACCGACACGATGCCGCTGTCGAGCCGGATGAAGCTCCTGATGATCGCCGAGGCGTTCACCGGATTCGTCCTGCTGGCCCTCGTGATCTCGCGGGCCGTCAACATCCTCAGCTGACGACCGGGGCGGTCCGCCTCCGGAGGGTCAGACGTGCGCGGGGGCGAGCGCGTCGATCGCGGCGCGGTAGGCGTCGATCGAGCGCGCCTCGCCCGGGGCGGTCATGAACGTGTCCCGGATGACGCCGGCCTTGTCGATCAGGAAGGTCGCGCGGGTCGCGTAGCCCTTCGCCTCGGTGAACACGCCGTACTGCTTGGCGACGTCGCCGTGCGGCCAGAAGTCGGAGAGGAGCGTGAAGTCGTAGCCCTGCTTCTCGCCCCAGGCGCGCAGCGTGTGCTTGGAGTCGACCGAGATGCCGATCAGCTCCACGTCGGCGTGCTCGAAGAGGGAGAGGTTCTCGCGCAGCGCGCAGAACTCGCCCGTGCAGGTGCCGGAGAAGGCGAGGGGGAAGAACACCAGGGCGACGTTGCGCCGCCCGTGGAAGTCGCCCAGCTGGATGCGCTCGCCGTACTGGTTCGCGAGTTCGAAGTCGGGAGCCAGGGTCAGCTTCTCGAGAGCCATCGGTCCGATGTCCTTCCGTGCGCACGAGAGTCGCGCGAGCACGAGGGGCAATGCTAGACCCGCTCCGCGCAGACTCCAAGGAACGGCCCGTCTCCCCCGATCACGGGCCGGTCGACGCGTCCCGTCTGGCGCTCTCCTACAGTCGTCGGCGCTCATTCCTCGTGGATCACCACAGTGCGATTCCAGGTTCGGGGCACGGGAATCGCTAGGCTGACGGAGGTGCCCGCGCGCGGCTCGTCATCCGAGCCCCGGATCCGCGGATCCGCACCGCTTCATGAGAGTGATGTCTCGGGCACGATCTGCCCCCAGAGAGAGGTCGAGGGTGACTGTTAACGATCAGGACCCGTATTCCGTCGGTCACGTGGACTCGGACCCCGAGGAAACGTCGGAGTGGAACGAGTCGCTCGATGCGCTCGTCGAGGAGCGGGGCCGGGGTCGCGGGCGCGACGTCATGCTCAGCCTCCTCAAGCGCTCCAAGGAGCTCCACCTCGGCGTGCCGATGGTGCCCACCACGGACTACATCAACACCATCGCGCCCGAGAACGAGCCCGACTTCCCGGGCGACGAGGACGTCGAGCGCCGCTACCGCGCGTGGATCCGCTGGAACGCGGCCATCCTCGTGCACCGCGCGCAGCGTCCCGGCATCGGGGTCGGCGGCCACATCTCGACGTACGCGTCGAGCGCCTCGCTGTACGAGGTCGGCTTCAACCACTTCTTCCGCGGTCAGGACCACCCGGGCGGCGGCGACCAGGTCTTCATCCAGGGCCACGCCTCCCCCGGCCCGTACGCGCGCGCCTTCCTCGAGGGACGCCTGAGCGAGCACCAGCTCGACGGCTTCCGCCAGGAGAAGTCGCACCGGGGCGGCGGGCTCTCCAGCTACCCGCACCCGCGGCTCATGCCGGAGTTCTGGCAGTTCCCGACCGTCTCGATGGGCCTCGGCCCGATCAACGCGATCTACCAGGCGCAGGCGAACAAGTACCTCACCAACCGCGGCATCAAGGACGCCTCCGACCAGCAGGTCTGGGCGTTCCTCGGCGACGGCGAGATGGACGAGGTCGAGTCGCGCGGTCAGCTCCAGGTCGCCGCGAACGACGGCCTCGACAACCTGAACTTCATCGTCAACTGCAACCTCCAGCGCCTCGATGGACCCGTCCGCGGCAACGGCAAGATCGTGCAGGAGCTCGAGTCGTACTTCCGCGGCGCGGGCTGGAACGTCATCAAGCTCATCTGGGGCCGCGAGTGGGACGACCTGCTCGCCCGCGACACCGAGGGCGCGCTGCTCGACCTGATGAACAAGACGCCCGACGGCGACTTCCAGACCTACAAGACGGAGGACGGCGCCTACGTCCGCGAGAACTTCTTCGGCCGCGACCCGCGCGCCAAGAAGCTCGTCGAGGGCTACTCCGACGAGCAGATCTGGGGCCTGCGCCGCGGCGGCCACGACTACCGCAAGATCTACGCGGCCATGAAGGCCGCGACGGAGCACAAGGGCCAGCCCACCGTCATCCTCGCCCACACCATCAAGGGCTACGGTCTCGGCCGCAGCTTCGAGGGCCGCAACGCGACCCACCAGATGAAGAAGATGACGCTGGACAACCTCAAGTCGTTCCGCGACACCATGCGCATCCCGATCACGGACGCGCAGCTCGAGGAGAACCCCTACCTCCCGCCGTACTACCACCCCGGTCAGAACGACGAGGCGATCGAGTACCTGCAGGAGCGCCGCCGCGCGCTCGGCGGCTACCTCCCCGAGCGCCGCTCGAAGTACACGCAGCTGAACCTCCCCGAGGACTCGGCGTACGCGGTCGGCAAGAAGGGCTCCGGGACGCAGGAGATCGCCACCACCATGGCGTTCGTCCGCATCCTGAAGGACATCCTCCGCTCGAAGGACTTCGGCAACCGCGTCGTCCCGATCATCCCGGACGAGGCGCGCACCTTCGGCATGGACGCGTTCTTCCCGAACGCGAAGATCTACAACCCGCGCGGCCAGCACTACACGTCGGTCGACCGCGAGCTCCTCCTGGCCTACAAGGAGAGCCCGCAGGGCCAGATCCTCCACGTCGGCATCAACGAGGCGGGCGCCCTCGCGGCGTTCACCGCGATCGGCACCTCGTACTCGACGCAGGGCGAGCCGCTCATCCCGGTCTACGTCTTCTACTCGATGTTCGGGTTCCAGCGCACGGGCGACGCGATCTGGGCGGCCGGCGACATGATGTCGCGCGGCTTCATGATCGGCGCCACCGCGGGACGCACCACGCTGACCGGCGAGGGCCTCCAGCACGCGGACGGGCACTCCCCGATCCTCGCGGCGACCAACCCCGCCGTCGTGAGCTACGACCCGGCCTACGGGTACGAGATCGCGCACATCGTGCAGTCCGGTCTCGAGCGCATGTACGGCGGGAAGCACACCGACCCGAACGTCATGTACTACATCACGGTCTACAACGAGCCGATCGTGCAGCCGAAGGAGCCGGAGGACGTCGACGTCGAGGGCATCGTCCGCGGCATCCACCGCATCTCCTGGGGTCAGTGGGACGGGCCGAAGGCCCAGCTCCTCGCCTCGGGCGTCGCGGTGCCGTGGGCGATCGAGGCGCAGAAGCTCCTCGCCGAGGACTGGGGCGTCTCGGCGGACGTCTGGTCGGTCACCTCGTGGAACGAGCTGCGCCGCGACGGCATCAAGGCCGAGCAGCACAACTTCCTCCACCCCGAGGACGCCGAGCAGGTGCCGTACGTGACGCAGAAGCTGGCCGACGCGAAGGGCCCCTTCGTCGCCGTCTCGGACTTCTCGCACCAGGTCCCCGACCAGCTGCGCCAGTTCATCCCGGGCGACTTCGCGACGCTCGGCGCGGACGACTTCGGGTTCTCGGACACCCGTGCGGCGGCGCGGCGCTACTTCCAGATCGACGGCCCCTCGGTCGTCGTGCGGACGCTGCAGCTGCTCGCCAAGCGCGGCGAGGTCGACCCCTCGCTCGCCGTCCAGGCGATCGAGAAGTACCGCCTCCTCGACGTCAACGCCGGCACCACCGGCAACGCGGGCGGCGAGAGCTGACGGACGAGTCCGTGCTCTCGCAGGAACCCGCACCGTCGAGTGCGCGGGGTCCTGCTCCTGCGGCGGAGCGTCCGGCCACCCGGCCGGGCGCTCCCCGCACGAAGGAGCAGACCCTCGCCTGGCTGCGCACCCTCGCCGGTGAGCTCTCGACGCAGACGATCAAGCGCCTCGAGGACACGCTGCCCTGGTACGGCAGCATGCCCCCCGGTCGGCGCTCGGCGGTCGGCCTCGTCGCCCAGGCCGGCATCACCTCGTTCATCTCGTGGTTCGACGACCCGTCGGCCACGCCGTGGATCGCGGCGGACGTGTTCGGAGCCGCTCCCCGCGAGCTGCTGCGCTCCGTCTCGCTGACGCAGACGCTGCAGCTGATCAAGGTGACGGTCGAGGTCGTCGAGGACCGGATCAAGAACGGCGGGGAGGACCTCCGCGAGGCGATCCTCCTCTACTCGCGCGAGATCGCCTTCGCCGCGGCCGACGTCTACGCGCGCGCCGCCGAGGCCCGAGGCCTCTGGGACGCGCGCCTGGAGGCGCTGGTCGTCGACTCGATCCTCACGGGCGAGGCCGACGACGAGCTGCCCAGCCGGATCGCCGCCCTCGGCTGGCACGGCCACGGCGAGGTCGCCGTTTTGGTGGGCACCGCCCCCAAGATGCTCGACGTCGACCAGCTGCGCCGCACGGCGCGGCACATGGACGCCGACGTGCTGATCGGCGTGCAGGGCAGCCGGCTCGTCCTGGTCATCGGCCGCGCCGAGCCGAGCGAGAACGCCACGGAGGAGACCGGCCCGCCGGTCGCGTTCCTCGAGATCGCGGAGGCGCTCGAGCCCGGCTTCGGAACGGGCCACCTCGTCCTCGGCCACGAGGTGCCGACCCTGGTCGAGGCGTCCCGCAGCGCCCGCGCGGCCCTCGCCGGCTTCGCGGTCGCCCGCTCCTGGCGGAACGCGCCGCGACCGGTCAACGCCGACGACCTCCTTCCCGAGCGCGCCCTCGCCGGCGACCCGCTCGCCCGCCAGAGCCTCATCACGCAGATCTACCGGCCCCTGCAGAAGCACTCGACCGAGCTGCTGACCACGCTGTGGGCCTACCTCGACAACGGCCGCTCCCTCGAGGCGACCGCCCGCGAGCTGTTCGTGCACCCGAACACGGTGCGCTACCGCCTCAAGCGGGTCGCCGAGGTGATCGGCTGGGACGCGACGGGCGCCCGCGAGGCGCTCATCCTCCAGTCCGCCCTCATCCTCGGCTCCATGAGCGACCCGGACGGCGCCGTCCGCCGGAAGCCGTCCCGCCGCTGAGGCCGTCTGCTCGCCGAACCCCTCCCGCCCCTGAACACTTGTAGACCCGCGACAAGCTCTTTGTGCTTTGTCAGTGGCTCCACGCGCCGCACGTGCGAGCGCAGATCGGAAGACTGGATACCGTGATCGTCGTCGTCGCCCCGGGTCAGGGCTCCCAGACCCCCGGATTCCTCGCCCCCTGGCTCGAGATCCCCTCCGTGGCCGAGCAGGTCGCCGCGCACTCGGAGGCGGTCGGCATCGACCTCGCCGCGCACGGCACCGTCTCGGACGCGGACACCATCCGCGACACCGCGGTCGCCCAGCCCCTGATCGTCTCCGCGGGACTCGTGAGCCTCGCCGCCCTCCTCGAGGGCGGACGGCGCGAGCGCATCGCGGGCATCGCCGGCCACTCCGTCGGCGAGATCACCGCGGCTGCCGGAGCCGGGGTCCTCACCGAGGCCGACGCGCTGGTGTTCGTCCGCGAGCGCGCCCGTGCCATGGCCGCTGCGGCCGCCGCCGAGCCGACCGCGATGAGCGCGGTCCTCGGCGGCGACGAGCAGGCCCTGATCGCCCGTCTCGACGAGCTCGGCCTCGAGCCGGCCAACTACAACGGCGGCGGTCAGATCGTCGTCGCCGGCGCGGTCGACGCGCTCGAGGCCCTCAAGGCGGAGCCGCTCCGCGGGACACGCGTGATCCCCCTGCAGGTGGCCGGCGCCTTCCACACCCGCTACATGGCGCCCGCCCGCGACTCCCTCGCCGGCGTCGCCGCCGGGCTGACCCCCTCCGACCCGACGCTCCGGCTCTGGACGAACCGCGACGGGTCGGTCGTCGACTCCGGTGCCGCGTTCCTCGAGCTGCTCGTCGGCCAGGTCGCCTCCCCCGTCCGCTGGGACCTCTGCATGGCGGCCTTCGCCGACGCGGGCGTCACCGGGATCATCGAGCTGGCACCCGCCGGCGCGCTGGTCGGCCTCGCCAAGCGCGGCCTCAAGGGCGTGCCGAGCATCGCCATCACTACCCCCGACGACGTGGACGCCGCCCGCGCCTTCCTCGACGAGCACGCCGCCTAGCAGGAGAGACCCCATGACCACCCCTTCCCTCACCCAGTCCAGCGGCAGCGCGTACACCCGGATCCTCGGCATCGGCGCGGCCCGCGGCGACCTCGTCGTCCCGAACGACGACCTGATCGAGCCGATCAACTCCTCCGACGAGTGGATCCGCCAGCGCACCGGCATCATCGAGCGCCGCCGGGCCTCCGCCGACATCCACGCGGTCGACCTCGCGACCACCGCCTCCCTCGAGGCGATCGAGAAGGCGGGCATCCGCCCGGACCAGATCGGCGTCGTGCTCGTCTCCACGATCAGCAACACCGTGCAGACCCCGTCGCTGGCTGCGCTCCTCGCGGACCGCATCGGGGCGAACCCCGCCCCGGCGTACGACATCTCGGCAGCCTGCGCCGGCTACACCTACGGCATCGCCCAGGCCGACTCCTTCATCCGCTCCGGCCTGGCCGAGTACGTGCTCGTCGTCGGAGCCGAGAAGCTGTCCGAGCTGGTCAAGTCGACCGACCGCAGCATCTCCTTCCTCCTGGGCGACGGCGCGGGCGCCGCGGTCGTCGGCCCCAGCGACACCGCCGGGATTTCGAAGACCGTCTGGGGATCCGACGGCTCCAAGTGGGACACCGTCGGCATGGACAACCCGCTCGCGGCCTACCGCGACGGCACCGCCGAGTGGCCCACCCTCCGCCAGGACGGCCCGTCGGTCTTCCGCTGGGCGGTCTGGGAGATGGCCAAGGTCGCCAAGCAGGCGCTCGCGGAGGCGGGCGTCCAGCCCGAGGACCTCGCCGCGTTCATCCCCCACCAGGCGAACATGCGCATCATCGACGAGCTCGCGAAGCAGCTGAAGCTGCCCGAGACCGTCGCCATCGGCCGCGACATCGAGACCACCGGCAACACCTCCGCCGCATCGATCCCGCTCGCCACCCACCGCCTGCTCGAGGAGCACCCGGAGCTGCACGGCGGACTCGCGCTGCAGATCGGCTTCGGCGCCGGACTGGTGTTCGGCGCGCAGGTCGTGGTGCTCCCGTGACCGGCGCGACCCCACCCCTAAACTGACCTACGGTCACTGACGAACACCCGAAGAACCCCCAAGGAGAGAACCATGGCACTGTCCAACGAAGAAGTCCTCGCCGGCCTGGCCGAGCTTGTCAACGACGAGACGGGCATCGCCACCGACTCCGTCGAGATGGACAAGTCGTTCACCGACGACCTCGACATCGACTCCATCTCGATGATGACCATCGTCGTCAACGCCGAGGAGAAGTTCGACGTGAAGATCCCCGACGACGAGGTCAAGAACCTCAAGACGGTCGGCGACGCGGTCCGCTTCATCGTCAAGGCGTCCGAGTAGTCGTCGCCCGCGCACCCCGTCCTCGTGGCGGACACCCCGGCCGGCGATCGTCGGCCGGGGTGAGCCCGGCACCCACCCACACGGAACAGAGAAGCTCGTCATGACCAAGAAGATCGTCGTCACCGGAATCGGTGCCAGCACTCCCCTCGGCGGGACCGCCCGGGAGTCCTGGAACGCACTCCTCGCCGGCGAATCAGGCGTCCGCTCCCTCGAGCAGGACTGGGTCGCTCAGTACGACATCCCGGTCACCTTCGCCGCCCAGGCCAAGGTCCGCCCGGAGGAGGTGCTCTCCCGCCCCGAGGCGAAGCGCCTCGACCCCTCCAGCCAGTTCGCGCTCATCTCGGCCCGCGAGGCCTGGGCCGACTCCGGCATCACCGACGTCGACCCGCTCCGCGTGGGCGTCGACTACTCGACCGGCATCGGCGGCCTCTGGACCCTCGTCGACGCGTGGGACACCCTCCGCGAGCGCGGACCCCGCCGGGTCCTCCCGATGACCATCCCGATGCTCATGCCCAACGCGGCCGCCGCCGCCATCAGCATGGCCATCCCCTCCCGCGCCTACGCCCGCACCGACGTGTCGGCCTGCGCCTCCAGCACCGAGGCCCTCGCGAACGCCTACGAGCACATGCAGCTCGGCCTCGCCGACGTGGTCGTCGCCGGCGGCACGGAGTCGGTCGTCCACCCGCTCCCGATCGCCGCCTTCGCGTCGATGCAGGCCCTCTCGCGCCGCAACGACGACCCGACGACGGCCTCACGCCCCTACGACGTCTCCCGCGACGGCTTCGTCCTCGGAGAAGGCGCCGCGACGCTCATCCTCGAGACCGAGGAGCACGCCCTCGCCCGCGGAGCCCGCATCTACGCGGAGCTCGCCGGCGGCGCCGTCACCAGCGACTCGTACCACATCACGGCGCCGGACCCCGAGGGCTCCGCCGCCGCCCGCGCCATGATCGGCGCCCTCGAGCAGGCCGGAGCCGCGCTCACCGACGTCACCCACGTCAACGCTCACGCGACGAGCACCCCGGTCGGCGACATCGCCGAGTACCGCGCCCTGCTGCGCGTCTTCGGCGACCACCTCCCGAACATCGCCGTCTCCGCGACCAAGGCGTCCACCGGCCACCTCCTCGGCGGCACCGGCGCGCTCGAGGCCATCTTCACCGTGCTCGCCCTCCACGAGCGCACCGCACCCCCCACCATCAACCTCTTCGAGCAGGACCCCCAGATCCCCCTCGACGTCGTCACCAGCCCCCGCGCCCTCGGCGACGGACCGCTGGTCGCCATCTCGAACTCGTTCGGGTTCGGGGGGCACAATGCTGTTGCCGCTTTCCGGACGGTGTAGCGGGGCGTAGCCCCGCTCCACCGTGCGGAAAGCGGGCTGCGCCGCTCCTTGCGCGGCGCAGGCGCGTCCGCTGGGGAGGGGGGCGGGGTTTCCGAGGGCCGGTGCGGTGCGGCGACGGTGATCCGCTGGAACGCGGATCCCCGGATACGCCTCGTGCCGCGAGGAATCTGCGCCGCCGTCTGGTGCGGGCTGGTGTGCACGCCGTGCTGGTGGGGAGCGCGGGCTTCGCCGCGGCTCGGGTCGGATGATCGGATCAACGAAGCTGTCCGGGTGGGAGCGCGGGCTTCGCCGCGATTCGGGTCGGACTCTCGGATCAGGGCGGCTGCGCTCGTGGGGAGCGTGCGCCACGCCACGCCACGACTCGAGCCGTCGGCGTCGTGCGCGACAGAGGTGCGGGCGGGTCCACGAGTCTTCCGACGCCCTCCGCCGGAACGCGGTGCTCCGCCGACCGTCTGGTCGACGTGCCAGCGAGCGGCAACCGCGAGGTGACGACGCGACTTCGAGGCGGGCCTCCGCCGGAACGGGGGTCCGCTGGCCGCCTGGTTCAGGGGTGCGGGAGCGAGCGGTCCCTGCGAGGCGTATCCGCCGATCCACGTGCCAGCGGATCGGCGTCGCCGGCCGCCGGCCGCTCCACGGAACCCGACCACCTCCCCGAGCCGACTGCGCGACGCCGCGCGAGGAGCGGCGTCGAATGAGCTCAGCCGACCCCGTGCATCCAGACGACGGGGGCGAAGTCGCCGCCGTAGCGGAAGGGCTCGAGCTCGTCCTCCCAGGCCTGGCCGAGGGCGAGGCGCAGCTCGCGGTGCAGCTCGATGGGGTCGGCGCCGGCGAGCTCCATGGCGGAGCGGATGCGGTCCTCGGGCACGACGGTGTTGCCCGCGCTGTCGGTCTGGGCGTAGAAGATGCCGAGCTCGGGCGTGTGCATCCAGCGGCCTCCGTCGACGCCGGGCGAGGGCTCCTCGGTGACCTCGTAGCGGACGTCGGCCCAGCCGCGGAGAGCGGACGCGATGACGGCACCGGTTCCGACCGGGCCCTCCCAGGCGAACTCGGCGCGCAGTGTGCTGCGGAGCACGGGCTGCTCGATCCAGGCGAAGTTCACGGCACGACCAAGGGCGCGACCTGTCCCCCACTCGAGGTGGGGGCAGAGCGCGCGGGGGGCGGAGTGCACGAAGAGCACACCCCGAGTCTGCTGCGCCACCATGGTGTCCTCCGTTCGTCCCGGTGCGTCTTCCCCAACGACCCGGACCACGGAACACTCTGCGGTGCGCCTTCTTCGATTATGACGGTGGACGTGCCACCACGCCCGATCATGCAGGAGCGGCGGACCTCCGTCAAGGCGGCTCGCCGCGCCTGCTCGACCGGCCGTGGGCGGCTCCTGCCTATACTCGGGTCGTCCGCGCCGCCGGACGCCGCACACCGCCAGACGCCCGCCGGGAGGAGCACCGTGTCCGTCCGCGACGGCCTGCTCGCCCTGCTCACGCTCGGCCCCGCCTACGGCCTCCAGCTGCACGCCGAGCTCCTCGACCGTGCCGCGCACCGGCCCCGGGTCAACGTCGGCCAGATCTACTCGACGCTCGAGCGCCTGCGCGAGCGGGGCCTCGTCGTCTCGGCCGGGTCCACCGACGACGGCCTCCCCCTGCACGCGCTCACCGACGAGGGCCGCGCGGAGGCGGCCGCCTGGCTGACGGGTGACGGAGCGTCCCCGGAGGAGGACTGGGACGACGTCCTCGACCGGGTGCTGCTGGCCTCGAGCCTGTCCGGCGCCGACCTCGCCGCCGTCCTCGACGCGTACGAGAGCTCGCTGCCCGCCACCGCCGACGAGCGGGCGGAGGAGGAGGACGCGCACCCGCAGCGCCGCCTCGCCGCGATCGCCGCCGGCGTGCGGGAGGAGGCCCTGCGGCGCCTCCTCGAGGCGGCCCGCGACGAGCTCACGGGCGACGGGCCGGGACGGGGCGTCCGCGGATACGCTCTCGAGCGTCCCCGTCGGGGCCGTCGAGCCTCGAGCTAGGACGAGACAGGCGCGGGTGCCGTCGCCTAGGGTGGTTCGCATGTCCCGCACCCCCCTCGGTCTCCGCGTCCCCTCCCGGGCGCGCCGGCGCCTCGTCGCCGCCGGAGCGGGCACGGTCCTCGTCCTGTGCGCCGCCCTCGCCGCTCCGCTCTCCGCGTCCGCCGCCTACGACCCGTCCGACTACCCCTCGTGGTCCGATGTGGAGGCCGCGAAGTCGAGCGAGAGCGCCACCGCCGCCGAGGTCGACCGCATCACCGCCTTCCTCGCCGACCTGCGCGACCAGGCCGCCGCCCTCACCGACGCCGCCATCAGCCGGGCCGCCGAGGCGGACGCCGCGCAGAGCGCTCTCGACGAGGCGACTCAGCGCGTGAGCGCCCTGGAGGAGCGCGCCTCCGCCGCCCGCTCGGACGCCGACGCCGCGAAGGAGCAGGCCGGCCGTCTCGCCGCGCAGCTCTACCGCAACGGCGGGACCGATGCGACGCTCAACCTCCTCATCGGCGGCGACGAGTCGAGCGAGCTGCTCTACCGCCTCGGCACCATGACGCAACTCACCCAGCAGACCAGCCGGCTCCAGACCGCAGCGCAGTCGACCGAGAACCAGGCCGTCTCCCTCGCCGCGCAGGCCGAGCAGGCCCGGGGCGAGCGCGTCTCCCTCGCCACCGCCGCGGCCGACGCGCTCTCGGCCGCCCGCTCCGCGCAGGCCGAGGCCGACGCCAAGGTCGCCGACCAGGAGAAGTACAGCCAGGAGCTCTACACCCAGCTCGCCTCGCTCAAGAACACCACCGCCGAGATCGAGCGGGAGTACGCCGACGGCCAGGACGCGAAGTCGGCCTTCGAGGAGCAGCAGCGCCTCTCCCGCCTCGCCGCCGAGGCCGAGGCCGCCCGCCAGCGCGCCGCGTCGGCTCCCGCCGCGGCCGCTGCTCCGGCAGCGCCCTCCAACAGCGGAGGTGGCGGAGGCGGCCCGGTCGAACTCGGCGACGACGACCCGACCGGCGCGCGCAACAGCTCCGCCAAGACCATCGCCGCCCTCGGCACCTACGCCGGACGCACGGACGGCCTCTCCCCCGCGCAGGCCCAGGCCTACGCCCGCACCGCTGTCGGCCGCTTCGGCTGGGGCGCCGACCAGGTCGACCGGTGCCTCATCCCGCTGTGGAACGGCGAGTCGGGGTGGCGCTGGAACGCGCTGAACCGCTCCTCCGGCGCCTACGGCATCCCGCAGGCCCTCCCGGCGAGCAAGATGGCCAACTCGGGAGCCGACTACCAGACGAACGCGGCGACGCAGGTCGACTGGGGGCTCTCGTACATCAAGAGCGCCTACGGCTCGCCCTGCAACGCGTGGTCGAGCTGGAACAACCGCTCGCCGCACTGGTACTGATCCCGCGCCTCACTTCGCCTGGTCGTAGGAGTCGACGACGGCGACGGTGACCGGGAAGTCGACCTCGCCCTCTCCGAAGAGCGAGCGTCCGGCGCGCACCGCCGCCTCGCGGACGATCGCGGCGACCCGCTCGCCGACGTCGGCGGGAGCGTGCACGATCACCTCGTCGTGCAGGAAGTAGACGAGGTGCGCCCGGCCGACCGCGCCGCCCTCGGCGCGCAGTCGCGCCCGCAGCTCGCCCATCCAGCAGAGCGCCCACTCGGCCGCGGTCCCCTGCACCACGAAGTTACGGGTGAAGCGTCCCCACTCGCGCGCTCGCGCCGCATCCGCCGAGAGCCCCTCGGGTCCGGGAGGCGAGCTGCGCCCGAGCCACGTCGAGACGCTCTCGCCGCGCTCCCCCGCCCGAGCCGCCGCCTCGACGTGCGCGACCGAGCGCGGGTAGGCACGGGCGAGCCTCGGGAGCAGCCGCCCGGCCTCGCCGCTCGTCGCCCCGTACATCGCCCCCAGCATCGCGACCTTCGCCCGCGGCCGATCGGGGATCACGCCGGCGTCGACGATGCCCTGGTAGAGGTCGCGGCCCCGCCCGGCGGCGGCCATGGCCGAGTCGCCCGAGAGCGCGGCGAGGATGCGCGGCTCGAGCTGCGCGGCATCCGCGACCACGAGGCTCCAGCCCGGATCCGCGGTGACCGCGGCGCGGATCTGCCGCGGCAGCTGTAGCGCCCCTCCGCCCGAGGTCGCCCAGCGGCCGGTGACGACGCCGCCCACCACGTACTCCGGCCGGAACCGTCCGTCGCGCACCCACGCGTCGAGCCAGGCCCAGCCGTTGGCGGTGAGCAGCCGGGAGAGCTTCTTGTACTCCAGGAGGGGCGGCACCGCGGGGTGCTCGAGGGACTGCAGCTCCCAGGAGCGCGTCGACTCGACCGGCAGCCCCGCGCGCCGCAGCGCCTTGAGGAGCTCGGCCGGCGAGTCGGGATTGAGCTCGGGCGCGCCGAGCTCGTCGCGCAGACGGACGGCCAGCGCCTCCAGCAGGGCCGGGCGGCCGCCGAAGAGCGGGCGGGGGCCGAGCATCCCGGTGAGCACCCGGTCGTGCACATCGGCGCGCCACGGCAGCCCCGCGTGGGCGATCTCGCGAGCGATCAGGGCGCCGACGGACTCGGCGGCGAGCAGCAGGCGGAGCCGGCCGGCCTCGGCGGCGCCGGAGAGCGCCTCCTCCTGCCGGGCCAGCTCGAGGACGGGGTCGAGCTCGTCGGAGCCGCCCGCCGCCTCCTCGAACCCGATCAGCGTGTCCTGCGCGGCGGGGGCCGCGGCTCCCGCGTCCCACGGGTCGAGGGGCGAGCGCGCGAGAGCCGATGCGGCGGCGGAGACCGAGCGGCGGAGGATCGCGCGGGCCAGCCGGAGGTCGTGGCACCGGGCGACGACCACGCCGGCCGACAGCAGTGCGGGGTACCAGCGCGCGGTGTCGTCCCAGACCCAGCGCGGGCGCTCCGGCTCCCGCTCCCGGACGAACGCCGCCAGCTCGGCCGGGCCCCGGCCGCTCCCGGCCTCGGCGCCGCCGACGGGGTCGACCGCCCGCCACGCCCCCGTGGGGCCGCCGACGAGTGCGAGGAGCATCGGGCCATTCTCCCCCGTGGCGGACACGGAGGCCGCCGTCGCGGGGACGGCCGGGCCCCCTCTCGCTGAAGGAGTCACGGCGACGGCCGCGAGGGCGGGTAGCCGGGGAAGGGCTTCTCCTGCGCCGTCGGCGGCTGATGGGCCCACAGGGCGGCCGCGATGGTGTCCATCGAGCGGGAGTAGCCCACGAGCGTCCGCCTCTCCGGCTCCGCCGCCCAGGTCACCGCGCGGAACCAGGTCTCGCGGTACGGGCCGGTCTCGATGCGGCGCACCAGGCCGATCCGGCCGGTGCGCAGGGCGTCGACCATCACCCACTCGTCCTGCCCGCTGCTGCGCAGCATCTGGAGCGGACTCCACTCGATCATCGCGCCTCCCACCGGTCGATCCGCGGCCGTGGCGAGCACGAGCGCCGCGGCGTACACTCGCAGACTATCGAACACATGTTCGAACGGCCAACCGGGTCCGGCGAGTGAACGGGAGCACGACGATGGCGGTGATCGACGAGACGGCGCTGGTCTCGACCGACGGCGAGGGAGTGCCGATCGCGCTCGAGTGGCGGGGCGGGAGCTACCGGGTGACCGACCGGCCGACGGTGTGGACCTGCACGAGCGAGTGGTGGGCGCCCCTCGAGGGGTTCCCGCCGACGTTCGGGCGCACACCGGTGAGCATCGGCGGCTGGCGCTTCCAGGCGACGGACCTCGCGACCGGCGGAGCGTTCGTGCTCGACGTGGTCGCGTCGACGGAGCCGCAGTGGAGCGTGGTGCGGATCTACGAGTAGTGCCGGCGCGAGGCCGGCCGGGCGGCTACTTGTCGGCCGACCAGGGCGCCCGCGTCATGGCGATGAGAGCCGCGACTCCGGAGACGAGGCCGACACCGGCGATGGCGGACACGACGAGCCAGAGAACGAGTTCCATGCCACCAGTCTACCGAGCCCCGGAGCGGATCCTCTCCTCCCCGCTTCCATCCCCCGGCTATGAAATAGCCTGGGCAGAGTGACCGACGCCCCCACCCGCGCGAGTGTCGGACTGCGCTCGGAGCGCGGCCCGATCCTGCTGTCCCTGATGATCTCGACCGCTCTGGTCGCCCTCGACGCCACGATCCTCTCGACGGCCGTGCCGTCCATCGTCGCCGACCTGGGGGGCTTCGAGCAGTTCCCCTGGCTGTTCTCGATCTACCTGCTGGCCCAGGCGGTCTCGGTCCCCCTCTACGGCAAGCTCGCGGACGTGATCGGGCGCAAGCCCATCATGCTGATCGGCATCGCCCTGTTCCTGGTCGGCTCGCTCCTGTGCGGCCTCGCCTGGAGCATGCCCGCGCTGATCGCGTTCCGCGCCCTGCAGGGCCTGGGGGCCGGAGCGATCCAGCCGATGGGCATCACCATCGCCGGCGACATCTACACGGTCGCCGAGCGTGCGAAGACCCAGGGCTACCTCGCGAGCGTCTGGGGCATCTCCTCGGTCGTCGGGCCGACCCTCGGCGGCGTGCTCTCGGACCTGGGCGCCTGGCGCGGCATCTTCCTCGTCAACATCCCCCTGTGCCTCCTGGCGGCGTTCCTCCTGATCCGCAGCTTCCGCGAGACCACGCGGGGCGAGAAGCAGCGGATCGACGTGGCGGGCGCCTCCGTGCTCGCCGTGGGCACCGCGCTGCTCATCCTCGGGCTGCTCGAGGGCGGCAGCGCCTGGCCGTGGCTCTCCCCCGCCGGAGTCGGCGTATTCGTCGTCTCGGCCCTCGCGTTCGCCGGCTTCGTCGCGATCGAGCGGCGCGCGGCCGCCCCGGTGCTCCCCCTCTGGGTCCTCACGCGGCGCGTGCTGATCTCGACCAGCCTGGTCTCGGTGACCGTCGGCGCGATCACGCTCGGCGTCACCTCGTACTTCCCGACCTTCGCGCAGGGCGTGCTCGGCAGCTCCGCCCTCGGCGCGGGCTTCGCCGTCGCGGCGATGACGCTCGGCTGGCCGGTCGCGGCGAGCCTGTCGGGCCGGCTCTACCTGCGCATCGGCTTCCGCAACACGGGCTTCCTCGGAGCGGGGCTCGTCGTGATCGGCACGGCGCTGACCGTCCTGCTCGGCGCCTCCTCGACGCTGTGGGAGATCGCCGGGTTCTGCGTGCTGATCGGCGCCGGCATGGGGCTCGTGGCGACTCCGACGCTGATCCGGGCGCAGTCGAGCGTCGACTGGAACGAGCGCGGAGTGGTCTCCTCGACCAACTTCTTCGCCCGCAACATCGGCAGCGCCGTCGCCGTGGCCGTGTTCGGCGCGATCGTGAACGCGAAGGCGGGCGGCGGCGTCCCCGCACCGGCGGACCTCGCCGAGGGCACCCGCTTCGTCTGCATCGCGCTCACGGTCCTCGCCGTGGGCATGCTCGCCGCGGTCTGGGCGATGCCGAAGGAGGGGCGCACCGCGCCCGGAGAGGATCGGGCGGCGGAGGCCGAGCCCGACGCGGCCCGGCCGGACGCGGCCCAGCCCTAGCCGTCAGGCGGCGCCGTCGGTTCTCGTCGTCAGCCGGAGCGGCGCGCCGCGGCCGTCGCTCGCAGTCGGTCGCGGTGGGTGCGGCGCACCCGGTGCGTCCAGCGCTGCAGGGACGACCCCATCCCGGGGTGCCGCGCCAGCGTGTGGAGAGCGCGGTCGAACCGGCGGAGCATGTCCGCGAAGGCGCCGAAGGGGCGGGCCGAGATGCCGACCTCGAGGTGGCGGTCGAGCACGATCCGGTGCCGGAGTCCCAGGTGCACGCTGATCTCGACGTCGTCGTGCACGTAGGCGTCGTGCCGGTGCATCTCCTCCGCGATCTCCTCCCACGCCGACCGGCGGACGGCGCAGTTGGAGCCGAAGAGCGGCCAGTTGGCCAGCGCCGACCCCATCAGCACGAAGTAGGCGTCCATGTAGGCGACCCGCGCGATCACCCGGGCGATCGGGCCGAGCTCGTCGAAGCGTCCGGGACCGGTCACCGCTCCGACCTCGGGGTCGGCGAAGTGGCCGGCCAGGCGCGCCAGCCAGTCGGGTCCCGGGCGGGAGTCGGCGTCGAGCCGTGCGAGGACGTCGCCGTGCGCCTCGTCGAAGCCGTGCGCCGTGCTCGCCGGGATCCCGGCTCCGTCGTGCCGCACCACCCGCGCGCCCGCCGCTCGCGCGACGGCGGCGCTGTCGTCGGTGCTCCCGTCGTCGACGACGACGATCTCGAACGGAGCGAGCGTCTGCTCGCGGAGGAGCTCGAGCAGCTGCTCGAGGTGGCGGGCGTCGTCCTTCACGGGGACGACGACCGAGATGCGCCGGTGATCCATCCGCCCAGTCAACGCGATCGGGGCGCTCAGCGGGGACACCGCCACGCGTCTCGCGCGAGCCCGGACCTGTCAACCGGCTCCCGAGCGCGCCGGATCCGCTGATGGGATCGACCCGTGTCCGCCGGATCGGCGGCCCGATCGAGACAGGAGACGACATGACCCAGGGACCTCGAGACTTCCGGCCCACCCGTGCACTGGTGACCGCCTCGGACTCCGGCATCGGCCGGGCGACCGCGGTGGCACTGGCCGAGGCGGGCATGGACGTCGGCATCACCTGGCACAGCGACGAGGAGGGCGCGCAGGGCACGGCGGAGGAAGTGCGCTCCCTCGGCCGGCGCGCCGAGATCGCGCGCCTCGACACGACGGATCTGCAGGGCGCGGGCGACGTGATCGACGACCTCGCGGATCGACTGGGCGGGCTCGACGTCGCCGTCAGCAATGCGGGCGGAGGCGGAGGCGAGCCCTTCCTCGAGCAGAGCCTCGACAGCTGGCGCTCGACCGTCGCTCTGAACCTCGACGGAGCGTTCGTCTGCCTCCAGCGCGCCGCGCGGCGCATGGCGGCCCAGGGCACGGGCGGCAGGATCATCGCGGTCACCAGTGTCCACGAGCACCAGCCGCGGGTCGGCTCCGTCGCCTACACCGCCGCCAAGCACGGGCTGGGCGGCCTGCTGAAGGTCGCCGCACTCGAGCTCGGCTCCCTCGGCATCACCGTCAACGCCGTCGCCCCCGGAGAGATCGCCACGCCGATGAACGACGCCGAGGATGTGGACCCCGTCACGATCGACCGCCCCGGCATCCCCCTCGGCCGCCCCGGCGACGCCCGCGAGATCGCGGCGGTGGTCGCCTTCCTGGCCTCTCCCGCTGCCTCCTACATCACCGGATCCTCGTACGTCGTGGACGGCGGGATGCTGCAGATGGGGCCGCAGGCCGGCTCCCACCTCCGGCAGGACGACTGGCGCGAGGCCTGAGCCGCCGACCACGGCGCCCGCCCGCCGGGTACTCTCGAAGAGGTGCTCCGGCGGGCGGGGCGCCTGCTCCGGGATGTAGGTGACGCACGTGTGGTTCCGGCGTCGACGCAGGTTCAAGATGGAGCCGTACGACCCCGATGAGAACCCGTCGCGCGAGCCCGCCTCCGTCGAGGAGGCCGCCGAGGAGGGCCTGATGCTCGCGCAGTACGCGAGCCGGATGGCCGTGAAGAACCGTGTGCTGATGGACGGCCTCGGTGCTGACGTCCCCTTCGACTCGGGCCGCTACTCCGTCGTCGCCGCGGAGGAGCTCGAGAAGCTGGCGCGCGAGTCCGAGGCGGCCGCCGAGCGCCTGCGCGGCATCGCCGCCGACGTGACCTCGGTGGGCGGCCGCTCCGACCACGTGCACGACTACCGCTCGGCCGACGTCGACAACCTCGACCACCGCGAGCGGCTCTCGCTCCTGGTCGCCGACTCCCTCCACAGGCGGGCGCAGGACGAGGAGTACCTCGCGACGCTCGTCGACGACGCCCGTCAGGACGCGTGGCGCGAGCTCGCGCAGTCGATCGAGGAGACCCTCGACCGCACCTCGCGGATCGACCCGGACGACGAGGAGTACCGCCGCGACCGCTCGGTGCGGATGGCGCTCGTGGTCGTCGACGACCTGGTCAAGCTGGCGGAGGAGCGCGGCGTCAGCCTCGAGGACTGACGGGCTCGTCGTGGGACGCCGGAACCGGGCTCAGGCCCAGCCGGCGCGGAACGACTCGGTCGCCTCGGCGGAGCGCTCCCGGACCGACTCCAGCAGCTCCTCCATGGTGGAGCTGCGGAGGAACGCGAGGCGGTCGAGCTCGGTGACCGGTGCGACGCCGGCGAGCTGCCAGGCGTGCGCGGCCGGATCCTCGGCGAGCTCGACGACCGCGCCGTAGCGCTGCTCGACGAACTCGCTCGCGACCGCCAGTGCCGTGCGGACCGCCGACTCCGCCGCAGCCAGCGCGGGGGCGTGCTTCTCGTCCCACTCCAGATCGGGCAGCAGGCGGACCTCGGCGCGCGGGTACGGGTCGTCCTCGTACCAGCGGACGACCTCGAAGCGCTCCTCGCCCACGGAGTCGAGCGTGACGAACGACTCCGCCCCGTCGATGTTCAGGATGCGCGCGCGGGCGCCGACCGCGAACCGCTGGTCGCCGCCGCCCACCTCCTGGCCGCGCTCGATGAGCACGACGCCGAACGCGAGGGTCTCGTCCTCGAGGACGTCGCCGAGCATCCGCAGGTACCGCGGCTCGAACAGCCGGAGCGGGAGCGGCATGTGCGGCAGGAGCACGGAGCCGAGCGGGAACATCGGAAGATCAGGCACGGGATCAGGCAATCACGTCGAGCGGAGAGCGGCCAGTACGGGCGCGGCGCGTCAGGACGTGCTAGCGCATCGAGCCACCGTGTCGTCCGCTCGCGGATGCTCGCCACGCCCCGGACGATCTCCGACGGCCCGCCCTCACCCGCGAGGCTCCCCCTCAGACTGGGAGCATGGATCTCGCCGAACTCCGAGCCGTCGTCCGCGCGGACCTGGCCGCCAAGGGCCACGCCTCCGACCGGCTCACCGTCCTCGTCCTCCGGCTCGGGCAGTACTCGAGCTCTCGGAGGACCCGGCTCCCCCTCCACCTCGTCTACCGCCTCGTCGATCTCGTCTGGACCCGCATGATCGTCGGAGCCGAGCTGCCGCCGGCCGCTCAGGTCGGGCCAGGCCTGCGGCTCCCCCACTGGGGCCGCGGCGTGATCCTGCACCCGCGCACGGTGATCGGGCGGAACGCGTTCATCTACCACGGCGTCACCATCGGCGAGTCGAAGGGTCGGACGCCCGTGATCGGCGACGACGTCTACATCGGCGCCCGCGCGACGATCGTCGGGGATGTGACCGTCGGCGACCGTGTGCGGGTCGGAGCCGGCGCCGTCGTCGTCCGCGACGTCGCCTCCGACTCGTCCGCGGTCGGCGTGCCGGCGAGGACCGCGTCGGCGGCGTCCTGAGGCACGGCACGCCGGTCCGACAGGGCCGGAGCGCCCGCTCCGACGAGACCGGCATCAGGTGGATTCCCGACCCGGCGCTGGAGAGGAGGAACGACCGCGGGTGGAGCGGAGTAGGGCGTACGGGACTTGAACCCGTGACCGACGGATTATGAGTCCGCTGCTCTGACCGGCTGAGCTAACGCCCCGCGGCGGCCGTCCGAGCGGCCGTCAGGTGGCGGCGGGTGCGGACGCTGCGTCGGAGGCCGGATCGGCCACCGGCTCCCCACGATACAGGCTCTCGAAGGTGCTGATCGTGCGGTTGATGTCGTGCGAGGCGACGATGCGGAGGGAGGCGCGCTTCATCGCCTCGAGGTCCTCCTGGTCGGCCGTGAGCACGGCGGTGAGGCGCTCGGCGAGGGCCTCGGCGCTGCCCGGAGCGAAGAGGTAGCCGTTCTCGCCGTCGTGCACGAGGTGCGGGAGGGCCATCGCGTCGGCGGCGACGACGGGGAGGGCCGAGGCCATCGCCTCCATCGTCGCGATGCTCTGCAGCTCGGCGATGGACGGCATGGCGAACACGGTGGCGCGCGTGTACGCCTCCTTGAGCTCGGCGTCCGAGACGTAGCCGGTGAAGCGGACGCGGTCGGCGATGCCGAGGGTCGCGGCGAGCTGCTGGAGGTTGCGCATCTGGTCGCCGCCGCCGACGATCTCGAGCTTCGCGTCGAGCGCCGGGTCGAGCAGGGCGACGGCGCGGAGCAGGACGTCGATGTGCTTCTCGCCGGTCACGCGGCCGACGAAGAGGATCGAGTCGCCGGCGCGCGCCGCGAAGTCGGGCGTGTAGTTGTCGGCGTCGATGCCGCAGGAGATGGCGTGGACGCCCCGGAGGCCCGTGTACTTCTCGAGGAACTGCGCGGCCTTGCGGGTCGGCGTGGTGACCGCCTCCGCCCGGCCGAAGGTGCGGCGCGCGGCCCGCCACGCCATCGCCACGGCCTTCGCCTGCACAGCCTTCGGCAGGAGGGTGAACTCGAGCATGTTCTCGGGCATGAAGTGATTGGTGCCGACGATGCGGATGCCGCGCTTGGCCGCCTCGATCCCGAGGCCGCGGCCGACGATGATGTGCGACTGGAAGTGCACGACGTCGGGCTTCACCTCGTCGAGGATGCGCGCGCTGTTCTGCCGGATCCGCCAGGGCATCGCGAAGCGCAGCCAGTCGTGCGGGTACCAGCGCCAGCTGTAGAGGCGGTGCACGATGATCCGCTGGCCCTCGTGCGTCTCGACCCGGGTGCCGCTCCAGCCGTCGGCCGACGGGGCGACGACGTGCACTTCGTGGCCGCGCTGCGCGAGACCCGCGGCGAGGCGCTCGGCGAACTTCGCGGCTCCGTTCACGTCGGGGGCGAAGGTGTCGCAGCCGATCACGACCGTCAGCGGTCGGGAGTCGGGCGATCCCGGTCGGGACGCGTCGCGGGGATCTGACACGGGAGGTCCTATCGGTGTCGTGCCGCTCGGGGAGAGAAGGGAGCGATCGGCGGAGGTCGGTCGGTTTCGGGGCTCTCGGCGCGGACCCATTGTAGGCAGAGGAGTCCTCACCACCCGGGATCCCGCGCCGTCAGCGTGCCTGCGGGTGGTGCTTGGCGAGGAGGAAGACGCCGTAGATGGCGACGGCGCCGGCCGCGATGAAGAGCGGGATCGCCCACGGGGCCGCGTACTGCGCCTCCCCGAGCACGACGATGCCGATCGCGACGGCGACCAGCGGGTCGATGACGGTGAGGCCCGCGACGACGAGGTCCGGCGGACCGGAGGAGTAGGCGTTCTGCACGAAGTACCCGCCGAGGGCGGTCGCGGCCAGGAGCGCCACGATGCAGACCACCGTCAGCGGGTCGAACTCGCCGTACTTGATGCGGTTGAGCACGACCTTCGCGAGCGTCGCGACGAAGCCGTAGACCACTCCGGCGCCCACGATGTAGAAGATCGCCTTCGCTCCGCGGCGGAAGACGCGGAAGGCGATGACGAAGACCGTGAGCACCACGGCGAGGATCACGAGGATCGTGACGAGCTCGGGCGTCTGGATGGACTTGTCGACGGCGTTGAACGCCGCCACGAGGACGAACGTGCCGACACCCCCGACGCAGAGCACGATCGCCCGGATCGACGCCGCGTTCAGGCGCACCCGGCTGACCCGCGCGTTCACGACCGCGGTGATCACGAGCGCCACCGCTCCGAGCGGCTGCACCACGATGAGCGGGGAGAAGCCGAGGCTCGTCAGCTGGAAGACGATCGCGAGACCCAGGAGCAGGGTGCCGATCACCCACGAGGGGCGCGAGAGCAGCGCGACCAGCTGACCGCCGCTGAGCCCGGAGGAGCCGGAGCGCTTCGAGAACCGCTCCACCTTCGCCACTCCCCGGTGCTGGAACTGCGCGCCGAGGGAGAGGAACACCGCGCCCACGAGAGCGATCGGGATGCCGATGAACTTCGCCGGGTCGTTGAGGAGTTCGGCGAGATCGGCGGGCATGGGGTCGACCCTACCCAGAACGCCTCCGGGAGTCCTCCGACGCACGGGTGAGGGGCTGAGCCCAGCGGATGATCCTCGCGGACCCGGTCGGCGGCCCCGCGGTACCCTGTCCCCCATGGCCGTCCTCCCCATCCGCATCGCCGGCGACCCCGTCCTGCACTCCCCCGCCGCCCCCGTCACCGAGTTCGACGATGCGCTGCGCACCCTCGTCGCCGACATGTTCGAGACGATGGACACCGCCCCCGGAGTCGGCCTCGCCGGCCCGCAGGTCGGCGTCCCGCTGCGACTGTTCGTCTACGACTACGCCGACGACGACGGCACCCCCCGCCGCGGCGTCGCGATCAACCCCGAGCTGTTCGTCACGCCGACCCCGCTCGGCGAGGCGGACGAGGACACGGAGTCGGAGGGGTGCCTCTCCTTCCCCGGCGAGCGCTTCCCGCTCCGCCGCTCCGAGCGCGCGATCCTCCGCGCGGTCGACCTCGAGCAGGAGCCGTTCGAGATCGTCGCGGACGGCTGGTTCGCCCGCGTGTTCCAGCACGAGTTCGACCACCTCGACGGCGTGCTCTACATCGACCGCCTCGAGCACGACTACCACAAGCCGGTCGCGAAGATCACCCGCAAGCGCGGCTGGGGCGGCCCCGGCGTCTCGTGGCTGCCCGGCGTGGAGCACCTCGAGGACTGACTCAGGCCAGGTCGACCCCGTGCACGCCGTTGTGGTGGCGGATCGCGGGGAACGAGGCGGTGACGCTCCGGCCGACGCCGGGCGTCCGCTTCTCGGTCACGTCGCCTCCGAAGAGGGCGGCCCGCTCGCGCAGCTCGGCGAGCGCGGGGCTGTCGATGCGCTCGGTGAGCGAGCGCAGATCCGCCTCGAGAGCGCTGGCGTCCTGCTCCGCCGCGCCGTGCTGCTCGCGGTCGTCGTCGACCTCCACCCGGAGGCCCGTGGTCGTCCATCGGGAGCTGATGCGGACCTCGGTCCCCGCGCCGCCGGTCTCCAGCGCCGAGTCGAAGGCGTACTCGAGCACCCGGAGCACGGCCACCTCGGCGCCGTCCTGCAGCGGGAACGGCTCGCCGAACGACTCCTCGCGGACGCTCAGGCCTCGCTCGCGGGCGCCCTCGATCAGGGGGACGGAGCCGCCGGTGCGCGGCAGCTCCCCCGGATCGACGGAGGCGACGGTCGCGATGCGGCGCAGCTGCGCCAGCGAGGCCTCGGCTGCCCGCACTGCCCGCTGCGCCGACCGCGCGGCTGCGGCGGGGTCGCGGTCGATCGTGAGCCGGACGCTCTCGGCCTCCTCGACGACGTGCGCGGCGCTGCGGACCGCGAGCTGCTCGAGCTCGCCGACGATGCGGAGCCTCGCCTCCTGCTCGCCGACTGCCAGCTCGAGGCGGACGACGCGCGCCGCCTCCTCCGCACGGCTCTCGGCGGCACGGCGCTCGGCGCCGACGGCGCGGCGCCACAGAACGACGACCGCGACCAGGGCGATCAGGGCGAGGACGAGGACGACTTCGAGCACGACGGCCTCCGGGGGGACGGGACGGGTTCGGCACAGGAGCGCCGGAGAGAGATCGTACCCGCGCCGCGGACAGCGGACCTGAGGCCGCGGAGGGGGTTGCGGAGCCGTACTCAGCCGTCGGAGCGCACGGAGCGGGTGACGGTGAAGCGGCGGTCGCGCGCCACCACCGTGGTCGGCCCGACCGCGCGGCGCAGCTCGGCCGGATGCGCGAGGTGGGAGTTGAAGACCGTCCACAGCACGCCTCCGGGGCGCAGCACGCGGCCGGCCGCGCGCAGCATGCGCCGGGCGACGAGGTCGGTGACGGCACCGTCGGAGTGGAACGGCGGATTGCAGAGCACGACGTCGACGGAGGACGCCTCCAGCGTCGAGGCGTTGTCGTCGCGGAGGACAGTGACGGCCAGCCCGTTGGCCGCCGCGGTCGCCCGGGCGGACTCGACCGCGGCACGCGAGGTGTCCGTCGCGGTCACGGCGAGGTCGGGGCGGGCCCGGGCCACCACGGCGGCGAGGACGCCGGTTCCGCAGCCGAGGTCGAGTGCGGTGCCCGCGGGAAGGGAGTCGAGATCGAGGGCGGCGAGGAGGGCGCGGGTGCCGAGGTCCAGTCGCGCCCCGGCGAAGGCTCCCGGCAGCGCGACGACCTCGAGGTCGAGCTCGTCCAGACGGCGCCGCTCGGGCCCGGGCGCGGGCGGCTGGTCGGGGAGCGCGCCGCTCGCGAGCAGGGCGCGCGACTTCTGACGCGCGAGGGAGACGTCGATCCGCTCGTAGCGCACGGCGAGCACGTCGTTCATCGTGCGCGTCATGTGCTTGATGCGGCCGGCGCCGATCAGGGTCGCCGCCGGATTCGCGAGTGCGGTCCCGGCCGCGACGGCGGCCAGGGCGTCGAGCGAGCGCGGCAGGCGCAGGAGCACCGCGTCGGCGTCGCGGACGACCTCCGCGACGGAGTCGACGATCTCGATCGGCGCGAGGTCGACGCCCGACCCGCGCACCGTCTCGAGGTTCTGCGCGAGAGCGCGCTCGGCGGTGATCGAGTCCTGCACGACCCGCACGGCACGGCCGTCGGCGGCGAGGCCGAGGCTCAGCGCCCCGTAGGCGTCCCCGATCACGGCGAGGCGGCCGCGATCGGCGGCGAGGTCGAGCAGCAGGCGGTCACTGGCGTCGACGGCGACGAGATCCGGCGCCTCGACGTCGGGGCGGCGGCGCAGGAGAGCGAGCACGTCCTCGCGCATCGCGCCTCCGATCGTCGGTCCGAGCGGGTGGGCCCTCGAGGGCGACCGCTCGCGGGCACGAAAAAAGGGCCCGAGAGTGGAGTCCCGGACCCTTCGCTCCCCGACTTGGACTCGAACCAAGAACCTACCGGTTAACAGCCGATTGCTCTGCCAATTGAGCTATCGAGGATCATCCGACCACCCGGAGGCGATCAGCGCGGTACTACTTTAGCAAACTCTCCGCGAACGCAAAATCGGGCGCGCACTCAGTAGCCGGAGCCCGGGTCGACGCGGCCCACGAACGGCCCGCCGGCGGCACAGGCGGCCACGTTGGCGCGCACGCGCTCGGCCAGGAGCGGCGCGGTGATCTCGGGGGTGTCCGCGCTGTGGGGCGTGATCAGGCACCGGGGCTCGCTCCAGAGCGGATGCCCGTCCGGCAGCGGCTCGGGGTCCGTCACGTCGAGCGCGGCGCCCGCGAGACGGCCTTGGGCGAGGGCCGCGACGAGCGCGTCCGTGTCCACAAGGCTCCCCCGGGCGACGTTGACGAGCACGGCGTGGGCGGGGAGCCGCGCGAGCAGACCCGCGTCGACCATCCGCTCCGTGCCCGCGGTGGCGGCGGCGGCCAGGACCAGCACGTCGGCGTCCGCCGCGGCCTCGGCGAGCCGCGACGCCGGCAGGGTGCGGGCGGCGCCCTCCACCGGCTCGTCTCCGCGGCGGACGATCGTCACCCGGCAGTCGAAGACGGCGAGCAGCCGCAGGAGCTCGCGAGCGATCCCTCCTGCTCCGACGATCACCACGGAGGCGCGGTGCAGCGTGACCGCCTTCTTCGGCCCCCACGACGCGGCGCGCGCCCGCTCCGGCAGCGAGCGCAGGAGGGCGAGCACCAGCGCGAGCGCGTGCTCCGCCACCGGCTCCGCGTAGGCGCCCTTGGCGCTGGTCCAGACCACGTCCGCGCGAGACGCGGCGAGCACGGGCGCGAAGACGTCGACGCCGGCCCAGGGCAGCTGCACCCAGCGGATCGACGGGTGCTCCTCCAGCACAGCGGCCAGCTCGTCCGTGCGGCCGTAGGACAGCCAGAGCAGCGCGTCCGGACTCCCGTCGAGTCCGACGACCACTCCCCCGCCCGACTCGACCGCCTCGGCGAACACCGGTTTCGGCCGCGGGAGCACCGCGACGCGCGGGACGGTCACTGGTCGGCCGCCTCGACGCGCTGCGCTCGGGAGGCGTCGAAGCGCTCGTACTCGGCGAAGGCCGCTCCGAGCTCGCGCACGTAGGGGTGCCGCGCCTCGATCAGCACGTCCAGCAGCGGCCCGTACGCGACGACCTCGCCGCCGACCAGCACTGCGATCCGGTCGGTCGCCCGGCTCAGCACATCGATGTCGTGGCTGACCACGACGGCCGCGAATCCCTCCCGGCGCCGCAGGTCAGCGAGGAGGTCCACGATCGACTCGCGCACCGTCGCGTCGATGCCCGAGGTCGGCTCGTCGGCGATCAGCACCTTCGGCCCGAGCACGAGCGAGCGGGCCACGGCCACGCGCTGGCGCTGGCCGCTGGAGAGCTCGTAGGGGTAGCGGTCGAGCAGGAACAGCGGCAGGTGCACGGAGTCGAGCAGCGTCGCCACCCGCACCGCCGCGGCCTTCGGGTCGTAGTGGCGGTCGCGGAGGAAGATCGGCTCGGCGATCAGCTCCGAGACGGTCAGCTCGGGGCGGAGGGCCGCTCCGGCGTCCTGCGCGAGATGCGCGACGTCGACGGTGAAGCGCTTGAGCTCGCGGGCGGGGAGCGAGCGGAGGCGGTGCCCCGCGACCGTCGCGTCCCCTCCGATGATCACCGGACGCGTGCGGCCGCCGTCGTGCCCCAGGCCGTCGCCGCCGAGCACGCGCGCGAGCGTGGACTTGCCCGAGCCGCTGCCGCCGAGGATCCCGAGCACCTCCCCCGGCTCCACGCGGAGGCTCACTCCCCGCAGTGCCGTCCACCGGCGGCTGATGCCGCGCGGCGGGTACTCGACGCTGAGGTCGTCGACGACGATGGGGGCCTGATCCTCGGCGGTCCGGCTCACGCCCGGCGCTCCGCCTCGACGATGCTGCGCAGGAGCTCGCGCCTCGAGGCCTGCTCGACCGGGTCGGGCACGGGCAGGGAGGCGAGCAGGCGCTGCGTGTAGGGGTGCTTCGGCGCGGCGAGCACCTCGGCCCCCGTCCCCTCCTCGACCAGCTCGCCGCGGTAGAGCACCGCGATGCGGTCGGCGAGCAGGTCGACCACGGCGAGGTCGTGGCTGATGAACAGCGAGGCGAAGCCGAACTCGCGCTGCAGCTCGGCGAACAGCTCGAGCACGCGGGCCTGCACCGACACGTCGAGCGCCGAGGTGGGCTCGTCGGCGATCAGCAGCTTCGGCTCGAGGGCGAGGGCCCGGGCGAGGCTGGCGCGCTGGCGCTGGCCGCCGGAGAGCTCGTGCGGGTAGCGGTCGCCGTAGGAGCGGGGCAGCTGCACCGCCTCCAGGAGCTCGTCGACGCGCGAGCGCGCCCCGGCGGCGTCGCCGGCCCGTCCGTGTACGATCAGCGGCTCGGCCACGCACTCCGCGATGGTGAGCAGCGGGTTGAAGCTCGACGCCGGGTCCTGGAACACGAAGCCGATGTCGCCGCGGACCGGCCGGAAGGCGCGCTCTCGGATGCCGCGCATCTCCTTGCCGAGGACCTTCAGCGACCCGCCGGTCACCGGCGTCAGACCCGCGATGGCGCGCCCGATGGTGGTCTTGCCCGAGCCGCTCTCGCCGACGAGGCCCAGCACCTCGCCCGCGCGGATGCGCAGCGAGACGCCGTCGACCGCGACGAAGCCGGGACGGCCGAGCCGGCCGGGGTACTGGATCCGCAGGCCCTCGGCGGCGACGAGCGTCTCGGCCTCGGGGGCCTCGGCGCGCTCGACGGCGCGGACGCGGGCGCGCTCGACGCCCTGGCCCACGTGCGGGACGGCGGCGAGGAGCTTCCTCGTGTACTCGGCCTTCGGCGCCGAGAACAGCTCGGAGACCGTCGCCTCCTCGACCAGCTCGCCCTGGTACATCACGGCGACGCGGTCGGCCAGATCGGCGACGACGCCCATGTTGTGGGTGATCAGCACGATCGAGGTGCCGAACTCGTCGCGGCACCGGCGGAGCAGGTCGAGGATCTCGGCCTGCACGGTCACGTCGAGAGCCGTGGTCGGCTCGTCCGCGACGATCAGGCCGGGATCCAGGACCAGGGCCATCGCGATGACGACGCGCTGCTTCTGGCCGCCCGAGAACTGGTGCGGGTAGTAGTCGACCCGCTTCTCCGGCTCCGGGATGCCGACGGTGCGCAGGACGTCGATCGCGCGCTTGCGCGCCTCCTTCTTCGAGACGGAGCCGTGAGCGCGCAGTCCCTCCGCGATCTGCCAGCCCACCGTGAAGACCGGGTTGAGTGCGGTGCCCGGCTCCTGGAAGACCATGGCGACGTCGGTGCCGCGCAGCTCCCGGAGGCGGGCCTTCGGCACGGAGACGACATCGGTCGCCGCGCTGCCGTCCTTCTTCGAGAGCAGGACCACTCCGGAGGCGGTGGCCGTCTCGGGCAGGAGGCCGAGGATGGTCTTCGCGGTCACGGTCTTGCCGCTGCCGGACTCTCCGACGATCGCCAGGACCTCGCCGCGCTCGACGCGCAGGCTCACCCCGGCGACGGCGCGGACGGCGCCGCGGTCGCTCGCGAAGGCGACCTCGAGGTCGGTGATGTCCACGATCGGACGCGCTGAGGCGTCCCGGACGATGCGCTGGTCGCTCATCGCGTCCCCTCCACTCCGGCGACGGGGTCGTGCCCCGGCGTCTCCAGGCCGTCGGCGGCGAGGACGCCGCCCGGCACGACGGACGTCGCGGCGACGTCGCCGGCACCGGCGGCCACCGCGCGCCGACCGCGCAGGCGCGGGTCGGCGAGGTCGTTCAGGCTCTCGCCCACGAGGGTGATGCCCAGCACCACGAGCACGATCGCCAGGCCCGGGAAGACCGAGGTCCACCAGATGCCGCTCGTGACGTCCGACAGCGCCTTGTTGAGGTCGTAGCCCCACTCCGCGGCCGACGTCGGCTCGATGCCGAAGCCGAGGAAGCCCAGGCCGGCGAGGGTCAGGATCGCCTCGGAGGAGTTCAGCGTGAAGATCAGCGGCAGCGTGCGCGTCGCGTTCCGCAGGACGTGGCGGAACATGATCCGCGGCGTCGACGCTCCGATGACCTTCGCCGACTCGACGAAGGCGTCGCCCTTGATCCGCACGGTCTCGGCCCGGATCACGCGGAAGTACTGCGGGATGTAGACCACGGTGATCGAGACCGCTGCGGCGAAGATGCCGGCCCAGAGGTTCGACTGCCCGCCGGAGATGACGATCGACATCACGATCGCCAGCAGCAGGGTCGGGAACGCGTAGATCGCGTCGCAGATCACGACGAGCACGCGGTCGAGCCAGCCGCCGAGGTAGCCGGAGACGAGGCCGAGGAAGACGCCGAGGAAGATCGACAGGACCACGGCGACGACGATCACGAGGAACGCGGTCTGCGCTCCCCAGATCACTCGCGAGAGGACGTCGTAGCCGCCGACGGTGGTGCCGAGCAGGTGCTCCGCGCTCGGCGGCTCCTGCGCGCCGAACGACTCGCCGCCCGAGCGCAGCTGCGAGTAGCCGTAGGGCGCGATGAGGGGCGCGAACAGGGCCACCAGCAGGAACGCGCCGGTGATGATCAGGCCGGTGACGAGCATCCCCCGCTGGAGGCCGACGCTCTGCCGGAGCTGGTGGACGACCGGCAGGCGGTCGACGAGGCGGCGGCGCGGACGCGCCGGGGAGGTGGTGCTCATGCTCAGTACCTCACTCGCGGGTCGATGAGCGCCGCGATGACGTCGACGATGAAGTTGGTCAGCGCCACGATGACGGCGAGCAGGGCGACGATGCCCTGCACGGCCACGAAGTCGCGGGCCTGGAGGTACTCGGCGAGCTGGAAGCCGAGGCCCTTCCACTCGAAGGTGGTCTCGGTGAGGACGGCGCCGCCGAGCAGCAGGGCGATCTGCAGGCCGATCACAGTGATGATCGGGATGAGCGCCGGCCGGTAGGCGTGGGTGCGGACGAGCCGGAACTCGCTGACGCCGCGCGAGCGCGCCGCGTCCACGTAATCGGTGCCGAGCGTGCCGATCACGTTGGTGCGCACCAGGCGCAGGAAGATGCCCGCGGTGAGCAGGCCCAGCGCGACGGCGGGGAGCACCGCGTGAGAGAGCACGTCCGAGATCGCGGCCGGGTCGCCGGTCTGGATCGCGTCGATCAGGTAGATGCCGGTCTTGTTCTCGAGGAACTGGAGCGAGAGCTCGGTGCTCGTCGAGGCGCGCCCGGCGACGGGGAACCACTTCAGCCAGACGGAGAACACCAGCTTCAGCAGCAGGCCCGCGAAGAACACCGGGGTCGCGTAGCAGAGGATCGCGAAGATGCGCAGCACCGCGTCGGGCGTGCGGTCGCGGTGGTAGGCGGCGAGCATCCCGAGCGGGATGCCGACCAGGAACGCCACGATCAGGGCGTAGAAGGCCAGCTCGACCGTCGCGGCGCCGTAGGTGAGGAGCACCTCGGTCACGGGGCGGTTGTCGCTCAGAGTGGTGCCGAAGTCGCCGGTCAGCAGCTTGCCGAGGTACTCGAGGTACTGCACGATCAGCGGCCGGTCGTAGCCGGCGGCGGCTACGCGCTCGGCGAGCTGGTCCGCGGTCAGGCGGCCGCCGAGGGCCGCCGTGATCGGGTCGCCCGTGCTGCGCATGAGGAGGAACACCAGCGTCACGAGGATGAAGACGGTGGGGATGATGAGCAGGAAGCGGACGAGCAGGTAGCGCCCGAGTCCGCCCCCGGAGCCGCGCGGTCGCCGGGTGGGCGCCGTCGCCGCAGCCGTCGTGGCTGTCGTCACGTGATGCCTTTCGTGGAGAACGGCCGGCGCCTCCTGTCGGGGAGGCGCCGGCCGCGAGGGGGGTGGATCAGCCCTTGCTGAGTGCCGCGTAGCGGAACTTGAACGAGGCGTCGAGGGTGTCCTCGGCTCCGCTCACGGTGCTGCCGACGACCGCGACCTGCGAGCCCTGCAGGTAGGGGACGGTCGAGAGCTGCGCCGCGACCTTCTCCTGGATCTGCTCGATCAGCGCGGTGCGCGCGTCGGCGTCGGTGGTCGAGACCTGCTGCGCGATCAGGCTCTGCACCTCGGCGTCGTCGAAGTGGTTGGCGAGGAAGTTCTCCTTGATGAAGAACGGCGAGAGGTAGTTGTCGGCGTCGGAGTAGTCGGGGAACCAGCCGAGCTGGTACGCCGGGTAGACGTCGCTCGAGCGGTCCTTCGAGTACTGCACCCACTCCGTGGTCTGCAGGTTCACGGTGAAGAGGCCGGTCGACTCCAGCTGGTCCTTGATCAGCGCGTACTCGTCGCCCGAGGACGGACCGTAGTGGTCGTTCGAGTACTGCAGGTTCAGGGTGACCGGAGCGGTGACGCCGGCCGCCTCGAGGGTCGCCTTCGCCTTGTCGGCGTCGGGCGCGCCGTTGCCGTCGCCGTAGAGCGACTTGAGCGGCTCGACCGCGCCGGTCAGGCCGGCGGGGACGTAGGAGTAGAGGGGGGTGTAGGTGCCCTTGTAGACCTGGTCGGCGATCTCGTCGCGGTCGATCAGGTCGGCAACGGCCTGGCGCACGGCGAGGGCCTTGGCGCTGTCGGCCTCACCGGTCGTCGCGCCGAAGGGCTGGGTGTCGAAGTTGAAGACGATGTAGCGGATCTCGCCGCCGGGGCCGTCCACGACCTTGACCGTGTCGTTGCCGCGGAGGTCGTCGATGTCCGTCGCCGAGAGGCTGCGGAACGCGACGTCGATGTTCCCCTCCTGGATGTCCAGCTTGAGGTTGGACGAGTCCGCGTAGTACTTGACGTTGACGGTGTCCGTCTTCGCCTCGCCGAGCACGCCCTTGTAGTCCGGGTACGCCTTGTACTGGATGAGGTTGTTCACGTCGTAGTTCGCGATCGTGTACTGGCCGGCGAAGGCGTCGCCCGAGACGATGTCGGCGTCCGCGGTCAGCTCGTCGGCCGAGAAGACCTCCTCGTCCACGATCGGGCCGGCGGGGCTCGAGAGGATCTGCGGGAAGGTCTGGTCGTTCTCGGACTTCAGCGTGAAGACCACGGTCGTGTCGTCCGGAGCCGCGACGCTGTCGAGGTTCGCCAGGAGCGAGGAGGGGCCGTTCTCGGCCGCGATGCCGACCTGGCGGTCGAAGGAGAACTTCACGTCGGAGGAGGTGAGGTCGTGGCCGTTGGCCCACTTCAGTCCCTCCTTCAGCTTCACGGTGTACTCCGTGGGAGCGGTGAACTCCGCCGACTCGGCGATGTCGGGCTCGACGTCCGGGCTGCCGTAGGGGGTGTTCATCAGGAACGGGAACACCTGGTTCATCACGGCGAACGAGCCGTTGTCGTAGGAGCCCGCGGGGTCGAGCGTCGTGATCTTGTCGGTGGTGCCGATGGTCAGGGCCCCTCCGGCGCTGCCGCCGGACGAGTCGTTCCCGCCGGCGGCGCAGCCCGTCAGCACGAGCGCGACCGCGGCGAAGCCTGCGGCGGCGGCCAGTGCACGGGTGCCGCGAGTGGATGCGGAATTCATCTCCGTCTGCCTCTTCCTGTCAAGGATGGGATGCGGGCGCGCTCCGGGCGCGCGGACTCTCGGCACACAGATCTCCTGTGGGCTGTGGCGTCACGACACTGGACGCCCGCATTGCTGTTCCTCATAGGTAACACAGTTGGAAGCGCTCTCCGAACCGGCACGGGCGTGCGGCCGATTTCTTCACACGACCGCAACACGCTCACTCCGTGCGCAGCGCCCGCTTCTCGCGCTCGAGCTCGACCAGGCGCACCTGCACCGCGCGCGCCATCACCGGATCGGCGGACGCGCGCTGGAGCGCCCCGCGCAGCTCGGCGATCTCGCGGAGCAGGTCGCGCTCGATGAGCGAGATCGCCACGTCGCGGGAGTAGCGGGCGAGCCCCTCCTCGTCGGCGGCCGGGATCGGCGCCACCGCGAGCTGGCGCACCAGCGAGGCGAAGGGGCCGGGGACGTCGTCGGCGACGTGCTCGACCCAGTCGCGGTCCTCCGCCCGCTCGAGGTTCGCGACCACGGCGTCGCGGACCACGCGGAGGGTCTCGTTGGTGACCGCCGCGTGTGCCGCCCTGGCCAGGAGCTCCGGACCCATCGCCTGCGGAAGCTGGAGCATCGCCATCAGCGCCTCGCGCTCGATGCGCGTGACGACGTCGACGGGGAGGTCGGCGATGCGCGCGCCGAGGGGCGCCTCGGCCGCGGACGATTCGCCGCCGCCCCGGCCGCCCTGCTGGTCGCGGCCCTCGGGTCCGAAGGAGCGGGGCCGGGATCCGGCGGAGCGCACGGCGGAGTTGACCTCGGCCATGTCCAGGCCGAGCATCCGGGCGAGCTCGCGGGAGTAGCCGGGCCGCAGCGCCGGGTCGCGGATCTCGGCGACGACCGGGGCGGCCGCGCGCAGGGCCGCGATCCGGCCCTCGACCGTCTCGAGGTCGTAGCGGTCCAGCAGCTGCCGGATCACGAACTCGAACATCGGCTTCTTGTCGTCGATGAGGCGGCGGACGGCGTCGTCTCCGCGGTTCAGGCGGAGGTCGCAGGGGTCCAGGCCCTCGGGCGCGACGGCGACGAAGGTCTGCGCGGCGAAGCGGTGCTCCTCCTGGAACGCGCGCATCGCCGCCTTCTGGCCCGCCGCGTCGGGGTCGAAGGTGAAGACGACCTCGCCGACGCCGCTGTCGTCGCCCAGCACCCGGCGAAGCACCTTGATGTGGTCGACGCCGAAGGAGGTGCCGCAGGTGGCGACCGCGGTGGTGACGCCGGCGAGGTGGCAGGCCATGACGTCCGTGTAGCCCTCGACGACGACCACCCGGTGCCCGCGGGAGATGTCCCGCTTGGCGAGGTCGAGCCCGTAGAGCACCTGGGACTTGTGGTAGACGGGCGTCTCGGGGGTGTTGAGGTACTTGGGGCCCTTGTCCTCCTCGAGGAGGCGGCGGGCGCCGAAGCCGACGGTCTGGCCGGTCACGTCGCGGATCGGCCAGACGAGGCGGCCGCGGAAGCGGTCGTAGACGCCGCCGCGGTTGTTGCTGCTGACCAGGCCGGCCGTGGTCAGCTCCTCCTCCGAGAAGCCGCGGCGCTTGAGCGCGGTCGTGAGCCCGTCCCAGCCGTCGGGTGCGAAGCCGACGCCGAAGCGGTCGGCGGCGGCGCGGTCGAAGCCCCGCTCGCCGAGGAAGCGCCGACCGACGTCGGCGCCCGGGGTCGCGAGCTGCTCGCGGAAGTACTCCTCCGCGGCGTCGTTCGCGGCGAGGAGGCGCGCTCGCCCGCCGGTCTCGGGCGCGCGGCCGTCGCCGTCCTCGTACTGCAGCGGGAAGCCGATCCGCCCGGCGAGGCGCTCGACGGTCTCGCTGAACGAGCTGTGGTCCATCTTCATGATGAAGCTGTAGACGTCGCCCGACTCCTGGCAGCCGAAGCAGTGGTAGAAGCCGGCCTGCGGGCGGACGTGGAAGCTGGGGCTGCGCTCGTCGTGGAAGGGGCAGAGGCCCTTCAGCGAGCCGATGCCGGCCGACTTCAGCGTGACGTACTCGCCGATCACGTCGCCGATGTTCACCCGCGCCTTGACCTCCTCGACATCTGACTGTCGGATCCGAGGCATGGGGTCCATCGTATCGGCCGCCGGGGCCGCCGAGCCGGGGTGGGGAGAACTGCACCAGGGCGGCGCGGATCACCCCGGAGACCTGTGATCGGCCCCGCACCCCGAGATCAGGGTCATCCCTGATCCGCACCCGCCCGCCGTCTCCGAGAATCGACCCATGCCCCCTGCCGCCTCCCGCCCGCCTCTCCTGCGTGCTCTGCTCGTCGCCCTGCTCGGCGGTCTCGTCCTGGGCGGGCTCACCAGCCTGCTCCAGGGCTCCCTCCCGCCGTCGGTGAGCTCGTTCGCCAACTCCTCCGGGGGCTGGTCCATGCTCGTGTTCGCGCTCGTGCGCCTCGGCGGCGTCCGACCGGCAGCGGGGGCGGCGCTCGGCTTGCTGAGCTTCTGGGCGCTGCTCGAGGGCTACGACCTGGTGACCGCAGCGCGCGGCTTCGGCTACTCGCCTCCCTTCACGGACGTCTTCTGGCTGCTCGCCGTCCCCGCCGGGCCGATCCTGGGCGCCGCCGCCGCGCTCACTCTCCACGGCTCGAGGACGTGGCGCGTCCTGGCCGTCGCGCCGCTCTCGGGCGTGCTGATCGGCGAGGGCGTCTGGGCGCTGGGCGCGGTCGCCGACACCACGAGTCCGGTGTACTGGTGGCTCCAGATCGTCCTGGGCGCGGGCTTCCTCGTCCTGGCCGTCGTGCGGAGGAGGCCGCGCGCACTCGTCTCGCTCGCGGCGCTCGGCGTCACCGCGGCGGCCGCCGTCGCCTTCTTCGTCGTCTACTCCGCGCTGTGAAGCGTTCGAGAGGGTCGTCGCGGACCCTCCGCGCACTCGCGGGTTCCGCCCTCCTCCTGGCCCTCGCCGGGTGCACCACCACCGCGGACGCCCCGGTCGCGCCGCCGTCGTCCGCCTCCGTGCCGTCGTCGGCGTCCTCCGCCACCCCTCCTCCGATCGACGTCTCCGCCGAGCTGGCCGTGCTCGAGAACGAGTTCGACGCCCGGATCGGCGTCAGCGCCGTCGACACCGGCTCGGGTCGCCGGGTCGATCACCGGGCCGACGAGCGCTTCGGCTTCGCCTCGAGCCTCAAAGCCCTCGCCGCGGCGGAGTTCCTGCGCACCGTCCCCGCCGCCGAGCGGGACGAGGTGGTCACCTGGACCGTGGCCGACGTCGAGGCGGCGGGCTACTCCCCCGTCACGGAGGAGAGCACCGCCACCGGCCTGCCGCTGTCGCAGCTCGCCGAGGCGGCCGTCCGCCGGAGCGACAACACAGCGCTGAATCTCGTCCTCCGGCGCCTCGGCGGACCCTCCGCCCTCGACCGTGGACTCGAGGCTCTCGGCGACACCACCACCGAGGTGGTGAACGAGGAGCCCGCTCTGAACACGATCGAGCCCGGCAGCATCGACGACACCACCACCCCGGCCGCGTTCACGGCGGACCTCGCCGCGGTCGCCACAGGTGACGTGCTGTCCGCGGAGGACCGGGCACTCCTGCTCGACTGGATGAGCGGCAACGCGACCGGCGACACTCTCGTCCGGGCGGGCGCTCCGGCCGGCTGGAGCGTCGCGGACAAGTCCGGGGGCGCCGGCGGGATCCGCAACGACGTCGCCGTGGTGACGCCTCCCGGGCGGGACGCGGTCGTGCTGTCGATCCTCTCGGCGCGCAACGACCCCGAGGCGGACTACGACGACGCGCTGGTCGCCCGCGCCGCGGCCGTCGTGCTGGGAGCCCTGCGGTAGCGGCCGCCCGGCGTCAGCAGTGCCGGTTCACGTAGCCCGCTGCGCCACGGGGGACGACGTCGCGGTCGCGGAGGGTGACCGAGATGCTCCGGCCCTGCGCGGCGCAGGCCTCGGAGTAGGCGGACCGGCCGTTGTCGGTGTACTCGATCTCGTAGACCTGGCGCCCGTAGACGTCCGTGTACGCCGCGCACTCGTCGTAGACCTGGCACTCCTCGACGACGGCGAAGTCGAAGCCGACCGTCCTCTTCCCGGCAGCGGCGAGATCGGCTCCGTTCTTCTGGCCGATCGCCAGGCCGGAGCGGTGAGCGCGCGCCGTCAGGAGGGTGGCGAACGCCAGCGCCTGCGACTTCGTCAGCCTCCCGCCCGAGCGGGTGTAGCTGTCCAGATTATCGGCCTCGACGGCGTCGAAGCCGTCCTCGGCGCAGCCGTCGATCCAGGCGCCGACGATCGCGAGCAGAGCGGTCCGCTTCGCGGCGGTCGAGACGTCGAAGAGGTACTCGTCCGGCCAGCCCGGATCGGCGAGGGGCTTCCCGTCCGCTCGCCTCACCAGGAGCTCGGGGTGCCGCTTCGCGAAGGCGGCGCTCTCGCCGGGCTGGGTCTGGAAGGCGTTCACGTAGCAGATGCTGTAGCGGCCGGCGGCGGGCGCGTCCGTGCGGTCGCGGTCGACGATGGTGACGCTCGACGCCGGAGCGTAGGCGCCTCCCAGCTGGTAGTCGAGGACGCCGTTCGCGGGAGGGAGCAGCGGTGCCGCCGAGGCCGCGGCGGGCTGGATCAGCAGCAGCCCCGCGACGACCAGGGCGAGGAGGCCGAGACGGGGCCGACGCGGCCTCATCCGGGAGCTCCCGGCGTGCGCCCTGCGGCTCGCACGCCCGTGGCCGCCGGCAGCGCGCCGAGTGCGAGCTCGCCGATGACCGCGATGCGGTCCGCCGGTGCTCCGTCGCGGGCCTGCGTCGACATCCCGCTGAGCACGGCGACGACGAAGGCGGCGACGGATCCGGCGTCCGTCTCCGGCGGCACGTCGCCCTCCTCGATCCCGCGCTCGACTCGTGCGGCGACGAGCGCCTCCATCTCGCGGCGACGGGCCTCGAGCCGCGGCTCGCTCAGCACGAAGCAGCCGGCAGGAGTGCCGGGCGCGGAGTACCCCTCCGCACTGACTCGGACGACGGCGGCGACGGCCTCGCGCGCCGTCGGCCGGTCGAGCAGCTCCTCGAGCACGGCGTTCGCGGTGCCGGCGTAGCAGGCCGCGGCGGCCTCGAAGAGCTCGTCCTTGTCGCCGAAGGCGGCGTAGAGGCTCGGGGCCGAGATGCCGATGTCCCGGGTGAGCACCGCGACCGTCGTCTCGTCGTAGCCGTCGCTCCAGAAGCGGTTCATCGCGGTCCGCAGCGCCGCTCCGCGATCGAAGCTCCTCGGTCGTCCTGCCATGCCCACCAATCTATAGCAGGCGCTACGGAATGTGCTAGCGTCCACGCCACCCGTTCTTTATCGATCGCTACAGAAAGCGGACCCCATGCAGATCCACGATTCCACCGCCCTCGTCACCGGCGCCAACCGGGGCATCGGCGCCGAGTTCGTCCGGCAGCTCCGCGCCCGCGGCGCCCGCACCGTCTACGCCGCCGCCCGCGACGTCTCCTCGATCGCGGTGAGCGAGGGCGTCGTCCCCGTCGCGCTCGACGTGACGGACCCGGTGCGCATCGAGGAGCTGGCCGCCGAGCTCGGCGACCTGCAGATCCTCGTCAACAATGCGGGCATCGCGCCGACCGTGCCCTTCCTCACCGGCGACGTCGCCGAGATCCGCCGCACCGTCGAGACGAACGCGTTCGGACCGCTCCTGCTGACCCGCGCCTTCGCCGGCCACCTCCGTCGCGCCGGCGGCGGCGGCGTGCTCAACGTGCTGTCCGTGTCGTCCTTCACGTCGTTCCCGGGCGCCGAGTCCTACTCGATGTCGAAGGCGGCGGCGTGGAGCGCGACCGACGGCCTCCGCCTCGCTCTGGCCGAGCAGGGCACCCAGGTCCTCGGGCTGCACATGGGGTTCGTCGACACCGACATGGCGTCCTGGACGGACGCGCCCAAGTCCTCGCCGGAGGCGATCGTGACCGCCGCCCTCGACGGCCTCGAGCGCGGCGACTCCGAGGTGCTCGCCGACGACATCGCCCGCAGCGTCAAGGCCGGCCTCGCTCTCGATCCCGCGGAGCGCTACGGGCAGCTGCTCGCCGGCTGATCCTCGACAGGCGCCGTCACCGGAGGTCGTCGTCGATGCCGCGGAGGTCGAGGACGAAGCGGTAGCGCACGTCGTTCCTCGCCAGCCGGTCGAGGGCGGTCCCGACCTCCGCGACCGGCAGCACCTCCACCTCCGCGGCGACGCCCTCCGCGGCGCAGAAGTCGAGCAGGTCCTGCGTGCAGCGGCGCCCTCCGCTGCCGGCCGAGGCGAGCCGCTTCCTGCCGACGAGCAGGTCCAGGACGTCCACAGTCACGGTGCCGAGGTGCCCGAGGAGGAACAGGGTGCCGTCGAGGGCGAGCACGCGCAGGTAGTCAGCCGGGTCGTGCGGGGCGGACACCGTGTCGATCACGACGTCGAGCGAGTCGCGGGCGGCGGTGAGCGCCTCCGCGTCCGTCGTGACGACGACGTGCTGCGCTCCGAGCCGGCGGGCGTCCGCCTCCTTGCCCGGAGACGTGGTCAGGAGCGTGACCTCGGCGCCGAGAGCCGCGCCGAGGCGGACCGCCAGGTGGCCGAGTCCGCCGAGGCCCGCCACACCGAGGCGGGTCCCGGGCCCGACTCCCGACGCTCTCAACGGCTCCCAGACCGTGATCCCCGCGCAGAGAAGCGGTGCGGCCGCGGCCGGATCCAGACCCTCGGGGAGTGCATAGGCGAACCGCTCGCTCACGACGTACCGGCCGGAGTACGCCCCGAGCGTGGGCGTCCCGTCGATCCGGTCCGTGCCGCCGTAGGTGAGCGTCGGGAAGCTCGCGCAGAAGTTCTCCTGGCCCGCGCGGCACATGCCGCACTCGCCGCACGAGTCGACGATGTTCCCCACCGCGACCGCGTCGCCCGGATGGAACGCCGTGACTCCCGTGCCGACGGCGAGGACCTCGCCGACGAACTCGTGGCCGGGAACGAGCGGGAATCCGGCGTCGGCGCCCAGCGCGTGGAGGTCGCTGTGGCAGACACCGCAGAAGTCGACGCGGACGTCGAGGTCGTCGGCGCGCAGCTCGCGCCGCTCGACGACGGTGGGGCGGAGGGAGTCGCCGGGACGCTCGGCGAGGAGTGCAGTGGTGAGCATGCCGCAAGACTACCTACCGGTTGGTAGCTTCTCCGGGATCGTCAGCGGAGTCGCAGGGCCGCGTCGACGACCTGTCCCAGTGCGGCTCGTCGGCGCTGGTGCACCGGGTCGGGGTCGCCCGGGTCGGCGACCGTGGTGACGGAGCCCTGGGCCCAGGCCGCGGCGGTAGCGATGAGGAGGGTCCAGAGGTCGGCAGGGTCGAGGTCGGGGCGGAGGAGGCCGGCGCGCTGCTGCTCCGCGATGTCGGCGAGGTTCGCCTCGTCGATGCCCTCGTTGCCCGCGTAGAGGTAGCCGTCCGGCTCCTGCTCGAGCCGCTTCCACATGACCAGGCGCATCAGCGCGGGGTCGGCCAGGTAGTCGTCGTAGAGCCGTCTCGCGTAGTCCGCGGGGTCCGCCGCCGTGAAGGGCACCCGCTGGGCGTTGGCGAGCACGTGCGCGTCGAACACCGCGTCGAACAGCCGCTCCTTCGCTCCGAAGTGCGAGTACAGCATCGGCTTGCTCATCCCCGACCGTGCCGCGATGCGGTCGACCCGCGCTCCCGCCAGCCCGTGCGCCGCGAACTCCTCCGTCGCCGCCTCGAGGATCCGCTGCCGTGTCCGCTCCGCTCCCACGCCCTCACCGTACCCGCCGCCCCGCGCCCCTCCGCGCCTCGCGGTGCGGTGCCCTCCCCGCCCTCCGAGCCGACCGGCCGACCCGCACGCCAGCACATCGCCTCAGACGACGCACCCGGCTCCCTGGAACCCACCACCCCGACAAGCCGACCGCGGTGACGCCTGGCGGTGACCGGCGTGCCCCGGCACCGCTGAACGGCCGATCCGCGTGCCAGCGGATCGCCCCAGGCGGACGCACTCTACGAAATGCACCACCCCGACAAGCCGACCGCGGTGACGCCCGGCGGTGACCGGCGTGCCCCGGCACCGCCGAACGGCCGATCCGCGTGCCAGCGGATCGCCCTAGGCGGACGCACCCCGCTCCACGAAACGCACCACGTCGCCAAGCCGACCGCGCCACGCCGGGCGAGGACCGGCGTGGGATCGAGCACCGCCGAACGGCCGATCCGCGTCCCAGCGGATCGCCCTAGGCGGACGCACCCCGATCCCTCGAACGCACCACCTCGGCAAGCCGACCGCGGTGACGCCGGGCAGGAACCGGCGGCACAGCTGAGCCGGGCGCCGCCCGGCTCAGCGCATCAGCACAGCCTCTCGAACCAGGCGAGGGCGCTCTGGTCGGTGAGGTTGGCGACCTGGTCGACGACGACGCGGCGGCGGGCGTCGTCGTCGGGGGCGGCGTGCCAGTCCTCGGCGAAGCCGGGCTCGAGGGATCCCGGGCCGCGGTCGAGGAGCGTGTCGGCGAGGCGGGTGAGGACTTCGCGCTGCTGGGCGTAGATGGGCTGGCGGGTGTTCCGCGACATCACGAACGTCGCGACGATCCCCTTGAGCACGGCGATCTCGGCCTGCTGCTCGCGGGGGACGACGACGTGGCCGCCGAAGCGGACGAGGTCGGGGTGCTGGTACGCCTCGCGGGTGGCCTCGGTGGCGGCGGCGGCGAAGCGGCCGATGAGCTGGCTGGTGAGGTTCTTGAGCCGGGCCTGGTCGCGGCGGGAGCCGTCCCAGGAGGAGACCCACACGTCGAGCGAGTCGAGACGGTCGAAAGCGGCGACGAGCTCGTCGTGTCCGACCTCCCCGCCGACCCAGGAGTGCATCGACTGCACGAGGTCCTCGTGGTCGGCGCGGGAGCCGAGTGCTTCGACGTCGATGTAGCCGGAGACCACCGCGTCCTCGAAGTCGTGCACGGAGTACGCGATGTCGTCCGAGAGGTCCATCACCTCGGCCTCGATGCAGCGCACCCCCTCGGGGGCGCCCTCGCGCATCCAGGCGAACGCGGGGGCGTCGTCGGCGTAGAACCCGAACTTGGCGCGCCCCGACGGGTCCGCGACCGAGCGCGTGTCGGGCCAGGGGTACTTGCAGCTCGCGTCGATGCTGGCGCGGGTGAGGTTCAGCCCGTAGGGGCGGGCGTCGTCGCCGAACACCTTCGGCTCGAGCCGCGTGAGCAGCCGGAAGGTCTGCGCGTTGCCCTCGAAGCCGCCGATCCCCTCGGCCCAGGTGTTGAGCGCGCGCTCGCCGTTGTGCCCGAACGGCGGATGCCCGATGTCGTGCGCGAGGCAGGCCGTGTCGACGACGTCGGGGTCCAGGTCGAGGCTCGTGGCGAGCTCCCGGCCGATCTGCGCCACCTCGAGCGAGTGGGTCAGGCGGTTGCGCGCGAAGTCGACGCCCGCCGTGGGGCTGAGCACCTGGGTCTTCGCGGCCAGGCGGCGGAGCGCGCTGGAGTGGAAGAGCCGGGCGCGGTCGCGGGCGAAGTCGGAGCGGCGGGTCGAGTGGTCCTCCGGCAGGAATCGCTCGGTGTCGACGAGCGAGTACCCCCAGAGCGCGCGGTCATCCACCGCTGTTGTGGATCTCGGCGGCCGAGACCGCGTCGCGCTGCCCGGCGTCGAGCTCGCGGGACTCGAGCCAGCGGTCCGGGAGGGAGGGGACCTTGGGCGAGCCGGCACGGCCCCGCTGACCCTCGGCCGCCTCGCCCGGGTAGGGCTGCGTCCAGTCGAGCGTCGCCAGGAGCTCGTCGAGCTGCGCGAGCGACTCGACGGTGGCCAGGCGGGCCCGGAGGTCGCCGCCGACGGCGTAGCCCTTGAAGTACCAAGCGACGTGCTTGCGGATGTCGCGGCAGCCGCGCTCCTCGCTCTCGAAGAAGTCGACGAGCAGCTCCGCGTGGCGGCGGAACGCCTCGGCGACCTGTCCGAGCGAAGGGCGGAACCGCTCGTCGGAGCCGGCGAACGCGGCGGCGAGGTCGCCGAAGAGCCAGGGGCGCCCGAGGCAGCCGCGACCGACGACGACTCCGTCGCAGCCCGTCTCGGCCATCATCCGCAGCGCGTCCTCGGCCGACCAGATGTCGCCGTTGCCCAGCACGGGCACGCTCGTGACCGTCTCCTTGAGCGTGGCGATCGCCGACCAGTCGGCGTGCCCGCTGTAGAACTCGGAGGCGGTGCGCGCGTGCAGCGCGATCGACGCGACTCCGGCGCCCTCGGCGGCACGGGCAGCCTCGAGGTAGGTGAGGTGGTCCGGGTCGATGCCCTTGCGCATCTTGACGGTGAGCGGGACGTCGCCGGCGGCCTTCACGGCGCCCTCGACGATCTGCCGGAACAGCGGGAGCTTCCACGGCAGGGCCGCTCCCCCGCCCTTCCGGGTGACCTTGGGCACGGGGCAGCCGAAGTTGAGGTCGATGTGGTCTGCCCGGTCCTCGGCGACGAGCATGGTGACCGCCTCGGCTACCGTGACCGGGTCCACTCCGTAGAGCTGGATCGAGCGCACCGACTCGCTGGGGTGGTGGCGGATGAGGCGCATCGACTCCGGCGTGCGCTCGACGAGCGCGCGGGAGGTGATCATCTCGCTCACGTAGAGGCCGTTGCCGAACTCGCGGCAGAGGCGGCGGAACGCCGTGTTGGTGATGCCCGCCATGGGGGCGAGCACCACCGGCGCGTCGAGTTCGAGGGGGCCGATCCGGAGCGCCGGCGCGGTGCGCGCGGGTGGGGCGGCCGTGAGAGTGGAGGACATCGGTATCGATTCTCCCAGATCCTGTGTTGGGGAAGGCGGAGTGACGAGCGGAGAGGTGGAGAGATGAACGGGAGCACACCTGTGGAGGACGGTTCGCAGCGGCTGGAGGCGGACGCGTCCGCCCGCGGCCTGGCGGTCGAGATCGTGGAGAGGCCCGCTGCCGGCAGCCTGCACGAGGCGGCCGCGCTGCTGGGCATCGAGCCCGGCGACATCGTGAAGTCGCTCGTAGTGAAGCGCCACGACGGCGGCTACCTGTTCGCCCTCGTCCCCGGCGGGCGGCAGATCGCGTGGCCGAAGCTGCGCGCGGTGGTCGGAGTGAACAAGCTCCGCCTCCCGGACGAGACGGCCGCCCTCGAGGCGACCGGCTACCGGCGCGGCACCATCACCCCGATCGGGTCCACGACGGCCTGGCCGGTCTACGCCGACGAGCGGATCCTCGGCCGCCGCGTCGCGATGGGAGCCGGCGCCGACGGGCGCAGCGCCTTCGTCGACGCGGACGCCCTCGTGGCCGCCTACGGCGCGACCGTGGCCGACATCACCGTGGAGGAGCCTCCGCGCTGATCGGCGGCACCTCGGCCTGCGCTTCCGCGGCCTGCGGCACGGCGCAGACGCCGTCCTCGCACAGCGGCACGCCGGAGTCGCCCAGCATCTCGAACGGCCCGCTCACGCGACGGCCGCCCGCTGCTCCAGCACATGCTCGAGGACCTCGGTGAACGCCGCCGGCTCCTGGGCGCCGGAGACGCCGAAGCGCCCGTCGAGGACGAAGAACGGCACCCCCGAGATCCCGTACTCGCGGGCCTGGGCGATGTCGGACTGCACCCGCCCGAGGTAGCGCCGGTCCTCGAGAGCGCGGCGCGTCTCCGCCGGGTCGAGCCCGACCTCGCCGGCGAGCGAGGCGAGCACCTCCGGATCGGCCAGGTCGCGGCCCTCGACGAAGTACGCGCTCAGGAGACGCTCGACGAGCTCGAGCTGCAGTCCGTTCTCCTTGGCGTGGTGGAGCGCCTGGTGGGCGGTGACCGTCTTGACGTGGCGCACCGACTCGAAGTGGTAGTCGAGGCCGACGCCCGCCGCGATCGCCGTGACGGAGTCGAGCATCTGCTGCGCCTGCGCCTCCGGGATGCCCTTGTGCTCGGCGAGGAACGCCGCCTCTCCCCCGCGGTAGTCCTCCGGCGTGTCCGGCGAGAGCTCGAAGCTGCGGTACTCCACGACGACCTCCGGAGCCTCGGGGTGCGCGGCGCGGAAGGCCTCGAGCCCGCGCTCGAACCGGCGCTTCCCGATATAGCACCAGGGGCAGGCGATGTCGGACCAGACGTCGACGGACAGGGGGCTCGGCTCAGCACTCACCCCCAGGACAACGGAGGGGGCGCCCCGCTATTCCCGCAGCACGCGGACGAGCTCGTCCACGTCGGACTCGTCGTTCCAGAGGTGGAAGGCGATGCGGAGCCGGCCGCCGCGGCCCGAGACGCGCAGACCCGCGGCCTGCAGCAGCTCCAGGTCCGCTCCCCCCTCGTCCGGCCAGGACACGAGCGCCCGGTGCTGAGGCTCCCGGTCCAGCCGCTCGCACAGCAGGTCGCCGAGGCCGGAGGCGTGCGCCCAGACCGCGTCGAGGTCGAGCGAGCGGAACAGAGCGAGCGACGCCTCGGCGCCGGCGAACGCCTGCCAGGCCGGCGAGACGTCGAAGCGGCGGGCGTTCTCGGCCAGGTGCATGGCCGGTCCGTAGCAGGACGACCACACGTCCTCCCCCGAGTACCAGCCCGCCTGCACGGGGACGAGCTCGGCCGCGTAGGCGGGCGAGACGGTGAGGAACGCCACTCCGCGCGGCGAGCACAGCCACTTGTAGGCGTGGGTGAGGGTCGCGTCGAAGCGGGAGGCGTCGACCGGCAGGACGCCGGCCGCCTGCGTCAGGTCGCACGCGGTCCGCACTCCGTGGCGCGCGGCCGCCTCGAGGACGGCGTCGAGATCGGCGAGCGCTCCGCTGCTGGACTGCACGGCGGAGAAGACGACGAGGTCGTCCCCGTCCTCGACGGAGTCGGCCAGCGCCTCGAGCGCGACGGAGCGCACGGTCACTCCGCGGTGCGCCTGGGCGAGGAAGGGGAACACGATGGAGGAGAAGTCGCCGTCCACGCAGAGCACGCGGGCCCCGTCGGGCAGCGAGGCGGCGAGCACGGCGGCCATGGCGGAGGTCTGCGAGCCGATCGCGACCCGGTCGACCGGGACCCCGGCGATCGCGGCGAACGAGGCACGCGCGCGCTCGGCGACAGCGCCGTAGGCGGCGGCCGTGCTCTCCCCGGACGACCAGCCGTCGAGGTCCGCCCGCAGCGCCTCGACGGTCTCCCGCGGCGGCAGGCCGAGGGTGCAGGCGTTGTGGTAGCCGCGGGCACCGGCGAAGCGCGCGCGCAGGTCGGCGGAGTTCGGCAGTGCGGTGCTCACCTCTCGAGGATGACGCTCCGGAGCCGGATCGCCAACACCGGGGAGCGACCGGGCGCGTCGGCGGCGGGCCCGGTCAGCGGGCGGCGAGGGCGTGCGCCTGCTCGAGCACGGCGACGACCTCGCGGGCCTCGCAGACGTCGACCGGCGAGGGAGCGCCGTCCTGGAGCGACCGCGCGACCTGCTCGAGGAACGCGGCGTAGCGTCCCCGCTCACTCGGCACGGGGTGTGCGCCGGAGTCGTCGACGAGGACGCCCCATCCCTCGGGCGCGACCTCGCCGAAGCCGTCGTCGTCCGGTCGGGCGCCGCCGGTGCGGAGCGCGGTCTCCTGCGGGTCGAGGCCGTCGACGCTGAAGGCGGCGCGGGTGCCGAGCACGCGGAAGCGGGGGCCGGTCGCCCGGGCGACGCGGCTCATGGTGAGGTGGGAGCGGACGCCGCTGTGATGCAGGAGCGAGACGAACGCATCGTCCTCGCTCGCCGAGCCCTCGTGGACGGTCCGGGTCTCGGCCGCCGTGACGACCGCCGGGCCGAACAGCAGCAGCGCCTGGTCGACCAGGTGGCTGCCGAGATCGAAGAGGATCCCGCCACCCTCGGCCGGACCCGTCTCGCTCTGCCACCGGCCCGTCTTCGGCGCGCTCCAGCGCTCGAAGGTCGACTCGAAGCGGAGGACCTCGCCGAGGACCCCTTCGCCCAGGAGGCGGCGGAGGGTGAGCAGATCGGCGTCCCAGCGCCGGTTCTGGAAGACGAAGACGGGCGCACCGCTCCGCTCGGAGGCGGCGATGATCGCGTCCGCGTCGGCCGTGCTCGGTGCGAAAGGCTTGTCGATCACGACGGCGACACCGGCCTCGAGCACCCGGACGGCCTGCTCCCGGTGCACCGACGGCGGCGAGGCGAGCACGACCAGCTCCGGCCGCTCGGCGAGCACCGCGTCGAGGTCGGGCACGATCCGGGCCTCCGGATGCGCGGCGGAGGCCGCGGCCCTCCGACCGGCGTCGCGGGTGGAGACGGCGACGACCTCGAAAGCGGGATCGGCCGCGAGGAACGGACCGTGGAAGACGCTGCCGGCGAGCCCGAAGCCGACGATCCCGGCCCGGATCACGAGGAGGCCCCCGGGACGTCGACCGCGCCGCCGAAGCGACGGGAGCGGCCGGAGTAGTGCTCGATCGCGTCCCAGAGGTCGGTCCGCGTGAAGTCCGGCCAGAGCCGGTCGAGGAACACCATCTCGGCGTAGGCGCTCTGCCAGAGCAGGAAGTTGCTGGTGCGCTGCTCGCCGGAGGAGCGCACGAAGAGGTCGACGTCCGGCATCTCGGGCACGTAGAGCGCCCGGGCGATCGTCTTCTCGGAGATGCCGGAGGGCTTGAGCCGCCCCGCCTGGACCTCGGCGGCGAGCCGCTGCACCGCGTCGGCGATCTCGGTGCGCCCGCCGTAGTTGACGCACATGGTGAGCGTCAGCACGTCGTTGTCCGCGGTCATCCGCTCGGCGAACTGCAGCTCGTTGATCACCGACGCCCACAGGCGCGGCTTCCGGCCGGCCCAGCGGATGCGCACGCCCCACTCGTTGAGCTGATCGCGGCGGCGGTGCAGCACATCGCGGTTGAAGCCCATCAGGAAGCGCACCTCCTCGGGCGAGCGCTTCCAGTTCTCGGTCGAGAACGCGTAGACGCTGAGATGCTTCACGCCGATCTGGATCGCCCCGGCCACGACGTCCAGCAGCGCCGTCTCGCCGCGCTTGTGCCCCTCGATCCGAGTCAGGCCGCGGGAGTTCGCCCAGCGGCCGTTCCCGTCCATCACGATGGCGACGTGCCCCGGAACGGCCTTCCGCGGGATCGCGGGCGGGTGGATCCCGGTCCAGTCGAGAGGGCGGTACGGCTCGGCGTCCTTGTGGGTGAAGGGCTTCATCGGGTGACGTGCTCCAGGGATCTCAGACCGCGTTCGAGGTGGAACTGCGTGTAGGCGGCGACCACTCCGCTCGCCCGCGACCGCGTGGTCGGCTCGGTGGTCTCGGCGTGGGCCCAGTCTCCCGTGAGCAGCGCACCCAGCAGGACCACGACCTCCGGAGCGACCCGCGGTGCTCCGGGCGGCGTGCAGTCGGCGCAGACGACGCCTCCGAGCTGCACCACGACCGCGCCGTGGGGCCCGGGGGCGCCGCAGCGCGCGCAGTCCTCGAAGCTGGGCGCCCAGCCCGCGATCGAGAGCGCCCGCAGGAGGTAGGAGTCGAGCGTCAGCACCGGCTCGTGCTCGTGCTTCGAGAGCGATCGCAGGGCCCCGACGAGCAGCAGGTACTGCTGCAGGGAGGCGTCCGCGTCGGTGAGGCGGTCCGCCGTCTCGACCATCGCGCTCGCGGCCGTGTAGCTGTCGTAGTCGGCGGCGATCAGCGCACCGTAGGCGCCGAGCGACTCGGCCTGCGTGACGATGTCGAGGCTCCGGCCCTCGTAGAGCTGGAGGTCGGCGACCATGAACGGCTCGAGCCGCGAGCCGAACTTGGAGCCGGTCTTGCGCACGCCCTTCGCCACCGCGCGGATCTTGCCGTGGCTGCGCGAGAGCAGCGTCACGATGCGGTCGGCCTCGCCCAGCTTGTGCGTGCGGAGCACCACGGCTTCGTCGCGATAGGTGGGCATCCTCCGATTATCCCCCCGACCCCCGACACCCGGCTGGCAGCCCGGCCGGAGCAGGGCCCGCGCCGTGGAACGATGTCCGGGTGGCAGCCTCCCTCTTCGAGATCCCGGCCTGGGCCGACCTGCTCGCGATCGCCATCGGCTGCCTCCAGGGCGCGATGTTCGCGGGCGAGTTCCGCGACCGCCGGATCGACCTGCTCGGCGTCACGATCATCGGCACGGCCACCGGCCTCGGCGGCGGCGTGCTCCGCGATCTGCTGCTCCAGACGCCCCTGGTGGCCCTGCACACCGACGCGTACCTGATCGTCGCGGTGACCGCCTCCCTGCTCGGGATGCTGCTCCAGCACCTGCTGAACCGGGTCGACGGGACGATCACCGCCCTCGACGCGCTGACCCTCGGGCTCTTCGGCGCGATCGGCACCACGAAGGCCCTGTCGCTCGGCGTGCCGGAGGTGCCGGCCGTGTTCGTCGGCACCGTCTCGGCCGTCGGCGGATCCGTCGTCCGCGACATCCTGCTGAACCGGCCGATCGCGCTGATGCACGTCGGCTCGCTCTACGCGGTCGCCGCCTCGGTGGGCACGGGCGTCCTGGTCCTCGCGCTGCGCTTCGGAGTGACGATCGACTTCGCCGCGCCGCTCGCGGTGGGCCTGACCACGGTCATCCGCCTGCTCGCGGTCCGCTACGGCTGGAGCCTGCCCGAGCAGCGCGCGCTCAGCGGGGTGCCGCGTCTGCGCTGGCGCCGCCGGACATAGCGGCGGCCGACCCGGACGCAGGGAGCGGAGTCTCGCGCGGTCCGCGCACGGGAACGCCGGGGGAGCCGCGACGCATCACGGCTCCCCCGGCGGGGATCGGGCCCGATCAGGCGGAGGCGCCGGCCAGCTCGCGGACCGGGACCTCCTCGCGCAGGGCGCGGTTGACGGCCGAGACGATGGCCTTGAGGGAGGCGGTCGAGATGTCGGCGTCCACGCCCACGCCCCACAGGGTGCGGCCGTTCACCGTGCACTCGACGTACGAGGCGGCCAGCGCGTCGCCGCCGGCGCTGAGCGCGTGCTCGACGTAGTCGAGGACCCGGACCTCGACGCCCTGCTGCTCCAGCACGGCCTCGAAGGCGTTGATCGGGCCGTTGCCCCGCGAGCTGGCCGAGACGCGCTCGTCGCCCACCCGGAGGACCGCGTCCAGCGCGATGCTGCCGCCCAGATCGCTCGACGTGTTCGTGCGCAGCAGCTCGAAGCGGCCCCACTTCTCGTCGGCGCGCTCGGCGGGCGCCGGCAGGTACTCGTCCTGGAACACCGTCCAGATCTGCTCGCTCGTGACCTCGCCGCCCTCGGCGTCGGTCTTGGCCTGCACGACCCCCGAGAACTCGATCTGCAGTCGGCGCGGCAGGTCGAGCGCGTGGTCCGTCTTCAGCAGGTACGCGACTCCGCCCTTGCCGGACTGCGAGTTGACGCGGATGACCGCCTCGTAGGAGCGGCCCAGGTCCTTCGGGTCCACCGGCAGGTAGGGCACGGCCCAGGTGAGCTCGTCGACGCTGCGGCCGGTCCGCTCGGCCTCGGCCTGCATCGCCTCGAAGCCCTTCTTGATGGCGTCCTGGTGCGAGCCGCTGAAGGCGGTGAAGACCAGGTCGCCCGCCCAGGGGCTGCGCTCGGGCACGGGCAGCTGGTTGCAGTACTCGGCGGTGCGCTTGATGCCGTCCATGTCGCTGAAGTCGATCTGCGGGTCGATCCCCTGGGTGAAGAGGTTCACGCCCAGCGCGACCAGATCTACGTTGCCGGTGCGCTCGCCGTTGCCGAAGAGGCAGCCCTCGATCCGGTCGGCACCGGCCAGGTAGCCCAGCTCGGCCGCCGCCACGGCCGTACCGCGGTCGTTGTGGGGGTGCAGCGACAGCACGACGTTCTCGCGCTGCGCGAGGTTGCGGCTCATCCACTCGATCGAGTCGGCGTAGACGTTCGGGGTGGCCATCTCGACGGTGGCGGGCAGGTTCAGGATGACCTTGCGCTCGGGAGTCGGCTCGAAGACCTCGACGACCCGGTCGCAGATCTCGCGGGCGAAGTCGAGCTCGGTGCCGGTGTAGCTCTCGGGCGAGTACTCGTAGTAGACGGCCGTGCCGGGGACGGTCGACTCCATCTCGCGGCACTTGCGGGCGCCGGCCAGCGCGATGTCGATGATGCCCTGACGGTCCTTGCGGAACACGACCTCGCGCTGCAGCACGCTCGTGGAGTTGTAGAGGTGCACGATCGCCTGGCGCGCGCCGCGGATCGACTCGTAGGTGCGCTCGATCAGGTGGTCGCGGGCCTGGGTCAGCACCTGGATGGTGACGTCCTCGGGGATCGCGCCCTCCTCGATGAGGCTGCGCACGAAGTCGAAGTCGGTCTGGCTCGCGCTCGGGAACCCGACCTCGATCTCCTTGTAGCCCATCCGGACCAGCAGATCGAACATGATGCGCTTGCGGTCGGGGCTCATCGGGTCGATGAGCGCCTGGTTGCCGTCGCGGAGGTCCACGGCGCACCAGCGGGGCGCGGTCGTGATGCGCTTCGACGGCCAGGTGCGGTCGGGCAGGTCCACGGCGATCAGCTCGTGGAAGGGACGGTACTTGCCGATCGGCATGGGCGACGGCTTCTGGTTGTTCAGCATGAGGTGCTCTCCCGGCGCAGTGGTGCGCACGTGTCTGTTCTCGCTCGTGACCGATCCCGCTCGCGTGCGGCTCCGCTGGTGGGCGGTGCCGGTCGGGCGGTCTCGCGGGGATCCGGATGCGGATCGACGACGCGGGCGAGGGATGGTTCAGCCGACGACGGACTCCGCGACGAGGATGGCCTGAGGATCAGATCTCGTCGCGGCGGAGAAGGAGGAGCTGTCCGAAGCGCACCCGGTCAGGGTAGCACCGCCCCCGCGGCGCGTCACCCCGGCGTCCCGCTCTAGGAGACCAGGCCGTTCTCGTAGGCGTAGACCACCAGCTGCACGCGGTCGCGCAGGCCGAGCTTGCCGAGGGTGCGGCTGATGTGCGTCTTCACCGTCGCCTCGCTCAGGAACTCGGCGCGCGCGATCTCGGTGTTGCTCATCCCCCGCGCGGCCAGGTGGAAGATCTCGCGCTCGCGGTCGGTGAGGGTCGCGAAGGCGGGCGGGGTCTCGCGTCCGCTGCCCGCCGCTCCGAAGTGCTCGAAGAGCTCGCGGGTCGCGGAGGCGGCGACCACGGCGGTCCCCGCGTGCACGGTGCGGACGGAGGCGAGGAGGAAGCCGGGCTCCGTGTCCTTCAGGAGGAAGCCGCTCGCACCCGCCCGGATGGCGCGCGCGGCGGCCTCGTCGAGGTCGAAGGTGGTCAGCACGAGGATGCGCGGAGGCTCGACCCGCCGCTCCTGCGCGTCCGCGAGGATCCGCCGGGTCGACTCGATCCCGTCGACGCCCGGCATCCGGATGTCCATCAGCACGACGTCGGGGGCCAGCCGCGCGACCAGCTCCGCGCCCTCCGCCCCGTCCGAGGCCTCGCCGACCACCTCGAGGTCGGGCTGCGAGCCGAGCAGCATGCGGATGCCGGCGCGGAAGAGGGCCTGGTCGTCGACGAGGACGAGGCGGATGGTGTCGGTCATGCGGGGCTGCCTCCGGAGGCGAGGGGTAGGGCGGTGCGGGCGAGGGACGGGGAGGAGGGCAGGCGCGCGTCGACGACGAAGTCGTCCCCGACCGGGCCGGCGGCGAGCACTCCCCCGACGAGCGCGGCGCGCTCGCGCATGCCGACCAGTCCGTGGCCCTCGCCCGGCAGGGAGTCGCGCTCGACGTCGGCGCACCGGGCGTTGCGCACGGTCAGGGCGAGCTCGCCGCCGTCCTGGCGCAGGGCGATGTCGAGCGGCGAGCCCGGGCGGCCGTGGCGGAGAGCGTTCGTGGTCGCCTCCTGGGCGATGCGGTACAGGGCCAGACCGACGGCGCGCGGCACCGCCTCCAGGTCGACGGCGAGCTCGGCGCGGACGGGGGCTCCGGCTCCGCCCACGCTGTCGAGGAGGGCCGGTAGGTCGCGCGCGCCGGGCTGCGGGCCGTCGCTCTGCGAGTGCCGCAGCTGGGCGAGGAGCACGCGCACGTCGCCGAGGGCGTCCCGGGCGACGGAGGAGATGGTCAGCAGCGCGGCGTCGGTCTGCTCGGGGCTGGTGGCGCCGAGGTAGCGCGCGCCGTCCGCCTGCGCGATCACGACGGCGAGGGAGTGGGCGACGACGTCGTGCATGTCGCGGGCGATCCGGTTGCGCTCCTCCACGGTGTCGAGCTCGCGCTGCGCCCGGGCGCGCTCCTGCTCGGCCTGCGCGCGCAGGGTCTGGCCCTCACGCGCCCGGCGGACCGAGCGGGAGAGCAGTCCGATGGTCCAGGAGAGGCCGAGCGTCGCGAGGATCCCGCCGAAGGTGGCGCCGGCCGACAGCAGGCCGTCGTAGGCGCTCGCGACGAGGTCGAAGACCAGGACGAGGTAGACGACGGCGACCACGGCGCCGAGGACGGCCGACACCGCGCCCGCGATCCGCACCCGCCGCGACTCCGACGCGCCGGCGCCGAAGAGGACGGCCAGGATGGCCAGATCCGCGGGTCCGGGAGCGAGGCTCGCGCTCATCTGGAGGGCGGCACCGGCCCAGGCGATCGAGAGGGCGAGGACCGGGGACCGCCGGTGCAGCACCAGCGCGACCGCGAGCACGCCCGCGACCAGCAGCTGCATCGCGCCGTCCACCCCGGCGAACGGGAGGCCGGCGACGAGGAGGAGCACCAGCGCCTGACCACCGGCGACCCCCACCGCGAAGGGGTCCTGCGGACCGGCGACCCGGGTCAGCAGCGCGTCGATCCGATCGCCCGCGAGGACCGGCGCCCGCAGCGCGTTGAGGTACACGAGGACCTTCGCCGCACCGAGCACGGAGGCGACCGCGAGGGCGACCAGGGCGAGGACCACGAACTCCACGCGCGCCGGGAGCCCGGACGGATCGAGCGGGCCGGAGAGGCCGAGCGCGACGGTGACGCCGCCGATCCCGGCGAGGATCAGGCCGCCCGCGAGCGCCAGGGCACGGGTCCAGGGGCCCACCCGGCGGGTCGTCTGCCAGAGGACGACCAGGCCGACGAGGACCCCGTCGACGGGGACGCCGCCGAGCAGGACGCCTCCGTCGGCGAGCGCGCCGACCGCGACGAGCGAGGGGGCGAGCGCGGGCAGGAATCCCGCGACCGCGAGGGCCAGCGCGAGCACGAGGCCGCCGGCGATCCGCTCGGTCGGAGTGACCCCGGTGAGCCCGAGCAGCAGGTGGAGGGCGGCGAGCAGCGCCCCGGCGATCGGCAGGGCCGCCGGTCGGTCGAGGAGGGCGCGCATGAGGACCACGCTACGGGTCCGCGCGCCCGGGGGCGTCGTCCTGGAGGGTGACCGCCGTCGTCCTCCGGCGTCAGAAGCCCAGGCGCCCCAGCAGCTTCGGGTCGCGCTGCCACTCCTTGGCGACCTTCACCCGGATGGAGAGGAACACGCGGCGGCCCAGCAGGCGCTCGATCTGCTCGCGGGAGACGGCTCCCACCTCGCGCAGACGCTGGCCGCCCTTGCCGATGATGATGCCCTTCTGGCTGTCGCGCTCCACGAAGACGTTGGCGTAGATGTCGATCAGCGAGCCGTCCTCGCGCTCGACCATGTCGTCGAGCGTCACGGCGAGGGAGTGCGGCAGCTCGTCCGAGACGCCCTCGAGGGCGGCCTCGCGGATGAACTCGGCGATCCGCGAGGACAGGTCCTCGTCGGTCACCGCCTCCTCCGGGTAGAGGGCGGGCGAGACGGGCATCAGGCGCAGGAGCTCGACGGCCAGGACGTCCAGCTGCTCCTCGGTCACGGCCGAGATCGGCACGATCGTGTCCCACTCGCGCAGCTCCGAGACGGCGAGCAGTTGCTTCGCCACGGACTTCTTCGAGGAGAGGTCGACCTTCGAGACGATCGCGACCTTCCGGGCGCGCGGGAAGGAGTCGAGCTGCTCGTTGATGAAGCGGTCTCCGGGGCCGATCGGCTCGTCCGCCGGGAACAGCATCCCGATGACGTCGACGTCGCCGAGGGTCGAGGTGACGAGCGAGTTCAGCCGCTCGCCGAGGAGCGTGCGCGGCCGGTGGATGCCGGGGGTGTCGACGACGATCAGCTGGCCGTCGGTGCGGTGCACCACTCCGCGGATAGCGCGCCGCGTGGTCTGGGGCTTCGAGCTCGTGATGGCGATCTTCTCGCCGACGAGGGCGTTCGTGAGCGTCGACTTGCCCACGTTCGGGCGGCCGACGAAGGACACGAAGCCCGCCCGGTAGGGAGCGGCGGCGGGAGTGGTGTCGGTCATCGTGCGTCCTCGTGCTGATCGCCCGTGGCTCCGCGGGTGGGAGCCGTGCTCGGGCTGGGGGTGGTGGTGCCGCCGTCCGCGATGATCGCGACGGGGCCGGTGCCGGGCTCGCCGGCGGTGTCCAGATCGGGATCGCGGCGGACGATCACCGTGGAGATGGTCCCACGGCGCGGGTCCGCCTGCTCGGCCTCGAGCAGCACTCCGCCGATCCGCGCCGTCGCGCCGCGCTCGGGGAGGCGCCCGTAGGCCTTGGTCAGCAGTCCGCCGACCGAGTCGACGTCGTCGTCCTCGAGGTCGAGCTCGAACAGCTCGCCGAGCTCGTCCACCGGCAGGCGCGCCGAGACGCGGTAGACCCCGGGCGCCGTCTCCTCGAAGAGGTCGACCTCGCGGTCGTACTCGTCGGAGATGTCGCCGACGAGCTCCTCGATGAGGTCCTCGAGCGTCACCAGGCCCGCGATGCCGCCGTACTCGTCGACCACCATCGCGAGGTGGTTGGACTCGAGCTGCATCTGGCGGAGCAGCTCGTCGGCCTTCTTCGACTCGGGCACGAACAGCGCGGGGCGCGCGAGATCGGCGACCGTGTCGTCGTCGTCCGGCCGCTCGTAGGTGTGCCGGGCCACGTCGCGCAGGTAGAGCACGCCGAGGACGTCGTCGACGCCGTCGCCGATGACGGGGAGCCGGGAGATGCCGCGGCTCAGCAGGAGCCCCATGCCGGCGCCGACGGAGGAGGTCGCCTCGATCGTCACCATGTCGGTGCGGGGCACCATCACCTCGCGGACGAAGGTGTCGTTGAACTCGAAGATCGAGTGGATCAGCTCGCGGTCGTCCTGCTCGAGCACGTCCTGCTCGGTCGCCTCGTCGACCATGCTGAGCAGCTGCTCCTCGGAGGAGAACCCCGCCGAGCGCCCGGTTCCCGGGGTCACCCGGTTACCGAGGGCCACGAGCCCGTGCGCGACCGGACCCAGCGCGAGCCGGAGCACGTGCACGAGCGAGGCGCTGGTGGACAGGACCGCGCGGGCGTTGGCGCGCCCGACGCTGCGGGGGCTGGAGCCGACCAGGACGAACGAGACCGCCGCCATGATCAGGACCGCCAGCAGGAGCGCGAGCCAGAGCTGCGGGACCTCGACGACCAGCACCGTGGTGACGAACACCGCGGCCGTCGTCTCGGCCGCGATCCGCGAGAAGTTGACGACGTTGACGTGGGCGCTCATGTCGCCCGCGATCGCGCGGAGAGCGCGGGCGCTGCGGGAGTGCTGGGCCATGTCGAGCAGGTCGCTGCGCGAGAGGACGCCGAGGGCGGCGTCGGTCGCGGCGAACCAGCCGCCGACGGCGACGAGCGCGAGGGCGGCGATGAGGAGCTGGAGAGTGGGCACGGCGCGCTCTAGCGGCGTCGCTCGCTGATGTGGAAGCCGACCAGGATGTCGCGCTGGATGCCGAACATCTCGCGCTCCTCCTCCGGCTCGGCGTGATCGAAGCCGAGCAGGTGCAGGAGCCCGTGGGCGGTCAGCAGCTGCAGCTCGTCGAGCACGGAGTGGCCGGCCGACTCGGCCTGGGACTGGGCGACCTGCGGGCAGAGCACGATGTCGCCGAGGAGCCCCGCGGGGGTCTGCTCGTCCTCGGTCCCGGGACGCAGCTCGTCCATCGGGAAGCTGAGCACGTCGGTCGGCCCTGGCTCGTCCATCCACTGCACGTGCAGCTGCTCCATCGCGCCCTCGTCGACCAGCACGATCGCGAGCTCGGCGTCGGGGTGCACGTGGAGCGAGTCGAGCGCGTAGCCGGCGAGGCGCAGCAGGGCGGCCTCGTCGACGGGGACGCTCGACTCGTTGTTGATCTCGATGCTCACGGGGGCGGGTCTTCCTTCGGTTCGGGAGGGGCGGGCGGGCTCAGCCGCGCGGAGGCTGGCGGTCGCCGGGCGGGCGGGCGGCCTGGCCGCGGCGCTCGGCGCGGTTCGCGAACTCCCGGGCCTGCTCGCGCTCGAAGTGCTGCGCCTGCTTCTGCTGGTCGTACTCGGTGTACGCGTCCACGATGCGGCCGACCAGGCTGTGGCGCACCACGTCCTCGCTGGTCAGGCGCGAGAAGTGGATATCGTCGATGCCGTCGAGCACGCGCGTCACGAGGCGGAGTCCGCTCGCGCCGGTCGGCAGGTCGACCTGGGTGATGTCGCCGGTGACGACCATCTTGGAGCCGAATCCGAGGCGGGTGAGGAACATCTTCATCTGCTCGGGCGTCGTGTTCTGCGCCTCGTCGAGCACGACGAACGAGTTGTTGAGCGTGCGCCCGCGCATGTAGGCGAGCGGCGCGACCTCGATCGTGCCGGCCGCGAGCAGCTTCGGGACGATCTCGGGGTCCATCATCTCGTTCAGCGCGTCGTAGAGCGGGCGCAGGTACGGGTCGATCTTGTCGGTGAGCGAGCCGGGCAGGTAGCCCAGCCGCTCCCCCGCCTCGACCGCCGGGCGGGTGAGGATGATCCGCTCGACCTCCTTGCGCTGCAGCGACTGCACGGCCTTCGCCATCGCCAGGTAGGTCTTGCCGGTTCCGGCCGGGCCGATGCCGAAGACGATGGTGTTCTGATCGACCGCGTCGACGTACTCGCGCTGCCCGAGCGTCTTGGGCCGCACGCTCCGTCCGCGTGCCGTGAGGATGGCCTGGCCGAACGCCTCGGCCGGGCTCACCGGCCCGCCGTTCTGCAGGATGCGGGCGGACTCGCGCACGCCCTCCGGGTCGAGATCGTGCCCGCTCGCGGTCATGCGCACCAGTTCTTCCACCAGGCGCGTCGCCGCGGCGACGGGCTCGCGCTCGCCGTCGAGCGTCACCTCGTTGCCGCGCACGTGCACCCGGACATCGGGGAATCGTCCTTCGACCGCTCGGATGAGGCGGTCCTGGGGTCCGAGGAGGCGCACCATCGCGACTCCGTCGACGGCGACGACGCGCCGCGTCGTCTCGGACGCGTCCGCGCCGGGGGCGGGACGCTCGTCGGGGCTCGCGCCCGTGTTCTCAACCGGTGGCAAGGGAGCCTTCCGTCTGGTGGCCGCCCAGGACGTGGGCGTGCACGTGGAACACGGTCTGGCCCGCCTCTTCGCCGGAGTTGAAGACGAGGCGGAACTGACCGTTGCTGTGGGCGTCGGCGAGCGACTGGGCGACCTGCACCATCTCGGCGAGCAGGGCGGGATCGGCGGCGGCGAGGGCGGCGACCGTGGCGTGCTCCTGGGTCTTCGGGAAGACGAGGAGGTGGACGGGCGCCTTCGGCTCGATGTCGGTGATCGCGAGGATGCGCTCGTTCTCGAACACCACATCGGCCGGGATCTCGCCCTGGACGATGCGCGTGAAGACGGTGGGTTCGCTCATGCACTCATCTTAAACGGGGCCCGTGCGCGACGGGCGCCGCGTTCGCCCACGGCACCCTGCTCCGGCGCCCCGAGGCGGCTGTGGAGGAGCGTCACCAGCGGCCCAGGCGGGCCGAGAGGACGGCGATGGCAGCGGGACCTGCGGTCGAGGTGCGCAGGACGGAGTCGCCGAGCGCAACGGCCTCGGCGCCCGCCTCCGCGAGCAGCCGCAGCTCCTCCGGAGCGATGCCGCCCTCGGGCCCGACGACGAGCACCAGGTCGCGTCCGTCCGGGACCACCTGGGAGAGCCGCGCCTGCGCCGAGGGCTCGAGGACCAGCACGCGGGACGTCGCGGCGCGCGCGACGAGACCGCGCACCTGCTCGAGCGGCGCGACCTCGGGCACCCGGGGGCGCAGCGACTGCTTGCTCGCCTCGCGCACGATGGCCCGCCAGCGCTCGCGCCCCTTCTCCTCCTTCGGGCCCGACCACCGCGAGATCGACCGCGCGGCCTGCCACGGGACGACCTCGTCCACCCCGAGCTCGGTCGCCGCCTGCACGGCGAGCTCGTCGCGGTCGCCCTTCGCGAGGGCCTGGACGAGGACAAGGCGCGGGGACGGAACCGGGGACTCCTGCACCGACTCCACGACGAGCACCACTCGCGCCGGCTCCGCGCTCTCGACGACCGCGGTCGCGACGAGTCCGCGCCCGTCACCGACCCGGACGCTCTCGCCCGCGCGGATCCGGCTGACGGTCGCGGCGTGCCGTGCCTCCGCGCCGGTGAGCGCGAGCCGGCCCCCGACGACGAAGCCCTCGGAGTTCAGCGACTCGTCGATGTAGTGGTGCGCCACGGGCTCAGCCCAGGAAGCGGTCGCGGAGCTTCGAGAAGAGGCCCTGCTGGAAGTGGGTCAGCGCGGGCTTCTGCGGCTTGTAGTGCTTCGCGAGCTCCTGGACCAGCTCCCGCTCGCGGTGGCCCAGCTTCGTCGGGGTGACGACCTGAATGCCGATGCGGAGGTCGCCGCGTCCGCTGCCGCGCAGGCGCGTGACTCCGCGTCCCTTGATCGTGACGATCTCGGTGCTCTGCGTGCCCGGCTTGATCTCGATCTCGATGTCGCCGTCGAGCGCCTTGAGCGACGCCGTGGAGCCGAGGATCGCGTCCGTCATCTGCACCTCGAGGGTGCAGAGAAGGTCGTCGCCGTTGCGGCTGAAGACGTCGTGGTGCTTGACCTTGATCTCGAGGTACAGGTCGCCGTTGGGGCCGCCGGCCGGGCCGACCTCGCCGCTGCCGGGCATCTGCAGGCGCAGGCCCGTGTCGACTCCCGCGGGGACGTCGACGGGGATGGTGCGGCGGGCGCGGACGCGTCCCTGGCCCTGGCAGGTGGAGCAGGGGGTCGCGATGACGGTGCCGTAGCCGCGGCAGGTGCCGCAGGGGCTGGCCGTCATCACATTGCCCAGGAGCGAGCGGACCGTGCGCTGGATCTGGCCGGAGCCGTGGCAGATGTCGCAGGTCACCGGCGAGGTGCCGGGCTGGCAGCACGATCCCTGGCACGTCTCGCAGAGCACCGCCGTGTCGACCTCGAGGTCGCGGTGGGTGCCGAAGATGACCTCGTCGAGCGAGACCTCCACGCGCAGCAGGGCGTCCTGGCCGCGCTCGCGGCGGGAGCGCGGCCCGCGGGACGAGCCCTGCGCGCCCTGCCCGAAGAAGGTCTCGAAGATGTCGCCGAACCCGCCGAAGCCCTGGCCGCCGCCGCCGAAGCCCTCCTGGGGCCCGCGGTCGTACTGAGCCCGCTGCTGGGCGTCGCTCAGGACGTCGTAGGCGTGCGTGACGAGCTTGAAGCGCTCGGAGGCGTCCGCGCTCGGGTTGACGTCGGGGTGCAGCTCGCGGGCGAGTCGGCGGTACGCCTTCTTGATCTCGTCGGCGGAGGCGTCGCGGTCGACGCCCAGCACTTCGTAGTGATCGGCCACAGGTGGCTTCGTCCTTCGTTCGTGGGTCGGTGGGCCGGGCACGGCGCACCGGGGGATCCGGCGGGGGCCGGGAGGTCGGGCCTACTCCTCGCCGAGGAGGCGGGAGAGGTAGCGGGCGACGGCGCGCACCGCGGTGATGTTGCCGGAGTAGTCCATCCGGATCGGGCCGAGCACGCCCAGGCGCGAGACCTGGCCGCCCGCGGTGTTGTAGCCGCTCGTGAGCACCGAGGTCTCCTGCAGCCCGAACGGCGCGTTCTCGCGGCCGATGCGCACCGAGATGCCCCGGGGGTCCGGGGTCATCTCGGCGAAGAGGCGCAGCAGCTCCACCTGCTCCTCGATCGCCTCGAGCACGGGGTAGATGCTGCCCGAGAAGTCCTCCTCGGTGCGGACGAGGTTCGCGGCGCCGGCCATGACCAGGCGGTCCTGCCGGTTGGCGCCGACCTGCTCGAGCAGGGTCTGCACGATCGGCGTCAGCACGTGGCGCCGCTCGGGGCTGAAGCGCTCCGCGACGGAGCCGAGCGTCTCGGCCGCCTGCTGGAGCCCGAGGCCCAGCACGGCCGTGTTGAGCTTCGCGCGGATCTCACCGAGGAGCGCGTCGTCCACGTCCTCCGGGGTCTCGAGCACGCGCTGGTCGACCCGGCCGGTGTCGGTGATCAGCACCGACAGGAGGCGGCGGGGAGCGAGGGCGACGAGCTCCACGTGGCGCAGCCGCGCGGCTCCGAACGACGGGTACTGCACGAGCGCGACGCTGTTGGTGAGCTGCGAGAGCAGGCGGACGGTCTTGACCAGCACCTCGTCGAGGTCCGGGCTCTGCCCGAGGAACGTCTCGATCGCCTGGCGCTGCGCGGAGGTGAGCGGGCGCAGGTCGGCGAGCTGGTCGACGAAGAGGCGGTAGCCCTTGTCGGTCGGCACGCGGCCGGACGAGGTGTGCGGAGCCGCGATCAGCTCCTCCTCCTCCAGCTGGGCCATCTCGTTGCGGATGGTGGCGGCCGAGACGCCGAACGCGTGGCGCTCGACGATCGACTTCGAGCCCACCGGCTCCCGGTTCGCCACGTAGTCCTGCACGATCACGCGCAGGACCTGGAGACCGCGCTCCGTGACCATACGACCGACCTCCCGCCGGACTCCGAGTGCCCGCGGGCACGACCGTCTGCGGCGCTGACGCCGCGCGGAGCCTGGCACTCCGCAACTCTGAGTGCCAATCATAACCGGGAGGCGGACCGCCCGGCGGGGTTGCGCCGGGATCGGCCGGGGTGCACTCCTGCAGGGCCGCGGGGAGGAGCCCCGTCATCCCCGAGGAGGAGGTCCCGCGCGGCCCGGTGCGGAGGGAGTCGCCGCATGCCACGATGGACGCCGAGCGCACGGGGGACGCCCGTCGCCGCCGCCGGAACGGAGACCATCATGTCGGCCACCCCTCCCCCGCCCCCCGTCTACGGGACCCCGGCTCCGCCGCTGAACCCGGCGGACGAGAAGACCTGGGCGATCGTCACGCACGTGACCGGCATCTTCTTCAGCTTCCTGCCCTCGCTGATCGTCTTCCTGGTCTTCAAGGGGCGCGGACCGTTCCTCGAGGCGCACGCCAAGACGGCCCTCAACTTCCACCTGACGACGCTGATCGCCTACGTCGCCGGGACGATCCTGTCCTTCGTCCTCGTCGGCTTCATCGTGTTCCTGGTCGTGCCGATCCTGGTGATCGTCTTCGCGATCATCGCCTCGGTGCGCGCCAGCGCGGGCGAGTACTACACGTATCCGCTCAGCATCCCGTTCTTCAAGTAGCCGCGGAACCGGGGCGGCCGTGCGTCGGCCGCCCCGGGATCCGGCCTCAGCCGTCGGTGAGACGGCGCACGACCGCGTCGGCCAGCAGACGGCCGCGCAGGGTCAGCACGATCCGGCCGCCGAGCGCCGCCCGGCCGTCGACGAGGCCGTCGGCGATGAGCCCCGCCACCTCGCTGCGCCGAGCGGCGTCGATCGCGTCGATGGGCAGCCCGTCCGCCAGGCGCGAGCGCAGCAGCACGTCCTCCACACGCCGCGTACCCGCGTCGAGCGTCTCCCGCCCGGCAGCGGGCGAGGCCCCGGTGCTCAGCCGGTCGGCGTAGGCCGCCGGGTGCTTCACGTTCCACCAGCGCACGCCTCCGACGTGGCTGTGCGCGCCGGGGCCGACGCCCCACCAGTCGTGGCCGAGCCAGTACGAGAGGTTGTGCCGGGAGCGGTGGGCGTCGTCGCGGGCCCAGTTGCTGACCTCGTACCAGGAGTACCCGGCAGCGGCCAGGCGCGCGTCGGCGAGCTCGTACATGTCGGCCGTGAGGTCGTCGTCCGGGGTCGCGACCTCGCCGCGGCGGATCTGCCGGGCGAGCTTCGTGCCGTCCTCCACGATCAGGGCGTAGGCCGAGAGGTGGTCCGGCCGGTTGGCGAGCGCGGAGTCGAGCGACCGCTCCCAGTCGGCCAGGGACTCCCCCGGCGTGCCGTAGATGAGGTCGAGGCTGACCTGCAGGCCGGCCTCCCTCGCCCACTCGACCACGAGCGGGACCCGCTCCGGGTCGTGGGTGCGCTCGAGCGTGGCGAGGACGTGCGGCACGGCCGACTGCATCCCGAAGCTGACGCGGGTGAAGCCCGCCTCGGCCAGCGCGTAGAGGTAGGCGGCGTCGACGGAGTCCGGGTTCGCCTCGGTGGTGACCTCGGCGTCGGGCGCGACCCCGAAGTGGGTGCGGAGACCGTCCAGCATCCGCACCAGGTCGCCGGCGGGCAGGAGGGTGGGCGTCCCGCCGCCGAAGAAGACCGTGCGGGCGGGGCGCCGGGGCAGGCCCGCGCGCTCGAGCACCTCGGCACCGAGAGCCATCTCGGTGATCGCCTCGTCGGCGTAGTCCTGCTGCTTCGCCCCGCGGAGCTCGGTCGCCGTGTAGGTGTTGAAGTCGCAGTACCCGCAGCGGACCCGGCAGAACGGCACGTGCACGTAGAGGCCGAGGTCGCGCTGCTCCACGCCGTCGACGACGGACGCGGGCAGTCCGCCGTCGAGCGGAGCAGGATCGGCGATCGGGAGGGCGCTCCCCACGTCAGCTGACGCGCGCCGGCAGCAGCGCGCGCAGGTACTTGGCGACCTGGCGCTTCTGCACGGCGCGCAGCACCGGCGCGCCCAGGCGGTAGAGGCGGGTGGAGGGTCGCGAGAAGACCCGGATGACGAGCCAGACCGAGTCGTCCGCGCGCTTCTCGACGACGAAGGACTCCTCGCCGCTCTCGGGGTGGCCCTCGAGGGTGCCGTAGGCGAAGCCGACCTGGTCGGGCTCGTCGACGACGTAGACCACGCGGACCGGGGCGTCGAAGACGCGGCCGAGCAGGGTCACGCGGAGCACGGCGGTCACGCCGGCGGTGATGTAGGGGGTGCCGTCGGGAGCGAAGTGCTCCTCCGTCGGCCGGCTGACGAGGTCGATCGGGGTGCCCGCGGCGTCGAAGTTGACGCCGGTGTACTGCACGCCGCTGCCGCTGGTGATATCGGTCACCTCGATGCCGCTGCCGCGCTGCACGCCCCAGGTCATCAGGGAGGCGGTGGTGATGGCGAAGCGCTCGTCGCCCGAGCCGAGACGGGCCTCGAAGCGCTCGGCCGTGAAGCCGTCCGGCGGGTACTCGAGCAGGTCGGGTGCCAGAGTGCCGCCGACGGCCGCGTAGGTGACCTGCGGCTGGCCCTCGAAGTTGGAGCGGCGGATGCTCACGTCCCGACCTTCTTCCCGGACTCCTCGAGCGCGGCGCGCGTCGAGTCCGCGCGCCGGGTGGTGCTGTCCATCCGACCCAGCGTATCCGACCGTCGGCGTCCCGAGCCGGGAACGACCGAGGGCCCTCCCCCGCCAGAGCGGGAGGAGGGCCCTCGTCGTGGTGCGGGTCGGGTCAGCTGCAGGGAGTCAGCTTCGCGACGGCGTCGGACAGGGTGCCGGTGCCGCCGAGGAGGACGACGCTCGTCGCTCCGCCGGCCTTGATGTCCTGCAGCACCTTGACCGGCACGCAGGTCGGGGGCACGGCGAAGAGGGGGCTCCCCGTGCGCCCGGCGGCCGCGGCTCCGGCCAGGGCGTCGGGGAAGTTCTCTCCGGTGGCCAGGAACACGGTCTTCGACCCGCGGGGGAAGGCCGCCCGGTTGAGCTGCTCCGAGGTGTCGTAGCGGTCGACCCCGCCGAAGCGGGTGACGAGCGGTCCGGCCGGCACCGTGAGGGAGTTCTGGATGCCGGCGCTGACCGACAGCTCGGATCCCGCGATGGTGAGCACCGGAGGCCGGAGCCCCCTCAGGATCCCGACAGTGGTCGGGTCGGCCGCCGGGAGGCCGCCGTTCACGAGGACGACGGGGGCCGAGTTCTTGCCCGCAGCGGCGGTGGCGCTGAGCGCGTCGGGGAACTTCTCGCCGGTCGCGATCCAGGCCCCCTTCGGCGAGCTGTCGAAGGCGCTCTCGATGATCTTCCGCGACGTGTCGTAGCGGTCGGTGCCTCCGAGGCGGAAGACCCTTCCGTTGACGTACTGGCCGAGGTCGGTGGCGAGGGCGTCGCTGACGCTGAGGTCGGAGCCGACGACGACGATCCGCTGGGGCTTGAGACGGGTGAGCTCGTCGCGGACGACCTGGCTCACCGAGTCGCGGTCGACCAGGAGGAGCGGGCCGCCCTGCTTCGCGGCGGCGGGACCGGCGCTGAGCGCGTCGGGGAAGTTCGCGCCGGTGGCGATGTAGACGACGGGGACGCCGGGGGTGTCGAAGGTCGCCTTCGAGATCTCGACGGCGGTGCCCTGGCGGTCGGTGCCCGCGAGGCGGGTCACCGTCGGACCGTTGCCAGGGGTCGGCCCGGTGGTCGGCGGAGTCGTCGACGCGACAACCCTGAGGGGCACCCGGACGACGAAGGCGGAGCCCGCCGGCTGCTCGACACCGCGGCCGGCTCCCGTGACGCGGATGGAGGGAGCGCCCGTGAGCGAAGTGTCGCCGAAGTTCTGGTATCGGTCGTAGAAGTCCTGGTTCGGCTTCACCGCGACCGACGAGCCGTCGTCGAGGACCTTAGCGGGGGCGGCGAGCGCCGGGGTGCCGTCCGTTCCGACGGTGGCCCGGACGGAGGTGCCGAAGAAGCCGGGCACGCCCGTCTCGACGACGACGACGTCGCCGGCGCCCGCGTCGGTCAGGCTGCCGCCGCCGGCCCAGAAGACGCCGTCGTGGCGGGTCGAGCTCGGAGTGGTCGCGGACAGGTCGACCACGGCCGCGTCCTCGCCGCTCGCCGGAGCGACGGTCAGGCCGGCGGTGACGCTGAGGTCGAAGCCCGTCGTGGACTCGAGCGCCGGGGGGACGTAGGCGTCGTCCGCCTGCGGCGCCTCCGCGGTGAGGTCGAGCCTCAACGCGGGCTGCTCGAACGAGCCCACCGTGCGCTCGAGCGGGATCTCGATGGTGTTGGCGGCGGCGTCTACGGCCGAGGAGCCCGACACGAAGTCGGCATCGCTGGTGCTGAGGCGCCAGTCCACGGTCTCGTACCCCGGGTGCGACCACTCCGTGAACCCGGCGGACGCGCTCGCGGCCGGGAGCTCGACGGTGATGGTCTCCGCGTCGGAGGAGACGGACAGGCCCTTCGCGACGCCGAACTGGTCGATGTCCTCCCAGACGAAGGGCGCGGGCGACGCCTGCACCTCACGGCTCGCGGCTGATGCGGGTGCGGCGGCGACGAGCGATCCCGCCGTCACCGCTGCGACGCCCAGCAGCGCCGCCCCCGATCTGATCCAGTGCTTCCTCGTGCGTGCAGAGTCCACGGGCTTCCCCCTTGATCGTGATGAGAGGGCCGACCGTCGACGCTCCAGCCCCCGAGCGGATCGTCCTCGATCCGCAGCCGCGTCCAGCGCTCGAAAGCTACCTGGGAAGCGATCGGCGCCGCAATGGCCCCTCTCCGCAGGTCCCCTCTCGGGGGGTGCGCCTCCGCTGGAGGAGTCCTACTTCTTGTCCTTCGTCTCGACGTCGCCCGAGAGCGCGGCGATGAACGCCTCCTGGGGGACCTCGACGCGGCCGACCATCTTCATCCGCTTCTTGCCCTCCTTCTGCTTCTCGAGGAGCTTGCGCTTGCGGGTGATGTCGCCGCCGTAGCACTTGGCGAGGACGTCCTTGCGCATCGCGCTGATCGACTCGCGGGCGATGATCCGGGCGCCGATGGCGGCCTGGATCGGCACCTCGAACTGCTGACGCGGGATCAGCTTGCGCAGGCGCCCCGTCATCAGCACGCCGTAGGCGTAGGCCTTCTCCCGGTGCACGATCGCGCTGAACGCGTCGACCTGCTCGCCCTGCAGCAGGATGTCGACCTTCACGAGGTCGGCCTCCTGCGAGCCGGCGGGCTCGTAGTCGAGCGAGGCGTAGCCGGCGGTCTTGGACTTGAGGTTGTCGAAGAAGTCGAAGACGATCTCGCCGAGGGGCATGTGGTAGCGGATCTCGACCCGGTCCTCGCCCAGGTACTCCATGCCGATCAGGGTCCCGCGGCGGCTCTGGCAGAGCTCCATGATCGTGCCGACGTAGTCCTTCGGCGCGAGGATCGCGGCCTTGACGATCGGCTCCGTGACGGCGGCGATCTTGCCGACGGGGAACTCGCTCGGGTTCGTGACGGTGACGGTCTTCTTGTCCTCCGTCGAGACCTCGTAGATGACCGAGGGCGCCGTGGTGATGAGGTCGAGACCGAACTCGCGCTGCAGGCGCTCGGTGATGATCTCGAGGTGCAGGAGGCCGAGGAACCCGCAGCGGAAGCCGAAGCCGAGCGCCACCGACGTCTCGGGCTCATAGACGAGCGCCGCGTCCGAGAGCTTGAGCTTGTCGAGGGCCTCGCGCAGGTCCGGGTAGTCGCTGCCGTCGATCGGGTACAGGCCCGAGAAGACCATCGGGAGCGGCTCGGTGTAGCCGGGCAGCGCCTGCGTCGCGGGCTTCGACGCCGTGGTGACGGTGTCGCCGACCTTCGACTGGCGCACGTCCTTCACACCGGTGATCAGGTAGCCCACCTCGCCGACCGCGAGACCCTGCGTCGCGACGGGCTCGGGGCTCGACACGCCGATCTCGAGGATCTCGTGCGTGGCGCGGGTCGACATCATCTGGATCTTCTCGCGCGGCGAGAGCTTGCCGTCGATCATCCGGACGTAGGTGACGACCCCGCGGTAGGCGTCGTACACGGAGTCGAAGATCATGGCGCGCGCAGGGGCGGAGGGGTCGCCGACGGGCGGCGGGATGAGCTCGGTGACGCGGTCGAGCAGCGCCTCGACGCCCATGCCGGTCTTGCCGGAGACGCGGAGGACGTCGTCCGGGTCGCCGCCGATGAGGCTCGCGAGCTCCTTCGCGTACTTCTCGGGGTCCGCGGCCGGCAGGTCGATCTTGTTCAGGACAGGGATGATCGTGAGGTCGTTCTCGAGCGCGAGGTAGAGGTTCGCGAGCGTCTGGGCCTCGATGCCCTGCGCCGCGTCGACCAGGAGGATCGCGCCCTCGCAGGCCGCCAGCGAGCGGCTGACCTCGTAGGAGAAGTCGACGTGGCCCGGAGTGTCGATCATGTTCAGGGCGAACGTGCGCCCGTCGCGCTCCCACGGCATCCGCACGGCCTGCGACTTGATCGTGATGCCGCGCTCGCGCTCGATGTCCATGCGGTCGAGGTACTGCGCGCGCATCGCCCGGTCCTCGACGACACCCGTGATGCCGAGCATCCGGTCGGCGAGGGTGGACTTGCCGTGGTCGATGTGGGCGATGATGCAGAAGTTGCGGATGGACGCCGGATCGGTCGCGGCGGGCTCGAGCCCGGAGTGTGCACGTGGAGACATCGTGGGACCAGTGTCCCATGCCCGGCGGCGGAGGCCGGGACCGGCGGCTACAGATCGAGTCCGTAGGTGCGGGTGGGCTCGACGCCGGGCGGGTTCTCCCGCTCGCCGAGGCGGACGAAGCCCATGCTCTCGTAGAGGGCGTGCGCGGTGGTCATCAGCGTGCCGCTGTTCATCACGACCCGCTGGAGGCCCCGCTCGGCGGCGAGCATCACGACGAACTCCGTGAGCAGCCGCCCGAGACCCCGCCCACGTGCCTCCGGGGCGACGGCGAGCAGCCGCCAGTCCAGCTCGCCGGGGCGCCCGAGCTCGTACAGGTTCGCGCCCGGGCGCGCGGTGGTGACCGTGGCGAGGATCCGCCCGTCGCCCTCGACGGCGACCCAGACCTCGCCCTCGACGTCGTGCCGGGCGACCGCGGCGACGTCGGCGGCGTACTCCTCCCCCAGCTCGTAGTCGTGGGCGTAGGCGGCGAGCCGCAGGCGCGAGACTTCGTCGTACTCCTCCGCCCGGACGCGCCGGACCAGCACCTCGGCGGCGCTCATCCGCGCACCGGGGTCGGGAGAGCGCGCAGCCCGTGCTCCAGCGCCGCGGGGTCAGCGGCGAGGCAGACGCGGATCCAGCCCTCGCCGGTGCGGCCGAAGGCGCTGCCGGGAGCGACGGCGACGAGGGTCTCGAGGAGGAACGACTCGACCCACGAGGCGACGTCCCCGCCGGTCGCGTGCGCCATGTCGATCCACAGGTAGAACGCGCCCTCGGGCTCGCGGTAGGCGATCCCCCGCTCGTCGAGCACGCCCGTCGCGAGCCGCAGGTTGGCGAGGTAGTGGTCGGAGGCGGCGGCCACCGCGTCCTGCGGCCCGGTCAGAGCGGCGAGGGCGGCGCGCTGGTCCGGAGTGGCGACGCAGCTGATCGCCGCCTCCTGCACCGTGACCATGATCGACGTGAAGCCGGGAGGCGTCACGAGGTAGCCGACGCGGACGCCGGTCATCGCGTAGGTCTTCGAGAAGGAGAAGACGCTGAGGACGCGGTCGGCGTCGTCCCCGCGCTCCTGCGCGATCGCCGCGAGGCTCACGTGCGGGCGCCCGTAGGTGAAGTACTCGTAGACCTCGTCGCTGAGCACCCACAGGTCGTGGCGCCGGGCGATGTCGAGCAGGCGCCCGAGGACCTCCCTCGGGAACACCACGCCGAGCGGGTTGGACGGGCTGTTGACGATCAGGACACGGGTCCGGTCGGTGATCAGGCGCTCGACCTCCTCGGGATCGGGGAGGAAGGCGTTCTCGGCGCGCAGCGTGTACGGCACGGGCACGGCGCCGATGGTCCGCGCGTTGGTCGTGAAGACGGTGTAGCCCGGGTCGGGGATGAGCACCTCGTCGCCTGGGCCGAGCAGGAGCGTCATCGCCTGGTGCAGCGCCTGCGTGGCGCCGACGGTCACCCACACCTGCTCGACGTCCGCCTCGATGCCGTTGTCGCGCGCCAGCTTCTCCACGATGGCCCGCCGGAGCTCGGGGACTCCGCCGTTGGGCCCGTAGCGGGTGTCGTCGGCCGCCCACGCCGCCCGGGCCGCCTCGATGATGTGCGGCGCGGTCGGCACGTCGGGCTCGCCCACCGCGAGGAGGGTGACTCCGTCGAGCCGCAGCGCGATCTCGAACAGGTGGCGGATGCCCGAGGGCGGCACCGCGGAGAGGTGATCGGCGAGACGGGGCACCGGCGTCACGTTACCCGCGGGCCCGGACCGCGAGACGCCACGGCGGTCCGCCTCCCCCGGCGTGTCGCCCCGGCGGCCCCGACCCGGACGGCGCCGCACCCGCGGGCGCGGCGCGGTTGAAGGGTGACGACGGGTGCGCTAAAGTTCCTTGTTGGCTTGCGCTCCCCCTCTGGACACCCGGCAGGCGTGGAGTGATCAGAAGCCGGCGACCTCCAGTCGCACCGCAGGGCGTTCAGACGCCCGCGGAAGGGGCACTCCGTCGAGTAGCCGGCTGCACACACGCACATCCGAGAAGAAGGTAATCCACGTGGCAAACATCAAGTCGCAGATCAAGCGCAACCTCACCAACAAGAAGGCGAACGAGCGCAACAAGGCCGTCAAGAGCGAGCTGAAGACCGCCATCCGCTCGGTCCACACCGCCATCGCCGCCGGCGACACCGAGAAGGCCGGCACCGCCCTCGCCTTCGCCGCCAAGAAGCTCGACAAGGCCGCCAGCAAGGGCGTCATCCACAAGAACCAGGCCGCGAACCGCAAGTCGGCCATCGCGAAGCAGGTCGCCGCGCTGTAGTACTGCGCGAAGCTGCAACGACGAAGGGTCCGGCCATTGGCCGGGCCCTTCGTCGTTTCCGCTTCGCGGTCGACGGGCTCCTCGTGCCTCGTCGCCCGTCGCGCAGTCGGCTTCCGCGCTTGATTGCGGTGGGAGGAGCGGGTTTCGTTCCGGGTACGACGATCCGCTGACACGCGGATCGCCGGTGACCCTGCGAGGGCATCGTCCGGTTCTTGATCGGCTGCGGCCCGGTCGGCTACCGCGGAGGGTCGCGGGGGGAGGAGCGGAGAGCGTTTCGGGGTACGACGATCCGCTGACACGCGGATCGCCGGTGAGCTGTGCCGTCTTCGACGGGCTCCTCGTTCCTCGTCGGCCGTCGCGTGGTCGGCTATCAGGGGTGGTCGCTGTGGGAGGAGCGTCCTGCGTTCCGGGTACGACGATCCGCTGACACGCGGATCGCCGGTGACCCGCACCGATCTCGACGGGCTCCTCGTTCCTCGTCGCCCGTCGCGCAGTCGGCTTCCGCGCATGGTCGCGGTGGGAGGAGCGGGTTCCGTTCCGGGTACGACGATCCGCTGACACGCGGATCGCCGGTGACCCTGCGGGGTCGTCGTCCGACTCTTCGTCGGCAGCGGTGCGACCCTGCGAGGGGAGGTGATCCCCTCACTGCTGGTCGAGTGGCCGCGGAGCGGCGGGTCGAGACTCGCCGGGGACGAGGTCGGTGCGGATCGCGGGAGCAGGGCCTTTCGGGCGGGTCAGACGCCCCGGGCGGAGACGACCGAGACCATGCGCTCGAGGGCGTAGACGGGGTCGCGGGTGGCGCCCTTCACGTTCGCGTCGGCGTCGGCGACCGTCAGGATCGCGGTGCCGAGGCCCTCGCCGGTCCAGCCCTGCAGGTCGCGCCGGGCCCGGTCCACCTGCCACGGAGCGAGGCCCAGACGCGAGGCGACCTGGCCCGAGCCCTCGCGCGAGCCGGCGACCTTCGCCATGGTCCGCAGCTTGCTCGCGAACGCGGCGACGATCGGTACCGGGTCGGCACCGGAGGCGAGGGCGTGGCGGAGCCCGAGCAGCGCCTCGCCGTGACGGCCCGCGATCGCCGAGTCGGCGACGGTGAAGGCCGTGGTCTCGACGCGGCCGCCGTAGTACTTCGCCACGGTCGCCTCGGTGATCTCGCCGGTGACGTCGGACAGCAGCTGCTGGCACGCCGACGCGAGCTCGTCGAGGTCGTCGGAGAAGGCAGACACCAGGGCTCGGACGGCACCGGTGGTCGCCGTGCGGCCGGCGGTGCGGAACTCGGCGATCGCGAAGTCGACCTTGTCGCTCTCGCGCTTGAGCTCGGCGCAGACGATCTCGATGCCGCCGCCCGTGCCCGAGCGGATGGCGTCGAGGAGCTTCTTGCCCCGGTTGCCGCCGCCGTGGCGGAGCACCAGGGTCGCCCCGTCCGCGGGCGCCGAGAGGTAGTCGAGGGTCTCGAGGAGGAACGCGTCCGTGCACTTCTCGACGTTCGAGACGCGGATGAGGCGGGGCTCGTCGAAGAGGGACGGGCTCGCGAGCGTCAGCAGCTCCCCCGGCGCGTAGCCGCCGGCGTCGATGTCGCTGACCTCGAGGCTCGGGTCCTCGGCCCGGAGGAACTCGCGGAGGAAGCGCAGCGCGCGGTCGGCGAGGAACTGCTCCGGGCCGGTGATCAGCACGATCGGCGCCGGCCGGGTCTGGTTCCAGGCGAGCTGCGGGATCGCCGCCTTCGAGGGCGCTGCCTTCGCGCGCGCCGGGGCCCTGCCTGCCATGCCGTGTCCTTCCGTGCCGCGCCCGTCCGAGCGCCCTCCACCCTACGGCCCGCTCACGGCGCCCCGAGGCCGCCGCGGGAGCCGTCGCGCCGCTCGCCCAGACCGCGATCCCGTCGCTGCGGGACGCGAGCACGACCGTACCCTCGACATCCGACCTCAGCGCCTCGACCCCGCGCTCGGCCAGCAGAGCGAGGAGCGACGGATTCGGATGTCCGTAGTCGTTCTCCGCCCCGACGGAGATCAGCCCGACGCTCGCGCCGAGCGCGTCGTAGAGGGCGGGCGACTGGTCGGCGGAGCCGTGATGCGCGACCTTGACGACGTCGACCCGGCCGACCGGCAGCCGGGAGACGCGTCCTTGCTCCTGCTCGCCGAGGTCGCCCAGGAGCGCGACGGAGAGCGGGCCGCCGCGGGCGTCCGGGCCGATGTCGACCCGGAGGGTCACGCTCGCCTCGTTCCCCCGCAGCGCGCTCCGCCGCTCCGGCCACTCGACCCGCCAGCGCAGCGAGCCGAGCGCGCCGCTGTCGCCGCGGACCGCCTCCTGCACGGCGACCCCCGCGCCGGTGAGCGCCGCCCGGTCGCGCTCGTCGTCGCGGCCCGCGGCGGGCCCGACGAGCGCGGCGTCGGTCCGTCCGAGGACGGCCTGGAGCCCGCCGACGTGGTCGAGGTCGTAGTGCGTCAGCACCAGCAGCGGGATCCGGTCCACTCCCATCAGGCGGAGGCAGGCCTCGAGCGGTGCGGGCTCGGGCCCCGTGTCGACGAGCAGCACGCCCGCGTCTCCGCGGAGGAGGACCGCGTCGCCCTGCCCGACGTCGCACATCGCGACACGCCAGTCCTCGGGAACCGAGGCGGCGCGGAGGAGCGGCGTGGCGACGGTGGTGCCGCCGGCGGCGGCGATCGCGCACGCCAGCCCGACGGCGGCGACCCGGCGCACCCGCGCGAGCCGCGGCGACTGCGTGACCAGCACGAGGGCGAGCAGGGTCAGCACGGTGAGCGCGAGCGCTCCTCCCACTCCGGGCCACCAGGCGATCCTCGGGGCGGGCCACGAGTCGACGGCGCGGGCGATCGAGGCGATCCACCAGGCGGGGACGGCGGCGAGCCGGATCGCCGCGTCGGCGGCTCCGGGCCACCAGGGAGCGAGCAGGCAGCCGATGAGCCCGAGCCCGGTCGCGGCGGGTGCCGCGGGCTCGGCGAGCAGGTTGGCGAGCACTCCGTACACCGGCACCGACGGGTCCACGAGCAGCAGCACGGGCTGGCAGGCGAGCTGCGCCGCGGTCGGCACCGCGAGCAGCAGGGCGAGAGGCCGGGGCAGCACTCGACCGAGAGCGCCCGCGATCGGCTCGGCGAGCAGCAGGAGTCCGGCGGTGGCGAGGACGGACAGCACGAAGCCGAGCCTCCCCGCGATCGAGGGGTCGGCGGCCACGAGCACGACGACGGTCGCGAGCAGGGCGGGCACGGCCGCTCCGGAGCGACGCCCGAGCCGCGCGAGGAGGACCACCGTCGCCATCACCGCGGCCCGCACCACGCTCGGCTCGGGGGTCACCAGCACGACGAAGCCGGCGAGCAGGGCGAGGGCGGCGACGGTCCGGAGGCGGCGCCCGGCGCCGAGGAGCGCCGCGATCGTCCAGCCGGCGACCACCACCACGGCGCAGTTGGCGCCCGAGACGGCGGTCAGGTGAGTGAGCGACGCGGTGCGCATCGCCTCCTCGAGCCCCGCGTCGAGCGCGGACGTGTCGCCGGTCGCGAGGCCCGGCAGGAGCCCCGCCACGTCGCCCCCGACCAGCGCCGCGCGCTCGAGGAAGCGCGAGCGCAGCACCTCCGCGACGGCCGCCGCTCCCCCGGGACCGCGCCGGTCCTGAACGGACGCCGCCCTCAGCATCGTCGCCTCGCCGACGGGTGCCTCCTGCGCCGCAGCACGCGCCTCCAGGTCGAGCTCGGCGCCCACCGGCAGCCGACCGCCGGGATCGGCGAGCAGCACGCGGACGGGGGCCGCGGTCGACGCGTCTCCCACCCGCAGCGCCGTCGCGTCGAACCACACTCCCCCGGTCGCGAGCGGTCGGGCACCCGTATCGACGCGCACGGTGACCGGGGTGAGGGCGCGATCCTCCTGTGCCTCCCGCAGCGACGCCGGGTGGTCACCGGGCGCCGCGGCGACGACGGAGGTGAGGGCGAGGGCGGCACCCGCGCCCGCGACGAGCACCGCTCCGACCAGCCGCTCGCCGAGGCCGCGCCGGAGCAGGACGCACGCCGCCCCGAGGAGCACCCAGCCCGCGGCGCACCACGAGAGGCCCCCGTCGAGCACCGCCGCGACCGGCAGCATCCCGGCCGCCCACGCCGTGGTCCAGGCGGACACCGCTGCCGGCAGGAGCCGCAGGTCCGCCGCCCGCACGCTCCTCACGGCGCGACCTGGTCGCGGAACGCGGCGAGCGTCTTCTCGCCGATCCCGGGGACCTCGAGCAGCTGGTCGACAGAGGAGAACGGGCCGTTCGCCTCCCGGTGGGCGACGATCTTCTTCGCGGTCGCCGGGCCGATCTCGGGCAGCTCCTCCAGCTGGGCCGCCGTCGCCGTGCTCAGGCTCAGCACGGATCCGGCGGCGGAGGCCCCTCCTGGAGCGGCCCCGCCCGGAGCCGCTCCCGCCGCGGCCGGCGCCGCTCCCACGGCCGGCACGACGATCTGCTCGCCGTCCACGAGCCTCCGGGCCAGGTTGACCGCCGCGCGCTCCGCCGACTCCTGGAACCCTCCGGCGGCGGCGACCGCGTCCGCCACCCGCGCCTCCGGCGACAGGACGTACAGCCCCGGAGAGGCGACCTCCCCGGCCACGTGCACGTACAGCGACTCGACCGCCGCAGCAGCGGGCGCACTCGTCGACACGGCGGGCTCCAGGACCCGCTCATGACCGCTCGACCGCGCTCCCGCGAGCAGCACCGCGACCACCGCGGCGCCGATGACGAGCACGACCGCCGCTCCCACTCCCACGCGCCAGCGCGGGCGGGCGCGGCGGGGCCGCAGCAGCGCCGTCAGCTGCTCGTCGTCCGTCCCGCTGGTCTCTGGCATCCGCCGACGGTAGGACCCGCGTCACCGCCCGGCGCGGCCGCAGACACCGATCCGGGGACAGCCCGCCGGATCGCCTCCCTGTGGAGGAGAGGGCAGCACCGGCGCAGGACGCACGACGGGGCCCCTCCTGCGAGAGGAGGAGCCCCGTCGGGACGGATCGGCGGCTAGACCGCCTTCGTCACCAGGTTCACCAGGCGCGGCGCCCGCACGATCGCCTTCACGACCTCGCGGCCGACGAGGGCCCGGGCGACGCCGGCCGTGGCCCGCGCCTTCTCCTCGAGCTCGTCGGAGGAGATCTTCGGCGAGACCTCGAGCCGGTCGCGGACCTTGCCGTCGACCTGCAGGATCGCCGTGACCTTCTCCTCGACCAGCAGCGACGGGTCGGCCTTGCGCCACAGCGCGTGCGCGACGGTGCCCTCGTAGCCCAGACGGTGCCACATGTCCTCGGCCGTGTACGGCGCGAACAGGTTGAGAGCCATCGCGACCACCTCGACCGCCTCGCGGACCGCGGGGTCCCCGGCCCCGGCGCCCGAGTCGACGACCTTGCGGGTCGCGTTGACGAGCTCCATCAGCCGCGCGACCACGACGTTGAACTTGAACGCCTCGATCAGCGACGGGGACTCCGCGAGGAAGCGGTGGGTCTGGCGGCGCAGAGCCGCGTCGCCCGACTTCCACTCGACGTCGGGCCTCGAGGTGACGTCCTTCGCCAGGCGCCAGGCGCGGGCGAGGAACTTCGCGCTGCCGCCGGGCGAGACGTCGGCCCAGTCGATGTCGTCCTCGGGCGGGCCGGCGAACGCCATCGTCAGGCGCACGGCGTCGACGCCGAACTCGTCCAGCTGGTCCGAGAGGCGGACGATGTTGCCCTTCGACTTCGACATCGCCGCGCCGTCCATCTGCACCATGCCCTGGTTGAGCAGCGCCGTGAAGGGCTCCGTGAACGACACGTAGCCCAGGTCGAACAGCACCTTGGTGATGAAGCGCGCGTACAGCAGGTGCAGGATCGCGTGCGTCACGCCTCCGACGTACTGGTCGACGGGCGCCCACTTCTCGGCGAGCTTCGGATCGAAGGCCTCCGTGTCGTCCTTCGGCGAGAGGAAGCGGAGGAAGTACCACGAGGAGTCGACGAAGGTGTCCATCGTGTCCGGGTCGCGGCGCGCGGGCGAGCCGTCCACCGGGTGCGGCACGTTCACCCAGTCCTCCGCCGCTCCGAGCGGCGACGAGCCCTTCGGCTGCAGGTCGAGGCCGTCGGTGGAGGGCAGGACGACGGGCAGCTGGTCCTCGGGAACCGGCACGAGCTCGCCGTCGGCTCCGTGGATGATCGGGATGGGGGTGCCCCAGTAGCGCTGACGGGAGATCAGCCAGTCGCGCAGGCGGTAGTTCTTGGCCGAGCGGCCGCGGCCGCGCTCCTCGAGCATCCTGATGACGCGCTCGATGGCGGTGCGCTTGGAGAGCCCGTCGAGCGGCCCGGAGTTGATCAGGCGGCCGTCGCCGGTCAGCGCCTCGCCGGTCGTGGCGGGGTCGAGCGAGTACTCCTTCTCGAGCGCTGCCAGCTCCTCCGGGTCCTCCGGGATGACCGGGATCGCCCCGGTGACGGACGCGTTGGTGTCGACGACCACGCGCACGGGCAGGTCGAAGGCGCGGGCGAAGTCGAGGTCGCGCTGGTCGTGCGCGGGCACGGCCATGACGGCTCCGTGGCCGTAGTCGGAGAGGACGTAGTCGGCGGCCCAGATCGGCAGCCGCTCGCCGTTCACGGGGTTCACCGCGTAGCGGCCGAGGAACACGCCGGTCTTGGGGCGGTCGGCGGTCAGGCGCTCGATCTCGCTCGACTTCTGCACCGTCTCGAGGTAGCTGCGGAACGCGTCGCGGATCGCGGGCTCGGAGCCCTCGACCAGCTCGGAGGCGAGGTCGGAGTCGGGCGCGACGACCATGAAGGTCGCCCCGTAGAGCGTGTCGGGGCGCGTGGTGAAGACGGTGACGCGCTCGTCGCGGCCCTCGATCTCGAACTCGACGTCGGCGCCGATGGAGCGGCCGATCCAGTTGCGCTGCATGGCGATGACCTTCGACGGCCAGGAGCCCTCGAGCTGGTTCAGGTCGTCGAGCAGGCGGTCGGCGTAGTCGGTGATCTTGAAGTACCACTGCGTGAGCTTCTTCTTGACCACGACCGCGCCGGAGCGCTCGGAGGTGCCGTCCGCCAGGACCTGCTCGTTCGCCAGGACCGTCTGGTCCACCGGGTCCCAGTTGACCCAGCTGTCCTTGCGGTAGGCGAGGCCCTTCTCGTACATCTTGAGGAACAGCCACTGGTTCCACTTGTAGTACTCGGGGTCGGAGGTGTGCAGCACGCGGTCCCAGTCGAAGGACGCGGCGTAGCGCTTCATCGAGCGCTTCTGCTGCTCGATGTTGTCGTAGGTCCAGGTGACCGGGTTCAGCCCGCGCTTGATGGCGGCGTTCTCGGCGGGCAGGCCGAAGCTGTCCCAGCCGATCGGGTGGAGGACGTTGAAGCCCTGCTGGCGCCAGTAGCGCGCGATCACGTCTCCGAGCGCGTACGCCTCGGCGTGGCCCATGTGCAGGTCGCCCGAGGGGTACGGGAACATGTCGAGCACGTACTTGCGGGGGCGCTTGTCGTCGGGGTCGTCCGTCGCGAACGGGCGCGTCTCCTCCCAGATCGGGAGCCACTTCTCCTGGAGCGCTCGGAAGTCGTAGCGCTCCTCGTCGCTCGCGCCGGTCTGCCGGGAGGTGTCTTCTGCCACAGGTGCTTCTCACTTCTGAAGGAGGGGGAGAACGCGCACGCGTGGGCGGCTGCGTTCGACCATCAACCCTACTGGCCCTGCGCGCACGGCAGACGAACGCGGCGCCCGCTCACTCCTCGGCGGCGCCCAGCACCGCGAGGAGCGCCCGCGCCTTCAGCCGCGTCTCCTCGACCTCCTCCTCCGGCACCGAGAGCGCGGTGATGCCGCCGCCGGTCCCCAGGCGGGCGCGCTCGCCGTCGAGCACGAGGGTGCGGATGGTCATCGCGAGGTCCAGCGAGCCGTCCGAGCCCAGGCGGCCGAAGGCGCCGGAGTAGACGCCGCGGGGACCGCCCTCCCACTCCCGCAGCAGCTGCACCGCCCGGCGCTTGGGCGCTCCCGTCATCGAGCCGGCCGGGAAGAGGGCCGCGATCAGCTCGGCGATCCCGACGCCCGGCGCGCGGCGGGCCGAGACCTCGCTGACCAGCTGGTGGACGTGCGGGTAGCTCTCCACCTCGAGCAGGCGGTCGACGACGACGGAGCCGGGGGCGGCGATCCGGGCGAGGTCGTTGCGGACGAGGTCCACGATCATCACGTTCTCGGCCCGCTCCTTCACGCTCGAGACGAGCTCGTCCCGGAGCGCGCGGTCCTCATCGGCGTCCCGGCCCCGGGGGCGCGTGCCCTTGATGGGATGCGTGGCGACGCGTCCGTCGGCCCCGCCGGTGAGGAACCGCTCGGGCGAGGCGCTGACGAGCGCGAGCGGGCCGAGGCGGATCAGTCCGCCGTGATGGCTCGGGCTGGAGCGGCGGAGGCGACGGTACGCCTCGACGGGATCGAACCGGCCCTCGACGACGATCTCGTCGGTGAGGCAGAGCTGGTAGGCGTCGCCCGCGCGGATGGCCTCCTGGCAGCGGCCGATCAGCGCCGTGTACTCGGCGGCGGAGTGGCGGCGGACCGGGTCGCCGGCGGGCTCGGGATCCGCGGGGTCCGCGGGTGCGGGCGCGCCGACGAGCTCGAGCAGGCGCGCGGTGAGGTCCTGCGCGTCGCCCGTGGCGACCAGGCGGACGGTCCGGGCCCCGTGGTCGAACTCGAGCACGGGGTCGCCCCGGAGCAGGGCGAGGGCCGGCGGATCCGCGGGGCCGGTCGGCGCCGAGGGCAGGGAGACGGAGGCGGCTCCCGCCTCGTAGGAGATCCAGCCGTAGCGGCCGAGCGCGCGGTCGCCCGCGGGGGCCTCGTCGTCGACCGCGGCGAGCGCCGCCGCCACGTCGCCGCCGGCCTCGACGAGGAGCACGTCCCCGCGGGCGCACGCCCCGAGGTAGGAGCGGCCGCTCGTCGCTCCGAGGCCCGAGTCGAGCCAGAACGACGCCTCGGCCGTGGCGAACAGGGCGTGGTGCGCGAGCTCCGGATCGACCCAGGGCAGCTCGACCGAGCGGACGTGCCGATCCTCCGAGACCACTGGGCTAGCGTAGGCGGTCGTGGACGGCGAGCAGGTTCGGGAGTGGGACGGGCGGGCCCTGACGAGCGTTCCCGAGCCGCCCGGCAGCTCCCTGGACGCGGCCGACTCCTGGCTGGTGGACGAGGGACGGGTCCGCGGGCTCGACCTGCACCGCGAGCGGTTCGAGGCCTCCGTCGCTTCGGCGGGCGGGCACCCGGACGTCGAGCCGTTCCTCCACGCCGCGATCGCCGCCCTGCCCCGCGAGGGCCGCTCCTTCCCCCGCGTCGAGCTCTCGGGAGGCGCCCTGCGGCTCCGGCTGCGATCCGCCCCGCCGACGACCCGCTCCGTGGTGCTGTGGACGAGCCCCGTGGATCCGCGCCGGACACCGTCCTGGAAGGGGCCGGACATCGCACGTCTCGCCCTCCTGCGGACGCGCGCGCACGCCGCGGGAGCGGACGAGGCCGTGCTGCTCGACGCCGAGGGCGCCGTCATCGACGGAGCGAGCAGCGCGATCCTGTGGTGGCTGGGCGACGCGCTGGTCGTCCCTCCGGCGACGAGCACCCGCGTGCGCAGCGTGACGGCTCGGACCGTCTCGGTGCTCGCCGGCGCGCTCGGCGTGGACGTGATCGAGGCCCCGGCCGAGCCGGAGTCGCTCGAGGGCCGTGAGGTCTGGACGGCCAACGCCCTGCACGGTCTCCGGCTGGCGACCGCCTGGGCGGACGGACCGGCGCTCGCCGCGGAGCCGGGCCGCCTGGACGCCTGGCGGAAGCGGCTGGACGCTCTCAGGCGGCCCCTCCCTGCGCTCTGACCCGCGGAGGACCTCAGCTCCCACGCGTCCCCCCCAGACGGAGGGCCCCCGTTCCGGTCGCACTCGTGCGTCCGCCGTGCGAGCATCGAGTACCCCCTCTTCCGGCCCCCGCCGGCCACTCGAGAAAGTCCTGCGATGACGCGTTCCCCCTCCTCCCGCCCCCTCGCCTCCGGGCTGATCGCGCTCGTCGCGACCGGTGCCCTGCTCTTCGGCGCGACCCCGGCCCTCGCCGCGGAGAACCCGCAGAAGCCACTGTCCTCCTCCGAGGAGGCGCCGACCGGCCTCGCTCCCGCGAGCGAGTCGCCCGAGGCCGCCCAGCAGACCGCCCGCGCGGCCGTCAGCTACTACAACGCCCTCGTCGGCGGCGAGGAGCTGGCCGCCGGACAGCGGATCGTCTCGGGCACGAACGGCTACTCGTTCCGGATGCAGACCGACGGCAACGCGGTGGTCTACGACCCGCAGGGCCGCCCCACCTTCGCGACGAACACCCAGGGCCGCGGCGACCACCTGGTCATGCAGACCGACGGCAACATGGTCGTCTACTCCGCCAAGGGCGGCCCCGTGTGGAGCACGAACACGATCAACGAGGCGGGAGCCTCGGTGATCATGCAGCCCGACGGCAACCTCGTCGTCTACCGCGAGAACGGCTCGCCCGCCTGGGCGAGCAGCGTCCGCCGCGTCATCGCCGAGCCGGTGACCGACACGCTGTTCACGGAGCAGACCCTCCGCCCCGTCCACCAGCTCACCTCTGCCGACGGCCGCTTCAGCGCCGTCATGCAGAACGACGGCAACTTCGTCCGCTACGGCCCCCAGGGCGCCGTCTGGGGCACCGGCACCGGCGGCTCCGGCAACCGCATCACCATGCAGAAGGACGGCAACGCCGTCATCTACGGCTCCGACGGCTCCGTCAAGTGGTTCTCGGGCACGCGCGGCAAGGACCTCCGCCTGGGCATCAACAACGCCGGCTCGCTGATCATCGTGAACCCGTCCGACGACGTGATCTGGACCAGCCAGGCCGCCTTCCCCTCGACCACCCTCTACGCGGCGAACTCGCTCGAGGCGGGCAGCTTCCTCCGCTCCGCGAACGGCGTCTACCGAGCGGTGATGCAGGCGGACGGCAACTTCGTCGTCTACGGCAAGAACGGCCCGATCTGGGCGTCGAAGACCACCCGCGCAGGCGGCTTCTTCGCCATCGACACCAGCGGGCAGATCGCCGTGGGCACCGAGACGACGAGCGGATGGTCGGTCGTCCCGCCCGCCGCGTCGGTCGGCCCCTACAAGCTCGTCATGCAGGACGACGGCAACCTCGTCGAGTACGACAGCCGCCGCGCGATCTGGGCCAGCCGCGGCTGACGCCCCTCCGCCACGACGCCCCCTGGTCCCCGGACCGGGGGGCGTCGTCGTCTCCCCCGCCGTGGGACGATTCCCCCGACCCCGCCGCCCTCCCCGACAGGACCCCTGCGATGACGCACCTCCCCTCCGGCCGCTCCCTGACCGCCTCCCTCGCGGCGCTCGCCGCCACGGGCGCGCTCCTGCTGGGCTCGCTGCCCGCCTCCGCGGTCGAGGCCCCGCCCTCGGCGTCCTCCGCCGTCGCCTCCGCCGCGGTCCTCCGTGCCGGCGAGCAGCTCGCGCGCGGCGAGCGGCTGGTGTCCCCCGACGGCGCCTCCTCCCTCGTGATGCAGACCGACGGCAACGCCGTGGTCTACGCCGCCGGCGGCCGTCCCACCTGGGCCTCGGGCACGCAGGGGCGCGGCGACAGCCTGCGGATGCAGGACGACGGCAACCTCGTCGTGTACGCCGCGGACGGACGCCCGGTCTGGGCGAGCGGCACGGTGGCCGACCCCGGCGGCGAGCTGCGGATGCAGGACGACGGAAATCTCGTGATCTACCGCCGCAGCGGCTCGGCGGCCTGGGCCAGCAGCATCGGCGGCCGGATCGACGAGCCGCGCACCGACACCCTCCGCCGTGGCGGCACCCTCTACGCGGGGAACCGGCTCGCCACCCCGGGAGGCACCACGGCGGTGATGCAGGCGGACGGCAACCTCGTCGTCTACGGGCAGGGCGGGGCTCTCTGGGCGAGCGGCACCCGCGGCCGGGGCAACGTCCTCCGGATGCAGGACGACGGGAACGCCGTGGTCTACACCGCGGACGGCGCGCCCGTCTGGGCCTCGGACACGTCCGGCGAGCCGGGCGCCACGATGGTCCTCCGCGAGGGCGATCTCCGGATCGCGGACGACTCCGGCGTCCTCTGGAGCAGTGCCGCGCTCGTCGTGCGCGACTCGCTCTCCCCGAGCGGCCTCGTCGTCGCGGGCACGCGGCTGACCTCGGCGAGCGGGCAGTGGCGGGCCGAGATGCAGCGCGACGGCAACTTCGTCGTCTACGGGCCGAACGGCGCGGACTGGGCGACGAACACCTCCTCCGCCTCCGGTGCCGCCTTCTCGATGAGCTCCGAGGGCCGGCTCGACGTGGCCGACTCCCGGATCCTCTGGCTGCGGTTCCCGAGGATCTCCTTCGGCATCGGCCAGAGCGGCGTCGTCGCGCCCTACCGCCTCGTGCTGCAGGACGACGGCCGCCTCGTCGAGTACGACGGCATCGGACGGGCCGTCTGGGCCAGCCGGGGCTGACGCGCGACGCATGATGGAGGGGTGAGCGACCCCGGCGACTTCATCCGCTCGGCCCTGGAGTACGAGGGCGACGTCTGGCGCGCGCAGGACGTGCGCGAGCGCCTGGGAGCAGGGCTCGACTCGACAGGCGCCTCGGTCGGGGCGGTCCGCGGCACCGTCCGCGACGCCCTGAGGAAGTTCCGCTCGCTCGAGCACGACGACGTGACAGCCCTCTCCTCCGAGCTGTGGGAGCCGGCGGTGTTCGAGCCGCGGCTGGCGGCCGTCGTGCTGCTGCAGTCCCGAGCCGAGTGGCTGCGCGGCTCCGACCTCACCCGGCTCGAGGGCTTCGTCCGCGACTCCCGCGTGGACGAGCTGAGCGACCCGCTGGCCCGCGACGTCGTCGCTCCGCTCCTGGCCGGGCTGCTTGGTGCGGCGCGGACCCGGGCGGACGCGGTCCTCGACCGCTGGGAGGCGGAGGGCGGGCGCCTGGCGCGCGCGGCCTCCCTGGCGCGGGCCTCGGTCCCGACGGAGCACGGCTGAACGGCCGCTCGGACCGGCCGCCCCGCGGAGCCGGACGCCTGCTCAGGTGGCCCGGTACTCCTGAGCCGCCGTGCCGTCCGCCACCCGGATCCGCGTGTCGAACTCCAGGCCCGGATCGACCCGGTGCGCGATCAGGACCACCGTCCGCCCCTCGGCGGCGCGGAGCAGATCCCCGAGCAGGGCGTCGGCCACGGGAGCGTCCACCGACGCCGTCGGCTCGTCCAGCACCAGGACGCGGAAATCGGCCAGGAGTGCGCGTGCGAGGGCGATCCGCTGAGCCTGGCCGCCCGAGACGAGCGAGCCCCGCTCCCCCACCCGCGCGTCGAGCCCACCGCGTGCAGCAAGCCAGGGGCCGAGCCCGACCCGCTCCAGCACCGCCTCGAGCACGGCGGCGTCGGCCTCGGGCCGCGCGAAGAGGAGGTTCTGCCGGATCGTGTCGTCGAAGAGGTACGGCTGCTGCTCCACGAGTCCGACCCGCTTCCGCACCTCCGCCTGCGGCAGCGTCCGCGCCTCGACCCCGCCCAGGAGGTAGCTGCCGGAGTGGTCGAGGAAGCGCACCAGAGCGTGCGCGAGCGTGGTCTTCCCGGACCCGCTGCCGCCGGTGACGAGGACGCGCGCACCCTCCGGCAGGTCGAGCGAGACGCCCCGCAGCGCGGGCGTGTGCGCGCCGGGCCAGCTCACCGACAGGTCGCGCAGGACGATGCCGGCGCCCCGGGGAGCCGAGGCGTCCGGGTCCACGTCCGCGTCGGTCGCGAGCGCCGGCGACGCCGCCTCGGCGTCCAGATCAGCCAGGCGCTGAGCGCTCGAGAGCGCGGTGCGCGCCGCCTGCACGGCGAGCGGCGCGGCGGCGGCGACCTCGAACACCGCGAGCGGCACGAGCGCGACGACACCCAGCGCCGGACCGCCGAGGTCGCCGATCACCGGGATCCCCAGCGCGAGGCCCGCCCAGACCGCACCACCCGAGCACAGGGCGAGGACGGCCGCGGCCAGTCCGGCGGAGGCCGCCCGTCGACGCGCCGCCCGGGCGAGCGACTCCTCCGCGCGTGCCACGTCCGCCAGAGCGTCACCCGCCGCATCGAAGGCGATGAGCACGTCGAGGCGGGTGACCAGCAGGTTGAGGCGCTCGGCGAGCTCCCCGCGCAGCGGCGCCAGCTCGCGGTCCGCCTGCGCGGAGAGCCGGCCGGCGCCCAGAGCCCCGCCGGCGAAGGCGAGGACGAGCAGCGCCAACAGCACGGCGCCCATCGCCGGCAGCATCAGCCAGACGCCGACCACGGAGACCGCAGCGACCAGCGCCGCGACGACCAGCGGCTGCACGACGCGCAGCGGCACGTCCTGCTGGGCGTCGACGTCCGCCACCACCCGGGAGACCAGATCGCCGCGGCGCACGCGGCCCAGCCCGTCCGGCGCGACCGGCACCAGGCGCTCGTAGACGCCCGCCCGGAGCTCCGCGAGCGCGCGGAAGGCGGCGTCGTGGCCGGTCAGCCGCTCGAGGTAGCGGAAGAAGGCCCGCGCCAGCGCGAAGGCCCGCACGCCCACGACGGCCATGGAGAGGAACAGGATCGGCGGCTGATCGGCCGCGCGGACGATCAGCCAGGCGGAGCAGGCCAGCAGCGCCACGACGGCGGAGGAGGAGAGCAGCCCGAAGGACAGACCCGGCAGGAAGCGGCGCGGCCCGGGCATCGCGGCGCGGAGGACGTCGGAGCGGTTCACCTCGCGACCGCCTCCGCCGGCGCCAGGGCGATCACGGCGTCGGCCGCCGCGACGGTCGCGGGCCGGTGGCTGGCGACGACGACGATCGTCCCGCTCTCCGCCAGCGACCTGAGTCCGGCGAGCAGCGCCCGCTCGGACTCGTCGTCGAGGGCGGCGGTCGGCTCGTCCAGGGCCAGCACCGCGCACCCGCGCTCGAGCAGGCGGTGCACAGCGCGGGCGACGGCGACACGGGCGCTCTGCCCGCCCGAGAGGCCCGTCCCCTCGGCGTCGAGCCGGCGCTCGGGGTCCACGTCGACGGCGGCGATCGCCAGGGCCCGCCGCACGCGCTCGGGGTCCGGCGAGAGTGCTCCGAGCCCGACGGCGGAGGCGACGCTCCCCGGGAGAAGGTCGGGCCGCTGGCCCGCCCAGGCGAGCGTCGACCGCAGATCCGCGACCGGCGACCCGCCGAGCAGCAGCGTGCCCGAGAAGGGCACGAAGCCCGCGAGCGCGGCGATCAGCGTCGACTTCCCGGACCCGCTGGGCCCGGTCACCACGGTGATCGACCCGACGGGGAGCACCGCGTCGACAGGAGCGAGCGTCCGCCCGCGTCCGTCGTCGACCGCGAGACCCCGCAGCTCGAGCGCCCCCGTCGCCGCCGGGGCCTTCCCGCGAGCGGGCAGGGCCGCCGCGCGCTCGAGGACGGCGAAGGCGCGGTCCGCCGCCTGCACCCCGTCCGCCGCCGCATGGAACTCGGCACCGACCTGGCGCACCGGCAGGAACACGTCCGGCGCCAGCACCAGGACGAACAGCCCGACGGCCAGCCCCAGCGAGCCGTCGACGAGCCGCAGCCCGATCGAGACGGCGACCAGCGCGACCGAGAGCGAGCCGGCGAGCTCCAGCACGAAGCCGCTGACGAAGGTCACCCGCAGCACCTTCATCGTGTGCACGCGGTAGTCCTCGGTCAGCGCGCGGATCCGCGTCGCCTGCCGCTCGGCCCGCCCGAAGATCTTGAGTGTTGCGAGGCCGCCGACGGTGTCGACGAAGCCGGACGCGAGCGCCTGCAGCCGCTCCCACTGCCGCGCCTGCACGGCCTGGGTCGCCCAGCCGATCAGCACCATGAACACCGGGATGAGCGGCAGGGTCACCACCAGGAACACCGCGCTGAGCGGATCGGCGAGGAAGACCACGAGTGTCAGGAGCGGCGTCGCCACCGCGGTGGCGATCAGCTGCGGGAGGTAGCGGGCGAAGTAGCCGTCGAGGGAGTCCAGTCCGCCGCCCAGCAGCGCGACGACCCCGCCCGAGCCCCCTTCGGAGCGGCCCGCCGGGCCGAGCTCGACCAGTGCGGCGAGGACCGCCTGCCGCAGCTGCGCCTTCGCTCCTGCTCCTCCGCGCACCGCGTTCACCTCGGTCGCCCAGGCGAGAGCCGCCCGCGCCGCGACGACCGCGAGCAGGGCGGCCAGCAGCGGCGCGAGATCGTCGGCGCTCCTCCCGTCGACCGCACCGGCCACCAGCTGCGCCACGAGCCACGCGAAGGCGACGATCGCCAGGGTCCTCGCCAGCGCGAGCACCCCGCCGAGCAGGAGGAACACGCGGGCCGCCCGGGCGTAGCGGAGCAGGCGCGGATCGAGGGGCTTCACGTCAGTGGGCGTCGACCGGGATGTGCGCGCGGCTGATGCGCTTGCGGAAGATCCAGTAGGTCCAGGCCTGGTAGCCGACGATGAGCGGCACGAACACCAGGGCGGTCCAACTCATGACCGTCAGCGTATAGGGCGTGCTGGAGGCGTTCTCGATCGTCAGCCCGTAGGCGGGGACGTTCGAGGCCGGCATAACCGCGGGGAACAGCGTCGCGAAGAGGGCGAGCACGGCGAGCGCGATGGTGCCGGCCAGCAGCGCGAAGGCGCGTCCCTCCCGGCCCCGCGTGATGGCGAGCCAGCCGCCGACGAGGGTCGCGGCCGCGCCCGCCGAGAGCGCCCAGGAGGCGGTGCTCCCCTGGCCGAGGTTGGTCCAGGCCAGGAAGACCGCGGCGACGACCACGGTGAGCAGCCCCGCGCGGGTCGCCAAGCGGCGCGCACGCTCGCGGATCTCCCCCTCCGTCTTCAGGGCGACGAAGACGACTCCGTGCGTGAAGAAGAGCAGGAGGGTCGTCGCTCCGCCCAGCAGGGCGTAGGGGTTCAGCAGGTCCAGGACGGTGCCGGTGAAGTTGTGGTCGGCGTCCATCGGGACGCCCTGCACGATGTTCGCGAAGGCCACGCCCCAGAGGAAGGCGGGCACCGCGGAGCCGACGACGATCATCGTGTCGAAGCGCCGCTTCCACTGCGCCTCCGGACGCTGGTGACGGTACTCGAACGAGACGCCGCGGGCGATCAGCGCGAGCAGGATGAGCAGAAGCGGCAGGTAGAACCCGCTGAAGAGCGTGGCGTACCACTCCGGGAACGCGGCGAACAGGGCGGCGCCGGCGACGATCACCCACGTCTCGTTCAGGTCCCACACCGGGCCGATCGTGTTGATCAGCACGCGGCGGTCGGTGTCGTCGCGCCCGAGGAACGGGAGCGACATGCCGACGCCGAAGTCGAACCCGTCGAGGACGAAGTAGCCGATGAAGAAGAAGGCGACGATCCAGAACCAGAGAACGGCGAGATCCATGAGGGGTGCCTCCTAGTAGACGGTGCCGACGAGCTGCGGGCGACCGCTCTCCTCGTCGACCTCGGGAGCGTCGTCGGGGCCGGCCTGCGCGGCCCGCTTGATCAGGCGGAACTCGACCACGGCGAGCGTGCCGTAGATCGCGGTGAAGGCGAGCAGCGAGATCAGGACCTCGACGCCGCTCACTCCGGGCGAGACTCCGTCGGCTGTCTTCAGCAGCCCGAAAACGAGCCACGGCTGGCGGCCCATCTCGGTGAAGACCCAGCCCACGATCATCGCCATCAGCGGCAGCGGGGCGGCCCAGATCGCGACCTTCCACATCCACTGCTTCGGCTCGCGGCCCTTCCGGGTGAACCAGAGGCCGGCCGCGGCCACGCCGATGGCCAGGACGCCGAGGGCCATCATCCAGCGGAACGACCAGTAGGTGACCCAGATGATCGGCGTGTAGTCGCCGGGTCCGTAGACCTGGGTGTACTGCGCCTGGAGGTCGTTGATGCCCTCGACCGTGCCGGTGAAGGTGTGCGTCGAGAGGAAGGAGAGCAGGTAGGGGATGCGGATCGAGAACAGCTCGCTCGAGCCGTCCGGCGTGCCCCAGGTGAAGACGGAGAAGGAGGCGTCGACGCCCGTGGAGGTCCTGTAGAGCGCCTCCGCGGCCGCCATCTTCATCGGCTGCGTGTCGACCATCGCGAGGCCGAGCGAGTCGCCGGTGAACAGGGTCAGGCCGCCGCTGACGAGCATCATCCAGGCGCCGAACCTCAGCGCGGGGCGCATGGTCTCGAGGTGCTGGTTCCGCGAGAGGTGGTAGGCCGCGACGCTGATGATGACGGCGGCCGAGACCATGAAGCAGGCGAAGATCGTGTGCGGGAACGCGGCGAGCGCGACCTTGTTGGTGAGGAGCGCCCAGATGTCGGTGAGCTCCGCGCGGCCCTTGCTCTCGTTGATGCGGAAGCCGACCGGGTTCTGCATGAACGCGTTCGCGGCGATGATGAAGTAGGCCGAGAGCGTGGTGCCCAGCGTGGTCAGCCAGATGGTGGCCAGGTGCAGCTTCTCGGGCAGCTTGTCCCAGCCGAAGATCCAGAGGCCGATGAAGGTGGCCTCGAGGAAGAAGGCGAGCAGGCCCTCGAACGCCAGCGGGGCCCCGAAGACGTCGCCGACGAAGCGGGAGTAGTCGCTCCAGTTCATCCCGAACTGGAACTCCTGGACGATCCCGGTCACGACGCCCATCGCGAAGTTGATCAGGAAGAGCTTCCCGAAGAACTTCGTCAGCTGCAGGTAGTGCACCTTCCCGGTGCGCACCCAGCAGGTCTGGAAGATCGCGACGGTGAGCGCCATGCCGATCGTGAGCGGCACGAACAGGAAGTGGTAGATCGTCGTCAGACCGAACTGCCATCTCGACAGCAGGAGCGGGTCCAGGAGTTCGTTCACAGCTCCGAGAGTAGGTCGGCGGAAGGGGTCCGACGGCCTTCGATCCCAGTACTGGGGCGGATGTGCGGCCTTCCGCGAGCTCCTGGCGGCACCCTTTCCGGGGTGGCCCCGGACGCCCCTCCGAGCGCTCCCGCCGACCGGTCACTCGACGTCGAGACAGTCCCTCTCGACGTCGAGGCAGTCCACCGCGCGGCGACTGCCGAGCGGGGCTCGCCTCCGTCGGACGCGCCGCCGCCGGCCTCTCGACGCCGAGCGATCAGGCGGGCGACGGAGCGCTGAGACTTCCTCTCACGGGCCTTCAGCGGATTCCCAGGCGCACATCCGCGAGATCGGCTCTGGGAATCCGTTCACCGCGCGACGCATCGACGGACTCGCCCGGCGAAGAGACTCCCGGGGCCGATGCCGAGGCGCCGTCGGCGGGCGCCCCGCGGTCAGCCGGCGTCGACGCGAGAGCGGGAGCCGGAGAACCAGGCGGGCGCCTGGAAGCCGTACTTCAGCACGGGCAGGTCGCGGGTGAGGCGCCAGTAGCCCAGTGCGGCCGCGACGCCGATCCCGCAGACCAGGAGCGGCACGACCGGCCCGATGACGTCGAGCCAGCGCTCTCCGTCGAAGAGCAGCAGGGCGCTCGTGGCGAGCGAGACGAAGAGGACGTGCACCACGTACACCGGGAGCGTGTTGCGGCCGATGAAGGTGATCCAGCCCGCGCCGCGCCGGTTCGAGAGGAAGCGGGCGACCACGAGCCCGGCGAGGACCGCCAGCACGCTCACCAGGACCAGCCCGATCGTCAGCAGCGGGAAGCGGGCGCGGACGGCGAGGATCACGCCGGCGAGCACGAGGAACAGCACGCCGAAGCCGACTCCGCTGAGGATCCCGCGGCGCTCCACGAACGCGATCACCGCGTTCCGCAGGTAGAGGCCGAGCAGGAAGAACATCAGGTAGCGGGCCATGCCGTCCCAGGCGATGTTCCCGGTGCCCTCGGAGGTGCTGGAGCGGACGGCGTACCAGACCACGGCGATCGCGGTCGCGATGCCGATCTGCACCCGCCAGTCGATCCGGCCCTGCGCGAGCTTGGCGGCCACGAAGAAGATCGTGAGCGCGTAGAGGAACCAGAGCCCGTTGTGCGGCATCACCGGCTGGAGGAGCAGCGCGAGCGGGTCGGACTCGTCGGTGCCGCCCGGGTTGGGCACCACCAGGAAGAAGAGGAACCGCACCACGGACCAGAGCAGGAAGGCCCAGACCAGCAGGCTCAGCCGCGAACGCCAGAGCTCCGGCCACGACCGGGTGAGCACGGAGCCGGCGAACAGCCCCGAGGCGAGGAAGAACAGCGGCATCCGGAAGGTGATGAGGAGGAGGTTGATCTCGTTCCACGAGTCGGGGGCGATCCCGGCCGTCGTGGTCCACTGCACGGAGTGGGCCAGGGCGACCAGGATGATCGCGATGCCCTTCGCCGTGTCCACCCAGGTGATGCGTGCGCGTGCCATGAGTCCTCGTCGTGATCGTCCATCGGAAGTCGGCCGGCGGCGACGATGGCGATGGCGATGTGCAAGTGTCGCACGGCTGTGCATCCTCTGTGATGTTCTGCGCGGATCCGATCACGGCGATCCGGTGACGGAGAGACGGCCACCGGGTGCGCGGGTCCTCGGACGGCCTCCTCGTGGACGACGCGCCCCCGCCGATGCCGGAGGATCGAGCCATGACTCGAGCGACGCCCTCCGGCTCCGCCCCCGGCCCCCGCCGCATCCGCCTCCGCCTCCTGGTCGCGCTGCTGGTGCTCGCGCTGGTCCTCGCCGGCGCGGGCATCGCCCTCTCGCTCGCCTCGCGGAGCGGAGGCGCGGGCGCTCCGGCCGCGAGCTCCCCCGACCCCGGCCCGACCTCCTCCGTCGACATGGCCGAGCGCGTCGCCGGTCTCGAGAAGCGCTTCGCCGCCGGGTTCCCGCAGCACAGCATCGTCCTCACGGGCAGCTCCACGATCGGCCGCTGGACGACCTCCAAGGAGGACCTGCGTCCGCTCGAGACCTACAACATCGGGATCGGCGGCACGACCGTCGCCGATCACCTCGCGTGGCTGGACCGCATGGTCGCCCCCTTCGATCCCCGCGCCGTGATCGTGTACGTGGGAGCGAACGACATCAGCGGCGAGGAGGGCTCGCGCACCGGCGCCCAGACCGCCGGCGCCGTCGTCGAGTACCTCCAGCGCGTGGAGGAGGTCGCCCCCGACGCCGAGCTGTTCTACGTCGAGATCGCGGAGACGCCCGCCCGCGCCTCCGTCGGCGCCGAGGTCCGCGCCGCCAACACCGCGGTCAGCGCCTACGCCGAGACGGACGACCGCGTCACCTTCGTCCCCACCGCCGACGCGCTCGTCACCTCCGACGGCTCTGTCGACCCCTCCCTCTTCGTCGACGACGGCCTGCACTTCGACGAGGCCGGCTACGCCCGGTTCTCGGAGGCGGTCCGCGCGGTGGTCCTGCCCGCTCTGGAGTGAACCGGCGGGCCGACGCACTGCAGCCCCGCTCGACGTGAGCGGCCCGGGGACACCGCGCCCGGAGCCCCCAGCGTTGACCCTGAAGGGGGACACGGCCCCTCCGCCGCGCGCGCCTATCCTGGCCCCGCGTCATCGCCGACAGCGCCCTCTGCACCGCCGCAGACCGCCGCTCGCTCAGCAGCGCCGACCGTCTCGGAGTCACCGATGCCCCGCTCGAGGATCCGCCCCCGCGGTCTCGCCCTGCTCACCGTCCTGGCGATCACGGCCGCCGCGCTCGTCGCCGGGCCCGCGGGTCCGGCGTCCGCCGCTCCCGTCGTGCCCGCCGGCTTCACCGACTCGCGGGTGGCGGCCGTCCCCGCGCCGACCGCCCTCGCCTTCACGACCGACGGGCGCACCCTCGTCTCCTCGCAGACCGGCGCGATCCGGGTGATCCGCGCTGGCGGCCTGGTCGCCACCCCGGCCCTCGATCTGCGCTCGAAGGTCTGCGCCAACGGCGAGCGCGGCGTGCTCGGCCTCGCGGTCGACCCGGCACCGGGATCGCGCACCGTCGTCGTCTACTACACCGCGAAGGGCTCCGACTCCTCCTGCCCGACCAATGCCGGGGGCACGGTGAACCCCGCGGGAGCCCCGCGCAACCGCGTCTCCTCGTTCCAGCTCGGCACCGACGACCGCATCGACCCGGCCTCCGAGCGCGTCCTCCTCGACGGCATCTACTCCCCCGCGAGCAACCACAACGGCGGCGACCTCGCCATCGGGAAGGACGGCCTGCTCTACGTCAGCGTCGGCGACGGCGGCTGCGACTACCGCGGCGGAGTCGGCTCGCCGGGCGGCAGCGGCTGCGGCGGCCGGAACGACGCCGCCCGCGACCCGAACATCCTGAACGGCAAGATCCTCCGGATCACCCTCACCGGGGGCGTCCCGGCCGGCAACCCCTACCTGGGCACCGGGACCGCCTCCTGCCGGCTCGCCCCGGCCGCCGCGGGCGTCCGCTGCCGCGAGACGTTCGCGAGCGGCCTGCGCAATCCGTTCCGGATGGCCTTCGACCCGAACGCGACCGGCACCGTCTTCCGCATCAACGACGTGGGCCAGGACGCCTGGGAGGAGATCGACCAGGGCGTCGCCGGCGCCGACTACGGCTGGAACACCCGTGAGGGCCACTGCGCGAAGACCGGCTCGGCCTCGAACTGCGGAGCCGCGGCGCCCGCCGGGCTCACCGACCCGGTCCACGACTACGCGCACAGCAGCGGCTGCGCCTCGATCACGGGCGGCGCCTACGTCCCCCGCGGCGTCTGGCCGGCCGCCTACGACGGCGCGTACCTCTTCGGCGACTACGTGTGCGGGAAGATCCGGACCCTCGGCCGCACCGGCGCGGCCGGCGACCTCGTGACCGGCCTCGGCGGCAGCAGCGCCGTCGCCATGGCCTTCGGCCCCTCGCGCGGGACCCAGGACCTCTTCTACACCAGCTACGCGAACGGCGGCGAGGTCCGGCGCCTCGCCTACACCGCCGCGGCGAACCGCGCCCCGACCGCGGCCCTCACCGCCGCCCCCTCCTCCGGCGCGGCTCCTCTCGCCGTGCGGCTGAACGGCTCGGGCAGCAGCGACCCGGAGGGCGGTGCCCTGACCTACCTGTGGTCGTTCGGCGACGGCACCCCCGACCGCATCACGACCGGCCCGACCTTCACCCACAGTTACGCCGCCGGCAGCTGGACCGCGTCCCTCCGCGTCCGCGATCCGAAGGGAGCCGTCTCCGCCCCCGCGACGACGAGGATCACCTCGGGCGACAGTGCCCCGACGGTGAGCATCACCGCACCCGCCGACGGAGGGATGTTCGTCACCGGCCGGAGCTACGGCCTCCGCGCCACGGCGACCGACGCCGAGGACGGCGTCCTGCCCGCCTCGGCGCTCACCTGGACCGTCCAGCGCCGCCACGCTCAGCACACGCATCCCTTCCTCGGGCCGCTGACGGGGAACGACCTCTCCTTCGTCGCCCCCGGCCCGGAGGACCTCGCCGCCGCCGCGGACAGCGACCTCCTGATCAGCGTCACCGCGACTGACTCGAGCGGAGTGTCGACGACGGCGACGCGGACGTTCTCCCCGCAGAAGGTGTCCGTCACCCTGGCCACCGCTCCCGCCGGCCGGACGGTCGTCGTCAACGGCACCGAGGTCGCCGGAGGCACGACCGTCGTCTCGTGGGCGGGCTCGGCCCTCCAGCTGGAGGTCCCGGACCAGACCGACGCGTCGGGCACGGCCTACCGGTTCTCGTCCTGGTCGGACGGCGGCGCCGCCTCGCACAGCGTCGTCACTCCCGGGAGCAGCACCACGCTGACCGCGACCCTCGTCTCCGCCGGGCTCCCCGGCGCTCCGACCGCCGTCACCGCCTCGGCGGGCTCGGACGGCACGGCGACGCTCGCGTGGTCGCCCCCCGCGGGGACCGGCGGCTCGGCGGTCACCGGCTACCGGGTGTCGCGCGACGGTTCCGACACGAGCGGAGCCGGAGCCTGGAGCGCCGTGGTCGCCGCGACCAAGCGCTCGCAGACCTTCACGAAGCTGGTCCCGGGCCGCAGCTACACCCTCTCGGTGCAGGCGGTCACGGCGAACGGCACCGGCCCGGCGGCCTCCGCGCTCGTCGCCGTCCCCTGACCGCCCGGCGTCCACCGGCCTCCCGGGCGCAGCCCTGCCGCCGCCCAGCCGTGCGCCCCTACGATCGAGCCATGCCGAGCATCCGGAGCCGCCGTCGGCCCCAGCCCCCGATCGAGTCCCCGGCGGGCGGGGGCGCCCGGTGAACGACACCCTCACCGGGATCCTGGACTTCGTCGTCAGCGTCCCCCCGGTCTGGCGGACGCTCCTCGCCGGACTCGCGATCTTCTTCGAGACCACGATCCTGGCGGGCCTCGTCGTCCCCGGCGACACGATCGTGATCGTCAGCGCGACCGGCGTGACCAGCCCGCTGCAGTTCGCGGCGCTGGCCGTCACGGTCGTCATCGGCGCCCTCTGCGGCGAGTCCGTCGGCTTCTACCTCGGCCGCTGGTTCGGGCCGCGGATCCGCGCGTCGCGCCTGGGACGCCGGCTCGGCGAGAAGAACTGGCTGAAGGCCGAGCGCTACCTCGCGCGGCGCGGCGGGTTCGCCGTGTTCCTCTCGCGCTTCCTGCCGGTGCTGCACTCGCTGATCCCGCTGACGGTGGGGATGAGCGGGATGCGCTATCGGACCTTCATGGCCTGGACGATCCCGGCGTGCGTGCTCTGGTCGTCCGCCTACGTCGGCGTCGGCGCGGCCGCGGCGGGCAGCTACCGGGAGCTCTCGGAGAGCCTGCACGGCGCCGGCTACGTCTTCGTGGGCGTCATCGTCGTCTTCGCCCTGCTCGTGCTCCTCGGGAAGAAGCTCCTGAACAGAGCGGAGGCGCGTCACCTCGACGAGTGACGCGCCTCCGGGCGTGGATCCGGGGAGGATCAGTCGACGAGACCCGCCGACTTCAGCCACTCGCCCGCGATCGCGGACGCGGACTTCTGCTCGTTGACGCTCTCGGAGTTGAGGGCGACGAGGTCGTCCGCCGTGAGCTTCGCGCTGACCGCGTTCAGCACCTCGGCCGCGTCGTCCGTGATCTTGCTCGAGACGATCGGCACGACGTTGTCGGCCACGAACAGTCCGTCCGGGTCCTCGAGAGCGACGAGGTCGTTCTTCTGGATGTTCGGGTCGGCCGTGTAGACGTTCGCCAGCTGGATCTGGTCGCTGGTGAGCGCGTCGACGGTGGTCGATCCGCCGCTGTCCTCGATCGCCTGGAAGGTGGTCGTGATGCCGTACTTCGACTGCAGGGTGTCGGGCCCGTAGGGGCGCGTCTGCAGCTCGGAGTTGCCGCCGACCACGATCGGGTCGGTGACGTTCTTGAGCGACGCGATGTCGGTCAGGTCCCACTTGTCGGCGAAGGCCTGGGTGACGGTGTACGAGTTCTGGTCGCTGGCCTCAGCGGCGTCGAGGGCGCGGAGGCCGTCGGGCAGCGCGTCGCCGAGCGCGGAGTACACGTCGTCGGCGGTGGTGGCCGTCGCGTCGGGCTCGAGCGCCTGCAGGAGGCTGCCGTCGTACTCCGGGAAGACGTCGATGGATCCGCTCTCGATCTCGGGCAGGTAGATCTCGCGCTGGCCGATGCGCAGCTGGCGGTCGACGGTGAAGCCGTCGTTCTCCAGCGCCTGCGCGTAGATCTCGGCGAGGATCTCGTTCGAGTAGTAGTCCTGCGAGCCGACCACGATGGTCTCGCTGCCCGCAGTCGCACCCGATCCCTCATCGAGCGGATCGCTCGAGGAACACCCTGCCAGTGCCACGACGGCACCGACCGCGAGTGCGCTGAGCGCGACACGGCCCTTCGTGAAATGTGCTGTGAACATTGCTATTTCCCTTCTTCGATGGGGATTCCCATCACCGCGCGTCGTCGGGGCGACGAAGCGCGGGAACCTGTGCGGCCGGCGGTGCCGGCCAGGCCGAGCACGACTCCGCGCGGCACGGCGAGCCGCTGGAGGAGGGCGAAGAGGACCTCGCTGAGGAGCGTCAGCACGATCACCAGGATCGAGCCGGCGAGCATCTGCGGGTAGTCCCCCGACTTCACTCCGCGGAAGATGTACTGCCCGAGGCCGCCGGCGCCGATGTAGTCGGCGAGCGTGGCGGTCGCGATGATCTGCAGCGCCGCCGAGCGGAGCCCGCCGATCAGCAGCGGCAGCCCCAGCGGGATCTCGACCTTCGTCAGGATCTGCCACTCGGTCATGCCCATCGAGCGCGCCGCGTCGACCGTGCGGCGGTCGACCGCCTCGAGCCCGGAGTACGCGCCGGCGAGCACCGACGGGATCGCGAGCACGACGAGGGCGATCACCGGAGCGCCGAGGCCGAGCCCCAGGCTCATCGCCGCGAGGACGAGCACGCCCAGCGTCGGCAGGGCGCGCAGGCCGCCTGCGACCGGCACGGCGATGCCCTTGCCGCGCCCGGTGTGCCCGATCAGGTAGCCGATCGGGATCGCGATCGCGGCCGCGATCACGAGCACCAGCAGGCTGATGCCGACGTGCTGGGCGACACGGGTCGGGATCGCGTAGACCCCGGTCCAGTGCGCGGGGTCGGCGATCCAGGCGAAGGCCTCGGCGATGAGGTTCACGACGTCACCGCCCTCTCGACCGCGACCGGTCTGCGCGAGCGGCGCGTGCGGTCCAGAGCCGTCCAGGGCATGAGGAGACGGCCGATCAGCACCAGCAGTCCGTCGAGCACCAGCGCGAGGACGATCGTGAGGACGATGCCCGTGACGATCTCACCGGTGATGCCGCGCTGGAAGCCGTCGGTGAAGAGCAGGCCGAGGCTCTGGATCCCGAGCACCGCGCCGACCGTCACCAGGCTGACCGTGCTGACCGTGACCACGCGCAGGCCCGAGAGCAGGACCGGGCCGGCCAGCGGGAACTCGACCCGCCAGAAGCGCGCCCAGCCGGAGTAGCCCATCGCGGTCGCCGACTGGCGGACGTCGTCCGACACCGCGCCCAGTGCGTCCGAGGTGGTGCGGACCATCAGCGCGACGCCGTAGAGGGTGAGGCCCGTGATCACGTTGGCGGTCGAGCGGAGCGGGATGCCCAGCAGGACCGGCAGCAGGATGAACATGGCCAGCGAGGGGATGGCGTAGAGCACGCCGAGCCCTGTCAGCAGGGTGCCGCGGCTCCAGCGGTAGCGGTTCGCGAACCAGCCGAACGGCAGCGAGACGAGGAAGCTGAGCAGGATCGGCGGGACCGACAGGGCCAGGTGCGCCAGCAGGTTCGCGACGATCGCGTCCGTGTTGTTGACGACCCAGTTCACGCGGCGGGGCCGTCCTGCGCGCGCAGCACTCCGGTCGGGCGCCCGTCGCCGTCGACCACGATGCGGGCGCCGTCGCGCTCCTCGATCCGGAGCGAGCGCTTACCGCGGTCGGCACCGACGAAGCCGGCGACGAACTCGCTCGCGGGGTTCGCCAGGATCTCGGCGGGCGAGCCCTTCTGCGCGATCCGGCCGCCCTTCTCGAGGATGACGACCTGGTCGCCGAGGAGGAACGCCTCGTCGATGTCGTGGGTGACGAAGACCACGGTCTTGTCGAGCTCGTCCTGGAGTCGCAGGGTCTCGCGCTGCAGGTCGGCGCGCACGAGAGGGTCGACCGCGCCGAACGGCTCGTCCATCAGCAGGATGTTCGGGTCGACCGCCAGGCCGCGCGCCACCCCGACGCGCTGCTGCTGGCCGCCGGAGAGCTGGCTGGGGTACCGGGCGGCGAGCGCACGGTCCAGTCCGACCGTGTCCATCAGCTCGAGCGCGCGGGCGTGCGCCTGCTTCTTGGCGACCCCGTTCAGCCTCGGCACGGTCGCGATGTTGTCGATGACCTTGCGGTGCGGCAGGAGGCCGGAGTTCTGCATCACGTAGCCGATGCGGCGGCGGAGCGCGACGGCGGGCAGGGACGAGATGTCCTCGCCGTCGATCTCGATGGTGCCGGAGGTCGGCTCGATCATCCGGTTGATCATGCGGAGGATCGTGGTCTTCCCGCAGCCCGAGGAGCCGACGAAGACGGTCGTCTGCCGGGAGGGCAGCACGAGCGAGAAGTCGTCGACCGCCCGCGTGCCGTCCGGGTACTGCTTGCTGACGTTGCGGAACTCGATCACGAGGCCGCCCGCCGTCCGGCGGTGTGCGCGCCGATCTGTCCCTGGTCCACGACTGTGCCCGCTCTCGCTCCGCGCGTCCGGCCGTTGCACGGCCCGCGGCCCCGAACGGGGCCAGGCGGCAAGGAAAACACCAATAGCAGCCGCCTGCCAACCCGGACCGCGAAGTGTTGCGGGATGTTCCGGGAGCGACTAGGGCCTTGACAGTCCTAGCCGGTCAGGACTCCTCGACGGCTCCGTAGTGCGAGGTCATGTAGTGGCGCAGCAGCGAGCGGCTCTCGTCGATGAAGCGCTGGTCGCCGTTGGGGTCGATGAGGAACGCGCGCGTGAGCAGCGCGTCCGCGACCTCGATGGTCACCTCGAGGCGGAAGGACAGCTGCGCGCCGCCCGGGAGGCCGTACTCGGACGCGAGGATCTCGGCGAAGCGGCGGGCGAAGAAGCCGGCCTCGAACGCCTCGCCCGCGACCTCGGGGGCGTGGATCGTGTCGACGAAGCGGATGGAGCGGAAGCCCGGCTCGTTGCGGTGCATCTCGCAGAAGGCGTCGATGGCGCAGTCGACCGCGCCCCACCAGTTGCCCGGGTGGGTGTCGCGGATCTCGGTGATGACGCGGCGGCGGAAGCGCTCGAGGGCCCGCTCGCGCAGCGCCTGGAGGACGGCGATGCGGTCCGGGAAGTAGCGGTAGACCGTGCCGATCGCGGCTCCCGCGCGCTCGGCGACCATCGCCGTGGTCAGGCGGTCGAAGCCGACCTCGTCGACGACGGCGGCCGCCGCGTCGAGCAGCGAGGCGAGACGGGCGGCGCTGCGCACCTGCACCGGCTCGTTGCGGACCTGGGACGATTCACCGAACGGTCGATCGACGAGGTTTCCAAGAGGCACGGCGGGCTCCTTCGGTCGTGGTTCCTACAATCGTACGCACGGCGACCGCCGGTCGGGGTCGTCTCATCGAAAGTCCCTCGTGTTTCGCGCCCCCGGAAGGGCGACGGCTCCGCGGGTCCGATCCACCCGGGAGAAACCATGTGCGGACGCTTCGTCCTCTCGCAGACCACCGCCGACCTGGTGGCGCTCTTCGACATCGACGAGCCGGGCGCCGACCTGCCGGAGCCGTCCTGGAACATCGCGCCGACCCAGCGGATCGCCGTCGTCGCGGAGTCGATGAAGGGGGTCGAGGAGGGCAGCCCGCCGCGGCGCCGGCTCGCCGGAGCCCGCTGGGGCCTGGTGCCCCGCTCCGCCGCCGACCCGTCCGCGGGGCCGCCGCTGTTCAACGCGCGGATCGAGTCCGTCGCCGAGAAGCCGTCGTTCCGCGAGTCCTACGCCTCCCGGCGCGCGATCGTGCCCGCCTCGGGCTGGTACGAGTGGCGGGTCGGCGCGGACGGGGCGAAGGCCCCCGTCTACGTCTCGCCGGGCGAGGGCTCGCTCCTCCTCTTCGCCGGTCTCTACGAGTGGTGGCGCTCGGCCCAGCCGGGCTCTCCGTGGCTGCTCTCGGCGACGGTCCTCACCCGCCCCTCCGCCGGACCGATCGCCGAGGTGCACGAGCGGATGCCCGTGCTGCTGCAGCCGGAGCTGATCGAGGACTGGCTGGACCCGGCGTCCCCCGGGGAAGGCGACCTGCTGCGCGCGGCCGCCGAGGGCGCGGCCGAGCTGGCCGAGGAGCTCGAGGTGCACGGCGTCGGCGCGGCCGTGGGCTCCGTCTCGGCGAACGGCCCCGAGCTGATCGAGCCCACCGGAGCCTGACGATCGCCTGAGAGCGCGATCCGCGGTCCGGCATCCGGTCTGACAGACTGGGCGGATGCCGCTGACGCCCGAGAGCAAGCCCCTGAGCGCAGGCAAGGCGGAGGTCATGCACCGCGCCGCCCGCCTCGAGGACCGACTCCACTCCTTCCGGATGAGGCGCGTGAAGCGCAAGGGCTACGTCCCGAGGGTCATCCCCTACACCGGCTACGGCTCGACGACGCAGCTGCGCGTCCTGGCCCGCGTCCTCTACACGCGACCGACCCCTCCCGGGGTCGAGGAGGTCCGCCCCGTCGAGGGCGTGCGCGGCTGGCGGAGCTTCACCAGCGTCTTCGTGAGCGGGGCCGTCGTGACCGTCGAGGCCGACGGGCAGACCCACCGGGTGACGGCCGACCGCGGCGGAGTCGTCGACGCGGACCTCCCGATCACGCTCGAGCCCGGCTGGCACACCATCACCTTCTCGACCGCGGGCTCGAAGCCCGTCGAGGCGCCCGTCTTCATCGTGCGTCCGGAGTCGCGGCTGGGCGTCGTGTCGGACGTGGACGACACAGTGATGGTCACCGCGCTCCCCCGCCCCTTCGTCGCCGCCTGGAACACCTTCGTGCTCGACGAGCACGCCCGGATGCCCACGCCCGGCATGGCGGTCTTCCTCGACCGCTTCGCCCGGCAGTACGAGGGCTCCCCGGTCATCTACCTCTCCACCGGCGCGTGGAACGTCGCCCCGGCGCTCACCCGCTTCCTCTCGCGGCACCTGTACCCGGCCGGAGCGCTCCTCCTGACCGACTGGGGCCCGACGCACGACCGCTGGTTCCGCAGCGGCAAGCAGCACAAGGAGATGAACCTCCGCCGACTCGCGGCCGAGTTCCCGGACGTGCGCTGGCTGCTGGTGGGCGACGACGGGCAGCACGACGAGGAGATCTACTCCGACTTCGCGGACGAGCACCCCGATAAGGTCGCGGCGATCGCGATCCGCCAGCTCTCCACCGGCGAGGCGGTGCTCGCGGGAGGCCGCTCCAAGGCCGAGGACCGCTCCCTGACCAGCGGCACGACCTGGGTCTTCGCGCCCGACGGCGCGGGCATCTCCGAGCAGCTGACGGAGCTCGGCATCCTCTGATCCCGCACCGGCTCCGGAACGACGGAGCCGTCCGCTCCCCGGGGGGAGGGACGGCTCCGGTCGATCGGCTCGGACTACGCCTGGTGGGCGGCCTGCAGGTCGAGGGTGATGGTGACCTTCTCGCCGATGAGCACGCCACCGGTCTCGAGGGCCGCGTTGTAGGTCAGACCGAAGTCGGTGCGGTCGATGGTGGCCTTGGCGGTGAGGCCGGCCTTGTAGTTGCCGTAGGGGTCGGTGCCGAAGCCGCCGAACTCCACCTCGAAGGTGACGGGCTTGGTGGTGCCCTTGATGGTGAGCTCGCCGTCGACGAGGAAGTCGTCGCCGTTCGGGCGGACAGCGGTCGAGACGAAGTGGATCTCCGGGTACTGCTCGGCCTCGAAGAAGTCGCCGGTGCGGAGGTGGCCGTCGCGGTTGGGCTCGTTGGTGTTGACGGAGGCGACCTCGGCGGTGGCCTCGACCTTGGAGTCGAGCGGGTTCTCGCCGGTGGTGAACGTGGCGGTGAAGCGCTCGAACTTGCCCTTGACCTTGCTGATCATCAGGTGGCGGACGCTGAACGCGACCTCGCTGTGGGTGGGGTCGATGACCCAGGTGCCGGCCTTGTAGCCGGGGATGGTGACGGTGTCGGTCATGGTTTTTCTCCTCGAGTGTGACGGTCGTCGCGGGGAGAGCGTCCCCGTCCGATGTATGCAAGCGCATCGACGTCGATCAGTATTCCATGTAGCGACAACTATTTCATCCACGTTCCGTCGAAGGATCGGCGGACACCGCGTGAACACGGAGCGCCGCACCCCGGACGGGGGTCGGAGACGCTCCCCGAGCAGTCGTCAGCGGTCGGCGGGAGCCGGGTTGCGGATGCCGAGGAGGGAGACGACGCCGCCGGCGATCAGGAGGGCGGAGGTCGCGACGGCGGCACGGGAGAAGCCCTCGACGTCGAGCGAGTCGCCGACCACGAGCGAGGTCGCGGCGATGGCGACCAGCCCCGCGATGCGCGAGACGGCGTTGTTCACGGCGGAGCCGACTCCGCTGTGCCCGTCCTCGACCGCGCCGAGGATCGTCGAGGTCAGCGGGGCGACCGTCACCGCGAGGCCGAAGCCGAAGAGGAGGATCCCCGGCAGCAGCTGCGTGGCGTAGTCGGCGCCCTCGTCGACGAAGGAGAGCAGGAGGAACCCGGCCGCGGCGATCAGCGGTCCGACGCCCATGAAGAGCCGCGGGCCGAACCGCGCCGACAGCGACCCGGAGACCTGCGAGAGCAGGAGCAGCAGGATCGTCGGCGGGAGCGTCGCGAGCCCGGCCAGGGTCGCCGAGAAGCCCAGGGTCTGCTGCAGGAACAGGCCCAGCGCGAAGAAGCCGAAGGAGAGCGCGCCGTAGACGAACGCCGTCGAGACGTTGCCGACGGTGAAGTTCCGCGACGCGAAGAGCGACAGCGGCAGCATCGGATGCGCCGCGCGCCGCTCCCACACGACGAACGCGACGAGGGCGGCGACTCCCCCGATCAGGGCGGTCAGCACGAGCGGATGCTGGACCCCGAGCCGCTCCTGCTCGATCAGCGCGAACACCGGCCCTCCCAGGCCGATCACCCCGAGCACCGCGCCGACGCCGTCGATCGGCACCCGGGTCCCCGAGTCGACCGCGCCGAGCCTGCGCAGCAGGACCAGCGTCACCGCGATCGGCAGCAGGTTGAGCGCGAAGACGTACCGCCACGAGCCCGCGTCCACCAGCAGGCCGCCGAGCACGGGCCCGGCGATCGTCGCCGTTCCGGTCCAGGCCGTCCACGCGCCGATGGTCCGGGCCTGCGCGGCGCCGTGGACGGTCGCGATGATGAGGGCGAGCGAGCTGGGCACGAGGATCGCGCCGGCGGCGCCCTGGAGCATCCGCGCCACGATGAGGACCTCGGCGGTGGGGGCCAGCGCGCACAGCAGCGAGGTGACGCCGAAGCCGATCAGGCCGATGGTCATGCTGCGGGCCCGGCCGATGCGGTCGGCGAGCGAGCCGGCCACGAGGATCAGCGCGCCGAGCGTGATCAGGTACCCGTCGACCACCCACTGCTGCACCGCGAGCCCGCCGCCGAGCTCGCGGGTGATCGCGGGCAGGGCGACGTTGACGACGGTACCGTCGAGGAAGGCGACGAAGGAGGCGAGGACGGCCACCACGAGCACCGCGCGGCGGCGCGTCTCGGCGGGGTCGGCGGAGGCGGTCATGCTCGGGCTCTGGTCACCCGCTCACCGTACCGGCGGCCGCCGCTCCCGGGGCCGGGAGGGCGGGCATCCGGGCCCCCGAGCGCGGCCGCACGACGGATCCAGGCTCGTCGCCTACTCTCGTAGCCATGTCTGCGCAAGGAACCGCCCGCGGCGGCGTGCTCGCCCGGGTCCTCGGGATCGTCGGAGCCAGCCTCGCCGGGGGCCTGCTGATCACGGTCGGGGTCACTCCCGCCCTCGCCGTCACCGGTCTCGCCGAGAACAACCCGATCGGGCTGTTCGAGACGGTGCCGGAGTACCTCGAGCTCGGCCAGCTGGCCCAGAAGACCGAGATCTACGCCAAGCGCACCGACGGCTCGGACGAGCTGCTCGCCTCCTTCTACGCGCAGAACCGCGAGGAGGTGGCCTTCGACCAGGTCAGCCAGTCCGTGAAGGACGCGGCGGTCTCGACCGAGGACCCGCGCTTCTACGACCACGGCGGCGTCGACCTGCAGGGCACGATCCGCGCGGTGCTCAGCAACATCGTCGGCGGTGACCTCCAGGGCGGATCCTCCATCACCCAGCAGTACGTCAAGAACGTCCTCGTGCAGAAGGCGGAGTCGCTGAGCGCGACCGACGAGGCCGCCTCGGAGGCCGCCTACGAGGAGGCGACCGCGACCACTCCGAGCCGCAAGCTCAAGGAGATGAAGCTCGCCGTCGACCTCGAGAAGAAGTACAGCAAGGACGACATCCTCCTCGGCTACCTCAACATCGCGGGCTTCGGCGGCCAGGTCTACGGCATCCAGGCGGCGGCCGAGTACTACTTCTCGACCAGCGCGGCCGACCTGAGCCTCGCGCAGGCCGCCAGCCTGATCGCCACGGTCAACAACCCCAACGGCCTCAGGATCGACCAGCCCGAGAACATCCCGGACAACAAGGTCCGCCGCGACTACGTCCTCGACCAGATGCTGCAGGAGGGGAAGATCTCGCAGGCCGACCACGACGCCGCCGTCGCCGAGGAGGTCGTCCCCGCGATCACGCAGACGCCCACCGGCTGCCAGACCGCCGGCAACGCGGCCTTCTTCTGCGACTACATCACCCGCGTCGTCCAGAACGACCCGGCGTTCGGCGACGACGCGGACACCCGCCTCGCGAACTTCCAGCGCGGCGGCTACAAGATCTACACGACGCTCGACCGCGACCTGCAGGACACCGCGGCCAACGCGACGAACAACGCCGTCCCCAAGGTCCCCACCCTCGACACCAACATCGGCAGCGCGACCGTCTCGATGGAGGTCGGCACCGGCCGGATCCTGGCGATGGTGCAGAACAAGGACTACGACGCGGCCGGCGCCGTGAACGGCGCGAACTTCTCCGCCGTCAACTTCAACACCGACACGGCCTACGGCGGCTCCGCCGGGTTCCAGGTCGGATCGACCTACAAGGTGTTCACGCTCGCGCAGTGGCTCGCGAGCGGACGCACCCTGAACGAGACGATCAACGGCCGCGAGCGCACCTTCTCGGGCTTCCCCGCCAGCTGCGCGCCGGGCGGCGAGCTCGACACCTCCTACGAGGTCAACAACGACGACAGCGAGAACGGCAGCTACAGCGTGCTGACCGGCACGATGCAGTCGATCAACACCGTCTACGTCTCGATGGCGCAGCAGCTCGACCTCTGCGCGATCCGCGACCGCGCGGTCGGCTTCGGAGTGAAGGCGGCCGACGGCGGCGAGGTCGACTACAAGCCGTCCGCCGTCCTCGGCTCGGACACGCTCATCTCGCCCCTCTCGATGGTCACCGCCTTCGCCGGCTTCGCCAACAACGGCACCGCCTGCTCCGCGATCGCCATCGACTCGATCACCGACGCGACCGGCGCGGCCGTCCAGCCGCCGACCTCCACCTGCAACCAGGCCCTCAGCCCCGAGCTGACGGCGGTCGCGAACTACGCCCTGCAGCGCGTCGTCACCGGCGGCACGGCCGCCCAGTCCGACCCGGACGACGGCATCGAGCACATCGGCAAGACGGGCACCACCGACAACGCGGAGTCGACCTGGATGGACGGCGCGAGCTCGCGCGTCGCGACCGTGGTCTGGGTGGGCAACATCGACGGCCACACCTCGATGCGCGAGGTCCGCTTCCCGAACTCGGAGCTCGAGAGCCGCCCGTACGCCTCCAACATCCGCCACTACATCTGGAACTCGGTGATGACCCGCGCCGACCAGAAGTACGGCGGGGACGACTTCGAGGAGCCCAGCAGCGCCCTGCTGAACGGCCGCCAGATCGCCGTGCCGACCGTCTCCGGCCGCTCGGTCGACGACGCCACGGAGGCGCTGGAGGACCTCGGCTTCGACGTCGAGGAGGGGGCGACCATCGACTCGTCGCTCCCGGCCGGCGTGGTGGCGGGCACCGACCCGGCCGCGGGCACGACCGTCGCGCGCTACTCCGACATCGCCCTGCTCATCAGCAACGGCTCGCAGGTCCCGGCTCCCGCCACCCAGGCACCGGCTCCGGCTCCGACCGGCACGGGAGTCCCCGCGACCGAGACTCCCCCGGCGACGCCCACGGCGACCCCGACAGCGACAGCCACGGCGACTCCGACGGCGGAGGTCGAGGAGTGAGCTTCGACGCGGACTTCCTCGGCGTCCCCGCGGGTGCGCCGCGCCTGAGGGTCGAGCGCCCGGTGCGGCTCCTGCCGTACACGCACTTCGAGGTGCTGCTGGATCCGGAGCGGCGCCTGGCCGTCTCGACGGCCGTGAACATCGACGGAGCGCGCCTGGTCGAGCTCGGCCGCGGCGACGACTGGCACCTCGACGACCGCATCCCCGCCTCCGAGCAGACCGGGCCGGAGGTGTACGCCCGCAACGACCTCGACCGCGGGCACCTCGTCCGCCGCCGCGACCCCGTCTGGGGCGACCGCGACGAGGCCGCCGCGGCCAACCGCGACAGCTTCTGCTACACGAACGCCGCGCCCCAGGCGAGCGGCTTCAACCAGTCGCAGGAGCTGTGGCTCGGGCTCGAGACGCTGGTGCTCGAGTACGCGCAGACCTGGCGCACGCGCCTGAGCGTCTTCACCGGGCCCGTGCTCGCGGACGACGACCCGGTCTACCGCGGTACGGGCATCCCCCGCCGCTTCTGGAAGATCGCGGCGTGGAGCCCGGACGGATCGACGCTCGCGACGAGCGCGTACCTGCTCGACCAGAGCGAGCTCGTGGAGCGCGTGCGCGAGGGCCTGGTGCCGCTCGGCGGCTTCAGGACGTTCCAGCTGCCGGTCGCCGCGATCGGCGAGCTGACCGGTCTCGACGTGGATCTCCTCGCCGGGGCCGACGTGCTCGGCTCGGCAGGACTCCGGCCGGAGCCGTGGCGCGAGATCGTCGAGCCGTCCGACGTGGCGAGCGGCCTCCTCCCCCGCTGAGGCTCCGCCGGGGGCAGGATGGGCGGATGAGCACCCCCGTCCTGGTCGAGATCACCTCCGGCGCCGTCGTCCTCCGCGACCCGGAGGGTCCGCTCGTCCGCGTCGACGAGGCGGGCTACCTCCGCGGCGACGGGGTCTTCGAGACCGTCGCGGTCCTCGACGGACGTCCCCGTGCGCTCGGCGAGCACCTCGAGAGGCTGGCCGGATCGGCCCGGGCCGTCGGGCTGACGATCCCGGAGGCGCCCCTCTGGTCCCGAGCGGTCGACCTCGCCGTGGCGGAGCACGATCGGGTCGACGACCTGACGGTCCGCTTCATCGCCGCCCACGGGTCGGGCGACTCCGCCCGGTGCACCGTGCGCGCGGCTCCGACTCCCGACTCGAGCGCTCTCCGGGAGACGGGCGCGGCCGTCGTCGTGCTGGACCGCGGGTACGCGAGCGGTCCGCTCGCGCCGTGGCTGCTCCCGGGCGTCAAGACCACCTCGGGCGCCGTCACCCGGGCGGCGCTGCGCGAGGCGGCGTCCCGGGGCGCGGACGACGTGGTCTGGCGCACGAGCGACGGGCTTCTCCTCGAGGGGGCGACGTCGAGCCTGGTGCTCCTCGGCGACGGGGTGCTCGCGACGCCGCTCTCGGGCAGCGTGCTCGCCGGCACGACGGTCGAGCGGGTCCTCGCGCTGGGCGAGCGCCGCGGGCTCGCGTCGTCGCGCCGCGAGCTGCCGGTCACGGCGCTCACCGGTGCGGATGCGGCGTGGCTGGTGTCGAGCACCCGGCGGGCGATCCCCGTCCGCTCGGTCGACGGCGCACCGCTCGCGATCGACGCGGGCCTGACGGCGGCGTTCGAGGCGGGGCTGCTCGCCGGCTGATCGCGTCCGCGGCTCGGACTCCCTACGCGTCAGGCCGCTGCGGCCAGCGCGCGGGAGGTGTGCGGGCCGACGCCGGCCTCCTCCGCGTCTCCGAGATCGGCGAGCGTGTCGACGTCCAGCCTCAGCGTCGACGAGCCTGGCAGCACGACGACGGCGCAGCCCGCGTCGCGGTGCCGGGCCAGAGAGCCCGGGCCGAACGCCGGAGCGACGAGGGCTCCGGCCGCCAGCAGGAGCGCCGTGGTGCCGCTCCCCTCGCGGTCCGGGACGACGGCCGGGAGCGACCGCGTCGCGAGCGCCTCGGAGAGGTCCGACGGCAGCAGGGCGGGCAGGTCCCCGGTCAGCACGATCACCGGGGCGCCCGGCCGGCGGTGGAGGGCGGCCTCGGCTCCCCCGGACACGGCGGCGTCGAGGGTCCCCGGGTCGGGCACCACCACCAGCTGCGGGTGCTCCGCCCGTGCGCGGTCGGCCGCACCGGCGTCGGAGGTGACCAGGAGAAGGCTCGCCACCGGCTCCGCGGCGGCCACGGCGGCGAGCGTGTCCAGGAGGAACGCCTCGGCCAGCGCCGCGCGGCCCGGCACGTCGAGGCGCGTCTTCGAGCCGCCGCGGCCCTTGAACACGACGACCGCGCTCCAGCCGGTCACGCGCGCTCCTCGCGCGAGGCTGCTCCGGCCGCGAAGCCCTCGGCGAAGGCCTCGTCGGCGCCGAGGCGGAACATGTCGTCGGGGCCCGTGCGGGTCAGCGTGCGGGCACCCGGGCTCTCGACCCCCGTCACCAGGCGGGCGAGCCCGCGGACGACGGCGACGGGGCGTCCGCTCGCCTTGCCCTTCACCAGGTCGCCGAGCGCGGCGATCTCGTCCGCCACGGCCGGCATGGTCACTCCGAGCGTGCGCCCCAGGGCGTCGACCCCGCCGCGGAGGTCGTCGATCACGAGGACGCCCGCGGCTCCGATGGCCGCGTCGGTCTGTCCGACCCGCCACGCGCGGCCCAGGGTGTCGCTGACGAGCACACCCACCTCCACGCCGAGCCGCTCCCGGAGACCCGCGCAGAGGGCCCGCGCCGAGACGTCCGGGTCGACGGGGAGGAGGAGGACCGTCCCCTCCGCGACGTTGCTGGCGTCGACTCCGGCCGCCGCCTGCACGATCCCGAGGCGGTTCTCCACGATGCGGGTGACGCCGGACCCGTGCGCCCGGGTGGCGACGACGCGGACGGTCTCGGCCGTGATCGCGTCCTCGCGGTCGGTCGCGGCGACGACGCGCCCCTCCGCCTTCGAGACGATCTTGCTCGTGACCACGAGGATGTCGCCGTCCGCGGGCCGGTCCTCCTCGGCGGCGGCGGCGACGGCCGCGAGGATCAGCTCGAGCAGGTCGTCACCGGGAGTCACCTCCGGGATGCCGTCGAGGGCCCAGGCCTGCACGCGCGTCTCGCTCACCGGTCCATTCTCCCGGCTGCCGCGGGCGCACGGGTCCACGGCCCGAGATCGCCCGGGCAGGCGATCGGCGGCGCCTCAGCCGGCGGCGAGGTACGCGGCGACCGCGGGCGGCACGTAGGGGGCGACGTCGCCGCCGAGGGAGGAGACCTGCCGCACCAGCGAGCTCGACACGTGGGCGTGCGCGGGGTCGGGCAGCAGGAACACCGTCTCGACGTGCGCGAGGTTGCGGTTCACGATCGCCATGGGGGTCTCGTACGCCACGTCGACCTGCGAGCGGATGCCCTTCACCAGGATGCTCGCGCCGACGTCGGTGCAGTAGTCGACGAGCAGGCCCATGCTCCACGAGGCGACGACGATCCGCCCCTCGACCCCCGCCTCCGCGATCGACTGCTCGATGAGCGAGACGCGCTGGGCGATCGGCAGCAGCGCCGTCTTGGCGGGGTTGTGCACCACCACGACGTGCAGCTCGTCGACCAGGCGCGCGGCCCGCTCGATCACGTCGAGATGACCGAGGGTCACGGGGTCGAAGGAGCCGGGGACGACGGCGATGCGGGCCATGCCGACAGAGTAGCGGGCGGGCACCGCCTAGCTCTTGGCGAGGAACTCCCGGTCGCGGTCCTGCACGCGGCGCTCGAGCGCGGCACGGAGCCGGTCGTGCGCGGCGAGCGACGGGTCCTCCGCGAGGAGCCGTTCGGCCAGCGCCCGCGCCTCCACGATCACGTCGGCGTCCTGCACCACCCGCAGCAGGCGGAGCGACGAGCGCCCGCCGGACTGCGAGTCGCCCAGCACGTCGCCCTCGCGGCGCAGCTCGAGGTCGACCTCGGCGAGCGCGAAGCCGTCGAGCGTCGCGGCGACCGCCTCCACCCGCTCGCGCGCGACCGTCCCCGCCTCCGCCGCCGTCACGAACAGGCACACCCCCGCGACGCCGCCGCGCCCGATGCGCCCGCGGAGCTGGTGCAGCTGCGAGACCCCGAACCGCTCCGCGTCGAGCACGACCATCATCGAGGCGTTCGGCACGTCCACGCCGACCTCGATGACCGTCGTCGACACCAGGACGTCGATCTCCCCCGCGGCGAAGGAGCGCATCACGGCGTCCTTCTCCTCCGTCGTCATCCGCCCGTGCAGCGCGGCCGACCGCCGCTTCCCGAGCAGCGGATGCGCGCGCACGCCCTCCAGCGTGGCCGCGACGGTCGTGAGCGGCGCGGCGGCGTCCTCCTCGGGCGGCTGCGCGCCCTCGGCGGGCTCCCCCGGCTCGATCGCCGGGCAGACGAGGTAGACCTGGTGGCCCGAGCGGATCTCCTCCTCGGCGCGCTCCCACGCCCGCGCGATCCACGCGGGGTGGTCGGCGAGCGGGACCACGTGGCTCGTGATGCCGGGGCGCCCGGCGGGCAGCTCGCGGATGGTCGAGGTGTCGAGATCGCCGAAGACCGTCATGGCGACGGTCCGCGGGATGGGCGTGGCCGTCAGCACCAGCACGTGCGGCGGGGTGGCGCCCTTCCGGCGCAGGGCGTCCCGCTGGTCCACGCCGAAGCGGTGCTGCTCGTCGATCACGACGAGGCCCAGGTCGTAGAAGGAGACCGCGTCGCCGAGGAGGGCGTGCGTGCCGACGACGATCTTCGCCGTGCCCGAGACGATCCGGAGGAGGGCCGCGCGGCGCTGCGCCGCCCCCAGCCCGCCGGTGAGGAGGGTCGGCACCAGCTCGGCCGCGAGCTCCGGGCCGAGGGTCCTCGCGATCGAGCGGAGGTGCTGCCCCGCGAGCACCTCGGTGGGAGCGAGCAGCGCCGCCTGCCCGCCGCTCTCGGCCGTGGCGAGCATCGCCCGGAGCGCGACGAGGGTCTTGCCGGAGCCGACCTCGCCCTGCACAAGCCGGGTCATCGGGCTCTCGGCGGCCAGGTCGGCGGCGATCTCGTGCCCCACCGCGGTCTGGTCGCCGGTGAGGGCGAAGGGCAGCGCGGCGTCGAAGCGCTCGAGCAGCCCGCCGGGGCCGGGCACGCGGGCGGTCGCGGGGCTGCTGCGCGCCGAGGCCCGGCGCTCGAGCAGGGCGAGCTGCAGGAGGAACGCCTCGTGGAAGCGCAGCGTCTCTCGCGCCTGCGCCTCCTCGCCCTCCCGCTGCGGGCGGTGGATCAGCTCCAGCGCCTCGCCGAGGCCCAGCAGCGAGCGGCCGGCGCGCACCTGCTCGGGCATCGGGTCGGGCACGTCGCGCAAGCCGTCCAGCAGCACGCCGATCGCGGCCTGGAGCTGCCAGCTCGAGATCGCGCTGGTCGCCGGGTAGATCGGGATCGGCCGCTCGGCCCAGTCCTTCGCGAGCTCACCGCCTCCCGTCTCCGTCGCGGCGGCCTCCTCGTCGTCGAACAGGCGGTAGTCGGGATGCGTGAGCTGCGGGGTGTCGCGGAACATCGAGACCGTGCCCGCGAAGATCCCGCGCACGCCGCGGTGGAGCTTCGCCGCGCGCCAGGGCTGTCCGAAGAACGTCAGCGAGAGCGTGCCCGAGCCGTCCGAGATGACGACCTCGAGCAGGGTGCCGCGCCGGTTGCGCATCGGCCGCTCGCGCACCTCGCGCACCTCCGCCACGATCGTCACGCTCTCTCCCACGGGGAGACGCGAGAGCGCCGTCAGCTCGCCCCGCTTCGCGTAGCGGCGCGGGTAGTGGCCCAGGAGCTCGCCGACCGTGCGGTACCCGAAGGCCTTCTCGACCGCGGTCGCCGTGCGCGGCCCGATCAGCGGCGCGAGCGAGGCGTCGAGGGGGTCCGGGATCACCTAGCGATCATAGGTCGGACCTCGGACGCGCGAGCCGGGCGACCGGGTCCAGCGCCGAGCGGGGCACGACCGACGCGAGCACCCGACGACCGGCACTCGCGGAGCCGCGGAGCGCGGCGGCCACGGTGGTCGCGTCGTCCCACGCCTCCGACTCGCTCGCGGACGGCGAGTAGCGCCGGCGCTCGACGCGCTCCCGGAGCCCCTGCAGACGTGCCGCCGCTCCGGGGTCGAGGGCGGGAGCCATGCGGGCCTCCTGCGCGCGCGGAGACTCCGTGTCCTCCACGGGGACGCCCAGGTCGCGGGCGGTCGCCAGCAGCTCGGCCCACGCGGCCTCGACGGAGCCGGAGCGCGCGGACCGGCGCCGCAGCGCGCGCTGGACGGCGCGCATCAGCCAGGGGACGAGCACGAGCAGCAGGAGCAGCACCCAGAGCGTGGCCGCGGGAGCCGCCGTGGTGCTCGAGGCGCCGACGGCACCGGGGGTCGGCGTCGCCGACGCGGCCGTCGGAGTGGGTGTCGCGGCGGGAGCGCTGGTCGCACCGGGCGCGGTGGTCGCGGTCGAGCCCGGGGCGGTGGGGCCCGAGGACGCCGTCGCGCTCGGCAGGGTGTACGAGGCCGGAGCGCCGCGGCTGGGCGTCGGCTCGAAGGGCAGCCAGCCGACCCCCTCGAAGTACAGCTCGGGCCAGGCGTGCAGGTCGGAGGAGAGGACGCGGTAGGTGGTCAGGTCGCTGCCGCCGGAGGGCACGACGGAGCCGGGCTGGTAGCCGATGGCGAGCCGCGACGGGATCCCGAGCTCGCGCGCCATCACCGCCATCGCCGAGGCGAAGTGGACGCAGTAGCCCTCCTTCGTCGTCAGGAACGCCGCGAGCACGCCGACTCCGTCGCCGTCGTAGCCCTCCTCCGCGGGGGTGTCCTCGGAGTAGCGGAACTCGGACGAGCGGAAGTACGTCTGCAGCGCGCGCGCCCGGTCGTAGGCGGTCGGAGCCTCGGCCGTGACCTCCTCGGCGGTGGTGCGGACGATCTCGGGCACGTCGTCGGGGAGCGAGAGGTACCGGTCGACGCCGGACGGCGCGGGAGCGGCGAGCAGCTGCTGCGGGTCGGGCTCGAGCCGCAGCGCCTGCACCTGGTAGTCGTCTCCGGAGCGGGTCGTCGCGTCGCCGCGGATGGAGCCGTCCTGCACGTCCTGGAGCCAGCCGTCGCCGACGCCCGTCAGCGACGAGACCGGATACGGCACGGGGAGCCACTGGCTCCGCAGCGTCTCCACCGAGACGTCGACCTCCTCCGCCTCGCGCGGCACGCTCTCGGAGAGCCCCTCGGGCGCGATCGGCGCGTCGATCGGAGCGGTCTGCTCCGTGTCGCTCGGCGCCCAGTCGTCACCGTCGAAGTCCGAGACGGTCAGCACGCGGAGGTAGACGGGCAGGTCGGAGTCGGTGGCGTAGCGCAGCACGGTCACGGGGTTCGGGCGGCGCAGGTCCGCGCCGAGAGCGACCACCGGGTCGATCGCGCCGTTGAAGAGGCTGCCGGAGACGCCCGAGGGGGCGGTGGTGCGCGCGTAGCCTGCCGCCGACCCGGCGACGACTCCCGCGCCCAGGACGACGACGGTCACGGCCGCGAAGGCGGGCAGCACGGCCGAGGCCGCGCTCGGGCCGCTCGGGCGGCGGGGGGCGGCCGTGGCGGCGAGCACGCCCGCGTAGGCGAGCGCAGTGACGACGAGGCTCGCCCAGGACACCTCGGAGGGGTCCACGATCGCCGGCACCGCGAGCAGCGCCGCGGGGAACAGACCGGCCAGGGCGGGGAGGCGGACGGAGAAGGCGAACAGGTCGGCCGCCCAGGCGAGCACGACCACCCCGCCGATCAGGAGGAACGAGATGCCGTCGTCGGCGACCGCCGGGAGCCCCTGCTGCGCGATGGACTGGAAGCCGCCCTGCGCGAGCGCCTCCGCCTGCGCGACGGCGCCGGGCGTGGGGATCACGAACAGCAGGGCCCGGCCGGGCACGAACATCGCGGTCAGCACGCCGACCATCGTCAGCGTGCCGAGGATCGGCGGGACGACGGGGTGCACGCGCAGAGCCCGGGCGGCGGCCGGGACGCCGAGCACCACGGCGACCGCGCTCGCGAGGAGCACCAGCCAGTCGACGCCGACGAGGAGCCGGCCGATCCCGGCGGCGGCGGCAGTGATCGCGAGGAAGAGCAGACCGCTCAGAGGAGCCGACCCGGCGCGCGGATCGCTCTCGACGCGGCGGCTCACGCCACCACCCGCAGAGCGAGAGCCTGCGCCCACGCCTCCTCGACGGAGGCGCTCGGGTCGACGGACACCGCGTACCAGCCGAGCGAGGCGAGAGCCGCCTCCTCCTCGGCGGTGCCGGCGACGACGAAGGCGATCGCGGGACGCGACTGCGCGGCCAGGGAGCCGAGGGCGTCGAGGTCCGACTCGAGGAGTCGGGTGAGCACGGCGAAGACCGGTCGCACTCCCCCGGTGTCGCGCATGTCGGCCGAGATCCGGGTCACCGCGTCGACCGAGTCGCGCGAGGGCGCCAGCTCGGCCAGGCGCAGCAGCACGTCGTGGGCCACCTCGCGCTCGTCCTCCGAGTGCTCCGGCTCGCCGTCCGCACCCGTCTCGACGAGGTGGGTCTCGAAGCCGCGGTCGAGCAGGTGCACGGCGAGGGAGGCCGTCATCGACACCGCCCATTCGAGCCGATCGTCGCCGCGCCGCTCCAGCACGCGCTCGGCCCGGGTCTCGAGGAGGATCCACGCGTGCGGATCGGTGTTCTGCTCGTCCTGGCGGACCATGAGCTCGCCGGAGCGGGCGCTCGCCCGCCAGTGCACCCGGCGCATGGCGTCCCCCGGGCGGTAGTCGCGCGGGATCACGTCGTCCGTGCCGGCGCCGGCCGTCGCGTGCGCGACCGGGCTCGATCCGCCTGCTCCGTGCGCGTCCAGGACGTCGCTCTGGAGGGGCACGACCCGCGGAGTCACGACGAACGGCTGCGCAGCCCCCACGACGCTCTCGCGGAGCGCGAGCCCGAGGCCGTCGCCGCGCACCAGGCGCAGCGGGCCGATGCGGTGGATCCCGCGCCGCTCGGCGGGCAGACGGTAGCGGGCGCGCACGCGGCCGCCCGAAGGGACGCCCGGCAGCCCGAAGACGCCCTCGGCGACCGGGCGGCCGACGACGACCCCGCGCTCCACGCGCTCGAGCCGGTCGTGGGCGCGGGCCCCGCTCCGGACGGCGCGGCCGCGGTTCTCGAGCAGCACGTCGACCTCCACCACGTCGCCGGCCGCGACGGTCTGGGGAGCGAAGCGGCGCTGCACCCGGAACGACGCCGGCGCCAGGAGCAGGGAGACGAGCGCGCCCAGGGGCAGGCCCAGCAGCACCAGGCCGACGAACAGCAGCTCGCGGAACTCCGACAGCGGCGCGATCACCACTCCCGCGACGCCCAGCAGAACGAGCGCCCAGCCGCGCAGCGTCAGCGCGACCCCGCGGAGCGCGGGCAGACCGCCGAGACGGGACGACGGCGTCTCGGCGGGGCGGGCCTCAGTCGCCACGGTTGCCGAAGGGGACGGGGGTGGCCGCGACGATGCGCTGCACGATCTCTGTGACGGAGTGCGAGGATCCGGCGCCGGAGCGGCCGGGGAGGCGGGTGGCGGGCAGGAGGCGGTGGCCGAGCACGGGGACGGCGAGCGCGTCCACGTCGTCCGGCACCACGAAGTCGCGGTCGCTGAGGGCGGCGAGCGCCTTCGCGGCGGCGATCAGCTGGAGCGTGGCGCGCGGGCTCCCCCCGAGCCGCAGCTCGGGGTCGACCCGCGTGGCCTGCATGATCGCCACCACGTACTCCTGCACGGGCGGTGCGACGTACACGGAGCGCACGTAGGCCATCATCCGCTCGAGCTCGGCGAGGCCCACGACGGGCCGCAGCTCCTCGAGCGGGCTGGCCGAGTCGCGGGTGCGGATCATCTCGAGCTCGGCGCGCTCATCGGGGTAGCCGAGCGAGAGGCGGGCCATGAAGCGGTCGCGCTGGGCCTCCGGCAGCGAGTAGGTGCCCTCCATCTCGACCGGGTTCTGCGTCGCGATCACGGCGAAGGGGCGCGGGAGGAGGTGGGTGGTGCCGTCGACCGAGACCTGGCGCTCCTCCATGCACTCCAGCAGCGCCGACTGCGTCTTGGGCGAGGCCCGGTTGATCTCGTCGCCGATCAGGATGTTCGCGAAGACCGGGCCCGGCTTGAACTCGAAGTCGCGGGTCGCCTGGTTGTAGACCGAGACCCCCGTGACGTCGGAGGGGAGCAGGTCGGGCGTGAACTGGATGCGCGCGACGCTGCCGCCGACCGAGGCCGCCAGCGACTTCGCCAGGACCGTCTTGCCGGTGCCGGGGACATCCTCCATCAGGAGGTGCCCACCGGCGAGGAACACCGTCAGCGCCATCGAGACCTCGGCCGACTTGCCGTCGATCACGCGGGTGAGGTTCCCGAGGACGGCGCCGCAGTGCGCCGTGAACTCCTCGCGGGTCAGGGGCGTCTCGGGTGCCGCTCGGCGGCCGACAGCGGAGCGGGTGTCTTCGAGCGACGTCATAGCTACGGATTCTCGCAGTCCTGACGGGAAAAGGGTCCAGGTTCCGCGAGTTCGCAGTGTGCCGCCAGGCGGGAGCGCGCGGCGGCCGCCGGACGCCGTGGGCAGGGGTGCCGCCCTATGCTCGATCCGGTGACCAGGATCATCGCCGGATTCGCCGGCTCGCTCACCCTCCGGGTCCCGCGCGCGGGCACCCGCCCCACCAGCGACCGCGTGCGCGAGGCCGTCTTCTCGGCCCTCGAGGCCCGGGACGCCCTCGACGGCGCGACGGTGGTCGACCTCTACGCGGGCTCCGGCGCCCTCGGGCTCGAGTCGGCCAGCCGCGGAGCGAGCGCGGTCGTCCTGGTCGAGCGCGACCCGAAGGCCGCCCGGACCGCGGGCGAGAACGCACGGGCGATCGCGACCGCGGCTGCCAAGAACAAGCGGCCCGCCCCGCGGATCGAGGTGGTGACCGGCTCGGTCCGCTCCTTCCTCGACGGGTCCCCGGCCCTCAACACGGACACGGTGTTCCTCGACCCGCCCTACGACCTCGGCGAGGACGACCTCGCCGCCGATCTCGCCGGCGTGCTGCCACTGCTGCGCGAGGACGCGGTGGTCGTCGTGGAGCGGAGCTCCCGCAGCCCGGAGCCGCGCTGGCCCGCGGGTCTGGAGCGGGAGCGGAGGAAGGACTACGGCGAGACCACCATCTGGTGGGCTTCGCCTGCGTCGCCCGCGCCGGCCGCCTCGCCCGCTTCCTCCGCGGCCGGCTGACCGGCCTCAGCCCGCCGCGCCGTCCCAGCCGAGGTACGGGTCCCAGCCCCCGCGCCCCTCGAGCGCGACCCCGCCCAGTCGCACCTCCGGGTCCCCCTCGCGGACGGCCCCGAGCGGGACGAAGCCCTCCGGCAGCGCCGCGGCGGGCGGGAAGCACGCGAGCATCGCGTGGTCCTCGCCACCTCCCAGCACCAGCGCCCTCGCCAGGTCGAGGTCCACGCCCTCCACCCCCGTGAGCCCGCGCGCGTGCACGTCGACCGCCGCGGCATCGAGGTCGATCGCCACTCCGCTCGCACGCGCCATCCGACGGGCGTCGAGCACCACGCCGTCCGAGACGTCCATCATCGCGGTGGCGGTCCCGCCCGCGGCCTCGCCCGCGGAGATCGGCGCGGTCGGGCGCAGCTGCGCCTCGAGGAGGGACGGATGCCGCTCGCGGAGCCGGTCGGCGAGGTCGGCCGACGGCTCCCCGTCCCGCCGCGCCTGCTCGAACAGCAGGCGCAGCCCGAGCCCCGCTCGTCCCAGCGGTCCGGCCACGGCGAGCACGTCCCCCGGCCTCGCACCGCTGCGGAGCACCGGCGGTCGTCCGTCGAGCGAGCCGAACGCCGTGATCGAGAGCGTCAGTGTCGCGGAGGCGGACAGGTCTCCCCCGACGACTCCGCATCCCGGCGCCATCGCGGCGCAGCCGGCGGCGAGTCCGCCCGCGATCCCCTCCAGCACGTCGACGCCCAGCGACTGGGGCGCCGCGAGCGCGACGACGAGCCCGGTGGGACGGGCCCCCATCGCCGCGACGTCGGCGAGGTTCGAGGCCGCCGCCTTCCAGCCCAGGTCCGCCGGGCTCGACCAGGCCAGCCGGAAGTCGGGGCCGTGCACCATCATGTCCGTGGTCACCACGAAGCGGCCGTCGGGAGCCCGCAGCACCGCGCAGTCGTCGCCGGGCCCGACCAGGGTCTCCGCGCCCGGGCCGCCGAGCCGGGCCAGCACCCTCGCGAGCACCTCGCCCTCGCTGAGCTCGGCCAGGGTGGGACTCCGATCCTCTGCCATGGTTCACACGCTAGCGTTGACGGCGATGTCCCCCCGCCGACTCCGCTCCCCCCTCCTCGCCGCCGCCGCCGTCCTGCTGCTCTCGGGCTGCTCGGCCACCGTCGCACTCGAGCCCGCCGCCGATGCGACGAGCACCGGCTGCGCCGAGGTCTCGGTGCGCCTGCCCGACGTGGTCGCGGAGCAGCCCGAGCGCGAGACGAACGCTCAGGGCACCGCCGCCTGGGGCACCCCGGCCGCCGTCATCCTCCACTGCGGAGTCGAGGTGCCCGGCCCGACGACGGACCTCTGCGTGAACGTCAGCGGAGTCGACTGGATCATCGACGAGACGCAGAAGGACGAGGACATCTACACGCTGACCACCTACGGTCGCGATCCCGCGGTGGAGATCACCGTCGACCAGAGCCGCGCGTCCGGATCCTCCGCCGCGCTCGACCTGGCGAACGCCGTCTCCTACGTCCCGCAGACGCGCGAGTGCACCGACGTCTCGGACGCCGACACCCTCGATCCGACGGACACGCCCACCGGCTGAGTCTCAGCGGTCAGACGCCGAGGGCTCGACTCGCTGCGGTGAGCGCACCATCGGCGGTCGCCCCCAGCTCACGCGCGCGCGACGCGAACACGGCGGCCGCAGCCTGCAGCTCACGCTCCAGCGCATCCACGCCTCCCGCGACGACCGTGCCCGCCCGGCCGCGCGTCTCGACCAGGCCCGCCGACTCCAGCTCCCGGTAGGAGCGGGCGACCGTCCCCGCGGCGACGCCCAGCGTCTCGGCCAGCGCGCGCACCGGCGGCAGCCGCGTGCCGACCGGCAGCTCGCCCGCGGCGATCAGAGCGGTGATCTGCTCGCGGATCTGCTCGAAGGGCGCCGCGCCCGCGCCCGCCTCGACGCGGAGCGCGAGCGCCGACGTCATCGGGCGGCGACCGGGACGCGGTCGAGCGCCGAGTCGAGCAGCTCGCTGATCAGGTCCGGGTAGTCCACGCCGCTCGCGCCCCACATGCGCGGGAACATCGAGACCGGCGTGAAGCCGGGCATGGTGTTGATCTCGTTGACGACGAAGCCGTCGGCGGTGAGGAAGAAGTCGACCCGGGCGAGGCCCTCGGCTCCGATCGCGTCGAAGGCGCGGATCGCGAGGGACCGCATCTCGGAGAGCTCGCCGTCGGTCAGGTCGGCCGGGCAGACCAGCTCGATGCCGGACGCCCCGAGGTACTTCGCCTCGAAGTCGTAGAAGCCGCGGCCGGAGACGACCACCTCGCCGGCGACGGAGGCGCGGGCCGGAGCACCGCGGCGGCCGCCGAGCACGCCGATCTCGACCTCGCGGCCGACGATGCCCGACTCGATCAGCACCCGCGAGTCGTGCGCGAACGCCTCCTCCAGCGCGGCCTCGAGCTGCTCGCGCTCGTCGATCCGGCTGACGCCCACGCTCGAGCCGGCCCTCGCCGGCTTCACGAACGCGGGCAGGCCCAGCTCGTCGAGGGCCGAGGAGGCGTCGCCCGGGTCGGCGCGCCACTCCGCCTCGGTCACGAGGTACCAGGGCGCCACCGCGAGGCCCGCGGCCCGCAGCACCGTCTTGGTGAAGTGCTTGTCCATGCCGAGAGCCGACGCGAGCACGCCCGAGCCGACGTAGGGCAGCCCGACGAGCTCGAGCATCCCCTGGACGGTGCCGTCCTCGCCCCACGGGCCGTGCAGGATCGGCAGCACCACGTCGACCTCGCCGAGCGAGCGGGTCGCGCCGTCCTCGGTCGTCACGGTGAGCTCACGCGAGAGGGCCGACTCCGGCCAGCGCACACGGGAGCCGTCGTCCTCGACGCGGGGCAGCGACGCGGCGTCGAGAGCGAACTTCTCGGGACGGTCCTCCTCGAGCACGAAGGCGCCGTCGGAGGTGATCCCGACGGGGATCACCTCGAAGCGGTCACGGTCGATCGCCCGCAGCACCCCGGCCGCCGTTGCGCAGCTGATCGAGTGCTCGCTGGAGCGCCCCCCGAACAGAACGGCCACGCGGAGCTTGCTGGTCATCGAGGTTCCTCTCACCCTGTGGCTCGTCCGAATCCGTGGTCAGGTGCGGCGCGATGTCCTTCGGATCGAGCGTACCGGCGAGCACCTGCGACACCTGCTCGACGATGGGCATGTCGACTCCCCTGGCGCGCGCCAGCTCGAGGACCGGCGCGACGGAGGCGAGCCCCTCCGCCGTCTGCTGCATCGACTTCACCACGTCGGTGAAGCTGTAGCCCTGGCCGAGCAGGCGCCCGGCCGTGTTGTTGCGCGAGAGGGACGAGCTCGACGTCGCGATGAGGTCGCCGAGCCCCGCGAGTCCGGCCATCGTCTCGGCCCGTCCGCCGTACGCGACCGCGAAGTCGGTCATCTCGGCGAGACCGCGCGTGATGATCGACGCCTTCGTGTTCTCGCCGTAGCCGACGCCGTCGACGATGCCGATCGCCACGGCGATGAGGTTCTTCAGCACGCCGCCGAACTCGGTGCCGATCACGTCGGTGTTGACGTAGGAGCGGAAGTAGCGGTTGGTCGCCGCGAGGGCCACCTCCTGCGCGGTGACGAGGCTCTCGGAGGCGATGACCGCCGCGGTCGGCTGCTCCTTGGCGATCTCGAGGGCGAGGTTGGGCCCGGAGGCGACGGCGATCCGGTCGGGAGCGACCGGCAGCATCTGCGCGATCACCTCGCTCATCCGCTGGCCGGTGCCCTTCTCGACGCCCTTCATCAGGCTCACCAGCACCGTGCGCTCGGTGAGGAACGGCGTGATCGCCTCGAGGTTGCTCCGCAGCGACTGCGACGGGATGGAGAGGTAGACGTGGTCCGCGCCCTCCAGCGCCTCCTCGATGCGCGGCGTGGCCCGGATGTTGCGCGGGAGGTTGATGCCGGGGAGGTAGTCGCTGTTGCGCTTGGCCTCGGTGATCTCGCGGGCCAGCTCGGCGCGGCGCGCCCACATCACGACGTCGGAGCCGCCGTCGGCGAGGATCTTCGCGAAGGTGGTGCCCCAGCTGCCGGCGCCGAGGACGGCGACGCGGCGGGGCACGGGGATGGGCGCCTTCCTACTGCTCGGACTCAAAGCGACCCGTGCCCTTCTGGTTGTGCTCGGAGGGGTTCCAGCGCTTCTCGGGCGCCGCCTCGCCGCGCAGCTCCTCGAGCAGGGCGGTGATCGCCGCCATCACGACCGCGGAGGCCTCGTTGAGTGTGGCGGAGTCGAGGCTGCGTCCGCGGAAGGCGGACAGGTCGACGGGGTCGCCGACGATCACGTCGACGCGCTTGCGGCGGAAGAGGGTGATCCGCTTGGAGTAGCGGCCCATCAGCTGCTGCGCGCCCCAGTGCGCGACCGGGACGACGGGCAGGCCGTACTGCAGCGCCATCCGCACCGCTCCCGTCTTGCCGCGCATCGGCCAGAGCTCGGGGTCGCGGGTGAGGGTGCCCTCGGGGTAGATGATGACCGAGCGGCCCTCGTCCACGAGAGCCTTGGCGGTCTTCAGCGGCTCGCTGCCGCGGACCGAGCCCGAGCGCTCGACGGGGATCTGCCCGGAGCCGCGCAGGATCGAGCCGAGCACGGGCACCGAGAACAGCGAGGCCTTGGCGAGGAAGCGCGGTGCGCGGCCGGCGCGCCACAGGGTCCAGCCCGTGATGATCGGGTCGATCTCGCTGTAGTGGTTCGGCGCGAACACGAAGGCCCCGGTGCTCGGGATCCTGTCGCCGTTCCGGATCCGCAGGTCGACCGAGGCGGTCATCACGGGGATCACCGCCGCCGCGAGGAACCAGAAGATGGACGGACGGCTTCGCTCAGACACCCGCCCATCCTCGCATCCCGCATCGGAGGGGCCGCGTCCCCACGCCCGGGAGCAGCGGGGCCCCGCGGTGGGAGGAGCGGCCCGGCCGCCGGGTACGGTACCGGCATGCCCCGTCCGCGTCGCCGCCCGTCGCCGTGGGACGCCGTCGGCAGGGCCCTCGGCCGCCTCGCCGACTCGCCGATCGCGCTGTCCGGCCTGGTGCTCCTGATCGTGTGGGGAGTCGTGCTGCTCGCCACGCAGGCCGAACGCGATGCGGCCGCGCTCGGCGACGGCCTCCTGCTGACGCTCGCGGTCCTCGTCGGCGGCTCGGCGTCAGTCGCCCTCGTGATCGGCGGGGTCGACGCCCTCTGGCGCGTGGCGGTGGCACCGCTCGCCCACGTCGAGGCGGAGGCGACCGGCGGCGTCGCGGTCCTCGGACGCGGCCGGCTCGGAGCGGGCCTCCGTCGTGTCGAGCCGCGGTTCCCGCTGCCGACGCTGCGGCCCTACGCGGTGGTCGTGCCGCGCCGCCGGGGACTGACCGTCTCCTTCGGCGACTGGGGCGTCGTCGTGCCCTGGGCGCGGATCGCGCGGCTGGAGCGGCGGTGGGTGCTGGTGGGCCTGCGTCCGCGCGAGGCCCTCGAGGTCGTCCTGGCCGGCACGCGGCGCGGACGCCTCACGCTGGTCCTGGCCGAGTCGCCCGGACCGCTGGGCCTCCGGCCCGCGCCGGAGACGACGCTCGCGCTCCTCGAGAAGCGGATCCGGGGACGCCTGGAGGAGGACGCGGAACCGCCCGCGTGGGGCGCGCCCGGACGCGACAGGACCCCGGGCCGCTGAGGACGGTCGTCCTCCGCGGCACCGGGGTCCCGGTGGGCGGCTACGCGTCGAGCGAGAAGTCGGCGCCCAGCAGCTCGAGCTTGGTGAGGAAGTTCTCGTAGCCGCGGCTGATGATGCCGACGTTCGAGACCGTCGAGGTGCCCTCGGCCGAGAGCGCCGCGATCAGGTGCGAGAAGCCGCCGCGCAGATCCGGCACGACGATGTCGGCGCCGTGCAGCTTCGAGGGTCCCGAGATCACGGCCGAGTGCATGAAGTTGCGCTGCCCGAAGCGGCAGGCCTGCCCGCCGAGGCACTCGCGGTGGATCTGGATGGTCGCGCCCATCTCGACGAGCGCGTCGACGAAGCCGAAGCGCTGCTCGTAGACGGTCTCGTGCACGATCGAGACGCCCTTGGCCTTCGTGAGCGCCACGACCAGCGGCTGCTGCCAGTCGGTCATGAAGCCGGGGTGCACGTCGGTCTCGATGATGACCGGCTTGAGCTCGCCGCCCGGGTGGTAGAAGCGGATGCCGTCCTCGGCGATCTCGAACGCGCCGCCGACCTTGCGGAAGACGTTGAGGAAGGTGGTCATCTCCTGCTGGCGGGCGCCGCCGACGAAGATGTCGCCGTCGGTCGCGAGGGCCGCGGCCGCCCAGGAGGCCGCCTCGTTGCGGTCGAAGAGCGCGCGGTGGGAGTAGCCGGTGAGCCGGTCCACGCCCTCGATGCGGATCACGCGGTCGGTGTCGACCGAGATGATGGCGCCCATCTTCTGCAGGATGTTGATCAGGTCCATGATCTCGGGCTCGATCGCCGCGCCCGAGAGCTCGGTGATGCCGGAGGCGCGCACCGCGGTCAGAAGGACCTGCTCGGTCGCTCCGACGCTCGGGTAGGGCAGCGACACCTTGGCGCCGTGGAGGCCCTCGGGGGCCGACATCCGGATCCCGGAGGGAAGCTTCTCGATCACCGCGCCGAAGTTGCGGAGGACCTCGAGGTGGTAGTCGATCGGGCGGTCGCCGATGCGGCAGCCGCCGAGGTCGGGGATGAACGCCTCGCCCAGGCGGTGCAGGAGCGGGCCGCAGAAGAGGATCGGGATGCGGCTGGAGCCGGCGTGCGCGTCGATGTCGGCGAAGTGCGCGGACTCGACGTTCGAGGGGTCGAGGATCAGCTCGCCGACCTCGGCGCCCTGCTTCACCTTGACGCCGTGCACCTCGAGGAGGCCCTTCACGACGCGGACGTCGCTGATGTCGGGTACGTCGCGGAGGGTGGAGGCGGTCTCGCCGAGGAGCGCCGCGACCATCGCCTTGGTGACGAGGTTCTTCGCTCCCTTGAGCTCGATGCGCCCCACCAGCGGCCGACCGCCCTTGATGGTGATCCGCTCCGTCGTCATCCCCACGCGGGCTCCCGAGGCCTTGGCGTCCTGGAGGGCCTTGGCGTCCTGAAGAAGTGTGTTCACGCTATTTCACCGGCAATGTCTTGGGCCGCCAGCTCTCGCGGCGGGTCTCGAATTCGGAAATGAGCGCTTCGTCGCGCAGGGTCAGGCCGATGTCGTCCAGGCCCTCGATCAGGCGCCATCGAGTGTAGTCGTCGATCTCGAAGTCGAAGGCCTCGCCACCGGCGGTGACCGTACGCGCAACCAGATCGACCGTCGGTTCTATTCCCGGGGTGCTCTCGATGATCTCCCACAGGCGCTCGACGTCGGCCTCGGACACGACGGCGGCCAGGAGTCCCTGCTTGCCGGCGTTGCCGCGGAAGATGTCGCCGAAGCGGGGCGAGATCACGACCCGGAAGCCGTAGTCGCGCAGCGCCCACACGGCGTGCTCGCGGCTGGAGCCCGTGCCGAAGTCCGGCCCGGCCACGAGGATGCCCGCACCGCGGTACCGCTCCTGGTTGAGGACGAAGTCCTCCTCCTGGCGCCAGCCGTGGAACAGGGCGTCCTCGAATCCGGTCTTCGTGATGCGGCGGAGGTAGACGCCGGGGAGGATCTGGTCGGTGTCGACGTTGGCGCGCTTCAGGGGCGCGGCGATCGCGGTGACGGTCTCGAACTTCTGCACGGTCAGACTCCTGCTCTCTCGCGCGCCGGCTCCAGGTCGGAGGGGCTCGAGAGCGTGCCGCGCACGGCCGTGGCGGCAGCGACGAGCGGCGAGACGAGGTGGGTCTTCGCCCCCTTGCCCTGACGGCCCTCGAAGTTGCGGTTGGAGGTGGAGGCGACGCGCTCCCCCTCGAGGAGCTGGTCGGTGTTCATGCCGAGGCACATCGAGCAGCCGGCGAAGCGCCACTCCGCCCCGAACGCCGTGACGATCCGGTCGATGCCCTCGGCCTCCGCCTCGAGCCGCACGCGGGCGGAGCCGGGGACGACCATCACGCGGACGCCCGGCGCCTTGGTGCGCCCCTCGACGATCGCGGCGAAGGCCCGCAGGTCCTCGATCCGGGAGTTGGTGCAGGAGCCCATGAAGACGACGTCGACCGGGATCTCCTTCATCGGCGTCCCGGGCTCGAGCGCCATGTACTCCAGCGCGCGCAGGGCGCTGGTGCGCTCGTTCAGGTCGTCGATGGCCTCGGGGTCGGGGACGGACTGCGAGAGCGAGACGCCCTGGCCGGGGTTGGTCCCCCAGGTGACGAACGGCTCGAGCGCGTCGGCGTCGATCACGACCTCGGCGTCGAAGACCGCGCCCTCGTCGCTCGGCAGCGTCCGCCAGTAGGCGACGGCGGCGTCCCAGTCCTCGCCCGCGGGGGCGTGCGGACGGCCCTGCAGGTAGGCGAACGTCGTCTCGTCCGGCGCGACCATGCCGGCGCGCGCGCCCGCCTCGATCGACATGTTGCAGATCGTCATCCGGCCCTCCATCGAGAGCGCCCGGATCGCGGAGCCGCGGTACTCGAGGATGTAGCCCTGGCCGCCGCCGGTGCCGATGCGGGCGATGACCGCGAGGATGACGTCCTTGGCCGTGACCCCCTCCTTCAGCGTCCCCTCGACGGTGATCGCCATCGTCTTGAAGGGCTGCAGCGGCAGCGTCTGCGTGGCCATCACGTGCTCGACCTCGCTCGTGCCGATGCCGAAGGCGATCGCGCCGAACGCGCCGTGCGTCGAGGTGTGCGAGTCGCCGCAGACGACGGTGATCCCGGGCATCGTCAGGCCGAGCTGCGGGCCGACGACGTGCACGATGCCCTGCTCCACGTCGCCGAGGGAGTGCAGGCGGACGCCGAACTCGCCGGCGTTGCGGCGCAGAGCGTCGATCTGGGCCCGGCTGGTCGGGTCCTCGATGGGCCGGCCGATCTGCAGGGTCGGCGTGTTGTGGTCCTCGGTCGCGATGGTGAGGTCGGGGCGGCGGAGGGGGCGCCCGGCCGCGCGCAGCCCGTCGAACGGCTGGGGGCTCGTCACCTCGTGGAGGAGGTGGAGGTCGATGTAGACGAGGTCCGGAGCGCCGTTCTCGCCCTTGACGACGACGTGGTCGTCCCAGACCTTCTCGGCGAGGGTGCGGGGCCTCGGGGTGCGGATCGAGTCCGCGAGCGAGCGGGATTCCGCTCCGCTCGACGCGGGCGCGGCTGCGCCGGGTGACTTCTCGGTCATGACGGTTCCTTCTCCTTCAGGAGTCGCTGCTCGGCCGGGCGAGGCACCGCGACGAGGGAGGCCGTCAGATCGAGGTCTCGTCGCGGCACGGAAGGAGGTGCGGGCCGCTCAGCATGGACCGAGAATAGCACCGCGCTCCCCCGCTCCCGGGAGCCGACGGCGCGCGGTCGACCGGCTCAGGCGCGGGCGTCGAGCACCGCGTCGACGACGACCACGGTGACGTTGTCCCGCCCGCCGGCGTCGACCGCCGCTCCCACGAGCGCCTGGGCGAGGTCGGCCGGATCGCCGGAGTCGCGGCGCGCGAACAGCGCCGCGATCCGCTCGTCCGAGAGCTCCCTGGTGAGCCCGTCGGAGCAGAGCAGGTAGCTGGCGCGCGGCACGACGGGCAGCGTCCAGACGTCCGTCTCGACCTCCTCGTCGGCGCCGAGGGCGCGGGTGACGATGTTGCGGTCCGGGTGCGACTCGGCGGACTCCCGCGTGAGCAGGCCCGCCGAGACGAGCTCCTGCACGGCCGAGTGGTCCACGGTCAGCTGCTCGAGCTCCGTCCCGTCCCAGCGGTAGACGCGGGAGTCGCCGACGTTGAAGAGCGCCCAGCGGGCGGGCCCGGAGGGCTCGGGCAGGACGAGCATCAGCCCCGTGAGCGTCGTGCCGCAGAGCGCACCGCCCACGTCCAGCGCGCGCACCGCCGTGTTGGCGCCCTCGACCAGGTCGAACACCGCGTCGACCGGTCCGAGGGCCGTCGGCCGGTTCTCGTGCAGAGCTCCGACCGCCGCGGCGCTCGCGAGGTCGCCGCGGGCGTGCCCGCCCATCCCGTCGGCGACCGCGAGCAGCAGCTCGTCGGCGAGGAGGGAGTCCTCGTTGACCCGGCGGACGGCTCCGACGTCGGTGCTGCTGCTGACGGCGAGCCGCAGCGCCCCCTGGGGCAGGTCGACGGTGGTGCTCGTCATCGCGGGGTCACTTCTCCTCTGCGGCCGAGCGGGCGTCGTCCGAGACGACCTCGGGGTGCCCGTCGTGCATCTCGATGTGGCGGTGCTCGCGGCGCATCTTCGCCAGGCTCGCGAGCGTCGCGACGGTCATGCTCAGGACGATGACCACCAGCGAGGTGATCGTGTCGATGTCCCACACCGGCACGGGCTCGCCGCCGTTGATGAAGGGCAGGTCGTTCTCGTGCAGGGCGTGCAGGACGAGCTTCACGCCGATGAAGGCGAGGATGAACGCGATGCCGTACTTGAGGTACTCGAGCTTGTCGATGAGGCCGCCGAGCAGGAAGTAGAGCTGGCGGAGCCCCATCAGGGCGAAGATGTTCGCGGTGAAGACGATGAACGGGCTCTCCGTGATGCCGAAGATCGCGGGGATCGAGTCGAGCGCGAAGAGCAGGTCGGTCGAGCCGATCGCCAGGAAGACGATCAGCATCGGGGTGAAGAACCTCGTGCCGTTCTTGACCGTGCGGATCTTCGAGCCGTCGAACTCGTCCGAGATCCTCACGCGCTTGCGCAGGAGGCGGATGAGCAGGTTGTCGGTGCCCTCGTCCTCGTCCTCCTTGCCGAACGCCTGGTTCCACGCCGTGTAGACCAGGAACGCGCCGAACAGGTAGAAGATCCAGCTGAAGCTCTCGATGAGCTGCGCGCCGAGGAGGATGAAGATCCCGCGGAAGACCAGCGCGATGATGATGCCCACCATCAGCACCTCCTGCTGCAGCTTCGCCGGCACCGCGAAGCGGCCCATGATGATGACGAAGACGAACAGGTTGTCGATCGAGAGGCTGTACTCGGTCAGCCAGCCCGCGACGAACTGGCCCGCGAGCTCGCCGCCGCCGAGGATCAGCATCGCCAGCGCGAAGATCAGCGCGAGCGTGACGTAGAAGCCGACCCAGAGGCCGGACTCCTTCAGGCTCGGCACGTGCGGCCGCTTGTAGACCAGCAGCAGGTCGGCGGCGAGGATCAGGCTCAGGACGACGAACGAGCCGATCACGAACCAGACGGGCAGATCGAGCATGAGGGCCTTCCGAGTGGGTGGGGGGCCGAAAGTCTCTCCCCGGGGAGCGGACGGCCGTGCCGGTCCGCGTCACCCGTCCCGCCCCCGGCACCGCGCAGGGGCGATGCGTACTGACGGGAGCGGAAAGGCGGGATACTCCCCTTCGCGGATGCGATCCTAGCGCCGATCCGGCCGGATGCGGCCCCGAGGCGGCGGAGCGGGAACGAGGCGATCGGCGCGATGCGTCGAGCAGGTGCCGCGTGGCGAGCACCCGGGTGTTAAACGAGAAGAACCCCCGGTCAGACCGGGGGTTCTTCTCGTGTTGCCGTGGTGACCCCAGCGGGATTTGAACCCGCGTTACCGCCGTGAGAGGGCGACGTCCTAGGCCGCTAAACGATGGGGCCGCGTTTTTGCAACTCGAAGAGTGTTGCACACGGATCCGCATCGATGCAAATCGAGCGCCCGGCCCACCCGGTCTCCGCTCGGCCCGGGCCTTGCCCGCCGCCCGCCGAGGCGGTTGGCTCGGGTCATGAGACTGACGAAACTCGAGCACGCCGCCGTCCTGATCGAGGAGGACGGCGCCCGGCTGGTGATCGATCCGGGGTCCTTCACCCGGCCCGTCGAGGGGACGACCGACACCGTCGCCGTGGTGCTCACCCACGAGCACGCCGACCACTGGACCCCGGAGCAGCTGCAGCGCCTGCGCGACGCGGCCCCGTCGCTGCGGATCCTCGGCCCGGCCGGGGTCGCCGCCGCGGCCGAGGGCTTCGACGTCGAGACGGTCGCCGACGGCGACGTGGTGACGGTCGGCCCGTTCGAGCTGCGCTTCTTCGGCGCCCGCCACGCGGTGATCCACCGGAGCATCCCCGTCATCGACAACGTCGGCGTCCTCGTCAACGGCCGCGCCTACTACGCCGGCGACTCCTTCACCGTCCCCGAGGGCGTCGACGTCGAGGTCCTCGCGGCCCCGTCGGGCGCGCCGTGGATGAAGATCGCCGAGGCGATGGACTACGTGCTCGAGATCGCGCCGCGGCACGCCTTCGCGACCCACGAGCAGGTCCTCTCGGAGGCGGGACGCGCGCTCGGCCACGACCGGCTCGGCTGGGCCGTGCGCGAGGGGGGCGGGGAGTACCACGCGCTCGAGCCCGGCGACGTGCTCGAGCTCTGACGCCGGGGACGACGACGGCCGGGTCGGGGGCGAGCCCCGGCCCGGCCGTCGTCGCGATCCGCTAGCGGATCAGTAGTACTCGCCCTGGCGGTAGTCCCAGGAGTTGAACTGCTCGGCGAGGTTCAGCATGATGCGCTCGTAGTCGAGGCCGCGGCGGATCAGCACGGGGCCCGGGGTGATCGAGCGCTCGCCGCCCTGCACGGGGATGAGGGCGCCCGAGGCGTCCACCATCGAGACCATGACGCCCTGCTCGTGGCGGGAGTCCTCGTCCTTGTCCGGCTGGATGGAGGAGACGTACGAGTCGGCCGAGACGATGACGTCCGCCTCGTTCTCGATCCGCTCGCCGATGTTCGCGACCCGGCCGCGGTTGCCCACGCCCGAGGGGTTGGCCGAGCTGGCGAAGGTGAGGGTGCGGTCGCGCTCCCACAGGGTGGCGACCAGCTGCTCGGCGGGGCGGCCGAAGCGGATGACGAAGCAGCTCGTGCCGCGTCCGTCGCGGACCAGCTCGCGGGCGTCCTCGTCGATGAGCTCGACCGCCTCGGCCTTCCACGGGAGGATGCAGCCGAGCAGGACGTCCTGGTCCCAGTGCTTCCGGTAGAAGGCGAGGACCTCGTCGTTGAGCTCCGCGAGCTCGACGAGCTGCTCGATGCTGGAGCAGAGCACGACGCCGGGCTTGTTGCGATTGCGCTGCTTGGCCGAGAACTTGCGCTCGAGGCCCGCACCGTCGGTCGTCATCAGGATGTAGCCGACCTTGGTCGCGCAGACGACCAGTCCACCGGGAGCGGCGAGCGCGTCCACTGCCTCGGCAGGAGCCTGCTCACGCCATTCGATCACCGTCGTGCTGGTCATTCTTTCCCTTTCGTGGTGTCCAGAGACGCCATGGGCGGGGCCCCGGCCGAGCGGAAGCCTAGCGGATGGCCCCGCGGCGGCAGGCGCGGCGGACCCTCGTCCCACGGCGGGAGCGGCCCGGCCGGAGTGCACTCCGCCGGGTGCCGGCACGGGTCGTCACGAGCCCGCTGTCGGGCCCCAAGAGGTCACGCTCGCGAGGTCGGCGCCGAACTCGACGCGGAGGCGGACGGGCGGGCCGCCGCGCAGCAGGTCCGGCAGCCACAGGCGAGCGTCGTCCCACATGCGGTCGAAGGGCACCTCGTCGACCGGGACGAACGCGGCGGCGAGCTCGCTCGACTCGCGGACCTCGCCGGCGACCCGGCGGCAGAGGAAGACGTGCGAGCGCTGACTCCACGCCGGCCGGTGGGGGAAGGAGTAGTCGAGCACGCCGCGCGGCTCCAGGTCGGCCGGGAGGGCGACGAGCCCCGCCTCCTCCTCCAGCTCGCGGACGGCCGCGTCGACGGGCGACTCCCCGGGCTCGAGCTTGCCGCCGGGGGCGACCACGCGGCCCTCGCCGAGGCCCCTGCGCTTGCGGCCGAGGAGCACCTCCGCGCCGCGCGGGCCGTCGCGGAGGACGTAGACGACGCAGACCTCGGGCAGCCCCACCGCGCACCTCCGCTCCGGCGGGCCGGGGGCCCGGCACCGCCGTCGTAGGCTAGCCCGGTGACGACGACCGCGCTCGAGCGCTTCCAGGCCCTGCTGCGCGTCGACACCGTGTCCCACTCGGACGAGTCGGCGACCGACTGGAGCCGTTTCCACGCCTTCCGGGAGCTCGTCGCCGAGCTCTACCCGGCGCTGCACGCGGCGCTGGAGTCCGAGACCGTCGCCGGCCACTCCCTCCTCTGGCGCTGGCGCGGTGAGGAGCCGGGCGAGCCGGCCGTGCTGATGGCCCACTACGACGTGGTCAGCGTGACGGCGGCGGAGTGGTCGCACGACCCGTTCGCGGCCGAGACGGTCGTCGCCGCGGACGGCCGCACCTCTGTCGTGGCGCGCGGCGCCCTCGACGACAAGGGCTCCCTCGTCGCCCTCCTCGAGGCGGTCGAGGCGGCCGTCCTGCGGGGCGAGCGGCCCCGGCACGACGTGTACCTCCTCTCCACGCACAACGAGGAGACGGCGGGCGACGGCGCCCCCTCGGTCGTCGCCCTGCTCGGCGCGCGCGGGGTCCGCCCGCGCCTCGTGCTCGACGAGGGCGGGAACGTGCGGCGCGGCATCCTGCCTGGCGTCACCACCCCGATCGCCGTGATCGGCGTCACCGAGCGCGGGATCATGAACCTCGAGCTGACCTGCCGCGACGTCGGCGGCCACGCCTCCGCTCCGCCGCCCCCGCCCGGGCTGCTCGCCACCCAGCGGCTCGCGAGGGCGATCCACCGCCTGACCGAGAACCCGTTCCCCTCGACCCTCCCGGAGCCGATCGCCCAGCTGGTGCGCGCGGCGGCCGACCACGCGGACGCGGCCCACGCCGTCTGGTACGCCCGCCCGCACGAGCACCCGGACGCCGTCGTCGGCGCGCTCGCCGCCCACTCCAACCGCTCGGCCGCGATGCTGCGGACGACGGTCGCGATCACCGAGCTGCGCGGCAGCACCGGAGCGAACGTCCTCGCCTCCAGCGCCAGCGCCACCGCGAACGTGCGGATCAACCCGGGCGGCACCGTGGCGGGCGTGGTCGAGCGCATCCGCGCCGTCATCGACGACCCGGAGGTCGAGGTCGAGGTGAAGGTCGCCCACGAGCCCTCCCCCGTCTCCCCCACCGGCGAACCCGGCGACGGCGGGCCGTACGACCTGCTCCGCGCGGTCGTCCAGGAGTCGTTCCCGGACGCGGTCGTCGCCCCCTACGTGCAGACCGGCGGCAGCGACGCCCGGCACTTCCACGCCATCAGCGACCACGTCTACCGCTTCATCCCGTTCGAGATCAGCCCGCGGCAGCAGCTCGGGATCCACGGGGTCGACGAGTCGGTCGAGGCCGACCAGTTCGAGCGCGCCATCGAGTTCTACGCGCGGCTGCTCGCCCGGCTCTGATCGCGGCGGCCCTCCGGGGTCCGGGAGGACGGCGCAGCGACCGGCAACCTGGGAGAACCGTTCGATGACGCGCCGACCGGTGTTGGCCCGGAGTTCACCCCGCGATGATGGACTGATCGCAGCGGGGTCGCCTCCGCTGGAGCAGTGCGCAAGTGCCGACGCCGGGTCGCGTGATCCGGCTCCCGCCGATCGTGGAACCCGAGGATCATGTCCCTCCGCCAGGCCGAGTACCCCCGGCCCAACCACTTCATCCTTCACCTGAGCGACACCCACTTCATCGCCGGAGACGGCGGCCTGTACGGCTCCGACGTCGACAGCGAGGCCCAGCTGCGGCTCCTGTTCGACGAGCTGGAGGCGTCCGGCGGACGTCCGGAGGCCATCGTCATCACGGGTGATCTCGCCGACAAGGGCGAGCCGGAGGCGTACGCGAAGCTGCGCGCCGTCGTCGAGCCCGCGGCCGCACGCCTCGGCGCCGAGGTGATCTGGGTGATGGGCAACCACGACGACCGCGGCGCGTTCCGCTCGGGGCTGCTCGACCAGCTCCCGACCACGCAGCCGGTCGACCGCGTGCACGACGTCAACGGGCTCCGGATCATCGCGCTGGACTCCACCGTGCCCGGCGCCCACTACGGCGAGATCTCGGACGCGCAGCTCGACTGGCTGGCGGAGGAGCTCTCCAGCCCGGCCCCGCACGGCACGATCCTCGCGCTGCACCACCCGCCGGTGCCGAGCGTGCTCGACCTGTCGGTCCTCGTGGAGCTGCGCGACCAGCCCGCCCTCGCGGAGGTGCTCGAGGGCTCCGACGTCCGCAGCATCATCGCGGGCCACCTGCACTACTCGTCGACGGCGATGTTCGCCGGCATCCCGGTCTCGGTCGCGTCGGCCACCTGCTACACCCAGGACCTCAACGTGCCGGTGGGAGCGACCCGCGCCCGCAACGGCGCCCAGGCGTTCAACCTGATCCACGTCTACGACGGCACGGTGCTGCACTCGGTGGTGCCGATCGGCGCCTCGACCGAGGTGTCCTACGTCTCGGCGAACGAGACGCAGCGGATCCTCGCGGACCACGGCGTCGAGATCGCCGCGGCGACGGCGGCCCCGGTCGCCCGGGACGAGGAGCTCTACCCGCCGCTCGTGGAGCGGGTGGGCGTCAGCGCGTAGCGACGCGACGGGGCGTCGGGGTCGCCCCGACGCCTCCGGGCGCCGCGTCGACCGCGTCCTCGGACACGGCCGGGGTGTCAGCGCCCGCCGGCGCGGTCCCGCGCGAACAGCCATCCGGCGAACGCCAGCGCCGCGGCCAGCGCGACGCCCACGCCGACGCCCGCTCCCACTCCGATGCCCGGGAACACGAGCGAGCTCGCCAGGCCGAGCAGCAGCCCGGCCACCGCTCCCCCGACGGCCCAGCCCACGGTCAGTCCTCGCGCTCCCACGGAGCCGGGATCGGGTAGTACTCCTCGAGGAACCCGATGACGGCCTTGGTGCGCGCCTCCGCCGAGATCTCGGGGAAGCTGCCGTCGTTGAGGCAGAAGAAGTCGACTCCGCGGTTCTTGAGGAGCTTGCGCATGTCCTTCAGCCCCTGGTGCATCGTCGTGTCGACGTACTTCACCGAGGCGTTCTCCTGCACGACCGCGCGGCCGGTCATCAGCGCGTAGTAGTGGTAGAGCGAGTTGGTGACGGAGACGTCGCTCGCGGAGCGGAAGCGGCTCGCGGCGGTCGCGGTGAACTCCGGCTCGAACTCGGCCTCGAGCTCGGCCATCACGGTCTTGCGGAGCGGCGTGGCGGCGTGCTCGAGGTGACGGGTCGTCATCGCGCCGAAGCGCTCGCGGAGCAGGCGCCGGTTGACGCGAGCCGCGTTCTCGAAGCCGCTGCGGGAGGCGTTGGAGTCGCCCATGCCGATGCGCGTCGTCGCCTCGATGAACTTCGTGATGCCCCCGGGCGAGAAGAAGATCGACGGGTCGACCGGGCGCCCGAAGAACATGTCGTCGTTGGAGTAGAGGAAGTGCTCCGCCAGCCCCGGGATGCGGTGCAGCTGGCTCTCGACCGCGTGGGAGTTGTGCGTCGGCAGCACCGAGAGGTCGCGGAAGTGGTCCTCGCTGCGCACGAGGGTGACGTCCGGGTGCTCGTCCAGCCAGCGCGGGCGCGGGGAGTCGGTGACGATGTAGATGTGCCGGATCCACGGCGCGTACATGTAGACGCTGCGCAGGGCGTACTTGAGCTCGTCGATCTGGCGGAAGCGCGCCGGAGCGTCGTCGCCCTCACCCACCACGTAGCTCGCCATGCGGGCCGCGCGGGCGCGCTGGAACTCCAGGTCGGTGCCGTCGACCCACGAGAAGACGATGTCGACCTCGAAGCGGATGTCGCTGACGAGCGGCTCGAACATGCCCTCGAACGTCGGCCAGGTGCGGCCGTACGCCTCGACGTGGGCGTCGATGGCTTCGGCGACGGGGAGGCTGTTGCGCATGAGCGCGTTCTCGGCGGGAGTGATGATCTCCTCCTCGTTTACCTTCCACAGCTCGAGGCGGACGCCGCTGCGGGCGCCGTAGCGCAGCGATCCCGTGGAGGAGACGCGCGGGCGGAAGAGCTTGAAGACGGAGGCGCGCGGATACGGCGCGAGCACGCCCTCGGCCAGGAGCTGGGGCGGGGTGCCCCGCTTGTCGACCGTCTTGGCGTAGAAGGGCTCGGTCGCGAAGGCGCGCGCCAGCAGCGTCGCCAGCTCGGCGCCGAGCACGCGGTCCACCGCGAGGAAGGGCGAGCCGTCAGTGCCGCGGATGAGGCGGTAGGGGAATTCGGCGGCGTCGAGGACCTCGCCGATGGCGATCAGGTCCTCGGTCCAGGCCGCGCGGGGCGTCGTACTCGAGTTCACCAGCGAGAACAGGCCGGCATGGACCACGACGTCGTCGCGGTCGAAGTGGCGCGGGCGCAGGAGCGGTGACGGAAGAGCACGGACGGAAGGCATGATTCACATTATCCGCCGTGGATTTCGTCCGTGCGACCGGGCCGTCGGCTTGACAGCGACCGCGGGGCCGCACGGTCAGCGCGAGAGCGACCCCAGACGGTCCCCCGCCTTCTCCGCAACCTTCGCGGCCCGCCTGGCGCGGTGCCGCTCCTCGGCGGCGACGACCCCCAGCGCGAAGGCCCCCTCCCCGCTGCGATCGGCCTCCTCCAGGATCAGCGCACGGGCGGCGAGCGCGTCGCGCTCCTCCCCCAGGGCGTCGGCGAGGTCCTCGCCCGCCTCGGCGAGCGAGCGGCGCCGGGCGCCGACGGCCTCGGGGACGACCGCCCGCCACGCCTCCACGGTGTAGCGGAGCCGCTTCGCCGCCTTCCGCAGGTCGTGACGAGCCTCGAGCGAGCCGCCGGCCGCCGCGGAGCCCGCCGCGGAGATGCGCGCGAGGTCCTTCGCGACGGAGCGGCGCACCAGCGCCGTCGCGCTCGAGCCCGCCCGCGCGGTGCGGGGCGGATCCGCGAGCAGGGCGTCGAGCGAGGCGAGGAGCGCGAGGTAGCGGCCGCCGCGCAGAGTGCGGTCGACGCGGCGCAGCGCCGAGGCGTGCCGGTGCTCGATCTCCTCCAGCAGGGCGGAGGGGGTGCTCGGGGCGCCCTCGACGGCCGCCAGGGAGGTGCGGAACCGCTCGGCGAGCACCTCCTGATCGCGGGCCGCGCCGAGGACCCCTCCCAGCCAGCGCAGCTCGTCCCGCACGGGGTCGGTCGCCGCACGGTCGAGCACGGAGCGGGAGGCGGCGAGGACGGACCGGAGCCGGCGCGCGAGCACGCGCATCCGGTGCAGGGCGTCGTCGGCCTCGAGGCGCACCCGCGGGTCGACGGCGCGCAGCTCGCGCAGGAGCGAGCGGACCGCGGCGAGCGCCGCCTCCCCGCCGTTGCGCGGATCCGGGACCGTCTCCTCGATCGGGCCGCCGGTGGCCCGGGCGAGCTTGGAGGCGCTGGCGGCCGGGCGGGCGCCCGCGGCGAGGAGGCGCTGCTCGATCGCGTCGAGGACCCGCTCGCCCTCGTCCCCCGGGACGTCGACGAGCTCGACCTCCCACTCCCTCCAGCGCCGCTCGCGGCCGGTGCGCTGGTCGCGCGCGGTCACCAGGTCGTCGGCGATCTCGGCGAGCTCCCGCCCGTGGGAGTCGAGGGCGCGGGTGATCGAGCGGACCGTCTCGAGCAGCGCCAGCGGCTCGAGCGGCGCGCGCCCCACCTGCCCGAGCACCGGCTCGCGGACGGCGGACGGGACCGTGCGCGAGGCCGTGAGCTCCGCGTGGATCTCGGTGCGGCCGGAGGAGCCGGGCAGCTTGACGTGCCAGCCCTGGTCGGATCCGCCCTCGCGGCGGCGCAGCGTGATCCGCGCCCGGGACAGAGCGCGCTCGGCGGTGTCGAAGTACTCGGCGCGGAGGGTCACCGGCTCCTCCGTGCGGACGCTCGCGACGCTCGCGGTGCCTGTCAGGTCGGGCAGCCGGGTGCCCGCGTCGACGTCGTACTTGCGCTCGACCTCGGTCTGCACTCTCCGCGCACCGCCCGCCCGGGACGTCGCCGACTCGTTCTCCGCACCGCTGGCCATGCTCCATTGTGCTCACGCCCGGCGCCGCTGCGGCACCCCGGGGCGGCCAGGGGCGCCCTCGCCCTAGGCTGGAGCGATGACCGCGCCCGTTCCGCCCGTCGCCCGCCGCGTCCCCCTCGAGCGCCGCCACCACGGCGACGTGGTGGTCGACCACTACGAGTGGCTGCGCGAGAAGGAGAGCCCCGAGGTGATCGCGCACCTCGAGGCCGAGAACGCGTACACCGAGGCGGTGCTGGCTCCTCTCGCTCCGCTGCGCGAGCGCCTGTTCGAGGAGATCCGCTCGCGGACGAAGGAGACCGACCTCTCGGTCCCCGTCCGGGAGGGCTCCTGGTGGTACTTCTCGCGCTCCTACGAGGGCCGCCAGTACGCCGTGCACTGCCGAGCGCCGATCAGCGGGCCGGACGACTGGACGCCGCCGTCGATCGCCGAGGGCGGTCCGCTCGAGGGCGAGCAGGTCGTCCTGGACGGCAACGCGGAGGCGGAGGGGCACGACTTCTTCTCGCTCGGCAGCTTCGACGTCTCGGCGGACGGCCGACGGCTGCTCTTCGGCACCGATGTCGAGGGCGACGAGCGCTACACCCTCCGCATCCGCGACCTCGAGACCGGCGAGGACCTGCCGGACGTCATCGAGGGCACCGGCGGCGGAGCGACCTTCGGCGCCGACGCGCGCTTCGTCTTCTACCCGACCGTCGACGAGTCCTGGCGCCCCGACACGATCTGGCGGCACGAGGTCGGCGCCGGGACCCCGGACGAGGTCGTCTTCGCCGAGCCCGACGAGCGCTACTGGATCGGCGTGGGCCTCACCCGCAGCCGCCGCTTCCTCGTCATCGAGATCGGCAGCAAGATCACGAGCGAGTGCCTGCTGCTGGACGCGTCCGACCCGACCGGCTCCTTCCGCTCGGTGTGGCCGCGACGCGAGGGCGTGGAGTACGAGGTCGAGCACGCGGTCGTCGACGGACGCGACCGCCTGCTGATCGTGCACAACGACGGCGCCCTCGACTTCGAGATCGTCGAGGAGCCGGCCGACCTGTCGCTCGACGCCGACGCCCGGGCCCGCGAGCGCCGCGTGGTGGTGCCGCACCGCGAGGGCCGCCGGATCGAGGGCGTCGACGCCTTCGCCGGGCACGTCGTCGTCTCCTACCGGGCCGACGGAGCCACCCGGCTCGGGCTCCTCCGCGAGGACGGCGCCGGAGCGCGGCTCGAGGAGATCGTCTTCGACGAGCCGCTCTACGACGCGGGCCTGGCGGGGAACCCGGAGTGGGAGCAGCCCTCCCTCCGCCTCGCCTACACCTCGTTCGTCACCCCCTCGACCGTGCTCGCGCTCGACGTCGCGACGGGCGAGCGCACGGTGCTCAAGCAGCAGCCGGTGCTCGGCGACTACGACCCCGCGCTCTACGTGCAGCGGAGGGAGTGGGCCGTGGCGGAGGACGGCACGCGGGTGCCCCTCTCGCTCGTCTGGCGCCGCGACGCCGCCGATCCGGACTCGGCCCCCGCGCCGCTCCTCCTCTACGGCTACGGCTCGTACGAGGCGAGCATCGACCCGGGCTTCTCGATCGCGCGCCTCTCGCTGCTCGACCGCGGCGTCGTCTTCGCCGTCGCTCACGTCCGCGGCGGCGGGGAGATGGGCCGCTCCTGGTACGAGAACGGGAAGACGCTGGCGAAGCGGACGACCTTCACCGACTTCGTCTCCGCGGCGCGGCACCTGGTCGACGCGGGCTTCACCACTCCGGACCGCCTGGTCGCGCAGGGAGGGTCGGCCGGCGGCCTGCTGATGGGCGCGGTCGCGAACCTCGCCCCGGAGGCGTTCGCCGGCGTCCTCGCGCAGGTCCCGTTCGTCGACGCGCTCACCTCGATCCTCGACCCGTCGCTCCCGCTCACGGTGATCGAGTGGGACGAGTGGGGCGACCCGCTGCATGACGCCGAGGTCTACGCCTACATGAAGTCGTACTCGCCCTACGAGAACGTCCGCGAGGACGTGCAGTACCCCCGGATCCTCGCGACGACGAGCCTCAACGACACCCGGGTGCTCTACGTGGAGCCGGCGAAGTGGGTGGCCAGGCTCCGCGAGGTCGGCGCTCCCGCGCTGCTGCGCACCGAGATGACCGCGGGACACGGCGGGGTGAGCGGACGCTACGAGCGCTGGCGCGAGATCGCGTTCGAGTACGCCTGGACGCTGGACGTGCTCGAGCTGGCCTGAGCGCCCCGCCGCAAGCCCCTCCGCCCGTCGTCCGCGGCCAGTAGGGTTCGGGGTGCCGACGGAGGGAAGAGCATGAGCGCAGGCCTGTCGATCGACCGCATCGCCGCATGGGTGGCGGACCAGAGGTGGTACGCGAGCAAGGGGCGGCGCCCCGAGTTGGAGGTCCGCGGCGCCTGGTCGCTGCACCCCGGTGAGGCGGAGGTGGTGGACCACCTCTTCATCGACCGGGCAGGCACGAGCCCGGTGCTGTACCAGGTGCCGGTGACCGTCCACGCGGCTCCGGTGCCCGGGCTCGAGGACGCCCTCGTCTACTCCGACGACGTGCACTTCGTGTACGACGCTCCACGGGACCCGGTGTTCGCCCGCGCCCTGCTCGGCATGATCGCCGACGGCGGCCGCTCCGACGAGGACGGCGCCCAGGGCGGCGCCCGCGCCGAGGGCCACCGGCAGCCGGGTGCCGCGATCGGGGCGTTCGCGTCCTCGAAGGTGCTCAGCGGCGAGCAGTCGAACACCTCGGTGATCGTCCGCACCACCGCCCACGACGGATCCGACGCGACCCCGGTGATCGTCAAGGTCTTCCGCGCCCTCCACCACGGCGACAACCCGGACGTGACGGTGCAGTCGGCGCTCAACGCCGCCGGGAGCGCCCTCGTCCCGCCCGTGCTCGGCAACGTGACCGGCGAGTGGGACGACGAGGGCGAGGAGACGGGCCGCGCCTTCGGGCACCTCGCCTTCGCGCAGGAGTTCCTCCCCGGGGTCCAGGACGCGTGGCGCGTCGCCCTCGAGGCGGTCGCCGCCGACTCCGACTTCACCGGACCCGCCCGCGAGCTGGGCCGCGCCACCGCCGAGGTGCACGCGACGCTGGCGGAGGTCATGCCGACCGAGGACACCACGTCCGAGGTCGTCGAGCGGATGGTCGCGGCCATGCGCCGTCGCCTGCGCATCGCCTCGGCAGAGGTCCCCGTGATCGCCGAGGACTCGGAGGCGATCGAGGCCGTGTTCCGCGCCGCCGAGACCGCGCCGTGGCCGAGGCTCCAGCGCATCCACGGCGATTACCACCTCGGGCAGGTCCTGTCCGTGCCCGATCGCGGCTGGGTGCTCCTCGACTTCGAGGGCGAGCCGCTGCGGCCCATGCACGAGCGCCGTCTTCCCGACGTGGCCCTTCGCGACGTGGCGGGGATGCTGCGCTCCTTCGACTACGCGGCGGGCGCGCACGAGCAGGCCGAGCCGGGCGCCTCGAGGGCGGCCTGGGCGGCGGCGAGCCGGGCCGCGTTCCTCGAGGGCTACGCCGAGCAAGCGGGCGACGCGGTCACCGCGCACCGGGCGGTGCTCGACGCGTTCGAGCTCGACAAGGCCGTCTACGAGGCGATCTACGAGGCGCGCAACCGGCCGGAGTGGCTGTCGATCCCGGTCGCCGCGGTGCAGCGCCTCGCCGGACGCTCGTAGGGTGGCAGGCATGAGCGACGACACCGACGACAAGAAGCCCCTGGACCCGCTGAGCGACTTCAGCATCCCGGGCGACACCGATCTGCACACGACCGGCGACGCCTCGGGCGCGGACGGCGACGAGGTCGCGGAGCCCGGAGCGGACGAGGACTGAGCCGCCTGCTCTGCGGGGCCGGCCGCCGGCTCGGCTCCGCGGAGCCGGCGGCCGGCCTAGCCCAGCGGGGCGAGCGGCTCGACCGCCGGCCCCTCCAGCACCGTCCCGTCGGCTGCGAAGCGGGAGCCGTGCAGCGGGCAGTCCCAGCTGCGCTCCGAGTCGTTCCAGGTGACGATCCCGCCCAGGTGCGGGCACACCGCCGACACCGCGCAGCGCCTCCCCTCCACGGTGGAGACAGCGACGGGCTGCAGGCCGTCGCGGGCGAGCGAGCCCTGGCCCTCCGCCGGCACCACCCCGGCCGAGCGGGGCGCGCGGAGCGCTGCCGACCAGCCGCGGGCGTACCAGGCGCCCACCGCCAGTCCGGCGCCGAGCCCCTCCGCCATCACCCGCGGCAGCGTGGGCCGGCGGTGCAGCGTCCTCGCCCAGGCCGGCGTCCCGCCCTCGAGGTCGGCGACGAGCGTCAGCGCGGCCTGCACCGCGTTGGTCATCCCCCACTTGTCGTAGCCGGTCGCCAGGAAGATCCGTCCGCGGCCCCGCGGCAGCCAGCCCACGAACGGCACGCGGTGGAACGGCTCGTAGTCCTGGGCGCTCCACTGCGCGACCGGCTCCGCCCCCGGGAAGGACCGCCGCGTCCAGGCGACCAGGTCGTCCACCGCCTCCGAGGTGACGGGCCTGCGCCCCACCGGGTGGCCGTTGCCGCCGATCAGGAGGAGCCGCTCGCCGTCGCGCTCGGCGTCGCGCACGGAGCGGGACGGCTCGTCGACCGAGAGGTACATGCCGTCGGGGATCGGCGCGTCGGTGCGGAACGCGACCGCGTACGAGCGCAGCGCGGCGATCTTGGCGAAGTACAGGCCGCGGTCGAGGATCGGCGCCCCCGTGAGCAGGTAGGCCCGGTCCCCGGTCACCGGGCCCGCGCTGGTGCGGACCCGGACGGGAGCGGTCGCTCGCATCCCGAGGGCCCGGACGCCCTGCACCAGGGTGCCCCCGGCGGCGCGGAAGTCGGCGGCGAGCGCCGTGAGGGCGTCCATCGGGTCGAACTGGGCCTGGTCGTCGAGGGCGACGGCCGCCGTGCTGGGGAACGGCACGTCGAGCTCGCCGACGAGGCGGGTCGCGAGGCCGAAGCGGCGCGCGGTCGCGTGCTCCTTCAGGACGGCGTCCACGCCCTCGGGCGTCTGCGCGTAGCTGTAGGCGGTGCGCCTCTGCACCGGCACGCCCGCGCCCTCGCAGTAGTCGAGCAGCCAGCGGAAGCCCGCGAGGTTCGCCGCGACGTAGGCCTCGGTCACCGCGGGGATGTTGCGCTCCGCGATCCGGGAGAGGTGCGCTCCCTGCAGGAGGCTGAGCTTCGCCGTCGTGTTCCCGGTCGTGACCGCGCCGACCTCCCGCGCCTCCAGCACCAGCACGCGCCGGCCGGTCCGCTGCAGGAGGAGCGCGGTGACCAGCCCGGTGAGTCCGGCGCCGACCACGACGTCGTCGTAGTGCGCGCCCGGGACGAACTCGTCGGAGGGGATCGGAGCCGCGCCCGCCCGCCAGAGGGAGCGGGGCCGCGGGGCCGTCGTGGTCGTGTCCTCCGGAGTCATCGGGAGTCCCTCCGTTCAGGGGCCGGACGGCCCGCGAGCGACGCTACGCGGAGCCTCCGGGACCGTCACGGTGTTGACACGTCGCGGGACGCGGGCTCAGAGCCAGCCCCACCGCTTGAAGAGCCGGTGCAGCACCACGCTCGAGGCGAGCATCGCCGCGAGCGCCGCCGGGTACCCCCACGCCACGTGCAGCTCGGGCATCACGTCGAAGTTCATGCCGTAGATGCTCGAGATCATGGTCGGCGCGAAGAAGATGGCCGCCCAGGCGGAGATCCGCTTGACCTCGTCGTTCTGCTGGTTGCCCACCTCCGCGAGCTTCTTCATGTCCTCGTTCTGGCGCTGGGCGACGAGGGTCGCGTTCACCGCCAGGATCTCCCGCAGCGTGGTGCGGAAGCCGTCGACCCGCTCGGTGACGAGCGCGACGTGGTCGGCGACGTCGCGGATGTAGCGGCGCAGCTCCACATCCGACTGGAACACCTCGAAGTCGGTGACGAGCCGCCCAAGCATGCCGGTCAGCGGAGCGACCGCACGCTGGAAGTCCAGCACCTCCTGGCTGAGCTCGTAGATGCGTCGGGACACCGCCGGGTCGCCCTCGAAGACCTGCGCCTCGATCTCGTCGATGTCGTTCTCGAGACCGGCGACGACGGGCGAGTACTGATCCACGACGGCGTCGAGGATCGCGTACAGCACGGCGACCGGGCCGACGCGCAGCAGCTCCGGATCGGCCTCCATCCGCCGCCGCACCAGCGAGAGGTCGGGCTTCTCGGAGTGGCGGACCGTGACGACGAAGTTCGACCCCACGAACAGGTGGAGCTCGCCGAAGTCGACCTCCTCGCGCTGGTCGGAGTAGCTGGCGGCGCGCAGCACCACGAACATGTCGCTGCCGTACCGCTCGAGCTTGGGCCTCTGGTGCGCGCTGATCGCGTCCTCGAGGGCGAGCGGGTGCATCGAGAACTCGTCCTCGAGCGCGGCGAGCTCGGCCGCGTTCGGCCGGTACAGCCCGATCCACGCCATCGCGTCGGGCAGCTTCTGCAGGGCGGCGAGCGCCTCCGGGATGCTGCCGGGTGAGACGACCCGGCGGCCGTCCTGGTAGATCGCGTTGTCGACCGTGCTGGTGCGGGCCGGCTCGTCGTCCGGGCGCAGACGCTGGATGGGAGCGGTGTCCTCGGCGGCGGCGCGGGTGCGCGAGCCCAGACCCAGGATCGTCGCGGGGACGCGGGGCAGCTTCACGACCATCTCCTCTGCTCGACCGACGCCCTATTGTGCACCTCCCGGTGAACGGGAGGTGTCCGCTGCGCCGCCGGTGTCGGAGGGCCTCACTAGCCTGGAGGCGCTCCCCCGGACGACGCAGAGGAAGGACGACCGTGAAGCTGCTGCACACCTCGGACTGGCACATCGGCCGCACCTTCCACGGGCACTCCACGACGGCGGCGCTCGCGACCGTGCTCGAGGCCCTGGTCGAGACGGTGCGGGCCGAGCGCGTGGACGCGGTGCTGATCGCCGGCGACGTCTTCGACTCCGCCGTGCCCGCCGCGGAGCACTACACCCTCCTCACCCGCACGCTCGAGGCGATCCGCGCGGCCGGCGCCGAGGTCGTCCTCACCAGCGGCAACCACGACTCCCCCGCCCGGCTCGGCTTCCAGGCCGGGCTCCTGCGCGGAGCGGGCGTCCACGTCCTCACCGACCCCGAGGCGTACGCCGAGCCGGTCGTGCTGCGCGACGCGTCCGGGCTCGAGGTCGGCGTCCACGGCATCCCCTTCCTCGAGCCCGCCCTCTACCGCCACCGGCACCCGGAGGAGCAGCTGCGCCGCCACGAGGACGTGCTCGCCTTCGCGATGGCGCGGGTGCGCGCCGCCGCCGAGGCGGCGGGCCGTCCCTGGGTCGTGCTCGCGCACTGCTTCGCGGTCGGAGCCCCGGCCGCGGTCCTCGAGCGCGACATCACGGCGGGCGGGCTCGACTACGTCTCGGTCGAGCACTTCGCCGCGGCCGACTACGCGGCGCTCGGGCACATCCACGGACGCGCCGAGCTGCTGCCGGGAGTGCGCTACTCCGGAGCGCCGCTGCACTACTCGTTCGGCGAGGCGTCGAAGCCGCGCGGCGCCTGGCTGGTGACGATCGGGCCCGAGGGGCTCGAGGGCGTCGAGTGGTCGCCGCTCCCCGTGCCGAGGAGGCTCAGCGTGATCGAGGGCGAGCTCGAGCAGCTGCTGCGCGATCCCTCCCTGGCCGAGGTGGAGGGCGACTGGGTCTCGGCGGTGCTCACCGATCCCGTGCGCCCGCTCGACGCGATGGCGCGCCTGCAGTCGCGCTTCCCCGGCTGCGCCACGCTCGAGCACCGGCCCCCGCACGCCGCGGCCGAGCCGCGCGCGTACGCCGAGCGGATCCGCGGGCGGAGCGACGTGGAGGTCGTCGACGACTTCCTCGCCCACGTCCGCGGCGGTCACGGCGCCACGGAGACCGAGCGCGCCCTCACCCTCGACGCGCTCGCGGCCGTCGAGGCCGAGGCTCTGCGGTGAGGATCCGCCGACTCGCCTTCGCCGGACTCGGACCGTTCCGCGCCGAGCAGTGCGTCGACTTCGACCGGCTCGAGGACGTGGGCGTGTACCTCATCGCCGGGCGCACCGGAGCGGGCAAGTCGACGATCCTCGACGCGATCGCGTTCGCGCTCTACGGCTCGGTCCCCCGCTTCGACGGCACCGCCTCGCGCCTCCGGAGCGACCACAGCGGCCCCGAGGACGAGACCTTCGCCGAGCTCGAGTTCGAGGCGGCGGGGCGCGTCTACCGCGTCCGGCGCTCGCCCGAGTACGAGCGGCCGAAACGGCGCGGCACCGGCACCACGACCCAGCCGGCGAAGGTCGAGCTGCTGGAGCAGGTCGACGGCACCTGGGTCGGGCTCTCGTCGAGCGCGAAGGAGGTGGGCGCCGACATCGGCCGGATCGTCGGCCTGACGAAGGACCAGTTCCTCCAGGTGATCCTGCTGGCGCAGAACCGCTTCCACGAGTTCCTGCTCGCGAAGAACGACGACCGGCAGCGGCTCCTGCGCACGCTCTTCGCGACCGAGCGCTTCGATCTGCTCCGCCGCCGCCTGCTCGAGCAGCGCGACGCGAGCGCCGTCGGGCTCGAGGAGGAGCGCGCGGCCGTGACCGCGCTCGCGGACGAGGCCGTCCGGCTCCTCGATGACCGAGCCGAGCCGCCTCTGCCGGACGCCGCCTGGTTCGCCGGGCTGCCGGCGCGGCTCGCCGCTCCGCTCGAGGCGGCCCGGGCGGCTCCGCGCGGCCGACGCGGCGCACGAGGCCGCGGGCACCGCTCTCGACGAGGCACGGCGCATCGCCCGGGGCCAGGAGCGGCGCCGGCGCGCCCTCATCGAGGCGGAGGAGCTCGTGGTCGCCGAGGCGCACGTCGAGCAGCAGCGGGCCGCGATCGAGCGCGCGCGCCGGCCGACGGCGTGCTGCCGCTGCTCCGCTCCGCCCGGGCAGCCGCCGAGAAGGAGCGGGCCGCCTGGCAGCAGCGCGACCTCGCGGCCGACGCCTACGGGGGACGCGTCTGGGGGCCCGGCCGCCGAGACGGCCGGAACGGCTCGCCGCTGTCCTCGGCGCCCTCGCCGAGGCGCTGGCAGAGGAGCGCCGGCTCCCCGACGCGGAGCGCGTCGCCGAGCGGTCCGCGCGCGCCGAGCAGGCGGCGGCGACCGCGCTCGCGGGGATCGAGGCGGAGCTGCGCGAGCTGCCCGCCCGCGTCGACGCGCGCTCGCCGCCGAGGAGGAGTCCCTGGCCGGGGAGGCCGCCGCCGTCCCCGCGCGCGTCGACGAGCTCGCCGCGCTCGAGCGGAGGATCGCCGCGGCCCTCGAGCGCGATCTCACTGCGGCGGGCCTGAAGCGGCTCCGCACGGCCTACGCCGACGCGGCGCGCGTCCACGGCGAGCGCGCCGCGGAGCAGGCGGCCCTGATCGCGCGCCGGTTCGCCGGGTTCGCCGGGGAGCTCGCCGAGCGGCTGGAGCCGGGCGAGCCCTGCCCCGTCTGCGGCTCGTGCGAGCACCCCCGCCCGGCCGAGCACGACGGCCCGACGACGGTCGGCACCGACGACCTCGACCGGGCCCGCATCGCGGTGGAGCGCGCCGCCGCCGCCCTCGACGGCGCCCGCGAGCGCGAGGGAGCCGCGGCTCGTGCTCTCGCGGCGCTCGAGGAGCGTGTGGGCGAGGACGCGGATCCGGAGTCGCTCCGCCCGGCGCACGAGGAGCGGCTCGCCTCGGCGCGCCGCGCCGCCGCCCGCATGGAGGAGCTGCGGCGCGAGCGCATCCGGCTGCGCACCCGGATCGACGCTCTCACGACCGGGCGGGACGCCGCTCGTGAGGAGCACCGCGCCCGCGCCGACGAGTCCGCCCTCGCCGCTGAAGCGCTGCGGCTGCTGCGGGAGCGCGTCGAGGCCTTCCGCGACGGCGCGCCGAGCGTCGCCTCGCGCGTCGAGCAGCTGAACGCCCAGCGCCGTCGTGCCGTCGCCCTGGTCGAGGCCGAGGAGGCGGCCGTCTCGCGGTCCGAGGCCGCCGCCGCCGCCCGGGAGGAGCTCGCCGAGGTCCTCGCCGAGCGCGGCTTCACGACCGCCGAGGAGGCCGAGTCGGCCGCGCTGGCCAGCGGGGACCGGGCGCGGGCCGAGGCCGTCGTCGCCGAGCACGAGCGACGGCGGAGCGCGACGGAGGCGGTGCTCGCCGACCCGGAGCTCCGCGGACTGCCGGGCACGGCCGTCGACCTCGCCGCCGCCGAGGGGCGCTCGCGCGAGGCCTCCGCCCGTCGCGACGAGGCGCGAGCCGGCCTCTCCGTGCTCGAGCACCGCTCGGAGCGCCTGGCCGAGCTCACCGCGACGGCCGCGGGCCGCCTCGCGGTGCTGGGTGAGCGCCTCCACCGCCACGAGGAGCTGCGCGGGCTGGCCGAGACCGTCTCCGGCCGGGGGCAGAACACGCGCCGGATGGACCTCGAGGCCTTCGCCCTCGCCGGACGCCTGGAGGAGATCGTGACCGCGGCGAACCTCCGCCTCGACGCGATGACCAGCGGCCGCTACGCACTCGCCCACGACGACTCGCTCGCCTACCGCGGTGCCGCCTCCGGCCTCGGGATCGACGTGCTCGACGCCTTCACCGGCGTCCGCCGGCAGCCCGCCTCGCTCTCCGGCGGCGAGACGTTCCTCGCCTCGCTCGCCCTCGCCCTCGGCCTCGCCGACGTGGTGACGGCGCAGTCCGGCGGCATCTCGCTCGAGACCATGTTCATCGACGAGGGCTTCGGCTCGCTCGACGCCGAGACGCTCGAGACGGCGCTCAGCACGCTCGACGAGCTGCGGTCGGGCGGTCGGACGATCGGCCTGATCAGCCACGTCGACGCGATGCGCGAGCGGCTGCCGATCGGCCTCCGCGTCGCGGTGGGGCCGCGCGGCGACTCGACGATCCTCACCGGCTGAGCGGCCGCTCCCGGGCGAAGGGGCGACGACGGCCCGCTGGCTCCTCTCGCACTGCAGCAGCGAGCGCGCCCGCGCCCGCTGCTAGGGTCGTGCGCAGTGACACGGGGTGCCCGCCAGGGCTGAGAGAAGACCCGTTGAACCTGATCTAGTTCGTACTAGCGAAGGGATGTCGCGAATGAGCATTCGCACGCCTGTCCACCCGACCCTCCCCGCCGACACGGCGCCCGACCCGGCGTCCGTGGGTCGCGATCTCGCCGAGCTCCGCGCCGCCGGGCCCCTGGTGCAGTGCATCACGAACGCGGTCGTCACCGGCTTCACCGCCAACAGCCTCCTGGCCCTCGGCGCCAGCCCGGCGATGTGCGACCTGCCCGGCGAGGCGGGCGTCTTCGCGGGCCTCGCCTCCGCCGTGCTCGTCAACCTCGGCACGCCCGGAGCGGAGCAGCGCGAGGGTGCTCGCGAGGCGGTCGCCGCGGCCGGACGCGCCGGCACCCCCTGGGTGCTCGATCCGGTCGCCGTCGGCCCTCTGCCCGTCCGCACCGCTCTGGCGGTGGAGCTGCTCGAGGCGCGGCCCGCGATCATCCGCGGCAACGCCTCCGAGATCCTCGCCCTCGCGGGAGCCGGTGCGGGCGGCCGCGGCGTGGACGCCGTCGACACCGCCGAGCAGGCGCTCGACTCCGCCCGCGTCCTCGCCCGCCGCACCGGCGGCGTGGTCGCCGTCTCGGGAGCGGTCGACCTCGTCACCGACGGCGAGCGGATCGTCCGAGTCACGGGGGGCCACCCGCTGCTGACCCGCGTGACCGGCGGCGGCTGCGCGCTCGGCGCCGTGATGGCGGCGTTCCTCGGCGCGGGCGCCCGCCCGCTCGACGCGGCCGTCAGCGCCTCCGCGGTCTGGGGCCTCGCCGCCGAGCGGGCCGCCGCTGCGAGCAGCGGTCCCGGGTCCTTCGCCGTCGGCCTCCTCGACGCCCTCGCTGCCCTCCAGCCGGCCGACGCCGAGGCCGGGGCGCGGATCGCATGAGCCTCGACCTCTCGCTCTACCTCGTCACGGACACCGCGCAGTGCGGCCCGCGCGGCGTGCCCGCCGTGGCCGCTGCCGCCGTCCGGGGCGGAGTCACGACCGTGCAGATCCGCGATCACGACGCCCCCGCCGCCGAGCTCGTCGCCCTGACCCGGGCCGTCGCCGCCGTCCTCGACGAGCGCACGACCCTGCTGGTCGACGACCGCGTCGACGTCGCCCTCGCCGCCCGCCTCGCGGGCGCCCGCGTCCACGGCGTCCACCTCGGGCAGTCCGACCTCCCCGTCACCGCCGCCCGCTCGCTGCTCGGACCCGACGCGGTGATCGGGCTCACCGCGAACACCCCCGAGCACCTCGCCGCCGTCCGCGCCCTGCCCGCGGGGACGGTCGACTACCTCGGCGTCGGCGTCATTAGGCCCACCGCGACCAAGCCCGACCACCCCGCTCCCCTCGGTGTCGACGGGTTCGCCGCCCTCGCCGCGGCCACGGCGCTGCCCTGCGTCGCCATCGGCGGAGTCGGAGCCGCGGACGCGGGGCCACTCCGCCTCGCCGGTGCGGCCGGTCTCGCGGTCGTGTCGGCGCTCTGCACGGCCGCCGACCCCGCGGCGGCCGCCCGCCTGATCCGAGCGGAGTGGGACCGGTGACCGCCGGCGCCCGCGTCCCCCGTGTCCTCAGCATCGCCGGCACCGATCCGACCGGCGGTGCAGGCGTCCAGGCCGACCTCAAGTCGATCGGCGCGCTCGGCGGCTACGGCATGGCGGTGGTCACCGCGCTCGTCGCGCAGAACACGCACGGGGTCCGCTCCGTGCACCTGCCGCCCGCCGCGTTCCTCCGCGAGCAGCTCGACGCGGTGAGCGACGACGTCACGATCGACGCGGTGAAGATCGGGATGCTCGCCACGGCCGAGTACGCCGGAGTCGTCGCCGAGTGGCTCGACGAGGTCCGCCCGCCCGTCGTGGTCGTGGATCCGGTGATGGTCGCGACCAGCGGTCACCGGCTGCTCGCTCCCGAAGCCGAGGACGCCGTGCGCGACCTGCTCCGCCGCGCCGACCTGGTGACGCCGAACCTCCCCGAGCTGGGCGTGCTGGCCGGAGAGCCGACCGCCTCCGACTGGCCGGCCGCGCTCGCGCAGGGAGCGGCACTCGCCCGCGCCCTCGACGCCGCCGTGCTGGTGAAGGGCGGCCACCTCGACGGCCCCGCCACCCCGGACGCGATCGTCACCCCCGACGGCCTCGTGCGCGAGGTCCCCGGCGAGCGCGTCGCCACCTCGAACACGCACGGCACCGGGTGCTCGCTCTCGTCCGCGATGGCGACGCTCCTGGCCGGGCGCGACACCTCCTCCGACGCCCTGGTCGAGGCGCTGACGGAGGCCAAGGAGTGGCTGACCGGCGCCCTGCGCGCCGCCGACGCTCTCGAGGTCGGCACCGGCAACGGCCCGATCGACCACTTCCACCGGCAACGTCCTCCGGCGTTCTGCGCGGACGTCTGGGAGAGGACCCGGACCCTCCGCGACGAGATCGACGCGCTCCCGTTCGTGCGGGCCCTCGGCGACGGCTCCCTCGGGCGGGAGGACTTCGAGTGGTACCTCGAGCAGGACGCTCTCTACCTCACCGAGTACGCCCGCGTCCTGGCCGTGGCGGCGCAGCGCGCGCCGACCACCGCCGAGCAGGTCTTCTGGGCCGAGGGCTCGGCGTCCGCCCTCGCGGCGGAGGCGCAGCTGCACCGCGACCGGCTCGGGACCAGGGACGCGGCTCCCGCGCCCGTGACCCGCGGCTACACCGACCACCTGCTCGCGGTCGCCGCGCGGGGCGGCTACGGCGAGATCGTCGCCGCCCTGCTCCCCTGCTTCTGGCTCTACGCCGACGTCGGGTCGCGCCTCGCCGCCTCCGGGCACCCCGAGCACCCCTACGCGGACTGGCTGCTCTTGTACGGCGACCCGGTCTTCGCGACGGCCACCGAGCGGGCGATCGAGTTCACGGAGCAGGCCGCCCGCGACGCCTCACCGAGGGAGCGCGCCGCGATGAGGGACGCTTTCCTGCGGTCGAGCTCGTTCGAGAAGGACTTCTTCGCCGCACCGCTCGCCCGGACCGGCTGAGCGCTCAGCCGGCCCGGCCGGGTGCACTCAGCCGATCGCCTCGCGCAGGACGTGCATGAGGGCGTCCAGCTGCACCGTGTCGGCCGAGGCCGTCTCGGCGTCCGCGCCGTCGAGCGCCCGGGCGGCGAGACCGGCCTTGGCGTCGATGAGCTCCGCGATCTTCGCGTCGATCGTGTGCGCCGCGATGATCCTCCACGCCGTCACCGGCTCCTCCTGGCCGATGCGGTGCACGCGGTCGATCGCCTGCGTCTGCTCGGCCGAGGTCCACGACAGCTCGGCGAGCACCACGTTGGACGACGCCTGCAGGTTCACGCCGACTCCCGCCGCGGTGAGCGAGCAGACGGCGACAGAGACGTCCGGGTCCTCGTTGAAGGCGTCGATCTGCGTCTGGCGGAACGCCGCGGTCTGGTCGCCGCGGATGGAGACGGACGTCAGCTCGCGCTTCTCGAAGGTGTCCTCCGCCTGGTCCATCACGTCGATGTGCTTCGCGAAGAAGACGACCTTGCCCACCGAGCGGGCCAGCTGCGAGGCGTAGTCGGCGGCCAGCGCCGCCTTGGCCTGGCCGATCCGGCGCACCATGGTGAAGACGTTCTCGCCGGTCTTGGCCGACTTCGACTCCTCGAGCTCGCTCTGCGCCACGATGCGGATGAACCGCTCGCGCTCGTCGTCGTCGAGCTCGTGCGTGATCGAGGAGGTGACCGCCCTGAAGCGCTGCAGCATGCGGGCGCCGAGCTCGCGCTCGGCCTTCTGGATGGAGCGGCCGAGGTCGTCGTCCAGCTCGACGGGCAGATCGACGATCCGCTTCGACGGCAGGTCGGCGGCGACGTCGATCTTCTTGCGCCGGACGATGCCGAGGTCGATCACGGCCTCGCGCGCCTCCGGGTAGAAGCCCGTGTCGGCGGGGGTGAGGCCCGTCTCCTCGAGGCGGCCCATCAGCTCCGGTCCCGGCTTGGTCTCGTCGATCCAGCCGAGGAAGCGCCAGATGGCGCGGAAGTCGTCGACGTCGTTGATCAGCGGGGTGCCGGTCAGCGCGATCATCAGCGGATCGTGCCCCGGAGTGGTCTCGCGGATCCTCGACGCCAGCGCGAGCACGCTCTGCGAGCGCTGCGAGCGGAGGTTCTTGATGAAGTGCGCCTCGTCGACGACCATGCCGCGGAAGCCCAAGCTCCCGAGCCAGCCGATGTGCCGGTCGAGGATGTCGTAGTTGACGATGACCACGTCGGCGAACGCGTCGAGCGTGCCGCCGTCTCCGTGGATGACCGTGGCGCGCCGCTGCGGCGTCCAGTGCTCGACCTCGCGCGCCCAGTTCATCTTGACCACGTTCGGCACCACCGCGAGCAGCGGGTACGCCCCGACCACCGAGGCGGCCAGGAGGCTCTGCGCGGTCTTGCCCAGACCCGGCTCGTCGGCGAGCAGGAAGCTGCGGTGCCCCTCGCGGGCGCTCTCGATGAAGCGCGCCTGGTGCGGCATCAGCTCGCGGCCGCGCGGCGAGACCCGGTCGAGCTTCGGCGGCTCCGGGAGCTCCATGCTCGCGGCCCGTCCGCCCGCTCCGTACTCGAACGCCTTGAAGAGCGGCCCGAGCAGCTCCCAGTCGTCGAGCCTGCGACGCGGCGCCGGAGCCGAGGCCTCGGCGATCGAGAAGTCCGGCGGGAGGAAGGGGTTCGCCAGCTGCCGGGCGCGCACCGACTGCGGCACGACCTGGTTGACCGGCACCTCGGGCTTGGGCTCCGGCTCGGTCACGATGAGCAGCTCGTCGGGGCTGAGCTCCGCGCCCGCCTCGAGCAGCCAGTCGCGGCGGAGCTTCTGCGCGGCCGCCGTGACGCCGGCCTCCGATTCGAGCAGCGCGATCAGGCTGGTGTCGCGGGCGGCCGTCTTGGCCAGGATCGTGGCGATGCCGTCGAGGCGCTTCATCTCCTCGGCGCGCTGCGCGTCGCTGAGCGAGGGATCGACCTTGACCCGCTTGCGCTCCTCGCGCATCAGGAGGGCGATCACCAGGAACTTCGTCCGGTTGGTCGGTCCGACCTTGCCGGTCTGGGCCTTCGCCTCCACCTCGCGGACGCGGCGGGCGAGGATCGGGATGATCCCCGCGTTGTCCACGCCGCGCGAGCGCGATCGGGGTCGGCTCCCGGCGGCGTTCGACGCTCGTCGCGTCTGACCGGACTGACGCTGGCCGCTGCGAGCCATGCTCCTCCTCGATGTGTGACGGGGGGCGGAGGAGGGGTTCCCGCGCGCTGCCGTCGCCGTGCATCCGCCGGATCGCCTCCGGAGAGGCGTCGGGCGTCGGTGCATCCGGTGGCCGTCGGGAGCTCCGAGCAACGGGTCTGGGACCCGGTCGCAGCATCCCCGGCGTGCGGGTGCGCCGCCAGTCTACTCCTCGGGGCGGTCCGGTCGGCGCTCCGCCGCGCGGACGGTCGCGCTCGTCGTCATCCCGGAGTCGGGACGCGGATGACGAGGCCCGCCGCCACGAAGACGCCGACCGCGGCGAGGCTCAGCGAGGACCAGATCGCGTCCGGGAATGCGAACGGCAGCACCGGGTTCCACAGCACGAGCACCGGGACGAGCCCGACCAGCCAGAGGAGTGCGCGCGCCTGGATCGCGAACCAGCCGATGACCGCCGCGAGGATCGCGACCGGGTAGCGGATGAAGTCGTAGGCGTCGGAGCCGACGAGGGCGAGCCCGGCCAGCAGCACGATCGCGCCGAGGATCCCGGGCGCGAGCGCCATGCGGGCGCGGTCGCGCGAGGGGTAGCGGGCGGCGGTCGCGCGGGACGGCTTGCGGGTGCTCACCCCTCGATCGTAGGCGCGCGCATACCCCGCCCGGGTACCGCCTGCGGCGCGTAGGCTGGAGGAGTGATCGAGGACCTCAAGAAGCGCTCGCTGCACCGTGCCCGGATCCTCGGCGGCCAGATGCGCGGCCTCGAGCGGATGATCGAGAACGAGGACTACTGCGTCGACATCGTCACGCAGTCCCTCGCGATCCAGAAGTCGCTCGGCTCGCTCAACAAGCTCATCGTCGAGAACCACCTCCGCACGCACATCACCGCGATGTTCGAGGAGGGCGGAGACGCCCGCGAGGCGGCGATCGCCGAGCTCGTGAAGATCTTCGAGCTCTCCAACAACCGCTCGTGACCGCCGGCCTCGTCGCCGCGGCGCGGGTGCGCCCGCTGCTGCTCGACGGGGGCCTGGGCACGGAGCTGGAGGAGCAGGGGGCCGCGGTGGACTCCTCGCTCTGGAGCGCCCGGGTCCTGCTGGAGGAGCCCGGCCGGGTCGTCGCCGCGCACCGCGCCTTCGCCGAGGCGGGCGCCAGGGTCGCGGTGACCGCGAGCTACCAGGTGTCCGCGAGCGGATTCGCAGCCGCGGGGCTGGCCCCGGGCCTCGCCGAGCGCGCCCTCCGGGAGAGCGTCGACCTGGCCCGGCGCGCGCAGAGCGGCTGGGTCGCCGCCTCCGTCGGCCCTTTCGGTGCGAGCCTCGGCGACGGCTCCGAGTATCGCGGCGACGACGGCCTCACCGTCGGCGAGCTCGCCGCCTGGCACCGGCCGCGCCTGGAGGCCCTGGCCGCGGCCGGGCCCGACCTGCTCGCCGTCGAGACCATCCCGTCGGTGCGGGAGGTGCGGGCCGTCGTGGAGGCCCTCGCGGGCTCCTCGGTCCCCGCCTGGATCTGCGTGAGCGGCCGTTCGGGCCGCACCGCGGCCGGCGAGCCCCTGGCCGAGGCGCTCGCCGTCGCCGCCGCCTCCGAGGAGGTCGTCGGCGTGGGAGTGAACTGCTGCCCGCCCGGCGACGTCGCCGAGGCGGTCCGCATCGCCCGCTCCGTCACCGGCAAGCTGGTCGTCGTGTACCCGAACAGCGGCGAGGAGTGGGACGCCGTCGAGCGTCGCTGGGCAGGCGACGCGGCCTTCGACCCCGCGCTGGTCGCCTCCTGGCGCGCGGCGGGAGCGGATCTGATCGGCGGCTGCTGCCGCGTGGGACCTGCGGCGATCGCTGCCCTCGGACGAAGCCTGGAGGGGGAGTCGTGACCACCCTGAGAGCCGTGCGCGGCGACCTCACCCGCGAGCACGTCGACGCGATCGTGAACGCGGCGAACTCGTCGCTCCTCGGCGGCGGCGGCGTCGACGGCGCGATCCACCGCGCGGGCGGACCGGAGATCCTCGCCGAGTGCCGCCGGCTCCGCGGGACCGAGCTGCCGGACGGCCTGCCCGCCGGCTCCGCGGTCGCCACGACCGCCGGCCGCCTCCCCGCCCGCTGGGTCGTGCACACCGTCGGTCCCGTCCACTCGCGGTCGGAGGACCGCAGCGCCGTCCTCGCCTCGGCCTACCGCGAGTCGGTGCGCACCGCCGTCGGTCTCGGTGCGCGGACGCTCGCCTTCCCGGCCGTCTCGGCGGGCGTCTACGGCTGGCCGATGGACGACGCGGCGCGCATCGCGGTGGAGACGGTCCGCGAGGCGACCGCGGACGGCGCACTCGACGAGGTCCGGTTCGTCCTCTTCTCCGCGGACGCCCTCGCGGCCTTCGAGGCCGCCCTGGCCGCGGAATGACGGAAGGGGAGCCGACCCTGCGGTCGACTCCCCCTCCACGGTGCTGCGCTAGGCCGTCTTCGGCCGCGCGAACTCGTCGTAGGGCAGCGTGATCGGGCGGGTCCGCGGAGGCATCCGCACGACCGCCTCGAGCGCCGGGCCCAGTGCCTCGCGCCACGCGCGGTAGCCGTCCTCGTTGAGGTGCAGGCCGTCCGGCGAGTACTGCTCGAGCAGCCCGCCGTCCTCGCCCGCGAGCACCGGCCACAGGTCGAGGTAGCCCGCGTGCGCCGTGGGCGCGAACTGCCACAGGTGGCGGTTGATCTCGCGGATCTGCGGCGCGAACTCATGTCCGCGCGGCAGGACCGAGGTCACCAGGATGCGCACGTCCGGGAGGTCGCGCCGGAACGTCGCGACGATCGTCTCGATGTTGCGCACGACGTGCTCCGTCGTGCGGTGCCAGGCGAGGTCGTTGGTGCCGATCAGCAGCACCACCGTGTCCGGCTCCTGCGCGACCAGCTCGGCGAGCCGCGCGACGACGTCCGCCGTGGTGGCCCCTCCGACTCCCTCGTCGACGACCGTCGACTCCGTCAGCCACTCGCCCCAGGCTCCCGCCTGGATGATGCTGTCCCCGATGAAGAGGACCTTCCCCAGCTGGAGCCCGCGCCCCGCGTCCGTACTCGACCGTTCGCTCATCGTGCTCCTCTCGTCGGCGTCCCGGGCGGCCTCGCCGCCGCCGGACCCCTCCATTGTCACCGCTGCACCCGGCGCCCGCCAGGGGAGCGCTCGTCGCCGGAGTCCGGCAGGTCGGCCGCGGTGGCCGTGATGCGGTTGGCCATGCCGTTGAAGATGATGCCGTGGAAGGGCAGGATCGCGAACCAGTAGAGCCTGCCCGCGAGGCCCTGCGGGAAGAACACCGCGCGCTGCGTGTAGACCGAGCCGCCGTCTCCGGAGGGCTCGGCGCGCATCTCGAGCCAGGCCCCGCCGGGCACCTTCATCTCGGCGCGCAGGCGCAGGAGCTTCGGCCGCTCGATCTCCTCGACGCGCCAGAAGTCGAGGGCGTCGCCGGCGTGCAGGCGCGCGGAGTCGCGGCGCCCGCGCTGCAGGCCCACTCCCCCGACGAGGCGGTCCATCCAGCCGCGGATCACCCACGCGAGCGGGAAGGAGTACCAGCCGTTGGTGCCGCCGATGCCCTCGATGACGCGCCAGAGCTTGGCCGGGTCGGCCTGGGTGCGGCGCTCCTTGAGGTCCACGTAGACCGTGTGGCCGGCCCACTCCGGGTCGCTCGGCAGCGGATCGCTGGGAGCGCCGACGACCTCCGCGTTCTGCCAGCTCGTCTCGATCTCGCCCGCCTGCATCTTTCCCAGCGCGAGCCGGACGGCGCGGCGGTAGGAGGTCAGCCCGCCCTCGGGGTCGGGGATGAGCGCGCGGATGTCCTGCTCGTGCACGACGCAGTCGTACTGCAGCGAGGCGATGATGGGCACCGCGAGCGAGCGCGGGATCGGCGTGACCAGGTTGACCCACTGCGAGGCCAGCCACGGGGTGAACACCGGCAGGGACGCGATCGGCCGCTGCGGGAGCCCGGCCTCGACCGCGTAGCCGTTCATCATCTGGCCGTAGCGGAGCACGTCGGGCCCGCCGATGTCGAAGGTGCGGTTGAGCGTGGCGTCCTCGAGCGACGCGGAGCCGATCAGGTAGTGCAGCACGTCGCGCACGGCGATCGGCTGGATGAAGTTGCGCACCCACTGCGGCGCGGGCATGTACGGCAGCACGTCGGTGAGGTGGCGCACCATCTCGAACGAGGTCGACCCGGAGCCGATGATCACGCCCGCCTGCAGGGCGATCGTCGGCACTCCCGACTCCATCAGGATCCGGCCCACCTCAGCGCGCGAGCGGAGGTGCTTCGAGAGCTCCTGGCCCTCGGGGTGCAGGCCGCCGAGGTAGACGATGCGGCCGACGCCGGCCGACCTCGCGGCCGTGGCGACGTTCTGCGCGGCGCGGCTCTCGACCTCCTCGAAGTGGGCGTGGTCGTTGCCCGAGCCCATCGAGTGGACGAGGTAGTAGAGGACGTCGACGCCCTCGACCGCGGCCTCCAGCGACTCCGGATCGCCGAGATCGCCCTGGGCGACCTCGACCTCCTCCGCCCACGGCACGTCGACCAGCTTGCGCGCGTCGCGCACCAGGACGCGCACCCGGAAGCCCGCCTCGAGGAGGCGCGGCGTCAGCCTGCCGCCGATGTAGCCGGTCGCACCGGTGACGAGCGCGAGGGAGCGCGCCGAGTCGGAGGGGGTTTCGCTCATGCGGCCACGGTACGCCGATGGCCTCGGGACCTCTCCCGCTGGTGCGGGCCCGCGGCCCCTGCTAGGCGGCGCCCGGCATCCCGCTCAGTCGATGCCGAGGACCTCGCGGACCTGCACCACGTCGTGGTTCATCTGGCGGATGAGGGGCTCGACGCCCTCGTAGGCGACCTGGCCGCGGATCCGGCCGACGAACGCCACGTCGACCACGCGGTCGTAGAGGTCGAGGGTGTCGAGCGTCTGATCGAGCACGTACGCCTCGACCTGCTTGGGCGGCACTCCGACGAAGGTCGGGTTGCTGCCGACCGAGATCGCGGCGGGATGCGTGACGCCGTCGGTGGTGAGCCGGCCCGCGTAGACCCCGTCGGCCGGGATCAGGCCCTGCGACTGCGGCGAGAGGTTCGCGGTCGGGAAGCCCAGCTCGCGGCCGCGCTTCGCTCCGTGCACGACCACGCCGCGTACCACGGGCTCGTGCCCGAGCAGGCGCGTCGCGTGCTCCACATCGCCCTCGGCCAGCAGCTCGCGGATCCAGGTGGAGGAGACGCGGCGCCCGTCCTCGGGCCGCACGTCGTCGATCAGCTCCACCTCGAATCCGTGCTGCCCGCCGAGCACGCGCAGCAGGTCGACGTCGCCCGCTCCCCGGGCGCCGAAGCGGAAGTCGGAGCCGACGAGGACCACGCGGGCCTCGAGCGCCTCGACCAGCACCTGCTCGACGAACTGCTCTGGCGAGAGCGCCCGGAACGCCTCGTCGAAGGTGAGCAGCAGCGTCGCGTCCACGCCGGTCCCGGCGAGGAGCTCGAGCTTCTGCTCGTTGCCGACCAGGACGGGCGGGCACTTCTCCGGCGCGATCACGCTGAGCGGATTGCGGTCGAAGGTGACGACGACGGCGGCGAGCCCCTGCTCGCGGGCCCGCTCGTGCAGCCGGCCGATGACGGCCCGATGCCCGGAGTGGACGCCGTCGAACTTGCCGATCGTGACGGCGGAGGGTCCGATCCCGGCCAGGTCGCCGGGGCGGGTCTCGACGCGCATCAGGCGGCCGCCCGGGCCGTGCGCCGCCCCTGCACGCGGAGCCACCAGAGGCCGAGCACGGGCAGGACGAGCGGGATCAGCAGGTAGCCGGCGCCGAAGGCCGCCCACACCGTCGACTGGCGCCCGAACGGGTCGGCGCTCGCGAGCCCGAGGAGCTGCGGAGCGAGGAGGCTGAGCGCGCCGACCACGAGCACGCCCACCAGCTCGAAGGTGATCGTCACCCACGCGACGCGCTGCCAGGCGCGGCCCGGGACGATCAGGGCGACCGTCGCGACGATGTACACGACGGCCGAGAGCGCGGAGAGCGAGAACGCCAGCGGCGCCTCGTCGAACCGGTCGATGATCTGGAAGACGGAGCGCCCCGTCGCGGCGAGCGCGAGGATCCCGTAGACCACGACCAGGAGGCTGCCGATCCCGCGCGAGCGGGCGGAACGGGTCGGCTCGCCGCTCCCGGGGGCCGAGGGGACTGAGGGGTCGTGAGCGGCCCGTCCGGACGCATCGCTGGCTGGTTTCGACATCGCACGTCCATGCTAGGCGTTCGCCGGGCCGGGCCCGGTGGCGGGCCCGATCAGGCGCTCTGGAAGAACCAGATCTGGTGCATCCGGTAGACCATGACCGCGATCGAGAGGCAGGCGACGCCCAGGATCACGGTGCTCCAGCGGCTCCGCTCGATGAGCGCCCAGAACCCGGCAGCGAGCGGCAGGAGCAGCGCCGAGATCAGGTAGATGTAGTACTCCGGCAGGCTCCCCGACGGGCGGTTGCCGACCAGCGGCGACACGATCGCGACCGCCAGCTGGACGATCAGCAGCAGCTCGACGATCGCCGTCGCGCCGACCGAGACGTCCGAGGGACGGCGGGCGAGCAGCCCGAGCACGAGGCAGAGCAGGCCGGCCGCGACGGCGATCCCCACCTGGAGGATCGTGAACCACTCGATCACGAGGCGGCCGTCCGCAGGTCCTCGGTCGGGAAGTTGACGACGCTCTTGAGCTGGGTGCCGCGCCGCTCGGCGAGGCCGATCAGCCGCTCCCCCGGGCCGACCGCGGCGAGGAGGCCCTTCGCGCCCGCCACCGCCTCCGGGGCCGGGATGCGCTTGCCGTTCGCGAGATCGCCCGCCTCCTGGGCGTCGAGGCGCAGCAGGGGGAACAGCTCGCCCGCCACGAGCGTCGGCGGCAGGAGCGCGGCGGGGACGTCGAGCTCGTCGATCTCGCCGGCCTGGGCCACGGAGAAGGGGCCGACCGCGGTGCGCCGCAGCGCGGTCAGGTGGCCGCCGACTCCGAGGGACGCGCCCAGGTCGCGGGCGAGCGCGCGGATGTAGGTGCCGGAGGAGCAGGTGACGCGCACGTCCAGGTCGAGGAACCCCTCGACCGGGCGGCTCGCCAGGACGGCGAACTCCGAGACGGTCACGGGGCGGGAGGCGAGCACGACCTCCTCGCCGTCGCGGGCGCGGGCGTAGGCGCGGCGGCCGTCCACCTTGATCGCGCTGACCGTGCTCGGGACCTGCTCGATCGCTCCGGTGAGGGCCGCGATCGCGTCGGACACCGACTCCGGGGCGAGGGCCGCGACGAGGGCGGGCTCCGCCGAGGCGAGCACCTCGCCCTCCTGGTCGTCGGTGGTGGTGGAGGAGCCCAGCCGGATCGTCGCCTCGTACTGCTTGTCGAGGCCGACGAGGTAGGTGAGCAGGCGCGTCGAGGGGCCGAGACCGAGGATCATCAGCCCGGTCGCCATCGGATCGAGCGTCCCCGCGTGGCCGACCTTGCGGGTCCCCGCGCGGCGGCGGGTCCGCGAGACGAGGTCGTGGCTGGTGATGCCGCCGGGCTTGTCCAGCAGGAGGATCCCGTTCGGAGCCGGGGCGGGGGTCTCGAGCACGGGTGCGAGGATACACGGACGGATCGGGAGTACCCCCGGGGTGGAGCCGGAGCCCTCGCCCGCCCGTCCTAGGCTGTCCGGATGAGGATCGCAGTACTCGGAGCAGGCGCCGTCGGCGGCACCATCGCCGCCCTTCTCGACCGCGCCGGGCACGACGTCGAGGTCACCGCCCGAGGCGACCACCTCACCGCGATCCGCCGGTCGGGGATCCGGCTCGACGGGGCGTGGGGCGAGCACACCGCCTGGGTCCGCTGCGGCGAGTCTCTCGACCTGGTGCCCGATCTCGCCTTCGTCTGCACGAAAGCGCAGGACGCCGAGGACGCGCTGCGCACCAACCGCCGCACGGTCGACGGCACTCTCGTCGTCGTCGTCCAGAACGGACTGGACGGACTCACCGCGGCGGCCCGGCAGGTGCGCGACGCCCGGCTCGTGGGTGCTCTCGCCCTCTTCGCCGCGAGCCACCTCGAACCCGGCCGGGTCACCGTCACGGCTCCTGCCACGACCACGCTCGGCGTCCCCGGCCGCCCGGCCGACGACGACGTCCGACGGGCCGCCGCCGTGCTCGGCGAGGCGGTCCCCACCGCCGTCACCGACGACTTCACCGGAGCGCAGTGGACGAAGCTGCTGATCAACGAGGTCAACGCCCTGCCCGCGATCACCGGGCTCTCGGTCCAGGAGACGATCGACGATCCGGGGCTGCGGCGCGTCCTCGCCCGGTCGATGCGCGAGGCCGCCCGGACGGGCCTCGCGTCGGGCGTCCGCTTCGGCTCGCTGCAGGGACTCTCGAACACGTCCGTCCGCGCCCTGGCCGCCGCTCCCCTGCCCCTGGTCGAGCTGCTCCCCCGCCGGATGGCCGCGCGGATGGGCGAGGTGCCGAACCCCGGGTCGACGCTGCAGAGCGTCCGCCGCGGAGTGCCGAGCGAGATCGACCACCTGGCCGGGGCCGTGGTCCGCACCGCTCACCGCGGCGGGCGCGAGGCACCGGTCAACCAGCTGCTGGTCGACCTGGTGCACGAGGTCGAGCGGGCGGGCGCCTTCGTGCCGCCGGCGGAGGTCGTGCGCCGCGCCGCCCTGGTCTGAGCCCGCGGCCCTGTCGGACGGACGCCGCCCGCGGCGGCGGCCGCCGTCCCGAGGCTCAGCAGGAGTCGGCGAAGAGGCGCCGGGGCTGCTCCGGATCGCGGATGTCGACGAGGATCCCCGCCAGCCGGCGCGGGTCCGTCGTGGCGCGGTACGCCGCGTCCACCGGCGGCTCCTGCGTGTCGAGGCGGATGCTGGTGCTCCACGCGCCGCGCAGCTCCGGCCGGAGGGCGAACTCGCCGTCGACGAGCAGCACCGCGTCGCGGCCGGCGGTCCGCCAGCGCGCCTGCCGCGCCTCGTCGCGCACTGCGTCGAAGCCCGCGAGCACGAACCCGGTGCTGCCGCCGAGGGTGAACGGATCGAGCAGCACGCGGCGCAGGAGCTCGTAGTCGTACCCGGCCGCGTAGGAGCGCTGCTCGTCGGGCACGGCGGGGTCGTCCCGATCGGCGCGGGGACGTCGGAAGTCGGCGAGGTGCGCGACGATCGCGTCCTTGCCGGCCCGGCGGAGCACCTCCGCGAGGTCGAGCGCGAACGCCGCGCTCACCGCGGGGTCGTCGCCGTCGATCCCGACCTTGACCCGTCCGCGCCCGTAGTTGTGCAGCACCTCCGCCGCGAGAGCGTCGAGCACATCGGCCTTCTGCGGAGCCCACCTGGTCATCCGTCCACGATACGCGCCGCCGCCTAGTGTGGGCTGATGCCCTCCGACCCTCTCGCCGACGCGATCACCGCCTGGTTCCGCACGAGCGCCCGCGACCTGCCGTGGCGCCGCGAGGGCTTCCCCGCCTGGGGCACGCTCGTCAGCGAGTTCATGCTGCAGCAGACCCCGGTGGTCCGCGTCGTCCCGCGTCTGGCGGAGTGGCTGGAGCGCTGGCCGACACCCTCCGCACTCGCCGCCGTCCCGCCCGGCGAGGCGGTGCGCGCCTGGCAGTCCCTGGGCTACCCGCGGCGGGCCCTGCGCCTGCACGCCTGTGCCGTGGCGATCGCCGAGGAGCACGGCGACGTGGTCCCCGACGACGTGGAGACCCTCCTCGCGCTGCCCGGCATCGGCGACTACACCGCCCGCGCCATCGCCGTGTTCGCCTACGGGAGGCGGCACCCCGTGGTCGACACCAACGTCCGCCGGGTCCTCGCGCGCGCGGTCGACGGAGCGGCGGAGCCCGGCCCGCCCCGCGCGAGGGCCGACCTCGCCGCGATGTCGGCGCTGCTGCCCGAGTCGCTCTCCGAGGCGGCGGCCTTCAACGCGGGCGCGATGGAGCTGGGGGCGGTCGTCTGCACCGCCCGCGCTCCGCGCTGCGACGAGTGCCCGATCCGCGACCTCTGCCGCTGGCGGGCGGAGGGGTACCCCGAGCACACCGGGCCCGTGAAGGCGAAGCAGAAGCGGTTCGAGGGCTCGGACCGCCAGGTCCGCGGCCTCATCCTCGCCGAGCTGCGCGCCGCGCACGGCCCGGTCACCGCGGCCGAGGTGGAGTCTCTCTGGCCGGACGCCGACCAGCGCGGTCGCGCCCTGGCCGGGCTCCTCGCCGACGGCCTGGCGACGGGCGGCCCGGAGGACGGCTACCTCCTCCCCGGCTCCTGAGGGCCCGTCGACCGCCGTCCGCGTCGGAGGAGGCGGGTAGGGTCGGCGCCGTGACCGGTCGCCGCCTCCGCCTCCCCCGCCCCGACGCCGCCGTCGAGCGCGCCCTCGACGTCGACCTCGCCCAGGACGTCCAGCGCGCCCTCGCCGCGGTCCGCGTCGAGAACGACCTGCCCGGCCCGTTCCCGCCGGCCGCGCTGGCCGAGGCCGAGCACGCGGACGCCGGAGCGGACGACGAGGACCGCGTCGACCGGACGGACCTCCCCTTCGTGACGATCGACCCGCCCGGCTCGCTCGACCTGGACCAGGCCCTCCACCTGGAGCGCACGTCGGAGGGCGTCGTCCTCCGCTACGCCATCGCGGACGTGCCCGCGGTCGTCCGCACCGGCGGAGCGCTCGACGCCGAGACGCGCCGCCGCGGCCAGACCTACTACCTCCCGGACGGCCGCGTCCCGCTGCACCCCGCGGTCCTCTCCGAGGGGACCGCGTCGCTCCTGCCGGACGAGACGCGCCGAGCGCTGGTCTGGACGCTGACCCTCGACGAGCGGGCGGAGCCGCGCTCGGTGCACCTCGAGCGGGCGCTCGTGCGCAGCGTGGCCCGGCTCGACTACGAGGGCGTGCAGCGCAGCGTCGACGCGGGCGATCCGCACCGCTCCCTCGCCCTCCTCCCCTGGTTCGGACGCGAGCGCCTGGCGCGCGAGTCCGAGCGCGGAGGAGCGAGCCTGACGCTGCCCGAGGAGGAGATCGTCGCCGCCGACGGCGGCTACCGGGTCGAGCGCCGCGCTCCCCTGGGCGTCGAGGGCTGGAACGCCCAGGTCTCGCTGCTGACCGGTATGGCAGCGGCGACGATGATGCTCGACGCGGGGGTGGGCATCCTCCGGACCATGCCCGAGGCCGACCCCGCCACCGTCGCGGCCTTCCGCTCCCGAGCCGCGGCGCTCGGCGTCCCGTGGCCCGAGGAGGAGGCCTACGGCGCCTACCTGCGCCGCCTCGACACCGCCGACCCCGCCCAGCTCGCCATCATGTACGCCGCGGCGAGCCTGTTCCGCGGCGCCGGCTACACCGCCTTCGACGGCGCCCCGCCGGAGCATCCCGCGCAGGCGGCCCTCGCCGCGCCGTACGCGCACGTCACCGCGCCGCTGCGGCGCCTGGTCGACCGGTTCGGCCTCGCCGTCTGCCTCGCGGTGTCCCGGGGCGGAACGATCCCGTCGCAGCTGCGCGAGGCGCTGCCCCTGCTCCCGCCGCTCCTCGCCGCGAGCGACCGCCGGGCCGGAGCCGCCTCCCGTGCGGCGACCGCGATCGTCGAGGCCGCCGTCCTCCGCGGCCGCGAAGGAGCCTCCTTCAGCGGGATCGTCGTCTCCTCGGCGCGCACCCGCTCCTCGGTCCAGCTGCTCGACCCGGAGATCACCGTCGACGTCCCGGCCCCGCTCACGCCGGGAGCCCGTGTCGTCGTCGTCCTGGAATCGGTCGACGTCGCCACGGGCTCCGCGGTGTTCGGGCTCGGCGCCTAGTCCTCGTCGTCCTCGCGGGGCTTCACATAGGGGTCGGCCTCGCCGGCGTAGTCCGCCTGAGCGGCGAGCGACTGCACCTGCGAGTCCTGGCTGCGCGCGGCGGCGAGCAGATCCTCGATGTGCTTCGCGTTCTCGGGCACCGCGTCGAGGATGAACTCGAGCGACGGCGTGAGCCGGGACGTGATGTTCCTGCCCACCTCGGTGCGGAGCATTCCGGTGGCGGCCTTGAGGGCCGCGGCCGAATCGGCGCGCTCCTCATCGGTGCCGTAGACCGTGTAGAACACCGAGGCGTGCTGCAGGTCGCCGGTCACCTGGACATCGGTGATGGTGACGAAGCCGAGGCGCGGGTCGCGGAGACCGCGCTCGAGCCGCTTCGCGACGATCACCTGGATACGTTCGGCGAGCTTCCTCGCCCGGGCCGGATCTGCCATGGCTGGTCCTCACATCTCTCTCGGCGAACCGTTCAGCTCGCCATTCAACCACTCTCCGCCCGGACGACCGGTCGCGTCCGAGGGGGCCTTGCTTCTGGGGCGTGATGCCCCTCGACCGCGCGTCTGCGACGGCGCGGGTGGGGTGCCTCCTCGCGGCTCCCTCCCGCGGGCCTGCGGCCCGCCCGCCAGGCCCGGCCAGGAGCCGCGAGGAGGCACCCCACCCGTGCCCGCGATCGGAGGGAGTGCGGGTCCGCCCCCCGGATCCTCGGGGACCGGGGTGGGAAGGCTCAGGTGCTGGATCGGGAGCCGGACGTCGCCCGCAGGCTCGCTGCTCGCGAGCTGCTCGCTCAGCGGGCGCACCCACCAAGACAGGAGCGCCTGATCGGGGTCGGTCTCCCGCATCCGGGGGTGCGGAAGCGCCCGCTTGAGGGTCCGCACCTCCGGGAGGAGGGCGGCCCCCCGATTCCTCCCGCAGGGCGCGAGAGGACGAGAGTCCCCTCCCGATCCCGCACGAACAGCGCCGTGAGACGCCGGAAGGCCCGGGCGGACCCGGGCCTTCCAGTGGAGCGGATCAGCCTCGCGGCTTCTCCTTCATCTCGATCGTCTCGATCTCGTCGCCGATCTGGATGTCGTTGTACTTTCCGAGACCGATACCGGCCTCATAGTCCGTACGGACCTCCGTGACGTCGTCCTTGAAGCGACGCAGCGACTCGATGGCCAGGTTGTCCCCGACCACGACGCCGTCACGGATGACGCGCGCCTTCGAGTTGCGGGTGATCGTGCCGGAGCGGACGATGACACCCGCGATGTTGCCGAACTTGGAGGAGCGGAACACCTCGCGGATCTCGGCGACACCGGACTGGACCTCCTCGAACTCGGGCTTGAGCATGCCCGTGAGCGAGTTCTCGACCTCTTCGATCGCGTTGTAGATGACCGAGTAGAAGCGGATGTCCACTCCCTCTCGAGCAGCGCGCTCGCGGGCCTTCGGGTCGGGGCGGACGTTGAAGCCCACGATGATCGCGTTGTCGATCGTCGCGAGGTTGACGTCCGACTCCGTGATCGCACCGACACCGCGGTGGATGATGCGCAGCTGCACCGAGTCGTCGACCTCGATCTTGACGAGCGACTCCTCCAGCGCCTCGACGGCACCGGACACGTCGCCCTTGATGATGAGGTTGAGCGACTCGACCTTGCCCTCCTCGAGAGCACGGGTGAAGTCCTCGAGCGAGATGCGCTTGCGGGCCTTGGCCAGCAGGGCGTTGCGCTGAGCGGCTTCGCGCTTCTCGGCGATCTGACGGGCCGTGCGGTCCTCCTCGGTGACGAGGAAGGTGTCGCCGGCGCGGGGCACGGACGAGAGTCCCTGCACCTGCACCGGACGCGACGGCACGGCTTCGAGGACGGCGTTGCCGTTCTCGTCCGCCATCGCACGGACGCGGCCGTAAGCAGTTCCGGCGACGATCGCGTCTCCGACGCGCAGCGTTCCCGACTGGATGAGCACGGTCGCGACCGCACCGCGTCCCTTGTCGAGCTTCGCCTCGATCGCGACTCCGCGCGCCTCCTTGTTGGGGTTGGCGCGCAGGTCGAGACCGGCGTCCGCGGTGAGCAGCACGGCGTCCAGGAGGTCCTGGATGCCGGTGCCCGCGCGAGCCGACACGTCGACGAACATGACGTCTCCGCCGTACTCCTCGGCGACGAGCCCGAACTCGGTGAGCTGCTGGCGCACCTTGGCCGGGTTGGCGTCGGGCTTGTCCACCTTGTTCACCGCGACCACGATCGGCACGTTGGCCGCCTGGGCGTGGTTCAGCGCCTCGATGGTCTGCGGCATGATGCCGTCGTCCGCCGCGACCACGAGGATCGCGATGTCCGTGACCTGGGCACCGCGGGCTCGCATGGCGGTGAACGCCTCGTGACCCGGGGTGTCGATGAAGGTGATCGGGCGCTCGATGCCCTCGTGCTCCGCGACGACCTGGTACGCACCGATGTGCTGCGTGATGCCGCCCGCCTCGCCGGCGACGACGTTGGCGTTGCGGATCGCGTCGAGCAGGCGCGTCTTTCCGTGGTCGACGTGACCCATGACGGTGACGACGGGGGGACGGATCTCGAGGTCCTCGTCCGTCTCGTCGTCGAGCTCCTGCTCGAGGTCGAGACCGAAGCCCTCGAGGAGCTCCTTGTCCTCGTCCTCGGGCGAGACGACCTGGATCTTGAAGCCGAGCTCGGAGCCGAGCACCTCGAAGGTGGCCTCGTCGAGCGACTCGGTGGCCGTCGCCATCTCGCCGAGGGCGAAGAGGACGGTGACCAGGTTGCCGGGGGGCACCGGCACGCCGGTCATGGCCTCGATCTTGTCGGCGAAGTCCGAGATCGACGCGCCGCGGCGCAGACGGATGACCGTCCTGCCGTCGCCGCGGGGGACGCTGACGCCGCCGAGCGACGGGGCCTCCCTGAGCTCGAACTCCTGACGCTTCGTGCGCTTGGACTTCCGGGCCTTGCTCTTGCCGCCGCCGCGACCGAAGGCTCCTGCGGTTCCACCGCCGGGCCCGCGACCGCGACCGCCGCCGCCACCGGGACGCGGGGCGAAGCCGCCACCGGCACCGGGAGCGCCGCCGGGGCGCTGGAAGCCGCCGCCGGCCGGACGACCGGCACCGCCGGGACGTCCTGCTCCGCCGCCGGGTCCGCCGGGACGCTGGCCGAAGCCGGCGGGGCGCTGGCCCATGCCGGGTCCGCCGGGTCGGGGCGCGCCGGGGCGCGGAGCAGCGGGGCGGGGGATGTTGCCCGGGGTCGGACGCGATCCCATGCCCTGCGAGCTGGCGAAGGGGTTGTTGCCGGGGCGCGGGGCGGCGGGACGCTGTCCCATGCCCTGGTTGCTGGCGAACGGGTTGTTGCCCGGGCGCGGGGTGCCGCCGGGGCGGTTGGAGCCGCCCGAGGCGCCGCCGGGGCGCGGGGTGTTCGCGGCGGAGCCGGACGCGGGGTCACGGGCTTGGGTCCGCCGGGGTCGCGCCGGACGCCGGCTTTCGGCGGCGGCCGGAGCCGCGGGGCCCTCGGTCGGAGCCGGAGCGACGGCCTCGGCGGGCGCGTCCTTGGCTGCCTGGGCGCGCTGAGCGGCCGCGGCCTCCTGGGCTGCCTGAGCCTGGGCCTGGCGCTCGGCGACAGACATCGGCGGTGCGGGCGCCGGAGCGGGCGGCTTGGCCGGTCCGGGCGTGGGCGCGGACGGACGCGCGCCGGAGGGGCGCGGGGCCCCGGGACGGGCGCCGGCGGCGGGGGCGGCCGGGGTCGCCGACGCTCCCGCGGAGGAACCGCCCTGGCCCTGGAGGGCCTGGCGGAGCTTGCGCGCCACCGGGGGTTCGATGCTCGAGGACGGGCCCTTGACGAACTCGCCGAGCTCCTTCAACTTCGCAAGTGCGACCTTGCTATCGACACCCAGTTCGGATGCGATCTCGTGTACGCGTGGTTTTGCCACTTCTCTCCTGTCTTGGGCCTGCACCCAAGACGGGGGCAGGCGTCACGAACGGACGGGTCTCATTTCGAGCCGCTCATCAGTCTTCGCTCATGATCAGTTCACGGGCCGTTCTGCCTGTTCTCTATGGTGTGATCGTGCGCTGCTCCGGCCCCTCCGGTCGAGGGGCCGAGCCGGTCGGATCGTGCGATGTACTGCTCCAGCTCGCTCGCGTCCACGCTCTCGCGTGTCCGGAACGCTCTTCCGAACGCGCGGCGCTTGACCGCGAGCTCGTAGCAGTCGGCTGTGTCGTGGAGCCACGCTCCCCGACCAGGACGGACGGCACGCGGGTCTACCGCGAGGACGTTCGAGTGGAGGACCAGCCTCAGAAGAGAGGCCCGGGGGGCGCGCAGACGGCAGCCGACGCACGTTCTGACGGCTTCCACTCTACTCCCTCCCCTCCGGGTCCGCTCCCCCGCACGGCCGATGCTCGGGGATCACTCCCCGTCCATCACCGAATCGGGCTGGATGTCGATCTTCGCGCCGGTCAGCTTGGCGGCGAGGCGGGCGTTCTGGCCCTCCTTGCCGATGGCGAGCGAGAGCTGGTAGTCGGGGACGAGCGCCCGGACGGCCTTGAGGCTCTGGTCGATCACGAACGCGCTGGTCACCTTGGCGGGCGAGAGCGCGCTGGCGACGAAGGTCGGCAGGTCGGAGGAGTAGTCGACGATGTCGATCTTCTCGTTGTTGAGCTCGGCGGTCACCGCGCGCACGCGCTGGCCGAGCTCGCCGATGCAGGCGCCCTTGGCGTTCACGCCGGGCTCCGTCGCGCGCACCGCGATCTTGGTGCGGTGGCCCGCCTCGCGGGCGAGGGAGACGATCTCCACCACGCCGGACGCGATCTCGGGGACCTCGAGGGCGAACAGCTTGCGCACCAGCGACGGGTGGGTGCGGGACACCTGGACCGACGGGCCCTTGGGTCCGCGGCCGACGCTCGTGACGTAGACGCGGATGCGGCGTCCGTGGCTGTAGTCCTCGCCGGGCACCTGCTCCTCGGGCGAGAGGATCGCCTCGATGGAGCCGAGGTCGACGTGGATCATCCGCGGGTTGGGGCCCTGCTGGATGACGCCGGCGACGATGTCGCCCTCGCGGCCCTTGAACTCGCCGAGCACGTGCTCGTCGGCGATGTCGCGCAGGCGCTGGTTGATGACCTGCTTCGCGGCGAAGGCGGCGATGCGGCCGAAGTCGCGCGGGGAGTCCTCGGCCTCGCCCACGACGGCGCCCTCCTCGTCGAGCTCGGGCACGAAGACCGAGACGTGACCGGTCTTGCGGTCGAGGTGCACTCGCGCGTCGACGGCGGTGGCCTTGTCGGCGTCGTCGGCCTGGCCGATGTGCTTGAGGTAGGCGGTCAGGATCGCCTGCTCGATGATCTGCACGAGTTCCTCGAAGGGGATCTCGCGCTCGCGCTCCATGAGTCGCAGAACGCTCAGGTCGATGTCCACGGGCGGGCCTTTCTCTCTATTCACTTGGATGCCGCGGTGGTGACCGCGGTCGTTCGCCTGCCGGGCTCTCACCCGGATCAGCCCTCAAGGGTACCCGACGCGGCCCGGGGTTCCACCCGCGGATCCTGCCGACGCACGGAGGGCCCCGCCTGCCATGGGAAGCGGTGGCGGGGCCCTCGGCGTGTCGGGTCTAGGCGCCCAGCCGGGCGAGCGCCTCGGCGACCGGGAGCTGCTCGCGCTCGCCGGACCGGCGGTCCCACAGCTCGACGATCCCGTCGGCCGCTCCTCGGCCCGCGATGACGATCACGGGCACCCCGATCAGCTCGGCGTCGCCGAACTTGACGCCGGGCGAGACCTTCGGGCGGTCGTCGATCAGCACGTCGCGGCCGGCGGCCTCGAGGGAGGCGCCGATCGACTCGGCGAGCTCGAGAGCCGCCGCGTCCTTGCCGGTCGCGATCACGTGCACGTCGAACGGCGCGACGTTCGCGGGCCACAGCAGTCCGCGGTCGTCGTGGGTGGCCTCGGCGATGATGGCGAGGATGCGGGTCACTCCGATGCCGTAGGAGCCCATCGTGACGGTGACGAGCTTCCCGTTCTCGTCGAGCACCTTCAGCCCGAGGACGTCGGCGTACTTGCGGCCGAGCTGGAAGACGTGGCCGATCTCCATGCCGCGGGCGGTCTCGATCGGGCCCGAGCCGTCGGGCGCCTCGTCGCCGGTGCGGACGTCCGCGACCTCGACGGTGGCGTCGCCGTGGAAGTCGCGGCCGGCGACCAGGTCGAGGACGTGCTGCCCGGAGACGTTGGCCCCGGTGATCCAGGCGGTGCCGTCGACCACGCGCGGGTCGAGCAGGTAGCGGACGCCTGTCGCCGACTCCTCGCCCAGGACGGCTCCCTCGGCCGACCAGGGTCCGATGTAGCCCTTGACCAGTCCGGGGTGCTTCGCGAAGTCCTCCGCCGTGGCGGCCTCGACCTCGGCCGGGGCGAAGGCCACCTCGGCGCGCTTGAGGTCGACGTCGCGGTCGCCGGGCAGGCCGACGATCACGAGCTCGCGGGTGCCGTCGAGCGCGGTGAGCGCGAGGACGACGTTCTTCAGGGTGTCGGCGGCGGTCCAGGCGCGGCCGTCGGGGCGGGGCTGCGTCGCGTTCGCCAGGTCGACCAGGGTCTGGATGGTCGGGGTGTCGGGCGAGTCGAAGACGCGCGCCTCGGGCAGGCCCTCGACGGGCAGCGCCGCGGGGACGGGCGTGCGGTACGCCTCGACGTTCGCCGCGTACCCTCCCGCCGACCGGACGAAGGTGTCCTCGCCGACGGGGGTGGGGTGCAGGAACTCCTCGCTCCGGGAGCCGCCCATCGCTCCGGCGTCGGCCTGCACGATCACGTACTCCAGGCCCAGGCGGGCGAAGATCCGCTCGTAGGCGTCGCGCTGGCGCTGGTAGCTCGCGTCGAGGCCGGCGTCGGTGTAGTCGAAGGAGTACGCGTCCTTCATCGTGAACTCGCGGCCGCGCAGGAGGCCCGCGCGGGGCCGCGCCTCGTCCCGGTACTTGTCCTGGATCTGGTAGATCGACAGGGGCAGGTCCTTGTAGGAGGAGTAGAGGTCCTTCACGAGCAGCGTGAAGAACTCCTCGTGCGTGGGAGCCAGCATGTAGTCGGCGTCCTTGCGGTCCTTCAGGCGGAACACGCCGTCGCCGTACTCGGTCCAGCGGCCCGAGAGCTCGTAGGGCTCGCGGGGCAGGAGCGCGGGGAAGTGCACCTCCTGGGCGCCGGCCGCCTCCATCTCCTCGTGGATGATCCGCTCGATGCGGCGCTTGACGCGCAGGCCCAGCGGCAGCCAGGCGAAGACGCCGGGCGCTTGACGGCGGATGTAGCCCGCGCGGACGAGGAGGCGGTGGCCCGCGACCTCGGCGTCGGCGGGATCCTCCCGGAGCGTGCGGACGAACAGATGCGAGAGACGGGTGACCACGAGGGACGATCCTATCCGCTGCGCTCCCCCGGCTCGCGAGGGCGCCGGGAGCCTCAGTCGGGGATCCGCGAGAAGACGACCGCTCCGCCCGTGCCGTCCAGCAGCACGTCGTCGGGGGTGCCGCCGATCGTCATCGGGCCGGAGAGGAGCGCCCGGAGCCGGATGGCCTCGGGGCTCGGCGTGTCGGAGCAGCTGTCGGATCCGGTCACCTCGTCGCCGGGGACCAGCACGCCGTCGTCGATCCGGTAGGCGGCGCTGACCACGAGGCAGCCCGTGCCGACGACCAGGGTCGGCGCACCCCCGACGCTCTCCGAGCGGAGGCGGACGCGGGCGTCCTCGACCCAGGCCGTGTACGGGGTCTCCCCCTCTGCCGCGGTCAGCACCCAGCGGTCGCAGCCGAAGGGGTCCTGCGGGGTGCGGCTGTCGATGCACTCGCCGGCCTCGGAGGACGGGCCGCTGCGGAGCGCGGCGACACCGGAGGCGAGGAGCGCGGCGGCGACGACCACGAGCGCGAGGCGCAGTGCGGGGCGGACCACGTCGATCCGCCCCGCGTCGTCAGTTCGCGCCGACGGTGACGACCGGGGCTCCGGTCGAGGTGTCGTCGGCCGGCATCTCGGCGGCCAGGCGGTTGGCCTCCTCGATGAGGGTCTGGACGATCTCGGCCTCGGGGACGGTCTTGATGACCTCGCCCTTGACGAAGATCTGGCCCTTGCCGTTGCCGGAGGCGACGCCCAGGTCGGCCTCGCGGGCCTCGCCGGGTCCGTTGACGACGCAGCCCATGACGGCGACGCGCAGCGGGACGCTCATGCCCTCGAGGCCGGCGGTGACGTCGTTGGCGAGCGTGTAGACGTCGACCTGCGCGCGGCCGCAGCTGGGGCAGGAGACGATCTCGAGCTTGCGCTCGCGGAGGTTCAGCGACTGGAGGATCTGCAGGCCGACCTTGACCTCCTGCGCGGGCGGGGCCGAGAGGGACACGCGGATGGTGTCGCCGATGCCCTCGCCGAGGAGGATGCCGAAGGCGGTGGCGGACTTGATGGTCCCCTGGAACTCGGGGCCGGCCTCGGTGACGCCGAGGTGGAGGGGCCAGTCACCGCGCTCGGCGAGCTGGCGGTAGGCCTTCACCATGACGACGGGGTCGTTGTGCTTGACCGAGATCTTGAAGTCGTGGAAGTCGTGCTCCTCGAAGAGGCTGGCCTCCCAGACGGCGCTCTCGACGAGGGCCTCGGGGGTGGGCTTGCCGTACTTCTGCAGGATGCTCGGCTCGAGCGAGCCGGCGTTGACGCCGATGCGGATCGAGACGCCGGCGGCCTTCGCGGCGGCGGCGATCTTGCCGACCTGGTCGTCGAACTTGCGGATGTTGCCGGGGTTCACGCGGACCGCGGCGCAGCCGGCGTCGATCGCGGCGTAGACGTAGTTGGGCTGGAAGTGGATGTCGGCGATGACCGGGATCTGGCTCTTCTTGGCGATGATCGGCAGCGCCTCCGCGTCGTCGCGGCTCGGCACCGCGACGCGGACGATGTCGCAGCCGGACGCGGTGAGCTCGGCGATCTGCTGGAGGGTCGCGTTGATGTTCGTCGTCGGTGTGGTGCACATCGACTGGACGCTGACCTGCGCGTCACCGCCCACGAGCACCTTGCCCACCTTGATCTGGCGGGACTTGCGGCGGGGGGCGAGGGTCATGGGGACCTTGGGAAGACCCAGATTCACTGCTGGCACGCGCCCCATCGTACGCGCGCCGCGGTACCCCTCGTCCGCTCGCCGCACCTTCCCAGCCGCCGCCCCTCCTGCGGGCCTCGGAACCCGCCCACCGCACCTGCTCTCAGCCCGAGACCTCACGACGATCCGCGGTCGCCGCGCTCCCGAGCCGAACCGCCGATCCCGTCCGAGCGACCGGCCCCAGCCGCCCGCACCCCGCTCCACCCACACCCCACCTCGCAGAGCCGACCGCACCACGCCGGGCGAGGCCCGCCCTGCCACCCCCGAGGCGAACGGGTGAATCGCGTCCCAGCGATTCGCCCCAGCCGTCCGCACCCCGCTCCACCCACGCCCCCACCCCGAGAAGCCGACCGCGCCACGCCGGGCGAGGCCCGGCGTGGAATCCGACTCAGAACAGCGTGATCGGCTTGACGATGTCGGCGTAGATGAGGAGGGCGCTCATGCCGCCGAGGACGAGGACGACGACGTAGGTGAGCGGGAGCAGGCGGGCGATGTCGACGGGGCCGGGGTCGCGGCGTCCGAAGAGCTTGGCGATCCGGCGGCGCAGGCCCTCCCAGAGGGCGCCGGCGATGTGGCCGCCGTCCATGGGGAGCAGCGGCACCAGGTTGAAGACGAGGAGGGCGACGTTGAGCGAGGCGAGGACGCCGACCATCGTCTGCACCTTGGACACGACGGGGAGCTGGTCGGAGGCGGCGATCTCGCCCGCGATCCGGCCCACTCCGACGACGCTGATCGGGCCGTTGGCGTCGCGCGCCTCCGAGCCGAACGCCGCCTGGGCGACGTCGATGAGGCGCTGCGGCAGGTTGAGGATGACGTGGGCGACGCTGGTGATGTTCGACCAGACCGTCTCGGGCACCGCGGTGATCGGCTGCTGCGCGAGGGCCGATGTGGGCGAGATGCCGATGAAGCCGACCGTCTGCGTCTCGATCGCACCGGAGGCGTCGGTGACGGGGGCGCCGTTCGCGTCGGTCACCGCGACCTCGTTCTCGGCGGGGGTGATCGTGAGGGTCAGCGGGGCGCCGTCGCGCTGGACGGACACGCTGAGCGGGACGCCCGCGGAGCGCTGGATGATCGGGGTCAGGTCGTTCCAGGTGCTCACCGCAGTGCCGTCGATCGCCGTGATCGTGTCGCCCGGCAGCAGGCCGGCCGCGGCTCCGGGTGCCAGCGGGTCGTCGGCGGTGCAGGTCGCGGTCGCGCGCTGCGACTCCGGGACCACGCACTGCGAGACCGCGGCGAGGGTGCTGGTGCTCTGCGGGATCCCGATGCCGCAGAGGAGGACGGTGAAGAGGACCGTGGCGATCACGAGGTTCATGAAGGGGCCGCCGGCCATGACGATCACGCGCTTCCACACGGGGAGCCGGTAGAACGCGCGATGGTCCTCGCCGTCGCCGATCGTCTCGGCGCTGGCGGCACGGGCCTCGTCGATCATCGTGGCGTAGGCGCCGCGCCGGGGCTCCTCGAGCTGGGCCTCGGAGGACGCCAGGCCGTTGAAGAAGCCTGTGCTCGACTCCGTGGGCCGGTCCCCCGGGTGCTTCGGCGGGTACATGCCGATCATGGCGATGTAGCCGCCGAGCGGGATCGCCTTGACGCCGTACTCCGTCTCGCCGCGTCGCCGGGAGAAGAGGGTCGGCCCGAACCCGATCATGTACTGCGTGACCTTGACCCCGAACAGCTTGGCGGGGAGGAGGTGCCCGACCTCGTGCAGGGCGATGGAGAGGGCGACGCCGACGGCGATGATGACGACGCCGAGGACGAAGAGCAGCACGGATTCCACCGACACACTGTAGGCCGGGCCCGCCCGTCCACGCTGGGGTGCGCCTGCACGGATCCGATGAACTCCGCGGCCGAGCGGATCAGCGGCGCGACGTCCGCCGACACGGATCCGCGGAGACGGAGCCCGTCCGGATGACCCCTGGTCAGACTCCGGCGATCCGCTCGTCCGCCGTGCGGCGCGCCCAGTCCTCCGCCGCGGCCAGCGACTCGCGGGTCAGCGCGCCGTCGACGCTGTGCGCGTCGACCACCGCCTCCACCGTCTCGAGGATGTCGAGGTAGCCGATCCGCCCGGCGTGGAACGCCTGCACGGCCTGCTCGTTCGCCGCGTTGAACACGGCCGGGTAGGAGGCGCCCGCCTCCCCGACGCGCTTCGCGAGACGGACCGAGGGGAACGGATCCTCGTCCAGCGGCTCGAACGTCCAGGAGTGGGAGCGGGTCCAGTCGAGCGGGACGCCGACCCCGGCGACACGGTGCGGCCAGTCGAGGCCGAGCGAGATCGGGAGCCGCATGTCCGGCGGCGAGGCCTGGGCGATCGTCGAGCCGTCGACGTACTCGACCATCGAGTGGATCACCGACTGCGGGTGCACGGTGACGTCGATCCGGTCGTAGGGCACGTCGAAGAGCAGGTGCGCCTCGATCACCTCGAGCCCCTTGTTGACCAGGGTGGAGGAGTTGGTCGTGACGACCAGGCCCATGTCCCAGGTCGGGTGTGCGAGCGCCTGCGCCGGGGTGACGTCGCGGAGGGAGGCGCGGTCGCGTCCCCGGAACGGCCCGCCGGACGCTGTCAGCACGAGGCGGCGGACCTCGCGGTGCTCGCCCGCGAGGAGGGCCTGGGCGATCGCGGAGTGCTCGGAGTCGACCGGCACGATCTGGCCGGGACCGGCGAGCGAGGTGACGAGCTCGCCGCCGACGATCAGCGACTCCTTGTTGGCGAGGGCGAGCGTCCTGCCCTCCTCGAGCGCCGCGAGCGTCGGGCCGAGCCCCACCGAGCCGGTGATCCCGTTCAGCACGACGTCCGCGTCGACCGAGCGGATCAGCTGCTCGGCTTCCTCCGCACCGAACGCCGTGTGCTCGACGCCGAACGCGGACGCCTGCTCGGCGACCGCCGCCCGGTTCGAGCCGGCGGCGAGGCCGACGACCTCGAACCGCTCGCGGTTCGCACCGATGACGTCGAGAGCCTGCGTGCCGATGGACCCGGTCGAGCCGAGGATGATGACCCTGCGCATCCGCCCATCCTGGCACGGAGCGCCCAGCGCCTCCCGGTCAGCTGATGGCGAGGATGTCGACCACGAAGACGAGGGTGTCGGTCCCGCTGATCCCCGCGTTCTGGTTGCCCTGGTCGCCGTAGCCCTTCGACGGCGGGATGGTGACGAGCACCTGCGAGCCGACGGTCTGGCCGACCACGGCCTCCTTGAAGCCCTCGATCACGTCGCCGGTGCCGAAGGCGGCGGGAGCGGGCTTCCCCCAGCTCTGGTCGAACACCTCGCCGGTGCCCCAGACCACGCCCTGGTACTGCACGATCAGCTGGTCGCCGTCGGCCACGGTCGCGCCGCTCCCCTTCTTGAGGACGGCGAGCTGCAGGTCGGCGGGCGGGTCGGTCGAGGGGATGGTGACGGTGGGCGCCCCGTCCTCGGCGAGCGCCACCGTCGGCAGGCCGTCGACCGGGGGCTGCGGCTCGCCGTCGGCGGCGGTCGGCACGATCTGCTCGACGTCGATGACCATGACGATCGAGTCGGTCGCGGCGATGCCGAACTGGCTCTGCCCGGCGTCGCCGAACGCGTCGGCCGGGGGAACGACGGCGACGACGCGCGAGCCGACGGTCGCGCAGTTGACGGCCTTCACGAGGCCGGCGAGGTACTGGTCGGTGTCGACCTCGAAGGCCGCGCGGCCACCGGACGCGTAGCTGCTCGCCGAGAACTCGGCACCGCTCGTCCCGTTGTAGAGCGTGTAGTCGACCAGCACGGTGTCGCCCTCGGCGACCTCCTCGCCGGTGCCCTCGATCGCGACGGATCGCTCGGTGGCGTCCACGCTGACCGGGCTGGGGAACACGGTGACCGGCTTGGTGGCGAAGTCGCCGCTGGTCTGCACCGCGGCGGTCGCCTCGCCCTCGGTCGCGCAGCCGAGCGGGGTGGCGGAGGCGGACGGCGCCGCATCCGGCTCCCCGGGGGTGCAGGCCGCCAGGCTCAGGGAGGCGCCGAGGACGGCGAGGATCGCGAGGGTTCTGCGCACAGGGGCACCTTTCGTGACCGGCGGCGGCCGGTGGACGTTCGGGGATCGCCTCCATCCTGCACGGCGCGCCTCGCAACGCGCTGGGTGCGGGTCCTCGAACGGTCCCAGGCCTACCATCGGGGCATGCGTGAATTCTCGGTCCCCCAGTCCCGAGAGCTCGTCACCGAGCTCCCCGGCCCGCGCTCCGTCGCCCTCCAGGAGCGCCGCGTCGCCAGCGTCTCCCGCGGCGCCGGGACGCTCGCGAACATCTACATGGACCACGCGTCGGGCGCGGTCCTGGTCGACGTCGACGGCAACCGCCTGATCGACCTCGGCTGCGGCATCGGAGTGACCACCATCGGCCACGCGCACCCCGCGGTCGCCGCGGCGGCCGCCGCGCAGGCCGAGAAGCTGACGCACACCCTCTTCACCGTCACTCCGTACGAGAACTACGTCCGGGTCGCCGAGAAGCTCGCCGAGATCACCCCCGGGGACTTCGAGAAGCACTCGATCCTGGTCAACTCCGGCGCGGAGGCGGTCGAGAACGCCGTCAAGATCGCGCGGAAGTTCACCGGCCGCCGCGCCATCGCGACGCTCGACCACGCCTTCCACGGCCGCACCAACCTCACGATGGCGATGACCTACCGCCCCTGGCCGGAGCGCGCGGGCATGGGCCCCTTCCCGGGCGAGATCTACAGCCTCCCGATCAGCTACCCGTTCCGCGATCCCGAGGGCATGACGGGCGAGGAGGCGGCCGAGCGCACCATCGACTACATCACCACCCACATCGGCGCGCAGGAGCTGGCCGCGCTCTTCGTCGAGCCGATCCAGGGCGACGGCGGCATCATCATCCCGGCGCCGGGCTACTTCCGCCGCCTGTCCGAGTTCTGCACCGAGAACGGCATCGTCTTCGTCGCGGACGAGATCCAGGCCGGCATCGCCCGCACCGGCACCTGGTACTCCATCGAGCACCACGGCGTGGTCCCGGACCTCATCACGACGGCCAAGGGCATCGCCGGCGGCTTCCCGCTCGCCGCCGTCACCGGCCGCGCCGAGATCATGGACGCCGTGCAGCCCGGCGGCATCGGCGGCACGTTCGGCGGCAACCCCGTCTCCACCGCCGCGGCGCTCGCGACGTTCGAGGCGATCGAGTCCGAGGGCCTGCTGGAGGAGGCGCAGCGGGTCGAGCGCCTGCTGCGGGCGCGGATCGGCGACTGGGCCGAGCGCTTCGCGGTCGTGGGCGAGGTCCGCGGCAAGGGCGCCATGTGGGGCGTCGAGCTCGTCCACCCGGGCACGAAGAAGCAGTACCCGGAGGCGCTCACCGCAATTCTGAAGCACGCCACCACGAACGGCGTGATCGTCCTCGACGCGGGCAGCTGGGACAGCGTGCTGCGGATCATGCCGAGCGTGGTCATCAGCGAGGAGCTCATCGACGACGCCGCGACGGTCATCGAGGAGGCGCTCGCCCAGTTCGGCTGATCCGCCGCATGACCGGAGCGGCATGGACGCCCCGGTAGCTTCGTCGGAATGCGGATCGACGACGACCACGAGAGGCCGACTCCCCCGGGGATCGGCCTCTCCGCGCGTCTGGCGCGCCTGTCCATCGGCGGCGTCGGCCGGCTGGTCTACCGGCCGATCGTGGAGGGGCGCGACAACGTCCCGGCCGAGGGACGCGTGATCCTGGCGGCCAACCACCTCTCGTTCATCGACTCCCCGGTGCTGACGCTGCTCGCCCCGCGGCCCGTGCAGTTCCTGGCCAAGTCGGACTACTTCACGGGGACCGGCGTGCGGGGCGCCCTCTCGCGCGCCTTCTTCACGAGCGTCGGAGCGGTCGCGGTCGAGCGCGGCGCCGGCCAGGCCGCTCAGGAGGCGCTGGACCTCGGCCGGGCGATCCTCGAGCGGGACGAGGCGTTCGCCGTCTACCCCGAGGGCACCCGCTCCCGCGACGGGCGCCTCTACAAGGGCCGCACCGGAGTGGCGTGGCTCGCCCTCACCACGGGCGCGCCGGTGGTCCCCGTCGGCATGATCGGCACGCAGGAGCTCCAGCCGGTGGGCACGAGGGTGCCGCGCCTGCACCGGATCACGGTCCGCTTCGGGGCTCCGCTGGACCTCTCGCGGCACGGCTCCGCCGACTCCGGCCGCGCCCGACGCCACGCCACCGACGAGGTGATGGCGGCCGTCCACGCGCTCTCCGGGCAGGAGCTCGCCGGTGCGTACAACGAGTCGCCGCCGACGACCACGGTCGAGCGCATCCGCCGGGCGCTCCCGCACGAGCGCCGCTGAGCCTCAGCGCGCGGACGCCTCCGGCTCGTGGGCGACGGGGAAGTTCACGGAGTTGGCGATGAAGCAGAGCCGGGAGGCCTCGGCGTGCAGCGTCTGGGCGATCGCCACCATCGACTCCTCGGCGACAGTGACGCGGGGCCGGAGGGTCACCGAGGTGAAGCGGCCGCTCTCCCCCTCCTGCAGCATCGAGCCCACCGCGTCGTCCGTGTAGCCGGTGACGACGACTCCGTTCTTGACCGCCACGTGCAGGTAGGAGAGGAGGTGGCACTGCGCGAGCGCCGCGAGGAGCAGCTGCTCCGGGTTCCAGCGGTCGGCGTCGCCCCGGAAGGGCGTGTCGGCCGAGGCGAGGATGGGCGCCGGGCCCTCCGCCGTGACGGTCAGCTGGCGCCCGTACTCGCGGTAGCCGCTCGTGCCGGTGCCCCGGTCGCCCTCCCAGACGACGGACACCGCGTACTCGTGCTCGGACTTCATCGGGCTCCTCCTCGACGGCGGTGGATCAGGCCGGTCGCGCCGGTCTGGACCTCTGGACGCGGAACCCCCGCGGGTAGACTCCGAGGACCATGACAGACACGCTCGCCCCCCAGGTTCCCACGTCCGCAGTCCCCCAGGAGCGGCGCGTCGCGACCGAGATCCCCGGGCCGCGATCCCGGGCCCTGCACGAGCGCCGCCTCGCCGTCGTGCCCACCGGCGTCGGCACCGCGCTCCCCGTCTACATCGACCGCGCGCACGGCGCGATCCTGGTCGACGTCGACGGCAACAGCTTCATCGACCTCGGCGCCGGCATCGGCGTGACGACGATCGGGCACACCGACGACTCCGTCGTCGCGGCCGCCGCGGAGCAGCTCGCGCGCCTCACGCACACCCTCTTCACCGTCACTCCGTACGAGCCCTACATCCGCGTCGCGGAGCTGCTGGCCCAGCACACCCCCGGCGACTTCGCCAAGAAGACCGTCCTGGTCAACTCCGGTGCCGAGGCGGTCGAGAACGCCGTCAAGATCGCGCGCAAGCACACCGGCCGCCCCGGCGTCGCGGTGCTCGATCACGCGTACCACGGACGCACGAACCTCACGATGGCCATGAACTTCAAGGCGCTGCCCTACGGCCTGGGCTTCGGACCCTTCGCCAGCGACGTCCACCGTGCGCCGAGCTCGTACCCGTACCACGACGGCCTGTCGGGAGCCGAGGCCGCCCAGCGCGCGATCTCGTACCTCGAGAAGACCGTCGGCGCGTCCGCCCTGGCCTGCCTCGTCGCCGAGCCCATCCAGGGCGAGGGCGGCTTCATGGTCCCCGCCGACGGCTTCCTCCCGGCACTGCAGGAGTGGTGCACGGCCAACGGCATCGTCTTCGTCGCCGACGAGATCCAGTCGGGCATGGCCCGCACCGGCGCCTGGTTCGCCAGCGAGCACCTCGGCCTCGTCCCCGACCTCGTCCTCTCGGCCAAGGGCATCGCCGGCGGCCTGCCGCTCGCGGGCGTGACGGGCCGCGCCGAGATCATGGACTCGGCGCAGGCCGGCGGACTGGGCGGCACCTTCGGCGGGAACCCCGTCGCCGCCGCCGCCGCCGTCGCGGTCTTCGAGCGCATCGAGCGCGAGGGCCTCCTCGCCGAGGCCGACCGGATCGGCGCACGCCTGGGCGCGGCGCTTCGAGGCCTGCAGGAGCGCTACGACATCATCGGCGACGTCCGCGGCATCGGCGCGATGATGGCGATGGAGCTCGTGCAGCCCGGCACCGCCGGCACCACGAAGGAGCCGAACGCCGTCGCGGTCCAGGCGATCATCGACTACGCCGCCCAGCACGGGGTCCTCGTGCTGAGCGCCGGCACCTACGGCAACGTGGTCCGCTTCCTGCCGAGCCTCGCCCTCACCGACGAGCTGCTCGACGACGCCGTGTCGGTCATCGCCGACGCGTTCGCCGCCCTCTAGGCGCGATCCTCCGAAGGCCACCGCGGGCGCCGAGGCGCTCCCCGGTGGCCTTCGGCGTCTCCGGGAGCGCGGGACCGGTCGGCGCATCGGGCAGGATGGGGGGATGCCAGCAGGAACCTTCACCGTCGCCGAGTCCGTCGAGCTGGCCGTCGTCGAGCGATCCGGGTTCGTCGAGTCGCGCCACGCCGGCTCCGCCGTCCTCCTCGACTCCGAGGGCCGCGTCGCCCGCAGCCTCGGCACCCCGACGGCTCCCGTCTTCCCCCGCTCCTGCCTCAAGCCGTTCCAGGCCCTCGCGGTGATGACCGCCGGAGTCGAGCTGAACGGCGCGGAGGCGGTCATCGCCACCGCGAGCCACGCCGGCATCCCCCAGCACGTGGCGCTGGTGCAGAACCTGCTCTTCCGCGCCGGCCTGGACCACACCGCCCTGCAGTGCCCGGCCGACTGGCCCGGCGACTCCGGGACCCGCGCTCAGCTGCTGCGGGCGGGCGCCACTCCGGACCCGCTCTACATGAACTGCTCGGGCAAGCACGCGGCGATGCTGCTGGCCTGCGTGCAGAACGGCTGGAGCACCGAGGACTACCTCGAGCGGACGCACCCGCTGCAGCAGCACATCGTCGACACGATCGAGCGCCTCACCGGCGAGCGCGTCGTGGCCTCGGGGATCGACGGCTGCGGAGCTCCCGTGCACGCCCTTCCTCTGACCGCGCTGGCGAAGGGCGTCTCGCGGATCGTGTCCTCCTCCCCCGCCTCACCGTTCGGCCTCTACCGCCAGGCCGGCGTCCTCACGGCCGCGATCCTCGAGAACGCGTGGGCGATCGACGGCCCGGGCCGGGACAACACCGTCGTTATCGAGCGCCTGGGCCTGGTCGCCAAGCTCGGCGCCGAGGGCGTGCTCGTGATGGCCTCGCCCGACGGCACCACCGTCGCCCTGAAGATCCTCGACGGGAGCCTCCGCGCCGCGACCGTGGTCGCACTGAAGCTCCTGGTCGAGGCGGACGCGGTGGACCGGACCGCGGCGAACGACGTGCTGGTGCGGCTGAACCCGGTCGTGTCGGGCGGCGGGCGCCCGGTCGGCGCGATCCGCGCCTCCTACGTCTGACCGCACGTCCCGGCACGCCCTGAGCTACTGCTCGCGCGCGAGGCGCTTCGCCCGGGCCGCCGCGGAGACCTGCGTGATCACCACCACGAGGATCGCGAGGACGAACACCGCCGATGCGATGACGTTCGCCTCCGCCGGGATGCCGCGCGCCGCCGCGATGTAGATGTACTTCGGGAACGTGGTGACCGATCCGGAGTTGAAGTTCGTGATGATGAAGTCGTCGAAGCTCAGCGCGAACGAGAGCAGCGCCGCGGCGAGGATGCCGGGCAGCAGCAGCGGGAAGGTGATCCGCCAGAAGACCTGGTTCGGCGACGCGTAGAGGTCGCGTCCCGCCTCCTCCAGCTTCGGGTCCAGGCTCGCCACCCGCGCCTTCACGGTGACCACGACGAAGCTGATGCAGAACATCGTGTGCGCCAGCACGATCGTGACCAGCCCCTTCTCGGCGCCCACGCTGAGGAACTGCGCGGCGAGGCCGGCTCCGAGCACCACCTCCGGAGTCGCCATGGGGAGGAACAGCAGCAGGCTGATCGCCGACCGGAACCGGAAGCGGAACCGCACGAGCGCGATGGCGATCATGGTGCCGAGCGCAGTGGCCAGCACGGTGGCGATCACACCGACCAGCAGGCTGTTCCCGAAGGCGGTCATCACCTCCTCACTGGTCCAGGCCGACACCCACTTGTCGAGGGTGAAACCGCGCCAGGCGAGGTTGCTCTTCCCCGAGTCGTTGAAGGAGAAGACGAAGGTGTACCCGATCGGGATGAGCAGGAAGAGCAGCGCCAGCGCCGTGTAGACGCCGAGCCCGAGGCCGCGGAAGCGGCGGCGGCCCCGGATCGGGGCGGGGGGCGGCGCGCCGAGCGCCTCCTGGGCGCTCGCGAGCGGACGGTCGGCCGTCGAGGTCACAGGAGGTCCTCCGTTCCACTGCGCTTCACGTAGAAGCCGACGATGACCAGGATCACGGCCATCAGCACGATCGAGAGCGCGGCGGCCGCCGGGTAGTTCTCGAGCGTGAGGAAGTTCGCCTCGATCGCGTTGCCCACCATCGAGGTCTGCGACGAGCCGAGGAAGTCCCGGCTCGCGTTGATGTAGTCGCCCGCCGCGGGGATGAACGTCAGCAGCGTGCCCGAGACGATGCCCGGCATCGACAGGGGGACGGTCACGCTCCAGAACACGGAGGCGGGGTGCGCGTAGAGATCCGACCCTGCCTCCAGGAAGCGCACGTCGAGGCGCTCGAGCGTCGTGTACAGCGGCAGCGTCATGAACGGGATGAAGTTGTAGGTGATGCCGAAGATCACGGCGATCGGCGTCCCCGTGAGGTGGCCGTCGCTCGGCAGGACCGCCACGGCCTTGAGCGCCTGCACGAGCGGGCTCTCGTCCGCGAGGATCTGCTTCCACGCCAGCGTCCGGAGCAGGAAGCTGATGAAGAAGGGCGCGATCACCAGCGTGAGGAGCAGGTTCTGCAGCAGCGGCCAGGGCCGCGCCTTCACTCCGATGAAGTAGGCCAGCGGGTAGCTGATCACCAGCGCGAGCACCGTCGCGATCAGCGCGTAGCCGAAGGAGCGGAGCACGTGCGGCCAGTAGTCGCCCATCACCACGAGGTAGTTCTGCCAGGCGAACCCGGGGGCGTACTCGCCGATGTCCCCGTCCGGCACCTCGGCCTGGAAGGACGTGAGCACGAGCGAGATCAGCGGCGCCAGGAAGAACAGCAGCATGTAGGCGATGCCCGGCAGCAGCAGGACGAGCGCGATCGTCGACCGCCGGCGGACCGGAGCGTCCTGAGGATCCGCCTGCCCCGTGGCGAAGGCGGCGAAGGCCATGCCTACGCTCCCCCGCTGCGACCGGCCAGGAGCCCCCGGCGCTGCACGGCGATGGCGCTGGTGGAGTCGTCCGCCTCGAAGCGCGGGACCGAGCCCGGTTCGTCCGCGAGTCCGAAGCCGTGCTCGGTGCTGAAGCCGACCCACACCTCCGCTCCCTCGCCGACGACCGGCCCGAAGACCATGTTCTGCGCGAAGACGACCACCGGGCCCAGGCCCGGCATCCGGATCGTGTACTGGGTGCTGACCCCGCTGAAGGAGACGTCGACCACGCGGCCGGGCCCGAGCACGTTCCGGCCGGAGTCCGCCGGCGGCTCCTGCGTCAGCAGCAGGAGCTTCTCGGGGCGGACGCCGACCGTGATCTCCCCGCTCGTGCGGGCGCAGCGGGCGACGGGCACGACGATCCGGTGCCCGCCCGCGTCGACGGTGAGTGCGCGGTCGGTGCTGCCGACCACCTCACCCGTGAAGAGGTTGGACTGGCCGAGGAAGTCCGCGACGAACGCGGTGCGCGGGAGCTCGTAGAGCTCCTCCGGCGCGCCCATCTGCTCGATCCTGCCCTTGTTCATCACCGCGACGGTGTCGGCCATCGTCATGGCCTCCTCCTGGTCGTGCGTGACGTGGAGGAAGGTGAGGCCCACCTCCTCCTGGATCGACTTGAGCTCCAGCTGCATCTGCCGGCGGAGCTTGAGGTCGAGGGCGCCGAGCGGCTCGTCGAGCAGGAGCAGGGCGGGCCGGTTGACGAGGGCGCGCGCGAGGGCGACCCGCTGCTGCTGACCACCGGAGAGCTGCGCGGGGCGGCGCTGGGCGAGGTGGTCGAGCTCGACCAGACGGAGCGCCTCGTGCGCCTTGCCGACGGGGTCGGCGATCCTCCGCCGCTTCAGGCCGAAGGCGACGTTCTCGAGGATCGACATGTGCGGGAACAGCGCGTACGACTGGAACACGGTGTTGACGGGCCGCTGGTACGTCTTCGTCTCGGTGACGTCCCGCCCGCCGATGAGGATCCGGCCGGCGGAGGGCTCCTCGAGCCCGGCGACCAGGCGCAACGTCGTCGTCTTGCCGCAGCCCGAGGGGCCCAGCAGGGCGAAGAAGGAGCCCGCCGGGATGGTGAGGTCCAGGGAGTCGATGGCCGTGAAGCCCGGGTACTGCTTGCTGATCCCGACCAGCTGGAGGTCGGCGCCGCTCTCGGCGAAGGTCCCGATCGCCATCAGATGCCCAGGAGCACCTTCTGGAACTCGGCCTGGTACTCCTTCTCCTCCGCGGCGGTCAGGGTCCGGAACACGTGCGCCTGCGCGAGCGTGTCCTCGTCGGGGAAGATCAGCTGGTTCTCGGCCAGCTCCGGATCGATGCTCTCCATGACGTCCTTCGCTCCATCCACAGGGGTGATGTAGTTGACCCAGGCGGCCACCTCGGCGGCGACCTCGGGCTCGTAGTAGTAGTTCATCAGGGCTTCGGCGTTGGCCTTGCGCTCGGAGCCCATCGGGACCACGAAGGTGTCGTTCCAGAGTGCGCCGCCCGAGTCGGGGAAGGCGAACTCCCACTTGTCGCCGGCCTCGGCGTTGATCAGGGTGATGTCGCCGGACCAGCAGATCGCCGCGAGGGTGTCCTCGTTCTGCAGGTCGTTGAGGTACGCGTTCCCCTTGATGTTGCGGATCTGTCCGGCGTCGACCTGCTCGCGGAAGACGTCGATCGCGTTCATGTACTCGTCGTCGCCCCAGGAGCCGGCGATGTCCGTCCCCTGAGCGAGCATGATGAGCCCGATCGTGTCGCGCATCTCGCTCAGCACGCCGACGCGGCCGCGGAGCGACGGATCCCACAGCTCCTCGATGCTCGAGAGGCCGTTCGGCAGCTTCTCCCTGTTCCAGCAGATGCCCGAGAACCCCGCCTGGTACGGGAGGGAGAGCCGGCGGCCCGGATCGAAGTCGGGGTTCGCCAGCGAGGGCGTGAGGTTGGCGATGTTCGGGATGTTCGCGTGGTCGAGCTCCTGCACGTAGCCGCGGCGGACCAGGCGCGAGACCATCCACTCCGTCAGGCAGACCGTGTCGGCGCCGATGTACTGCCCGAGCGCGAGCTGGTCCTTCACCTTGCCGTAGTAGGAGTTGTTGTCGTCGACGGCGACGTTGTAGGTCACCGCGATGCCCGTCTGCTCCTCGAAGCCCTGGAGCGTGGGGTGGTTCCCGTCGTCGTCCTCGTCCATGTAGGCGGGCCAGTTGTCCCACACCAGGCGCGGGTCGCCGGCCGATCCGTCGGCGGCGGCGGTCGGAGCGGCACGGGTCTGCGGGGCGCAGGCGGCCAGGGCGAGGGCACCCGCTCCGAGGCCGATCCCGCCGAGGACCGCCCGACGCGAGAAGACTGCCCGGCGCTCGCGCTCGTGCGAGCGTGCCGCGGCGACGGCCCGGCGGAGGACGGGATCCCTCGGGAGGGGACGGGTCATGGCGGGGGCTCCTGACTGCGTCGGGGCTCGTGCCTCGGGGGCCGAACGTGGGGAAATACTGGCACAGCGCTCATCCACCTGTCACGGAGAACGGAGGAGAACGCTCATCCGGAAACATGATCGTCACGAATTCCGCACCCGGAGGCCGTGTCGACCGCCGATTCGGTCCCCGGAGGCCCTGCCGTCAGCGGGTGAGGGGCGGGCGTCCCGAGCCGCCGGCGGACCCGTCGACGCGCTCGACCGCCATCTCGACGGAGGAGAGCAGGATCCGGCTGCCGAGCTTCGCGCGGTACCGGCGGCCGGCCTCGAGCGGGAGCGGCGCCTGGGTCGGCGCGACCAGCACGGACCCGTTGGCCGACCAGCGGTCCCTGACCCAGAGCCCGCCCTCGTCGAAGCCGAACTCGAGGTGGGTCTTGGAGAGGGATCGCGACGGATCCGGGATCGCGAGGATGTGCCGGAACGTCTCGTTGGGGTCCGGGAGCGGCTGGCGTCCGATCAGGCCGTTGCCGGTCACGATCGCGTGCTGCCCGGTCGCGAAGCTGAGGCGCACGAGCCCCTGCGAGGGCGGCGCCATCGGAGCGCCTGGGGCGGGACGCCGGTGCCGGCCGGGGGCCAGGCCCGGCAGCCAGGCACGGCGGGACGGATCGAGGACCGTCGTGTCGCCGGAGGACGAGGGGCGGGACGCACCCGTCGTGGCATGCGCCGCCACCGACGAACCGCACTCGCCGCAGAGGATCGCCCCGGGAGCGAGGTTGGAGCCACACGTGCTGCAGATCACCGAGAACGCCCTTCCGCTCACCATCGTACCCAGCGCCGGCGCGGGGAGCCCCGAGCCGGCCGAACCCGACGCGAACCGGCAGGCGCCGGACCGTCGTACGGCCGTTCGGCGCGTGCGGGCGGTCCGGCGGCACCACGACCGCGGCCGCCCCGTGCCGGGGCGCTGCTCGTCAGACCGGTGCGCCGGCCTCCTCGTCGCCGGTGACCGCGAGGACGTCGACGACGATCACGGTGACGTTGTCGCGCCCGCCGTTGTCCAGCGCGGCGTCGACCAGGGCGTCGGCCGCCTCCTGAGCGGAGCCGGTGCCGCTGAGCAGGTGGCCGACGCCGGCATCGGTCAGCTCCTTCGTGAGTCCGTCCGAGCAGATCAGCAGACGCGATCCGGCGAGGACGGGCACGAGCCGGTAGTCGGGGACGGGCGCCTCGTGGAAGCCGACCGCGCGGGTGATCACGTTGCTGTGCGGATGCACGTCGGCCTCGTCGCGGGAGATCAGGCCCGCATCGACCAGCTCCTGGACGATGGAGTGGTCCACGGTGAGCTGCACGAGGGTCCCGGCGACGCTCAGGTACACGCGCGAGTCGCCGATGTTGAAGACGGACCAGTAGGGCTCTCCCCCGACCACCGTGAGCGCGATCCCGGTGACCGTGGTCCCGGTGCCGACGTCGGCCGTGTGCGACTGCCGGGCGATGTCCCCGACCGCCTCCCGAAGCGCCCGGTCGATCTCCTCCGCTCCGACGGTCGCGCCGAGCGCCGCGGTGGACAGGCGCGACACGACCGCGTCGCTGGCGACCTCTCCTGCCGCGTGCCCGCCCATCCCGTCGGCGACAGCGAAGAGCGGGCTCTTGGCGAGGTAGCTGTCCTCGTTCGCGCTGCGCACATGGCCGGTCTCGGTGCGCGCGGCCCACCCGAGGGTGACTTCGGCCGAGGGTGCGTCGGAGCTCCAGGCGGAGACGGGGACGGTGACGGACGCGCGGCTGCGGCCGATCTGCGTCATCGCTGCTCCTCGCATCCCCGTGGCCCGCGGCCGTCCGGTCCGTCGGCCCGTGACCGCCGGCTCCAGGGGTGCCCGGCCGCCCCCCGATGGTAGTCGCTGACGGCCCTCCGCCGAGCCGGCCGCGATCGCCGTCGCCCGATGTCCGTCGCGCAGACGGGACCACGCTCCGACCACCGGATCCGATGCCGGATCGAGCTCCGACGTGCGGATCCACTTGCCCGGGCACCCGTGGACTGCCAGAATCGCCACATGGCCCCGTCTCGCCCCCCCTCTCAGCGTCCTGTCCAGCTCGACGAGGTGTCGAAGGCGATCATCGAGCAGCTGCAGGCCGACGGTCGGCGCTCGTACGCCGAGATCGGCAAGGCCGTGGGCCTGAGCGAGGCGGCCGTCCGGCAGCGGGTGCAGAAGCTCACGGAGTCGGGCGTCATGCAGATCGTCGCCGTGACGGATCCGATGCAGCTCGGCTTCTACCGCCAGGCGATGATCGGTGTGCGCGTCACCGGCGACACCCGCGACGTCGCGGACCGGCTCGCCTCCATCCCCGCCGTCGACTACGTCGTGCTGACGGCCGGCTCCTTCGACATCCTCGCCGAGGTCGTGTGCGAGAACGACGACGATCTGATCGCCCTGCTCAACCAGGAGATCCGGTCGCTTCCCGGCGTGCTCTCGACCGAGACCTTCGTCTATCTGAAGCTCCACAAGCAGTTCTACAACTGGGGAACGCGGTAAAAGATGACCACCGAGACAGCCTTCTCGACCTCCGGCCTCGAGTCGGGCGATCCCGTCCGCGGGACCGACGCGCAAGGGGGGATCGACGACGCCTCCCTGCAGAAGAAGGCGAAGGACCACCTCTGGATGCACTTCACCCGTCAGTCGACGATGGACTCCGGCGCAGGCGTGCCGATCATCACGCGCGGCGAGGGACACCACATCTGGGACAGCACCGGGCGCAAGTACTTCGACGGCCTGTCCGGCCTCTTCGTCGTCAATGCGGGACACGGGCGGCGCCGACTGGCGGAGGCCGCGGCGAAGCAGGCGTCCGAGCTCTCCTTCTTCCCGCTGTGGTCCTACGCGACCCCCTCGGCGATCGAGCTGGCCGACCGGCTCGCCGACCACGCGCCGGGCGACCTGAACCGGGTCTTCTTCTCGACCGGCGGCGGCGAGGCGGTGGAGACGGCGTTCAAGCTCGCCAAGCACTACTGGAAGCTGCAGGGCAAGCCGGGCAAGCACAAGGTCGTCTCGCGCTCGGTCGCGTATCACGGCACTCCCCAGGGAGCGCTCGCGATCACGGGCATCCCCGGGATGAAGTCGATGTTCGAGCCGCTGGTGCCGGGCGGCTTCCGCGTCCCCAACACCAACTTCTACCGGGCTCCCGAGCACGGCGACGACCTGGAGGCGTTCGGCCTGTGGGCTGCGAACCGCATCGAGGAGATGATCGAGTTCGAGGGGCCGGACACGGTGGCCGCCGTGTTCCTGGAGCCCGTGCAGAACTCGGGCGGCTGCTTCCCGCCCCCTCCCGGGTACTTCCAGAGGGTCCGCGAGATCTGCGACAAGCACGACGTGCTGCTGGTGTCCGATGAGGTGATCTGCGCGTTCGGCCGTATCGGGCACATGTTCGCCTGCGACGAGTACGGCTACGTGCCGGACATGATCACCTGCGCGAAGGGGATGACCAGCGGCTACTCCCCCATCGGCGCGACGATCGTCAGCGATCGGATCTACGAGCCCTTCCGCCACGGTCAGGTCGTCTTCCCGCACGGCTACACCTTCGGCGGCCACCCCGTCTCGGCCGCGGTCGCGCTCGAGAACCTCGACATCTTCGAGGAGGAGGGCCTGAACGAGCGCGTGCGAGAGAACTCGCCCGTCTTCCGGTCCACGCTCGAGAAGCTGCTCGACCTGCCGATCGTCGGCGACGTCCGGGGCGACGGCTACTTCTTCGGCATCGAGCTGGTGAAGGACAAGGCGACGAAGGAGACGTTCGACGAGGACGAGTCGGAGCGGCTGCTGCGCGGATTCCTCTCGAAGGGGCTCTTCGACGCGGGGCTGTACTGCCGGGCGGACGACCGAGGCGATCCCGTCGTGCAGCTCGCACCGCCGCTCACCATCGGCCCGCGCGAGTTCGACGAGATCGAGCAGATCCTCCGGAGCGTTCTCACCGAGGCCTGGTCGCGGCTCTAGCGACCTCACGCGGCGCGCTCCCGCCGATCGGCGGCGAGTGCGGCCGCGACCCGGCGCGCACCTGCGTGGTGCGGATCGAGAGCGACGGCCTCGTCGGCGAGCCGTCCGGCCTCGTCGGCACGGCCCTCACCGGCCAGGATCCGCGCGAGGAGGACGAGCACTCCGGCTCGCTCGCTCGCGGGTGCGACGACGGCGGCACGGCGGAGCAGCGGGGCGAGCGCTCCCGCCGCGCCGGGGTCACCGCTCCGCGCCGACCGCAGCACGCGGTCCGCACCGCGGCTGCGCTGCACAGCCACGACGAGCGCAGCCAGGCCCGCAGGCCGGACCTCGGGATCGGGACCGGTGAGAGCTCGCCGGACGAGGTCGTCGACACCGCGCAACAGCACGTCGGGCAGCTCAGCCCGCGGGTGGCGGTCGAGGAGACGGTCGACCGCGGCGGCCACCGCTCGCGGGTCGTCCCGGTCGCCGGCCTCGAGCCCGTCGTCGTCGCCGGACGACGTGAGCACGGCGACCCGAAGGGCGAGACCGGGGAGCCGGCGCGCACGCTCCTCGAGGGCGGCGACGAGTCCCTCGCACGACTCCGGACCCGCCTCGCCGGGATGCACCAGCGCGAGTGCTCGCCGCACCCGCCCGAACCGGCCGAGCGCACCGAGGCAGGCCCGCGCGACCAGGGACGGATCCGCCCCCGACAGCTCGAAGCGGAGCGAGCCGCTCGGCGCGCCGGCCCGGAACGGGACGAGCACGAGGCTCGCCTCCGCCGCACCCCGCCGGGATCCGTGAGCGGCGTGGAACAGGGCGGCGTCGTCGGGTGAGGCCGGGACACGCGAGGCGGGAGCGGGGCGGAGGAGGAGCGCTGAGGAGGTCATGCTGCGATCCTGCCGACCACCGCACCCGCCGGGAGCGACGGCCCTCGGGATCATCGGAAGGATCTCGAGATCGCCGCCTGTGGAGGGAGAGGTCCCATCGACACCGAATCGCCGGCGCACGGATGGCGCCCTCCGGCCCCCAGGAATCCCTCCACAGGGACCGATCGGCCGAGTTCTGCACCGGTGTCCGATTCCCGCCGGTCGGTGGGGAGTCCCGCGGATACTCTCGACGCATGAGAACGACTCCCCTTCACGTCCGACGGACGACGAGCCCCCTCGGCCGCATCGAGGTGGGCAGCGACGGCGATGCGATCGTCTCGCTCGCCATCGAGCAGGCCGGTCTGCTCCCGCACGAGCACCTCCCGGAGTCGGACCTCCCGGTGCTCCTGCGGGCCGTCGAGCAGCTGGACGAGTACTTCGACGGGACCCGCCGCTCTTTCGATCTGCCGGTCGCTCTGCGCGGCACGCCCTTCCAGCTCGAGATCTGGCAGCGGCTCCAGGCTCTGGGCTTCGGGGAGATCACCTCCTACGGCGCACTGGGCACGGCCGCCGGTCGCCCCCGGGCGGGCCGGCCGATCGGCGGAGCGGTCGGTGCGAACCCGGTGCCGATCATCGTGGGCTGCCACCGCGTCCTCGCGAGCGACGGACGGATCACCGGCTTCAGCGCGGGCGAGGGCGTCGCCACGAAAGCCTGGCTTCTCGATCACGAGGGGATCCCCCACCGATGAGCACGGCCGACGGACTCGTCGAGGGAGAGGACGGCCTGGTCCGCTGCGCCTGGAGCGGCGCGGATCCGGAGTACCGCCGCTACCACGACGAGGAATGGGGCACCCCGCTGCACGGAGATCGCCCGCTGTTCGAGAAGATCTCCCTCGAGGCGTTCCAGTCCGGCCTCTCCTGGATCACGATCCTCCGCAAGCGGCCGGGGTTCCGCGAGGCCTTCGACGGCTTCGATCCGGCCCGCGTCGCCCGGTACGACGACACCGATGTCGAGCGGCTGATGGAGGACAGCGGCATCATCCGGAACCGCGCGAAGATCATCGCCACCCGGGACAACGCCCGGGCCGTGCTCGCGCTCCTGGAGCAGAGAGGCGAGGGCGCGCTCGACGAGCTCGTGTGGTCCTTCCACGATCCGGACGTCGAGGACCGGGTGGTCCGAGCCGCCGACGTCCCTGCGACGACGCCCGGGTCGACGGCGCTCGCGCGAGCGCTGAAGGCCGCCGGGCTCCGCTTCGTCGGACCGACCACCGCGTACGCGCTGATGCAGTCGGCCGGAGTCGTCGACGACCACCTCACCGGCTGCTGGCGCCGACGCTGACGCCTACGACTCCGGCACGACGAGGTCGAGCTCTCCCGTGTGCCGGTTCTCGGCGAGCAGGAACCCGCGCCCGGCCGCCCACGCCGAGAGCTCGCCGAGCGACTCCGTCGCCACCCGGTCCTCCGCCAGCGCCCTGACGAAGCGTCCCTTGCCCTGCTTGTTGAAGTGGTTCAGCGACCGGAGGACGCCGTCGGCCCCGCGCGAGCGGACGCGGACGAAGAACCGCCCCTCGCCCGCAGGGACCGGTCCGAGCGCCGCGTACGCCTCGCTCCGCAGATCGAGGACGAGCCCGTCGAGCGCGCTCAGCACCCGCCCGGCCTCCGCCGCCCACCACCGCTTGAGCGGTCTGCCCGGCACACGGGAGTCGTGGGACAGACGGTAGGCAGGGATCAGGTCGAGGGCGCGGATCGGCCCCCAGAGCGCGGACTGCACGATCGCCGTCCGACCGAGCACCTCCCGTGCACCGGAATCGAGGCTGCGCGCGTCGAGCGCATCGAAGAGCACCCCGTCGAAGCGGTCGACCGCGGGGAGACCTGCCGCGGTCGCGAGCCCCGCGTTGCGATCGATCTCGCCGAGCTGACGCGGACCGAGCTTCAGCGCCCGGGCCGAGAGCTCGCGGTCCCCGGCCAGCGCGATCAGCGCCTCCGCCAGCTCGCGCCGCTTCGCGTGGAGCTCGGGGAAGGCGAGCGACTCGAGCACGAACGGCTCGTCGCCGCCGTCGCGCTTCGTCTCGGACGGTGGCAGCAGGACGTGCACAGGACTCCTTCGGAGAAGAGGGACGGGCGGCACGACGAAGGGGCCGGACGATCGCGATGATCGTCCGGCCCCTCCGTGCCGCGGTGAGCGGCGGTGTACTAGACCAGCGATGCCTGACGGGCGACCACGGTCACCACGTCGTTCTCGACGGACAGGAAGCCGTCGTCGGCCTGCGCGGTGAGACGCGTGCCGTCCAAGGCCGTGACGCGCACCTCGCCGGTGGCGAGGATCGCGAGCATCGGCTCGTGGCCGGCGAGGATGCCGATCTCGCCCTCGACGGTGCGAGCCGTGAGCTGCTTCGCCTCTCCGGACCACACCTCGGCGTTCGCGGACACGACGCTGACCTTCAAAGTCCCGGCCATGATCAGCCGTTCTCCTTCTGGATCTGGGTCCACTTCTCCTCGACGTCCGAGATCGAGCCGACGTTGAAGAACGCCTGCTCGGCCACGTGGTCGAACTCGCCCTTGGTGATCGCGTCGAACGACTCGATCGTGTCCTTCAGCGGGACGGTCGAGCCCTCGACACCCGTGAACTTCTTCGCCATGTAGGTGTTCTGCGAGAGGAACTGCTGGATCCGGCGCGCACGCGACACCGTGATCTTGTCCTCCTCCGACAGCTCGTCGACACCGAGGATCGCGATGATCTCCTGCAGCTCCTTGTTCTTCTGCAGGATCTGCTTCACGTTCGTCGCCACGCGGTAGTGGTCGGCGCCCAGGTAGCGGGGGTCGAGGATGCGCGAGGTGGACGTGAGCGGGTCGACGGCCGGGTAGAGGCCCTTCGACGCGATCTCGCGGGAGAGCTCGGTGGTCGCGTCGAGGTGGGCGAAGGTGGTCGCCGGCGCCGGGTCCGTGTAGTCGTCGGCGGGGACGTAGATCGCCTGCAGCGAGGTGATCGAGTGTCCGCGCGTCGAGGTGATGCGCTCCTGGAGCACACCCATCTCGTCGGCGAGGTTCGGCTGGTAGCCCACCGCGGAGGGCATGCGGCCCAGGAGGGTCGACACCTCCGAGCCGGCCTGCGTGAAGCGGAAGATGTTGTCGATGAAGAGCAGCACGTCCTGCTTCTGCACATCGCGGAAGTACTCCGCCATGGTCAGTGCCGACAGGGCGACGCGCAGACGCGTTCCCGGCGGCTCGTCCATCTGGCCGAAGACGAGCGCGGTCTTGTCGAAGACGCCCGCCTCCTCCATCTCGGCGATGAGGTCGTTGCCCTCACGGGTGCGCTCGCCGACGCCGGCGAACACCGACACTCCACCGTGGTCCTGCGCGACGCGCTGGATCATCTCCTGGATGAGGACGGTCTTGCCGACGCCCGCGCCGCCGAACAGGCCGATCTTGCCGCCCTGCACGTACGGAGTGAGCAGGTCGATGACCTTGATGCCGGTCTCGAACAGCTCGGTCTTGGACTCGAGCTGGTCGAACTGCGGGGGCTTGCGGTGGATGGGCCAGCGCTCGGTGATCTCGAACGACTCGCCGTTGATCTTCCCGTCGGCGTCGGCGTTGAGCACCTCGCCGATCACGTTGAAGACCTTGCCCTTGGTCACGTCGCCGACCGGGACCGAGATCGGCAGGCCGGTGTCGTGGACCTCCTGGCCGCGGACGAGTCCGTCGGTGGGGTTCAGGGAGATGGCCCGGACGAGGTCGTCGCCCAGGTGCTGCGCGACCTCGAAGGTCAGCTTGCTCGAGACGCCCTCGACCTCGACGTGCGTGTAGAGCGCGTTGTAGACCTCGGGGATCGCGTCGTGGGGGAACTCGATGTCAACGACGGGGCCGGTGACGCGGGCGATGCGGCCGATGGCCCCGCCCGACGTCCCGGTCGCCGCCTCAGGTGCGGTCAGTGTCATTGCTACTTCCTTCTGTGGTCTCACCGCTCCCGGAGGGCGGAGTCGAAACTGTGTGGAGCGGAGCCCTCTTACTTGGAGGAGGACAGGGCGTCGGCGCCGCCGACGATCTCGGCGATCTGCTGCGTGATCTCGGTCTGGCGGGCGTTGTTGGCGAGACGGGTGTAGGTCTTGATCAGCGTGTCCGCGTTGTCGCTCGCCGACTTCATGGCCTTCTGGCGTGCCGCGTGCTCCGAGGCCGCCGACTGCAGCATCGCGTTGAAGATGCGGCTCTCGACGTACACGGGCAGGAGGCGGTCGAGGACCGTCTCGGGGTCGGGCTCGAACTCGTAGAGCGGGTACAGCTCGCTGTTCTGCTCCTCGGCGCCCTCGACGACCTCGAGCGGCAGCAGCCGGACGACGGTCGGCTGCTGGGTGACCATGCTGACGAAGCGGTTGTAGACGAGGTGGATCTCGTCCACGCCGCCCTCCTCGTCATCGAGGTTGTACGACTCGACGACCGCGTCCGCGATCTCCTTCGCCGTCTCGAACACGGGCTGGTCGGTGCCGCCCGTCCAGACGCGGACGCTGGCCCGCTTCCGGAACGAGAAGTACGCGTTCGCCTTGCGGCCGACCAGGTAGAAGACGACCTCCTTGCCCTCGCTGCGCAGCAGCGCGGCCAACTCCTCGGCCTCCTTGAGCACGCTCGAGGAGAACGCGCCGGCGAGGCCGCGGTCGGAGGTGAAGATCACGATCGCGGCCGTGTCCAGCTTCTCGCGCTCGGTCGTGAGCGGGTGCTCCACGTTCGAGTAGGTCGCGACAGCGGACACGGCGCGCGTGATCGCGTTCGAGTACGGCGCCGCGGCAGCGACGCGGTTCTGCGCCTTCTGGATGCGCGAGGCCGAGATCAGCTCCATGGCCCGAGTGATCTTCTTGGTCGTCTGGGCCGAGCGGATCTTCGACCGGTAGACCCGGAGTTGCGCTCCCATGTGTCTCCTGTTGTCCTAAAAGTGGCGAATCGTCGGGGTGCCGCTGGTCAGCGACGGCCCTTGATGATCTTCTCCTGGCCGACCTCGTCGGCCGCGATGGCCTGGTGCTCCTCGCGCCCGACCGAGGCGAGCGGCTTGCCCTCACCGGTCTGGAACTCCAGCTTGAAGCCGTCGACGGCACGGTTGAGCTCGGCGACGGTGTCGTCGGAGAGCACGTTGGTGTCGCGGAGGGTGTTCAGCACCTGGGTGTTGCGGCCCAGATAGTCCAGGAGCTCGCGCTCGAAGCGCAGCACGTCGGGGACCGGGACCTCGTCGAGCTTGCCGTTCGTTCCGGCCCAGATCGAGACGACCTGCTCCTCGACGGGGTACGGCGAGTACTGCGGCTGCTTGAGCAGCTCGGTGAGGCGGGCGCCGCGGGCGAGCTGACGGCGCGAGGCGGCGTCGAGGTCGGAGGCGAACATCGCGAAGGCCTCGAGCGAGCGGTACTGCGCCAGCTCGAGCTTCAGCGTGCCGGAGACCTTCTTGATCGACTTGACCTGCGCGTCGCCGCCGACCCGCGAGACCGAGATGCCCACGTCGACCGCGGGACGCTGGTTGGCGTTGAAGAGGTCGGACTGGAGGAAGATCTGGCCGTCGGTGATCGAGATCACGTTGGTCGGGATGTAGGCCGAGACGTCGTTCGCCTTGGTCTCGATGATCGGCAGACCGGTCATCGAGCCGGCGCCGAGCTCGTCGGACAGCTTCGCGCAGCGCTCCAGCAGACGGGAGTGCAGGTAGAAGACGTCACCCGGGTACGCCTCGCGTCCCGGCGGGCGGCGCAGGAGGAGCGACACGGCGCGGTAGGCCTCGGCCTGCTTCGACAGGTCGTCGAAGATGATCAGGACGTGCTTGCCGCCGTACATCCAGTGCTGGCCGATGGCCGAGCCGGTGTAGGGGGCGAGGTACTTGAAGCCGGCGGGGTCGGAGGCCGGGGACGCGACGATGGTCGTGTACTCCATCGCTCCGGCGTCCTCGAGCGCGCCCTTCACCGAGGCGATGGTCGAGCCCTTCTGGCCGATGGCGACGTAGATGCAGCGGACCTGCTTGTTCGTGTCGCCCGACTCCCAGTTGGCCTTCTGGTTGATGATCGTGTCGATCGCGATGGCCGTCTTGCCGGTCTGGCGGTCCCCGATGATGAGCTGGCGCTGGCCGCGGCCGACCGGGATCATCGCGTCGATGGCCTTGATGCCGGTCTGCAGCGGCTCGTGGACCGACTTGCGCGACATGACGCCGGGAGCCTGGAGCTCGAGGGCGCGGCGGCCCTCGGAGGCGATCTCGCCGAGTCCGTCGATCGGGTTGCCGAGCGGGTCGACGACGCGGCCGAGGTAGCCGTCGCCGACGGGGACCGAGAGGACCTCGCCGGTGCGGGTGACCTCCATGCCCTCCTCGATGCCGGAGAACTCGCCGAGGACGACGACGCCGATCTCGTTCTCGTCGAGGTTCTGGGCCAGGCCCAGGACACCGTTGGAGAAGCGGATGAGCTCGTTGGCCATGACGCCGGGGAGGCCCTCGACGTGGGCGATGCCGTCGGCGGCGTCGATGACGTAGCCGACCTCGGTGGTGGAGGCCTTGCCCGGCTCGTACGACGAGACGAAGTCCTTCAGCGCGTCGCGGATCTCATCCGGGCTGATGGTGATATCTGCCATGGGAATTCCTATTCGTTGGGTCCGTGCGAGCCGAAGAGGTCGTCGGGGCCTGACCTGGATGGTGCGGGGGTCGAGGGCAGTGCCCTCTGAGGATACGTGCGCCCGTCAGGACGCGAGCTGGAGCTTCAGGTCGGACAGCCGTGCGGAGACGGTTCCGTCGATGACCTCGTCGCCGACGTGCAGGCGCATCCCGCCCAGGAGGGAGGGATCGACCACGACGTTGACGGAGACCGGTCGGCTGTACTGGCGCGTGAGCGCCGAGCGGAGCCGGTCGAGCTGCTCGGGGGCGATCGGTGCGGCGACCGAGACCGTGGCGAGGATGAACCCGCCCTGGTCGGCGACCACGCCGGCTGCGAAGCGGACGAGCTCCGGGATGCGGCGACCGCGCGGGTGCGCGATCAGCTGCCGGAGGATCGCCAGCGTCTCGGCCGCGGCCTTGCCCTCGAGGAGGCGCTGCACGAGCGCGACCTTCGAGTCGGCGGCGGCGAGCTTGCTGCCGAGCGCGAGCTCGAGCTGGGCGTCGGAGGCGACGACCTCGCCGAAGGAGTGGAGCTCCTTCTCGAGGTTGACGCCCTCCGGAGCGGACGACGCGATCGCGCGGACCCCGACCTCCTCGACCCCGGCGACCATGTCGCTCGGGCTCGACCAGCGGTGGCCGACGATCACGGTGAGCAGGCGCTTGGCCGGCTCGCCGAAGGGACCGAACACGCGGGCGACGAGAGCCTGCTTGCTGCTCGAGTCGGCGCTCGGGTCGGCGAGGGCCGCGCGCAGCTGCGCCTGGCCGTCGATGACCCGTGCGGCCTCGAAGAGCTGCTGGGCCGTGTCGAGGGACGCCTGACCGGCGAGGGCGGAGAGCTCCGCCTTCGCCGATGCGAGTGCCTGCCTGGACGCGCTGCCCATCAGTTGTTCGCCTTCTCCGAGGCCTCGAGGTCGGCGAGGAAGCGGTCCACGATCGCGGACGCCTTCGCGTCGTCGTTGAGGCTCTCGCCGATCACGCCGGAGGCGAGGTCGATGGCGAGGGTTCCGACTTCGGAGCGGAGCGAGACCACGGCGGCCTGACGGTCCGCCTCGATCTGGGCGTGCGCGTTGTGGAGGATGCGCTCGGCCTCGACCTGCGCCTGCTCCTTCTTCGCCGCCACGATCGCGTTGCCGTCGGCGTTCGCCTTCTCGCGGATCACTCCGGCCTCGGCGCGGGCCTCGGCCAGCTGGGCGGTGTACTTCTCGAGGGCGGCCTCAGCCTGTCGCTGGGCCTCGTCGGCCTTCGCGATGTTCCCCTCGATCGCGGCGGAGCGCGCGTCGAGCATCTTCTGCAGGCGCGGCAGGACCAGCCTCCAGAAGAAGAACAGCAGGATGAGGAAGATCACCCCCGACCAGAAGAAGTCGTAGAACTCCGGGATCAGAATGACCGCGGGGACGTCACCTTCTTCCGCAGCGATGTTCACAGCGGTGCTGAACACGACTACGCCGCGAAGATGAAGTAGGTGGCGAGGCCGATGAGCGCGAGCACCTCGGTGAACGCGATGCCGAGGAACATCGTGGTCTGGAGGCGGCCGGCCATCTCGGGCTGGCGCGCCATGGCCTCGACGGTCTTGCCCGCGACGATGCCGACACCGATGCCGGGGCCGATCGCTGCGAGGCCGTAACCGACCGTCGCGATGTTGCCGGTGAGTTCGGCGAGAACGGTGACTGAGTCCACGAGTGGGTCCTTTCAGTGGGGTGATCGTGAGAACGGGCGGGAGCCCGTGAGTAGTGGGGTCAGTGCTCCTCGGCGACGGCCAACTGGATGTAGACCGCAGCGAGGAGGGTGAAGATGTAGGCCTGCAGCACGGCGACGAGGAGCTCGAAGAGCGTGAACGCACCGCCGAAGGCGAAGGTCACGACGCCGAAGAGCTTGAAGCCCGGGTCGATCTGGGAGCTGAAGAGGAAGAACTGCGTGGCCGAGAAGCACAGCACCAGCAGGAGGTGGCCGACGATCATGTTCATCACGAGCCGCAGTGCGAGCGAGAGCGGACGGATGATGAACGTCTGCAGCAGCTCGATCGGCGTGAGGATGAAGTAGATCAGGAACGGCGCTCCGGGCGGGAACAGGGCGTTCTTGAAGAAGCCCATCCCCCGGTCCTTGATGCCCGCGTAGATGAACGTCACGTAGGCGACCAGGCCGAGGAAGAGCGGCATGCCCACCACGGAGGTCCCCGCGATGTTCAGGAACGGGACGATGCCGGTCAGGTTCATCGAGATGATCGCGAAGAAGATCGTCACGAGGATCGGGAGGAACCGGCGTGCGTCCTTCTCGCCGAGGATGTCCTTGGCGATGGTGACGCGGACGAAGTCGAACGCGAGCTCGACGACGTTCTGGAAGCGGCCGGGGACGAGGCGCAGCTTGCGCGTCCCGAGCCAGAAGAACAGCATCAGTGCGATGACCGCGATGAAGCGGACCAGCATGACGCGGTTGATCTCGAAAGGGGTTCCCTCGAAGAGGAAACCGGGCGGGAAGAACTCGGAGATCGACGGGGTGTGGAAGTCACTCTCACCGGTCGAGGACGAGACCAACAGGGTCACAGCGTTAGCAAACAGCGCTAGCTCCTGGAATTCGGGGCGTGGCACGTTGCAGCCGACCGAATCGAATCATTCGGACGCAACGCTCTCGCGACGACGAAAGGTGGGGTTTTCCGCTCGGACGGCGATCGTGCTCGACGACCGCCATCAACGATGAGACGATCTGAGGACACGTTCGCCTGCGGGATTCGTCCCTACTGTAGCAACAGAACGGCCTGAGAGCCGAATCGTGGTCCTCTCAGGAACCGTTCGGCTCGTCCTCATCGAGCGATGTCGCTGACGTTCGGCATGCGCGAGCGCGAGACGACGAGGACGTCGATCACCAGGGACCCCAGGACGGCGACGATGATCGTGACGAACATCGCGATGCTGTTCAGCCACGGCTGATCGCGCAGGACCAGGGCGGCGATCACGAACAGCACGAACTTGGCGAGCCACGTGCCGAGGACGACGGCGAAGAACCCGCCGATGTCGAGGCGGTTGGCGACGAGGATGCTCGCGGCGGTGAGGAGCACCATCACGCCGCCGACGATCGCGCCGAGGAGGGCTCCGATCGCGCCCTCTCCCCCGGCGGCGATCCCGCCGACGACGGTGCCGAGAACGGCCAGGGCGAGCACGAAGAGGCCGCCCACGACCAGCGCGCGGCGCAGGACGGGGACGGACGCGGGCTGCGGACGGGGGGTGGCCGGGGAGGCTCCGGTCATGATGCTTCCTTCCGCGCCGTGGTCGGCGCTGTCGTGTCCCGGTCGATCGGGAGTCCGGCCGGCGGACGGAGCAGCTCCGTCGAGGACGCGCGGTCGAGGGGGTCGAGGACGGGTGAGGCCTCCGCGGACTGCGCCGCCGCCTCGAGCCGCTTGCGGCGGCTGAGCGGGGCGAGCGTGACGACGGTGCAGACCAGCAGACCGACTCCGAGGAAGACGAGCGGGACCCACAGCACGTCGACCACGAACATCAGCAGGCAGCTGACGGCGACGACGGCGGTCCACGCGTAGAAGATCAGCACGGCGTGCAGGTGGGAGTGCCCCATGTCGAGCAGGCGGTGGTGCAGGTGCTTCCGGTCGGCGCTGAACGGCGATTTGCCCGCGCGCAGGCGCCGGATCACGGCGAGGCCGAAGTCCATCAGCGGCACCACGAGGATCGCGAACGGCAGGATGATCGGGATGAACGCGGGCAGGAGCTCCTTCGCCGCGAGCTGGGCCGGGTCGATCTGGCCGGTGACCGCGATCGCGGAGGTGGCCATCAGCATCCCGATCAGCAGTGCGCCGCTGTCGCCCATGAACATCCGCGCCGGACGCCAGTTGATGGGGAGGAATCCGGCGCAGGCGCCGACCAGCAGGACCGCGATGAGCGAGGCCAGGTTGAAGTAGTCGGTGGGCGAGGTCTGCTGCACCAGCAGGTAGCTGTAGAGGAAGAAGACGCCGTTGGCGATCAGGGCGACGCCCGCCACGAGGCCGTCGAGGCCGTCGATGAAGTTGAGAGCGTTGGTGACCAGGACGATCGCGAGCACGGTGATGATCAGCGACATCCACGGCGAGCCGACGGTCAGGCCGCCGATCGGCAGGGAGACGATCTGCACGCCCTTCCAGGCGATCAGGCCCGCGGCGATCAGCTGACCGGCCAGCTTCGTGGTCCAGTCCAGGTCCCAGATGTCGTCGGCGACGCCGATGAGGACGATGAGCAGGCTCGCGCCGAGGATCGCGAGGATCGGCTCGGGATTGGCGAACACCAGCCGGAAGTAGGGCAGCTGGGAGGCGATGCCGAAGCCGACGAGAATCCCGAGGAACATCGCGATGCCGCCCAGGCGGGGGGTCGGCCGCGTATGCATGTCCCTGACGCGGATCTTCGGGTAGAGCCGGTACTTCAGGCTCAGCTTCCAGATGACCCACGACAGCGCTCCGGTCACGAGCGCGACCGCGAGCGAGACGAGGGCGAAGGTGATCACCGGTTACTCACCCGGAGCGGAGTCGGTGCGGGCGGCGCCGGTGCCGGGCGTCGGCGCGTTCGTGCTCGACGAGCCCGTGTCCGGCGCATCGGCGGAATCGACGGGCGCGGAGTCGCCGGGCGCGGAGTCGTCCTGCAGGCGGGCGCCGGAGGCCCAGTCGGGGCGCGCGGTCGGGGTCCGCTCGAAGGCGTACGGGTCGCTGCCGGTCGCGGTCTCGGCGGGCTCCTGCTGGTACCCGGCCTGCGCCGCGCCGGCCGTGGAGGCGTCGGGCTCCGGCGTCTCGGCGCGGGGCGCGTCCGGATCCGGCAGCAGGTCGCCGACGACCTCGCGGATCCGCTCAGCCGACACGACGCCCTGGCGCAGGATGCGCAGGGTGCCGCCCTCGAAGCTCAGCGCTGTCGCATCGACGATCGTCGAGGACTCGCTGGCGCCCGCGGGGCGGTCGCTGTAGCGCGATCCGGCGGCGCCGGCGTCGAGATAGACGTCGACGGAGTCGCCGAGCTGGTCGAACGCCTCCTGTGCGGTCGCGGCCGAGGGCTGCCCCGTGCGGTTGGCGGAGGAGACCGCCAGCGGACCGGTCTCGGCGAGGAGCTCGATCGTCACCGGGTTGTCCGGCATGCGCAGCGCCACGGTCCCGCGCGTCTCGCCCAGGTCCCAGACCAGCGAGGGCTGGGCGTGCAGGACGATGGTGAGCCCACCGGGCCAGAACTCGCGCGCGAGGTCGCGCACCGCCTCCGGCACGTTCTCGGCGAGGGCGTCGAGGGCGGCCACGTCCCCGATCAGGACGGGCGGCGGCGACTGCCTCGTCCGTCCCTTCGCGTCGAGCAGGCGCTGGACCGCGGCGGCGTCGAACGCGTTGGCCGCGACGCCGTAGACGGTGTCGGTGGGGATCACCACGAGCTCGCCGCGGCCGATGGCCGTCCGCGCGAGACGGGTGCCGGTCAGGAGGTCCGTGTCGACGGAGCAGTCGTAGATGCGTGCCATAACGGGTCGATGATACCGGCGCGGTCCGTGTCCGGACCGGCTGCGGCGCGGCGGTCGCGTCAGCGCCGCCCGAGGCCGGGGCTCGGCGGCCGTCGCAGCGGCGCCCGACCCACGCCGGCCGAGGCCGCCGGAGCGCTTCCGTGAGGCACTCGGCCCGGCGCGGGCGCCTCCGCCGACAGGACGCCCACGAGCGCCATGGAGACGGCGAGCGTCGCGAGCGAGTGCTGATCGCCGAACCAGGTGGTGTTGTCGGCCATCCCGTGCAGGAACGTCCAGAGGACGGCGACGGCGAGCGCACCGACGGCGACGGCCTCGTTCCGGGCGACCCGGAGGAGCAGGCGCACGACGGCGACGGTGGCGAGGAGGAGGAACGCGAGGACGGGGAGCGCGATCAGGAGCCCGCCGTTGGTCCACGCGGTGACGAGGAGGTTGTGAGGCGGGCGCGGCTCGCTGTGCTCGGTGAACTGCGACCCGCGCGCCAGCCACAGCTCCTGCCATCCGCCGTACCCCAGCCCCAGCAGCCAGTTGTCGGGGAACGCACTCGCAGCCAGGCGCAGGAAGTCGCCGCGGGCCCCGAGCGTGAGCAGGCCCGCCTCCGCCAGCTGAGGGAAGGACACGGCGACGGCGTACACGGCCGTGATCCCGGAAGGGATGGTGATCATCCAGGCGACCGGACCGAGGCTGCGTCCCTTGAGTCCGCGGATCGCGGCGACCAGCAGGGGCAGGACGATCGCGAGGACGATCGCGGTCTTGGACAGCGTGAAGAGGGCGCCGACCAGCCCGGCGACGGCGACGAGCAGGAGGAGCCTCCCCCGCTGCCGTCTCCAGACGGCGAAGGCCAGCGCGCCGGTCGTGGCCATGTACATCGAGGCGATGTTGCCGTTGAGGAAGAACCCTCCCGACTTCTCCTGCAGGACGTTGTTGAAGGACGTCGTGAAGATGTCCCGCACGTAGATGTCGGAGAACAGCACCGCGTCCGGCCACCGGAGGTAGGCGGTCTCCTGCACGGGATCGAGCTGGAAGAGGATCGTGAGCGTCACCTGGAGGAGGAACACGGGCGCCGCCCAGTTGAGGGCGCGGCCGACGACACGCCAGGCGCCGTCGCCGAGCCCGCGGACGGCCAGGTACGGAGTGAGGAAGGAGACGACGGAGACCACGTCGCGCAGCGCGGCCGCGCGTGCTCCGGAGTAGGTGAGCGCGAAGAGGGTGCCGGCGATCACGAGGAGGACCACGACCACGAACCGGTCGATCCGCCCGCCGCGCAGCCGCGCGACGGAGTACGGGAGGAAGAGCAGGCTCCAGGCGACCGGAGCGGTGACGGGCCCCAGGGTGTAGAGCTGCACGACGCTCAGCGCCAGGAGCACCGCGAGGAAGACGAGCACGATCCGCTCGTGCCGCCGCTGAGCGGGATCCGCCGGCGCGCGCGAGGGCAGCCCGCGGGTCTCCGGAGCGTCGGTGACGCGGGTCGCGGCGATGACGGAGGGACGAGAGGCGGTCGGGCGGCGGAGGAGGGCGTCGTCGGCGTGGCGGCCCATGTCAGAGCCGTTCCGCGGAGGTGCCGGTGGCGGCCTCCGTCTGGCGGAGCGGAAGAGCGGCGCGCCGATTCCGGGACGACGGGCCGACCTCTCGCGGCGGGAGGGTCGTCCGCGGGCGCCGGTCCGGGGCGGGAGGCGGATCGAGCAGCACGGGAGAGGCGGTGGCGTCGGCGGACGCGGGCGGGAGAGGGGATGCAGGTGGCATGTCGCGCCGACACTAATCGCGCGGCACGAGCCTCGACGGGCTTGGCGCGGAACGTCGATCCGCGTGCGCGCGGCGGCCCCGCGCCTCAGCCACGGGGGTCTGCCAGCAGCTCGTCCGCGCGGCGGGCGATGCCCGGCCAGCCGAAGTCCGCCGCTCGGCGCCGCGACGCCGCAGCGACCTCCGCGCGTCGCCGGGGATCGCGCAGCGAGGCGATGAGGGCGGGGAGCTCCGCGAGGACGGCGTCCGCGACCTCCTCCTCCGTGCCCGGCGGGACGAGGACGGATCCGTCGACCACTCCGTCGGAGGTGCGCAGGATCTCGGGGAGGCCTCCGCGCTCGACCGTCACGACGGGGATCCCCCGCGAGAGCGCCTCCACCACCACCATCCCGAACGGCTCGTCCCAGCGGCAGGGGTAGAGCAGGAGCGCCGAGGAGCCGAACAGCTCCAGCAGGTCCTCGTGCCGGAGGAACGGGAGCCGGCGCACGACGCCGGGCAGGGCGGCGACAGCCTCGTCGAGCGCTCGGACGTACGGGGTGGGCGTCGCGTCGTCCCCGAGGCCCGATGCGCCGGCGATGACCAGCCGCAGATCGGCGCCGTGCTCGGTCCGCATCCGCCTCACGATCTCGACGGCCTCGCGGGCTCCCTTCTCGGCCACCAGCCTCCCGGCGAAGACCGCCTCCGCAGTACCGCCGAGCGGCGCCGGCGGGACCTCGGGCGGAGGGACGACCCCGTTGTACAGGACGGCTGTGGCGATCAGGCCGTACCGGTCGACCGCCCGGGCGCGCAGGAACTCGCTGCAGAAGATCCACTCGTCGACCGCGTCGAGGTAGCGCCGGGCGGCGGCGGGATCGGGTGGCAGGTGATCGAGCAGGTCGTTGTGCAGGTGTGCGACGATCCGCCCCCGGTAGCCCAGGCGGCGCAGGCGCACGGCGTAGCGGGGGCGGTTGTGGATCCAGACCGTCGGGACACGGCGCAGCGACGGAGCGAGCACCAGCAGCCAGAAGCGGCCACCGAAGGACAGCCGACGCAGCTCGGCGCCCGGGTCGCTGTCGCGCCGACGCGCCAGGAGGAGTGCCGCGCGCCGCTGGACCGCGTAGATCCGCCGGTACAGGCGGTGCGGCCGGACGTCCACGCCCGGTGACGCCGACGACCACGGCGCGTGCACGGCGATCCGGAGCGAGGACCGGGACACCGTCTCGCGGACCCAGGTCGCCACGGCTCCCCCGCTGCCGTCGAAGCGCTCCTCGGCGGCCAGCACCACGGCGACCTCGACCGGGGCGGCGGAGCCGAGCCGGAGCCGGGCGGGCAGTCGCGACAGGACGAGCGATCGCGCCTCGGCGATGTCGCGCCCCGGCGCCAGGAGGGCGGTCGCTCCCAGCACGAGGCCCGCGAGCGCCAGCTCCACCGGGAGCAGCCGCAGGGGCGCGCCCTCGGGGAGCAGGCGGAGCAGGAGCAGCACGATCGCCATCGGTGCGGCGAGCAGCGGCCCCGCGGCGCACGCGCGCAGGAACGCGCCGAGGCGCACTCCGAGCACCACCCGCAGCACGGCGCAGGTGACGGCGAAGCCGAGAGCGCTCGAGAGCAGCAGCCCGCCGATCAAGCCGTCGAGTCCGAACAGCACTCCCCCGCCGACGATCATCGGGATCGTGATCGCGGTCTTCACGATGTTCACGATCAGCCCGAACCGCACCCGGTCCATCGCCATCAGGATGAAGCCGACCGGGTTGCCGATGGCCCGCACCGCGCCCACCACCGTCAGCGCGCTCGTCATGCCCGCGATCCAGCCCCAGCCGGGTCCGTAGAACAGTCGCACGATCTCCTCGGAGCGCAGCGCCACCAAGATCAGCGGCGGGATGCTCGCCATGCTGAGCACCGCGGTGACGCGGAGGTGGTTCCGCGCGACGCGCTCGCGGTCGTGCTGGATCGAGGAGAACACCGGGAACATCACTCGCGTCACGATCGGGTTGACCCTCGCGGGGAGGTTCACGGCGAGGTTGTATCCCAGGGTGTATCCGCCCAGCTGGGCCGGTCCGAGCAGGCGGCCGATCGCGAGCGAGCCGGCGTTCGAGCCCAGGTAGTTGACGATGCCGTCGAGGGTCTGGAAGACGCCGAAGGAGAGGAAGCGGGCGGTCTCGCGGATCCGGAACCGGAACCGCAGCCGGAACCAGCGGCGGGCCTGCACGAGGGCGAGCACGGAGCGTAGAGCCGCGGTCGCGACGAGCCCCCACGCGTAGGAGAGCGCCCCCGCGCCCGAGACCGCGAGGCAGACCGTCACGGCGAAGCCGCCGACGAGAGCGATCGTCTCGGACACGGCGACCGCTCGGAACCGGATCCCCTTCTCGAGCACCGCTCTCGGTACCTGCCCGACTGCGCTGCCCACGAACACGAGCGAGGCGACGGTGAGGACCGGCGCCGCGGCGGCGGACCCGAGCAGGGAGGCGATCGGTGCGGCACCCAGGAGGACGGCGACGGTGACCAGGAGCCCGACGGAGAGGTTGAGCCAGAAGACCGACGAGAGCTCGAAGCTGGTCGCCCGCCGGCGCTGGATGATCGCCTGGGCGACCCCCATGCCGAGGAAGATGTCGACGAACGCGTTGAGCAGGGTGACGATCGCGATGATCCCCATCTCGGAGGGGTCCAGCAGTCTCGCCAGGAGCGCGAACTGCCCGAGCTGCACGACGAGCGCGACGGCGAACGAGACCGCCGTCCAGGCGGTCGCGTCGACGGTGCTCCGGCGCAGGCTCACCTTTCCCGCCCGGCGGAGGCCGGACGGAGGCCCGGTCGCGGATCGTCGGCGCGGTGCTCGGCGCGGCTCATCCGCGATCTCCGTCCGTCGTCGTCGGCATCGATCGGCCGGCCGCCCGGTCGTAGAGGTCCTCGAGGTCGCGGATCCGCTCGGCGAGGTCGAACGAGGCGAGCACGCGCTCCCGCCCCTCCGCGCCCATCCGCTCCGCGCGGTCCGGGTCCCGGAGCAGGGCGGCGAGCGCCCCGGTCAGGCCGGGCACGTCCCCCTCCGGGACGAGCAGCCCGGTGACGCCGTCCTGGACCGCCTCCGGGACGCCGCCGTGGCGGTACGAGACGACAGGGACGCCTGCGAGCGCGGCCTCGAGGAAGACCATGCCGAAGCCCTCGGAGTCGCCTGTCGCCGCGGTCCGAGACGGTGCGCAGAAGACCGCGGCGCCGGCGAGGATGCGGGCGACCTCGGCGGGGGGCAGGGAGCCGGTGAAGGTCACCTGCAGGCACAGCCGCGCCGCCTGCTCGACGAGCGCCTCCCGCAGGTGGCCGTCGCCGACGACGGTCAGGGGGACGTCGCGGATCGGTCCGGGGAGGGCGGCGACCGCCTCGAGCAGATCCGGAACGCCCTTCTTGTCGGTGAGGCGTCCGACGAAGACGATTCCCGCGCGCTCCGCAGCCGGTGCGGCCTCGGGGCGGGAGGTCGGGACGCCGATGTAGCCCACTCCGGTGCGCCGCGGGTCCGCCCCCAGTCGCAGGAGCCCGTCGGTGATGAAGCGGGAGACCCCGATCACCGCGAGCGCGGTGCGGAAGACGGCGCGGGCCTCGAGGGCGCGGTGAGCGCGGGCGAGGGGTCGGAGCAGGCGCGGAGCTCCGGTCGCGAGCGGCCAGCTGGTCACGTCGTAGCCGTGCCCCGTCACGACGAGCGGGAGGCGCCTCCTCCGTGCGTACCGCGCGATGGAGACGGCGTCGATGAGGAAGTGCGCGTGGATGAGGGCGGGCCGGTGCTCATCGACGATCGCGTCGAGCCGTCGTGACACTCCGAACCACCGCAGGAGGAGGGACCGCCGCCCGCGAGGGGTGATCGGATCGTGCAGGACGATGTCCGTGCGGTCGTGGAGGACGCCCGAGCCGGTGCGCTCGAGGCCCACTCCGAGGGCGCGCCAGCGCTCGAGTCCGTGCATCTGATTGCGGACGAACGTCTCGGAGTCCTGCAGCCACGCGCGCTTCCAGACCAGGACCAGCGGCCTCTCGGCGGCGGCGGCGACTCCCGCGTGCTCAGCGGACGGCACGGCGCACCCGGTAGCGGAGAGCAGCGACCACGCTCGGCAGCACCCGCACGGCGTCGCCCAGATAGCGCCGCCAGAGCCTGCCGGGCTCCCGGCTGAGCCGGTGCGCCCACTCGAGGCCGAGGCGCTGCACCACGAGCGGCGCCCGCGGGATCTCGCCGGCGAGGAAGTCCACGGCGGCGCCGACGCCGAGGCACACCGCTCCCGTGCCGCCGACGGCGAGCAGGCGCTCGCGGACCTCCTCCTGCTTGGGGGAGCCGAGGCAGAGCGCGACGATGCGGACGTCGGCCGTGCGCAGAGTCGAGGAGAGGCGAGCGAGGTAGGCGTCGTCCGCGAGCTCGGCCGGCTCGGGCGAGACGACGACCGGCACCTGGAGCCCGGCGAAGCGCTGCTGCAGCTCGGCGGCTGCGCGATCGCCGACTCCGGGGCGTCCGCCGATGAGAGCGACCGGCGCACCCTCGAGCGCCGCGCGGCGGCAGACCTCGGTGAAGAGGTCGATGCCCGTCACGCGGCTCGCCGTGCGGTGGCCGTACGAGCGGGCCAGCCAGACCAGAGGCGCCCCGTCGAGCACCACGAGGGACGCCCGGCCGTAGTACCGCCGGAACTCGCCGGAGTGCTTCCAGCGCACGAAGTGGTCGGTGTTCGGCGTGACGACCAGCTCGTCGCGGCCGCTCCGGGACAGCTCGAGCACGGCCTCCGCCGCCTCGTCGAGCGTGGTGATGCTGGCCGGCATCCGCTCGATGCGGCCGGTGATGTAGGAGGTCATGCCGGTGCTCCTCGGGGGTCGGTGCGGGAGGGAGGGAACGGAGCGGAGGTGCGGAAGGGGCCGGTCGCGGCGGCGTGCACGGGGACGGTCACGTCGTCCATCGCGTGCTCCTCCGATCGGAGAGCCGGCGGCGGGAGTCGTGCACGGCGTAGAGGATCCGGCTGAGCGCCGTGAAGGCGGCGGGGACGTGCTTGAGCACCAGCCCCAGGACGAGCAACCGCGGCGTCCGCGCGGAGCGGAGCACACGGACGTGCCGCAGCGCCTCCGATCCGAGCCGGACTCCGGTCTCGACGAGCGCCGGGTCGGAGTTCTGGCGGATCGGGGTGAGCGCGACGGGGACGGCGTAGAACCAGGTCGTGAACCAGTCCGACAGCGGGCGCGGCACCTCCTCGAACGTACGGGCGAGCACCGCGCGCATCTCCTCGGCGCAGACCAGGAGGTTCCGGAGGTCCGGGTCGCGCCGACGGGTGATCGAGGACGCCGTGTGGACGTAGGAGTAGAGGACCTCCGGCACGAAGAGCACCCGTTCCGACGCCTGGACCGCCCGCAGCACGCCGACGAAGTCGGACTGGGAGCTCAAGCGCGGGAAGAGCTCCTCCTGCAGGACGGCGCGGCGGAAGAGCTTGTTCCAGAGGAAGCCGTGCAGGCGCCCGGACGCCATCCGCTCGAGAGCGAGTTCGGACGAGACCAGTTCGCGCCGGGCGAGGCCGTCGATCACACGTCCGGAGGTCGACTGCCGGGTGCGGTAGAGCGCCCGGCAGACCACGACGTCGGCCGCCGTCCGCTCGGCCTCGGCGGTGAGGGTCCGGAGGATCTCCGTGTCCCACTCGTCGTCGACGTCCACGAACCAGACGAACTCGGAGTCGATGCCGTCGAGGGCGCGGTTCCGGGCGGCAGCGACGCCGCCGTTCTGCTCGAGGAGCAGGACCCGGGCGTCCTCGCGTCCCTCTAACCACTTCTCGAGCACCTCCGCCGTGCCGTCCGAGGACGCGTCGTCGACGAGGACGACCCGCATCCCCGGTCCGAGAGTGAGTGCGAGTCGCGCGAGGAAGCCGTCGAGCCGGGCGATCGCGTTGTAGCAGGGAGCCACGACGGTCACCGAGTGCACGCCCCCGCTCACCGTCGGCCCCCGAGCTCGCGGTAGGCGGCGACGACGGGTCCGAAGACGGCGTCGGGCGAGGCGGCCTCGTCCACCCACGCCTTCGCGCGGTCGGCCTGCATCAGGAGCCCCTCGGGTCGCTCCAGAGCGGCGGCGAGGAGCTCGGCGATCCGCTCCCCGTCGGCGTCGGCGGGGAGCAGGAGGCCCCGACCGTCGGCGAGCAGCTCACCCACGCCGCCGACGTCGGTCGCCACGACCGGGCGACGGCGGGCCATCGCCTCCAGCATCACGAGCGGAGTCCCCTCCCACCGCGAGGTCGACAGGAGGAGGTGCGCCGCGTCCAGCGCTCCGGTCACGTCCGCCGACGGACCGGCGAAGTCGACCACTCCGGCTCCCCGGGCGCGCTCGCGCAGCACCGGCAGCATCGGACCGTCGCCGAGCCAGGTGCCGGTGACGGGCCGGACCCGGGCGAGGGCCTCGACGGCCGCGAGGAAGCGGACCGGGTCCTTCTGCTCCGCGAGCCGCCCGATGCCGAGGACGCGGACGACCGGCTCGGTGAGTTCCGGCGCGCTCGCGGGCTCCGCGGTGACGTTCGCCGGGGCGTTGCCGGTGACCACGACGCGATCCTGCGGGCGGCCGTAGCCCTCGACGACCATCCGCCCCACGGAGGCGGAGACGGCGAACACCCGCCGGGAGCGGAAGGAGAGCGCTCGCCTGTCGATCCCGGGCAGCTCGGTGTGCGCGTGCTCGACCACGGGGACACCGAGCGCGGCGCCGACGAGGAGGGCCAGCAGAGCCTCGCGGCGCTGGTGGGCGTGCAGGACGTGCGGGCGGAACCGGCGGACGGCGAGAGCGAGGCCGCGGAGATCGGCCGCGAAGCCCTGTCTCGGTCTCGGCACCACGAAGACGGGCGACTCCTGCGCGGCGCGGTCGCTGAGCGGCCCGGGACGCCCCCAGTAGGCGGTCTCGCAGCCGTGCTCGCGGCTCCACGCGCCCAGGGAGAGGGCCACACGCTGCGCTCCGCCGTCCTCGAAGGAGTCGAGGACGTGCAGGATCCGCAGGGATCGGGAACGGGCGGCCCTCATGAGAGCGCCCCGTCGGGAACCGCGCCCGGGAAGCGGACGTCGAGTTCGGCCAGGACGGCGTCGACGTCGCGGCCCATCGTCCCGCGGTCGACGTCGTAGTGATCGGCGAGGAGGTCGACGACCTCGTCCCGGGGCCGGCGCTGCCGGATCACGGCCTCGAAGACCGAGGCGGCGCTCAGCGAGAGCACGATCGGGGGCACCGACGGGCGGGACAGGTCGAGCACGTAGACCTGACGGTCCGTGCGCTCGACGGCGAAGCGCTGGGCCGGCGGCGCGCTGCCACCCTGCGCCTCGGCGGAGGCCTCCACCGGATGCACGGCGCTCGCCGCGGGATCGGACGAGGCCGGGAGGTCGCTCACCGGCGCCGTGGTCGCCGCGATCGCCTCGAACGAGGACGCCGGGCCCTGCTCCTCGCTGCGGCCGCTCAGCGCCACCCTGGCGAAACCGGTGAGGGCGGAGGGGAGGCCTCGGAGCGCCCGCAGGGTCCGCTCCCCCCGGAGCCGGAGCCGACGTCGGACCGTCGTCGCCTCGGGATGGCTCGCCTCGAGATCCGCGCGGGTGGGGAAGGCGGCTCTCAGCAGCAGGCCTCCCTTCAGGCGCCAGGGAGCGGACGCCACGGCGTGCAGCCAGTTGAAGGTGTGCCGGTCGGAGCTGCGGCGCACGTCCCAGAGAGTCTGGGCGTGCCGGTAGCGCTCCTCAGGCGCGGCGGGGACTCCCCAGGAGGTGAGGAGCTCCGTCATCGGCGTCTGCGCGCCGAGCTCGACGGCCGCGTCGCGGATCGCCTCGCGCTCCTCGCTCGGAAGGCCGGCGCCGTGCGCCTTCAGAACCGCCAGCGCCGTGGTCGCCGAGGCGGAGCGCGCGCTGCGCAGCTGGTGCAGGGCGTGCAGCACGAGGTGGTGCGCGCGCCCGGGGATCCGCAGGGTCTCGTCGCTCAGCGGCAGATCCTCGGTGGCCGCCCAGAGGCGGTCGAAGACGATCCGCTCCTCCTCGAAGGCACCCGGGAAGGAGCGGTGGACGTCGACGTCGCACGGCCACGAGGGGTGGACGAGCGTGATCGAGTGGTCGACGAAGAGCGTCCAGCTGAGAGCCTCGGCGCGTCGGCGCCAGCCCATCGAGGCGAGCAGCCCGAGAGCCTCGTCGAAGCGCTCGGGGTCGACCCAGAGGTCGACGTCGGCCGACGTCATCGGCGCGCGGATCCCCTGGCGGTGCAGACCCTCGCCCTTCACCACGAGGCTGCGGACGCCGTGCGTCCGCAGGGTGTACTGCACCAGCACGGCGGCCAGGCGCAGGGCGACGGCGTTCGGCAGCATCGCGTCGGCGGAGGCGCCGACAGCCGGGACCGGTTCAAGGGACACGGACGCGTCCCTCCGCGAGGGCGAGGATCTCCTCGGCCGCGACGGACCACGGGCGCTCCCGCGCGAGCTCGGCGGCCCCCCGGGAGAGAGCCGTCCACTCGCGTCGGAGCCGGTGGAGGGCGTCCTCGTACTCCTCGCGCGTCGCGTCGTCGGAGAGGACCACGCCCGCCCCCGCCGCGCAGAGATCGGCCAGGACGCTCGACTCGATCGCGAGGACCGGCAGCCCGCTCGCCAGCGCGTCGAGTCCGGCGGCCGCGCCGGTCGTCGACGGCGTCAGATGGGCGTACGCGTGGGAGTGGCGGAGCACCTCGACGACGCCGTCGCGGTCCTGCTCGCCGACGGAGCGCAGCCCCGATGCGAGGTCGTCGGCGATCGCGCCGCCGTCGTCGATCACGGTGACGTACTCGGTGCCGTCCAGCCGGGCGAGGAGATCGAGCCGCTCGGTGCCCCGGTCGAGACCGGAGGCTCCCACGGCGGCGAAGCGGAGGGGCCCGTCGGGGGCGGACGGCGTCGGGAACGACGCGTCCGGCAGGCCCAGGGGCACGACCGTTCCCGCGAGGGCTGACGCGAGCCGCTCCGTCGGGGTGACGACGACAGCACCGCGGCGCTCCTCCTCGAACCGGAGGCGCGGGAGTGCCGGGAGGTCGTCGGCCAGGAGGACGGTCGTCGGAGCGAGCCCGGCGAGCTCCACGGCCGTCCCCGGGAGAGCCACCACGAGGTCGGGCCGCTCCGGAGCGAGCAGTCGGCGGGCCCGGCGCGTGACGACGGCGAGCCCGACGGACCCGGCGCCCCTCCGGCGGGCGGGCTCGAGGAAGCGGGCGAGCACGCTGGGGCGGAGCTCCGCCCCGCTGAACCCCTCCGGGTCACCGGTCACCACGACCACGCGGTGCCCCTGGCGGCGCCAGGCGCGCTCGAGCGGAGCCGCGTGCCAGGCGTCGAGGGCGACGATCCCGATGGTCAGCACGGGCGGACTCCCCCCGTCAGGGGGGATCGGCGGCAGGGACCGGGAGACGTAAGGAGCGCGGAGTCCCGCTGGTCGATGACCTCGTGCACAGGGCGGTACCTCTCTCCGTCGCGGCAGGCGGAGCCGCGGACGTCGGAGAAGTTATCCCCGTGCCCGGCGGCCTCCGAGTGGGAGGCGCGATACGGAGGCGGGGGCGGCGTGCGCGCCGCTCACGGAGTCGGATCGCGTCGGCAGCGGTCGCTCGACCGTCAGTCCCCGCCACGGGTTCCGCGCCCGCCGCACCGGCATGCGGAGGCACCGCGGCGCCGCCGATAGAGTCGGCTCCGTGACCCTCTCCCCGCAGATCTTCACGCTCCCCTCGGCGGTGCAGCGGACCCCCGCCGCCGCTCCTCACCCGGGGCTGCTCCGATGAGGGGCATCGTCCTCGCGGGTGGTTCGGGGTCGCGGTTGTGGCCGATCACCAAGGGCATCTCGAAGCAGCTGATGCCGATCTACGACAAGCCGATGATCTACTACCCGCTGTCGACGCTGATGATGGCCGGGATCGACGAGGTCCTCGTGATCACGACCCCCGAGTACAACGACCAGTTCCGCGCACTGCTGGGCGACGGGTCGAGCCTGGGCATGCGGATCGAGTACGCCGTGCAGCCCTCCCCCGACGGGCTCGCGCAGGCGTTCCTGATCGGCGAGGAGTTCATCGGCGACGAGTCCGTCGCCCTGGTCCTGGGCGACAACATCTTCCACGGCACCGCCCTGGGCACCGCCCTCGCGGCGAACACCACGATCGAGGGCGCCGTCATCTTCGCCTACCAGGTCGCCGACCCGCGCGCCTACGGAGTCGTCGAGTTCGACGAGCACTTCCGAGCCGTCTCCATCGAGGAGAAGCCCGAGCAGCCGCGCAGCAACTACGCCGTGCCCGGCCTCTACTTCTACGACAACGACGTCGTGGCGATCGCGAAGACGATCACGCCCTCGGCCCGCGGCGAGCTCGAGATCTCGACGATCAACGAGCGCTACCTCGAGGCGGGGCGGCTGAACGTCCAGGTCCTCGACCGGGGAACGGCCTGGCTCGACACCGGGACCTTCGATTCCATGATCGAGGCGACCGAGTTCGTGCGCGTGATCGAGCAGAGGCAGGGATTCAAGATCGGCTGCATCGAGGAGATCGCCTGGCGCAACTCCTGGATCGACGACACCCGCCTCGCCGAGCTCGCCGCACCGCTGGTCAAGAGCGGATACGGCGCCTACCTCCACCGCCTGCTCAGCCTCGAAGGCGTGAACGCGGGCCGCTGAGCCCGGCCTCCCCCGACCTTCCCGACCTCCAGGAGAACCCGTGCGGATCCTCGTCACCGGCGGTGCCGGCTTCATCGGCAGCAACTTCGTCCACCTCACCCTGCGCGAGCGTCCCGACGCGCGGATCACCGTGCTCGACAAGCTCACCTACGCGGGCAGCCGCGACTCCCTCGCCCCCGTCGCCGACCGAGTGCGGCTGGTCGAGGGCGACGTCGCCGACGCCGAGCTGGTGGACCGGCTGGTCGCCGACGCGGATCTGGTGGTCCATTTCGCCGCGGAGTCGCACAACGACAACTCCCTGCACGACCCGACGCCCTTCCTCGCGACGAACGTCATCGGCACCTTCGCGCTCCTGCAGGCGGTGCGCGCGCACGACGTGCGGTACCACCACATCTCGACGGACGAGGTGTACGGCGACCTCGAGCTCGAGGACCCCGCGCGCTTCACCGAGCACACCCCCTACAACCCCTCCAGCCCCTACTCCTCGACCAAAGCCGCCAGCGACCTCCTCGTGCGCGCCTGGGTGCGCTCCTTCGGCGTGCGCGCCACGATCTCCAACTGCTCCAACAACTACGGCCCCTACCAGCACGTCGAGAAGTTCATCCCCCGCCAGATCACCAACGCCATCGACGGCATCCGCCCCAAGCTCTACGGCACCGGCGCCAACGTCCGCGACTGGATCCACGTCGACGACCACAACACCGGCGTCTGGGCCATCATCGACCGCGGCGAGATCGGCGAGACCTACCTCATCGGCGCCGACGGCGAGAAGAGCAACCTCGACGTCGTCACCCGCATCCTCACCGCCTTCGGACAACCCGAGGACGCCTTCGACCACGTCACCGACCGCGCCGGACACGACCTCCGCTACGCCATCGACTCCACCCGCCTGCGCACCGAGCTCGACTGGCGCCCCCGCTACACCGACTTCGACGCCGGACTCGCCGCCACCATCGACTGGTACCGCGCCAACGAGGACTGGTGGCGCCCCGCGAAGGCCGCCACCGAGGAGAAGTACTCCGCTCAGGCCTGAGGCGGCCCGCCGGCGGGGATCAGTGCGGACCGACTCCGGTCGACACCCGGCCGGACGGCCGCGGAGAGTCGCACGGGCCGGGCGTCCGCTTCGCGCGGGACCGGCCGGACAGGACGATGCGGAGCAGCTGCAGCGGCTCGAGGAGGTAGCGAGCCGCGAGGCGGCGCGGGTCGCGCGCCAGGCGGAACAGCCACTCCACGCCCAGGGCGCCCATCCACCGCGGGGCGAGCGCCTGCGTGCCGGCGATGTAGTCGAGGCAGCCCCCCACGTTCGCGAACGCCGCCCGCGGGGCGAGGTCCCGGTTCTCCAGGATCCAGCGCTCCTGGCGGGGCATGCCCATCCCGACCAGGACGAGATCGGCACGGGCGAGCGACTCGGCGAGCGGCAGCTCCTCGCCGATGCCGTGCCACTGCTGGTCGAATCCGTCGTACGCGAGCCAGGTCATCCGGGACGTGCGGGCGGCGACCGCCTCCGCCGCTTTGGCCGAGGACTCCGGCGTGCCGCCCACAGCGACCACCACCAGAGGCTCGTCGTTCTCGATCAGCGGGAACAGCCAGTCGGTGCTGCCGATGCGGTGCTGCGGAGTCAGGGGCGAGTCGACCGCCGTTCCTCGGGCGAGCGCCAGGATCGGCCAGCCGTCGATCAGCACGGTGTCGGCCTTCTCGCAGAACCGGCGGAAGTGCTCGTCGGTCTGCGCCATGTAGAGCCCGTGCAGATTGAGGTTCCCGATGATGCGGCCGCGGTGCTCGCCGGCGAGGATCTCGGCGATCATCTCCGGAGCGGTCCGGGCGTCCACATGACCGAGGTCGAAGGGGAGCGCAGTGCGCGCAGCGGCTGTCATGCGGTCTCCTTCACGGAGGTGACGATGGTCTCGACGCGGCGGGCCCACGAGTGCTCGGCCCAGACGTCGCGCTGACGGTCGGCGGCGACCCGGGAGAGCTCCGGCAGCGAGCGGACGCTCTCGGTGAGGACACTGCGCAGGTCCTCCTCTCCTGCCGAGTCGTAGCAGACGACGGGATAGCCCTCGCGCTGGAGGCCCGCCGTCACGTCGTGCCGGCTCGCGACCACCGGCTTGCCCGCGGCGAGGTACTCCCAGAGCTTCAGCGGGGAGAAGTAGCTGCCGTTGGCGCTGGAGTGTCCGGCGAAGCAGAGGTCGACGCCGGCGAGGAAGGCGGGGACGTCGTCGGGGTGCACCCGTCCGCGGAAGGTGACGCGATCCGCGAGGCCGAGCTCGTGGACCTGCCTCTCCAGGTCGGCGCGGACCGGTCCGTCGCCGGCGATGTCGAGGTGGACCTCGCCCAGGTCCTCCGAGGCCAGCAGTTCGACCAGCGAGGAGACGTTCTGCCACGGGTAGAGCGTGCCGAGGAACCCGATCCTCGGGGTGCGGGTCCCGTCCACGATCTCTGCGGGGCGGTGCACGGTGTGGTCGACGCCGTTGGCGACGACGAGGATGCGCTCCCGGGGGATGCCGTACCGGGCGGTGAGCTGGTCGGCGAGGGCGTCCGTGACGGCGACGATCAGATCGGCGCGGCGGAGAGTGCGTCCCTCCATCCACTCGGCGAGCGCGCGGCTGGTGGTCGCCCGTCGCTCGCTGGTCGCCTCGACGGCGAGGAGGGCGTTGACCTCCAGGACCCAGACGGCCCCGGTGGCGCGACGGGCGAGGGAGCCGAGCTCCTGGAAGAGCGCGTACCGCTCGTAGGCGAAGTCGGCGGTCGACCCGGAGACCCGGCGCTTCAGCTCGAAGCGCGAGCGCACCCGGGAGACCAGCCGGAAGACGTCGGTCGCCACGATGGTCAGGCGCGAGCCGGACATGCGGCTCTCCGACCCCTGCCCGTGCACCGCCTCCGGCATCGCGTCGCCGACGATGAAGCGCTCGACCCGGACGCCGCTCTGCTCCAAGCCGTTGATCACGCCGAGAATGTGCGAGCGCGGGCCCAGACTCTCGGTGGAGGGCTTGGTCGACAGGCGCGGAGCGCCGGATAGATACAGTGCTTTCACGGGGCGAGGGTCTCCAGACGGATCACTTGACGGTAACACCGGGGAATTCGGGACCGAGACCGGTACGGCTACCCGTTGGGGGGTCATGACGGCGAGAATCGTTCACCTCGCCCGCGAACCCGTTCGATTAGCCTTCACCTCGGTTCGTCGAGTATTACAGACAGTGCGGGACGAGGGCATGACACCCGTTCGTCCGACCGACAATCGTCGGATTCCCGAATGGGACTCCATATCCTGAACACTTCGAAAGGGAATGACGCGTGACCGATCCGGCCCCGAAGAGGAATACCGTCCGAGTCCTCCTCTCCGTCGCTCCGCCGGACGGAACCACACGATTCGTCGACCAGGTGACGCGCTTCGCTCCAGAGGATATCGACTTCTCCTTCTTCTCCTGGAGAAAGGCTTTGATCGGCAGATGGGACGTGTTCCACGTCCACTGGCCGGAATTCCTGATGAGAGGGAGATCGAAGCCGATAGCCGCGGCGCGGACGGCATTGTTCGCGCTCTTTATCGCTCGATCGTCGCTTTCTCGGGGAAAAGTGGTCCGCACTCTGCACAATCTCGAGCCGCACGCCCCCGGGGGTCGCATCGAGACGGTGCTCCTGTCCGCTCTCGAGCGCCGCACGGACCTCTTCGTGACCCTGACGGGGGTGACGCCGGTGCCGGGGAGTGCACGCTCCGTCCTCATCCCGCACGGCCACTACCGGGACGTGCTCCCGCTCGAGCACAGCGCCCCGATGCGGTCGGGACGCCTGCTGTACTTCGGCCGCATCGAGCCCTACAAGAACGTCGAGCGCCTGGTCGAGGTCTTCCGTGAGCTGGACGATCCGGAGCTCGTCCTCGGCGTCGTCGGCAAGGCGCCCGCCGCCCTCGCCGAGCGGATCGCCCAAGTCGCTTCCCTCGACGCCCGGGTCACGACGCGCTTCGGCTTCGTGCCGGACGAGGAGATGGTCGCCGAGATGACCTCGTCGCAGCTGGTGATCCTCCCCTACACCGAGATGCACAACTCGGGCATCCTGCTGGTCGCGCTGTCGCTCGGCCGCCCCGTCCTCGTGCCGCGCACCCCGGCGAACGTCCTGCTCGCCGACGAGGTCGGGCAGGAGTGGGTGCGCATGTTCGACGGCGGGATCGACCGCGACGACCTGCTCGCCGCCGTCCGTGCGACCGCCGATCTCCCCGCATCGGGACCCGTCCTCGCGGGACGCGACTGGAGCGCCGTCGGCGCGTCCTACGCCCGCGCCTACCACCTCGCGGTCGACGCCCCCGTCGCTCGTGCCCGCCGAACAAGAGGGACCTCATGAGCACCCGCATCTTCGTCAACCCGAGCGGCCAGAAGGAGAACCTGGGCGACTCGGTGCTCCGCCGGGCGTACCTCGACGCACTGCGCGATCAGGGACAGCTGCACGTCTACGCCGGCACCCACTCCGCGTACGTCTCGGGCCTGGGCCTGTCCACGGAGGACGTGGTCTACCACTCCCGCTCGAGCTGGCTCCGTGCCGCCCTCGCCGTCGGCCCGCGCGGCTCCCGCATGGGCTTCGCGCTGAACGCGGGCGAATGGGTCCTCGATCGCCGCTTCCTCGTCAACTCCGCCTGGCAGACGGCGCTGCTGACCCGCTCGCGCCTCGGCGGCGGCCGACCCGTCGCCCTCGGCATCGCTCTGCGGCGGGACCAGGGAGCCCTCCCCCGCCGGTGGTTCCGACGCATGCTCTCCCTGACCGGAAAGACCAGCTGGCGCGACCCCGACAGCCGTGCCGATCTCGGCGTCGGGACCGTCGCTCCGGACTGGGCCTTCGCGCTGGGCAGCGCGCCCGAGCGGTTCCGTCCCGCGGATCAGCGCCGCACGATCGCCGTCGCGCTGAGGGGCGACCGTCCGGCCCCGACCGCGGTCTGGCTCGGGACGGTGCGCGCACTCGCCCGCTCGCTCGACGCCCGCATCGTCGTGGTCGATCAGATGCAGGAGGACGAGCAGCGCTGCGCCGAGCTCGCCCGCGACCTGGACGGCACCGTACTGGGCTGGGACGCCTCCGTCTCGCACGCCGACCACGAGGAGCGGGTGCGCGAGCTCTACCGCGACTGCGCCGCGGTCGTCAGCGACCGGATCCACGCCCTCATCCTCGGGATGACCGAGGGCGCCGTCCCGATCGGCTTCACCACGAGCGACCCGGAGAAGGTGCGCCGCACGTTCGCCGCAGTCACGACCCTGCCGGTGGCCTTCGCTGAGAAGGACGTCACCGGCGAGACCGACGCCGTGGAGCGGGCGCAGGCACTGCTCGGTCAGAGGGACCGGCTCCTGGCCGACCTCGCTGTCGGGCGGGAGCGCCTCGCCGGGCTCCGCAGGTCGCTGACCCTCTGACCGCCGGGGCGCCCGGGCCGGGCGCCCTCCGCGACGTCGGCGACCTCAGCGTCGGCGGATCGCCAGAACGGTCCGCTGGAGGAGTCGCGCGTCCTCCCGGTAGGCCCGCAGGAGGAGGACGGCGAGCCCGGCGATCGCCAGGTCGATCGCGCCCACGATCAGCAGCTGGCCCAGGGCGCCGAGCCCGGCGGTCAGTGCCAGCGCGGGCAGCGAGACGACGACGATCGCGACACCGAGCGCGAGCGGACGGCAGGCCTGCAGGAGGAGCGCCCTCACGTCGATGCCGGCGCGCGGCACCGCGAAGAACGAGAGCACCACCCAGTTCAGGACGAGGCCGGCGGTGCTGCCGATCGCGACGCCGATCGGGCCCCACACCACTCCGATCGCCATGAAGACGACCATGAGCGAGCGCGAGACGATGCTGAACCGCAGCTGGAGCCCGGTCAGCGCCTTCGCCAGGAACACCCAGTAGTAGACGAACCCGAGCGCCTGGAAGACGCCGCCGATCGCGAGGATCCGGAAGATCGTCTTCGACTCGTCCCAGCCGGGGCCGAGCGCGATCTCGATGATCGGGTCGGCGAGCGCGGCTGCCGCGAAGAAGACTCCGCCCATGACGTAGGCGAGCACGAGCTGGGCCCGCTGCACGTACCGCTCGAACTCCGGGCTGTCCTTCATCCGCGAGAGCACGGGGAAGGCGACCCTGGTCATGGGCGCGGCGATCTGCTGGAGCGGCATCCGGAAGATCTGGTAGGCGCGGTCGTAGACGCCCAACGCGCCGGCTCCCCAGACCCGACCGATCAGCACGCTGTCGGCGTTGCCGCTGATGTAGTTGACCAGCTGCACCCCGACCGTGTTCGCGCCGAAGCCGAGGAACGCGCGCATGCCCTGCGTGCGCGAGGGCAGGCCGGGCAGCCAGCCGGCACCGATCACCAGGACGACCAGGGTCGTGACCGCGACCAGCAGCTGCTGGGCGACGAGGGCCCAGTAGCCCGCTCCCGACAGCGCGAGCAGGACCGCGCCCGTGGAGGCGACGAGCTGCGCCAGCACATCGGAGGCGGCGAGCCAGCGGAACCGGAAGCGGCGGGAGACCTCGGCCTTGAACTGGGCCGTGACGGAGTTGACCACGAATACCGCGGACAACGCCTGGCAGACCGGGACGAGCTCGTCGCGCCCGTAGAACGCAGCGATCGGCACTGCGAGCAGGAACACGATCCCGCCCAGCACCAGCCCGAGGAGGACGTTGATCCAGAGCAGGTTGTTGCGCTGGGCGTCGGTCACGTCGCTGGACTGGATCGACGCCATGGAGAGCCCGAAGTCGCCGAGGAGCGTCGCGACTCCGGCGATGGCCAGCACCATGGAGACCACTCCGTAGTCGTCCGGGCTCAGAAGCCGCGCGAGGACCGCGAGCGCGCCCAGCTGCAGGACGAAGCGGATCCACTGCCCGCCGAGCGTGGCAGCGGCGCCGCGGGCGGCGTCACCGGCGATCGTCACCGCGCAGCCTCGACGACGCTCCCCCAGAGATCGCGCGGGAAGGCCTCGAGCAGCGCGTCCGGACGCCAGTCCAGGGGCGGCTCGCCCCCCGCCTGGATCGCCTCGGCGACGGTCGCGGCCGGAGTGAAGCCCGCGCGTCCGGAGCCCTCGTAGTAGTCCCGGTACTTGAAATCGGGCTCGCTCGCCGAGGCCACCAGCCGAGCCGGGATCCCGAGCGACTCCGCCACGACGATCGCGTGCAGGGACGAACCGACGACGAGGTCGCTCGCCGCGATCGCGCCCAGCACCTCGAGGACGGGGCGCGTCGGCTCGACGAGGCCGTCCTCCGCCCGCGGGGCGGTCCCGTCGGCGCGCATCCGACGGAGATCGTTCAAGTTGGGGAGGACGGTCACCCGGCGGTCGGGGGTGTTGCGGCGCAGCTCGTCACGACCCCAGAGGGTGCCGACGAGCAGGCCCGGGTCGCCGTAGACCTCGGGGACGGCGATGCCCCGGGCGCGGAGGAAGCCGCGGGTCAGAGGACCGCGGACGGCCCGGACGTCGAGGTCGGTGAAGTCGAATCGTGCGTCCAGCGACTTGCCGTTCGCCCCGATGCCCCACAGGGTGTCCCCGTCGCGGGCGAGCTTGAGGATCGACCCCACGGCGAGCAGTCGGCGGCGCTCGAGCGCGGAGCCGGGCGAGATCCCCTCGCGCTGCAGGATCCGCTCCACGATCATCGGGCCGAGCAGATCGCCGAAGTTGTCGACTCTCCTGCGGATCGGCACGAATCGGGCCCAGGGGGCGCGACTGATCGGCTGTGCGGGATTCCAGTGGACCACGTCGATCTTCGGCACAGAAGTATGCTCTCCTCGTCCTGCGGCATGCGAGAATCACGACGCCGACCTAGACTAACGGCACTCGGCACATCTGCCTCACCGCGTGATATCACCGCTAGCGAGCGGCGCCCGCGCTCTCGACGGAAGACGATCCCATCTCGAACAATCGGTCAGCTCTTGTCCCCCCCAACGGGCGGCAGAGAGTCGCGCGGCACGGAATGCCCTCGAGTGATCCTCGACGAGCGAGAAGGCCGCTTCTGGTGGGCGTGCTCCTGGGCTCCGCGGCAGGACTCGTCGGAGTCCAGATCAACGCTCTCGGCCCTTTCCAGGGAGTGAGCATGCTGCTCGTGGGGCTGTCCTTCCTCACGGCACTCCTCTGGAAGGACAGGGCTCCTCTCGCCCGAGTGAGACTGACTTCTCTCGACTACTCCTTCCTTCTTCTCCTCATCGCCTGGGGAATGCTCGAGCTCGTGAATTCGGGCGAGTTGAGGCATTCGCCTTTCATCGGCGTGCTCCTCACTGTCGGTGTCGCTTATGCGGCCACTTTCCCGGTCCGGATGGTCGTCCGCGCTCCGTCGGACCTGGCGCCGTTCCTCCGAGGGTTCAGCGCACCAGGCGTGCTCGTCGCGCTGATCGCGATCGCACAGCTGCTGCGCGTGCCCGGCGTCAACGAGGTGCTGGTGCAGATCACGAGCTCCGGCGGTCTCGCCGAGCGGCTCTCGAGCGGCTGGGACATCCGGGGCACGTCGACGATCGGCCACTGGACCGCTCTCGGCGGGTACCTCGCCTGCGTGATCGCGGCGTCCTGCGTCGACCTGATCATCAGCTCCGCGGGCACGAAGCTCGCCCCCTGGCCGGTCGCGGCCCTCACCGTGCTCTTCGCGGGCGCCGTCACGACGCTGACCTTCGCGACGATCGGCGCCGCAGCGGTCATCCTGGCTCTCACCGCACTGCGGCTGAAGGCCCGTCCCGTCCTGGTGCTCTCGGGGGTGGCCGTGCTGGCGGCCGGCTGGCTCGTGCTCGGGCAGAGCATCGCCGCACGCCTGGAGCAGCAGTCCGGGCAGTCGCAGTACGCGATCGCCCAGTACTCCTGGCTGCCGCAGACCATCGGCTACCGGGTCAACATCTGGGTGACGGAGACCCTCCCCGCCATCGCGGAGCGTCCGCTCAGCGGCTGGGGCACCCAGGTCTACTCGGCCGTCGACAAGGGCTGGCCCGTGCGGCCGTCCTCGCTGGTGTGGGTGTCGCCCGAGTCCGAGTGGATGCGCACGCTGATCGCGAGCGGGGTCCTCGGTCTCCTCCCCGAGGTCCTGCTGCTGCTGGTCGCATTCGCCGTCGTGCTCCGCTCCCGCCGGATGCTCGGAGCCGCGGCCGTGTTCCCGGTGACGATCCTGCTGGTCGTGCTCGTGGTGATCTCCACCATCCACAGCCACTTCTCGAACCCCGGCGTGCCCCTCGCGCTCTGGCCGCTGGTCTTCGCCGTGGCCGTCGCGGCCCGTCGCGCGAAGACGCCTCCGGTGCCGCCGTCGTCGAAGGCCGAATCGCCGAAGCGGCGCCGGCAGCACCTCCCCCGCTGACGCGGCTGCACGATCGGACGCCGGCCGACCGTGCAGCCGGACGGCTAGACCGACTGCCGCCAGGCCCCGCCGTCCCAGAACAGCAGCAGCTGCCCGCCCGGATCGACGGCGACGTCCTGACCACCGGTGAGCGCGGTACCGCCCGCCGCACCGTGGCGCACGGTGACCGGACGCGCCCCGGCGTGCAGCAGGTGCAGCCGCTGACCGAAGACGGAGCCCGAAGGCAGGGCCGCCATCGTGAGCGTGTTCGTGGACACCAGTCGCACCATGATCACCGGGTCGGGTGAGAGCGGCAGGCGCTTCTGGGTCGTCGTGACCTCGTTGTTGCCCCAGACGAAGACACCGGACGTGGCGACCTCGGTCGCTCCGTCGGCGGGTACGTCGCACCGCCACTCGATGGACGACTGGGGCGACAGGTTCTCCCCCGGCATGTAGCGGAACGGGTAGCTGAACCGCACATTGCGGGCGCGCACCAGGTGGTCCGTTCCGCTGAAGACGCCCCAGGTGCGGGCGACCATGTCGGGCGTGCTGCGCACCTCCAGTCCGTCGATCTCCGTGCGCTGCTGACCCGGGACCGCGCCCGCTGTGCTGCCCGAGCCGATGGGCCGGGGCGTGCCGGAGGTGTTGGCCTCGAAGTCGAGGATGGTGTCGCGGATCCGCAGCAGGCTGTTCTCGGAGTAGATGCCGTGGTAATCGCCGGTGCCGGGATTGCTCGCGCCCGCGCGGAACACGCCTCCGGCCAGCACGACCGAGGCGTTGTAGCTGACCAGCAGCGCTCCGGTTCGCTCGGCGTAGATGTCCGAGGCCGTCACCGTCGGCGAGGGGTCGAAGACGCCGGCGCTCGGGTGCCCGGCGGGTCGACGGACGACGCGCACCGCGGCTCCCCGGGCGTCGAACGCGCGGAATCCGTTGATCTGGTGCGAGCGCGAGTCCCCGCCCTTGGCCTCGTCCTGCACGATCACGCCGTTCTCGACGAAGCGGGCCGTGCAGTCCACGACCCGGTGCCCGATCCCCCGCAGCTGGTACCCGGACTGCCCCTGGCTGCCCTGGCCGATGCCGGAGGTGGCCGTGCAGCCGATGAAGGTCACTCCCTCCGAGCAGTGGTGCGTGTCGAAGGCGCTCGAGGTGGTCATCAGAGCGTTCACTCCCGAGACGACCGTGCCGTAGGTGCGGCCATAGCCGGAGAGATCGCTGTTGACCGCGACGCGGTTGGTGTCGTCGGAGTAGGAGTGGCGCACATGCGAGTACACGCCGCGGTCGACCTGGCCGAAGCTGCTCCCGACGTCCGAGACGCCGTATCCGAGGATCGACGAGCCCGCGTCGTCGGTCGCGAACCGCACGACCGCGTCCTCGACGAGGTATCCGTAGCAGGAGGTGAAGCGGAAGACCGGGCCCGAGGCGCGGGTGACCGTCACCGAGCGCAGCTGCGGATAGCGCAGGCGGGAGAAGTAGACGAGGGGCTCGTTCGACGCGGTCGCGCGCGCGGCCGCGACCATCAGGGTGCCTCCCTCGATCGAGAAGGTCTGATCCGAGATCTGCGCGACGCGGATGTTGGTGCTGTAGGTCTCGCGGAGCACTCCGCCGAGCACCACCGTCGATCCGGACGAGGAGCGCACGACCGCGAACTCGCCCAGGCGGGACTCGACGACGCCGTCCCCCGGCCGGCGCTCCGGGATCGGGTCGTCCGACACGATCTTCACGATCGTGCCGGGAGCCCAGTCCGGTGTGCCGCCGACGCTCAGCTGCGACACGGCGGAGGCTCCGGCCGGAGCGGCGACCGTCACGGCGGTGACGGGGAGGACGGTGCCGTAGGCCCCGGAGACCGAGAAGATCGGCTTCGACGAGGTGGCGACGAGGGTCGCCCCGTGCGCGCTCACCCGCAGGGACTTGGCGAGCCGGGGGTAGAGCGAGGTCCCGACGAGGTAGGTGCCGGTCGGGATCACCAGCAGACCGCCCTCGGGGACGGCGTTCATCGCCTTCTGCAGGCCGGCGCTCGAGTCCGTCGCGCCGGTCGCGTCGATGCCCGAGAAGCGGGCGGCGGAGGCGACCACGGCGATCCGGTCGAGCTCGCCCTGCGAGATCGTGACCGCGGCCTCGGCGGCGGGGGCTGCGGCGGCGCTCCAGGCGCCGACCGCCCCGATCGCACCGGCGGCGAGGACACCGCGACGCAGGAGGGAGGCGGGACGCCCCGGGTTCTCGTGAGTGGTTCGGTCGCCGATCAAGGGGGGCCTCCCGGACGTGCGGTCGTGGGCGCGGGGAGAGCCCCGCGCCCCCATTGTCGGAAGGGGTCGTCGGCGGGTGGCGCGAGTGAGGCTTATTCGAGGAGACCCCCTCCCACGAGGGGGACAACTGCGCTCAGCGCGTGAGGTGCGCCTCGATCACGGAGCTCTGGGAGCGCGCGTCGTCGATCTCGTGATCGTCGCCGCAGTAGGCCATCAGCCAGCCGCAGTCCGACTTCCTCGTGGAGCCGAAGTAGGTCACGTCGAGGCCGTAGCTGTCGGCGGCCGTGTAGAAGGCTTCGCCGACGTCCGTCCAGGAGCCCGCGCCGCCCGCGGTGAGAGAGAGGCTCTGATCGCTGGGCCAGCCGACCTCCCCGACCGAGCAGTGCGCCCCGTACCGCCGGCACCACTGCCCGAAGGTCGTCACCGCCGCCACGAAGACCTGCTCGTCGGCGCCGCCCTGCTTGTCCGAGCGCAGGGTCGTGCCCGTGCCGCCGGGGTAGAAGTGCTGCGAGTACACGATCCGGTTCAGCGGGTCCTGGATCCACGGCCCGTCGGGTGCGATCGCAGCGACCGTGCCCGTCGTCGCCTCCCGCATCCCCTCGACCCAGATCGTGTGCCGATCGCCGGTCCCCCGGACGGCCGACACCACGGCCTCCGTGTAGGCCTTGTAGGTCTCGACGGGGACCAGCGACCGCTTCACCTCGTTGAAGAGGTCGTAGGCGGCGATGCGTCCGTCGTCCTGGAACTCCGCCGCGAGCAGGGTCCAGACCCGCTGCGCCTGGGATACCGAGAGCCCGGATCCGAACCAGACGGTCCCCTCGGGCAGATCGCCCTGGCTCGCCGGATAGGTGCCGTTGTTGTGCAGGTCGAGCACGGCCCGCATGCCGGCGGCGCCGATGGCGGCGATCTCGGTCCGGAGCAGCGCGACCGCCGCCGGATCGAGCCCCTTCGCCAGAGCGTCGTCGGTGCTCTCCCCGTCGGCCCGCGGCTGCAGGAGCGACCAGGGCACCGCGAGCCGAACCAGCGTCAGTCCGCGGTCCGCCAGGAACTCGTAGCTCTCCGCCGGATTCCCGGCGGTGCAGTCGACTCCGACGTCGACGCGCGACTGCAGGTCGAACACGTTCACGCCGCGGAGGTAGGACCGGCCGCCCAGGTAGTCGTCGACCGAGCCGATGGCAGGCGCGGGCGACGCGGAGGCGGACGACGGCGCGCAGGCCACGGGAGCAGTTCCGTCGCTCCGCTCGAGGAGCCGCACAGCGACCACGACGAGGGCCGCGACCACCACGACGACCAGGACGATCAGCAGCGGGCGGCGGAGCCGACGGCGCGGCCGATCGCGTGCAGGGACGATGCGAGCCTCCCGAGCCTGCCTGCCCGGTGCGGCCACCGGATCGCCGCTGAGGCTAGCAGAGCTCCGCGACGCCTCAGCGCACCGCCACCGTCGCGCGGTCGCGGCCGGTGAGGTCGCGCTGCGTGGTCGCTCCGCGCCAGCCGTCGGCGGTGAGCAGGGCGCGGATCTCTGCGCCCTGCAGCTCGCCGTGCTCCATCACCAGCACTCCCCCGGAGCGGAGCAGGCGGAGGGCGGTCGCCGAGAGCGAGCGGACGACGTCCAGGCCGTCCTCGCCGCCGTAGAGCGCCGAGGGCGGGTCGAACAGGCGCACCTCCGGGTCGCGCGGGACGGCGGCGGCCGGGATGTAGGGCGGGTTGGAGACGACGACGGAGACGGTGCCGTCCAGCTCGGGAAGCGCGCGGACGAGGTCGTCGAAGACGATGCGAGCGTTCTCGAGCCCGAGCCGCTCGCGGTTGCCGCGGGCCCAGATGAACGCCTCGGGAGCGTTCTCCACGCCGATCACGCGCGCGTGCGGCACCTCGTGCGCGAGCGCGAGCGCCAGGGCTCCGCTGCCCGTGCCGAGGTCGACGGCGATCGGCTCCGGGTCGACGACCGCACGGAGCGCGTCGATCGCGATCTGCGCGACGCCCTCGGTCTCGGGTCGCGGGACGAACACGCCGGGTCCGACCGCGAGCTCGAGCGAGCGGAACGGCGCGATCCCGGTGATGTGCTGCAGCGGCTCGCGAGCCGACCGGCGCTCGATCGCGCTCGCGAACCCCGCGGCGTGCTCCTCGTCGACGGTCAGCCCCGTGATGAGGCGCGCCTGCAGCCGGCCGCGGCCGAGCCCGAGCAGGTGCCCGAGAAGCAGCTCCGCGTCGACGTCCGGTGTGGGGACGCGGGCGGCGGCGAGGCGGGCGACCGCGTCCGCGAGGAGGGTGCGCGCGTCGACGCCGGTGGTCACGAGGGTCACGCCTCCTCGGAGCCGATGTCGGCCAGGCGGGCCTCCTCGTCGGCCTGGATGGCGCTCTCCACCACCGGGTCGAGCGCGCCGTTCATCACGCCGTCGAGGTTGTACGCCTTGTAGCCGGTGCGGTGGTCGGCGATGCGGTTCTCGGGGAAGTTGTAGGTCCGGATGCGCTCGGAGCGGTCCATCGTGCGGATCTGCGTCTTGCGCGCGTCCGAGGCCGCCGCGGCGATCTCCTCCTGCTGGCGGGCCAGGATGCGGGCGCGCAGCACGCGCATGCCCGCTTCACGGTTCTGCAGCTGGCTCTTCTCGTTCTGCATCGACACGACGATGCCGGTCGGGAGGTGGGTGATCCGCACGGCGGAGTCGGTCGTGTTGACGGACTGCCCGCCGGGACCGGAGGAGCGGTAGACGTCGATCTTCAGGTCGTTCTGGTTGATCGCGACCTCCTCGGGCGCGTCCACCTCGGGGAACACGAGCACGCCCGTGGTCGAGGTGTGGATCCGCCCCTGCGATTCGGTCACGGGGACGCGCTGCACCCGGTGCACGCCGCCCTCGTACTTGAGGTGCGCCCACACGCCCTGCGAGGGATCGGTGGCGTTGCTCTTGATCGCGACCTGCACGTTCTTGTAGCCGCCGAGGTCGGACTCGTCGCGGTCGAGGATCTCCGTCTTCCAGCCCTTCGCCTCGGCGTAGTGGAGGTACATCCGGAGGAGGTCGGCCGCGAACAGCGCGCTCTCGGCTCCGCCCTCGCCGCCCTTGATCTCCATGATGACGTCGCGGCCGTCGTCGGGGTCGCGCGGGATGAGCAGGCGCCGCAGCTTCTCCTGCGCCACCCGCAGCGACTCCTCCAGCTCGGGGACCTCCTCCGCGAAGGCCTCGTCCTCGCGGGCGAGCTCGCGCGCGGCCTCGAGGTCCTCGCCGGCCTGGATCCAGGCGGAGTGGGCCGCCTTGATCTGGCTCAGCTCCGCGTAGCGCCGGTTGACCTTCTTGGCGCGGGCGGCATCGGCGTGGAGTGCCGGGTCGGAGAGCTGCGTCTGCAGGTCCTCGTGCTCGGCGAGGAGGACGCTGACGGATTCGAACATGGGGTCCTGGCTTCCGGAGGTGGTCGGGGTCGGGCTCATCGCCCGGGGACGCGAAAACGTCCGCGGCCGCCCCCGGTGACAGGGGCGACCGCGGACGTCGGGGCGCTAGTGGTGGCCGTTGCCGTGGCCGGCGGTGGCCGGGCCGACGGCCGACTTCGAGACCTGCATGAGGAACTCGACGTTGGACGAGGTCTCCTTCAGGCGCGACAGGATGATCTCGAGCGCCTGCTGCTGGTCGAGCCCGGCGAGGGCGCGGCGCAGCTTCCAGGTGATCTTGACCTCGTCGGCGCTGAGCAGCATCTCCTCGCGGCGCGTGCCGGAGGCGTTCACGTCGACGGCGGGGAAGATCCGCTTGTCGGCGAGGTGACGGGAGAGGCGGAGCTCCATGTTGCCGGTGCCCTTGAACTCCTCGAAGATCACCTCGTCCATCTTCGAGCCGGTCTCGATGAGCGCCGTCGCGAGGATGGTGAGCGAGCCGCCGTTCTCGATGTTGCGCGCCGCGCCGAAGAACTTCTTCGGCGGGTACAGCGCCGAGGCGTCCACGCCGCCCGAGAGCACGCGGCCCGAGGGAGGAGCGGTCACGTTGTAGGCGCGGCCGAGACGGGTGATGGAGTCGAGCAGCACGACCACGTCGTGGCCCAGCTCGACCAGGCGCTTGGCGCGCTCGATCGCGAGCTCGGCGACGGTCGTGTGGTCCTCGGCCGGGCGGTCGAAGGTGGAGGCGACGACCTCGCCGCGCACGGTGCGCTGCATGTCGGTGACCTCCTCGGGACGCTCGTCGACCAGGACGACCATCAAGTGGACCTCGGGGTTGTTCTGCACGATCGCGTTGGCGATCTGCTGCAGGACGATGGTCTTGCCGGCCTTGGGCGGCGCGACGATCAGGCCGCGCTGTCCCTTGCCGATCGGGGCGACCAGGTCGATGATCCGCTGGGTCAGCTTGCCGGGCTCGGTCTCGAGGCGCAGGCGCTCGGTCGGGTAGAGCGGCGTGAGCTTCTGGAACTCGACGCGCGCAGCGGCCTCCTCGACGGTCTGGCCGTTGATCGAGTCGACGCGGACGATCGCGTTGTACTTCTGGCGGCCGCCGCCCTCGCCCTCGCGGGGCTGGCGGATGGCGCCGACGACCGCGTCGCCCTTGCGCAGGTTGTACTTCTTGACCTGGCCGAGGGAGACGTAGACGTCGCTGACGCCGGGCAGGTACCCGGTGGTGCGCACGAAGGCGTAGTTGTCGAGGACGTCGAGGATGCCGGCGACCGGGATGAGGACGTCGTCCTCGCCGATCTCGGGCTCGAAGTCGTCGCCGATCGCTCCGCCGCGGCGCTTGCGGTCGCGGTAGCGGCTGCGGCGGCCGTCCTCGCCCTCGGCCTGCTGGCCGTTCTGGGGCTGTCCGGAGCCGTTCTGCTGAGGAGCCTGCTGGCCCTCGGACTGCGCGGCGCGCGCGCCCTGACCGTTCTGTGGCTGGGACTGCGCGGCGGGGCTCTGCTGAGCGTCGTTCTGGCGGTCGTCCCCGCGGTTGCGGTTCCGGTTGCGGCGGTTGCGACCGCGGCCGGTGCCCTGCTGGTCGCCGTTCTGCTGCTGGTCGCCGCCCTGCTGCTCCTGCTGGTCGCCGGAGTCGGAGGAGTCGGCGTCGTTCTCGGCGGGCGCCTGCTCGGCCTGCTCGCTCTGCTCGGAGGCGCCCCCGCGGCTGCGGCGGCGTCCGCGGCGCTCGCGCTGGCCGCCCTCGCGGGAGGAGTCGTCCGACTCCGGCCCGTTGGGCAGCTCGATGTCGATGACGGGCTTCGCGGCCTGGTCGGCGTCGCGGTCCTGCTCGATGACGGGGAGGTCGGGGATCAGCGACTCGACGCCGGTCCCGCCGGGGATGTTGAGGTGCTCGCCGGCGGCGACGGTGCCGCTGGAGGCGCGGCGCGAGCTGCGTCGGCGGGGCGCGCGCTCGGCGGGCTCGGCGACCGGCTCGGCCACCGCGGGGAGCTCGAGCTCGACGGGGGCCGACTCGGCGGCCGTCGCGGAGGGCTCGTCGACGGTGGGCGCGGCCTGCTCGAGGACGTCGGCCGTGTCGGCCTCGGTGCTCTCGACGGGCGTCGGCAGCTCCGCCGGCGCCTCGGGCTGCGGAGCGGACTGCTCGGCCACATCGGCCGGCTCGGCCTCGACGCCGGTGGCGTCGACGTCCGGGGCGACCGCTGCGTCGTCCGGAGCGACCGCGTCGGCGATCGCGGCGGGCGCGTCCTCGGCGGAGGCGGCGCGCAGGTCCGAGATGGCCTGGACCAGCTCGCCCTTGCGGAGCTTGGAGGCGCCGCCGAGGCCGAGCCGCGTCGCGAGAGCCTGGAGCTCGGCGACGCGCAGACCGGAGAGGTCGGCGGTGAGGTCCACGGTCGAGCCGTGGGTGTTGACGTCTGTCACTGGAGAGGGTTCCTTCCCCCCGGGAACGAGTGCTCACCGGGAGAGCTCATCGACCGTGCGGTGCCATCGCGTGTTCTGATCCACGCGATGCTCTCGGCCGCCGGGACCGACTGCCGCAGAGAGCGAGGAGAGGGCCCGGAGACCAGGCGCCGGTCTGCAAGAGGAGCAGGGGCGCCCTTCACACGATGTGATGGCCGTGGTTGTCGGGACGATCCGTCGGACAGATTCCGCTCGTTACGCGGTTCCTCGGGATGCGGTCCCCACTGTAGCACCCTTGAAGTCGACGGCCAGCATGTGCGCGCGCCACGGCGTGGGGGCCTCCCGCTCCACCAGATCCGCGGCGGCGAGGCGCTGCGCGGGGTCGCTGCAGAGCACCAGGACGCTCGGTCCGGCACCCGAGACGACCGCCGCGTAGCCGTGCGAGCGCAGCAGCGCGATCAGCGCTGAGGTCTCGGGCATGGCAGCCGCGCGGTAGTTCTGGTGCAGCTTGTCCTCGGTCGCCGCGAACAGCAGTTCCGGGCTCTGGATGAGGGCGGCGATCAGGAGCGAGGAGCGCGAGACGTTGAAGACCGCGTCCTCGTGCGGCACGCTCTGCGGCTGCAGCGAGCGGGCCAGCCGCGTCGACATGGTGTGCTCGGGCACGAAGACGACCGGGGACACGCCGCGGTGGACCATGAGCTTCTTGGAGCGCGGGCGCAGCGGCGAGTCGTCGGCGCCGGAGGCGTGCGGCTCGACCCAGGCGATGGTGAGGCCGCCGAACAGCGCGGGCGCCACGTTGTCGGGGTGCCCCTCCATCTCGGTGGCGATGCGGAGGAGGTCGTCCGAGTCGAGCTCGACGACGCCCTCGAGCAGGCCCTTCGCGGCCATGATGCCGGAGACGATCGCGGCGCCGGACGAGCCCATCCCGCGGCCGTGCGGGATGATGTTGCGCGCGATCACCTCGATGCCGGGCATCTCCTGCCGCTGGTCGGCGAACGTGTACGCGATGGCCTGCACGACGAGGTTCGTCTCGTCGGTCGCCACCTCGCCCTCGCCGACTCCGTGCACGGTGACCCGCGCACCCGTGGCCGCGACGGCCGTCACGTCGAGCTCGTCGTAGAACGAGAGCGCCAGGCCGAGCGTGTCGAAGCCGGGGCCCAGGTTCGCCGAGGTGGCGGGGACCTTGACGTGGACGGTGCGGCCGACGGGAACCGCCGAGGTCATGCGCCGGCCAGCCCCAGCACGTCGGCGATCGCGGCGGTGTCGACCGGGACGACGGTCGGCGTGATGTCCGCGCCGTCGGCCGTGCGGAGCGCCCACTGCGGGTCCTTGAGCCCGTGGCCGGTGACCGTCAGGACGACGGTGGCGTCCTTCGGGATCGCTCCGGCCTCGGCGCGCTCGAGGAGCCCCGCGACGCTGATCGCCGACGCCGGCTCGACGAAGACGCCGACCTCGCCCGCGAGGATGCGGTACGCCTCGAGGATCTTCTCGTCGCTGATCGCGCCGAAGTAGCCGTCGCTGACGGTGCGCGCGTTGAGGGCGAGCTCCCACGAGGCCGGGTTGCCGATCCGGATCGCGCTGGCGATCGTCTCGGGGTGGCGGACCGGGGCGCCGTGCACGATCGGAGCGGAGCCCTCGGCCTGGAAGCCGAACATGCGCGGGAGGCGGGTCGATTCGCCGCGCTCCAGCTCCTCCGAGTAGCCGCGGAAGTAGGCGGTGTAGTTGCCCGCGTTGCCGACCGGGACGATGTGGAAGTCCGGAGCATCGCCCAGCACCTCGACGACCTCGAAGGCCGCGGTCTTCTGTCCGGCGATGCGGTCCGGGTTCACCGAGTTGACCAGGTGGACCGGGTAGTTCTTCGCGAGGTCGCGGGCGATGTCGAGGCAGTCGTCGAAGTTGCCCTGCACCTGCAGCAGCTGCGCGTTGTGCGCGATCGCCTGGCTGAGCTTGCCCAGGGCGATCTTGCCCTCCGGCACCAGGACGGCCGCGGTGATGCCGGCGTGCGTCGCGTAGGCGGCGGCCGACGCGGAGGTGTTGCCGGTCGAAGCGCAGATGACGGCCTTCGCGCCGTGCTCGACGGCCTTCGAGATCGCCATGGTCATGCCGCGGTCCTTGAAGGAGCCGGTCGGGTTCATGCCCTCGTACTTGACCCACACCTTCGCGCCCGTGCGCGCCGAGAGCGCCGCCGCGGGGATGAGCGGCGTGCCGCCCTCGCCGAGAGTGATGACCGGGGTCGCCTCGGTGACATCGAGGCGGTCCGCGTACTCGTGCAGGACTCCGCGCCACTGCTTGGCCATCTCAGGCTCCTTCAACTCGTAGAACGGACGTCACGGCGCCGACGAAACCATGCGAATGGAGGGCGGTGACGGTGGCCGCCAGATCGGATTCCGCCGCGGCGTGCGTGCCGATGACCAGGGTAGCGGTCGGCTCGCGCCGCTCCGCACCGCCCTGCTCCTCCAGCGGGTCGGCGCCGGGCGGGGTCTGCACCAGGGTCTCGACCGAGACGCCGTGGTCGGCGAAGACGCCCGCGATCTGCGCGAGCACGCCGGGGCGGTCGAGCACCTCGAGGGTGACCTGGTACCGGGTGGTGACGTGGCCGATCGGGAGGACCGCGAGCCCGGAGCTCGCGCTGGTCACCAGGCCGGGGCCGCCGACGACGTGGCGGCGGGCGGCCGACACGACGTCGCCGAGGACGGCGGAGGCCGTCTCGATCCCGCCGGCGCCGGCGCCGTAGAACATCAGGTCGCCGGCCGCCTCCGCCTCGACGAAGACCGCGTTGTTGGCCCCGTGCACGGCCGCGAGCGGGTGGGAGCGGTGCACGAGCGCGGGGTAGACCCGCGCGGACACGCCCTCCACGCCGGTCTTGGCGTCGGTCAGCCGCTCGCAGATCGCGAGCAGCTTGATCACGTAGCCGGAGTCGCGGGCCTGGTCGACCTGCGCCTTCGTGATGCCGGTGATGCCCTCGCGGTGCACCAGGGTGACCGGGACGTCGGTGTGGAACGCGAGGCGGGCGAGGATCGCCGCCTTCTGCGCCGCGTCGTAGCCCTCGATGTCGGCGGTCGGGTCGGACTCGGCGTAGCCGAGCTCGGTCGCGCGGGCGAGCGCGTCCTCGAGGCTCGCGTGCTCGGTGTCCATCCGGTCGAGGATGTAGTTGGTCGTGCCGTTCACGATGCCGAGGATGCGGTGGACCCGGTCGCCCGCGAGGCTGTCGCGCAGCGGCCGGATGATCGGGATCGCGCCGGCGACGGCCGCCTCGTAGTTGAGCTGGGCGCCCACCTGGTCGGCGGCCTCGAAGAGCTCGTTGCCGTGGGCGGCGAGCAGCGCCTTGTTGGCCGTGATCACGTCCGCGCCCGACGAGATCGCCGTGAGGATGTGGCTGCGGGCGGGCTCGAGCCCGCCGATCAGCTCGACCACGATGTCGGCGCCCAGGATCAGCGACTCGGCGTCGGTGGTGAGCAGGTGCTTCGGGATGTCGGCGGTGCGGGGCGCGTCCACGTCCCTGACGGCCACGCCTACGAGCTCCAGCGGCGCCCCCACGCGCTGGGCGAGCTCGTCGCCGTGGTCGAGCAGGAGGCGCGCCACCTGGGCACCGACGGACCCGGCGCCCAGCAGGGCGACGCGGAGGCTGCGGTACTCGATCATCGGGAGGTGGCCTTTCGTTCGATGCCGGCGTCGCGGCGGAGGAGGTCCTCCTCGGTCTCGCCGCGCACGAGGACGCGCGAGCGCCCGTCGCGGACGGCGACCACCGGGGGGCGCCCGAGGTAGTTGTAGTTGCTGGCGAGCGACCAGCAGTAGGCGCCGGTCGCGGCGACGGCGAGCAGGTCGCCCGGCCGCACGTCCGCGGGCAGGAAGTCGTCGTGGACGACGATGTCGCCCGACTCGCAGTGCTTCCCGGCCACCCGCACGAGGGCGGGCTCGGCCGAGGAGGAGCGGTCGGCGATCCGCGCCGTGTAGTCGGCGCCGTAGAGCGCCGGACGGGCGTTGTCGCTCATGCCGCCGTCGACGCTGACGTAGCGGCGGACCGCGGTCGAGCCCTCGGAGCCGACCGTCACGTCCTTCACGGTGCCCACCTCGTAGAGGGTGACGCCGGCGGGCCCGATCAGCGAGCGGCCGGGCTCGATCGCGATGTGCGGCACCGGGACGCCGCGGGCGGAGCACTGCTCGGCGACCGCGTCGGCGACGGCGGCCGCGATCTCGGCGATCGGGGTCGGGTCGTCGGCACTGGTGTACGCGATGCCGAAGCCGCCGCCGAGGTTGAGCTCCGGCACGGGGCCGTCCGCGAGCAGTGCCGCGTGGACGTCGAGCAGGCGCGACGCCGACTCCGCGAACCCGGCGGAGCCGAAGATCTGGGATCCGATGTGGCAGTGCAGCCCGAGGAACCGCAGGGAGGAGAAGGAGCGGATGCGGGCGACCGCGGCCGGGCAGTCGGCGAGTGCGAGGCCGAACTTCTGGTCCTCGTGCGCCGTGGCGAGGAACTCGTGGGTGTGCGCGTGCACTCCGCTGTTGACCCGGAGGCGCACCGCCTGCACGCGGCCGTGCCGCTCGGCCGCGGCTGCGACGCGCTCGATCTCGACGAGGCTGTCGAGCACGATCGTGCCCGCGCCCACCTCGACGGCCCGGTCGATCTCGCGGAGCGACTTGTTGTTGCCGTGGAGGCCGAAGCGCTCGGGCTCGATCCCTGCGGCGAGGGCCACTGCCATCTCGCCGCCGCTGGAGAGGTCGAGGTTCAGGCCCTCGTCGCGCATCCAGCGGGCGACCTCGGTCGAGAGGAACGCCTTGCCCGCGTAGTAGACCGTGACGCCGGTGCCGATGCGGCCGAGCTCACGGGCGAAGACCTCGCGCATCTCGACGGCCCGGCGGCGGGCGTCGGCCTCGTCCACCACGTAGAGAGGAGTGCCGTGCTCGCGCACCAGCTCGGCGACGCTCACTCCGGCGATCCGGATCCCGCCGTCCTCGCCGCGCTCGGCGCTGTCCGGCCACACGCCCTCGGCCAGGGCGTTCGGGTCGGCGGGCGTGAGCAGCCACTCAGGCGCGAGCGGATGCCGGGGGGCGCGAGCGCGGGCGTCGACGGTGTCCACGGGTGAGACCTCACAGGAGAGAGTGGGAGCGTCACTGCGGGGCGAGCGGGTCCGGATTGACCCCTGAAGCCAGCGATGTCAGTGTTCGGCCCGCGGAAGACGCCGGCACAGGGCTCCGATCCTACCGGTCCGGGGCGGCGGCGCCGCGCGGGCTCAGGCGCAGGTGCCCGGTTCCTGCTCCGCGGGGTCGCTGAGGAACGTCGGAGAGAGCGCGAAGCTCGCGTTCAGCGACTCGTCGGCGACCTCGACCCCGGTCAGCGTCAGTCCGCGCGGCACCGAGTCCGCGATGCACACGGACGACGGAGCGAGCAGGTCGCCGGAGACGGCGCCGAAGCGGTCGCGGAAGTCGGTCGCCGAGAAGGTCGCACCGGCGGCGGAGACCTCGGCCGGGGTCAGCCGGATGGCGCCGTCCACGGCGGCGAGCTCCATCCCCACGCCCGCGCCGAGCCGGAGGCCCAGCACCTCGACGGAGGCGGTCACGCGCACGAGCGGAGCGTCCAGGGTCACCTCGTCGACGGGAACGGTGCTGCGCTCGGTGACGAGCCGCGACACCGAGGCCGCGTCGATCGCGACCGTCGTGCTGCCGGACTCGACCGCTCCGACGCCGCTCACCGGCACCCCGATCAGGGTCGCGGCGACGTCGCCGTCGAGCTCGCCGAACGTCACGTCCGAGCTGCGCAGGTCGAGCCGGTCCAGCCGCCCCGAGACGAGCTGCGGGAGCACGGCCCAGCCGGCGACGTCGACGTCCACCGCCCGGTCCGCGGGCAGTGCGAGCGCCTCGCGGAGGCTCGCGGCGGCGCGGTCCGCGACGGCGCGGCGGGCGAGCGAGTCGCCCACCACCGCCGCGACCACGAGCAGCACCAGCACCACGACGACCACCACGGCCGCGCGTCCCCCGCGCCGGCGCCGCGGCGCCGCCCCCGACGCGCTCACATCCGGTCCGGGGCCGTGACGCCCAGCAGGGAGAGCCCGTTGCGGAGCACCTGCCCGGTCGCCTCGTTCAGGCGCAGTCGGGTCGAGTGCACGGCCTCGACCGGGTCCTCGCCCTGCGGCACGACCCGGCAGTTGTCGTACCAGCGGTGGTAGAGGCCGGCGACCTCCTCGAGGTACCGCGCGACGCGGTGCGGCTCGCGCAGCTCCGCGGCGTGCGCCACGATGCGCGGGAACTCCTGCAGGCCGCCGAGCAGCGCCGACTCGGTCGGATGCACCAGCGTCTCGGGCGCGAACGGCTCGACGGGGACGCCCGACGCCGCGGCCTTCGCCGCGACCTGGCGGGTGCGCGCGTGGGCGTACTGCACGTAGTAGACGGGGTTGTCGTTGCTCCGCTTGGTCAGCAGGTCGAGGTCGATGTCGAGGGTCGAGTCGGCCGAGGAGCGCACCAGCGAGTAGCGCGCGGCGTCCACGCCGACGGCCTCCGTGAGGTCCTCCATCGTGACGACGGTCCCCGCCCGCTTGGACATCCGGACCGCCTCGCCGTCGCGGAGCAGGTTGACCAGCTGGCCGATCAGGATCTCGAGGTTCACGCCCGGGGTGTCGCCGAACGCCGCGCACATCGCCATCATCCGGCCGATGTAGCCGTGGTGGTCGGCGCCGAGCATGATGATCGCCCGATCGAAGCCGCGCTCGCGCTTGTCGAGGTAGTAGGCGAGGTCGCCCGCGATGTAGGCCGCCTCCCCGTCGCTCTTGATGATGACGCGGTCGCGGTCGTCGCCGAACGAGGTGGTCCGCAGCCAGGTGGCGCCGTCCGCCTCGAAGATGTGCCCGAGCTCGCGGAGGCGCTCGATCGCGCGGTCGACGGCGCGCGACTCGTGCAGGGAGTTCTCGTGGAAGTACACGTCGAAGTCGACGCCGAACTCGTGCAGGCTCTGCTTGATCTCGCCGAACATCAGCTCGACGCCGATCGAGCGGAAGGTCTCGGCGAGCTCCTCCTCGGGCAGGACGGCGAGGTCGCCCGGGTAGGCGGCCGCGACGCGCTCGGCGATGTCGCCGATGTAGGCGCCGCCGTAGCCGTCCTCCGGGGTCGGCTCGCCGCGGTGGGCGGCGAGGAGGCTCCGCGTGAAGCGGTCGATCTGCGCGCCGTGGTCGTTGAAGTAGTACTCGCGGGTCACCTCGGCGCCCTGCGAGAGGAGCATCCGGGCCAGGCTGTCGCCGACCGCCGCCCAGCGCGTCCCGCCGATGTGGATGGGGCCGGTGGGGTTGGCGGAGACGAACTCGAGGTTCATCCGGACGCCGGCGTAGGCGGATCCGGTGCCGTAGGCCTCGCCCGCCTCGACGATCGCGCCGGCAAGTGCGCCCGCGGCCGCGGCCTCGAGCCGGACGTTGAGGAAGCCGGGACCGGCGACCTCGACGGTGGCGACGCCCTCGACCGCGCCCAGCCCCTCGGCCAGCTCGGCGGCGAGCTCGCGCGGGTTCGCGCCGACCCGCTTCGCGAGCTTCATCGCGATGTTCGAGGCCCAGTCGCCGTGGTCGCGGTTCTTCGGGCGCTCCAGCACGACGTCCGAGAGCTCGACGCCCGCATCGCTCCCCCGTCGCTGCACGGCGTCGAGGACGAGGGCGTGCAGGGAGGCGGCGAGCTGTTCGGGAGTCACGGGGAGCGATTCTACCGGCCGCCGCGCCCGCGCCCCCCGTCCCTCCTGCACCGCGGGGCCGCTCGGCAGGGCGGCGTTGCTAGGGTGCGACGCATGCGCCGTCCCGCCGCCCTCCTCCTCGTCGCCCTCGCCGCGGCGGCCCTCTCCGGCTGCTCCCCCGCGGCCGACCCGGAGCCGAGCGCGAGCGGCGCCGTCAGCGGCACGCCGATCCCCCTCGCCTGCGAGCAGCTGGTCCCGGCCTCGGCGCTCGCGGGCCTGTGGGGCGGATTCTCCCCGGACGACGGCATCGGGACCACCGCCGTCTCCGAGGAGATCGCCCAGTACGACGGCCTGGTCTGCGGATGGTCCGACGATTCGGGCGCCGAGCTGCAGCTGGCCGTGGCCCACCTCGACCCCGCGGTGATCGAGGCGCTCAAGAACGAGTTCTTCACCACCAGCAAGGCCGTCCCCACTTACGGCAAGCCGCCGGAGATCGAGGGCTACTACCAGGTGGCCGAGGGGCGGGGCGTCGCGGACGCCTTCGTCGGCGAGTACTGGATCGAGGCGTCCAGCGCCTCCTTCGTCGAGCCGGGCGACCCCGAGCCGCTCGTGCGGTCGGCGATCGGCGTCCTCGCCGACTGAGCCCCGGCGTCAGCCCAGGCGCACCGGCGAGACGTGGTCGTCGACGAGCGCCGCGTCGCAGTCGGCCTCCACGCTCATCCCGGTCAGGCGCAGGTCCGTCAGGTAGCTGCTGAGGAACGCGGTGTCCGCCGTGTCCCGGCCGGACGAGATGCGCAGCATCGACCCGCGCGGAGCCAGCCGGGTCGCGTCCACGACGTGCCAGGCGCCGCCCACCCAGGCCTCCGTGACCGCGTGGAAGTCCCGCGGCTCGAGGCCCGGCGCGTAGACCGCCGTCACCCGGGCGGGGATGTCGAGAGCACGGAGGAGCCCGGCGACCGTGTGCGCGAAGTCCCGGCACACGCCCCGGCCGCTCTCGATGACCTGCGCCGCTCCCCCGGTGCCGACCGTCGAGCCGTAGACGTACGACAGGTGGCCGTGCACCCATTCCTCGACGGCCGTCAGCGCCTCGAAGCCCCGGGCCCGCCCGAACTCGCGCCGGGCGATCCCTCCGAGCACGTCCGCCTCGGCGTACCGGCTCGGCCGCAGGTACTCGACGAGCTCGAGCTCGCTCGGCTCGTCCGGAGCGCCGAGGCCGGCGACCCGCGCCCGGTACTCGACCCGCAGGTCGCCCTCGTTCCCCGCGACGCGGTGCACGCGGGCGCCGTGCCGCGCCGGGAACTCCCGCACCGGCACGTCCTGCCCGTCGAGCCGGACGGTGAAGGAGTCCTCGAACGAGTCGCCCGTGGGCGTCGCCGCCACCAGGAAGATCAGGTCGGTCGGGCCGTTCAGACGCAGATCCAGCGAGGCGGAGACAGTGCGCAGCATGGCTCCATCGTGGCATGCGCGAGGACCGCTCCCGGCGTCGGGGCCCGCCCCGTCCGGGTGCTAATGTGGTCAGGCACTCCTGGCCCCCATAGCTCAGGGGATAGAGCACTGCCCTCCGGAGGCAGGGGCGTAGGTTCGAATCCTACTGGGGGCACCACCCTGAAAGGCCCGGAATTACGCGGATCGCGTCGGCTCCGGGCCTTCTTCGTTTCCGGGCGGTGGCAACGTTCTGGCAACATCCGTTCGGCGGATGGCCTGATCGAGGGCTGCCGAGACGGTGTCGAGGTCGTCGTCGAACAGGTCGCTGTAGACGTCGAGCGTGACGGCCGCGGAGGCGTGCCCGAGCATCCGCTGGACGGCCTTCACGTTGGCGCCGGCGGAGATCGCGAGCGAGGCCGCGGTGTGTCTGAGCTCGTGGGGTGTGAGCCCCGGCCGGTCGATGGCTGCGGCGGCCGCGTCGAGCCAGCCGCGGCGGAACACGCGGCCGCGTAACCACCCGTTCCCACGGCTTCCCGGGAACGCCGGGTCATCCGGCGCGCGGCCGGCGATGTGGGCGCGCAGCTCCGCGACGATCGACGCGGGCACCGGGATGGATCGCGCCTCGTAGTCCTTCGGCGTGGACTCGTGCTGCACTCCCCCGACTTCGACGACGGTGTGGGAGACCTCAAGGCGGCCGCGCTGAAGATCGACGTCGCGCACCCGCAGTCCGGAGAGCTCGCCCCAGCGCAGGCCGCAGTAGGCGAGGACGCGCACGAGGAGCCCGTAGCCGTTCCTCGCCCCGTTCTCCGGGCCGCGGCCGATCTCGTCGACGGCCGCCGCGAGCCACGCAACCTCGTCATGTGAGAGGTACACCTTGGCGCCCGTGACAACCTTCGGCAGCTTCAGCCCGTGGGCGGGGTTCGCTGGGATGCGGCCGTCGCGCTGAGCGGCCGTCAGGGCGCCGGACAGGACGTTCACGATCTTGCGGACGCTCGACGGCGATTGCGTAGCGAGGAGGCGGCTCGCCCAGGCCTGCACGGTGCTGTGGGTGAGCTCGCCGAGCGGGTACCGGCCGAGGGTTGGCGTGATGTGCCGGCGGACGATTCCCTCGGCGCGCTCGAGCGAGGTCGCCCGCAGGTCCGTGCGCGTCGCGAGCCAGGCGGTTAGCCAGTCGTCAACGGTGACGCGCGCCTTCGCGGGGTCAATGTATGCGCCGCGGGACTTATCGAGCTCGACGGACGCAAGGAAGAGCTCGGCATCGCGCTTCCGGGCGAATCCGCGCTTTGAGGTCTGTCGGTGATCGGGCCGGCGGTAGAGAACGCGGTAGCGCAGATCCTCACGACGCGGCTCACCCTTTGCGGTCAGCGGCCCCTTCAGGTAGTAGGACTCGACGCTACCCATCTTGCTCGACGGCCCTCCTCATCTGATCGAAGTTCTCGCCAAGCAGGGCGCGGACTGCGTCACCCCCCAATTCCGCTCGCTTGAGCGCCACGTAGGTCTCCTTAGACACCCAGGCAGAATCCTTGACGACCTGCTCGGGGCTCATTGCCAGCAGGCTCTCGATCGCAAGGTCACGCTCGCCTGAACTCAGGCCGGTGTCGGCGTCGATCGCGAGCGCGAACCGAAATTGCGCGTCGCGGTAGAGCGTGGCGGCCTTCTCGAGGGGCGCCTGCGCATCGAACAGACCCTTCGATGCCCAGTAGAAGGGAGTGTTCCCGTTCATCAGCATCTCGACTGACTGCGACAGGGCGCTCGCGAGCGCACCCGCCTCGCCCAGGGTTACCTTCCGCTCGCCCCGTTCGATCTTCCCGATCGTCGTCACATGGAACCCGAAGCCTGCGGCGGTCATCGCCTCGGCCAGGGCGTCTTGGCTCATCCCCAGTGCCTGCCTCCCCTCCCTCACTCTGCGGCCAATCTCGCGGTCGACGTTCGGGTAGAAGGCGGCATCTGACATGGAACCGATTCTAGGCGCGCGCTTGCGCTCGTTTCGCTTAATCGCCTAAGGTGGGCACACAAGGAACCGATAACAGGTTCTCCCACGAAGGAGGAATCTTGACCATCCAGTCCCACCCAGCCGTGTCTTCGGCGCACCGAGAGCGCTATCTGACGCCAGCCCAGGTCTGCGAGCTGGTCCCCGGCATGACTCCGAACTTCCTCTCGCAGCTGCGCTTCCGCGGCGACGGCCCCCGGTATCGACGCCCGAGCCCCCGGAAGATCTACTACGTCGAGTCCGAAGTCATCGCCTGGATGGAGTCGAGCGCTCGGCAGGGTACTTCAGGGGCGGCAGCTTCGTAGGCCACCCAAGATGTGCCCCATCTCTGATGCTTCGGGCTTGGAGAATCTGCCGCCGCTCACGCGCGATCCCACAGGTGAGCAGGCCATCCGCAATCTGATGACGAAGGACGAGTACCTCGTCGTCGATCTAGGCGGTTCGATCGTCTTCCGCATCGACCGCAGAGCGCTAGAGGTCGCTCTGCCCCTGTACCGCTTCGCGCCAACCCGCCATCAGCGGAGCATCCGCGCGTATCTCAAGAAGAAAGCCCCCACCTATGCGGGTGCAACCGCAGGTGAGGGCAACCGGCCCGACCCAACCACTACGAAGGAGAACCAGTAATGAACCCCATTCTGGCACAAGCAACCGACACTGAGCCAGAGCGACGCCGTCGCGTCCCCGTCGCCGCCCTCAGCGGGCACAAGTTCAACGGCCACGAGGTCTACGTGGCCGCCGACGCTCACGGCTTGATCTGCTACGGCGCGCAGATCCCGACCGGCTTGTTGTATAGCACCGTCGCCGGCACCTCCTACGCCGACGATCACGGCGCCCCGTGGACGTTCCTCGGCGTCTACGAGATCGAGGGCATCACGGCGGGTTGGGTGAACCTCCGGCTGCTCTCCCCGATCCCGTGCGTCGACTTCGACTGGTGCCGGGGTCACGATCTGGACGAGGATGCCGAACTGCTCGAGCCCGGATGGCACGAAGGCGCAAGGGAGACGATCGGCAGCCTCAACGGCACGGACGTAACCGCCTATCGCGTGTCCTACGAAGACGAGCGCGAGGAGGGGGACGACTTCCTCGTGCACCGCACGGCGATCTTCACGTCGCAGGTCATCGACTACGCGCTCGACCGTGCCGGGTTGTTGTTGGTGGCGGATGACCTCGACCGCCTCAGCAAGAGCATCCGCAGCCTCGCTCGCAAGGCGCACTCGTGAGCCCCGCGGAGGTCATCGGTGCGCCTGACGGCCCCGGTCGCTCTCTCCGTAAGCTGCGCCGCCTCGCGGGGGTTGGGCTGTGCGATGCAGCCCACGCGGTCGGCATGTGCGTGCCCGCGCTCCACAGGGCCGAGGACGGGGACTGCCGGTTGTTGACGGTCCGAGAGGTGTTCGTGCTCTCTCGGGTCTACGCCGACGCGCTCAAGAGCGGTGGTGCTCGATGACCGCGGCGCTGGTCGAGACGCGCTGGGCGGGCGGGAGTATCGCGATCGAGCCCGACGAGTACGACGAGGAGATCGTCGTGCGGGTCGACGTCCCGGGCCTAACGGTGCCACTGGCGCCCGACGAAGCCGTCCGACTCGCGGTCGAGCTGATCGCAGCCGCGCACCGTGCAGAACACCCGAAGCCGGACGACTGGCTCATCGAGCAGCCGCCGTCACCTGCAGTCCTCACCCTCACAACTACACATCACTGACCAGGAGGACCGCCCGCAGCGTGGACACGCGGGCGGTCCTTCTCATTTCCCCAGGAAGGGGCAGACGTGACCGACACGACGACAGGCGACGAGAAGCGGCCACCGCGTTTCGAGACAGCCCCAGGGGCATAGATGGGTGCACAGCTTGTAGGGAGAGCGTTCCACTTCGCGGCAGAGCACGACTTGAAGGCGAACGAGCTGCGGTTACTCATCTGGATGTCGCTTAAAGCGATGGACCAGGACAAGCCCCCTCGCTACTTCGCCGCACGCGAGGAATCCGCGTACGGACTTGGGCGGCTAGTGCCGGACGAGCCGCACCCGTTCGACGCCAACGCGGCAGAGGCCACTCTCGACCGGGAGGCAGCATTTCAGCGGGTCAAGATCGCGACCGCCGGGCTCGTGAAAGCCGGAGCGATCGAGAGAACTCGACGAGGGCAGGCCGGCAACCGTGCCGAGTACGTACTCAGTTACGGGCAGCCCGTCCAGCCGTTCAGGGGTACGCAATCCGTACCCCTGAAGCCTGTGGACAACTCACCATGGGGTACGTAATGCGTACCCCTGCCAGGTACGTAATGCGTACCCCTCAGGGGTACGGAAAGCGTACCGGCAGGGGTACACCGCCTGTACCCCATAGGAGACAGGAGGAGACACGTAGAAAAAGACTATGAGGAGATACCTAGACCCAGGTGACCATCTCACTTGTCAGACACCCCGCTCGAAACCAACCGAGAGGCACGCACCGTGACCCAGACGACCACCCCATCGCCGCTTGCGACCCGAGTCGCAGCGCTTGAAGCAGAAAACGCTCGACTGCGGGCGGAGCTCGAGAAGGCGCAGCACGTCGCCGCCCGCAAAGAGCGGGTTCTGAAGAACATGGCTAAGAGGACAGCCGATGACTGACGGCCCTACCTTCGACTTCACCGCATTCGACGCGCTCACTGCTGATCTTGGCCAAGTGCCAAGGAACACCGGCCCGAACCTCCGGAAAGCAGGCGAAGTCTTCGCCCGGAAGGTCAGGGACGCGTGGCGGACCAAGCTCGCCGGGGCGACGGCCCTCCCGTCCCTCGGAGCAGCAGTCACCTACGACGTCCGCGGGACCGTGTCTGCTGTCTCGTCGGAGCTCGAGCTAGAGATCGGCCCCGAGCCGAACCGCCGGCAGGGGCGGCTCGACAACATCTCGGAGTTCGGTTCACCCACGGTCGCTCCTCGCGGCTACGGCCTCGCCTCCCTGCGCGAGAACGAGGAAGACCTAGCGCGCGGAGTCGACTTAGCGCTGCGCGAAGCCGAGCGCGCCGCAGGCCTGTAAGAGCCATGACGACCGTATTCGCAACGAAGCCCAGGAGGACAACCAATGACTACTGACAACGACAACACGATGTTCTGGGAGGACTCAGCGGGAGGCATGGCGGCGTTCCCCCGTGAGCAGTACCAGCGCGACGCCACCCGCCTGTTCGAGCTCATCATCACCGCCGGCGCCGACTCCAGCGTCAACGTGAGCAAAGAGACGCGGCGGATCTTCGACGAGACGAGCGCCGACTACCTCCTCGCGGTCGGGACCACCGTCGCAGGCACCTTCGCAGGGTTCTCGCTCACCCACCCGAACACGTTCCACGTGACGGCGGCGCTCATCAACTTCGGCGCGTTCCTCACCACGTTCCGGGCGCTCGTGCCGCCCGCTCCGTATCCGACGTCGACCGCGAAGGCCGCATGACCAGCGACGCCGCGCACTCCGGGATGCGGGAGCACATGACCGATCGCCTGCTGCGCGCGCGCCGTGCTCATCCCTTGCCGCAGCCGACCCTCGAGGAGGCGCCGGTCAGGGGACCCCGATCGAGTAGGGACCGTGACGAGGCGCGAGCGTTGCGGCTCGCGATCGCTGTGATCACCCGCAACGAGGACGAGTGGCTGCGGGTCAACCGGCAGGTGTGGGCGGCGGCCACCGCGCCGGGTGGCATTTACGCGGCCTGGTACCTCTTAGGGACGGGCTACGACCGCGTCGGCCGTCTCATCGCACAGATTGAGAAGGACAGAGAGAAGACGGTTCAGGCCCTGCGGGAGCAGCTCGCCCTGTTCGAGGAGGACGTGTGAGTCGCAGCATCCCGGCCGGCTCGATGATCCTCACGCCCGAGGACGCGCGCATCCTCTATCAAGTCGCCCGCATCGCAGAGCTTCGGCAACGGCATCGTGTCGGGGACACGAAAACCTACCGACTGCTCGCTGACATTTCACTCAACGCATTCCATCAGCCTGCCGACAGCGGCATTCTCGGGCGGCAAGAACCGGCATTCGACGAAAGTAGACAGTGGACAGTCCACAGGGTCGCAGTAGCGGCAGGGCTATCCGATCGGAAGGTCAGGCTCGATTGCCAGCAAGGAAGCCTGCCAGCGCGGAAAGAGGGCCGAACCTGGCTCATCGAGCACACAGAAGCAGAGACGTACATCGCCTCAGGGCGACGACACTAAGGAACAGACATGGCACTCGCACTACTCGACTCCCAGGTGGAGGGACTGCGCGCGAAGGCGGCCTCGATTCAGCGCAGCCTCGGTAGCCGCAGGAGTGAAATCGACCGCGACGGCGCACTCAGCGACCAAGGCAAGCAGGAGCAGAAGCAGCAGCTCAGCGCCGTGGCCAAGGAGCAACTGACCACCCTCCGCGAGCAGGAGAAGGCGCTCGTGAAGGGGAAGATCCGAGAGCTCGAACGCGACCTCGACTCGATGGTCGGCAACACCGGATCGGACGTCATCGCGTTCCGCGACGCACAGGACCGCGCCGGCCGACTCGAGGATCAGGACCACGCCAAGCGCATCCTCGCGCAGGCGATGCGCAATAACGACAAGAGCCTCGCGTCCGCCATCTTCCGAACCGGTCTCGAGAAGAACTGGTACGAGGTTCGCGACCTCTTCATCGAAGAGCACCCGATGGCCGCGACCACCGTTGCCGAGCTCGGGCAGCTGCAGCGCTTCCTCAGCGAAGGCGGACTCAGCCGAGCCGCGACCTATGGACTGATCGGCTGATCGATCGATCGACCTCCCTTCGCCACCCTCGAACGGCTCGTTTGTACTGGCACAAACCGCGTCGGCGGGTGGGGGGAGGCCCCCTCTGCAACTTCACGAAAGACCTCCGGGTATAGGGATCATCTCTCCCCCACATTTTTTCCACACGAACGCGATGTTTGTACCAAGGCGCGCCTCGCCGTTTGTACCAACCGCTAGAGCTGCGAAAGGCAAGAGAATGAGCGAATCAGACGACCACACAATCGACGTATCCGACGACCTTCAGGAGGCAGACGAGCCACTCGGCGGCGCAGGACTCGCAGCCCTGCACTCCGAGCGAGACGCTCGGAAGGCGGCCGAGAAGCGCCTCGAGGAGTTCGAGGACCGACACCGCGTGAACGCCGAGCAGATCGAAGCGGCGGAGGCTCGCGTGCGCGACCTTGAGATCCGCGCTCTGCGGGGAGAGATCGCGCTCGTGAAGGGCGTGCCTGCCGCACTGCTCAGCGGCGACACTCAAGCGGACATGGAGGCATCGGCAGACGCCGTCCTGCAGTTCCGCAGCAACCGCTAGCCACAACCACAACAACAGATGAAGAGCCCCGCCGGGACGTCCGGTGGGGCTCTTCCAGTACACGAAGGAAATCGACATGGTGGATAGAACGGTCAAGGTCACAGCAGTACTGCAGGCTCAGCAGTACATCGCTGGGCTGGACAAGATGCAGAAGAAGATGCGCGAGACGACGAAGGACGGCGTCGACAAGCTGGCGGAGCAGCGCGAGGCGATGACCCAGCTCGGCACTGCCGCGATCGGTGTCGGTGTCGTCGCGGTGGCTGCGGTGGGACTCGCGGTGTCCAAGTTCGCGGAGTTCGACAAGGCCATGTCGGGCGTCGCTGCTTCGACTCACGAGTCCACGGCGAACATGGGGCTACTGCGGGACGCGGCTCTCGAGGCCGGCGCGGAAACCGTGTTCTCCGCCACCGAGGCGGCAGGCGCAATCAACGAGCTCGCGAAGGCCGGCGTCTCGACGAAGGACATCCTCGGCGGAGGCTTGACGGGTGCGCTGTCGCTCGCGTCCGCAGGCTCTCTCGACGTCGCGGACGCGGCCGAGATCGCCGCGACCGCCATGACCCAGTTCGGGCTGAAGGGGTCAGAGGTTCCCCACATCGCTGACCTACTTGCTGCGGGCGCTGGCAAGGCGCAGGGTTCCGTGGAGGATCTGTCGCAGGCGCTCAACCAGGGCGGACTCGTCGCCTCACAGGCCGGTTTCTCGATCGAGGAGACCACCGGGACGCTCGCAGCATTCGCCGCTGCGGGTTTGGTCGGGTCGGATGCGGGTACATCCCTCAAGACGGCGATCCTCGCCCTGCAGAACCCCTCTGAGAAGGCGCGCGGGGTGATGGAAGACTACGGCCTGTCCGTCTACGACTCCTCGGGCAACATGCTGTCGTTCTCTGACATCGCAGGGCAGCTCGAGAGCAAGCTCGGCGGTCTCACTGACGAGCAGCGGAACGCCGCCCTGGCAACGATCTTCGGGAACGATGCGGTCCGTGCCGCGAACGTCCTCTACTCCAACGGGGCGGACGGCATCACCGATTGGACGTCGAAGGTCAACGATGCCGGTTACGCCGCGATCACCGCGGCCACCAACCTCGACAACCTGAGCGGCGACCTCGAGTACCTCGGTGGGGCGATCGACACTGGGCTCATCAAGGCGGGTTCGGGCGCTAATGAGGTTCTGCGCGAGATGGTCCAGCGCGCCACGGACGTCGCGGACGGCATCGGACAGATCCCCGCTCCGCTGCTCTCGGCCGGCGTCGCTCTCACGGGCACCATCGGCGGGTTCTCACTCCTCGGCGGCACGCTCCTCGTCGGCGCGACCAGGGTCGGCGAGATGCGGCGCAGCTTTGTCACCCTGAACGAGGAGATGCCTAAGACCGCGAAGTTCGCGACGAGCGCCGCGAAGGGGCTCGGACTCGTCGCCGGTCTCACCACCGTCGCGGTCGTGCTCGACTCGATCGCGAACAGCGGCAATCGCGCCGCGCCCTCGCTCGAGGAGACCGCTCGCGCGATGAAGAAGCTGGATGGCGTCGACCAGATCTTCGCGCAGCTGGACGGAGCCGGCCCGGTCGACGACCTCGACGGCGCACTCAAGCGACTCCTTGGAAACGATCTCGACGCCAACCTCGACGGATTCAACCGGTGGGCATCGGGAATCAACCAGGCGCTAGGAGGCCCCGTCAGCGACTCCGTGCAGACCACCCGCGACCAGTTCGAGAAGATCGACGACGTCCTCAAGGCCCTCGTCGAGGGTGGCGCGGCCGACGAGGCGGCGCGACAGTTCCAGACCATCGCTGACGCTGCGGAGGCGCAGGGCATCCCCACACAGAAGCTCATGGACGAACTGCTTCCCGGCTACTCCGAGGCGCTACAGGGGGCAACCGTCGCGACGGAGGACAACGCTACGGTCACGCAGGAGAACGCGGACAAGCTCGAGGAGCTTTCCGGGAAGGCGCAGTCTGCGGAAACCGACCTCGACGCACTCGCTGACGCGATTCGCGGTTTCGGTTCTGCGCAGCTGGACGTGAACGCAGCTACTCGCGAGTTCGAGGCCTCGATCGACGACCTGTCCGCGTCAGTCGAGAAGAACGGGACGACGCTGGACCGCGGGACGGAAGCGGGCCGCGCGAATGATGCGGCCCTCGACGCGCTTGCATCCTCGTCAAAGGAGCTCGCCGCGGCGACTCTCGAGCGCACCGGCAGCGAGGATGAGGCACGCAACGCGGTGCAGCGCGGCCGCGAGGAGCTGATCCGTCAGCTCGCGCAGTTCGGAATCACCGGGCAGGCAGCAGACGACTACGCGGACAACCTCGGGCTCATCCCCGATGACGTCGTGACAGCCGTGGCGCTCACGGGAACCGAAGCCGCCGAAGCTCGCCTGGCGTACCTGACGCGCAACCGTGAGATCGCGATCACCACTGTCGTCAACTCCCCCAATGGCGCCGCGTTCTCGGATGCGCGTGCGGGCGCGAACGGTGGACTTGCCGCCTATGCGAACGGCGGAATCGAGTCCTACTCGATGGGTGGATTCCCGACCGGCATCTACAAGGGCCGAGCCGGCTCGATCTACAAGTTCGCAGAGCCGGAAACGCGCTGGGAAGCATTCATTTCCGGGCGCCCCGGACAGGAAGCGCGGAACCTCGCGATCTGGGAGGCGGCAGGCGAACGGCTGGGAGCGTTCGACGCGGCCGGCATCACGGGAGGTCGATTCGACTCGCGTTCGCTTGCGCCGCTGGCGGCGCACTACTCGACCAGCAACACCTACGGCGGCAAGACCATCGCGCCGGTCGTGCAGATGAACGGACCGATGTACGCCTACGACCCGACGAGACTCGCAACGGCTATTACGAAGAAGCAGACGCAGGCGCTCTCGCTCTTCGACTACTAGTGGCGTGGGGGCGGTCACTTGAGAGGGGACCGCCCCCTATCAAGGCTTAGACCTCCCGCGCGACGCGAAAGGATGCATCGCTGCGAAAAGCTGATCCATTATTAGCACGGTGAAAGCGAGCAGGGTGAAGATGGCCGTAACGAGCACGACAACAAGATCTCTACCTTTGATAGGGGCGTCAAGTGTTGCGTAGAACGTGCTACTCACCGTCAGACCGAGGAGCAGCAGGCTAGTGATCAACCTAAGTAGCACACCGAAGAGAGAGACCGCTTTCGGTCTATCGCGCTCCGTTTGGGAGTTAGTGAACGCAAGGGCAACGAAAAGAGTTGCGCAGACCTGGGCGATGAGGGCTGAGCCGTCTGGTGCAATTTCCATGTTCGGGAGATTAGCCGGAACTCGGCGGGCGCGATGCGCCACTACGAAGCCCCTGCGGCTCGCAGCATCCCGCTGCGGACCGCAGGGGCTTTCTGTCGTTGTCGGCCTCGAGCGCGCCAGCAGCGCCACAGTTCACGCCGAACCGCCACGACGCTCAACCGCCCGCTAGACGATGGAACCATGACCAGCGCCAAGCACTACCTCGTGACGACACGCCGCCCGTGGGACGAAGCGCCGACCGTCCTCGGGATCTTCACCAGCCCCGACGACGCGGATGCCGCGATCGCTCGCGCGCAGCAGGACGGGCCGACGCCCGACCGCTACTCGATCGAGGGTTGGCGAGACGATCTACGGGTGGCGCCATGAATGTCGGTAGTCGCCGCGACGCGCGCGGCTCCAGGAACCCGATCTGACCCGACCGCAGCAGCCTCGCCCTCAGTACCAACGCACTACTCCACCTCCAGCACGACCGTCGTGCAGTTCGTGCAGGTCGTGTAGCTCAACGGTCCGATCTGCCCCTACGAACCGTGAGTGCTTGGGCAGGCCATCGCGCGGAAGCAGCCGCGGGCGCTTGCCTGCTTCCACAACTAGGACAGCGAAGCGGGCTCACCCGGCGGACCCGCCCAGTACCTCTTCCCGCCCGGCCCGCCTACCCTGCCCTCCTCGCGCTACAGTCCATTAGCCGCACGGGCGCGAGGAGGGGCAATGCTGAGGGCAGACTTTGAGGCGCATGTGATATGGGGGTCTCTAGATCGGATTCACGAGTTATGCGATCAGGTACGAACTGATTGTGACGACGTCGAGTTGCCCATCGTTGAGCGTGTGGCGTTCTACGCGAGCCACATCCAGTCGTTTTATCCAATGGGCGCGACAAGCGCCGCTTTGTTCACGGCGCATATGTTATCTGGGGTCGAGGGGGTTCTTAACGAAGTCGAACAGTACCTACAAAGCAGACTGCGTATGGGTTCGACTTCTGGTTATGCTGAGCTCGCAGCTCAATCGGCTGAATCGTCTCTGAACTTGATGGGGGCTTGGCCTAGGCCGTATGGACGCGGTGGTCAAGTTCAACAAATGGAGACGCTTTATGAGGATCTATTGGAGGAGCAGCGAAAGTCGGTTCTAGAGCTTGCTCGACGACACGAGCAACTGCGTGAAGAAGTAACTGATTCCTCCGCAGCACTCGCACAGAACGCAGAAGAAGTGGTTGTATCCATCAAGGAGTTGGCCGCTAAGGCCGATACCACTCACGAAGCAGTAAACGCGGAAAAAACGCGAATTGACACCGTTGTGACTGACGGCCAGGACGCAATTAACGACATTAAGAAAGAAAATCAGGCAAACTACGAGGCCTTTCTCGACGACCGCAGACTAAAGTTCGAAGATGAAGTGCAGCCCATTATGAAAAAGATATCAGCCGAGCTGGAGGAGGCGGAAGAAAAGCTCAAGCGACTGAGGATCGCAGAACACGAGTTCGCGAACCTCTCCAGTGCGGCCGCTAACGATAAATTGTCCAGACACTTCGCGCAGGAGGCGAAAACGAGCCGATGGGTAGGAATCGGCTCGTACGTTTTGGGCCTTCTCTTGCTGGGGGCAGGTGCTACCCCCCTAGTAACCTCTGCGCTGGGCGGGGGCACGGGAGAGGAAAACTGGCCTCACTTTCTTACGCGTCTGGCGATCGCCCTAGTCGCTGGCTCTGCGGCAACGGTCACGATTCGATTGGGATCTCGGTTCATCGAAAGTGCGAACGTAAGCAAGAGGATGGAGCTTGAGATGCGCACCTTCGGACCCTTCCTCGAGAATGTGACAGACAAAGACGCTGTTGATGCTGCACGGATCGAGCTGATCGACCGCTCTTTCGGTAAGACTTTCGGTAGTAGCCAGAGCGACAAGAACGAACCGGAGGCACTTCCTGTGAGTACCTTCACGCAAATACTGGCAGCGGTGTCTCGGGTTGCCGGAAGGTCCTGATAGCCACGAGCCCGGGGCTGAGTGCGGCTAAAGAGTGCCGCCGGTCACCCTATTAGCGGCAAACCATCCGCGACGAAGAGGCTCATTTAGCTATGGTTGCAGGATGCCCCGGGTCAAGCAGACGCTCACCGCCGTGCAGACGACGCGCCTTCGAGCCGCACAGCGCTGCCTAGACGAAGCGCAAGCCGACCTTCGCGACGTCGCCCGCGACTTGCTGGACGAAGGCGCGTCAATCCGTGAGCTCGCAGCGGCAGCCGAGGTTTCGACGAACACAGTGCAGAAGTGGAAGCGCGGAGAGTAGCCCAACGAGAGCATCAACACTTGGCGAGCGACGCGACGGTCACGTTTCGCGCCCAGTCGCTTGAGCCCTAGATACAGACGGCAAACTGGGGTGGTGAGCACCACGGAGCATCACCAAGTCCTGGTTACCCAGCTGTGCGCTGACGCGATCATCTTCGGGGTCTACGCCACACGCGAGGATGCAGAGGCGGCGGTCCTAGAGGTGACCTCCTTCGAACCGAGCCCCGACGTGTACCGCCGCGAAACATGACGGGACGGCCGGAGGGTCGACTAGAACTCGACGCAGACACTCCTAGCGCCAGTTCTGTGGCCTTGAGCCGCAAGAGAGCGGCCGGGACATGTGCGCGAGTTAGGTGCCGAACCTGTACGGGAGCGGTCGGCGTCGATGCGCGGGTCAACGATGAGCGCCTTAGCGGGAAGGTCCGTGCGGATCGAGACCGTGCATGTACGGTCGAAGATCTTCGGCGGACGGCGGCGGAATGACCGGCACGAGGTGATCCGGGCGCTGTAGGGGGTCGAGCGCGTCCGCACGGTCGCGTGCCCAACGCAGCCACTCGCGGAGATCCTCGGGCGCAGCGGCCAGCAACTCTCGTTCCGCAGCATTGACGTAGGTGCGGAGGTCCTTCGCTTGAGTCCATCTCTCGACCTGCTTCGACAGCTCGGCGACGCGTGCAGCCTCCGAGTGCCGTGTGATCGCTTGAGCGTGAACCGCCTCCCAATGAGCCTGATGCCGTCGGCGGGCTCGCCCCTCTTGCTGCCGGCGTTCCTTGAGCTTCAGTTCCGTGATCGCGATGGTGCGCATCAATTCGTCGATCGCCAGGCCCATGGGCTTGAGCGGGCGCTTCGTCTCACGGAATCGGGTTCCGTCGTTGCCTTGGAACCAACCGAAGAGACGCAGCTCGAGACGGCCTGTGGATACGAACTCAGTGGTTCGTCCGCCAATCCATGCCGGGCCGCGACTAGAAGCGCCGTAAGGGATCGGCTTGCCCCCCTGCGCGGAGATTTCGCGAATCTGCACGGCGTAGCGAGCCTCCACCGCTTGCACGTCGAAGTGAGCGTCCTCGGCCCGCCAAGTGTCATACCGCCACTCCTTTGAAGGCGCGTGCTTCAGAACCTCCCAACCACGGCTCGCCGCATCCTCTATCGCCGCCTCCAAGACGCGGGCGGCGCGAGCCATGTGGTCGGCGGTGACGAAACTGCGTCGAGGGTCCCCGAGGAAGGCTTTGGCGAGAGGATGCGTCACCCGGCCGTCGTCCGCGACCACGACGTAACCGTGCGGAACGACCTCCTCGAAGACCCCCACGATCTCGACGGCAGCAGTCCTGCTGAAGTACCAGGACCGACGGAGGATCATCTTCTTCCCCCGCTCCCTGCTGGGGCTCTCGAGGTACTCATCAACGAGGCGCTGATACATGGCCTCATCAGCGCTGTCCTCGAGCTCTAGAAGTCCGTCTGCTGCGCGAACTCGGGCATAAAGCTCGTCCGCCTCAGCGCTGGGCGGGCCCTGACTGTAGGCCGCATGCTGCTCGAGCCACTCCCGCCCGGCCGGCGTGATCATGGCACTCCAGCTCGGTCCTCGGCCGAGGACCCGTACGTAGCCACGCGTACCAAGCGCACGTGCCGTGATGCGGTGAGCGAAGCCGTCGGTGTACCGCTCCGGCGGGCAACCCTCCTCGACCCAGCGCAGGATCTCGACCTGCTTCCCGTTCAGAGTCAAAGGCAGTCGCGACATCTTCGTAGTCTGGTCGACGCTCACTCTCGGCTGTGTCGGTGGTCGCGGCGACGATCGGCTCATGGGAACCCGCTACGACCCGAACCACCCCGCCCGACCCCGCGAAGTGTCGGTCTACGAGCAGGCGTTCCGCAATGTCGGCGACGAGGCACCCTGGCTGCTCGCCTGGCGCGACGGGAAGGTGATGACCAACCCGGATACTGGTCGATACCTCTACAGCCACGAGGTGCCCGGACAGAGCGGGCAACGAAGCTCCCTAGGTTCGAGGCGGTGACGTCAAAGACACGCAAGCAGTCTTAGGCGTCCGGCGTTAAAGCAAAATGCCCGCCAAACTCGGGCTATGACTGACGGCAGTGGAAACGAGTACACCGGTGAGCAAGCGATCGATGCGGTCGGCCTCGCTCAGATGCTCAGCATCTCCGTGTGGAAGGCGCGGGAGCTGGGGAAGGACCCGATGTTCCCGTCGTTCAGGCTCGGCAACGAACATCGCTACTGGCCCTCAGCAGTCCGCGAGTACCTCAGCCGGCCCGTCGACCCGTGGAAGCAGTCCGCGCGGTCTCTCGGGCGGAAGCGCGTCGGACGCTAGACGTCCGGTTTCCGACCCCGCGGCAACGAAATGGCAACAAAGCAGCGAAAACGTCGGCCGCATCAGCAACCGGGCAACGCTGTAAAAACGCCAACTGGCGCCGATGCAGAGAGATGGTCGCCCGACAGCGGGGGTCGCGATCGCCCTCCGGAGGCAGGGGCGTAGGTTCGAATCCTACTGGGGGCACATCCGCGGTCCTCCGCTCTCCTCCCTCGCACACGGGCGCTCAGCTCCGGTGCTCGACGCCCCTCGAGGCGCACCCCTCCACCACGGACCGAGCGGCGTCACCCGGTGGGCGACCGAGTCCGACCGTGGCGCTCCTCACCCGGCGCTCCGACCCTCCCCGGACAGCACGAAGGCCCGCGATCGTCGATCACGGGCCTTCGGAACGTTCACCACCGGCACTCGGCCGGTCGGGCTCACTCGTAAAGGTGGAAGGTGCCGGCGCAGTCGGCCGAGCAGAAGCCGTCGCGGCGACGGGCCGAGGCCGCTCCGCAGGCTTCGCAGCGGCGGCGTCCGAGCATCCGCGAGATCAGGCTCTGAGGCGCCGACGCGACCACCGAGACCGGGGTGTCGGGGCGCACGGGGGCTCCCGTGGTCGAATCGAGCTGGATCCCAGCGGTGTCGAGCGTGGCGCGAAGCATCCGTGTTCCTTCCGATCGGTGAACCATGTGCGAGCACTGTATTGCCAGTCCCTGAGATTCTGCGAAGGGCTTGACGCGGCTCGCGATCGAGAGTAGCCGAAATCGACATCTGTCGGTCAGTTGGGATCGACCCGGGGAACGACGAACAGCCCCGCCCCCTCCTGGCGGAGAGAGGCACGGCTGTTCGGGTGTCGGGGATCGGTGGGCGGACGACGCCGGAGCTCATGGGAGCGGGGCGTCGGGCCCGGAACGACCGGGAAGTGGGCCTAGTAGGCGCCGCTGGCGCTCCGGGTGTCGATCGCCACCGTCGATGCGGGAACCGGCACCGGTCGCAGGGCGGGGAGCGAGGCGCTCCTGCCCGTGCGGAACGGCAGCAGGACGAGCATGACGGGGAGAAGGACGATCCACAGGAGGACCGACAGCGCGAGACGCGCCCAGATGGAAAGAATATTGAGCATGTTTGTGCCGCCTTCGGGTGACGGTAGAGGTGAACTTCGCGAACAGTATCATCGGGCCGACGGGGGGAGAAGAGTAGAATTGCGCCACTGATCGCGCCACTCCCGCCACGCCCCCGAGCTGACTAGTACCCCTCATTCGTCGCCCAGCGCCGATCGGATGGGTCGATCCCGCATCCGATCGACACACGGCCCGCCCAGTGCGTCCTCCTGGGAGCCGGGCCGTAGGGTGAGCGCGTGAAGATCCTTGTCGTCGAAGACGATCCAGCCATGGGTGAGGCCCTCGTCGGCGGCCTCGAAGACGCCGGCTACGAGGCCGTGCTGACCACGAACGGCATCGACGCGCTCGTCGCGTTCAGCAACGCCGAGTTCTCGGCCGCCATCGTGGACGTCATGCTCCCGGCGATGTCGGGCTTCGAGATCTGCCGCCGGATCCGCGAGCTCGGCCGGCCCACGCCGATCATGCTGCTGACCGCGCGGGACGCGATCGAGGACCGCGTCTTCGGGCTCGACGCCGGAGCGGACGACTACCTGACCAAGCCGTTCGCGTTCACCGAGCTCAACGCGCGCCTCCGGGCCCTCCTGCGCCGCAGCCCGTCGCTGATGTCCACCTCGATCGACGTCGGACGCATCACCGTGGACGGATCGAGCATCCGGCGCACCGCCGACGGCTCGCGCATCCACGTCAGCCCGAAGGAGCTCGAGCTCCTCAAGCTCCTCATCACTCCCGTCGGCTCCGTCGTGACCCGCCAGCGGATCCTCTCCGAGATCTGGGGCGGCGGCGAGATCGTCGACAACAACATCGTCGACCAGTACGTCAGCTACCTGCGCAAGAAGCTCCCGACCGAGGACACGGGCGTCAGCATCGTGACCGTCCGCGGCAAGGGCTACTTCCTCCGCCCGGTCGAGTAGCCCGTGTCGCGGATGAGCACGGCACGCCGCCGGGTCGGCGCGCTCTCGATCCGCGCGAGGATCACCGTGGGAACGGTCGCTGTGGCGACCGCCCTCTTCGCGCTCGCGGCGCTGCTCTTCTACCAGGTGGTCACCGGCATCGTCGACCGCAGTGAGCGGACGATCCTGATGTCGATCGAGGACGAGGTGCGCCGCGACATCTCGGCGGGCAACGTCCCGCGCACGCAGGGCTCGTCGACGGGCCAGCTGTTCCTCGCCCTCGCGCCCGACGGGAGCGTCAGCACCTCGACCATGCCCTCGCGGCTGAGCGGCGAGGTGCTCAGCGCTCTGGCGGAGGAGCCGGCCGACACCTCGCCCCGGTACGCCGACGTGACGACGGCGAACGGCAGCTACCTGGTCCGCTTCACGGCCATCGAGAGCGATCGCGGCGTCTGGCAGGTCGCCTCCGCCCGCGATCAGGCCGCGTCGCAGCTCGTCCTCGACGACTTCGCCCACGTGCTCGTCTACGCCGCGATCTTCCTCGTCGTCACGTTCGGGCTCGCCTCGTGGATCCTGACGGGCGCGGCCCTCGCCCCGGTGCGCCGGATGCGGGCGCGCGCGGATCAGATCGCCGCCGAGCCCGGGCAGGGCGACCAGCTCCCGGTCGTCGGCACGCGCGACGAGATCGACGAGCTCGCGGTGACGCTGAACGCGTTCCTGACCAAGCAGACCGCGTCGCTGGCCCGGGAGAAGCAGATGGTGTCGGATGCGAGCCACGAGCTCCGCACTCCCCTCGCCGCGCTCTCCGCGCAGCTCGAGATCGCCCACCATCGCGTCGACGATCCGGTCGCGGTCGACCGGGTCATCCTCGACGCGCAGAAGAGCGTCGACCGGCTCGTGCGCCTCGCGTCCGCCCTGCTCGACATCTCGCGCATCGAGAGCCGCACCGTCCGCCCGACCGCTCCCTTCGCCGAGCTCGTCGACGAGCTGGTGGGCGCCGTCGACCGCACCCGCCTGCTCGCCTCGGAGTCGGGGGTGGAGATCGACTACGAGATCGACGAGCGCGAGCCGGCCCGGCTCTACGCGGTCGCGTCCCAGGACTTCGGCCGGGTGATCGACAACCTCGTGAGGAACGCGATCCAGGCTATGAACGGCGGCGGCATGATCGTCGCCTCCCTCTCGCAGTCGGACGGGCGCCTGATGCTCAGCGTCTCGGACGACGGACCGGGGATGCCCGACGCCTTCATCCCGGTCGCCTTCGACCGCTTCTCCCGCCCGGACGACTCCCGGACCCTCGCCTCCGGCGGCAGCGGTCTCGGACTGGCCCTGGTGCACACCACCGTGCTCTCGGCCGGCGGGACGGTCGCCCTGGTCAACCGCTCCCCCCGGGGTCTCGCGGTCGACATCGTCCTCCCGCCCGTCGGCTCCGCCTGAGCCGCCCCGCCCCGCCCCGCCCCGCCCCGGGAACGACGAAGGCCCCCGGCGGACCGGGGGCCTTCGTGGAGGATCGTCAGCGCGGGTCGTCCTCGGGGCGGACGGGCTGCGGCTGCGGGTCGCCGATCGCAGCGGGCGGCGGAGCCCAGGCCGTCTGCGGCGCCTCCGCCGGGGAGGTGCCGCCGTCGAGCAGGTTGCGCGCGCGGTTGACCACCTCGGGGTCCACGAGCACGGAGTAGCTGGTCGCGATCACCTGCATGGTCGAGGTGAAGTCGCGACGGCGGCGGTTCACGGCGTAGGAGGCGAGCCCGAAGAGCATCCCGAAGCCGGCGCCGAGGAGGACCGCCGCGATGAGGAAGGAGAACTCCGTCGTCGGCGAGAAGATGATGAGCAGGAGGCCCAGGAAGACACCGAGCCAGGCGCCGGAGGCCGCTCCGGCGAGGGCGACGCGGCCCCAGGTGAGCTTGCCGGTCACCCGCTCGACGCTCTTGAGCTCGTTGCCGATGATGGCGAGCTGGCGCACCGGGAAGTCGGCGCGGGCGAGCACGTCGACGGCGGCCTGCGCCTCCTGGTACGTGTCGAAAGTGGCGAGGATCTCCCCGCGCGGGATCGTGGGGAAGGCCGGCCCTCGGCCGCTGAACGGCGTCTGCTGAGTCACCCGGACAGAATCGCACGGGCCACTTGAAGGTCTCTGAACGGATTCGGAGAACCGGCCGAGGGCGAGCCGGGAACGCTCGGCGTCCGCCCGGCTGCACGGGACTAGGTTTGTAGCCGTGAGTTCCGCCAGAGTCTTCGTCGCGCGCTTGGCCGGATGCAGTGTCTTCGACCCGGCCGGCGATCGCGTCGGCAAGGTCCGCGACGTGCTCCTGGTCTACCGGCAGAACGACGCCCCGCGGGTGGTCGGCCTGGTGGTCGAGATCCCCGGGCGCCGTCGCGTCTTCGTGTCGATCGGCCGGGTCACCAGCATCGGCAGCGGCCAGATCATCACCACCGGGCTCATCAACGTGCGCCGCTTCGAGCAGCGGGGCGGCGAGGTCCGCGTCATCGCCGAGCTACTCGGCCGCCGGGTGAGCTTCGTGGACGGCTCCGGTGACGCGGTCGTCGAGGACGTCGCGATCGAGGAGGCCGCTCCCGGCGAGTGGGAGCTCGCGCAGCTCTTCGTCCGCCGGCCCAAGACCAGCCCCTCCCCCTTCGCCAAGGGCGCGACCGCCTTCGCCGGCTGGCGCGAGGTCCGCGAGAGCGTCTCGACCGAGGCGCAGTCCGCCGAGCAGTACGTCGCCAGCCTCTCCGAGCTCAAGCCCGCCGACCTCGCCAGCACGCTCCTCGATCTGCCGCAGCAGCGGATGCTCGAGGTCGCCGGCGAGCTCTCGGACGACCGCCTCGCGGACGTGCTCGAGGAGATGCCCGAGAGCGAACAGGTCGAGATCCTCGGCCGGCTCGACGACGACCGCGCCGCCGACGTGCTCGACCAGATGCAGCCGGACGACGCGGCCGACCTGATCGCCCAGCTCTCGGAGGAGCGCGGCGAGGCGCTCCTGGAGCTGATGGAGCCCGAGGAGGCGGACGACGTCCGCATGCTCCTCACCTACGCTCCGGAGTCCGCCGGCGGTCTGATGACCACGGAGCCGATCATCGTCTCCTCCGAGGCGACCGTCGCCGAGGGTCTCGCCCTCATCCGCCGCCACGAGCTCGCCCCGGCACTCGGCGCCGCCGTCTGCGTCACACTGCCGCCCTACGAGCCGCCGACCGGCCGCTTCCTCGGCATGGTGCACTTCCAGCGGATGCTCCGCTACCCGCCGCACGAGCGCCTCGGCACCCTGCTCGACCAGAGCATGGACCCGATCACGCCCGAGACCTCGGCGGCCGAGGTCGCCCGGATCCTGGCCAGCTACAACCTCGTCTCGGTGCCCGTCGTCGACGCGTCCCACCGCCTCGTCGGCGTCGTGACCATCGACGACGTCCTCGACTACCTCCTCCCCGACGACTGGCGCAGCCACGGCGACGACGACGAACCGAGGAAGCCGGTGACGACGGCGACGCAGGGCGTCCCGCTCGTGCCGCCGGCACCCGCGGCGACAGGCAGGACACGACGGGGACGGAGGGGCGCGCGTGGCTAGGGACACCAAGCAGGACCGGCGCCTGGACGCTCCCAAGGGCTTGCGCACCCGCGTCCTCTCGCGGCGGAACCGCCCGAGCAGCGACCGCTTCGGCCGCCTGACCGAGTCGTTCGCCCGCGGCATGGGCACGCCGTGGTTCCTGGTCGGGATGACGATCTTCTGCGTCTTCTGGCTGATGTTCAACACCTACGGGCCCGCGGACGCTCGCTTCGACTCTCAGGCCCTCGGCTTCACGGTGCTGACGCTGATCCTCTCGCTGCAGGCCTCCTACGCCGCGCCGCTCCTGCTGCTCGCGCAGAACCGACAGGACGACCGCGACCGCGTGCAGATCGAGCAGGACCGGCAGCGGGCCGAGCGCAACCTCGCGGACACCGAGTACCTCGCGCGCGAGGTCGTGGCCCTGCGCCTGGCGATCCGCGACATGGCGAGCAAGGACTTCATCCGCTCGGAGCTGCGCGGCCTGCTCGAGGAGCTCGAGAAGGATCGGGCGCAGGAGCCCGAGCGGCGCGATGCCTGACGTCGCCGCCATCGAGACCGCCGTCAGGACGGCGCTGGCCCGGGTCGTCGATCCGGAGATCCGGAAGCCCATCACCGAGCTCGACATGCTCGAGTCGGTCGAGGCGGCCGTCGACGGAGCGGTCCGCGTCGCGATCCGGCTGACCATCGTCGGCTGCCCGGCCGCCTCCGCGATCGAGCGCGACGTACGCGAGGCCGCGGCCTCGGCTCCCGGAGTCACGGCGGTCGACGTCGTGGTCGGAGTGATGACGCCGGCGCAGCGCACCGCCCTCACCGAGCGCCTCCAGGGCGGCCGCCGGAGCATGCCCTTCGGCCCGGACTCGCTCACCCGCGTGTACGCGGTCACCAGCGGCAAGGGCGGTGTCGGCAAGTCGACCGTCACCGCCAACCTCGCGGTCGCCCTCGCTCAGCGGGGGCTCGCGGTCGGCCTCGTGGACGCCGACGTGCACGGCTTCTCCATCCCCGGCCTGCTCGGCCTGATGCACGACGGGCGGGTCGCGAAGCCCACCCGCGTCGGCGAGCTCATGCTGCCGCCGGTGGCGCACGGCGTGAAGGTCATCTCGATCGGGATGTTCCTCGAGGGCGACACCCGGGGGGCGGCCGTCTCCTGGCGCGGACCCATGCTGCACCGCACCATCTCCCAGTTCCTCACCGACGTGTACTTCGGCGACCTCGACGTGCTCCTGCTCGACCTGCCTCCCGGCACGGGGGATGTGGCGATCTCCATCGGGCAGCTGCTCCCGCATGCGGAGGTCCTCATCGTCACCACCCCGCAGCCGGCGGCCGCCGACGTGGCCGAGCGCAGCGGCGCGCTCGCCCGCCAATCGGGTCAGCGCATCGTCGGAGTGGTCGAGAACATGTCGGGGCTTCCGCAGCCCGACGGCTCGGTGCTGGAGCTCTTCGGCAGCGGAGGCGGGGCCGAGGTCGCGCGTCGGCTCACTGCGACGGGCGACGAGGTGCCGCTGCTCGCGTCGCTGCCGATCTCCGTGGCGCTGCGGGCAGGGGGCGACGAGGGCGTGCCCGTCGTCGTCGGCGATCCGAAGGATCCTGCTGCCCGGGCGATCGACGCCCTGGCGGCGTCGCTCGCCGCGCGGCCGCGGGGACTGACCGGCCGTCGGCTTCCGCTCGCCGTCGGCTGACGCCTCCGCGCGGCTTCGTGCGGGCGGTGCCGATCGAGACGCCCTCCGGGCGCTCCTCGCGGAGCAGGGCTCAGGTGGCCTCGGAGTCGATCGGCGGCGGCGCGACGCTCGAGAGCGTGCCGGACGAGACGGAGCGCTGCATCGTCGTGTAGTAGCTGTCCTGCGCGGAGCCGGTGCCGCCCGGCACGACCGGAGCGGCGACAGCGGTGGGCGGCTTCACGGTGGGGGCCGGATCGTCCTCGAGCAGGGCGTCGCGGATGATGCGGCGAGGATCGTACTGGCGCGGGTCGAGCTTCTTCCAGTCGACGTCGTTGAACTCGTCGCCCATCTCGTCCTTGACGCGCTCCCGGGCCTGCGTGGCGAATCCGCGCACCTTGCGCACGAGCTGCCCGAGCTGGGCGGCGTAGTGCGGGAGGCGGTCGGGACCCAGCACGAAGACGGCGATGACCCCGATGATGAGGAGCTTGTCGAACGTCAGACCGAACACGAGGACAACACTAACCCGCCGCGCCTCCCTCGCGGAGCCCGCGCGCCACCGTACCCTGACGATGCCCGGGCGCGATCCGCCCGGTGCACCGATCAGAGGAGCGCCCCCGTGTCCGACAAGGATGCCAACTGGAAGTACGCCGAGGACGCGGTCGTCGAGTCGGAGGCCATCGCCTCGGCCCGCCGGCTCTCGGTCGAGCTGGGCATCGACGCCGTCTCCCCCTCGATCGGCGCGCAGGCCGCGCTGGTCGCCGCCGCGGCGCGCGCGACCTCCATCATCGAGATCGGCACCGGCACCGGAGTGAGCGGCCTGTGGCTGCTCGACGGCGCCCCCGAGGCGATGCTCACCTCGATCGACTCCGAGGCGGTGCACCAGCAGCACGCGCGCGCCCAGTTCCACGAGGCGGGCATCTCGCCCAACCGGCTCCGGCTCATCCCGGGCCGCGCCCTCGAGGTGCTGCCCCGGATGAACGAGAACTCCTACGACATCGTCTTCGTCGACGGCGATCCGCTGCAGGTCATCGAGAACGTCGAGCACGCGCTGCGGCTCGTCCGTCCGGGCGGGACGGTCCTCGTCCCCCACGCGCTCTGGCGCGGACGCGTGGCCAACCCCGCGCAGCGCGACGAGATCGCGACGGCGTTCCGCACGCTGGTGGCCGAGGTCTGCGCCTCCCCCGCCGTGGTCAGCGTGCTCTCGCCGATCGGCGACGGCCTGCTGCAGGCCAACAAGCGCCGCGCCTGACGAGCGCGGCCGACCGCGGACAGACGGAACGCCCGCCGCACGGTGTGCGACGGGCGTTCACGACGGTGCGGATCAGGCGGGAGACACCACCGACGCGAGCGCGTCGTGCAGCTCTTTCGCCTCTGCATCGTTGACCGAGACGACGAGGCGTCCGCCTCCTTCGAGCGGAACGCGCACGACGATGAGTCGGCCCTCCTTAACAGCCTCCATCGGTCCGTCTCCGGTCCTCGGCTTCATGGCCGCCATAGAGTTCCCCTTTCGTGACGTATCCCCCTATTATCGTGCATCCGCGGGGGTGTTCCGAACCGCGCCCGGAAGTCGGGCGTCAGCCGATCACGGCGGGGACCAGTCGCCGGGGGTGAACACCCAGCACAGCAGCACCCAGACGATCTGCCCGACGATCGATGCGGCCACCACGAACACCCTCAGGAGGGTCGACCGCGGCACCGCGAGCGCCCCGGCCAGCGGGAACATCGGCATCAGGATGCGGAACGTACTCGACTGCGGGTAGAAGAACGCGAAGAGGTAGATCGCGTAGCCGCCGACCCAGAGCCGCGAGAAGACGTCGAGGCTGCGCGTGGCCCGCGAGAACAGGATCGCCAGGAATCCGAGCACCACCACGACGGTGATGCCCATGCCCGTGATCGGCGAGCCGAACCAGAGGCCTCCCCACCAGCCCCCACCGGCGAACCAGGAGGTGAAGGGGATGAGCTCGCCCTCGCCGATGAAGACGCTGCGCCAGGCGAGCTCGGTGTCGGTGTAGGCGGTGAAGGAGCCGGTCACGGCCCAGGCGATGAGCAGCCAGGCGAAGCCCACCGCGAGGGACCAGACCGTGAGCGAGACCGTGAAGGCGAACTCCCGGCGGGCGAACGGCTCGGTGCCGCGCACGTGGCGCCAGACGCGGTAGAGGAAGTAGAGGCCCGTCATCGCCGCGATCGCGAGGCCGCTCGGGCGCAGGAGCCCCACGACCAGCACGACGGGGAACGTCCAGATCCACTTGCGGCGCACCAGCAGGAGGAGCAGCACGGCCGTCAGGAGGATGCCGCCGGACTCGGCGTAGCCGATCTGCAGGATCGGGGACGTCGGAGCGACGCAGAAGAAGACGATCCCCATCAGCGCCTGGCCCTCGCTGAGCGAGACGCGGAACAGCCGGTAGATCACCAGGCACGCCGCTGCACTGCAGACCAGGGCGACGAGCACCGCCGCGTTCGCCCAGTCGAGCCCGGTGATGTTCATCAGGCCGCGGACGGTGAACGGGTAGACGGGCATGAACGCCCAGGGGTTCTGCTCCACGGCTCCGGACGGCGAGAGCGGCAGGACCGACGGGTACCCCGTCATCCCGATCCGCTCGTACCAGCCGCCGTCCCACGTCGTCGCGAACCGGACGTAGGTGTCGCGGAGTCCCGTCCACTCGACGCCCTGACGCACGGCGCCGACACGGAGCATGATCACGGTCGTGACGACCCGGGACACGGCGAAGACCAGGAGCACCTGGATCCACCACGGGATCCTCCGGAGCAGACCCCAGCGGGAGCGGGACGGAGAGGCGTCCTCCGTCTCCGGCGCGATCGCGGTGGCGCTCACGCGAGCGGCCCGCGGTCCGTCGAGGAGGCGGAGGGGGTCGTCAGCGGGGAGCGGGCGGGTGTCGCCGCGGCTCGCCGGCGGGTCGGCCGGAGGAGGGGCGACGCGTGTCGCGGCTCACCGGCTGGCGTGAGGGGAGACATTCCGACGAGCATACCCGTGCGGGAGTCGGGAGTCCCCGGAGGAGCACCGCGCCGGGCGGGCGCGCACCACGATCACGGCGGGGTCCAGTCCGATCCGGCGACGGCCCAGCAGATCGAGATCCAGACGATCTGGCCGCCGATCCCGAGCAGGACCAGCGCGATGCGGAAGACCGGCGAGCGCGGCACCGCCAGCGCTCCGACGAGCGGGAACATCGGGCCCAGCAGCCGGAAGGTGCTCGACTGCGGGAAGAAGAACGCCAGCAGGTAGACGCCGTACCCGGCGACCCAGGCCCGGCTGAAGAGATCGAGCCGCCGTGTCCACGGTGCGGCGAGGATCCCGACGAACGCCGCCAGCAGGAGCACCACCAGCACGACGCCGACGGCCGGAGCACCGAACCACCACGAGCCCCACCAGGCGCCGCCCTGGAACCACGGCGTCAGCGGGAGCAGCTCCTGGTAGCCGATGTAGACCGCACGCCACGCCAGCTCGGTGTCGGTGTACGCGTTCATCGACCCGGTGACGGCCCACGCCACGGCGGGCCAGAGGAAGCCGACCACGAGCCCCCACGCCGTCAGGCCCACGGCCGGCAGCCACTCCGACCGAGGGAACGGCTCCGTGCGGCGCCGGACGAACCGGTAGACGACGTACAGGCCGAGCGCGGCGGCGAAGGCGAGCCCGCTCGGCCGCGTCAGGCCCAGCAGCAGCACGACGGGCACGACCGCGAGCCAGCGCCGCCGCACCAGGAGGAGGAGCGTGACCGCGGTCAGCAGCATCGCCATCGACTCCGCGTAGGCGAGCTGCATCAGCGGCGAGGTCGGCGCCACGCAGAACAGCAGCACCGCCGTCAGCGACTGCGACTCGCCGAGGGAGTGCCGGAAGAGGCGGTACAGGACGAGGCAGGCTCCGGCTCCGCACAGGACGGAGACGGTCACGGCGGCCGGAGCCCAGGTGAGACCGGTGACCGCCATCAGCGCCTTCACGACCCCCGGGTAGAGCGGCATGAAGGCCCAGGCGTTCTCCCCCACGTGGCCGTCCTGCGTGATCGGCAGGAAGTCGGGGTACCCGGTGGCCGCGATGATCTCGTACCAGCGGCCGTCCCACATCGACGCGAAGGCCGAGTAGGACGGGGAGGGGCCGGTCCACGGGTTCGCGAGCTGGTGCGCAGCGAACTGCAGCAGGATCACGGTCGTGACCACGCGGGTCGCGATGAACACCAGGAGGACGCGCGCCCACCACGGGACCAGGCGCAGGCGGAGGCGGACGGGGACGGCCGTGGCGGTCGCGCTCACGAGGACGCGGTCAGCCAGCGGCGGAGGCCCTCGGCGCACTCGGTGATCTCGTGCACCGCCACGCGCTCGTCGTCGGCGTGGGCCCGGAGCGGGTCGCCCGGTCCGTAGTTGACAGCCGGGATGCCCATGGCGGAGAACCGCGCGACGTCGGTCCAGCCGTACTTGGGCTTCGCCTCGGCTCCGACGGCCGCGAGGAAGGCCTGGGCCAGAGGTGCGTCCAGCCCCGGGCGGGCGCCCTCGGCCAGATCGTCCACCGTCACCTCGAACCCCTCGAAGAGCTCCTCGAGGTGGGCGAGCGCCTCCTCCCCGGACCGGTCGGGGGCGAAGCGGTAGTTGACCTGCACAGTGCAGAGGTCCGGGATCACGTTGCCCGCGACCCCGCCGGTGACGCGCACGGCGTTGACGCCCTCGCGGTACACGAGGCCCTCGACCTCGACCTCGCGCGGCACGTAGGCGGCGAGGCGGTCGAGGATCGGCGCGGCCGCGTGGATCGCGTTCTCGCCGACCCAGCTGCGGGCGGAGTGGGCGCGGACGCCGCGGGTGACCACGTCGACCCGGAGCGTCCCGTTGCAGCCGCCCTCCACTGCTCCACTCGTCGGCTCGCCGAGCACCGCGAAGTCGGCGGAGAAGAGGTCGGGGCGGTGCCGGGAGAGGCGGCCGAGGCCGTTGAGGTCCGCTGCGACCTCCTCGTTGTCGTACCACATCCAGGTGATGTCGACGGCCGGATCGGAGAGCTCGGCGGCGAGGACGAGCTGCACCGCCACTCCGGCCTTCATGTCGACGGTCCCGCGGCCGACCAGGTGCTCGACGCCGTCGATCGTCTCGGCGACGACGGGCAGGTTGCCGTTGACCGGCACCGTGTCCAGGTGCCCGGCGATCACGACGCGCTGGGCGAGGCCGAGGTTCGTCCGCGCCACGACGGTGTGGCCGTCGCGGATGACCTCGAGGTGGTCGTACTGCTCGAGCGCCCACTGCACCGCGTCCGCGATCTCGAGCTCGTCGCCCGAGACGGACGGGATGTCGCAGAGGATCCGCGTCAGGGCGACCGGATCGGTGCGCAGATCGAGCGGAGGGGCGGTGGTCGGATCGGCCATGCGCCCCAGGGTAGCGGCCGGACGCTCCGCGCTACCCTGATCGGCATGACCCTCGAGCACTCCGCAGACTCCTCCGCGCCCGCCTCCGCCTGGGGATACGGGCTCGCCACCGTGGCCGCCGACGGCACCGTCCTCGACACCTGGTTCCCGGAGCCGCGCCTCGGCACCATCCCGGCCGGCCGCGACCCCTGGATCGTGCCGGCGGAGTTCGAGGAGCAGGCCGGCGAGGATCCGCGCCGCGAGGTCCGCATCGACGTGGTCACGCTGCAGATCGACGTGCAGGCGCCGCCCGCCTCCACGTCCGACGCCTACCTGCGGCTGCACCTGCTCTCTCACCTCCTGGTCCGCCCGAACGAGGTGAACCTCGACGGCGTCTTCGCGCACCTGCCGAACGTGGTGTGGACGAACGCCGGTCCGGTCTCGCCGGAGTCGTTCACCCGCCTGCGCCCCTCGCTCCGGCGCCACGGCATCCAGGCCACCGGGATCGACAAGTTCCCGCGGCTGACCGACTACGTCACCCCCGCGAAGGTGCGCATCGCGGACACCTCGCGCGTCCGCCTCGGGGCGCATCTGGCACCCGGCACGACGGTGATGCACGAGGGCTTCGTCAACTTCAACGCCGGGACCCTCGGCAGCTCGATGGTCGAGGGGCGCATCTCGCAGGGCGTCGTGGTCGGCGACGGCTCGGACATCGGCGGCGGCGCCTCCATCATGGGCACCCTCTCGGGCGGAGGAGTGCAGCGCGTCTCGATCGGCGCGCGGGCCCTGCTGGGTGCGAACTCGGGCATCGGCATCTCCCTCGGCGACGACACCGTCGTCGAGGCCGGCCTCTACGTGACCGCCGGCACCAAGGTCGTCGTGGTCGGCGGAGCGCCGCGCGCCGACGGCGCCCCGCAAACCGTGAAGGCCGTGCAGCTCTCGGGCGTGCCGAACCTGCTCTTCCGCCGCAACTCCCTCACCGGGGCCGTCGAGGTCCTCCCCCGCACCGGCGCCGGCATCGAGCTGAACGCCGCTCTGCACGCCTGAGGGCGGGCGTCCGGCGCCGCTGGTCCCGCAGGCGGCGCCCCGGAACGATCCGAGCTGATCGAGTCCGCGGCGACCACGCCGCTCTGCGTCCCGCCTCGAAGAAGCGGTTCGAGCCTCGGACGGCCGACGAGAGGCGGGTGCGCCGCACGGCGAGAGCCCGCCCCCGGCGGGGACGGGCTCTCGGGGACCGGTCAGCGGTCGGTCGGCCAGTGGCGCTCGGGCGCGCCCATGTAGAGCTGCTGCGGGCGGCCGATCTTGGTCTGCTTGTCGGTGTTCATCTCGCGCCAGTGGGCGATCCAGCCGGGCAGGCGGCCGATCGCGAAGAGGACGGTGAACATCCGGGTCGGGAAGCCCATCGCCTTGTAGATGACGCCCGTGTAGAAGTCGACGTTCGGGTAGAGGCGCCGCTCCTTGAAGTAGTCGTCCTCGAGCGCGAGGGCCTCGAGCTCCATCGCGATGTCGAGCAGCGGGTCCTTCACGCCGAGGGCCTGCAGGACCTCGGAGGCGCTCTCCTTGACCAGCTTCGCGCGCGGGTCGTAGTTCTTGTACACCCGGTGGCCGAAGCCCATCAGGCGCACGCCCTCCTCCTTGTTCTTCACCCGCTCGACGAACGTCGACACGCTCTCGCCCGACTCGCGGATCCGGCCGAGCATGGTGAGCACCGCCTCGTTCGCTCCGCCGTGCAGAGGGCCGAACAGGGCGTTGATGCCGGCAGACACCGAGGCGTAGAGGTTCGCCTCGGTCGAGCCGACGAGGCGGACGGTCGACGTCGACGCGTTCTGCTCGTGGTCCTCGTGGAGGATCAGGAGGCGGTCGAGCGCCTTCGAGAGCACCGGGTCGACCTGGTACTGCTCGGCCATCGTGCCGAAGTTGAGGCGGAGGAAGTTGTCGACGAAGCTCAGCGAGTTGTCCGGGTAGAGGAACGCCTGGCCGATCGCCTTCTTGTGGGCGTACGCCGCCATCACGGGCAGCTTCGCCAGGAGGCGGATCGTGGTGAGCTCCACAGCTTCCGGATCCTTCGGGTTGGAGCTGTCCTCGTAGTACGTCGACAGGGCCGACACTCCGGCCGAGAGCACCGACATGGGATGCGCGCTGTGGGGAAGCGCGTCGAAGAAGCGCTTGAGGTCCTCGTGGAGGAGCGTGTGGCGGCGGATGCGCTCGTCGAAGCCCGCGAGCTCGTCAGCCGTCGGCAGCTCGCCGTAGATGAGGAGCCAGGCCACCTCGAGGTAGGTCGCGTTGGTGGCCACCTCCTCGATCGGGTAGCCGCGGTATCGGAGGATCCCCTGGTCGCCGTCGATGTAGGTGATCCGCGACTTGGTCGCCGCCGTGTTCACGAAGCCGTAGTCGAGCGACATGAAGCCGGTCTGCTTCGACAGGGTCGAGAAGTCGATGCTCGAGGAGCCGTCGACGCTGCGCAGGACCGGGAAGTCCGCGGTGCGGTCGCCGAAGGTGAGCGTGACCTTCTCGGGGAGCTCCTGCTCCGCCGGCGCGGGAGGCGGCGTCGTGGCGCTCCCGGTCGCGGGCTCCGTGGAGCCCACCGTCGCGGTTCCGTCGCTCTGCGTGCCGGATTCGGTCACAACGCCTCCCAGGTCGTCGCGGTCGCACCCCGGAAGCGCTCGCGCGGAGCGGGCGGCGCCGGGTCTGGATCGTGGTGCAGCCGGGGCCTCGTGAGGCACCGTCGACCGAACCACATACAGCCTATGGGCAAAGCGGGGGCACTGTGACATCGCCCAGCGCTGGGGCCGGGGCCTTGTCGGAACCCGCCAGGATCGGCCGGGTCGAACGCCTCAGAGGCCCCCGGACAGGCGCTCGACGGCCGCGTCGATCCGCTCGTCGGAGGCCGTCAGCGAGAGGCGCACGTGCTCGGGGAAGCCCTCCCCGTAGAAGACACCGGGGCCCGCGAGGACGCCGAGGCGGGCGAGGCGGTCGATGGACTCCCAGGCCGCGCGGCCCTCGGTCGCCCACAGGTAGAGTCCGGCCTCGCTGCGGTCGATCCGGAAGCCCGCGGACTCGAGGGCGGGCCGGAGGCGGTCGCGGCGGGAGCGGTAGCGCTCCTTCTGCGCGGCGACGTGCTCGTCGTCGGCGAGGGCGACGATCATCGCCTCCTGCAGCGGACCGGGCACGATCATGCCCGCGTGCTTGCGGACGGTCACCAGGCGCGCGATCAGGGCCGCGTCCCCGGCGACGAAGGCGGCGCGGTAGCCGGCGAGGTTCGACTGCTTGCTCAGCGAATAGACGCCGAGGACCCCGGTGCGGTCCTCCCCCACCACGCGCGGGTCGAGGACGCTCGGGATCGGCTCGTCGGCCCAGCGGCCGTCCCAGCCGAGCTCGGCGTAGCACTCGTCCCCCGCGATCACGGCGCCCAGCTCACGGGCACGCGCGACGGCGCGCTGCAGGGCGGGCACGTCGAGCACGGCGCCATCGGGGTTGCCGGGAGAGTTGAGCCAGACCAGGCGGGTCGTCGCGGGCCACTCCGCCGGGTCGTCGGAGGCGAGCGCCTCGGCGCCGGCGATCGCCGCGCCCATCGCGTACGTCGGGTAGGCGGCGCGCGGATGCACGACCACGTCCCCCTCCCCGAGTCCGAGGAGGAAGGGCAGCCAGGCGACGAGCTCCTTGGAGCCGATCGTCGGCAGGACCTCGTCGATCCCGAGGCCCTCGACTCCGCGCCGCCGCGCGTACCAGGCGGCGATCGCCTCGCGCAGAGCGGGGGTGCCCACGGTCGTGGGGTACGCGTGCGAGTCCGTCGCGCGGGCGAGCGCGTCGCGGATCGGGGCGGGCGTCGGGTCCACCGGCGAGCCGATCGACAGGTCGACGATCCCGCCGGGGTGCTCCGCCGCCGTGCGGGCGAAGGGCGCCATCAGGTCCCAGGGGTAGTCGGGCAGCGCGCCGAGGGCCATGGGAGCGGCCTCAGTGGCTCTGCGGAGGCAGCGCCGCGATGACCGGGTGGTCCTTCGCGATCACGCCGACCTTGGCGGCTCCGCCCGGGGAGCCGATCTCGTCGAAGAACTCGACGTTGGCCTTGTAGTAGTCGGACCACTCCTCGGGGAGGTCGTCCTCGTAGTAAATCGCCTCGACGGGGCAGACCGGCTCGCAGGCACCGCAGTCGACGCACTCGTCCGGGTGGATGTAGAGCGAGCGCTCGCCTTCGTAGATGCAGTCGACCGGGCACTCGTCGATGCAGGCGCGGTCTTTGACATCGACGCACGGAAGTGCGATCACGTAGGTCACGGTGCTCCAGGTCCCTTCGAACAGTGTCTCTATCGTACGGGGGCCGACGGGGCGTCGGCGTCCGCGGGCCGCGGGGCGGCGGCGGGAGAGGCCGCCCGCAGCCGTGGCCACGCGATAACGACGAGGGCGATGAGGGCGGGGAGGAAGGTCCAGGCCACGCCGAGGCCGTTCGCCGGGACGAGGACGGATCCGCCGGTGCTGCGCAGAGCGAGCAGCCCGATCATCCCGAGCAGGCCCATCGCGGTGCAGAACGCGACGAACCGGTCGATGAGCACGAGGCGCAGCCCGAGCAGGAGCAGCAGCACGCCGGCGAGGGAGGCGGCGAGGCCGACAGGGAGGACGACACCGCCGACCGACACGGTGCTCTGATGGGCGACGGTCGTGATCGCTCCGACCACCGCGCCGACCAGGACTCCGGCGACACCCGACAGCACGCGCGATCCCAGCGTCGGACGCTCCTCCGGCAGCGGCGCGGGACGCCCCGCCTGCGCGACCGGGCGAAAGCGCTCGATGCGGCCGATGGGGAACGGCGGACCGCTCGAGAGGCGGGCCTCGTCGCCCTCGACCACCAGCTGCGTCGCGTGCGCCTCGAGGGCCGCGCGCTTGCGGGCGTGGTCCTCGGCGGACAGCTCGATCACGACGTCGCCGGGGAGGGGTGGGGCCGCGTCGGGGAGGACGGCGAGGAAGCGCAGGCCCAGCAGCTCGGCGGCGCGCTCGGCGACCCGGGCGGTGCGGACGTGGTCGGGGTGGCCGTAGCCGCCGCCCGCGTCGTAGGACAGCACGACGCCCGCATCGACCTGCCGCAGGACGGCGACGAGATCGGCCACCTCCTCGTCCTCGGGCGCGGCGGTGAAGGACGCGGGATGCACCGGCTCGAGCGGCACCGGGACGCGGCCGGGCCCCCACTGCATGCCGGAGTCCCGGTAGACCCGCGGAGCGAGGCCGGGTGCGCGGGCACCCGCCTCGCCGAGGAAGCGGTGGTCGGCGACGCCGAGGGCCGTCAGGGCGACGACGAGCTCGGTCGTCCGGTGCGCGGCCAGCTCGGCCGAGCCCTCGAGCGGAGCGAGGTCCTCGGGGATGACCTCGCCGCACTCCCCCCGCGTGGCGGTGACGACGGTGACGGAGGCGCCCTGCGCCACCAGCCGCGCCAGGGTCCCGCCCATGGTGATCGTCTCGTCGTCGGGGTGGGCGTGCACCGCCACCACCCGCTCCGCTGCTGCGTCCCGGCCCGCGTCCACTCTCCGCCTCTCGTCCTGCGCGGCCTCCGCTGCGGGCGCTTCTGGACAGCGACCGGGCAGCGGACTACAGTCGACCCGGGTTAGGCAAGGCTTACCGAACAACGGAGCCCCGCCGACCGGATCGACTCGGGGCGGGAGTCGCCCCCTCCTCGTCCACCATCGACCAAGAGAACACGCGTGCTCGCAAACTACCTCATCGGCCTCCGCGAAGGCCTCGAAGCCGGCCTCGTGGTCGGCATCCTCGTGGCCTACCTGACCAAGCTCGGCCGGCGCGACGTGCTGCCGCGGCTCTGGACCGGTATCGCCGCTGCGATCGCGATCTCGCTCGTCACCGGTGCGATCCTCACCTGGGGCCCCTCGACCCTGTCGTTCCAGGCCCAGGAGCTCATCGGCGGCGGCCTCTCGATCCTCGCGGTCGGCCTGGTCACCTGGATGATCTTCTGGATGGGCGCGAACGCCCGCAGCATGAAGGGCGACCTCGAGTCCCGGCTCGACGGCGCCGTCGCAGGTTCGGCCCTCGGCATCGTGGTCCTCGGCTTCATCAGCGTCGGCCGCGAGGGCATCGAGACGGCGCTCTTCGTCTGGGCGAGCGTGTCCTCGAGCACTGCGGGGTCGGGATCCAGCGCGTGGGTCGGCACGGTCGGCGCAATGCTGGGCATCCTCAGCTCGGTCGTCATCGCGTACCTGATCTTCCGGGGCTTCGTCCGGATCGACCTCGGGCGCTTCTTCACCTGGACGGGCGGCCTCCTCATCCTCGTCGCGGCCGGCGTCCTCTCCTACGGCGTCGGCGACCTGCAGGAGGCGTCGCTCCTGCCCGGCTGGGGCACCCCGCTGTTCTCGCTCGGCCCGATCCTCCCGCCGCCCGTGACCGCCGTGGTCGGCGGCCTCTTCAACTACACGCCCGAGCCGACCGCTCTGCAGTTCGCCGCCTGGCTGCTTTACCTCGTCGTCGTCGGCGCCCTGTTCGTCCGCCAGGTCCGCCTGCGCGGCCCGCGACGGGGCAGCGCGGCCCCGGTCGCCGCTCCCGCTCCCACCTCCGTCTGACCCGCTCCGGCACCGCCGGCGCACTCGCCCCGATCCAGGAGAAGCATGTCCTCGCGCGCTCGTCCCACCCTCCCCCGCGTCACCCTCGGCCTCGCCGGCGCCGGCGCCCTGGCGCTGATCCTCACGGGCTGCGTGCCGAACACCCCCGCGTCCTCCTCCTCCGCCGCGCTCGACGTCGCGATCAGGGACGACGCCTGCGAGGTGTCGACGGCGACCGCCGAGGCGGGAGCGGTGACGTTCTCACTGACCAACGGCGGCTCGGACGTCAACGAGTTCGAGATCCTGGCCGAGGACAAGCTGCGGATCGTGGGCGAGAAGGAGAACGTGACCCCGGGCCAGAGCGTCTCCTACGTCGCTCAGCTCGAGCCGGGCACCTACTACACCGCCTGCAAGTTCCAGCAGGTCGGCGCCCCGGTCGGGCTGAGCGAGTTCACCGTGACCGGTGAGGCCACCGCGCAGTCGGCGGACGAGAAGGCGGCGACGGAGGCGGCGGTCACCAACTACGTGGCGTACGTGAAGTCGCAGGTGGGCGAGCTGCTTCCCGCGGTGGCCGAGTTCGCCCAGGCCTACGAGGCCGGCGACGACGAGAAGGCGCGCGGCCTCTTCGCGTCGACCCGCGTCTTCTACGAGCGGATCGAGCCGACCGCGGAGGCGTTCGGCGACCTCGACCCGCGCATCGACTACCGCGAGGTCGACGCCGTCGCCGAGGGCCTGGACTGGACCGGCTTCCACCGCATCGAGAAGGACCTGTGGGCCCCCGCGGAGGGTGCGCTCAACTCCGACGGCACGAGCGCGCTCCTCGACTGGGCGCCCTCCACCCCCGAGCAGCGCGCCCAGTTCGGCCAGGGCCTCGTCGACGACGTGCAGAGCCTGGCCGACCTCGTGAACGCGCCCGGCTTCACCGTGTCGGTGGGCGACATCTCGAACGGCGCCATCGGCCTGCTCGACGAGGTCGCGGCCGGCAAGATCACGGGCGAGGAGGACTGGTGGTCGAGCACCGACCTCACCGACTTCGCCGCGAACGTCCAGGGCGCGGAGGTGGCGTTCGGCAACGTCGAGCCGATCGCGACCGCCAGCGGCGACGAGGGCGCCGACCTCACCGGACGGATCACGCAGCGGTTCTCCGAGCTCGACGCTCTGCTCGCGCAGTACGGCTCGATCGACTCCGGCTTCGCCGCGTACTCCACTCTCACCGCGGAGCAGAAGAAGGAACTCTCGGACGCGGTCAACGCTCTCTCCGAGCCGCTCTCGCAGCTGACCCACACGGTGCTGGGCGTCGAGGAGCCGGCCGCGTAGTGGACGCCGAGCAGCACGAGGGAGCCCGGCCGACGGAGTCCGAGCAGCCCGCCGACGAACCCCGCCGCCTCTCGCGGCGCGGGCTGCTCGGCCTCGTCTCGGCGGGGACGGCCGGGCTGGCCGCCGGAGTGGGCGGCACAGTGGCCGTCACATCGTCCGCGAGCGCGACGGCCTCCTCCGCCCCGCGCACCGTGCCGTTCTTCGGCGCGAACCAGGCGGGCATCACCACCGCCGCGCAGGACCGGCTGCACTTCGCCGCGTTCGACCTCGCCGCGGGCACCACGCGCGAGGACCTCGTCGAGCTCCTGAAGGACTGGACGCTCGCCGCCTCCCGGATGACCCAGGGCTTCGAGGTCGGCGAGAACGGCGCGGTGGACGGGCCGGACACGGCTCCCCCGGAGGACACCGGAGAGGCGCTCGGGCTCGACGCCGCGTCCCTCACCGTCACGGTCGGCTTCGGACCCACCCTCTTCACGGACGAGTCCGGCGCCGACCGCTTCGGCCTCGCCGACCGCCGGCCTCCGCAGCTGCAGGCCCTGCCCCGCTTCCGCGGCGACGCGCTCGTCCCCTCGGCCGGCGGCGGCGACCTGTGCATCCAGGCCTGCGCCGACGATCCGCAGGTCGCCGTGCACGCCATCCGCAACCTGAGCCGGATCGCGTTCGGCCGGGCCTCGCTCCGCTGGTCGCAGCTCGGCTTCGGCCGCACCTCCTCGACGTCCACCGCCCAGGCGACTCCGCGCAACCTCTTCGGCTTCAAGGACGGCACGGCGAACGTGAAGTCCGAGGAGGCCGACGCCGTCCAGGAGCACGTCTGGGTCCCCTCCTCCGACGGCCCCGCGTGGATGGTCGGCGGCAGCTACCTGGTCGCGCGGAAGATCCGGATGATCATCGAGACGTGGGACCGCAGCCAGCTGGGCGAGCAGGAGCGGGTCATCGGCCGCAGCAAGGGGTCCGGAGCCCCGCTCTCGGGCGGCACGGAGTCCACCGAGCCCGACTTCGCAGCGGCCGGCGCCACCGGTGCCCCGCTGATCGATCAGGAGTCGCACGTGCGCCTCGCGCACCCGAGCGTGAACAACGGAGTGCGGCTCCTGCGGCGCGGCTACAACTTCGTCGACGGCAACGACGAGCTCGGACGCCTGAACGCGGGGCTGTTCTTCCTCTCGTTCCAGCGCTCCCCGGAGCAGTTCGTCACCGTGCAGCGGAACCTCGCGACGGACGCGCTGAACGAGTACGTGAAGCACGTCGGCTCGGCCGTGTTCGCGGTGCCGCCCGGTGCTCGCGACGAGACCGACTTCCTCGGCTCCGGCCTCTTCGCCTGATCCCTGAGAGGACCCGCACTCCGTCCCAGGATCCGGCGGGCGCACTCCACGGCGTGCCGAAGCCTGCGCCCGTAGCGTCGTCGGCGATGTCCGGGAACAGCGCAGGAAGCGGCCTGACCAAGCGCGAGCGCCAGGAGCTCGCCCGAGCGCAGGCGCGGGAGCGCCGCGAAGCCGAGAGGCGCCGGCGGCGCCGAAACCGGCTGCTCGGGCAGGGCGGAGCGGTCGTCGGACTCCTCGCGGTCGTGGCCCTGGTCTGCTGGAACGTCTGGTCGCAGCAGGAGGTCGCGAGCGCCGGCCCGGCGAACATGCTCAGCGACGGCATCGTCCTCGCGGGCGACGGCTCGGCCGTGACGGCGACGACGAGCGCGGCGATCGCTCCGGGAGCATCCCCCGTCCCGACCGATGAGAGCGCCACGCGTGCGGGCGGAGTCGTCGCCGTCGACCTCTACGTCGACTACCTCTGCCCGTACTGCGGGCAGTTCGAGAAGGCGAACGCCGAGCAGCTGCAGTCGTGGCTGACGAAGGGGGCGATCACGCTCGAGATCCACCCGGTGGCGATCCTCGACTCCTCCTCGGCCGGCTCCGAGTACTCCAGCCGGGCCGCGAACGCCGCCGCGTGCGTCGCCGACGAGGATCCGGACCGCTTCCTCGCCGTGAACGCGGCGCTCTTCGCGCAGCAGCCGGCGGAGGGGACGACGGGCCTCGACGACGACGCTCTGCGGACGCTGGTGACCGGAGCGGGCGTCACCGACGACGACGTCCTCGCCTGCATGACCGGGGGCGAGTTCCGGCCCTGGGTGAAGGCCGCGACCGAGCGGGCCACCTCGCTCCCCCTCGCTAACTCCTCGCTGCCGAAGCTCGAGTCGACGCCCACCGTGCTGGTGAACGGCGAGCAGTACACGGGGAAGCCGGACGACGCGGCGGCGTTCGTCGCCTTCGTCACCTCGACGCTCGAGGCGGAGTCCTCGACCCCCTCTCCCTCTCCGAGTCCGGCGGGCTGATCCGGACCGCGAGGGACGGGATCGGCGCTGCACGCTGCAGCACCGGGCGGAGACGACGAGACCGGCCGGAGCATCGCTCCGGCCGGTCTCGTCGTGAGCGGGCGCCGAGGCGCCCGGGGCTCAGCCCTGCTTCTTGAGGCGGCTCGTCATGCGCGCGCGGGCGTTCGCATCGAGCTCCACCTTGCGGATGCGGACGACCTCGGGGGTGACCTCGACGCACTCGTCCTCGCGGGCGAACTCGAGGCACTCCTCGAGCGTCAGCTGACGCGACGGCGTCATCGACTCGAAGGTGTCGGAGGTGGACTGACGCATGTTGGTCAGCTTCTTCTCCTTGGTGATGTTGACGTCCATGTCGTCGTTGCGCGAGTTCTCGCCGATCACCATGCCCTCGTAGACCTCCTCGGTGGGGTTCACGAAGAAGGTCATCCGCTCCTGGAGCGCGATGATGGCGAACGGGGTCACGACGCCGTTGCGGTCCGCGACGATCGACCCGTTGTTGCGGGTGACGATCGCGCCGGCCCACGGCTCGTAGCCGTGCAGGATCGCGTTCGCGATGCCGGTGCCGCGGGTGGTGGTGAGGAACTCGGTGCGGAAGCCGATCAGGCCGCGCGACGGGACGATGAACTCCATGCGGACCCAGCCGGTGCCGTGGTTCGACATGCCGTCCATGCGGCCCTTGCGGGCGGCGAGGAGCTGCGTGATCGCGCCGAGGTACTCCTCCGGAGCGTCGATCGTCAGGTGCTCGAAGGGCTCGTGCGTCTTGCCGTCGACCTGGCGGGTGACCACCTGGGGCTTGCCGACGGTCAGCTCGTAGCCCTCGCGGCGCATCTGCTCGACGAGGATGGCCAGCGCGAGCTCGCCGCGGCCCTGGACCTCCCAGGAGTCGGGGCGTCCGATGTCGACGATCTTGAGCGACACGTTTCCGATGAGCTCGCGGTCGAGGCGGTCCTTGACCATCCGCGCCGTGAGCTTGTGGCCCTTCACCTTGCCGACGAGCGGCGAGGTGTTGGTGCCGATCGTCATCGAGATCGCCGGGTCGTCGACCGTGATGGCCGGCAGCGGGCGGATGTCCTCGGGGTCGGCGATGGTCTCGCCGATGGTGATCTCGGGGAAGCCCGCGATCGCGACGATGTCGCCGGGGCCCGCGGACTCGGCCGGGTAGCGGTCGAGCGCCTTGGTGATCAGCAGCTCGGTGATGCGCGCGTTGGTGTGGGTGCCGTCGTGGTGGACCCAGGCGACCGTCTGCCCCTTCTTGATCGTGCCGTTGAAGACGCGGAGGAGGGCGAGGCGGCCGAGGAACGGCGACGCGTCGAGGTTGGTGACGTGGGCCTGGAGAGGCGCGTCGTCGTCGTAGGTCGGCGCGGGGATGTGCTTGAGGATCGCCTCGAACAGCGGCTCCAGGTCCTCGGCGTCCGGCAGCGTGCCGTCCTCGGGCTTGTTCGCCGAGGCGCGGCCGGCCTTGCCGGAGGCGTAGACCACGGGGACGTCGAGGATCGCGTCGAGGTCGAGGTCCGGCACGTCGTCGGCCATGTCCGAGGCGAGGCCGAGGAGCAGGTCCTGGCTCTCGGCGACGACCTCGTCGATGCGCGCGTCGGGGCGGTCGGTCTTGTTGACCAGGAGGATGACGGGGAGCTTCGCCTCGAGCGCCTTGCGCAGCACGAAGCGGGTCTGGGGCAGCGGGCCCTCGGACGCGTCGACGAGGAGGCAGACGCCGTCGACCATCGACAGGCCGCGCTCGACCTCGCCGCCGAAGTCGGCGTGGCCCGGGGTGTCGATGACGTTGATGGTGATGGGACCGTCGCTCGCGTGCTTGCCGCTGTACGAGACAGCGGTGTTCTTCGCGAGGATCGTGATGCCCTTCTCGCGCTCGAGCTCGTTGGAGTCCATCGCGCGCTCGTCCACGTGGGCGTGCGCGTCGAAGGAGTTCGTCTGCTTGAGCATGGCGTCGACCAGCGTGGTCTTGCCATGGTCGACGTGGGCGACGATCGCGACGTTGCGCAGGTCGGAGCGGGTGGCACTTGCCATGGATACGGACTCGTCTCGTGTTCTCGTGCAAAAGGGGGACCATCCATCGTACCGCAGCGAGGCGTCCGCACGGCGAAGGGCCCCGGATCCCCGCTCCGGAGGGCTCCGAGGAGCGCTCCAGGCGGGGCCGGGGCCCTGGTGACGGTCGCTCAGACCGCGAACTCGATGCCGGCGCCGGGGATGGCGTCGAGCAGCTCGCGGGTGTACTCCTGCTGCGGCGAGTCGAACACGGTGTCCGTCGGGGCGTGCTCGACGATCCTGCCCTTCTGCATCACGCAGACGTCGTCGGCGATCACGCGGACCACCGCCAGGTCGTGCGTGATGAACAGGTAGGTCAGCCCGAGCTCGGCCTGCAGGTCGGCGAGGAGGCGGAGGATCTGCGCCTGGACGAGGACGTCCAGAGCCGACACGGCCTCGTCGAGCACCACGATCTCCGGCTTCAGCGCGAGCGCGCGGGCGATCGCCACGCGCTGGCGCTGGCCGCCGGAGAGCTCGTTCGGGTAGCGGCTCGCGATCACGCGCGGGAGGGACACCTGGTCGAGCAGCTCGAGGACGCGCTCGCGCTGCGACGTCCGGTCGCCGACCTTGTGCACCCGCAGCGGCTCCGAGATGGTGTTGCCGATGTTGTGCAGCGGGTCGAGCGAGCCGTACGGGTCCTGGAACACCGGCTGCATGGAGCGCCGGAGCGCCAGCATGTCGCGGCCCTTGAGCTTCTCGGTCCGTCGGCCGGCGATCGAGATCGCTCCGGACGTCGCCGTCTCGAGGCCCAGCACGAGGCGGGCGATGGTCGACTTGCCCGATCCGGACTCGCCCACGAGCGCCGTGGTGGTGCCCTTCGGGATCGAGAACGACACGTTGTCGACGGCCGTGAAGTCCTCGGCCTTCAGGCCGCCGCGGCGGATCTTGAAGACCTTGGTGAGGCCGTCGACCTCGATCATCGGGGCGCCCGAGGCGACCGCGCCGGCGTGGTGCGCGGCACCCGCGCCGACCAGGTCGACCTCGCGGACGGCCTCCGACTCGCCGGGGACCGACTCCACGGCCCGGCCGGCCGTCGACTGGATGCGGCGCGACGCGAGGCTGGGCGCCGCCGCGATCAGGCGCTGCGTGTAGGGGTGCTGCGGGTTCTGCAGCACCTCCACCGAGGCGCCGGACTCGACGATGCGGCCCTTGTACATGACGATGAGCTTCTCGGCGCGCTCGGCGGCGAGGCCCAGGTCGTGCGTGATGAAGAGCAGCGCGGTGCCGTCGGTCTTCGTCAGCGTCTCGAGGTGGTCGAGGATCCGGCGCTGGACCGTGACGTCGAGCGCCGAGGTGGGCTCGTCGGCGATCAGCAGCTGGGGGGCCGCGGCCAGGCCGATGCCGATCAGCACGCGCTGGCGCATGCCGCCCGAGAACTGGTGCGGGAACTGCTTGAGGCGCTTCTCCGCGTCGGCGAGGCCCGCGTTCTGCAGGACCTCGATCGCCTTGGCGCGCACCTCCTTGCGACCGGTCGCGAGGCCGTTGGCCTTGATGGTCTCCTCGACCTGGAAGCCGACCGACCACACGGGGTTCAGGTTCGACATCGGGTCCTGCGGGACGTAGCCGATCCGGCGGCCGCGGATGTCCTCGAGCTCGGTCCTCGTCGCCTTCGCGAGGTCCTTGCCGTCGAACAGCACGGAGCCGGCGGTGACCTGGCCGGTGCCGGGGAGCAGGCCGATGATCGCGGCGGCGGTCGTCGACTTGCCGGAGCCCGACTCCCCCACGATCGCGACGGTCTGGCCGTGCTCGATCGTGAGGCTCACGCCGCGGAGGGCGGGGACCAGTCCGCTGCCGGTCTGGAAGCCGACCTCGAGGTCGGTGACCTCGAGCAGCGGCCCCTGCGGTGCGTTCGGTGTCGTGGCGGTCATCGGAGGGCCCTCGCCTTCGGGTCGAGCGCGTCGCGGAGCGACTCGCCGAGGAGGATGAAGCTCAGCACCGTGACCGTCAGGGCGATCGACGGGTAGATCAGCGTCTGCGGGTTGGTGCGCAGATCGCGCTGGGCCTGGCTGATGTCGTTGCCCCACGACATGACCGAGCCGGGCAGGCCGACGCCGAGGAACGACAGCGTCGCCTCCGCGGTGATGGCCGCGCCGAGCGAGATCGTCGTGACGACGATGACGGGGGCGATCGAGTTCGGCAGCACGTGCCGGAACAGGATCGCCATGCGCGAGAGGCCGGTCGCGGTGGCGGCGCCGACGAAGTCGGCCTGCTTCACGCGGAGGACCTCGGAGCGCAGGACGCGCGCCGTCGTCGGCCAGGCGAACGCGCCGATCGCCAGGGCGATGACGAACACGTTCCGGTAGGCCGAGAAGACGGACATGATGACGACTGCGGCGAGGATGTAGGGGATCGAGAAGAAGATGTCGCCGAGGCGCATGATCACGGTGTCGACCCAGCCGCCGAAGAAGCCTGCCAGCGCGCCGCCGATGACGCCGGAGACCGTCGTGATCACGATCACGATGAGGCCGACGGTCAGCGACGTGGACGTGCCGTGGATGATCCGCGAGAAGACGTCGCAGCCCTGCTTGGTGTAGCCGAGCAGGCTGCCGTCGCCGGGGCCCTGGTTGCTGAACGAGAGCGCGCACTGGCGGGGGTCCACCGAGGTGAACAGGCCCGGGAACAGCGCGACGGCGATGATGACGAGGATCAGGACGCCCGAGATCCAGAACATGGGCCGCTTGCGCAGGTCGCGCCACGCGTCGGTCCAGAGGTTGCTGGGCTTCTCGTCGAGGCTGACGGCGTCGACCGACGCGATCGGCGTCTCCTCGAGCGGGGCCACGAAGTGGTCGATGCGGCGGGCCTTCTGCGCGCCGCCGGTGGACTCATTTGGCATAGCGGATCCTCGGGTCGAGTACGGCGTAGAGCAGGTCGACGAGGATGTTCACCACGAGGTAGAACAGCACCATGACCGTGACGAAGGAGACGACGGTCGGCCGCTCACCTCGGATGATCGCCTGATAGAGCGTGTTCCCGACTCCGGGAACGTTGAAGATGCCCTCGGTCACGGTCGCGCCGACGATCAGGAGGCCGAAGTCGGCTCCGAACTGCGTCGTGACCGGGATGAGCGAGTTGCGCAGGACGTGCACGGGGATGACGCGGCGTCGCGAGAGCCCCTTGCTGTACGCGGTGCGGACGAAGTCCGAGCCGGCCGTCTCGATGACCGAGCCGCGCGTGAGGCGGATGGCCGAGGCGACCACGAACAGGGCGAGCACGATCGCGGGCAGCAGCAGCCTCTGGAACGACGCGTCGGCTCCGACGGTCGGAGGGAACCATCCCAGCTGGATCGCGAAGAAGGACTGCGCGATGAAGCAGAGCACGAAGATCGGCACCGACACGAGCAGGAGGCTGACGACCAGCGCGCTCGCGTCGAAGAAGCTGCCCTTGCGCAGACCGCTGATGAGGCCGATGGTCAGCGCGACGACGATCTCGATGACGATCGCCATCATGGCCAGCGTCAGGGTGACCGGGAAGGTGCGGGCGAGGATCTCGTTGACGGACTGGCCGGAGAACGAGATGCCGAAGTCGCCGCGGACGACGCCTCCCAGGTAGTACAGGTACTGGACGAAGAAGGGCTCGTTCAGGTGGTACTGCTCCTCGAGGCGGGCGAGGAGTGCGGGGCTCGGCGTCTTGTCGCCGAAGAGCGACAGGAGCGGGTTCCCCGGCATGGAGAAGACCATGAAGTAGATGAGGAACGTGGTGCCGATGAGCACGGGGACGGCTTGCAGGATGCGTCGGACGATGTAGGCGAGCATGTCAGCCCAGCCGGTTCCGGAGTCGCATGGATGGGGACCTCATTCGATTGTGACCGAAACAGGGCGCTCCGCCCGTGCCGTGACCTGGTGGCCGACGGCACGGGCGAAGCGCCCCAGTGGTTCGAGCTTAGTTCTTGGTGATCTCGTAGTAGAGCGGCACCGAGTTCCAGCCGAACTCGACGTTCGACACGCCCTCGCCGTAGCCGCCGGTCACGTTCGCGTACCACAGGGGCAGCGACGGGAGGTCCTTCAGGAGGATCTCCTGGGCCTGCTGGAACGTCTTGTTCGCAGCGTCGGCGTCGGCGTCCGACAGGCCCTGCTGGAGCAGGGAGTCGAACTCGGGGTTCGAGTAGTCGCCGTCGTTGGACGAGGCGCCGGTCACGTAGAGCGGTCCGAGGAAGTTGTAGAGGCTCGGGTAGTCGGCCTGCCATCCGGTGCGGAACGCGGTCTCGATCGAGCGGTCGACGATCTTGGTGCGCGCCTCGGCGAAGGTCGGGTACGCGTCGCCCTCGGCGTCGATGCCCAGCGTGTTCTTGATCGAGTTGGTCACCGCGTCGACCCAGCCCTGGTGGCCGCCGTCGGCGTTGTAGGCGATCTTGAAGGTGCCGTCCCAGGGGCTGATCGCGTCGGCCTGAGCCCACAGCGCCTTGGCCTCGTCGGGGTTGTACTCGAGCACGTCGGCGCCGGAGAGGGCGTCGCTGTAGCCGTCGATCACCGGGGAGGTGAAGTCGGAGGCCGGGGTGCGGGTGCCCTCGAAGATCACGTCGGTGATCTCCTTGCGGTCGAAGGACATCGAGATCGCCTGGCGGCGGAGCTGGCCCTCCTCGCCGTCGAAGTGCGGGAGACGGCCCGGGATGGTGAAGGACTGGAACACGGCCGAGGGCTGGTTCACGGCACGGTCGCCGAGGTCGCTCTCGAAGGTGCCGAAGGCGGAGTCCGGGATCTGGTCGATCACGTCGACGTTGCCGCCGAGGAGGTCGGCGTAGGAGGCGTCCTGGGTGGCGTAGAAGACGATCTTCAGGCCGCCGTTCTGGGCCTCGCGGGGGCCGGTGTACTCGTCGTTCTTGACGAGCTCGATCTGGACGTCGTGCTGCCACGCGTCGTCGCCGTCGAGCTTGTACGGGCCGTTGCCGATCGGGTTCTCACCGAAGGCGGCCATGTCGTCGAACGCGGCGGCGGGCAGCGGGTAGTACGCCGAGTAGCCGAGGCTGATCGGGAAGTCCGACTGGGGGGACTTGAGCGCGACGGTGAAGGTGGTGTCGTCCACGGCCTTGAGACCGGTGAGCTCGCTGTCCTCGGTGTCGCTGAAGCCCTCGAAGTTCGAGAAGAACGACGCGCTGAGCTGGTTGTTCGACAGCTTGGCGCCGTAGTTCCAGGCGTCGATGAACGAGCTGGAGGTGACCGGGTCGCCGTTCGTGAAGGTCAGGCCCGACTTGATCTTGATCGTGTAGTTCTGCGCGTCGTCCGACTCGATGGACTCGGCGACGTCGTTCTCGGGGGCGCCCTTGGCGTCGTAGTAGACCAGGCCCGCGAAGATCTCGTCGAGGATCTTGCCGCCGCCCACCTCGTTGGTGTTCGTCGGGATCAGCGGGTTCTGCGGCTCGGAGCCGTTGGTGGAGATGATCGCGGCGGCGTCGCCTCCCGATGCACCTCCGCCCGAGTCGTTCGAGCTGCTGCAGCCGGCCAGGACCAGCGTGCTCGCGGCGACGAGCGCCAGAGCCCCGAATCCGTAACGTCTGATGTTCACTATTCCTCCAGTGATGTGGGGGCGCGCGAGAAGTGGTTTCCCTGACGCGTGGAGTGCCGTGCGCGTGGCGACGGCGGCGGCGCACGAGACTGGTGGCCGTCGCGCGGATGCCTTCAACGAGACTATGTATTCGCCCGCTATCTGCACAAAAGCATGTGGCAACCGTTACACAGCGGTAACCGGGAGGTGGAATCTTTGCGCTGTTCTGCACGAAACGTGCGTACCGGGCGGCCGTCGCGCAACACATCGACTTCAGAGGAGACGCACGGAGTGTCCACCGACCTGTCAGGATCCGCGCCCGGACGGCGCCGGATCCGCATCGAGATCCTGCTGGTCCTCGGGCTCTCCCTGGGAGCCTCCGCTGTCTACTCGGTGGTCTCCATCGCCAACCGGCTCACCCGCTCGACCGCACTGGCCGACCAGACCGCGACGATCAACGGCGCCCTCAGCGACCGCCCGGGCTTCGACCTCGTCTACCAGCTGCTCGCGCTCTTCTTCGACCTGGTGCCGGTGGCCCTCTGCGCGTTCCTGCTCTGGCAGAGCTCGGGCCGTCCCCTCGGGCGCCTGGGGCTCGACCTGCGCCGGCCGTTCGCGGACCTGGGGACCGGGACGGTCCTCGCGGTGGCGATCGGCGCGCCGGGCATCGCGCTGTACGCCGTCGGACGCGCGCTGGGCATCACCGTGGCGGTGGTGGCCTCGCCGCTGGACGCGTACTGGTGGACGGTGCCCGTGCTCGTGCTCTCCGCGATCCGGGCGGGAGTGCAGGAGGAGGTCGTCGTGATCGGGTACCTCTTCGCCCGCCTGGGCGATCTGGGCTGGGGGCGGTGGCGGATCCTGGTGACCAGTGCGCTGCTCCGGGGCAGCTACCACCTGTACCAGGGCATCGGGCCCTTCATCGGGAACGTGGTCATGGGCCTGATGTTCGGACTGTTCTACCAGCGCTTCGGCCGCACCCTGCCCCTGGTGATCGCCCACTCGATCATCGACATCGTCTCGTTCGTCGGGTACCCGCTGGCCGTCGCCCTCTGGCCCGAGCTGTTCGCGCCGCCGGCTCCGCGGACGTGACGACGGACCGATCGCATCCGAGGAGCCGCAGGACCGCGCCGCGGCTCTCCACTGCCGCGGCGTGACGCCCGCACGGTGGAGCTGCTCGCTCGTCACTACTCCGTCGAGCCCTGCCAGCACCTCCACCACGCGTTCCCCACGGTCGGGCTCCCTCGTGCGTCGGGGTCGCCGTGCGCCGTTCCCCACGGATCGGGAGGACTGCGCCCCACTCCGTGCCTGTGAGGGACCGACCGTGTCCACAACCGAGGGTGGGAGAGCCGAGGACGGGCTCGAGGCTCCGTTCCTGCTCTCTCACCCTCGGTCGCGGACGAGTATGTGCGGGCGGATCAGGCGAAGGCCTCGATGGGCGGGCAGGCGCAGACGAGATTGCGGTCGCCGTAGGCCTGGTCGATCCGGCGGACCGGCGGCCAGTACTTGCCGCGCACCAGCGAGCGGACCGGGTAGACGGCCTGCTCGCGGCTGTAGGGGTGCGTCCACTCCTCGGCCGTCAGGCACTCGGCGGTGTGCGGGGCGCCGCGCAGCGGGTTGTCGTCCACCGGCCACTCCCCCGCGCCGACGCGGTCGGCCTCCGCCCGGATCCCGATCATCGCGTCGATGAAGCGGTCGATCTCGGCGAGGTCCTCGCTCTCCGTCGGCTCGACCATCAGGGTCCCGGCGACGGGGAAGCTCATGGTCGGGGCGTGGAAGCCGTAATCGACGAGGCGCTTGGCGACGTCGTCCACGGTCACTCCGGTCGCCGCCGTCAGCGGACGGATGTCGAGGATGCACTCGTGGGCGACGAGCCCGTTGTCCCCCGTGTAGAGCACCGGGTAGTGCTCGCGGAGGCGCGCGGCGACGTAGTTGGCCGAGAGGACGGCCGCCCCGGTCGCGGCCCGCAGGCCCTCCTCGCCCATCATCCGGGCGTACGCCCACGAGATCGGCAGGATGCCGGGGCTGCCGTAGGGCGCTGCCGACACCGGTGCGCCGCCGTGGACGATCCGCTCGCCCTGCGTGCCCACGCCGTGCTCGAGCCGCTGCGCGAGCGGGTGGCCGGGCAGGAACGGCGCGAGGTGCGCCTTCGCGGCGACGGGACCGACGCCGGGACCGCCTCCACCGTGCGGGATGCAGAACGTCTTGTGCAGGTTGAGGTGCGAGACGTCGCCGCCGAAGTCTCCGAAGCGGGCGAAGCCCAGAAGCGCGTTGAGGTTCGCGCCGTCCACGTACACCTGTCCGCCGGCCTCGTGGACGAGGCGGCAGATCTCGGCGACCTCGTGCTCGTAGACGCCGTGGGTCGACGGATAGGTGATCATCAGCGCGGCGAGGGAGCCCGCGTGCTCGGCGATCTTCGCCCGGAGGTCGTCCAGGTCGACGTTGCCGAGCTCGTCGCAGGCCACGACGACGACGCGCATGCCGGCGAGGACCGCGCTCGCGGCGTTGGTGCCGTGGGCGCTCGAGGGGATCAGGCAGACCGTGCGGTCCTCGTCGCCGTTCGACCGGAGCCAGCCGCGGATCGCCAGCAGGCCCGCGAGCTCGCCCTGCGAGCCGGCGTTGGGCTGGAGCGACACGGAGTCGTAGCCGGTGAGGTGGGCGAGCCACCCCTCCAGCTGGTCGATCAGCGCCAGGGAGCCCTGCACGTCCGCCTCGGGGGCGAACGGGTGCAGGTCCGCGAACTCGGGCCAGCTGACCGCCTCCATCTCGGTGGCGGCGTTGAGCTTCATGGTGCAGGAGCCGAGCGGGATCATGCCGCGGTCCAGCGCGTAGTCCGAGTCGGCGAGGCGCTTGAGGTAGCGCATCATCGAGGTCTCGCTGTGGTGGCTGCTGAAGACCGGGTGCACGAGGAAGGGCGTGCGGCGGTCGAGCTCGGCGGGGATGCTCCGCGCGGAGCCGCCGAGGAAGCCGAACGACGAGTCCAGCTGCCCGACGGCGGTCGCGACGGCGATCACCTCGAGGTCGGTGACCGTCTCGTCGATCGACACCGAGACCGTGTCGGCGTCGACCAGGCGCACGTCGAAGCCGGCCTCGCGGGCGCGGGCGACCGCCGCCTCCGCGCCGCCGGGCACGACGACCGAGACGGTGTCGAAGAAGTCGGCGTGCCGGAGGGAGTGGCCCCGGTCGAGGAGGAGGCGCGCGAGGAGCGCGGCCCGGCCGTGCACGCGCTCGGCGATCGCGGCGAGCCCGTCCGGCCCGTGGTAGACCGCGTACATCGCAGCCATGACCGCCAGGAGTACCTGCGCAGTGCAGATGTTGGAGGTCGCCTTCTCGCGGCGGATGTGCTGCTCGCGGGCCTGGAGGGACAGGCGGTAGGCGGGGTGGCCGTCCGCGTCCTGGCTGACGCCGACGAGGCGGCCGGGCAGCTGGCGCTCGAGTCCCTTGCGGACGGCGAGGTAGCCGGCGTGCGGTCCTCCGAAGCCCAGCGGGACGCCGAAGCGCTGCGTGGTGCCGACCGCGACGTCCGCGCCGAGCTCGCCCGGCGAGCGCACCAGGGTCAGCGCGAGCAGGTCGGCGGCGACGACGGCCAGGCCGCCGTGGGCCTTCACCGCGGCGAGCACCGCCGACGGGTCCCAGAGGTGCCCGGACGCGCCGGGGTACTGCACGAGGGCGCCGAAGCACTCCGGCACCTCCTCCGCGGCGGTGCGCGAGAGCGGGAGCTCGACGATGCGGATGCCGACGGCCTCCGCCCGGCCGCGCAGCAGCGCGAGGGTCTGCGGGAGAGCGTCGGAGTCGACGACGAAGACGTCGGTGCGCGCCTTCGAGGCGCGGCGCGCGAGCAGCATGGCCTCGACGACGGCCGTGCCCTCGTCGAGCATCGACGCGCCGGCCGTGTCGAGGCCGGTGAGGTCGGAGACCATCGTCTGGAAGTTGATCAGCGCCTCCAGGCGCCCCTGCGAGATCTCGGGCTGGTACGGCGTGTAGGCCGTGTACCAGCTGGGGTTCTCGAGCACGTTGCGCTTGATCACCGCGGGGGTGTGCGTGCCGTAGTAGCCGAGGCCGATCATCGGCCGACGCACCGTGTTCCTCGCGGCGAGGGCGCGCAGCTCGGCGAGCGCCTCCGTCTCGGTGGCCGGAGCGGGCAGCACCTGCGGGAGGTCGCGGACGTGGATCGACTCGGGGACGGCGGCGGTGACGAGCTCCTCCACGGAGTCGTAGCCGAGAGCCGCGAGCATGGTGCGCTGCGCGTCGGCGTCGGTCCCGATGTGGCGGGACTCGAAGGCGCCGGGGGTCCTGGTGGCCGCCATCTACTCGCCGACCAGCTCGGTGTAGGCGGCCGAGTCGAGGAGGCCGTCGGGCAGGGCGTCGAAGCGGACCCGGATCAGCCACCCCTCGCCGAACGGGTCGGAGTTGACGAGCTCGGGGCTGTCGACGACGGCCGTGTTGGTCTCGAGTACCTCGCCGTCGACGGGGGCGAACAGCTCGCCCACCGACTTGGTCGACTCGATCTCGCCGACGACGCTGCCGCCCTCGACGCGGGCTCCCGCCTCGGGGAGCTCGACGAAGACGACGTCGCCCAGCTTGTCCGCGGCGTAGGCGGTGATGCCGACGGTCGCGACCTCTCCGTCGACCCGGATCCACTCGTGGTCGGAGGTGTACTGCAGCTCGGTGGGCACGGCCATGTCAGTTCTTCTTTCTCGAGTAGAAGGGGAGCTCGGTGACGGTCATCGGGAGGCGCGTGCCGCGGATGTCGACGGCGAGCGCCGTCCCGGGCTGCGCGGAGGCGGGGGCGACGTAGGCCATCGCGATCGGGACGCCCAGGGTCGGCGAGAGGACGCCGCTGGTGACCACTCCGACCTCGTCGTCGCCGGAGAGGACGGTGTAGTCGGCACGGGCGGCGCGGCGGCCCTCGCCGACGAGCCCGACGAGCACGGGAGCGTCTCCGGAGGGACCCTCCTCGCTGGCCGCGCGGCCGACGAAGTCGATCGGCTTCCCGAAGGCGACGACGCGGCCGAGGCCGGCCTGTGCGGGGAAGACGTCGCGGGAGAGCTCGTGGCCGTAGAGCGGCATGCCCGCCTCGAGGCGGAGGGTGTCGCGGGCGGCGAGGCCGGCGGGGACGAGGCCCGCTCCGGCACCGGTCTCGGCGAGAGCCTGCCAGAGCGCGGGAGCGGAGTCGGGCGAGACGTAGATCTCGAAGCCGTCCTCGCCCGTGTACCCGGTGCGCGCGATCAGGATCGGATGCGCCTCGAAGGTCGCGGGCACGGCGCGGTAGTAGCGCAGCTCCGCGAGCAGGCGGGCGGCGTCGTCCGTGTCGAGCACGGACTCCGCTCCCCGCTCGGTCTCGACGGCGAGGCCCTGGACGTTCTGCAGGATCTCGAGCGAGCGCGGGCCCTGCAGCGCGATGAGGGCGACGTCGTCGCTCTCGTCGAACAGCTCGCACTCGAACATCGCGGTGCGGTCGCGGAGCGTCTCGACGACGATGTGCCGGTTGGCCGCGTTCGCGACGACCATGAAGCGGTCCTCGCCCGTGCGGTAGACGACGAGGTCGTCGATCACGCCGCCCGTGCGCTCCAGGAGGAGGGTGTACTTCGCGCGGCCGGCGGCGACGGCCGAGATGTCGCTCGCCAGCGCGTAGTCGAGGGCGTCGACCGCCTCGGGGCCGACGACGAGGATCTCGGCCATGTGCGAGAGGTCGAAGAGGCCGGCGGCAGTGCGCACGGCGTGGTGCTCGGCGAGATCGCCGGAGTAGCGGACCGGCATCTGCCACCCGGCGAAGTCGGTGAAGGACGCGCCGGCGGCGACGTGCACCTCGTGCAGGGGCGAGTAGCGGGCTTCGGGGCTGGTCGTCGGGGTCTCGGACATGAGTTCTCCATTTCGTCGCAGTGCTGGACTCGCGCCGCGTTCGCGGCAGAGCACAGCAGTGCCGTGGGAACTCCCCCTCTGTCGTGGAGCCTGAGAGATTCGCGCCACCCCGAGGGGTCGAGCGCTTTCACCATGGGCGGATCCGAGCGGATCGCTTTCCAGAGTGGCCAGTTCGACGCGGTACAAGACCTGAGAGATTGGCGGGGAGGCTTGCTCCTTCGGTGCCGACCGGAGTCGGCTCTCCCGCGTCGCGTATTGCGGCCCGGTATTCGGTTGTGCGGTCAGCCTAGCGGTGAGGGCAGACCCTGCGCGGCGTGTCGCCTCTTCCGCTAGGTGTTCAGGTGTTCGTGACACTAAGGTGATCCCAGCACTTACAGTCGGTGCGACTCTTAGTGGGGGGCATCGGATGCCGGACGTGCAGCTCGCCGTGTCGACGGTGATCTTCGCCCTGCGGCCGCACCCGGAGACCGGAGCGAGCACCGTCTGGATCCCCGTCGTCCGGCGCATCCGCGAGCCGTTCGAGGGACTCTGGGCACTGCCCGGCGGACCGCTGCATCCGGACGAGGACCTCGCCGAGTCGGCCCGCCGCACTCTCCGCGAGACCACGGGCCTGGCTCCGCGCTACCTCGAGCAGCTCTACGCCGTCGGCGGCACCGACCGCTCCCCCGGTGAGGACCGCGTCGTGTCGATCGTCTACTGGGCGCTCGTGCGCTCCGCCGAGGCCGACGAGGCCATCGTGGGAGAGAACGTCGCCTGGCTCTGCACCGATCTGCCGCTCGAGCTCGCCTTCGACCACGGACTGATCGTCGACTACGCCCTCTGGCGCCTGCGCAACAAGATGGAGTACTCCCGCATCGCGCAGGCCTTCCTCGGCGGCGCCTTCACCCTGTCCCAGCTGCGGGAGGTCCACGAGGCCGTCCTGCAGAAGCCCCTCGACCCGGCCAACTTCCGCCGGACGATCGAGAGCTCCGGCACCGTGGTGCCCACCGGGGAGCGCCTGACGGGCACCCGCCACCGTCCCCCGCGCCTCTACCGCTACGACGAGTCGGCGGCGCTCGTCGACAACGGCCCGCTGCCCGTCTGAGCGCGCCGCCCGACTCCCTTACCCGCCTCACGAGGAGAACACCGTGACATCCGTCGACAGCACCATCCGGCTCATCGAGGGCGGCTCCGCGCCCGGCGCCACCTGCGCGCCCGAGCTCGCGGAGGCCCCCTGGTCGTTCGACCTCGGCCTGCCCGCCTACGGGCCCGGCGCCTCCCAGGCCGACCCGATCCCGGCCGACGCCCCGGTCCAGGGACGTCTGCCGGAGGAGTACACGACGGCGAGCGCCGACGAGCTGCACCACCGCATCCTCGCGGCGAAGGAGACGCTCGGCGAGCGGGTCGTCGTGCTCGGGCACTTCTACCAGCGGGACGAGGTGGTGCAGTACGCCGACTACGTGGGCGACTCGTTCCAGCTGGCGAAGGCGGCGACGAGCCGGCCCGACGCCGAGGCCATCGTCTTCTGCGGCGTGCACTTCATGGCGGAGACGGCCGACATCCTCTCCGGACCGGAGCAGGCCGTGATCCTCCCGAACCTGGCGGCCGGCTGCTCGATGGCGGACATGGCCGACATCGACTCCGTCGAGGACGCCTGGGCCGAGCTCACCGAGCTCTACGGCACCGAGCCGGACGCCGATGGCCGCGTGCCGCTCGTCCCGGTCACGTACATGAACTCCTCCGCCGCGCTGAAGGCGTTCTGCGGCCGAAACGGAGGCGTGGTCTGCACCTCCTCGAACGCGGCGACCGTGCTCGAGGACGCGTTCGCGCGCGGGCAGCGGGTGCTGTTCTTCCCCGACCAGCACCTCGGCCGCAACACCGCCAAGGCGATGGGCGTGCCGCTGGAGCGGATGCCGATGTGGAACCCGCGGAAGCCGCAGGGCGGCTCCGACACCGCGACGCTCCTGGACGCGCAGGTGATCCTCTGGCACGGCTTCTGCTCGGTGCACAAGCGCTTCACGACGGCCCAGATCGCGAAGGCGCGCGCCGAGCACCCGGGCGTGCGCGTGATCGTGCACCCGGAGTGCCCGATGGCGGTCGTCGACGCGGCCGACGAGTACGGCTCGACCGACTACATCGTGAAGGCGATCCAGGCGGCACCCGTTGGATCGACCTTCGCGATCGGCACCGAGATCAACCTGGTGCAGCGCCTCGCCGTCCAGTACCCGCAGCACACGATCTTCTGCCTCGACGACGTGGTCTGCCCCTGCTCGACCATGTACCGCATCCACCCCGGCTACCTCGCCTGGGTGCTCGAGGGACTGGTCGCGGGGACGGTGCTCAACCGGATCGAGGTCGCGGAGTCGGTGCAGGCCGAGGCGCGCATCGCCCTCGAGCGGATGCTCGCGGCCGTTCCGCCCGCCGGGCCGGCGGCGGTCTGACATGGCGCGGGTCGTCGTCGTCGGCAGCGGCATCGCCGGGCTGGTCGCCGCGCTGACGGCGCAGCACCGCCACGAGGTGCTGCTCGTCACCAAGGGCGCGCTGGCGGAGTCGTCGACGCGCGCCGCGCAGGGCGGGATCGCCGCGGTCACGGCGCCGGGCGACTCCGTGGCGCTGCACGTGGAGGACACGCTCACCGCCGGTGCGGGCCTCGCCGTGCGCTCGGCGGTCGAGGTGCTCTGCGCCGAGGGGCCGGAGGCGGTCGCGGTGCTGCAGGAGTGGGGCGTCGGCTTCGACCGTGAGGGCGGCGAGCTGGCGCGGGGACTCGAGGGCGCCCACTCGCGTCCGCGGATCCTGCACGCCGGCGGCGACGCGACGGGTTCCGCGATCGAGGCCGCGCTCGTGGCGGCGGTGCGGGCCTCGTCCGTCGAGGTGCGCGAGCACGCCGCCCTGGTCGACCTGGTGCGGGAGGGCGTCTCGGTCACGGGCGCCGACGTCCTGCACGACGGCGTGCTCGAGCGCCTGACGGCCGACGCGGTCGTGCTGGCCACCGGAGGCGCCGGTCAGCTCTACCGGCACACCACCAATCCGTCCGTCGCGACCGGGGACGGGCTCGCCGCCGCCCTGCGGGCAGGAGCGGAGACGGCGGACCTGGAGTTCTACCAGTTCCACCCGACCACGCTCGCACTGCCGGGCGGCTTCCTCGTCTCGGAGGCGGTGCGCGGCGAGGGCGCGGTGCTGCGCGACGCCGCCGGCGAGCGGTTCCTGGCCGGGGTGCACCCCGAGGCCGAGCTGGCGCCGCGCGACGTCGTGGCGCGCGCGATCGCGGAGCGGATGCGGCTGCAGGGCGGACTGCCCGTGCACCTGGACGCCCGGGCGATCGATTCCGAGGTGCTGGCGAAGAGGTTCCCGACGATCTCGGCGGCCTGCCGCGAGAACGGGCTCTCGCTCGCCGACGACCTGCTGCCCGTGACTCCGGCCGCGCACTACTGGATGGGCGGGATCGCGACCGACCTGGACGGGCGCACCAGCCTCCCCGGGCTGTTCGCGGTCGGCGAGGTCGCCCGCACCGGCGTCCACGGCGCGAACCGCCTCGCCTCCAACAGCCTGCTCGAGGGCGTCGTGTTCGCGCGCCGCGCGGCGCTCGCCCTCGACTCCCTCTCCTGGAGCGGGGGCCCGGTCGCCCCTCCCTGCGCCGTCGTGCCGATGACGCTCGACCGCGCCGCTCTCCAGGACGCGATGTGGGCGGGAGCCGGCCTCTCCCGGGACGCGGCGGGGCTCACAGCGGCGCGCGACGCGCTCGTCGCCTCCGCCTCGCCCGCTCCGCTCGAACTGAGGACGCTCGAGGACGCGAACCTGCTGACCTGCGCCCTCGCTCTCATCGACGCCGCGCTCGCGCGCACGCACTCCGTCGGCGCCCACCACCGCACCGACTCCTCCGACCCCGCGACGGCGAGCGCCGCCGCCCCCACCAGAGAGGCGGCCCTTCCGTGCTGACCCGCCAGAGCATCGACCGCGTCGTCACCCTCGCCCTCGAGGAGGACGCGCCCTGGGGCGACCTGACCTCCGACACCCTCCTCCCCGCGGACGCCACCGCGAGCGCCGCCCTCGTGGCCCGCGAGCCCGGTGTCTTCAGCGGCGGCGCCGTCCTCGTCGGCACGATGCGGCAGGTCGACTCCCGGATCCGCTGCTCGGTGCTCGTGGAGGACGGCGCGGTCTTCGAGGCCGGGCAGACCCTCGCCCGGATCGAGGGCCCCGCGGGCGGCGTGCTCCGCGGCGAGCGCGTCGCGCTCAACCTCGTGCAGCGGATGAGCGGCATCGCCACCCTGACGGCGCAGTACGTCGCTGCGGTGGAGGGGACGCGCGCCCGCATCGTCGACACCCGCAAGACCTCGCCGGGTCTGCGCGCGCTCGAGAGGCACGCCGTCCGCAGCGGTGGCGGCCGCAACCACCGCTTCTCGCTCTCGGACGCGGTGCTGGCGAAGGACAACCACCTCGCGGTGCTCGCCGCGCGCGGGATCGACCTGACCGCGGCCCTGCGGGCGGCGCGCACCTCGATCCCGCACACGGCGCACCTCGAGGTCGAGGTCGACCGGCTCGACCAGATCGAGCCCGCGCTGGCGGGAGGCGCGGACACGATCATGCTCGACAACTTCACCCCCGAGCTGCTCCGCCAGGGCGTCGCCCTCATCGGCGGGCGGGCCGTGGTCGAGGCGAGCGGCGGCGTCGACCTCACGACCGTGCGCGCGATCGCGGAGGCGGGGGTCGACGTGATCTCCGTCGGCGCGCTCACCCACAGCGTCCACTCGCTCGACCTCGGCCTGGACATCGCGGTCGAGTGATCTACCTCGACCACGCCGCGACCTCGCCCGTGCGCCGCGAGGTGCTGGACGCCATGTGGCCGTTCCTCACCGCGGAGTACGGCAATCCGTCGAGCAGCCACTCGCTCGGCGACGCCGCGGCGCGCGCGCTGGAGGCGGCGCGCGCTCACGTGGCCCGCTTCCTCGGCGGCCGCGCCTCTGAGACGCTCTTCACCTCCGGCGGCACGGAGTCGATCAACACGGCGGTCAAGGGCCTCGCGCTGGGGTCGCCGCGCGGACGGCACCTGGTGATCTCGGCGCTCGAGCACGAGGCGACCGTCGAGTCGGCCGACCACCTCCGGCGCCTGCACGGCTTCGAGGTGTCGACGGCCCCCGTCGACGCGACCGGCCTGCTCGACCTCGACGCGCTCGCCGCGCTGGTCCGGCCGGACACCGCGCTGGTCTCGGTGCTCGCGGCGAGCAACGAGATCGGGACGGTGCAGGACGTTCCGGCGATAGCGGCGCTCTGCCGATCGCGGGGCGTGCCGCTGCACGTGGACGCCGTCCCGGCCGCCGGCTGGCTGGACGTCGCGGGCTGGGGCGCCGACGCGGTCTCGGTCTCGGGGCACAAGCTCGGGGCGCCGAAGGGCGTGGGGGCGCTGCTGCTGCGCAGCCGGCTCCCGTTCGAGCCCCTGCTGCACGGCGGCGGCCAGGAGCGGGAGCGGCGCTCGGGTACCGAGAACGTGGCCTTCGCGGTCGCGCTCGGCACCGCGGTGCGCCTGCTCGATCCGGACCGCGCGGCGTCGGAGCGGTCCGAGCGTTCGCCGAGCGGGTCGCGGCCTGGCGCCCCGGGCCGTGCCGCTGGGCTCCGCGGCGCACCGGCTCCCCTCGATCGCGGCGTACGCCGTCCCCGGGCGCAGCGGCGAGTCGACGCTCCTCGAGCTGGAGGAGCGCGGCGTCGTCGTCTCGAGCGGCTCGGCGTGCGCCGCCGGGCGCGACGAGCCCTCGCCCGCGCTGCTGGCCCTTGGCCTCGACCCCGACGTCGCCCGGACCGCCGTGCGGTTCAGCTTCGGCGAGGGCGCCACGCTCGAGGAGGCCGAGGCCGCGTCCTCCGCGCTCTCCGCGGTCCTCGCCTGAGACCTCTCGCAGCGGATCCCCGTCGATCGGGAATGTCCGGGGCGTCCGCCGCTGTTCTCCCTCCGTACCGCGCATCCGCGCCCGCGAGTCGAGCCGTCGATGCGCCCCTCACACCGATCCCCCTCACGACCGGAGAACACCTGTGACCGAGCGCAGCACCCTTCCCGCCGCGCGGCCCGCCGCACCCGCCGCCGCCACGACCCTCGAGCCGCGCAGCCGCCTGGTCATCAGCCTCCTGCTGGTGTCGGCGTTCGTCGTGATCCTCAACGAGACGATCATGAGCGTGGCGCTGCCCGACCTCATGCGCGACTTCGACGTCGAGGCGCACGTGGGCCAGTGGCTCTCGACCGCCTTCATGCTCACGATGGCCGTCGTCATCCCGATCACGGGCTACCTGATCCAGCGGCTGCACACCCGCACGCTCTTCGCCGCCGCGATGATCCTCTTCAGCCTCGGCACCCTCACCGCCGCGCTCGCCCCGACCTTCGCGGTCCTCCTGGCGGCCCGCGTGGTGCAGGCCGGAGGCACGGCCATCATGATGCCGCTGCTGATGACGACCGTGATGACGCTGGTGCCCCCGGCGATCCGCGGCCGGATGATGGGCAACATCTCGATCGTCATCTCGGTGGCTCCGGCCGTCGGACCGACGATCTCGGGCGTCATCCTCAACTTCCTCGGCTGGCGCTGGATGTTCTGGATCGTGCTGCCGATCGCGATCGGCGCGCTGCTCCTGGGCCTGCGTAAGGTCGAGAACGTCACCGAGCCCCGCTCCATCCCGATCGACTCGCTCTCGGTCGTCCTCTCGGTCTTCGGCTTCGGCGGCCTCGTCTACGGCCTGTCGAGCCTCGGCGAGGGCGGAGCCGCGGTCGTCGCCCCGTGGATCCCGTTCGTCGTCGCGGGCCTCGGCCTCGCGGGCTTCATCGCGCGCCAGCTGCTGCTGCAGCGCACCGACCGGGCCCTGCTGGACCTCCGGACCTTCTCCTCCGCGAACTTCACCATCGTCATCGCGATGATGGCGGTCAGCATGTCGGCGCTCTTCGGCACGCTGATCCTGCTGCCCCTCTACACGCAGAACGTGCTGGGCCTCACTCCGCTGGAGACCGGGCTGCTCCTGCTCCCCGGCGGCCTGCTGATGGGCCTGCTCGCGCCGTTCGTCGGCCGCGGCTACGACCGCTTCGGCCCGCGCGTGCTGCTCGTGCCCGGCTCGATCGTCGTCGCCGGCGCGCTGTGGGGGTACACCCTGCTCGCGGCGGACTCATCGCCCTGGTTCGTCCTCTCGCTGCACGTGACCCTCAGCCTGGGCCTCGCCTTCGTCTTCACGCCGCTGTTCACCGCCGGCCTCGGCTCGGTGCGCCCCTCGCTCTACTCGCACGGCAGCGCGATCATCGGCACCGTGCAGCAGCTGGGCGGCGCGGCCGGCACGGCGCTGTTCGTCACCGTCCTCTCGATCCGGTCGGCGGAGCTCGCGCAGGGCGGCGCCGACCAGGCCGCCTCCTACGCCGGCGGCATCCACTCCGCGTTCCTGTGGGGCGCGTCGATCGCGACGGTCGCGATCGTGGCCGCGTTCTTCGTCCGCCGCCCGGCGGAGTCGGACGCGCCGCTCCCGATGGCGCACTGAGCCGGGCGGGCCGACCCCGCCTGTTCACCTCCGCGTCACCCCGCCTCCCTACGGTGTCGCCCCGGCCGCCGCGCTCCCGATCGCGCGGCCGGGACGGAGACGAGACGTGACCGAGACGGCCGGCCCCCAGGACGTGCTCGACGCCGGAGCGGCCACCCCGCCTCCCCGCACGCTGGTCGACGTCCTCCGCGACACCGCGGAGCGCCACCCGGACGCCTCCGCCCTGGAGGACCCGGCCGGCGCGCTCAGCTACCGGGAGCTGCTGGCCCGCACGGTGCAGCTCGCGGGCGAGCTCACCACCGCAGGGGTCCGACGCGGCGACCGCGTCGGGATCCGCATGCCCAGCGGCTCCCGCGAGCTCTACCTCGCGATCCTGGCCGTCCTCGCCGCGGGAGCCGCGTACGTCCCGGTGGACGCGGACGACCCTGAGGAGCGGGCGCGCCTCGTCTTCGGCGAGGCCGCCGTCCGCGGCGTGATCACCGGCTCCGGCCGCTTCGAGCGCACCGGCGCCGACGAGCCGGCCGCGCGCCTGTTCACCGCGAGCGCGCCGCACCGGGCACGGCGTCGATCCCGCTGCTGCAGCCGCCCTCGCTCGAGGACGACGCCTGGATCATCTTCACCTCCGGCTCCACCGGAACCCCCAAGGGAGTGGCGGTCAGCCACCGCTCCGCCGCCGCCTTCGTCGACGCCGAGGCGCGCCTGTTCCTCCAGGCGGAGCCGCTCGGCCCCGGGGACCGGGTGCTGGCCGGTCTCTCGGTCGCGTTCGACGCGTCCTGCGAGGAGATGTGGCTCGCCTGGCGGCACGGCGCCTGCCTCGTCCCCGCTCCCCGCTCGCTGGTCCGCAGCGGCATGGACCTCGGCCCCTGGCTGACCACGCACGGCATCACCGTGGTCTCGACCGTGCCGACCCTCGCGGCGCTCTGGCCCGCGGAGTCGCTCGAGAACGTCCGCCTGCTGATCTTCGGTGGCGAGGCGTGCCCGCCGGAGCTCGGCGAGCGCCTGGCCGTCGAGGGCCGCGAGGTCTGGAACACCTACGGGCCGACCGAGGCCACCGTCGTCGCCTGCGCCGCGCCCCTCGGCGGGCCTCCCCCGGTGCGCATCGGGCTGCCGCTGGACGGCTGGCGGCTCGCCGTCGTGGACGCGGACGGGCAGCGGGTCGGCGAGGGCGAGGTCGGCGAGCTGGTCATCGGCGGGGTCGGGCTCGCGCGCTACCTCGACCCGGTCAAGGACGCCGAGAAGTACGCGCCGGCACCGCTCCTGGGCTGGGAGCGGGCCTACCGCTCCGGCGACCTGGTGCGCTTCGAGAGCGCCGGCCTGATCTTCCAGGGGCGCGCGGACGACCAGGTGAAGCTCGGCGGTCGGCGGATCGAGCTCGGCGAGGTCGAGGCGGCGCTGCAGGCGCTCCCCGGAGTCTCGGGGGCGGCGGCCGCGGTCCGCACCACGGCGGCCGGCAACCAGGTCCTCGTCGGCTACCTGGCCCTCGCCGGCGGCCGGGAGCTCGACCGCGACGCGGCGCTCGCCCGCCTGCGTGAGGAGCTGCCCGCATCCCTCGTGCCGCTGCTGGCCGTGGTCGAGGAGCTGCCGACCCGCGTCTCCGGCAAGGTCGACCGCGCCGCACTCCCCTGGCCGCTCGCCGTGGGCACGACCGAGGACGCCTCCCTCGACCCCGAGGAGGCGTGGCTCGCCGCCCTCTGGCGCGACGTGCTCGGCGTGCCGGTCGACGAGCGGGCGAACTTCTTCGACCTCGGCGGCGGCTCCCTCGCCGCCGCCCAGCTGGTCGCGCGGATCCGCGAGCGCGACCCCGAGTTCACGGTCGCCGACGTCTACGCCCACCCGCGTCTCGCGGCGATGGCCGCCGAGATCCAGAGCCGCTCGACCGGCGCTGCGGAGGTGTCCGCTCACCGCATCGCGCCGGTCCCCCTCAGGATGCGCGTGCTGCAGACCCTCCTCGGCGCACCACTGCTCGTGCTCGGCAGCGCCCGCTGGATCACAGCGATCCTCAGCGTCACCGCGGTGCTCGACCTGGTGCCGGGGTTCGGCTGGCTGCCCACCGCTCCGCTCGCCGCGCTGATCCCCGCCTTCGCGCTCTTCCTCACGCCGTTCGGGCGGATGGGGCTCACCGTCCTCGCCGCGCGCACCCTGCTGCGCGGGATCCGAGCCGGAGACCACCCGCGCGGCGGGAGCGTGCACCTCCGGCTCTGGCTGGCCGAGCAGATCGCGTTCCAGCTCAAGGCCGTGAGCCTGGCGGGCGCGCCCTGGGTCGCCTACTACGCCCGCGCGCTCGGCGCCCGCATCGCCGACGACGTCGACCTGCACTCCCTCCCTCCGCTGACCGGGATGCTCACGCTCGGGCGCGGCGCCGCGATCGAGCCCGAGGTCGACCTCTCCGGCTACTGGATCGACGGCGACGTCCTGCGCGTCGGCGCCGTCCGGGTCGGCGCCGGCAGCACGGTGGGCGCGCGCAGCACGCTCCTCCCCGGCGCCCGGATCGGCAAGCACGCGCAGATCGAGCCGGGATCGGCCGTCTTCGGGCGAGTGCCGGCCGGGCAGCGCTGGGGAGGATCCCCCGCCCAGCGGCTCGGCAGGGCGAACGCCGGGTTCCCCTCGGAGCGCCCGGCGCGCCGCCCGGGCTGGGTCTGGGCGTACGGAGCGTCCGCGGTCGGCCTCGCGGCGGTCCCGGTCCTCGCCTCGCGGCGGGCTCGCCGTCGTGGCCGCCGCCGTGCGCGGCTCGGCCGGCCTCGGCGCCGCGCTCGGGCCCGCTCTCGTCGCCCTCGTGCCCGCCGTCGCCGTCTCCGGAGTCGTCCTCGCCGCTCTCGTCGTCGTCCTGGTGCGCCTGCTCGGCCGGGGCGTCGAGCCGGGCACCCACCCCGTGCGCGGTCGGATCGGCTGGCAGGTCTGGTCGACGGAGCGGCTGCTCGACTCCGCGCGGGTCCTGCTCTTCCCGCTCTACTCGGGCCTGTTCACCCCGGTCTGGCTGCGGCTCCTCGGCGCGAAGGTCGGACGCGACGTCGAGGCCTCGACGGTGCTGCTCCTGCCCGCGATGACGACCATCCGCGACGGCGCGTTCCTCGCCGACGACACGCTCGTCGCCTCCTACGCGCTCGGCGGCGGCTGGATGCGGCTCGCCCGCGCCGAGATCGGCGAGCGCGCGTTCCTCGGCAACTCCGGCATGGCGGCTCCCGGTCACACCGTGCCCGCCGGCGGTCTCGTCGCCGTCCTCTCCTCCGCGCCCCGGAAGTCGAAGGCGGGCTCGTCGTGGCTCGGCTCACCGCCCGTGCGGCTGCGGCGCACCGTCGTCGAGGCGGAGTCGGCGCGCACCTTCCGTCCCGCCCGCCGACTCCGCGCGGCCCGCATCGCGTGGGAGCTCGGCCGCTTCGTCCCGGTGGTCGTCTCGGTCGCGATCGGCCTCGGCGTGGTCGCCGGACTGCTGGCGCTGATCCAGACGCTCGGGTCGGTGCTCGCCGCGCTCGTGGGTGGCGTCGTCCTGCTGGCCGCCGGGGCGGTCGCCGCGGCCGTCTCCACCGCCGCGAAGTGGATCCTGATACAGCGGGTCGAGCCGAGCGAGCAGCCGCTGTGGTCCTCGTTCGTCTGGCGGAGCGAGCTGGCCGACGCCTTCACCGAGATGGTCGCCGCGCCCTGGTTCGCCCACGCCGCCGCGGGCACTCCGGCGCTGGTCTGGTGGCTGCGGAGCCTCGGCGCCCGGATCGGACGCGGCGTCTGGTGCGAGAGCTACTGGCTCCCCGAGGCCGATCTGATCTCGCTCGGCGACGGAGCGACCGTGAACCGGGGCTGCGTCGTGCAGACGCACCTGTTCCATGATCGAATCATGAGCATGGATCTCGTGAGCCTCGACGCCGGCGCCACCCTGGGCCCGCACAGCGTGATCCTCCCCGCCGCGCGGATCGCCGAGCACGGCACGGTCGGCCCCGCCTCGCTCGTCATGCGGGGGGAGCTCGTGCCCGCGGGCAGCCGCTGGAGCGGCAACCCGATCGGCCCGTGGCGCGAGGTGCGCGTCGCCGACTACCACGCGCCCGTCGCGTGAGCCCCGCGCTGACCGGGCTCGAGACCGCCGGCGACCCCTACGTCCCCGGCATCGGGAACACCGGCTACCGCGTCGAGTCCTACGACCTCGACCTCGACTACCGCGTCGCCTCGAACCGCCTGGCCGGCCGGGCCGTGCTGCGGATCGTCGCGCTGCAGCCGCTCCGGCGGTTCTCCCTCGACCTCTCCCGGCTCCGCGTGTCCCGCGTCCGGATCGACGGACGCCGCGCCCGCCACGAGCAGGCGCCGCACAAGCTGCGGGTGTCCCCCGCCGAGCCGCTGGCCGCCGGCGAGAGCGTCGACGTCGAGATCGAGTACAGCGGCCACCCCGCCCCCCGCGCCAGCCACTGGGGCGAGCTCGGCTGGGAGGAGCTGGAGGACGGGGTGCTCGTCGCCTCGCAGCCCTCCGGCTCCTCCACCTGGTTCCCCTGCAACGACGACGTCGCCGAGAAGGCTCCGTACCGCCTGCGCGTCACCGCCGAGGAGGGCTACGCCGTGCTCGCGAACGGGGTGCTCGTCGACTCGAGCGCCCGCTCCGGCCGCCGCACCTGGCTCTACGAGCAGCGCGAGCCCAGCGCCGCGTACCTCGCCTCGGTGCAGATCGGCCGCTACGCGATCGAGGAGCGCGTGCTCGCCGGGGTCGCGGTGACCCTCGCCCGCCCCGCCGCCCTGGCCGCTCGGGTCGCGCACGACTTCGCTCCGCTCGAGCGCATGCTCGCCCTGTTCACGCGGCTGTTCGGGCCCTACCCCTTCGCCCGCTACTGCATCGTCGTCACGGCGGACGAGCTGGAGATCCCGCTCGAGGCGCAGGCGATGGCGGTGTTCGGAGCCAACCACGCCGACGGCCGCGGCGGCTCGGAGCGCCTCATCGCGCACGAGCTCGCGCACCAGTGGTTCGGCAACAGCGTGGGCATCGCCCGGTGGCGCCACATCTGGCTCAACGAGGGGTTCGCCTGCTACGCGGAGTGGCTGTGGTCGGAGGAGTCGGGCCGCGCCACCGCCGACGCCTGCGCCCGCCGCCACCACGCGGTGCTGCGGGCCGCGGCGCAGGATCTCGTACTCGCCGATCCGGGGCCGGTCGCGCTCTTCGACGACCGCGTCTACAAGCGCGGCGCGCTCACCCTGCACGCGCTGCGGCTCACCGTCGGCGACGAGCCCTTCCTCCGGCTGCTGCGGGAGTGGACGTCCCGCTACGCCTCCGCCGCCGTCACCGACGAGGAGTTCCGCGAGCTCTGCACCGAGGTCCTCGGCGAGGGCGTGGACGATCTGCTCGACGCCTGGCTCCTCGACGAGGAGCTGCCGCCGCTACCGTCCCGGCGCTGACACCAGCGAGTCCGCGAGCGCGTCGCCGTGCTCGCGCCGCCAGCCGATGATGGGCCCGGCGCCCGCGTCCCCCATCGGCCCGAGGGCGACGCTGACCCGCAGCGCGGGGTCCAACTGCGGCTCGGCCAGCCGGAAGCGGACGCCGTCGATCCGCGCCTCCGCCGCGTGGTGCGACTCGTGCACGTGCACCCGGCGCGGGTCGAGCTCGAGCCCGCGGCCGTCCGCCTTCAGTGCGGCCTCGATCCGGGTCCAGTGCAGGACGGGGTCGGCGGGGCGCATCCCGCCCGTGGCGAAGGGCGCCCCGGCGATGCGAGTGATCCGCTCCCCGCGCTCGGGCGAGCCCAGCGTCGGCTCCACATCGACGCCGACCGCACCGGCGCTGCTCGCCGCGACCACGACGGCGCCCGCGCAGTGCGCGATGCTCACCGACAGCAGCTCGAGCGCGATCCCGCGTCCCTCCAGCCGCGGCCGGCCGTGCGCGCCCCCGCAGCGCGGGCAGCAGGCGACGACCCGGACCTCCGACGCGCGCGTCCCCGTGAGCTCGGCCGCGAGCATCCGCAGGAGCACCCGCCCGAAGACGAAGCGCTCGGCCGCCGACGCGGCGACCGTGCCGGCGTAGCGCTCGCGCTCCTCGTCGCTCAGCAGCGGCAGCAGCCGCTCGGCGTCCAGCGTCTGCTCGTCGAGCGCCAGCCAGCGCAGGTGCACCCCCGGCAGCTCCGCGCCGATCCCCGACTCCCCCATGTCCGTCCCCCCGGTCAGCTCGTCGCGGCGTGCTCGCCGCGCTCGTACACGTCCGCGGCCGATCCGACGATCAGCGGGTCCGGACCCAGCGGGCCCACGACCTCCTCGTCGCGTCCGTCGTAGTCGTAGAGGCTCAGGACGTAGCGCATGGCCTCGAGCCGGGCGCGCTTCTTGTCGTTGCTCTTCACGATGGTCCAGGGAGCGTCGGCGGTGTCGGTCGCCGCCATCATCGCCTCCTTGGCCGCGGTGTAGTCGCCCCACTTGTCGAGCGAGGCGAGGTCCATCGGCGAGAGCTTCCACTGGCGCACGGGGTCGATCATGCGGATCGTGAACCGGGTGCGCTGCTCCTCCGCCGAGACCGAGAACCACAGCTTCACCAGGTCGATGCCGTCGCCGACGAGCATCCGCTCGAACAGCGGCGTCTGGCGGATGAACTCGTCGTACTGCGCCGGCGTGCAGAAGCCCATCACGCGCTCCACGCCGGCCCGGTTGTACCAGGAGCGGTCGAAGAGGACGATCTCGCCGGCGGCCGGCAGGTGCGAGACGTAGCGCTGGAAGTACCACTGACCGGCCTCGCGCTCGGTCGGCTTCTCGAGCGCGACCACGCGGGCTCCGCGCGGGTTGAGGTGCTCGGTGAAGCGCTTGATGGTGCCGCCCTTGCCCGCGGCGTCGCGCCCCTCGAACACGACCACGAGTCGGCGCCCGTGCTTCTTGATCCAGTTCTGCAGCTTCAGCAGCTCGATCTGGAGGAGGCGCTTGCCCGCCTCGTACTCCTCGCGCGACATCCGCTCGTCGTAGGGGTAGCCCTCGCGCCAGGTGTCGACCTGCGTGCCGTCGCGGCGCAGGAGCACCGGATCGTCGTCGTCCTCGTCCAGCACGACGAGGTCCCGCGCGTCGGCGGGTGTGAGCGTGCGGAGCAGCTCGGGAGTGGGACGGAGGGCGTCATCGGCGGTGTCGGGCACGGAGGGACGCTAGTGCGCCCGTGCGACGCTCCGGTGAACGGCGGGTATCCCCGCGTCTGCGGGGAGGACGGTCGGACGGGCTGCCGCGCCGATCGCGGTCCCGGCCGCCGGATGCGCAGGCTGATCACGGCGGCTGTACGCAGCCGAGGCTGCAGTGCTCGATCGGGGCGCTCCCGCGAGGATCGACCGGCTCCGCCTCGTCTCGGGACGGCGTCAGCCGGTGAACGCCGCAGGAGGCAGGTCGGTCTCGCCGCCCTCGACCGCGTCGAGCAGCCGGTCGACCACGTCCTGCGGCGCCAGACCCGCGCCGAAGCGGGGCGCGTCTCCCGCGAGCGGGTGCCGGGACAGCTCGGTCTCGGTGTGGCCGGGGCGCGCGTCGAGCAGGAGGACGCCCGCCCGCTTGTACTCGCGGGCCGAGGCCTTCACGAAGGAGTGCAGTGCCGCCTTCGAGGCGGAGTACGCGGCGAGTCCCGCGGTCGGAGCCTCCGCCACCACGCCGCTGATGGTCAGCGCGAACGGCTCGCGCCCCTCGCCCGCCGACGCGACGAGCGACGGCAGCGCGGCGGTCAGCACCCGGATCGGCGCCAGCGCGTTCACCTCGACCAGCTCCTCCAGAACGGCCGGATCGAGCTCGGCGGAGGGCCCGAAGGCCACGACGCCCGCGGCCACGACGACGCCGTCGAGGCGCCCGTGCCGCTCGAGCACCTCGGCGACCACGCGCCGGGGCTCGTCCTCCCCGCGCAGGTCGGCGACCAGGGGTGTCTCGCCGAGCGCCGCGGAGTCGCGCCCCGAGCGCACCGCGACGGCACCGCGCGCCTCCAGCGAATCGGCCAGGAGGCGGCCGAGGCCGCCCGAGGCTCCGAGGACGAGGACGACGGCACCGTCGAGACGAGTCATGTGGCGAGCCTAGACGGGTGCGCTGTCGCGGATCGGCACTACCGTCCGAGCGACCGGGCCCCTACCGTGAGGCCCATGACACGACTGCAGAGCCGTGCCGTGCTGCAGCGCCTGCTCGAGGTCCTCGAGGATCCCGCCCCCGTCACCATCGGCCACGCGCGTCACGTCCGGATGCTCGTCCGCGAGGCTCTGGAGTGGATCGCCGGCCCTCGGGCGCAGGAGTCCGGTGCGTGGAGCGGCCCCGCTTCGGGAGAGCCCGCGGCCGCGCTCGCCCCCGAGGATCCCGCCGCCACGGACCCGGGTCTCTGACGCTCCCGCCCTCCTCGTAGACTCGTTCGCCGGAGGAACGGGGGGTCGATGGACGAGGGTGCGCCGGCGGGCTGGTACCGCGACGAGGCCGATGCGGCCGAGATGCGCTGGTGGGACGGCAGGCGGTTCACCGGGGCGCGCCGCTCCGCGCAGGACAGTGCCGCGGTGGTGCGGGACGCACCCGTCACCCCCGTCACGGAGCGCGTCGACTACCGGCTCCCGAACGCCGACGGCGCCCCGAGCGTCGACGCCCTCGCCGAGGCCGAGCGGATCGAGGAGATCGCCGATCTGATCGGCCGCACGCTCGAGCAGGGCGAGATCGACGAGCGGACCCTCGAGGTCGACCTGATCCCCGAGCCCGACCACCCCACCGGCCTCGACGCCGTCTCGGTCCGGGCCGGCGGCCGCGTCCTCGGCTACCTGCCGAACGCCTCCGCCCACCGGGCCGCTCTCGACCGGGTCGTGGCGAGCGGAGCCGTCCCGGTCACGACCGCGCGCCTCCGGGTCGAGCGCGGCGAGGAGGGCCTGCGGGCCGTCCTCCGCGTCGCCCTGGTCGCCCCCGAGCTGCTCGTGCCGCTCAACGAGCCGCCCGTCGAGCGCCACTCGATCCTCCCCTGGTCGCGGGGCCTGCCGGTCCTGCGCGAGGACGAGCACTTCGCCCGCCTCTCGACGGTCGTCCCGGCGAGCGGCCGCGGCCTGCTGCTGGTGACCCTGCACCCGGCCGGCGACCTCGTCGAGCTCCGTCTCGACGGCGAGCGGGTGGGCGAGCTCTCCCCGACCGTCTCGGCGGATTTCACCCCGACCCTCCGCCACCTCGCGAGCCTCGGCCTCACCGCCGCCGCCTACGCCTCCCTCCGCGGATCCCCGCTGAAGGTCGAGCTCACACTGCAGGCCGCGAAGGCCGCGGAGCTGCCCGCCGAGTGGGTCGACGGCCGTCCGGTCACTCTCCCCCGACTCCTCCCGCCGGCCCGGACCTACACCGTCCCGCCCGCGTACACGCCGCCGCTGCGTCCCACTCCCCGCAGCTCGGAGGCGGTCTCCCGTTCGGTCCGCCGGACCGTCGCCTGGGTGGTCGTCGGCGTCTGCACCCTCGTCGGGCTGTCGAGCTGGCTGATCGGGGACGTGCTGAACTGACGGGCGGAGCGGACGTCCGCGGACGTGACCGGCCTCGTGTCGGACTCCCGGGGTCGGCGATCCCGCACCTCCGTGCAGAAGCGCCCGGCTCGCGGATCCGGGGATCCGAGCGAACCGGGCGCCTCGAGCCGAGCAAGGCCGTCCTACACGTTGAAGCGGAACTCCACGACGTCGCCGTCCTGCATCACGTAGTCCTTGCCCTCGATGCGGGCCTTGCCCTTCGCGCGGGCCTCGGCGATCGAGCCGGTCTCGACGAGGTCGTCGAACGAGATGATCTCGGCCTTGATGAAGCCCTTCTGGAAGTCGGTGTGGATGACACCGGCGGCCTGGGGCGCGGTCCAGCCCTTCCCGATGGTCCAGGCGCGCGTCTCCTTCGGGCCGGCCGTGAGGTAGGTCTGGAGGCCCAGGGTGTCGAAGCCGATGGTCGCGAGCTGGTTGAGGCCCGACTCCGTCTGGCCGGTCGACTCGAGCATCTCGGCGGCGTCGGCCTCATCGAGGTCGATCAGCTCGGACTCGATCTTCGCGTCGAGGAAGATCGCCTTCGCCGGCGCGACCAGGGCTGCGAGCTCTGCCTTCCGGGCGTCGTCGGTCAGCACGGCCTCGTCGACGTTGAAGACGTAGATGAAGGGCTTGGCGGTCAGCAGGCCCAGCTCGCGGATCGGCTCCAGATCGATCGAGGAGGCCGACAGCGGCTTGCCCTGGTCGAGGAACTCGCGCGCCTTCTTCGCGGTCTCGACCACGATCGGCTCGATCTTCCTCCCCTTGAGCTCCTTCTCGTAGCGGGCCTCGGCCTTCTCGAGGGTCTGGAGATCGGCGAGGACCAGCTCGGTGTTGATCGTCTCCATGTCGCTGGCGGCGTCGACCTTGCCGTCGACGTGGACGACGTCGGAGTCCTCGAAGCCGCGGATGACCTGCGCGATGGCGTCGGCCTCGCGGATGTTCGCGAGGAACTTGTTGCCCAGGCCCTCGCCCTCGGACGCGCCGCGCACGATGCCGGCGATGTCGACGAAGGAGACGGGCGCCGGGAGGATGCGCTCGGAGCCGAAGATCCCGGCGAGCACCTCGAGGCGGGAGTCGGGCAGGTTCACCACACCCACGTTCGGCTCGATCGTCGCGAACGGGTAGTTCGCCGCGAGCACCGTGTTCTTGGTCAGTGCGTTGAAGAGCGTCGACTTGCCGACGTTGGGGAGACCGACGATTGCGATAGTGAGAGCCACGGGCATCCATCCTACGGCGTGGCGGCGGAAGGGCCGGGCGGGCGGGGCGCGGAGGAACGGGAGGCGCCCGCCCGCGGCCGGCGGGTGCTCCCGCCCGCTCGGGGCGACGCGCGCGCGACGCTCCCTGCGGCGTCGGAGGTGCGTGAGAGGCTGGAGCGTGCCCATCGACTTCACCGCCATCGACTTCGAGACCGCCAACTCGCACGGGGCCTCCGCCTGCTCCGTCGGGCTCGTCAAGGTCCGCGACGGCCGCGTCGTCGACCGCGCCGGCTGGCTCATCCGCCCGCCGCTGGGGTACGACGACTTCCTCGAGTGGAACACGCGGATCCACGGCATCCGCAAGCACGACGTGCACGCCGCCGCCTCCTGGGTCGACCAGTTCGCCGACCTGGCGGCCTTCGCCGGCGAGGACGTGTTCGTCGCGCACAACGCCGGCTTCGACATGGGCGTCATCCGCGCAGCCTGCGCGGCGACCTCCCTCGAGCACCCCGAGTACGACTACCTCTGCTCGCTGCAGCTCGCCCGCAAGACGTACGAGCTCGACTCCTACCGCCTCCCCGTCGTCGCCATGGCCGCGGGCTTCGAGGACTTCCGCCACCACGACGCGTCGGCCGACGCCGAGGCGTGCGCCGCGATCGTCGTGCACGCGGCCCGGCGGCACGGCGCCGCGAGCATGGCCGAGCTCGGCGAGCTGGCCGGCGTCTCCGTGAAGCGCCTGCGCCCGAAGGCCCCCGTCGCCGCCTGACGTCCGGCATGCCGAGCCGGCTCGAGACGATCGGCTCAGCCGCGGGGGTCGCCGAACCAGGTGCTGAAGATGCGCCAGAAGTTCCGGTTCCCGTAGGCCGAGCAGTCGTCGCCCTCGCCGTAGAGGTTCGCGAGCGCCGCCGCGTTCGGCTGGTACGGCGTGTAGTAGTAGAGACCCGCCGTGGCCGTGTTGGCGATCGTCACCGGGGCGGTGCCGCAGGACTCGTCCGGGGAGTAGCGGACGTCGCCGGCCGCGCCGACCGGGTACCAGTCGAAGCTCGAGTCCGGGTTCCGGTAGCGCTGGAACTGCCACGCCGCTCCGTACACCTGCGCGGCGAAGCCGTAGGAGTCCGTGTCGCAGTCGGCGGTGTCCGGGCAGCCGTAGCCCGTGGCACTGCGGAACTGCCGCTCGCTCGGCTCCGGATCGGTCACGAGCGACTGCTCCTTCTGCAGCAGCACCAGGAGGACGGCCGGATTCACGCCGCACGCGCCGGCGACCGAGGTGATGATCTCCGCGGCCGGGACGTCGCGTCCGGCGGGCAGCGCGTCGCACTGCTCGTCGGCCGTGATCGCCGCGGTGTCCTCGGCGTAGTCGCGCAGGCACGGCACCGGCCCGCCCGCGCAGTCGGGGACGCGGGCGTCGAGGAACGCCTGCACCGTGAGCGGTCCGAGCGCGTCGCCGGCGAAGAAGACCTCGTCGGAGATCAGGTCGCCCGGGTCGAAGTCGGCCGCGACGGGGCCCGGCTGGAGGAAGGTCCACAGCCGGACGGTCTGCGGCTCGGACGGCACCGCGGCGAGGCGCGTGCCGTCGACGGACCCTCCCAGCAGGAGCGCCACCAGCGCCCCGACGACGGCGACCGCACCGCCCCGCCGGCGTCGGACGCCGGTCGGGGACGGTGCGGTCGGGGTCATCCCTCCACGCTAGTGGCGGGGCCGCGGGCGATCAGCCGCAGGGGGTGAGGCGCGCGACGTCCTCCGAGAGGGTCGTGGGACCGCCGAGGAGGACGACCCGTTGCGCTCCCGACTTCGCGATGTCGGTCAGGACGGCGCGGGGCACGCAGGTCGTCGGCACGGCGAACAGCGGGCTGTTCGAGTAGCCCGCCGCCGTGGCTCCGGCGAGGGCGTCGGGGAAGTTCTCGCCCGTCGCCAGGAACACGGTCTTGGCCCTCGAGAAGGCGGCCCGGTTCAGCTGCTCCGAGGTGTCGTAGCGGTCGACTCCGCCGATGCGGGTGATGGTCGACACCGGAAGCGAGTTCTTGATCCCCTCGCTCACCGACAGGGGGCTGCCCGCGATGGTGAGGTTCTGCACCTTGAGCCCCGAGAGGATGCTCTTCGTCACGGCGTCCGCCGTGCTCCCGGTGCCGTTGACCAGGACGACGGGAGCGTTCACCGAGCCGGCTGCGGCGCTCGCGCCGAGCGCGTCCGGGAACTTCTCGCCGGTCGCCAGCCAAGCGCGCGACGAGCCGCCCGAGAAGGCGTACTGGATGATCTTCCTCGAGGTGTCGTAGCGGTCGGTCCCGCCGAGCCGCTGGATCGACGAGGTGTAGCCGCGGAGCTGGTCGTACACGCCCTTGCCGACGCTGAGCTCCGATCCGACGACGACGATCTTCGCGGGCTTCAGGCGGTCGAGCTCGTCGCGGACGGGCTGGGACATGCCGTCGCGGTCGACCAGGAGCAGCGGACCGCCCTGCTTGGCCGCGGCCGGGGCGGCGCTCAGCGCGTCGGGGAAGTTCGCGCCGGTCGCTATGTAGACGACGGGGACGTTCGGGCCGAAGACGGCCTTCGAGATCTCGACGGCGGTGCCCTGGCGGTCGGTGCCGGCCAGACGCGAGACGTCGATCCCGGCCGACGTGCTCACGGTCGAGCAGCCGAGATCCTTCCGGCCGGGGCCCCGGGAGTCGCCCGAGCCGACCCAGCGGTTCCACTCGACGGAGTCGGTGGAGACGCAGACCTGGTAGGTGCCGGGTGCCGAGACGGGCGTGGTGGCGCCGAAGCCGTGTGCGCGGCCGGCGACGGAGTACTCGTCCGGGATGTCGCCGCGGTCGCCGTTCGCGGTCTGCGTGCGGACCGTGCGGGTGCCGTCGGGGCCGGTCACCGTGACCGTCGTGGTCAGCGCGGCCTGCTGCGTCGTCGGATCGACGGCCCAGCCGGACACGCTCAGCGTGCTGCCCGAGATGCGCGGGGCGTCGACGCGTCCCGCGGGGGCGATCCCGGCGTTGGCCAGGGTGCCGTTCGGGTTCCAGTCGCTGAAGAGGTACCAGAAGTTGATGTTGCCGTAGGTCGCGCAGGCCGCGTTGCCGGAGCCGGTGAGCGCGTAGTCGTTGGGCTGGTACGGCGTGTAGTAGTAGAGGTCGGCCGTGGCCTGGTTGCGGATGGTGACCGGTGAGGAGCCGCACGCGGTGCTCGGGTAGTAGGCGACGTTCGGCGTCGTGCCCGGAGCGTAGGTGGTGAAGTTCGAGCCGGAGCCGGGCGGGTTGGCGTAGCGCTTGAACTGGCGGGCCGCGCTGTAGACCTGGGTGAAGAATCCGGCGGAGCCGGGGTCGCACGCCGCGGTGTCCGGGCAGTTGTAGCCGGTCGCCTTGGCGTAGTCCTCGGGGCTCGGCGTCGTGTCGGTGACGAGGCTGCGCTCCTTCTGCACGAGCACGACCAGGGCGAGCGGGTTGATGCCGCAGGCCAGGCCGACGCGCGTGAAGATCGAGGCCGACGACTCGCTGCCGGAGCCCTGGTAGGCGCTGCACATCGCGTCCGCCGCCTTGGACGGCGTCGCCTGCGAGAAGTTCTTGAGGCAGGGGGCGGTGCCGGCGGTGGAGCACCGGCTGCCCTTCTCGTTCAGGAGCGACTGCACCTGACCGGTGCTCAGCGCGTCGCCGTCGAAGAACTGGGCGTCGCTGACGATGAAGCCGGCGCGGAAGCTCTTCGTCTCCTCGGCGCTGTACTGCGTCGACTGGTCCGGGACGCCGAGGTCGGCGCGGTCGAGGGACGCGTCGAGAGCGCCGGTCTCGACCGAGACGGTCGACGGCGCGTCCTCGGCGGCGGAGGCGGAGGTGATCGGGACGAGGGCGGTGCCGAGCCCGAAGGCGAGAGCGAGCGCGGCCGTGAGCAGGCGCGATGAGCGGTGGTGATTCCCCATGATCGCGAAGTCTACGAGGCGGTCGCAGGGCGTCCTGGCCCTCGTTCGGTGGTCGTGGCGCGTCGATCGATCGATGTCGGAGGTGCGTGGTGTCATCGGCGGCATGGATCTCTCCTTCGCCCTCGGCCTGGTGGTCGGCGCGCTCCTCGCGGGAGTCGTGGCCGTCCTCCTCGCCCGCTCCCGCACGCCCGACGCCGCCCTCGCCCTCGACCTCGCGACGGCCCGCGCCCGCGCGGAGGGCCTGGAGGAGCGGCACGAGGCCGTCGTCGAGCAGCACCGCGAGCACCTCGGCTCCGCCCGCGACCAGATCCGCGAGCTCCAGGAGCAGCTGCGCGTCGTCGCCGAGCGCGAGCGGCACGACGCGCGCATCCTGCAGACCCTCTCCCCCGTCGCCGAGAGCCTGCGCGGCATGCAGGAGGCGGTCGGCCGGCTCGAGCGCGAGCGCGCCGCCCAGTTCGGGGCGATCACCGAGCAGCTCGAGGGACAGCGGGCGGCGGGCGAGCAGCTGCGCTCGACGACCGAGACCCTCGCGTCCGCGCTCCGCTCCACCACGAGCCGCGGCGCCTGGGGCGAGACGCAGCTGCGGAACGTCGTCGAGGCCGCCGGGCTCACCCAGCGGGTCGACTTCGACGTGCAGTTCGGGCTCGAGGGCGAGGCGGGCCGCGGCCGCGCCGACATGGTGGTCCGCCTGCCCGGCGGCAAGGCGATCGCGGTGGACGCCAAGGTGCCGTTCGACGCGTACCTGGAGGCGAGCGCGATCCCCGCGGGCGCCGGCGGAGAGGAGGAGGCGCGGCGCGCGGGGCTCCTGCGCGCGCACGTCCGCGCCCTCCGCGGCCATGTGGACGCGCTGGCCGCCCGCTCCTACTGGACCGGTCTCCCGGCGAGCCCCGAGTTCGTCATCGCGTTCGTGCCGAGCGAGCCGCTGCTCGCGAGCGCGCTCGACGCCGACCCGAGCCTGCTCGAGTACGCGTTCCGCAAGCGCGTCGCCCTCGCCTCGCCCGTGACCCTGTGGTCGGTGCTGAAGACCGTCGCCTACACCTGGCAGCAGGACGTGCTCACCGACGACGCCAAGCGCCTGCTCGACCTCGGCAAGACGCTCTACGCCCGTCTCGGCACCCTCGCCGACCACGCCGAGGGCCTGCGCCGCTCGCTCGAGAAGACGGTCGACTCCTACAACGCCTTCGCCGGCTCGCTCGAGAGCCGCGTGCTGGTCACCGCGCGCCAGTTCGACTCCCTCGACGAGTCGCGCGTCATCGCCCCGGTCGGAGGAGTCGCCTCCTCGCCGCGACGCCTCACCGCCGTCGAGCTGCTCGCCGCGGACGACGAGTCCGAGCGGAGCGCGTAGGGCCCCGGGTCCCCGCTGAGCGAGCACCGGGCGTGCAGGCCGGGCGCGAGCGGCGCCGTGCATCCGGCTCGACACCCGGACGACCGCAGCTCGCGACGGCGCTCCACCTCCGCGGCTCGGGGGAGGAGCGCCCGCGAGCCGTCTCGAGACCCGCCGCGGCCCCGCCCGCTCGCCTCGGTGACCGGGGCCGGTGTCCTTCCGCGTCCTGCACGCCGAGACGCCGCCGCACTCGACGAGTGCGCCGTCAGCGGAGCGGCGCCTCGGCAGCAGTGCGGGGTCTCTGAGAGAGCGTGACGGCCTAGACCCACTTCTCCGCGAGGTGCTGGGCGGTCACGCGGCGGATGGTGCCCGAGCGGGAGCGCAGCACGATGGACTCCGTCGTGATGACGTGGCCCTCCTTGCGCACGCCCTTCACGAGCCCGCCGTTCGTCACTCCGGTCGCGACGAAGTAGGTGTTGTCGCTGCGGACGAGGTCGTTGGCGTGGAGCACGCGGTCGAGGTCGTGCCCGGCGTCGATGGCACGCTGGCGCTCGTCGTCGTCCTTCGGGCGGAGGATGCCCTGGATGACTCCCCCGAGCGCGCGGATGGCGCAGGCCGTGATGATGCCCTCGGGCGTGCCTCCGGTGCCGACGCACATGTCGAGTCGGGAGTCGTGGCGAGCGGCGTTGATGCCGCCCGCGACGTCGCCGTCGAGCAGGAGGCGCGTGCCGGCTCCGGCCGCGCGGATGTCCTCGATCAGCTGAGCGTGGCGCGGGCGGTCCAGCACCGCGATGCGCATCTCCTCGACGGGCTTGCGCTTGGCGCGGGCCAGGGCGCGGATGTTCTCGCCGATCGGGCGCTGGATGTCGATGATCCCGACGCCCTCGGGCCCGGTGACGATCTTCTCCATGTAGAACACGGCGGAGGGGTCGAACATCGCGCCGCGGTCGGCGACGGCGATCATCGAGAGCGCGTTCTGGCGCCCGGCGGCGGTCAGCGAGGTGCCGTCGATCGGGTCGACGGCGATGTCGGCGGCGGGCCCCGAGCCGTTGCCGACGTGCTCGCCGTTGAAGAGCATGGGCGCGTTGTCCTTCTCGCCCTCGCCGATCACGACGACTCCGTCGAAGTTCACGGTCCCGAGGAAGGTGCGCATGGCGTCGACCGCTGCGCCGTCGGCGGCGTTCTTGTCCCCCTTGCCGATGAAGGGCACGGCGCGGATCGCGGCGGCCTCGGTGGCGCGGACGAGCTCCATGCCGAGGTTGCGGTCGGGGTGGAGGTAGAGCGAGTCGTTGTCGATCACAGAGCGGAGTCCTTCGTCGTCGAGTTCGTGCACGTCGTCGCAGGACCCGCGGAGCGGATCCCCATCCCTGTCCGAAGCCTAGTCCAGGGCCCTCCACGGGCGGAGGGACCGCGGAGGGGCGCCTCGCTAGACTCGTCCGCGACGCGGGCCTCGCCCGACCCCCCTTCGTTCATCCGTCAAAGGAGATGCCATGCCCGTCGCTACCCCGGACCAGTACGCAGAGATGCTCGACAAGGCGAAGGCGGGCGGCTTCGCCTACCCGGCGTTCAACGTCTCGTCGTCGCAGACGATCAACGCGGTCCTCCAGGGCCTCACCGAGGCGGGCTCGGACGGCATCATCCAGGTCACCACCGGAGGCGCGGACTACTTCGCCGGCCACACCGTGAAGAACCGCGCGGCAGGCGCGATCGCCTTCGCGAGGTTCGCGACCGAGGTCGCCAAGAACTACCCGGTCACGGTCGCGCTCCACACCGACCACTGCCCGCAGAACGCGCTCGAGGGCTTCGTCTACCCGCTGATCGCCGCCTCCGAGGAGGAGGTCAAGGCCGGTCGCGAGCCGCTCTTCCAGTCGCACATGTGGGACGGCTCCGCGATCCCGCTCGACGAGAACCTCGCCATCGCGAAGGAGATCCTCCCGCGCGTCAAGAACATCAACGCCATCCTCGAGGTCGAGATCGGCGTCGTCGGCGGCGAGGAGGACGGCGTCTCGCACGACATCAACGAGCACCTCTACACCACGCTCGACGACGCGATCGCGACCGTCGAGGCCCTCGGCTTCGGCGAGCAGGGCCGCTACATGGCCGCCCTCACCTTCGGCAACGTCCACGGCGTCTACAAGCCGGGCAACGTCCGACTGCGCCCGGAGCTGCTCCGCGAGATCCAGGACGGCCTGCAGGCGAAGTACGGCATCGGCGCGCTCCCCCTCGATCTCGTCTTCCACGGCGGCTCGGGCTCGACCGACGAGGAGATCGCCGAGGCGGTCCGCAACGGCGTCGTCAAGATGAACATCGACACCGACACGCAGTACGCGTTCAGCCGCTCCGTCGCGGACACCGTGCTGAAGAACTACGACGGCTTCCTCAAGGTCGACGGCGAGGTCGGCAACAAGAAGGTCTACGACCCGCGCTCGTGGGGCAAGATCGCCGAGACCGCGATGGCCGCGCGCGTCGCCGAGGCGACCCGTCAGCTCGGCTCGGCCGGGAACTCCGGGAAGTAGGGCACCGCTCCGTGACGAACGCACACGATCAGCCGGGCGACAGGCGTCCGGAGCCGCAGTACGGCGAGTACGCGCCGCCCGGCTGGTCGTGGCAGCCGCCGGAGGACGCCGTGGTCGTCCCCGACCCGCGGGGGTCGGAGACCGATCCGAGGTCCGCGACCGCTCCGGCCGCGAAGCCGGTCGCGCATCCCGTCGACCGCCTGCTCACGATCGTGCTGCTCGCGCTCGGCGTGTTCTTCGCCGTGCCGACGCTGCTCGACCCCTCGAGCTTCGCGACGACCCTCCAGGAGCTCTACCGCTCCCAGGGCATCGGCACCTACGCGTCGCCGGAGCTCGCGCGGATCCTCGGCGTCGTGGTGGCGCTCGCGCAGTCGCTGATCGTCGCCTTCGCGGTGTGGATCTCGATCCGGCGGCTCCGCGCCGGCAAGCGCGCCGTGCTCGTCCCGATCCTCGGGATCGCGGCGACCGTGCTGCTCTCCCTGATCGTCGCGGCGATCGCCATCCTGGGCGACCCGACGTTCGCGGAGTACGTCACGCGCATGTCGGGCTCGCAGGGCGGCGCCGGCACCGACGTCTAGCGTCGATCCCCGTTCCACCGCACACGGAAGAGGCCGCCGCTCCCGAGGGAGGGCGGCCTCTTCCGTGTCCGGGCCGGAACGCTCTAGGCGCCCGCTCCCGCGCTGATGCGTCCACCGACGCCGCGGGCGTCGCGCTTGCCGGCGACGTCCTTGCGCAGCTCCTTGGGGAGCGAGAACATCAGGTCCTCCTCCGCGGTCTTGACCTCCTCGACATCGCCGTACCCGGCGGCGGCGAGGTCGTCGAGGACCTCCTGGACGAGCACCTCGGGCACCGAGGCGCCGCTGGTGACGCCGACGGTGCGGATGCCCTCGAGCCACTCCTGCTTGATCTCACTCGCGTAGTCGACCCGGTAGGCGGCCTTCGCGCCGTACTCGAGGGCGACCTCGACGAGGCGCACGGAGTTGGAGGAGTTCGCGGAGCCGACGACGATGACCAGCTCGGCGCCCGCGGCGACCTTCTTGATCGCGACCTGGCGGTTCTGCGTGGCGTAGCAGATGTCGTCGCTCGGCGGGTCCTGCAGGTTGGGGAAGCGCTCGCGGAGACGGCGCACCGTCTCCATCGTCTCGTCGACCGAGAGCGTCGTCTGCGAGAGCCAGACGACCTTGTCCGGGTCCTTCACGACGATGTTCGGCACGTCGTCGGGGCTGCCGACGAGGGTGACGTGATCGGGGGCCTCGCCCGCGGTGCCCTCGACCTCCTCGTGGCCCTCGTGGCCGATGAGGAGGATCTCGAAGTCGTCGCGCGCGAAGCGGACGGCCTCGCGGTGCACCTTCGTCACCAGGGGGCAGGTCGCGTCGATCGCCTGGAGACCGCGGTCGGCCGCGCCCTGGACGACGGCCGGTGAGACGCCGTGCGCGCTGAAGACGATGTGCGATCCCTCGGGCACCTCGTCGACCTCGTCGACGAAGATGGCGCCCTGGCTCTCGAGCGTGGAGACGACGTGCACGTTGTGCACGATCTGCTTGCGCACGTAGACCGGGGCACCGTAGTGCTCGATGGCCTTCTCGACGGCGACGACCGCGCGGTCGACTCCGGCGCAGTAGCCGCGGGGCGCGGCGAGGAGAACGCGCTTGCGGCCCTCGACGGGGACGTCGCGCAGACGCCCTGTGGCGCGGGGCATGCGCGGCATGGGCAGGCTGATCGGGACTTGGCTCACCCCCTGATTCTACGTGGTGCATCCTGTGCCCGGGCCGTCCCGGTGTCGGACCCGTCCCGTACCGTTGTCGTCGCGGGAGGGCACTCCCGCTCCCCCGTCCCTCCGAGCAGAGGCAGCGATGACCGACGCCCCACCCACCGCCGACGCACCCTGGCCGGTCGGCCTGCTCGCCAGCAAGATCAAGGGCTGGATCGAGCGCCTCGGCACCGCGTGGGTCGAGGGCGAGATCACCCAGTGGGGCGCGTCCGGCGGCAACGTCTACGGGAAGCTGAAGGACCTGTCCGGAGACGCGACGGTCGGCTTCACCGTCTGGTCGTCGGTGCGGAGCCGCCTCCCGGCCGACCTCAAGCAGGGCGATCGGGTCATCGCGCTGGTGAAGCCCAACTACTGGGTCAAGGGCGGCACGCTCTCGATGCAGGTCTTCGAGATGCGCCACGTCGGCCTGGGCGATCTGCTCGAGAAGCTCGAGCGGCTCCGCCGGCAGCTCGCGTCGGAGGGGCTGTTCGACGCCTCCCGCAAGAAGCCGCTGCCGTTCCTCCCGCACGGCGTGGGCCTCATCACCGGCAAGGACTCGGACGCCGAGAAGGACGTGCTGCGGAACGCGCAGCTGCGCTGGCCGGCCGTGCGCTTCCGGGTGGTCCACTCGGCCGTGCAGGGCGACCGAACGGTCCCGGAGGTGCTCTCGGCCCTGCGGACCCTCGAGGCCGACGACAGCATCGACGTGATCGTGATCGCCCGCGGAGGCGGCGACTTCCAGAACCTGCTCGGCTTCAGCGACGAGGCGCTCGTGCGCGCCGTCGCCGCCTGCTCCACTCCGGTCGTCAGCGCGATCGGCCACGAGGCCGACCGCCCGCTGCTCGACGACGTCGCCGACCTGCGCGCCTCCACTCCCACCGACGCCGCGAAGAGGGTCGTGCCCGACGTCTCCGACGAGCTGCTGCGCGTGCAGCAGGCCCGGCTGCGGATGACCGGCCGCGTGAGCGGGCTCGTCTCGCACGAGATCGACCGGCTCTCGCAGCTGCGCTCGCGGCCGGTGCTCGCCCAGCCGCACGTGCTGGTCGACCGGCACTCCGAAGAGCTGACCCGCTGGGTCGCGCGCGGCGCCGAGCTGGTGGACCGCCGCCTCGAGCGCGCGCACCTCGAGGTCGAGCGCCTGCACGGCCACCTGCGCGCCCTCTCCCCCCAGCACACCCTCGACCGCGGCTACGCGATCGTCCAGAACGCGGCCGGGCACGTCGTCCGGGCACCCGGCGACGCGCCGGCCGGCGGCGCACTCGTCCTCACGCTCGCGGAGGGGGCCGTCGGCGCCCGCTCCGAGGGGCCCACCGGCGATCCCGCCGGCCGGTCCTGAGCCCGCCGCGCCACCCGTCCCCCCTCAGCCCCGATCGATAGGATCAGACCCATGCCCGACTCCCCCGACGCCCCGGCGACCGACTCCGACGTCTCGGGATTCTCCTACGAGCAGGCGCGCGACGAGCTCGTCCGCGTCGTGTCCGAGCTCGAGCAGGGCAGCTCCACCCTCGAGCGCTCGCTCGCCCTGTGGGAGCGCGGCGAGGCCCTCGCCGCCCGCTGCGAGGAGTGGCTGATCGGAGCACGCGCCCGGCTGGACGCGGCCCGCTCCGGAGGGGCGGCCGCCGGATGAGCCGCGCGAAGCCCGCGCGGGTCGTCGCCGAGCTCGGGCGCCCGGAGACGGCCGCCGAGACGGCCGCACGCAAGGCCGAGAACTCTCGGCTCTACCGTCAGCGCAAGACGGTCAACAATCTCGTCTTCTCGCTGCTCGCGACCGTCGGCGCGGTAGCGCTCATCGTCCTGCTCGTCCCCCGCGGCGACACCGTGGAGCTCTCCTCGGTCGACGTCCCCCGCGTCGCCGCGCAGGTCCAGCTGGGCGAGGAGCAGACGCTCGCCGTGCCCTCCCTGCCCGAGGGCTGGAAGGCCAACGCGGCCGAGCTCCGCCGCGAGAACGGCACCGACTACTGGTACGTCGGCCTGATCACGCCGAAGGCGGGCTACATCGGCCTGAGCCAGGGGCTCGACGCGGACGCGGCCTGGGTCGCGACGCAGCTCGACCGCCGGGCGGCGACCGGCGTCGAGACGATCGACGGCCGCGACTGGACCGTCTACGACCACCGCGACTCCGGCGACGACACCGGCAACACGCCCTACGCACTCGAGACGACGGAGGGCTCCAGCACCTACCTCGTCTACGGCACGGCCCCGACGGACGAGATCCGCCTGGTCGTCGACGCCATCACCCCGCAGATCGGCCAGGAGGAGTCCCGATGAGCCTCGGAACCAGCAGCACCGTCCCCCGCGAGTCCCGCCCGCCGGCGTGGGTCTGGAAGGAGATGCTCCGCGGCAACCAGCGCTTCGTCGCCGGCGAGCCCCGCCACCCCCGCCAGGACGTCGAGCGCCGCGCCGAGCTCGCCGCCGCGCAGGCCCCGCTCGCCGCGCTCTTCGGCTGCAGCGACTCCCGCCTCGCGGCCGAGATCATCTTCGACCTGGGGCTCGGCGACCTCTTCGTCGTCCGCAACGCCGGCCAGGTGATCGCGGACTCCATCATCGGCTCGCTGGAGTACGGTGTCGCCGTCCTCGGCGTGAAGGTGCTGCTCGTGCTCGGCCACGACGAGTGCGGAGCGGTCCGGGCGGCGATCCAGTCGCAGGCGCCCGGCGCCGAGCGGCTCCCCCCGCACATCGAGCACCTGATCGAGCCGATCATCCCCGCGGTGCGCCGCCTCGTGGGCGCTCAGCCGGACGGCCGCGTGCTCGTCGACCCGTCGGCGACCGACGCGCTGGCCGTCGGCCGCGAGCACCTGCGCGACACGGTCGCCGAGCTGCTCCAGCGCTCCCCGCTGATCGCCGACGCTGTCGCGACCGGGCGGCTCGCCCTCGTGGGCGCCAACTACCGGCTCTCGGACGGCACCGTGATGTCCGATGTCGTGCTCGGCATCGATCCGCCCGAGCTCAGCCCCTACGTCTCCGAGCTGGAGCGCGACTCCGGCTCGGCCTCCTCCGCCGCCGCTCCGAGCGCGGTGGGATCGGATCCCGCGTGAGCGGCTCCGGACAGCACAGCACCAACCGATCAGACAAGGACGAACACAGCGTGGTGGATCACTCCCCGACCGACGACTCCGGCGACTTCCGCATCGAGCACGACACGATGGGCGAGGTGCGGGTCCCCCGCGACGCCCTCTACGCCGCGCAGACCCAGCGGGCGGTCGAGAACTTCCCGATCTCCGGTGCGGGCCTCGAGCCTGCCCAGATCGCGGCCCTCGCCCGCATCAAGAAGGCGGCGGCGCTGGCCAACGCCGAGCTGGGCGTGCTCGACGCCGACATCGCCACGGCGATCGCCGACGCGGCCGACCTCGTCGTCGGGGGCGGCTACGACGCGCACTTCCCGATCGACGTGTACCAGACCGGCTCGGGCACGTCCTCGAACATGAACATGAACGAGGTGCTGGGCTCGCTGGCGACCACGGCCCTCGGACGCACCGTGCACCCGAACGACCACGTCAACGCCTCGCAGTCCTCCAACGACGTGTTCCCCACCTCGGTCCACGTCGCCGTCACCGGCGCGCTCATCGAGTCGCTGATCCCCTCGCTCGAGCAGCTCGCCGAGTCGCTCGAGGTCAAGGCGGAGCAGTGGGCCGAGGTCGTCAAGGCCGGCCGCACCCACCTGATGGACGCCACCCCGGTCACGCTCGGCCAGGAGTTCGGCGGCTACGCCGCGCAGATCCGCCTCGGCATCGAGCGCGTGCAGTCGGCGCTCCCCCGCGTCGCCGAGGTCCCGCTCGGCGGCACCGCGGTCGGCACCGGGATCAACACCCCCGCCGGCTTCCCGCAGAAGGTCATCGCGCGCCTCGCGGAGGAGACGGGCCTTCCCGTCACCGAGGCCCGCAACCACTTCGAGGCCCAGGGCGCGCGGGACTCGCTGGTCGAGGCCTCCGGAGCGCTGCGCGTGCTCGCGGTGAGCCTGACCAAGATCAACAACGACCTCCGCTGGATGGGCTCCGGCCCCAACACCGGCCTCGGAGAGCTGCGGATCCCCGACCTCCAGCCCGGATCCTCGATCATGCCCGGCAAGGTGAACCCGGTGATCCCGGAGGCCGTCCTCATGGTCTGCGCGCGCGTGATCGGCAACGACGCCACCATCGCCTGGGCCGGCGCCTCGGGTGCCTTCGAGCTCAACGTCGCGATCCCCGTCATGGGGACGGCGCTGCTGGAGTCGATCCGCCTGCTCGCGAACTCCGCCGTGCTGCTCGCCGACAAGACCGTCGACGGCCTCGAGGCCGACGTCGAGCACGCCCGCGCCCTCGCCGAGTCCTCCCCCTCGATCGTCACCCCGCTCAACAAGGTGATCGGCTACGAGGCCGCCGCCAAGGTCGCGAAGAACTCGGTCGCCAAGGGGATCACCATCCGCGAGTCGGTCGTGGACCTCGGCTTCGTCGAGCGCGGCGAGGTGACGGAGGAGCAGCTCGACAGCGCCCTCGACGTCATGTCGATGACCCACCCCGGCTGAGCCCGGCCCTCCGACGGCCCGTCCCTGCGCTCGGCGCGGAGGCGGGCCGTCAGAGCACCAGCCAGAACCCCGTGAGCAGGAACGGTCCGAACGCGACCCGTCCGCGGGCGCGCAGCACGAGCACCCACAGCCCTGCCACCGCGAAGCCGACAGCGGGCGCGGCGACGACCTGCTCGGGTCCGAGAGCCGCGAGCGGCGGTGCGAGGGCCGCCTGGAGCTTCACGTCGCCGAGACCCAGCCCGCCCGCCGCATGCAGCACGCCCAGGCACAGCACCGTCGCGAGGACGGCGAGAAGCGTCCCCGCCGTGGGCGCGAGGACGGCTCCGACCACCAGCAGCGGGAGCGTGACCGCGTTCGGGAGCCGGTGCCCGCGCACGTCCGCCAGCACCAGCGGCACGCTCACGAGCGCCACCGGGACGAGGCCGGGCGCCCGACCGAGGTGCGGGCCCCCGATCAGGAGGAGCGCCAGGGCGCCCAGGAGCAGGGCGGCCCGGTCGAGTAGAGATCCGCGGAGCATCCGCCGAGACTAGGGGGCACCGCCCTCGGGGCGTCGGAGTTCTCCACAGGGCGGCCCGCCGGCGTGCTCGGGCGGCGGCGGGTCCCAGCCCGGCCTCAGTCGCGCGGTGGCAGCGGTCCCAGCAGGAGCGACGCCCAGGCGCCGTGCGCCGACGCGTCGTCGGAGGGGTGGAACTGCCCGGCGAGCACGTCGCGGTAGAGGCGGCCGAGCTCCGACCTGCGCTGGTACGCCGACCCGCCCGCGATCCGGACGGCGCTCTCGACCACGCGGAGTGCTCCCTCCGTGGTGCGGATCTTCACCCCCACCAGCGACGGGAACCAGCGCGCGCCCCGGTCGACGAGCGCGTCCACGTCGGCCGCCGCCGAGCGCAGGGGCGCCTCGAGCCCGTCGAGCAGCATCCCGGTCTCAGCCACCCGGTGCCGCACCTCGGGGTCCTCCGCCAGTGGCCGCCCTCCCGCCCGGAGGGAGGTCCGTCGGCGGACGGAGGCGACGGCGAGCTCGAGCGCGCGCTGCGCGACACCGAGGTAGACCGAGGAGATCAGCAGCTCGAAGGCCGCGAAGACGGCGAAGACGAAGGGGTCGGCGGTCGGTCCGACGGGCAGCGAGCGGATCATCCGCTCGGCCGGGACGACGACGCCGTCGAGCACCGTCGTGCGGCTCTGGGTCGCCCGCATGCCGAGCGTGTCCCAGTCGTCGCGGACCTCGAGCCCGGCGACCGGCGAGTCCGGCCTCCCGCGGTCGACGAAGCCGTGCACGAGCCGCGGCTCCGACCCGCTGTCGTCGCGGCCGAACACGCCGAGCCGCGTCCAGGCGGGCGCGAGGGAGGTGAAGACCTTCGTGCCGGTGAAGCGGTAGCCGCCGTCCCCGAGCGGCTCCGCCCGCGTCAGCGAGTCCGAGAGCACCAGGTCGTTGCCCGCCTCGCTGTTGCCGAAGGCGAAGACGTGACCCGCCGCGGCGTCGACGAGGACCGAGCGGAGGGAGTCGTCGCCCCGCTCGAGCAGGAGTCGCGCGATCCCGGTCCAGACCAGGTGCATGTTGACGGCGAGCGCGGTCGCGGGCGCGGCCGTCGCGAGGCGCGTCTGCTCGGCGGCCGCCTGCTCCAGGCCGAGGCCGGCACCGCCGAGCTCCTCGGGGACGAGCAGCGCCAGGTACCCGATCGAGCGCAGCTCCTCCAGGTCGTCCGCGCAGAACGCGTTGCGCTCGTCGTAGTCGGCCGCGCGGGTGCGGAAGCGCTCGAGGAGCGCGTCGTCGAGGATGCTCACCCGTCCACGCTACGCCCCGGTGCCCTGCAGGGACGCGCCCGGCCCGGGGATCCTCGGATCCCACGGACCGGACGCACAGCGATCCCGTCAGGCGAGCTCGTTCGATTCCAGCATCTCGGTGACCAGAGCGGCGATCGCCGAGCGCTCGGAGCGGGTCAGCGTGACGTGCGCGAACAGCGGGTGGCCCTTCAGCGTCTCGATCACGGAGGCGACCCCGTCGTGCCGGCCGACCCGGAGGTTGTCGCGCTGCGCCACGTCGTGGGTCAGCACCACCCGGGAGTTCTGCCCGACCCGCGAGAGCACCGTGAGCAGGACGTTCCGCTCCAGCGACTGCGCCTCGTCGACGATCACGAACGCGTCGTGCAGCGAGCGCCCGCGGATGTGCGTGAGCGGCAGCACCTCGAGCATCCCGCGCTCGATCACCTCGTCGAGCACGTTCTGCGACACCAGCGCCCCGAGCGTGTCGAAGACCGCCTGCGCCCAGGGGTTCATCTTCTCGGCCGCGTCGCCGGGCAGGAAGCCGAGGTCCTGGCCGCCCACCGCGTAGAGCGGCCGGAAGACCATGATCTTCTTGTGCTGGCGCTTCTCCAGCACCGCCTCCAGGCCCGCGCAGAGCGCCAGCGCCGACTTGCCGGTGCCGGCCCGGCCGCCGAGCGAGACGATGCCGACCTCCGGGTCGAGCAGCAGGTCGATCGCGAGCCGCTGCTCCGCCGACCGCCCGTGCAGGCCGAACACGTCCTTGTCGCCGCGGACCAGCGTGATCTGCCGCTTGCCGGCGACCCTCGCGAGAGCGGAGCCGCGGTCGGAGTGGACGACGAGCCCGGTGTTGACCGGGATGTCGGCCACGACGTCCGTGAAGAGCCGCTCGCGGTCGTAGAGCTCGCTCATCGCGTCGCCGCCGAGCGTCACGTCGTCCATGCCGGTCCAACCGGACTCGGGGGCCTGCTCGGCCAGGTACTCCTCCGCAGCGAGGCCGATGGAGGCGGCCTTCACGCGCATCGGCATGTCCTTGGACACGACGGTGACCACGGCGCCCTCGCTCTGCAGGTTGAGCGCGACGGCGAGGATCCTCGCGTCGTTGTCGCCCATCTGGAGCCCGCTCGGCAGCACCGACATGTTCGAGTGGTTGAGCTCGACGCGGAGCGTGCCGCCGCGGCCGACGGCGATGGGGAAGTCGAGGCGCTCGTGCTGCACGCGCAGCTCGTCGAGGCGGCGCAGGGCCTGCCGGGCGAAGTAGCCGATCTCGGGATCGTTGCGCTTGCCCTCGAGCTCGCTGATGACGACGATCGGCAGCACGACGGCGTGCTCCGCGAACCGGAACATCGAGGACGGATCCGACAGCAGCACCGAGGTGTCCAGGACGTAGGTGCGGAGGAGCTGATCAGCCGGATCCGAGGAGCCGTGCTGGACACGGCGGTGGACGCCGCCCTGCGTCCCGGTCTGCGGATCCATGCCCTGGGGAACTGTCACGACGACTCTCCACACTCCGGGGGCCGGAGCCCCCGGCTCATGTCCTCGAGCCGGTCTCATCGGTGCGTGTCGTGCACCGCGCAGTGTCCCTTCGGCGTCTGCGCGATGTCGAGCCGTACTTCTGTGGCCGTCTCGACCAGGCGCTGTACCTGATGACTCGAACCTAACGCGGCGAATGACATCCGTGTGCTTCTCACCGCTACGAATGTGTAACCAGTGTGTGAACGCGCGGAATCCGGCCTAGTAGTCGATGCTCGTGGCCGACGAGATCAAGGCGGCGCGGAGCAGCGCGAGGGTCGCGTCGGTGGTGCCGGCGTGCGCGCTGAAGCGGACGGTGCTCGGACGCAGGCGCGCGGTGACGCCGTGCGCGGCGAGGGAGGCCGCCAGCGGGGCCAGCTCCTCCGGCTCCGGCTCGACGACCACGATGCCGGCGCGCTCGTGCTCGCCGCGGGAGCCCACGACCGCCAGTCCGAACTCGTCCGCGAGGTCGACGATCGCGCTGACCCGCTCCGCCACGAGCGCGGCGATCGTCGACTGCCCGACCGCGGCGACCTCCTCCAGCGCCGACGCGAGCCGGGCCTGGGCGATCGGGTCCGGGTTGCTGATGCTGAAGGCGCGGGCGTCGCCGCGCGGCGGAGCCACCTCGTCCCACGGCTCCGCCTGCTCCGATCCCGTCCAGCCGGAGAGCACCGGGGTCAGCCGCGACAGCGCCCGCTCGCTGAGCGCGAGGAAGCCCGTCCCCCAGCCGGCGCGGAGCCACTTCTGGCCGCCGGTGACGACCACGTCCGCCAGCTCGTAGGGCGCGTCGACGACGCCGAAGCCCTGGATCGCGTCGAGGACGAGCATCCGGTCGCCGATCACGTCCCGGATCGCCGCGACGTCCGCGAGGTAGCCCGTGCGGGAGTCGACCAGGCTCACCGCGACGGTCGTCACGTCGCCCGTGAGCTGCTCGCGGACCGCCTCCGGCGTCACCCGTCCCTGCTCGGTCCGCAGCCAGCGGGGCTCCACCGAGCCGAGAGCCTGCGCCGAGCGCACCGCCGCGAACGGCAGGCTCGGGAACTCCGCGGCCGACAGCAGCACCGCGCCCGAGGCGCCGAACAGCGCGTGCAGGAGGCCGGTCGAGGTGTTGGGCTGGAAGACGACGCGGTCGGCGGGGACGCGCACGAGCGCCGCCGCCGCCTCCCGGACGCGCTCGTCCTGCCGGAACAGCTCGTCGAGGGTGCCGCTGCGCGCGCGCACCAGCAGCTCGACGGCCGCCTCCTGCTCGGCGGCGACGGTCGCCGAGAGCGGGCCCACCCGGCCGAAGTCGAGGTACCCGGTCTCCTCGCCGAAACCGGCGAGGTAGTCCTCGGTCGTGGTGGAGGTGGCCTCGTTCGAGCTCATGCCGGCCCTTCCGGTCGGTGGTGCGGCAGGAGCCGCGAGGTCAGCTGCCGAAGCGGCGGTGCCGTCCGGCGTAGTCGCGGAGCGCGCGGAGGAAGTCGACCTCGCGGATGTCGGGGCCGAGCGCCTCCATGAAGTAGAACTCGCTGTGCGCGCTCTGCCAGAGCATGAAGTCGGAGAGGCGCTGCTCCCCCGAGGTGCGGATGACCAGATCGGGGTCGGGCTGCCCGCTGGTGTACAGGTGCTCGCCGATGAGCTCCGGGGTCAGCAGGCCCGCGACGTCCTCGATGGAGGAGCCGCGCTTGCCGTGCTCCTCCAGGATGCTCCGCACGGCCTGGGCGATCTCGTGCCGCCCGCCGTAGCCGACCGCGAGATTGACGTGCAGGCCCGTGTGGGAGGCGGTGCGCGCCTCCGCCGTGTCGAGCGCGGCCACGAGCGAGGGCGGGAGGCCCTCGTCGGAGCCGACGTGCTGCACGCGCCAGTCGGGCTGCTGGGAGACCTCCTCGGCGAGGTCGGCGATGATCGCGATCAGCTCGGTCAGCTCGCTGCTGTCGCGGCCGACGAGGTTGTCCTGCGAGAGCAGGTAGAGGGTGACGTGGCGCACACCGAGCTCGTCGCACCACTGCAGGAACTCGTGCACCTTGGCGGCTCCGGCCCGGTGGCCGTGCGCGGCGGTCTCGAGGGCCCGCTGCCGCGCCCAGCGCCGGTTGCCGTCGATGATCATCGCGACGTGGTTCGGCAGGGAGTCGGGGGGAAGGCTCGAGCGGAGGCGCTTCTTGTAGACGCCGTAGAGGAGGTCCCTTCCCACAGGCAGTCTCGGCTTCGGCACAGTGACACGGTAGTCGACCCGGGGCGCTCCTCGAAGCCCGGCGGCGCTCGGCGTCGGCCCGGGACGGCGTCGTAGTCTGTCCGGCATGAGCCAGCGGCCGACGCCTCCCCCGTCCGATCCCCGCGCCCGCACCGACCGCGGCGGAGACGCCGTCGGAGCGGACGGCCCGGACCTGCCCGCCCTCCCCCTCGTCGAGGACGCGATCGAGCACGACTCCTCGGCGGAGGTCCGGCCCACCTGGCGCGGCTGGATCCACGCCGGCCTCTTCCCGCTCGCGATCGTCGCCGGAGTGGTGCTGATCGTGGTCGCGGAGGGGACCGCGGCGAAGTGGGCGGCCGCGGTGTTCGCGACCACGTCGCTCCTGCTCTTCGGGAACTCCGCTCTGTACCACCGCTTCGACTGGAAGCCGCGGACGAAGATGATCCTCAAGCGGATCGACCACGCCAACATCTTCCTGCTGATCGCCGGCACCTACACGCCGCTGGCCGTGCTCGCCCTGCCGCCCGCGCAGGGCACGCTCCTGCTGGTCCTGGTCTGGGCGGGGGCGCTGCTCGGGATCGGCTTCCGCGTCTTCTGGATCGGGGCGCCGCGCTGGCTCTACGTGCCGCTCTACCTGCTGCTGGGCTGGGCGGCCGTGATGTACCTCGGTCCGCTCTTCGAGGCCAGCGCGACGATGATGGTGCTCGTCCTCGTCGGCGGGCTCTGCTACTCCGCGGGCGCCGTGATCTACGGGATCAAGAAGCCCAACCCGGTCCCGGGCGTCTTCGGCTTCCACGAGATCTTCCACGCGCTCACGGCCGTGGCGTTCCTCTGCCACTGGACGGCGGCGCTGATCGTCTCGCTCCACCCCGCCTACAACGCCTAGAGACGCCCGGGCCCACCGCTGCGGGCCGGGCTCAGCCACCGGTGCGGGCCGGGCTCAGCCCTCGCTGCGCTCCGCCTCCTCGGCGTCGAGCCGCTCCTTCACCTGGGCGGTGTAGGTGGTGCGCCGCACGCGCCGGACCATGTCGAGCGCGAGGAGGACGGCCGCCAGAGCGATCACGAGCATCGTGATGAAGCCGAAGAGGCCCGGCGTGACCGTGTCCTCGTTGAACTCGGGACCCGGGGTCGGCACCGTCGTGGAGGCGAGGACGACGGCGCGCTGGGCGCCCTCGAGCAGCCCGGCGATCACGCGCGCACCTCGTCGGCGACGACGACGCCGGAGCCGTCGGGCTCCGGGGACACCGGGGCGTCCCCCGAGGGCTCGGGGTCGGGCGCGATCGGCGGGACGACCGCGGTCGGGCCCGGGGCGAGCTCGGCCAGGTCGAGACCGGCGAAGAGATCCGTCTCGGGCGTCGGCGCGTCGACCCGGCTCTCGACGAGCTGGAAGTCGTCGGTCGGCCAGGCGGCGTCGATCGCCTCGTGCGGGAGGAAGAAGAAGGCGTTGTCCGGAGCGACCTGGCTGGCGTGGGCGAGCAGGGCCGCATCGCGCCGATCGTGGAAGCCGGAGATCACGACCCGCGTGGTCGCGAGGTACGGGGTGTCCTCGTTCCAGCGCTTCATCTCCTCGAAGACCGACAGGCGCGGGTCCTCCGGGTCGATCGAGCGCAGGTGCTCGGCGATCGCCCGCAGCTTCTGGCCGCTGAAGACGCGGTCGTAGTACAGCTTCGAGATCGACCACGGAGCGCCCGCGCCCCGGTACTCCTCGGCGAGGCCCGCCGCGCGGTACGCCTCGACGGCGACCTGGTGGGCGCGGATGTGGTCGGGGTGCGGGTAGCCGCCGTTCTCGTCGTAGCTGATGATCACGTGCGGCCGGAACCGGCGGACCAGGCGCACGAGCGGAGCGGCGGCCGTGGCGAGCGGCAGGCCCGCGAACGAGGCGGCGTCGACCTTCCCGTCCTCGGGCATGCCGGAGTCAACGAAGCCGAGCCAGGCGTGCTCGACGCCGAGCGCCTCGCGAGCGGCCGCCATCTCGTACCGGCGGAGGCCGCCGATGTCGCGCTCGGCGTGCGCGCGGGCCTCGAGGCCCTCGTTCAGCACGGAGCCGGCCTCGCCTCCGGTGCAGGAGACGACCATGACCTCGGCGCCCCGCGAGGCGTAGGCGGCCAGCGTCGCCGCGCCCTTGCTCGACTCGTCGTCAGGATGGGCGTGCACGGCGAGAAGGCGCGGAGTGTCCCGCACCTCCGAATCGACGGAGACCTCGACGGCCTGGGACACGATCGCTCGATTCCTCGGGGTTTAATGGGATCGGCGCTCCCGTCCGCGAAGGACGCGCGCCACCCGTCCAGAGTAGACGCATCACCCAGGGAGTTCCGTGGCCGCCCGCACGTCCGAGAGCGTCGAGGGAGCCGCCGCGCCCGCGCTCGATCCGGACGCCGTCCGCGCCGCCGGACCCCTCGCCACCCGCTACGGCCGCACGACGCGCACCCGCCGCGGCAACCGCTGGCTCTTCGGCGGCGTCGCGCTCGCCTTCGTCGCCGTCTTCGCCGCCTGGGTCGTCTGGGCCGGACTCGACGGAGCACGCGGCGGGGTGGACGTCCAGGACACCGCGCACCAGGTCGTGGACGACCGCACCGTCACCGTCTCCTTCGACCTCACCGCGCCCGTCGGCCGCGAGGTCGCCTGCGCGGTCCAGGCCCTCAACGAGCAGTCCGCCGTGGTCGGCTGGCTGGTCGTGGAGTACCCCGCCTCGACGGAGCGCTTCCGCTCCTACACGGAGACGGTCCGCACCACCGAGCTCGCGAACACAGGTTTGATCTCCTCCTGCTGGCTCCCGTAGGCTTGCCCGAAGCCCTGACGGACTCGTCGGGGCCTCGCCATTCCCACCGCCGCCTGACGCCGGCCGTCCCCACCGCCGGACGCGGACACCTCCGCACGGTGCTGCCGGGCGCCGCGAGCGCGGCCCGCAGAGCAGGAGCCCACCATGGCCGACCAGTCACAGGTGACCTGGATGACCCAGGAGTCGTACGACCGCCTCGAGGCGGAGCTCACCGAGCTGTCCACCAACGGACGCGAGGAGATCGCCAAGCGCATCGAGGTCGCCCGCGAGGAGGGCGACCTGAAGGAGAACGGCGGCTACCACGCCGCGAAGGACGAGCAGGGCAAGATCGAGGCCCGCATCCGCCAGCTGACCTCGCTCCTCCGCGAAGCCGAGATCGGCACGCCCCCCGAGAGCCACGGAGTCGTCGAGGCCGGCACCATCATCACCGCCGAGATCGCCGGCGACGAGTCCCGCTTCCTCCTCGGCAACCGCGAGATGGCGGGCGAGAGCGACCTCGACGTCTACAGCCCCCAGAGCCCCCTCGGATCGGCGATCATGGGCCTGAACGTCGGCGACACCGCCCGCTTCACAGCACCCAACGGGCGGGAGATCGAGGTCCGCGTCGCCAACGTCGAGACCTGGTCCGGCCACTGATCGCACGTCGCGGCGCTCTCCGCGACGTTGTCGTCGGGCGCGATACCGCCGGTATCGCTTCCTCCTCCGCCTTGCGGAGAACGCCGCGACGCACGATCAGCCCTCTCTGAAGGGGAGCGGGGCGCCGGCTTCGCGGCGACAGCGTCGGGCGCGATGCCGCCGGTACCGCTTCCTCCTCCGCCTTGCGGAGAACGCCGCGACGCACGATCTGCCCTCTCCAGACGGGGGGGGGCGCCGGCTTCGCGGCGACAGCGTCGGGCGCGATGCCGCCGGTACCGCTTCCTCCTCCGCCTTGCGGAGAACGCCGCGACGCACGATCAGCCCTCTCCAGACGGGGGGCGCCGGCTTCGCGGCGACGGCGGAGGACGCGAGATTGCCGTGATCGCCGTGATCGGCTTCTTCCCCGCTGTACCGGGAACGCCGCGACGGACGAACCGCCTTCCCCGGACCGTGGGCGCCGGAATCGCGACGGGATCGCGGACGCGGCGCCCTCGAGCGGTCAGTTGCGGGAGATCCGGGGGGCGTAGCCGGCGTCGGTGAGGACCTGGATGACGCGGTCGGCGTGCTCGGGGCCGCGGGTCTCGACGCTGATCTCGATCTCGACCTCGCTGATCTGCAGGCCCCGGCCGTGCCGGGTGTGCAGCACCTCGACCACGTTCGCGTTCGCCTCCGAGATGAGCTCCGCGATGCGCGACAGCTGCCCCGGACGATCCGGCAGCCCGATGCTCATCTTGAGGTAGCGCTCCGACGCGGCCAGGCCCCGGCTGATCACCCGCTCCATCATCAGCGGATCGATGTTGCCGCCCGACAGGATGACCGCGGTCGCTCCGGCGTCGCGGATCTTCCCCGTCAGGATCGCCGCGATGCCCACCGCGCCCGCGGGCTCCACCACGAGCTTCGCCCGCTCCAGCAGCACCAGCAGGGCCCGGGCGATGTCGTCGTCCTCGACGGTGACGACCTCGTCCACCATCTCGCGGACGATCGCGAAGTTCAGCTGCCCCGGCTTCGCCACGGCGATGCCGTCGGCGATCGTCGGAGAGATCGTGATCGCGGTCGGCTCGCCGCTCGCGAGCGAGAGCGGGTACGGCGCCGCGTTGGCCGCCTGCACGCCGATGACGCGGAGCGTGCGCCCCTCCTCGGCCGCCTTCTGCTTGGCCGCCGATGCGACCCCGGCGATGAGGCCGCCGCCGCCGATGGGCACCACGATGGTCTCGACGGCGGGGGCCTGCTCGAGGATCTCGAGGCCGACCGTGCCCTGGCCGGTGATCACGTCGGGGTGGTCGTAGGGAGGAACGAAGACCGCGCCCGTGCGCTCGGCGAACTCCGCCGCCGCCGCGAGCGCCTCGTTGAAGATGTGGCCGCTCAGCACCACGTCCGCGCCGTAGTCGCGGGTGGCTGCGAGCTTGGGCAGCGCGACGCCGATCGGCATGAAGATCGTGGCCTTGATCCCCAGCTCCCGCGCCGCGTAGGCGACGCCCTGCGCGTGGTTGCCGGCCGAGGCCGCCACGACTCCGCGGGCCCGCTCCTCCGGGGTGAGCCGCGACATCCGGAACACCGCTCCGCGGATCTTGTAGGAGCCGGTGCGCTGGAGGTTCTCGCACTTGAGGAACACGGGCGAGCCGAGGACCTGCGCGAGGAAGGTGCTCGTCTCCATGGGGGTGGTGGCGATGACGGGGGCGAGGACGGCGCGGGCCGCCTCGAACTCGTGGAGGGCGGGTCCGACGACGCGGCTAGTCTGCATGCTCTGCGGCAACTCTCTCGGGGGTTCGGGTCGGCGAGCGCCAGGCTCCGCTCGCGACGTACTTGACCATGACGTTGAGCGTGGCCACGACGGGCACCGCGAAGAAGGCGCCGGCGATGCCGCCGATGATCGAGCCTCCGGCCACAGCGAGCACGACGGCCAACGGGTGGACCTTGACCGCCGACCCCATGATCAGCGGCTGGAGGATGTGGCCCTCGAGCTGCTGCACCGCGAGGACGACGATCAGCAGGAAGAGCGCGATCAGCGGTCCGTTGTAGACCAGTGCGATGAAGACGGCCAGCGCCCCCGTCACCACGGCGCCGATGACCGGCACGAAGGAGCCGAGGAAGACGAGCACGCCGATCGGGATGGCCAGCGGGACGCCGAGGAGGAAGGAGCCGAGGCCGATGCCGACCGCGTCGACGAAGGCGACCAGGATCTGCACCTTCACGAAGTTGGTCAGCGTCACCCACCCTGCGCGACCGGCGCCGTCGACGGCTCCGCGGGCGCGGCGCGGGAAGAGGCGGACGACCCAGCTCCAGATGTTCGGCCCGTCGATCAGGATGAACAGCGTCGAGAAGAGGGTGAGCAGCACGCCGGTCAGCAGGTGGCCGACGGTCGAGCCGACGCTGAGCGCGCCGCTGACCAGCATCCCCGAGTCCTGCTGCAGGGCCGTGAGGGCCTGCTGCGCGTACTGGTTGATGTCGGTCTCGGTGAGGTGGAGCGGCGACTCGAGGAGGAAGGCCTTGAAGTCGTCGTAGGACTGCACCGTCTGCCGGCTGAGATCGTCGAAGCCGGAGTAGACCTGGGTGACGACGAGGAAGAGGAGCCCGCCGATCACCACGACGATCCCCAGCTCCGCCAGGACGACGGCGGCCCACTTGGGCCAGCGGTGGCGCTGGAGGAAGCTCGAGAACGGCACGAGCAGGGCGGCGATCACGATCGCGAGCAGGAGCGGGATGACGATCAGCCGCAGCTCGATGACGAGCAGCACCAGCACCGCGAGCGCCGCGACCACGACGAGGACGCGCCAGGCCCAGGCGCCGGCGATGCGCATCCCGTCGCTCACGAAGGCCGAATCGGCGACGGGAGCGGGCCGGTAGGGGGCGGCCGGGGCGACGGGCGCGACGGGCGCGGCGGGCTGGACGGCGCGCGGGCCGGAGGTGCGGCGGGACCTGCCGAGTCTCATCTGCCCAGACTAGGCCCCGGCGCATACCCCGCGCGGTATCCCCGGGGAGTGCTCATGCGGCGGCGCCGACCGCCGCCTGCTCCGGTGCCGGACCGACCGCGACCGGGCGCCGCGCGGGCAGCACGCCGACCCGCTCCCCCGGCTCGAGGCGGTGCCCCGACGCGTGCTGGACGGTGACCTCCTCGCCCGTCGACAGCCGGACGGTCGAGCGCCGCACCGGCCCCAGGAAGCTCGAGGCGAGGACGACTCCGGGCAGGGAGTCGGGAGCGCCGTCGGCCACGACGGCGAGGTCCTCGGGGCGGAGGAACACCGACACAGGCCCGTCCGCTACCGCCGCGTCGACGAGCGGCAGGCGCACGCCGAGCGCGAGGACCGATCCCGACGAGACCGTCCCCGCGACCACCGTCGAGAGGCCGACGAAGCGGGCCGTGAAGGCGGTCGCCGGGCGCGCGTAGAGGTCCTCCGGTGCACCCAGCTGCTCGATCCGCCCGGCGTTCATCACCGCGACGCGGTCGGCGACGGCGAGCGCCTCCTCCTGGTCGTGCGTGACGAAGAACGTGGTGATGCCGATCTCGGACTGCAGGCGCTTGATCTCGTCGCGCAGCTGGACGCGGACCTTCGCGTCCAGTGCCGACAGAGGCTCGTCCAGCAGCAGCACCCGCGGCCGCGTGACGAGGGCGCGCGCGAGCGCCAACCGCTGCTGCTGGCCGCCGGAGAGCTCGTGCGCGTAGCGGTCGCCGAGGGCGCCGAGGCCCACGACCTCCAGCGCCTCCCCCGCGGCCGCTCGGCGCTCGCGCGCCCCGACTCCCCGGGTGCGCAACCCGAACTCGACGTTCTCGCGCGCCCGCAGGTGCGGGAAGAGCGAGTACGACTGGAAGACCATGCCCATGTCGCGCTTCGCGACGGGGACGTGGGCGACGTCCTCCTCGTCGACGAGGATCCGCCCCGCGTCGATCCGCTCGAGACCGCTGAGGGCGCGCAGGGCTGTGGTCTTGCCGCAGCCGGAGGGGCCGAGCAGCGCGATGAACTCACCCGGGGCCACGTCGAACGAGACGCCGTCGAGCGCTCGCGCGGAGCCGTAGTGCCGCTCCACGTCGACGAAGCGCACGCGGGCGCCGGGGAGGGTGGAAGCGGTCACGAGGAGCCTTTCGAGGAGTGCGCCCGGCCCGTCGGCAGGCCGATCCGCGCGAGGCGGCCGATCCCGAGCAGGAGGGCGAAGGCGAAGAGGAGGGAGAGCAGCGAGAAGATCACGGCGACGTAGGCGTCGGACTTCGACACCTGCACCAGGCCGGTCTGGAGAGTGGTGCGGCTGAGGAGCGAGGCGATCGTGTACTCGCCGAGAACGACTGCGACGGTGATCAGCGCGGCCGCGACCAGGCCCCGGCGCAGGTTCGGCAGGAGGATCCTCCCGAGCACCGCGAGCGGGCCCGCGCCGAGCGAGCGGGCCGCCTCCGAGAGCGTCACGGCGTCGAGACCGGCGAGGTCCGCCGCCACTGCGCGGTAGGCGTAGGGCAGTACCAGCACCCCGTAGGCGAGAGCGAGCGTCCATGGCGCGGAGCCGGCGAGCTCGGTGACCACGGAGTAGACCGGCGCGAGGCCGACGACGAGGACGATGGCGGGCACGGTCAGCGGGAGCAGGCAGACCAGCTCCAGAGCCCGGCGCAGGCGCGGGAGCCGAATCTCGACGAGCAGCATCGTCGGCACCAGCAGGACCAGGACGATGAGGGCGGTGACGACGGCGAGGACCAGCGAGTTGCCGATCCCCTGGAACAGCGAGCGGTAGGCGCGCTCGTTCTCCGGGTCGAGGATCGCCGTCCAGTGCGAGAGGTCGTGGCCGTCGGCGCCGCGGAGCGTGAACTCCGCCATCGCGACGATCGGGACGGCGAACACCAGCCCGGTGATCACGAGCACCGCCCCGGACAGGAGCCGCGCGGGCCTCATCGCTGCCACCGCCGGGCCCGGCGCTGCAGCAGCGCGTACCCGGACATCAGGACCACCATCACCGCGAGCATCCCGAGCGCGAGGGCGCCCGCGAGGTTCTCGCGGCCCAGCACCGTCTCGCTGACCAGCGCGGCGCGGATCTGCAGCGGGACGATCTGCGCGCCCTGGCTGATGAGCGCCGCCGCGGTGGCGAAGGAGGAGAACGCGTTCGCGAACAGCAGCAGGACGCAGCCGAGGAACGACGGCGCCAGCACCGGGAGTGCCACGTGCAGCCAGTAGCCGAGCCGACCCCCGCCGAGCACCGCGTTCGCCTCGGCCCACTCCGGACGCAGGCCCTCGAGCGCGGGCAGGAACGTGAGCACCATCAGGGGCACCTGGAAGTAGAGGTAGGGGAGGACGAGCCCGGGCAGCTGGTAGAGCCACACGCCGTCGGCGTAGAGGTCGACGCCCGCTCCCGCGAGGAGGGTGGTCACCAGCCCCTGCACGCCGATCGTCGCGATGAACGCGAACGCGAGCATCACGCCGCCGAACTGCGCGAGGACGCTCGCCGCTGCATCGACGACGGTCCGGAGCGCCCCGCGCGGATCGGAGCCGAGCAGGGCCAGGCACACGACCGCGCCCAGCATCGCGCCGACGACGGCGGTGACGGCCGAGAGCCCGAGCGACGCGCCGAAGGCGGACAGCACGACGGGATCCCCGAGCGCCAGCACGTTCGCCGTGGTGAAGCGGCCGTCTCCGTCCGTGAATCCGGTCGCCACCGCGAGGACCGTGGGGACGGCCAGGAACAGCAGGACGTAGAGCGCGAAGGGGGCGACGCCCAGCACGGCCGGGGTGCCGCGCCGTCCCCGGAGCGCGGACGCCCCGGAGACGGCCTCGGCGGGAGCGGTGGTCACTGGATCGCCGCGGCCCACTTCTCGGCGAGGAGCGACGAGGCCGCCTCGGTCTGCTCCTCCGTGAACTGGACGAGGTCGGAGGGAGCGGCGCCGACGGCGTCGAGCGCGTCCTGGTCGACCGTGCCGGCCTCGGTCATCGCGGCCAGGCGCACCGGGTAGGCGCCGGCGGCGAGGTAGAGGTTCTGTGCGGCGTCGGAGTAGAGGTACTCCTGCCAGAGCCGCGCGGCCGCGGGGTGCGGAGCGTCGGCGTTGACCGCCTGGTTGTAGTAGCTGCCGACGGCGGAGCCCGGGAGGACCGTCGTCGTCCACTCGCGGGTGCCCTCGTTCGCCTTCCCGGCGGCGAGGTTGTTGTAGCTCCAGTCGAAGACGACCGGGGTCTCGCCCGAGGCGATGGTGGCGTCGGTCGGGTCCAGCGGCAGGAAGTTGCCGGCGTCGTTCAGCCTCTCGAAGAAGTCGATCCCCGCCTGGACGTCGTCGGCGGAGCCGCCGGACTGGAGAGCCGCGAGCTGCACTGCGGCCGCGGCGGCTCCCGCCTGGGTCGGGTCGCCGTTGATCGCGACCGAACCGCGGTAGTCGGCGCCGAGGAGGTCCTCGAGCGACGTGGGCGCAGGCACCGCGGCCGCGTCGAATCCGATCGACATCAGGCCGGTGTAGTCGTTGACCCAGAGGCCCGACTCCTCCTTGTTCCCCTCGGGGATGTCGTCCCAGGACTCGACCTTGTACGGCGCGAACATGTCCGTATTCGCCAGAGCGACGGCCGGCCCCAGGTCGAACACGTCGGGAGCGGTGTCCTGCCCGGCGAGGTTCTCCGCCGTGCTGATCTCCTCCGCGGAGGAGACGTCGGGGTCGGCGGAGTTCACGGTGATGCCGTACTCGTCCTCGAAGCCGCTGATCAGCTCGCCGTAGTTCGCCCAGGTGTCGGGCAGGGCGATGACGTTGAGCTCGCCCTCGGCCTTCGCCGCCTCGACCAGGGCGTCCAGCCCGCCGAGGTCCGCGGCGGATGTGGCGGACGCCGCGTCCGCGCCGCCGCCGTCGGACGAGGCGGTGGCGCCGCCGGAGCAGGCCGAGAGCGTGAAGACGAGGGCGGTGCCGGCGGCGGCGACCGCGGCGGTGCGCGACAGGCGCTGAATGGTCAAGGGTCCTCCAGGAGTCGGGTGGGCCGCCCCGGTGGGACGGCCTCGGGAACGGTAGGAGCGCCGCGAGACGGCGAGGGAGCGCGGCGGTGAATGCCGGGCGAACGCCGGGGGCCGAATCGGGGACGGCGATGTCGGGGGCGTTCGCTAGCGTGGGCGGACCATGACCGAGCATCTCACCCCCGCGCTCGCGCGCCGCATCGCCCTGGCGGCGCAGGGGTTCGGCGTCCCCCGTCCCTCCCGGGTCGACGCGCGCCGGGTGCGCGCCGCCGTGGACCGGATCCGCCCGCTCCAGCTCGACTCGGTGAACGTCTTCGAGCGGAGCCACTACCTGCCGCTGCTCGCGCGGCTCGGCCCGTACGATCGCTCCCTCCTCGACGCAGCGGCCTTCTCCCCCGACGGCCCCTACGTCGAGTACTGGGCCCACGAGGCCGCCCTCGTCCGCCGCGAGGACCTCCCGCTCTACCGCTGGCGGATGGAGCACTACCGCCGGGTCCGCCTGCCCGAGCACGAGGGCTGGGCCCACGAGAACCGCGCCACCCTCGACTGGCTCCGCGCCGCGCTCGCCGACGGTCCCCTCCGCGCCTCCGAGATCGAGCACGAGGCCAACGTCCGCACGGGGCCCTGGTGGGGCTGGTCCGACATCAAGCGCGGCCTCGAGGTCCTGTTCCGCTGGGGCGAGGTGGTGACGGCGGGGCGCACGCGCTTCGAGCGCTCCTACGGTCTCGCCGAGCGGCTCCTCCCGAGCGCGGTGCTCGATGCCGACGTGCCCCTCCCCGACGCCGTCCGCGAGCTCGTGCGCCGGGCGGCCCGGGCCCATGGGATCGGCACCCTCGGCGACCTGGCCGATTACCACCGGCTGCTCCAGTCCCCCACGCGCGTCGCGATCGACGAGCTGGTCGAGGCGGGCGAGCTCGAGCGCGTCGAGGTGCGCGGCTGGGAGCGGGGCGGGCGACCCGTGCCGCTCTGGCGGCACGTCGATGCCCGACGCCCCCGCACGCTCCGGGCGGACGCGCTCCTCTCGCCGTTCGACCCCGTGGTCTGGCACCGGCCGAGAGCCGAGCTGTTCTTCGGCTTCCACTACCGGATCGAGATCTACACCCCGGCCGAGCAGCGGGTCCACGGCTACTACGTCCTCCCCGTGCTCCTCGACGACGTGATCGCTGCACGGGTCGACCTCAAGAGCGAGCGCAAGCGCCGGGTCCTCCTCGTGCAGGCCGCCTGGCTCGAGCCGGGGGCCCCGGCCGACACGCCGGAGCGGCTCGCCGCATTGCTGGTCGAGGCGGCGGACTGGCAGGGCCTCGACGCCGTCGAGGTCGTCGGTCGCGGCGACCTCGCGGCCGCCCTCGCCGCAGCACTGCGGAGGATCGCGTGAGCGCGCCCGGCGGCGTCCTGGCGCTGGCGCTGTCGGAGCGCTGCGTCGCCCGTCTGCTCGAGCGCGGGAGCGTCGTCGGGGTCGGCACGGGCGAGCTCGCCCACGCGGCCGGCGTCTCCCTCCGGACCTTCCACCGGTACCTCGGCGGGAAGGAGGACTGCGTGCGTCCGGTGCTCGCCGCCGCGATCGCCGCGATGGGACGCGCACTCCTCGAGCGCCCGGCCGCCGAGCCGCTGAACGCGGCGCTCGGTCACGCCTTCGCCGCGGCGGCCTCCGGTCCCCAGCTCGACCGCACCCTCCGGCTGATCCCCCTGCTCACCGAGACCTCGGCGATGCGCGCGGTCTGGGCGCAGTCGCTGCACGACGGCGAGGAGGCGCTGACGCCGTTCCTCGCGGAGCGGATGGGGCTCGGCCGCACGTCCCCGCACCGGGCGGCCGTCCTGGCCACCGTCGTCCTCGCCCTGGTCCGGCGGGCGCTGGTCGACGCGGCCGCGAGCGGCATCGACCCGGCGCCGGTCTTCGCCGAGTACCTGACGACCGTCGACGGCGGTCCGCTGGCGGCTCCGACCGGATGACGTCCCGTCCGGCGCGGTGGCGCGTGCCCCGCTGCCAGGGGCGGGATCCGGGCGGGCGGCGATCGTCGACGGGGCGTCGGCCGGATCGGCCTGCTAGAAGCGCGATCCCATCTCGGAGAGGCGGGCGACGCGGTCCGCGATCGGCGGGTGGGTCGCGAAGAGGCGCGCGACCACTCCCGGCTTCGACGGGTCGGCGATCCAGAGGTGCGCCATCGAGCTGTTCTGCCGCTGCATCGGCCGGCCCGCGGACTCGAGCTTGAGCAGGGCGCGGGCGAGGGCGTCGGGGTGGCGGGTCGTCAGCGCACCGGTGGCATCGGCGAGGTACTCGCGCTGGCGGGAGATCGAGAGCTGCACGACCGAGGCGACGATCGGCGCGAGGACCATCGACACCAGCCCGACGATCAGGAGCGCCGGGTTGCCCCCGCCGTTGCCGTTGCCGCCCCGCCCGAAGAAGGCCAGGCGGAGGAAGGCGTCCGAGAGGAAGCCCACCGCGACGACGAGACCGAAGACCATCATCGAGACGCGGATGTCGTAGTTGCGGACGTGGCCCAGCTCGTGGGCCATCACGCCCTCCAGCTCGGCGTCGTCCATGATCGCGAGCAGGCCCGTCGTCGCAGCCACGACGGCGTGCTCGGGGTCACGGCCGGTCGCGAACGCGTTCGGCGCCGGGTCGTCGATCAGGTACACCTTCGGCATCGGCGTGCCCGTCGCGATCGAGAGGTTCTCGACGATGCGGTAGAGCCTCGGCTCGTCCGCCTTCTCCACCGCCACGCCGCCGCTGAGCGCGACCGCCTGGCGAGCGGCGAAGAAGTACTGGAAGAACGCGTAAGCGGCGGCGATCACGAGCACCACCACGACGATCGTCGTGCTGCGGTAGACCGCTGCCGCCAGGGCGCCCAGGCCGCCGATGATCGCCAGGAACAGGACGAGGATCAGGACCGTGTTGCGCTTGTTGCGGGCGATCGCGCTGTACACGGCGGCTGCCTAGAACTGGACGCGCGGGGGCTCCGAGATCGCGGCGAGATCGCCGACCTCGAAGAACTCGCGCTCCGAGAAGCCGAGCCGACGCGAGAAGAGCGTGTTCGGGAAGACCTTCACCTTGGTGTTCATCTCGCGCACGCCGCCGTTGTAGAAGCGCCGGGCCGACTGGATCTTGTCCTCGGTGTCGACCAGCTCGCCCTGCAGCTGGAGGAAGTTCTGGCTCGCCTGCAGCTGGGGGTACGCCTCCGCGACCGCGAAGATCGACTTCAGCGCGCTCTGCATGTGGTCCTCGGCGACCGACGCCTCCGCCGGGCCCTGGGCCTGCAGCGTCTCGGCGCGAGCCTGCGTCACCGACTCGAAGACCTGGCGCTCGTGCGAGGCGTAGCCCTTCACGGAGTCGATCACGTTGGGGATCAGATCCGCGCGGCGCTTCAGCTGGACGGTGATGTCGCTCCACGCCTCGTCCACGCGGACGTTGAGGGTGACCAGCGAGTTGTACGTCGCCCAGAGGTAGACCCCGAGGATGACGACGAGCGCGACGACGACGATGAGCGGGACGAGCCATTCCATGCCGTCCAGTGTAGGGACGGCGCGCTCCCCGGCACCTGTCGATGAGGCGCATTCGCAGGGGCGGGTCGGCCCTACTTGAGGGTCTTCTGCAGCAGGACGGTGCTGAGCCAGCGCTCGAACTTGAAGCCGACGCGGCCCATCCGGCCGACCTCGACGAATCCGAACTGCGCGTGCATCGCCAGCGACGCCTCCGCGCCCTTGTCAGCGATGACGGCCATGATCTGACGGATCCCCACGGCCTTCGCGCGCTCGAGGAGCTCGGCCATCAGCGCCCGGCCGAGGCCCTTGCCGGTGGAGGCCGCCCGCAGGTAGATCGAGTTCTCCACGGTGAAGCGGTACGCCCGCTTGGAGGACCACGGCGACACCATCGCGTAGCCGAGGATCTGGCCCGACGGCGAGACGGCCACGATGAAGGGCAGCCCGAGCTTCTGGTTGCGGGAGAACTTCGTCCGCCACTCCTTCAGCGTCGAGTCGTCCTCGTCGAAGGTCACCACCGTGTTGCGCACGTAGTGGTTGTAGATCTCGCGGATGTCCGGGAGGTCGGCGTCGCGGGCGTCGCGGATCTCGAACGAGAAGCCGGGCTCGGGAGGCGGCGCCTTCCGCAGGTGCGGCGGCAGGACGCGCCGGCTCTCGTACTCTTCCTCAAGCATCCGGCTCCCCTTCGGCTCCGCCCATCGATCCGGGCCAGCGTAGCCGCCCCGCGGGCGAGCGCCCGGTCACGCGAGAGCGCTCCAGTCGACCGGCTCCGCGCCGCGCTCCTCCAGGAGGGCGTTGGCGCGGCTGAACGGCCGGGAGCCGAAGAAGCCGCGCGAGGCCGACAGCGGGCTGGGGTGCGCGCTCTCGATCACTCCGGCCTCCCCCAGCATCGGGCGGAGCGACGCGGCGTCGCGGCCCCAGAGGATCGCGACGAGAGGCGCGTCCCGGGCGGCCAGCGTGCGGATCGCGTGCTCGGTGACCGCCTCCCAGCCCTTCCCGCGGTGCGAGGCGGGAGAGCCGGGGGCGACGGTGAGGACCCGGTTGAGCAGCATCACGCCGCTCGAGGTCCAGCCGCTGAGGTCGCCGTGCTCGGGCGGCTCGACGCCGAGGTCGTCCCGGAGCTCGCGGTGGATGTTCTGCAGGCTCCTCGGCAGCGGGCGCACGTGGCGCTCGACCGCGAAGGACAGCCCGATCGGGTGCCCGGGCGTCGGGTACGGGTCCTGTCCGACGATGAGGACGCGCACGTCCGCGAGGGGTGCGGCGAAGGCGCGGAGCACGTCGCGGCCCGCGGGGAGGTAGGGCCGGCCGGCCGCGACCTCGCCGCGGAGGAAGTCGCCCATCGCGGCGATGTCCCCGGCGACGGGGGTGAGCGCCTCCGCCCAGCCCCTGTCGATCAGTCCCGAGGCCGCGAGCTCCGCGAGGTCCACCGGGTCAGCCCGCCGCGAGCGTCGCGACGACGACTCCGGCGTCGCTGCCGCTGACGCGCCACACCGAGCCGGCGCCGCCGACGCGGAGCGCGCCGGTGCCGACGATCAGCACGGTGGACTCGTCGAGCGCGACGCCGCCGTCGACCAGGCCCGCCTCGACGGCCGCGACCAGGCGGCCGAGGGTCCCCCACTGCGCCGCGTGCACGTCGACCGTCACGTCGATGAGACCGATGCCCTCGAGCACCGTGACCTCGTCGAGCTCCTCCGCCGCGCCCTCCGGGACGACGGCGACGCCGCCGATCCGGTGGCCGCCGACGAGGGCGCGGTCGGCCGCGACGGCGGCTCCCGCCGAGTAGCCGGCGTACGGCACTCCGGAGGAGACGAGATCGCGCAGCCGCGGGAAGCAGGCCTCGAGCGCGTCGCGGTAGGCCGGGGTCAGCCCTCCGCCGACGAAGATCCCGTCGACGTCGTCGAAGACCGCGGGATCGATCCGGCCGCCCTCCGGCTTCATCACGGCGAACGCGTCGAGCGGGCCGACCGTCGCGAGCAGTGCCGCGTAGCCGGCGTAGGCCTCCGGGCCGAGCCCGTCGTGGACGACGACGATCGCGATGTGCGGGCCCTCGATCCGGCCGGCGTCGACCGCGTGGGCGCGCGCCTCCGCGAGGAACGCCCCGTACAGCTGCTGGTCGTGCTCGACGCCGCCTCCGCCGCCGATCAGGTGGACGCTCACTCGTCGTCCTCGGCGAGGGCTCCGTCCACCGGGGGCAGAGCCGACCAGGGGAAGACGATCCAGCGCGGGGTGCGGCGCCAGAAGAAATCGGGCTCGAGCACCGTGCGCGGCTTCGTGTAGAGGGTCACGGTGCGCACCTCGGCACCCATCGCGCGGATGAGCTTCACCGAGAGGGCGAGGGTGTGGCCGGAGTCGGAGACGTCGTCGACCAGGAGGATGCGCTTGCCGCGCACGGACGCCTCGTCGAGCAGCGGCGGCAGCACCACGGGCTCCGCCAGGCGCGCCTCGACGCCGGTGTAGAACTCGACGTTCAGCGCGCCGCAGCTCTTGATGCCGAGCGCGTAGGCCACGGCGCCCGCGAGGAGCAGACCGCCGCGCGCGATGGCGACGACCAGCTCCGGCCGGTAGCCCGACGCGACCACGTCGTCGGCCAGGTGCCGAGCGGCGTCGCCGAACTCGAGCCAGCCGAGCACCTCCTTCTCCGTGGCGGCGAGGAGGGCGGCGGAGTCGTCGGCGTCGGAAACCATGAGGGACAGGCTAGGCCGTCGCGGGCCTCCGCGTCACATCGGTCAGGCGCGCGGGGCCAGGGGTCCCTTCGCGACCTTGTGCGGGGCCGCCTGCGCGACCGGCTTGATGGTCACCAGGTCGAGGTTGACGTGGGCGGGGAGCTCCACCGAGGAGACGATCGCAGCGGCGACGTCCTCCGCGACGAGCGGGTCGGGGACCTCGGCGTAGACCGCGTCGGCGCGCTCCCGGTCGCCGCCGAAGCGGACCAGCGAGAACTCGTCCGTGTGCACCATCCCCGGCGCGATCTCGATCACGCGGATCGGCTCGCCGGCCAGCTCGAGCCGCAGCACGGCGACCAGCGCGTGCGCGGCGTGCTTGGCGGCGTTGTACCCGCCTCCGCCCTCGTAGGCGACGTGGCCGGCGATCGAGGTGACCGTCACGATGTCCGCGGAGGTGCCGCTCCCCCGGATCCCGGCGCGCAGCAGCGGGAGCAGCGCGCTGGTCACGAGCTTCACCGAGAGCACGTTGATCTCGAACATGCGGCGCCAGTCCTCGGGGTCGGACCTCTCGACCGAGTCGAGTCCGAGCGCGCCGCCCGCGTTGTTCACGAGGGCGTGCACGGGCCCGGAGGAGGCGAGGTGGTCGCGCAGAGCGTCGACCTGGGCGGCGTCGGTGAGGTCGGCGGCGAAGTACCCGGCGCCGGTCTCCGCGGCGAGCGCCTCCAGCCGGTCGCGCCGGCGCGCGACGGCGACGACCTCCCAGCCGTGCTCGCGGAACAGGCGGACCGTGGCCGCCCCGATCCCTGAACTCGCTCCTGTCACGACAACGCGTCGATCCACGCCCGTCCCCTTCCGTCAAGCCTCGGACACCCTCGACTCCGTCGTCGCAGCCCAACGCTAGTCTGGCCGCGTGCCGCCCGCCGACCCGGTTCCCGCGACCGCCGGGACAGCCGTCACCCCGAAGCGCCGCGTACCCCTCTGGGACAACGCGCGCTTCGTCTGCGTGACCCTCGTCGTGATCGGGCACGGCGTCCAGCGGCTGACGGCCAACTCCGACACCTCGCTCATCGTCTACCTGACGATCTACGCCTTCCACATGCCGGCGTTCGCGATCATCTCGGGCTACTTCTCCAAGAGCGGCGCACCGAGCGGGCGCGCGATGCGGCGGGTGCTGACCGACATCCTCCTGCCCTACCTGATCATGGAGACGATCTGGACCCTGGTGCAGTTCCTGGTCGAGGGGAAGCAGGAGTTCAACCCGACGAAGCCGAGCTGGACGCTGTGGTTCCTGCTCGCGCTGGGCATCTTCCGCCTCGTCCTCCCCTACCTGGCGCTGCTGCGCTGGCCGCTGCTGATCAGCGTGGTGCTCGCGGTCGGGGTCAGCTACTACGACAACATCGACTCGACCTTCTCGCTCGCGCGCGCGATCGGGATCCTGCCGTTCTTCGTGTTCGGCTGGCGCCTGCGCGGCTTCGCCCCCGGCGGCCGCTCCGCCGTCGACCGCTGGCTCGATCAGCCGCCGTCGCGGGTGCTCCTCGCCCGGATCCTCGCCGTCGTCCTCTTCGCGGTCACGGCGGTCGTCATGACCGTCAACATCGAGGCGTTCCGAGCGGCGGACCTGCGCTACTGGTTCTTCTACGACCGCCCCTACGACGCCCTCGGCGAGACCCAGTGGTGGGCCGGGCTGGTGCGGCTGGCCCTGATGGCCGGAGCGGTCGTGCTCTCGCTCGCGCTCTTCGCGCTGGTTCCGCGCCGCCGCACCCCGCTCACCGCCTGGGGGCAGTCGACGATGTACGTCTACCTCCTCCACAGCTTCGTCCTCTATCCGCTGCGGGAGTCCGGGATCCTCTCGCGGACGGAGAGCACGCTCGCCCTCGTGCTGATGATCGTGTTCTGCATCGCGGTCTCGGTCGCGCTCTCACTGGGCTGGACCCGCACCGTCTTCCACCGGATGGTCGAGCCCCGCGCGGCCTGGCTCTTCGCCCCGGCGGCCGACGAGAGGCCCCGGCGCCCGGACCGCGCCGACCCCACGGGCGCCAAGCGCGACCGGCAGCCCGAGCGGCGCTGACGGCCGTTACCCCGTGTGTCGGCGGTCCTGGCCGCCCGGCGGGCCCCCGCGTACGCTCGTCGCGACGGAGAACGGCCCCGTCCCCGACCCCGACGATCCGATGGGAAGCACCATGACCGACTCCGAGAAGTGGCAGTTCGAGACCAAGCAGATCCACTCGGGCGCCGCGCCGGACCCGGTGACCAAGGCCCGCGCGACGCCGATCTACCAGACCACCTCCTACGTCTTCGACAACGCGGAGCACGCCCAGAACCTGTTCGCGCTGGCCGAGTTCGGGAACATCTACACCCGTATCCAGAACCCGACGCAGGCGGTCGTGGAGGAGCGGCTCACCGCCCTCGAGGGCGGCTCCGGCGCCCTGCTGCTCGCCTCGGGCCAGGCCGCCGAGACCGCGGCAGTGCTGAACATCGCCCAGGCCGGCGACCACATCGTCTCGTCGTCCTCGATCTACGGCGGCACCTACAACCTCTTCAAGTACACCCTCGCCAAGCTCGGCATCGAGACGACCTTCGTCGAGAACCAGGACGACCGCGAGGAGTGGCGCCGCGCCGTCCGCCCGAACACGAAGCTGTTCTTCGCCGAGACCGTCGGCAACCCCAAGATCAACATCCTCGACATCCGCACCGTGGCCGATGTCGCGCACGACGCCGGCGTGCCCCTGATCGTGGACAACACCATCGCGACGCCCTACCTGATCCGCCCCTTCGAGCACGGCGCGGACATCATCGTGCACTCGGCGACGAAGTTCCTCGGCGGCCACGGCACGGTCATCGGCGGAGCGATCGTCGACGGCGGCCGCTTCTCGTGGACCGCGAACGCCGAGCGCTTCCCCGGCCTCACCACGCCGGACGAGTCGTACCACGGCGCCGTCTACACCGCCGCGGTCGGCGACTCCCTCGCCTACATCATCAAGGCCCGCGTGCAGCTCCTGCGCGACCTCGGCGCCTCGATCGCCCCGGCGAGCGCCTGGCAGCTCATCCAGGGCATCGAGACCCTCTCGCTCCGGATCGAGCGCCACGTGCAGAACGCGCAGGAGATCGCGGAGTACCTCGAGAACCACTCCGACATCGCCTCGGTGAACTACTCGGGCCTGCCGACCTCGCCCTGGTACGCCGCGGCCAACCGCTACGCGCCGAAGGGCGTGGGCGCGGTGCTCTCATTCGAGCTCAAGGGCGGAGTGGACGCCGGCCGGGCCTTCGTCGACTCGCTGGAGCTGTTCTCGCACCTGGCCAACATCGGCGACGTCCGCTCGCTCGTCATCCACCCCGCGTCGACCACGCACTCGCAGCTCTCGCCCGAGCAGCAGCTGACCGCCGGCGTCACTCCGGGCCTGGTGCGCCTGTCGGTGGGACTCGAGAACGTCGACGACCTCCGCGCCGACCTCGACCAGGCCCTCCGCGCCGCGCGCGCCGTCGTCGAGGCCTCCCGCGCGAACGCCTGAGGCCCCTCGGCGCCCTGACGGGGTCCCCGTCCGCGGGGATCGCGTCGGGGCGCTCCGCGCGCGGGCGGAGGAGCGCGGGAGCAGGGCGTAACAAACGGCTCCGCCCCGCGGCGCTCTGACACGATGGACAGCGCTATGGACTGGCAGCAGACACTCGAGGACACGGTCCCGTCGGCGTTCGTCACCGAGCGCCAGCTCCTCTCGGTCATCGGCAAGCCGCCCGCCACCGGAGCCTGGCGCGACGGCGACCACCCTGGCGGACGCCGCTTCGTCGACCTCGGCCCGTTCGACTTCGAGGCGGGCGGCCGCCTCCCCCACGCCCGCATCGCCTACGAGAGCTGGGGCGCTCTGAACGAGCGCCGCGACAACGCCGTCCTCGTCCTGCACGCGCTGACCGGCGACTCCCACCTGCTCGGCCGCGGCGATCCCGGCCACGCGACGGACGGCTGGTGGTCGGGACTCGTCGGCCCCGGCCTCGTGATCGACACCGACCGCTTCTTCGTGGTCGCCCCGAACATGCTCGGCGGCTGCCAGGGCTCCAGCGGTCCCGCGTCCCTCGCCCCCGACGGCCACGAGTGGGGCGCACGGTTCCCGTACACGAGCATCCGCGACCAGGTGCGGGCACAGGTGCAGTTCAGCGACCTGCTCGGCGTCGAGCGCTGGCACACCGTCATCGGCGGCTCGATGGGCGGGATGCAGGCGCTGGAGTGGGGGATCGACCACGCGGAGCGGGTCGCGCGCCTCGCGGTTCTGGCCGCTCCCCCGCGGGCCACGGCCGACCAGATCGCCCTCAACTTCGTGCAGCTCGAGGCGATCCGCAACGACGCGGCCTTCGCGGGCGGCTCCTACTACGACGCCGGCGACGGCCAGGGCCCGTACCACGGCCTCGCGCTCGCCCGCCGGATGGCACTGCTCAACTACCGCAGCCCCTCCGAGCTCAACGACCGCTTCGAGCGCAGCTGGCAGTCGGGGCTCAGCCCGCTCGGCGGCGGCGGCCGCTTCGCCGTGGAGTCGTACCTCGACTTCCACGGCAACAAGTTCACGCGCCGCTTCGACGCGAACAGCTACATCACGCTCGTCGAGGCGATGAACTCGCACGACGTCGGCCGCGGCCGGGGCGGCGAGGCGGCCGCCCTCTCCCGGATCACCAGCCCGACCCTCGTCCTCGGCATCGACAGCGACCGGCTCTTCCCGGTCGAGGGCCAGCGGATCATCGCGGCGCACGCTCCCGGCGCCCTCGACGGCGGAGAGGTCGCGGTGATCACCTCGACGTTCGGCCACGACGGGTTCCTCATCGAGGACGACGCGGTCGGCGCGCACCTCGCCCGGCTGCTGGCGCATCCCGCGACGGCCTGACCCGCCCGACCCCGGCGCGGTTCGACGCCCCGAACCGCTCCGACCGGCCCGGGCAGTGGCTATCGTGAGACGGGGGCCAGCCCCGCGCCACGACCGGAGGGGGCCAGAGCGTGCCGATGATCCGCAGCGCCCGCGAGCGCGACCGGCTGCTGCGCCACTCCGCCTGCGGGATCGGCCTGCTCACGGAAGCGGGGGCGCTCGGCATGGCCCTCATCCCCGGAACGCTCCAGCCCGCCGCCGTGCCGTTCGCCGTCGCGCTGCTCCTGGGCATGATGGCCGCCCACGTCGAGCTCGCCCGGACGGGGCGCCGCAGCCGCGTGATCACGGTCGCCGTCGGCGGCCTGCTGCTGGGCTGGGGCCTCGCCCTGGGGCTCGCTCCGGGCGCCGACTTCGCCGGGTTCGTCCTGGTCAACACCGCGAACGCCGTGACCGCGAGCATCGCCGTGGTCGTGACGACGTCCGCGCGCCGCCTGCTCCTGCTGCTGCCGGTGCTCCTCCCGAGCCTGATCCCGTCGGTGCTCGTCTCGAGCGGCACCATGATCCCCACCGTGGTCGTCCAGAGCCTGCTGCCCTGGGGCACGCTCTGCGGCTTCGCCCTCTGGATCGGCACAGCGGTCCCGCGGGTGGTGCGGCGGATCGACAGCATCGGCAACGCGCACCGTGTGGAGCGCCTCGCCAGCGAGACGGAGGCGCAGCGCCGGCAGGGCGCGCGGCTCCTGCACGACACGGTGCTGGCCACCCTCACGCTCCTCGCGCACTCGGGCCGCGGAGTGTCGGTCGACGCGCTCCGGCAGCAGGCGGCGCAGGACGCGCAGCTCCTGCGCCAGCTCCGGCTCGGCGGGACCCCCACCCCGAGCGCGTCCGGCTCCTACCAGCTGACCAGCGTCACCTCCGCCCCCGCGGCCAACACCCTCGAGACCGTCCGCAACCGCTTCGGCCGGATGGGGCTCGACGTGATCTGGCACGGCTCCGGCCAGGTGGCGCTCACCGGCGCGGCCCTCGACTCCTTCGTGCTCGCCCTGGCGGAGTGCCTCGAGAACGTGCGCCGCCACTCCGGCGTCGCCTCGGCCGACGTGACGATCACCGAGGACGAGACGACCGTCCGCGCGATGGTCACGGACGCGGGCGCGGGCTTCGACATCGCGACCGTCCCCGACACGAAGCTCGGCTTCAAGGAGTCGGTGATCGCCCGGCTCGGCGACGTCGGCGGCCGCACCAGACTGTTCAGCGCCCCCGGATCGGGGACGACCGTGGTGCTGGAGGTCCCCAAGTGAGCCCCGGGCCGGAGTCGCGGGCCCCGCTGCTGGGACGCGTGCCCGCGACGCACGGCCGCTCCTCCCGGTCCGCCCGCTCGGTCCGCCGCCAGCAGGAGGGGCTCGGCACCAACTACCTCGGCAGCGGCCTCAACGGCATCGCCGCCGCGATCCTCGCCTACGAGCTGCTGATCTTCCTCTCGACCTCCGCCCGCTACAGCGACCTCGCACCCGCGGCGATCGCCTGGGTCCTCGTCGTCCTGGCCTTCGGGTCCACCGTCCTCGCGATCCACCTCGGCGGACGCCGCCTGCCGCTCCCGGTCTACCTCTGCTTCCTCGTCGCCCTCGGAGCCGCCGTCGTGCTCGACCTGGTGGCCGTGACCGACTCCGGCGCGGCCCGCACCGTCCCCACCGCCGCGGTCGCGGGCGCCGTCGCGCACGCCGCGCTGATCGTCCACCGGCGCGGGGTCGAGATCCTCGCGGTGAGCGCCCTCGTCGCGATCGCCGAGGTGATCGCGTTCCTCTCGATGGAGTCGGGCGGCGCGGGCGCGCTCTCGGTGCGCATCAGCGCCCTCGTGGTGACGATCGCGCCGGCCGTCGTCGTGGTCGTGATGATGCGCGGGTTCCGCCGGATGGTCCAGCTCGAGATCGACCGCGCCCTCGTGCAGAGCACCACGCTCGGCCCGCGCTACGCGGTCGGGATGCTCGCCTCGGAGGAGCTCGCACGGCTCGACCTCGCCGCCGAGCGCCTCCTCGCCGAGGTGGGCGACGGCTCGGTCCGCCTGCCCCTCGACGCTCAGCGCGCCGCGCACGCGACCTCACTCGCCACCCAGCTCCGCCTCCACCTCATCGAGGGGCGGCGCGAGACCTGGCTGCACCACGCCGTGCTCGAGTCCGAGCTGCTCGCGCCGCTCGTCGAGCTCGACGACCCGGACGGCACCGCCGGACTCCTCGGGCACCAGCAGCGCGACGGGCTCCTCTCGGCGATCTGGCTGATCGCCGACAGCGCGACCGGGCTCGCCGTGGTCCTCCACGTCGAGTCGGGCAGCCCCCGCGATCCCGGAGCCGGGACGGCCGCCCGAGGACTGCTCGTGCCGATCACGCTCCGCTCCTCAGGCGCGCCCTTGCGCGGCGTCGATCCTGCGACGTGGGAGGCTATCGCTCAGGTCGGCGTCTTCCGCGACATCTCGCGCGACGGGGAGCTCCGGATCGAGATCGACTGCCTGGTCGAGAATCCCGCCGACCGGTGAGCAGCCGCCGAGAGACCGCCGACGACCGCCGACCGAAGGACACCGATGACACCCACCGCTGACGCGAAGATCACTCTCGCGGTCGTGGACGACCACAAGATGCTCCTCGGGGCGCTCACGGAGTGGATCCGCGGAGCCGCCTCCGACATCCAGCTGGTGGCCGCGGTCGCCTCCTGGCCCGAGCTGCTCACGCACCCCGAGTTCCCCGTCGACGTCGTCCTCCTCGACCTCGACCTCAAGGACAACATCCCGATCTCGGTGAAGCTCTCGACCCTCAAGACCACCGGGGTGAAGACCGTGCTGATGAGCACCTACTCCGAGCCCGCCGTGGTCCGCGAGGCGCTCGCCTCCGGAGCCCTCGGCTACCTGGTGAAGACCGAGGACGCGGACATGATCGTCGAGGCGATCCGCGCGGCCAAGGACGGCCACTCCTACATCTCGCACGAGCTCGACATGGCGCTCTCCACCGGCGACTCCGACGGAGCGCCGAAGCTCAGCGCGCAGGAGCGCCGAGTGATGGCCCTCTACGGCGGCGGCGAGCCGGTGAAGTCGGTCGCGTTCGAGCTGGGCATCTCGGAGGAGACGGCGAAGTCGTACCTCAAGCGGATCCGCGAGAAGTACCGCGTCGTCGGCATCGACGTCGGCACGAAGGTGGCGCTCCGCAAGCGCGCCATCCACGACGGGATCCTCATCGAGACGGACTGAGTCCTCTTCCGCGGCGGTCCCCGCCCGCCGCGGCGCGGTCGGCTTCACGACGGGGTGCGTTCCCCAGAGCGGGGTGCGTCGCCCGGCATCGATCCGCTGGCACGCGGATCGCTGTCGGCGGGCTCCACGAAGGCGCGGCGGTCCCCGCCCGCCGCGGCGCGGTCGGCTTCACGACGTGGTGCGTTCCGCAGAGCGGGGTGCGTCGCCCGGCATCGATCCGCCGGCACGCAGATCGCTGTCGGCGGGCTCCACCTCGTCGAGCGGCGGCCACCTGCTCCTGCGATCGAGCAGGGCGGGCGTGCCCGAGTCGTGCCGGTCGAGTCGCCGTGGGACGCGGCGCATCGAGACCCACCAGGCACGGACAACGGGTCGATGCTGGTCGAGATGCCGCGGGACGCGGGGCATCGAGAACCACCGGACCGGACTACCCGTGCTCCTGCGGGCCAGCGTCAGGGGGCCAGGACGGCGACCGTCATGCCGGGCGTGGCGGCGGGGGCGTCCATCGCGACGAGGGCGGCGGGCAGGTCCTCGAAGGCGATGATGCGGCCGACGGAGTCGGCGGGGCGCAGACGGCCGGCGACGACGTCGTCGAGGAGGGCCGTGTAGCCGCTCCGGGCGATGCCGTGGCTGCCCAGCAGCTCCAGCTCCTGGGCGATGACCCGGCCGAGCGGGATCGCCGGTGCCGCGTCGGGCCCGAGGAGCAGACCCACCTGCACGTGCCGGCCCCGCGGACGCAGGGCGGCGATCGACGCCTCCGCCGTGACGCTGCTTCCGACGGCGTCGATCGCCAGATGCGCCCCTCCTCCGGTCGCCGCCCGGATCGCCTCGGCGGCACCCTCGCCTCCGGGGACGGTCACCGCCCCGAGCGCGGCCGCGGCCTCCCGCGCCGGGGCGGAGACGTCCGACGCCACCACGCGGGCCCCGGCCGCGAGCGCGACGATCACCGCGGAGAGGCCGACTCCGCCGCAGCCCAGCACCGCGACCCACTCCCCCGGGGCGACCCGGCCGCGCTCGTGCAGGGCGTGGTACGCGGTCCCGAAGCGGCAGCCGAGACCGGCCGCCTCGACGAAGCCGACGGAGTCGGGCAGGCGCACCAGGTTCAGATCCGCACCCGGCACGGCCACCGCCTCGGCGAACGACCCGTCGAGGGTGAATCCCGGCTGCTGCTGCCGGAGGCACACCTGCGTCGCCCCCTCCCGGCACTGCTCGCAGTCGCCGCAGGCGAACACGAACGGCGCTGTGACCCGGTCACCGACCGCGAAGAGCGACACCTGGGCTCCCGTCGCGATCACCGTCCCGGCGAACTCGTGCCCGGGGATCTGCGGCAGGACGACCGAGTCGTCGTGCCCCTTCCACGCGTGCCAGTCGCTCCGGCACACCCCGGTCGCCGCGACGCGGACGACGACGCCGTCGACGGGGCAGACGGGCTCCGGGACCTCGACGATCGCGGGGAGGGCGGAGAAGGACGAGTAGCTCACGGCGCGCATGCCGAGAGTCTTCCAGAGGCCCGGGCCGCGCTCTGCTTACAGCGCGTCGACCGGGATGCCGCCGGTGCCCGGCTGGGCGGGCTCGCGGTGGACCGGGTAGACCGTGCCTCGGGCGCGGTCGATCGCGATACTGCCGAAGGCGAGCACGATTCCGGCCGCGGTCAGGCCCACGCCGACCCAGATGGGCGACAGGTAGCCCAGTCCGGCGGCGATCGTCAGGCCGCCGAGCGCGGCACCCACCGAGTTGCCGATGTTGAGGGCGGAGTGGTTGAGCGCGGCCGCGATCGTCTGGCTGTCGCGCGCCACGTCCATCAGCCGGGTCTGGATCGCGGGCGACGCGGCCGCCGAGAAGCCCGCCGAGAGGAACGCGAACACCACCAGCCCGACGACCGACGAGGCCGACAGCGCGAGTCCGATCAGCGAGACGCCGACGCCGGCGAAGAACACCACCAGCGCCCGCCGCACGTCGCGGTCGGCGGCCCACCCGCCGACGAGGTTGCCGACGGTCATCCCGAGGCCGATGACGACCAGGATCCACGGGACCGCGCCGAGCGGCAGGCCCGTCACCTCGGTCGCGAGCGGCGAGATGTAGCTGTACATCGCGAAGAGTCCGCCGAAGCCGATGGCGCCGACGAGGAGGGTCATCCAGACCTGCAGGCGCCCGAACGCCCGCAGCTCGTTGCGGACGGTCGCCGCCGGATTCCCGGGCTGCGCGGGCACCAGCAGCTGGACGGCCACGACGGTCAGCGCGAAGAGCACCGCGACCACGAGGTAGGCGCTGCGCCAGCCGGCCACCTGCCCGACCCAGGTGATCGCGGGCACGCCGACGACGTTCGCGATCGTGAGCCCGGAGAGGACGAACGCGACTCCCTTGCCGCGCTTGCCGGGACCCATCAGGTCGGCGGCGACCAGGGAGGCGATGCCGAAGTAGGCGCCGTGCGGGAGCGCGGCGACGAAGCGCGCGGCGAGGACGAGCGGGAAGCTCGGGAGCAGCGCCGAGCCGATCGTCCCGACGGTGAAGGCGACGAGGAGGGTCAGGAGGAGCCTCTTGCGCGGCCAGCGCGCCGCTGCGGCGGCGATGGTGGGGGCGCCGACCACGACACCGAGCGCGTAGGCCGAGATCAGCATCCCCGCCTGCGAGACGGCCTGCTCCTGGCTCGCGGCCCAGACCCCGGGGAGGAGGTCGGCGGCGAGCTGCGGGAGGAGCCCCATCGCGACGAACTCGGTCGAGCCGATGCCGAAGCCCCCCATCGCGAGGGCGAGCAGGGCGAGGCGGGTCCGAGCGGGCGAGAGCGTCACCGGTCAAGGCTACTCAGGATCGGGCGGATGTCGAATCGATTCGAGAAAGCCCGGACACGAGAGGTCTCGGCGCGGACCCGCTACTCCCCCAGCGCGTCGTTCAGCCGGGCGATCTTGCCGTCGATCTCGCCCGAGTAGCCGGAGCGGATGTCCGCCTTCAGGACGAGCGACACGCGCGTCCCGAACGCTCCGACGGCCTCCGTCGCGCGCTTGACGACGTCGAAGACCTCGTCCCACTCCCCCTCGATCTCGGTGAACATCGAGGTCGTCCGCGACGGCAGGCCGCTCTCGCGGACGATGCGGACGGCGGCGGCGACGGCGTCGTGGACGGACGCGTCGGGCGCCTCGCCCCCGGACGGTGCGACCGAGAATGCGACGAGCATGGGAGCCTCCTTGACTGCGCGCACCGCGTGCCGGCCCCGCGCCCTCCGAGCCTACGAGCCCTGGGGCGCCAGGCGGGTCTCGCCGGTCAGCGACGACGCGGAAGTCGTGGCGCCGGGTGCGACGACCCGCGCCGTCCCCATCCTCCACAGCTCGCGCAGCAGCCAGCCGAGCAGCACCACGAGGAGGATGTTCCGCACGGTCAGCACGAGCACCATCCACCAGTGCGACCAGAGGAGGAAGAGGTAGAGGTACGGGTAGACCACCTGGGTCAGAGCCGCAGTGACGAGGGTCAGCTTCGCGGGCCGGTCGAACGCGCCGTCGCGGCACGCGATCAGCCCGGCGATCACCGGCGGCGCGAGCCAGACGATGTACTGCGGCGAGAGCACCTTGTTGGTGTCGATGAACACGACCACGAAGGTCAGCGCGAGCAGCGGGAACAGCCTCGCGGGGTCCGCCCGGCGGGCGAGAGCACGGGCACCCAGCAGGGCCACGCCGAGCATGGCCAGAGCGAGCAGCGGGGTCATCAGGCTCGCCGCGAACTCGGTGCCGGGCCCGTGCATCTCGAAGGTGTTGATGTCGGCGGCGTAGTAGACGTAGCTCCCCGATCCCGGGAGGACCGACAGCCACATCCAGGGAGTGCTCACGACGGCCTCGATCTGGAGGCCCCGATCGGTCTGGTCGGTGACGAAGCTGAAGACCTGGTCCCCGCCGCCGACGAGGACGACCGCGAGCACGATGAGCACGGAGGCGACCGCGGGGACGAGGATCATCCGCAGCCGTCCGCGCAGGACCAGCACGGCAGCGGCGAGGATCGCGGCCGGCCACACCTTGATCCAGGTGGCCACGGTCAGCAGCAGCGCCGCGACGCCCGGACGGGTCGCCGCCCAGAGCATCCCGGCGATGGCCGGCGGCGCGGTGAAGGCGTCGATGCGGCCGATCGCGATCGGCCCGAGGAGGACGAGGAACAGCAGCCACCAGCGCGCCCCGGCGAGGCGCGGTGCCGACCGGCCGCGCAGCAGCAGGGCGAAGGCGGCGGCGTCGGCGAGCGCGACGAGGACGAGCCACATCAGGTCGTAGCCCGCCGAGCCGAAGAGCCAGGAGGCGGCGATCGGGCCCCAGGCGAGGATCGGGTAGACCCAGCCCGTGTCGATCCCGGCGATGCCGCCGCCCTCGACGGCGGTCCTCATCCACTCCTTGTAGACGATGCTGACGTCGCCCATCGGCAGACCCGGAGCGAACAGCGCCAGGAGGGAGAGCACCACGTGCACCAGCGCGAAGGCGCCCCAGAGCACGGCGACGGAGTCGCGGTTCTCGCGCAGCCGGGCGAGGGGGCGGGAGGACGCTCGAGGAGGGGAGGACGGCACCGCGTCATTGTAGAGGGGCCGCTGAACGGGACCCTGGCAGCACCTGAGCCCGCCTGGGAGCGCCGCTCCCGCCGGGCATCGGTTGCCCGGCGGCGTCGGTCGCCGCCGGGCGTCAGCAGACGGCGTCGCGACCCGATGAACTCAGTAGCCGGCGAACGCGTCGGTGCGGACCCGCTTCGCCCCGGCACCGCGCAGGGCGCCGCGGACCGAGTCGACGAACGACGGCGACCCGGAGACGTAGCCCACGCGGCGGCCGGCGTCCGGCACCGCGTCCGCGAGCAGCTCGGCGGTCAGTCGGCCTGTGACGTGCGACCACCGTGCGGGCAGGTCGGTCGGCGCCTCCTTCGAGCAGAGCACGACCCGGGCCCCCGACTCCTGCAGCAGGTCGCGGTACGCGACCTCGGCGAGGCTCGGCGCGGCGACCACGACGACGACGTCGCGCCGCGGACCGTCCGCGAGCGAGCGGAGCTGACTGGCGAACGGGGTGATCCCGATGCCGCCCGCCACAAGCAGCAGCGGCACGGCGGGATCGGCCGGCAGGACGAAGTCACCGCCGACGCTCGTCGCCCGGAGCGAGTCGCCGGGCTCCAGCGCGGCGAGGGCGCGCTTGAAGCTGCTCGCCTTCTCCGGCATCCGCAGGGCGATCGCGATCTCGCCGTCGGACGGAGCGGAGGAGACCGAGAAGGTGCGCCGGCTGCCCCGGCTGTCGGCGCGGTGCGGCAGGTCGAGCTCGAGCCACTGGCCCGGCTCGAAGGTCAGCGGCGAGCGGGAGCGGAAGCGGTACTCCGCGATGCCCGGCGCCAGCACGCGGGTCGAGGCGAGCTCGAGCGTGTGCCGCCGACGCTGGCGGAACGCGAAGGCGAACGCGAGGGCGTTGCCGACCACGAGGCCCAGCTCCGGAGTGGCGGAGACGACGCCGATGTGGAAGGGGACGCTCGCCACGAGCGCTGCGACGACCGCGATGATCAGCTGCTGCGAGCGGCGCGGCGCGAGCGTGAGCGGCTCCGTCAGCATGAAGGCGCCGGCGAAGACGAAGGGGTAGGCCGTGAGGACCAGAGCCGCCGCGGCGCCGAGGTCCTGGCCGTTCTGCACCGCCTGCTGCACGGACACCCCGCCGGCGACGACGACGAAGACGGCGAAGACGGCCCAGCGGCGGACCCGCGCGACGATCAGGAGGGAACCCACGACGACGAACGGCCAGATCGCGCCACTGGCGATCCACCAGGCTCCGGCGTTGAGCCCGGTGAAGCCGATGATCAGCACGGCGACCGCGGCCGGGTTGAAGAGGTGGCGGCCCCGCCAGGCCAGGACGTACTTGGACGCGGCGGCGATCGCGCCGACGAGCGCGATCACGGCGAGCCCGCGAGGATCGGCCGTCGGGAAGAGCAGGCAGGCGATCAGCAGACCGGTGACGAGCGAGGACTCCAGGTGCGCGCGGCTGCGGAACAGCCGCGCGAGGACCGCGCTGACCAGGGCCGTCGAGGCGACGGCGACGAGCGTCGTGCCGAGGATCTCGAGCGGCGTCGAGAAGATCAGGCCGGCTGCGGCGTAGCCGACGGCGACGAGCAGGAGCGCGGCGAGCGTCATCCAGACCAGCCGGTAGGTGGTGACGCGGCCGAGGGCGCGGTCGAGGGTGCCGATCATCGGAAGACCTCTCCGGGGAAGGAAGGCGAGTAGTGGAGGGTGCCGTCGCTGCGGACGCGGACGAACTCGAAGTCGAAGCGCTCGGCGAGGGCCTCGGGCGGACAGACGAACAGCGCGGTCGCGAGCCCGTCGGCGACGAGGGCCGTGTCGGCCACCGCCCAGGCGGCGACGATGCTCTCGACCGGAGCTCCGGTCCGCCCGTCGAGGACGTGGTGGAGGCCGCTGCCCCAGGCGCGGCGGTTGCTCGCCGAGCCGCAGAGCGCGCGGTCGCCGGGCACCGCCACTCCCAGTGCGCTGCTCGGGTCCCACGGGTGCTCGAGGCCGACCCGGACGGGTCCGGCTCCGATGCCCCGGAGGTCGCCGCTCGCGTCGACGACGGCGGGCCCGACTCCGTCGAGCTCCTCGAGGACGAGGTCGACGAGCTGGCCCTTGCCCGCGGCGCCGACGTCGACGACGGTCCCGGGCTCGACCCGCAGTCCCGCCGCCCCGCGTCGGGCGGCGGCCCAGGAGGGAGCGGGGACGGCGGGTCCGCGCGGGACGAGGGTGTACGCGGAGTCGTAGCCGAGCTGCTCGAGAGAGCCGCCGACGAAGGGGGTGACCGCCCCGCCGGTCAGCTCGTCGAGCACGTCGTACAGTGCGAAGAGGTCGGCCGCCTCGTCGGGGAAGACGTGCTCGCCTCCGACCCGCAGCTGCGAGACGGCGGAGTCGTCACGGAACCGCGACCAGGTGCGGTCGTACTCCGCGATGCGCGCCTCGACCCGCGAGCGGTGGGAGGGCTCGAGCGGCTCGGCGGTGTCGATCTGCCAGCCGGTGCCGATCGCGTCGAACCGCCACGCGTGGCCGAGGACCGTCGAGGCGTCAGGCCGTGGCATCGGCCTTGATGGTCTCGACGGCGTCGTTGAAGCCGCCGGAGGTGAGGGAGGACCCCGACACCTTGGAGACCTTCAGCTCGTCGAGCTGCTTGCCGACGACCTCGCCCGCGATGCCGCCCGCGAAGCGCGACTGGTACTGCTGGCCGGTGGGGTTCTCCGACTCCGGGGTCACGGTCACGTCGGTGACGACGCCGTCGGCGAGGGTCAGCGAGACGCCCACCTTCTCGTTCCCTCCGGGCGAGGTGTAGGCGCCCTCGGCCTCGTAGGTGCCGTCGGCGTAGCTGCTGCCGCTCGCGGCGGAGGACGCGGCGCCGGTGGCCTCGGGGGCGGAGCTGGTGGCGGTGCTCGGAGCGGTGGTGGTCGCCGCGTCGGCGGCGTCGCTCCCGGTCGTGGTGGTGCTGGAGCAGGCGGCGAGCGCGGCGAGGGTGCCGGCGCCGGCGAGGAGGGTCAGGGCGTAGCGGGCGGGAGTCGTGGTCTTCGCGGTCATGTCTGTTCTCCTGGTCAAGGCGGACGCGGCGGATCCGACGGTAGAGGTGCTCACTTCGAGCACCCGATGAGGCGGCGGTGCGGAGCCGGTGAGCCGGGCCGCGGGCGTCGCTTCCTCCAGGACAACGGCGGCGGTCCCGGTTCGGTTCAGCGCTCGTCCGACGGGCGTGTCAGCGCAGGAGTGCGGCGACCACTCCGGGCAGGTGCTCCGCGATGTCGAGCGCGGCGATCGGGCCGCCGGCGGAGGCGCTCCGTCCGGCCTCCGCGTGCAGGACGGCGGCCGCGGCGGCCACGGGGGCGAGGTCCTCCGCGGTCAGAGTCGCCCCGGCCGCCTCGGCGTCCGCGGCCCGACCGGCGAGGAGTGCGCCGAGCACGCCGCCGAGGACGTCGCCGCTGCCCGCGGTCGCCAGCCAGGGCGTGGATCCGGAGACCTCGAGCTCGACGCCGCCCGCGACGACGTGGGTGGTGCCGCCCTTGAGGAGCACGCAGACCCCGAGGCGGTCCGCCGCCCGGCGCGCCCACTCCCCCGGGGCCTCGGCGATCGTCGCGGCGTCCGCGTCCAGGCCCGCTCGATCGAGCACTCCGGCGAGCTCGCGGTAGTGCGGCGTGATGACGACCGGGCCTGCGGCCTCGTCGATCAGGTCGAGCGCGCCCGCGTCGAGCACCACCGGGACTCCCGAGTGCAGCTGCTCGATCAGGGTGCGCCGCTCCTCGTCGCTGCGGTCCTCGGCGCTGGTGCCGGAGCCGACGAGCCAGGCCTGCACGCGTCCCACCGCGGTCACGACCTCCGGCCGCCGGGCGAGCACCAGTCCCGCGGGCCGCTCCGGTCCGAGGTAGCGGACCATGCCGACTCCCGTCCGCACCGCCGCCTCGACGCCGAGCACCGCCGCTCCCGGGTACCGCTCCGACCCGGTCGCGATCCCCAGCACCCCGCGCGTGTACTTGTCGTCGTCCTCCCGCGGCACCCTGATGCTCCGCGCCGCCTCCGCCGTCCCGACCCGCTCACCCATCCCGCCACCCTACGTCGCCCTGCGACGGAGCCGCCCGGTGCCGCCGCAGCCGCACTGGTGCCGGCGCAGCGCACTGGTGCCGGCGCAGCCGCACCCCTCTCCCCTTGCTCCAGAGGGGCGCGGGTGCTGGAGGGGGCAGTCGCAAGGCGGAGGAGGAAGCGATACCGGCGGTACCGCGCCCGACGACAACGCCCCCTTCAGCACCCGCGGGCGCGGGCCGCGGAGGGGTCGGATGCAAGGCGGAGGAGGAAGCGATACCGGCGGTATCGCGCCCGACGACAACGCCCCCTCCAGCACCCGCGGGCGCGGGCCGAGGAGGGGTCGGATGCAAGGCGGAGGAGGAAGCGATACCGGCGGTATCGCGCCCGACGACAACGCCGCAGACGGCCCCTCCACGGCCCGCGCCTAGCGGCGGGTGGCGTCGTCGACTTCGCCGACGAGCTCCTCGATGATGTCCTCGAGGAACAGCACTCCGGTGGCGCGGCCCTGCTCGTCGAACGCGCGGGCGAGGTGGGCGCCGGTGCGCCGCATGATCGCGAGGGCGTCCTCGAGGTCGGTGGCCTCGAAGATCGAGGCGAGCTGGCGGATGCGCTTGGCGGGGACGGGGAGGCGGAACTTGGCGCCCTCCGTGTCGCCGTCGAGGTCGAGGACGTCCTTGAGGTGGATGTAGCCCTCGGGGGTGCCGTCCTCGCCGAGGATCACGTAGCGCGAGAAGCCGTGCTTGGCGACGGCGCGCTCGACGTCGGCGGGGGTCGCTCCGCTGGGGAGGCTGACGATCCCGTCGAGGGGCAGGGCGACGTCGTGGACCTTCTTCTCGGTGAACTCGAACGCGGCGAGGAGGGTCCCGGTCGAGTCGCGGAGTGTGCCCTCGCGGGTGGACTGGTCGACGATCGTCTGCACCTCCTCGAGCGTGAAGGTGCTGTTCGCCTCGTCCTTGGGCTCCACCTTGAAGAGGCGGAGCACTCCGTTCGAGACCGCGTTGAGGGCGACGATGATCGGGCGGAGGACCCGGGCGATGGCGACGAGCGGCGGCGCCAGGAGGAGCACGGCGCGGTCGGGCATCGAGAACGAGATGTTCTTGGGGACCATCTCGCCGAGCACCACGTGCAGGAACGACACGATCAGCAGCGTGATGACGAAGGCGACGGTGCCGGAGAGCTCGTCGGGGATGCCGACGGCGTGCAGCGGCACCTCGAGCAGGTGGTGGATCGCCGGCTCGCTCACGTTGAGGATCAGCAGCGAGCAGACGGTGATGCCCAGCTGCGTGGTCGCGAGCATCAGTGTGGCGTGCTCCATCGCGGCGAGCGCGGTGATCGCGCTGCGGCGTCCGCTCTCCGCGAGGGGCTCGATCTGGGAGCGGCGCGCGGAGATGACCGCGAACTCCGCTCCGACGAAGAAGGCGTTCGCGGCGAGGAGCACCACGAGCCAGGCGATTCCGGCCCAGTCACTCATCGTCGGACTCCTTCCGTCCGCGGTGTCCGCGGGCGACGTCGGCGAGCGGATCGGGGATCCCGTCGGGATCCGCGTCGGGGTCGGGCGTGAAGCGGAGGCGGTCGATGCGGCGGCCGTCCAGGCGCTCGACGCGCAGCGAGCCGCCCTCGACGTCGACCCGGTCGCCGACGGCGGGGAGGCGGCCGAGCTCGCTCATCACGAATCCGGCGACCGTCTCGTAGGGCCCCTCCTCGGGGATGTGCACGCCGGCGCGGTCGAGGACCTCGTCGGGGCGGAGCATGCCGGGGAAGGTGGTGGAGCCGGGGAGCTTGACCACGTCGGCCCGGGAGCGGTCGTGCTCGTCGGCGACCTCGCCGACCAGCTCCTCGACCAGGTCCTCGAGCGTGGCGACGCCCGCCGTCCCGCCGTACTCGTCGACGACGACCGCGAGCTGGAAGCCGCGTCCGCGCAGCTCCGTGAGCAGCACGTCGAGCTTCATGGTCTCGGGGACGCGGAGCGGCTCGGAGCGCAGCGCCGTGACCGGCACGTCGGACCTCTTGCCGCGGGGCACGGCGACGGCCTGCTTGACGTGCACGACTCCGACGATGTCGTCGATGTCGTCGTCCGTGATCGGGAAGCGCGAGAACCCGGTGGTGCGGGCGAGGTCGAGCACGTCCTGCGCGGTGCTCGCGCGCTCGACCGTCGACAGGCGCAGGCGCGGCGTCATCACGTCGCCCGCGGTGAGGGCGGAGAAGCGGAGGGTGCGCCCGAGCAGGTCGGCCGTGTCCTCCTCGAGCAGTCCGGCGCTGGCGGAGTGGCGCACGAGGCTCGAGAGCTCCTCGGCGCTGCGGGCGCCCGAGAGCTCCTCCTTCGGCTCGATGCCGACCAGGCGCAGCAGGGCGTTCGCGCTGCCGTTCAGCAGGGCGACGGCCGGGCGGAACACCGTCGTGAACGCGGTCTGCAGCGGCACGACGAGCTTCGCGGTCGCCCGCGGCAGAGCGAGGGCGAAGTTCTTGGGGACCAGCTCGCCGAGGATCATCGACAGCAGGGTCGCGATGACGATGGCGACCACCGTCATGACCGGCGCGAGCGCCTCCTCCGGGATGCCGAGTCCGCTGAACGGCTCCTGGAGCAGCGTCGAGAGGGCGGGCTCCATCGTGTAGCCGGTGAGCAGCGTCGTGAGGGTGATGCCCAGCTGCGCGCTCGAGAGGTGCGTGGAGGTGACGCGCAGGGCCGCGATGGTCATGCCCAGGCGCGTCTCGCCGCGGTCGCGACGGGCCTCGAGGTCGGCCCGGTCGAGGTTCACCAGCGCGAACTCGCTGGCGACGAAGACGCCGGTGCCCAGGGTCAGCAGCAGGCCGACGCCGAGGAGGAGCCACTCAGTTCCCACGGTGGTCGCCCCCGGTCACGAGAGGGAGGTGCGAGGAGGGCCGGACGGTGCGGGCCGGCGGAGCGGCGGCACCGGAGCGTCGAGCGGGAGTCCGAGGAGCACGGCAGTGAGCGGAACAGGCCGGATGCGCAGAGGGAGGGTCGTCCATTGTGGCGCCGAGTCTACCCGCCGCGGAGCGCCGCCGGGCGTGCTCCGACGCGGCGGCTCAGAGCCACTTCTTCCGCTTGAACACCGCGTAGAGCGCGAAGCCGAACAGCACCATCAGGCCCAGCGCCCAGGGGTAGCCGAGCCGCCAGTGCAGCTCCGGCATGTCGTCGAAGTTCATCCCGTAGATGCCGGCCACCAGGGTCGGGGCGAAGAGGATCGCCGCCCACGAGGAGATCTTGCGGACCACGTCGTTCTGGGCGAGCCCGGTCTCGGTCTGCCGGCGCGAGACGAGCGTCGAGTGCACCGTGAGCGCCTTGTCGAGGATCGCGCGCAGGGAGTCGACCGCCTCCGTCACGCGGATGGTGTGGTCGAGCACGTCGCGGAGGGAGCGGCGCAGCTCGATCCGCTCCGGCGAGGGCGAGGGCTCCCCCTCCACGGGCGTCGACTCCTGCAGCAGCTCGTGCAGCAGGGCGGTCAGCGGCTGCACCGAGCGCTGGAAGTGGATGACCTCGCGCGAGAGCCGGTAGATGCGCTCCGAGAGCCCGTCGTCCGAGTCGTCGCCGAAGAGCTGGTCCTCGATCTCGTCCACGTCGCCCTGGACGCCGAACACCACCGGCGCGTACTCGTCGACGACCTGGTCGAGGATCGCGTAGAGCACCGCTTCGGGCCCGCGGGCGAGGAGGGCCGGATCCTCCTCCAGGCGGCGGCGCACGCGGGCGAGGTCCGGGGAGTCGGCGTGCCGGATGGTGACCACGAAGTCGGGGCCGACGAAGACGTGCAGCTCGCCGAAGACGACCGTCTCGGCGGCGTCCGCGTAGCGCGCCGGCCGCAGCACGACGAAGAGCCCGTCGTCGTAGCGCTCGAGCTTGGCCCGCTGGTGCCCGCTCAGCGCGTCCTCGACGGCGAGCGGGTGCAGCCCGAACTCCTCGGCGACCGCCTCGACCTCCTCGCGCGTCGGGCGGTAGAGACCGATCCAGGCCATGCCGTGCTCGTCGCGCATCAGCTCGAAGGTGTCCTCGAGCGAGTCGGGGTTCCGGATGCGGCGGCCGTCGACGTACACGGCGTTGTCGACGATGGTCATGGGCTCGGTTCTAGCACGCGGCGCCCGCTCACCAGCTGACCGGCAGCGCCTTGCCCTCCTCGTAGCCCGCGGCCGACTGCAGGCCCACGTGCGCCCGCTCGTGGAAGTCGGCCACGCTCCGGGCGCCGGCGTAGGTGAAGGACGAGCGGACCCCCGAGGTGATCATGTCGAGCAGGTCCTCGACCGAGGGCCGCAACGGGTCGAGGTAGATGGTGGAGGAGGAGATGCCCTCGGCGAAGAGGCGCTTGCGGGCGAGCTCGTAGGCGTCGAGGCGGTCGAAGCGCTCCTGCACCGCCTTGGCCGAGGCCATGCCCCAGCTCTCCTTGTAGACCCGGCCGGCCGCGTCACTGCGCAGCTCCCCCGGCGCCTCGATCGTGCCGGCGAACCAGGAGCCGATCATCACGGAGGCGGCGCCCGCGGCCAGCGCGAGGGCGACGTCGCGCGGGTAGCGCACCCCGCCGTCCGCCCAGACGTGAGCGCCCAGCTCATGCGCGCGCTCGGCCGTCTCGAGGACGGCCGAGAACTGCGGTCGGCCGACCGCGGTCATCATCCGCGTGGTGCACATCGCGCCGGGGCCGACGCCGACCTTGAGGATGTCCGCTCCCGCGTCGACGAGGTCGTGCACCGCGTCGGCCGTGACGACGTTGCCCGCCGCGATCGGCACTCCGAGATCGAGCGCGGAGACCGTCCGGAGCGCCCGGAGCATCCCCTCCTGGTGGCCGTGCGCGGTGTCGAGGACGAGGACGTCGACGCCCGCGGAGACGAGCGCGCGCGCCTTCGCCTCGACGTCGCCGTTGATGCCGATCGCCGCCGCGACGCGCAGACGCCCGTCCGCGTCGAGCGCCGGGTCGTAGACGGTGGAGCGGAGGGCGCCGGTGCGCGACAGCGTGCCGACCAGGGCGCCGTGGTGCAGCACGGGGGCGAAGTCGAGGTCGGCGGCCACCATGAGGTCGAAGGCGGCCCGCGCGGTGGGCACGTCGTCGGCGTCGATCGAGGGGGTGGCGGAGTGCACCAGGTCGCCCAGGCGCGCGTCCGGCAGCGCGGTCGCCAGGCGCGCGGCCGGAACGCAGCCGAGGATCGCGCCGCCCTCCTCCTGCACCACGAAGCCGTGGCCGGCGACGGCCGGCAGGATGCGCAGCGCCTCCTCCACGGTCGTCGCCGGCGAGGCGGTGAGGGCGCCGGAGAAGGCGACCGGCTGGCGCTTCACCCAGCGGATCGCGGCGTCCAGCGCCTGCAGGGGCATGTCCTGCGGGAGGACGCCGAGCCCGCCCCGGCGCGCGAGCGTCGCTGCGAGGCGCTGACCGGTGACCGAGTTCATGTTGGAGGAGACGACGGGGATCGTCGCCCCGGTGCCGTCGCCCGGGGCGAGCGAGACGTCGAGGCGGCTCGTCACCGACGAGCGGCCGGGGACGAGGAAGACGTCCGAGTAGGTGAGGTCGCCTGAGGGTGTTCCGCCGGAGAAACGCATGGGGGAAACGCTACTCCGGCGCGGCCCCGGGTCGGCCGTGCAGGGAACGGGGCTAGGCTTGGCGACCGGGACGGGACCAGGCGACGGCACCGGTTCCCGCTGGTGCGAGGACGACCTCCTCCGCCGCGGTGGCAGGCGCCGAGGGATGCGACGGGCCCGTCCGGATGATCGAGGACGAATCAACGGAGAGAGTGGGCGATCGGCTGTGTCGAGCCAGTTGACCGGAGCAGGAACAGAGCAGGGCGCGGAGGACTTCGGAGCCAACGAGTGGCTCGTGGAGGAGCTGTACGAGCAGTACAGCGCCGACCGCGCCTCGGTGGACGAGTCCTGGTGGCCCATCCTGGAGCGCTACGGCGCCCAGCTCGCGAACTCCGGCAAGGACGCTCCGGCTCCGGCTCCCGCCGCGGCCCCCGCGCCCGCCGCCTCGAAGCCCGCCGCTGCCGCCGAGCGCGTCTCGTCGAGCGGCGGAGGCGCCGTGACCCATCCCGCCGCGGCCTCCTCCTCCGAGTCGACCCCCGCCTCCCGCACCACGTCGAAGCAGCCGAAGGCGCAGCCGATCCCGGCCGACGCTCCGGTGAGCAAGCCCTCCGCCGAGGACTCGACGCCGGACGAGGACGTCGTCACCCCGCTCCGCGGCATGGCGAAGAGCCTCGCGACCAACATGGACGCCAGCCTCAGCATCCCCACCGCGACGAGCGTCCGCACGATCCCGGCGAAGCTGATGATCGACAACCGCATCGTCATCAACAACCACCTGCGCCGCACCCGCGGCGGCAAGGTCTCGTTCACCCACCTGATCGGCTGGGCGCTCATCCGCGCGCTCAAGGACTTCCCGAGCCAGAACGTGTTCTACGACGAGGTCGACGGCAAGCCCGCGGTCGTCGCCCCGGCGCACGTCAACCTCGGCATCGCGATCGACATGCCCAAGCCCGACGGCACGCGCGCCCTGCTCGTGCCGAGCATCAAGCGCGCCGACACGCTGAGCTTCACGGCCTACCTCTCGGCCTACCAGGACCTGGTCAAGCGCGCGCGCGGCAACAAGCTCGTCGCCGGCGACTTCGCGGGCACCACGCTCTCGCTGACGAACCCCGGCGGCATCGGCACGGTCCACTCCGTCCCCCGCCTGATGAAGGGCCAGGGCTGCATCATCGGAGCCGGCGCCCTCGAGTACCCGGCGGAGTTCCAGGGCGCGTCCGAGAAGACGCTGGTCGAGCTGGGCATCGGCAAGACCATCACCCTGACCTCGACCTACGACCACCGCGTCATCCAGGGCGCCGGCTCGGGCGAGTTCCTCAAGATCGTGCACGAGCTCCTGCTCGGCGGCCGCGGCTTCTACGAGGACATCTTCGCCGCGCTGCGCATCCCCTACGACCCGATCCACTGGTCCACGGACATCGCCGTCGACCTCGCCGAGCGCGTCTCCAAGACCGCCCGCGTGCAGGAGCTCATCAACTCGTTCCGCGTCCGCGGGCACCTGATGGCCGACGTCGACCCGCTGGAGTACGTGCAGCGCTCGCACCCCGACCTCGCCATCGAGAGCCACGGCCTCACCTTCTGGGACCTCGATCGCGAGTTCGTCACGGACGGCTTCGGCGGCAAGCGCCAGCTCAAGCTGCGCGACATCCTCGGGATCCTCCGCGACTCGTACTGCCGCACCGTCGGCGTCGAGTACATGCACATCCAGGACCCGGAGCAGCGCGCCTGGATGCAGCAGAAGCTCGAGCGCGGCTACGAGAAGCCGGGCCACGACGAGCAGCTGCGCATCCTGGGCAAGCTCAACGAGGCCGAGGCCTTCGAGACCTTCCTGCAGACCAAGTACGTGGGCCAGAAGCGCTTCTCGCTCGAGGGCGGGGAGTCGCTCATCGCGCTGCTCGACGCCGTCCTGCAGGGCGCGGCCGACGAGCACCTCGACGAGGTCGCGATCGGCATGGCCCACCGCGGCCGCCTGAACGTGCTGACCAACATCGCCGGCAAGACCTACGGCCAGATCTTCCGCGAGTTCGAGGGCACCCAGGACCCGCGCACGGTCCAGGGCTCCGGAGACGTGAAGTACCACCTCGGCACCGAGGGCACCTTCCGCGGCGCGGCGGGCGAGGAGATCCCGGTCTACCTGGCGGCGAACCCCTCGCACCTCGAGGCCGTGAACGGCGTGCTCGAGGGCATCGTCCGCGCCAAGCAGGACCGCAAGCCCATCGGCACCTTCACCACGCTGCCGATCCTCGTGCACGGCGACGCCGCGATGGCGGGCCAGGGCGTGGTGGTCGAGACCCTGCAGATGTCGCAGCTGCGCGCGTACCGCACCGGCGGCACGATCCACATCAACATCAACAACCAGGTCGGGTTCACGACTCCCCCTCACGAGGCCCGCACCTCGATCTACTCGACCGACGGCGCGAAGACGATCCAGGCGCCGATCTTCCACGTGAACGGCGACGACCCCGAGGCGGTCGTCCATGTCGGGCAGCTCGCGTTCGAGTACCGCCAGCGATTCCACCGCGACGTGGTCATCGACCTGATCTGCTATCGCCGGCGCGGGCACAACGAGGGCGACGACCCCTCGATGACCCAGCCGCTGATGTACAGCCTGATCGAGGCCAAGCGCTCGGTCCGCAAGCTATACACCGAGGCGCTCGTCGGCCGCGGCGACATCACCGAGGAGGAGTACGACCGCGCCCACCAGGACTTCCAGGACCGCCTGGAGCGCGCGTTCGCCGAGACCCACGCCGCGCAGACCGGCGCGATCCCCGTGATCACCGCCGACGGCGACTCCGTGGCCGACCTCGAGCTGCCCGACGCGCAGCAGGGCGAGGACTACCCGGGCGAGCCCGAGGTGACCGGCGTGAAGACCGAGGTCGTCACCCGCATCGGCGACGCGTTCACGACGCCGCCCGAGGGCTTCACCGTGCACCCCAAGCTCCAGCAGCTGCTGGCGAAGCGCCAGGAGATGAGCCGCTCCGGCTCCATCGACTGGGCCTTCGGCGAGCTGCTCGCGCTCGGCTCGCTGCTGCTCGAGGACACCCCGGTGCGCCTCGTCGGCCAGGACACGCGCCGCGGGACCTTCGTCCAGCGCCACGCGGTCCTCCACGACCGCGAGAACGGCCAGGAGTGGCTGCCGCTGATGAACCTGTCCGAGCAGCAGGCCCGGCTCTGGATCTACGACTCGCTGCTCTCGGAGTACGCGGCGATGGCGTTCGAGTACGGCTACTCGGTGGAGCGGCCCGACTCGCTCGTGCTGTGGGAGGCGCAGTTCGGCGACTTCGCGAACGGCGCCCAGATCGTGATCGACGAGTTCATCTCCTCCGCCGAGCAGAAGTGGGGGCAGCGCTCGTCGCTCGTTCTCCTGCTCCCGCACGGCTACGAGGGCCAGGGCCCCGACCACTCGTCGGCGCGGATCGAGCGCTACCTGCAGATGTGCGCGGAGCGGAACATGACCGTCGCGCGACCGTCGACGCCGGCGTCCTACTTCCACCTGCTGCGCCGCCAGGCCTACTCCCGGCCCCGCCGACCGCTGATCGTCTTCACCCCGAAGGCGATGCTGCGGCTGCGCGGAGCCTCGAGCCCGGTCGAGGACTTCACCTCGGGCCGCTTCCAGCCGGTGATCGACGACGCGCGGATCCAGGACGCCTCCGCCGTGAAGCGCGTCCTGCTCCACGCCGGCAAGGTCCACTACGACCTCAAGGCGGAGCTCGAGAAGAAGCCCGACGACGGCATCGCGCTGGTCCGGGTCGAGCAGTACTACCCGGCGCCGATCGAGGAGCTGCGCGGCATCGCCGAGCGCTACCCGGACGCGGAGCTCGTCTGGGTGCAGGACGAGCCCGAGAACCAGGGCGCCTGGCCGTTCATGGCCCTCGAGGTCGCTCCGAAGCTGGGCCGGTCGATGCGCGTGGTCTCGCGCCCGTCCGCGGCCTCCCCCGCGGCCGGCTCGGCCAAGCGGCACGCCTCCGAGCAGGCCGACCTGCTGTCGCGGGCGCTCACCCGCTGACCCGCGGTCCGCACGACGCGGTCGGGCCCGTCGGAACCTCGTGTTCCGGCGGGCCCGTCGCGTTGCGGGCGGACCGTGCCTGACCGCAGGCCCGCAGGTCCAGCGGCGACCGGAGGCCGCCGGACACGACGGAGCCCCGGCCCCTCGAGGGCCCGCGGTGCGCGGGAGGTCTCGAACGGCCGGGGCTCCCCGGGTCGTGCGGCGCCTAGAGGCGGGCGGGCGCCTGCGAGTGCGCGGCGTGCTCGTCGCGGAGCATGCCGAGCACCTGGGCGCGGAGGTCCTCCGGCGCCGTCTCCTTGCACGCACGCTGCACGGCGACCGTGAGCACCACGCCGACCTTCGCCTCGTCGGCGCAGTCGACGCATCCCGCCATGTGCTCGCGGATGTCGGCGGCGTCCTCCTTGCACAGCTCGTTGTGGAGGTACTCCTCGAGCTCGGCCTTCGCCTTCGTGCAGCCGCTGTCGGTCATTTCGTGCTCCCGGAAGTGAATGCGGCGCGGAATCCGCGCTCGCGTGCGTAGTCGGTGAGTCGTTCGCGCAGCATGCGCCGGCCGCGGTGCAGCCGGCTCATGACGGTCCCGACGGGGGTCTTCATGATGTCCGCGATCTCCTGGTAGGAGAAGCCTTCGACATCGGCGAAGTAGACGGCGAGCCGGAAGTCCTCCGGGATCGCCTGGAGCGCCTCCTTCACCGCGGTGTCGGGGAGGTGATCGATCGCCTCCGCCTCGGCCGAGCGGCTGGAGGTGGCCGTGGTCGACTCGGCGCCGCCCAGCTGCCAGTCCTCGAGCTCGTCGATCGCGCTCTGATAGGGCTCGCGCTGCTTCTTGCGGTACGAGTTGATGAACGTGTTCGTGAGGATGCGGTAGAGCCAAGCCTTCAGGTTGGTTCCCTGCTCGAACTGGCGGAACGCGCCGAAGGCCTTCGCGAACGTCTCCTGCACGAGGTCCTGCGCGTCGGAGGGGTTCTTCGTCATCCGCAGACCGGCCGCGTAGAGCTGGTCGATGAAGGGCAGCGCCTGCTGCTCGAAGAGGGAGCGGAGATCGACGGGAGCCTCGACCGGGGCGTCGTCCAGCGACTCCTCGACGGTCTCCACGATCGTCTGCTCCGCGTCGGCGGGCTCGGGAGCCTCGTCGGCGGGGGTGGTGCGGGGTTCGTCGTCGCGAGTCATCACGAGCGATTCTAGAGCGGCGGCGCGGCGGACGACCGGGGTTGCGGCGCGAGGGCGCCTCCGGGCGGCGGGCCTGCTGCTCCGGAGGACCGGGGGTGCTGCCGTCATGCTCCGCCTCCGTCACGCTCCTGACGACGCCCTGCGCGCCGACTATCCTGACAACCGATGGTCTTCTCGCGTTATTCCGCTCCCGAGTTCGATCCGTACGGCGACGCCCGTGCGCTCCCCGGCGACGACGCCTGGCCCGCACCCCTCGCGGCCGGCGCTCTCGACGCCGAGGTCGGCCTGCCCGGCTCCAAGTCGCTGACCAACCGGGAGCTGGTGCTCGCTGCTCTGGCCGACGGGCCCTCCACGCTGCGGGCGCCGCTGCACTCCCGCGACAGCGCCCTGATGATCGAAGCGCTGCGCTCGCTCGGCACCACGATCCGGGAGTCCGGCTCGACCGGCGGCTTCGGCGCCGACCTGGTCGTGGAGCCCGCGGAGGAGCTGCTCGGCTCGACGACGATCGACTGCGGGCTCGCGGGCACCGTGATGCGCTTCGTCCCGCCGCTGGCCGGCCTCGCGCTCGGCCCCACCACCTTCGACGGCGACGCGTACGCGGCGAAGCGGCCGATGGGGGCGACGATCGCCTCCCTCCGCGCGCTCGGCGTCGACGTCGCCGACGACGGCCGCGGCGCGCTCCCCTTCACCGTCCACGGCTCCGGGGCCGTCCGGGGCGGCGAGGTCGTCGTCGACGCCTCGCGGTCGAGCCAGTTCGTCTCGGCGCTCCTGCTGGCCGGCGCCCGCTTCGAGGAGGGACTGCACCTGCGCCACGAGGGCAGCGCCGTCCCCTCCCGGCCCCACATCGACATGACCGTCGCCGCGCTGGCGGCACGGGGCGTCGAGGTCGGCACGCCCGCCGACGGCGAGTGGACCGTCGCGCCGCAGCCCATCGCCGGCGCCGACGTGCTGATCGAGCCCGACCTCTCGAACGCCGCGCCGTTCCTCGCTGCGGCCCTCGTCACGGGAGGCCGCGTCCGGCTGCGCCACTGGCCGGCCGTCACCACGCAGGTCGGGGCGCACCTCGAGCGGATCCTGCCGCTGTTCGGCGCCCGCGTCGAGCGGGACGGCGAGGACCTCGTGGTCACCGGCGGCGACGAGATCCTGGGCGTGGACCTCGACCTGTCGGAGGGAGGCGAGCTCGCCCCCGCCCTCGCCGCCCTCGCCGCGCTGGCCTCCACTCCCAGCACCCTGACCGGGATCGGCCACATCCGCCACCACGAGACGGACCGCCTCGCCGCCCTCGCCGCCGAGATCACCGGCCTCGGCGGCCGGGTGACGGAACTCGAGGACGGTCTGCGCATCGAGCCCGCCGAGCTCCACGGCGGCCGCTGGCGCACCTACTCCGACCATCGCATGGCCCACGCCGGCGCTCTGATCGGCCTCGTGGTCCCCGGCGTGGTGATCGAGGACGTCGCGACGACAGCGAAGACCCTCCCGCAGTTCCCGGAGCTGTGGACGACCCTCGCCGGATCGGTCTGACCCGTGTCGTGGTGGACGGACAGCGGCCTCGACGCCGACGGTGCTCTCGACGACTTCGACGGGTACGACGAGTCGGACGCGCGGGTGCGCCCGAACCCGAAGGGCACGAAGCCCCGGACCAAGAACAGGCCCGCCTACGAGGACGCCGAGATCGCGATGGTGCTCGGCGTCGACCGGGGTCGCTACACCGTGATGATCGGCGACGGGACGCCCGAGGAGCACGAGTTCACGGCGGCCCGGGCCCGCGAGCTGCGGCGCCAGGCGATCGTGGCCGGCGACCGCGTCGACGTGGTCGGGGACTCCAGCGGCGACGAGGGGACGCTCGCCCGCATCGTCCGCATCCGCGAGCGGTCGACCCTCCTCCGCCGCAGCGCCGACGACACCGACGCGATCGAGCGCGTGATCGTCGCCAACGCCGACCAGATGCTCTGCGTGGTGGCCGCCGCCGACCCCGAGCCCCGGACCCGGCTGGTCGACCGCTACCTGGTCGCCGCCTTCGACGCCGGGATCACTCCGATGCTCTGCATCACCAAGACCGACCTCGCGGACCCGGCCCCGTTCCTCCGCAACTTCGAGGGGCTCGACCTCCGCGTGTTCCTCTCGAGCCAGGACGAGCCGCCGGTCGACGAGATCGCCGACGCCCTCCTCGGCCACGAGACCGTGGTCGTCGGGCACTCCGGAGTCGGCAAGTCCACCCTCGTGAACAAGCTCGTCCCGGACGCGCACCGGGCCATCGGGCGCGTGAACACCGTGACGGGCCGCGGTCGGCACACCTCGTCCTCCACCGTCTCGCTCCGCGTGGAGCGCGGCGACCGGCACGGCTGGGTCATCGACACCCCCGGCGTCCGCTCGTTCGGACTCGGCCACGTGAACACCGACAACATCCTCGGCGCTTTCACGACACTCGCCGTGATCGCCCGGGACTGCCCGCGCGGCTGCACGCACCTGCCCGACTCCCCCGACTGCGCCATCATCGAGGCGGTCGAGGGCGGACTGCTGGGCGCCAGCGGACCGGAGCGCCTCGACTCGCTCCAGCGCCTCCTGACCACCTTCGCCACGACCGACGGAAGCAGACGATGACCGACCTCTCCCCCCTCCCCGCCGAGGCGCGCCTCGCCGCCGGCGACTCCGCTCCGGAGTTCACGCTGCCGAACCAGGACGGCGAGCCCGTCTCGCTCGCGGACTACCGCGGACGGCGCGTCATCCTGTTCTTCTACCCCGAGGCCGACACCCCCGGCTGCACCACGGAGGCCTGCGACTTCCGCGACAACGCGGCGTCCCTCCGCGACTCCGGCTACGAGGTCCTCGGGATCTCGCGGGACGCCCCGGAGGCGCTGCGCCGCTGGGCCGACGCCCAGGGCATCGCGTACCCGCTGCTGAGCGACCCCGACATGACCGTGCACCACGCGTACGCGGTGTGGGGCGAGAAGAGCCTCTACGGCAAGACCGTCGTCGGCGTGCTGCGCTCGACGTTCGTCGTCGGAGCCGAGGGAGCGCTCGAGTTCGCGCAGTACGGCGTCCGGGCGACCGGGCACGTGCAGGCGCTCCGCAAGAAGCTGAAGCTCGTCTGACCCCGGGGCGCGCTGTGCGGGTCATCGTGCGCCACCGGCTCTCGGGGTTCCGCTCATCTGCGAGCATCTCTCATGTCGACGTGAGCGGCACCGCCCGGTGCCCCGTCGGGACGAGGGGTGGTCAGGGTGCGCTCGAATGCTCGCAGGACGACGGCCGCAGCGGCGATCGCGGTCGTGGCCGCTGTACTGGCGGGCTGCACGCCACCGGAGCCGGCGCTCACCGCCGCCAGGGTGCTGCAGGCGGTGTCCGTCGCCGTCTCGTCCGACGGGGGTGTCCGTGCGATCGAGGGGACGGCCCTCGCCGTCGGCGACGACCCGTCCGACACCTCGGCGACCACCACCGTCTACGATCCCCCCGAGGTCGCCGCCGACCTGCCGGTCCGTGTCCGGCCCTCGTGGCGCACCGCCGACGCCTCGGGCACCGATCCGGCCGACCTCGCCGGGCGCTCGGGTCGGATCGAGATCTCGCTCGCGGTGGAGAACCTGACGGTCCGGCCCGAGGACGTCGCGTTCGACGCGGCCGGTCGTGCAGCCCGCCGCAGTGCACTCGTCGGCGCTCCGCTGACGATCGCAGCCTCCGCGGTCCTGCCGGGCGTCTCGCCGAGTCGCGTCGTCACCGAGAGCGAGTCGGGGGCCGTCACCAACGGCGTGCTCAGCCGTGACGAGCACGGAGACGCCGTCGTGCAGTGGGCCGCTCTCCTCGCTCCCCCGGGCGGTGGCGCGACGGCGACGCTGACCCTCGTCGCCGACGTCGCCGACTTCGCCGTCCCCGCCTTCGACCTGGCGGTCCAGCCCGGCCTGAGCACCGACCCGACCACCGAGGGGGCGCTGGGCGCCGCGTTCGACTCCTCCGACGCCTCGCCGCTCGCCCTCGAGCGCCGCACGATCGAGGTCGTCACCGCGGTGGACGACCTGCTGACCCAGGCCGGCACCACCGTCGCCGAGGTGCGGGCCTCGCTCGACGCGACCTCCGAGACTCTCGGTGTCCGCACGGCCGAGGAGCTGCGGGCCGGCGCCGCCTCGACGGCGGCCTCGATGCAGAGCCTCTCCGGGCAGCTTGGCGCGCTCCGGGCGCAGCTGTCGTCGACGGTCTCGGGCACCGAGTCCGGCCTGCTGGCGCAGCTGTCCGAGGCGATCGACGCGGTGGACGCCCTGCTGGGCGACACATCGGCCGCGGTGCCGCCGCCGACGGTCTCGGGCAGCGGATGCGGACTCGCCGTCGACGGCGGCCGCTCCGGCTCGATCCACTCCGAGCTGCTGCGGCTCACGGCCGAGCTCGACGCGTACGGGACGGCGGCCGAGTCCTGCCGCGACGAGGTCGTCGCGGCTGTCCGTGCTGCCGCGGGGCCGGCACAGCCCTCCGCCGAGACCTGCACGGCACCCTCGACCACCTGCTCCCTCGCCGCCTCCGGAGCCGCCGTCGACACCGTGCTGCTCGGGATGCTCGATCGCGGGCAGGACCTCGTCGACTCCCTGCAGCCGGAGCTGATGGACGGCGTGCAGGCCGGGTTCGCCGCCCTCGCGAGCAGGGTGGACGCCGCGTCGGCCTCGGTGGACACCCTGGCCGACCCGGAGGGATCCGTCACCCGGGCACTCGCCGCCCTGTCGGCGACGCTGGACGGGCTCGACGCGGACACCGCGGGCCTGGAGACGACGGTCGCCTCGGTCGGCACCGCCGCCACGACCGCCCTGGACGAGCTCGGCACGCCGACCAGCACGGGGTCGCTGTCGGCGCAGAACCAGGAGCTGGCCGATCGGCTCTGCGAGCTGTCGCCGGCGACACAGTCCCCTGCTGCCGCACCCACGCCGACCGGGCGCCCGACGCGCGCACCCGTGGAGGTGACCCGGGGCTCCGTCGAGGAGCTCCGCGCCTACCTGACCGCGACGCCCTGCTCCGGCACGGGCCGCCTCGACGCTCCCGACGGCTATCCGGCCCCCCTGGCCGACCGGCTGAGCGACCAGGTCCACGCGTGGACCGCCGTCGCCTCCACCGTCGGCAGCACCGGCGCTAGCGCGGACCTCGCCGCCCTGCGCGCCGCGCTCGCCACGGTCCGCGGAGGCGTGGCCGAGGCCGGCGCGACGGCCGGCTCGGACGACACGCGCCTCACCGGCCTGCTCGCCTCCCTCCGCACCGGCGTCGACGCGCTGACCGCTCAGCGCGACGCACTCGGCACCCGCATCGACGCTCTCGGTGCCCAGCAGGACGCTCTCGCACCGGCGATCCAGAATGCGTTCGCCGAGGCGGACACGGCAGCCGCATCCGCGGTCACCGCACTCCTCGACGAGCAGGTGCGGCGGATCTCGACGCGCTCCGGCGCCGACGCCGACGCGGTCGTCGCGATGTTCGACCGGTCGGTCTCGAGCCTGCGCACGGCCTCCTCCGGCATCCGCTCCGACGGTGCAGCGACGGTGGACGCCGGGCACCGGGCTCTCCGCACCGCGGAGGCCCGGATCGGCGGGGCCGTCTCTGAGCGGACGCGCGCCTCCCTGGCCGGCATCGCGACGACGATCGACGCCTCGACCCGCGACACCGACGCGACCGCCGCGCTCCTCGCAGCCGATCTGCACAAGGTGCTCCTGGACCTCGGCGACCGGACGGTCGGCGGCTCCGGCCTGCTCGGATCGATGACCACGAGTGCCGCGAAGGTCGGCACCGCCGACGTGCAGCTCGCCCTCGCCTCGCAGAGCGCACGGGGCTACGCCGCGGTGCGGTCCGAGGACGTCTCGGGCATCCTGCTGGCGCAGGCCCAGGAGCGGGCCTCCCTCCGGGCCGGGGATGCGCTTCCCGCGTTCCACCTCGACCTGCCCGAGGGCACGCGGACCCGGACGGTCTACTCCTTCCGGATCGGGGACGAGCGATGACCCGCCTGGGCAGGCGCGCGGCGCAGCACCCCCGCACCGCCCGACGGACCACGATGCTGGTCGGCGGCGCCGTCGCCCTCCTCGGCGTCAGCGGTGCCCTCGTCTCCTTCCTGCCCCCGCAGTCGGCTCCGATGACGGAGGTCGCCGCTCTGCCTGTCGGCTTCTCGTGCGCCCGGGTGCCCGAGCGGATGACGCTCGGGGTGGTGGTCTCGCTCAGCTCGGCTCCGGGCGAGGGCGCGGAATGGAAGGACGCGGCGAACGGCGCCGTCGTCGCCGCGCACCGGTCAGCGATGGGCGGCTGCGAGATCGGTCTCGTCGCCGTCGACGACCACGGGACTCCCGAGGGTGCCCGCGCCGCCGTCGAGGAGCTGACGGGGCAGGGCGTGTCCGGCCTCGTCCTCGCGGCCCACGGCACCCACACCGCTGCAGCCGTGGACGCCGCTCGGGCCGCGGGGACAGCGGCCGTCCTCCCCTACGGAGGCGGCCCCGACCTGCCCGGCGACGGCGTCTGGTCCCTCGGACCCGACACCGCCTCGGCCGACGCGGCACTCGTGGAGGAGGCCGGCGGAGGCGCCCGGGTACTCCTCGTCGACACCGGTGGAGGCACCCCGACCGGTCTCTCGCCCGCCGCGACGGTGACCGCCGATCCCGGCGCCACCGCGGACGTGATCGTCAGCGCCGCCCGCCCGCACCTCGAGGGCGAGCCGGCGGTCGAGCGCGTCGTCGTGTCCGGCTCCGCCGCTGCGCAGGCGACGGCGGTCGCCGCTCTGCAGGCGGCGGGGGCGTCCGTCCCGATCCTGCTCACGCCCGACGCGCTGAGCCCCGCCTTCGCTCCCGCCCTGGCCGCGGCCGGAGGCACCCTCTCGGGAGATCTGACGACGATCGGCACGGATTCCGGCGACGCGGTCGCTCTCCGCGGCGACGAGCGCGGGCGCGCGGCCTCCGCGTTCCTGGGGGCTGTGCGGATGACCGCCGACGATGCCGCGCGGACGACCCTCCTCGGCGACCGCGCGTTCCGCGATCTCGCCGCGGTCGCGGACGCCCCCAGCCACGACGCCGTCGTGGCGCTGGTGCGAGCCGCGGCCGTCGCAGGCAGCAGGGAACCCGCGGCGGTCGCCGCCGCACTCCGGGGATCCACGATCGGACCGGCGGACGGGCTCGCCGGTCCGCCGCTCGACTTCGGCGCCGCGCACGCTCTGGACGTCCCGGCACTCCCCCTCCACTCCTCGCCGCAGCGCCTCGGCCTGCGGCCCGCCGACCCGCCGCTGCTCTGGTTCGCCGGACAGCCCCGACCGTGAGCCCCCGGTGCGACTCCTCCTCGACCTCGACGGCACCCGCTCCGACATCGACCTCGGCCGCCACCGCGACTCCGCGACACTCGGCGAGCTGATCGCCACCGCAACCGGGCACCGCCTCCCGCCCGGGACGGCCCTCGCCGTCGACACCGCCCTGCACCCTGTGGAGACCCGGCTGGCCGATCTGCTGCTGCTCGAGGGAACGCGGATCGCCCGCTCCCCCCTGCCCCGACCTGCCGCGGCCCGCGGGTGGACGGCCGTGCTGTCGGGCGGTCTCGGCGCGGGAGCCGTGGTCGAGATCCCGCGGGCCCGCGCGCTGATCGTGGGCCGCTCCCCGCACGCCGACGTCGTCCTCGACACGGCGAGCGCCTCCTGGGAGCACTTCTCGGTGACCCGCGAGGGCGACGGCCTGCGGGTGCACGACGCCGACAGCACCAACGGCACCCTGGTCGACGGCGTCTCCGCGACCGGGGACGGGGTCCTCGTCTCCGACGCCGCGGTCGTGATCGCCGGTGGGGCGGCCCTCCTGCTGCGCCCCGCGCCCCCCGAGCTCCTCGCGCCCGAGCCGGGGAGCGCGGACAACGTCTCCGCGACGGCGACCGTGCCCTTCAACCGGCCGCCGCGACCGGGACGTCCGGCGGCCGGCGAGGCGGTCGTCCCGCCGGCCCGCCTCGAGATCGCCTCCGCCACGACCTTCAGCGTGATCACCGTCGCCGCGCCGCTCGTCCTCGCCTTCGCGATGGTCCTCATCATGGGCGATGCGCGCTACGCCCTCTTCGCCGCGCTCAGCCCCGTGGCCGGAGTGGGCCTGTGGTTCGAGCAGCGGCACCGGCACGCCCGAGCGACCCGGTCCGAGGAGCAGCGCTACGGCGAGGCGCTGCAGACGCTCCGCGACGACATCGCCCGTTCCGCGCGTGTCGAACGGGCCCGCCTCGAGGAGGACGCGCCCGACCCGGCGACGACGATCCGCCGGGCGGCGCTGCCCGCCACGTCGCTGTGGCAGCGGCGCGCGACCTCCGCCGATGTGCTCCGCCTGCACATCGGCGTCGGCGACGTCCCGTGGTCTCCCCCGCTCGATCAGCGCGGAGTGCCGCGGCTCGAGGAGGAGGTGCGCGCGATCCTCGCGGTGAGCGTCGTCCCGAGCGCGCCGGTGTCCATCGATCTCGCGGACTCGGGCGTCGTCGGGATCGTCGGCGACCGCGAGGGCGGCCTCGCTCTGGCGAGGAGCCTGCTCTGCCAGGCGGCGGTCCACTGCGGTCCGGCCGACCTGGCGATCGGGGTGTTCTGCGACCGGCGACGCGACTCCGACTGGAGCTGGGCCTCCTGGCTCCCCCACACGCGTCTGCCCGGGGGCGGACGCCGCCTCTCCGACCGGCGCGACCGCAGCTCCGAGCTCCTCCGCGCCCTCCGCGACGAGGACTCGCCGCGCGTGCTCCTGGTGCTCGACTCCGACGTGCTGACCGAGGGACGCGCCGCTCCGGCGCGCGAACTCCTCGGACTCGGCCGCGGCGAGCGCGAGGCGGCGACCCGGATCTCCGGCCTCGTCCTCGCGTCGTCGGAGGAGCAGCTCCCCGCCTCCTGCACGGTCGTCGTCCGGGTCGGAGCGGACGCCTCGGCGGTCCTCTCCCGGCCCGACGAGCGGATCACCGTCGAGGACGTGGTGCTCGCCGGTCTCGCCTCCTCCACGGCCGAGCGCTGTGCGCGCGACCTGGCGCGCTTCGAGGACCCGGAGCTCGTCACTGCGGGGGTGGCCCTCTCCGCGCTCGTGCGGCTGCCGCCGCTCCTGGGCGCCGATCGTCCGACCGCCGCGGACGTCCGGGGGTGGTGGTCGAGCGCCCGGGGCGTGCGCGCGCCCGTCGGCTCGTCCGAGCACGGTCCGCTCGTGCTCGATCTCGTCGCCGACGGCCCGCACGGCCTGGTCGGCGGCACCACGGGCTCGGGCAAGAGCGAGTTCCTGCGCTCCTTCGTGGCCGGCCTCGCGGCCTGGAACGATCCGACGCGCCTCACCTTCGTGCTCATCGACTTCAAGGGAGGTGCAGCGTTCGCGTCCTGCGAGCGGCTCCCGCACACGATCGGCACCATCAGCAACCTCGACGCCCAGCTCGCCGACCGCGCGCTGCGCTCGCTCGAGGCCGAGATGCGGCGTCGTCAGCGGCTCTTCGCCGCCGCCGGCGAGGGTGTCGACGACCTCGACGCGTACTGGGCCACCTCGCCGCCGGAGCCGATGCCGCGGCTCCTGCTCGTCGTCGACGAGTTCGCCGTTCTCGCGAAGGAGCATCCCGACGTCCTGACGTCCCTCGTGAGCGTCGCCGCGGTCGGCAGGACGCTCGGCGTGCACATGATCCTCGCCACCCAGCGTCCTGCCGGAGTGGTGAACGACGACATCCTCGCCAACACCAACCTCCGCGTCGCCCTCCGAATGCAGAGCCGGGACGACTCCGCCGACGTGATCGGAGTCGCGAGCGCGGCCGGGATCTCCCGCTCCCAGACCGGCCGGGCGTACGTGAAGCGGGGCCAGAACGACATCTCGCCCGTCCAGACGGCGCTGGTCACCGGTCGCGCGGAGGCGCCGGCCGTCGAGGCGATCGAGGTCCGCCCGGTCGGACCCACGGGCGTCCCCGTCGAGGGCCCCTCCCCGGTCGCCGCCGACGAGACGACCCCGACCGATCTCGACCTCCTGATCGACGCGGTGGTCGAGGCGGACGCCGCTTCGGGCTTCGGCCCTCCCCGCCCGATCTGGCCGGAGCCGCTCGAGGACACCATGGCCCTCAGCGGGTTCGGTGCGGAGGAGTCCGACCTCGGTCGCGTCGTCGGCGACGTCCTGCACGTCGCACTCTCGGACGACCCCGACCGGCAGCGCCGGACGCCGACCGGCTGGGATCTGGGCGAGGGGAACCTGCTCCTCATCGGCATCCCCGGCAGCGGCACCAGCACGGCGCTCGCGTCGATCGCGCTGACGGCCGCCCGCCACTTCCCCCCGGACGAGCTCGACCTCTACGTCCTCGATGCCGGTTCCCGCGACTCCGCCCCGCTTGCGCGACTCCCGCACACCGTCTCCTACGTCGGCGCAGGTGGCGGATCCCACGAGAAGCAGACCCGGTTCCTCCGTCACCTGCGCGACGAGGTGCGCCGGCGCCGAGCATCGCCCGGGGGCCACCGTCGTGCGCTGGTGCTCGTCGACGGTCTCGCGACTCTGAAGGACGAGTTCCAGGACTGGGAGGGCCTGGCTCTGATGGAGGCGTTCACCCGCGCCTACGCCGACGGACCGGAGCTCGGCCTGCACTTCGCGGTGACGAGCACCCGGGCGAGGGCGATCCCCTCGGTGATGGAGGAGGTCACGACGCAGAAGTGGCTGTTCCGCCTCGCCGACCCGCAGGACTACGCCGCCGCCGGGGTGAAGCCGGTGCAGGCGCCGGCAGCGGTGCCGGGGCGCTGCGTCATCACCTCGTCGCTCCTGCAGACGCAGGTCGCGACTCCGAGGGCCGGTCTCGACGACGCGATCGCCGAGCTCGCGGCCGCCTGGCCGGACGCGCGCGGCAGGACGAGCACGGTCGGCACGCTTCCCGACAGGGTCGCCGTGAGCGCACTCGGGATCGAGGCCCGCTTCGATCGCGAGCCGTGGCTGCTCCCGATCGGCCTCGGCGAGTCGGACCTCGCCCCGCTGGCGTTCCAGGTCTTCGAGGGCGAGCACGTCGTCATCGCCGGACCCGCCCGATCGGGCAAGTCGACCGTGCTGCTCGCCCTGGCCGAGGCGGCGCGGGCCGCCGGCTCGGTCGCCGTCTGGGGAGTGTGCGATCGACGCTCCCCGCTCAGGGGCGCCGACCTCGACCGACTCGCCGTGGGCGCGGAGGAGCTCTGCACCCTCCTCGCGTCGCTGTCGACGGAGGAGGGCCCCGTGCTGCTCCTCCTCGACGACGCCGAACGCTGGGACGACACCGACCAGGCGCTGATGAGGCTGGTCTCGTCGGGTCGCCCGGGACTCTGCGTCGTGCTGGCCGGCCGGTCGAGCGAGCTCCGCAGCCATTTCGGGAACTGGACGAAGAAGGCGGCGGCTTCCCGCTCCGTGCTGCTGCTCCAGCCCGACGTCGACAACGACGGCACTCTCCTCGGCGCGCAGATCCCGCGGCGCTTCCCCGTCCCGCCCACGGTGGGCCGGGGCTTCGTCAGCCTCGACGGCGAGATCCACTTCGTGCAGTCGGTCTCGCCGACGCCGACGGACGGCGGCTGATCAGCGCCCTCGGGCGGGTGATCGCGCCTCCGCCACCGAGTCGATCGGCGCGTCCTCCTCGAGAGCGCTCCGATCACTCCGAGACGCACCGATGGAGGTGCGCGGAGGAAGGAGCGCGGAGACGACGAGCACGTCCCGCCCCCGCTCGCCGGAGCACGCAGGGGCGGGACGGCCGGTCAGCTCCCTCCGCCGGCGGCGAAGATGTTCTGCGAGATCGTCGCCAGCTGGCTGCGCAGCTCCTCGAGCTCCTGCTTGGCCTTCTCGAGGGCCGACTTCGTCTCCGGCCAGGTCGACGAGCGGAACTGCGAGGCCAGCGGACCGTCCCAGACGTTCGGATCGGACAGTGTCCGCCCCTGTGCGTCGAGCCGGCTGATCTGATCGGCGAGGCCGCCGTTGACGATCGACTGGATCTGCTGGATCGCGGACTTCGCCTCGTCGGTCGAGAGAACACGTGACATGGATCACACCTTTCTACCCCTGCGGACGGGACCGTCCCGACCGCTCCCCACTCCACCGTCGTTTCATGAGGATGTCTCGTCATGGTAGAAGGCAAGACAGCACAGACGGCTCGCGTGGCGTCGACGGCTCGACACTGGCGCGGGAGGTCGACTCACTCGCGAGTGGTGATCGCGAAGGGACTGCTCGAGAGGTCCGAGAACGCGCCCACTCGGGCGCGCAGCTCGCAGGACGGAGTCACCGTGAGGGCGGTCACCGTCAGCCCGTCGGACGACACGGCGACCGCGCCGCTGCAGCCGTCGCTGAAGCGAACGCCCTCCACTCCGCCCGCGATCGCGTCGAGCATGCTGCTCGCCGGCGCGGACGACGGCGTCGCGAGCAGGGGATTCACGGGGTCCGCCCCGCTCGGCCAGACCGGCACCAGCGTCACCGGCAGCGGGGTCCGGCCGACCGTCCGCGCGGGAGTCTCGATCCGCACATCCCGCAGCCGCTGCACGGGATACGCCGTCCCGGTGACCGCAGGGTCGGCCACGGCCTGTGCCGTCGCAGACGCTGCCGCCGCCAGCCACCCGTCCAGGGCGCTCTGCTCGGCCACCGCGATCGGCACGGTCGCCGTGACGTCGACGATCCCCTGCGCCGGGACGTGCAGGTCCGTCAGGCTCCAACCGCAGCCGACCCCGACTCCGGTGACGCTCGGCCGGTTGCGCACCGCAGTCACTCCGGACCAGCTGGCCGCGGGGCACGCCGCCGCGGCGTCCGGGCCCGGCAGCACCTCGAGGAAGGACCCCGAGAGGGGCGCGCTCTGGGCGGAGTAGGAGATCTCGACGACCACGGCCCGTCGCTCCGCGTCCCAGGTGGCCGATCGCGTCACTCCGAGACCCGTCGGCAGCGGCCGGTCCTGCTGCCGGGCCGACATTTCGGCATCCGGTGCCGAGGCCGGTGCTCCGCCGCGCGGCTGGACGGCGAGGAGCACCGCCCCGATGAGCAGGACGCCGGCGCCGACGGCGGCGAGGATCATCCGCAGACGTCCGCCGCGCCCCCGCCGAGCAGGAGCCTCGAACGGCCGTTCCGCCAGGCGCAGCTCGCGGCGCGGCACCGGGCGGAGCACGGTCGCCTGCGACGAAGGGCCGAGCTCGGGCGCGGGCCCCTCCTCCACCGGCTCCGACGACATCTCCACCGCCATCCCGCGGAGGACCGTGCCCGGGCGCTCGGTCTCCTCGAACTCCGCCACGCCCGCCGCGAGCGGCAGCGCCGGCAGCCCGGCCAGCGCCGGGGAGAGGCGTCGCAGGATCCCCGCCGCCTCCGCAGCCGTCGGCCGCGACGCCGGATCCTTCGCGAGCATCCGGTCCAGGAGCGACGCGAGCCGCGGCGGCAGATCCAGCGGCGGCGGGAGCATCGCGACGTGCCGGTAGGCGACCGCGACGTCGGCGCCGGGACCGGCGAACGGGGTCCGGCCGCACAGCAGCTCGTAGAGCAGGATCCCCGTCGAGTAGACGTCGCTCGGCGGACCGGCTCGTCCGGTGGCGAGCATCTCGGGCGAGAGGTACTCCGGCGTCCCGATGACGCCCGTCGTCGCGCGCGGCCCCTCGGCGACCACGTGAGCGATGCCGAAGTCGGAGACGCGGACGGCGGAGCCCGCATCGTCCGCACCCTCCGCGAGCAGGACGTTGTCGGGCTTCACGTCCCGGTGGACCGTGCCGATCGCGTGCGCGGCGGCGAGAGCGTCGAGGATCGAGGCCGTCACGGGCAGTGCATCGACCGCCGGGAGGGTGCCCTCGTCCTGCAGCAGCTCCCGCAGCGATCCGCCGCCGACGAGCTCCATCACGATTCCGAGCGTCTCCCCCTCCACGACGAGGTCGAGCACCTCCACGACGTGCGGGTGCCGCAGACGGGTGAGCACGGACCTCTCACGGACGAACCGCTCGACCAGGCCCGCGTCGTGCACGTGCTCACCGCGGAGGAGCTTCGCCGCGCGGTCCGGTCCCTGCGCGTCGGCGACGCGCCACACCTCGCCCGCGGCGCCCGCGCCGATCCGCGCGAGCAGGCGGTAGCGCGCCCCCAGCGGATCCCCGGCACTCCTCGCCACGCCACCTCCCGATCCGAGCTTCCGTCATCTTCGAGAGGAAGAATAGCGGAGACCGCTCGGGCGGATCAGCGGTGGCGCATCGCCCGGATCAGAACCCCTCGTTGGCGCGCGGTGCGTAGTCGGCGCCCAGCGCCTCCAGCTCGTCGGCGGTCAGCTCCACGTCCAGCGACGCGACCGCGTCGTCGAGGTGGTGGAGCTTCGTGGCTCCGACGATCGGAGCGGTGACCGCCTCCTGCTGCCGGACCCAGGCGAGCGCCACCTGCGCACGGGGCACGCCGCGCTGCTCGGCGATGCGTGCGACGGTCGCGACGGTCCGCCGGTCGGCCTCCTCCTGCTGGCGGTAGAGGGTGCCGCCGAAGACGTCGGTCTCGGTGCGCGCCGTGGTCTCGTCCCAGTCGCGGGTGAGCCGGCCCCGGGCGAGCGGCGACCACGGGATCACGCCGACTCCCTGGTCGACGCAGAAGGGGTGCAGCTCGCGCTCGTCCTCGCGCTGGATCAGGTTGTACTGGTCCTGCATCGAGACGAACCGCGTCCAGCCGCCCAGATCCGCGGTGTACTGCGCCTTCGCGAACTGCCACGCCCACATGCTCGAGGCGCCGATGTAGCGCGCCCTGCCCGAGCGGACGACGTCGTGGAGGGTCTCCATCGTCTCCTCGATCGGCGTCTCGGGGTCCCAGCGGTGGATCTGGTAGAGGTCGACGTAGTCCGTGCCGAGACGCCGGAGGCTGTCGTCGATAGCGCTGAGGATGTGCCGCCGCGAGAGGCCGCCGCCGTTGGGGCCGGGGCGCATCCGCCCGTGGACCTTCGTGGCGATCACGACCTCCTCGCGGACCGCGAAGTCCGCGAGCGCACGGCCGACGAACTCCTCGCTCGTGCCGTCGGAGTAGACGTCCGCCGTGTCGAACGTGGTGATCCCCAGGTCCAGCGCCCGCCGGAGGAAGGTCCGCGACTCCTCCTCGCCCATGCTCCAGCCGTGGGCCCCGCGGTCGGGAGCGCCGAAGCTCATGCAGCCGAGGACGATCGAGGAGATCTGCAGGCCGCTGGAGCCGAGTCGGGTGGAGTCCATGCGCGTCGCTTCCGTGTCGAGGAGGGGGTCCCTCCAGCGTCGCACCCGCGAGCGGCGGCGCGCCAGCCGTCCGGCTACACGGCCGGATCGCGACGAGTGGCGGCGACCACGCTCGGGAGGAACAGCGCGACGACGGCCACCACGGCCGGCGCCAGCAGCGCCCAGCCGATGTCGGGCACGGCGTACTGGCCCTGGAAGGCGCCGAGCGCCACGGCCATCATCACCAGCTGGATCGTCAGCGCCGACGCGCGCATCCAGCCGCGCCGTCGCGCGGCGCCGAGCGTCGTCGCGGCGGCCCAGCACACGGCGATCAGCGCGAGGACGACGATGGCGATGCCTCCGCCGACCGTGTCGGCCCGGGTCGTCAGCAGCTCGAGCACGAGCCACGCCGCGACCCCGGCGACGGCGAGCGTCTCGAGGGCCAGGACCGCGATCAGCACCGTCAGACCGAGCGGCCGGGAGGCGGTCGGGCGGGGTCCGCGGGACCCGTTCGCGTCAGCGGTCACAGGCACATCCCATCCAGGACTCTTGATTCGGGCTCATCCCCGTGACAGGCTAGTCCAGTTCGTTTCACCGCTCACAGGGTCGTGGGTTTCCGCCGATGTGAACATCCGATCCCGCCGCGCCGTCAGGCACGGGGGCGAGCCGGATGACCAGCACTGGAGCCGGGTGGCCGACGCAGTGCTCGCGCATCGCGTCGAGTGCACCGGCAAGAACCGAGCGTTCTCCCGTCCACCACCCCGATCCACCCCGCGCTCCAGCACGGGGCCTCGTGGCGTGCGCCGGTGAGGGCGCGGAGGTCGAGTACTGGTCGGGATCGTCGGCGTGGATCGATCATCCCACCCGAACACTGCGTGGTTCCTCCACGCACGCCTTCACACAAGGAGCACCCGCATGGACTGGCGCGACAAGGCCGCTTGCCTCACCGCAGACCCCGAGCTTTTCTTCCCGGTCGGCAACACCGGCCCGGCCGTGGACCAGATCGAGAAGGCGAAGTCGGTGTGCGCACGCTGCACCGTCACCGAGGTCTGCCTCCAGTACGCCCTCGAGACCGGCCAGGACTCGGGCGTGTGGGGCGGCCTCAGCGAGGACGAGCGTCGCGCCCTGAAGCGCCGCGCCGCCCGCGCACGCCGCGCCTCCTAGGCGCACGAGCCGCTCGGCGGCACGAACGACCCCGACCCCCGTCGCCTCTCGGCAGCGGGGGTCGCGTCGTCTCCGGCTTCAGGAGCGGGCGCGCTCCAGCCACCGCAGCGGCACCTCGATGGTGACCTCGGTGCCGCGCCCGACCAGCGTGTGCCAGTCGATGGTGCCGCCGAGCTCGCCCTGGATGAGCGTGCGCACGATCTGCGTGCCCAGGCCCGATCCGACCTTGCCCTCCGGCAGCCCGACGCCCGTGTCGCGCACCTTCACCGTGAGCTCGTCATCGCTGCGCGAGGCGACGATCTCCACGTCGCCCTCCCGTCCGGCCAGGCCGTGCTCGACGGCGTTGGTGACCAGCTCGGTCAGGGCGAGGGCGAGCGGAGTCGCGTACTCGCTGGGCAGGTTGCCGAAGCTCCCCGTCAGCTTCGGGTGCACCGTGGTGTTGTGGGTCGAGGCGACCTCGGCGATCAGCAGCAGCACCCGGTCGAAGACCGCGTCGAAGTCGACGTTCTGGTTCAGCCCCTCCGAGAGCGTGTCGTGCACGACCGCGATGGCGGCGACGCGGCGCATCGCCTGCGTGAGCGCCTCCCGGGCGAGGTCGGAGTGGGTGCGCCTGGCCTGGATCCGCAGCAGCGAGGCCACGGTCTGCAGGTTGTTCTTCACGCGGTGGTGGATCTCGCGGATCGTCGCGTCCTTGGTGATGAGCTCCCGCTCCTGGTGGCGCAGCTCCGTCACGTCGCGGCACAGGACGACGGCGCCGACCCGCTCGCCGCGGTCGCGGATCGGGATCGCGCGCAGCGACACCGTCACTCCGCGGGCCTCGATGTCGGTTCGCCACGGCGCCCGGCCGGTCACGACCAGCGGGAGCGACTCGTCGATGACGACCTTCCCCGCGATCAGCTTCGTCGTGACCTCGGCGAGCGACTCCCCCTCGAGCTCGTCGGCGAAGCCGATGCGGTTGAACGCCGAGAGGGCGTTGGGGCTCGCGAACGTGGTGACGCCGTCGACGTCCAGGCGGATCAGGCCGTCGGACGCGCGCGGCGCCCCGCGGCGAGGACCGGTCGGCGCGCCCAGATCGGGGAAGTCGCCCGAGGCGATCATCGAGAAGAGGTCGTTCGCGCAGTCGTTGAACGTCAGCTCCTGCCGGCTCGGCGTGCGCGTCTCGCTGAGGTTGGTGTGGCGCGTGACGACCGCGATGGGGCGGTCCGTCGTCCCGCCATCGGAGGCCCCCAGGCGGCGCAGGACGGGCACCGCGCGCACGCGGGTGGGCGTCTCCTCGAACCAGTCCGGGGCGGAGGTGTCGACGATCCGCGCGGTCTCGAACGCCTCGACGACCTGGGCGCGCCACTCCGACTTGATCCTCTGCCCGACGAAGTCGCGGTAGAAGAGCGTCGCCGCGCTGCTGGGGCGCGCGTGGGCGACGGCGACGAAGCTGTCGTCGGCCGTGGGCACCCAGAGCACGATGTCGGCGAAGGCCAGGTCGGCGAGCAGCTGCAGGTCGCCGACGAGCAGGTGCAGCCATTCGACGTCCGCTTCGTCGGATCGGCCGTGGGAGAGGACGAGGTCACTGAGGGTCGACACCCGACAAGCCTAGGGCGCGGCCGGGCGGCGCACGCCGGGCTCGCTGTCCACAGCTCGGGACGGCCGACGATTATCCACAGTCTGCGCCTCTGCCTTCCATGAGCATCCCTCGACTGCTTCGATGAGGTCGTCCTCGCGTGCCGACCCAGCGCGCCCCGCCCGTCGAGCAGAGAGGTGACCCGGACCCGTGAACAGCTCGTCCTGCCCCAGGAGATCGCCGCATGAGCCTTCCCCTCCACGCCTTCGACTACCGCACCCTCCCCCTCGACCCCGAGGCGGCCGTGGAGCGGCTCACCCTCGCGGAGTTCTTCGCCCCGCAGCCTGCGACCCGCGCGGAGCTGCCCGACCCGGAGCCCCTGCTCGCCCGGCTCACGCACCTCGTGATCGAGATCCTCGAGGGCTCGCGCGAGATCGACCAGATCGCGCGGTGGCTGAGCGACGAGGTCTACCACCACCTGCAGAAGCGGGTCGTGCTCGCGGCTCGCGCCCGCAGCCTGCGGAAGCGGACGGCGCAGCGCGTCCCGTTCACGGTCGGACGGGTGATCGTCACGGAGCCGCGGGACGGTGTCGTCGAGGGAGTCGTGCTGGTGCATCACCGCGCACGGAGCCGGGCCGTCGCGATCCGGCTCGAAGGCACGGACGCGCGCTGGCGTGCCACCGCGATCAACGTGCTGTGAGGAGCGGGTCAGCGCTCCCGGGCGGCCGCACCGGCCGGGAGCACGATCTCCACTCCCCTGTCGCGCAGGGCCTCCTCGAGCTCCGGGGGCGGCGGGGCGTCGGTGACGAGATGATCCGCGCGACCGAGCTCCGCGACCTCCTCGGGGACGGCTTCACCGCCGCCGACTACGACCGCGTCGGCGGACTCCCTCCCCAGCCCGGCTCGCAAGCGGTGTGCGCAGCGGTGGAGTCGACGCTCGAGGCCTGCTGCGTCCCCGGGCTCGTCCTCGAGACGGACCGGCCGACGACGATCGGCCTCGGCGACACCTTCGCCGGCGGCTTCGTCTCGGCCCTCGCGCGCGGCGAGTCCTGACGGCGGGCGAGGCGGGGTCCGAGCCTCCGCAGGAACGCCGACGGCCCCGGACACCCGCTGCTGCGGGACCGGGGCCGAGGGCGTCGTCCGGGGAGGACTCAGCGGCGCTTGGACTGCGCGCGTCGCTCCTCGCGGTTGGCGGGGGCGTCCGAGCCGCCCGGCTTCTGGCCGAAGGCGCCGGTCGTCGGAGTCTCCTCCGCCTCGCCCTCGGGGAGCGCCTTGCGGGCCTCCTCGGCGCGGGCCTTCGCGGTGGCCGCCTGCTGCACCTGTCCGCGCTGGTCGCGGACCTCGACGCCGCCGGTGTCGCTCGGAGCCGAGTAGCTGAGCTTCTCGGCCGGAGCGACCGGCTGAGCGAGGCCCTTGGCCGCGACTCCGGCGACCTCGCCCTGCTTCTGGGTCACCTCGACCTCGAGGTTGAAGAGGAAGCCGACGGTCTCCTCGCGGATCTGCCCCATCATCTGCTGGAACAGGGCGAAGCCCTCGCGCTGGTACTCGACCAGCGGGTCGCGCTGGGCCATCGCGCGCAGGCCGATGCCGTCCTTGAGGTAGTCCATCTCGTAGAGGTGGTCGCGCCAGCGGCGGTCGATCACCGAGAGCACGACACGGCGCTCGAGCTCGCGCATGGCGGGAGAGCCCAGCTGCTCCTCGCGGCGCTGGTAGGCGAGCTGCGCGTCCGAGAGGATCTCGCGGCGCATGAACTCCTTGTTGATGCGACCGCGGCTGCCCGCCTCCTGCACCACCTCGTCGATCGTGAGGCTTATCGGGTACAGCGTCTTCAGCTCGGTCCAGAGGGCGTCGAAGTCCCAGTCGTCGCCGTTGCCGTCGCCGGTGTGCACCTCGAGGATCTCGTCGATCACGTCGACGAGGAACTTCTGGGTGCGCTCGTGCAGGTCGTCGCCCTCGAGGATGTGGCGGCGGTCCGAGTAGATCGCCTCGCGCTGGCGGTTGAGGACGTCGTCGTACTTGAGGACGTTCTTGCGGATCTCGGCGTTGCGGGCCTCGACCTGCGACTGGGCGCTGCGGATGGCGCGCGAGACGACCTTCGACTCGATGGCGATGTCGTCCGGGACGTTGCCCCGGCCCATGAGCGCCTCGGCGGCGCCGGAGTTGAACAGGCGCATGAGGTCGTCGGTGAGCGAGAGGTAGAAGCGGCTCTCCCCCGGGTCGCCCTGGCGGCCCGAGCGTCCGCGGAGCTGGTTGTCGATGCGGCGCGACTCGTGGCGCTCGGTGCCGAGCACGTAGAGGCCGCCGGCGGCCTGGACCTTCTCAGCCTCCTCGCCCACCTTCTCCTTGACGGCGGCGAAGACCTCGTCCCACGCGGCCTCGTACTCCTCCGGGGTCTCGGAGGGGTTCAGGCCCTTGGCCGTCATCTCGGAGACCGCGAGGAACTCGGCGTTGCCGCCGAGCATGATGTCGGTGCCTCGACCGGCCATGTTGGTCGCGACGGTGACGGCGCCGAGGCGGCCGGCCTGGGCGACGATGGCCGCCTCCCGCGCGTGGTTCTTGGCGTTCAGGACCTCGTGGCGCACGCCCTTCTTGGCGAGCAGGCGCGAGAGGTACTCGCTCTTCTCGACGCTGGTCGTGCCGACGAGGACCGGCTGCCCGGCCGCGTGGCGCTCCGCGATGTCCTCGACGACCTGGGCGAACTTGACCTGCTCGTTCTTGTAGACGAGGTCGGCGTTGTCGATCCGCTGCATCTTGCGGTTCGTCGGGATCGGGACGACGCCGAGCTTGTAGGTCGACATGAACTCGGCGGCCTCGGTCTCGGCCGTTCCGGTCATGCCGGAGAGCTTCGCGTAGAGGCGGAAGTAGTTCTGGAGCGTGACGGTGGCCAGGGTCTGGTTCTCGGCCTTGACCTGCACGCCCTCCTTCGCCTCGATGGCCTGGTGGATGCCCTCGTTGTAGCGGCGTCCGGCCAGGATGCGGCCGGTGTGCTCGTCGACGATCAGGACCTCGCCGTTCAGCACGACGTAGTCCTTGTCCTTCTTGAACAGCGCGCGCGCCTTGATGGCGTTGTTGAGGAACGAGATCAGCGGGGTGTTCGCCGACTCGTAGAGGTTGTCGATGCCGAGGTAGTCCTCGACCTTCTCGATGCCGGGCTCGAGGACGCCGACGGTGCGCTTCTTCTCGTCGACCTCGAAGTCCTCGCCCTCGTCGAGGCGCTTGGCGAGGTTGGCGAACTCCGCGAACCAGCGGTTCGCCTCGCCCGACGCCGGTCCGGAGATGATCAGCGGGGTGCGGGCCTCGTCGATGAGGATCGAGTCGACCTCGTCGACGATGGCGTAGAAGTGGCCGCGCTGGACCATGTCCTGCGCCTGCCACGCCATGTTGTCGCGGAGGTAGTCGAAGCCGAACTCGTTGTTCGTGCCGTAGGTGATGTCGGCCGCGTACTGCTCGCGGCGCTGCTCCGGGGTCTGGCCCGAGAGGATCACTCCGGTCGTCATGCCGAGGGCGCGGAACACGCGCCCCATCAGCTCGGACTGGTACGACGCGAGGAAGTCGTTGACCGTGACGATGTGCACGCCGCGGCTGGCGATCGCGTTGAGGTAGGCCGGGAGGGTCGCGACGAGCGTCTTGCCCTCTCCGGTCTTCATCTCGGCGATGTTGCCCAGGTGCAGGGCGGCGCCGCCCATGAGCTGCACGTCGAAGTGGCGGAGGCCGAGCGTCCGGCGCGAGGCCTCGCGGACGGCGGCGAACGCCTCCGGCAGCAGGTCGTCGAGGGACTCGCCGTTCGAGTAGCGCTCGCGCAGCTCGACGGTCTCGTTCTTCAGCTCCTCGTCGCTGAGGTGCGTGAAGTCCTCTTCGAGGGCGTTGACGGCCTTCGCGTAGTTCTCGAGGCGACGGATGACCCGCCCCTCCCCGACGCGAAGGACCTTTTCGAGGACAGAGGCCACGGGGTACTCCAAAAAAGTAGAAGACAGGAGTCGCGCGCCGGAGCGCGGACCGCGACCAGCCTAGCCGGGGCGGGCGGCGAGCGGTCGGGGCGACGCGTCCGCCCTGGGCGGACTCCCTGCCTGGGCACGGGGAGGGCCCCGGAGCGGATGCTCCGGGGCCCGGGGTCGGATCTCAGCCGGCGGCCTGCTCGGCGAGCTCGTCGGCCTCGTCGCCGAGGCCGATCACGCCGTAGTCCCAGCCCTTCCGGCGGTAGACCACGCTCGGGCGGTTCGTGTCGGAGTCGATGAAGAGGTAGAAGTCGTGTCCGACCAGCTCCATGTAGTCGACGGCGTCGTCGACGGTCATCGAGACGGAGGCGAAGACCTTCTTGCGGATGACGACGGGGCAGTACGGCTCCTCGACCTCGTCCTCCACCGGCTCCGGCGCCTCCTGCACGGGGATGACGCCCGTGCTCAGCTGCTCCAGCACCGCCGCGTCGGCCGGCTGGATGGCGACGACGCTGAAGTCGTCGGCGGCCGCGTCTCGGAGCGAGGTCGGCCGATGCTGGCCCCGATGGACCTTCTTCCGGTCCTTGGCGCGTCTCACCCGTTCGAGCAGCCGGCCGATGGCGACGTCGAACGCCGCGTACTTGTCGGCTCCGCTCGCCTCGGCCCGGACCACGGGCCCCTTGCCGATCAGCGTCAGCTCCACGCGGTCGCCGCCGGCCGAGCCCTTGCCCTCGGCGTGCCTGCTCGCCTTGATCTCGAGTGCGAGAGCACGATCGGCGAGGTGCGCCACCTTGTCCGACTTCTCCGTCGCGTACGCGCGGAAGCGATCGGTGATGTCGATGTTGCGTCCTGTGATGTCGATGTCCATGACAACCTCCCAGTCGAGTACGGCGTGCCGCCTTTCTCCGGGGCGGACCGTTCACGCCGTGCCCCCACCGTAGACCCCGGCCACCGGATCGTCACCGGGAGTTCGTCCGGATTCTGCTGCTACGTTCCCTCCTCGTTGCGCGGTGCCGGCCAGGGCCGCCGCGGCCCGGACCGTCCCGCCGGCCGCACGCACGGCGCGCCGGAGCTCGAGCAGGGTCGCGCCGGAGGTGACCACGTCGTCGACGAGGACCACCGGCGGCCACGACGAGAGCGGACGGCGGGCGCGGAACGCCCCGTCGAGGTTGCCGCGCCGCTCGACGCGGCCGAGCCCGACCTGGTCGCGGACCATCCGCGACCGCCGGAGAGGACGCGCCGCCCGCCCTCCCGCCGCGGCGACCAGCTGCGCGACGGGATCGGCGCCCCGCCGCACGCGACCGAGCCAGGAGCCGGGCGGGACGACCAGGATCGCGGGGCTGCCGGCGAGCGCCGCGCCGAGGGCCGGACGCAGCAGCGCGCCGAGCGGGGCGAGGCAGGCCGTGCGGCCCTCCTCCTTCAGCGCGACGACGAGGCGGCGCACCGTGCCCTCGTACGGGGCACCGGTGACGACGAGGAGCGGATCGTCCGGCGGTCCGACGACGCGGGTCAGCAGGCAGGCCGAGGCGGCCGCGTCGGCCGAGCAGTCCGGACAGGGCGCCCGGCTCGTCGGCTCTCCGCAGGCGGGGCACTCCAGCGGGAGGAGGACGGCGAGGGCGTCGAGCAGGTGATCGGAGAGCATGCCTTCCACGCTCGCCGTCCGGGCCGCGGCGCGGAGGGCTGATACGTCGGATCGGGACGATCCGCCCGCCCGACGCGCCTGGGGAGGAGCATCCGGGGAGCGCCGTCGTCGACAGGGCTCGTCGTCGCCGACAGGACCCGTCAGGACCCCATGCCGGTCTGCGTCGCGAGCAGCCGGATGTCCGTCGCGGTCGTCTGCCAGGCCGAGCCCCGCTGCTGCCGGAGCTCCCCGCCCTCGGCGAGGATGCGGACCTGGGTCGAGGTGTTGCCCGCGGCGATCTGGACCGTGCCCGTCGTCGTGCCGAGCGCCGTGGCGCCTCCGCCGAGCAGGTTCATCGTGACGGCGTCCTCCCCCGTCGAGCCGCGCACGACCGACACCACGTCGAGCTCGTCCGTCCAGGCCGCGGCGACCGCGGTCCCCAGGGTCGAGCGGAGGACGACCGGCTCGCCGACCGCCACCGGGTCGCCGTCCCGTGAGCGGGTGATGCCGGCCACCAGCACCGTGGCCTGCTGCCCGTCCTGGGCGAGCGCCAGCATCCGGGTGCCGTCGCGCGACACGGCGATCGAGGCGAGCGACTCGACCTCGCTCCAGGCCGTCGCGACCTGCATCGAGCGCGAGCCGTCCGCGGAGTACGCCACCAGCTGCCCGGGCGAGGCCGACGGCACGGACCACACGTACCCGAGCGGATCGATCGTCGGCGCGACGAGGCCCGACCGCGCGTCGAGGAGGACGTCGGCACCGTCGGGCTCCACGAGGCTCACGCCCGCGGCGGTGAGCACGGCGGCCGATGCGTCCGAGTCGGCCCCGCGCTGCTCGCCGAGGACCGCGGCCCGCGGCTGCAGCGCCTCGATCCGATCCGAGATCCCGAGGCCGGCCAGCCCGGAGGAGCCGAGGAATCCGAAAGCGTCGTCGGTCAGCACGAGCGGCCGGGTGTCGACGCGGGGCGAGGTCGGCAGGCCGGTGACCTCGGAGGGGACGTCGATCGGGTTCTGCTCGACGGAGAGCGCGACTCCGGTGACGTTCGAGACGTTCGCGAGGCTCCGGTTCAGCTGCAGGGCCATCAGCCGCCACTGCGCCGGATCGGCCTCGAGAGCGGCCGGGTTCAGGTCGACCACGGCGCGCTGCGACTCGACCGGGACGGTCTCGGCCGCCAGCGTCGTCCCGGTCGGGAAGGCCGACACGACGGCGGCGGAGTCCCGCAGCCACGGTGTGGGGCCGCGCAGCAGCTCGGTGACGATCGTGGTGCTGGTGGAGCTGTCGGCGCGCGAGGCGAACCAGCGCAGGTCCGGCACGAGGTACTGGTATCCGGGGTCGAAGAAGTAGAGCGCGTGCGTCGAGAAGACCTGCTCGAAGGTGGTGCGGTCGATCACCACGCCGCTCGGCGGCGCGCTGATGCGCCACTCGCCGTTCTCCTGGACGAAGCCGTAGTCGAGGGTCAGGCCGGCCGTGGTGGCGACGTCGGTGTAGACGCCGGTCGCGTCGACCTCGGCGACGGGCGTGATCGTCAGCGAGAGCGTGGATCCCGACTGCGGCGAGGCCGAGCGCTGGCCCTCGTCGACCGTCACGTGCTCGCCCGGCGTCCAGTCGGCTCCGGTGGAGAGGAACTCGCGGGCGATCTTGTAGTTGTTCTGCGGGCTCGACGCGGCGTCGATGAAGCCGGTCAGGATGTCGCGCTGCGACGCACCGACGGCGGGTCCCGACGGGAGGAAGTCGTACTGGAGGTCCTGCGGCGCGGTGTCGGGCCGTCCGACTCCGACGTCGCCGTCCCGCGGGATGCCGGCGCACCCGGCCAGCCCGAGCGCGAGCAAGGCGGCGGCCGCGACGGCGCGGAGGACGCCGCGCCTCACGGGAGCACCCCCGCGGCCCCGACCGGAGGAGCCTGCAGCGGCGGGAGGACGATCGGGCCGCTGTAGGCCTGCTCGCCCGCGTCGACCGGGGGCAGCGGGAGCGGCGAGGCCTCGATCCGCTCGCCGCGGTGCCGGGGCACGGTCAGGCGGAAGCAGGCGCCGCGATCGGGCACGGACCAGACCTGCAGCCAGCCGTGGTGCAGGGCGGTGTCCTCCTGCGCGATGGAGAGGCCGAGGCCGGTGCCGCCGAGCGTGCGGCGGCGGGACGGATCGGCGCGCCAGAAGCGGTCGAAGACGCGCACCACCTCCTCGCTGCTCATGCCGTGCCCGTAGTCGCGCACGGCGAGGGCGACCGCGCTGGCGTTGCTGTCGACGGTGACGACGACCTCGCGGCCGTCGCCGTGCTCGATCGCGTTGCCCAGCAGGTTGCGGACGATCCGGCGGATGCGGCGCGGATCGAGGTCGGCGTCGAAGTAGCCGCCCGGGGCGGAGAGAGTGAGCCGGGAGCCGTTCGCCTCCGCGATCCCCCGCATCGCCTCGATCTCGTCGCCGGCCAGCTTCACCAGGTTGACCGGCTCGAGCTCGAGCTCGGCCGACCCCGCGTCGTGGCGGGAGATCTCGAGCAGGTCGGCGAGGAGGCTCTCGAAGCGGTCGATCTGGCTGTGCAGCAGCTCGACCGTGCGCTCGGCGACCGGGGCGAAGTCCTCGCGCTGGTCGTAGAGCACGTCCCCCGCCAGCTTCATCGTCGTCAGCGGCGTCCGGAGCTCGTGCGAGACGTCCGAGACGAAGCGCTGCTGGACCTGGCTGAGCGTCGCGAGTTCGCTGATCCGGTCCTGCAAACTGTCGGCCATGCCGTTGAAGGACCGGGCGAGGGTCGCGATCACGTCCTGGCCCCGCTCGGGGATCCGCACGTCGAAGTCGCCGGCGGCGAGGCGCTGGCTCGTCTCGGCCGCGACCCGCACCGGGGCGACGACGATCCGCACGACGACCCAGCTGACCGCTCCGATCAGCAGGATGAGCAGGATCCCCGCCACGTTGAGCACCTGCTGCACGAACTGGAGCGTGCGCTCCGCGTCCGCGAGGGAGTAGCCGATGTACAGCTCGTAGCGCCCGGCCGAGCTCGGCAGCTCGAGGGTCGAGCCGACGAGGATGCCGGGCTGCTGCTGACCGGAGGCGTCGAGCGTCACCGACTGCCAGTACTGCCCGTCGGAGCCCGCCTGCACCCGCTCGCGCAGCGCGTCGCTGATCACGCCGTTCTGGAGCTCGCGGTTGTAGATGTCCTGGGGCGCCAGCGAGGACGCCTCCTGGTCGGGCGAGCGCACGACGGCGATCAGCGCGGAGGAGGAGGCGTCCCGGACGGCGGTGCGCACCGAGCTCATCACCTCCTCCATGTCCTGGCGGGTGGAGACGGTGGCGGCGTCGAGGTAGCCCTGCGCGGCCCGGGTCGCGCGCGACGTGTCGCCCGTGACCTGCGTCAGCCGCGACTGGAACAGGTTGTCGCTGATGCTGTACGAGAGGTAGACGCCGGTCGAGCCGATGGCGATGCCGCTGAGCAGGACCGTGATCGCGACCGCGCGGAACTGCAGCGACGTGCGCCACACCCCGAGCACGCGGCGGGGCCACCGGCGCACGTCGGGAGCGGCGAGGCGCGGCACGGTCAGCCCGGGAGGACGGCGCCGGCGCGGTAGCCGACGCCGCGCACGGTCATCACGATGCGGGGGTCGTCCGGGTCCTTCTCGACCTTGGCGCGCAGGCGCTGGACGTGCACGTTCACGAGGCGGGTGTCGGCCTTGTAGTGGTAGCCCCAGACCTGCTCGAGCAGCATCTCGCGGGTGAAGACCTGCTGGGGCTTGGAGGCGAGGGCGAGGAGGAGGTCGAACTCGAGCGGGGTCAGGCCGATGCGCGTCTCGCCGCGGCGGACCTCGTGGCCGGCGACGTCGAGGCTCAGGTCCCCGACCTGCAGCACCGCGTTCGCGGCGGCGGTGGCGGGACGCAGGCGCGTCCTGATGCGCGCGACGAGCTCCTTGGGGTCGAACGGCTTGACCATGTAGTCGTCGGCGCCGGACTCGAGGCCCTGCACGACGTCGGAGGTGTCGGACTTGGCCGTCAGCATGATGACGGGGACACCGGATTCTGCGCGGATCGCGCGGCACACTTCGATCCCGTCGATCCCGGGCAGCATCAGGTCGAGCAGGACCAGGTCCGGCCGGGCCCGCCGGAAGGCCTCGAGGGCGCCGGAGCCGTCCGCGCAGAAGGAGACGTCGTACCCGTCGGCGCGCAGGACGATGCCGATCATCTCGGCCAGGGCGGCGTCGTCGTCGACCACCAGAATGCGCGCGCTCATCGGTCTGCTCTTCCTCGTCTCGGGTCGCGCCCGCCCACGGCGCGCACGGTGACCCGACCCAGGCTAACCGACGCACCTCTCCGTGGGCGGGGAGCGGGCTCTGCGGGCGAAGGGGGTCCGCTCGGGGGAGGACCCCGCCCGCACGCCTGTGACAGCATGGAGGGGATGACCGACGCAGCTCAGTGGCCCCCGCCCGCAGGGCGTCCGGACGACGCGGCCGTCCCGGCGCAGGACGGCGACCGGCGCAGGCCGCTGCCCGCTCCCGTCGCCCCGGCCTGGTCGCCCGCGCCGCCGAGCGCAGGTCCCGTACCGACCGGTCCCGCCGGGGGCTCCTGGTCGCCCGCCGGCGCCGGCCCCTGGTCGCCCGGACGCCCCGCGCCCGGCTGGACTCCCCCGCCCAAGCCCGGTCTCGTGCCGCTGCGCCCGCTCGGCTTCGGCACCCTGCTCGGCGCCCCGTTCCAGGTCCTCCGCCGCAGCCCCCGCACGACCCTGGGCGTCGCCCTGCTGGTGCAGGGCCTCGGGTCGGTGCTCGCCCTGGCGGTCTACGGCTTGATCGCGGTGCTCGCCGTCGGGCGCATCGCGCAGGCGGAGTCCGCCGACCGCGACGCCGTCGGCGCGGGCTCCCTCGCGGTCGTGGTCCTGGCCGCCCTCATCCCCCTCGCCGTCTCGCTCGCCAGCGGTGCCCTCGTGCAGGGCGTGGTCGTGCTCGAGGTCACCCGCGGCGTCCTCGGCGAGCGGGCGACCTTCCGACAGCTGCTCGCCCGGCTGCGGGGCCGCTTCTGGGCGCTGATCGGCTGGACGGTCCTGCAGGGCGTCGGCTACCTCCTCCTGGTGCTCCTCGCCGTGGCGCTCGCCGTGCCGCTGTTCGTCATCGGAGCGATGGACGGGACGTCGAGCGCGATCGTCGGCGGGATCCTGGTGCTCGTCGGCTCCGGCCTGGTCGCCCTCGCGCTGGGGGTCTGGCTGTCGACGAAGCTCGCCCTGGTTCCGAGCCTGATCGTCGTCGAGCGGCTGCCGCTGCGCCGTGCGGTGGCGCGCTCCTGGCGGCTGGTGGCGGGCGGCTTCTGGCGCACCTTCGGCGCGCTCGCGCTGATGACCGTGATCATCCAGGTCGCCGGCCAGATCGTGGCCACGCCGTTCAGCCTGCTCATCCCGATCGCCGGCGCCCTGATCGCCCCGACCGACCCGGACGCGCAGCTCGTCACCTCGCTCGTGGTGACGATCGCCTCCGTCGCCGTGGGCTTCGTGATCGGCGCCGTCGGCACCGTGCTCCAGTCGGCCGTGACGGGCCTGGTCTACCTCGACCGACGGATGCGCCGCGAGGGCTTCGACCTGGTGCTGATGCGCCACGTCGAGGAGCGCGCGGCGGGCCGCCCCTCCCCCGATCCCTTCCCCGTGCCGGAGCGCCCGTGATCCTCGCCGCGGCCCCTCTCGAGCCCGACGCGGAGCAGGCGCGCCGACTCCTCCTCGAGGAGCTCGCCGACCCGCGCTACCGGGCGGCCGAGCCGACCCTCTTCGACCGGGTGGTGCAGGCGGTGCGCGACTGGTTCGCCTCCCTCACGCTGCAGGGCGACGGCCCGCCGGTGCCGATCGCCGCCGTGATCGGCGTGCTGGTGCTGGTGGCGCTCGTGGTCGCCGCGCTCGTCATCGCGGGACGGCCCCGCGCCGGTCGCCGCAGCACCGTCACGGGAGCGGTGCTCGCCGACGACGACACCCGCTCGGCCGCGACCCTCCGCTCGCTCGCCGAGGCCGCGGCCGCCCGCGGGGACTGGGACGAGGCGCTCGTCGAGCGCTTCCGCGCCCTGGTGCGCTCCCTCGACGAGCGGACCGTCCTGCGGGTCTCGCCCGGCACGACCGCGCTCGGCCTGGCGTCGCGCGCCTCTGCGGCCTTCCCCTCCTCCGCCGCCGCGCTGCGCCGCACAGCCGACGACTTCGACCGCGTGCGCTACCTCGGGCAGCCCTGCGGCCCGGCCGAGTACGAGCGGGTCGCGGCTCTGGACCGCGGGCTCGCCGCGGCCTCGCCGGTCCTGGACGCCCTGGCGGCGCCCCGGTGAGCGCCGACACGGTCTCCAGCCCGACCCTCGGCGCACTGCTGCGCCGCGGACGGGTGTGGGTGCTCCTCCTCGTGATCGTCGCGGTCGGCACTCTGCTGCTCACCGTCGCGACCGGGACCCGGGTGGCCGCCCCGGACCTCGACGTCGACAGCGCGACCCCGGACGGCGCCCGCGCGCTCGCCCAGGTGCTGCGCGATCAGGGCGTCGAGGTCGTCCGCGCCGACGACCTGGACTCCGCTCTCGCCGCCTCCTCCTCCGACGCGACACTGCTCGTCGACGACCCGGACGTGGCCCTCGACGAGGCCCAGTACCGCCGGCTCGCCCGCGCCTCGGCCTCGCTCGTCCTGGTGACCCCGGGAGGAGCCGCGCTCGACGCCCTGCTGCCGGACGTCCGCTTCGCCGGCTCCCCGGCCGGCGACGGCCCCTTCCGCGCCGAGTGCCCGCTCCCGGCGGCCGAGCGCGCCGGGACGCTTCCCGCCGGAGGGAACACGTACCGGATCCTCGACGACGGCGACGCGGTCGGCTGCTTCCCCTCGGGCGACGACGGCTTCCTGCTCGTGAGCACCGGGTTCCCGCAGGGCGCCGACGTCACCGCGATCGGCGACGCCGACCTCCTCCGCAACGGCACCATCGGCCAGGACGGCCGCGCCGCTCTCGCACTCGGACTGCTCGGCGGTGAGGACCGGCTGGTCTGGTACCGCGCCGGAGCCGCCGACTCGGCGAGCACCACCCCTGCACCCGCCGACCTCGCCCCCGGCTGGGTGACTCCGGCTCTCCTGCTGCTGGTGGCCGTGTTCGTCGCCTCCGCCGTCTGGCGCGGCCGCCGGCTCGGCCCGCTCGCGGTCGAGCCGCTGCCGGTCGTCGTGCATGCGAGCGAGACGGCCCGCGGCCGCGCGCGGCTCTACGCGCGCGGAGCCCTGCGGCCCCGCGCCCTCGACGCACTGCGCATCGGCACCCTCCGGCGGACGGCCGCGCTCCTGGGACTCGCTCCGGCGACCGGGGTCGACGAGATCGTCGCCGTCGCCGCCGAGCGCCTCGGCCGCGATCAGGCCGCGCTGCGCCGTCTGCTCGTCGACGACCTGCCGGGCGACGACGCCGCCCTCGTCGCCGCCTCCGACGAGCTCCTCCGCTTCGAGAGCGCGCTCCGCGCCGCCCTCTCCCCGACGACCGCCCGACGACCGGAAGGCCCCTCCCGATGAGCGACACCACCCCCTCCGCCCGCGACGGAGCGCCGGTCTCCGACGACGACCTGCGCGCCGAGCTCGACCGGGTCCGCTCCGAGGTCGGCCGCGCGGTCGTCGGCCAGGACGGCGCCGTCTCCGGGCTCCTGATCGCCCTCCTCGCGGGCGGCCACGTCCTGCTCGAGGGCGTCCCCGGAGTCGCGAAGACGCTGCTCGTGCGCGCCCTGTCCGTCTCGCTCGGCCTCGACACCCGCCGGGTGCAGTTCACGCCGGACCTGATGCCCGGCGACATCACCGGCTCCCTCGTCTACGACGCCTCCACCTCCGGCTTCGCCTTCCGCGAGGGCCCGGTCTTCACGAACCTCCTGCTGGCGGACGAGATCAACCGCACGCCGCCGAAGACCCAGGCCGCGCTCCTCGAGGCGATGGAGGAGCGCCAGGTCAGCGTCGACGGGCGCACCCTGCCTCTGCCGGACCCGTTCCTCGTCGCCGCCACCCAGAACCCGGTCGAGTACGAGGGGACCTACGTGCTCCCGGAGGCCCAGCTGGACCGGTTCCTGCTCAAGCTCGTGCTCGACATCCCGCCGCGCGACGTCGAGGTGGAGGTGCTCTCGCGCCACGCCGCGGGCTTCGACCCGCGCGACCTCGACGCCGCGGGCGTGCGACCCGTGCTCGACGCCGCCCGTCTGCGCGCCGCCCAGGCCTCGGCCCGGCGAGTCGGAGCCGGTCCCGACGTCCTCGGCTACATCGTCGACCTCGCCCGCGCCACCCGCGAGAGCCCGAGCGTCAAGCTCGGCACCAGCCCCCGCGGCTCGACCGCCCTGCTCGCGGCGTCCCGCGCCTGGGCCTGGCTCAACGGCTACGGCTCGATCACCCCCGACCACGTGCAGGCGATGGTCCTGCCCGTGCTGCGCCACCGCATCCAGCTGGAGCCGGAGGCGGAGCTCGAGGGCGTCCGCACCGAGGCCGTCCTGGGCGGGATCCTGCAGCAGGTCCGCGTCCCGGTCTGAGCCGTGCACCTCACCGGACGCAGCGTCCTCGTCCTCCTCGTCGGCCTGGTGCCGGTCGTCCTCCTGGGCGGCCGCCCCGAGGTCGCCTTCGCCGTGCTCGGCCTCTGGCTCCTGGCCTGGGCGGTCCTCGTCGGGATCGACGTCGCGGTCGCGGGCTCGCCCCGGGCCGTCGTGCTCGAGCGGCGGGTGCCGGACCGGGTGCGGCTCGGCGAGCGGACCGAGGCGACCCTCCTGGTCACGAGCACCGGCCGCAGGAGGATCACGGGGGTCCTCCGCGACGCCTGGGAGCCCTCGGCCGGCGCCCTCGAGACCCGGTCGTCCCTGCGTCTGCCGCCGGGCGAGCGCCGCGCGGTGACCACGGTCCTGGAGCCGCTCCGCCGCGGCGAGCGCCGGGCACTCCACGTCACCATCCGCTCCCGCGGGCCGCTCGGGCTGGCCGGCCGCCAGGCGACGCGGGCCGCGCCGGCCGTCGTCCGGGTGCTGCCCGCCTTCCGCTCCCGTCGCCACCTGCCCTCGCGCCTGGCGCGGCTGCGCGAGCTGGAGGGGCGGACCAGCGTGATGATCCGCGGGCAGGGAACGGAGTTCGACAGCCTGCGCGAGTACGTCCGCGGCGACGACGTCCGCTCGCTCGACTGGCGGGCGACCGCGCGGCGCCGGGAGCCGGTCGTCCGCACCTGGCGCCCGGAGCGCGACCGGCGCGTGATCGTCGTGCTCGACACGGGCCGCACGTCCGCCGCCCGGATCGAGGACGAGCCGCGCCTGGACACGGCGATCGAGGCGTCACTCCTCCTGGCGGCCCTCGCGGCCTCGGCCGGCGACCGGGTCGACGTGCTCGCGTTCGACCGCACCCGGCGAGCCCGCGTGCACGGCGCCACCGGCACGGAGGTGCTGACCCGCGTCGTGGACGCCCTCGCCCCCGTGCAGCCCCAGCTCATCGAGACCGACTGGGCGGCGGTCCCCGCGCAGGTGCGCACCCTGGCCTCCCAGCGCTCGCTGGTGGTCCTCCTCACCGCGCTCGACTCGGTCGGCTCGGCGGAGGGGCTCCTCGCGGTGCTCCCGCAGCTCACCCGCGTGCACACGGTCGTGGTCGCCTGTGCGCTCGACCCCGAGCTGCAGCGGATGGCGGAGGACCGGAGCGACCGGGCCGCGGTCTACTCCGCCGCCGCCGCGGAGCGCTCGCTCGCGGACGTCGACCGGCTCTCGGCCGCCGTCCGCCGTCTCGGCGGGGACGTCGTGCTCGGCAGCCCCTCCGCGCTCCCGCCGGCGCTCGCGGACCGCTACCTCGCGCTCAAGGCGGCCGGACGGCTCTGACCTGCGAGAGGGGCCGTCGCCGCACCCGGGAGCGCGACTCGACGGCCGCGCTCGTCCGGCTCGGCTCAGCCGGCCGCGATGCTCCGCGACCCGGCCTCGAACCGGTCGAGGTCGCCCGTCTCCCCCGCCCGCACCGCGCGCCCGCCGACGACGATCATGTAGAAGAGGAACGCGCCGAGGGCGAGCGCCCCGATCCCGATCTTGAGCCACCATGGCCAGGGCGCCGGAGTGACGAACCCCTCGATCACGCCCGAGACGAGCAGCACGAAGACCAGGCCGATCGCCACCGTGAACAGGCTCCGCGCGTCCTCGGCGAGCGCCTGGCCGCGGGTGCGCGCGCCGGGAGCGATCCAGGCCCAGAAGATCCGCAGGCCCGCAGCCGCGGCGACGAACACGGCCGTCAGCTCGAGCTGGCCGTGCGGCGCGATGTAGAGGAAGAACGTGTCGCCCTCCCCCACGTGGAACATCACCGCGATCGATGTGCCGAGATTCTGCGCGTTCTGCAGCAGGATGTACGGCACGTAGACGCCGACGATCCCGAAGGCCACGCACTGCGCCGCGATCCAGGCGTTGTTGGTCCAGACCTGCCCGGCGAACGAGGCGGCGGGGTTCTCGGAGTAGTAGTCGATGAAGTCGCCTCGGGCGAAGCGCCGCAGCTCCTCGTCGTCGCCCAGCGCGGCGAGCAGGCGCGGGTCGCCGAGGATCCAGAGCGCGTAGAGCGTCGCCACCACCGCGGTCGCGAGGGCGACGGCGAGCGTCAGCCAGCGCAGCCGGTGCAGAGCGGCCGGGAGCGAGAGGACGACGAAGCGGGAGACCGCGGCGAGCGGCTCGTCTCGCGTGCCGGTCAGGCGTCCCCGAGCCCGCGAGAGCGAGACGGCGAGCCGCGTGCCGACGGCCGTCGATCCGGCGGTGGAGGAGATCGTGGCGAGGTCGGCAGAGGCCGCCTGGTAGCGCTCGATCAGCTCGTCCGCCTCGGCTCCGGTCAGGCGGCGCCTACGCGAGAGCTCGTCGAGGCGGGTCCACTGCGCAGTGCGGGCGGCCGAGAGAGCGTCGATGTCCATCTCCTGACAGGATAGCCAGGCACGCCGCCGAGGCCGAGCATCCGGGAGGAGCACCGTGGAGGAGCAGCGCACCGAGTTCGACGACGCCGACCTGATCACCGGCGAGGCGATCGCGCTCGAGGTGCCCGTCACCTCGTTCGTGCTCCGCGCGGTCGGCGCGATCATCGACCTGATCGCGGAGCTCCTGCTCGCGCTGGGCCTGTTCCTGCTGGTCTCCTCCCTCTCCGGGGACGGCGGCCTGGACCCCGCCGCCTCGGCCGCCGTGGCGATCGCGGCCCTCGTCATCGCCGTGGTGATCGTGCCGGTCACCGTCGAGACGGCCAGTCGCGGCCGCTCGCTCGGGAAGCTCACCGTCGGCGCTCGCGTCGTCCGCGACGACGGCGGTTCCATCGGCTTCCGGCACGCCCTCGTGCGCGGTCTCACCGGCGTCCTCGAGATCCTGATGACCTTCGGCGGGCTCGCCGCGGTCGTCGGCCTCCTCTCCCGCCGATCGCGCCGTCTCGGCGACGTCCTCGCCGGCACGCACAGCCAGCTCGAGCGCGTCCCCCGTGCGGAGCCGCTGGTCGTCGAGATCCCGGAGCCGCTGCGGGGCTGGGCCGTCACGGCGGACACCGCGCGCCTCCCCGACGCCCTGGCGCGCCGACTGGCGCAGTTCCTCCGCCAGCGCCACGGCATGACGGAGCCCTCGCGCTCGCAGCTCGCCGCCGCGCTGGCCGACGAGACCGCCGTCCACGTCTCCCCGCTGCCCGCCGCGCCCGCGGAGGACTTCCTCCTCGCCGTGGCCGCACTCCGCCGGGCACGGGAGGAGCGCGCCCTGCTCCTGTCCGACCAGCGCCTCGAGCGGCTGGCCCCCGTGCTCTCGAGCACGCCGCGCGGCTTCCCCGAGCGGCCCTGACGCGCGCGGCAGCGGCCTAGGCGGGCCCCGCGCCGTAGCGGACGGTCTCCCAGCCGCGCGGGACGAGGAGCCGCCGGTCGTGCTCGGCGCAGAGGTCGTAGCCGTGCGGATCCGGCGCAGGACTCAGCGGCCCGACCGCCACCAGCGAGTCGCGGTAGTCGTAGGTCAGCGTGACGACGGCCTGCGCGCGGCAGCCCGTCCGCGAGCAGTGCCGTCCGGTCATCGCCGCCCACAGTAGCAATAGGCTGGAGCCATGCCCCGTGCTCGTCGTTCCGCCGCTCGCCCGACGAGCGGGTCGCGCGGAGGCTCCCGCGACCGGCACGGCCGCGGCGCACGAGGGCCGATCACCGGTCCGCACCTCCCCCTGCTGCAGACCCGCTCCGACTTCTTCGAGGCGACGATCGGCTCGGCCTTCGACTACCTCCGCGGCACCTGGCCGGAGGAGCTCGCCCGCATCCGCGTCGACGTCGCGGCGACTCCCGACGTCGACCCCGACCGGCTGCAGGGCACGGGCATCGCGCGGTGGCGCGTCGACCACGCCGCGCGCCGCATCACGCTCTACCGCGTGCCGATCGAGCGCCTGGCGAAGCTGCACCGCCGCGACGAGTGGCACCAGCGCATGCTGATCGAGAGCTACGTGTTCCGCGCCGTCGCGGAGCTGCTCGGCCGCGACCCGTGGGACATCTCCCCGGACCGCTACCGGCACCCCTGAGGCGCCGGCAGCTCTGAGGCGCCGGCAGCCCTGAGGCGCCGGCAGCCCTGAGGTGCCGGCAGCTCTGAGGCGCCGGCACGGCCGAGGCGCCGCCGCCCCGCGTCTCAGTGCGAGTAGACCGTGATCGGCGAGGAGAGCGGTCCCGGCGGGACGATCGTGTACGAGGCGATCCGCCCGTCGCGCGCGATCGAGACCGAGGCCTGCACCGGCTGGGTGCTGCTGACGACCGCGCCGTCGCCGTCCAGCGGGGTCGCGAGAGCCGCGAACGGGCCGAGCTCGAGGGTGCGGGTGCCGCCCGGGGCCTCGATCTGGACCGAGGCGGTCGAGTCGCTGCCGTTGACCAGGTGCAGCCGCGCGTCGCCCGCGCCCGTGCCGGCGACGCCGAAGGGCGTCGTGGTCGCGGTGCCGGAGGCGAACCAGGCGAAGTCCGTGCCGGCCGAGCCGGTCGAGGTCGTCCGCCCCGCCGCGACGATCGGCTGATCGGCCCGCAGGACGATGCGGTAGGAGCCGTCCGCCAGGCCCGTGAGCGGGACCTCGCCGACGAGGCCGGCGGGGACGACGACCTGGGTGGAGGCGCCCGACCCGCTCGGGTCCTCGTTGGTGACCTCGACCGAGACCGTGCTGTCGGCGTCGCCGGGGGTGAGGATGCGCAGCACGGGGCTGCCCGCGCCGCCGCTGCCGTCGTCGCTCGCGGTCTCGGCCGGAGGCGACGTGACGGTGAAGCCGGCGATCACGGCGAGCGTGTCCGGGCCGGCGGAGGGGCCGGTGGTCTCGACGCCCTCCGGGGTGAGCCCGGAGATGGCGCTGCTCTGCATGCTCGCGGCGACCTCGCCGCCCCGTGCGGTCACGTGCACGACGGGCTGGACGACCCCGGGGGCGAGCCCCGCGAGCGGGAGGGCGCGGACCGCTCCGGCCGGAACGACGATGCCCGTGGCGCCAGTGGCCTGGACGGTGCCGGTCTCGGAGAAGAGCGTGAGGTCGACGGTGGAGGCGACCTCGCTCGGGTTCGCCAGGATCAGCACGGAGGTGCGCCCGACGTCGGTCGAGCCGGCCACGAGCCAGCTGTCGGCCGAGGGCTCGGCGCAGGCGCGGGCCGACAGTCCGGAGAGGGTGTCCGTGCCGATGGCCTGGACGGTGGCTCCGCCGGGAGCGGGGTCGGAGCCCGCGGGCACGCTCAGACCGGTGATGCCGGTGCCCGGTGCGGCGACGTCGTCCTCGTCGAGGACCGTGGGGTCCGAGGTGGAGCCCTCGGGCCGGACCGCGGTCGCCGCGCCGTCGAGGGCGCGCAGCTGCTCCGGCTCTCCGGCGTCGATCAGATCGCCGCCGCAGACCAGCGAGCTGTCGGCCGCGACGGGCGTCACGACGACGCCCTCCGCGGCGCTCGAGACCAGGGGGGACGGGAGGAGCTGGGGCACGACCACGGCGGCCGCGACGATCACGACTCCGGCCGCGCCCACCGCACCGCGCAGGGCCGTCCGGCGCCGACGGGCGGCCGAGGGTGCGCGATCGGGCGTCGATTCCGCGGAGCGATCGGCGCGGCGCTCCGCGCGGGAGCGGCGGGCGGAGGACTCGGGCATCTGCTTCTCCTGGTCGGCGGGGTCAGACATCGTCGTTCCCGTCGTCGAACTGGCCGGTGGCCTCGCCCGGCTCGTCGTCGATCCCGGCGACCGCGCCGCTGGAGCGGCCCCGCTCGAGCGAGAGCCCGGTGGGCACCGCCAGCAGGAGGGCGACGACGAAGACGAGGAGGAGGGCGATCGTGTAGGCGATCCCGAAGGGTCCGACCACGCCGGACGGAGCGGCCTCGGTGCGGGTCCCCTCCGTGTCGACGGCCGTCCAGAGGAGTCCGTAGCGGGTGTCGCCGACGGCCGAGAACGCCGCGTTGCCGTCGAGGGAGACGGCCGCCCGCGCACGCACGGCGGCGGCCGCGTCGCCGACCTGGGTGCCGGCCGGCTCGGTCAGCACGACGAAGCGCACGCCGAGGCTCTCGAGCGCGGAGGGGACGTCGTAGCCCGTCCGCGAGACGAGGTTGCCCGCCAGCTCGTCGATCGCGTCCGTGCTCTCGGCGCCGGTGTTCGCGAGGGTCGACTGCTGGTCGAGGGTCGCGCCCGCTCCACGCTCCAGCCGGGCGAGGACGCCGCCGTCCGCCTGCGGGACGAGCACGATCGTGCCCACCCGCGGGTCGTTCCGGGCCTCGGCCGCCACGTAGGCGGGGAGCGAGCGGTCCGACGTGGTCGACACGGACGTGCCGGTGCCGGTCGGGAAGGCCACCGCGAGCGGACCGACCAGTGCTGCTGCCGCGGCCGCGACGACGAGCGCCGGCACCACGCGCACCGAGCGCACGGCGGCGAGCGAGAGCGACGCGCCGATCACCAGGCCGAGCCAGTAGAGGCTGAGACCGGTGCCGCTCCAGACGGAGACCGCCTCGGAGCCGGTGGTCGCGACCTGCACGCCCTGGGCGAGCGAGGCGGTCACGAGACCCGCCGCCGCGACGCCGACTCCGCCGAGGGCCGAGAGGTTGTTCGGGAGGAGGAGGGCGGCCAGCGCCGCGACGATCAGCGGCACGACGAGCACGGCCGTGACCAGCGGGGCGGCGGAGGCGCCGATCCCCAGACCGCCGAGGAACGCGAGCCATCCGTCGGGCAGACCGGCCGGGAAGCCGGCGAGCAGCGCGACGAGGTCCGACTGCGCGGAGGGCAGCGGGACGCCCGGATCCGCGAGGACGCCGAGCCAGTCGCCCCGCGGTGCGCGGGCGACCACCAGCGGGAAGAGCAGGACGGCCGCGGGGATCGGCAGGCCGAGGAAGCGGCCGATCCGCCGCCCCGAGGTGGCGACGACGACGAGCCAGATCACCAGGAGCGGCACGGCCAGCGCCGGCGCGCACGCGACGACGGCCGCAGCCAGGATCGAGGCGCTCGCGGAGGCGGACCAGGAGCGGTACGCGCCGAACCCGGCGAAGAAGAGCCAGGGAAGCAGCACGTGCACCAGCAGCGGGGCGGGGCGCCCGTCGGCCTGCGCGGCGAAGAAGGCGGGAGCGAGGATGTAGACGAGGGCTCCGGCGGCGCGGGCGGTCGCGCGCGGGGTGAGCCGCGCGATCATCAGCCAGGCGCCGAGGGCGGCAGCGGGGAGCGCGACGAGGTAGAGCAGCACCATCGAGTAGCTGGGCGACCAGAAGGTCAGCGAGCCGAGCACGGCGAGGACGGCGGCGAACGGGTCCGCCGCGCCGATGAACCCCGAACCGAGGTCGCGCCAGCCGTAGGCCGCGTTGCGCCACAGCTCGCCGACGGTCGGCGAGAGCGTCAGCAGACCGCCGCCGCTGAGCGCGGGAGCAGCGAGGAGCGGCGTGTAGATCACCAGGCCGGCGAGCGCGGCGACGAGGACGACCCACACTCCCCCGCCCTGGAAGAAGTGCAGCGGATGGCGGTCCCGCCCGGCCTGCACGCGCACGGCGTCGTGGCGCACCGAGCGCAGCTGCCGCACCACGTCCAGCGGGATGCGGAGCGGCGCGATCGCCTTCCAGCCCACGTTCTTCGACGAGCGGAGAACGGTGCGGGCCCGCAGCACCTTCGTCCCCCCGAAGGCGACGACGAGGGCCGCCAGCAGCTCCCCTCCGACCAGCCCGGGCTGCTTGCGCAGCAGGCGCACGACTGCGCGGCCGATCGCCAGCGGGACGAGCGAGAGCCAGTGCAGGAGGAGGAGCGCGACGGGCGCGTAGGCGAGCCGGCGGTGCAGCTGCGCGGTGCGGTGCTGGCGCGCGCGGCGCCGCTCCCCGCTGTCGATGCGGCGGCCGTCGGGGCGCTGCAGCCCGATGCGGGCGGTGGTGACGCGGGCGTCCGGCACGCGGCTGACCCTGTGCCCGGCGAGCCGGGTGCGGATCGAGAAGTCGAGCGCGTCGTCGACGACCGGCAGGCCGGGGTCGAAGCCGCCGAGCTCCTCCCAGAGGGAGTGGCGCACGAGCATGCCGCCGGCGGCGACGGCCAGGACGTCGGGCGTGGAGTCGTGCTGGCCCTGGTCGAGCTCGTCCTCGACGAGGTGGACGGTCGTGCCGTGCTTGGTGATCGACTCGCCGTAGCTGCGGATGTAGCCGGAGCGCGTCCAGTCCATGATCTTGGGGCCGGCGACCGCGACGGAGGGGGCGACCTCGACGGCTCCCAGCAGCGCCGCGAGGGCGCCGGGCTCGGGGGCGGAGTCCTGCGCGAGCAGCCACAGCCACTCGTCCTCTCCGGCCGGCGGCTGCATCACGCGGACCGCGCGGGCCACGGCCTGGCCGAAGGGGAGGTGCTCGGCGACCTGCACGAGCTGCGTCGGACCCCAGGACGCGAGGAGCTCGTCGGTCGTGTCCTTCGAGCCTCCGTCGACGAACACCGTCGCGTCGGGCTGACGGGTCTGCGCCCGCAGAGCCGCGAGGGTTCGTTCCAGATAGGCCGCGCCGTTGCGCGCGACGAGGACGGCGGTGACTCGTGGATACATCGCGGACCACCCTAAGCGATGCCGCCGCGCCGCCCGCCTGCGGCTCGCCGCCCCGTCGGTCGGGTCGCGGCGAGGACGGGACTAGGCCCGGCGGCGCAGCTTCCGGCGCTCGCGCTCGGAGAGGCCGCCCCAGATGCCGAACCGCTCGTCGTTCTCGAGCGCGTACTCGAGGCACTGGGCCCGGACCTCGCACGAGGTGCAGATCTTCTTGGCGTCGCGGGTCGAGCCGCCCTTCTCGGGGAAGAAGGCCTCGGGATCGGTCTGCGCGCACAGCGAGTCGACCTGCCAGGAGAGCGCGCCCCCCGGCGCCTCGGTCGCGGTGTCGATCCCGGGTCGGACCCCGGGCACGCCCAGACGGACCGGATCGACGAACCAGTCCTCGGGGACTCCGGAGTGCTGTTCCGGAAGCGTCATGCCGTCTCCTACCCCGCCTGCGAACCGATGATCGGCGGCCGCTCCTCCCGGAGCCGCTGCCTAGGTAATTACAGCGGTGTCATTCGCTCAGGTCAAGTCGCGGACCATAAACCCTCAACCCGCCGTGGAGGGTTCACGACACACCGGCGTGTCGCGAACGTGAGATCCGATCAGGCGGTCGCGGCGCTCCGTGCGCGCCAGGCGCTCTCCACCATCTCGGCGACCGTGTGCCGCATCTCCCAGCCCAGGTCGCGGGCCGCTGTCGCGCCGGAGGCGACGATGCGGGGCGGATCGCCCGGCCGCCGCGGGGCGACCTCGGGCGTGAAGGCGATGCCGGTGCTGTCGGCGATCGCGCGCATGATCTCCCCGACGGAGGCCCCGGATCCGCTGCCCAGGTTGTAGACCGGGTCGATCGGCTCGCCGGCGGCCAGGCGGCGCGCCGCGGCGACGTGCGCGAGCGCCAGGTCGGCGACGTGGATGTAGTCGCGGACGCAGGTGCCGTCCGGCGTCGGGTAGTCGTCGCCGTTGATCCGGGGCGTGCGGCCGTCCAGCAGCGCCTCGAAGACGAGGGGGAAGAGGTTGTGGGGGCTGGTGTCGTAGACGTCCGGGTAGCCGGACCCGACGACGTTGAAGTAGCGCAGGGAGGCGTGCCGGACGCCGTGCGCCCGCCCCGCGTCCGCGAGCAGCCACTCGCCGATCAGCTTCGACTCGCCGTAGGGCGACTCCGGGCTCTTGGGGGTGTCCTCGGTGACGATCTCGACGTCGACCGCGCCGTAGACGGCAGCGCTCGAGGAGAAGACGATCGAGGAGACCCCGGCGCGCTCCATCGCCGCCAGCACGCGCATGGTGCCGGTGACGTTCTGCTCGTAGGTGTGCAGGGGGCGCTGCACCGAGACTCCGGCGTACTTGAACCCGGCGACGTGGACGACGCCCTCGATGTCGTGCTCGGCGAGCACGCGGTCGAGCAGGGCCTCGTCGAGGATCGAGCCCTGGTGGAACGGGACGCCCTCGGGCACGAACGACGCGTGCCCCGAGGAGAGGTCGTCGAGGACGACGGGGTCGATGCCCTGCTCCGAGAACGCGCGCACCACGTGCGCCCCGATGTACCCGGCTCCCCCGGTGACCAGCCATGCCATGTGGATCCTCCTCGGTGCGGGCCCGCGACTCCGCGCGCCGGAAGACACCCTAGCGGCGGGGATCGACGGCGTGGATAGGCCGGATGACGACGGGTGGCGATATCCTGCCGTCGTGCTCCGCTCCGTCGCCCTCCTCGCCCTGCCCGGCCTCGCGCCGTTCGAGTTCGGGGTCGTCTGCGAGGTGTTCGGGATCGACCGCGGCGCCGACGGAGGGCCCGCACTCGACTTCCGGATCGCCACTCCCGATCCGGGCCCCGTCCGGACGAGCCTCGGATTCGACCTGCTGATCGCCGATGGTCTCGACGCGGCCCGGGACGCGGACCTGATCGCCGTCCCCGCCCACGGCCGCGGGCCCGCCGACGAGCGGGTCCTCGACCTCCTCCGCGAGGCTCACGAGCGCGGCGCGTGGATCCTCAGCGTCTGCAGCGGGGCCTTCACCCTGGCGCAGGCGGGCCTGCTCGACGGCCGGCGCGCGACCACGCACTGGATGCACGCCGCGGAGCTCGCCCGGCGCTTCCCCTCCGTCACGGTGGACCCGGAGGTCCTCTACGCGCAGGAGGGGCGCATCGTGACGAGCGCGGGCACCGCGGCCGGCATCGACGCGGCGCTGCACGTGGTGCGCGAGGAGCTGGGCGCGACGGCGGCGAGCGTCGTCGCCCGGCGGATGGTCGTGCCCCCGCAGCGCCACGGCGGGCAGGCGCAGTACCTGCGGACCCCCGTTCCCGAGGCGCGCGCGGACTCGCTGGCCGAGGTCACCGAGTGGATGCTGGAGCACCTCGACGAGGACCTCTCGATCGAGGCGCTGGCCCGTCGCGCCCTGATGGCCCCCCGCACCTTCGCGCGCCGCTTCCGGGCCGACCTCGGCACGACTCCGCTCGCCTGGCTCACCCGCCAGCGCCTCCTCCGGGCGCAGGTGCTGCTGGAGGAGACGGAGCTGACCCTCGAGGCGGTCGCCGCGCGGGTCGGCTTCGGCACGGCCGCGGTGATGCGCCACCACTTCACGCGCGTCCTGCGGACCACGCCGGCGGCCTACCGCCGCACGTTCGCCGCCTGAGCGGCCGGCACCGGGATCGCTGGAGGGGTCAGACCGTCGCGACGAAGAGCGTGCCCCGTCCGGTGACGGCGAGAGCGCCCTCCGACGGGGTCACGAACACGCTGCCGCCGCGCTCGACGCGGACCGAGCCCTCGGCGCCCTCGAGCGAGAGCGAGCCCTCGGTCGCGATCGCGATGGCGGGTCCGTGCAGGGCGACGCGGGCCGGCGTCTCCGACTCCGGCTCCACGACGGCGAGCACGAAGTCGGGGACGTCCGGACGGTAGACGCGCACGCCCGGTCCGGCCTGCTCGGCCGGGAGGTAGGGCACGGGCAGCGGCGAGAACTCGAGCACGCTCACCAGCTCGGGCACGTCGATGTGCTTGGGCGTGAGGCCCCCGCGCAGCACGTTGTCGGAGGCGGCCATCAGCTCCACGCCCGTGCCCGCGAGGTAGGCGTGGATGTTGCCTGCGGGCAGGTAGAGCACCTCGCCGCGGGCGAGGCGGACGCGGTTGAGCAGGAGCGAGAGCACGATTCCGGGGTCGCCCGGGTAGCTCTCGGCCAGGTCCCGGACCGTGGTCGTCTCGAGGCGGTCGTCGCCCGCGGACGCCGCGACGACCGCGGACACCAGCGCGGCGACCTCGGCACGGTCGCCGTCGGCGAGCAGCCACGACACGGCGCCGCGGAGGACCTCCGAGGGCTCGCCCTCGAGCGTCCGGGCGAACCGCGCGATCGCGGCCGCCTCCTCCGCCGGGGCGCGCCCGGCCAGCTCGGCGAGCAGCGCCCGGGCGTCCGCCGGCTCACGGAAGCCGCAGAGCGCGTCGAAGCTCTCGCTGAGCGCGTAGATCAGCTCGGGCTTGTGGAACGGGTCCTTGTAGTTGCGATCGGCGGCGTCGCGGGGGATGCCGGCCTCCTCCTCCTCGACGAACCGGCGCCGGGCCCGCTCGGACGAGGGGTGGGCCTGGAGCGACAGCGGCCCGCCCGCCGCGAGGATCTTGAGCAGGAACGGCAGACGGGGAGCGCCCGAGACCGGATCGACCGACCCCTCCACTCCGGCGAGCGCCGCCTCGGGGTGATCGGCGATCCACTCGGCGAGCGTGCCGGCGCCGACCGAGGCGGGGTCGAGGATGCGCGCGGGCGAGCCCGGGTGCGCGCCGAGCCAGAGCTCGGCCTCGGGGGCGCCGGAGGGCGCGGTGCCGAGGGCCTCCGAGATGCCGGTGAGCGAGCCCCAGGCGTAGTCGCGGGGGGTGTTGCCGATCGGGATGAACACGGGAGCGCTGGCCTTCCGTCCGAGGGGTGGGTCCGAGCCGCTCAGCCGGACGAGCCGGGGCCGCTCCGCTGCGACGCTAGCAGGATCCACAACGCGGGCCCGGGAGGAGGCCCCGCCTGTTGGTGCTCTCCGCCAGAGGACGCGGCACTCGCAGGCGCGCTTCGTACGCTGGGGGTCGCAGCACTGTCGCCGTCGGAGCGGTCGCCGTGCCGCATCCGACGAGCGAGGGAGCACAGAGCATGGACAGCACGACCTTCGAGACCCTGGGGGCCGACTTCTACGGGTTCGAGGCGGCGCTCACGCCCGCCGAGAAGGAGCTGCTGGTCGGCGTTCGCGCGTTCCTCGAGGAGCAGGTGCGGCCGATCGCCGACGAGTACTGGGAGCGCGCGGAGTTCCCGCGGCAGCTGATCCCCGGGATCCACGCCACCGGCGTCATCGGCCTCTCCTGGCCCGAGACCCGCGCGATCGAGAACTCCGCCGTGTTCCGCGGCTGGGTGGCGCTCGAGCTGGGCCGGGTGGACGCGGGCATCGCGACCTACGTCGGCGTGCAGAACGGCCTGGTGATGGGCACGGTCGGCGTCGCCGGCTCCGAGGAGCAGCGCGCCGAGTGGCTGCCGAAGCTCGCCTCGGGCGAGGTCGTCGGCGCCTTCGGCCTCACCGAGCCGCACTCCGGCTCCGACTCCGCCCAGGGCCTGCGCACCACCGCCCGCCGGGACGGCGACGACTGGATCCTCGACGGCGAGAAGCGCTGGATCGGCAACGCGACCTTCAGCGACGTGACCGTGATCTGGGCGAAGGACGCGGAGGACGGCCAGGTGAAGGGCTTCCTCGTCCCCACATCGACGCCGGGCTACCGCGCCACCGCCATCGCGCGCAAGCAGAGCCTGCGCACGGTGCAGAACGCCGACATCGTGCTCGAGGGCGTCCGCGTCCCGGAGTCGCTGCGCCTGCAGGGCGCGAACTCGTTCCGCGACACCGCGAAGGTGCTCCGGCTCACCCGTGCCGAGGTCGCCTGGCAGGCCGTCGGCGTCGCGATCGGCGCCTACGACGCGGCGCTGCGCTACGCGAAGGAGCGCGTGCAGTTCGGCAAGCCGCTCGTCGGGCACCAGCTGGTGCAGGACCTCCTGGTCAAGAGCATCGGCAACATCACGGCCAGCATCGCCCTGGCGACCCGCGTGTCCGAGATGCTCGACGCCGGCGAGCAGCGTGACGAGCACTCCGCCCTCGCGAAGGCCTACGCGACGGCCCGGATGCGCGAGACCGTCGCCTGGTGCCGCGAGGTGATGGGCGGCAACGGCATCGTCCTCGACTACGGCGTCGCCCGCTTCTTCGCCGACGCGGAGGCCCTCTACTCCTACGAGGGCACCCGCGAGATGAACACGCTGATCGTCGGCCGCTCGATCACCGGCACCGCCGCGTTCGTCTGAGCCGCCCGTCCAAGCCGTCTTCCCCGAGGGGGCGGCCCGGCCGGGGAGCGAGCGGCGGCGCGCCCGGCACGCCGCCGCGCCGCCCCCGCTCCCTAGACTGGTCGGCATGATCCGACGCGCCGCCCCCGCCGCTCCCCGAGCGCTCGCGGTGGCGGTGCTGGCCGTGCTGCTGGCCGGCCAGTCGCTGCGGAACCTCGCCGGATGGTGGGGCTGGGGCGTCGTCGTCGCGCTGCTCCTGGGCGCCTCGATCGCCGTGCTCGTCCGCGCCCGCCCCCGCCTGCGCTGGGCCCGCACGCCGAAGTCGCTGGTCCTCTTCCTCGGGCTCGCGGTGCTCTCGCTGCTGTGGTCCGCCTATCCGGGAGCGAGCGCGATCGGAGTCACGGCGCAGCTCGCGACGACGCTCGGCGGCGTCGTCCTCGCCGTCACGCTGAGCAGCCGGGAGCTGCTCACGGCTCTCGGACGGGCCCTGCGCCTCTCCGTCGGCCTGTCGCTCCTCTTCGAGCTCGTGATCGCGGTCGTCGTGCGGCAGCCCGTCCTGCCGTTCGGCGTCGAGCCTCCCGCCGACGGGCCGACGCCCGACGCCTTCTACTGGTCGCAGGCCGCCCTCTTCACCGGCGAGCCCGTCCAGGGGATCGTCGGCAACCGCAACCTCCTCGGCTTCCTCGCCCTGCTCGGCCTGATCGTGATCGCGATCGAGCTGGCGGCCCACTCGATCCGGCGCCGGTGGGGAGCGGTCTGGGTCGCCCTGTTCGTCGCGACCCTCCTGCTCACCCGCTCGGCGACCGTTCTCCTCTGCCTCGTCGCCGTCGTCCTCGCGGCCGCGTTCGCGCTCTGGGCTCGCGGGAGGGGCGAGTCCCGCCGGCGTCCCGTCTACCTGACCGCCGCGGGGCTGGCGGTGGCGGCCGTCGCCGGAGGCGCCGCGGGCTGGGGCGCCCTCCTCGGCCTGCTCGGCAAGAGCGAGGACGCCACGGGCCGCCTCGACATCTGGGACTCGGTGATCGCGCTCACGCTGCAGCGTCCGGTCCTCGGCTGGGGCTGGGTCAGCTACTGGGCTCCCTGGGCCGCCCCGTTCGACACCCTCGCCGAGCGCAAGGGCGTGCTCTACCTGCAGGCCCACGACGCCTGGCTCGACGTCGCCCTCCAGCTGGGAGCGGTCGGCCTCGTCCTCTTCGCGGCGCTCGCCGTCTCGACGCTGTGGCGCTCCTGGTTCCGCGCGGTCGACCGCCCGCGGCGCGACGCGACCTCGACCCTCCCCTACACGGCCGTCAGCCTCGCTCCGCTGCTGATCGTGGTCGCCCTCCTGGCGCAGTCGCTGTTCGAGAGCCGGATCCTGATCGAGGGAGGCTGGCTGCTCCTCGTCCTCTTCGCGGTGCAGACCAAGCGACCGGCGACCGAGACGCCCGAGGTCCTCGCCGCGACCCCGCTCCCCCTCGCCGACGCCTCCCCGAGGCGATGAGGCCCCGCCGCCCCTCGCTCCCCGCCTCCGTCGCCGACGCGACGGCGTCCCCGCAGTTCGCGGCGGCCCTCGCGCAGACCACTCTCGTCACCGTCCTCTGCGCCCCGGCGGTCCGCGGGCTCCTCGGCTGGCCCGGCTACATCGCCGCCGTCGCCACGCTCACCGCCCTCGCCGCGGTCATGCTCGTCCTGCGGCGCGGGCGGCTCGACTGGGAGGGCCTGCTGCCCACGAGCATCCTGGTGTTCCTCGGCTGGATCGCGCTCAGCGTGCTGTGGAGCGACTACACCTGGGCCACGGTCTCGAGCGTCGTCTACCAGTTCGCCCTGGCGTTCCTGGCGATCGCGATCGGCCTCACGCGCGACATCATCCAGATCATCCGCTCGGTCGGCGACGTGCTGCGGGTCGTGCTGATCGCCTCGCTGGCCGTGGAGGTGCTCTCGGGGGTGCTGATCGACCAGCCGCTGCGCTTCCTCGGCGTGGAGGGCCTGCTCGCGGTCGGCGGGCCGATCCAGGGCCTCGTCGGCACGCGCAACCAGCTCGGGCTGGTCTGCCTGCTGGCGATCGTGACGTTCTCGGTGGAGCTGATGACCCGCTCCGTCGCCCGCGGGCCGGCCGTCGCCTCGATCGCCCTCGCCGCGGTCACCCTCCTCTTCACGCGCTCCGCCGTGAGCGCGGGCGTGCTCGCCGCGGCCGTCGTCGTCGCCCTCGCTCTGCGCTGGGTGCGCCACGGCGACGGAACCCACCGCCGTCGGCGGCAGTTCGCGGTGCTCGGCGTCGCCGCCGCGGCCTCCCTCACCGTGTGGCTCCTGCGCTACCGGGTGATCGAGCTGCTGAACGCGGGCAGCGAGTTCGAGTTCCGGCTGCGGCTCTGGCAGCAGGTCTGGCGCTTCACGGACCTCGCTCCGATCGTCGGCTGGGGCTGGGTGGGCTACTGGCGGCCCGACCTCTACCCCTTCACCGCCATCGACTACCTCTCGGGCCGCCCGCACTCGTCGAGCCTCAACGCGCTCTTCGACGTGGCCCTGCAGGTCGGCGCGGTCGGGGTGGTCCTCTTCGTCGTGCTGATCGGCCTCGCGCTCTGGCGCTCCTGGCTGATCGCCTCCGAGCGCAAGGCGGTCGTGCACGTCTGGCCGGTGCTGGTGCTGACCGTGCTGATGGTCACCGCGCTGGCCGAGAGCTCGATCCTGCTCGACGCCGGCTGGCTGCTCGTGGTGCTCTGCGCGATGCGCGCGGCTCAGGGACTGAGCTGGCGCCGGCTCCTGCACCCGCGGGACTGACCGGACTCCTCAGCGCCCGCGCCGCCGCGCCACCTGGCGGAGCACGGCGAGGTGCTCCTCCCGGCAGCGCTCCCAGCTGAAGGACCGGGCGCGCTCGACGCCGAGCGGGCCGAGCTCGCCGGTCCGCTCGATCGCCTCGAGGATCCCGTCCGCGATCGAGCGCGGCTCGAGCGGATCGACGTAGACCGCGGCGTCCCCGCAAATCTCCGGGAGCGAGCCCGCGTCGGACGCGGCGACCGGGCATCCCGACGCCATCGCCTCGATCGGCGGGAGGCCGAAGCCCTCGTAGAGGCTCGGGAACGCCAGCACCGCGGCTCGGCGGTAGAGGTCGGCGAGCTCCTCCGGAGTGACGTGGCCGCGCCACTCGACGAAGTCCGGCAGCGGGCCGAGGCGGTCCAGGTCCCCTCCCGTCAGCACGAGCCGGAGGGAGTGCCCCTCCTCCCGCAGCAGGCGCACCGCCTCGAACAGGCGGGCGTGGTTCTTGTGCGGCCAGGCGCGCGCCGGGTAGAAGACGAAGTCCTCGCGTGTCCCCAGATTCGCGACGAAGCGCCGGGTGTCCACGCCGAGATGCGACACGTGGATCCGCTCCTCCGGGATGCCCAGCAGCTCGACGATCCGCCCCTTGGTGAAGGCGCTGATGGTGATGACCGCGTCGGCGCGGCGAGCGGTCGCCTCGTAGGCGAGCCGGCGGAAGACGCGCTCGACGCGGGGGAAGAGGTGCGGGAGGTCGCGGTGCTGCAGATCGAACAGCATCTGCACGTGCCCCTGCCGCCGCGACGGCCACGGGAGCGGGACCGTGAACGGGAAGTAGAGCACCGCGTCCCGGCCGAGGCGCCGGCGCAGGCGCGGCGTGCGCAGGAGCGCCTGGAGCATCCCCACGGCCCGGCGGCGGTGGCCCGCCCCGCTGACGACCCCCTCGGCCACGACCTCGGGCACGCCCTCGCTGAAGCCGCGCGCGTTCTCGGGGACGAGCACCTGCACGGCGGGCCCCTCCTCCCCCGGCCGCGGCGCCAGGAGGCGCGTGAGCGCGCGCGCGTAGGTCTCGCCGCCGCCCATCCCGCCCGGGTCGACGGTGAGCACGGCGAGCGTGACGGGGCGGAGTTCCGGCATGGCGTCCAATCGGTCCGAAGCCCGGCCAGGATACCGGCGGGCCGCACCGCTCCCGGCGCCCGGCCGTGCCCGTGGGTAGTATGTGTCCCGCTGTCATCGACCCCGACGAATTGGACCACCACGTGCCCCGCGCTTTGATCACCGGAATCACCGGCCAGGACGGCCTCTACCTCGCCGAGCTCCTCCTCTCGAAGGGCTACGAGGTCTTCGGGCTCGTCCGCGGGCAGAACAACCCCAAGTACGAGCTGGTCCGCCGCACCGTGCCCGAGGTGACCCTGCTCACCGGCGACCTCACCGACGTGTCGAGCCTCGTGCGCGTGCTCGCCGCCGCCCAGCCCGACGAGGTCTACAACCTCGGTGCGATCTCGTTCGTCGCTTACTCGTGGGAGAACGCGTCGCTCACGACCGACGTGACCGGCAAGGGCGTGCTCAACATCCTCGAGGCGACCCGCCTCTACGCCGGCTCCGACATGTCGCGCGTGAAGTTCTACCAGGCCTCCTCCTCCGAGATGTTCGGCAAGGTCCAGCAGGTCCCGCAGAGCGAGGAGACGCTGCTCTGGCCGCGCTCGCCCTACGGCGTGGCCAAGGTCTTCGGCCACTACATGACCATCAACTACCGCGAGTCGTACGGCATGCACGCCTCCTCCGGCATCCTCTTCAACCACGAGTCGCCCCGCCGCGGACCGGAGTTCGTCACGCGCAAGATCAGCCTCGCGGTCGCCCGCATCAAGCTCGGCCTCCAGGAGACGCTGGAGCTCGGCAACCTCGACGCGAAGCGCGACTGGGGCTTCGCCGGCGACTACGTCGACGCGATGTGGCGCATGCTGCAGCAGCCGGAGGGCGACGACTACGTGGTCGCGACCGGCGAGACCCACGAGATCCGCGAGTACCTCGACATCGCCTTCAACCACGTCGGCATCGAGGACTGGACCCCGTACGTCACTCAGAACCCCGCGTTCATGCGTCCCGCCGAGGTGGACCTGCTGATCGGCGACCCGGCGAAGGCGCGCGACGTCCTCGGCTGGGAGCCGAAGGTCTCGTTCCCCGAGCTCGTGGCGATGATGGTCGAGAACGACCTCGCCGAGCAGTCCGCGCTGATCAAGTAGTCATGCCTGCCGCTCTCGTCACCGGAGCGAGCGGTCAGGACGGGGGCTACCTCGTCGAGCGCCTGCTCGCCGACGGCTGGGAGGTCTCCGCGCTCGTGCGCGGGACCGACGACGCCGCTCTTCCCGCCGCCGTCCGCCCCTTCGAGGGCGATCTCCGCGACGCCTCCGGCCTCGGCCGCATCGTCGCGGAGGCGCGGCCGGACACGGTCTTCCACCTCGCCGGCCTCTCCTCCGTCGCGCTCTCGTGGAAGGAGCCCGTGCTCACGGCCGAGGTGACCGGCACCGCGGTCGCCGCGCTCCTGGAGGCCTCGCTGGCGCTCCAGGAGTCGGCGGGCCGCGAGGTCCGCTTCGTCCAGGCCTCCTCTTCCGAGATCTTCGGGGCCGCGACCGAGAACCCGCAGACCGAGCGGACCCCGATCCGCCCGGTCTCGCCTTACGGAGCCGCGAAGGCGTTCGCGCACCACCTCGTCGCGGTCTACCGCGGCCGAGGGCTCCACGCCTCGTCCGGCATCCTCTACAACCACGAGTCGCCGCGTCGGCCGCTCGGCTTCGTCACCCGCAAGATCACCGCCGGTGTCGCGGCGATCGCGGCGGGCGCCGAGTCGGAGCTCTCGCTCGGCAATCTCGACGCGCGCCGCGACTGGGGCTGGGCCCCCGACTACGTGGACGCCCTCGTGCGCGCCTCGCGCGCCGACGAGGCGGGCGACTACGTCGTGGCGACCGGAGTCGCGCACTCGGTCCGCGACTTCGTCCGCGCCGCCTTCACCGCGGCCGGCATCGACGACTGGGAGCAGCGGGTCACGATCGACCCGCGGTTCGCGCGCCCCGTGGACGCCCCCGAGATGCGCGGGGACGCCTCCCGGGCCCGCGAGGTGCTCGGCTGGGCGCCGACCGTCGGCTTCGAGGAGATCGTCGCCCGCATGGTCGAGAACGACCTCGAGCTGGCGCGCCGCTCCCGCTGAGCCGCGCGCACCGCGTGCAGAAGGCCCCCGCTCCTGGAGCGGGGGCCTTCTGCACGCGGTGGGTCGAGGACGCCTAGGCGGTCGCGTCCGACTGCTCGGCCCGGCCCCGCTCGTCGACGCCCTCGCCCTCGACGAGGTACGACCAGACGCGGGCGGCGTACTCGTCCCAGGTGCCGCCGTCGATCGCGAGCGCCTCCGCCGAGAGCCGCGCGTGCAGCTCGTCGTCGGTCAGCAGCCGCTCGAGGGCCGCGGCGATGTCGTGGTCGTCGTGCGGATCGACGAACAGCGCGCCGCCCGAGGCGGAGACCTCGTGCATGCTGCCGAAGCCGGAGGTCACGACCGGGGTGCCGACCGAGATCGACTCCACGATCGGGAGACCGTAGCCCTCGTTGATCGAGGGGAACACCGTGCACCGGGCCAGGCGGTAGGCGCTCCAGAGCAGCGCGTCGGTGATCTTGGAGAGCGAGCGGACCGGACGGCCCTGGCCCTCGAGGACCTCGAGTCGGTACTCGAACTCGGCGCTGCTCCAGGCGTTGCCGCCGATGAAGACCAGGCTGAAGCGCACGCCCCGGCGCCAGAGCAACTCGGCGGCCTGGAGCACCGCCAGGTGGTTCTTCCGCGGCTCGTGGCTGCCGACGCAGACGACGAGCGGGAGGTCACCGGTCACCAGCGAGCGCGCGGCGGTGGCCAGCTCCTCGTCCGAGACGCTCTCCGGCTGCGAGGGCAGCAGGATCGGCCGGATGTCCGGCCCCTGTATCCCGACGCTGCCGAGCATGTGGCGCCAGCCGGAGTACTCGGTCGCGGCCGCCTCGGAGATGGTCGCGATGCGGTCCATGTGCGACACGGCGACGAGCGTGCGCGAGAAGGCGGCACTGATGCCGGTGCTCGCCGTCTCGGCGGTGGTGACAGGCACGCAGTCGAAGCCGATGGTGCCCGTGCGGTTGCCGCTGAACTCGGCCAGAGCGGAGACGCGCGACGTCCGCTCGTCCTCCACGGCGAGCTCGGGCAGGAGGTAGGTGCCCTGCCACGGGACGATCACGCGGGAGCGGTCCTCCGCGGCGTCGGGCACGTCGCCCGAGACGGCGTTCCGGCTCTGCTCCGGGGTGAGCATGACGAGCGACTCGTGGGTTGAGTCCCAGCCGGCGAGCAGGATCTCGTGGTCGCGCGTCCAGCGGACGAGGCTCTGGCGCACCACGCGCTGGATGCCCGTGGCCAGTCCCGTGCGCGCGGTGTGGTGAACGTCGACGACGACCGCGCCGACGACCACCTCGACCTCGGGGTGGTGGAAGCGGGCGAAGACCCGGTTCGAGGCGATGGTGGACGCGGCGTGGGTGAGCAGACCGGCGGTGCCGTCCAGCCGGGCCCGGCGGCGGCCGTCGACGACGTCCTCCCGGCGCGGGAGCGTGCCGCGGAGGACGGCGAGCACCAGCCAGACCTCGCGGTCGGTGGGGGCGGGCAGCAGAACGCTCAGCTGTCCCGTGAGGGCGTCGACGCTGCCCAGCGGCTCCACGGTGGGGGCCAGGGTGCGCACCAGGGTGGCGAGACGGTCGACCAGGTACTGCTTAGAGCGCACGGGGCGCCTCCTCGTGCTCGATGAGGGCCGAGGGGCCGATCAGGGCGGCCCACAGCTCCCGGGCGTAGTCGTCCCAGGTGCGCTCGGGCCGCTCGGCCGCCTCGAGGCGGAGCTCGTCGACGAGCTCCGGCGACGTCAGCAGGCGGCGCATGCCGTCGGTGATCTCCTCGTCGGACTCCGGGTCGATCAGGACGCATCCGCCGTGCTCGGCGATCTGCGCCGTGCTGCCGTAGCGCGAGGTCAGCACGGGCAGCCCGATCGACAGCGCCTCGGCGACCGGCAGGCCGTACCCCTCGTGCAGCGACGGGAACGCCAGGAACAGCGCCTCCCGGTAGCTCGCGATCAGGACGTCGTCGTCGGCTCCGCGGAGCACCTCGACCGGGCGCCCGGCGGCGACCAGCTCGCGCACGCGGGGATCAAAGACCTGGTGCGCCCACGGGTTGGCCCCGCCGATGAAGCGGACGCGGAACCGCAGGCCCTCGCGCCAGAGGACCTCGGCGGCGTGCAGCACCGCGAGGTGGTTCTTGCGGGGCTCCTGGCTGCCGACGCAGAGCACGAGCGGCAGGCCGGACGCGCTCCGGCCCTCGGAGCGCAGGCCGTCCGGGAGCTCCACGGGCAGCGGGACCGGGACGACGGTCGGGCCGGTGAGGCCCTGAGCGGGGAGCGCGCGCACGAAGCCCTCGAACTCCAGCGCGGCCGCGGCGCTCACCGTGGCGACGCGCTCGGCGTGCTTGACCACGGAGAGGAAGTTGACGAAGCGCACCGTCTCCTCCGGCGGCACCGTGTCGGCGCTGACGACGGGGATCGCGTCGTGGCCGAGGACGACGACCTCGTTGCCGGAGTACTCGGCGAGGGCCGCGAGCGGCCCGCACTGGTTGTAGTCGGGCACCGAGGGGATGACGACGACGCTGCGGTAGGGCACGACGAACTCGATGCGCTCCGGATCGCCGTGCTCCCAGTCGCGCCGCCCGGCGGAGGACCAGTCGACGACGCGCTCGTGCTCGATCGCGCTCAGCCGCCGGAAGGACATCGATCCGTGGACCCAGGCGACCGGGACGATCTCGTGCTCGGCGTCCCAGCGGGACACGGTCTGGCGCACGACCCGCTGGACGCCGGTGTTGTGCCCGTGGCGGGCGGGGAAGTCGACGTCGATCAGGACGGCCCCGGTGACGACCTCGACGCGGGCGTCCAGATCGGCGAACCCGGTCGCGGTGCGGGAGCCGGCCTCGAGGAAGATGCGCAGCGCCGCCTCCTCGGGGGCGAGCTCGAGGGCGCGGCGGAACCAGTCGAACAGCTCGCTCGTCGGGTACGCGGCCGTGAACGACACCAGCGCGACCCAGGTCAGCTCGTCGTCCTGGCGCGAGCGGATCTCTCGGGCCACCTCGTCGAGGTACGGGCCGGGCCCGCGGGTGCGCAGCGAGGCGCGGCGCTCCTCGTCGAAGAGGAGCGCGCCGATCTGCTCCAGGCGCTGCAGCATCGCCTCCGTGCGGTGGGCGCGCGCGGCGGCCGAGCCGGCGGCCGAGACCTGCGACCGGTCGCTCATCGCGCCCGACCGGACAGGCGGCGCTTCACGAAGCGCGCGCTGTGGCCGACGGCGCCCGACAGCCCGAGCTGCTCGACGCGGATCTGGAAGGTGCGCACCAGGCGGAGCGGCTTCGTCACCCGCCAGGAGAGGGTGCGCTCGAAGCCGGAGGCGGTCACTCCGCCCACCTGGATCCGCTCGACCCACTCGTCGAAGGGGTCGTTGAGGAGGGAGTCGACCTGCGCGCGCAGGCGGGCGAGCTCCTCGTCCGGGGACTCGGGCTCGGCGAGACGGGGCTCCACCGGAACCCCGGACGTGCGCGCGGGCTCCGCCGGGACGGCTGCGGGAGCGGCGTCGCCGACGGCCGACTCGAGGCTCGGGTCGGGAGCGGGAGGAGCGTCCTCGCCCGTGCCGCCGAGGACGGGGGCGGGGTCCCCAGCGCTCTGCGGCGCCGGGTCCAGGGGGACGTCGGAAGGCTGCGTGGGCATGGCGAACACCTCGTTCGTGTCGTTCAGTCGGCGAGCGGGAGCAAGACTACCCGCCATGCGCCGCGCACCGGCACGCCAGCCAGGGGGCTCCAGGGTGGGCCGCACGTATAATGATGCGGTCCGTCGCCCGGCGGAGGCCGAGAGCTTGGAGTTCCATGCCCAGCAAAGCTGTGGATCGCGCGCGCGCGATCGCCGACGAGCCGTTCCAGATCGCCGGCACCACGTCGGCCGTCGGCGGCGGCTCGGGCGGCTTCGTCGCCTCCCTCGCCGAGATCCTGCGGCACCGCGAGCTGCTCCGCCTGCTCGTCGGGCGCGAGCTGAAGTCGCGCTACAAGGACAGCAGCCTGGGCTTCGTCTGGAGCCTCGTCCGGCCGCTGATCATGCTCCTCATCTACTACGTGGCGATCGGCCAGATCCTCGGGGCCTCTCGCGGCGTCCCGAACTTCGCGATCTTCGTCTTCTCGGGGCTCACCCTCTGGGGCCTGTTCAGCGAGATCGTGACCGCGGGCACCACGTCGATCCTCGGCAACGGCGGACTGATCAAGAAGGTGTACCTGCCGCGGGAGATCTTCCCGGTGGCGGCCATCGGCTCGGCCCTCTTCAACTTCGGTGTGCAGTTCGTCGTCCTGATCGCGGGAGCCGTCCTCACGGGCTCGCTGATCTTCGGCGTCCAGCTCCTCTACATCGTGCCCGCGCTGGCGATCGTGCTCGTGTACGGCCTCGCGCTGGCCCTGGCCCTCTCGGCCCTCAACGTCTACCTCCGCGACGTCCAGTTCCTCGTCGAGGTCGGGCTGCAGATCTTCTTCTGGCTCTCCCCCATCGTCTACGCGTGGAACTTCGTCGTCGCCGCCTCCACCGGAGCGGGCCACGGCTGGGCCGAGCAGCTCTACTTGATCAACCCGATCTCGAACGCGATCCTCGCCTTCCAGCGCGCGATCTGGGGAGACGGCTCGCGCGTCAGCATCATCGACGGCAACGAGATCGCCCCCCAGGTGTGGCCGCCGGACATGGAGCTGCGCCTTCTCATCGTCCTCGTCGTCGGGCTGGTGTTCGTGTGGATCGGCCACCGGATCTTCCGCCGCCTCGAGGGCAACTTCGCCCAGGAGATCTGATCGTGACCCTCACCAGCAAGCAGGAGTCCGTGCCCGCCTCCTCCGGCACCCCGACCGTCGTCCGGGTGCGCAACGCCTCCAAGCGCTTCGTCATCCGCAAGGACAAGTCGTTCAAGGAGCGGATCGTCAACTTCGGCCGCGGGCGCAAGCACCGCGACGAGTTCTGGGCACTCCGCGACGTCGACCTCGAGATCCCACTGGGCTCGACCGTCGGCCTCATCGGCGCGAACGGATCGGGCAAGAGCACGCTCCTCAAGCTCATCGGCGGCATCGTGCAGCCGACGACCGGCACCGTGGAGCGCCGCGGACGCCTCGCCGCGCTCCTCGAGCTTGGAGCGGGCTTCCACCCCGACCTCACCGGGCGCGAGAACGTCTACCTCAACGGCGCGATCCTCGGACTCTCGCGCAGCGAGCTGGACAGCAAGTTCGACTCGATCGTCGACTTCTCCGAGATCGCCGAGTTCATCGACACCCAGGTCAAGTTCTACTCGTCGGGCATGTACGTGCGGCTCGCCTTCGCTATCGCGATCCACACCGATCCCGACCTGCTGCTGGTCGACGAGGTGCTCGCCGTCGGCGACGAGCCGTTCCAGCGCAAGTGCATGGACCGCATCCGCGCCTTCCAGCGCGCGGGGAAGACCATCGTGCTGGTCACCCACTCGCTCGAGCAGGTCGGCGAGCTCTGCGACCGCACCATCGTCCTCGAGAAGGGCACCGTCGTCTTCGACGGCGAGACCTCCGAGGGACTCCAGGTCCTCCGCGAGAGCTTCGAGGACCGTCGGGCCGCCCGCCAGGAGCGCGAGGCCGAGGCCGCCGAGGCCGCGGACGAGCCCGCCCCCCAGCTCATCGAGATCCTGGGCTGCCGACTGCGCGGCGGATCGATCGAGCACGGCGGCACGGTCGTCCGCAGCGGCGAGACCCTCGAGTTCGACGTCACGGTGCGCACCAGCCGCCCGGTCGACGACTGGAACATCGGCATGGGCATCGACACCCCCCTCGGCCAGCGCGTCTTCGGGACGAACACCGAGCGCATCGGCACGCCGCTGAGCGCGGTCGACGGAGAGATGACGGTCACGTTCACCCTCCCCGACCTGCACCTCGGCGCCGGCAACTACGCCGTGCACGCCTCCTCGGCCACCTTCTCGCAGGGCGAGACCATGCGGATCCCGGTCGCCGCGACCTTCACGGTCGAGCGGGCCTCCGTGCACGACGGCGTCGTCGACATCGACTCCACCGTCCGCCTCAGCAGGCCGTGACCGCGCGGCGCCGCCGCCTCCTGGTCGACGCGACCGCCCTCGCGGCGCCGCGCCTGACCGGGGTCGGCCGCGTCCTGCTCGGCCTGCTGCACGCGCTGGACACCGATGCGACCGCCGCAGACGTCGAGGTGCTCCTCGTCGTGCCGGCGAGCGAGGCGGGCTCGCTCGGGCGCTTCGGCTTCCGTACGCTGCGCGTCCGACCGGTGCCGCTGCCCCGGCCGGTGTGGAGCGCACTGACCCGAGTGCCCGCGCCGGGGATCGACCTCCTGCTCGGCCGCGGCGCCTACTTCTTCCCGAACTTCCGGAGCTGGCCGCTCGCCCGCTCCCGCTCGATCACCTTCGTGCACGACGTCTGCTTCGCGGTGATGCCCGAGCTCGTTCCGCGCGAGCGCCGAGAGCTGCTGTCGCGGTCCGTGCCCCGGTGGATCCGGCGCAGCGACCTGGTCCTGACCGGCACCCCGTCCTCCGCGGCCGAGGTCGAGAGCGCTCTGGGCGTCGATCCGGCGCGCGTCCGCGTGCTGCCGACCACGATCGACGCCGACCTCTTCCATGCCCGCGGCGAGGAGGAGGTGGCGCGGGTCCGGGCGGAGCACGGGCTCGGGTCCTACCTGCTCTTCGTCGGATCGATCGAGCGCCGCAAGAACCTCGTCACCCTGGTGGACGCGTACCGGCAGGCCGAGCGGCCGGAGAACCACACCCTGCTCCTGGTCGGCGGGGACGGCTGGGACAACAAGGACGTCCACTCCGCCGTCGCCCGCGCGGTCGCCGCAGGAGCCGACGTGCGCTTCGCCTCCTCCTACGTCGCCGACGAGGATCTGCCGGCCCTGCTCACGGGCGCCGACGCCGTCGCCATGCCCTCCTGGCACGAGGGCTTCGGCCTGCCCGCCCTCGAGGCCGTCGCCTGCGGCACTCCGGTGCTCGCGGCAGACATCCCCGGCCTCCGCGACGCGCTCGCCGGGCGGGAGTCCGCCGCCGTCTTCATCGACCCGGCGGACCGCACCGGGTGGTCGGCCGCGATCGGAGAGGCGCTGCGCCGTCCCCGGCGACTCGCACCGGAGCCCATCCCGGGGTGGGACCGCACCGCCCGGCGCCTGCTCGAGCTGGCCTTCGACGACCGCTGATCAGCGCCGGGTCGTGAACAGCAGCCAGCGCCCGGAGGCGGAGGCGACCTCGGGCTCGACGTCCCCCGTCGCCGCCTCGACGTAGGCCCGCCAGCCGTCGGGGTCGTCGGTGTAGCCGGCTGTGTCCACGTAGACGGCGCAGGCGCCGCTGCCCGCCACGGCGTCGGCGAACTCCGCGGGGTCGTCGACGTCGCCCCAGACGTCCCAGCCGTAGGTGCCCTCCACCGCCCCGTAGCTCCAGCGGAGGCGTCCCTCCTCGGTCGCGAGGTAGGGCAGCGCCTCGTCGTAGTCGGAGAGCGCTCCGATCCGCCCGCTGTCGGGGAAGCTCTTCAGGGGGAGCTCCACCACTCCGCAGCCGTCGTCCAGCTGCGCGTCGGCCTCCGACACGAACGAGCGCATCTCGGAGTCGTCGGTCGGAGCGATCGGCACCGCGGCCGATACTCCGGCCAGCTGATCGACCACGGCGACGGCGGCGAGCAGCGCCGCCACGAGGATCCGGACACCGCCACGGGCCGTGATCCGATCGAGCAGGAGCGCGAGCACGCCGAGGACGAGGACCGCGATGACGATCGACATCCGCGCCCACGCACGGATCGTCGGCCCCGCCACCAGCGAGACCACGACGCCCAGGCCCGTCACCGTGTAGAAGAGGAGCGCGGCCAGTGTCGCCACGGCGAGGACGCGCACGCGGGCGTCCGAGAAGAACCGGCCGACCGCGGTCGCACGGAGCGCCCGTCCGCCGCCGAGCGCGGTGATCGGGAGCGCCACGAGCGTGATCAGGAGCGCGACGCTGGCGAGGATCGAGAACCCGGGCGGCTCCGTCGTCGGCGCCACGCCGGACTGGCCCGCGTAGGTGTTCAGCAGGCCGTACCCCTGCGGCAGCCCGGTCCCCGACCAGGGCAGGCCCAGCAGCACCAGCTTGCCGGCGTAGGCCTCCGACTCCCCCACGGTCCGCGACGTGAAGTACGGGCTGTAGCGCTCCCCGAAGTCGAGCGAGAGCAGCAGCAGCGAGAGCCCGACGAACACGCCGAGCGCGAGGATCGGCACCGACGAGACCGCGAGCACGCGCAGCCGCTCGCGGGAGAGGAGCCCGGCGGCCGTGCTCACCGCCCAGGTCGCTCCGAGGACCAGGACCGCGAAGACGTAGTAGTAGCCGCCCGTGCTCGCCACCAGGAGCCCGAGCACGACTCCCGGGACGACGGAGCGCAGTACGCGGCTCCTCCGCGTCGCGCCCCGCTCGGCCCAGGCTCGGAGAGGATCGGTGCGCGGTCCGGCGACCATCAGCACCATCACGCCCAGGAGCGGGATCGCCCAGTAGTTGGCGAGGAACGCGTGGCCGAATCCGATCCGGAGGAAGTGGTACGGCAGCAGCGACAGCAGGACCGCGGAGAACGCCGCGACCCAGGGCCGCGTGCGGAGGGTGCGGAAGAACACGTAGCCGGTGACGGCGACCGTCGCGAACGTGCCCAGGTAGAAGACGTTCAGGAGCGTCGTCCCGTCGCGCACCACGAGGGCCAGGACCGACACGGCGAGGGCGGAGGCGACGTCGAACTGCGCGCTGAAGAAGGCGTTGAACCCGTCGGGGAAGCCGAGCGCCGCGTTGCCGTCGAACGGGAACGCCTGCGTGGCGCTGGTGAAGAGCGTGTAGTGCAGGATCTGGTCGTCGCCGCCCACGGTCCAGCGGGCCGTCAGGTCCTGCGGCCCGATCCCGAGCGCGAGCACGGCGGCGACGACCGAGACGAGGGCGGCGACGAGGGCCCATCCGAGCTCGACGAGCGTCCGGCGCCGCCGACTCGCCGTCCGCGGGCCGCGCACGTCAGTAGCCGCGCTCACGGCGCTGCTCCTCCACGCTGGTCTGGACGATCCGGTTCAGCTCGGTCTCGCCGTCGGTGCCCGCGTAGTCGTAGATGTCGAACCCCCCGCAGGCGACGATATCGGAGGGAGCGCCGAGCGTCCCGCGCGCGAGCCCCGCCCAGTCGGGCGAGCGGTCGGCCAGGACGAAGCTGTACTGCCGGTCGCGGTAGTCGCTCAGGTTGTTCATCCACAGCTGCACCGTGAAGTCGAAGTTGACCTGCTGGACGTGCAGCGAGGCCGGCCCGTAGAGGTCCAGCGGCCGCGTCGACCAGAACGAGCCGACGCCCGCGAGCTCGCGGCCGTCGATCCAGCGCTCCAGGCAATCGGCGTCCGGGTCCGATCGCGCCTCGGCCGCCGCGGAGGCGACCGCCGTTGTGGCCGGCACGGCGGCGACGACGAGGCCTGCGGCGGCCAGCGGAGCGACGACGCGGACGACCGGCGCCAGCCGCGCGCCCGCAGCACGCCGGTGCGCCGCCGCGGCGCCGATCAGGGCGATCACGACCACGGTCGCGGTCACCGGGATCGGCATCAGGTAGCGGCTGACCGAGCTGCCGGTGAAGACCTGCACCACCAGGAGCACCGCCGTCTGCGCCGGCAGGAACGCGCACACCGCGAAGCGCGCACGGGCCGCCTCATCGAGGGCGGCTCCCCGCGCCAGTCGGGCGACACCGGCCATGACGACGGCGAGGGCCGCCAGCAGCAGCAGACCCAGCAGCGCCACCTCGAGCTTGCCGATCAGCGGCGCCTTCAGCACCAGGAACTGCACGATCAGGTCGTCCAGGGCCGTCCCGGCGAGCGGCAGCCGGAGGTACCCGCCGGCGTCGGTCCCGATCAGGAAGCCGAGCGGGACCCGCAGCGCGGCTCCGAGCGCGGCGGCCCCGAGGACCGTTCCCGCGACGATCAGCACCGCTCGGGGAGCAGCGAGAGCGAGCACCAGCAGCACGACGAGGACCACCAGCAGTGGGCCGACGAACTGCACGAGGAGGAGCGGATCGGAGAGGGTCGTCGCGGCGACGGCCGCTCCGACCAGGAGCAGCGGACGCGCGGCCGGACGGCGCTCGCGCAGCGCGCCCAGGGCGACGGCGAGCCCGGCGAGGCCTGTGAGCACCGCGCCGTAGTAGTAGGTCGTGAGGAGGAAGGTGGTCGCCAGGGCCCCCTCGTTGTTGAGCGCACGGCCCTCCGTCAGGCAGAGCACCAGCAGCACGGCGATGCCGGCGAGCGCGGCGGCGGGCCGCAGCCGGCGGTGCCGGTCCGCGACGAGCCGTCGCGCGAGCATCCGGAGCACGCCGTAGAGGAGGACGACGTTGAGCACGGCGTTGACCGCGAGCGACGCCGCGGGATCGCCACCGGTCAGCAGCCACGCGACGCCGAAGACGGGGAGCTCGGGGAAGAGGAAGAGCTGGCTCGTCATCACCCACGCCGCGGGGCGGCCCTCGGCGAAGGACTGCAGGATCAGCGGCAGCGCCAGCGAGTCGCCGTCGCGGAAGAGCAGCGGCCGCCACGGCGTGCCGACCATGAATCCGAGCACGAGCAGGGTCCCGCTGACGACGACGGCGAGGGCGGCGAGCTCGAGGAGGGCCCTCCGGGTCCGAGGGGATCCCGTCGGACCCGCCGTCACCGGTGCTTCCCGCCGAACCGGATGGCCAGGACGAGCAGGAGGTTCTTCAGGAGGGTGTCGCTCGGGATCTTGGAGTTGCCGACCGTGCGGTCGAGGAAGACGATCGGGATCTCCTTCACTCCGCGGGCCCGGCGCAGCGCCCGGTACTTGAGCACGATCTGGAAGCCGTAGCCGGCTGCGCGGATCGTCTCGAGGTGGAGGGTGCGCAGGAGGTCGGCGCTGAAGAGGTTGAAGCCGCCGGTCCAGTCGGTGATCTTCGAGCCGAGGAAGAGGCGCGTGTAGAGGTTGCCGCCACCGCTCAGCAGCTTGCGGTCGAGCGTCCAGTCGGGAGTGCCCCCGCCCGCGATGTAGCGGGAGGCGACCACGAAGTCGGCGCCCGCGCGCACCTCGCGGAGGAAGGCGTCGATGTAGTCCGGGTCGTGCGAGAGGTCGGCGTCCATCTGCAGCAGGTAGTCGTAGCGGCGCTCGGCCGCGAGGAGGTGCTGGAAGGCCCAGATGTACGCCGCGCCGAGCCCCTCCTTCTTCTCGCGCGAGAGCACGAGGACCTCGAAGGTGTCGGACCCGAGCTCGGCCGCGAGCTCGCGCGCGCGGTCCGCGGTGCCGTCGGGGGAGCTGTCGTCGATGACGGCGACGGTCACGTGGAAGTCGGGGTTGCGGGACGCCGCGAGCGCGACCCGCGGCAGCGCCGTCGCGATGTTCGCGACTTCGTTGTAGGTGGGGACGACGACGGCGAGGGAGCGCATGAGGCGGGGAGGATCCGTTCTTCCGGTGCACCGGCTGACCGGTGAGAGCCCTGCGAGTATAACGAGGCGGTGCTCGCGAGCCTCCGAGCGCGCCCCGCGGCCCGCCGCCCCGTCCGCGCACTCTCTCAGGAACATGGCACCGGCTGTTCGACCGCCCGGCAGGGGTCCGCGGTTACGATGGACGACAGTGCACGGCGGTTCACCCCTTGTTCGCCTGCCCCGATGGACGCCCGTCGGAGCCCGACGGTCGGGCATCGACGCCAGAGGGGGACGGGAAAGAGCACCGCAGATGAAGAGACTCCTCGAATCGCAGAAGGTCCGCTTCCTCATCGCGGGCTGCACCAACACGGCGATCGACTTCCTCATCCTCAACACGCTCGTGCTCCTGCTCGGTCTGCCGACCCTCGTCGCCAACGTCTTCTCCGTCCTGGTCGGCATCACGATCTCGTACGCGCTGAACCACTTCTTCGTCTTCCGCCACCCGGGCAGGGTCTCGGTCGCCACGTTCGCGAAGTTCTTCCTCGTCACCGGGTTCAGCTCGCTGGTCCTGCAGTCGGCGATCATCTACGGCTTCGAGGTCTTCTTCGACACCCGCTTCGGCAACTCGCTGCTCTTCCTCCCCAGCTCCGGCGAGAACGCCTTCCTCGCGATCAACATCGCCAAGGCCGTCGCGGTCCTCGTGGGACTGGTGTGGAACTTCTGCATGTACAAGTTCGTCGTCTTCCGCCGTCCTACGCACGATGCGCTGCCCGCGATCGAGACGGTCTCCCCCGCCGCCGTGGCCGTCAGCACCGAGCCCGTCGACATCGTCCGCTGAGGGCCGCAGGCTCCCGGGCACCGCTCGACCCGCGTGCTAGCCTCGTCGAGTTCTTCCGACGGGGCACTCCTCCCGTCGACGCCGCACCACCCGGAGGCTCCCATCGCCCGCTCGACGTTGCCCATCGCGGTCGTCGTCGTCACCCACTTCTCGGGTGAGGTCCTCCGCGCGTGCCTCGAGTCCGTGCCGGAGGCGACGGAGCACGACGTGCGCATCGTGGTGGTCGACAACCTGACCACGGACGACTCCGTCCGCAGCGTCGTCGAGCGCCTGCCGCAGGTCGAGTTCCACGAGACCGGGCAGAACCTCGGCTACGGCCGGGCCGTCAACTACGCGGTCGACCGCCTCGGGCCCGATGTCGAGTGGATCCTGGTGACCAACCCGGACACGGTCTTCCTCCCCGGCTCGATCGACGCCCTCTACGCCGCCGCGACGGCGGACGACCGGATCGGCTCGATCGGGCCGCGGATCCTCGACTCCGACGGCACGATCTACCCCTCCGCCCGCGCTCTGCCCTCGCTCGGCACGGGCGTCGGGCACGCCGTCTTCGCCCACGTCTGGCCCGGCAACCCCTGGTCGGCGACCTACCGGCGCTCGCGCGCGGTCGAGACCCTCCGCCACGGCCGGATGGAGGCGGGCTGGCTCTCCGGCGCCTGCGTGATGGTGCGCCGCACGGCCTTCGAGGAGATCGGCGGGTTCGACGACCGCTACTTCATGTACTTCGAGGACGTCCAGCTGGGCGACTCGCTCGGACAGCGCGGCTGGACCAACGTCTACCTCGCCGACGCGGTCGTCTCCCACCTCGGCGGGCACTCCACCCGCCTGGCCTCGGCGCGGATGCTCGCGGTCCACCACCGCAGCGCCTACCTCTACCTCGCGCAGAAGTACGGCGCCTGGTACCAGGCGCCGATCCGCGCGGCGGTCCGCGCCGGGCTGGGCGCCCGGGTCGCGCTGATGCGCCTGCGCTCGAAGAGCTGATCCGCTCCGATCGGGCGGGCCGCCTGGCCGGCGCCGGGCGGCCCGCCCACCGGAGCGGCGGTCAGGACGCGGAGTCGAGCTCCGTGTAGAAGGCCCGCGCCTCGTCCCAGGTCGGCAGCAGGCCCTGCGCCTCGGCCTCGGCCAGCGTCGGTGCGTCGGTGTCCTTCGGCGAGAGGAGCAGCTCGCCGGCCTCCTCCGGGAAGCGCAGGCCGATCTGCTCGTCGAGCGGGTCGATACCCTTCTCCCGCACCGGGTCGAAGGTGGCGTTCACGAGGTACGAGACCACGGCGCCCTCGGTCAGCGCCACGAAGGCGTGCGCGACCCCCTCGGCGATGTAGACGGAGCGGCGGTCGACGTCGTCGAGCAGGATCGACTCCCAGCGCCCGAAGGTCGGCGACCCGACGCGCACGTCGATCACGTAGTCGAGGACCGCACCGGAGAAGCACGAGACGTACTTGGCCTGCGACGGCGGGATCTGCGCGAAGTGGATGCCGCGGACGGTGCCGCGCCGCGAGACGGAGGTGTTGCCCTGCCGGAGCGAGAGCGGGTGCCCGACCTTCTCGGCCAGGCGGTCGAAGCGGTAGAACTCGTAGAAGACCCCGCGATCGTCGGGGAACTGGCGCGGAGTCACTTCGTAGACGTCGGGGATGTCGAGCTCTCGGATCTGCACGGTCGCCAGTGTAACGACGGCGTGTCACGGGCCCGCGACGCCTCTCTGCGCCACCCGGCGGCGTGCCGGAGCGCCGACCGTCGGCCGACGGACCGCTCGGGCATGATGAGGAGGTGACCTTCCTCATCACGGGCGCCTCCGGCATGCTCGGCACCGACCTGCGCGCGGCCCTCGGCTCCCGCCCCAGCACCGCCCTCGGCCGCTCCGACCTCGACGTGACCGACCTCGACGCCGTGCGCGCCGCCGTCGCGGGACACGACGCCGTGGTGAACTGCGCCGCGTACACCCGCGTCGACGACGCCGAGACCGACGAGGAGGAGGCGCACCGCGTCAACGCCGTCGGAGCGCGCAACCTCGCCCTCGCCACCGCCGAGACGGGAGCCGCACTCGTGCAGGTCTCCACCGACTACGTCTTCGACGGCTCCGCGACGACCCCCTACTCCGAGGACCACCCCCGGAACCCGATCTCGGCCTACGGCCGCACGAAGGCCGAGGGCGAGCGCCTGGTGCTCGAGGCCAACCCGGAGCGCGGGTACGTCGTCCGCACGGCCTGGCTCTACGGCGAGCACGGCGGCAACTTCGCTAAGACGATGGTGCGACTGGCGGGCGCGCACGAGACGCTGACCGTGGTCGACGACCAGCACGGCCAGCCCACCTGGACCGCCGACCTCGCCGCGCGCCTGATCGAGCTGGTCGACGCGGAGGCCCCGGCCGGCGTCTACCACGGCACCAGCTCCGGCGAGACGACCTGGCTCGGCTTCGCCCGTGCCGTCTTCGCCAAGGCGGGCCTGGATCCCGAGCGCCTGCGCCCGACCGACAGCGGCTCGTTCGTCCGCCCCGCTCCGCGTCCGGCCTACTCGGTCCTCGGACACGACGGCTGGAGCCGGGCGGGCCTGCCGCCGTTGCGCTCCTGGCAGGACGCGCTCGCCGCCGCACCCCTCGAGGCGGTGACCCCGTGACCACCACTCTCCGCGTCGTCGTCGACCAGATGCTCGCCCGCGTGCCCGGCGGCATCGGCCGCTACACCGAGGAGCTCACCCGCGAGCTGATCGCGACGGCTCCCCGCGACTGCGAGGTGGAGGCCGTCGTCTCCGCCCACCCGCCCGAGAAGGAGGAGGAGCTGCGCCTGCGCCTGCCCGGCCTCGCGCGCATCCACCGGCTGCCGCTCGGGCGCCGCGAGCTCTCGCGCGCCTGGCAGTACGGGATCGCCATCCCGGCCGGCGGCGGCATGATCCACGCCCCGAGCCTCTTCGCCCCGCTGCGCAGCCACGACGGGAGCGAGGGCGAGCAGATCGCCGTCACGATCCACGACACGGTGCCGTGGACGCATCCCGAGACCCTCACCCCGCACGGCGCGAAGTGGCACCGGGCGATGGCCAAGCGCGCCCGCAAGCACGCGGACGCCGTCGTCGTCCCCACCCACGCCGTCGCCCACCAGCTCTCCCAGCTGATGGACTTCGGCGATCGACTGCGCGTGATCGGCGGAGCCGTCGGCTCCGGCCTGGTCGTCCCGGAGGACGCCGACGAGCGCGCCACGGCGCTGGGCCTCCCCCCGGAGTACGTGCTGAGCGTCGGCACGCTGGAGCCGCGCAAGGGCCTGGTCTCGCTGATCGCGGCCTTCGGAGGAGCGTCCGCGCCGGCGGTCCCGCTGCTCCTGGTCGGCCCGACCGGCTGGGGCGACCTCGACGTGGCCTCCGTCGCCGACGAGCAGGGCCTCGACGAGACGCGCGTGCGCGCCCTGGGAGTCCTCAGCGACGCCGACCTCGCCGTCGTCCTCTCCCGGGCCACCCTCTTCGTCTACCCGAGCATCGCCGAGGGCTTCGGCCTGCCGGTGCTCGAGGCGATGCACTTCGGAGTGCCGGTGGTGCACTCCGACGACCCCGCGCTGATGGAGGTCGCCGCGGACGCCGGCGTCGCCGTCGAGCGCGGCGACGCGAAGGACTACCCGGACCGCCTCGCCCTCGCCATGAGCAGCGTGCTCGCCGACACCGGGCTGCGCGAGCGGATGTCGGTGGCCGGCCGCGACCGCTCCCGCGCCTTCAGCTGGCGCGACTCCGCGGAGCGCGTCTGGGCGCTGCACGCCGACCTCTGAGGCGTGCGGCCCCCGGCCGTCTACGGCGCGGAGTCGCCCGACAGTCCGGCGCTCACCAGCGAGTGCACGACGTCGTAGTCCGGGTCCTCCGGGTCGACGGCCGGCGGGACCAGCTCGATCGGATCCACCGGCTGCGACTTCGTCTTGAGCCCCAGCTGCACGAAGTAGCCGAGCATCCCCTGCGGGACGTCCGTCTTGATGACCTGGGACCCGGCGGACGCGACGTCCTGGAACTTGGCGAGGACGTTGCCCGGCTCGAACTGGGCGAGCAGCGCCTCCTGCACCTGCCGCTGGCGCGCCATCCGGTCGTAGTCGCTCGTGGTGTAGCGAGACCGGGCGTAGGCGAGGGCCTGCTCGCCGTTGAAGTGCCAGTGCCCGGGATCGATCCACTGGTTGACGCCCTGCATCACGCCGTCGGAGTCGGGCAGCCCGCCCAGGGGCAGCGGCTCGTCGGCCACGTAGTCGATGTCGATGCCGCCGAGCGCATCGATCAGCTGGGCGAAGCCCTCCATGTCGATCAGCGCGTAGTACTGGATCCTCAGGTCGAGGATGCCCTCGACCGCGTCGCGCATCGCCTCGATGCCGGGCTCGCTGCCGTGGTCGACGGCGTCGGGGTAGAGCTCCGGGTGCTTCAACTCGACCTCGGTGTAGACCGAGTTGAGTTTGCAGACGTCGACGGCGCAGTTGTCGGTGTCGTAGCCGTCGGGGTAGAGCTCGTGCATCGGGCTGGTCTCGGGAAACGGGAAGTCGACGAACTCGCGCGAGACGCCGATGATCGAGGCCTTGCCGCTCGACGCGTCGATGCTGACCACCGAGATGCTGTCGGGGCGAAGACCGTCGCGGTCCTCTCCCGCGTCGCCGCCGAGGAGCATCACGTTGTAGCGGCCGTCGATCGGCTGCTCGATCGCTCCGCCGCCGAAGATCGACGACAGCGTCCCCCGTGTCACGCCGAGCAGGTAGGTGCCGTAGGCGGTGGTGCCGACCGAGACCGCCATCAGCGCGATCGTCGCGAACGCGAGCACGCCGCGCATTCGCGGGCGCACCCGGACGACGCGGATCAGGCGGAGGGTGTCGAGCGTCAGCACGGCCCAGACCACCCCGTAGACGACGAGCGCGGCCTGGAGCGCGAGCATCGAGACGTCGAAGGTCGCGAGCGTGTAGAGGCCGGTCGGGAAGACGAAGTAGAGGAGCACCGCGACCAGCAGGGCGACCCAGAGCCCGAGGGTGAAGCCGAGCCCCAGGCGCCCGAGCCGGCGGTTGCCCGCGAGGACCTGAGCGGACCCGGGCACCAGCAGGTTGACGATCAGCAGCCACCACGCCCGCCGCGTCATGAAGGCGCGGGAGGCGACGTCCGGGTGCCGCAGCGGCAGGGCGACGGCCGTCACAGGCCCGCCACCAGGGCGTCGTTCTTCGCGGCGACCTGCACCTCGAGGTCGGCGGCGAAGGCGTCGAGCGCTGCGGAGAGGGCGTCGTCCGCGGTCGCGAGGATCTTCACCGCGAGCAGTCCGGCGTTCCGCGCTCCGCCGATGGAGACGGTGGCGACGGGGACGCCCGCGGGCATCTGCACGATCGAGAGGAGGGAGTCGAGCCCGTCGAGGCGGGCGAGCGGGACCGGCACTCCGACGACGGGGAGCGAGGTCACGGCGGCGAGCATGCCGGGGAGGTGGGCGGCTCCGCCCGCTCCGGCGATGACGACCTTCAGGCCGCGGCCGCGGGCCTCGCGTCCGTACGCGATCATCGCCTCCGGGGTGCGGTGCGCGGAGACGACGCGGACCTCGTGCGCCACGCCGAACTCGGCGAGGACGGCGGACGCCGCCTGCATGACGGACCAGTCCGAGTCCGAGCCCATCACGACGCCGACGAGCGGCGCGGGCCCGTTCACGAGCGCGTCCGCGCTCACGAGAGGGCTCCGGCAGGGGTCGGGGAGGTCGGCAGGCTCGTCACGGCGACCATCGTACGGGTCAGTCCGTGAGAACGGCCGCCGCCGCGCGAGCCTCGTAGACCACGAGGTCGAGGTCGTCGCCGGTGGCGTTCACGTGCCCGACCTTGCGGCCCGGTCGCGGCTCCTTGCCGTAGTTGTGCACCTTCACGCCCGGGTGATCGGCGAGCACCCGCGGATAGCGGTCGGTCAGCGACTCCCCCACCGGGCCGCCGAGCACGTTGACCATCACGGTCCACGGATCGCGGCAGCCCGTCGCGCCGAGCGGCAGGTCGAGGACCGCGCGCAGGTGCTGCTCGAACTGCGACGTTGTCGATCCGTCCATCGTCCAGTGGCCGCTGTTGTGTGGGCGCATGGCCAGCTCGTTGACCAGGATACGGTCGTCCGTCGTCTCGAACAGCTCGACGGCCAGGACGCCGGTGACCCCGAGGCTGTCGGCGATCGTCTGCGCGATCTCGGCCGCGGCTGATGCGAGCCGGCCGGCGGACGCGGGGGCCGGAGCGATCACCTCGGCGCAGACGCCGTCGCGCTGCACCGACTCCACCACCGGCCAGAGGATGCTCTCGCCGGAGGGACGCCGGGCGACGAGCTGCGCGAGCTCGCGGCGGAAGCCCACCAGCTCCTCGACCAGGAGCGAGCCGCCCCGGCCGTCCTCGGCGAGGGCGGTGAACCAGTCGTCCGCCTCGTGGGCGCCGCGCACCACGCGCACGCCCTTGCCGTCGTAGCCGCCGCGCGCGGTCTTCACCACGGCGCTGCCGCCGTGCTCAGCCAGGAACTCCCCCAGCTCCTCGGCGGAGGAGACCTCGGCCCACTCGGGCACGGGCACGCCGAGCTCGGTCAGGCGGCGCCGCATCATCAGCTTGTCCTGGGCGAACAGCAGGGCGTCGGGGCCGGGGTGCACGGCGACGCCGCGGGCGATGAGCTCGCGGAGGATCGGCTGGGGAACGTGCTCGTGGTCGAACGTCACCACGTCCACGGTCTCGGCGAAGGCGAGCACGGTCGCCTCGTCGCGGTAGTCGCCGACCCGTGTCGCGGCGAGCCCCGCCGGGGCGCCCTCGCTCTCGGCGAGCACGGCGATCTCGATGCCGAGCTCCACCGCCGCGGGGATCATCATCCGGGCGAGCTGGCCGCCCCCGATCACGCCGACGCGCATGGCGCTCCTCCGTCTCCGCCCGCTGGCGCGGGGCGGCTCCATGCTACCGAGGCCCCGACGCGCTCACGCGGGCGGCGGCCACTCCGGCTGGAGTGCGGGAGCCGCGCCGATCGCCTCCCGCAGCAGGTCGGCCGTGAGCTCCGGATCCGGCAGGTCCCGCAGCACGAACACCTCGGCTCCCGCCTGCAGGATCCGGACGTCGCCGCACCGGGCGAGGCGCTGGCCGAGGGAGCGCTCGACCGCGACCTCCATCCTCCGATCGAAGACCACCTCGGCCCGCCGGATCGACGCCACGCCCCGGCGCGCGCTGAGGCCGGAGGCGGTGACGCGGTAGCGCACGCTCGCCCAGCCCGCGATCCCGGGAGCGCAGAGGAGCAGCACCAGAAGTGCGGTGCCGAGCCCGATGATCCAGCGCTGCAGGGCGAGCTCGAACTGCGCGGCGAAGTAGAAGCCCGTCCAGGTGAGCAGGAGGAGGCCGACGACCGGTGCGACCGCCCGGCGGGCGCGCGGGGTCAGCCGCGCCAGCTCGCGGTCGGCGGGGTCGGTCCTGGCCATCAGGAGCGCAGATGCGTGACGTCGCCGGCCGTGAACGAGCGCAGCGCGCCGCCCTGCTCGAGCAGGAGCGAGCCGTCCGGGGCGAGTGCGGCGGCGGTCCCCTCCTCCTGCGTGCCGTCGGGCAGCTCGAGCCGGACGCGCGTTCCGAGGGTGCCGCAGGAGGCGCGGACGGCGGCGGCCGCTCCGGAGGCCTCGGGGTCGCCCTGGGCGAGCAGCGGAGCCAGCAGGCCCTGGAACCCGGTCAGGAACGCGGCGAGCACCTCGTCGGCGCTCGTCGTCCGCGCTCCGGCGAGGGCGAGCGAGGTGGCGGTCGGGACCGGCAGCTCCGCCTCCGTCAGCAGCAGGTTCACGCCGGTGCCGACGACGACCCGTCCGTCCGGCAGTCGCTCGGCGAGGATCCCCGCGACCTTCCTGCCGTCGATCAGGACGTCGTTGGGCCACTTGACGGCGACGTCCCCGTCGACGAGGGGTGCGAGGGCCCGGGCGAGAGCGGCGCCGGCCACGAGCGGCAGCCAGCCGGAGGCCTCGGCGCCGAGGGCGGAGGCGTCGACCAGAGTCGAGGCCGCGAGCGTGCGGCCCGCGGGCGCCTGCCAGACGCGCCCCAGCCGGCCGCGCCCGGCTCGCTGGTCGCCGGTGGCGACGACGGAGAGGTGCGGCCACGCGGCGGGGTCGGCGGCCGCCCGCTCGCGGAGCTCGTCGTTCGTCGACCCCGCCGACTCGAGCGCGAGGACGCGGGGGGAGACGGCGGAGGAGAGCGGGAGGAGCATGCCGCCACGGTAGCGGCGGCTCCCGCGAGGCCGCTCCGAGCGCCGCGCGCGACGGCCCGCCCTTGTCCGGATCCTCCCGTCGGGAGCGGCCCTCCCTGTGCGAGTGCGACAAGAGGAGGCGTCCGCCCCGCCGGTAGGGTGAGCGGGTGACCGCGAACACCGAACGTCCCGCGCCCGATCTGTACACGACCGCGGGGAAGATCGCGGACCTCAGGAACCGCTACCACGAGGCCGTCACGGCCAGTGGCGAGGCGGCGATCGAGAAGCAGCACGCCAAGGGCAAGATGACCGCACGGGAGCGGATCGACACCCTCCTCGACCCGGGCTCGTTCGTCGAGCTGGACGAGTTCGTCCGCCACCGCACCCACGCCTTCGGCATGGAGAAGAAGCGCCCCTACGGCGACGCCGTCGTCACCGGGACCGGCACCATCCACGGCCGCCAGGTCGCCGTGTACTCGCAGGACTTCACGATCTTCGGCGGCTCGCTCGGCGAGGTGGCCGGCGAGAAGATCATCAAGGTGATGGACCTCGCCCTGAAGACCGGCGTCCCGATCATCGGCATCCTCGACTCCGGCGGAGCACGGATCCAGGAGGGCGTGGTCGCCCTCGGCAAGTACGGCGAGATCTTCCGCCGCAACACCGCGGCGAGCGGCGTGATCCCCCAGATCTCGATCATCTGCGGCCCTGCCGCGGGAGGCGCGGTCTACTCCCCCGCCCTGACCGACTTCGTGATCATGGTCGACAAGACCAGCCAGATGTTCGTCACCGGGCCCGACGTGATCAAGACCGTCACCGGCGAGGACGTCGGCATGGAGGAGCTCGGCGGCGCGCTGACCCACAACAAGATCTCGGGCGTCTCGCACTACCTCGCGAGCGACGAGAACGACGCGCTCGACTACGCGCGGACGCTCCTGTCCTTCCTCCCGGACAACAACCTGTCGCCTGTCCCCGTCTTCGAGACCGAGGTCGACCTCGAGACGACCGACGCGGACCGCTTCCTCGACACGGTCATCCCGGACAGCCCGAACCAGCCGTACGACATGCGCGCCGTCATCGAGCACATCGTCGACGAGGGCGACTTCCTCGAGGTGCAGCCGCTGTTCGCGCCGAACATCGTGATCGGCTTCGGCCGCGTCGAGGGCCGCTCCGTCGGCATCATCGCGAACCAGCCGAGCGCCATGGCGGGCACGCTGAACATCGAGGCGGGCGAGAAGGCGTCCCGCTTCGTCCGCTTCTGCGACGCGTTCTCGCTGCCGATCCTGACCCTGGTCGACGTCCCGGGCTACCTGCCCGGCACCGACCAGGAGTGGACCGGCGTCATCCGCCGCGGCGCGAAGCTGCTCTACGCCTACGCCGAGGCGACCGTGCCGCTGGTCACGGTCATCCTGCGCAAGGCGTACGGCGGCGCGTACATCGTGATGGGGTCCAAGCAGCTGGGAGCCGACATCAACCTCGCGTGGCCGACCGCCGAGATCGCCGTCATGGGCGGCCAGGGCGCGGTGAACATCCTCTACCGCAACGAGATCCGCAAGGCGGAGGAGGCCGGCGAGGACGTCGCAGCCGTCCGGACGCGCCTGGCGAACGAGTACACCTACAACGTCGCGAGCCCGTTCCTCGCGGCCGAGCGCGGCGAGCTCGACGGCGTGATCGAGCCCTCGGCGACGCGTGTCTCCGTCATCAAGGCGCTGCGTGCGCTGCGCACCAAGCGCGCCAACCTGCCCGCGAAGAAGCACGGCAACATCCCGCTCTGACCCGGCTCGCTCGGACGCCGCGGCAGGAGACGGGAGACCGTCCGTGCCGCGGCGTTCCGCTGCGCCCACCTCCTCACGGGGCGGAGGGGCGGAACGATCAGTCGGAGGAGCCGGGGCCGGTCCGTCGGGCAGCGGACTCCGCGGGAGCATCGGGCCGCACGACGGGAGCGTCCGGCTCCGCGGCCGGAGCGTCCGGCTTCCCTGTCGCGGAATCGGGCTCCGCTTCCCGGGCATCCGCCCTCGCAGCCGGAGCACCCGCCTTCACCGCAGGACCACCCGCCTTCACCCCAGGACCGTCCGGCTCGGCTGTCGGAGCACCCGCCTTCACCGCCGGAGCGCCTGCCTTCGCGGCCGGAGCATCCGGCTTCGCCGCGGACGCCTCGGACGGCTTCTCCTCCGGCTTCGCCCCGACCACCCGCGCGAACGCCAGCGCCTGCGCGGCGGAGAGGTCGGGCAGATAGGCGCGACCCAGCGCGGCTCCGATCCGGGGCAGCTGCAGCGCGTCGGGGTAGGTCATCCAGAGGCCCGCGTAGCGCGGGTGGAACTTGGCCTTGAAGCGGAACAGCGACGTGAAGCCGTAGGCCGGCTCGAGCGTCCGCGAGAGGAACTCGAGCAGGCGCGAGAGGACCGTCGGCTCCGGAGGCTCCTCCCCCTCCTCGACCGGTGCGGTGGCGAGCGGTGCGCCCGAGAGCGAGAGGAACTCGGCGCCCTCCTCCTTGACGCGCAGCGCCGCGGAGGCGATGAGGAACTCCATGATGCCGGGCATCGAGTCGTCGGAGCGGCGCATGAAGTCGAGGGTCCAGCCGACCACGCGCCCCTCCCGATGCACGGGCAGCCAGCTCGTCACCCCCTGCAGCACGCCGTCCGGTCCGACCGCGAGCAGGAGGGCGACGTCGGGATCGCGGACCTCGTCGATCCCACCGAGGGTGAAGCCCATCTCGGGCAGCGCCTTCTCGGCGACCCAGCGCTCCGACAGGTCGACGATCTGGTTGGCCATGCCGAGGGAGAGCTCGGGCCAGCTGGTCCACTGCGCCTCGATGCCCAGCTTGATGCCGCGCGTGAGCGGGTAGCGCACCTTCTGCCACCGCTTGCCGGTGAGCTCGAAGGAGGAGAGCTCGATGATCGTCTCCTCGCCGACCGAGAGGCGCGACCAGCCGAGCCGGTCGAAGACGGGGAGCAGCTCGTCGTGGATGCTGTAGAAGACGGGCGTCCAGCTGCGCTCGTCGCAGAACCGCACGAACTCGGCCACGACGTCCTCCCGCCGCTCGGGAGCGCAGGCCGGGTCGGAGAGGGTGATCGCCACGCCGCCGATCACCCGGTAGGCGACTCCGCCGGTCCCGTCGGCCGAGATCCAGTGCGCGTTGCCCTCCCAGGTCCCCTGATGGCCGAGGCTGCCGGCGCCGTGCAGGGACAGGAGCGCGCGGTACCGCGCCTCGTCGCCGCGGTTCCGCTGCACGTCGGTGGCCCGGAGCAGGGCGACCACCGCGACGACGACCACGAGCCAGAACACCGGGCCGACCCACTCGAAGACGATCCGCGCGACGGGCTCCCGCGGCACGGCGAGCAGTCCGGCGCCGCCGAGGAAGCTCACCGGGACGAAGCGCAGCAGCCCGTCCAGGAGGAGTCTCCCGAGGCCCAGGAGCGGCTCGAAGCTCGTGCGCACGCCGGCCGAGAGCGCCAGGTAGCCGCCGAGGGACACGACGAAGGCGATGGCGATGACCCGCGTCCAGAGCCTCGCAGCGGCACGGGGCGCGCGGATGCGGAAGTGCCTCCTCCCGATCACGAGCATCGCCACGACGGCCAGCGGCACCAGCACCGTCGTCGCCACCCAGAGCAGGTACTCGGCGTAGTACAGGAACTCGGGGTGACGGGCGGCGCGCTGGAGGGAGAAGACCTCCAGGATCGCGATCGCGATGTTCACCCCGACCGCCAGCAGCAGGCCCAGGCGGCGCCCGGAGCGCAGGCCGTAGGCGGCGACGAGCAGGAGGAGGAGCGGGACGAACGTCAGCAGGATCGGCCCGGGGGCGACCAGGCTCAGCTTCACGTGGTGCGCGCAGTGCCGGAGGGCGCGGCTGCACGGGTCCTCGAGGTCCGTCGTCCCCGTGAAGGCGCTCTGCAGCAGTCGGCCGAGGAACGAGAACGGACCGTAGCCCGAGTCCGAGAGGACGGCGACGAGCGGACCGATCGCGGTGACGACGACGACCGCCGCCAGCAGCCCCCGGGACTCGCGGTGCGAGCTCGGCGCCGGACGCTGCGGACGCAGCCCCGCCGCTCCCCGCGCGAGCACCGCGCCGAGCACGAGCCCCGCGCCGCCCGCGAGGAGCCGGTACGCGTCGGCGGAGTCGCCCGCGTAGAGCACGAACATCAGCACGACGGCGAAGACGGTCACCCGGAGCCGGCGACGCCACAGAGCGCCCATGAAGGCGGTCGAGGCGATGAGGGCGCCGACCGCGCCGATCAGCGGGTCGAAGGTGTGGTCGCCGACGGTGTCGCCCGCCCACCACTCCCCGACGAGAGCGCCGATCGACTGCACGGAGGACCCGACGACGATCCCGACGGCGCCGGTCACGAGGAAGGCGAGGAGGGTGCGGGCCGAGCCGAGGCGGCGCTCCGCGGCGAGGAGCATCGGGAGCACCAGCACGACGTCCAGGAGCAGCTGCAGCGGGTCCGCCGCGATCAGGAGGGCGGTCACCGCCGTCCACGGACGGCCGTCGAGGGTCGTCGTCGGGCCCGCCGCCCACCAGGCCGTCGTCTCGGCTCCCGCGGGGGCGACGAGCGTCCCCGTGATCGCGCTCGCGGCCAGGAGGACCAGGACGACCGAGACGGCCGCAGGCGACCTCCGGACCAGCAGACGCAGGGGGCGCAGCGCCGCGGCACCGCTCCTCGGGAACCACGTCGGCATGCGGGGACGCTCCTGTTCGCAACGGACGGACGACGCTCCGGCGGCATCCGGCGTCAGCATAGCCATGCCCCGCCGACCGGCGCCGTGAACGGCATGCGATAGCGTCACGGGATGACCGCCTCCGACTCCGCACCCGCCGTCGTCATCTCCACCCCCGGCCTCGACGCCGCCGAGATCGCCGCCGTCACGGCCGTCGTCACCGCACTGACCTCGCGCACCGAGGCCGAGCCGGAGACCCCGCAGGAGCTCAGCGGGGGCTGGAACGACCGCGCCGCGGCGGTCCGCAGGCCGCTCCGGCCGGCACCCGGAGCGTGGCGCTCCTTCTCCGGCTGAGCGGACTCGCAGACGCAGCCCGTCGGGGAACGAGCGATCCGCGACGCGGAACGTGAAATTTGTCCCCCGATTAGTCCCCTAAAGTGCTGACTATGCGCCTCCTGGCGGAGCGAGCACACTAGACGACGTACGGTACTCCTCCTTCGGAAGGGGCACCGCCAATCACTCGCCGACCAGGGTAAGCAGGCGGGTGTGTTGGGGGCGAGTGAGGGTAATATTCGGGTTGTTACCCTCACTCGGGGTTTGACGGCGGGCCGGGCCCCCTCTTCGGAGGAGTGGACGGCCCGCCGCACTCCGTTAACGGGCTCTTCTCATTACGCGCTCTGCGCGCGACGGGCTGTGCGCTCGACGGGCACTGCTCACGACGGCTCTGCTCACGCTCGTGCCGCGCCCACGATCGGTCCGCGCCGAGAGACCGGACGCGCCGAGACCTGAGCCGTGCTGAGAGCCGGAGCGTCCCGCCCGCGGCACCGATCCGACATCCGCACGCCCTCCGGGCCGGGTCGCCACCGGTCGCTGCGCATGGGGACGGCCGCGCCGTCCCGCGCGCTCTCCGCCGCTCAGACGTCCCGTCCGCCGACGCCGTCGCGCCGGATCTCGACCCAGGCGTCGACCTCGTCCCCCGCGTCGTCGGAGCCGAGGGCGCCCGCGCTGCCGTCGCCGGCCGTCCGCAGGCCCACCACTGTGACCGCCGAGGCCGAGTCGGCCGAAGCAGTGCGCACCACCACGCGGTCGACCTCCTCGCGGATCCCGCTCAGAGCTTGGGCGAGCTCCCCCAGCACCCGGCGGCTCTCGCCCTCGGAGGTGCGGTCGAGGCCGCCGTCGTCGAGCACCGACACGGTCACGCCCCGCCGCCGCGCGTCGAGCACGAGACGACGCACCTCGTCGTCCAGCAGCCGCCGGCCGCGGATCTCGTCGCGCACGGCCGCCTCGAGCAGCCGGCACTCGCGCCGCTCCTCGTCGGTGAGGCCCGGTCCCGGCTCGGCGATGCGCAGCAGCATGTCGGCGGCGAGGGCGCGGGTCTGCTCCAGCCGGACCTCGCGCTCCGTGAGGTGCGCCTCCTCCGCGGCCCTCCACGACGCGGCCGCGCGCTCGGCCGCCTCGAGCACGCGCGCCTCGGAGCCCGCGCGCCCGAGCTCGACGATGAGCAGCTGCGCGATCGCGACCCAGGCGATCCCCCCGACGACGCCGAGAGTGGCCAGCGCGGCCGGGCCGGCCCAGAACACGGTGTGCACGATCAGGAAGCCGACGCCGACCCAGGCGCAGGCCGCGCGCCGGCGGGCGCACACGATCGTCATGAGGGTGCCGACCGCGGCGATGTACCAGGTGGAGTAGCCGTTGGAGGCGCCCGGATCGAGCGACGGCGCGACCAGCAGCGGCAGAGCGACGGCGACCGCGGTCATCCCGACCGCGACGGGCAGGGCGAGCCGGGTCGTCGCTCCCGGCCAGAGGGCGACGACGGTCGCCGCGACGTACAGCGCGACCGCGACGAGGTCGGCCGGCGTGGCCGGGGAGATGCGGAAGGAGAAGAAGGCGAGCACCACGTGGTACAGCGAGAAGCCGGCGCCGAGCGCCTGGAGCAGGGGGCGCGGGTAGGCGATCACGGCCCTCCTCCCGCGTCCGCCCGCCAGGAGAGGACGACTCGGGTGCCCTCGCCCGGAGTCGAGTCGACCCTCGCCGATCCCCGCGCGTTGTGCACCCGCTCGAGGATGGAGAGCCGGATGCCCAGCCGCTCGCGCGGGACGTCGGCGAGCCGGAAGCCGCGGCCGTCGTCCTCCACCACGACCTCCACCGCGCCGTCGCCCAGCAGCCCGTGCACGGCGCGGTGGACGCTGCCGCTCGGACCCGCGTGCTGGACGCTGTTGGCGAGCGCCTGCCAGACCGCGCCGAGCAGCGCCTCGGCCACCGGGCGCGGCAGCGTCGTCGCGCGCGGATCCACTCCATCGGCCGTCGCGACTGCGATCTCGGTCCCGAAGGTGGACGCCGCGTGGGCGAGCTGGCGCTGCAGGAGCTCGAGCGGGACCAGCCCCTCGGGCGGCTCCGGCTCGTGGTCGGGCAGCAGCACGGCGAGGGTGCGCTGCGCCATCGAGGAGACCAGCGCACGCTCGGCCGGCGACTCGGCGGAGGCGGCGGAGAGCAGCGTCGCGAGCACGTTGTCGTGCACCAGGGCGTCGACCTCGACCCGCTCCACCTCGCCGGCGTGCTGGCGCATCGCCGCCTCGTACTGCTCCATGGCCGTCGTCTGCGCGCGATCGATCTGGTCGGCCGATTGCCGGAGCACCGTGATCAGCACCAGCATCACGAAGCCGACGATGCCCACGTAGGCGGCGTCGAGGATCGCGCGGGTCGGCTCCGCCCCGCCGCCGGAGGGGAGGATGCGCAGCAGCCCGAACAGCACGGTCGTCACCGACACGTACGCGATCGCGATCCGGAGGGGAGCCGCGATCGTGCAGAAGGCGGTGCCGATGGTCAGCAGGTACCAGATCCACGGGGTCTCGCGGTCCGCGCCCCCGGCGGCGACGGCGGCCGGCCAGGTCAGGAGGGCGACGAGGACACCGACCGCGACCAGGACCGCCGTCATCCGCGTGCCCCGCCGCAGCACGGCGGTGACCACGGCGGCGGTGAGCGATCCGAAGACCAGCGCCAGCACCGGCCAGGCCACCTCGGGGCGCAGCAGGGGCAGCTGGGCGAGGATCGGCGGGACGGTCTGCACGCCGAAGCCGAAGCCGAAGAACGACACGACCGTGCTGATGATCCGGTCGATGCGCTCGCGCCCGGCGTTGCGGCGGGCGATCGGCGCCTCAGCGCCCGCCATCGCCGTCGTCCGGGTCGATGCCCGGCAGGATGCCGTCCTCCACCGCGCGCCGCAGCAGATCGACCTTCGTCGGGGCGGGACGGCCGATCTCGACGTACTTGTCGCGGATCCGGTCGAGGTACTCCTTCGCCGTCGACACCGAGATCTGCAGCCGCTCGGCCACCAGCTTCAGCGGCAGCCCCGAGGCGTAGAGGTGCAGGACGTCGCGCTCGCGACGACCGAGCACGGCCCGCGCGAAGTCGTCGTCGGCGTCGATGGCCGAGGCCCACTCCAGATTGTTGAGGACCTCGCCGCGGGCGACGGTGCGGATGGCGGCGACGACCGTCGACATGGGCGAGGACTTCGGGATGACGCCGGCCGCTCCCGCGGCGAGCGCCTCCCGCACGGCCACGACGCGGTCGGCGATGCTGTGGACGAGGACGGCGGAGCCGCGCACCTGCCCCCACTTGACGTTGCTGGTGATGCTCGAGCCGTCGTTCAGGGACAGGTCGAGGACGAGCACCTCGATCTCGGCGCCGCCGATCGTGCTCTCGAGGGCCTGGACGGTCTCGGCGGCGGCGACCACCTGCATCCCCGCGCTCTCGACGGCGGCGGCCACGCCCAGGCGCACCGACTCGTGGTCGTCCACGATCGCCACGCGCACGCGCGGGGCCTCGGCTGCGTCGACGTGGGGCTCCATCCCGCCCATGGTACGCAGGCGCGGGCCCGCGGTCAGTCCTCTCGGCGGACCAGTCGCGCAACGGCCTCCACGTGGGAGGTGTGCGGGAAGAGGTCGAAGCCCTCGAGGCGCTCCAGCTCGTAGCCGGCCCCGGTCAGGGCGCCCACGTCGCGGGCGAGCGCGACCGGGTCGCAGGCGACGTAGACGAGCTGCGCCGGCCGCAGCTCCGCCAGAGCGTCGGTGACCGCCCGGCCGGCGCCCGAGCGCGGCGGGTCGAGGACCACGGTCGCCGCGCGCCACCGCGCCCGCTCGCGCCTATCGGCCTGGGCGACGACGTCGCGGAGGTAGCGGTCGACGCGGGCGGTCACTGCGCGGGCGCCGACCTGGTCGGCCAGGTTCTCGAGCGCGTGCTCGGTGGCGCGGGAGTCGCTCTCGACGCTGGTCACGCGCACTCCGGCGCCGAGGCGGTCGGCCAGCGCCGCGGCGAGCAGGCCCACCCCGCCGTAGAGGTCGTGGTTGGCGGCCGACGGGTCCGCCGCGTCCGCGTCGACGGCGGCCTGCACGGCCTCGAAGAGCGCGGCGGCGGCTCCGCGGTGCACCTGCCAGAAGCCGGTGCGGTCGACCCGGAAGGTGCGGTCGGCGACGAACTCGCTCACCACCGTGCGGTCGCGGCGGGCGCGCTTGTCGGAGGGGTCGTGCACGAGCACCGCGGCTCCCTCGGACCCGGCCGCGTCGACGAGGTCGACCACCGAGCCGGGAGCGAGGCGCTCGCCGAGCGGTGCGGCCAGGGAGGAATCGGCGGTCGCGAGGGGCAGCGACTCCACGGTGACGACGTGGTGGCTGCGTGCCGCGTAGGGGCCGACCCGTCCGTCGTCGTCGACGTGGAGGCGGTTCCGCGTGCGCCAGCCGAGGCCGCCGGATGCGTCGTCCCCGCCGATCGGCGCGACCTCCACCTCGATCTCGCGACGGGCGAAGCGGGAGAAGGAGTCGACGAGCACGAGGCGCTTCAGCTCGCGCTGGTAGGCCAGGTCGGCGTGGCCGAGCTCGGCGCCGCCGACGCGCTCCTCCGGGCGGCGGTCGAGGGCGGCCTCGGGCCAGACGTGCTCCACCCGGTGCTCGGACGCCTCGAGCACCTCGAGCGCCTCGGCACGCCAGAAGCTGTCGTGCCGGACCTCGCTGATCCGCGCCCGCACGCGCTCGCCGGGGAGGACGTCCGGGACGAAGACGACGCGGCCCTCGTGCCGGGCGACGAACACGCCGCCGTGGGCGACGTTGCTAATGTCGAGCTCGATCTCGGTCCCGAGTGCGTCGTCGGCCCCGTCGGGGCGGGCGGATGCTCGGGACGGGGTCTGTGCCATCCGTCGAGCATCCCACAGCGTGGGCCCGGCCGCAGGGAGCCCTCGTGCGCCTCTACCTCGCCTCCACCTCCCCCGCGCGCCTCGCGCTGCTGCGGGCCTCCGGGATCGAGCCCGTCGTCGTCCCCTCCGAGGTGGACGAGCCCGCGGCCGTCGCCCGGGCCGAGCAGGAGCGGGGCGCGGCGCTGGACGCGGACGCCACCGTCTCGCTGCTCGCCCGCGCCAAGGCGCACGCCGTCCTGCGCCCGGACATCGACGGTCTGGTGCTCGGCGGCGACTCCGCGTTCGTCCTCGACGGGGTCGTCCACGGCAAGCCGCACGAGCCGGAGCGGGCCCGGGAGCGCTGGCGCGCCCAGCGCGGTCGCACCGGCCGCCTCCACTCCGGCCACTGGCTCGTCGACCACCGCGGCGGGAGGATCGTCGCCGAGGCCGGAGCGGTCACCTCCGCCGCCGTCACGTTCGCCGACGACATCGACGACGCCGAGATCGACGCCTACGTCGCCACCGGCGAGCCCCTCGAGGTGGCCGGCGCCTTCACCATCGACGGCCGCGGCGCCGGCTTCATCACCGCGATCGAGGGCGACCCCTCGACGGTGATCGGGATGTCGGTGCCGGCCCTCCGCACTCTCGTGCGGAGCCTCGGCGTCGACTGGCCCGCGCTCTGGAACCGCTGAGGCCCGTCCCGCCCTTGTGAGGAACCGACGAAGGCCCTCCGCTTCTTTGTGGTGAGCCGCGCCGGGCCGGGCGGAGCCGCCCCCTAGGGTTGGGGACCATGCCGAAGATTACGAAGGTGCTCGTCGCCAACCGGGGCGAGATCGCCGTCCGAGTCATCCGCGCCGCCCGCGACAGCGGGATCGCCTCCGTGGCCGTCTACGCCGACCAGGACCGCGACGCCGTGCACAGCCGCCTCGCCGACGAGGCCTACGCCCTCGGCGGGACGACCAGCGCCGAGACCTACCTCGTCATCGACAAGCTGCTCTCGGTGGCGCGCCGATCCGGAGCCGACGCCGTGCACCCCGGCTACGGCTTCCTCGCCGAGAACGCCGACTTCGCCCGCGCCGTCATCGACGCCGGCCTGATCTGGATCGGCCCCGGCCCCGAGGCCATCGAGCGCCTCGGCGACAAGGTCTCGGCCCGCCACGTCGCCGAGAAGGTCGGCGCGCCGCTCGCCCCGGGAACCCTCAACCCCGTCTCCGGCGCCGCCGAGGTGCTCGAGTTCGTGGACCAGTACGGCCTCCCCGTCGCGATCAAGGCGGCCTTCGGCGGCGGCGGTCGCGGCCTCAAGGTCGCCCGCGAGCGCGACGAGGTCGAGGAGCTGTTCGCCTCGGCCACGCGCGAGGCCGTCGCCGCCTTCGGCCGCGGCGAGTGCTTCGTCGAGAAGTACCTCGACCAGCCGCGCCACGTGGAGACCCAGTGCCTGGCCGACGCGCACGGCAACGTCGTCGTGGTCTCCACCCGCGACTGCTCCCTCCAGCGCCGCCACCAGAAGCTCGTCGAGGAGGCGCCCGCGCCGTTCCTGACGGACGCGCAGAACACCGAGCTCTACCGCGCCTCGAAGGCGATCCTGCAGGAGGTCGGCTACCTCGGCGCCGGGACCTGCGAGTTCCTGATCGGCAAGGACGGCACGGTGTCCTTCCTCGAGGTGAACACCCGCCTCCAGGTCGAGCACCCCGTGTCGGAGGAGATCACCGGCATCGACCTCGTGCGCGAGCAGTTCCGCCTCGCCGAGGGCGGCGTGCTCGACTACGACGACCCGGCGCCCCGCGGCCACTCCTTCGAGTTCCGCATCAACGGCGAGGACGCGGGCCGCGGCTTCCTCCCCGCTCCGGGCCCGGTGCACGTCTTCAAGGCCCCCGGCGGACCCGGCGTCCGCGTCGACTCCGGTGTCGTCGCCGGCGACGTGATCTCCGGCTCCTTCGACTCGCTCCTCGCGAAGCTGATCGTCACCGGCGACAGCCGCGAGCAGGCGCTGGAGCGCTCGCGCCGCGCCCTCGCCGAGTTCGAGGTCACCGGACTGCCGACCGTCCTCCCCTTCCACCGCGCGATCGTCGAGGACCCGGCCTTCGCCCCCGAGGGCGGCGCGCCCTTCACGATCTACACCCGCTGGATCGAGACCGAGTTCGAGAACACGATCCCGGCCTGGAGCGGCGAGCCCGGAGCGACCGACGAGCCGGCGGCCCGCCGGAACGTGGTCGTCGAGGTCGACGGGCGCCGCGTCGAGGTCACGCTCCCCGGCGACCTGGTCGGCTCGGGACCCGCCCGCGGGGCCGCTGCCGCCTCCCCGAAGCGCCGCGGCTCCTCCTCCGTCAGCACCGTCACGGGCGACTCCGTCGCCTCGCCCATGCAGGCCACCATCGTCAAGGTCGCCGTCGCCGAGGGCGACACGGTCGTCACCGGCGACCTGGTCGTCGTCCTCGAGGCGATGAAGATGGAGCAGCCGCTCACCGCCCACAAGGACGGCGTCGTGAAGGGCCTCGACGCGACGGCCGGAGCGACCGTCCCCGCGGGACACGTGCTCCTCCAGATCGTCTGAGCCCGTTCCGGGCCGCTCCCCGCGCGGCCCGGCGCGGTCGGCTCCTCGACGTGAGGGGTACCGCAGAGCGGGTCGCGTCGCGCTGCCGTGAATCGCTCCGCACGCGATTCCCGGTCGCGCGCTCTGCCGATGAAGGGCCGCACCCCGCGCGGCCCGGCGGAGGGGCGCGTCAGGTGACGATGTGCATGGCGCGCGCGGCGTCCGAGATCGAGCCGGTGAGGCTCGGGTAGACGGTGAAGGCCCGCGCGACCTGGTCGACGGTCAGGCGGTGCTCCACGGCGAGGGCGAGCGGGAAGATCAGCTCGCTCGCCTTCGGAGCGACGATGACGCCTCCGATGACGGTGCCGGAGCCGGTGCGCGCGAACAGCTTCACGAAGCCGTCGCGGATGCCCATCATCTTCGCCCGCGGGTTCGCGGCGAGCGGGAGCTTGTAGATCTCGCCCTGCGCGATGCCCTCCTCGATCTCGCGCTGGCTCCACCCGACGGTCGCGATCTCGGGCTGCGTGAAGATGTTCGCCGCGACGTTGCGCACCTCGGTCGGGTTCACGGCGTCGCCCATGGCGTGGAACACGCCGGTGCGGCCCTGCATGGCGGCGACGGAGGCGAGCGGGAGGAACGTGGTGCAGTCCCCGGCCGCGTAGATCGAGGGGACGCTGGTGCGGGCGACGCGGTTGACGCGGATGTGCCCCGACTCCGTCAGCTGCACCCCCGCGTCCTCGAGGCCGATGCCCGCCGTGTTCGGCACGGAGCCGACGGCCATCAGGCAGTGCGAGCCCTCGACGACGCGTCCGTCCGAGAGCACGGCCTGCACGCCCTTCTCGGTCCGCTCGACGCGGTCGGCGCGCGACTTCGAGAGCACGACCATGCCGTTGCGCTTGAAGACGTTCTCGATCACCGCGGCCGCGTCGGCGTCCTCGCCGGGCAGCACCTGGTCGCGGGAGGAGATGAGGGTCACGCGGGCGCCGAGCGCACGGTAGGCGGAGGCGAACTCCGCGCCGGTCACGCCGGAGCCCACCACGATCAGGTGCTCGGGGACGGACTTGAGGTTGTAGAGCTGGGTCCAGCTGAGGATGCGCTCGCCGTCGGGAGCCGCGGTCGGGAGCACACGCGGGCTGGCGCCCACCGAGACCACGATCGTGTCCGCCTCGATGCGGTCGAAGTCCATGCCCTCGCCACCGGCCGCCGTCGAGACGATCAGGGCGTTCGAGCCGTCCAGGCGCCCGTCCCCCTGGACGATGCGCACGCCGTGGTGCACCAGGTTCGCGCGCATGTCCTCGGACTGCTGGCGCGCGAGGCCGAGCAGGCGCTTGTTCACCGTCGCAAGGTTGACCGCCACGTCCGGGCGCACCGGCTTGTTCAGCTCCGAGCGGGTGAAGAACTGCACGCCCAGGTCGGCGGCCTCGCCGATGGCGTTGGTGGCCTCCGCCGTCGCGATGAGCGACTTCGACGGGACGACGTCGGTGATGACGGCCGAGCCGCCCACTCCGACCCGCTCGACCAGGGTGACCTCGGCGCCGAGCTGCGCTCCCGCGATGGCGGCTTCGTAGCCGCCCGGCCCCCCTCCGAGTACAGCGATCCTCTGCGCGCGCTCGAACTCGTAAGCCATGCTTCCCATTGTCCTCTCTCACTGAGTGTTCGCCCAATCGCGGGGTGTCGGATCGGCCGCGGGAGTCGCCCTCCGCCGCCGCGCAGCCCGTCGGTAGGGTGGGAGGATGTCCGACCAGACCCTGCACCCGCTCGACGCCCCCGACGCCGATCCCTTCGAGATCGCGGCCCGCGCGGCCGCTCAGATCGCCGAGGCGACAGGGGTCGAGAAGCACGACATCGCCCTCACCCTCGGCAGCGGCTGGGGCAAGGCCGCCGACGCGATCGGCGAGACGACCGCGACGGTGGAGGCCACCGAGATCCTCGGCTTCTCCAAGCCGGCCGTGCACGGGCACGGCGGCACCCTGCGCTCCGTCCTGCTCCCCACCGGCAGGCGCGCGCTGATCATCGGCGCCCGCACCCACTACTACGAGGGCTACGGCGTGCGCCGCGTCGCGCACAGCGTCCGCACCGCCGCCGCGACGGGCGCGACGGTGATGATCCTCACCAACGGCGCGGGCGGCATCAAGGAGCACTGGACGCCCGGGACCCCCGTGCTGATCAGCGACCACATCAACCTCACCGCCGACTCGCCGCTCGAGGGCGCGACCTTCGTCGACCTCACCGACCTCTACTCCTCGCGCCTGCGCGACCTCGCCCGGGGGACGCGTCCTGAGCTGGACGAGGGCGTGTACGTGCAGTTCCGCGGGCCGCACTACGAGAGCCCGGCCGAGGTGCAGATGGCGAAGATCATCGGCGGCCACATCGTCGGCATGTCGACCGCCCTCGAGGCCATCGCCGCGCGCGAGGCGGGAATGGAGGTGCTGGGCATGTCGCTCATCACGAACCTCGCCGCCGGCATCCAGAAGACCCCCCTCAGCCACGAGGAGGTGCTCGAGGCCGGCCGCGACGCCGAGGACGACCTCGCCCGCCTGCTCGCCGGGATCACGGGCGCCCTGTGAGCGCCGACGTCCGGGAGCTCGCCGAGGCCTGGCTCGCCCAGGACCCCGACCCGGAGACGCGGGAGGAGCTGGTCGGCCTGCTGACCGCCTCCGACTCGGGCGACGCCTCCGCCCGCGCCGAGCTGGAGGACCGCTTCGGCGCCCGCCTGGCGTTCGGCACCGCGGGCCTGCGCGGCGCCATCGCGGCGGGATCCAACCGGATGAACCGCGTGCTGGTCTCGCAGGCCGCCGTCGGCCTGGCCGACTTCCTGCTGGCGCAGGGCGTCCAGCGGCCCGTGGTCGTGATCGGCTACGACGGCCGGAGGAACTCGCGCGTCTTCGCGGAGGACTCCGCCGCGCTGATGGCGGGCGCCGGCGTGGACGCGGTGCTGCTGCCCCGGCTCCTGCCCACCCCCGTGCTGGCCTTCGCCGTGCGCCACCTCGGCGCCGACGCCGGAGTGATGGTCACGGCGAGCCACAACCCGCCGCAGGACAACGGCTACAAGGTGTACCTCGGCGGCGCCGACGAGGGCTCGCAGATCGTGCCGCCGGTCGACTCCGAGATCGCCGAGCGGATCCTCGCGGTCGCGCGGGACCGGCGCGTTCCGGAGCTGCCGCGCGGCGAGTACCGGCTCGCGGACGAGTCCGTGGTCGCCGCCTACATCGAGGCGACGGCCTCCGTCGGCCGCCAGTCCGCTCCGCTGCGCGTCGTCTACACGGCGATGCACGGGGTCGGCTGGGAGACGGCGCACCGGGTGCTCTCCGCGGCGGGATTCGACGAGCCGGCCGTCGTGGTCGAGCAGATCGAGCCCGACGCGGCGTTCCCCACGGTCGCGTTCCCGAACCCGGAGGAGGCGGGCGCCCTCGACCTCGCCTTCTCGACCGCGCGCTCCGGTCGCGCGCAGCTGATCGTGGCGAACGACCCGGACGCCGACCGCTTCGCCGCCGCCGTGCCCGACGCCTCCGCCCCGGAGGGCTTCCGGCGCCTCACCGGCAACGAGGTCGGAGCGCTGCTCGGCTGGCGCGCCGCCGAGCAGGCCCGCCGCGAGGGCCGCACCGGAGGAGCGCTCGCCTGCTCGATCGTCTCCTCCCCCGCCCTCGGTGCCGTGGCGGCCGACTACGGCCTCGACTTCACCGAGACGCTCACGGGCTTCAAGTGGATCTCGCGCGTCCCCGACCTCGTCTTCGGCTACGAGGAGGCGCTCGGCTACCTGGTGAACCCCGGGACGGTCCGCGACAAGGACGGCGTCTCGGCCGCGCTCGCCTTCCTCTCCCTCGCGAGCGGGCTCGCCGCCGAGGAGCGCACGATCGACGACGAGCTGGAGTCGTTCGCCGAGCGGTTCGGGCTCTTCGGATCGGAGCAGATCTCGCTCCGCGTCACCGACCTCTCCGAGATCGGCCGGATCATGGCCGGACTGCGCGCGACGCCTCCGACCGCGATCGGCGGGCTCGCCGTCGAGCGGAGCGAGGACCTGCTCGCCGAGGGCGGCGCGCTGCCTCCGACCGACGCGCTCCGCTTCTCCCTGGACGGTGCCCGTCTCATCGCGCGCCCGAGCGGCACGGAGCCGAAGGTCAAGCTCTACCTCGACGCCTGGTCGCACGACTCCGACGCCGACGCCCGCCGGTCGGCCGTCTCGTCCCGCCTCGCCGCCCTGCGCACCGGCGCCGCGGAGCTCCTCGCGTAGGTCCCCCTCCGGTCAGCGGGGCGCGCGGACACCGATCCGCTCGCCGCGCTTCCAGAGCCACTCCACCGGACCGAGCTCGAACCGGCGCAGCCACAGGTGCGCCGCGAGCACGACGACCGCCGCGATGAGCAGGAACGCTCCGACGGTCGCCGGGACGCGCCACTGCGCGGCGGTCACCGCCAGCCCGAGTCCCCAGCCGTAGAAGAGGGCGCCGCCGAGCAGGTTCTGCAGGAGGTAGGCGCTCAGGGCGACCCGGCCGACCTCCCGCGCCCGGCGTGCCGCCCAGCCCTCGGCGCCCAGGCGGAGGCAGGCCTCGGCGAGGGCCGCGAGCAGGCCGAGCCCGACCAGGGGCGCGACGAGGTAGCGCTCGGCGAGCAGACCGGCGGCGCTCCCCCCGATGCCCAGCGCGAGGTCGACGGGGAGGGCGAGGGCGCCGAGGACCATCAGGCGACGGCGGAGTGACGCGCCCTCGGCGGCGAGGACCCCCGCCCGATGGAGGCGCGCGCCGAGGAGGAACATCGCGAGGCTGAGGAGCCCGATGAGCACCGGCTCCGCACGGAAGACGCCCGCGTTCTGCAGCCGGAAGAGGGCGAGGCCGAGGAACGACGCGTCCGCGTAGGGGCTCCGGCCGGTCGGCCCCTGTCCGGCACCGTCCGGGCTCGCCGCCACGAGCGCCACGAGCGCCGAGATCAGGACGACGTGCAGAGCGCCGCAGACGAGGATCACGCGGCGCTGCGTCGTCGGCCGGGTGAGCAGCAGCCAGGCGACGACCGCTCCGGTGACGGCGTATCCCATGAGGACGTCGAACTCCGCGATCAGCACGTAGTTGACCGCGCCGTCCAGGAGGAGGAGCGTCGCGCGCCAGAGGTAGCGGCCCGGCCAGCGCGTCCCGCGCCGGACCGCGGACGCGTGCTGGATCGCGAGGCCCACCCCGAAGGCGAGGGAGAGGAGGGCGAGGAACTTGCCCTGCGCCAGCGCCATCAGCAGGAGCTGCGCGGTCCCGGCTGAGGAGGAGGTCTCCGGCGTCACCGGGACGGAGAGCAGTCCGAGCATCCCCCAGGGGTGGGAGAAGATCCAGATGTTCGTGCCGAGGGTCCCGATGATCGCGACACCGCGGACGACGTCCAGGGTCGCGATGCGGCGGCCGGCTCCGGCACGGGGCGGCAATACGGTCGTATTGGTCATGTCCGAGAGCGTAGCCTGCTCGAGCAGTCGAACGAGAGGGACGCCATGCCGGATCGGCGCGAGAGCAGGAGCGACATCCTCTCGGCGGTCGTCGCCGTCCTCTCGACCCGCGGGGCGGAGCACCTCAGCATCCGCACCGTCGCGGCCGAGGCCGGCGTCTCGGTGGGGGCCGTCCAGCACCACTTCCCGACGAAGCAGGCGCTGCTGGCCGGCGCGATGGCCCGGGTCGAGGAGCGCTTCCGCGAGCGGATGCGGAGCCGCCTGGAGGCCGAACCCTCGGCCGAGGTGCGGCTGCGTATCTTCTGCGACGAGATCGCGTGCGTCGCTGACGAGGACGTCCCCGACGCGATCGTGTGGACCGCCTTCGCCTCCCGCGCCGGCACCGATCCGGAGATCCGCGCGATCCACACCGCCGGCTGGTCGCGAACGGAGGACGTCGTCCTCGAGCTGCTGCGCGCCGCGCATCCCGCGGCGTCGTTCGGCGCCGACGACGCGGCGCTTCTCCTCGCGGTCCTCGACGGCATCGCGGTCTCCCGCGCGGCCGAGCGGCCCGCCCGCCTCTCCCCCGCCCGCGCCCGCCGCCTGATCGGCACCGTCCTCGAGCAGCTCGCCGCCCGCTGATCCCCCAAGGCCCGAGCAGCCGTCCGCGCAGGAAGCCGGCTCCCGGCACGCCGCTCCGCGGCCACTCGACCAGCAGGGGGAGGAGGACGCCCTCTCCCCGCAAGGTGGAGGGCGCGTCCGAGAATCGCGTGCCAGCGATTCGCGGCAGCCCGACGCGACCCGCTCTTGAGAACGCGCCCCGTCGGGAGGCCGACCGCGCTGAGCCGCGCAGGAAGCGGCTCAGAGTCGAGCTCAGCCCAGCGCTCGCTCGATCTTCTCCGTGATCTCGTTCTGGTCGAGGTAGTTGTCGATGACGACGACCTCGGCGAAGGTGCGGCCGATGCGGTCGACGAGCTCGCCGGAGGTGAGGATGACCTGCGCGTCGGCGGCGAGCGCGTCGACGGAGGCCAGGTCGGAGGCGATCACCTCGGCCTCGAGGTCGAGGGTCTCGAGGGCGCGCTCGGCGCCGAGCTTGAGGATGGCGGAGGTGCCGATTCCGGCGCCGCAGAGGGTGACGATCTTCATGCGCTTCTTCCGTGGTGCGGGTGGTGCGGGGTGCTGTCGGTGAGGACGGCGTTGATGCTGCGGACGGTGCGGGCGGCGGCGAGGGCGCCGACCGCGTCCGGACGGCTGAGCACGTCAGCGAGCCCGGAGACGAAACCGACGTGCCCGTGCGCCTGGGTGGCGGCGATCCCGATGACGACCGAGACCGGATCGTTGGTGCTGTGCCCGAAGGCGACGGGCTCGGCCAGCGTGACGACGGAGAGGCCGTCCGCGAGGACGTCGTTGCCGGGCCGGGCGTGCGCGAGGGCGAGCCCGGGCGCGATGACGATGTACGGCCCGAGCACGTCGACCTGCTCGACCATGCGCCGGGAGTAGGCGGCGTCGACCGCACCGGTCCGCTCGAGAGCACGGCCCGCCTCGAGGACGGCCTCCCGCCAGGATCCGGCGGAGTGGCGGAGGGCCACCGCCTCCTCGGGGAGCGCGTCGAGCGGCACCGTCAGGCCGCCTCGAAGCCGGCGCTGATCGTCTCGACGAGCTCGCGGCGCTCGTCGAGCGGCAGGAAGGCGGCGTGAGCCGCGTTCAGCTGGAAGGCCTCGAAGTCGTCGAGGTCGTACCCGAACGCGTCGGACAGGAGGGCGAGCTCGCGGCTGAGGGTCGTCGCGCTCATCAGGCGGTTGTCGGTGTTCACCGTGACGCGGAAGCCCAACTGGTAGAGCAGGTCGAAGGGGTGGTCGGCGAGCTCGGCACCCCACGCTGCGACGGCTCCGGTCTGCAGGTTGGAGGAGGGGCTGAGCTCGAGGGCGATCTCGCGGTCCTTCACCCACTCCGAGAGCTCGCCGAGGGTCACGTAGCTCGCGTCGTCGTCCTGGCGCTCGATGCGGATGTCCTCCGCGATCCGGACGCCGTGGCCCAGGCGCAGCGCGCGGCCGTCGAGCAGGGCCGAGCGGATGCTGTCGAGGCCGTCCGCCTCCCCCGCGTGGACCGTGGTCGGGAAGTGAGCCGCCGCGAGCAGCTCGAAGGCGGGACGGTGCCGCGAGGCGGGGAAGCCCGCCTCGGCTCCGGCGATGTCGAAGCCGATCGCACCACGCTCGCGGTGGCGCAGCGCCAGCTCGGCGACCTCGAGCGAGCGGTCGGCGTGCCGCATCGCGGTGATCAGCTGGCCGACGCGGATGCGGTGTCCCTGCGCCGCCGCCGCCTGCACGCCCTGCTGCAGCCCCTCCTGGACCGCTTCGACAGCCGCGTCGAGCGAGAGCCCGGCGCGCTGGTGCTGCTCCGGCGCCCAGCGCACCTCGCCGTGCACGACTCCGTCGGCGGCGAGGTCGAGCACGAACTCGCGGGCCACGCGCTCGAGCGCCGGCGCGGTCTGCATCACGGCGACCGTCGTCTCGAAGGTGGCGATGTAGTCGGTGAGGGAGCCGGAGTCGGCCGTGGCGCGGAACCACTCGGCGAGGGCATCCGGCTCCTCGGCCGGGAGCGGCACGCCCGTCTCGCGGGCGATCTCGAGGACCGTCCCGGGCCGCAGCCCCCCGTCGAGGTGGTCGTGCAGCGACACCTTGGGGAGCTCGTCGATGAGGACGCCCTCGCCCGGGAGGAGGTACTCCTCGGTCTGATCGGTCACGGTGCTCCTCGCAGGTCGGCGGTGGTTCGCCGACCACCCTAGAGGGTCGGCGGAAGCGGCTCGCCGGGCGGCGCCTCCTCCGTGCCGGGCGGCGCGGGGCTAGGAGACGCGCTCCGCCACGAGGGGGCCGCCGTCGAGCACCTCGTCGCCCTCGTCGCCGATCCGGTAGGCACCGGCGAGCGCCTCCAGCGCCCGGGCGAAGCGCTCCGGCTCGTCGGCCGACAGCGTGAGCAGGGGCTGGCCCGCGCGGACGCGGTCGCCCGGCTTCGCGTGCAGGTCGATCCCCGCCGCGTGCTGCACCGCGTCGGACTGGCGGGCGCGTCCGGCGCCCAGGCGCCAGGCGGCGATGCCGAACGGCAGCGCCTGCTGCTCCACCAGGACGCCGTCGCGCTCGGCGACCACGACGTGGGTCTCGCGGGCCTCGGGAAGCGCCGCATCCGGATCCCCTCCCTGAGCGCGGATGACCGCGCGCCAGGTGTCCATCGCCTCGCCGCCGTCGAGGGCGCGCTCGACATCCGCGTCCGGCTGCCCGGCGAGGGCCAGCATCTCGCGGGCCAGGGCCAGCGTCAGCTCCCGGACGTCCGAGGGGCCGCCGCCGGCGAGCACCTCGACCGACTCCCGCACCTCGTTCGCGTTGCCGATGGCCAGACCGAGCGGCACGTTCATGTTGGTCAGCAGCGCGGTGGTCCGCACCCCCGCGTCGTTGCCGAGGTCGACCATCGCCCGCGCCAGCTCCCGCGAGCGCTCGATGTCGACCATGAACGCCCCGGAGCCGAACTTCACGTCGAGCACCAGGGCGTCGGTCCCCTCGGCGATCTTCTTCGACATGATCGAGGACGCGATCAGCGGGATCGCCTCGACGGTCCCGGTGATGTCCCGGAGCGCGTAGAGCTTCTTGTCGGCGGGGGCCAGGCCCGAGCCCGCGGCGCAGATCACGCCGCCGACCGTCCGCAGCTGCTCCAGCATCTCCTCGTTGCCGAGGTCGGCCCGCCAGCCCGGGATCGACTCCAGCTTGTCGAGCGTTCCGCCCGTGTGGCCGAGCCCGCGTCCCGAGAGCTGGGGCACCGCCACGCCGAAGGAGGCGACCAGCGGCATCAGCGGCAGCGTGATCTTGTCGCCGACTCCGCCCGTGGAGTGCTTGTCGACCGTGCGCTTGCCGAGTCCGTCGAAGCGCAGGCGCTCGCCGCTGGCGATCATGGCCAGGGTGAGGTCGCGGATCTCGTCGCGCTCCATCCCGTTCAGCAGGACCGCCATCGCGAAGGCCGCCATCTGCTCGTCAGCGACGTAGCCGCGGGTGTAGGCGTCGATCAGCCAGTCGATCTGCGCGGTCGAGAGCGTGCCGCGGTCGCGCTTGGTGCGGATGATGTCGACGGCGTCGAAGTCCTCGACGGGGGTGGTGCGGGTCATGCGGAGTCCTCGGTTCGGGAGTGGGAGCGGTGACGGCGGCGCTAGGAGGCGGCGTAGGCCTCGAGCGTGCGCGGGCCGAAGGCGTCGGGGATGACCTCGTCGATCGTCTTCACGCCAGACACGGTCTGGAGGAGCATGCCCTCGGCCGAGTGCTCGAAGAGCAGCTGGCGGCAGCGCCCGCAGGGCATCAGGACGCCGCCCTTCCCGTCGACGCAGGTGAAGGCGACGAGCCGGCCGCCGCCCGTCATGTGCAGAGAGGACACCAGCGCGCACTCGGCGCAGAGCGTGAGCCCGTAGGAGGCGTTCTCGACGTTGCAGCCCGAGATCGTCCGGCCGTCGTCCACGAGCGCGGCGACCCCGACGGGGAACTTCGAGTACGGGACGTAGGCGTGGCTCATGGCCTCGAGCGCGGCCTCGCGCAGCGCCTCCCAGTCGATGTCGGTCACGACGGCTCCTCTCAGGACTTCAGGTACGGCTTGCCGGCGGCGGCCGGTCCGCGGGACTGGCCGACGAGACCGGCCACCGCGAAGATCGTCACGACGTACGGCAGCATCAGCATGAACTCGCTGGGCACGGGCGAGCCGATGACGCCGAGCACGTTCTGCAGATTGGTCGCGAAGCCGAACAGGAGCGACGCGAGCGTCGCCTTGATCGGGTCCCAGCGGCCGAAGATGACGGCGGCCAGGGCGATGAAGCCCGCGCCCGCGGTCATCTCCTTGCCGAACGCGCCGACCGCGTCGAGCGTGTAGTACGCGCCGCCGACTCCGGCGATCGCCCCGGCGAGGGAGACGTTCCAGAAGCGCGTGCGGGCGACATCGATGCCCACCGTGTCCGCGGCCTGCGGGTGCTCGCCGACGGCGCGCAGGCGGAGGCCCCACTTGGTCTTGAACAGCCCCCACCACACCGCGAAGATCGCGAAGTACATCAGGTAGACGATCACCGTCTGGTTGAACAGGACGGCGCCCACGATCGGCACCTGGCTGAGCACCGGGATCGGGAGGCGGTCGAACTTCATCGGCGAGTTGAACGTCGACGCGTCGGCGGAGAGGACCTGGGAGTAGAGGAAGCTCGTCAGGCCGGTCACCAGCACGTTCAGCACGACTCCGACGATCACCTGGTCGACCAGGTACTTGATCGCGAAGGCGGCCAGCACGAACGACACCAGGACGCTCGCGACCATCGCCGCGAGCAGGCCGAGCACCGGCTGGCGGGTGAGGGAGCCGACCATCGCCGCGGTGAAGGCGCCGGCGAGCAGCTGCCCCTCGATCGCGACGTTGACGACTCCGACACGCTCCGAGATGACGCCGCCGAGCGAGCCGAAGATCAGCGGAGTGGCGAGTCCGACGGTCCCGAGCAGAAGTCCCGAGACGGGCAGGGCGGCACCGGCCGATGCCCAGACGAGGAACCCGATCAGGAAGACCAGGGCGAAGACCGCCGAGAGCCAGAGCGGGATCCGGCGGCCGGCGCGGGTGAGTGCGGCCGACGCGACGGCCAGGGCGACCAGGAGGATCGCGACGACCACGCCCGTCCCCCGCGTCGGGAACGGGATGTCCGGCAGCGCGAAGAAGTCGGTCCCCGCGGCGAGGCGGAACGAGCTCGTCCCGTCGCGGCCGAGGGCCACGAAGAGGACGACGGCGAGCAGCGCGAAGACGCCGAACGCGATCGGCGCCTTCCAGCTGCGGATCACGACGCGGTCGGGGGCGGTGGCGACGGCGGTGCTCATGCGGACACCTCCGAGGTGCGGCGGGTGCGGCGCTTCGGGGCGGCCCCGGGCGTCGGGAGGCGGAAGATCGCGCGCACCAGCGGCGGCGCGGCGATGAAGAGGACGATCAGCGACTGGACGACGAGGACCACGTCGATCGGCACGCCCTCGGCGGCCTGCATCGAGTAGCCGCCCGCCTTGAAGGCGCCGAAGAGGATGCCGGCGAAGAACACGCCCCAGGGGCGGGAGCGGCCCAGCAGCGCGACCGTGATCGCGTCGAAGCCGATGCCCGCGTCGATCCCGGAGGTGAAGCCGGTCGTGACCGTCCCCATCACCTGGGCGCTGCCGGCGAGGCCGAGCAGGCCGCCGGAGAGGAGCATCGCGTACACGTAGCTGTTCTTCACGTCGATGCCCGCGACCCGGGCCGCGTGAGGGTTCTCCCCCACCGCGCGGAACTTGAAGCCGATCGTCGAGCGGTTCAGGAGCCACCAGACGAACACGGTCGCGAGGACCGCGAAGACGAAGCCGAGCGTGAGCGAGTAGCCGGGGCCGAGGAGCGCCGGGAAGACCGCGGTCTCCTTCATCCCGGGCGACTTCGGGTTGTTCGAGCCGGGCGCCTGCAGCGCGCCGGGCGTCCGCAGGAGGTAGGAGATCAGGTAGAACGCGACGTAGTTGAGCATGATCGTGAGGATCACCTCGTGCGCGCCGGTGCGGGCCTTGAGCAGTCCCACGAGTCCGCCCCAGAGCGCGCCGCCCAGGATCCCGGCGGCGAGCGCGACGACCAGGTGCACGCCCCACGGGAGGTCGAAGGAGAAGCCGACCCAGCCCGCGCAGGCGGCGGCGATCAGCATCTGACCGCGGCCGCCGATGTTGAACAGGCCGACGCGGAAGGCCAGCGCCACTCCGAGGCCGCCGGCGATCAGCGGGGTCGCGAAGGCCAGGGTGTCCGTCAGCGGCTTGATGCCATTGGCGAAGCCCTCGCGGCGGAAGTTGTAGACCGAGCCCTGGAAGAGCGAGGAGTAGGCACCGGAGACGGACTGCCAGATCGCCTGCAGGGTGTCGAGCGGCCGGGCGAAGAAGTAGCCCGACGCCGCCTGGACGTCCTTGTCGGTCGCGGCGATCAGCACGCCGCCCGCGATGAGGGAGAGCAGCACGGCGAGCACCGACATCAGCGCGGTGCCGGAGAGGATCTCGCGCAGGACGCGGGAGGCGCCGCTCTCGAGCGGGCCGGTGCGCACCTCCTGATCCGGCTTCTGGCCGGGCTCGAGCCCGGACGCCTTCTCGGTCTCCGCGTCGGGATCGACCGCGGGCAGTTGCGCGTCGCTCACGCCGCCGCTCCCTTCTCGGCGGGCGTCTGCCCGGCCATCATGAGCCCCAGGACCTCGCGGGGCGTGTCGGCGGGGACGATGCCGATGATCCCGCCCTTGTACATGACCGCGATGCGGTCGGCGAGCGCCGCGACCTCGTCGAGCTCCGTCGACACCACGATCACGGGGACCCCGGTGTCGCGCGTCTCGACGATGCGCTTGTGGACGAACTCGATGGAGCCGACGTCGATGCCGCGGGTGGGCTGCGCCGCGATGAACAGCCGCAGCTCCCGGCTGAGCTCGCGCGCGAGCACCACCTTCTGCTGGTTGCCTCCGGAGAGGCGGCCGACGTGGGTGCCGATCCCCTGGGCGCGCACGTCGAACTCGCGCACCCGCTCCTCGGCGAAGCGCTCGAGCTCCTTGAGCCGCAGGCCCAGTCCCTTCACGAACGGACCGCGGTCGCTGCGGTCGAGCATGAGGTTCTCGGCGATCGTGAACTCGGCGACCAGACCGTCCTCGGTGCGGTCCTCGGGGACGAAGCCGACCCCCGACTCGAGGACGCGGCGCACGGACAGCCCGTCGAGGCGGCGCCCGTCCAGGGTCACCGAGCCCTCGACCCGCTCCTGCAGGCCCATGATCGCCTCGGTCAGCTCGGTCTGGCCGTTGCCCTGCACGCCCGCGATCGCGAGGATCTCGCCGCGGCGGACCTCGAAGGAGACGTCGTCGACGACGGCCTGGCCGTTGGCGTCGCGCACGGTGAGGTTCGAGACGACGAGGGCCTCGTCGCCCGGCACCGCCTGCTCCTTCTGCACCGTCAGCTCGACGGCGCGACCCACCATCAGCGAGGCGAGCTCGGCGTTGCTCGCCGTCGGCGACGCCTCCCCCACGACTCTGCCGAGGCGGATGACCGTGATGCGGTCTCCGACCTCGCGCACCTCGCGGAGCTTGTGCGTGATGAAGACGATGGCGGTCCCGGCCGCACGCAGCTGGCGCATGATCGCGATCAGCTCGTCGGTCTCCTGCGGGGTCAGCACCGCGGTCGGCTCGTCGAACACGAGCACCCGGGCGTCGCGGGAGAGGGCCTTGATGATCTCGACCCGCTGCTGGACGCCGACGGGGAGGTCCTCGACCAGGGCGTCGGGATCCACGTCGAAGCCGAAGCGGTCCGAGATCTCGCGCACCCGCGCGCGCGCGGCGGCGAGGTCCAGGCGCCCGCCGGCCTTCGTCTCCTCGTGGCCCAGCATGACGTTCTCGGCGACGGTGAACACGGGGACGAGCATGAAGTGCTGGTGGACCATCCCGATGCCCGCCTTCATGGCGTCACCCGGACCGGAGAAGTGCTGGACCGCGTCGTCCAGCAGGATCTCCCCCTCCTCGGCCTGGTACAGGCCGTAGAGCACGTTCATGAGCGTCGACTTGCCCGCGCCGTTCTCGCCGAGGAGGCAGTGGATCTCACCGGGTTCGACGGTGAGATCGATGTGGTCGTTGGCCACGAGCGCGCCGAAGCGCTTCGTGATGCCACGCAGTTCGAGCTTCATGGGACCAATCTAACTTTCGGTTCGCGCCACGATGCGCCGTCGGCCGGGATCGAGGGACGCAGCGGAGCCGATCCGCCCGCCGGACCGACGAAGAGGCCGGCGGGCCCGAGGTGTGCTCGGGCCCGCCGGCCTCTTCGAGGAGACGGCTAGGACGCCGCGGGAGCGGACGGGGAGGTGACGGTGATGGAGCCGTCGATGATGCCCGCCTTGATGGTGTCGAGCTCGCCCTGCAGGTCGCCCGAGACCTTCGACTCGAAGTCGTGGAACGGCGCGATGCCGACTCCGTCGTTCTCGAGGGTGCCCACGAAGGGAGTGGGGTCGAAGTCGTCGGCTCCGGCGGAGCTGGTGACGTCGGTCGTGCCGGCCTCGATGCCCTTGAGGATCGAGGTCAGGTACAGGTCGGCGCCGTCGGGGTAGGTCTCGTACAGGTCCGCGTCCACGCCGACCATCGCGATGTCCTTGCCGGAGTCGCGGATCGCCTCGATCGCCGACTGGAAGATCGGACCGCCGACGGGGAGGATGACGTCCGCGTTCTGGTCGATCAGCGACTGCGCGGCCGACTTGGCCTCGACGCCCGCCGCGAAGCCGCCGGTGAAGGAGCCGGTCTGCGCGTCGACGTCCCAGCCGACGACCTTGACGTCCTTCCCCTTCTGCTCGTTGTAGTACTTCACGCCGTCGGCGTAGCCGTCCATGAAGATCGTGACGGTCGGGAACTGCTGGCCGCCGTAGGTGCCGACGACGCCGGTCTTGGAGTACGACGCGGCCGTGTAGCCGGCGAGGAACGCCGCCTGCGAGGTGTCGAAGGTGATCGGCTTGACGTTCGGCAGGTCGATCGACGCGTCGTCGATGATCGCGAAGTCGATGTCCGTGTTCGCCTCGGCCGCGGCCGACGTGGCCTCGGCCAGCGCGAAGCCGACGGTGATGATCAGGTTGCAGCCCTGGTCGACGAGGCTGGTCAGGTTCGGGGCGTAGTCCGTCTCGGACTCCGAGGTGACGGTCTTCGGCGTGACGCCGAGGTCCTCCGAGGCCTTCACGAGGCCGTTGTAGCCGAGCTCGTTGAACGACTTGTCGTCGAACCCGCCCGCGTCGGAGACCATGCAGGGCAGGAAGTCGCCACCGGCGGCGGCGCTGGAGCCGCTCTCCTCGGGGGCGGAGGCGCAACCGGCGAGAAGCGCGGTGACGCCGAGGGCGGCGAGACCGCCGAACGCGGCCTTACGCGAGGTGATAGTCAAGATGTCGTCCTCCAGGAATGCGGCCCCGCGCGACGAGCGCAGCAGGGCGTCGATCCCCACACGTTACCCAATGTGACAAGCCGCTCAGCCGCCCGGACGGTGGTGGTCAGGAAGAGTTACACAGTGTTGATCTTCGCGACACGCGGAGCGTGTCGCGGGTGCGGGCGGCTGTGCCCGATTCCGAGCTGCGGAGCGCCTCGGCGCGGTCGGCTGGGCTCGATTCCGAGCCGCGGGGCGGCTCGGCGCGGTCGGCTGGGCTCGATTCCGAGCCGCGGAGCGGCTCGGCGCGGTCGGCTTCGCGACGGGTGCGTTCCGCAGAGCGAGTCGCGTCGGGCTGGCCTGAATCGCTTGGCACGCGATTCCGGCTCGCGGCCCTCTCCCCTGCTGCCGGACGTCGAAGGCGTTCGGAGGAGCTCCGCGCTGCGCGCGGTCGGGCTCGACGCGATGCTCCTCCATGGTGGTCGAGTTGCCGCGGAAGCGGCGGATCGAGACCCGGCCACCAGCCCCCAGGGCGACGGCCGAGGTCCTCACCGGTGGTGGTCGAGTGGCCGCGCGAACGGCGTATCGGGACCGCCGCACGCGCATGAGGCGAGGGGCGGAACGGCGAAGCGCGGCGCCTCCGAGGGGAGGGCCGCGCTTCGCCGGGTGTGACGGAGGGCTAGAGGACGTCGGTGCGGCCGGAGAGGCGCAGGGCGTCGACGACGCCCTTGACCTTCTGGGCGTTCTCGGTCGTGGTCACCAGGAGCGCGTCGGGGGTGTCCACGACGACGATGTCCTTCACTCCGATGAGGGCGATGGTGCGGTTGCCGCCGCTGACGACGATGCCCGTCGCGGAGTCGGCCAGCACGCGGGCGTCCTCGCCGAGGATGGCGAGGTCCGAGCGGAGCCCGCTCGAGTGCAGCTTCGCGATGGACGCGAAGTCGCCCACGTCGTCCCAGGAGAAGTGGCCCGGCACGACGGCCAGCTTGCCCGCGGCCGCGGCCGGCTCGGCGACGGAGTAGTCGATCGCGATCTTCTCCAGGCCCGGCCAGATGCGGTCGACGACCGCGCCGCGCTCCGGGGTGTCCCACGCGGCGGCGAGCTCGAGCAGTCCGGCGAGCAGCTTCGGCTTGGCGCGGCCGAGCTCCTCGAGGAGGCGGTCGGCGCGGGCGATGAACATGCCCGCGTTCCAGAGGTACTGACCGCTGGAGAGGTAGGCGCGCGCGGTGTCGGCGTCGGGCTTCTCGACGAAGGAGTCGACGGCGAGCGTGTGCGTCGCCCCGTCGATCCCGAGGTGCTTCCCCGTGCGGATGTAGCCGAAGCCCACGGCAGGCTCGGTCGGCGTGATGCCGATGGTCGCGATGTAGCCCGCGTCCGCCGCGACGACGGCCTCGGCGACCGCGTCGTGGAACAGCTGCTGACCGCTGATGACGTGGTCGGCGGCGAACGAGCCGATGATCACGCCGGGCTGGCGGCGCTCGAGGATGGCGGCGGCCAGGCCGATCGCCGCGGACGAGTCCCGCGGCTCGCTCTCGAGGACGACGTTGAGGTCCTCGAGGCTCTCGAGCTGCTCCTCGACGGCGGCGCGGTGCGCGCGCCCGGTCACGACCATGATCCGGTCGGCGCCCGAGATGGGCGCGAGGCGGTCCCAGGTGTCGCGGAGGAGGGTCTGTCCCGATCCCGTCAGATCGTGCAGGAACTTCGGGGCGTCGGCCCGGGAGAGCGGCCACAGCCTCGAGCCGATCCCGCCGGCGGGGATCACGCTGTAGAAGCGGTCGAGCGGGGCGCGGCCATCGGTCTCAGGTGATGTCATGTCCGCAGGATACAAGGGAGCCCGAGCGCGACCGTCCGTTCACCCGGGCGCGCGCCGCCGTTCATCCCGCCGCCGTAGCGTCCGGGGCGTGAGAATCGCGGTCGTCACCGAGAGCTTCCTGCCGTCGTTGAACGGCGTGACCACGAGCGTCCTGCGGGTGCTCGACGAGTTCGCGGAGCGCGGGATCGAGGCGCTCGTCGTCTGCCCGGCCGCGGGGGCGCCGGGCCACTACGCGGGCCACCGCGTCGTGGAGCACCCGGCGATCGCCTACCGCGACTTCCCGGTCGGGATCCCCACGCTCGCCCTCACCCGGGAGCTGGCCGACTTCGAGCCCGACGTGGTGCACGTCGCCTCGCCCTTCCTCCTCGGCGCCCGCGCCATCGCCTCGGCCGGCCGGCTCGGGGTGCCGAGTGTCGCGATCTACCAGACGGACGTCGCGCGATTCGCGGCCCGCTACGGCATCCGCGGCGCCCGCGCCCTCGCCTGGCGGGTGATCCGCCAGATCCACGCCGGGGCGGACCTGACCCTCGCCCCCTCCACCAGCGCCCTCGACGACCTCGCCGCCGCCGGCATCGAGCGCACCGCGCTGTGGGGCCGCGGCGTGCAGAGCGAGCGCTTCCACCCGCGCCGCCGCTCCTCCCCCTACGCGCAGGCCGTCCGGGCCGGACTCGGCGCCGATGACGCGCTCGTCGGCTACATCGGGCGCCTCTCCCCCGAGAAGAGGGTGGAGCGGATGGCGGCACTCGCCTCCCTCCCGCACGCGGAGCTGGTCGTGGGCGGCTACGGCCCCTCCTCCGCCCGGGTCGACGCCGCCCTCGGCCCGGCGGCGCGGATGCTCGGCCGGCTCGACGGCGACCGGCTGCCGGCGGTCTTCGCCGCGCTCGACATCTTCGTGCACACCGGCACGGAGGAGACGTTCGGCCAGACGGTCCAGGAGGCGCAGGCGTCCGGCACCGCCGTGGTCGCGCCGCACGCGGGCGGCCCCACCGACCTCATCGAGCACGGCGTGGACGGCCTGCTCTACGCGCCCGAGAGCGACTCGGACCTGCGCCGGCAGGTGGAGCGCCTGGTCCGAGATCCCGCACTGCGCGCCCGGCTCGCCGAGGCGGGCCGCCGCCGCGTGCTCCACCGCACCTGGAGCGCGCTCACCGACGAGCTCCTCGCGCACTACGCGACCGCGGCGGCGCCCGCCCTCGCCCTGCCCCGCAGCTAAGGCTCGCCTAAGCCGCGCCCGCCTGCGAGCGCGCTTAGAATCGGAGGGCGAGTTTCTCGTCGCTCCCCGCCCCGTCCCCGTCCACGCGACGTGGGAACAGGTCAGGCCGTCGGAGCACAACCAGGGAGGGTTGTTCGTGTCAGTTCAAGCTGCTCAAACCCTCGCACCCCGGAAGCAGGGGAAGATCCGGCGTCCGGCCGGCACCCTCTACCGCGGTCGCGAAGGCATGTGGTCGTGGGTGCTCCACCGGATCACCGGTGTCGCCATCTTCTTCTTCCTCCTCGTCCACGTCCTCGACTCCGCTCTCATCGCCGTGAGCCCCGAGGCGTACAACGCGGTCATCGGGACGTACAAGAACCCGATCATGGGACTCGGCGAGACCGGGCTCGTGGGCGCCATCGCGTTCCACGCGCTGAACGGCCTGCGGATCATCCTGGTCGACTTCTGGAGCTGGGCGACCCGCAACCAGCGCGTCCTCTTCTGGGTCGTCATGGGCCTCTGGGTCGTGCTGATGCTCGGCTTCGCGCCGCGCCACCTGATCAACGTCTTCAGCGAGGGGGGTGCGCATTGAGCACCGTCGCCGCACCGCGGACCCCGCACACCCCGACCCGCTCCTCCGGCACCAACTGGGAGAAGTGGGGCTGGATCTACATGCGCGCCTCCGGCGTCGTGCTGATCGTCCTGATCTTCGGGCACCTCATCTACAACCTGCTGCTGGGCGACGGCATCAAGGCCATCGACTTCGGCTTCGTCGGCGGCAAGCTGGCGAACCCGTTCTGGCAGTGGTGGGACGTCCTCATGCTGTGGCTCGCGCTGATCCACGGCGGCAACGGCATGCGCACGCTGGTCAACGACTACGCGACCTCGCCCCTGCTGGCCAAGGCCTTCAAGGGCGGCATCCTCGTCGCCGTCGTCGCGCTGATCGCGCTCGGCACCTGGGTCGTCTTCGCGTTCGACCCGTGCCCCGCCGGCACCGCCGCGGACCTGCTGCCCTCCTTCTGCGCAGCGTGACCACGGTGCCGCGGATCGGAGAGGGGCCCGCGCCCCTCCCGGTCCGCGGCACCGCGTCCCGGCACCTCCCCCTCCCATCCCCGTACGACGGAGCACCCACCCCGTGAGCACACCAGGCCACTCCCACACCGGCGCCGACCAGAGCGCCTTCGCGCAGACCGTCGGACCCGACGGCGTCCACTACCACCAGTTCGACGTCGTCATCGTCGGCGCCGGCGGTGCCGGTATGCGCGCGGCCATCGAGGCCGGCCCCAAGGCGAGGACGGCCGTGATCTCGAAGCTGTACCCGACCCGCTCCCACACCGGAGCGGCGCAGGGCGGCATGGCCGCCGCGCTTGCGAACGTCGAGGAGGACAGCTGGGAGTGGCACACCTTCGACACCGTCAAGGGCGGCGACTACCTCGTCGACCAGGACGCGGCCGAGATCCTCGCGAAGGAGGCCATCGACGCGGTCATCGACCTCGAGAACATGGGCCTGCCCTTCAACCGCACCGAGGAGGGCAAGATCGACCAGCGCCGCTTCGGCGGCCACACCCGCGACCACGGCAAGGCGCCCGTCCGCCGCGCCTGCTACGCGGCCGACCGCACCGGCCACATGATCCTGCAGACGCTGTTCCAGAACTGCGTCCGGCTCGGCATCAACTTCTACAACGAGTTCTACGTCCTCGACCTGGTGATGACCGAGGTCGACGGAGTGGCCAAGCCCTCCGGCGTCGTCGCCTACGAGCTGGCCACGGGCGAGCTGCACGTCTTCCAGGCGAAGGCGATCATCTTCGCGACCGGCGGCTTCGGCAAGATCTACAAGACCACCTCCAACGCGCACACCCTCACCGGCGACGGCGTCGGCATCATCTGGCGCAAGGGCCTCCCCCTGGAGGACATGGAGTTCTTCCAGTTCCACCCGACCGGCCTCGCCGGCCTCGGCATCCTCCTCACCGAGGGAGCGCGAGGAGAGGGTGCGATCCTCCGCAACGCCTCGGGCGAGCGCTTCATGGAGCGCTACGCCCCCACCATCAAGGACCTCGCGCCGCGCGACATCGTCGCCCGCTGCATGGTCCAGGAGGTGGCGGAGGGCCGCGGCGCCGGACCGCACAAGGACTACGTTCTGCTGGACTGCACCCACCTGGGCGCCGAGGTCCTCGAGACCAAGCTCCCCGACATCACCGAGTTCGCCCGCACCTACCTGGGCGTCGACCCCGTCGTCGAGCCGGTCCCCGTCATGCCGACCGCGCACTACGCGATGGGCGGCATCCCGACCAACGTCAAGGCCGAGGTGCTCTCGGACAACACGACCGTCGTCCCCGGCCTCTACGCCGCCGGCGAGTGCGCGTGCGTGTCGGTGCACGGCTCCAACCGCCTCGGCACCAACTCCCTCCTCGACATCAACGTCTTCGGCAAGCGCAGCGGCAACAACGCCGCCGACTACGCCAAGACGGTCGACTTCACCCCGCTGCCCGCCGACCCGGCCGGCGCGATCCGTGACATGCTCGCCTCGCTCCGCTCCGCGACCGGCACCGAGCGGATCGCCTCGATCCGCAAGGAGCTGCAGGACGAGATGGACAAGAACGCGCAGGTGTTCCGCACCGACGAGTCCCTCGAGGCCGTCACCGGGACCATCCAGCGCCTGCGCGACCGGTTCCGCAACATCTCGGTGCAGGACAAGGGCAAGCGCTTCAACACCGACCTCCTCGAGGCCGTCGAGCTGGGCTTCCTGCTCGACCTCGCCGAGGTCGTCGTCTACTCGGCGCGCAACCGCAAGGAGAGCCGCGGCGGCCACATGCGCGACGACTTCCCGAAGCGCGACGACGAGAACTACATGCAGCACACGATGGCGTACCTCTCCGGTGACGCCCACTCCTCCGACGCCGGTGACCACATCCGGCTCGACTGGAAGCCCGTCGTGATCACCCGGTACCAGCCGATGGAGAGGAAGTACTAGCCATGTCGACCGCTACCCTCGAGCAGCCGCCCGCCGCCCCCGCGGCCCCGGAGGCGTTCACCGTCACGTTCATCATCCGCCGCTTCGACCCCGAGGTGGACGCCGAGCCGCGCTGGCAGGACTTCGACGTCGAGATGTACTCGACCGACCGCGTCCTCGACGCCCTGCACCGCATCAAGTGGGACCAGGACGGATCGCTGACCTTCCGCCGCTCGTGCGCGCACGGCATCTGCGGATCCGACGCGATGCGGATCAACGGCCGCAACCGCCTGGCCTGCAAGACGCTGATCAAGGATCTCGACATCTCGCAGCCGATCTACATCGAGGCGATCAAGGGCCTGCCCCTCGAGAAGGACCTCGTCGTCGACATGGAGCCGTTCTTCGCCTCCTACCGCGAGGTGCAGCCGTTCCTGGTCGCCAACACCCCGGCGCCCAAGGGCAAGGAGCGCGTGCAGTCGGTCGCCGACCGCGCCCGCTTCGACGACACCACGAAGTGCATCCTCTGCGCCGCGTGCACCTCGTCCTGCCCCGTGTTCTGGACCGACGGGCAGTACTTCGGCCCCGCGGCGATCGTGAACGCCCACCGCTTCATCTTCGACTCGCGCGACGACGCCGGTGGAGCGCGCCTGGACATCCTCAACGACAAGGAGGGCGTGTGGCGCTGCCGCACGACCTTCAACTGCACGGAGGCGTGCCCGCGCGGCATCCAGATCACGCAGGCGATCGCCGAGGTGAAGCAGGCCGTCATCCGCGGCCGCGCCTGATCCTCCCCCTCGCGAACGCGTCCGGCCCGCCGGGATCCTCGGATCCGGCGGGCCGGACGCGTTCCTGCGTGCAGGCGGGCGCGTGCACGGGAGCGCCGCGAGGCCTCGGTACGCTGGAGGAATGACCGAGGCGGCCGACACTCCCCGCGGGATCCCGGGCCTGCTCGAGCGGGTCATGCGGACGCGGCCGGTGCGGGTGATGCTCCACTACTCCGAGACCGGCGGGCCCCTCTTCGCCTCCGGACTCGCCTTCCAGGCCCTGTTCGCGGTCTTCGCGGCGCTCTTCGTCTTCTTCGCCGTCTTCGGCTTCTGGGTGCGCGACGACTCGGTGCTGCGCGACTCCCTCCTCGACCTGGTGACCCGCTCCGTCCCCGGTCTGATCGGCGGGAAGAACGCCCTCGTGTCGGTCGACGACCTGCTCGACTCGTCGATCCTCGGCTGGACGGGTGCGATCGCGGCCGCCGGCCTGCTCTGGACGGCGCTGAACTTCCTGGGGAGCCTGCGCCAGGCGGTCCGGCTGCTCTTCTCGCTCCCCGGACCCACGACCCTCTTCGTCCTGCTCAAGCTCAAGGACGCGGGGCTCGCCCTGGTCTTCGGGGCGGTGCTGCTGGTCTCGGCGGGTCTCTCCGTGTTCTCGACCTCGCTGGTGGACGTGGCGTTCGGCTTCCTCGGGATCGGCAGCGAGTCGATGCCGGCCCGTCTCGCCGGCAGCGCGGTCGGCCTGCTGATCATGCTCGCCCTGGACACGGGCACCCTCGCCGGCTCCTTCCGCATCCTCTCGGGCATCTCGATCCCCTGGAAGAACCTCTGGGCGGGGTCGCTGCTCGGCGGGATCGCTCTCGGCGCGCTCAAGGTCCTCGGAACGCAGCTGCTGGGCGGCGCCTCCCGCAATCCGCTGCTCGCCTCGTTCGCGGTCCTCATCGGTCTGCTGATCTGGTTCAACCTCGTCTGCCAGGTGATCCTGATCGCCGCGTCGTGGATCTCCGTCGGGATGAGCGACGCCGGGATCTCGGCGCGCAAGCTCACGCCGGAGGAGCGCGAGAAGGAGCGGGAGGAGCAGCTGCGCACCGCGCGCCGCACCCTCGCCGAGGCCGAGCGCGAGCGGCTTCGCGCCGCGCTGCCGGAGGCGTCCCTCCTGAAACGACGGCGCCTGGAGCGCCAGCTCGCGCAGCTCGAGGAAGAGCTCGAGCAGCTCGCCGCCTGACCCGGCGGTCCGCTTCCCGGTCTTCCCGGCGTCGCCGCGCCCGATTCCGCCTGCCGATTCTGTCCGTTTCTGTTGACTTCCCTCCTGAACGGGTCTAAAAAGAGGTAAACGCAGATCCGAGGTCGGCAACGACACCGCGGATCCGGCGCACCACCCACGGCGAGACGACGGAGTCCACATGTACGCACCGGAGCGGCACCAGGCGATCCTGGACCGCGCCCGCACCGACGGGCGCGTCGAGGTCCGCGACCTCGCCCTCTCCCTCGCCGTGACGCCGGAGACGATCCGCCGCGATCTCACCAGCCTCGAGAAGCGGGGCCTGCTGCGCCGTGCGCACGGCGGCGCCATCCCCGTCGAGCGCCTGGGCATCGAACCCGAGGTCGCCGCCCGCGAGGGACACCTCGCCGGCGAGAAGGACCGCATCGCCACCGCGGCCCTCGCCGAGGTGCCCGACGGCGGCTCGATCGCCATCGACGCCGGCACCACCACGGTGCGGCTGGCGGAGCTGCTCCCCCTGGACCGCCGGCTGACGGTCGTCACCCACTCCCTCCCCGTCGCGATGGCGCTCGTCGGCCGGCCCAACATCGACCTCCACCTCATCGGCGGGCACCTGCGCGGAGTCACGCAGGCTGCCGTCGGACCGTGGGCCGCCCAGGCCCTCTCCACGGTCTCGGTGGACGTCGCCTTCATCGGCACGAACGGCCTCAGCGTCGAGCGCGGGCTCACCACCCCCGATCTCGACGAGGCCGTCGTCAAGTCCGCGATCATCGCCTCCGCGCGCCGGGTCGTGGTCCTCGCCGACCACTCGAAGTTCGGCCGTCAGGACTTCGGGCACGTCGCTCCGCTGTCCGCGGTCGACACCGTCATCACCGACGCCGATGTCGACGACGAGCTCGCCGACGACATCGAGTCGGCCGGCCCGGAGGTCGTCCGCGCATGATCGTCACCGTCACCGCCAACCCGAGCATCGACGTCACCCTCTCCACGAGCGGCTTCGCCGTCGGCGAGGTCAACCGTGCGCACGACGTGCGGCGCGACCCGGCCGGCAAGGGCGTCAACGTCGCCCGTGCCCTCGCGCGCAACGGCGTCGAGGCGACCGCGGTCTACCCGGCCGACGCCTCCACCGGCCTCGACCTGTCCACGATGCTCCGGGCCGCCGGAGTCCGCTCGGCCAGTGCGGCGATCGCCCACCCGATCCGCACCAACATCACCGTGGTCGACGACCGGACGGGCCGCACCACCAAGATCAACGAGCCCGGCCCCGCCGTCACGGAGGAGGAGGCCCGCGCCCTCTCCCAGCTGATCGGCGAGCACGTCTCGGCCTCGCCCCGCTGGCTCGTCGCCTGCGGCAGCGTCCCCCCGGGACTGGGAGCGGACTTCTACCCCGCCCTCGGCCGCCTCGCCCTGCACTTCGGCGTCCCCCTCGCCGTCGACACCTCGGGAGCCCCCCTGACCGCGATCATCGCGGCCGGCACCGCCACCCTGGTGAAGCCCAACCTCGAGGAGCTCGAGGAGCTCCTCGGCCGCTCCCTGACGACGGTCGGAGACGTCGTCGCCGGAGCCCGTGAACTCCTGCAGCTGCCCGACGCGCGAGCGCTCGTCAGCCTCGGAGAGCACGGCGCCCTCCTCGTCACGGCGCACGCGTCGTGGTGGGCGGGCGCCCCCGCCGTCGTGCCCCTCAGCACCGTCGGCGCCGGCGACAGCACGCTCGCCGGCTACCTCTCGGCCGTCGACGCCACGGAGGCGGAGCGCCTCGCGACAGCAGTCGCATGGGGTACCGCCGCCGTCCAGCTCCCGGGCAGCGAAGCCCCGGGTCCCGACTCCCTCCGCCTCGACGACGTCTCCGTCGTCGAGAACCCCGACCCCACCCTCCCGATTGGAGAACTGAGCGCATGACTGCTCTCACCGAGGCGTCGACGGTCATCGTCGACCTCACCGCCGCCACGAAGGACGAGGCCACCGCGCAGCTCGCGAAGACGCTCGCCGACGCCGGCCGCGTCACCGACCTCGACGGCTTCCTCGCCGACGTCCGCGACCGCGAGTCGCAGATGGCGACCGGCATGCCCGGCGGAATCGGGATCCCCCACGCCCGCTCCTCCCACGTCGTCTCGCCCAGCGTGGCGGTCGGCATCGCGAAGCAGGGCGTCGACTTCGGCGCCCCCGACGGCCCGGCCGACCTGATCTTCCTGATCGCGGCTCCGGACGGCGCCGACCAGGCGCACCTCAAGATCCTCGCCCAGCTCGCCCGCAAGCTGATCCACGAGTCCTTCACCGGTTCCCTCCGCGCCGCCGCCAGCGGCCAGGAGGTCGCGGACATCATCGCCCGAGAGGTCGTCGTCTCATGAGGATCGTCGCCGTCACCAGCTGCATCGCCGGCATCGCGCACACCTACATGGCGGCCGAGGCCCTCGAGCAGGCCGCGAAGAAGAAGGGGTACGAGATCCAGGTCGAGACCCAGGGCGCCGCGGGGTCCGATCCCATGTCGGACCGGACCATCGCCGACGCCGACGTCGTGATCCTCGCCGCCGACCTCGAGGTCCGCGGCAAGGAGCGCTTCGCCGGGAAGCCCACCCTCGAGGTGGGCACGTCGGAGGCGCTCGCGAAGGCGGCCGACGTCATCGACCGCGCCGTGGCGAAGGTGCAGGACGCGCCGGCCGCGAGCCCCGCCTCCGGCCCGCGCTTCGTCGCCGTGACCAGCTGCATCGCGGGCATCGCCCACACGTACATGGCGGCGGAGGCGCTCGAGCAGGCCGCGAAGAAGCGCGGCTACCCGATCCACGTCGAGACCCAGGGTGCGGCCGGCTCGGACGAGATGACCGCGGCCGACATCGCCGCCGCGGACGTCGTCATCCTCGCCGCCGACCTCGAGGTCCGCGGCAAGGACCGCTTCGCCGGCAAGCCGATCCTCCAGGTGGGCGTCGCCGAGGCCCTGTCCAAGCCGGACGAGGTCCTCGACCGTGCTCTGGCCCTCCGCGGCTCCGGCTCCGCCGCGTCCGCCCCCGCCCGCTCGACTCCGGCCGCGGCCCCCGCCGCGCCGAAGAAGGTCGGCGTCGGCACGCGCATCCGCCAGAACCTGATGACCGGCGTCTCCTACATGATCCCGTTCGTCGCGGCGGGCGGTCTGCTGATCGCGCTGTCGTTCCTGTTCGGCGGCTACCGGATCGTCGACTTCACGGCCCAGCAGATCATCGACGACGGCTTCAACGTCGCGAACATCACCGACTGGGCCGGAGTGATGTTCCTCATCGGAAGCGCGACCTTCGCGTTCCTGGTGCCGGTGCTCTCGGGCTTCATCGCCTTCGGCATCGCCGACCGTCCCGGCATCGCGCCGGGCTTCCTCGGCGGCGCGGTCGCGGTCACCGTCGGCGCGGGCTTCCTGGGCGGCCTCGCCTCCGGCTTCATCGCCGGCTACGCGGCCCTCTACATCTCGCGGATCAAGCTCCCCGCGGCGTTCAAGTCGCTGATGCCCGTCGTGATCATCCCCCTGATCGCCACCTTCATCACCGGCTTCCTGATGTTCGTGGTGCTCGGAGCGCCGCTCCGCGCACTGAGCGAGGGCCTGTCGTCCTGGCTCTCGGGCCTCTCGGGCGGCAACCTGATCATCCTGGGGATCATCCTCGGCCTCATGATGGCGTTCGACATGGGCGGTCCGGTCAACAAGGTGGCCTACGCCTTCGCGACCACCGGCCTCGCCTCCGTCCCCGCCGACGGCGACCCGAACTCCGTGCAGTTCAAGGTGATGGCGATCGTCATGGCCGCCGGCATGACCCCGCCGCTGGGTCTGGCCCTGGCCACGACGCTCCGCAAGCGCCTGTTCACCGACGCCGAGCGCCAGAACGGCAAGGCCGCCTACCTGCTGGGCGCGTCCTTCATCTCGGAGGGGGCCATCCCGTTCGCCGCGGTCGACCCGCTGCGCGTGATCCCGTCCGCCATGGTCGGCTCGGCCGTCACGGGTGCGCTCGTCGCGCTCTTCGGATCCACCCTCCGCGCCCCGCACGGCGGAGTCTGGGTCACCGGGCTCGTCGGGCAGCCGATCCTCTACCTGGTCGCCATTCTGGTGGGCATGGTCGTCACGGCCGTCTGCGTGATCATCGCGAAGAGCATCAAGCGCGCCCCCGTGGTCGCCGAGGTGCCCGAGCCCGCCACCGCGCAAGCGGTCCCCGCCTGATCCCCTCCGACCGACCGTCCTGAGCGGTCCCGCCGGCGGTCGCCTCCGCGCTCCTCCCCCTCTCCGAGGGAGTCGCGCGAGGCGGCCGCCGGCTTCCGCGTTCCGGGGTGCGAGCGCTGCCGGGCGGCCCGCTCCGCGGCTCCGAATAGACTGCTCCGGTGACTCGCAGCACCCTCCGCATCGCCTCCGTCAACGTGAACGGCGTCCGCGCCGCCTACCGCAAGGGGATGGGCGACTGGCTCGCCGCCCGCGACGTCGACGTCCTGGCCCTGCAGGAGGTCCGCGCCTCCACGGACGACCTCACGGGGCTCCTCGGGGACGAGTGGGACGTGCTGCACGACGAGGCGACCGCCAAGGGGCGCGCCGGAGTCGCTCTCGCCTCGCGCAGGCGCGCCACGATCCACCGCGTGACGTTCGGCGCCGACGACTTCGACTCGGCCGGACGCTGGCTCGAGGCCGACTACGAGGTCGGCGGCCGCTCGCTCACCGTCGTCTCCACCTACGTCCACTCCGGCGAGGTCGGCACCCCCAAGCAGGTCGAGAAGTACCGCTTCCTCGACGCGATGGAGGCGCGCCTGCCCGAGATCCGGGCGCACAGCGAGCTCGCCGTGGTGATGGGCGACCTCAACGTCGGCCACCGCACGCTCGACATCAAGAACTGGAAGGGCAACGTCAAGAAGGCCGGCTTCCTCCCGGAGGAGCGGGCCTACGTCGACCGCTTCGTCGGCGCCGAGGGCGACCCGGACTACAACGCCGGTGCCGGACTGGGCTGGGTCGACCTCGGCCGCCGGTTCGCGGGCGAGGTGCCCGGACCGTACACGTGGTGGTCGCAGCGCGGCCAGGCCTTCGACACCGACACCGGCTGGCGCCTCGACTACCAGCTCGCCACGCCCGCGCTCGCCGACCTCGCCCGCAGCTACGAGGTCGACCGCGCCGCCTCCTACGACACCCGCTGGTCCGACCACTCCCCCGTGGTCGTCGACTACGAGCTCTGACCCTCTCCCCCGCGAATCGACCCCTCGAGGCCACCCATGACTCCCAGCACCCCGGGCGCCAAGCCCGTCATCTTCTCCGGCATGCAGCCCTCCTCCGGGTCGCTGCACCTCGGCAACTACATCGGCGCGCTGACCCAGTGGGTCGCGATGCAGGAGGACTTCGACGCCTACTTCTGCGTCGTCGACCTGCACGCGATCACGGTCCCGCAGGATCCGCAGCAGCTCCGCGAGCGCACCCGCGCGACCGCCGCGCAGTACATCGCCGCGGGCATCGACCCCGCGCGCTCGACCCTCTTCATCCAGTCCCACGTGCCCGCTCACGCCGAGCTCGCCTGGGTCCTCAACACCCTGACCGGCTTCGGCGAGGCCAGCCGGATGACGCAGTTCAAGGACAAGTCGGCGAAGCAGGGTGCCGAGGCCGCCTCGGTGGGCCTGTTCACCTACCCGATCCTGATGGCGGCCGACATCCTGCTGTACCAGACGGACGCGGTGCCGGTCGGCGAGGACCAGCGCCAGCACCTGGAGCTCACCCGTGATCTCGCCGCGCGCTTCAACTCGCGCTTCGGCGAGACCTTCGCCGTGCCGGAGCCCCACATCGTGCGCGAGACCGCGAAGATCTTCGACCTGCAGAACCCGGGCGCCAAGATGTCGAAGTCGGCGGAGTCGGACGCGGGCCTGCTCAGCGTGCTCGACGAGCCGAAGGCGACCGCGAAGAAGATCATGCGCGCCGTGACGGACACCGAGTCGGAGGTGCGCTTCGACCGGGCGGCGAAGCCCGGCGTCTCGAACCTGCTGACGATCTACTCGGTCCTCGCCGACCGCTCCGTCGAGTCGCTGGAGCAGGAGTACGCGGGCCGCGGCTATGGGGACCTCAAGAAGGGCCTCGTCGAGGTGGTCGCCGCCACCTTCGACCCGATCCGCGCGCGGACCGCGGAGCTGCTCGCCGACCCGGCCGAGCTCGACCGGGTCCTCTCCCTCGCCGCCGACCGCGCGTCCGAGACCGCGGAGCGCACGCTCGCCGCCGTCTACGACTCCGTCGGCCTCCTCCGCCGCGTCCGCTGAGGCGGCCGTGCTGCGGCTCGCGCTCTTCGACCTCGACGACACCCTCTTCGCCCATGCCCGCGCTGTGCGGGAGGGGATCGTCGCGTACGCCGCCTCGCTCGGCGCCGCCTACGCCGGCGAACCGGCCGACGTGCAGCGCCGCTGGCACCTGCTCGAGGAGGAGCACTACCACCGCTACCTCGCGGGCGAGCTCGACTACGAGGGCCAGCGCCGGGCGCGCGCCACGGACTTCGCCGCGGAGGCCGGAGTCGGGCTGACTCCCGAGGAGGCGAGCTCCTGGTTCCGCGGGTACCTCGAGCACTACGTCGCCGCCTGGACCCTCCACGACGACGCGCTGCCCGTCCTCGACCGGCTCGACGCCGCCGGAGTCCGCCTCGGCGTCATCACCAACGGCGTGCTCGACTTCCAGCGGGGGAAGATCGAGGGTACGGGCCTCTCCGGTCGCTTCGAGCACGTGATCGCCTCCGGCGACGTCGGCGTCGCCAAGCCGGACGCGCGGATCTTCGCGATCGCCTGCGAGCGGTTCGGGGTCTCTCCGGAGGAGGCCCTCTACGTCGGCGACCGGCTCGGCACCGACGCCGTCGGAGCGGCCGCTGCGGGCCTGCGCGGCGTCTGGCTCGACCGCGTCGGCGGTCCCGAGCACGGCCGCGAGCTGCCGCCCGAGGCGGTCGAGCTGGGCGTGCGCCGGATCGCTTCCCTGGACGAGCTGGACGCGCAGCTGGGGCTGTCGGCGGACTGAGGCCCCGCCCGGTCCGGGTCTCGATAAGCCACCTGCAGCGACTACGCGACCAGCATGCAGGTCCGAATTGCCGGGTCTCGATGAGCCGTCTGCGGCGACCACTCGACCAGCACGGGTGTCCCCGAACCACCCCGTTGCGATAGCCGTTGCGCCGTCGTCGGAACGACGAAGCGCCCCACCCGACCCGAGGGTCGGACAGGGCGCATCACCGTGAACGGACGCACATCATCCGCTCGCCGCACGAGGCGAACGGGGAGAACGCGTGTCAGCGTTGTCCCCTAGCCGGACGGAACCCGCTCCCCGAGACGCGACCACCTCGATGAGCCGACCGCGCCGCGGCAGGCAGGGACTGCCGCGGAAGGAACTACTGCACGTCCTCGTCGATCCAGTCGAAGGTCTTGGTGACGGCCTTCTTCCAGAGGCGGTACTGGCGGGCGGCCTCGTCCTGGTCCATCTGCGGGGTCCAGCGCGAGTCCTCCTGCCAGTTCTGGCGCAGGTCGTCGAGGTTCTCCCAGAAGCCGACCGCGAGACCGGCCGCGTAGGCCGCTCCGAGCGCGGTGGTCTCCGCGACGACCGGTCGGATGACCGGGACGCCGAGGATGTCGGCCTGGAACTGCATGAGCAGGTTGTTGGCGATCATTCCGCCGTCGACCTTGAGCTCCTGCAGGGGGACGCCGGAGTCGGCGTTGACCGCGTCCAGGACCTCGCGGGTCTGGAAGGCGGTCGCCTCGAGCGCGGCGCGGGCGATGTGGCCCTTGTTGACGTAGCGGGTGAGGCCGACGAGGGCTCCGCGGGCGTCGGAGCGCCAGTAGGGGGCGAACAGACCCGAGAAGGCGGGGACGAAGTACGCGCCTCCGTTGTCCTCGACCGTGGCGGCCAGCGCCTCGACCTCGGGGGCCGAGCCGATGAGGCCCAGGTTGTCGCGCAGCCACTGGATCAGCGAGCCGGAGACCGCGATCGAGCCCTCGAGCGCGTAGTGCACCTCGCCGTCGCCGAGCTTGTAGCCGATGGTGGTGAGCAGACCGTTCTTCGAGTGGACGATCTCGGTGCCCGTGTTGAAGATCAGGAAGTTGCCGGTGCCGTAGGTGTTCTTCGCCTCGCCCGGGTCGAACGCCGCCTGGCCGAAGGTCGCGGCCTGCTGGTCGCCGAGGATGCCGGCGATCGGGACCTCGCGCAGCAGCGACGACGACTCGACGTGGCCGTAGACCTCGGAGGAGGAGCAGACCTCGGGGAGCATCGACTTCGGGACCCCGAAGGCCTCGAGGATGTCGTCGCGCCACTCGAGGGTCTCGAGGTCGAGGAACAGGGTGCGGGAGGCGTTGGTGACGTCGGTCTTGTGGACGCCGCCGTCGATGCCGCCGGTCAGGTTCCAGAGGACCCAGGTGTCCGTCGTGCCGAAGATCAGGTCGCCCGCCTCGGCCTTCTCGCGCGCGCCCTCGACGTTCTCGAGGATCCAGACGATCTTGGTGCCGGAGAAGTAGGTCGCGAGCGGGAGGCCCACGATCGACTTGAAGCGGTCAGCGCCCTCGTCGCCCGCGAGGCGGTCGACGATCGACTGGGTGCGGGTGTCCTGCCAGACGATCGCGTTGTAGACCGGCTTGCCGGTCGTCCTGTCCCAGACGACAGCGGTCTCGCGCTGGTTGGTGATGCCGACGGAGGCGATGTCGTGGCGGGTCAGGTCGGCGCGGGAGAGAGCCTGGCCGATCACCTCGCGGACGTTGTTCCAGATCTCGATCGGGTCGTGCTCGACCCAGCCGGCGCGCGGGAAGATCTGCTCGTGCTCCTTCTGGCCGGTGGAGACGATCGATCCCTTCTTGTCGAAGATGATCGCGCGGGACGACGTGGTCCCCTGGTCGATAGCGATGACGTAGTCAGCCATGAATGATTACTCCTTCGTAACGGGGGTGAAAGGAAGCGCGGCGGTCTAGAGGACCGGGAGCAGCACGAGCGAGGCGAGGCCCGCGAGCACTCCACCGACGATCGGGCCGGCGACGGGCACCCAGGCGTAGCTCCAGTCGCTCGAGCCCTTGCCCTTGATCGGCAGGAGAGCGTGCGCGATGCGGGGGCCGAGGTCGCGGGCGGGGTTGATGGCGTAGCCGGTCGGGCCGCCGAGGGAGGCGCCGATCGCGATCACCAGGATGGCGACGGGCAGCGCGCCGAGCGCGGCCAGACCGCCGTCGCCCTGACGTCCGCCGCCGAAGCCGATGACGACGAAGACGAGGACGAAGGTGCCGATGACCTCGGTGACGAAGTTCCAGCCGTACGAGCGGATCGCCGGGCCGGTCGAGAAGACGCCGAGCTTGTTGGCCGCGTCGGGCTCCTCGTCGAAGTGCTGCTTGTAGGCGAGCCAGCAGAAGACGGCACCGAGGATCGCACCGATCATCTGGGCGAGGATGTAGACGAGGATCGAGACGATGTCGACGGGCACGCCGGAACCGAACTCGGTCGCTCCACTCGCGACGAGGCCCAGGGTGACCGCGGGGTTGAGGTGCGCCCCCGAGTTGTACGAGACGATCACACCGGCGAAGACCGCGAAGCCCCAGCCGATGTTGACCATGAGGGTTCCGCCGTTGAGACCCTTGCTCTTCACGAGCGCGACGTTGGCGACGACACCGCAGCCGAGGAGCACGAGCATGGCCGTTCCCACGACTTCGGCGAGGAAGACCACTCCGAGATTGTCCACGTTGACCTTTTCCTTTTCCTAAGACGGACGCGCACAGGCGTCCGCGGCGGGCTTCGATGCCCGACGGTGTGAAGTTATCGGCGCCCTGTCCTAGCGACAAGGAACGGCGCGTGCACGTTTGTGCGTTGTCACGACGGAAGCCCCGGTCGAGGTGGTCCTCGGTCCGGGGCTTCCGTCGATCCGCGCCTGATCGCCGATCAGGAGGCGGGCACGGCCGTCGGGGTCTGCACCGAGGTGCCCCCGACGTCGACGCCGTTGTACTCCTTGAGGTGCGCGATGGTCGCGTCGACCTCCGACGCGCGGGCGGCGTCGTCCCAGCCCAGCACGGCGCCCGTGTGCTCGGCGAGCTCCTCGAGGAGCTCGCGGCTCAGGCCGCCCGTGAAGGCGTGGTTGGTGCGGCGCATCACCAGGTCGATGAGGTGCACCACGCTCTCGCGCTGGGCGAGGTAGCGGATCTCACCGGTGGTGAAGTCCTTGTCGAAGTCGAGCGCCTCGTCGTGTCCGTCGGCCAGGGCCTCGATGACCTCCTGCGCGCGGGTGCCGTAGCGCTCGAGCAGCTGGCCCGTGCGGGCCGAGGAGAGCCCGGAGCGGTGCTGGCCGATCCACTGCGCGCGGGACGCGTCGGTGCGCGGGAAGCCCTTGCCGCCTCCGATGGGGGTCTTCACGGTGGAGACGCGACGGGTCACGCCGATCCGCTTGAAGACCTCGTTCGAGAGGTGCTCCGACAGGGCGCGGAACGTCGTCCACTTGCCGCCGACCAGGCTGAGCACGGGCGAGCCGTTGCCGGGGAGCGTCGAGGGCTCGATGCGGTAGTCGCGGGAGACGAAGCCCGGGGCCTCGTCGTCGTGGCGGGGCAGCGGGCGGATGCCGGAGAACTTGAAGACGATCTGCGAACGGTCCACGCGGATGGCCGGGAAGACGTGGTTGACGAGCTCGAAGAAGTAGTCGATCTCCTCCTCCGTGCACACCGCCGGCTTCGTGGGGTCGGCGTCGATGTCGGTCGTGCCGACCATCACGCGGCCCTTGAGCGGGTAGATGAGGACGATGCGTCCGTCGCTGTGCTCGAAGAACATCTCGCGTCCCTCGCAGGCCTCGACCAGCTCGGGGTTGTCGAGCACGATGTGCGAGCCCTTGGTGCCGCCCATGAATGTCGTGGACGTGCCGAGGGCCGTGTTGGTGAAGTCGGTCCACGGTCCGGAGACGTTGACGACGACGTCCGCCGCGAAGGTGAACTCCTCGCCGGACTCGCGGTCGCGGAGGACGACGCCCTTCTCGTCGGCGCCGACGGCCTCGACGTAGTTGGCCGCGCGGGCCTTCCTGCCGCCGATCAGCGCGTCGTGGAGCACGTCGAGCGCGAGGCGCTCGGGCTCGTGCACGGAGGCGTCGAAGTAGGTGGCGGTGTACTTGATCTTCGGGTCGAGCTTGGGGAGCTCGTTCAGCGAGCGCTTGCGTCCGTGGAACTGGTGGCGCGGGACCGTGCCGCCGTCGCGGGAGAAGAAGTCGTACATCGTGAGGCCGACCTTGATCAGCAGCGCGCCGCGCTCCTGGGGCTTGCCCGACTTGTGGGTCAGGAAGCGCAGCGGAGCCGCGAGGATGCCCGAGAACGTCGAGTAGATCGGGATCGTCGTCTGCAGCGGCTTCACGTAATGGGGAGCGATCTTCAGCAGGCCGTTGCGCTCGTGCACGCCCTCGTTGACGAGTCGGAACTCGCCGTTCTCGAGGTAGCGGATGCCGCCGTGGATCATGTGGCTCGAGGCGCTCGAGGCACCGGAGACGTAGTCGCCGCGCTCGACGAGGGCGACGTCGACGCCGTTGAGCGCGAGCTCGCGGAAGGTCCCGATGCCGTTGATGCCACCGCCGATGACCAGGACCGTGGCGCGGGGGTTGTCGCGGAGAGCAGCGACGCTCTCGCGCAGAGCGGAGTTTCCGGGAGTTCCGTCGGACTGTGCCACTTCGTACTCGCCTTCGTGTCGTAGGGGTGTCGTCGAGGCCTCCGCACCAGCGTGCACCGGGGAGATGACCGATTGATTTCGCGGAGGAATACAGCCATCCTTGACCCGACAACACATCCGGTCAAGACGGGTGGAAATCCGTGCAGGGAGCGCTATGACCCCGGTGAGACCGGTCGTCGAACTCGACGAGACGACCCACGCGACCCATCCCGACAAGACGCGGGACGCGCTGCGTGCGGCCCAGCTGTACTACATGCAGGATCTGACGATGGACGCGATCGCGCACGAGCTGCACACGTCGCGCTCCTCCGTCTCGCGCCTGCTCTCGCACGCCCGGGCGACCGGCCTGGTCGACATCCAGATCCGCTCCCCCCTCGACCGGGCGAGCGCCCTCTCGGCCGAGGTGCGGTCCCACTTCGACATCACGGCGCACATCGTGCCGGTGCCGGACCACACCAGCGAGATCGACCGGCTCGAGCGGGTCGCCCTGTCCGCAGCGAGGATCCTCGGGCAGTTCATCGACTCGAACATGATCGTCGGCATCGCCTGGGGCTCCACGATGAGCGCGATCAGCCGCCACCTGATCGCCAAGGAGACGCACAACACGCAGATCGTGCAGCTGAACGGCGCCGGCAACACCGAGACCACGGGCATCAACTACTCGAGCGAGATCCTCCGCCGCTTCGGCGACGCCTACGCGGCGAAGGTCCAGCAGTTCCCGGTGCCGGCGTTCTTCGACGACCCGACCACCAAGCAGGCGGTGTGGCGCGAGCGCTCCACCCGACGGGTCCTGGAGCTGCAGCAGCGGATGGACGTGGCGCTGTTCGGGCTCGGGTCGCCGTTCGCGGCGGTCCCCTCGAAGGTCTACATCGGCGGCTACCTGGAGCCGAGCGACTTCACCTCGCTCAGCGGCTCCGGGGTCGTCGGCGACGTCGCGACGGTGTTCTACCGGTCCGATGGCAGCTGGGACGACATCCCCATGAACGAACGTGCAAGCGGTCCGGACCTCTCCACCGTGCGCCGCGCGTCGCGCCGGATCTGCGTCGTGTCGGGCGCCTCGAAGCTGCCGGGCCTGCGCGGCGCCCTGGCGGCCGGCCTCATCACCGACCTCATCCTCGACGAGGGAACGGCCCGCGCCCTCATCTCGGACTGACGCCTCCCGCCCCCTCCACGGGACGCCGCTCGGGTACGCGGCACGCCGACACAGGCGCACCGGAGCGGCGTCTCGCGGGAGCGGTCAGGACTCACGGGCGTGCGCGTCGAGGAACTCGTAGACCTCGGCGTCGTCGATGCCCGGGAAGGTCCCCGACGGGAGCGGCGCGAGCACGTGCGCGTGCAGGCGCGCGCTCGGCCAGGCGTTGCCGTCCCAGCGCGCGGCGAGCTCCGACGGGGCACGCCGGCAGCAGGTCTCGTCGGGGCAGCGGGAGAGCTCGCGGCGGTCGGTGTCGCGGCCTCGGAAGAAGCGGGCCTCGGCGAACGGGACGCCCACGGTGATCGAGAACTCCTCGGTGGCGGTCGTGCCGGTCTGCGACGCAGACCAGAAGGTGCCCGCCGGGGTGTCGACGTACTGGTAGTACTCCGTCGTCCGGTTGGTCCGGGTGAACGCGGAGCGCGCCGACCAGTAGCGGCAGACCACCTGGCCCTCGACGGCCCCGGTGACGTCGGTCGGCAGCGGCAGCCCGTCGTTCTCGTAGGCCTTCTGGATCGAGCCGTCTCCCAGCACCCGCAGGAAGTGCATCCGGATGTCGAGGTGCGAGGTGAGCAGGTTCGTGAAGCGCAGGGCGGCGGCCTCGTGGGTGACGCCGAAGCCGTCGCGGAAGTCCTCCACCGAGATGTCCCGCTCGCGCTTCGCCTCCTGGAGGAACGCGACCGCCGGCTCCAGCGGCATCAGGCAGGCGGCGGCGAAGTAGTTGATCTCGAGGCGCTGGCGGAGGAAGTCGGCGTAGGTCACCGGCCGCTCGTGCCCGAGGAGGCGGTGCGCCATCGCCTGCAGCGCCAGCGCCCGCAGGCCGTGACCCCCGGGGATCGAGGCGGGCGGGAGGTAGATCCTGCCGTTCGCGAGGTCGATCACCGAGCGGGCGGAGTGCGGCAGGTCGCCGACGTGGATGATCTCGAAGCCGAGGTGCCGGGCCATCTTCGAGACGGAGCTGTGGGTCAGTGCTCCTCCGCGGTGCCCGACGGTCCGGAGCATCTCGCCCGCCACCTCCTCGATCTCAGGCAGGTAGGAGCTGCGCTCGCGCAGCTGGAGCCGCTGGGCGGTATTGGCCCGGCGCGCCTCCTCCGGTGTGGCACTCGCCTCGCTCCGGCGACGGGCGAGCTCGCGGTAGACGCCGAGGAACGCCTCCAGCACGGGCGTGCTCAGCCCCTTGTTGACCTTGAACTCGGGCAGGCCGAGCGAGCGGTACAGCGACCCCTTCTGCACGCGCGCCAGCTCGATCTCCAGCGCGGCCCGCTCGCTCGGCGGCTCGTCCGAGAGCAGCGCCGCCAGCTCGACGCCGAGCGCGGCCGCGAGGCGCTGCAGGAGGGAGAGGCGCGGCTCGCGGCGGCCCGTCTCGATCAGCGAGAGCTGGCTCCCCGACACGTCGACGCGCTCGGCGAGCTGCCCGAGGGTCAGTCCGCGCCGGGTGCGGAAGTGGCGCAGGCGCTGCCCGAGCAGCACGGCGTCGGAGCCCGGGGCGGGTGTCGAGGGATCGGTCACGGCGAGCTCCAGCCGTCGGTTGTGACGAAAGCGCAAAAAGACGGTTTCTTGACCGCCTCAGCGCCGGGAATACCTCCTTATCCTCCTCCATCCTGGCTTCGGGCGCCACTGAGCGCCCCTCCCGGCCTGGCCGGCCTCTTCCCGGCTGCGGCCGGCGACTCCCCACCCCCGTCGACGACGACCACCGAAAGCGGAGCCAGCATGAGCATCTACAGCAACACCGTCCGACTCGAGCCGAGCACCATGACCGCGCCGACGTCCGTCCCCGCGCCCGTCGTGCCGCCGGCGCCCCTCGCCCTCCGCCGCTGGGTGCGCGAGACCGCCGCGATCCTCCAGCCCGACGCGATCGAGTGGAGCGACGGCTCCCCCGCGGAGTGGTACCGCCTGACCGAGCGGCTCGTCGCCTCCGGCACGCTCCTCCCGCTCAATCCGGAGTGGCGGCCCGGCTCGTTCCTGGCCCGCACCGACCCGGACGACGTCGCCCGGGTCGAGGACCGCACCTTCATCTGCACGACCGACGAGGCCGACGCGGGACCGACCAACAACTGGCGCGAGCCCGCCGCGATGAGAGCCGAGCTCGCTCCCCTCCTCGACGGAGCGATGCGCGGACGGACGATGTACGTCGTCCCGTTCTCGATGGGGCCCGTCGGCGGTCCGCTCTCGCAGCTGGGCGTCCAGGTCACCGACTCGGCCTACGCGGTGCTGAACCTGCGGATCATGGCGCGCGTGGGCTCCGAGCCGCTCGCCGCCTTCACCGAGGAGACCCCGTTCGTCCGCGGCGTGCACACCGTGGGGCTGCCCCTCCGCGACGCGGACGGCGTCACCCGCGAGGACGTCGCCTGGCCGTGCAGCCCCGTGAAGTACATCACCCAGTTCCCGGAGACGCGCGAGATCGTCTCGTACGGCTCCGGCTACGGCGGCAACGCCCTGCTGGCGAAGAAGTGCTTCGCCCTGCGCATCGCCTCGGCGATGGGGCGCGAGGAGGGCTGGCTCGCCGAGCACATGCTGCTGATCCGCATCGTCTCGCCCGAGGGACGGCGCTACCACGTCGCCGCCGCCTTCCCGAGCGCGTGCGGCAAGACCAACCTCGCGATGATGCAGCCCGCGATCCCCGGCTGGCGGGTCGAGACGCTGGGCGACGACATCACCTGGATGCGCCGCGGCGAGGACGGACGCCTCTGGGCGATGAACCCGGAGACGGGCTTCTTCGGCGTCGCTCCCGGCACCGGGGAGAGCTCGAACCCGAACGCCGTGCAGACGCTCTGGGGCAACACGATCTTCACCAACGTCGCGCTCCGCGAGGACGGCGACGTGTGGTGGGAGGGCCTGACCGACGAGGTACCGGAGCGGCTGACCGACTGGCGCGGGCAGCCGTGGACGCCGGCGTCCGGCACGCCCGCCGCGCACCCCAACTCCCGCTTCACCGCGCCGGCCGCGCAGTGCCCGTCGCTCTCCGCCGACTGGGACGCCCACGAGGGCGTGCCGCTGGACGCGATCGTCTTCGGGGGCCGACGGGCGAGCAACGTCCCGCTGGTCACGCAGGCCACCTCGTGGCAGCACGGCGTCTTCCTGGGCGCGACCGTCGCCTCCGAGAAGACCGCGGCCGCGGAGGGCACGGTCGGGGAGCTGCGCCGCGATCCGTTCGCGATGCTCCCCTTCTGCGGCTACAACATGGCCGACTACTTCGCGCACTGGCTCGCGATCGGCGCTGAGCTCGGCGATGCGGCGCCGGCGGTGTTCCAGGTCAACTGGTTCCGTAAGGACGCGGGCGGCGAGTTCCTCTGGCCCGGCTTCGGCGAGAACGCGCGGGTGCTGCAGTGGCTCGTCCGCCGCCTGGAGGGGCTGGCGGAGGCGCGGCGGAGCCCCCTCGGCGACCTGCCGGTCGCGATCAACACGCACGGGCTCCTGCTCTCCTCGGCCCAGAAGGAGGAGCTGTTCTCCGTCCCGGTGGAGGCGTGGCTGGAGGAGTGCGCGCTCACGGAGGAGTTCTTCACGCGGTTCGGCGACCGGCTGCCGCCGGAGCTGACCGCCGAGCTCCAGGCCCTGCGGCTCCGGCTCCTCGCCGAGAAGCTGCCGCTGGCGGCCTGATCCCCCTGACCGAGCCGGCTCCTGCCGGACACCCCTGTGGCCCGCGGGCGGATCATCCCCCTTTCCTCGCACCCCCGCGGGTCCACTCCCCCCTTCCGCTCCCACGACGACGGGCACCATGACCGACCGCATCACGCTCCGCTTCCTCGCCGCCCCGCAGGACGCCACCGCCGACGGCCGCAGCGCCCAGGCCGGCCGCGTCCTCGAGTGGATCGACAAGGCCGGCTACGCCTGCGCCGTGGGCTGGAGCGGCGGCTACTGCGTGACGGCGTACGTCGGCAACGTCCACTTCACACGGCCCATCTCGGTCGGCAACCTGATCGAGGCGACCGCCCGCGTCATCCACACCGGGCGCACGAGCATGCACGTGCTGGTGCAGGTCGCGCAGGCGGATCCGCGGACCGGCCTCTACGAGGACGCCACGCACTGCCTCCTCGTGTTCGTGGCCGTCGACGACGACAAGAGGCCGCGGTCGGTCCCGGAGTGGCGGCCCCGCTCGATCGAGGACCTGTCCCTCGCCGAGGGCGCCGCCGCGCGCATCGAGGGCCGCCGGAGGCTGCATGACGTGATGCGCGCCCAGGAGTACACCGAGGAGGGCACCGGTCCGCGGATCGTGTTCCGCTTCCTCGCGGCACCGGGAGACGTCAACTGGGGCGGCAACGCCCACGGCGGGATCGTGATGCGCTGGATCGACGAGGCGGCCGACGCGGTCGCGCAGCGCTGGACCGGCCGCGACTCTGTGGCCGTCTACTCCGGGGGGATCCACTTCTACCGTCCGGTGCGCATCGGGCATCTCGTCGAGGTGGAGGCGCGCCTCATCCACACGAGCGCCCGGAGCATGCACCTGGCGGTGCACGTGCGCTCCGGGGACCCGCGGACCGGCGAGCTGGAGCTGACCACGCAGTGCCGGAGCGTCTTCGTGGTGCGGGGCTCCGACGGGGCGGCCGAGCCGGTCCCGCCTCTCGAGCTGCGGACCGAGGAGGACCGGCGTCTGGACGCCCATGCGCGCGAGCTGATCCTCCTGCGCGCGGCGCTGCCGCAGCTCCCGCTCGCGGGGACGGCCGGCGCTAGGGTCGGAGCGTGAAGCTGCCGATCCTCGTCCTCAACGGCCCGAACCTGAACCTGCTCGGCACCCGCGAACCCGAGCTCTACGGCTCGGACACCCTCGCCGACGCCGTGGCGCTGGCGGCGGAGGCGGCCGAGCGGCACGGCTTCACGGTCGAGACCTTCCAGAGCAGCTCGGAGGGCGCGATCGTCGACCGGCTGCACGCGGCTCGCGGCTCCGTCTCGGGAGTGGTGCTCAACGCCGGGGCGTACACGCACACGTCGATCGCGATCCGCGACGCCGTCCTCGCGACCGAGCTGCCGATGGTCGAGGTGCACGTGAGCAACGTGCACCGGCGTGAGCCGTTCCGGCAGCACTCCTACCTCTCGGACGTCGCGATCGCCGTGATCGTCGGCGCGGGCATCGCCGGCTACGGCTACGCGGTGGACGTGCTCGCGCGAGCGGCGGAGAAGCGATGAGCGGCCTCGGACGCTCCTTCGGCAGCGCGGTCGACGCCTACGACCGCGGGCGGCCCGGCTACCCCGACGACGCCGTCGACTGGATCGTGGGGCACGCCCCCGCGCGGGTGGCGGGCGCCTTCGTCCCGGAGCGGGCCCGCGCGGCGGGAGCCGACGCCTCCGATCGGCTGCGCGCCGTGGACCTCGGCGCGGGAACGGGCAAGTTCACCGCGTCGCTCGCGTCCCGCGGCCTCGACGTGACCGCGGTCGAGCCCGACGCGGAGATGCTCGCGCGTCTCGCCTCGAATCTGCCGGGGGTCCGCCCCGAGGAGGGGACGGCCGAGGCGATCCCCGCCGCGGACGCCTCCGCGGAGCTCGTCACCGCCGCGCAGTCGTGGCACTGGGTCGACGCCGAGCGCGCGGGAGCCGAAGTCGCCCGCGTCCTGGTGCCGGAGGGCGTGCTCGCGCTGGTGTGGAACATCCGCGACGAGTCGGTCCCCTGGGTGCGCCGGCTCGGCGAGGTCGCCGGAGCCTCCACCGCCGAGCGCTTCGAGACGCTCCGGCCGCCGCTCGGCTCCGCTCTCGAGCGGGTGGCGTTCGCGGCCTTCGAGTGGTCCTTCGAGCTCGACCGAGCCGGGGTGCGCGACATGTTCGCGTCCCGCAGCTCCGTCATCGCGATGCCCGACGAGGAGCGCGCCGCGGTCCTCGCGGCGGTCGACGCCGTGGTGGACGAGGAGTCGGGCGGGAGCGGGACCGTCGCGATGCCGTACTCGACGCGCGTGACGATCGCGCGCCGCTCCTCCTCCGCCTGACTCCGCGCCGCGCGCCGCGGACCGCCCCGCCCGCCGACTACCCTCGGAGGGCGCCGCACCGGCGCGAGCACCGAGAGCACGAGGAGAGACGCACGTGAGCATCATCGCCGCCGCAGACGGGTCCGCACTGGGCAACCCCGGCCCCGCCGGCTGGGCCTGGTACGTCGACGACGAGCGCTGGGCCGCGGGCGGCTGGTCGCACGGCACGAACAACATCGGCGAGCTCACCGCGGTGCTCGAGCTGCTGCGCGCGACCGCGCAGGAGGAGGAGCCGCTGCACATCCTCTGCGACAGCCAGTACGCCATCAAGGCCTGCACCGAGTGGCTGCCGGGCTGGAAGCGGAAGGGCTGGCGCAAGGCCGACGGCAAGCCGGTGATGAACGTCGAGATCATCAAGGCGCTCGACGAGGAGCTGCAGGGCCGGGCGGTCACCTTCGAGTGGGTGAAGGGGCACGCCAACCACCGGATGAACGAGGCCGCCGACGTCCGCGCCCGGAGCGCCGCGACCGCCTACCAGCGCCGGCAGCCCGTCGACGCCGGACCCGGATGGCCGACGGCCGCCGCCGTGCCTGCCGCGGCCGCTGCGCCCCCCGTCGAGGACTCCGCCACCCTCTTCTAGCCGCGTTCCCCCTGAGGCAGCCGCAGCAGCCCCGTCGCCACCAGCTCGCGCACCCGCGGCAGCACCGAGTCGGACACCGCCTCCTCCTCGACCTCGAGGAGCGAGGCGACCGCCGCCGCGATCGCCGCCACGGAGAGCTCGCCGTCGCAGGCGCCGACCACGGCGGCCAGCGCCGTGTCGACCTCCTCGACCCGGGCGAAGCCGCCGCCCTGCCGCAGCCGCAGCACCGTCGGATCGTCGTTGCCCGGCCAGTAGTGCCGCTCCTCCGTGACGTCTCCGGCGACGACCAGGGCGAGACCCGCCAGAGCGCGATCGTCGAGCGACGCGAGGGCCTCGGCCGCGTCGAGGCAGGCGGCGAGGTGGCCGCCCAGGCCCGCGGTCGCCATCGGCGTGGTGATGCGCTCGAGGCGGCGGATCGGCGGGCGGGGCTGCTCGGGCAGGCGGAGCGTGACGTAGCCGAAGCCGACGCCGGTCACCCCGCGCCGCTCGAAGTCGGTCAGCCAGGCGTCGACCAGCGCGTCGAACGCGGGGCCGCGGGTCGTGCCGCCGTCCCGGATCCAGGTCTCGGCGTAGACCGCCGGATCCTGACGCTCGCGCTCCACGACCCAGACGTCCAGCGGAGAGGCGGTCCCGCCCATCCAGGCGTCGAGCCCCTCGGGCCCCGCCTCGAGCGCCTGCTCCAGCGGGCTGCGGGCGTCGGCGAGCCAGTCCGCGATCCGGTCGAAGGCGTCCGCGCCCTCCCGGTACTCCCAGTTCCCCAGGAGCTGCGCGACACCGCCGGGCACCAGGTGCTCGGCTGCTCCGAGGATCACGCGGCGCACGATCTCGTCGCCCTCCAGCCCGCCGTCGCGGTACTCGTAGGAGGGGACGCCCTCGGCTCGCGGCGTGATGACGAACGGCGGGTTCGTGACGATGTGGTCGAAGCGCTCCCCCGCGACCGGCTCGTAGAGGCTGCCGAGGCGGAACTCGATGTTCTCGATCCCGTTGAGCGCCGCGGTGAAGGAGGCGAGCGCGAGCGCGCGCTCGGAGATGTCGGTGGCGACCACCTGCTCGGCGTGGCGGGAGGCGTGCAGCGCCTGGATCCCGCAGCCGGTCCCCAGGTCGAGCACGCGGCCGACGGGCCGCTGGATCATCAGGCCGGTCAGCGTGAGGCTCGCGCCGCCGACGCCGAGCACGTGGTCCTCGTCGAGCGCGCGGCCGAGGGCGAGCTCCCCGAGGTCGGAGGCGATCCACCAGGAGGCCGCGCCGCGCTGGTCGACCACGTCGTAGGGGCGCAGGTCGAGGGCCGCGGTGACGACGGCTCCGGCCTCGACGCGCACCAGGCCGAGCTCCACCGCCCCCTCCAGCGCGAGAGCGCCGAACGCCTCGTCCGCGTCGTCGGCCGAGACGGGATCGGCCAGGAGGAACAGGCGGGCGAGGGTGGCCAGCGCGTCGTGGTCGCCGCTGCGCTCGAGGGCGCGGCGGGCGGGGACCCGGTCGCCGCGGTGCAGCGCCTCGGCCGCTTCGTCGCCCCAGAGCCCCCGCACGGCGTCCACGCCGTAGCGGGCGCGGATCAGATCGTCGCGCAGGAGGGCGATACGGGCTCGGTCGAACGGGTCTGCGGAGAACACCGCTCCATCCTCCTGCACGCGGGTCGGCCACCGGGGCCGCCGCGGCCGTACGATCGGATGCATGCCGCTGACCGGAGAGTACGAACCCAGCACGTCCGAGTGGGCCCGCGAGCAGGCGGAGCTCTACGAGCGGACCGGCGGAGCCGAGGGGAACCTCCTCCGCGGCCGCCCCATCATCGTCCTGACCACCGTCGGCTCGAAGAGCGGGAAGCTCCGCAAGACCGCGCTGATGCGCGTCGAGTACGAGGGCGAGTACGTGGTCGTCGCGTCCAAGGGCGGCGCGCCCGAGCACCCCGTCTGGTACGGCAACATGCTCAAGGAGCCGCACGTCGAGCTGCAGGACGGGCCCGTGAAGAAGGACTACGCCGCGAGCGTGCTCGAGGGCGATCTGCGCGCGGCCTGGTGGGAGCGCGCGGTCGCCGCGTGGCCGGACTACGCCGAGTACCAGACGAAGACCGAGCGGCAGATCCCGCTCGTGCTGCTCACTCCCTGGTCCTGAGCGCGGCGGGCGGCTCGGCCCGTCGCTGAGGCGGCCGTCCTCCGGTCGCGGTCGCGCCGCACGGCAGGCGCCTCACGTGGGCGGCGAGCCCAGCGGATCCCGTCCGGCCTCAGACCCGGGCCGCGATGAGGTCGAGCACCTTCGGGCTCGAGAGCAGCGCGAAGTGGCCGACCACCGAGACCGCGATGTTCTCGCGCGCCCCGGCGAGGCGGCTCCCTCCGGGGATGTACTGGTCGCGCATCCCGTAGATCGACGTGATGCGCGCGTCGGCCTCGCGCTCGGCCAGCAGGGTGCGGATCAGCGGGCGGTGGGGTGCGAACTCCCGGAGCGCCCGCGCCGGGGCGATCCGTGCGAGCGACGAGCCGTTGAACGGGGTCGAGACGGCGATCATCCGCTCGATCCGCCCGTCCTCGCGGTCGTCGACGACCATCATGTGCTTGCCGATCAGGCCGCCCTTGCTGTGCGCGACGACGACGACTCCGCGCAGATCGTGCTCGCGCAGGTAGTCCTGGCCGAGTCCGGCCGACGCGACGATCGGCCGCGTGTTGTAGCCGAGCGCGGGCAGCACGTGGATCGGATGGCCCGCCGCGTGCAGCCTCTCGGCGATGGGCCGGAGGAACTGCCACGTCTCGTAGATGCCGGGGATGAGCAGCACCGGAGCGCCGTCGCCGGACGCGTACCGCGACACGTCCCAGCCCTCCCGCAGGTGCACGAAGCGCGAGCCGTAGGCGTAGCGGTAGTCGCGGAGGTACGCGCGCCGCAGCGAGGTCGAGCGGCGCGGGCGGGCGGAGTCACGCGCCGGCATGGGCCCGCTCCAGCTCCGCGATGTCGAGGCGGCTCATCGCGAGCATCGCCTGCAGCGCGCGCGCGGACGCCTCGGGGTCGGCGCCTCCGAGCAGACGCGGGAGGACCTCCGGCACGATCTGCCAGGACAGCCCCCAGCGGTCGCGGAGCCAGCCGCACCGGCTCTCCTCGCCGCCGTCCGCGATCAGGGCGTCCCACAGCCGGTCGAGCTCGGACTGGTCGCCGACGGTCACGACGATGGAGACGGCCTGGGTGAACGGGAACCGCGGCCCGGCGTTGATCGCCTGGAACCGCTGCCCGTCGAGCTCGAACGTCACCGACAGCACCTCGCCGGGCGACGGGGAGCCCTCCGGCAGCACCTGGCTTCCGGTGATCCGCGAGTTCGGCACCAGCTCCGTGTAGAAGCGCGCCGCCTCCCCCGCGCCGTCGTCGAACCAGAGGAAGGTGCTGACCGCGCCCATCGGAGTCTCCGTCCTGCGCGGGAGGGTCTCCGCGGCTCCCTCAGTGTGCCGCGGAGGCGCCCTCCCCGCGACGGATCACAGCGGGTTGACGCCGAACGCCGTGGCCAGCTTGTCGATCTTCTTGGCGCGGCCCAGCCGGGGCAGGTCGCTGCCGTCGCGGATGACGCGGCCGCGGGCCTCGAAGTCGTCGAGGAAGTCGCGGGCCCAGGCGACGTCGGACGGCGTCGGGCTGATGACCTCGTTGATCACGGCGAGCTGCTCGGTGTCGAGGCAGAGCTTCCCGGTGAGGCCGAGCGAGACCGTGAGCGCGGACTGCTCGCGCAGCACGGGGTGGCTGTTCGAGACGGTCGGTCCGTCGATCGGGCCGGGCAGGTCGCCGATGCGCGAGGCGACGACCAGGCGCGAGCGCGGGTAGGCCATCGCGAGGTCGTCGGCGCTGGTGCCGGTGTCGCGGCGGTAGTCGCCGCTGCCGAACGCGAGGCGGAAGGTGCCGCGGGCGCGGGCGATCGAGACCGCCTCCTCGATGCCGAGGGCGGACTCGACCAGGGCGAGCACCGGGGTGGAGCCGCCGAGGCGATCGAAGGTCTCGGTGACGTGCTCAGCGGCCTCGGTCTTGGCGAGCATGACGCCGGCGAGGCCGGGCAGGCCCTTCAGCGCGTCGACGTCGTCGGACCAGAACGGGGTGGAGTGGTCGTTGATGCGGACCCAGGCGCGCTTCTCGCCGGTCAGCCACTCCGCGACGTCGGTCCGCGCGTCGGGCTTCGCCTTGGGGTCGACCGCGTCCTCGATGTCGAGGACGATCTGGTCGGCGCGGGACGCGTGCGCGGCGTCGAACGTCTCGGTGCGGGTGGCGTTCACCAGCAGCCAGGAGCGCGCGATCTCGGGGGCGACGTCGCGCCCCTTCCGCTTCGCGATGGCGGTGGTGGTGGTCTCGGGCAACGTCACGTTCGGGTCCTCTCGGTGGCGCGGTCCTCGCTCCGCGGACGCCACCGCTCTGCGACGGCGCCGGGGACAAGGGTAGCGGCTCCCCGTCGGCGGGGCTCCGGGCACTCCGGCGTCTCTCCACTCCGGGGCTGCGACGCCCCGAGCGCTCCGGATCAGCGGCCCTCCGGACGCTCCCACAGCGTCAGCACGGTCGTCGGCACCCGGATCCGCTCGCGCGCGACGAACCCCGCCTCAGCGAGCACCGCGTCCGCCTCGCCCTCCGGCAGCGCCTGCCAGACCCGGTCCTCCCCGGCGAGCGCGGCGCGCAGCGCCTCGCCCTCCAGCAGGACGTCCGAATACGTGCCCGTCGTCCCGTACGGAGCGGCGAGGGCGACATCGTCCACGCCCGCGAACGCCTCCGGGTAGGCGGCGAGCGCCAGGCGGGGCCGGAGCGAGACCGTCCCGGAGGAGCCGAGGAGGACGGCGTCGCCCGGACGGGCCCGCTCCTCGACGGCGGCCGCCAGACCGCGGAGATCCTGCCCGGCCGGCTTCCCGGTGACCGTGCGCATCTGCACGAGGACCGGCAGTGCGGCCACCGCGATCAGGGCGAGGAGGGCGACGCCCGTCCGGGCCCTGAACGAGTCGAGCGCGAGGCCGAGGAGGACCGCGAGGGCGGGCGTGCTCGACGCGAGGTAGCGCGGAGTGAACATCGGCTCGACGAGGAGGGTCCCGAGCACCAGCACCGCCGTCGGCAGCACGATCCAGAGGACGAGGGCCGGCAGGAGCGGCCCGCGCATGCCGCCCCGCACCGCGGCGACCGCGAGGAGCGCGACGGCGATCCCGGCCAGCCACCACGCGGATCCGCAGAACGGCTCGACCAGGACGGTGAACGCGGTCACGGGCTGCGAGCGGAGCCAGCCGACCTGGCCGCTCTGCCCGGCGGCGAGGAGCAGCACCGGCACGGCGCCCAGTGCAGAGAGGGCGCTCGCCGCGAGAGCCCGCACGGCACCCCGGGGCGCCGCGGCCGCGGCGAGCGCGACGAGAGCCGGCAGCACCAGCACGGAGTAGAGGAACACCGCGTCCGCCAGACCCGCGACGGCCGCGAACGCGATCCAGCGCAGGGCTCCTCCGAAGCGGGCCGCCCGCACGACGAGGACCGCCGCTCCCACCACGAGCACGGTGGCCAGAGCGGAGGACCGCGCCTCGGTCCCCGAGAACGAGGACCGCGGGAGCAGCACGAGCACCGCGGCGGCGAGGAGTGCCGCCCGGGGCCGGTCGAACGATCGCAGCAGGACGGCGACGCCCGCCGCCGCCGCTCCCGTGGCGAGAGCGGACGGCGCCCGCACCGCGAGCTCCGACTCCCCGGCGATCGCGATCCAGCCGTGCATCATCAGGCCGTAGACCAGGTGCACCGCGTCCTTCTCCTGCACGAAGGCGAGGAGCTCCCCCACCGGGAGCCGCGCCAGGCGGAGGGTCGCGGCCTCGTCGTTCCAGTAGGAGGGGATCCAGGAGCCGACGAGGGTCAGCGCGGTGGCGAGGGCGAGGACCGCGCTCGCGGGCAGGGTCCGGAGCGCGCGCATCCCGCCAGCGTAGAGGCCGGGCTCAGCGCGCCGAGCGCTCGGCGAGACCCTTCGCGTACGCGGCCTGGCCGACGTGCTGCGTGTCGTCGTCGATCACCGAGACCAGCCGCACCCCGAGGGTCACCGGCGGATCCCACTGCTCGTCGACGACGCGCTCGAGGTCCTCGTCGCCGAGCGTGTCGAGGAGGGCGAGCGTCTGCCGGTGCACGGCGTCGGCGTACTCCGCGAGCAGCGCGGCCGGCACCGCGGCGAGCGCCGCCACCTCGGCCGGCTCCTGCCCGTAGCCGGTCTCGTCGGGCCCGAAGGGCAGGCCGGACCGGCCGTGGAAGCCGTCGGCCGTCCACACCTGCTCGTGGCCGGCGAGCGGGGCGAGGTGGTCGTCCTGCACCCGGACGAGATGCCAGACGAGCCAGGCGGGCGAGTTCGAGCGGGCGTCCGCGCGGAACGCGAGCTGATCGGGGGTGCTGTCGTCGAGGACGGCGTGCACGTTCTCGTGCACCCGGCCGAAGGCGTCGCGGAGGAGGTCGATGGCTGCGCTCATGCCGCCAGCCTGCCGCTCCCGCGCCCGGTGCGGCACCCCCTCCGCGCGCCTCGGAGGAAGTGCGGAGGCGGGTGCCCGATACTCGGCCCGTGACCTCCGGATCCTCGAACCTGGCGACGAAGCCGTGGCTGACCTCCTACGCGGAGGGCGTGCCCGCCGAGATCGACCCCCCCACCCAGACCCTCGTCGACCTGCTCGAGGACTCGGTCGCGCGGTACCGCCGCGGCACCGCCCTCGAGTTCTTCGGCGCCGAGACCAGCTACGCCGAGCTCGGCGAGCAGGTCGCGCGCGCGGCGGAGGGCCTGCGGCGCCTGGGCGTGCGCGCCGGCGACCGCGTCGCGCTGGTGCTCCCGAACTGCCCGGAGCACGTGGTGGCGTTCTACGCCGCTCTCCGCCTCGGAGCGATCGTGGTCGAGCACAACCCGCTCTACACGCCGCGCGAGCTGCGGCGGCAGTTCGAGGACCACGGCGCCCGGTTCGCGGTCGTCTGGGACAAGATCGCCGACGTGGTCGCGACCATGCCCGCCGACCTGGGCATCGAGCGCGTCGTCTCCGTCGACCTCACCCGCTCCTTCCCGCTCGGCAAGCGCCTGGCGCTACGGCTCCCCCTGCCGTCGGTGCGCCGGTCACGCGAGAAGCTCACCGCGACCCCCCGCAGCCGCTCCCTGCTGCCCTTCGCGTCGCTGCTGAAGAACCGCCGCATCGCGCGCTCGCACCCCCGCCCGGTCCTCGGCGACACGGCCCTGCTGCAGTACACGAGCGGGACCACCGGGACGCCCAAGGGCGCGATCCTCTCGCACGCGAACCTCCGTGCGAACGCCCTGCAGGGCCGCGCCTGGGTGCCGGGCCTGCGCGAGGGCGACGAGACGTTCTACGCGGTGCTCCCCCTGTTCCACGCCTACGGGCTGACGCTGTGCCTGACCTTCGCGATCAGCATCGGCGCGAAGGTCGTGCTGTTCCCGACCTTCGACGTCGGCCTCGTGAAGGCGGCCGCGAAGTCGTCGCCGCCCACCTTCCTCCCCGCGGTGCCGCCCGTGTACGACGCGCTGGCCCGCGCCTCCGAGCGCCACGAGCTCGACCTGCGCGGCATCCGCTTCGCGATCTCGGGAGCGATGAGCCTGCCGGTCGCGACGGTCGACCGCTGGGAGCGCGCGAGCCGGGGACTCCTGGTCGAGGGCTACGGCATGACCGAGAGCTCGCCGGTCGCCCTCGGGAACCCGGTCGGCCCGACCCGCCGGCCCGGCACCGTGGGCGTGCCGTTCCCCAGCACGACGATCCGCCTCGTCGACCCCGCCGATCCGTCGGTCGACCGCGGCCCGGGCGAGTCCGGCGAGCTCCTGCTCCGGGGGCCGCAGGTGTTCCAGGGGTACTGGAAGCGGCCGGAGGAGACGGCCGAGGCCCTCCTCCCCGGCGGCTGGCTGCGCACGGGCGACATCGCGACCGTCTCGGCCGACGGCTTCGTGACGATCGTCGACCGGGCCAAGGAGCTCATCATCACCGGCGGCTTCAACGTCTCCCCCTCCGAGGTCGAGGGAGTGCTGGAGTCGCACCCGGACGTGACGCGCGCGGCCGTCGTCGGGCTCCCCCGCGAGGACGGCGGCGAGAGCGTCGCGGCGGCCGTGGTCCTGCGGGCCGGGACGGCCGTGGATCCGGAGGCGCTGCGCGACTTCTGCCGGCTGCACCTGACGCCCTACAAGGTGCCCAAGCGGATCGTCCCGGTGGACGAGCTGCCGACCTCGCTGATCGGCAAGGTGCTGCGCCGCCAGGTGCGCGAGAGTCTGCTGGACTGAGGCGACCGGAGCGGGCGGTGGCCCGCGAGGAGGAGGACGACATGGCGAGGATCGTGCAGTACGAGCGGATCGGCGGGCCCGAGGTGCTCGAGACCGTCGAGGCGCCGGAGCCCGAGGCGGGGCCCGGCACCGTGGTGGTCGCCGTCCGCGCGGCCGGCGTGAACCCGATCGAGTGGAAGGTGCGCTCCGGCCTGCGCCCGAGCCCGCCGTTCGACGGTCCGCGGAGGCTCGGGTCGGACGGCTCCGGCGTGGTCTCCGCCGTCGGTCCGGGCGTGACCGGTTGGAGCGTCGGAGACCGGGTGATCGTCAGCGGCGCCACCGGCACCTACGCGACCGCCGTCGCGGTCACCCCCGACTCCCTCGATCCGCTCCCCGACGGACTCGGCTTCGAGGAGGCGGCCGCGCTCGGCATCCCGGTCTCCACCGCCTACCAGGCGGTGGTCTCGCTCGGCGTTGCGGAGGGATCGACGTTCGTGGTGCACGCGGGCGCCGGCGCGGTAGGACGGGCGGCGATCCAGTTCGCCGTCGACCGCGGAGCCCGGGTGATCGCCACGGCGAGCCCGGCGAACCACGAGGCGCTGCGCGCGCTCGGAGCGGTGCCGGTCGCCTACGGGCCCGGGCTGCTCGAGCGGCTGCGCGCCGCAGCGCCCGAGGGCGTCGACCGCGTGCTCGACGCGGCCGGGACGGACGAGGCGCTCGCCGCCTCGCTCGCGCTGGTGGCGGATCCGCAGCACGTCGGAACGGTGGTCGCCGGCCCTCGTGCGGCAGAGCTGGGCATCCGGGCGTGGAGCGGCGGCAGTCCCGTGCCGCTGACCGAAAAGGAGCAGCGCCTCCGCCGCGAGGGCGTGCCGCTCGCCGCCCGACTGGCGAGCGAGGGGCGCTTCGCGGTCGCGACCGGTCCGCGCCTCCCGCTCGAGCAGGCCGCCGAGGCGCATCGGCTCAGCAAGGACGGCCACGTCCGCGGGAAGATCCTGCTCGTTCCCTGACCCGGGCCGGCATCCGGCATCCGTCTCCCCACCGCTTCCCCCGCTCTCACCGTCGAGAAGGAGTCCCCGTGTCCACTGACGACACCACCCCCGTGATCCTGGGGGGCGCCCGCACCCCGTTCGCCCGCTTCTCCGGAGCCTTCGCGCCGCTCTCGGGCGTCGAGCTCGGCGCCGCTGCGATCCGAGGGGCTCTCGAGCGCTCGGGCGCCTCCGCGGCCGACGTCGACGCGGTCGTGCTCGGCCAGGTGATCCAGGCCGGAGCCGGTCAGGGCCCCGCCCGGCAGGCCGCGGTCCTCGCGGGCCTGGGCTGGGACGTCCCGGCGGTCACGATCAACAAGCTCTGCCTGTCGGGTCTCACCGCGGTGATCGACGCGGCGCGGATGATCCGGCTCGGCGAGGCGCAGGTGGTCGTCGCCGGAGGGCAGGAGTCGATGACCAACGCGCCGCACCTCCTGCTCGGATCCCGCTCGGGCCTGGGTGTCGGTCCGCGTCCGCTCGAGGACGCACTCCTCCACGACGGCCTGCTCGATCCGTTCGACCGCCGCCTGATGGGGAGGGTGACCGACGACGGCAACGCCGCACGGGGCATCCGCCGCGAGCGCCAGGACGCCTTCGCCGCGCTCTCGCACCAGCGGGCCGCCGCGGCACGGTCCACGGGCGTGCTCGCCGAGGAGATCGTGCCGGTCGCGGTTCCGCAGCGGCGCGGACCGGACCTCGTCGTGTCCGCCGACGACGGGATCCGGGAGGACAGCACGGTCGAGACGCTCGCCCGGCTGGCCCCCGCGTTCTCGCCCGAGGGCACGATCACGGCGGGCAGCTCGTCCCCGATCACGGACGGCGCCGCCGCGCTGGTCGTCGTGTCCCGCGGCTGGGCCCGCGAGCGCGGACTGCCCTGGCTCGCGACCGTCGCCGAGCACGGGCAGGTCGCCGGACCGGACAACTCCCTGCATTCACAGCCGTCGGCGGCGATCCTCCGGGCGCTCGGCCGCCGCGGTGCAGCGGTGTCCGACCTGGACCTGATCGAGATCAACGAGGCGTTCGCCTCCGTCGTCCTCCAGTCGGCGGACGATCTCGGCGTCGAGCCCGAGGCGGTCAACGTCGACGGCGGGGCGATCGCGCTCGGCCACCCGGTGGGCGCCTCCGGAGCACGGCTGGCCCTGCACCTGGCGCTGGCCCTCCGGCGCCGGGGCGGCGGGCTCGGCGTCGCCGCGCTCTGCGGCGGAGGCGGCCAGGGCGAGGCGCTGATCCTCGAGGGCTGACCGGCGGTCCGCCCCCAGGAGCGCGTCGGCGCCTCCGGCTACGCTCGCGGGATGAGCATCCTGAGCGCCGACGGCCTCGCCTTCGTCACCGAGCGCCACCTGGCCACCCTCTCCACCCCCGGCCGCCAGGGCCGCCTGCACGTGGTCGCCGTGGGCTTCACCTACGAGGACAGTGTCGTCCGCGTCATCACCTCCCGCGAGAGCCAGAAGGTGCTCAACGTCCGGCGGGGCGGCACCGCGACGGTCGGGCAGGTCGACGGCATCCGGTGGCTGAGCCTGGGCGGTCCGGCGACGATCGAGGAGGAGCCCGACGCCGTGCAGCACGCCGTCGAGCTCTACTCCCAGCGCTACCGCACCCCGCGCCCGAACCCCCTCCGCGTCGCCATCCGCATCGACGTCGACTTCGCCCTCGCCTCCTCCGGCCTGCGCGCGGAGTAGCCGGGTGGCCCGCGGCGACGCGCTGGGCGGGGGCGGCGCCGTCTCCTCCCTCCGCACCTACCGCTACGTCCGCCTCTCCCTGGTGGCGGCCGTGGTGCTCCTCACGGCCGGCCTCGTCCACCAGCTCGTCGTCGGAGGCCCGCTGCGCTCGATCAGCGCCTCGTACTACACCCCGGTCCGCTCCCTCTTCACCGGGGCGCTCTTCGCGGTCGGCGTCGCGCTGGTCGTCCTCGCCGGGAGGAGCGTGCGGCGCTTCCTCCTGCTGCTGGCGGGCATGACGGCGCCGGTCATCGCGATCGTGCCGGTGCCCCTCGCCTCGGAGGAGCTGCAGCGCCTCCAGGGAGCGGTGTGCCCGGCGGGAGGGGCGTCGTGCCTTCCCGCGACGGCCGCGGGTGAGGTCGCCGCCTCACTGCCCGCCTACCTGGTCACGGCCGCGGCCGTCCTCATCGCCTCCGTGATCCTGCTCGCCCTCGACCGGGTCCTCGACCGCTGGGCGCTCGTCCGCACCGCGATCGCCGCCGCCCTCCTGATCGCTCTGGCGGCCTGGAGCACGCTCCCGTCGTTCCTGCGGCTCGGCCACTACGCCGCCGCCGGCGTCTTCTTCCTCCTCATCGCCGTCACCGCGGGTCTGCACGCCGTCGCGGTGCGCGAGGAGGGAGCGAGCGGGCCGGGGACGCCGCGCTTCTACTCCCGCTGCTACGCCGTTCTCGCGGTGCTGATCGCCGCGGTCGATGCGGCGCTGGTGCTCCTGCTTCTCACGGGGCGGGGAGCGGAACTTCTCGGCGAGCAGTGGCTCCTGCTCGGCGAGGCCGTCGCGCTCGCCCTCTTCGGGATCTTCTGGGTGCTGCAGACCGTCGAGAACTGGGATCGTCCCGACGTGCTGCTCGTCGCGCGGGGCTGAGGGGGCCGGTGACGGACGGCCCCCTCAGCCGCTCAGCGCTTGAGGGTGATCGAAGAGCTCCGCCCGAGGTTCCCTGCGGCGTCGTAGGCGTGCGCGACGATCGCGTACCGCCCGGCCGGGTAGGAGGAGGCCGAGACGGTCAGGCGCCACGTGCCGTCCGACGCCCTCGTCGCGTCGCCCAGCCGCGTGGCTCCGCTCCAGAAGCTCAGCTTCGTCGTGCCGACGTCGTCCTTGGCGGTGGCGACCAGGGTGACAGAGCCGCGCACCGTCGATCCGCTCGTCGGCGCGGTGATGACGGTCTTCGGAGCCGTGGTGTCGCGGGACGGCGCGGGCGAGCCCGTGGGTGCCGGAGCAGGAGCCGCGGTGGGCGCCGACGTGGGAGTCGGGGTCGGAGCCGGAGCCGGTTCGTCGCCGAGGCCCCAGGCCGTCCACAGCTCCTCCGCGATCATCGCCTGGCCGGCGACGTTCGGGTGGAAGTAGTCGACGTCCGTCGAGAGCTGGTCGAGCGAGATCGGAGCCGCCGTGAGGGCGCCGCCGTCCCAGACGCAGTCGTTCGCGGCGGACGCGCAGGCCGATTCGAGTGCCTCGTTGAAGTCGGCCTCCCGGTCCTCCGCCGCCGCGAGCGAGGCGGTGTAGGCCGAGCCGGTCAGCGGGGCTCCGGTCGTGGCGTCGACTCCGCGCTGGGTCCGGCAGACCCCGCCCCAGGCCCAGATCGCGGCGCCCGGCGTCGGCTTCACGGCCTCCCACTCCGACTCGATGTCCGGGACCGAGCCGACGAGCACCGTCGCCTCCGGCCACTCCTCGCCGATCGAGCGCAGGATCCGGGTCGCCGACGCGGCGAAGGAGGCCGCGGGCGTCATCGCGTAGCCGTCGCGGGAGTCGGGCGAGAGGCTCAGCGAGCAGAGGTCGTTGCCGCCGATCAGCAGCGTGACCACGTCCGGCTCCTCCCCGGCCGCGACCGCGGCGTCGATCCGCGACTCGACTCCGCTGATGACCGCGCCCGACTTCGCGTAGTTCACCGCGCGGACCGCCGTCCGCGGATCCGCCGCCGCCATCCGGCTCGCGATCGAGTCGACCGCGGGCGCCGATCCCGTCGCCCAGGAGTTCTCGACGCAGTCGCGGTTCACCCCGCAGGTCGTCGCCGCGCGCGTGATCGAGTCGCCGAGCGCGAGCAGCGTCTGCGTCCCGGACGCCTGCGCCGGCGGTGCCGCCAGGAGCCCCGCCAGGAGCGCGATCGCCCCCGCGCCGACCCCTGCCGCTCTCCGCCGTCCCCTGTGTGCTGTGGTCCCCATGTCGTCCCGTCCCCATGTCGTCCGTCGCTCGAGTGCCTCGCGTGCTGCGAGAGCACGAGGGGCGAGCGTACGTCGCTGCGGATCCCCCGACGGACCGGAGGAGGGCGGCTCCCGTCCGGCGCGGCCCGGATGGGGGACACGGAGGACGTCTGTCGGCGATCGGCGGGAGGGATCCGGAAGGTGAGAGACGGGCGGCCGCGAGCACGACGGCTGCTCACCGCGGAGGACCGGCCTTCGGCCGCAGGGCGGGAACGGCAGGGCAGACGGCGAGCGCGACCAGCACGTTCTCGCTGAGCGGGCCGCCGGGAGAACGCAGAAGGCCCGCTCTCTCGAGCGGGCCTTCCGTTGTGGTGGATCCGAGGGGATTCGAACCCCTGACCTCTTCATTGCGAACGAAGCGCGCTACCAACTGCGCCACGGACCCGTGCCTTCCGAGCCGTCACCGGCCCGAACAACTCGTCCACACTAGCACGGACGAGCAGGCGCCTCGCACTCGGGTCAGGCCCCGCGGCGGCGCTGCAGCGCCTGGTCGAGGTCGATCGCGTCGACGCCGTCCACGACGCCCATGGCGGCGAAGCGGGAGGAGGGACGCGGGGCCTCGGGAGCGGGAGCGGCGGCACGCGGGACGCGCAGCGGCGCCACTTCGGGAGCGGTCGCGGCGGCGCGCTGGGCGAGCTCCGCCTCCGCCGCAGCGGTGCGCAGGCGCTCCACGGCGTCGATCGACGCCATCGCGGAGGCGGCGACCGTGCCCCGGGACAGGTAGAGCGGCTTGGGGAGCGGCTGCGGCGTCCAGCTCGCACGGTCCTCGGCGAGCTCCTCGGAGGCGTCGTCCGCGGCCTCCTCGGCGAGCTCGGCCTCGAAGACCTCGGCGCGCCGGCGCTCGGTCGCGGCGGCCGTCGTCGCTGTCGCGGCCGGAGCGGCGGCGCGGCGGCGACCCGGCGCCAGCAGGATCAGCGTGCCGAGCCCCGCGACGGCGAGGAGCAGGCCGACGAGCGGCACCGCGCCCGTGCCGCCGAACGGCAGCATCACGAGCCCGACCAGCGCGGCGACCGCGCCGACCAGCACGGCCAGCGCGGCGCCCTGGCGCCAGCGCAGGACCGAGGGCCCTGACCGCGTGCTCCGCCGTGCGCTCGCGGTCGCCCGTCGCAGCGCGTCGCGCGCCGCCTTCTCCGCCTGTGCCAGCTCCATCGCCTGTGCCTTCTCTTCGGCTCGTCGTCGTGTCTCGGTCACCCGGAGCCGGCGCTGCTGCAGCGCCACCTCGCGGGCCGTCGCCTCCGCACGCACGTGCTCGGGCACTTCCGCGGTCTCGGCGAGGATCCGCAGCGTCTGCTGCAGCCTCACCGCGTTGCGCTCGGTCGCGTTGTACGACCGCCTGCGCATCCACGTGGGGATCAGGTAGGCGACCCACAGAACGGCGGCGAGCGCCCAGACGACGCCCCCGCCCAGCCAGTCGCTACTCATGCGGACAACGCTAGGAGCACCGGGCACTCCCGTCCGTCATTACGGGTAGGTGTGTCCGTGCGGATCGCGGATCAGTCGGGGCCCCGTCGGAGGGACACCGGCGCCGTCGGAGGGTCCGGAGAGACCCGAGCGGCGCGAGGCGCGGAGGTCCGCGTCGGTCGGCACGCCGACCTCCGACGGGACCTGCCCGTCGAGGTAGCGGCGGAGCACGCCGCGGGGCACCTCCTCCGCCACGAGGGCGAAGCAGAAGTGGTCGCGCCAGTCGCCGTTGATGTGGATGAAGCGCCGCCGCAGGCCCTCGTAGCGGAAACCGAGCTTCTCGACCACGCGCAGGCTCGGCCGGTTCTCCGGGCGGATGCAGATCTCGATCCGGTGCAGGCCCAGGTCGAGGAAGGCGTGGTCGGCCGCGAGGGCCACGGCGATCGGAGTGATCCCCCGCCCGGCATAGCGCTCGGACACCCAGTAGCCGATCGACCCGGAGGAGAGCGAGCCGTACCCGATGTTCGAGATGTTGAGCTGCCCGGCGAGCTCGCCGTCCCAGTCGATGAGGAACGGCACTCCCCCGCCGGCCCGCGCGTTCTGCTGCAGCGAGCGGATGCTGGCGCGCACGTCGAACGCGGCGCCTCCCCGGGGGTCGGACGCCTCCCACTGGCGCAGCCACGACCGGTTCGCGATCAGCTCCCGCTCGAGAGGGCGGGCGTCGCGCACGCGGATGGGGCGGACGGTGACACGACCCTCGGTGAGCGTCGGGATCGGGAGCGGCATGATGCGACCCTACTGCTCCGCCGCACTGCGGGAGGGGGACTGGACTCCGCGGCGTTCCGTGCTCTCGGGGAACGGAGGAACGGACGGGATCCCGTGCCGCAGCAGGGGGTCCCGTCCGTTCCGGAGGCGCGCTCGCCGGGGCTCAGAGGCCGGCGACGAAGTCCTTCAGCCAGGGCTTGAGGTCCTTGCCGAGGTCGTCGCGGTCGGAGGCGAGCTGCACGATCGCCTTGATGTAGTCGAGCTTGTCGCCGGTGTCGTAGCGGCGGCCGCGGAACACGACGCCGTAGACGCCGCCGAACTCGGCCGGGTCCTGCGCCATGCGCTCCAGCGCGTCGGTCAGCTGGATCTCGCCGCCCTTGCCCGGAGCGGTGTGCTCGAGCACGCCGAACACGTCGGGCTTCAGCACGTAGCGGCCGATGATCGCGAGGTTCGAGGGGGCGTCCTCCTTGGAGGGCTTCTCGACCAGGCCGGTGATCCGCACCACGTCGTCCTCGTCGGTCGCCTCGACCGCCGCGCAGCCGTAGAGGTGGATCTGGTCGGGGTCGACCTCGAGCAGGGCGACCACCGTGGTGTCGCGCTGCTCGGCGACGTCGATCATGCGCGAGAGCAGCGGGTCGCGGGCGTCGATCAGGTCGTCGCCGAGGAGCACGGCGAAGGGCTCGTCGCCGACGTGGCGCTGCGCACGGGAGACCGCGTGGCCGAGGCCCTTCGGCTCGCCCTGACGGACGAAGTGCACGTCGGCGAGGTCGCTGGCGTACTTGACGTGCTCGAGCTTCTTGTCGTCCTTCTTCTGGGACAGGTTCTGCTCGAGCTCGGGCACCGAGTCGAAGTGGTTGGCGAGCGCGTTCTTGTTGCGCCCGATGATCACGAGCACGTCCTGGAGGCCGGCGTCCGCCGCCTCCTCGACCACGTACTGGATCGCCGGCTTGTCGACGACCGGCAGCATCTCCTTGGGGATGGCCTTCGTCGCCGGCAGGAAGCGGGTGCCGAGACCTGCGGCGGGGATGACTGCTTTGCGGATTCGAGTGCCCATGGGGCGCCATCCTAGCGGCGGGGGAAGTCGCGGGAGTTTCGCGCCAGGACCGGCGACGGAAGGCGCCGGACCCCGTTCCGGGGCGGTCCGGGACGAGCGTCCCTCAGGGTCGTCCGCGCGGAGGCCGGCGCGGGGCCCGGTTCTAGACTGAGCGCATGCCAGCCGACATCACGCACGAGAAGCGGGCGCTGCGCGCCGAGCTGCGCGAGCGCCGCCGCACGCAGACCTCGACCGCTCGCGACCAGGCCGCGGAGCAGATCACCGCCCACCTGATCGAGCTCGCCACCCGCGTGGGGGCCCGCTCCCTCGCGTGCTACCTCTCCGCTCCGGACGAGCCGAGCACCCGGCCGTTCCTGGGCTGGGCCGAGAGCCACGGCATCCGCGTCCTCTTCCCCGTCTCGCGCCAGGACGGCCTGCTCGACTGGGCGGTCGGCGACGGCCACACCGAGACCCAGGGCCTGTTCGGCATGCCCGAGCCCGTCGGGCAGCTGCTCGGGCCCATCGCGATCAACGACGTCGACCTCATCGTCGTCCCGGCCGCCACCGTCGACCGGCAGGGGATGCGGATGGGCTGGGGGCGCGGCTACTTCGACAAGACCCTCGGCTCGATGGAGAAGTGCCCGCCGGTCTACGCCGTCGTCTTCGACAGCGAGCTCGTCGACCGGGTACCCAGCGAGGTCCACGACCAGGCCGTCGACGGAGTCGTCACTCCCTCCGGCATCGTCGACCTGCGCCACTGACCCCGTCCTCCTTCTCCCCCACCCGCCTCCGAGGAGCCCCCTGTGCCCACCTACTCCTACCGCTGCACGCAGTGCGGCAACGCCTTCGACATCCAGCAGAAGTTCACCGACGACACGCTCACCGAGTGCCCGAGCTGCCAGGGGGCGCTGCGCAAGGTGTTCAGCGCGGTCGGCGTGACCTTCAACGGCTCGGGCTTCTACCGCACCGACTCCCGCTCCGGCGGGAAGTCGAGCGAGGGCGGCTCCTCCTCCTCGGGTTCCGGCTCGTCCGGCTCGGGCGCATCCGGCTCCGGCTCATCCGACTCGTCGTCGGGCTCCTCGGGATCGGGCGGCTCCTCCTCCGGATCCTCGGGTTCATCGGGCTCGGGCGGCTCCTCGTCCGGCTCGGGGTCCTCGGGCTCCGGATCGTCCTCCTCCTCCTCGTCCTCGGGCTCCTCCGGGTCCTCCTCCTCGGGCTCCTCCTCCGGGAGCTGACCCGCCACCCACCGCCCACGGCAGAACGGAACGATCATGATCAACGGCTTCAAGGAGTTCATCCTCCGCGGCAACGTCATCGACCTGGCTGTCGCCGTGGTCATCGGCGCCGCCTTCACGACCATCGTCAACGCGATCGTGACGGGGATCTTCAACCCGCTCATCGGCGTGATCTTCGACGCCTCCTCCCTCGAGACCCTGGTCTGGACCATCCGACCGGGAGAGAACGGCGAGGACCCGACCGTCATCGCCTACGGCTCGGTCGTCTCGGCCCTGATCCAGTTCGTGATCGTCGCCTTCGTCCTCTACTTCGCGTTCGTCCTGCCGATCAACCACCTCAAGAACGCCGCGTTCGCCAAGAAGGCCGCCGACGCCCCCGCCGCGGAGGACAAGGCCCCCACCGAGCTCGAGCTCCTCGCCGACATCCGCGACCTGCTCGCCAACAACGGCACCGCCACCACCGCGAACTCCGGCAAGCACGTCGACTGAGTCGCTCTGTCTTCTTCCCGATGGGGAACGGCTCGCAGAGCGTTGTGCGAACGGTGCGTCCGAAACGCTGGCACGCGGCTCGGACGGCACCTGCACCTTCGGGAGGTCGCCGATCGGGACCATGAGCGACTCTGGCGGGGACCGATCGGTCCTGTCTCCACGCGTCCATTCGCTCGTCGAGGGGGGGCGCGCCGGGGGGAGGTCCGAAGTCGCCGACGGGACGTGTCTCGACTCGCGGATCACCGACCGGTCCGGCTGACGTCAGTAGTGCGGGGGGACGTCCTGGCGCAGGCGCGCGTCGTTCGGGCCGGTGTCGGGGCGCGCGGGCGGCGCGGAGGGGTCGGCGATCGGAGCGTCGTGCGGGGACGGATCGGTGCCCGGCTTTGCGGGGAGCGTCGCCCGCCGACCGCCGCGGGTGCGCCGCAACGGGCGGTCGGCACCCGCGGGGGCGTCGGGATCCTGCGCCACGATCAGTCGCGCGGCAGCGGCTCGACGGCCTGCGTCTCCCCCGACGCCGGAGCGGCGGCGGCAGCAGGAGCGGTGGGAGCAGGAGCCTCGCCGGCGGCGGGAGTAGCGGTCTGCTCCTCCCCCGCGGTCGCACCGATCAGCCCGGCCACCCGCGCGGCCACGGCCTCGGGGTCGGCGAACAGCTCGAAGTTGTGCACCCGCAGGTAGTGCCAGCCCAGCCGGCGCAGCAGCTCCGGACGCAGGCGCAGCGACACGCGCAGGCTCTGCGTGCTCACGTCGCGGTCGGTCTCGACCACCACGGCACGGGTCCCGTGCGCGGCGACGAGGGCCAGCTTGCCCTTGTGCCCGATGTTGACCCGGAGTCCGCGGCGCTCGAGGCGCGCGGCGAGATCCACCAGCATCGGCTCCGAGTAGTCGTCGCGGTCGCTCGGCTGGACGCGGTCCTCCGCCTCCTGCAGCACCTGCGCGAGGGCGACCATGCCGTAGCGCATGCGCGACTCGTCGATGTCGCCCGGGCGGAAGCACGAGACGATGTCCATCGAGCGGCGGGCACGGGTCATCCCGACCGCCAGCAGGCGCTCTCCGCCCGGCTCCGCGAGAGCGCCGAAGTTCGACAGCAGGCGGCCGTGGGGCGTCCGGCCGTAGCCGATCGAGAAGATGACGCGGTCGCGGCTCTGCGCGACCGACTGCTCCAGCGTCACGACGGCGAAGGGCTCGGGACGGTCGCCGAGGATGAAGTCGCTCAGATCGGTGCGCTTGGCGAAGGCCGTCAGCACCGCCTGCTGCACCCGCACGGCGTGGCGAGGGCTCGCAGTGATGACCATCAGCGACTCGCGCGGACGGATCACGGCGTGCTCGAGCACCAGCTCGACCACCTTCGCGACCTCGGCGTCGACTGACTCGACGGCTCCGGAGTCGTTCTCGGGCATGCCGTGCCCACTCGCGATGTAGTGGAAGCGGAGCGAGTCGTGTCCGAGGAACGAGCCGGCCCAGGGCAGCGAGTCGATGCGGCCGCCGTAGAAGCGGCGGTTGACCAGCTCGGCCAGGTCCTCGCCGCCCGCGCGGTAGCTGCGGGTGAGCGTGACGGTGTTGAGCAGCTCGCCGAGTCGGGCGAGCGCCGACTGGGCGTGCAGCGCCTCCACGTCGGTCCGCGAGGCGGTGGAGCCGAACTCCGGCGTCTCGTCGACGCGCAGGCCGAAGGGAGTGGGGGTCTGCGTGACCGGGTCGCCGAACGCGACGACCTGCTTCGCCCGGCGGATCGCTCCGACGTTCTCGGCCAGCGTGGTCGCCCCGGCGTCGACGAGGAACACCGCGTCGAAGGTCGTCTCGGTGCCGATGCGGTGCACCTCGTACGGAGAGGCGAGCCACGCCGGAGCGAGCACGCGCGAGAGGTGCGGAGCGGCCTTCTGCAGCTCCTGAGGGGTCGTCGCCGCCTCGGTGCGCAGCAGCGCGCGCAGCGCGTCGCGCTCCTGCGGCCAGTCGACGAGCCCGATCTTCCAGGTCTCGGAGAGCTTCCAGGCCAGCAGCTCGGCGCTCGAGGCGGCGTGCGCCTCGTCGACGAGCTTGAAGTCGGCCTCGAGCCGGTCGAGCACGCTCGTGTTGCCGCCGAGCAGCGCGCGCTCGTCGGTCAGCATGATCTCGAGCGCCGAGCGCCACCAGGCCAGGTCCAGCTCGCCCGCGACCAGCTCGGCCGGCACGTGGCGGCGCGAGAGGTCGGTGAGCAGCGGATCCAAGCCCCAGTCGCGGAGAGTGGCGAGGAGGGTCGTCCGCTCCTGGAGGTTGGCGAGCACCTCGCTGTCCTCGGCGAGGCCGGACACCATCGAGGCCAGCTCCGCGAGAGGGAGCGAGGCGAGCTGCAGGTTCGTCCCGCGGCGGCCGAGCGGCTCGTCGAGACGGCTCAGCTGGTCGGTCACCTGCTGGTAGGCCACCTGCACGTCGGCGACGCCGACCGGGACCTCGGGGATCGTGCCGGCGACCGCGTAGCGCTGCCACAGCGTCCGCTGCTGCTGCACCCGGCGGAGCGCCGCGTTGAGGTCGGTGACGTGCGCGCCGGGACGCAGGTACTCACGGGCGAGCTTCTTCAGGCGCCGGCGGTTGGTGGACGACATCTCGGCGGCCTCGCGGCGCGGCGAGGTGGCGACGATGAGGTCCTGGATCGATCGGTCGAAGACGGCCGGCTGGAACTTGTCCAGCGTCTCCCGGACGTCCTGCAACAGGCGCAGATAGATGCCGAGCTCGGCGACCGACTCGAACGGGCGCATCCGCGTCTGGCCGATGACGTCCTGGGCGCGGTCGAGCAGGCGCGGCAGGTCGCGCAGGTGCAGGCGCTTGGCCAGCTCGTGGGCGATCTCGGCGTCGGCGGTGGAGTCGAACTGGGCCCCGTACCAGGGCGAGTCGCCCGGGCCGTAGCGGAACTCGCCCAGGCGCGCCGACTCGATCAGCATCCGGGTCGCCTCGGGGCGGCTGTGCGCGAGAGCGGTGACGGAGCGGCGGTCGAGGCGGGCGGCGGTCGACGGGGGCGTCCGCAGCTGCGAGAGGCGGGCGAGCTCCTCGAGGGCCTGCAGCGCCGAGACGCCGAAGCTCTCGTCGCGCCGGGAGAGCGCGCCGCGGTAGTCGAGCAGCACCTTCCGCAGCCGGAGCAGGGCGTCGTCGATCTCGCTGACGGAGGGGCGCGCGGCCTTCTCGTTGCGGCCGATCGACTGGATGAGGTCGCGGCGGAGCGTGCGGGGCCCGACCGCGATGCCGCCCAGGCCCGCCGAGAGCAGGCGCTGGTGGATGCTGTCGAGGCTCGACCGGCGGGCGCTGACGACCAGCACGCGCTTGTGCTGGGCGGCCAGGGCGCCGATCGCGTTGACGATGGTCTGGGTGCCGCCCGTGCCGGGAAGGGTCTTCACGACGAGCGAGTTGCCGGCCGCGATGTTCGCGATCACCTGCTCCTGCTCGGCGTCCGCGTCGAGGAGGAGGTTGTCGGTCGCCGGAGGACGCTCGTCCTGCGGGATGATCGACGCCACCTTCTGCGACTGCTGCAGCGCCCGCTTGGCGGCCGGGTTCCCGGCGACGGCGTCGAGGACCGGGTGCTCGAGCATCCGGGCGTCGCGGAGCATGTCGCCCGCCACGTCGGCGAAGCTCGAGACCACGAGGCGCGGGTGCACGGCGAACCACGGCAGGTGCGAGGTCAGGCCGCGCAACTGGTCGATGACCGGCTGCGGCTTGAAGACGCCGTTCTGCACGGCCAGCTCGACGAACTGCTCGGGGTCGATCGTGATGCCGAACTGCTGCTTGAGGGCGCGCGCGAGCTGCGGATTGAAGTAGGGCTGGCCCTTGAGCTTGAGCTCGAAGTCGCGGCCGTAGCGGCGGATGGCGAGCGGGCGCAGGAGCACGGGTGCGGTGAACTCCGTGTCGCCGGCGCGCCACTGGGCGAGGCCGATGGCGAGGTGGACGCCCTCGATGCCGCGGACCGAGCGCAGCTCGATCCCCTTGTCGGTGATCGCACCCGCGGCGTTCTTCGCGGTGCGCAGGGCGAGCTCGTCGCGGATGAGCGAGGAGAGGAGCGTCGTCTTGCCCGAGATGAACGGGGGCAGCCCGCCGGGGTGCGTGGTCGAGAGCTCGATGCGCGTCCGGGGCGAGTCCACGAAGTGGAGCAGGGGCGACGGACCGCCGACCTTGGCGAGCTCGTCGCGCCACGACTGCCACACCGGATCGGCCACGTTGCCGCCCTGGTAGCCGGCCTCGCCGCTCGTCACCTGCTCGGGAGAGGTCGCCGTCGGGGAGAGCCGATGCGCGGACGCCTCCCCCTGGTCACCGGATTCGGGTGAGGTCGCCACCGGTCCGGCTCCTGGGAAATCGTCGACTCGTTGCACACGGACACCCTAAACCGGGCACCTCCGAAAGGCCGTAGCGACGCGGGTCGGCGGCACGGCACCTCCGTACGGCTCACCGGGCCGGAGCATCGGAGGAACGCGGAGCCCAGGGTCGGATCGGCGAGCCCGCCCGCCCGATCGGGGCGGGCGGGGGGTTCAGGAGGGCCAGACGGCCAGGGGCGGCGCCGTCTCGATCCGGCGCTCGTCGCCGACCACGCGGATCCGGCTGCTCACGCGGTGGTGCCCGGCGGCAGCGGCGACCGCGGTCATGACGAGCTGAGCGTGGTCGCGCGCGAGATGCCCGAAGGCGCTCCGCAGATCGACGGGACGGCCGGTGGCGAGCGACACGGCGATGCGGGCGACCGCCTCCTCCGAGAGGTCGAGGAGGCACGCCTGCTCGGCGAGGACGGCGAAGTCGATCCGCGGCGCGGCCTCCGTGGCGGCACCGGCCGCCCACGGGTGCTCGGGGCGGAGGCATCCGGCGCGGACGAGGAGCTGCTCCGCGGCCTCGAGGCCGGGCCCGGCGAGGACGGGGATCATGCCGCGGTCCGCTCGGCGCGGCGCCCGGAGGCGCGGACCCCGACGGACACGACGGCCGACAGCAGGCAGGCGACGCCGGCGATCAGCGGCGCGAGCCAGCCGAGGACGCTCACCTCGTCGACGTCCGTGCCGAAGTACTGCCAGTGCGCGATGGCGTAGACGAAGAGGGAGAAGAAGCAGAGCGCGACGCCCGTGAGCGCCGACACCAGGTCCGCCGGACGGACGAGGGGCTCGTGCTCCGCAGAGGCGGCCTGCTCGATCGCGGGCTCGGAGGGGGCGGCGGCCGGGACCTGCGGGAGGGTCGCGGTGGCGGGGTGCTGCGTCATGTCTCCGAGGGAACCAGCCGCGCGGTGTCACGGTCGTCACTCGCTGGCATGACGTCCTGAGCCGAGCGGATGGTGGCGCAGTCGGCCGGTCAGGGAGCGACGGGGACGTCCGCTCGGGCCGGTCGGCGTCCGAGCGACGACTGGAACCGCAGCAGGTACCCGTCGGGATCGGCGACCACCAGCTGACGGACGCCCGCCTCCTCCGCTCCGACCCGGTACCAGCGGGTCTCGAGCGGCGAGAACAGCGGCGTCCCGGCCTCGGCGAGCGCCGCCGCCGTCCGGTCCGCGTCGTCGACGTGCAGCTGCAGGTTCATCCCCCGGCCGAGCGGGCGCTCCAGCGGTGCAGCGATCCAGTTGCGGCCCCGCCCCGCCTCTTCGAGCATCACGTGCGCGGATCCGAGGACCAGGTACGCGAAGCCCTCCTCGGGCCGGGCGTAGTGGATCCGGAACCCGCAGGGACCGCACCAGAACCCGAGGCTCCGGTCGAGGTCGGCGACGAGCAGCTCGGGGACGAGATCGGGATCGGCCATCCGCGCGGTCTACGCCTCGGCGCTCTCGGGGCGCTTCGTGCGGCCCGGGAGCAGGAGCAGGCCCGAGACGCCCACGACGATCAGCAGGATGGCCGCGACCGTGACGAAGGAGGCCAGCGCCAGCACGGGCATGATGATCGTCAGGACGCCCGCGATGACCGAGGCGATCCCTGCCGCGATCGGCAGCCACGCGGGGCCGGCGACGGTGCGGCCGCTGGTGATGCTCGAGACGCCGTCGAGGATCCAGCCCGCGCCGATCACGAGGCCCAGGACGCTCAGCGACTCGAACGGGTTCGACAGGCACAGGATGCCCGCGACCAGGATCAGGGCGCCGAGCAGGCCCGCGAGCCAGCGCACCCGGGCATCGAGCCGCGAGGCGGTGAAGGCCAGCAGCAGGCGGAAGACGCCCGCGGCGATCAGGTGGATGCCGAAGACGATGGCGACGGTCAGCAGCGTCGGACCGGGGATCAGGACGGCGATGACGCCGAGCACGATCGCGATCAGCGAGACGGCGATGATCCACCAGCGCTCGACGGAGGTGCGGGACATCGTGGGCGCGGCGGTCTCGGACATGGCGTTCCTTCGCGTCGGGGAGTGCGGACCCCTCGAACGTTAGGGCACCGGGGCGGGGTGGCGCGGGGCCTTGCGCCCGCCCGCCCGAGGACGCAGGTCAGTGGCGCGATCCGGTGCGCGCCGCGGCACGGTGCCGCCGCACGCGGCGCACAACGAGCGCGAGCAGCAGCACGCCGAACGCGCTGTAGATGATCGCGTCGAGCACGCCCGCGTACTGGTCGACGAGCTCGTACTGCGTGCCGAGGGCCGCGCCGAGGCCGATCAGCAGGCCGTTCCAGACGCCGGAGCCGAGGATCGTCAGTCCCGAGAACAGCAGCAGGTTCATCCGCTCGGCCCCCGCGGGGAGCGAGATGAGGCTGCGCACGCCCGGGATGAGGCGACCGAAGAGGACCGCCCAGGTGCCGTGCCGGCGGAACCAGCCGACCGCCTTCTCGAAGTCCTCGCGGTCGACCAGCGGGAGCTTGGAGAGCAGGCGGATCGAGCGCTCCGTGCCGATGCGGTGGCCGAGCGCGTAGAGGATCAGGCCGCCGAGGTAGGCGCCGAGGGTCGCCGTGATCACGACCAGCACCAGGTTCATCCGGCCCTGCTGGGCGAGGAAGCCGGCCAGCGGCAGCACGAGCTCGCTCGGGATCGGCGGGAACACCGTCTCGATCAGCGTCAGCAGGCCGACGCCCGCCTCTCCGAGCGCGGCGATCACCCGCGCGGCGACGCCGACGAGTCCGGAGAGCTCGTCGATGCTGTCGGAGGAGGAGGCGGTCGCCACGGAGGCGGGGGCGAGGGCGAGGGTCGCGATCGTCATGACTGAGAAGCTACTCAGTCCGCCGAGCGCGCACCTGGGAATCCGGCGGCCCGCTCAGGGGCGGCCGGTGAGCACGACGGTGTCCGATCCCTGCAGCCGCACCTCGACCGAGGCGATCTCGGACAGCGGGAGCCCGGTGGCGAGGCTGGGCTCCATCGTCGTCCCCGGCGCGCTCGTCCACGATCCGACGGCCTCGGTGCCGCCCGAGGTGTCCGTGACGTAGAGGACGTAGCCGGCCGAGCCCGCGTACTGCTCGGCCGTGTCGGCCCAGCTGCAGTCCATGTCGATCCGCGTGCCCCACTGCTGCGGCACGAACCGCACGGAGGCCTCGACGGGGACGCCCGGAGCCGCGGCGAGCGAGACGGTCGAGCCGACGGTCTCGACGGGGGCGAGGGACGGACCGATCGCGAGCGGCAGGGCGACGGCGGCGGCGGCCGCGACGCCCGCGGCGGCGAGCACCAGGCCCGCGATGCGCAGCCGGCTGCGGCGGCGGACGGAGTCGGTGGCCGCGGCGAGGCGGGTCAGCAGTGCCGCCGGAGCCGGATCGCCGGCCGCCTCCGGCTCCTCGACCAGGCGCATCGCCTCGTCCTGGGGCAGGTGGGCCAGCAGGCCCGGCAGCGGGACGAACTCGGCGAGGGACTCGCGGCAGCCGGGGCAGGCGCGCAGGTGCAGCTCGTACTCGCGGCGGTCGGCAGCGGTCAGGGATCCGAGGAGGTACGCGGCGTCCCAGTCGCGGAAGGGGTCGTCGCGCCGGTCGTCGGAGGAGGGGTCGCGGCTCACAGCTCCGTCACCCCCCGCTCCTGCAGTGCGAGCTTGAGGGCCCGCATCCCGTAGTGCATCCGCGACTTGACGGTGCCCGGGGCGATCCCCAGCAGCGCGGCGATCTCGGTGACCGTGCGGCCGCCGTAGTAGGCGTGCACGATGACGGCGCGGTGGTCGTGGCTCAGTCCGCTGAGCGCGTCCGAGAGCAGCCAGGCGTCGAGCACCTGGTCGGTGCGGTCGGCGGTCGGGCGCTCAGGGACCTCGTCCGTGCCCAGCTCCCGGGCGTAGCGGGCGCTGCGGCGGTCGTCGATGACGAGGTTCCGGGCCACGGTGTAGAGCCAGGAGCGGGCGGCGGCCTCGCCCTGGGCGAGGATCTCGGGGTGCTTCCAGGCGCGCAGCAGCGCCTCCTGCACGACGTCCTCCGCCATCTGGCGGTCGCCGGTCAGGCGCAGCACGAACCGCCAGAGCGCGCTGGCGTGCTCGTCGTGCAGCGCACGCAGCATCTGGGCCTGATCCTCGGACATCTCCACCTCTTCCTGCACCAACGTTACGGGGGCCCGAACGGTTCAGCCGGTTCGCGCGAGCGGCCGCACTCTGGTACTCCGGAGTCGATGACCTTCCCCGATGCCGACGACGCCGCCCGCGTGCGCTCCTTCCTCCGCGACAACCGCTCGCGGATGCTCGACGACGTCCGGCACCTCGTGATGATCGAGAGCCCCAGCGACTCCCTCGAGGCGCTCGGCGAGCTGCACGCCTTCCTGGTGCACTGGGTGGGAGAGCGGCTCGGGCACGACGCCGACGTGCAGCACCGGCGTGCGCAGGACGCGCCGACCGCGACCAGCTGGACCGTCCCGGCGAGCGGCGGCGCGAGACCGCACCGGGGCACGCGTCCGTTCGTGGCGCTGCTCGGCCACTACGACACGGTGTGGCCCCTGGGCACGACCCGCTCCTGGCCCTTCGCCGTCGACGGCGACCGCCTGAGCGGACCGGGCAGCTACGACATGAAGGCCGGGCTGGTGCAGATGGTGTGGCTGGTGGCCGCGCTCCGCCACGCCGGCGTCCCGCATCCGGCCGTCCGCCTGGTGATGAGCGGGGACGAGGAGATCGGCAGCGCCGCCTCCCGCCCGTTCCTGGAGCGGCAGTGCGCGGGCGCCGACGCGGTCCTGGTGTTCGAGGGCGCGATCGGCGACGCGGTCAAGACGGCGCGCAAGGGCATCGGGCGCTTCGTGATCGACGTGGTCGGGGTCGAGGCGCACGCCGGGGTCGAGCCGGAGAAGGGGGCGAGCGCGATCCACGAGCTCGGCTCGCTGATCCCGCGGGTGCTGGCGATCGCGCGGGAGGAGGAGGGCACCTCGGTCAACATCGGAGTGGTCTCCGGCGGCTCGCGGGTCAACGTGACGACGGCCCGCGTGCGCCTGGAGCTGGAGGCGCGGATCCGCGGATCCGCCGAGGCCGCCCGTGTCGAGGCCGAGCTCGACGCGCTCGCCGCCGCCGACCCGCGCATCCGGCTGGAGGTGCGCGGCTCCTGGGAGCGGCCCGTCTTCGAGCGGACCGCCTCCGTCGCCGCGCTCTACCGCAGGGCCGAGCGGGTCGCGAAGCGGATCGACGTCCCCCTCCGCGAGATCGCGGTCGGCGGGGCGAGCGACGGCAACCTCGTCGCCGCGCTGGGCCTGCCGGTCCTCGACGGGCTCGGCGCCCCGGGCGAGGGTGCGCACGCGCGCAGCGAGGCGATCGGCATCGAGGGCATGCTGGAGCGGACGGCGCTGGCCGCGCTGCTGGTCGCCAGCTTCGGCGACGAGCACTGACCGGCTGCAGAGGAAGGACGAGCGGATGACCCTGTACGAATCGCGCCCCGTGGGCGTCGTGATCGAGGCTCCGGCCGCGGAGGTGTACGCCTTCGTCTCCGACCCGGCGAACCTCCCGCGGTGGGCCGCGGGTCTCGCCTCCTCCGCGCTCGAGCAGGTCGACGGACGCTGGTTCGCCGACTCGCCGATGGGCCGGGTCGAGGTGCGCTTCGCCCCGCAGAACCCGTTCGGCGTCGCGGACCACGAGGTCACGCTCCCCGACGGGACGGTGGTGGACAATCCGCTCCGGGTGCTCGTGAACGGGGACGGCGCCGAGGTGGCCTTCACCGTGCGGCGGCGCCCCGGGATGAGCCTCGACGACTGGGACGAGGACTGCGCGCGGGTCGCGGACGACCTCGAATCGCTCCGGCTGCTGTTCGAGCGCGGGGCGCTGTAGGTTCGTCACAGCTCCGGCGCAGGGCCGGCACCCCTGAGAACGAGGACGCGATGACCTCCCCCGATCGTCCGAGCACCCGCCCCGCAAGCGGCATCGAGCTCAACGGCCTCGACACGATCCAGGAGTCGGAGCGGCACGGCCGCCCTCGCGACCTGTTCTGGCCGTGGTTCGCCGCGAACGTGTCCGTGCTCGGGCTGAGCTACGGCTCCTTCCTCCTCGGCTTCGGCCTCTCCTTCGGGCAGGCGACGCTCGTCAGCGTGATCGGGATCGTCGTCTCGTTCCTCTTCTGCGGTCTGGTCGCCGTCGCCGGCAAGCGCGGCTCCGCCCCGACGATGGTGCTCAGCCGGGCGGCCTTCGGGGTCGACGGCAACCGCCTGATCTCGGTGATCTCCTGGCTGCTCACGGTGGGCTGGGAGACGGTGCTGGCCTCCCTCGCGGTGCTCGCGACGGCGACGGTGTTCGAGGAGTTCGGCTGGGACGGGGGCGTGCTCACCAAGGTGGTCGCGCTGATCGTGGTCGCCGCGCTCATCGTGATCGCCGGGATCGCGGGCTTCCGCCTGATCATGCGGCTCCAGCTCGCGATCACCGTCGCGACCGCCGTGCTGACCGTGGTCTACGTCGTGCTCGTCCTCGACCGGATCGACCTCGCCGCCGTCGGCGCCCTGCCCGCGGGCTCGGCCGCCGCGGTCATCGGCGGGCTCGTGTTCATGATGACCGGCTTCGGGCTGGGCTGGGTGAACGCCGCGGCCGACTACTCCCGCTACCTCCCCCGCGGTGCCCGCACGAGCGGAGTGATCGCGTGGACGACGATCGGCGGAGCGGTCGCGCCTGTCGTGCTGGTGGTGGTCGGCCTGCTGCTGGCCGGCTCCTCGCAGGAGCTCTCGGACGCGATCGCCGCGGACCCGATCGGAGCCCTCGCCGGGATCCTGCCGACCTGGTTCCTGCTCCCCTTCATCGTCGTCGCGCTGCTCGGCCTGATCGGCGGGGCCGTGATGGACATCTACTCCTCGGGCCTGGCACTGCTCAGCACGGGGCTCAAGGTCTCGCGGCCGGTGGCCGCAGGGATCGACGGCGTGCTGATGGTCCTCGGAGCGGTCTACGTCGTGTTCGTCGCGGGCGACTTCCTCGGCCCGTTCCAGGGCTTCCTGATCACCCTCGGCGTGCCGATCGCGGCCTGGCTCGGCGTGTTCCTCGCCGATCTCCTCCTCCGTCGGCGCGACTACGACCAGGAGGCCCTGTACGACTCCCGGGGCCGCTACGGCAGCGTGTCGGCGGTCCCCGTGGCCCTCGTGCTGATCGGCGCGGTCGTCGGCTGGGGCCTGGTGGTCAACTACTCCCCCGGGTTCGAGTGGGAGGGCTACCTCCTCGGCCCGCTCGGCGGCCGCGACGGCGACTGGGCCGGCGCCAACCTCGGCGTCCTCGTGGCGCTCGTGATCGGCTTCGCGGGAACGCTCGCCCTCTCGCGCGGGGCCGTCCGCCGCCAGGAGGCCTCGGCGTGAGCCTGCTCGTCGCGATCGACCTGCAGCACGTCTTCGCCGACGCCGAGTCGCCGTGGGGATCCGGCGGATTCGAGCGCGCGGCCGAGGGGATCCGCCGGCTCCTCCCGGCGTTCGGCGAGCGGGTCGTGACCACCCGCTTCGTCGCCCCGGAGCGGCCCGCCGGCGCGTGGATCCCCTACTACCGCGAGTGGCCGTTCGCGCTCGTCCCCGAGAGCGACCGGCTCTACGAGCTCGTGGCCGGGTTCGAGGGCCACCGCACGATCACCGCGACGACCTTCGGCAAGTGGGGGCCCGAGCTCGAGGCCGAGCTCGACGACTCCCGCGAGCTCGTGCTCACCGGCGTCTCGACCGACTGCTGCGTGCTCTCGACGGCGCTGGCGGCCGCGGACGCCGGAGTGCGGGTCAGGGTCGCCGCGGACGCCTGCGCGGGCGCCTCCGAGGCCGACCACCAGCGCGCGCTCGACGCCATGTCCCTGTACGCGCCGCTGATCGAGATCACGACCGTGGACGCGGTGCTGGCGGACCTGCGCGACCGGGGCTGAGACCGCGGGCGGGACGCGAGCCGCTTGCGCCGGTCGGCCCTGCGCGTCGCGGGGCGACCCCGTCACCCGGCATGATGTCGGCATGTCCTCCACCGACGAGCGCGTCAGCCCGGCTTCCCGCACCCTGGTCATCGGCGAGGCGCTGATCGACATCGTCGAGCGCGACGGCAGCGCCACGGAGCACGTCGGCGGCTCCCCGGCCAACGTCGCCCTCACGCTCGCCCGACTCGGGCGGCCCGCGACCCTCGTCACCGACATCGCCGACGACGAGCGCGGCCGCCGCATCAGCGCCCACCTCGCGGCTTCCGGCGTGGAGGTCCGGCACGGCGACTCGGAGCGCACCAGCACCGCTCGGGCGGTCCTCGCCGCGGACGGGTCGGCCCGCTACGTCTTCGACCTCTCCTGGAACCCGCCGGCGGCGGACCCGGAGGGCGCCTCCCACGTCCACACCGGCTCCATCGCGATCTTCCTCGAGCCGGGCGGATCCGCCGTGCTCGAGCTCCTCGAGGCTCTGCCCGCCGGAGTGACGGCGAGCGTCGACGCGAACATCCGCCCGGCTCTGGTCGGCGCGCACGCCGAGGCGCTCGCGCGCTTCGAGCGGATCGCCGCCGCGTGCGAGGTCGTGAAGCTCAGCGACGAGGACGCGGAGTGGCTCTACCCGACGATGCAGCTCGACGAGGTCCTCAGCAGGCTGCTCTCCCTCGGGTCGCAGCTCGCGGTCGTCACCCGCGGCGCGGAGGGACTGCTGCTGGCCTCGGCCGTCACGCGGGTGACCGTGCCCGCCGCCCGGATCGTGGTGGCGGACACGATCGGCGCCGGCGACTCCGCGATGGGCGCGATCCTCGACGAGGCGTTCCGCCAGGGCCTCGGCGCCGCGAACGGGATGCTCCTCGACGGCCCCGCCCTGCACGCGATCGGCCGTCACGCCGCGCACGTCGCCGGCATCACGACCTCCCGCTCCGGCGCGAACCCGCCCACCCGCGACGAGCTCTGAGGGCCGGGGGCGGACCTTCTGCAGGACACCCCTGGTGCTCGCGTCGGGACGCGGAGATACTGGGCGCACCTCGACGGAAAGGCGTGCCGTGCCCACTTCACTGAGCCCCTACATCGGCTTCGACGGCTCCGCGCAGGAGGCGATGGAGTTCTACCGGGACGTCCTCGGCGGCGAGCTCAGCTCCAGCCGCTTCGGCGACTTCGGGATGAGCGCGGATCCGGCCGACCAGGACCGGATCATGCACGCCCAGCTCGTCACGCCGAGCGGGATGATCCTGATGGGCTCCGACTCCCCCTCCTCGAGCCCGGCCGAGAGCGGCGCCCGCATCACGATCGCGCTCTTCGGCGACGACGACGCCGAGCTGAGCGGCTACTGGGAAGGCCTGGCCGAGGGCGGCACGGTCGTCGAGCCGCTGGTCGCCTCGCCCTGGGGCGACCGCTTCGGGATGCTGGTCGACCGCTACGGCGTCGGCTGGATGGTGAATATCGCCGCTCCGCCGGCCTGACGCTCCTCCCCAGCACGGGATCGGGGCACGCCTCCCCCGGGTGCGTCCACCCGTCCCGCCGGGCGCCGCGGCGGGCGCAGAATGGAGGGGCCGCTCCCGCTCCGGGGGCCGTCCCACCTCTCACGAAGGCTGCAGATGACGATCACGCTCGGGTACAAGGCATCGGCGGAGCAGTTCGGCGCCCGGGAGCTCGTCGAGCTCGCGGTCGGCGCCGAGCGGCACGGCTTCGAGACCGCGGTCGTCTCGGACCACTTCCAGCCGTGGCGGCACACGGGCGGGCACGCGCCGTTCTCCCTCGCCTGGCTCGCCGCGGCCGGTGAGCGCACCTCCACCATCACCCTCGGCACCTCCGTGATGACCCCGCACTACCGCTACAATCCCGCCGTCATCGCCCAGGCGTTCGGCACGCTCGGCGTGCTCTACCCCGAGCGGATCATGCTCGGCGTCGGCACCGGCGAGGCGCTGAACGAGGTCGCCACCGGCTACCAGGGCGCGGGCGAGCAGACCTGGCCGGACTTCAAGGAGCGCTTCGCCCGCCTGCGCGAGGCCGTGCGGCTGATGCGCGCGCTCTGGGCGGGCGACCGCGTCACCTTCGACGGCGAGTACTACTCCACGCACGAGGCGTCGATCTACGACAAGCCCGAGAGCGGCGTGCCGGTCTACATCGCGGCGGGCGGCCCCGTCGTCGCGAAGTACGCCGGCCGCGCGGGCGACGGCTTCATCTGCACATCGGGCAAGGGCATGGAGCTCTACACCGAGAAGCTGCTCCCCGCCGTCGAGGAGGGCGCCGCGGCGGCCGATCGCGACTCCTCGACCATCGACCGCATGATCGAGATCAAGCTCTCCTACGATCCCGATCCGGCGCTCGCGCTCGAGAACACGCGCTTCTGGGCGCCGCTCTCGCTGTCGCCGGAGCAGAAGCACTCGCTGACCGATCCGGTCGACATGGAGCGCGCCGCCGACGAGCTGCCGATCGAGCAGGTCGCGAAGCGCTGGATCGTCGGCTCCGACCCCGAGGAGACGGTCGCGCAGATCAAGCCCTACGTCGACGCGGGCTTCACCCACCTGGTCTTCCACGCCCCGGGCGACGACCAGCAGCGCTTCTTCGACGCCTTCGAGCGCGACCTCGCGCCGCGGCTGCGCGCGCTCTGACCTCCCGCCTCCGCCACGACCCCCTTCGGAAGGGCCGCTCCCGCATGACCACGGCCACCCTGCTCGCCCGGCTCGACCGCGGCGAGGCGCTGACGCGCGAGACCGCCGAGGAGCTCCTCGGCGCGCGCGGCGACGACCTCGACCTGCTGCTGGAGGCCGCCGGCCGCCTGCGCGACGACGGACTCGCCCGCCGCGGACGGCCCGGCGTCGTCACCTACTCGCGGAAGGTCTTCGTCCCGCTGACCAAGCTCTGCCGCGACCGGTGCCACTACTGCGTCTTCGTGGAGACACCGGGCGGGCTCGCGGCCAAGCGCGAGTCGACCTTCATGGAGCCGGAGGAGATCCTCGAGGTCGCCCGCGCCGGTGCCGCGCTCGGCTGCAAGGAGGCCCTGTTCACGCTCGGCGACCGCCCGGAGGACCGGTGGCCGGTCGCCCGCGCCTGGCTCGCCGAGCACGGCTACGCCTCGACGCTCGAGTACGTGCGCGCGATGGCCGTCCTGGTGATGAGCGAGACGGGCATGGTCACGCACCTGAACCCCGGCGTGATGTCGTGGGCCGAGCTGCAGCGGCTCCGCCCGGTCGCGCCCTCGATGGGCATGATGCTCGAGACGACCGCCGAGCGCCTCTGGTCCGAGAAGGGCGGTGTGCACTACGGCTCCCCGGACAAGGACCCGGCGTTGCGCCTGCGCGTGCTCGAGGACGCGGGCCGCAGCCGCATCCCCTTCACCACCGGCGTGCTGCTGGGCATCGGCGAGAACGCGGCGGAGCGGGCGGACGCCCTCTTCGCGATCCGCGAGTCCCACGAGCGGTGGGGCCACGTGCAGGAGTGCATCGTCCAGAACTTCCGCGCGAAGCCGCGGACGGCCATGCAGAACGAGGTCGACCTCGAGCTGCAGGAGTACGTGGCCAACGTCGCGGTCGCGCGCCTCGTGCTGGGCGCTGAGGCGACGATCCAGGCGCCGCCGAACCTCACCGACGAGCAGGAGCTCGGGCTGCTGCTGCGCGCCGGGGTCGACGACTGGGGCGGTGTCAGCCCGCTCACGGCGGATCACGTGAATCCGGAGCGCCCCTGGCCGAACATCGACGACCTCGCGCGGCTCACCGCGGCGGCCGGCTACCGGCTGCACGAGCGGCTGACCGCCCACCCGCAGTACCTCCGCGACTCGGCCACCTGGATCGATCCGCGCGTCGCTCCCTACGTCGAGGCACTCGCCGACCGCGGGACCTGGCTCGCCGACGAGGCGGCGGCGGTCCTCCCCCGGCCCTACCGCGACTCGCTCGACCCCCTGCCCCGACCGGTCGCGCCCGCCCTCGGCGCCGTGCTCGCCCGGGCGAAGACGGACCCCGCCGGTCTCGAGGACGCCGACTACCTCGCCCTGCTCGCAGCCGACGGCGACGACCTCGACGCCCTCTCCGCTCTGGCGGACGACCTGCGGCACGACGCCGCCGGCGACGAGGTCTCGGTCGTCGTCAACCGCAACATCGACACCTCCCTCTGGGGAGTCGGCGGGCTGACCGTCGAGCGGCTGGAGGAGCTCGCCGACGAGGCGGTCGCGCTCGGCGCCACCGAGCTCTGCCTCCAGGGCGCGATCGGACCGGAGCACCCGGGCGACGATCTGCTGCTGATCGTCCGAACGCTGAAGGAGCGGCAGCCCTCGCTGCACCTGCACGCCTACCGGCCCGGCGAGATCCTCGAGGTCGCCCGGCGCACGGGCCGAACCCTGCCCGCGATGCTCGACGCTCTGCGCGAGGCCGGCGTGGACTCCGTCCCGGGGACCGCCGCCCGCATCCTCGACGACGACGTCCGCGCCGTCCTGAGCGAGGGGACGGACCCGACCGTGGCCGAGTGGCGGGAGGCGATCACGGCCGCGCACCGCAGCGGCCTCCGCTCCACCTCGACCATGGTCTACGGACACGTCGAGACCCCCGAGCAGCAGCTCGCGCACCTGCGCACGCTCGCGGCGATCCAGGACGAGACGGGCGGCTTCACCGAGTTCATCGCGATGCCCTTCGTCCCGGCGGAAGCGCCTCCCGCCGTGGTGCGCGCGAGCCGGGGCGGGCCGACCCTCCGCGAGACCCGCGCCGTGCACGCCGTCGCACGGCTCGTCCTCCACGGCCGGATCGCCCACGTGCAGACCGCCTGGACCAAGCTCGGACTGCACGCGGCGCAGGTCCTCCTCCGCGGCGGGGCGGACGACCTCGGCGGCCTGCTGCTCGACGGCGCCCTGCGGCCCGAGGCCGGAGCGGAGGCCTACCGCTCGCTCGACATCGCGACCGTCGCCCGGCTGAGCGGCGAGATCGGCCGCGGCTGGCGCCAGCGCACCACGACGTACGGCGTGGTCGCGCCGGAGAGGGCGCTGCGGGCGGAGCCTGTCGCAGCGGCGGGTCCGCAGCGGATGCGCCTCCCGGTCCGCGGGACCCGCCGGGCGTCATGACCCGCTCCGAGTACCTGCGGCGCCAGGCCGATCTGGTCCGGGAGGAGCGGATCGAGTCGGACAGCGCCACCGTGCGGCTGCTGACCGCGGGCGCCGAGAGCCCGCGCGCGGTCCTGCTGCTGACCGGGGTCGGCCGAGGCGCGCGGAGCGACACCGGGCTGCTGCTGCCGATGCTGGCGCGGCGCCACCGCGTCGCCGCGCTCGAACTCGCCGATCTCGGCGACCCCTGGCGCGACGGACCCGCCGCGGTCCGCGCCGCCCTGGACGCGCTCGGCGCCGAGGAGGCCGTCCTGATCGGCCACTCGCTCGGAGCCGCCGTGGCCCTCGCCACGGGCGATCGGCGGGTGCGCGCCCTCGCCCTCGTGGCCGGATGGCTGCGCCCGACGGAGCGCCTCCTCCGCACGGCGCGCCTCTGGCCGATGCTGCCGCCCGAAGCGCAGGAGGAGGCCGCTCGGCTCCTCGCCGTCCGCTCGGCCACCGCCTCCTCCCCGTGGGGCGCCGACGCCGCCAGGATGCTCGCCGCCTCCGCCCGGGCCGACGTCGCTGCGGCCGCCTCGGACTGCCGGGTTCCCGCCCTCGTGGTCGGCTGCTCCGCCGATGCCGTCGCAGGAGTCGAGGGCGCCGAGGCCCTGCTCGGCGCGATCGACGACGCCCGCTACGCCGTCCTCGACTCCGGTCACGCGGTGCTCGCCGAGCGGCCCGCCGAGCTCCTCGCCGTCCTCGAGCACTTCCTCGCCGATCCGCACCGCGACCCGGCGGGCAGCGTCCTGGCGAGGACGACGGTCTGATGGACGTCGACGTCGTCGTGATCGGCGCCGGGTTCGCCGGCCTCGGAGCCGCGGTCCGCCTGGAGCGCCGCGGCGGGACCTCGTTCGTCGTGCTGGAGCGCGCCGAGCGGATCGGCGGGACCTGGCGGGACAACGTCTACCCCGGGGTCTCCTGCGACATCCCCTCGCACCTCTACTCCTACTCCTTCGCCCCGGAGGCCGACTGGTCGGCGTTCTACGCCCCCGGGGCCGAGATCCAGGCCTACCTCGAGCGCGTCGTCGAGAAGGAGGGCCTGGCGCCGCGGCTCCGGCTGGGGACCGAGGTGCTCGAGGCGGTCTTCGACGAGGAGGCGCACCGCTGGCGGGTGCGCACCTCCCGGGGCGACTACTCCGCCGCGGTCCTCCTCGTCTGCGCGGGGCGCCTCTCCGAGCCACGCCTCCCGGCCGTCCCGGGCCTGGATTCGTTCGCGGGTCCCGCCTTCCACTCCGCACGCTGGCGGGACGACGTCGATCTCGACGGGAAGCGCGTCGGCATCGTCGGCTCGGGAGCCTCCGCCGTGCAGATCGTGCCGCACCTCGCCGAGCGCGCCGCCGAGGTGGTGCTCTTCCAGCGCTCGGCCCCGTACGTCGTCCCCCGCCGGAACCGCCCGTACCCGCCGGAGGAGCGCCGAGCCCTCTCCCGTGCGCCCGGGGCCCTCGCGAGGCTCCGCGAGGAGCTGTTCTGGCGCGCCGAGCTCGGCTTCGCCGGCCGTGTCGCCGTGCCCGAGGCCATCGATCGGCTGCGGGCGGAGGCGCTCGGCCACCTCGAGGCGCAGATCATCGATCCCGCGCTCCGCGCCGTGCTGACTCCGGACTACGAGATCGGCTGCAAGCGCGTGCTCCTCTCGGACGACTACTACCCCGCTCTCGCGCAGCCGCACGTCCGCGTCGTCCCCGGTCCGCTCCGGCGCCTCGAGGAGGGGGCCGCGCTCGGCGACGACGGCGTCCCGCACGGGGTCGACGTGCTCGTCTTCGCGACCGGCTTCCACTCCACGCGGCCGCCCTTCGCCCGGCGCATCCGCGGCCGCGGCGGCGTCCTCCTCGCCGACCGCTGGGCCGACGGCATGGTCGCGTACGAGTCGACCGCGGTCCACGGCTTCCCGAGCCTCTTCGTCGTCAACGGCCCCAACGCGAGCCTCGGCCACAACTCCGCGGTGCACATGATCGAGACGCAGATCGCCTACGTGCTCGCCGCGCTCGACCACCTCGCGGTCTCCGGCGCCGACCGGCTCGAGGTCACCGCCGAGGCCGAGGCCGCCTCCGTCGCACGCCTCGACGCCCTCAGCGCCGACACCGTCTGGACCAACGGCGGCTGCCAGAGCTGGTACCTGGACGACAACCGGCGACTCACGCTGCTCTGGCCCGACTTCGCCTTCGCCTTCCGCGAGGAGCTCGGCCGGTTCGACCCCTCGGCCTACACGACCTGACCGCGGCTCGCTATCGTGACCGCATGACCGACCGCGTGCTCGCTCCCGAACCGCCCGCCGACGGCGCGAAGCCGAAGGGACCGGCCTCGTACTTCCCGAGCATCGAGAAGACCTACGGCCGTCCCGTCCAGGACTGGCTCGACCTCGCCGACGAGCGTCTGCGCTCCGAGCCGCACCTGCAGGTCGTCACCTGGCTGAAGACCGAGCACGGCCTGGGCCATGGCCACGCCAACGCGATCGTCGCCTACGTCCGGGCCGCCCGCGCCTGACCGGCCCGCCCGTCGTCCGCACAGGCTAGGCCCGCCGGCCTCCCCGGACCACCCGTCGTCGGCGCCCGCGCCGTGCGGGGATAATCGGGGCATGCGCGAAGACGACGATGTCGATCTGGTGATCGACGCGTGGGCCGGGGCCCTGCCCGACCTCGATCTCGCGCCTCTGGACGTCGTCTCCCGCCTCCGCCGCCTCAGCCCGCGCGTGCAGGAGGTGCGGCGGCAGTCCTTCGCCGTCAGCGATCTCGCCCCGTGGGAGTTCGAGCTCCTCTCGCTGCTGCGGCAGCGCGGGGAGGGCGGGATGACGCCCTCGGCACTGGCCACGCACCTCGCGCTGTCCAGCGGCAACCTCGCCAGCCGCGTCGACCGCCTCGGGGCCCGCGGGCTCGTGGTCCGCGAGCAGAACGCCGCCGACTCCCGCAGCAAGATCGTCTCGCTCACCCCGCGGGGCACGAAGCGGGTCGACGAGGCGATGCGCAATCTCGTCGCTGCCGAGGGCGAGGTGCTCGCCGACCTGGACGCCGCGCAGATGTCGGTCCTCATCGAGTGCCTGCGGCGGATCAGCGACACCCTCGACCGACTGCAATGACGCGCTACGCCCGACGAGCCTGAGAGGTCAAGCCCGTTCGGAGAGACGGGCACCGGACGTAGCGTGAAGCGTGCACGGTCGAGGCGTCAGCCACCCGTGCGGATGATCGCGAAAGCGGAGAGCACCATGACACAGATTTCTTCTATCCAACCCGCGCGATGGAGCCGGAACGGAGTCAGGATCGTCGTCGTTCCCGGGGCGGAGCTGCCCCGGTTCCGACTCGAGATCGACGCCCGACTGACCACCGCGCCCTCCCTCGTCCCCACCGGACCCTTCTCGACCGTCGAGGAGGCCGAGCGGGCCGCCGAGGTCGCCGCCGGCCTGCTGGGGGCGAAGATCCCGGCCTGAGCGCACACCCGTCGAGACGGCCGGATCAGCCCGCGAGCTCCGCGAGCGATCCGGTCGGGACCGCGATCCACCCCTCGGCCTCCGCCGCCTCCTGCAGTTCGGGAGGCACCGGCATGGTCGCGCCCAGGGCGTGGGCGCGGGCGTTGAGAGCGGCGACGACGGCGTCGAACGCGTCGTCGGAGCGGCTCATCAGCGCGAGCGCGGGCGCCGGCACATCGAGCCAGGGCGCGGCCCGTCGCAGCGACTCCGCGGCGAGCGCCACGGCCTCCGGTCGCGTCTTGTACCCCGTGGTGTCCACTCCCCAGAGCCGCAGCGCCGCCGCCGGGTACGCCTCGACGAGCCGTCCGCGCCCGGAGCGGTCGACGTCCTCCCCGCTCGCGGCGAAGGCGTCGAGCAGCTCCGCGCAGCGCATCGCGGTCATCCCGAGCCGGTCGGTCGAGACGCTGAGCGGCCAGCGGCCGGTGACCTCGCGCGCCACCCGGTCCGTCTCGCGGTACGCGAGGCGGCGGCGCCAGTCGCGTCCCGCGAGCGTCCGCGGCGAGACCTCCCGTCGCGTGTGCGCAGAGACGAACGCCGCGAACTCCACCGGCCAGCCGAACGCGCAGTCGATCCCGATGACCGCCGCGTCCCGTGACGCCTCGACGATCGTCGCGTCCTCGGCGCCGAGTACGAGCGAGCGGACGACGGCCCGGCCGCCGGAGAACTCGAGGGCGGCGAGAGCGGTGCGCACCGGCTCCGCAGCGAGGTCGACACCGATCGTGAGCACGGGGACAGGGTAGGCGCTCCGGCGCTACGCTCGAGCGATGACGCCGCCCGCTCCCTCCTCCCGGGCGGAGTCGGCCCGCGTGCCGGTCGCGCTCCTCCGCCTCCTCGTGGCCGCCGCCGTTCTGGTGGCCGTGATCGCGACGGCCGTCGACACCGCCTCTCGGACGCCGCTGAACCCGTTCAACTTCTTCGGCTTCTTCACCATCCAGAGCAACATCGTGCTGGCCGTCGTGCTCGGAGCCACCGCCGTGCTCGCGCTCCGCCGCCGTCCCGCGCCCGGCGGGCTCCTACTGGCGCGGGGTGCCTTCACCGGGTACATCATCGTCGTCGGCCTCGTGTACAACACCCTCCTCACCGATGTGGCGGGCGGAGTGGCGCTGCCGTGGGCCAACACCGTCATGCACGTGCTGTTCCCCGTCTACGGACTGCTCGACTGGCTGCTGCTCGCGGATCGCCCTCCGCTGCCGTGGCGCAGGCTCTGGCTGGTCGTGGTCTACCCGATCGTCTGGCTCGTCGTGGTGCTGATCCGCGGAGCGACGGACGGCTGGGTGCCCTATCCGTTCCTGGATCCCGCGACCGGGTACGGGCAGGTGTCGGTGTTCGTCGTCGGGATCGCGGTCGCGTTCCTCGCGTCGGGGGCGCTGGTCTGGGCGATGAGCCGGCTGCGGATCGTGCCGGTGGCAGGCGGCTGAGAGGACGCTCGCCTTCCAGACGGTTCCGCCCGCCGGACGACCGGATCCGCTGCCGTCGCGCACATCCGGCCCGTTCTGGGGTCACCCGTTCGGGGTCATCCGGGGCGCCGCTCCCCTAGCGTCAGCACCGACGGCTCCCCCACCGTCCTCCCCCTCGAGAACGGTCCCCCATGAGCCTCTCCCTCTCCCGCCCGCCGACCCCGAGCCGCCGCGTCCGCGCCCTCGCCGTCGGAGCCGCGCTCGCCCTCGCCGCCGCGCTGCTCCCGGCGCAGGCCGCCGCCGCCGCCACTCCCGCCACCCTCTCGGTGCTGAGCCTCGGCGACTCCATCACCCAGGCCTACGGGACCTGCGGCTCCTTCGCGGACTGCCCCCGCAACAACTGGTCCACCGGCACCAGCTCCTCCGTGAACTCCTTCGCCTCCCGCTTGCGGACCGCGCTCCCCGGCACCACCGTCACGACCGCGAACTTCGCCACCACCGGCGACGTCGTCGCGCAGGTCCCCTCGCGGATCGACGCCGCGGTCGCCGCTCGCGTGCGGCCGGACGTCGTCACCCTGCTCATCGGCGGCAACGACCTCTGCTCTCCCGACAACCGCGTCGCCTCCGACGGCTACACGATGACGCCGGCGAGCACGTTCCGCACCGGAGCCTCCGTCGCGATCACGAAGATCCGCACCACGTGGCCCTCCGCCCGCATCGTCCTCTCGTCGATGCCGAACGTGGCCTCCGAGTGGTCGGTCGTGAAGACCGGAGTCGGCGCGCTCGTCTGGGCGGGCGGCGACCTCTGCCGGACCACGCGCGGCGTCAGCTCCACCGGCCGCAGGCTCAGCAGCACCGCCGCGGCCGCCTCCGCCGCTGCCGCGAAGACGCGGACGACGCAGTACAACACCGCGCTGCAGACGGCGTGCAGCGCCGCCGGTCAGCTCTGCGACTGGGACGGCGGAGCGCTCACCGCGACCCCCGTCACCAAGGGCCTGATCGGGACCACCGACTACTTCCACCCGAGCGTCGCGGGTCAGGCGAAGATCGCCTCGATCCAGTGGGCGGCGTCGAACTTCTCGAAGTAGCGGCCTCCGGAGCGGCCGCTCACGCGTCGAGCGGCCGCTCACCCTCGCGGCGGCGACGCTGCTCCTCGGCGAGCCGCGCGTAGTGCGCCTCCTCGCGCTCGAGGTCGGCGAGCTGCTCCTCGGTGCTCTTCGGAGCGGGCCGCACCACCATCGGCGGCGGCGCCTGCTTCCGGCGGCGGGGCACTCGGCCGCCCGGCACGAAGGATCCGCCGTCGCCGCGCTTCCAGTCGTGCCCGAGCAGGAACCACAGCGAGACGCCGATGAGCGGGAGGAAGAAGATCAGCAGGATCCACACGATCTTGGGCAGGTTCTTGATGACGTTGTCCGGCTGCCGCACGACGTCGACCAGCGCGAGCACGGTCAGGACGATGATCACCAGCGAGAAGACGAACCCCATGCAGTCGAGGGTACGACGCCGAGGGCTCCCCGTCGCCGCTGTGCCGGCCGACGTCCGTGGCGCCTGCGGTCGAGGAGCGGCTCCGACGCATCCGCCCCGTGCCTCCGCGCTGTTCGGCGCCGATCCCGGGCACACGCCTGCTCCCCACGAACGCGTGCCACCATCGGACGATGACCGAGACGCCGCCCGCCCCCGCCTCGACGCCGGCGAGGAAGCGCCTGACCGCCGCGCGTCTCGCCCTGCTCGCCGGCCTCGCCCTCGCCGTCGCCGGACTCGCGGCCCTCGCGCTCGTGCCGCTGCAGTACGCGAACATCGACCGTCAGGGCTTCGACGACGTCTGCAGCGTCAGCCTGGGCGGCGTCCCGCCCGAGGCAGGCGACCTGGTCCGCGGCTTCTGGTCGTGGTGGCCGCTGGGCGCGGCGTGCGAATGGACGCTGCTCGACGGCACGACGGTGGTCGACCTCCCCGACTGGTCGACGACCGCCGTCGCGATCGTGGGGGCCGTGCTGCTCGTCGTCGGCGCGGCGCTCGCGATCGCGTCGCCGCTCCTCCGCCGGCGCGCTCCGGTCCCGTCCGTCTAGCGGTCGAAGAGGTTCCCGAGGTCGCCGAGCCCCGGCAGCTGGAAGTCGGAGCCGAACTCCGACACCTGCTCCCCCAGCCCGGACACGTGCTCACCCGCACCGGAGACGAACTCTCCCGCGCCGCCCGTGATGTCGCCGAAGTCGCCCAGGTCGCCGAACCCGCCGGCGAGGTTCTCGAAGTCCACGCCGAGGCCGGATGCCTGCGCGAGCAGCGGACCGGCGACGCTGCTGATCACGGCACCGCCCGCGACCGCCGCGAGCAGTCCGCCCGCCGCGCCGAGCCCGATGCCCGCCGCCGCTCCGACGCCGGCACCCGCGAGGGCGCCGCGGGTCCCCGGCTTCGAGAACATCTTCTTGAGGAACCCCGGATCGTTCGCCTCGCCGCGCGTCGCGGCGCGCGCCAGGTCCTCGGGGGCGGAGGACCGCGGCTGCTCGTTCGCGGGCAGCTCGTCGCGGAGCCGCGCCTCGACCTGTGTGCGCTGCGCCGTCGTCAGCTTCGCGAACGCGTCCCGGTGCACCTGCTCGAGCTGCTCGGGGTCGGCGGTGCGGAGGAGGTAGTCGTAGCGCGCGATCGCTGCGCGGTCTTCCTGCGTGACCACCGGCTGCTGCCCGGGCCGGGCGTCCTGCGGGCGCGCGGAGGGTCGCTGCGGTGAGCCGTACTGCTGAGGCGGCTGGGCCTGCCCGCTCCGCGAGTCGCCCGTCACCTTGTCGGCGGCGGTGCGCACGAGATCGCGCCAATCGGTCGTCCCGCTCGAGGACGACCCCGGGCCGCTCTTCGAATCGAGCGCCTTCGACGCCATGCCGAGAACGCGCTTGAACATGCTCACAGAGAACCTTCCGTCGAGTACCAGCCTCGATCATGGCGGCGCCGCCTGAGCGAAGGCCCGCGAGACGCCCTCAGAAGGCCGTGAGCGGTCGGCCGAAGGCCGTCCGGAGTCTTTCCCGGAGGGCGTCGTCGCAGACGTACACGTACGTGCCGAGCATCCCGCGGGTCAGCAGCACCGCGTAGATGTTGACGATGTACTGCAGGAGCTCGTCGTCGGTGTAGTCGCGGCCCATCCGTCCCGGGTTGTTCTCCTTGCCCTTCTTATCGTGGTAATCCGAGCGGGAGACCCTCAGCCGGCCCTTCTCGCTGTCCCACCTCAGGTCCGGGCCGATGACCACGCCCGCGTAGTTCAGGTCGTACCCCTGCACGGTGTGGATCGAGCCCATCTCATCGGCGGAGCCGGGCGACGCGATCCAGTCGACCTGCGTGCTGTTCCAGCGGAGCCGCTCTCCCTGGATCTCGATGTCGGCGGCTGACGGATCCTTCCGCGACGTCCAGCGCCACGCGTAGCCGGCGACCAGCCGCGCCAGACCGGTCTCCTCCTCCCGCTGCCGCAGGTCGCGCCGCAGGGCTCCGAAGTCGTCGTAGAAGCGGAGGTCGTACTCGCCGAGGTCCGGTCGCCGGGGGAGGTCTGCTGCCGTCGGATCGAGGACGGCGCGCACCCAGCCGACGTAGTCCGTTCCGGCGCGCACTCGCATCTGCGAGGTCAGACGGTGCAGGCGGCCGTCCTCCTGAGCGGATCGGATCAACGCGTCGATCGCGGGCCGCGGAAGGTCTGCCGGTCGGACCGACTGCGCCGCGTCGAGAAGGAGGATCTGGTGATCGCTCTTCGCGCGGATCCAGTCGAGCTGAGTCCGGGCGTGATCGTCGGAGCCGAACAGCGCAGTGGTGATGTCCGTGAACTTCTTGTTGAGGGAGCCCGACGGCTGGTTGGCCCGCTGATTGAGGCGGTGCGACTCGTCGACGACGAGGAGGTCCCAGCGTCCCGGGTCCTCACCGACCTGGAAGGGAGTGAGCACCATCTTCTCGTCGAGCCCTGTGGTCTTGGCGAAGACCTTCTTGATCGAGGAGCGCAAAGACTGCTGCGGCACGACGATCCCGACCCGCAGCCCGCGCAGCAGTTCGCGGGTGTCGGCGAAGAAGAAGTCCGAGAAGACGGAGTCGCCCTCGACGAGGTCGTCCAGCCGGTCCTCGCCGGGAGCCTCCTCGGCTCTGTCGATCCTCTCCGCGAACAGCCGGACGTCCGCGAGGAGCTTGAGGAGGTAGACGGCGACGATCGTCTTGCCCGTCCCCGGCTCTCCCTGAACGATCGACGTGGACTGCGTCTGCTTCCCGAGGTCCTCGACGAGCGCGTCGACGATTCCGACGACCGCCGCCGCCTGCTCGGAGGTGAGCGTCTTGAAGGGTGAAAGTTTGAACAGGTCGCTGTTCTCGATCTCGGCGATGCTCCGCGTGAACAGGCCTTCCAGGCGCAGCTGCTCGAAGATCTCGGCGAAACGGTCCTGGTAGGCCGCCCGGTCGTAGTAGTCGGAGTCGACGATCCCCTCATTGCGATTGAGGACGGCGAATCGACCTTCCGCGAAGAGCAGCTTGATCAGGAAGGACTCGAGATCGAGGCAGACCGACTTGTTGAACCTCGGATCGACGATCACGCGCGCCGTCTGGAGATCTACCTTGTCGATCGAGCCCAGGTGCTGCCGCAGCCGGCTCGCCGCGCTCCTCGTCTCTCCGACGTAGACCCGCGGAAGACGCCTCGCGCGGCGCTTGCTCTCGTCCAGGACGTAGACGACCGGCCAGTTCGAGCGGCGGTCGTCCGTCATCGCCCAGACCTTGACGGACGGCCCGTCGAAGACGATCCGCTCGATGTCAGAGGGCGTCATACCGGGCGCTGCTTCCCCGAGCCCTGTCCACCGGGTACTTCTCGCGCGTCCGCACGAGCTTCGACCGCACCAGGTCCTCGGGGTCGGCGCCGATCCTGTCCGCGAGCAGCAGGCAATAGGTGAGGACGTCCGCCAGCTCGGATCGGACGGCATCCCGGTCGGCGTCGGGGCCCCACTGGAAGCATTCGAGCAGTTCCCCCGCCTCGATGGCGATGCTCTTCGCCAGGTTCTCCTCCGAGTGGAACTGCGCCCACTCCCGCTCGGCGACGAACGCGGCGAGCTCGTCGCGCAACTCACGTGTGGTCATGGAGCGACGCTAGCGCAGGCCCTGCTTCCCGACACGGGCGGCAGCAAGGGCCGGCGGCCCGGGGCACCGAAGCTGCCGCACGCAGGACCAGCCACTATCAGGGCCGTTCGCCCGGCGTGCGTCGACCGCGGAGTGTGCCAGCGCTTACGGCGGGGCACCCGACCAAGTGAAGAAGCTCGTCAATCGGGTCTTCCTGGCGCGTGTTCTCGTTCACGCGAACGAGACCATCACCGTCGAGTTGAACGAGCCCTTCGCCACGATCGTCTCAACCGCCGTTCAGCTCGCAGCACACGAAAAAAGCACCACTCGAAAGAGTGGTGCTCGGAGCCTCAGCAGCTTCCTGGAAGCCGAGATCGGCGCCGTCTCGGCGTTTTTCTCTGGCAAGGGTCTTGGTGACGACACTGTGGTGCCCCTGGAGGGACTCGAACCCCCAACCTGCTCCTTAGGACGGAGTCGCTCTTCCATTGAGCTACAGAGGCTGGCCGAGCCAGTGTACCCGCCGTGCCCCGCCCCCCGCGAAGCGACGACAGGGCCTCACCACAACGCCAGCGAAGCACGCCGCGGGCCTCGTCGCGCTGACCGAGCGGCACGCACCTCTTGACACGGACGCCTCCCGCCTCCATGGTTAGTTACAACACCAACTAACCACCCAACCCAGCACCGAAGGAGCCCGCGTGGACGACTCCCGCCCGCTCTTCCTGCAGATCGCCGAGCAGATCGAGAACGACATCATCGACGGCGCGCTGCCGGAGGAGTCGCAGGTCCCGTCGACCAACGAGTTCGCCGCGTTCCACCGCATCAACCCGGCCACCGCCGGCAAGGGCGTGAACCTGCTCGTCGACGACGGGGTGCTCTACAAGAAGAGGGGGATCGGCATGTTCGTCGCCGAGGGGGCGCGCGACCGGCTGGTCGAGAAGCGCCGCACGCAGTTCCGCGACCAGTTCGTCGCTCCGCTGCTCGCCGAGGCCGCCAAGCTCGGCCTCAGCACCGAGCAGCTCGCCGACATGATCACAGAAGGGGGATCGCGATGAGCGCGGTCATCGAGGTCCACGACCTCACCAAGCACTACGGACGCATGCGCGCCGTCGACGGCATCGGCTTCGCGCTGGAGGAGAACCGCATCCACGGCCTCCTCGGCCGCAACGGCGCGGGCAAGACGACGCTGATGTCGCTGCTCACCGGCCAGGAGTTCGCCAGCTCGGGCGAGATCCGCGTCTTCGGGCAGTCGCCGGTGGAGAACGCCGCCGTCCTCTCCCGCACCTGCTTCATCAAGGAGAGCCAGAAGTACCCGGACGACTTCAAGGTGAAGCACGTCCTGCGCAGCGCTCCCTGGTTCTTCGACGGCTGGGACGAGGCGTTCGCCCGCGAGCTCGTCGAGGACTTCCGCCTCCCGGTCGACCGCAAGATCAAGAAGCTCTCCCGCGGACAGCTCTCGGCGATCGGAGTGATCGTCGGTCTCGCCTCCCGCGCCCCGCTCACGTTCTTCGACGAGCCGTACCTGGGGCTGGACGCCGTCGCCCGGCAGCTGTTCTACGACCGCCTCCTCCAGGACTTCGCCGAGCACCCGCGCACGGTCGTCCTCTCCACCCACCTCATCGACGAGGTCAGCAGTCTGCTCGAGCACGTCCTCGTCATCGATCAGGGCCGCCTCGTCGTCGACAGTGACGCGGAGGAGCTGCGGGGTGCTGCGGCAACGGTCATCGGACCCCGGCAGGCCGTCGAGTCGTTCACCGCCGGACGCGAGGTCATCGCCCGCTCCGCTCTCGGCAGCCGCGCCTCGGCCACGCTCCCCCGGCTCGACGACGCGGGCCGCGCCTCCGCCGCCCGCCACGGGCTCGAGCTCGAGTCCGTCCCCCTCCAGCAGCTCGTCGTCCAGCTCACCACCGGGAAGGCCTCGGAATGACCGCCGTCACCGGCGCCCCCGCGCGCCACGACACCGCCGCCGGCCGCCTCGGCAGCATCGTCCGCCTGCACTTCGCGAACCCCGCCACCATCCTCTACACGCCGCTGATCATCACGGCCGTCATCCTGTCGGGCAACCTGGTCGTCTGGTGGCTGATCCTCCGCGGGCTCGACTCCGGCGAGCGCCTCGAGGCGCAGGAGGGGATGACCTACTCCGGTGCGTCCTTCTTCCTCTTCGTCTACATGATGGTCGTGGCCGTCCAGTCGGTGAACGTCACCTTCGGCCTCGCCCTCGGCTACGGCGCCACCCGCCGCGACTTCTCCCTCGGTACGGCCCTCACCTTCGTCGCCCTCTCGGTCTTCTACACCGGCGTCTTCGTGGTCCTCGGGATCGTGGAGCGGGCGACCGACGGCTGGGGCTTCGGCGGCAGCTTCTTCCGCTCGATCTACTTCGGCGGGGACTCCGTGGGCGAGCAGGCCGTCGCGGTGCTCTGCGCCCTGCTCTTCTTCTTCTTCATCGGAGCGGCGACGGCGGCGGTCTACGTGCGCTGGCGCCAGCGCGGGATGCTCCTCTTCTTCGGGATCCTCGGCGCCCTCCTGCTGGCCGTGATCACCCTCCTCACGCTCACCGAGAACTGGCCCGCCGTCGGCTCCTTCTTCGGCAGCGTCGGATACGCGGGCGGCTACGCCCTCTCGCTCATCCCGACCGCGATCGCCGGAGTCGCGGGCTGGGCGATCCTCCGCCGCGCCACCCCGCGCAGCAGCTGACACCACCGCCACCGATCCGAGAGGACCGACCATGACCGCCCCCGCCCGCCGCTCCGCCTCCTCGCGGAGGATCCTCTCCGTTCTGAGGCTCCACCTCGCCCACCCCGGGACGGTCCTCGGCTGGCCGCTGCTCGTCCTGCTCGCCGTCCTCGCCGGCAACCTCGTGATCTGGTGGCTCGTCCTCCGCGGGATCGGGGCCGAGCGGGGCGGCGGCGACTCCGGCATCCTCCTCGTGGGGCCGGGGATGCTGATCGTCGTCTTCCTCTTCATCGGCTCCATCCAGGCCACGACCGCCACCTTCGGGCTGGCGCTGAGCTACGGAGCGACCCGACGCGACCACGTCCTCGGCAGCGCCCTCGCCTTCGCGGCCCTGTCGGTGCTCTGGGCGGCGATCGTCGTGGTACTCGGGGTGCTCGAGGAGGCGACCGGGGGCTGGGGGCTGGGTGGCGCGCTCTTCCTCGCCTCCCCCCTCGACGGTCCGTGGCACGAGCGCTTCGTCGTCCTGCTCTGCTCCCTCCTCGCCGCCTTCGCCCTCGGGGGAGCAGCGGGAGCGGTCTTCCTCCGCTGGCGGGAGCGCGGGGTGACGGCCTTCCTCCTCGCCCTCGGAGCGGTGGCACTCGCGGTGGTCGTCGTCGTCGCTCTCGCCGGGGGCCGGCCGGTCGTGGTGGACGTCCTCGAGAGCGCGGGCACCGCCGGAGCCGCCGCTCTGCTCCTCGTCCCCGCCGCGCTCCTGACGGCGGTCGGCTCGCTGGTCCTCCGCCGGGCGACGCCGCGCGGCTGACCCCCTCCGGAGCCGGGCCTGCAAGGCCCTTCCGCCCCGGGCGTCCGGATGCCAGCGTGGGCACATGGCCGACTCCCCCGCTCCGTCCCTCCTGCCCGTCCCCGAGCACAGCTGGATCGCCCGACCCGCCGACGCCGAGCTGACGCAGGACACTCTCGACACCGTCGACGCCTGGTGGCGCGCCGCGAACTACCTCGCGGTCGGGCAGATCTACCTGCTCGCGAACCCGCTCCTGAAGACCCCGCTGAGCCGGGAGGACATCAAGCCCCGTCTGCTCGGCCACTGGGGCACCACCCCCGGCCTCAACCTGATCTACGCGCACCTGAACCGCGCGATCCGCGAGCGCCGCCAGCCGACCCTCTACATCACCGGTCCCGGCCACGGCGGACCGGGCATGGTCGCCAACGCCTACCTCGACGGCACCTACAGCGAGATCTACTCCCACATCGACGAGTCGGAGGAGGGGCTGCGCCGCCTCTTCCGCCAGTTCAGCTTCCCCGGGGGCATCCCCAGCCACGCCGCCCCCGAGACTCCGGGCAGCATCCACGAGGGCGGAGAGCTCGGGTACGCGCTGAGCCACGCGTACGGAGCGGCCTTCGACAACCCGGACCTCCTGGTCGCGGCGGTCGTCGGCGACGGCGAGGCCGAGACCGGCCCGCTCGCCACCAGCTGGCACTCCAACAAGTTCGTGAACCCGCTCACCGACGGCGTCGTCCTGCCGATCCTGCACCTCAACGGCTGGAAGATCGCGAACCCGACCGTCCTCGCCCGGATCCCGCAGGAGGAGCTCGACAGCCTCCTCCGCGGGTACGGCCACGAGCCGTTCCTCGTCGAGGGCGGCTTCGACGGCGAGGACCCGATGCGCGTGCACGAGCGGTTCGCCGACGTCCTGGACACGGTGCTCGACCGCATCGCGGCGATCAAGGAGCGCGCCGCCGCCGGCGACCTCTCACGCCCGGCCTGGCCGATGATCGTGCTGAAGACCCCGAAGGGCTGGACCTGCCCGACCGAGATCGACGGCGTCCAGGTGGAGGGCACCTACCGCTCGCACCAGGTCCCGCTGCCCAACGCCCGCGACACCGAGGCGCACACCCGCCTCCTCGAGGACTGGCTCCGCTCCTACCGGCCCGAGGAGCTCTTCACCGAGGAGGGCGGCGTGGTCGACCGCGTCCGCTCGCTGGCCCCCGAGGGCGAGCTGCGGATGAGCGCGACCCCGCACGCGAACGGCGGGCTGCTGCGGCAGACCCTCGACCTGCCCGACTTCCGCCGCTACGAGGTCGTCGTGGAGCAGCCGGGTGGCACCGTCGCGGAGGCGACGAAGGTGCTCGGCGAATGGCTCGCCGACGTCATCCGCGCCAACCCGACCAACTTCCGCCTCTTCGGGCCGGACGAGGTCGCGAGCAACCGGCTGCAGTCCGTCTACGCCGCCACCGACAAGCAGTGGGACGCCGAGCTCAGCCCCCTCGACGACCACCTGGCCCGCGCCGGGCGGGTCATGGAGGTGCTCTCGGAGCACCAGTGCCAGGGCTGGCTGGAGGGCTACCTGCTCACCGGCCGCCACGGGCTCTTCACCTGCTACGAGGCGTTCATCCACATCATCGACTCGATGTTCAACCAGCACGCGAAGTGGCTGGACGGCACCCGCGACATCGAGTGGCGCCGCCCGATCGCGAGCCTCAACTACCTGCTCTCGAGCCACGTCTGGCGCCAGGACCACAACGGCTTCAGCCACCAGGACCCCGGCTTCATCGACCACGTCGTCAACAAGAAGCCCGAGGTCGTGCGCGTCTACCTGCCCTTCGACGCGAACACGCTCCTCTCGACCTACGACCACTGCCTCCGGAGCGTCGACTACGTCAACGTGGTCGTCGCCGGGAAGCAGCCCTCGCCCCAGTGGCTCACGATGGCGGAGGCGGTCGCCCACTGCACGCGCGGACTCGGCATCCTGGAGTGGGCGAGCAGCGAGCGGCAGGGCGAGTCCCCGGACGTCGTGCTCGCCTGCGCGGGCGACGTGCCGACCCTCGAGACCCTCGCGGCGGTGAGCATCCTCCGCGAGAAGCTGCCGGACCTCGCGATCCGCACGGTCAACGTGGTCGATCTGATGCGCCTGATGTCGGAGTCGGAGCACCCGCACGGCCTCTCCGACCGCGAGTTCGATGCGGTCTTCACCCCCGACCGCCCGATCGTGTTCGCGTACCACGGCTATCCGTGGCTCATCCACCGCCTGACCTACAAGCGGACCGGCCACGGCAACCTGCACGTGCGCGGGTACAAGGAGAACGGCACCACCACCACTCCGTTCGACATGGTGATGCTCAACGACCTCGACCGCTACTCGCTGGTGATCGACGTCATCGACCGGACCCCCGGCCTCGGCGCCCGCGCCGCCGGTCTCCGCCAGGAGATGCAGGACGCCCGCATCCGCGCCCGCGCCTATACCCGCGAGCACGGCGAGGACATCCCCGAGGTCGCGAACTGGACCTGGGCCGGCGAGCGCCCCGGCAACGCCAGCGCCAACACCGGCAACGACAACGAATGACGCGGCGCGAGGGACGACCTCAGCGGCGTTGTCGTCAGGCGCGATACCGCCGGTATCGCTTCCTCCTCCGCCTTGCCGAGCCCGCCCCTCGCACCGCGTCCACTCGAACGGCGGAACGTCGTCATCGGATATCCGCGGGGGCGATGCCGACTCCGCAGCGTCAGGCGGCGGGAGCCAGGTAGTCGTCCCAGTCGGGCTGCGTCCGCTCCGCGCCGCGCACGAGCCAGGAGCCGGCGCGCGGCATCCGGGGGACGGTGCGCAGACGCCATCCCATCTCGTGCGGGGTGCGGTCGCTCTTGACGTTGTTGCAGCGCTGGCAGCAGGCGACGAGGTTCTCCCACGTGTCCCGGCCCCCGCGCGACTTGGGCTGGATGTGGTCGATCGTCGCCGCGTGCTGACCGCAGTAGCCGCAGCGGTGGTTGTCCCGGCGGAGCACGCCCCGGCGCGACACCGGCACGCTCCGGCCGCTCGGGATGCGCACGTACCGGGTCAGCACGATCACCGAGGGCCGCACGTGGTCGCCGTGCGCGCTGTGCACCGGATTGCCCTCGTCCGCGGCGATCACGGTCGCCTTCTCCGTCATCAGCAGGACCAGGGCCCGCTTGAACGACACCACCGCGAGCGGCTCGTAGCCGGCGTTGAGAACCAGAGTGCGCATCAGTGACCTCCGTGCTGTCGCACGCCGTCACGCGAAAGCGCCGCGACCACGAGCAAGGGCGCCGTCGTGATGACGGCGCCCTGCGAGGCCGCGGCGGAGTGCCGCGCGATGACGTGGAGTCGTATCCGCGTGTCGGAGGAGTGCACCGCCGCGGTGAGGACCCGCGCGCGTATCGAATCGGCCGGCCGCACGCACGAGCGCAGCCCCACGCTGTGGCGCCCGCTCCGCTCGGCCATCCCGGCACTCCGTCCCTCGACGAATCGATCCGCTCGCCACGCGAGCGGACTGGGGTTCAGGTTAACCCTTCACGCCCGGAACACCAGGGGTCGGTCCGGATTCGTCACGCGGCGTTCACACGGCGGGACGACGAGAGCCCGCCCCCTCCAGGAGGGGACGGGCTCTCGAGCGGACAGACCGGATCAGCCGTTGATGCGCACGATCCGGTAGTCGGAGGTCCACAGCGGCTGCACGCGGACGCTCGCGCCCTCGTACGGCGCGTGCAGGATGTTGCCGTTGCCCGCGTAGAAGCCGTCGTGGCCGTCCATGATGACGAGGTCGCCGGGCTGCGCGTCGGCGAGCGAGACGGGGGTGCCCATGGCGCCCTGGCCCGCGGCCGAGTGCGGCATCGAGATGCCGTACTGGGCGAAGACGTACATCACGAAGCCGGAGCAGTCGAAGCCGCTCGGGTCGGCTCCGCCGAAGACGTAGGGCACGCCCTGGTACTGCATCGCCGTGTTGAACACCGCCGAGAGGCTGTAGCTGGTGGTCGGGGCGGCGGCCGCGATCTCGCTGGCCGAGGCGCCGGAGTAGGAGTTGAACTCCTCGGCGGTCTCGGCGCGCGCCTCGGCGACGTCGCTCGTGTCGACGACGGGCTCGGCCACCACGACGGGCTCGGGCTCCGGTGCGGGCGGCGGGGGCGCCGCCTCGGCCGAGAAGCCGTCGCGGGCGATCGCGGCCTGCACCACTCCGCCGTCGACGGCGACGGTCTGCGCGGAGCCCTGGCGGAGGAGGTCGGCTCGCGTCGCCGCGAACAGGCCGTCGTCCTGGCTGCCCGGAGTGAAGGCGTAGGCGGGGAGCGCCATCGTCGCGACCAGCGCGCCGGCGAAGCCGACCATCGCGACCTTGCCGACGACACGGCCCCGGCGCTTGCGCGGGGTCCCGGCCGGCGACGGCACGAAGTCGGTGATGTCCGCGCGGCGGGCAGGAGCTGCGGGAACGGCGCGACGGGAGACGGGTGCGTCCCCGTGGATCCGGGCGCGGATGACCGGGGGCCGGTTCTCGAAGGTCGCGTCGCCGGAGCGGTCGGGGTGGTTGGAGCGGAACCGGTCGGGTGAGCCGGCGTCCTCGTTCGGGGTGAGGGGGTTCTGGGGCAAGGGGGAGATCCTCCGACGTCCCCTCAGCCCAGGCAGCTGTCCCGTCTCATGCACGAAGCATCGGTGTGCACAGGATCCGAGACGGGTGTGGGGGCGTCGGATCCCGCGCCCTGGGACCGAGGCTCGGCCGCAGGGCTCCACAGAGCGTAAGCGACCGTTACCGATTTGTCACCTTCTCGGCGGGAAGAGACCGCTCTCCCGTTCGCCTCCGGTCACCGGATGCGGTAAGGGCCCGTACGGGCCACTCCCAGGGAGGCGCGGGTCAGACGACGAGGAAGATGTGCGCCGCGACCTCGTTGGGCAGCTCGATGCCCGCCTCGGCTCCGTCGATGCGCGCGAGCACGTAGCCGTTGAGGGCCGAGAACTCGCCCTCGGCACCGGGCACGACCCCGGCCTGCTTGAGCTGGAGGAGGAGCTCCGGATCGACCTGCGCCGGCTCGCCGAGGCGTCGGACGACGCCGCGGCGGGGCTCGCTCGACCCCGCGACGAAGCGCGGCAGGCTGATGACGCCGTCGGCGAAGCGGGAGGCGGGGGTGTCGCCGAGCTCGTCCAGGCCCGGGATCGGATTGCCGTAGGGCGACTCCGTCGGGTGGTCGAGCATCTCGAGGAGACGGCGCTCGACCTGCTCGCTCATCACGTGCTCCCAGCGGCAGGCCTCCTCGTGCACGAACTCCCAGTCGAGCTTGATGACGTCGTGGAGGAGCCGCTCGGCGAGGCGGTGCTTGCGCATGACGTGGATCGCCTTGCGGCGGCCGTCGGAGGTGAGCTCGAGGTGGCGGTCGCCCGAGACGACGACGAGGCCGTCGCGCTCCATGCGACCGACGGTCTGCGACACGGTCGGCCCGGAGTGGCTGAGCCGCTCCGAGATGCGCGCGCGCAGCGGGATGATGTTCTCCTCCTCGAGCTCGAGGATGGTGCGCAGGTACATCTCGGTGGTGTCGATCAGATCCGTCATCTCAGCCTTCCCGTCTCGGCGCGCTCCACCCTAGTGGTCGCCACGACGCAGCATCGGCGCTGCGGCGCGACTCAGGCCTCCGTCGCTCGGAGGAGGGGTGCGGGCCGGGAACCCTAGTATTAACGCATGCCGGACCTCACCATTCCTCGCGAGCTGCTCCCCCACGACGGACGGTTCGGCTGCGGCCCGTCCAAGGTGCGGCACGACCAGCTCGCCCACCTCGCGACGCAGGGCGCGCACCTCCTCGGGACCTCGCACCGCCAGGCGCCCGTCAAGGACCTCGTCGGGCGCGTGCGCGAGCATCTCGCCACGCTGTTCCGCATCCCCGACGGCTACGAGGTCCTGCTGGGCAACGGCGGCTCGACCGCCTTCTGGGACGCCGCGGCCTTCTCCCTCATCGAGCGCCGCGCCGAGAACCTCACGTTCGGCGAGTTCGGCCAGAAGTTCGCGGCCGCCGCCTCCGCGCCGTTCCTCGAGCCGGCCCACGTCGTCTCCGCCCCCGCGGGGTCCCGGAGCGAGGTCGAGGTCGTCGAGGGGATCGACGTGTACGCGTGGCCCCACAACGAGACGAGCACCGGAGTGATGGCCTCCGTCCGCCGGGTCCGCGGCGACGAGGGCGCGCTCACCGTCATCGATGCCACCAGCGCGGCGGGCGGCATCGACGTCGACATCGCCGAGGCCGACGTCTACTACTTCGCCCCGCAGAAGAACTTCGCCTCCGACGGCGGACTCTGGTTCGGCCTCTTCTCCCCCGCCGCGATCGAGCGGATCGAGCGCATCGCGGCGAGCGGCCGCTACATCCCCGAGTTCCTGAGCCTCAAGAACGCCGTCGACAACTCGCGCCTGAACCAGACGCTGAACACTCCGGCGCTCTCGACCCTCCTGCTGATGGAGTCGCAGCTCGAGTGGATGAACGCCTCGGGCGGCCTGGCCTGGGCGTCGGCGCGCACGGCCGAGTCCTCCTCCGCGATCTACGACTGGGCCGAGGCCTCGAGCCTCGCCACCCCGTTCGTCGAGGTGCCCGAGCACCGCTCCCAGGTCGTCGCGACCGTCGACTTCGACGCCTCCGTCGATGCCGCTCTCGTCGCGAAGATCCTCCGCGCGAACGGGATCGTCGACACGGAGCCGTACCGCAAGCTCGGCCGCAACCAGCTGCGCGTGGCGACGTTCGTCGCGATCGAGCCGGACGACGTCCGCTCGCTGCTCGGCTGCATCGACCACGTCCTCGAGCGCCTGGCGGTCTGAGGCACGCCATGCGGCTGTGGCTGCGCGAGGAGGAGCGGCGGCCCGCGCCGCCGCCCTACGCGAGCGACGACGCGACGGCTCTGCTGGTCGGGTGCGTCGTCTGGGCGGTCGCGCTCGTGGCCGTGCTCGTGGCGACGGCCGTCGGAGCCGTCATCGAGCCGGTCGTCCTGTCGACCGTCGTGATCGGACTGGTCCTCGGCACGATCGGGCTTTTCTACAGCCGCAACCGCCGCTAGACCGCGTCGGTCTCCATCCGGAGTCCGGTGCCGTCGGCCTCGGGCTCGAGACGGACGCGCAGGCCGGTGAACTCGCCGAGGCGCTCGACGTGGGTGCCGCCGCACGCGATCGCGGCGTCCCCCGCGGGGAGGGTGCAGCGCCAGGTCCGCCGCGTGCTGAGGAGGTCGTCGTCGCGCTCGATGCGCACCTCCGCGTCCGAGGCGATCCACTCGGCGAGGAGGGCGTTCACCCGCTCCTGCACCTCGAGGATCTCCGCCAGCAGGCGGGCGGTGTCCATCCCGCTGCGTCGGAGGGACTTACCGAGGCGGTAGACGTCGGTGGAGCCGGACTCGCGGATCCGCGAGGTCTGGATCGCCGCCTGGTCGAAGTCCGGGTTGCCCAGGGCGTCGGTGCGCGCCGGCTTCGACCAGAACGAGGCCAGAGCGGCGTTCAGGGCGAGGGAGGCGAGGTGGCAGGCGGTGTGCCCACGGGAGAGCTCGTGCCGGTGCTCCGCGTCGACCTCCACGTCGACCTCGTCGTCCACGTGGAGTGAGGAGGCGTCGTCGACGATGTGGACGACGACGCAGCTCCACTCCGGAGTGCCGAGCCGCGCCGGGAGCCGCGCGCCGACGTGCAGCTCGCCGCCCTGCCACGCCCCGATGCGGCAGTCGATGAGGGGATGCCGCTCCCCCGCCACGACCAGCGCGCCGCGGTCGGGCCCCTGGTCGGGCCAGGTCGGGTCGACGGGGTGAGCGGAGGTCGCATCGAGGACGACCGCCCAGCGGCCGTCCTCCAGCCGGCCCACGTGCTGCACGCGCCCGGAGGAGCGCATGGCGCCGTCGGGATAAGCGATGCGGGTGTCGGAGTCGATGCTCATCGGGCGGCGCCGGACCGGATCAGCGGCGACGTCGACGGCGACGGGTCGTCGGGGCGGGAGCGGGCTCGGGCTCGACGTCGTCGGAGTCCTCGTCGTCCGGGTCGTCGTCGTCGGAGTCGTCCGAGTCCTCGTCGTCCGAGTCGTCGCCGTCGGAATCGTCGTCCGAGTCGTCGTCGTCATCCGAGTCGTCGTCGTCGCCCGCGTCCTCGTCCTCGTCGGAGTCGTCGTCCGACTCGTCGTCGAGGTCGTCTTCCTCGGCGTCCTCGAGCTCGTCGTCGTCCGCGTCCTCGACCTCCTCGCCGAGCGCGTCCTGCGCGGTCTGGTAGTCGGCGAGACGCACGGACCACGGCACCCAGTCCGGAGCGAGGACCGCGCCCTCGCCCGGCAGCAGCTCGACCTCCAGGACGTTCACGTCCTCGGTCTCGTCGATCCGGGACAGCGTCGCCGTCCACAGCCAACCCGGGTACCCGCGCATGAGGTTCGCGAACTGCAGCGACACGACGTGCTCGCCCTGCGCCAGAGTCGTGACCAGCTCGCCGATCGTCCCCTCGGGGGCGATCTCGGCGAGCGCGGCGCGCGCGACATCGAGAGACCCGGCAAGCACGGCGTCCGCCTCGTAGACGGGCTCGGGAGCCTCGTCCGCGGCGGCCTCGTCCGCCTCCCCCGTGGAAGCGTCGTCGTCGGCCTCGGAACGGTCGTCGGCGACGGGGCCGGAATCCTCCGCAGAAGTCGCATCCTCAGCAGGAGCCGCATCCTCAGCAGGAGCCGCATCCTCAGCAGGAGCCGAGTCGTCAGCAGGAGCCATGTCCTGAGCAGGAGCCGAGTCCTCAGGTGTTCCCGCGTCGTCAGCAGGAACCGCATCGTCAGCAAGGGCCGCGTCCTCAGCAGGAGCCGGCACTGCAGCAGAAGCCGTGCCCGAGCCGGAGACTCCCGCCTCCGCGGCGACGTCGTCGGCCGGAAGAGTCTTCTCCGCAGAGGCGGAGTCCTCGCCAGAAGCCTCGGTCACCGGGAGGGCCGCGTCGCTCTCACCCTCGCCGGAGGGAGCCTCGTCGACAGGAGCCGCCTGGTCAGCGTCGGTCTCCTCGTCGGCTCCGCGCGCGTCCTCAGCGGAGGAGTCAGAATCGGCGGGAGTCGCGTCGGGCTCGGCGCCGGAGACGCCCTCTCCCGAGGACTGCTCCACGCGAGCGTCCTCCGGGGTCGGAGCGGCGACGGTCTCCTCGACCGGGCCCTGCTCGTCGGTCGTGCCGTCGGCGTCAGGCATCCAGCTCGTCCGCAACCCGGCGCAGGAGCGCCGCGATCGTGCGCCCGTGGGCCTTGTCGGGGTAGCGGCCGCGCTTGAGCCCGGCGCCGATCCCGTCGAGCAGCTTGACCGTGTCCTCCACGATCACGGACATGTCGTCCGCGGACTTCCGGTTGAGCTTCACCAGGCTCGGCGGAGCGTCGAGGACGCGCGCCGAGAGCGCCTGCGCCCCGCGCTTGCCGTCGGCGATGCCGAACTCGAGGCGGGTGCCAGCCTTGACCGCGGTCCCGGAGGGCAGCGCGGAAGCGTGCAGGAAGACCTCCTGGCCGTCATCAGTGCTGATGAAGCCGAAGCCCTTCTCCTCGTCGTAGAACTTGACCTTGCCGGTAGGCATGCAGACCCCTCCTGGAAATGAAGCAGCCATCAGTTTAGTCGACCGGGGCCGCCCTATCCTTGACGGGTGAAGCCACAGGAGCCGGCGGGCGTCGGACGCGCGGAGCGCACGCTCGCCTACATGTTCATCGCGATCATCGTCGTGACGGTCCTCGCGTTCCTCGCGATCCTGGTCGCCCCCGCGCTCGGGATCCGCGAGTACGCCGGCCCGTTCTGGCAGTTCGTCTTCGCTGTGCCGCTGGTGGGCCTGCCCATCGCGTTCCTCATGATGATCGCGATGCTCATCGTGGGGGTCCGGCGCCGCCGCGCGCAGTCCTGATCGGACGCGCTCTCCTCCTGCCGCACCGCCTCCGATCCGGCGTTCCCCGCCGCCGAGCCTGCACCGAGCGCCCGGACAACCGACTCCCAGACTCCGTACAGCTGACGGCCAGATACTGTCCTGCATGGACGGACCCCGCATTCTCATCGTCGACGACGAGCCCAACATCAGAGACCTGCTCACCACGAGCCTCCGCTTCGCCGGCTTCGCCGTGCGTGCGGTCGGCAACGGGGCCCAGGCGATCTCGGCGGTCCTCGAGGAGGAGCCGGACCTGATCATCCTCGACGTGATGCTCCCCGACATGAACGGGTTCGGCGTGACCAAGCGCCTCCGCTCGGCCGGGTACACCTCCCCCATCCTCTTCCTCACGGCGAAGGACGACACCGAGGACAAGATCACGGGCCTCACCGTCGGCGGTGACGACTACGTCACGAAGCCGTTCAGCCTCGACGAGATCGTCGCGCGCATCAAGGCGATCCTCCGCCGCACCATGCACGCCGAGGAGGACGCGGTCATCCGGGCCGGCGAGCTGACCATGGACCAGGACACGCACGAGGTCCTCGTCGGCGACGAGCCGGTGGAGCTCAGCCCCACCGAGTTCAAGCTGCTCCGCTACCTGATGCTCAACCCGAACCGGGTGCTCAGCAAGGCGCAGATCCTCGACCACGTGTGGGAGTACGACTTCAACGGCGATGCGGGCATCGTCGAGTCCTACATCTCGTACCTGCGACGTAAGCTCGACACGCATTCGGAGGAATCGCTCATCCAGACCAAGCGAGGATTCGGATACATGCTGAAGGTCGCGAAGGCCTAGCCTCCGCCACCTCGGCGCCACCTCCCGCCGGAGGCGCGGCGCCCGCCGATCCCGAGGGAGTTCCACCGCCATGCACCAGGGTCTGGCCGAGCGGTGGAACTCCATCTCGTTGCGCACGAAGATCACCGCGGTCACGGTCCTCCTGCTCACGCTGGGACTCCTCGTCTCCGGGATCGGGACGATGACGATGCTTAAGCCGCAGCTCGTCGCCCAGCTCGACGCGCAGCTGGCCGACCAGGTCCAGCGGACGGCGAGCGACCTCTCCGTCAACGACCTCGCCGCGATCGATGAGTCCAAGGCCGACTTCGGCGCCGTCTACGACCAGTACGGCACGCTCGACAACACGAACGCGTCCGGCGCGGCCGATCCTGCCTTCCCGCAGACCTTCACCCTCGAGCAGGCGCTGCAGGGCGGCGACAAGCCGATGGAGATCTGGAGCTCCAACGGCAAGGTCGAGTACCACGTCATGTCGACGGTGTTCACGAGGGGCACCGAGTACCAGACGCTCCTGCTCGCGGTGTCGACCCGCAGCGTCGACGTCATCATGACGACGTACCTCACGATCTTCCTCGGCTTCGGAGTCGCGATCGTCGTGATCGGCGCACTCCTCACCCGCCTGCTGGTCACCACCACCTTCGCCCCGCTGCGCGAGGTCGAGCAGACCGCCGCCGCCATCGCGGACGGCGACTTCAGCCAGCGTCTGGACGGCACGACGCCCAACACCGAGGTCGGGCGCCTCAACCGCTCCCTGAACGCGATGCTCGGGCGGATCGACTCCGCCTTCCGCGACCGCGCCCGCACGATCGACCAGATGCGCCGCTTCGTCGGCGACGCCAGCCACGAGCTGCGCACCCCGCTGGTCTCCGTCCGCGGCTACGCCGAGCTGTACCGGATGGGCGCTCTGCAGACGCCCGAGGCCGTCGGCCAGGCGATGGAGCGCATCGAGAAGGAGGCGATCCGGATGGGCGGCCTGGTCGAGGACCTCCTCGAGCTCGCCCGCCTCGACGAGACGAAGCCTCTCGCACTCGCGCCCGTCGATCTGATGCCGCTCGCCCGCGACGCCGCGATGGACGCGATGGCCTCCTGGCCCGACCGCGACTTCGGCGTCGAGACCCGCGACGACACCCCCGTGGAGACGCCCGCGCTCGAGCCCGACGAGGCCGGCGCCTCCGCCACTCAGACCATGGAGCTGACGAACCCCGGGCTCACCGGCCCGATCGCCGCGGCAGGAGCGAGGCTCGCCCGATTCCGCCGGCGTCCGCGCCGGGTCAACGCCGAGGAGATCGCCGCCGGCACCGCCACCGCCCCCGAGGAGCCGGGCGTGCCCGCGATGGTGATGGCGGAGGAGAACAAGATCCGCCAGGTCCTGACGAACCTGATCGGCAACGCCGTCCGCTACACGCCCGAGGACACTCCGATCGAGATCGGCGTCGCCGTCGACCGCTCCCGCCGCCTCGCCCTGCTGGAGGTCATCGACCACGGCGAGGGCATCCCGCCGCAGATCCGCGAGAAGATCTTCCAGCGCTTCTGGCGCGCGGACACGTCGCGGACCCGCGAGACCGGCGGCAGCGGCCTCGGGCTGGCGATCGTGTCCTCGATCGTCGCCGCGCACAAGGGCCGCGTGGACGTCGTCGAGACGCCGGGCGGAGGCGCGACCTTCCGCGTCGCGCTGCCGCTGCTCACGGTCGGCCAGAACGGCGAGACCTCCCCCGCCTCGGTCTGATCCGCACCGCGGTCCGTCCTTCCTCGGGGGCCCCTTCGGTCCGAGCTCTCCCGTCGACGTCCGCGAGCGGCACGGATCGATCCGCCCGAGCGACCGTGACCTCGCCCACCCGGCCCGCACGGCCGCGCACGGCCGCGCACGGCCGCGCGCGGCTCACTCTCTCCTCTTGGGAACCAGCGGGCGGCGAGCCCGCCCGGACCGCTGGAGATGAGGCCCGACGCTCGACGGGTGCCGCGTCGCCGGATCCTGCGGAGTCGCCGTCCGCATCCGTTCCGCCGAAGACATCTCCGCCCTGACCCCGGACGTCGCGACCCGCACCGGCGCCTTCCACGCGCTTCTGGTTACTGTGTCCGCTGAGGAGACCGAGGCGGCGCGGAGGGCGGTGCCACCGCAGGAGGACCGCCGTTGTGGTCGCGGAGCGGATTCAGAACCACCTGCCGGTTCGGTCGCCTGCTGCTCGCTCAGATGCCTCCGGAAACGCCGAAGGCGGCTCCCCCGGAGGGGAACCGCCTTCTGCGTGGTGGGGGGACGGACTAGAAGTCCATGCCTCCGGTGGGGTCGCCGCCCGCGGCGACCGGGTTCTTCTCGGGCTTGTCGGCGACGACGGCCTCCGTGGTGAGGAAGAGACCGGCGATCGACGCCGCGTTCTGCAGAGCGGAGCGCGTGACCTTGACCGGGTCGATGATGCCCGCGGCGATGAGGTCGACGTACTCGCCGGTCGCGGCGTTGAGGCCGTGTCCGGTGGGCAGCTCGCGGACCTTCGCAGCGACGACGCCGGGCTCCATGCCCGCGTTGAGGGCGATCTGCTTGAGCGGGGCGTCGATGGCGACCTTGACGATGTTCGCGCCGGTCGCCTCGTCTCCGACGAGCTCGAGCTTCTCGAAGGCGAGCTTGCCGGCCTGGATGAGGGCGACGCCACCACCGGCGACGATGCCCTCCTCGACGGCGGCCTTCGCGTTGCGGACGGCGTCCTCGATGCGGTGCTTGCGCTCCTTGAGCTCGACCTCGGTCGCCGCTCCGGCCTTGATGACCGCGACGCCGCCGGCGAGCTTCGCGAGGCGCTCCTGGAGCTTCTCGCGGTCGTAGTCGCTGTCGGTGTTCTCGATCTCGCCGCGGATCTGCGCGACGCGGCCGGCGATGGCCTCGGCGTCGCCGGCACCCTCGACGATCGTGGTCTCGTCCTTGGTGATGACGACCTTGCGGGCCGAGCCGAGCAGGTCGAGGGTGACGTTCTCGAGCTTGAGGCCGACCTCCTCGGAGATGACCTGGCCGCCGGTGAGGATCGCGATGTCCTGGAGCTGCGCCTTGCGACGGTCGCCGAAGCCGGGGGCCTTGACGGCGACCGACTTGAAGATGCCGCGGATCTTGTTGACGACCAGGGTCGCCAGCGCCTCGCCGTCGACGTCCTCGGCGATGATCAGCAGCTGCTTGCCCGCCTGGATCACCTTGTCGACGACCGGGAGCAGGTCCTTGATGTTCGAGACCTTGGAGTTGACGATGAGGATGTAGGGGTCCTCGAACACCGCCTCCTGGCGGTCGGGGTCGGTCACGAAGTACTGCGACAGGTAGCCCTTGTCGAAGCGCATGCCCTCGGTGAGCTCGAGCTCGGTTCCGAAGGTGTTCGACTCCTCGACGGTGACGACTCCCTCCTTGCCGACCTTGTCGATCGCCTCGGCGATGATCGCGCCGATCTCGGGGTCCGCGGCGGAGATGGAGGCGGTCGCCGCGATCTCCTCCTTGGTCTCGATCGCCTTCGCGCCGGCGATGAGCTCGGCGGTGACGGCCTTGACGGCCTTCTCGATGCCCTTCTTGAGGCTGATCGGGTCGGCGCCGGCTGCGACGTTGCGCAGGCCCTCGCGGACGAGCGCCTGAGCGAGGACGGTCGCGGTGGTGGTTCCGTCGCCGGCGACGTCGTCGGTCTTCTTGGCGACCTCCTTGACGAGCTCGGCGCCGATCTTCTCGTACGGCTCGTCGAGCTCGATCTCCTTGGCGATGGAGACGCCGTCGTTCGTGATGGTGGGAGCGCCCCACTTCTTCTCGAGGACGACGTTGCGGCCGCGCGGGCCGAGGGTCACCTTGACCGCGTCGGCCAGAGTGTTGAGTCCACGCTCGAGGCCGCGGCGGGCTTCTTCGTCAAAAGCAATGATCTTGGCCATGTGTGTTTCTCGTCCCTCCCGGACGTCGTGAAATGTCTGTGCTGGCACTCGACCGGAGCGAGTGCCAAGGTCGATTCTGGCACTCGCGGTGGACGAGTGCAAGCGACCGGCACGCGCTCCGACACGAAGGAGCCGCCGCCCGCACGAGGCGGACGACGGCTCCCGGGAGGCTCGGCGGTCAGGCCGGGCGGACCGATTCGGCCTGGGGGCCCTTCGACCCCGTGCCGACCTCGAACGCGACCTGCTGCCCCTCCTCGAGGACCTTGTACCCCGACATGTCGATCGCGGAGTAGTGGACGAAGACGTCCTGTCCGCCGCCGTCGACCGTGATGAAGCCGTAGCCCTTCTCAGCGTTGAACCACTTGACGGTTCCGTTCGCCATCTCTGTACTCCCCAGTGCTGTGATGCCCGCGGCACGAGCGATGTGCTGGTGCCTGGTCAGGAATACTAATCCGACGATCGGGCCCGGAAGGGGCGGGAGAGGGCCTCGCGGGGAAGAGTTGCCCGGGATTCAACACGGAGGAAACGTGCCCGTAACAGAGGGCCCCGATCAGCCCTGCTCGGAGGCGTAATCGGCCCCCAGGACCACGACGACGGAGCCCGTCTCGACGAAGTCCTGCGAGAGCAGGACGGTCCCCGTTCCGAGCGAGTCGACGAGACCGAGGGCCGCTCCCTCGAGCGCCGGGTCGGTGTAGTAGACGGTCGTGGCGGCGATGTCCTCGGTGTTCGCGTTCGCGACGGTCGGGACGCTCCATCCGGCCGTCGTCAGGGCGTCGCCGGCGCTGGCGGCGAGTCCGACGGTGGCGGTGCCGTTGAGGACGGCGACGGCGAGATCGGGATCGAGCGTCGCGGCGGCGGTCGGGGTCGCCTCCGCGGTCGCGGTCGGCGGAGTGAAGACGTCCGTGAACTGCACCCGGTCGTCGATGACCAGCAGCCCGATGAAGCCGAGCAGGACGATGACTCCGGTGGCGAGCGCGGCCCAGGCGAGGGCGACCGCGCGGGCGTGAGGGGCCGGCGGCCGGCGGTGGGCGCCGACGCGCGCCTCCGTCGCCGGGACCTCGTCGAAGCGGTCTCTCGGGTGCGTGTTCGACATCGGGGGTACGGCCGGCCTTCCGTTGGTGGACTCGAGCAGCTCGTCTACTCGAGGCGCCCGAGGCGTCGCGAGGCGCGGGCGCCGGCGCGCTGGTCGCGGATGCGCTGCAGCCGCGTGACGAGCATCGGGTCGTGCGCGAGGGCGGCCGGAGAGGCGAGCACCGCGCTGAGCACCTGATAGTAGCGGGCGGCCGACAGTCCGAACTGGGAGCGGATCGCGTCGTCCTTGTCCCCGGAGCGGGCCGTCCACTCGCGCTCGAAGGCGAGCACCCGCAGCTCGCGCTCGGACAGACCGGTGCCCGGCCTCGGGTCCGTCGTCCTGCTCATCCCCCCAGGGTAGGCAGGCGCGACGCCACCGCCGGGGAGGCGCTCCGAACGGCTCGTGACCGCGTCGCGGCGTGCCGGCGGGGAGTCTCCTCCAGAGCCCGCGGAGGCGGAATGGAGCCGTCGTCCCGGGGGTTGGACCAGGTGGAGGGGCGCGACCGCCCCCGTACACTGACGAGGATTCCGAGGGAGACCCATGTCGTCGTATTCCGTGAACAAGTCCGACGCCGAGTGGCGCGAGGAGCTCGACCGCGACCAGTACGCGGTCCTGCGCGAAGCGGCCACCGAGCGCCCGTGGACCGGCGAGCTGCTCGACGAGCACCGCTCCGGCCTCTACACCTGTGCCGCCTGCAGCGCCGAGCTCTTCAAGAGCGGCACCAAGTTCGACTCCGGCTGCGGCTGGCCGAGCTTCTACGAGTCCGTGAACCCGGATGCGGTCCAGCTGATCGAGGACAGCACCCTCGGCATGGTCCGCACCGAGGTCCGCTGCGCGAACTGCGGATCCCACCTGGGACACGTCTTCCCCGACGGCTTCGGCACGCCCACCGGCGACCGCTACTGCATGAACTCGATCGCCCTGAACTTCCAGGCCGAGGGCGAGTGACCGTGTCCTCCTCCCCCGTGCTCGAGGCCGTCCTCGCGCGCCGATCGCGCTCGAAGGTGACGCCGGAGGCTCCGGGGCACGACGAGATCGCGGCGTTCGTCTCGGCGGCGTCGCGTCTCGCCGATCACAGCTCGCTGCGCCCGTGGCGGGTCATCGAGATCCGTGGCGCCGCCCGCGACCGGGTCGGTCGCAGCTTCGCGGTCGCCTCGGGGGCGAAGAAGGACCCGCGGAAGTACATCGAGAAGACGCACCGCGCCTCCCTGCTGCTGGCCGTCGTGGTCAGCGTCAAGAAGTCGAAGGTGCCGGCCTGGGAGCAGGAGGCCGTCGCCTCGGGCGTCGCCCACCTCCTGAGCCTGCTGCTCGACGAGGCGGGCTGGGGCGTCTTCTGGCGCACCGGCTCCTACACGCGCGACAAGGCCGTGCGGAAGGCGCATCGCCTCGAGAAGGGCGAGGAGCTGCTCGGCTGGCTCTACGTCGGCCGTCCCGACGGGAAGATCGGCGGCCCCAAGCGTCCCGCTCCCGCCGAGCGGCACCTCAGCATCCTCGAGCCGTGAGACGCGGCGGGCCCCGATCCGGGCGGATCCGGGGCCCGCGATAGGGTGGCCGGGCGCGCGAGCGCACCTGCCGACGTGGCGCAATTGGTAGCGCACCCGACTTGTAATCGGGCGGTTACGGGTTCGAGTCCCGTCGTCGGCTCAGGAGAGAAGAAGGCCCCGACCGCTGCGTGCGGTCGGGGCCTTCTGCATGCGCGGGGCTCGTGCGCGTCCGGGGCTCAGCCCGCGGCGGCCGGAGTCGGCTCGGAGGAGGCCGGAGCCTCGGTGGAGACCGGGGCGTCGCCGGGAGCCGGGGTCTCGGTCGACGCGGGGGCCTCGGTCGACGCGGGCGTCTCGGTCGAGGCGGGCGTGTCGCTCGGCGCCGGGGTCTCGGAGGAGGTGGGCGCGGGAGTCGCCGACGAGTAGGAGTCGGCGGCGGCCGAGAGCACGAAGGAGCTGAAGGCGTCCGGGTCGGTCAGCGAGCCCGAGTACGCCTCGCCGTTGACCAGGACGGTCGGGGTGCCCGTGACAGCGGGCACGTCCGTGCCGGGCAGCGGACCCGACGTGGCGCGCTCGGTCGCGGCGCGGACCCAGCTCACGAAGCTCTGGTCGTCGATGCAGGTGTTCACGGCCGCCGTGTCCTCGACGCCGGCCTGCGAGGCGTAGTCCTTCAGCTGGTCGTCCGAGAGTCCGTCGGTCCCCTCCGCCGGCTGGTTCGCGAACAGCAGCGAGTTGAAGTCGAAGAACGAGTCGGGCGAGCGGTCCGCGACGCACGCGGCGGCGTTGGCCGAGCGCTCCGAGTACTTGGTGCCGTTGGAGCGGGTCGTGAGGATCGCGATCGGGTGGATCTCGACCGTCGCGGCACCGCTGGTCACCCACTCCTTGATCTGGTCGCCGTTGGTCTTCTCGAACTGGCCGCAGTAGGGGCAGAGGTAGTCGAGGTAGACCCGGATGTCGACCGTGCCGGCCGAGGTGTCGAGCGCGCTGGGGGTGGGCGTCCCGTCGGCGGCGACGGCACCGCTCGTCTGCGCGACCATGTTCTCGCCGATGACGACACCGTCGCTCGCCATGTTCGCCGGGCCCGGGCCCGCGGGGCGGATGCTCGACGTGACGGCGAAGACCACGATCACGACGACCGCGATGACGACGGCGGCGAGCCCGCCCTGCAGGGCGAAGCGGCTCACGCGGTCGCGGCGCTTCTGCTGCTCGCGCAGGCGGCGCGCCTTCTCTCGGGCGGCCTCTCGTCGCTGGTTCTTCGAGAGACGGTCGTTGGCTCCGCCGGTGGTCATGACAAGAACGCTCCGAATGAGAGAGGGGGAAGAAGGGGGTCGCCGGGCGCGACTCGCCGGAATCCTACGCGCGAGCCCTGGGAAACCTCCAAACGACGGATACGCGGTGCCCGACCGACGACTGTCGGCCCCGTGGCATACTGTGACGGTTGGTCGGAGTCGCCCACGCGATGATGACCATCACTTCCATTCACTCGGATCGTCCGGCACGTACCTGCCGGTGAAGGAGCAAGAACAATGGCGTCCGTAACTTTCGACCACGCGTCCCGCGTCTACCCCGGGGCCACTCGCGCCTCCGTCGACAAGCTCAACCTCGAGGTGGGCGACGGCGAGTTCCTCGTCCTCGTCGGCCCCTCCGGCTGCGGCAAGTCCACCTCCCTGCGAATGCTCGCCGGCCTCGAAGAGGTCAACGAGGGCCGCATCCTCATCGGCGACCGCAACGTCACGGACGTTCCGCCGAAGGACCGCGACATCGCGATGGTCTTCCAGAACTACGCGCTGTACCCGCACATGTCGGTCGCCGAGAACATGGGCTTCGCGCTCAAGATCGCCGGCGTCAACAAGGACGAGCGCGCCGCGCGGGTCCTCGAGGCCGCGAAGATGCTCGACCTCGAGCCCTACCTGAACCGCAAGCCGAAGGCGCTCTCCGGTGGCCAGCGCCAGCGCGTCGCGATGGGCCGCGCCATCGTCCGCAAGCCCCAGGTGTTCCTCATGGACGAGCCGCTGTCGAACCTCGACGCCAAGCTCCGCGTGTCCACCCGCACTCAGATCGGCACGCTCCAGCGCCGCCTGGGTATCACCACGGTCTACGTCACCCACGACCAGACCGAGGCGCTCACCATGGGCGACCGCATCGCGGTCCTCAAGGACGGCCTCCTCCAGCAGGTCGGCTCGCCCCGCGACCTGTACGAGAACCCGAACAACGTCTTCGTGGCCGGCTTCATCGGCTCGCCCGCGATGAACCTGTTCCACGCGGACGTCACCGACGGCGGCGTCAAGTTCGGCGACACCGTCCTCCCGATCGCCCGCGAGGCGCTCGCGAAGACGAGCCAGAAGGTCGTCACGCTCGGCGTGCGACCCGAGGACGTCACCGTCTCGACCCAGTCCGGCGGACTGCCGATCGAGGTCGACCTCATCGAGGAGCTCGGCTCGGACGGCTACCTCTACGGCCACACCGAGGTCGAGGGCCGCCGCACCGACATCGTCGCGCGCGTCGACGGCCGCGTGCACCCGACCGCGGGCGACCGCGTGTACGTGACCGCGAACCACCGCGTGCACATCTTCGACGCGGAGTCGGGCGAGCGCCTCTCCTGAGCCTCCTCCTGCACCGCACGCTGCCGCCGTCCCCTCCAGGGCGGCGGCAGCGTCGTCTGCGGCTCCCCCACCGTCCGACACGCGACACGAACGGCGCACCATGTCCGGCTCCCTGAACATCACCTCGGCCACCGTCGACCCGGCCCTGCTCGACCTGCCGTGGAACCTGCGGCTCGACGACTGGCCCGACGAGTACATCGCCGCCCTGCCGAAGGGCATCTCGCGGCACACGGTCCGCTTCGCCCACCTCTCCGGACACGTCGTCGCCGTCAAGGAGACGACCGCCGAGATGTCGCGGCGCGAGTACGAGATGCTGAAGACGCTGCAGCGCCTCGACGTGCCGTGCGTGGTTCCGGGCGCGGTGATCACGAACCGCACCGACGACGAGGGCGAGGCCCTGCCCGCCGTGCTCGTCACCCGTCACCTCAAGTTCTCGCTCCCCTACCGGGCGCTCTTCTCGCAGACGCTGCGGCCGGACACGGCGACCCGTCTGGTCGACGCGCTGGCGCTCCTCCTGGTCCGCCTGCACGTGATCGGCTTCTTCTGGGGCGACGTCTCGCTCTCGAACACTCTCTTCCGGCGCGATGCCGGCGCCTTCGCCGCCTACCTGGTCGATGCGGAGACCGGGCAGCTCTACTCGGGCGGCCTCTCGAACGGCCAGCGCGAGAACGATCTGGAGATCGCCCGCGTCAACATCGCCGGCGAGCTGCTCGACCTCGAGGCCGGCGGTCGCGTCGACGACGACCTCGACCCGATCACGGTCTCCGACGGCATCGTCGCGGCGTACCGCAGCCTCTGGAAGGAGCTGACCGGTGCCGAGTCGTTCGCGACGTCGGAGCGCTGGCGGATCAACGACCGCGTGAACCGGCTGAACGAGCTGGGCTTCGACATCGAGGAGCTCGCGATCAAGACCGACGAGGCCGGGTCGACGGTGCGCATCCAGCCGAAGGTGGTCGACGCCGGCCACCACCAGCGGCGGCTGCTCCGTCTCACCGGGCTGGACGCGCAGGAGAACCAGGCGCGGCGCCTGCTCAACGACCTCGACTCGTACACGGCGACCTACGACAAGCAGGGCCTGGACGAGGAGATGGTGGCGCACGAGTGGCTGGCGCAGGTGTTCGAGCCGGTCATCCGCTCGATCCCCCGCGATCTCAAGGGCCGCCTGGAGCCGGCCGAGATGTTCCATCAGCTGCTCGAGCACCGATGGTTCATGTCGCAGCAGCAGGCGCGCGACGTCCCCCTGGCGGAGGCGGTCACCGCCTACGTGAACGACATCCTGCGTCACCGCCGCGACGAGGCGACGGTCATCGCTCCTCCCACCGAGGCGCTGACCCTCCCGAACCTCGTCCTCGACGAGTCCGGCGACGCCGAGCTCACCGACGAGGACGCCGACGTCGACTGGACGAAGAACGTCTGACCCCACCACCGCAAGAGGGCCCGCGCTGTCAGCACGGGCCCTCTTCGCATTCCCCCGGCTCGCTCGCCGCAGGCGGCGCCCTCGGTCCGCTCGCCGCAGGCGGCGCCCCTCGATCCGCTCGCCGCAGGCGGCGCCCCTGTCCGCTCGCCGAAGGCGGCGCCCCTGACATCCAGACCTGGAGCGCGGGTGCCGGCGCGGTGAGCTGCAAGGCGGAGGAGGAAGCGATACCGGCGGTATCGCGCCCGACGACAACGCCGCAGATCGCCGTGCCGGCGCTCGCGCTACTCGGAGGCGGAGCGGAGTTTGGAGATCTCGTAGAGCGCGACCGACGCCGCGATCCCGGCGTTGAGGGATTCGGTGGCGGAGCTGATCGGGATGGAGACGACGGCGTCGCACTGCTCGGTGACGAGGCGGGAGAGGCCCTTGCCCTCGCTGCCGACGACGACGAGGAGCGGCCGGTCGGCGAGTTCGAGGCCGGGCAGCATCACGTCGCCGTCGCCGTCGAGTCCGATGACGAAGACGCCCGCGCGCTTGAAGTCCTTGATCATGGCGGTGAGGTTGGACGCCATCGCGACGGGGATGCGCGCGGCGGCTCCGGCGGAGGTCTTCCAGGCGGCGGAGTTGAGGCCCACGGAGCGGCGCTGCGGGACGATGACGCCCTGGCCGCCGAACGCGGCGACGGAGCGGATGATCGCTCCGAGGTTGCGCGGGTCGGTGATGCCGTCGAGGGCGACGAGGAGGGGGACCGCTCCGCGGGAGACGCTGCGCTCGAGCAGGTCGCTCGGGTGGGCGTACTCGTAGGGCGGCACCTTCAGCACGAGGCCCTGGTGCACGGAGTCGGGGCCGGCGAGGCGGTCGAGCTCCGGGCGCATGACCTCGAGCACGGGAAGGCCGCGGGCGGTGGCGATCTTGAGCGCCTCCTTGACCCGGTCGTCCATCTCGATGCGGGTCGCGAGGTAGAGGGTGGTGGCCGGGATGCTGGCGCGCAGCGCCTCGAGGACCGAGTTCCGGCCCGTCACCATCTCGAAGTCGTCGCCGCTCTTGGGCTTGCGCGACGGGGCGGGGCGCCCCTGTCCGCGGGCGGCCGCGGAGAGGGCTCCGCCGGGGCGGCCCTTGCCGCCTGCGGCGACGAAGCGCTCGCGCGCGAGCTTCGCCTTGCCTGCGGGGTGGTAGGGCCGGTCCTCGGCCTTGGGCGTGGGCTTCTTGCCCTCGAGGGCCTGACGGCCCTGACCGCCGGAACCGACGGCCTTGCCCTTGCTCTTCTTTCGGACCGCTCCGGGGCGGCCGGGCTTATTCGCCATCGAGACTCCAATGCGCACCCGTCTGGGTGTCTTCGATCGTGATTCCCGCCGCGGCGAGATCGGTTCGGATGCGGTCGGCGCTCGCCCAGTCGCGCTGCTCGCGCGCGGTCTGGCGTTCGGCGACCAGGCGGTCGACCAGCACGCTGAGCGCGCGGTACGAGGGTTCGTCGTCGGAGCGCGCCCATTCGGGCGCCTCCGGGTCGATGCCGAGCACGGCCGCCATCGCGAGTACCTGGGTGCGCAGGGCCGAGACGGAGCCGAGGTCCTCGGCGTCGAGGGCGGCGTTGCCGGCGCGCACGGTCTCGTGCAGGACGCCGATGGCCTGCGGGACGGACAGGTCGTCGTCCATCGCCTCGGCGAACTCCTCCGGAACCACCGGCTCGCCGAGCGCGGCGAACCGCGTGCCGTCGAGGCGGCGGCGGGAGCGCTCGAGGAAGCCCTCGATCCGCTCCAGCGCCGCTTCGGCCTCCTCGAGGGCCCCGTCGTGGAACTCGAGGGTGGAGCGGTAGTGGGCCGAGCCGAGGTAGTAGCGGACGACGAGCGGGCGGGCCGCCTCGAGCAGCTCGGAGGCGAACACCGAGTTGCCGAGCGACTTGCTCATCTTCTGGCCGATGACGGACACGAGGCCGTTGTGCAGCCAGTAGCTGGCGAAGGCGTGGCCGGCGGCGCTGGACTGGGCGAGCTCGTTCTCGTGGTGGGGGAAGCGCAGGTCGAGCCCGCCGCCGTGGATGTCGAACTGGGTGCCGAGGTACTTCGTCGACATCGCGGAGCACTCGATGTGCCAGCCGGGGCGGCCGGCGCCCCACGGCGAGGCCCAGGCGGCGGACTCGGGCTCCTCCGGCTTGGCGCCCTTCCAGAGCGCGAAGTCGTGCGGGTCGCGCTTGCCGCGCGGGTCGGCGTCGGTCGCCGCCTCCATGCTCTCGAGGCGCTGGTGGGTGAGCGAGCCGTAGTCCGGCCAGGACCGCGTGTCGAAGTAGACGTCGCCGGAGTCGTCGGGCGCCGGGTAGGCGTGACCGCGCTCGATCAGGGTCTGGATGAGCGTGATCATCTCGGCGATGCTCGCGGTCGCGCGCGGCTCGTAGGTCGGCGGGAGGATGCCGAGGGCCGTGTACGCGGCGGTGAACTCGAGCTCGACGCGGTAGGCGAGCGCCCACCACTGCTCGACCGGCGCGCCCTCGGGCGCTCGACGCCGCGCGTCCTCGGCGATGGCGAGGATCTTGTCGTCGATGTCGGTGACGTTGCGCACCAGGGTGACCTGGAAGCCGCGGTACGCCAGCCAGCGGCGCAGCTGGTCGTAGGCGAGGGCGGAGCGCAGGTGCCCGATGTGGGGCGAGGACTGAACGGTGGGTCCGCAGACGTACATCCCGACCTCGTTCTCGCGGAGGGGGACGAAATCGACGAGGGCCTGGGCCTTCGAGTCATGCAGTCGCAGAGTCACGCGGGCGAGTTTACCGGGCGGACCGCTCCCGGCCGGGTCGGCGGCTCCGCCCGGGGACTACCGGGCGACAGCGGGGGTCGGCAGGACGAGTGCCGTCGCGGTCGCGGCGACCCCCTCGCCCCGGCCGGTGAAGCCCAGCGCGTCCGAGGTGGTGGCGGCGACGCTGACCGGTGCGCCGAGCATCTCCGAGAGCAGCCTCTGCGCCTCCTCGCGCCGCGGCGAGAACTTCGGGCGGTTGCCGATGAGCTGCACCGAGACGTTGCCGATGGCGAAGCCGGCGGCCTCCACCAGCTCGCGGGTCGCGCGGAGGAAGACCTCGCCGTGGGCGTCCGCGAAGCGCGGGTCGGCCGTGCCGAAGCGGGAGCCGATATCGCCGAGACCCGCCGCCGCCAGGAGCGCGTCGCAGATCGCGTGGGCGACCGGGTCGCCGTCGCTGTGCCCGGACAGGCCCCGCTCCCCCGGCCAGTGCAGCCCGGCGAGCCAGAGCGGCGACGCGTCGTCGAACGCGTGCACGTCCGTGCCGATGCCGACGCGCGGCACGACGACGACGGGCGGCGGTGCGAGCACCTGCTCGGCGCGGGCCAGGTCCCAGGGGGTGGTGATCTTGAAGGCGAGCGGGTCGCCGGCGACGACGATCGAGGGACTGCCGCGCGAGGCGAGGAGCGCCGCGTCGTCGGTGAAGTCCTCCTCCGCCGAGGCGTAGGCCTCGTCGAGGAGCGCGCGCGGGAAGCCCTGCGGCGTCTGCACCGCGGCGAGCTCGGAGCGGTCCACCGTGCCGAGAATCCCGCCGTCGGCGCGGATGCGCTTGATCGTGTCGGTGACCGGCAGACCCGGGATCACACCGCCGCCCGTCTCCCGGACCGCCGCGATCACCCGCTCGAACTGGTCGACGGGCGTGAGGGCGCGGGCGGCGTCGTGCACGAGCACCGTCTCGACGGCCGGACCGAGCGCCCGGAGCCCTCGAGCGACCGACTCCTGGCGGCTGGCGCCTCCGGCGACGACGCTGACGGAGCCGTCCGGGGCTCCGGCGGCGTGCGTCAGAGCGGCCGTCTCCTCGAGGAGGGCGGCGGGAGCCACGACGACGATCTGGACCGGCTCCGCGAGCAGCAGCACCGTGCGCAGGCTGCGCTCGAGGATCGTCCTCCCCGCGCAGTCGACGTAGGCCTTGGGGCGCTCGCGGCCGAGCCTCGTGCCGCTGCCGGCGGCGACGACGACGACGGCCGCGGTCGGCGCGCCGGCCGGACCGTTCAGGATGCGAGGACCTCGTCGAGGAGCACGGAGGCGGTGTCCTCGTCGGTCTTCTCGGCCAGGGCGAGCTCGGAGACGAGGATCTGGCGGGCCTTGGCGAGCATGCTCTTCTCCCCCGCCGAGAGGCCGCGGTCGCGGTCGCGGCGGGTGAGGTCGCGGACGACCTCGGAGACCTTGACGACGTCTCCGGACCCGAGCTTCTCGAGGTTGGCCTTGTAGCGGCGCGACCAGTTGGTCGGCTCCTCGACGACCTCGGCGCGCAGGACCTCGAACACGCGCTCGACGCCATCGCGGCCGATGACGTCGCGGACGCCGACCAGGTCGACGTTGTCGGCGGGCACCTCGATGACGAGGTCGCCCTGCGCGACGCGGAGCTTCAGGTACGTCTTCTCCTGGCCCTTGATCGTCCGGGTCTTCACCTCGGCGATCGTGGCGGCTCCGTGATGGGGGTAGACGACCGTCTCTCCGACCTCGAACTGCATGCGACGTCCTTTCAGCGGCGGACAGATTACCATGCGCGCCGAGCGGGACGGGAGTCCGGACGGGCGGAGCCGCGGTGCTCGCTACGCTAGCCTGGTGTCGGCTCGTGCACAGTGAAGTCGCCCTGTCCGGGGCGAGCGGGGCCGACGATCTGGAGGTTCCTGTGAAGGCGCGTATCGCTGCATCCGTCGTTCTCGCGGTCGGCGTCGCCCTCGCTACCGCCGGCTGCAACCTCGTCGCCCCGCAGGCGACGCGCAAGATCTACGACCCGAGCGACGGAGTCGGCGCGACGATCGGCGATCTCGCCATCCGCAACGCGATGATCGTCTCGGACGACGGCGAGGCCGGCACCCTGATCGTGACGCTCGTGAACTCCACCGATGAGGCGCTGAGCGTCGAGGTGCAGTACGAGGGCTCCGCGGGCCGCACCAGCGACACCGTCGACGCCGTCCCCGGCCGTACCGAGGTCCGCCCCGACAGCACCGAGGCCGTCCAGATGGACGACATCGACACGATCCCCGGCGGCCTGCTCCCCGTCTACTTCCAGTACGGCTCCGAGCAGGGCAAGGAGCTCCTCGTTCCCGTCCTGACGAACGCCCTCGAGGCCTACTCGACGCTGACCCCCGCGCCCTCCGCGACGCCGACCGTCACCCCGACGGCCGACCCCGCCCGGACCGCGCTCCCCACTCCGACCGCCGAGCCCGGCGTCGACGCTCCCACCGCGGAGTAGCCCCCTCCGCCCTCGAGGGCCGTCCACCCCGGTGGGCGGCCCTTCGTCGTCCCCGCAGTTCTCGACACACCCGCTCCGCCGGCTACTCGACCACCAGGCGGGCGACGTCCGGCTGCGCGGGTCTCGATACGCCGACCACTCGAGTACCACGCCCTGAGCGACGCCCCCGCCCGGCTCGTCGCGAAGCGACGGCCCCACCCTCGACGGCTCGTCGCGCAGCGACGGCCCCACCCCCTCGGCTCGTCCCACAGCGACGGCCCTACCCCATCCGGCTCGTCGCGCAGCGACGGCCCCGCCCCTCACCCCTCCAGCACAGGGTTGATCGCGGGTCCTGGCGGGGTGAGCTGCAAGGCGGAGGAGGGCGCGATACCAGCGGTATCGCAACCGACGACAACGCCGCAGATCGCCCCGCCAGGGCCCGCGATCAAGCGTCGAAGCGGTAGCCGAGGCCGCGGACAGTAACCAGGAGTACCGGCTCCTTCGGCGTCTTCTCGATCTTCGAGCGGATGCGCTTGACGTGGACGTCGAGGGTCTTCGTGTCGCCGAAGTAGTCGCTCCCCCAGACGCGGTCGATGAGCTGGCCGCGGGTGAGGACGCGGCCCGCGTTGCGGAGGAGCATCTCGAGGAGCTCGAACTCCTTGAGGGGCATCGGGGTCTCGACGCCGTCGACTTCGACCGTGTGGCGTTCGATGTCCATGCGGACGGGGCCGGCGACGACGATCCGCTCCTCGCCGGGCTCCTCGGTGCGGCGTCGGAGGACGGCGCGGATGCGGGCGAGCAGTTCGCGGGTGGAGTAGGGCTTGGTGACGTAGTCGTCGGCGCCGAGCTCCAGGCCGACGACGATGTCCACTTCGGAGTCCTTGGCGGTGACCATGATGATCGGGACGGAGGAGCGGGTGCGGATCTCGCGGCAGACCTCGGTGCCGGGCATGCCGGGCAGCATGAGGTCGAGGAGGATCAGGTCGTAGTCGCCCTCGTCGAAGGCGGCGACGGCGCGGTTGCCGTCCTCGGCGACGGTGACGTCGTAGCCCTCGCGTTCGAGCAGGTAGCTGAGGGGCTCGCTGAGGGCGCTCTCGTCCTCGACGAGCAGGATGCTGGTCACGCGTGTTCTCCTATCGGGGCGGTCGCCGCGAAGGGCGTCCGGGCGGGGTCGGCTTCGGGGAGCCGGATGGTGAAGGTGGAGCCGCGGCCGGGCTTGGACCAGACGCGGACGTCGCCGCCGTGGTTCTGCACGGCGTGCTTGACGATGCTGAGGCCGAGGCCGGTGCCGCCGGTGTGGCGCGAGCGGGCCTGGTCGACGCGGTAGAAGCGCTCGAACACCCGGTCGAGGTCCTCCTCCGGGATGCCGATGCCCTGGTCGGTGACGGCGATCTCGACGACGCCGCCGGTGGAGCGGACGCCGATGCCCACGCGGGAGCCGGCGGGCGAGTACTGGATGGCGTTGGCGAGGAGGTTGTGCAGCGCCGAGACGAGCATCTTCTCCTGCCCCACGACGTAGGCCTTCTTCATCCCGCCCTTGACCAGGGTGACGTCGTGCGACTCCGCCATGACGTGGGTGGTCTCGAGCGCCGCCGTGACGACGTCGTCGACGCGGATGATCTCGGCGGAGCCGGCGACGTCGGCGGCCTGGAGGCGGGAGAGCTCGATGATCTCGCGGGTGATCTTCGCGAGGCGGTGCGACTCCTGGGTCAGCCGGTGCGCGAAGCGGCGCACCTGCTGGGGGTCGTCGGCGGCGGAGTCGAGGGCCTCGGCGAGCAGGCCGACGGCGCCGATCGGGGTCTTCAGCTCGTGGGAGATGTTGGCGACGAAGTCCCGGCGGACGGCCTCGAGCCGGCGCGCCTCGGTGTGGTCCTCGGCGATGACGAGGACGTAGCGGGAGCCCAGGCGGGTCGCGTGGACGACGAGCGTCACGGCGGCGTCGGAGAGCGGGCTGGTCGCGAGCTCGAGGTCCTGGACGATGTCGTCGCCGAAGCGGCGGACGCGGTCGACGATGGCGGCGAGGTCGGGGTGGAGCAGCGTGTCCTGCGAGACCAGGCCGAGCGCGACGGCGCGGGTGGACGCCTTCAGCACGTTGTGCGACGGGTCGGTCACGAAGGCCGGCGAGCCGACGGCGTCGATGATCGCCTCGATCCCCTCGGGGAGCCCGACCGAGATCACGTCCTGCGCGATGCGGCCCTGGCGGGCGGCGAGCGTGAGCACGGTCGTCAGAAGGATCCCGATCGCGACACCGAGAACGAGCGACAGAACCACGATCAAGCCCGAATCCACGGACCCAGGCTAACCATCCACCGGGCGTCCCCCTACCGGACGCCCGTCGATCCTCCGGGGGTCGAGTACTGTTCAAACGCCCGGCACCGTCCGTTAACCTGCCGTGGTCATCATGACTGCGCCTGCGCCCACGGAGTGCAGTCGCAGCGGCGTGCGAGGTGCTCGCCGCAGATCCGGCGCCGTCGTCCGCGCGCGCCGTAGAGAGGGTCGAACACAGATGCGCGAAGTTTTCCAGCAGGAGCTGGCCGAGGTCCAGGAACGACTCGTCGAGATCTCCGGACTCGTCGAGATCGCCATCGAGAAGGCGACCCAGGCGTTCAACCACTCCGACGTCACCCTCGCGGAGGAGGTCATCGCGAGCGACGCGCGCATCGACGAGCTGGCCATCAGCCTCGACGAGCTCGCGATCGACATCCTCGCCCGGCAGAACCCGGTCGCCCGCGACCTGCGGATCGTCGTCTCGGCGCTGCGCATCAGCGCATCGCTCGAGCGGATGGGCGACATCGCCGAGCACATCGCCCAGCTCTCGCGCTACCGCTTCCCCGACAAGGTGGTCCCCAAGAGCCTGCGTCCGACGTTCGTCGAGATGGGCCGCCTCGACGTGGTCGTCGCGCACAAGCTGACCGACCTGCTCCGCTCGCAGGACCCGCGCATCGCCGAGGAGATCCGCGACGAGGACGACAAGATCGACGAGCTGCACGTCAGCGTCTTCGACAAGGTGCTCAGCGAGGCGTGGAAGGGCCAGGCCGCCGACACCGTCGACGCGACCCTCGCCAGCCGCTATCACGAGCGCTTCGCCGACCACGCCGTGTCGATCGCCAAGAAGGTCCAGTACCTGATCTCGGGCGACTACTCCTAGTCGACACCTCGGGCTCCGGCCCGTCTCACCGTCCGGCCCGCAGGAACGAGCGTCTCCTGCGGGCCGGACGTGTCCGTGCGCTCCGCCTCCGGGGCTACGGGAACGGCCCGCCGGAGTCGAGGACTCGGGCGGGCCGTTCACGCGTGCGGGGCGGTGCTACTTCTTGGCGCCCTGGGCGGCGACGGCGGCGGCACCGGCGGCCGCGGCCTCGGGGTCGAGGTAGCGCGCCTCCCCGATCGGCTCGAAGTCCTCGTTCAGCTCGTAGACGAGCGGGATCCCGGTCGGGATGTTGAGCTCCGCGATGTCCGAGTCCGAGATGCCGTCGAGCGTCTTCACCAGCGCGCGGAGGGAGTTGCCGTGCGCGGTGATCATGACGGTCTTGCCCGAGGCGAGGTCCGGCTTGATGTCGGACTCCCAGTACGGGAGCATCCGCTCGATCACGAGCTTCAGCGACTCGGTGCGGGGCAGTGCGTCGCCGAGGTCGGCGTAGCGCTCGTCGTGCGCCTGCGAGTACTGGTCGTCGTCGTCGAGCGGGGGCGGCGGCACGTCGAAGGAGCGGCGCCAGGTCTGGAACTGCTCGGGGCCGTACTCGGCGAGGGTCTGCGCCTTGTCCTTGCCCTGCAGGGCGCCGTAGTGGCGCTCGTTGAGGCGCCAGGAGCGCTTGACGTCGATCCACAGGCGGCCGGCGACCTCGAGGGCGATGTTGGCGGTCTGGATCGCACGCGTCTGGCGCGACGTGTAGACGATGTCGGGGTGCAGGCCCGCCTCGGTCAGCAGCTCGCCGGCGCGGGTGGCCTCCGCGACTCCCTGCTCGGTCAGGCGCACGTCGACCCAGCCGGTGAAGAGGTTCTTCTGGTTCCACTCGCTGTTGCCGTGGCGCACGAGGATGAGGGTGTAGGTCTCGGACATGCGTCCAGCTTAGAGGCGGCCCCCTCGCCCGCGGATACGCTGGAGAGCATGCCCATCGGAGCCGTCACCCGCGGAACGACGGGCACGAACCGCCTCCGCCGGGTCGACCGCCGGCTCGCCGAGCTGCCCGTCCTGCGCAGCACCGCCTCCCCGCTCGTCGTCGATCTCGGCTTCGGGGCGAGCGCGGTCACCACGCTCGAGCTGCACCGCCGGCTCGTCCGGGCCGCGCCCGACGTCGAGGTGCTCGGCCTCGAGATCGAGCCCGCACGGGTCGACACCGCTCGGCGCCAGCTCGCCCGGGTGAGGGAGGGCGGCACGCCGTTCCCCGCGGACGCGCGCGTGCGCTTCGAGCGCGGCGGCTTCGAGGTTCCCCTGCCCGCGGGGCGGCGGGCGGGCGTCATCCGCGCCTTCAACGTGCTCCGCCAGTACGACGAGGACGCGGTGGAGGGAGCCTGGGCGACGATGACGGACCGCCTGCAGCCCGACGGCGTCCTGGTCGAGGGAACCTGCGACGAGATCGGCCGCATCTGCACCTGGATCGAGGTCGGCCGGGAGGGCCCGCGCTCGCTGACCCTCTCGCTCCGGCTCGCGGCGATCCCCTCGCCGATGACGGCGGCCGAGCGCCTGCCGAAGGCCCTCATCCACCGCAACGTGCCCGGCGAGGGCGTGCACGCCTTCCTCTCCGCCCTCGAGCGGGCGTGGACGCTGAACGCTCCTCTCGCCGTCTACGGTCCGGGTCAGCGCTGGATCGCGGCGGTCCGGGACCTCCGGCCGGAGTGGCCGGTCCTCGGCGGGCCGCGGCGCTGGCGCCTGGGCGAGGTGACGGTCGCGTGGGAGGCGGTCGCCCCCTCCTCCTGAGCGCCGGGCCTGAGCGCCGGGCCTGAGCACCGGACCTCCTGAGCCCTAGGCGAGCGGGGGCAGGGCGGCCCGAGCCTCGGCGGGAGCGGCGCCGGTCGCCGTGAGCAGGTCGACGACGAGCGGGCGGAGCAGGACGAGCACCGTCTTCTCGGCGAGGCGCGCCTCCGGGATCAGCCGCTGGGGGTCGAGCGTGGTCGCGAGCAGCACGAGGTCCTGACGCGCCAGGGCGAGCACCGACGGATCGGCGACCGCGCGGCCGAGCAGCGCGATGCCCGGGCCGAGGGCGGCGACCGCTCCGGCGAGCGCCGGCCGCGGGGCGCCGTCCCCGACGAGGAAGTCGGTGCGGCGCGCGACGATGCGCAGATTCCGGGTCGCGAGGTCCAGCGCGGACAGCATCACGGCCTGGCGGGAGAGCTCGCCGCGGTGCCGACGGACGAACGGCGAGATCCGGGCGACGCCGGTCGCGGAGTCGAGCGCCGCGGTCCAGCCGTCGATGACCGGCTGCGTCCCGCGGATCCGCTCGAGGGCTGCGGTGGACGCCGAGGAGTCGCCCCGGCGGAGCGCCTCGGCCAGCTCCTCCACGGTCCGGCTGAGCGCGGTGAGGAGCCGGTGCGCCTCGGCCCGCGCCGTGCGCAGCGGCGGGCGGGGCACGATCGCCGTGCAGAGCAGCGCCGCGAGCCCGCCGATCAGGCCGTCGACGCTCCGGGTGAAGACGCCTCCGTCCGGCGCAGGGAGGACCATCACCAGCATCGCCTGGGTCCCGGCGGCCACGGCGAACCCCGGCGAGGGCGAGAGGGCCCGGCCGAGCGTGAAGACGATCGCGAGGACGACGGCGAGCTGCCAGACGCCGCTCCCCCACAGCAGGAGCAGGACCTCGCTGGCCGTGATGCCGATGAGCATCCCCGTCGCTGTCTCGGCCACCTGCTTGGGGCGGGTGTCGCGCGCGATGCCGAGGCTCGAGATCGTGGCCGTCAGCGCCAGCACCGGCGAGGGGTGCCCGAGGAGGAAGTGCGCGACGGAGTAGGCGAGGATCGCCGCGAGCACGATCTGCAGCACGGCGGGGAGCGACGCCCCCGCGCGGGCGAGGGCGCGCGCGGGACTCAGCTCGGGGGTCCGGACGAGACCGCGCAGCCGCTCGGCCGCCCGGCCCCGCTCGGCGGGACGTGCGGCCACCACGGCGTGGCCTACCTGGTCGTCGCCCCGAGGCGGGGCAGGCGGGGCACTCCCGCCTCCGCTCCGGCTCCGGGCGGAACCACGACCTCCTGGGCCGCGGCCACGCGCGAGTCGCCGGCCAGCACGGTCAGCTCGAGATCCACCGGGACGCTCCGCTTGACGACCGCGAGAGCGACCGGTCCGTCCTCGTAGTGCCAGGCGCTGGAGGTGACCGTGCCGACCTCGACCGGCTCGCCGCCCTTGAGCGCCGTGATGACGTCGCCGTGGGCGGGGAGGACCGAGTCGGAGCCGTCGAGCTGCAGCAGGACCAGGCGCCGGGGCGGGTGGCCGAGATTGTGCACCTTCGCCACCGTCTCCTGGCCCCGGTAGCAGCCCTTGGCGAGGTGCACGCTCGAGCGGAGGAGGTCGAGCTCGTGCGGGATGGACCGCTCGTCGACCTCGGTCGCGTGGCGCGGGCGCCAGGCGGCGATGCGCAGGGCCTCGAGGGCGTCGACCCCGGCGAGGGCCACTCCCACCCCGACGGCCGTCTCCGCGAGGGCCTCGAGGGCCGCTCGCGGGACCAGGACCTCGCGGAGCTCCCAGGAGGCCCCGGGGTGCTCTGTGGTCAGCGCGTACTGCCAGCCGCCCGGCTGGACCTGCGACCACGGGTCGCTCCAGACGACGGGCTCCTCGGCCAGGGACAGGGCGAGCGTCAGGGCCGGCCCGTCGCCGAGGGCGGCGAGGGTCGCGAAGTCGTCGGTGCGGTCGGCGACCTCGACGCGGAGCATGAAGCGCATCCGGTCGAGCCAGGCGGCCAGGCCGGCCGTCTCGTCGCGGTCGAGCAGGAGCCAGGCGGTCTCGCCGTCGTCGACGAGGCGGATGACGTGCTCGATCCGGCCGGTCGGGTCGAGCAGGAGCGTCTCGGCGGACGCGCCAGGAGCGAGGCGCGAGACGGCCTGGCTGGTGAGCGAGTCGATCCAGGTGAGGCGGTCCGGCCCCGTGACGGTCACGACGCCGCGGCCGGAGAGGTCGACGAGCGCGGTGCCCGCGGCGAGAGCGCGCTGCTCGCGGAAGGGCTCGCCGTAGTGGGCGGCGACGCCGGGCTCGGCGGCGCTCGTCGTCGCGACGGCGCCCGGGGCGGCCAGGAGCGGGGAGGGCGCGTCAGTCGACACGGGCGAGCCGTCCGGAGGAGTGGGTCCGCAGGCCCTGGCCGAGCGCGGCGATGTCCCACGCCCAGAGCAGGTGGTCGTCGACCAGGCCGTAGAGGCGCGTGGCGGCGGCGTAGTCCTTCGCCGCGGCGGTGCGCATCACCGCGTCGGTCGCGAGGTCGATCCGAGGCCCCTTGACCTGACCGAGGTAGAGCTCGCTGACCCCGTCCGGGTGCACGAGCGAGACCTCGATGTCGAACCCGCCGGCGGCGTTGCGCAGCGTCTCGACGGACTCGGCGTCGGGGAAGGCAGGTGCGCCGCGGCCGGGCAGCATTCCCGGGCCGGCGTCGGAGTCGGTCAGCGCGCGGCTGAGGCGCCAGTAGCCCGTCTCGGTGACCAGGGGCCGGGGCGCCTCCTCGGCGCCCTCCTCGATCAGCCACGTGTAGGAGTTGTAGTTGAGGTACGGGAGGCCGTCGTAGCTGAAGCTGATGCGATGGCCGAACTCGGCCTGGACGGAGTCGTCGCCGATCGTATAGTCGATGACGCCCGAGCCCTCCCAGACGCCGAGCAGCCAGGACAGGGGGACGAGCTCGGGCGGCAGGCCCGACGGAAGCGAGATCACTCGGGCTCCGGCGGCGGCTAGCGCTGGCCGCGGTAGAGCTTGTAGACGACCACGCCGGAGACCCACGCGATGGCGAGGGAGGCGAGCCCGAGCAGACCGAGGTAGAAGAGTTCCAGGGCGAGAAGCATGCGCTCATCCTACCCGCCGCCTCCGACGCAGGGGCGGGGCGGACGCGGCCGCTCAGGCGGTGCGGATCCGGGCGCTCGGGACGGGAGGGCGCGACCGCTCAGGCGGGGAGGAGGAGGGCGATCCCGCTCGCGACCGCGACCACGGCCATCGCCCCGACGATGCTCGTCATCGCGCGGAGGAGGTACCCCTCGGCGCGGGCCACGGCGAGCTGCACCGCGAAGGTCGCGAGCACGCATCCGCCGAACGTCAGCGCGAGCCAGAGCTGCCGGGACTCCGGAGCGGCGATCGCCAGAGTCAGCACGGAGCCCGCGAGTGCGAGCGCCCAGACGACTCCGATGCCCACCCGATCCCTGCCCATCCGACAATTGTGCCCCAGGCGGACGCCCCTCCCGGCCCGCCGCTAGTATTGCGGGCAGACCAGTTCTGGAGGATCCGTGGCGCAGTTGTTGATACTGACCTCGGCGGGAGGCGCCGAGGTGCTCCCCGCACTGGGGCTCCTCAGCCACCGGACCCGGCAGATCCCCGCGGAGCCCGCCCAGCTCGTGAACGCCCCGAGCTGCGATCTGATCCTGGTCGATGCGCGGCAGGACCTCGCCAGCGCCAAGTCGCTCTGCAAGATACTCACGACCACGGGCATCAACGTCCCCCTCATCCTGATCCTCACGGAGGGCGGGCTCACGGCCGTCTCGGCCGACTGGGGCGTCAACGACGTCATCCTCGACTCGGCCGGCCCCGCCGAGGTCGACGCCCGCATCCGCCTGGTGATCGGCCGGCTGGCGCAGGAGCAGTCGACCTCGCGCATCCAGGCCTCGGGCGTCGTGATCGACGAGGCCAGCTACTCCGCCAAGGTGCACGGGCGCCCGCTCGACCTCACCTTCAAGGAGTTCGAGCTCCTCCGCTTCTTCGCCACGCACCCCTCGCGCGTCTTCACCCGCGAGCAGCTGCTGAGCGAGGTGTGGGGGTACGACTACTTCGGCGGCACCCGCACGGTCGACGTGCACGTGCGGCGCCTCCGCGCGAAGCTCGGCGACCTGGAGTCGCTGATCGGCACGGTCCGCAACGTCGGATACCGCTTCAACGTGTACGAAGAGGACAATGAGCGAGTCGCTCAACCTGTCCGTTGAGGATCTGGCCGATCCCGCGGTGGCGGCCGGCCTCGAGCACCTGATCGGGCGCGCCGCCTGGTTCGACCACCAGCCCCCCTTCAGCGACCAGACGCTCGTCGACGCCCGGGCCGGCTCGCGCACCCTCCTCGTGGGGCTGCGCGCCGACGTGGTCGTGGCGGCGGCGATCCTCGGGCAGGGCGAGCTGGAGTTCGTCGTCGATCCGGAGTGGCGCGGGGTCGGCTTCGGCACCGCGACCCTGGAGCAGGTCCTCGCGAGCGGCCGGACGGGCCTGCTCGCCTGGGCGCACGGCGACCACCCCGCCGCCCGGGCCCTCGCGACCTCCCACGGCTTCGCACCGGTTCGCACCCTCCTGCACCTCGAGCTCGAGCCGCTCGCCGCCCCCGAGGTCCGCGTCCCCGAGGGCGTCGTCCTCTCGGACGCCCGCGACCTCGCTCCGGCCGAGTGGATCGCCCTGAACGCGCGGATCTTCGCCGCGCACCCCGAGCAGGGGCGGATGACGGAGGAGGACCTGGCGGCCCGCCGCGCCGAGCCGTGGTTCGACGAGGGCGACTTCCTCCTGCTCCGCGACGTCGACGGCACGCTCCTCGGCTACGACTGGCTCAAGATCGAGCCCGGATCGACGACCGGCGAGATCTACGTCCTCGGGGTCGCCCCCGAGGCGGCCGGACGGGGACTCGGCCGCACCCTGCTGAACGCCGGGCTCGCGCGGATGCTCGAGCGCGGCTGCACCGCGGCCGACCTCTACGTCGAGGCCGAGAACCGGTCGGCGGTGGCGCTCTACCGCTCGCTCGGGTTCACGGACGCCTCCGTCGACGTGCAGTACCTGCAGCGCGCCGCGCCGCTGCGCTGAGCCGGCACTCCTCCACAGGGCCTCCCCCGGCCCCGTTCATCCGGCATTCACGAGCGGCGGCGCGGAGCGGACGGACGCGGTGCCAGGATGGTCGCATGGACGGCGACAACCTGCTTCTCGAAGACGGTCTCAGCGATGACCTCGACGATGACTTCGACGACGAGGAGGAGCACTCGGACCCGCTCCTCCCCGACAACCGCTACCTCGACCGGGAGCTGAGCTGGCTCGCGTTCAACCAGCGCGTGCTCGAGCTCGCGGAGGATCCGCTGGTTCCGGCGCTCGAGCGGGCGAACTTCCTGGCGATCTTCTCGTCCAACCTCGACGAGTTCTTCATGGTCCGGGTCGCCGGCCTCAAGCGCCGCATCCTCACGGGGCTCGCCCTGCCGACGAACATCGGCCGCGTGCCGGTCGACGTGCTGACCGACATCTCGGAGAAGGCGCACCTGCTGCAGCAGCGCCACTCCCGAGCGTTCAAGGAGCTCGTCGAGCCCGCCCTGCGCGACGGCGGCATCGACCTCGTCCGCTGGGACGAGCTGAGCGACGCCGAGCGCACCGTGCTGGACGACTACTTCTCGGCCCAGGTGTTCCCGGTGCTGATGCCGCTCGCGGTCGACCCGGCGCACCCGTTCCCCTACATCTCCGGCCTCTCGCTCAACCTCTCGGTGCGGGTGCGGAACCCGAAGACGCAGAAGGTCGAGTTCGCGCGCCTCAAGGTGCCGCAGATGCTCCCCCGCTTCGTGCGGATCGCCGGAGTCGCGGCGCCGGGCGAGCCGATGCGGTTCATCTCGCTCGAGGACCTGATCGCCAACCAGCTGGACGACCTGTTCCCCGGCATGGAGATCCTCGACCACCACGTGTTCCGGGTGACGCGCAACGAGGACGTCGAGGTCGACGAGGACGAGACCGAGAACCTGATCAAGGCCCTCGAGAAGGAGCTGCTGCGCCGCCGGTTCGGCCCGCCCATCCGCCTCGAGGTCACCGACGACATGGACGACGAGACGCTGGGCCTGCTGGTCCGCGAGCTCGACATCACGACGCAGGAGGTCTACAAGCTCCCGGCCCCGCTCGACCTCAGCGGGCTCTTCAGCCTGCAGAAGATCGACCGCCCGGACCTGAAGTACCCCAATCACGTCCCGACGACGGCGGTGCAGCTCTCGCCCAGCGAGCCCAACCAGCGGCAGGACGTCTTCAAGGCTGTCTCCCGCGGCGACGTGCTCCTGCACCACCCCTACGAGTCCTTCGCGACGAGCGTGCAGTCGTTCCTCGAGCAGGCGGCGGCCGATCCGGACGTGCTCGCGATCAAGCAGACGCTCTACCGCACCTCGGGCGACTCCCCCATCGTCGAGGCGCTCATCGACGCGGCCGAGTCGGGCAAGCAGGTGCTCGCCCTGGTCGAGATCAAGGCGCGCTTCGACGAGCAGGCGAACATCTCGTGGGCGCGCAAGCTCGAGAAGGCGGGCGTGCACGTGGTCTACGGGCTCGTCGGGCTGAAGACCCACTGCAAGCTCGCGCTCGTCATCCGCCAGGAGAAGGGCGGAGTGCTCCGCCACTACTCCCACATCGGCACCGGCAACTACAACCCGAAGACCTCGCGCATCTACGAGGACCTCGGACTCCTGACGGCCGACCCCGAGGTCGGCAAGGACCTCACGCGTCTGTTCAACGAGCTCTCGGGCTACGCGATCGAGAAGAAGTTCAAGCGCCTGCTCGTCGCGCCGCGCCACCTCCGGAAGGGCCTGCTCAAGCGGATCGCCGCCGAGACCGAGAACGCCCGCGCGGGGCGCCCCTCGGGCATCCGGATCAAGGTCAACTCGATCGTCGACGAGTCCGTGATCGACGCGCTCTACCGCGCCAGCCAGGCCGGCGTGCCGGTCGACGTGTGGGTGCGCGGCATCTGCGGGCTGAAGCCCGGCCAGGAGGGGCTCTCCGAGACCATCCGCGTGCGCTCGATCCTCGGCCGCTACCTCGAGCACTCCCGCATCTTCAGCTTCGTCAACGGCGGCGAGCCGGACGTCTTCATCGGCAGCGCCGACATGATGCACCGCAACCTCGACCGCCGCGTCGAGGCTCTGGTGCGGATCGTCGAGCCGGCGCACCTCAGCGAGATCGACGACATGTTCGAGCGGGCGATGGACGAGCGGACCGCCTCCTGGTGGCTCGGCCCGGACGGTGACTGGACGCGGCACCACCTCGACGAGGAGGGCGCTCCGCTCGCCGACCTGCAGAACCAGCTGATGCAGCACATCACCCATCGCAAGCGCGCGGCGACACGGTCCGCCAACCGGGCCTCCAGCCGCTGACGCCCGTGACGGGCACCGTCTACGCAGCAGGAGCGGTGTGCTGGCGGATCATCGAGGGCCGCCCGCACATCCTCGTGATCCACCGGCCGCACCGCCGGGACGTCAGCCTGCCCAAGGGCAAGGTCGACGCGGGCGAGTCCCTCCCGGAGACCGCGGTCCGCGAGATCCGCGAGGAGACCGGGCTCTCGGTGGCGCTCGGGGTGCCGCTGGGGTGCACCGAGTACACGCTGCCGAGCGGGCGCCCGAAGGCCGTCTACTACTGGGCGGCGCAGGTGACCGAGAAGGCCGTCCTGGCGTCCGACTTCCTCCCGAACGACGAGGTCGAGGCGCTCGAGTGGGTGACGCTCAAGCGGGCCCGGAGCTACCTGACCTATCCGCATGACGTGACGATCGTCGACGAGTTCGCCCGGATAGCCGCACGCGGTGCGCTCGAGACCTTCGCGATCGTGGTCCTGCGGCACGCGAAGGCGGTGCCAGCCTCCTCCTGGGACGGCCGCGACTCCACCCGCCGCCTCACCGGGCGCGGCCGGATCGAGGCCGCGGCCGCCGCTCAGGCCGTGGCCGCCTGGCGCCCGCGCCGCCTCGTCTCGAGCACCGCCAAGCGCTGCCGGTCGACCATCGCCCCGCTGTCCGGTCTGGTCAGGAAGCCGGTCAAGCTGCGCGACGACCTCAGCCAGGAGGCGCACGAGCAGGGCACCGCCGACGTCCGCGCCCTGGTCGGCAAGCGGGTCCGCGCCCGCCGCACCGCCGTCCTCTGCAGTCACCGGCCGGTGATCCCCGAGATCCTGCGGGAGATCGCCCTCGCCACGGCGACTCCTCTCGGCGCCTACCTCGACGAGGCGGCAGCGCTCCCGACCGGGGGCTTCGCCGTGGTGCACCTCTCCACAGGCCACCCCGGCTCCGGCATCGTCGCGATCGAGACGCACACGCCGCTGGCCTGACCCGCCCGGGCCGCGCTGAGCGACCGGCTCGACGGATCCCTCCGGACCGGGCCGGTCGCGCAGCCGGGACGCGCCCGACGCACCGCGCCTTCCCCGCCGCCCCGCAATCCCCGGGGCGGACCCGTTCACCGCGCGTTCACCGAGCGGTCGGTGCCAGGACACGACCCCTCCGTACTCTCGCTCGCGGGCTGCACCAGGCCCTGTTCTGTTTTCCACGCTTTCCTACCCGAAAGGGATACTTGTGAGATTCTCGCGTCTCGGCCAGGCGGCCGTCGTCGCCGCCGTCGCAGCGATCACGCTGACCTCCTGCGCTGCCAACGAGGCACCGGCCGCAGGCGGCAGCTCCGGCTCCGCCACCACCTCCACGCTCTCCGGCACCATCACCGGGATCGGCTCGTCCGCTCAGGGCACCGCGCAGACCACCTGGGCCGCCGCGTTCCAGACCGCGAACCCCGAGGTCACGGTCAATTACGACCCGCAGGGCTCCGGCGCCGGCCGCACCAACTTCATCGACGGCGCCGCCGACTACGCCGGCTCCGACTCCGCGCTCAAGGACGAGGAGCTCGCGGGCACCTTCGCCGCCTGCGCCCCCGACACCAAGGCGATCGACCTCCCGGTCTACATCTCGCCGATCGCGGTCATCTTCAACGTGGAGGGCGTCGACGAGCTCAAGCTCGACGCGGCCACCATCGCGGGCATCTTCAAGGGCACCATCACCTCCTGGGACGCCCCGGAGATCAAGGCCCTGAACCCCGACGCGACCCTCCCGTCGGCGAACATCACCTCCGTGCACCGCTCGGACGACTCGGGCACCACGCAGAACTTCACCGACTACCTCGCGGCCACCGCGAGCGACGTCTGGGACGCTCCTGCCGCGCAGACCTTCCCGTACCAGAGCGGTGACGGCGCCAAGGGCACCTCGGGTGTCGTCGACGCGGTCAAGAACGGCACCAACACGATCGGCTACGCCGACGAGTCCGGCGCCCAGGGCATGGACATGGCCCAGCTGAAGGTCGGCGACGCGTTCTCGACCATCTCGGCCGACGGAGCCGCGGCGGTCGTCGCCGCCTCGCCCATCGCCGAGGGCCGCGAGGACAACGACCTCGCGATCAAGATCGACCGCACCGGCACCGAGGCGGACGCCTGGCCGATGGTCCTGGTCAGCTACCTCATCGTGTGCCAGGAGTACGCGGACGCCGACAAGGGCGAGGTCGTCAAGTCCTTCGCCTCCTACGTCGCGAGCGAGGAGGGCCAGGAGGCCGCCGCCGCTCAGGCCGGCTCCGCTCCCCTGAGCTCCGAGCTCGCCTCGACCGTCGCCACCGCGATCGAGTCGATCAAGTAGTCCCACCGGCAGGGCCCGTCTCGCAGCACGATCCGCGGGACGGGCCCCGCCTGTGCCGGGCTCGACCCACCGGACGCCCCCTCCGAGCCCTAGCATCTCCCTGTGCGCCCCGCCGAACCCCCTCGTCTGAAGAGAGTCCCCTGGAATGGCAACTGAGACCGTCGTCCGCCCGAAGGCGAAGGTGCGTGTCGGAGATCGGGTCTTCTCGATCTCGACCGTCGCCGCCGGTTCCCTCATCCTCCTCGTCCTCGCCGCCGTCGCGATCTTCCTCATCGCGCAGTCGATCCCCGCGTTCACCGCGCCGGCCGGCAGCCTCCCCGGCGACGCGACGAGCTTCTGGGCCTACGTCGGCCCCCTGGTCTTCGGCACGGTCTGGTCGGCGGTGATCGCCCTGGTGATCGCCCTGCCGCTCTCGATCGCGATCGCCCTCTTCATCTCGCACTACGCGCCGCGCCGCATCGCGATGGCCCTCGGCTACGTGGTCGACCTCCTCGCCGCCGTCCCCTCGGTGGTCTTCGGCCTCTGGGGCGCGACCGTGCTGGCGCCGATGGTGCAGCCCTTCTACCTCTTCCTCAACGTGAACATCGGCTGGTTCCCGCTCTTCGGCGGCCAGGCGTCGGGCACCGGCAAGACGATCCTCACCGCCTCGGTGGTGCTGGCCGTCATGGTCATCCCGATCATCACCGCGGTCTGCCGCGAGATCTTCCTCCAGGCCCCGCGCCTGCACGAGGAGGCGGCGCTCGCGCTCGGCGCGACCCGCTGGGAGATGATCCGCATGGCCGTCCTGCCCTTCGGCGCTCCGGGCATCGTCTCGGCCGCCATGCTCGGCCTCGGCCGGGCCCTCGGCGAGACGCTCGCCGTCGCGATGGTGCTCTCGCCCGCGACGGTCGTCTCCTTCCTCCTGCTCACCTCGCAGAACTCGAACACCATCGCCGCGAACATCGCGCTGCAGTTCCCGGAGGCGAGCGGGGTCGGCGTGAACGTCCTCGTCGCCTCGGGCCTCATCCTCTTCGTCATCACCCTCGTCGTGAACTCGGTCGCGCGGTTCATCGTCAACCGCCGCAAGGCCTTCTCGGGAGCCAACTGATGTCCGCCGCCACCTCGTCGATGCCCTTCTCGCTGCAGGCGGGCAAGCTGCCCAAGGGCACCCCCTGGATGCTGCTCGTCGGCAGCTGGGTCGTGTTCGCCGCCGTCTTCCTGATCCTCCAGGCGGCCGGCATGATGAACGACTTCAGCCTCGTCGGCGCGATCTTCTGGGGCACCGTCCTCTTCGACGTCGCCATCTACGTGGTCTCGCGCCTGGTCGAGGGCGGCCGCAAGGCTGTCGACCGCCTCGTGACCTCGCTGGTCGCGACCGCGTTCATCATCGCGCTGCTCCCGCTGATCTCCCTGCTCTACACGGTCGTCTCCAACGGAGTCGCGCGGTTCGATCCGCTCTTCTTCTCCTCGTCGATGCGCAACGTCATCGACGCGGGCGGCGGCGCCCTCCACGCGATCATCGGCACGCTCGAGATCACGGCCATGGCCGCGCTGATCTCGGTGCCGATCGGCCTGCTCACCTCGATCTACCTCGTCGAGTACGGCCGCGGCCACCTCGCCCGGGCGATCACCTTCTTCGTCGACGTGATGACGGGCATCCCCTCCATCGTCGCGGGCCTGTTCGCGTACGCGCTCTTCGCGCTGCTCCTCGGCCCCGGCGTCCGGATGGGCTTCGCCGGCTCGATCGCCCTCGCCGTGCTGATGATCCCCGTGGTCGTCCGCTCGTCGGAGGAGATGCTGAAGCTGGTCCCGAACGAGCTGCGCGAGGCGTCCTACGCCCTCGGCGTGCCGAAGTGGCTGACCATCGTCAAGATCGTGCTGCCGACCTCCATCGCCGGCATCACGACGGGCATCACCCTCGCGATCGCCCGCGTCATCGGCGAGACCGCCCCGCTGCTCATCGTCGCCGGCTTCACCGCGTCGATGAACTACGACCTCTTCAGCGAGCGGATGATGACCCTCCCGGTCTTCGTCTACACGCAGTACGCGAACCAGGGCCCCGACGCCGAGGCGTTCCTCAACCGGGCCTGGACCGGCGCGCTGGCCCTCATCCTGATCGTCATGGCGCTGAACCTGGTCGCCCGCCTGATCGCGAAGATCTTCGCCCCCAAGCTCGGCCGCTGACACCCACCACTCGGCTCCGGCCGGAATCCCCGAAGGAAGCAATGTCCAAGCGCATCGAGGTCAACGACCTCAACGTCTACTACAGCCAGTTCCTCGCGGTGGAGGGCGTCTCGCTCGCCATCGAGCCGCGCACGGTCACCGCCTTCATCGGCCCGTCCGGCTGCGGCAAGTCGACCTTCCTCCGCACGCTCAACCGCATGCACGAGGTCATCCCCGGCGCGCACGTCGAGGGCGAGGTCCTGATCGACGGCAACAACCTGTACGGCCCGGGCGTCGACCCGGTGCAGGTCCGCCGGCAGGTGGGCATGGTCTTCCAGCGCCCCAACCCGTTCCCGACGATGTCCATCCGGGACAACGTGCTGGCCGGCGTGAAGCTCAACAACCGCCGCATCTCGAAGTCGGACGCGGACGCGCTCGTCGAGCGCTCGCTCCAGGGCGCGAACCTCTGGAACGAGGTGAAGGACCGCCTCGACAAGCCGGGCTCCGGTCTCTCCGGCGGCCAGCAGCAGCGTCTGTGCATCGCCCGCGCGATCGCCGTCTCCCCCGACGTCCTCCTGATGGACGAGCCCTGCTCCGCCCTCGACCCGATCTCGACCCTCGCGATCGAGGACCTCATCGAGGAGCTCAAGAACGACTACACGATCGTCATCGTGACCCACAACATGCAGCAGGCCTCGCGCGTCTCGGACCGCACCGCGTTCTTCAACATCGCGGGCACCGGCAAGCCGGGCAAGCTCATCGAGTACGACGACACCGCGACGATGTTCTCGCGGCCGTCCGTCCAGGCGACCGAGGACTACGTCTCGGGCCGCTTCGGCTGATCCGCCGCAGACGAGAGCGAGCCGCGTCCCTCCGGGGTCGCGGCTCGCTCTCGTTCCACCGCGTTCCCTCCGGGAACGAGAAGAGCCGCACTCCGTCATGGGAGTGCGGCTCTTCTCGTGTTCGGGCCGTCAGGCGATGTCGATCGCCAGTATCGGATCGGTGGTCGGAGTCGGCGAGCCGCCGGCGTCCTCGACCGTCACGGCGACGACTCCGCCCTCGGTCAGGCTCCCCTCGAGCGGGGCCACGGTGCTGCCCTCTCCCCCGTCGAACGTCCCTGCGGCGACCGGACCGGATGAGCCGATGTACCAGAGCTCGTAGGTCTTGTCCTCCGGCAGCGGCGCCAGGTCGTCCACCACGAGGGCGGAGCGGCCGAGCGAGCTCGACCAGACCAGCGTCGCCTGCTCGCCGGTGGCGACCGTGCCGGTCGTCTCCTGCGCGTCGGGGGCGCTGCGGATCTGCTCCAGAGCCGTCTGCTGCTGCGTCTGGCCGGGGCCGGACGAGAGCAGCGGCGGAAGGGTCACTCCGCCGACCACGATCACCGCGGCGGCCGCGGCCGCCGAGAGGTAGACCGCGGGGCGGGCGAACCAGCGGCTCCGGGCGCGGTTCGCGGCGCTGCCGCCACCGTCCCGGCGAGCCGTAGGGCCGCTCCGCTCGCCCTCGGAGGCGACGGGGACCAGACGGGGCGCGGCGGGCGCCTCGTGGTCCTCGTCGGGCTCCTCCAGCGGCAGCTGCGGAGTGGTGGCGATGAGCGCCATCAGGTCGGCCTTGAAGCCCGGCGAGGGCTCCACGGCGGGTGCGTCGGCGACCAGCGCCTCCGCCACCTCGGCGAACGCGTCGGCCTCGCCGCGCGCCTCCGGGTGCTCGGAGAGGAAGCGCTCGTAGCGCTCCTGCTCCTCGGGCGTCAGGATGCCCAGTGCGTGACCCGCCGCGAGATCGCGCGGGTCGTCCATCCCGTCGGGGAGTCGCACATCGTTCACAGGGCCACCCCCATCTCTTCTCGAAGTCTGATCATTCCGTCACGCAGGCGTGTCTTGACGGTTCCCACGGGGCACTGCAGGATCCCCGCGATCTCGCTGTGCGAGTATCCGCCGTAGTAAGCGAGCTGCAGCGCCTGCCGCTGCAGTTCCGTCAGGCGGCCCATGGCGGCCGCGACCTTCTCGTGCTCGAGGGACACCTCCGCCTGCTCGGAGACCTGGTCGTAGTCGCGTCCGAGGTCTCGGATTCCGATGCGCATGTCCCGATCACGGCCGGCTTGAGCCGCGCGGACCCTGTCGATGGCCCTGCGGTGTGCCATCGTGAGGATCCAGGTCGTCGCGCTTCCTTTATTCGGAGCGAAACGCCCAGCGGTTTGCCAGATCTCGAGGAAGACCTCCTGGGCCACCTCCTCGGACTGGGAGCGGTCGACGAGGACGCGGATGATCAGGCCGAGGACCCTGCCGGCCATCTGGTCGTAGAGCGCGGCGAATGCGGCCTGCTCTCCCCCGGCGATGCGCTCGAGGAGGACAGCCGCCTCCGCAGTGGTGTCGTCCGTCATCAGCCCCGCCTCGCCCGCGCCCGGGCTGAAAGATTCCGCGTCATCCAGAAGGCTGTCACGGCCAGGCCTGCAACGACGACCGACACCTCGATCGGATGCGTCACGAATCGGACATCCAGCGCCAACGTGCCGATCGGCACGAGCGCGGGGTCGCCCAGCCGGGGGGCCAGCCAGAGCGAGATCACGGCCACCGCCGCAGCGGTGATGCCCGGATAGCTGCGCGGGCGGATGAGGACCCAGAGCCCGGCGAGCACGTCGAGGACCGCGAGGACGCGCATCACCGTGCCCTGCGAGAGCGAGACCCCCGCGGCGAACTGGGCGCCCTCCGCGTCGTCGACGCTCGGGGCGGCGAGGAGGTAGAGGGCGGCGACGACCAGCAGCCCCGCCCCCGCCCAGACGCGCGCGCCGATCCGGAGAGCTCTGCTGTTCTTCATTCCGCTGGCGCCTGTCTGTGGGGACTCGGGCGAGGATCGACTCCTCCTGGGCCCTCGCCTCGCGCACCGTGGCGGCGATGCGAGCAGAGAAGGGGCCGGACCGCAGGAACGCCTCTCGGCGCGAGGCCGCTCGAAGCGGCTATAAGTGGAGCCCGGGGTTACTGCGATCCGGCTTCCACCAGTCTACCAAAGGCCTCCGCGGTGGCGGCGAGCGGCGTTCGCAGTGGGTGAACGCGGGTTGCGCGTCACTCCAGGGAGTCGCTCCGCCACAGCCGCGCGCAGCTCACGAGCTCGGCCGCGGTGGTCGAGAGGCGCAGGGCGCGGGTGGTCAGCTCGCTCGCCCGGGCGGGGTTCACGGGCTCCACATCGTCGGCGACCGAGACGGCTCCGGAGGCGCTCACGCGGCAGAACGCCGCGGCGCGGTCCAGTGCCACCGCGAAGTCGCCGTCGAAGACGCCGCGGAGGATCCGGTCGGCCAGCTCGGTGATCTCTGCCGGCCCCGTGGGAGTGCTGGCTCCGGCGACCACCGGGTCGATCGTGGCGGACAGCTCGACTCCGCGCTGGTAGAGGAAGCTCGTGCTCTCCGGGTCCTGCCGGATGACCAGCCGCAGCAGGTAGATCCGCCAGAGGGCGCCCGGCAGGCTCGCCGCGCTGGAGCGCGCCCAGAGCTCGGCGAGCGCGTCGATGCCGTTGTGGTCGGTGTACTCGACCAGGCGGTCGATGACCACCGGGTCGGGGTCGTTCCGGACACGGCTCAGCAGCGCGATCGCGGTCTCGTGGGCGACGCGGCTGATCTGCGCCGGGTCCTCTCCTCCCTGGAACGCCTCGAAGACGTGGGAGGGGAACTTGGTCGGCTTGTGGAAGCCGTCTGTCATGGGGCCGCCTTCCGCGGTCGTGCGCGCGGACGCTCTCGCGCTCGCGCTCCGTAGGGGTTTCGAGGAGGGTAACGCCCGCGGCTGGGCGGGTATGCCCGCGCCGAGGACGCGGTCCGCTCCGGGATCGTCCGCGGTCCGGGCCGCACCTGCTCCGGGGGCGCCGACGGCCCGCTACCCTGGATCGCGCGGGCCTCTAGCTCAGTTGGCAGAGCAGCGGACTTTTAATCCGCGGGTCGTCGGTTCGAGCCCGACGGGGCCCACCAGTAACGGCGCGGAAGAATCGACGTCAGTCCACGTAGACGTGATCCGAACCCCTCGAAAACCCCTCGAAGCAACGACGCGCTCGCCATAATGGGTCCAGGAGGGCGCGATGTCGAAGTACAACCTCGGGGAACGGCTAGGGCTTGGCAGCCAGGGCGAAGTTTTCCGCGCAACCCCGGTCGGCGGCTCCGGGCCCGTCGCGATAAAATTCTTCAGTTACACGGGCGATCCCACGAGGCGGAGTGAGCACCTTCTTCGCTTCGAGCGCGAGACTCGTATCCAATCATCGCTTTTTCATCCCAACATTCTGCCCGTGCTTGCAATAGACACCGAAGCAAGTCGCCCGTCCTTTGTAATGCCACTGGCCGACGAATCCCTGCGCGATTTGCTTATGGCATCGCCAGGCGGCATCGGGAAAACACGGGTCGATTCAATTTTTCCATCAATCCTCGAAGCTGTCGCTCACGCTCACGCAAATGGCGTCATCCACAGAGACATAAAGCCGGAGAATATCCTCTTCATCGCGGGAGTTCCTCTTGTCGCCGATTTCGGGCTTGGTAGAAGACTATTCTCGGACTCGACTCTCACAGTGACGCAAGGCGGGCTTGGCACGGTTGGATACGCCGCACCCGAGCAGTGGGAAGACGGACATCTCGCAGACGAAAAAGCGGATGTTTACGCCCTGGGATGCGTCCTGTACGAGGTGCTCTGCGGAAGGAAGTTCGCATCGGGGCCCCGATGGGAGGAAGTTCCCGCCGAATATCGCTACTTGATCATGTCAGCGACAAGCGCCCGAGCTGATCAACGCCTCAGTACAGTCAGCGAGTTCGCAGTCCAATTCGGATGGGCGTCGAATGGAGCGAGAACTTTACTCCCGCCAACGGAGGAAGCGTTGGAGTTGGTCCGTCGACTTGCAAGTGGCGAAAATGGCGTGGTTCGGGAGCTAAACACCCTACTGATTACCAATACAGACGATGTTCAGCTCTACCTCCGAATAATTCCATATCTTGCGGAAGACGTCGTGCGTGCGCTTGCCACCGATACGGAGAACTTTCGTCGAGTTATTTCTCAATTTGATCTTTATGCTAACGATCAGCACCCGTGGGACTTCACCGATCGTATTGCGATTTTCATGTCAAGCGTCTTCAGGGCCACTGGCGACCTTCAGATCCGATCGATTGTACTTCGGCGCTTGCTCTGCATCGGAGCTGCGCACAATCGATTCTTTGTTCGCGAAAAGTATGTAGAAGTCGTGGCTATTGCGGTGCGGTTTCCGGAACTGGTTCCTGTTGTGGCCGCAAGCTTACGTGAGAATGACTGGGCGATTGCCTTCAATCGGCAAGCACTTCTAGAGCTGTCGTTACCTCCGATGCTTCGAGGGCTCCTTGGTTGACGAAACTACGACTGCCAGATGTCATACGGAGCACGAGGGCCAGGAACTCCGGAAAAGGATCCGTTGAATGAAGACTAGCGATCTAAAGTTCTGGTTTATTGACCTGACGACCGCGCCAAGTGTAATGGACTGGGCCGCGCTTATTTTGACCATCATCGGTTTTTGGATCGCGTTCGTTCAACTTAGGAAGACTAAGAAGGCGGCAGAAGCCGCGACCGAAGCACTGACCGGCGCGCAAGCGACACTCTCCGAACGCGCCATGCATGCGATTGCGCCGCAGCTTCATCATGTGCACGAAGATATTCAGGTTGCAATGAAGAGTGGCGATACTCTCGATGCGCAGCGCGCTCTACTTCGGTTCTCGCGATTAGCTAATGAGATGGGTGACATCCTAAAAACCAGCTACCCGACCCACACCGAGCTTGTCACAATCATTCAATCTGCAAGCTCGAAAGCCACGAAGGTTAAAGTTACCCTGGTCACGAAACCCACAACTGACGTTCCAACATCGTTGCGACCTGTCTTCAAGGACGTCGATGCTGTAATGGTAGCCGTTGATTCAATGACCGCGAACCTCCGCAACAAGCTAGAAGGAGCGCCTAATGTTTAGCCATTCCGAGTGGGCAATACTCGTTAGTAAGTTGCGGCAGTTGACCGAGTCCGGAAAAGTTCTCTGGAATTTGGAAGGTAATACGAGCTTGTCGGTAACGGTCGGAAAGACCATTTACCGACTTGGAGCGCGAGACGAGGACGACGCTCCACCCTGGGCACTTTATGTGATACAAATGAGCAACAAATACACGCTTGAGCCTGAGCGACTCATTGATACGCTAAACGGCGAGTACGGCGAGGAAAGCGACGTGAAACCGGGAACTCTCGTCCCGGGTCTGCGAGATGTTGCATACCGTATGGCCCTCGGTGGTCCTCAACTCGCGAAGGATCTTCTTAGTGAGATGGCCGCGATAGACCCGACAGAACCTCCGAAGTACGGCTTGCCCTTCTAGCGAGCGGCCACGAAGGCGTCGAACTTCGCCATGTGCGAGGTGTAGTCGGTGGCGTAAAGGTGCGCGTAGATCGTGTCGGTCGTGGTCACGCTCGATGTCGGCCGCTGAGCAGCGCCGCGAGATCGTCCGGCAGCGCGACGACCGCGCGCCCTCGAGCGAGACCGCGGCGGAGACAGCCCGCCGCACGCAGGCGGGCGGCCACGGGACCCGTCGCGCGCGCTGAGCGCCCAGCCCTGGGCCGCTCTGGCACGACTAGGGAGCGGCCCAGCGGGCAGCAACATTGCCTGCGGTCGCCTCTATCATCAGTGCTATGGACGATTGGGTGCCGCTTGGCATGGACCCGGAAGAGCTGGAAGTTCTCACAGATGGAGTGCCGCCGTGGCTTGAGGCGTCTATCTGGCAGTGGGTGGACCTGAATATAACCCAGTCGCTCGAACCGTCGAAGAATCACGTTTCACTGTTCGACCGAAAGACTCGTCGCCGCGAGCCGCTCTTCCGCCTCTATGCGTCCCGCGGACTTCGAGGGCTGCAAGATGTACTGGATGACAATGAAGTTCTCCGCCTAGTCGATTTCCTGCTCAAGTTCGGACTCGGCTTCGACATAGGCGTTCTCGAGTCGGTACTTCTTCAAGGCGGGTCTCTTTGGACGGTCGGTGATCGGGCAGGACACCGCGGTCTCGTCCGGAGAGTGCCAGAGGGCGTCGAAATTGCAGCTATCGAGATCATCAGCCGCTCTGGGAGCGCAGGGTCGCTGCTCGCCGAGGCATGGCAAGCCTGCTTCGGCATCGACCCGGATCCGGAGGATGCGTACGAGAAAGCCATCAAGGCCGTCGAGGAAGCGGGAGTGCATCTCGTTTCGCCGAAGAACGTAAAGGCCACGCTAGGAACGATGTGTAGCGACATGGACAACCAGGGCGACTGGCGCCTGCCGTTGGGCGAGGTCGCGAAGTACCCCTCGAACGACGCTGCCCGGAAGATGGCGCGGGCGTTGTGGTCAGGTCAGGAGAGCCGTCACGGCGGCAACGAATACAGGAAGCCGACTCAGGAGGAGGCCGAGGCAGCGGTGCTGCTGGCGGTGCCGCTCGTCCAGTGGTTCACATCTGGAGTCCTGGCGAGGCGCTGACGGGTCGGAACCCCTCCGAAAACCCCTCCACCCACGCCGCGCTGGGGTGATCCGACCCACGCCGAACAGCTCCGCGGCTCCCCCGCCGGACAGCTCCCGATCCCAGGGTTTGCATGGGTAGAAGCGCCTTCGGCGGTTCACCCCGGTCCGGATCGGATCACGGACGAGGGACCAGGGAGACCGTCTTTTAATCCGCGGGTGGTCGGTTCGAGCCCGACGGGGCCCACCACTCGACCGCCTGGTCGCGCTTTCCGGACAGTGCCAGGGCGCAGCCAGGTCGCCGCACTACCGTGCAGAGGTGCTGACCGTCCTCCGCGTCCTCCTGCGCCGGCCTCGGCTGTGCGAGGCGTGCCGCGTCCGGCCGGCCCGCCGCCGTGACCCGTTCTGCTCGACGGACTGCGCGAAGACGTACTACCTCTACCTCTGACGCCTCGTCCGGGCCGCGGTGCTCCGCGACGGCGTCACTCGTGGCAGAGCGACCACACCTCGTCCGGGTAGTCACGGACCTTCTCGCCGACGAGCAGGCGCCAGCGGCCGTCCTGGTGCTCGAGCAGGCGGCCGGTGACGACCTCCGAGAGCCAGTCGGAGTCGATCCGGTACCAGCGGACGAGGCGGACGGTCGTCGCGGTGTGCGAGACGCGGGTCGTCATCGCGGGAGTCCCTTCTCGAGGAGGGAGCGGGGTGCTGGAACCAGCGGGGCGTTCGACGCGCGAACGGGGGGATGACCCGCGCCGGGACGACTCCGTTGTCGACCGGCCGGGAGACTGCGGCGGGCATCCGGCGGACCGGATGCCAGGAACTCTAGACGACCGCGCGGACGGTGTCTGTCCCGTCGCCGGTCACAGCGGAGCGACTCCGTTCAGCGGGCTCAGGGCTGGACGGTGCAGCCGGCCGGGCGCGTCTGCCGGAACGCCGCCGCCTCGCGGGTGCGGGAGCGGAGCCTCCTCGCGCGGCGGCGGAGGAGCCGCTCGCTCGGGCCGAAGGCTCCGGATTCGAGGAGCTGGCGGAGGGACAGGGTCACCTGCCGGGCCAGACGGGGATCGATGCGGCCGGGGATCCGGATCGCGTCGATGAGGTCGAGGGCGTTGCGCGTGGTGCGGGAGATCGCCATGACGGAACCCTAGGGACGCCGGGGCGCGGTGTGCGCGCCCCGGACGGGGGCGCCGACGGGGACTGATGCTCAGCCCCGGGGCGCCCCGGCGGGATCAGTCGTGCCCGTTGCTGCCGTCGCCACGGCCCGTGGAGGACTGCAGGCGGTCGATGTGCTCGGAGGCCTGGGCCTTGGTGAGGTCGGCGGGCAGGGTCTCGCCCGCCTCGCGCGCGAGGGTGTCGAGGTAGCTGCGCTGCGGGCCGGTCATCGGCTCGTCGCCGGTGACCCAGTCGGACGGGTCCTTGCTGGCGCTGGTGTCGCTGCCGTCGTCGGCACGGGCGCCGAGGACGTCGCCCTCGGTCTTGACATCGGGATCGGTGGTGTTGTCATCGCTCATGGTGCGACCGTACGCCCGACCACCGACGTCGACGAGGGCTTGCGGAGCGGGCCCGGGCGCCCCGCTTCACGAGCCGAGCAGCGCGTGCGCGACGGTGAAGATGACCAGCCCGGCCAGGGAGCCCACGACGGTGCCGTTGATCCGGATGAACTGGAGGTCCTTCCCGACCTGCAGCTCGAGCTTCTCGGACGTCTCGCGCGGGTCCCAGCGGTGGATGGTGTCGCCGATGATGCTGGCGATGTCGGTGCGGTAGCGGTCGACCAGGTTGGCCGCTACCGATCCGATCCAGGAGTCGACGGTCGCCGCGAGACCGGCGTCGGTCGAGAGCCGGCGGCCCAGATCGACCACGATCGACTCGATGCTGCCGCGGAGGGGGCTCGACGGGTCGTCCATCGCGCCGAGGAGGGAGGCCTTCGTCGCCTCCCAGGCGTCCCCGGCGAGCTCGCGGACGCGCGGGCTGTCGAAGGCGCGGTTCTTGATCTCCTCGACCCGGGCGATCAGGTCGGGGTCGGTGCCCAGATCCTGCGCCAGCGTGGCGAGGTAGCCGTCGATCGCGATCCGGAACGGGTGCACCTGGTCCTCGCGCACCGCGGCGACGAAGACGAGCGCCTCGCGGTACAGCCGCTCGTCCACCGCTCGGCTGACCGCGGAGGGCAGCCAGCTCGGCAGGCGGCCGCTGACCATGCGGGTGAAGCTCTGCGGGTTCGCGGTCAGCCACGCCTCCGCCTGCTCCACCAGCGTGTCCACGAGGCGCCGGTGGTGGCCCGCCTCGACCACGCTGCCCACCAGCGAGCCCAGCGGCGGGCCCCACTGCGGGTCGAGGAGGTGGCGCCGCGCCAGCGCCTCGATCACGCGCTGCACGTCGGAGTCGTCCAGCAGGGCGATCGCCGAGCGGACGGCCGCGGCACTCTCGCCGCCGACCCGGTGCGCGTTCTCCGGCTCGGCGAGCCACAGCCCCGCCCGCCGGGCGATCCCGAAGGAGTCGAGCTTCTCGCGCACGATGGCGCCGCGGAGGAAGTTCTCCTCGACGAACTGCGCGAGGCTCGCGCCGATCTCGTCCTTCTTGGTCGGGATGATCGCGGTGTGCGGGATCGGCAGGCCCAGCGGCCGCCGGAACAGCGCGGTCACGGCGAACCAGTCGGCGAGCGCGCCGACCATCCCGCCCTCGCTCGCGGCCCGGACCCACTGCAGCCACGGGTAGCGCTCCTGCAGGGCGAACGACACGGCGAAGACGACGGCCATCACCACGAGCAGGCCCGTGGCGAGCCGCTTCATCCGGACGAGAGCGACGCGCTTGGCCTCGTCGTCGCGCCCGACCGCCGCGAGGGTGGTCATGACGCGGTGGGGAACCCCTCGTGGCGGATGCCCCACGCGACGGTCCACTCCTCGCCCGGCTCGAGCCAGCGCAGGCCCTGCCCGCTGTTGAACGCCTCGGCGGGAGCGGTCATCGGCTCCACGGCGATCGCGGTCTTCACGTCGTCGCCGTCGGGGAAGATCCGGGTGATGAAGACCTGGATGAAGTTGTGCGAGGCGTCGGCCCAGAGGAGCACGCGGCGGCCGTCCGCGGCGCGGAGGCCGTGCACGCTCTCGCCGTCGACCATCCGGACGTCGGCCCAGGCGTCGTCGAGCTCGAGGTCGCCGATGCGGCGGCCGGAGCGGAGGTCCCACTCGGTGCCCTCGACCGGGTTCTGCACGGTGGGGTTGAGGCGCTCGTCGACCTCGATGTGCACCGCCGCGTCGACGGTGATCTCGAGCTCGTCGGTCGGCACGTCGCCGATGGCGAGGAAGGGGTGCGTGCCGATGGCGACGGGTGCCTCGTCGGCTCCGACGTTGACGACGCGGTGGACGACCTTCAGCCCGTCGGCCTGCAGCTCGTAGCGGACCGAGGTCTCGAGGTGGAACGGGTAGCCCGCCTGCGGCACGACCGGCGCGGCCAGCTCGACGAAGGACGGGCCCTGGTCGACGAGGCGGTACGGGGTGCTCACCAGGAGGCCGTGGATGGCGTTGTGGTACTTCGGCTCGGTGATCGCGAGCTGGAGCGTCTCGCCGCGGTGGTGCCAGCGCCCGTCCTTCACGCGGTTGGGCCAGGGCATCAGGACGATGCCCGAGCCGAACGGCGGGACGGTGCTCTCCGGGTAGGAGGCGGTGATCTCCACTCCGTCGACCGAGAGGTGGCGCAGCGCTGCGGCCACCTCCGTCACGACGGCGTGCAGGGTGCGTCCCTCGGCGGTGAGGTCGAGCGAGAACTGGCGCCCGGTGGCGGGGGCGGGGGTGAAGTCGGCCATTCCTCGATCCTACGGACTGACGCGCTCGCCGAGCGTCCGGCAGCGGGTGACCGCGAGCCCCGCCTCCTCCAGAGCGGCGACGAGTCCGTCGGCGGCCCCCGCCCCCGTGAGCAGACGGTCGAACTCGTCGGGAGCGGCGACCCGGCCGAGGTCGACCACTCCGAGCTTCGAGGAGTCCGCGACCACGACCCGGCGGGTCGCCGCCTGCAGCATCCGGCGCTTCAGGGTCGCCTCCGGGAGATTGACGTTGGTGACGCCGGCCTCGGGGTGCACGCCGGTGCAGCCGATGAAGGCGATGTCGGCGCGGATCCGCTCGAGCAGCTCGGACGCCAGCGGCTCGACCAGCGAGTGCTGCAGCGGCCGCAGAGTGCCCCCGGTGACGACGACCGTGAAGCGCGGGATGGCCGGCTCGAGCGCCAGCGCCGTGGAGAGGCCGTTCGTGATCACCGTGACGTCGCGCAGCTCCTCCCGCGCCACGAGCGCGTGCGCGATGGCGAGCGGGGTGGTGCCCACGTCGAGCACGATGCTCTGCCCGGAGGAGACGGAGGCGGCGGCCTCCTCGCCGATCGCGGCCTTCTCGTCGGAGGCGGCGCTCAGGCCCTCCTCGAGCGAGCGCTCGCCGGTGGGTCTCGGCGCCGGGATCGCCCCGCCGCGCACCCGCTGGAGGACGCCCTCGCTCGCGAGCAGGGCGAGATCGGAGCGGACGGTGACGACCGAGACCCCGAGCATGTCGGCCATCGGGGCGACCCCGACGAAGCCCGAGCTCTCGGCGGCCAGGCGCAGCCTCAGCCGGCGCTCGATCGCCGACGTGGACTCCTGCTCGCCGTCCGTCCTCATCCGCCCATCGTGCCCGCGGTCGAGTGGACTTGTCAAAGCGAAAACGAGCTTTCCTTTTCGAAGGTGCGGCCCTAGTCTGACTCCTGCCATGAACGAAGCGATCACCCTCTCCGCCGGCGTCGTCAAGCGCCCGCACACGCTGGCCGACGGCCGCGAGCTCCTCTACTTCGACGACGCCGACACGACGCTCCCCCCGGAGCGCGCCGCCGACGCCCGCCACCTCGACCCCCGCCCCGCCACCGCGCGGATGCGCCAGGACGTGCTGACCGGCGAGTGGGTCTCCATCGCCGCGTCGCGCCAGAACCGCGTGTTCCTGCCGCCGGCCGAGCTCGATCCGCTCGCCCCGGCGTCGCCGACGAACCCGTCGGAGGTGCCCAGCCGCTACGACGTCGCCGTCTTCGAGAACCGCTCCCCCTCCTTCGGCCCGCTCCTCGAGGACGCGGACGCGCCCGCCTCGCTGGAGGACCTGCGCACCCTCGGGCTCGGCCGGACGCTGACCAGCGTCGGCCGCTGCGAGGTCGTCTGCTTCAGCCCCGAGCACGAGGGCTCGTTCGCCACGCTCAGCGCCTCCCGCGCCCGGACCGTGGTCGAGGCCTGGGCCGACCGCGTGGGCGCCCTCTCGGCCCTTCCCGGCGTGCAGCAGGTCTTCCCGTTCGAGAACCGCGGCGAGGCGATCGGCGTCACGCTGCACCACCCCCACGGGCAGATCTACTCCTACCCCTACGTCACGCCGCGCACGACCCGTCTGCTCGCCTCGCTCGACAGCTACGGGCCGTCGATGTTCGCCGACGTCCTCGCCTTCGAGCAGGCCGGCGAGCGCGTCCTCCTCCGCGGCGAGCACTTCACCGCGTTCGTGCCGTTCGCCGCGCGCTGGCCCGTCGAGGTGCACCTCCTGCCGCACCGCCACGTCCCGGACCTGGCGGCGACCACCCCGGAGGAGCGCGACGAGCTGGCTGCGATGTACCAGCGCCTGCTCCGCGGCATCGACGCCCTCTACGACACCCCGACGCCCTACATCGCCGCCTGGCACCAGGCCCCGGTGCACGAGCGCCGCGACGAGGTGCGCCTGATGCTCCAGATCACCTCGCCCCGCCGCGCCGAGACGAAGCTCAAGTACCTCGCGGGGAGCGAGGCCGCGATGGGCGCCTGGATCGGCGACATCGCCCCCGAGACGAGCGCCGCGGCCCTGCGCGCGGCGATCGAGCGGGCCGAAGCGGCCGTGCTCGAGGCCGGGATCGCACAGCGCCCCGACGCGGCGCTGCCGGTCGCCGCGCACAGCGACGACTCGCTTCCCGGCGGCGCCGCCACTCCCGCCACCACCGCCGCCGACATCGCCGAGGAGAACCGATGACCGCCGCTCCCGCCTCCCTGACCGCCGTCGCCGAGAGCGCGGCCGCCGCCTTCGAGCGCACCTTCGGCCGCCCCGCCGCGGGCGTCTGGGCCGGCCCCGGCCGCGTGAACCTGATCGGCGAGCACACCGACTACAACGACGGCTTCGTCTTCCCCTTCGCGATCGACCGCGCCACGGCGATGGCCGTCGCTCCGAGGGAGGACCGCCTGATCCGGATCAGCAGCGCCTTCTCCCCCGACGTGGTCGAGGTCGCTCTCGACGAGCTCGGCCCCGGCGCCGTGACCGGCTGGTCGGCCTACCCGCTCGGCGTGGTCTGGGCGCTCACCGAGTACGGCGTCGACCTGGGCTCCCGCTCGGGCTTCGACGCGTACGTCGACTCCGACGTGCCGGTCGGCGCGGGGCTCTCGAGCTCGGCGGCGCTGATGTGCGCGATGGCCGTCGCCCTCGACGAGCTCTGGCACCTCGGTTTCGACCGCGCGACGATGGCCCGCGTCGGTCGTCGCGCCGAGAACGTCGCGGTCGGCGCCCCCACCGGGATCATGGACGAGTCCGCCTCCCTCTTCGGGAAGCGCGACGCCGCGGTGTTCCTGGACTGCCGCAGCCTCGACACCGAGGTCGTCCCCCTCGGCTTCGAGGAGGCCGGCCTCGTCCTGCTCGTCGTCGACACGCGCGTCGAGCACGCGCACGCCACCGGCGGCTACGCCGAGCGGCGCGCCTCCTGCGAGCTCGGCGCCGCGACCCTCGGCGTGCCGTCGCTCCGCGAGCTGACGGTCGACGACCTGCCGCGCGCCCAGGAGCTCCTCGACGACGTCACCTACCGGCGCGTGAAGCACGTCGTGACCGAGGACGTCCGCGTGCTCGAGACCGTCCGCACCCTGCGCGAGCACGGTCCCCGGGCGATCGGCGATCTGCTCGACGCCGGCCACGTCTCACTCCGCGACGACTTCGAGATCTCGGTGCCCGAGCTCGACACCGCCGTCGAGGCGGCGCGCGGCGCCGGAGCGATCGGCGCCCGGATGACCGGCGGCGGCTTCGGCGGCTCCGCGATCGCCCTCACCCCGGTGGAGAAGGAGGAGGAGGTCCGCGCCGCGGTCCTCGCCGCCTTCGCCGAGAAGGGCTTCACGACTCCGGAGCTCTTCCTCGTCACGGCCGCCGACGGCGCGGGCCGCGTGCTCTGACCACTGCTTCCGTCGACGCCCCCTGCGACCTCGCGTCGCAGGGGGCGTCGCTCGTCCAGTCGACGCTACGGCGCCGGATCCGGCGGAACGACGGCGCGCGCTTCTCCCCCGGTGACCCGGACCAGCTCGGCGAAGCTCGTCGGGTAGACGGTGTGCGCGTGCCCGGCCGCAGCCCAGACCACGTCGTAGGCGGCGAGGGCCGCGTCGACCACGGTGCGCAGCGGCGCGGGATGGCCCACCGGCGCGATCCCGCCGATCGTCTGGCCCGTCGCGGACTTCACCTCCGCGGCCGGCGCCCGGGTGATCGATCCACCCAGCTGCACGCCCAGCCAGGCGGTGTCGACGCGGTGGCCGCCGCTGGTCAGGACCAGCAGCGGCGCACCGTCGAGCAGGAACACGAGCGAGTTGGCGATCTGACCGACGTCGACGCCCAGCGCCTCGGCCGCCAGTGCGGCCGTCGACGCGGCCGAGTCGAGCCAGCGCACGGTCGGGTGCACGCCGTGCCGGTCGAGGTCGGCGAGGACGCGGTCGACGGCCGAGTGGCTCCGTTCGCTCATGCCGCCGAGGCTAGCGCCCCGGCCGCGCTCACTTCTCGAACGTGGAGGCGTCGATCACGAAGCGGTAGCGGACGTCCGAGGCGAGGACCCGCTCGTAGGCCTCGTTGATCTGCGAGGCCGAGACGACCTCGACCTCGCTCGCGATGCCCTTCTCGGCACAGAAGTCGAGCATCTCCTGGGTCTCGCGGATGCCGCCGATGCCCGAGCCCGCGAAGGAGCGACGGGCGCCGAAGAGCGTGAAGACGTGCAACGGCAGCGCCTCGGCCGGAGCGCCCACGTTCACCATCGTGCCGTTGCGGCGCAGGAGCCCCAGGTAGGCGTCGAGGTCGAGGGGCGCGCTGACCGTGTTGACGATCAGGTCGAAGGTGTTCGCGAGATCGGTGAAGGTCGCCTCGTCGCGCGTCGCGTAGTAGTGGTCGGCGCCCAGGCGGAGGCCGTCCTCCTTCTTGCTGAGGGTCTGCGAGAGCACGGTGACCTCGGCGCCCATCGCATGCGCGAACTTGACGGCCATGTGGCCGAGCCCGCCGAGGCCGACGACGGCCACGCGCTTGCCGGGGCCCGCCTCCCAGTGCGAGAGCGGCGAGTAGGTCGTGATGCCCGCGCACAGCAGCGGAGCGGCGGCCTCGTAGGGGATCGACTCCGGCACGCGGAGCACGAAGTCCTCGACGACGACGACGTGCGTGGAGTAGCCGCCCTGGGTGATGGTGCCGTCACGGTCGACGGAGGCGTAGGTGCCGGTGTTGCCCTTCAGGCAGTACTGCTCCTCGCCCGCGAGGCAGTTCTCGCACTCGCGGCAGGAGTTCACCATGCAGCCGACGCCGACGCGGTCGCCGACGGAGTGCTTGGTGACCTCGGAGCCGACCTCGGCGACGACGCCGACGATCTCATGGCCGACGGTCAGCGGGTACGCCACCGGACCCCAGTCGCCGCGGACGGTGTGGATGTCGGAGTGGCAGATGCCGGAGTAGGCGATCTCGATGAGCACGTCGTGCGGTCCGACGTCGCGGCGCTCGATGGTGGTGGGGACGAGCGGCTCGGTCGCGGAGGGGGCGGCGTAGGCGGTGACGGTGAGCATGGGTTCTCCTCGTGGGGCGGGGCGCGCTCCGAGGACGTGTCCGACGGGGTGGGGGACGCGAGAGCGCCGGGCCACGCTACCGGCAGGCGACTGGACGTCGCCCCCGAGCGCGGTCCGGCGCGGGTCCCGTGGCGCGGGACCGGTCAGCGCAGGGCGCGCTCGGCCGCCGTCACCACGTTGTGGATGAGCATCGCGCGCGTCATCGGGCCGACGCCGCCGGGCACGGGCGAGAGCCAGCCCGCGACCTCCGCCACCTCCGGTGCGACGTCGCCCGTCAGCTTCGCGCGACCCGTCTCCGGGTTCTCGACCCGCGTGATGCCCACGTCGAGCACGGCGGCGCCGGGCTTCACCCAGTCGGCGCGGATGAGCCCGGGCACGCCCACGGCGGCCACCACGATGTCGGCGCGGCGCACCTCCGCGGCGAGATCGGCCGTGCGGGAGTGGGTGAGGGTCACGGTGGCGTCGAGGCCCTTCCGCGTGAGCAGGAGCCCGAGCGGTCGGCCGACGGTGAGCCCGCGGCCCACGACGACGACGTGTCTGCCCGAGGTCGGGATGCCGTGGCGCTGCAGCATCTCGACGATCCCGTTCGGCGTGCAGGGCAGCGGGCTGTCCAGCTCGCCCTCGACGCCGAGAACCAGGCGGCCGAGGTTGGTGGGGTGCAGGCCGTCGGCGTCCTTGTCCGGATCCATGAGCTCGAGCATCGCGTTCTCGTCGATGCCCTTCGGCAGCGGGAGCTGGATGATGTACCCGGTCACGGCCTCCGAGTCGTTGAGCTGCTGGATGGCGGCGCGGATGTCGTCCGCCGACGCGGTCGCGGGGAGGTCCACGCGGATCGACTCGATCCCGACCTCCGCGCAGTCGCGGTGCTTGCCCGCGACGTACGAGCGGGAGGCGGGATCGTCCCCCACCAGCAGCGTGCCGAGCCCGGGCACGACGCCCCGCTCGCGCAGAGCGGCGACCCGCTCCGCGATCTCCGTCTTGACCGCCGTCGCCGTCGCGACGCCGTCGAGTACCTGTGCCGTCATCTCGGGCTCCTCGGTCGTGGCACGGCGGAGGGGGGCGGTGCCCCGGCCTCCGCCGCGCGGGTGGTGCAGCGGATCGACTACAGCCCGGGGTAGAGCGGGAAGTCGTCGGTGAGGCGGGCGACGCGGCCGCGCAGCGCCTCGAGGTCGGCCGAGGGCTTGAGCGCCTCGGCGATGACGTCGGCGACCTCGGTGAACTCCGTGTCGCCGAAGCCGCGGGTCGCGAGCGCCGGCGTGCCGATGCGCAGGCCCGAGGTGACCATCGGCGGGCGGGGGTCGAACGGCACGGCGTTGCGGTTGACCGTGATGCCGACCTCGTGGAGGCGGTCCTCGGCCTGCTTGCCGTCCAGCGGCGAGTCGCGCAGGTCGGCGAGGACGAGGTGGACGTCCGTGCCGCCGGTCAGGACGTCGATGCCCTCGGCCTTCGAGTCGGCCGCCGTGAGGCGCTCGGCGAGGATCTGCGCGCCGCGGATGGTGCGTGCCTGGCGGTCGGCGAACTCGGGCTCGCCGGCGAGCTTGAACGCGGTCGCCTTCGCGGCGATCACGTGCATGAGCGGGCCGCCCTGCTGGCCGGGGAAGACGGCCGAGTTCAGCTTCTTGGCGTACTCCTGCTTCGCGAGGATGAGCCCCGAGCGCGGGCCGGCCAGCGTCTTGTGGACGGTGGTCGTCACGACGTCGGCGTAGGGCACCGGCGACGGGTGCAGCCCCGCCGCCACGAGGCCTGCGAAGTGGGCCATGTCGACCCAGAGCTTCGCGCCGACCTCGTCGGCGATGGCGCGGAACGCCTCGAAGTCGAGCTGACGGGGGTAGGCGGACCAGCCGGCGATGAGCACCTGCGGACGGACCTCGAGGGCCTTCTCGCGGACCGCGTCCATGTCGATGCGGAAGGTCTGCGGGTCGACGCCGTACGCGGTCGCGTTGTAGAGCTTGCCCGAGAAGTTCAGCTTCATGCCGTGGGTCAGGTGGCCGCCGTGCGCGAGCTCGAGGCCGAGGATGGTGTCTCCGGGCTGCACGAGCGCGGCGAGCGCCGCGGCGTTGGCGGAGGCTCCGGAGTGCGGCTGGACGTTGGCGAACTCGGCGCCGAAGAGGGCCTTGGCGCGGTCGATCGCGAGCTGCTCGGCGATGTCGACGTACTCGCAGCCGCCGTAGTAGCGGCGTCCGGGGTAGCCCTCGGCGTACTTGTTGGTCAGGACGGAGCCCTGCGACTCGAGGATCGCGCGCGGCACGAAGTTCTCGCTCGCGATCATCTCGAGGTAGCCGCGCTGGCGGTCGAGCTCCTGCTGGAGCACGGCGGCGATCTCGGGGTCGACCACCGACACGGGCTGGTCGAACGAGGCGGCGACGCCGGGGCTGGCGGGGGAAGAGGACACGGACGCTCCTTGGCTGGGAAACGGAAGGGGCCCGGCAGGTCGCTGCGGCGCGACACGGCTCGTTCGGGCGACCCGATCTACGGTATCCGTTCCAGCCCAGGCGTGCGGCGGGAAAAGTGTCCGGGGCGCTGCCCCGGAGGAGGTGCCGCTCCCTGATGGTCACCCATCCGAACGCCAGTCGCGGCGGGCTCACTCTAGCAAGCGGGCCGGGTGGCGCGGGAGTCGCGCCAGTCGGGGGCGGGCACGCGCGATCGTGCGACGATCCCTCGGGCGGTCCCGGCGCGGGACCGGGAGGGAGGGCGTCGCCGTGAGTCCTCGACGCCGCTCCGAGCGCATCGACGGCCGCAGCGACGAGGAGCTCGTCACGCTGGTCCGGGAGGGCCGCACCGACGCGGTCTCCGAGCTCTGGCGCCGCCACTCCTCGGCCGGACGCACCGTGGCCCGGGCGTGGGCGAGCAGCTCCGACCCCGACGACCTGGTCTCGGAGGCGTTCCTCCGCGTCCTGCGGGCGATCGAGCGCGGCGGCGGACCCGAGGGCGCCTTCCGCCCCTACTTCTTCACCGCCGTCCGCAACGTCGCGGGATCCTGGGCCCGGCGGGACCGGCACGAGCGGCCGTTCGACGAGGCCGACCGCGCCCTCCCCTCTGCCGGCCCCGATCCCGAGGCGCACGCCCTCGCCGCCCTCGAGCGCGACCTGGGCGCGCGCGCGTTCCGGGCGCTGCCGCCGCGCTGGCAGGAGGTGCTCTGGTACACGGAGGTGGAGGGCCTGTCCCCCGCCGCCGCCGCACCGCTGATGGGCCTGCGGCCCAACGCGGTCGCAGCGCTCGGGGTGCGGGCGCGGGAGGGGCTGCGCTCCGCGTGGATCCGGGAGCACGTGGCGGACGCCTCGGCGACGGGCGAGTGCGAGTGGGTGCTCGAGCGGGCGGGGACGTACGCGCGAGGACGAGCCCCCGTCCGGGACAGGCACCGCATCGACCGGCACCTGGACGGGTGCCTCTCCTGCCGGGAGGCGCTGGCGGAGGCCGAGAGCACTGCGCGCCGCCTCGCGTCGGTGCTGCTGCCGCTCTCGGCCGGCGTGAGCGGTGCGGCCGCGTGGGCGGCGGGCGGGGGCTCCGGCGCGGCCCCCGGTCCGCTGCCGAGCGCGGTCCGGGCGTCGAGCGCGGTCCGCGCATCGGCGGTAAGGGCGTCGAGAGCGGGCAGTGGAACAGGAGTGGTCGTCGCCGCGTCCGCTGCGGCGGCACTCGCGGTCGCGGGAGTCGTCGGCGCGGCGGTGCTGCTGTCCGGGAACGGGGGCGGCGCGCTCGTGGCGGCGGAGGACGCCTCCGCGCGGGTGGACGAGCGCGCAACTGCCGAGGCGGTTGCGCCCACGTCGAGCGGAGGAGCGGCGGCGAGCGCCGACCGGCCGGAGACGGACCCGGAGGCCGCGGACCGGACGAGTGCAGCGGACGGCGATCCGGCGGGGCGGTCCAGCGGGTCCGGCGCCGCTCCGAGGAGCACGGTGCCGGCCGTGGCCGGACGGGCTGCGTCGGACGACGCCGGAGCGACGCGCGCGACCCCCGGGAGGACGGGACGCCCGCCGCAACAGGAGCCGTCCCACGATCCCGTCGGCGCACCGGCGTCGAGAGGGATCGAGGCGACCGCCTCCCCGACTCCTGCCGCCGAGCCCGCCCCGCCCCGCCCTGCCGTGACCGGCAGCCCCGCACCGGCGCCCTCCCCTGCCGTCACCGAGGCTCCGGCCCCCTCCGGGCCGCCGGGGACCACGACCGGGAGCTCCGCGCCGGGCCCGATCGGCAACGGCCCGGCCCTGCCCTCCGTTCCGGTCCCGACCCCCGCACCCAGCACTCCGGTCCCGGTTCCTGTTCCTGTTCCTGTTCCTGTTCCTGTTCCTGTTCCGACCGTGACTCCCCCACCGGACACTCCGGCTCCGGCAACGACGCACGTACCGAGCACTCCGGCGCCGGTCCCGACAGAGGCGCCGAGCACCTCCGCTCCGGTCTCGACTCCCGCACCGGTCACGACCCCCACTCCGGCCGCACCTCCCGCTCCGGCCGCACCGACCCTCGCGCTCGACACCGACGGCCGGCTGCTGCCCGATGCCCGGGGCACCGCCGCGCCCGGCGCCGAGGTGCTCCTCGAGGACGCCTCCGACGGACGCCGCGTGGGCTCCGCCACCGCCGACGCCGACGGCTCCTGGACCGCGCCGGCGCTCCCCCTCCCCGCGGGCACGACCACGGTGCTGGCGCGCACCGCTGCAGGAGTCAGCGCCCCCGAGACGGTCGACCTGCGCGCTCCGGTGCTCCTCGCCCGGGCCGCGTCGAGCGGGGGCGCGGTCGGCGTGCTCGTGCTCGCCGATCCCGACGCGGACGGCCTCGACCTCCTGGTCGACGGCGGGCAGGTGCGGTCCCTCGCTCCCGGAGCCCCCGTCCTCGCCGCGACCCTGGAGGTCGGTCCCGGGAGGCACACGATCGGCGTCCGCTACTTCTCCCCGGACGGGCGGACGGGACCCGTCGCCGTCGTGTCCGTCGACGCGGGCTGAGGCGCGCGGACCGCCCCGTGCCCCACCGTTATCCTGGGCGGATGCAGCCCGAACCCGCCGCGTCCGCGACTCCCCGGCCCGCCTCCGCGAGCACCCGTCCGACGGGCAGCGACGCCGCGTGGTCCGGCGCCCGGCCCGCGGGAAACCACTGGACCCTGACCTTCGCCTGCCCCGACCAGCCGGGCATCGTGCACGCCGTGTCCGGTGCCGTCGTCCAGGCCCGCGGCAACATCACCGAGAGCCAGCAGTTCTCGAGCGCCGACACCGGCCGCTTCTTCATGCGCCTGCAGGTGGAGTCGCCCATCAGCCGCGAGGAGTTCGCCGCCGCCCTGCTGCCGATCACGGAGCACTACGGGATGACCTGGCGCCTCGACGTCGTCGGCCGGCCGCTGCGCACCCTCGTCCTCGCCTCCACCGCCGCGCACTGCGTCAACGACCTGCTCTTCCGCCAGCGCGCCGGGCAGCTCGCGGTGGACATCCCGATGATCCTGTCCAACCACGGCAGCCTTCGCGACCTCGCCGAGTTCTACGGCGTGCCCTTCGAGTCGCGACCCGTGGTCTCGCCGGAGTCGAAGCGCGGGTTCGAGGAGCGCGTGCTGGAGGTCGTCGAGGAGCACGACGTCGAGCTCGTGGTCCTGGCGCGCTACATGCAGATCCTCTCCCCCGAGCTCTGCGCGCGACTGGCCGGCCGCGCCATCAACATCCACCACTCGTTCCTGCCGGGCTTCAAGGGCGCGAACCCCTACAAGCAGGCGCACGCCCGCGGCGTCAAGCTGATCGGGGCGACCGCGCACTTCGTCACCAGCGACCTCGACGAGGGGCCGATCATCGAGCAGAACGTGGTGCGCGTGGACCACTCGCACTCGGTCGCTCAGCTCGTGGCGATCGGGCAGGACGAGGAGAGCCGCACGCTCACGCAGGCGGTCAAGTGGTTCGCGGAGGACCGGGTGCTCCTCGACGGGGCCCGCACCATCATCTTCCGCTGACCTCCGGCGGCTAGCATGGTCGGCGTGAATCGAGCAGGAGCGGACACCGCGGGCACCGACATCAGGATCGGCCCGAACGCGATCCTCCGGTTCCTCCTGGAGCTCGTCGCGCTGGCGACCTTCGCCCTCTGGGGCTTCGCGTCGTGGGACCTGCCGTGGAACATCGTCCTCGGCATCGGCGCTCCGGTGGTCGCCGCGCTGGTCTGGGCGCTCTTCCTCTCGCCGCGTGCGGTCCTCGCGATCGACGTCTACGGCCGCTCGCTGATCGAGCTGCTCGTGATGGGCGCCGCCGCGCTGGCGTGGCTGGACCTCGGCCAGCCGGTCGTCGCGATCGTCTTCGGCGTCCTCGCCGTCGTCTCCGGCGTCATCGCGGGACGCCGCTCCCTCTGATCCGGACGGCGGCCGCTCAGGCCGAGGGGGCGCTCGCTCGGAGCCGTCCACCGATGTTCCCGAGGGTGCACCGCGGTCCCCGTGCGCTCGCCGCCGCCTCGGACCGGGACCGAACGCGTCGTCCCGGCTCGCAGCGGCAGGTCGCCACCGCGTTCTCCCGTCGATGCACCTCCGGGGATGCGCGACCGCAGCGGGACCCCGGGCCGATCGCGCCGCCTGGCCCCCAGTCGGAGGTGCTCCGCCCCGCCTGATCGTCGATCTCTCCCCGACCCGCTCCCGCCTCCCCTCTCGAGCCGTTCCCCCACGCAGCCGGGCCGGTCCTGCTCCCGGCACGCACCACGAGCCGCCCCGTCTCCGCCTCCCCCGCCCGGGAACGGCGAACGGCCGCCCCCGCCGCTCCGGGAGGAGCAGGGGGACGGCCGTTCGCGGCGGTCGCGGAGGACTACTCCGCGGCGCCCGCCTCACGCTGCGCCAGGGCGCGGCGTCGGAGGCCGGTGATCACAGCACCTGCACCGAGGAGGGCGAGGGCGGCGGCTCCGAGGAGACCGCCGTCGAAGCCCGTCGACGGGAGGCCGCCGGCGCCGTGGCCGGGCGCGCCCGGTCCGGCCGTCGGCGTGGTGGTGGGCTCCCCCGGTCCGGCGGTGGGGCCGGCCGTCGGCGTCGCGGTCGGCTCCGGGGTGCCTGTGGGCTCCGGAGTCGCGGTCGGCGTCGGGGTGGGGGTGACCGCCTCGGTGACGTCGACGCTCACGAGCGTCGCGAGTCCCGAGTCGGTGTAGGCGACACGGCCGAGGTAGCGGGCCGGGCCCGCCAGGTTCGACCAGGAGACCGCGTACGCGATCGGCTCGCCCTGCACGGCGTCGACCACGGCGGGGTCGGTGCTCAGCGAGCCGAGACCGTTCTCCGGAGTGATGACGAAGCTGCGGAAGTCGAACGTGACGGTCGAGGATCCCGGGGCGGTCGAGTAGACATCGGCCTGGACCGTGTACTCGCCCGGAGCGGGGTCGGCGATGTCGACGCGCTCGTCGGCCGAGCCGGTCGCCGAGGTGAAGACCTTGTCGGTGCTCTCGCTGGTGACGGTGAGGTCGAGGTCGGCCGCGTCGTCGAGCGAGTCGAGGTCGAAGCGGGCGAACTCGGCGCCCTCCGGCACCACGACGGTGGTCGTCAGCGACTTCCCCGTGGGGAGCGTCGCCGAGTGGCCGTCAGCGGCAGTGGCGTCCTCGGCGAGGACGCCCTCGGCGAGACCGCTCGCGGTGAGCGGCAGCGCGCCGGTGATGCCGGGCGTGACCGTCACCGTGCCGGTGCCGGTCGAGCCGGTGCCGGAGACCTCGTAGGGCGCGTCCAGCAGGACGGGTCGCACCGCGATCGGGCTGCGGACATCGTGCTCCGCGCTCGCCCAGGTCAGGTAGCCGGTGGCGAACTGGTTGAGCGCCGCCGAGCCGGTGGTGAAGGAGACCGTGTACTCCGCCGTCTGGCCCGCACCCGTGAAGGAGAGGGTCGAGGGCGAGACGACGGTGTCGATCCCGGCGAGGCCGTCGACCGAGGCGGTGTAGGTGCCCGCGCCGGTCGAGGTGACCGTGCGGGTCACGGTCTGCGTGCCCGCGAGGGCGCCGATCGCGATCGAGGCCTGGTTGAGGTCGGACGGGTCGATCGCGGCGATCGGGTCGATCACCGGGTTCGAGGTGAAGACGTAGCCCGCGCCCTTGAGGAACGCGATCCAGTCCTCCGTGCCGCTCTCGTAGAGCAGCCCGGGGTCGAGGAACGCGGCCGGGTCGACGTGTCCGGCGCCCTGGGCGAAGACGTCCTCGGACGCGGCGCCCGACTGGTCGACGCTGTCGTAGGCGGAGGTCATCATGGCCGACTTCACCGCGGACGGCGAGGCCTTCGGGGTCGCGCCGAGGATCAGCGCGCCGAGGCCCGCCACGTGCGGCGACGACATCGAGGTGCCGGACTCGAACGCGAAGGCGGGGTCGTCGCCCTCGGCGTTGAAGCTGTCGGCGAGGATCGCGACGCCGGGCGCCGTGAGGTCGGGCTTCAGCACGTCGGCGCCGTCCGCCTCAGCGGGTCCGCGCGACGAGAAGCCGGCGACCTGCGGGACGGGGATGGAGGCTCCGGACGAGTTGCCCTCGGAGAGGGTCACGGTCGCACCGGCGGTGCCGGCGTAGGTCGTGATCGCCTGGTAGGCCTGCGAGTCGATCTGGATGCTCGGGACCGAGTGGTCGTCGACGTGCAGGGCGTTCGGGGTCGGGTTGAGCAGCAGCATGCCGATGCCGCCGGCCCGCTCGACCTCGGCCGACTTGGAGACGCGCGCGGTGACGCCCGCGGTGCAGGCGACGATCGTGCCCTTCACCTTGTCGGGGTCGAGGGTGCCGGTCTCGCAGATGGCGGGGTTCTCGGCGCCCGAGCGGACGACGTCGGCGCTGTTCACCAGCGGTCCGGTGACGTCCTCGTGGACCGAGATGGATCCTCCGACGAACTTCTGGCCGTCGCCGAGAGCGGCGGTCGCGGTGTAGGTCGGGATGGAGGACGCGGCGACCGTGGTGTACCAGGGCGACGCGTGGTCGAGCGTGGAGGCGCCCGCACCCGAGTTGCCGGCCGAGGCCGCGACGAAGACGCCGGCGGCGGCGGCGTTGAGGAACGCCTCGTCGATCGCGGTCAGGGTCGAGGTGGCCGAGCCGCCGCCGATCGAGAAGTTGATGACGTCGACGCCGTCCTTGGTCGCGGCGTCGATGGCCGCGAGGATGCCCGCTCCGGAGCAGAAGTCGTCGTCGTCGGTGCCCTCGTCGGGTCCGTTCCAGCAGACCTTGTACGCGGCGACCTTGGCGGCCGGGGCGACTCCGGAGATCTTCCCGTAGTCGTAGCCGTCGACGCTCGCCTCGACGCCGTTGTTGCCGGCTGCCGTGCTCGCGGTGTGCGAGCCGTGTCCGTCGGCGTCGCGCGGGGAGCGGTACTCGGGGTTGTCCGTCGAGCCGACCTCCTCGTCCGCGAGGAACCAGCGTGCGCCGATGAGCTTCTGGTTGCACTCGTCGCCGTCCCACTGCTCGGAGGCGGGGAGCCCCGGCGAGCAGGAGCCGACGAAGGTGCCGCCGTCCGACTTCACGAAGGAGGTGGTGGTGCCGTCCGTGTAGGGGGCCGCTCCGGGCGAGGTCGCCAGGGGCGCGCCTGCGAAGGAGGGGTTCTCGGGCGCGATGCCGGAGTCGATGACGCCGACGACGACGCCCTCGCCCGCCTTGTCGATGCCGCCCAGCTTCTGCCAGACGCCGTTCTCGCCCTCGAGGCCGAGGAAGTCGGTGGAGCGCTGCTGTCCGGTGTCGGGCACCGGGGTGCCGGCGGCGGCCGCGGCGAGCGGCGAGGCCTGCGCGGCGCGGTCGACCTTCAGGTTCTCGACCTTGCGGACCTGGGCGACGTCGCGGCGGCTCGCGAGCTCGCCCGCCTGCTCGCCTGAGAGGGTCGCGGAGAAGCCGTTGAGGGCGACGGTGTAGTGGTAGCCGATGGCGGCGTCGACCGCGGAGGCGACGTCCTCCTGGCGCTGCTCGAGGTGGGCGGAGTAGTCCTCCACCGGAGCCGAGGCGGCCTGCAGCTGCGCACCGTCGACGGGCGCGGTGCGGGCGAAGCGGGCATCGCTGCCCTGGTAGGTGGCCGCGGAGGGCTCGACGAGGGTGACGACGTAGTCGCCGTCGTCGAAGCTCTGGCCGACGGAGAGCCCGCCGACGAGCGAGGCACTGCCGGCGAGAGGGGCGGCACTGGCGCCGGTGGTGGCGAAGGCCGCGGTCGCGGCGACTCCGAGGACGGCGAGGCCCGCGAGGATGCGCCTCTCAGCGCGGCGGACGGGTGGTCGGTGGGACAGGTGGATCGGCAATCGATGTCCTTACTCACATTCGCTGGGAACCGGATCGGTTTCCACACAGAAACGACCCTACGAACTCGATTGCCCAGCTTTGTTACGAACAGGTAACGAAGTTGACGCTGAAGGGGGCCGATCTGTTGGCACTCCCCCTCCCCGAGTGCTAATTTGATCACGTTGAGCCGGGTCGGCTCAACTCTTGGAACTCTTCGTTGCACGACTGAATGGAGTGATCTCATGGCTGTCACCTACGACCCCGTCCGCGAGCTGGACCGCCTCGCCACCGCCCTCCTCGGCTCCGGTCAGGGGCCCCGCCGGATGCCGATCGACCTGTACCGGGACGGCGACCACTACGTCCTCACCGCCGACCTCCCCGGCATCGACCCGGGGTCCGTCGACGTCGACGTGGACGGGCAGCTCCTCACCATCCGTGCCCAGCGCACCGTCGCGAGCGGCGACGACGTCACCTGGATCACCCGGGAGCGCCAGTCGGCGACGTTTGTCCGCCAGCTGAGCCTCGGCCAGGGCGTCGACACCGAGCGCATCGCCGCGTCCTACGACAACGGCGTGCTCTCGGTGACCATCCCGGTCAGCGAGAAGGCGCGTCCCCGCCGCATCGAGGTCGTCTCGACCGCCCGCCCCGAGCAGGTGCGGATCGGCGAGGCGGCCGCCGAGTAGGACGACGAGCGAGGGCCCGTCCGCGATCGTGCGGGCGGGCCCTCCGCCTGTCCGCACGCCCTACGCTGGCCGGATGCGCGCCTCCTCCTCCGACACCGCTGTCGGCGTCCTGCTCCCCCGCGATCTCCCCGCCTCCGAGGTGCTCGGCTACGCCCGCCGGGCCGAGGAGCTCGGCTTCGACGAGCTCTGGGTGGTCGAGGACCTCGGCTTCCGCGGCGGCATCGCCCAGGCCGGCGCGGTGCTCGCCGCCACCGAGCGGATCGTCGTCGGCATCGGCATCCTGCCCGCCGCCGTCCGCACGGCGGCCTTCACCGCGATGGAGCTCGGCACTCTCGCCGAGCTGTTCCCCGGCCGCGTCCACGCCGGCATCGGGCACGGGATGCCGCACTGGATGCGCGGCCTCGGCGTCTGGCCGCGCAGCCCGCTCACCCTGCTCGAGGAGCAGTTCGACGCGATCCGCTCGCTGCTCTCCGGCGAGCGCACCGACCGCTCCGGCCGCTACGTGCACGTGGACGGCCTCGTCCTGAAGTCGCCGCCCGCCGTCGTGCCGCCGCTGCTGGCCGGCGTCCGCGGACCGAAGTCGCTGGCGCTCGCGGGCCGGATCGCCGACGGGGTCGTCCTGGCCGAGCCCGTCACTCCGGAGTACCTCGCGGCGGCCCGCGGCCACCTCGGCGGCACCGGACGGATCGTCGCCTACAACGTGGCCGCCGTGGACGACGACGCGGCCGCCGCGCGCGACGCGGTCCGGCCGGGACTCGAGTGGATCGGCGAGCCGGACTGGGCGCCGCACATCGAGCCGCTCCCCTTCGCCGATGACTTCGCCCGCCTCCGGGCCGAGAGCGCCGACCGCGCCGCCTTCGTCCGCGACCTGCCCGACGCCTGGGTCGACCAGCTGGCCGTCGTGGGCACCCCCGAGGACGCTCGTCGCCGCATCGGCCTGCTGCACGAGGCCGGTGCGTCGAGCGTCGTGCTGATGCCGTCGGGGCCCGATCCGCTCCACGCGATGGAGGAGCTCGCCCGGGCGCTCTGAGGCGCTCTGCAAGGGCGCGTCCCACCGGGCCCGGAGACGCCTCCGGCCCGCAGGATCCGAGGATCGTGCGGGCCGGACGCGTCTGCTGAACCCGGAGATCAGGCCGACATGCGGGCCTTCAGGTTCTCATCGAGGGTCGCGAGGAACTCCTCGGTCGTCTGCCAGCCCTGCTCGGGGCCGACGAGCAGGGCGAGGTCCTTCGTCATCTTCCCGGACTCGACCGTCTTGATGACCACGTCCTCCAGGGTGAGCGAGAAGTCGATGAGCTCCTGGTTGCCGTCGAGCTTGCCTCGGTGCGCGAGGCCGCGCGTCCAGGCGTAGATCGAGGCGATCGGGTTCGTCGAGGTGGGCTTGCCGGCCTGGTGCTGGCGGTAGTGGCGCGTGACGGTGCCGTGCGCCGCCTCCGCCTCGACGACGCTGCCGTCGGGCGTGGAGAGCACGGAGGTCATCAGGCCCAGCGAGCCGAAGCCCTGCGCGACGGTGTCGGACTGGACGTCGCCGTCGTAGTTCTTGCAGGCCCAGACGTAGCCGCCCTCCCACTTCATGGCCGAGGCGACCATGTCGTCGATGAGGCGGTGCTCGTAGGTGAGGCCCGCGGCGTCGAAGCGCTCCTTGAACTCGGTCTCGAAGATCTCCTCGAAGATGTCCTTGAAGCGGCCGTCGTAGGCCTTGAGGATCGTGTTCTTGGTGGAGAGGTAGACCGGGTAGTTGCGCGAGAGGCCGTAGTTCAGCGACGAGCGGGCGAAGTCGCGGATCGACGCGTCCTGGTTGTACTGGACCTGCGCGATGCCGTCGTCCGGGGCCTTGTAGACCTCGAACCTCATCGGCTCGGAGCCGTCCTCGGGCGTGAACTCGACGGTCAGCGTGCCCTTGCCCTTGAAGACGAAGTCGGTGGCGCGGTACTGGTCGCCGAACGCGTGGCGGCCGATGATGATCGGCTTGTTCCAGCCGGGGACCAGGCGCGGGATGTTCGAGATGATGATGGGCTCGCGGAAGATCACGCCGCCGAGGATGTTGCGGATCGTGCCGTTGGGCGACTTCCACATCTTCTTGAGGCCGAACTCCTCGACGCGGGCCTCGTCGGGGGTGATGGTCGCGCACTTCACGCCGACGCCGTGCTTCTGGATGGCGTGCGCCGCGTCGATCGTGACCTGGTCGTCCGTCTCGTCGCGGTACTCGATGCCGAGGTCGTAGTACTCGAGGTTCACGTCGAGGTACGGGTGGATGAGGGTGTCCTTGATCTTCTGCCAGATGATGCGCGTCATCTCGTCGCCGTCGAGCTCGACGACCGTTCCCTCAACCTTGATCTTGGACATTGCTCTCCCATGGTGTCGATGACCCCGCACCTGTGCGGGACGGGCGGCTCTGCACCGCTCCGGATGGCCTCCGCCAGCCTACCCGAGGCCCGAACTGTCTCGATGTCGAGACAGTTCTCGATCGTCCGCGCCGGGGCCGGCGCACGTCGCCCGACAGGAGGATGCCCGCCGTCCTGCGCCGCCGGTACAGTGACGGCATGAGTGACCTCCGCCTGGAAGAGCTGTCCGCCTCGAACATCTCCGCCGTGAACGGCCTGAGCCTCAAACCCGGCCAGGAGCAGTTCATCGCGCCGGTCTCCTACTCCGCCGCCGCCGCGGTGATCGACCCGGGCGCCTCCTGGCAGCGGGCCGTGATGGACGGCGACGAGCTGGTCGGCTTCATCCACGCGCACTTCGACCAGGAGGCGGCGGAGGAGTTCCGCAGCTGCATCTGGCGCATCAACATCGACGCGGCGAAGCAGGGCCGCGGCGTGGGCACCTTCGCCGTCCGCGCCACCGCCGACGAGGCGCGCGCCCGCGGCTTCGACACCCTCACGGTGATCTGGGAGTCCGGCGAGGACGGCCCGGAGCAGTTCTTCCGCTGGATCGGCTTCGAGATCGTCGGCGAGACGCAGTACGGCGAGAACATCGGGGCGCTGACGCTCTGAGCGCGGCGCCGGAGGCAGCGGAGCCGGCCGACTTCGTCTCCGCCGTCCTCGAGGTGGTCGCCTCGATCCCGCCCGGCCGCGTGATGGCCTACGGCGAGATCGCCGCGGTCCTCGGCACGCGTGCGGCACGCGCGGTCGGCACGGTGATGGCCCGCTACGGCTCCGACACCGCCTGGTGGCGCGTCGTCCGCGCGGGGGGAGCGCCCCCGGTCGGCCACGAGGAGCGCGCCCGCCGGGAGTACGAGCGCGAGGGCACGCCCCTCGTCGTCACGCCGGGCGGCTGGCGCGTCGACGTGCGCAGCGCCCGCTGGCGCCCCTGAGCCGGGATCGGCTCAAGGGCGTTAGTCGCGAGCGGCAGCCGCTCAGACGAGCGAGTCCCGCCAGGCCGCGTGCAGGGTGGCGAAGCGGCCCTCGCCGGCGATGAGCGCCTCCGGGGTGCCGTCCTCGACGATGCGGCCGTGCTCCATCACCAGCACCCGGTCGGCGATCGCGACCGTCGAGAGGCGGTGCGCGATGATGACCGCCGTGCGGTCCGCCAGGAGCGTCTGCAGGCCCTGCTGCACCAGGCGCTCGCTCGGGATGTCGAGGGAGGAGGTCGCCTCGTCCAGGATCAGCACCGCCGGGTCGGCCAGGAACGCGCGGGCGAACGAGATCAGCTGGCGCTGACCGGCCGAGACGCGGCCGCCGCGCTTGTTCACATCGGTGTCGTAGCCGTCCGGAAGCGCCTGGATGAACTCGTGCGCGCCGACCGCCTGCGCGGCCCGGACGATCTCGTCGTAGGACGCGGTCGGCCGCCCGATCGCGATGTTGTCGGCGACGGATCCGGAGAAGAGGTACGCCTCCTGGGTGACCATCACGATCGCGCGCCGCAGGTCCTTCGGGTGCAGCTGCCGCAGGTCCACGCCGTCGAGGGTCACCACGCCGTCGCTCGGGTCGTAGAAGCGCGAGATCAGCTTGGCGAGCGTCGTCTTGCCGGCGCCCGTGGACCCGACGAGGGCGATGGTCTGCCCGGCGGGGATGTCGAGGTCGAAGCGCGGCAGCACCTCGCGGTCGGCGGTGTAGGCGAAGCGGACGCCCTCGAAGCCGAGGTGGCCCCGCGCCTGCCGCAGGTCGACCGGGCGGGCCGGATCCGGGACGCCCGGCTCCTCGGCCAGCACGCCCGAGATCTTCTCGAGCGCGGCGGCCGCCGACTGGTAGGAGTTGTAGAACATCGCCATCTCCTGCACCGGGTCGAAGAAGCGCCGGGTGTAGAGCAGGACCGCCAGCAGCGCGCCGATCTCGAGCCCGCCGTCGAGCACGCGGACGCCGCCGATGAACAGCACCACGGCGACGGTGACGTTGCCGATCAGCACGAGCCCGGGGTCGAAGGTGCCGAACACCCCGAAGACGCGCTTGTAGGCGAGCCGGTACTGCTCGACGACCCCGCCGAACACGGACTCGTTGCGCTTCTGCGTGCGGAAGGTCTGCACGGCGCGGATGCCGGTCATCGACTCCACGAACTGCACGATGAGCCGCGACGAGGCGACGCGGGTGCCGCGGAACAGCGCCTGCGACCGCTTCTGGAACCAGCGGGTGAGCAGCGCGAGCGGCACCAGGGCGCAGGCGAGCACGATGCCGCTCACGCCGTCCAGGGAGACGAGGGCGATCGCGACGAAGCCCATGTAGAGCGCACCCTGCACCAGCTGGTTGATGCCGGAGTCGAGCAGCTCGCGGATGGAGTCGAGGTCGCTGGTCTGGCGCGAGATGATCCGGCCGGAGGTGTAGTTCTCGTGGAACTCCAGGCTCAGCTTCTGGGTGTGCAGGAAGACCCGCTTGCGCAGGTCGATCAGGATCGCCTGGCTCACCCTCGCGGAGAGCACGGTGTACCAGGCGACCAGGAGCGCGCCGACGAGTCCGGTGAGGATGTAGGCGCCGACCGTGACCGCCAGCGGGACCGCGTTCCCCGCGAGGACCGCGGGCAGGCCGTTGTCGATGCCCGCCGCGATCAGCGCCGGTCCCGCGACCTGGGCAGCGGTCGCGACGACGACCACGACCGCGGTGAGCACCAGCCGCAGCCGGAGCGGCCGCAGCAGGGACCCGAGCAGCCGCAGCGAGCGCCGGCGCAGGGCCGCCGACTCCGCTCTGCTGAGGTCGTCGCGCTCCTCGGAGGAACCGAGCGTGCTCATGATCGCGTCTCCTGGTGGGTCGTCGTGGGGCGGGAGCCGATGCGCTCGGTCCCGGTGGGCCGGGTCAGCTCGTCCTCCTCGAGGCTCGAGATGACGAAGCGGTAGTGCGGGCTGCTCGCGAGCAGCTCGCTGTGGGTGCCGACCGCGGTGATGCGGCCCTCCTCCATCAGTGCCACGCGATCGGCGAGCGCCACCGTCGAGGGGCGGTGGGCGACGATGATCGCCGTGGTGTCGCCGAGCACGCGACGCAGCCCCGCCTCGACGCGCGCCTCCGTGTCGACGTCGAGCGCCGAGAGCGGGTCGTCGAGGACGAGCACCGCCGGACGCGCGGCCACCGCGCGGGCGAGGGCCAGGCGCTGGCGCTGGCCGCCGGAGAGGCTCATCCCCTCCTCGCCCACCTTCGTGTCCAGGCCCTCGGGGAGGCGGTGGACGAAGTCGGCCTGCGCGATCTCGAGGGCCTCGAGCAGCTCCTCCTCGGTCGCGTCGGGTCGGCCGAGGAGGACGTTCTCGCGCACGCTGGTGGAGAAGAGCGTCGCGTCCTCGAACGCCATGCCGACGTGCGTGCGCAGCTCGTCGCGGCGGAGCCGGCGGATGTCGACGCCGTCGAGCTCGATGGCTCCGCCGGTCACGTCGTAGAGGCGCGGGAGCAGCGCGGTGAGCGTCGTCTTCCCGGAGCCGGTGATGCCGACCAGTGCCATCGTCTCGCCCGGCTCGACCTCGAGGTCGACGCCGTCGAGGAGGTCGCGGTAGCGCTCGGGGGCGTCCTGGTAGCGGAAGTGGACGTCGCGGAAGCGCACCCGGCCGCGCGGCTCGAGGATCGTCTCGGGGGCCTCCGGGTCGGTGATGGTGTTCCGGCTGTCCATCACCTCGAAGTAGCGGTCGACCGCCGTGCGGGTGTCAAAGGTCATCGAGAGGAGGAAGCCGATCGACTCCACCGGCCAGCGCAGCACGGTCGCGGTGGCGAAGAAGGCGAACAGCTCGCCGACGCTCAGCTGGCCGGCCGCGGCGAGCCAGACCCCGCCGAGCAGGCAGAGCGCGAACGCGATGTCCGGCACCAGCAGCAGTACGAGCCAGATCCCGGCGATGGCGCGGGCCTTGTCGATCTCGGTGCCGCGGAGCTTCTCGGCCTGGCCGGCGAAGTTCTCCAGCGCGTGCTGGTGGCGGCCGAAGGCCTTCAGGACGCGGATGCCGTGCACCGACTGCTCGACGGTCGTGGCGAGGTCGCCCGCCTGGTCCTGGCTGCGGCGCGCGATGCTCGAGTAGCGCTTCTCGAACGCGAACCCGTAGATCCAGACCGGGATCGAGCACACGACGAAGAGCACGCCGAGGATCGGGTTCCAGTAGACGAGGACGCCGAAGCCGACGACGATCGTCAGCGCGTTGACCACGAGCAGGACGAAGCCGAAGGCGATCCAGCGGCGGATGAGGCTGAGGTCGCTCATCGCCCGCGACAGGAGCTGCCCGCTCTGCCAGCGGTCGTGGAACGAGACGGGGAGGTCCTGCAGGCGGCTGTAGAGCGCCGAGCGCATGCGCGCCTCGATCCGCGTGCTGGGGGTGAGGACCATCCGGCGGCGCAGCGCGATGGCACCGGCCTCGACGACGCCGAGCACGAGGACGACGGCGACCGGGCCGATCAGCGGCCCGAGGTCGCCGGAGCCGGCGGAGGCCGCTCCGTCCCCCAGCGGCCCGTCGACGAGCTGCTGCAGGACGATCGGGATGACCAGCGACACCAGGCTCGCCACGAGCGCGACCGCGATGCCGCCGACCAGCCGGGGCAGGGAGTCGCCGACGAAGGGGACGAGGCGCAGCAGGGTCTGCAGCGTGCTCGGGCGCTTCTGCGCGGGGGCGCCGGGAGACGGGAGGGCGGGAGCGGACACGGCGGAGGGCTTTCGCGACGAGGGCGGGGCCTCCCCTGCCGGGTGGGCGGAGAGGCGGGAGGTGCCACCGGGCCGAAGAGCTCCGGGCAGCCTTGAAGGCTATACCCCGGCTATGTGCTCCGTCCAGCGGCCGCCGCGATCCGGCGGTTCCCCCCGCCTCCGCCGTCAGCGGACGCGGACCGACAGGCAGGTGACGCAGCCCTCGAGCTTCTCGAACTCCGAGACGTCCACGGTGAGGACGCGGTAGCCCAGGCTCCGCAGCAGCTCGGCGCTCCGGGGGGCGGAGGCGGCCATCAGGAGTGTGTCGCCGTCGAGGACGACCACGTGGGCGCCCGCCTCCTCGGGCATCGGCAGGAAGGAGGGGAACAGGCGTGGCTCGTCGACGACCGGCTCCCAGCCGATGACCGTGCCGTCGGGCAGCGCGGTCACGGCGCTCTTGAGGTGCAGCACCTTGGTCAGCGGGACCGCGACGACGTCGTACCCGCGGGGGCGGAGGATCGCGCGCAGCTGGGCGACCCCCGCCGCGTCGGTCCGGCCTCCGCGGCCGACGTAGACCGTCGATCCCACCTTGAGGACGTCGCCGCCGTCGAGCGTGCCCGGCTCCTCGATGCGGTCGACCGTCAGGCCGAGGGCGCGGACGGCCTCCTCGGCGCCCGCCGTCTCTCCGCGGCGGGACTCCGCTCCGGACCGGGCGATCACGGCGTGGTCGCCGAAGACGACGACCGCGTCCTCGAGGAAGACGGAGTCGGCGAGTCCGGGCGCCGGTGCGGCCTCGACCGTCTCCCAGCCGGCCCGCTCGAGCAGGTCGACGTACGCCTCCCACTGCTGCTGGGCGCGCTGCTGGTCGACGGGGACGCGCTCGAGGTGGGTGAGCTCGCCCGCCGAGAGGTCGGCGGCCGGGGCCCGGACGATCGCGATGCGGCGGTCGGTGACGACGGCGGCCGGAGCGCCCGTGGTGCGGAGGCGGTTCCAGAGCGTGTGGCCGACGCTCGCCGCCGAGACGGTGAACGCGAGCAGGAAGACGAGGTTGAGTCCGGCGAAGGTCTGGAAGATGGAGGCCCAGACGGCGCCCGTGACGGCCTCGCCGGTGGCGCTGGCTTGGACGAGCGTGCCGAACACGGCTCCGACCACACCCGCGACGAGTCCCGCGAGGGCGGCGCTCCAGGTGCGTCCGAGCATCCCCGCGACGGCGAGGACGAGGACGACCACGAAGCCGAGCACGGTCGAGAGCAGGAAGTAGGCGTTGACCTGCGGGATGGAGCCGGGCTGCAGCTGGTTGCCGATGAAGAAGGCCAGCAGGTTGGCGAGGTGCGCCACGAGCGCGGTCGCCGCGGCGGCGAGCAGGGCGACGAGGATCCGGCGGCCCGTCCCGGGCGCGCGGTCCCGGTTCGGGGCGGTGGTGGTCGCTGCGGTCGGGGTGTCGGGAGTGGACGCGGGCGTCGAGTCGGAAGGCACCCGGCGACCCTACGCGCCCCCGCCCGCGCCTCGCCTGTCGATCCCCTAGCAGCCACCTAAGAGCCGCCCGCCGCACCGCAGAGCGGTTTCAGCGGCGGCCCGTGCCCAGCGATTCCCGCGACCGGCGACGCGACCCGCTCACGGAACGCACCCCGTCGCCGAGCCGACCGCGCCCCGCCGCGCAGGGAGCGGCGGGGAAGACAAGCACCGCAAGGCAGAGCCGGTTCAGCGGGAATCGCGTGCCAAGCGATTCCCGCGACCGGCGACGCACCCCGCTCTACGGAACGCACCCCGTCGCCGAGCCGACCGCGCCCCGCCGCGCAGGGAGCGGCGGGGAAGACGAGCACCGCAAGGCAGAGCCGGTTCAGCGGGAATCGCGTGCCAAGCGATTCCCGCGACCGGCGACGCACCCCGCTCTACGGAACGCACCCCGTCGCCGAGCCGACCGCGCCCCGCCGCGCAAGGAGCGGCGGGGAAGACAAGCACCTGAGTGGCGGGCGCTCCGCGCCCGTCACTCAGTGGAAGAAGTGCCGCTCCCCCGTCGTGTACATCGTGACGCCGGCGCGGGCGGCCGCGTCGATGACCTCGGCGTCGCGGACGGACCCGCCGGGCTGGACGACGGCCTTCACGCCGGCGGTGAGGAGCACCTCGAGGCCGTCGGCGAAGGGGAAGAACGCGTCGGAGGCGGCGACGGAGCCGGGGGCGCGGTCGCCGGCGCGGGTGACGGCGAGGTGGCAGGAGTCGACGCGGTTGACCTGGCCCATGCCGACGCCGACGGAGGCGCCGCCCTTGGCGAGGAGGATCGCGTTCGACTTGACGGCGCGGCAGGCCTTCCACGCGAACTCGAGGTCGAGCATCGTGTCGGCGTCGGCGGGCTCGCCGGCGACGAGCTGCCAGCCGGAGCTGACCTCGCCGGGGCCGCCGATGAAGCGGTCCGGCTCCTGCAGCAGCAGGCCGCCGGAGATCTGCTTGAACTCGCGCTCGACGGGGGCGTAGAAGTCGGGGAGCTGCAGCAGGCGCAGGTTCTTCTTGGTCTTCAGCACCTCGAGCGCCTCGGGCTCGAAGCCGGGGGCGACGAGCACCTCGGTGAAGATCTCCTTCACCGTCTCGGCCATGGCGAGGGTGACGGGCCGGTTCGCGGCGATGACGCCGCCGAAGGCCGACACCGGGTCGCACTCGTGGGCGCGGCGGTGGGCGGAGGCGATGGGGTCGATCGCCTTCGAGCTCGCGATCGCGATGCCGCACGGGTTCGCGTGCTTGATGATCGCGACGGCGGGCAGTACGAAGTCGTAGGCCGCGCGGACGGCCGCGTCGGCGTCGACGTAGTTGTTGTAGGACATCTCCTTGCCGTGCAGCTGCGTCGCCTGCGCGATGCCGGTGCCGTCGGGCGAGACGTAGAGGGCCGCCTTCTGGTGCGAGTTCTCGCCGTAGCGGAGGACCTGCTGCAGGGTCCCGCGGATCTCGACCGAGCCCTCGACGCCCTCGGCCGCCTCCTGCCCGGCGAACCAGGCGGCGACGGCGGAGTCGTAGGAGGCGGTGTGCGCGAAGGCGCGGGCCGCCAGGGTGCGGCGCGCGGCGAGCGTCGTGCCGCCGTCGGCGAGGGCGGTCGCGATCCCGGAGTAGTCGGCCGGATCGACGACGATCGCGACGTTCGCGTGGTTCTTCGCGGAGGCGCGGACGAGGGCCGGGCCCCCGATGTCGATGTTCTCGACCACGGTCGCCGCGTCGGCGCCGCCGGCGACGGTCTCGCGGAACGGGTACAGGTTCACCACGACCAGCTCGAACGCGGCGATGTCGAGCTGCTCCAGCTGCTCGCGGTGCGAGGCGAGCCTCAGGTCGGCGAGGATGCCCGCGTGCACGGCCGGGTGCAGCGTCTTCACGCGGCCGTCGAGCGACTCCGGGAACCCGGTGACGGCCGAGACGTCGGTGACGTCGTGGCCGGCGCCGCGGAGGGTCGCTGCGGTCGAGCCGGTGGAGACGAGCTCGACGCCGGCCGCGGCGAGCGCCGCTCCGAGCTCGAGCAGGCCGGTCTTGTCGCTGACCGAGATCAGTGCCCGGCGGACGGGGACCCGGTCGCGGTCGTCGTAGATGCTGGGGTCGTGGGCGGTGATGCTCATGCGCGGGCGAGCTCCTCGAGGTCGACGGTTCCGTGGGCGATGTCGAGCACCGTCTGCACCAGCAGGCGACGCTCGATGGTCTTGATGCGCTCGTGCAGCGCGTCCTCGCTCTCGCCGGGGAGCACGGCGAGGCTCTCCTGGGCGATGACGGATCCCGTATCGACGCCGGTGTCGATCACGTGCACGGTGACGCCGGTCTCGGTCGCGCCGGCGGCGAGGGCGTCGCGGACGGCGTGGGCGCCGGGGAAGAGGGGCAGCAGGGCGGGATGCGTGTTGATCATCCGCGGGCTGAGCGCGTCCACCACCACGCGCGGCAGGATGCGCATGAAGCCCGCGCAGACGACGAGGTCGGGCTCCCACTCCCGGATGCGCCCGAGCAGGGCGGCGCCCCACTCGTCGCGGGAGGAGAAGTCGCGCGGCGCGACCGTGAAGGCGGGGACTCCGCGCTCCTCGGCGTGGCGGAAGCCCTCGGCGTCGGTGTCGCTGCCGACCGCGACGATGTGGGCGGGGAAGCCCTCGTCGCCGGTGGCGTCCAGCAGGGCGCGGAGGTTCGATCCGCCGCCGGAGAGGAGCACGACCAACTTCAGCACTGCGCAAGTCTAGGGGGACGCCTCCGCCGGCGTCAGCCGCGTCGGCTGCGGCCCGCGGCGAGGCCCAGGCCCGCGGCCAGCGCGAGCTCGAGGGCGGCGACCGCCCCGACGACGAGCGGGTCCGGGCCCACCTGGGCGAGCCGCCCAGGCCCGGCGGCGCCCGCCGAGAACCAGGCGAGGAGCCCGAGCAGCAGGCCGCCGACCACGCCGATCCCGCCGGCCGCGGCGGCGCCCCAGCGCAGCAGCGAGCGTCCGTCGAGCGCCTCGATCACGCCGCGCCGCAGCCGCCATCCCGCGGCGAACCCGGCGAGCAGCGGCACGAGCAGCCCGAGGAAGCCGAAGGCCGAGTCCCCTGCGGGCAGTGCGGCGAGGACCGGGATCGACGGGATCGGTCCGAGCAGCGTTCCGGCCGCGCTCACGGAGGAGCCGGTGCCGAGGGCGAAGCCCGGGCCGATCAGCCAGCTCGCCGCCCAGATCACCAGGTTCGGGAGGAACGCGAGCTGCCCGAGAGTGAGGGCCAGGCCGCCGAGCGCCTCGGCGCCGAGGCTCTCGTAGAGCGCGACGACCGAGGTGTAGTGCACGACCAGCAGCACGGCGACGAGCACCGCCGCGACTCCGACCACGCCGGCCGCGGCGAGCGCTCCCCCGCGCAGCGACGCGAGGACGAGCCCGGGCCCCGGCGCGGGGACGCGGTCGAGCGCGGAGGCGGCCAGCTCGCCGAGGGGGTCGGCCTCGTCGCTGCGGGCGGAGTGGAGCGCTGCTCCGACGAGCACCCCCAGCGCGAAGACGAGCGGCGGCAGCAGCGTCCCCTGCAGGGGATCGACGGTGGCGGCCGGGTCCGCGGATCCGAGCGAGACCAGGAGCGCGATCGCCAGGTAGGTCGCGATCGCGACGAGGACGCCGATGGCCCGGAACGGCGACTCCTGGGCGCGGCGGCCGGTGCGCGCGCCGAGCAGCACGGTGAGGAGTGCGAAGGCCAGCGGAGCGATCGTCACCGGGAAGGCGTCCGCGCCTCCGGGCAGCGCGACGGCGAGGGCGGAGTCGGGGGCCAGCGCCGCCTGCAGGTCGGCCCCGTGGCCGAGCAGCCAGGCGTCGGCGGCGACCCGCCAGAACACGCCGAAGTCGACCGTCGTGTCGTACTGCACGGCCCAGAGGACGGTCAGCGGGACGAGCGGGATCGCGATCCCGATCAGCGCCGACAGCGCGGCGTCGAAGGCGGCGAGGAGGGCGACGGTGATCCGGTTCATGGGCCTGACGAGCCTAGCGGCGGCGCGCTCGGAGGCGGGTCAGGGGCGCGCCGCCCGGCCCTCTAGTGTCGGAGCCATGACGGGGACCTCGGACGCACGGACGGAGCGCGGCCTGGACCGCCTCGTGAACTTCTCCGACGCCGTCGTCGCCATCGCCATCACGTTCCTCGTCCTCCCCCTGGTCGACGTGGTCGAGGAGGGCCGCGCGGCCGATCTGGGGTCCCTCCTCACCGGGCACTACGGCACCCTCTCCGCCTTCTTCATCACGTTCGCCGTGATCGGGCGGCTCTGGACGGTCCACCACTCCGTCTTCGAGGGCGTGGCCCGGTACTCGCCCGCGCTCGTCGTCGCGAACATCGTCTGGCTGGCCGCGGTCGTCCTGCTCCCCTTCGCGGCGAACCTGATCTCGAACGTGCTCGACACCGACGGCAGCGTCATCGCGCTCTACATCGGCACGATGATCGCGGCGAGCGCGGCGACCCTCGCGATGCAGCTCATCGTGCGCCGCGACCCGGATCTCCTGGCCCCGGGGGCGGAGCCGCGGCGCTCCCTCTCGAGGTCGCTGATCGTGATCAGCGTCCTCCTCGCGGCCCTCGTGCTCGCCGTCGCGTTGCCGGCCGTCAACATGTTCGCGCTCCTGCTGCTCCTGCTCTCGGGTCCGATCGAGCGCCTGGTGCACCGCGGGCGCCCCGGGGGACGCGCGGCCCACCGCCGGACGGAGCGCGGGCTCGACCGGCTCGTCAACTTCTCGGACGCGACCGCCGCCATCGCCATCACCGTCCTCGTCCTGCCGCTGGTGCAGCTGGCTCCAGAGGTCGCCCGGGAGGGCGGCGGAGTCCCGGCGCTGCTCGCGGAGCACCTGGACTCGGTCCTCGCCTTCGCGCTCTCCTTCGCGGTCATCGCCGTCTTCTGGATCCCCCACCACCGCGTCTTCGAGATCGCCGGGGACTACGACGGCGCCCTGGTGTGGCTGGATCTGCTCTGGCTGGCCGCGCTGGCGTTCTTCCCGTTCTCGACGAGCGCGCTGGCGCTGTTCCCGGACTCCCGGGCGACGATCGGGCTCTACATCGGCACGATGGCCGCGATGAGCGGGGCGCTGGTCCTGATCGAGCTGCGCCTCTCCCGGCACCCGGAGCTCAGGCGGCCCGGCGCAGGGCCCCTGCCGCTCGCGCCCGCCCTGCTGCCCTTCGCGCTGCTCCTCGTCGCACTGGCGCTGGCGCTGCTGGTCCCGTCGGTCGGGCTCTGGTGGCTGCTCCTGCTCCTGCTGCAGCGGCCCGTCCGGGCACTGCTCGCGCGGCGCTGATCCTCAGGCGCCGGGCGTCCAGCCCAGCTGCGGGGCGATGCGCTCGGCGACGGCGCGCAGGATGCGCCGGTGCGACTCCACCCCGCCGACCGCCGGGAGCGTCACCGTGAGCGCGTCCGCCTCCGCGAGCGCCGGATCCGCGGCGAGCGATGCGACGATCCGCTCCGGGCTCCCGACATGGAGGGGGCTGAAGCGCATCGGGGCGGCGATGATCGACCGGTCGGCCGTGCGGGGGCGGCCCTCGTCGTCCATCCGCGCGAGGTAGCCCTCGATGAAGGGGCGGTGCGCCTCCTCGTCGGCGGCGTCGAGCAGCGGCAGCACGATCCGGCCCGCCGTCACCCTCGATGTGCGCCCCGGGTGCGCTGCGGCGAAGGCCTCGCGGTAGGCGCGGATCTGCACCGCCTGCTGCTCGGCGAACGGCAGGCCCGTCTCCTCCGTGTTGAGCGTGGACACCTGCAGGTGCATGCCCTGCTCGCCCGCCCGGACCGCGGAGGACACCGTTCCCGCCCCGTACCAGAGCCGGTCGGCGAGGCCGGGCGCGTGCGGCTGCTGGACGAGCGGAGCGCCGACCGGGACCGACATCAGGGCCGATTCCGCGACGCCGAGCACGGCGCCCGAGAGCGCCTCGCGGAGTCGCGCGATGCGCTCCTGCGCCTCCTCGCGGAAGTCGCGCTCGGCCTGCCCGAACACCCCGTCGAAGACGGAGGCGAGATGCGCGAAGCCGCTGCTGACGCCGAGGTCGAGGCGTCCGCCCGAGAGCAGGTCCACGGTCGCGGCGTCCTCGGCGAGGCGCACGGGCGACTCGTAGCGGGCGCCGATGACCGCGGTCCCGAGGCGGAGGCGGCGGGTCCGCTGGGAGGCGGCCGCGAAGAAGGTCATCGGAGACGCGAGGTAGCGCTCGAAGTGCCGCACGCGGACCCAGCCGGTGCCGTAGCCGAGCTCCTCGGCGAGCTCGAGCAGGGCCAGCCCGTCCTCGAGGCTCCGCGCGGCGTCGCCGGGCTGCTCGGGGCCCTCCGGGTACGGCACGAAGGTCAGCAGGTCGAGTCCGAGGCGGCGGGTCACGCTGCGACGCTACTCCGGCCGGGCCCGCCCCGACGACGGAACGGACGGCGCCGCCCGCCGGAGCAGGGGCACCGTCCGTTCCGACGGTGGTGCGGGGAGGACGGGCGCTAGAGCGCCGCGTAGACCTCGCGGAGCAGGGCGGCCGTCTCGGACGGCGTCTTGCCGACCTTCACGCCCGCGGCCTCGAGGGCCTCCTTCTTGGCCTGCGCGGTCCCGGCGGAGCCGGAGACTATGGCGCCGGCATGGCCCATCGTCTTGCCCTCGGGGGCGGTGAAGCCCGCGACGTAGCCGACGACGGGCTTCGTGACGTTCGCCTTGATGAAGTCCGCGGCGCGCTCCTCGGCGTCGCCGCCGATCTCGCCGATCATCACGATCGCCTTCGTCTCGGGGTCGGCCTCGAACGCGGCGAGCGCGTCGATGTGGGTCGTGCCGATGATCGGGTCGCCGCCGATGCCGATGGCGGTCGAGAAGCCCAGGTCGCGCAGCTCGTACATCATCTGGTAGGTCAGGGTGCCCGACTTCGAGACGAGGCCGATCGGGCCCTTGCCGGTGATCGTCGCGGGGGTGATGCCCACGAGCGACTCGCCCGGCGTGATGATGCCGGGGCAGTTCGGGCCGATGATCCGCGTCTTGTTCCCCTTCTCCTGCGCGTACGCCCAGAACTCCGCGGAGTCCTGCACCGGGATGCCCTCGGTGATGACGACGAGAAGGCCGATCTCGGCGTCGATCGCCTCGATGACGGCGTCCTTCGAGAAGGCGGGCGGCACGAACGCGATGGAGACGTCGGCGCCGGTGGCCTCCATCGCCTCCTTCACGGTGCCGAAGACGGGGAGCTCGACGTCGCCGTGGGTGACGGTCGTGCCGGCCTTGCGGGCGTTGACGCCGCCGACCACGTTCGTGCCGGCCTTGAGCATCAGCGCGGTGTGCTTGGTGCCCTCGCCGCCGGTGATGCCCTGGACGATGACCTTGGAGTCCTTGGTGAGGAAGATCGACATGCTTGTTCTCTGATTCCTTGAGTCGTCGGGTCCGTTACGCGGCGGCGAGTTCGGCGGCCTTGTCGGCGCCCTCGTCCATGGTCGCGGCGAGCGTGATGAGCGGGTTGGCGGCGGCCTGGAGGATCGCGCGGCCCTCCTCGACCTTGTTGCCGTCGAGGCGGACGACGAGCGGCTTCGTGGCCGAGTCGCCGAGGATCTCGAGCGCCTGGAGGATGCCGTTGGCGACCGCGTCGCACGCGGTGATGCCGCCGAAGACGTTGACGAAGACGCTCTTGACCTGCTCGTCGCCGAGGATCACGTCGAGGCCGTTCGCCATCACCTGGGCGGAGGCTCCGCCGCCGATGTCGAGGAAGTTGGCCGGCTTCACGCCGTTGTGCCTCTCTCCGGCGTAGGCGACGACGTCGAGGGTCGACATGACCAGGCCCGCGCCGTTGCCGATGATGCCGACCTCGCCGTCGAGCTTCACGTAGTTGAGGTCGTTCTCCTTGGCCTTCGCCTCGAGCGGGTCGGCGGCGTCCTTGTCCTCGAGCGCGGCGTGGTCCGCGTGGCGGAAGCCGGCGTTCTCGTCGAGCGAGACCTTGCCGTCGAGCGCGACGATGTCGCCCTCCTCGGTGAGCACGAGCGGGTTCACCTCGACGAGCGTGGCGTCCTCGCCGGTGTAGACGTCGTACAGCTTCACCAGGACGGGCGCGACCTTGGCGATCAGCTCCTCCGGGAACTTCGCCGCGCGGGCGATCTCCTCGGCCTTGGCCTGGTCGATGCCCCGGCCGGGGACGACCTCGACGCGCGCGAGGGCGTCGGGGCGCTCGACGGCGAGCTGCTCGATCTCCATGCCGCCCTCGTAGGAGGTGAGCGAGAGGTAGGAGCGGTTTGCCCGGTCCAGCAGCACCGAGAAGTAGAACTCGCGGTCGATGCGCGCACCGCCGGCGACCATGACGCGCTTGACGACGTGGCCCTTGATGTCGAGGCCGAGGATCGACTGCGCCGCGGCGAACGCGTCCTCGGGGGTCTTCGCGACCTTCACGCCGCCCGCCTTGCCGCGGCCGCCGATCTTGACCTGCGCCTTGACGACGGTGACGCCGCCCAGCTTCTCCGCCGCGGCGCGCACCTCCTCCGGCGTGTCGGCGACGATGCCCGGGAGCACGGGGACGCCGTACTTCTCGAACAGATCACGGGCCTGGTATTCGAAGAGATCCACGCTGCATTCCCATTCCGCGCCGAGCGCGCTTGCGTTTCGAGTTCGAGGTGGCCCGGACGACGCCGGAGTCTCGGCACTGTCCCTGGGCCGCGCCGAGTCTACTCCGCACCCGCCGCGGGCTTCCCGTGCGGTCGCTCCGCGCCCGCCGGACGCCCGCCGGGGGCACCGGCTCCTCCTCCGCCCGCCGCTCCCGCGTAGCGTGGAGCCATGTCGTCGGCCTCCCGCACCCCGGACGTCTTCCGCGAGGGCGTGTTCCTGCTGGCGGGCGCGCGCGCGATCCTCCTCCAGATCGCGCACCCGGCGGTCGGGCAGGGCGTCGCCGACCACTCCGACTTCGTGCACCGGGCCGTGAACCGCCTGCACGGGACGCTCTCCTACCTCTACGTCCTGCACTACGGCACTCCCGAGGACGTCCGCGCCGTACGCCGCCGGGTGAACAGGGCGCACGTGCCCGTGCGCGGCCCCGGCTACACGGCCTTCGACCCGGAGCTGCAGCGCTGGGTCGCGGCGACGCTCACCCAGTCGATGCTGCAGCTCTACGAGGGCGCCTTCGGCGCGCTGAGCGAGGAGGAGGCGGACGACATCGTGCGCCGCTCCGTCGTCGTCGGCGCGGCCCTGCAGATGCCCGCGGACCTCTGGCCCGACTCCCGCACCGCGTTCGACGCCTACTGGGAGCGGGAGCTGGAGCGCCTGGAGGTCACGCCCGCGGCCCGCCGCGTCGCCCACGACCTGCTGGGCCCGAGCATCGCCGCCTGGTACCTGCGCCCGCTCGGCCCCTACCTCCGCCTGATCACCGCCGGCCTGCTCCCCGCGGCGCTCCGCGAGCCCTTCGGCTTCCACTGGACCGCACGGCAGGAGGCGCGGTTCGAGCGGGCGCTCTCGCGCACCTTCGCCGTCTACCGCCTGCTGCCCGCGATCGTGAGGACGGCGCCCAGCCGCTACTACCTCGCCCTGGTCCGTCGCGACGCTCAGAAGCCGGCCACGACCTCCCAGCCCGCGTAGGCGGCGAGCTCCAGCCCGAGCGCCTGCGCGGCCGCGCGCGCCTCGTCGATCCCGCGCTCGTCGCGCACGTCGACGGTGACCGGCACGCTGTCGCCGAACCCCGCGATCTCGACCCGCGCGCTCGTCGGACCGCTGTAGAGCGGAACGTGCGCGTCCGCGGTCCGCGCGCCGACCACTCGCGAGCCGGTCGCCTCCGCGATCACCGCGAGGGCGAACGGAGCCGTCACCACCGCGTCCGTGTAGAGCGTCGCCTCGCCGCGCATCGCGCCTCCCGTCGTCCGACCCGCGGAACCGGGCCGCAGCAGTCCGACTGTAGGCAGCCGCCCGCGCCTCCCGCACCCCCTTCCGCTCGGCGCCGGGATGCGCACTCCCCGCCCGTCCGTGCTGAACATCCGGTGCGGATCGCTCGACGCGGCCGCCCGGCGGATCTACGGTGAAGCACCCGGCATCCGCCGCGGCGGTCAACGACGACTGGAGCCTTGATGAGCATCACCGAACCCCGCACGGCCGAGGCCCCCGCCGCTCCCCCGCCCGCCGCCGGCTTCGGCACCCTCTCCGTCGCGGCCATCCTGGCGGAGGCGGCGCGGCGCACCCCTGACACGATCGCCATCCGCGTCGGCGAGCAGGCCGTCGACTACGCGACCCTCTGGCGGCAGACCCGTGCCTACGCGGGAGCCCTGCGCGCCCAGGGGATCGGACCGGGCGACCGCGTGGCCCTGCTCGTCCCGAACGTCCCCGACTTCCCCCGCGGCTACTTCGCCGTCCTCGCGCTCGGCGCCGTGGTGGTCCCCGTGCACGCCCTGCTCAAGCACGACGAGATCGCCTACGTCCTGCGCGACTCCGGAGCCGTCGCGCTCGTGTGCGCCGCTCCGCTGCTCGCCGAGGGGGCCGCCGGAGCGGACCTCGCCGACGTTCCCGTGCTGAGCGTGATGGTGCCCGACGGCACCGCCTCGCCCCTTCCGCGTCTGGAGGACCTCGCCGCGGAGGCGACCCCGATCGACGGCTACGTGCCCCGCTCCCCCTCCGACACGGCGACGATCCTCTACACCAGCGGCACCACCGGCCGCCCGAAGGGGGCGGAGGGGACGCACTTCGCGATCGTCTCGCAGTCGGACGTGCTGCTGATGAACACGTTCGACCTGCACCGCGGCGACGTGGTGCTCGGGGCGCTGCCGCTCTTCCACACCTTCGGGCAGGTCTGCGCGATGAACACGGCCTTCCGCACCGCCGCGACGGTCGTCCTGGTGCCGAAGTTCGACGGCGACGCCGCGCTCGAGGCGATGATCGCCCACGGCTGCACCGTCTTCGAGGGCGTGCCCACGATGTACGTCGCCCTGCTCGACGCCGCGACCCGGCGCGAGGACCGGCCGCCGCTGCGCTACGCGGTCTCGGGAGGCGCCGCCCTGCCCGTCGCCGTGATCGAGCGCTTCCGCGAGGTGTTCGGCGTCGAGATCTACGAGGGCTACGGGCTCACCGAGACCTCCCCGGTCGCCACCTTCAACCACGTCGGAGTCCCGCCGCGGCCGGGCACGGTCGGCACGCCGATCTGGGGCGTCGAGGTCGAGGTCGCCCGCCCCGACGTGACCGACCGCGTCGAGCTGCTCCCCCGGGGCGAGCTCGGCGAGATCGTGGTGCGCGGGCACAACCTGATGAAGGGGTACCTCGGCAACCCGGCGGCGACCGCGGAGGCGGTGATCGACGGCTGGTTCCGCACCGGCGACCTGGGCACGAAGGACGAGGAGGACTACATCCGCATCCTCGACCGCACGAAGGACATGATCATCCGCAACGGCTACAACGTGTACCCGCGCGAGGTCGAGGAGGTGCTGATCGGGCACCCGGCCGTGCAGAACGCGGCGGTCTTCGGGATCCCGGACGAGCGCCACGGCCAGGAGGTGATGGCCGCGGTGATCCTCGCCCCGTCGGCGACCGCCACCGCGGAGGAGCTGATCGCCTACGCGAACGAGCATCTCGCCGCCTTCAAGTTCCCCCGCCGCGTCGAGTTCGTCGACGCCCTCCCGCTCGGGCCCAGCGGCAAGATCCTCAAGCGGGAGCTCGTCGCGCGCTACGCCGGCTGACCCCTTCCGCGAGATGCCACTCGGGTGAGCCCGCCACGGCGTGCCTCCCACTCGAGTGGAATCTCGCGGACGGCGACCAGAGGGCACACGGGAAGGGACGGACGTCAGCCGAGCAGGGACCAGACGGTCCCGGCGAGGACGGTGCCGACCGCGGCGCCCGCGAGGACCTGAGCGGGGGTGTGCGCACCGAGGCGCACCCTCGACCAGAGCACCCAGAGGACGACGGGCACGCTGATCAGCAGGGAGAGCGGTCCGTAGGCGATCAGCACGACGACGGCGCAGGTGGCGACCACCGCCGCGTGCCCGGACAGCTTCCAGACCAGGTTGACCACGCCGACGGCGAGCACTACGGCCACCGTCACCACGCCGAACGCGGTCACCGCGGCAGGAGCGCCGAGCACGGCGAGCAGTACCAGGCCGGCCGCGATCGACACCAGCGCCAGCGCGATCGGCAGCGCCCGCTCGCGCCGGTCGGGCACGTGATGGTCGCCGTGGATCCGGCCGGTGCGCATCAGCAGGCGGATGACGAGGTAGGGCACCACGCCGACGAAGAGCGCCGCGAGCGCTCCCCAGGCGACGCCGAGCAGGGGCGGATCCGCGACGCGCGCGCCGACCACGACCGGCACGAGCACCGCGAGGACCGCCGGGGAGAACACCTCCGTCGCGAGCCGCGCGGCCGCCGATCCGGCCGCCACCGGACTAGATCTTCTCGATCGGCGCGACCTTGATCAGCAGCTTCTTCGCGCCCACCTGGTCGAAGAGCACGTGCGCGACGCGCTTCGAGCCCTCGCCCGTCACCGCGTTCACGCGCCCCTCACCGAAGTCGGTGTGCCGGATGCGGTCGCCCGCGATCAGCTCGAGGTCGCCGTTGTCGCGCACCATGCCGGTGATCCGGTTCGGGAACTCGCCCTTGGCCTTCGGCGCCGCGGCGAGCGCCTCCCGGAACTCGGTGTTCGATCGCGACTTGCCGAAGCCGGGCCGCTGAGCGTTCAGGGCCCGGGGCTGCGTGCCGCCGCGCGAGGTCGCCGCGCCGGGCGACTGGCGCCACTGGATCAGCTCTCCCGGGATCTCCTGCAGGAACCGGCTCGGCATCGCGACCGACGTCTCGCCGTACTGCGCGCGGGTCATCGCGAGCGAGAGGTAGAGGCGCTTGCGGGCCCGGGTGATCCCCACGTAGAACAGCCGCCGCTCCTCCGCCGGGCCGCCGGGCTCGTTCGCCGAGATGCGGTGCGGGAGCAGGTCCTCCTCGATGCCGGTGAGGAACACGGCGTCGTACTCGAGGCCCTTCGCCGTGTGCAGCGTCATCAGCGAGACGGTGCCGGAGTCGTCGTCGAGGTCGTCGGCTGCGGCGACCAGCGAGACCTCGGTGAGGAAGTCCACGAGCCCGCCGTCCGGGTTGTTGCGCGCGAACTCCTTGGTGACGGCGATGAGCTCGTCGACGTTCTCGGCGCGGGCCTCGTCCTGCGGGTCGCGGCTGGCGCGGAGCATGTCGAGGTAGCCGCTGCGGGTGAGGAGCGCCGTCAGCACCTCGTGCACCTTCGCCTCGCCGCCCTCCCGTGCGGGGTCGAGCATCAGCGCGCACTCGTCGAGGAGGGTCGCGAGGTCGACGATCGCCTTCGTCACCTTCGGGCCCATCCCGAGCGAGCCGGCGTTGCGCATCGCCTCCCGCAGGGTCACCGCGTTGGTGTCGGCGAACGACTGCAGCTGCGCCTCCGTCGCGGGGCCGATGCCCCGCTTCGGAGTGTTCATGATGCGCCGCAGCGCCAGCACGTCGGCCGGATTCGCCACCGTGATCAGGTACGCCAGTGCGTCCTTGATCTCGGCGCGCTCGTAGAACTTCGTGCCGCCCAGGATCCGGTAGGGCAGCGCGGAGCGGATGAAGATCTCCTCCAGCGCGCGGGTCTGCGCGTTGGTGCGGTAGAAGACCGCGATCTCGTCGTAGCCGGTGCCCGCCGCGTGCAGGCGGGCGATCTCGTCGACCACGAACTGCGCCTCGTCGTGACCCGAGTACCCGGTGTAGCCGACGATCTTCTCCCCGTCGCCGCTGGAGGACCAGAGGTTCTTAGCGCGACGGTCGAAGTTGTTCGAGATGACGGCGTTGGCCGCCGAGAGGATGTTCTGCGTCGAGCGGTAGTTCTGCTCGAGCAGGATCACGCGGCAGCCCGGGAAGTCGCGCTCGAACTCGACGATGTTGCGGATGTCGGCGCCGCGGAACGCGTAGATGGACTGGTCCGAGTCGCCGACGACGGTGAGCGAGGCCCCCGGGATGGAGCCGTCGGCCGTGACCGGTCCGCGGTAGGGGCGGTCGAACTGCGCCGCGGCCATCGTCGCCGGCGGCACGGGCCGGGTCAGCTCGTGGATCAGCGAGTACTGGGCGTGGTTCGTGTCCTGGTACTCGTCGACCAGCACGTGGCGGAAGCGCCGCTGGTACTTCGCGGCGACGTGCGGGAAGGCGCGGAAGAGGTAGACGGTCTGCGCGATCAGGTCGTCGAAGTCGAACGCGTTCGCCCCCTCGAGCGCCCGCGAGTAGGCCCGGAAGACCTGGAGGAACATCTCCTCGTTCGGGTCGCTGAGGTTCGCGGTGCGGGCGTAGGAGTCGACGTCGGCGAGCTCGTTCTTGAGCTTGGAGATCTTCGCGGAGGCGCTCGCGACGGTGATCCCGAGCGAGTCGGCCTCGAGGTCCTTCACGATGCGCTTGAGCAGGGCGCGCTGATCGCCCGAGTCGTAGATCGTGAACGACTTGGTCATGCCGAAGTTCTCGGCCTCGCGGCGCAGGATCCGCACGCACGCGGAGTGGAACGTCGAGATCCACATCCCCTCGGCGCTCTGCCCCACCAGCTTCTCGACGCGCTCGCGCATCTCGGCCGCGGCCTTGTTGGTGAACGTGATCGCGAGGATCTGGCTCGGCCAGGCCTCGCCGTTGCCCAGGAGGCTCGCGATGCGCCGGGTGAGGACGCTGGTCTTGCCCGAGCCCGCACCCGCGACGATGAGCAGCGCGTCTCCGCGGTACTCGACCGCCTCGCGCTGCTGGGGGTTCAGCCCCGCGACGAGCTGCTCGTGCGCCGGGTCGGTGCGGGGCGCGTCCCCGGGGCCGCCGGGGGGACCGACGATGACCGGGGTGGCGCGGGAGTCGCTCGGATCGAAGAGGAAGCTCATGTCCCTCCGAGTGTAGATCGCCCCTCCGACACCGGGAGCGGTCAGGCGGTCCGCTGACGCGGCGCGGGCGAGGTGAGCGCCCCACCGACGTCCAGTCCGCGCCACGCGAGGGAGAAGCCGAGCACGGCGAGCGCCGACGTCGACACCGCCAGGAGCTGCAGGAGCGCGAAGGCGGTGAGGTCCTTCGTGTCGTCGGGGTAGTACTGGATGCCCTGGACGGCGAGAGCCGCGAGCAGCACCACCACGATCACCGAGCACACCAGGAGCAGCCGGTTCACCCCGCGCCGCGCGGGCCTCTTCGGCGCTCGGCCCACCTGGGCCCTGGTGGTCAGCCACGCGCAGGCGGCGGAGGCGGAGGCGAGCGCGACGAGGTCGGCCCCGAGGACGTCGCTCGCCCGGTGCCAGGAGGCGGCCATCGTCAGGTTGCCGACCAGCACCACGACCGCGCCGCCCAGCGCGAGCACGACGGTCCGCGCGCGCCCGGGGACGACCATCGCCAGGGCGAAGACCACCGAGACGGCCGCCGCGGTGTGCCCGCTCGGGAAGCTGCCGCCGGTGTACCAGGAGTCGGTGTCGACCAGCTCGGGCCGCTCGAGGACCACGTTCTTGAGCAGCTGGGTGAGCCCGGCCGTGACGACGATCGAGCCGACGGAGGCGACGGCCAGCGCCGGGCGCCTCCGGATCAGCGCGATCGCCGCGACGAGCAGGGCGCCGACGACCATGGAGAGCGGGGTGACGTCCGCGAGCGCCCCCGCGGCGGCGCCGGTGGCCCGGCCGAAGACGAGGTCGGCGCCCCGGAGCCCCGAGTTCTCGACGCCCTGGCCCTGAGGGGTGAGCACGGCGAGCCAGTAGACGACGGCGACGCCGATCACGGCGAGGACGGCGGTGGTGATCCAGCGGCGGGTGATGCGCTCTCGGGTGGACACGGGGCCTCCTCTCGAGGGTCGGGCGGGCGGTGGTGAGCCGATGATGCCAGCGCAGCCTCCGCGTCCGCTCGGCACGCGCCGGACGAGAACCCGATCGGCGGACCGGTCAGCCGCGGAGCAGGCGCTCCTGCTCGGCCGCCCGCGCCTCGATCGCCAGATCGGGCTGGTCGGCGAAGACGCCGTCCACTCCCGAGCGGAGGATCATCGCGAACTCCTCCTGCCAGCCGCCGTACTCCGCCGGGTCCTTCCCGCGGCGGTGCACCTTCTCGAGGAACCGGTTCTCGGCGCGCAGCGTCCAGCAGTAGACCTCGAGCCCGGCCGCGTGCGCGTCCTCGACGAGCGGACCGGTCCCCGTCGCCCGGCCGGCCGCGTCCCGCGAGAAGAGCATGCTCTTGTCGACGCTGATCCCGTCGACGGCTCCGGCGAGGTTCCGCAGTCCCGCCGGCGTGGTGAAGGCGGAGTAGGGGGCCGCGTCGGCGCCGTGGGCGGCCACGAGGTCGGGCGGGGCGCCGCGCGACTCGAGCAGGTAGATCCGGCGGGTGCCGACTCCGCTCACCGCGAGCCGCTCCAGCACGGTCTTCTCGAAGCTCTCGATCGTGAGCCGCGGGTCGCGCGGACCCCAGCCCGCGGCGGCGAGCTCCTCGCGCAGCAGCACGTCCAGCGGCAGCCCGATCCCGGCGAAGTACGTCGCGTGCTTGATCTCGGCGACGAGCCCCGGCGGAGCGAGCGGATCGTCCTCCGCCGCCCGGTCCAGCAGCGCCAGCAGCTCGCTGAAGCGCAGCAGCGGGAACTGGCCGTCGAACGTGGCGCTGGAGCTGCGCACCGCCGGCAGCCGCTCGCGGGCCCGCAGCTCCGACAGCTCGTCCCAGGTGAAGTCCTCGGTGAACCAGCCGGTGATCTCGCGGCCGTCGATCCGCTTGGTGGTGCGGCGCGCAGCGAACTCCGGGCGCTTCTCGACGTCCGTCGTGCCGGAGATCTCGTTCTCGTGGCGGAGGACGAGCACGCCGTCGCGGGTCGCCACCAGATCGGGCTCGAGCGCATCGGCGCCCAGCGCGATCGCCAGCTCGTAGGCGGAGCGGGTGTGCTCTGGTCGGTAGCCGCTCGCTCCGCGGTGGCCGATGACGAGCGGTGACTGACGCGCGGGCATGCCGCGATCCTACGGGCGGCACTGCGCGGCTCGCAGCGGAGTCGAGGTCCGCTCGAAGAGAACAGCCAGACTCTGAGAGGTGCTCTCAGATATGGTGGTGTCCATCGTCGCAGTCCTCTCGGATCCGCGGCGCACCCCGCACCCACAGCGACTCAGATCCGCGAGTTCCCTCGGAGACCAGCGCACCTGAGAGAAGAGGAACCATGGCAAGCAACAATCCGGCCTTCGGACGCCCGGAGTTCAGCAACCGCGGCTACGCCGGCCGCGTGCAGGACCTCCCGGACGTCTCCCCCGGCACGCTCGACCAGATGTACTCCCGTCCGGCCGCCGGCTCCGTCGAGACCGACCGGATGACCGTCGAGGACACCCTCGCCAAGACCGCCCTCGCCTTCGTCGTGCTCCTCGCGGGTGCGGCCGTCGGCTGGTTCGTCCCGGGCCTGATGCTCCCCGCCGTGCTCGTCGCGCTGGTGCTGGGCATCGTCAACGCGTTCAAGAAGCAGCCGTCGCCCGCCCTGATCCTCGGCTACGCCGCGACCCAGGGCATCGCGGTCGGCGCGATCTCGAAGTTCTTCGAGAGCGCGTACGCCGGAGCGGTCGTCCAGGCCCTCATGGCGACCGTCATCGTGATCGGCGTCACCCTGGCGCTGTTCATGAACGGCAAGATCCGCACCTCGCCGAAGCTCAACAAGATCTTCTTCATCGGCATGATCAGCTACGCGGTGTTCTCGCTGGTGAACCTGGGCCTCGGCCTCTTCGGCGTCGGCGGCGGCTTCGGTCTCCGCACCGGCTTCATCGGCATCGTGATCGGCCTCATCGCCGTCGCGCTCGCCACGTACTCGCTCGTGATGGACTTCGAGTTCATCCAGCAGGGCGTGCGCAACCGCCTCCCCCGCATCTACGGCTGGACCGGCGCCTACGGCATCCTGGTCACCGTCGTCTGGATGTACCTGGAGATCCTGCGCCTCGTCGCGATCTTCCGCGAGTAGCACGGCGCACCACGTCCGACGGGCGCTCGACCTCCGGGTCGGGCGCCCGTCGTCGTTCCCGGCCCCACCGCCGTTCCCGGTGCACTGCCGGGAGCGCCTGGCACGATGGAGGGATGAGCGCCGCAGACTTCCGGATCGTCGGCCTCGACGTCGCACGCGGCCTGGCCGTCCTCGGCATGTTCGCCGCCCACCTCGCCCCCGTCGAGAGCGAGATGCTCTGGAACGGCCGCAGCTCCGTCCTCTTCGCCGTGCTGGCGGGAGTGTCGATCGGGCTGATGACGGGCGGAGCACAGCGCTCCTCGCGGCCCTGGCACGACACGGGATCGATCCTGCTCCGCGGGCTGTACCTGCTCGTCATCGGCGTCGCCCTCACCCTGCTCGGGACGCCGATCGCGGTGATCCTGCCGCACTACGGGGTGATGTTCCTCGTCGCGGCGCTGCTGCTCTTCCTGCCGCGGGCGGTCCTCGCTGTGCTGGTCGCGGCCGCGGCGATCGCCGGGCCCCTCGCGGTCGACGCGCTGACCAGCGCCGGCGGCTCCTGGCTCTCGACCCTGTCGCCCGACGAGGCGCTCCTGGCCGCGCAGCCCCTCATCTGGTTCACCCAGTACTACCCGGTGCCGTCGTGGCTGGCGTACGTGGTGCTCGGCCTCCTGATCGCGCGCTGCGACATCCGGTCCGCGACCACCCAGCGCTGGGTCGTCGTCGGCGGCGCCGTCTCGGCCGTGCTCGGCTACGGCGGCGGGCTGCTGCTCGGGGGTCCGGAGGCGGTGGAGGCGCACGCCAGCACCACCGCCGAGCTCCTCGGGGCGGGCGGGGTCGCCTGCGTGGTCCTCGGCGCGCTGACGGCTCTGCTGCAGCGGCTGCCGCTCCTGGCACGGGCGGCGACTCCGATCGCGGCCGTCGGTGCGATGCCGCTGACGATCTACTCGCTGCAGCTCGTGGCGCTGGCGGTGTACCTGGTCCCGTACGAGCCGTTCGACTTCGAGGCGTGGCGCAGCTGGGCGCTGCTCGGCGTCTTCGTGGTCGGCTCGATCGTCGCCGCTCTCCTCTGGAGGCGGCTCGTGGGGCAGGGCCCGCTGGAGTGGCTCCTCGCGCGCGCGTCGCTGCGGCCTCGGGGTCCGCGTGCGCCGCTGGGTTAGGGTGGCCGGATGATCACGCGTCGCGAGGCCGCTCAGCGCCTCGACATCCCCCTCGAGATGGCGACGCGGCACGGCATCCCCACCCGTCTGTCGGAGGAGGAGCTCGCCGCCCTCGAGCAGGATCCGCCCGCCTGGCTCGTCCAGTCGCGCGCGAACCGCACCGGCAGGCGTCCCGTGTGGGTGACCCTCGACTGCGCCGTCTGCGGTCGCTCCGAGGCCGCCCGCCCGAAGAAGTGGTGGCCCGAGTTCACGTTCCTCGTCTGCGAGGACCACTCCCCCGCCTCCTGGCCGCACCACCCCGAGGGCCACCGCCGCGACGAGTACGACGGCATCGGCACCCGCTTCATCGGTGTCCTCGACACCCCCGCCTGACCCGCGCTCGCGCGCCTGCCGCCCTCCGCCTGCGCCCCGGCCCCCGGACCGCCGCGCAGACCCGCGTTCCCCGACCACTCGGCAGGAGCTCGCTTCTCGGCCGGCACCCCCGGAACGTCCCCGCAGGGCCTCGAACCCCTGACCGCCACTCGATACGCCTCGCGAGGAACCGGTCGCCCCTGACCGATCCCCCGGCCTCACCGCGGCCACCCGTTCCCTGAACAGCCACCGGAGCTCGTTCCCCGACTTTGCACCCCGGGAACGGCCCGCAGGGGCTCGTTCCCCACTGCCTGCACCCAGGAACGGCCCCGCAGGGGCTCGTTCCCCTCTACCTGCACCCGGGAACGGCCCCGCAGAGGCTCGTTCCCCCACACTCTCCCCTCAACAAGAAACGGCCCCCTCGAAGGGGGCCGTTCCTGACGTTCCGCGGGTCTCCGCGCGGTCAGCTGCAAGGCGGAGAAGGGCGCGATACCGGAGGTATCGCAACCGCCGACAACGCCGCAGATGACCGTGCGGAGACCCGCGGAATCACTCCCACTCGATGGTGCCGGGGGGCTTGGACGTCACATCCAGCACCACCCGGTTCACGCCGCTCACCTCGTTGGTGATGCGGTTGGAGATGCGGGCGAGGAGGTCGTAGGGCAGGCGGGTCCAGTCGGCGGTCATCGCGTCCTCGGAGGAGACGGGGCGCAGGACGATGGGGTGGCCGTAGGTGCGGCCGTCGCCCTGGACTCCGACGGAGCGGACGTCGGCGAGGAGGACGACGGGGCACTGCCAGATCTCGGTGTCGAGGCCGGCGGCGGTGAGCTCGGCGCGGACGATGGCGTCGGCGTCCTGGAGGAGGTCGAGCCGCTCCTGGGTGACCTCGCCGACGATGCGGATGCCGAGGCCGGGTCCGGGGAAGGGCTGGCGGCCGACGATGACCTCGGGGAGGCCGAGCTCGCGGCCGATCGCGCGGACCTCGTCCTTGAAGAGGGTGCGGAGCGGCTCGACGAGCGCGAACTGCAGGTCCTCGGGGAGTCCGCCCACGTTGTGGTGGGACTTGATGTTGGCGGTGCCGGTGCCGCCGCCGGATTCGACGACGTCGGGGTAGAGCGTGCCCTGGACGAGGAAGTCGATCGTCTCGCCCTCGCCCTGCGCTTCGAGCACGAGCGCTTCGGCGGCGGCCTCGAAGGTGCGGATGAACTCGCGGCCGATGATCTTGCGCTTCTGCTCCGGGTCGCTGACGCCGGCGAGCGCGTCGAGGAACTGCTCGCGCGCGTCGACGGTGACCAGGCGGACGCCGGTCGCGGCGACGTAGTCCTCCTCGACCTGGCGGCGCTCGTCCTTGCGGAGGAGTCCGTGGTCGACGAAGACGCAGGTGAGCTGATCGCCGATGGCGCGGTGCACGATCGCAGCGGCGACGGCGGAGTCGACTCCGCCGGACAGGCCGCAGATGACGCGTCCGGTGCCGACCTGCTCGCGGATCACGGCGACCTGGTCGTCGATCACGTTGGAGGAGTTCCAGTCGGCCGGGATGCCCGCGGCGCGGTGGAGGAAGTTCTCGATGACGGCCTGGCCGTAGGCGGAGTGCTTGACCTCCGGGTGCCACTGCACGCCGTAGAGGCGGCGCTCGTCGTTGCCGAAGGCGGCGACCGGGGTGGAGCTCGTGGAGGCGAGGACCTCGAAGCCCTCGGGCGCCTGTGCGACCGAGTCGCCGTGGCTCATCCACACCGTCTGGTCGGCGGGCTGCTCGCCGAGGAGCACGCCACCGTCGGTCGAGAGGGCGGCATCCGTCGCTCCGTACTCGCGCAGCCCCGTGTTGGCGACCTCGCCGCCGAGCGTCTTCGCCATCACCTGGAAGCCGTAGCAGATGCCCAGGACCGGGACCCCGAGGTCGAAGATCGCGGGGTCGAGCTGCGGGGCGCCCTCCTCGTACACGCTGGAGGGGCCGCCCGAGAGGATGATGCCGACGGGCGACTTCGCGGCGATCTCGGCGGCCGTGGCGTTGGAGGGCACGATCTCGGAGTAGACGTTCGCCTCGCGGACCCGGCGGGCGATCAGCTGCGCGTACTGCGCGCCGAAGTCGACGACGAGGACGGGCTGCGCGGCCAGGTGCGGCTGGGGAGCGGTGGGCTGCTCGCTAATGGGGGGCCTCCACGGAGTCGGTCGGGGTCTTCGGGTCGGTGCCGGCGGTCCGGCGCTCGAGGTACTGCTCGACCTCGCGGGCGATGCGGGTCTCGACGAAGAAGGAGAGGGTGGGCACCACGCCGCCGAGCGCGATGAGCACGAAGCGCGTGAACGGCCAGCGCATGAGGCTCCACAGGCGGAAGTCGGCGAAGAGGTAGACGACGTAGAACCAGCCGTGCGCGATCAGGATGCCGGTGGACAGGTTCGCGCCGGTGCCGCTCGACGTGAACTCGCCTCCGGGCACCTCGTACATCGGGGCGAAGTGCAGGACGCCCTGCTGGCCGAAGGCGAACAGCTCCAGGTGGAAGACGTACTTGAGCAGCATCTCCGCGCAGAGCAGGAGCAGCATCACGCCGGTGATGATCGAGGTCACCCGGTAGAAGCGCAGCGCGCTCCGGATCGCAGGGAACTGCGCGGGCTTGGGCTCGAGGGGCATGACGACCAGTTTACGGTGCGGGGGCGGGGGCCTCGGCCCGGTCGCCCAGGTCGGCGCGGGCGCGCTCCTCGGCGTCGAGCGCCTCCTCGGCCTCGCGCTCCCACGCGTCCTTGACGAGGCGGAACCAGAGGTAGAGGGCGAAGCCGGCGAAGACGACCCACTCGATCGCGTAGAAGACGTTGAGCCAGTTCAGCGAGACGTCGCTCACGCGCGCCGGGGAGTCGATGGCCCCGAGGCCGGCGACCGGCTCGTCGACGACGACGTAGCCCTGGTAGACGTCCTGCGGCGGGTCCGGCCAGCGGTTGATCAGCGCGGGGACGGAGAGCGCGGTGAGGGTGGCGGGGTCCAGGCCCTCCGCCGGCGCCTCCGCGGCCTCGTTGGCCACGAGGCGGCCGGTGAAGGAGGCGGGCGCCTGCTCGCTCCCGCTGTTGAGCGCGTCCGCGACGGACTGAGCCTGCGTTTCGTCCTGCGTCCAGCCGTAGGCGAGCACCAGGTCGGCGTCGGCGGTGCGGGTACGGGCGATGACCCACCAGCCCGGCTGCTCGCCGTTCAGGCGGCCGCCGAGGATCTCGGCACCGCCCGGCACGAAGACGGACGAGCCCTCCACGCGCTGTCCGTCGGCGGTCGCCGTGATCGAGCGGGAGGGGGTCGCGACCTCGGCGAGCGGGAGCGTCGTCTCCGACACTCCGGAGTCGGGCGCGGCGGCTTCGACCGCGCGGCCGACCTGCCACTGCCCGAGCGCGGCGAAGAGCCCGGCGATCAGGAGTGCGAGCGCCAGCGCGGCGATCCAGCGCGGGCGCCGGGCCACCTGCCCGACCGTGCTCTGCGTCATTCGTCCCTCGTCCGCCCTCGATCCGTGCGGTGTCCCGCGGGCCGGATCGAGCCTAACCCGTGAGTGTGGGAGCTCCGTGGGATCAGTAGTCGGGCTCCCTCGGGCGGCGGGGCCGGGCGTCGTCGGCGCCGTCGGACTGCTGCATCGCCTGGTCGATGAGCGCCTGGCGCATCGGATCGGGGAACTCGTCGTCGAGCTCGTCCGGCTCCGCGGGGCGCCTCGGAGGAGCGGGGGCCTCCTCCGCGGAGACGGCGGGCGCGGCCATCGCCGCCTCCACGAGCGCGAAGTCCTCCTCGTCCATGGCGGTGGCCGCTGCGGGTGCCGGGCGGTGCCGCCGCCGCGAGAGGAACGCGCCGATGCTCTCGGAGCGCGAGGCGAGGATCGGCCCGACGATCGCCATGATCAGCACGTAGAGGCCGGCGAAGGGCTGGATCCGCTCGTCGAGCCCCGCCGAGAGCGAGAGCGTCGCCAGGATGAGCGCGAACTCGCCGCGGTTGTGCAGGATGAACGCCGCGTTCAGGCCCGCGCGCGGTCCGAGCTTGTTGAGCCACGCGACGAACTGCCCCGCGCCGAGGTTGAGGACGATGGTCATCACCGCGGCGATCAGCACCGGGACCACGACGCTCGGGAACGCGCCGGGATCCAGCCCGAGACCGAAGTTGACGAAGAAGAAGGCTCCGAACACGTCGCGCAGCGGGATCGCGATGTGCTCGACCCTCGACCGGAACCGCGTCGCTCCGATGACCAGTCCGATCAGGAACGCGCCGATCGCGTCCGTCACTCCGAGGACCTCGCCGATCCCGCCGAACAGGATGGCGAGACCGAAGAACAGGATCGTGAACAGCTCGTCGTCGCGGGTGCGGAAGAAGCGGGAGACGACCTTCCCGCCCCAGCGGGCGATCGCGAACATCACCACGAGGAACGCGAACGCGATGACGAGCTTGAGCACCACCGGCCACGGCTCCGTCTCGCCCGAGAGCACCACGGACACGATCGCCAGGTAGACCGCGATGAAGATGTCCTCGACGACCGTGACGCCCAGGATCATCGGCGTCTCGGGGTTCGCCAGGCGCTTGAGCTCGATCAGCAGCTTGGTGACGATCGCGCTCGAGCTCGTCGCCGTGATGCCGGCGATGATCAGCGCCTCGCGGCTCCCCCAGCCCAGCGCGAAGCCGAAGCCGAGGCCGACGGCCATGTTGACCGCGATGTAGGAGCCGCCGGAGAGGATCAGGCGGCCGGCGTTCCCGAAGAACTCGTCCTGGTCGAACTCCAGGCCGAGGTTGAACAGCAGGAGTATCAGCCCGAAGACCGCGGTCAGCTCGATGTAGCTCGACTCGAAGTCGAGCGGGAAGAGGTGGAAGTTCGGGCTCGCGAGGAGCCCGACGACCATGTAGATCGGGATGGCCGGGAGCCCGATCGTCCTCCCCAGCCGGCCGAGGACGTAGGCGACGACGAACAGGACGCCGAGGACGATGAGGTCTTCGCCGTGGTGCATCCTCAGGCTCCGGGCGGGGCGTCGACCGTCTTGGCGAAGCTGCCGGTGCGGAAGAACGCGAACGCCTTGGCGACCTTCTCGGGGCTGCCGGCGACCACGAGGGTGTCGCCGGGGAAGACGCGGAAGTCGGGGGCCGGCGCCGGATTGGCGGCGTCGCCCCGGACCACGGCGACGACGGTCAGCCCGACGATCCCGCGGTCGGCGGGCTTGCCGAGCTGCTGTCCGGCGATGTGGTCGTCGTAGTCGACGGTGAACCAGTCGATCGAGAGGCCCGGGATCTGGTCGAGCGCGGTCAGCGACTCCGTGATCTGCGTGCCGCCGAGGAGCTCGGCGAGGGTGTGCGCCTCGTCGTCGCTCAGGCGGAGGGACACCTTGGCGCCGTCCTGGTCGCCCTCGGCGAACGTGATCAGGTCGCTGTGGCCGGAGCGGTGGGCGATGACGCCGACCTTGCCGCCGTCGGCCGTCAGGAACGTGTGCAGAACCCCGACACCGGGCAGTTTGACCCTGCGGACCTCGACCATGCGTGCTCCCTCCGCGCCGTGCGGCGCTCCCACTCGGGACTTCCAGCTTAGGCGCGTGCGGAGCCCTCCTGCCGAGGGAACCCCGACCCGTCGAGGGATCCCGCGGTTCCCGGCCGGCTCGGCGGTCCTGCGTTCCCTCGCTGCCCACAGGTGGTGGGGGGAGTCTCCACAGGAGGAGCGGAGGGAGGGAAAGGGGGGGCGGAAGCGTGCAGTGGGGATCTGTCGAGACGGGGCGTGCCGCCGGTCGGACGAGTCCGTGCGGCTGCGCCGCGGTACGCGCCGACCGGCGAGTGGGCGGGGGCCTCCGCGGACGAGCGGTAGCGGGCGCGGATCGACGCCGTGGCCGCGACCTCGAGCGCGCCCTTCGTCCTCCGCGAGTCGGCGGCGGCGGCGGTCCGGGACGCCCCTTGGTCGAGCCTCTTGCGGAGACCGTGAATGTCGAGGGGCGACGGACCCGGGCAGCCGGACGTGGAACGGCGTCGCGGAGCGCTCGTCTGCCCTCACCCGCACTGATCGACGGACTCGCCGTCTCGGATCTCGCGCAGACCGCCGTCGATCCGAACCGACCCGGCGTTCCTCGGGGGCCGCTCGCCCGAGCACGTGCTTCTCGCCCAGAAGCGCCGGGAAGACCGGATCCGCGCGCGCGGGTCCGCAGTGTCGTCCGCCGGGCTGGCGCGAGGCCTACGACGCCAGCACGTCCGGCCGGCCCGCGCCGGCGTCCGCCGCGTCCAGGGACCCCCGGGCCGTCGAGGGAGCCCGCTGTTCGCGGTGGCCTCGACGGTCAGGATCGCCTCGGTCGGTAAGCGTCAGCTGGGCTGGTACGGCGCGACGACGACCTCGACCCGCTGGAACTCCTTGAGGTCGGAGTAGCCGGTCGTTGCCATCGAGCGGCGCAGGGCGCCGATGAGGTTCGCCGTGCCGTCGGCGCCGGTCGCCGGGCCGTAGAGGACCTGCTCGAGGGTGCCGACGGTGCCGACCTCGACGCGGCGGCCGCGCGGCAGCTGCGGGTGGTGCGCCTCCGCGCCCCAGTGCCAGCCGCCGCCCGGAGCGTCGGTCGCGCGGGCCAGCGCCGAGCCGAGCATCACGGCGTCCGCGCCCACCGCGACGGCCTTCACGATGTCGCCGGAGGTGCCGAGGCCGCCGTCCGCGATGACGTGCACGTAGCGTCCGCCCGACTCGTCGAGGTAGTCGCGGCGAGCGCCGGCGACATCGGCGACCGCGGTCGCCATCGGAGCCTGGATGCCGAGCGTCGTGCGGGTGGTGGAGGCGGCACCGCCGCCGAACCCGACGAGGACGCCCGCGGCGCCCGTGCGCATGAGGTGCAGGGCCGCGGTGTAGGTGGAGGCGCCGCCGACGATGACGGGCACGTCGAGCTCGTAGATGAACTTCTTGAGGTTCAGCGGCTCGGTGTCGCGCGAGACGTGCTCGGCCGAGACGGTCGTGCCGCGGATGACGAACACGTCGACCCCGGCGTCGACGACGGTCTGGTACAGCTCCGCGGTCCGCTGGGGCGACAGGGCCCCGGCGACGGTCACGCCCGCGGCGCGGATCTCGGCCAGGCGCGCGGTCACCAGCTCGGGGCGGATCGGAGCGGAGTAGATCTCCTGCATCCGCTGCGTCGCGGTCTCGGCCGGAAGCCGGCGGATCTCCTCGAGCAGCGGCTCCGGGTCCTCGTACCGCGTCCACAGGCCCTCGAGGTCGAGGACGCCCAGCGCCCCCAGATGCCCGAGCCGGATCGCCGTCGCCGGCGACACCACCGAGTCCATCGGCGCGGCGAGGATCGGCGTCGCGAACTGGTACGCGTCGATCGACCACTTCACCGACACGACCTCGGGGTCGCGCGTCCGGCGGCTCGGGACGACGGCGATGTCGTCGAAGGCGTACGCGCGGCGGGCGCGCTTGGCGCGCCCGATCTCGATCTCCATGACGCAGAGTTTACTGTGGCTCGCTCCTCGCTCCGCTCGTCGCTCGCCCGCGGTCGGCCCGAGCGGGCGGTCGCGTTCCGCAGAGCGTCCTGCGTCCGCGCTACGGCGATCCGCTCGCACGCGGATCGCCGGTCACCGCTGAGCGGTGTCAGCTGTGGCTCGCTCCTCGCTCCGCTCGCCGCTCGCCCGCGGTCGGCCCGAACGGGCGATCGCGTTCCGCGGAGCGTCCCGCGTCCGCGCTACGCCGATCCGCTCACACGCGGATCGCCGGTTACCGCTGAGCGGTGTCAGCTGTGGCTCGCTCCTCGCTCCGCTCGCCGCTCGCCCGCGGTCGGCCCGAACGGGCGATCGCGTTCCGCGGAGCGTCCTGCGTCCGCGCTTCAACGATCCGCTGGAACGCGGATCGCCGGTCACCGCTCCCACCGGGCTCCGCACCAGGCCGCGATCGACGCGAGCGGGCGCACTCCACCAGCAGGTGAAGCCTGCGCGGCCGCCGCCACGATTCGCTGCAACGCGGGAAGCCCGTCCCCACTCCGTCGCGCTCGCGCGCGGTGCACGACCACTCCCCCGCGACGGCAAAGGCGGAAGCCTCCCCCCGCAGTCGCGGCGGCGCCTCGCGCCGCTCGCGCTGCGTCCCCCGCCCCTCAGCCGAGGACCGGCGCTCGTCTCCCGGAGGGAGGCGGCGGATCGGGATCGCGGCCCCTCCGGCGTGGTGGGCGTATGGGCCGCAGGCCCATCGGGCAGAGGGGCCGCGATCCCGATCCGCCGCCGGCCCCACCAGACCTCTCAGCGCCGGTAGTTCGGCGCCTCCACCACCATCTGCACATCGTGCGGGTGCGACTCCTTCAGCCCGGCCGCCGTGATGCGCACGAACTTCCCGCGCTCCTTCAGCTCGGGGATGGTGCGCGCTCCGACGTAGAACATCGACTGGCGGAGCCCGCCGGCGAGCTGGTAGGCCACGTTCGCGAGCGGGCCGCGGTAGGGCACCTGGCCCTCGATGCCCTCGGCGATCAGCTTGTCGTCGGTGGGCACGTCGGACTGGAAGTAGCGGTCCTTCGAGTAGGAGGTCCGCTCGCCGCGGGTCTGCAGAGCGCCGAGGGAGCCCATGCCGCGGTAGGTCTTGAACTGCTTGCCGTTCTGGAACACGAGGTCGCCGGGGCTCTCCTCGCAGCCCGCGAGGAGCGAGCCGAGCATCACGGTGTCGGCGCCGGCGACGAGCGCCTTGGCGATGTCGCCGGAGTACTGGAGGCCGCCGTCGGCGATCACCGGCACGCCGGACTCGCGCGCGGCGAGGGACGCCTCGTAGACCGCGGTGACCTGCGGGACTCCGACGCCGGCGACGACGCGGGTGGTGCAGATCGAGCCGGGGCCGACGCCGACCTTGATGGCGTCGGCGCCCGCGTCGACGAGGGCCTGCGCCCCGGAGCGGGTCGCGACGTTGCCGCCGATAATGTCGACGCCGGCGAACGCGGAGTCGGACTTCAGGCGGCGGATGATGTCGAGCACGCCGGCGGAGTCGCCGTTGGCGGTGTCGACGACGATCACGTCGACGCCCGCGTCGAGCAGGGCGGTGGCGCGCTGCCAGGCGTCGCCGAAGAAGCCGATCGCGGCGCCGACCCGGAGGCGGCCCTCGTCGTCCTTCGTGGCGTTGGGGTACTGCTCCGACTTGTCGAAGTCCTTGACCGTGATGAGGCCGGCGAGCTTGCCCTGCGCGTCGACGAGCGGCAGCTTCTCGATCTTGTGCTGCGCGAAGAGGGCGATGACCTCGCTGTCGGGGATGCCGACGCGTCCCGTGATCAGACCGGTGCTGGTCATCACGTCGCGGACGAGCGTGGTCGCCTTCTCGAACGGCGAGACGAAGCGCATGTCGCGGTTGGTGATGATGCCCACGAGCACGCCGGTGGAGTCGACGACGGGGAGGCCGCTGATCCGGTACTGGCCGCAGAGGTCGTCGACCTGGGCGACGGTGGCGTCCGGGGTGGTCGTGACGGGGTTCGAGACCATGCCCGACTCGCTCCGCTTCACCCGGTCGACCTGGTCGGCCTGGTCGGCGATGGAGAGGTTGCGGTGCAGGACGCCGAGGCCGCCCTGGCGGGCCATCGCGATCGCCATGCGCGCCTCGGTGACGGTGTCCATCGCCGCGGAGAGCAGCGGGGTCGCCACGCTGATGCGCTTGGTGAGACGGGAGGCCGTGTCGGCCTCGCTCGGGATGACGTCGGTGTGCCCCGGGAGGAGCATGACGTCGTCGTAGGTGAGTCCGAGGAATCCGAAGGGATCCGGCTGGTCCATCAATGCCCCTTAGCAGGTCGAGTGCGGGAGCCCGGAGAGGACGGGAGGAGTCCGCTCACGAGCGCCACGGTTGTTCGATCTTAAGCGCCGTGAGGCTCGCGGTATTCCTCGACGGCGCGGCCGCCGGGCCGCGGATGGGCACTGGAGCGCTCTCCTCTCCCTCATAATGTCGTCACGCGTAAGTGCGGACGGTGAAACACCGCCGACACATGCGGAACGTATGGTCAACCAACGTTGTTTGACGACGGCGATTCGGGCGTGCCCGGAGACCCCATCCGTCTGTGCACCCTGACGAGAGGTAGACGTCTTGCTCACAGCCAGCCGTTCGATGCGCCGCCAGCGCTCGACGACCCTGCATCCGACGGACCGGGAGGCGCCCCGTGGATAGGAGACGCCCGAGGCTCCGAGACCGGCTCCTGGCCCTGGGTCTGCTCGCCGCGACCCTCACCGGGATCGCCGCGGCGGCCCCCGCCGCACTCGCCGCCACCACCGCCGACCAGTCGATCATCGCCTGGGTCCGCGTGCAGGGGACGAACGAGAACCTGACGGGGGTGACCGTCGAGATCGGCGGCGACGCCTCCGCGACCGTGACCACCGGCGAGGACGGCCGGGCCACGTTCCCCCTCGACGCCGCGGGCACCTACACGGTGACCGTCGACGAGGAGTCCCTGCCCGCCGACAAGGGCTACCCCGCCGCGGGTCAGAACCCGAAGCAGGTGAAGATCGTCGCCTCGCAGAACCAGATCGTGAACTTCATCGTCTCGACGGCCAACCCGAAGGGCTCCGGAGCGACCGTCCCGGTCCCGACGGACTCCGCAGCTCCGACCAGCCCCGCGACCGAGGGCACGACCGGCAACGACGCGACGAACCCCGACGGCACGTCCAACGCGGTGAACCAGCCGGTGTCGGCCGACACGTTCTGGATCATCTTCTGGCCGAAGGTCGTCACCGGCCTGATCTTCGGGCTCCTGATCGCCCTCGCGGCGATCGGCGCCTCGCTGATCTACGGCGTGACCGGCCTGAACAACTTCGCCCACGGCGAGCTGGTCACCTTCGGCGCACTGATGGCGTACCTCTTCTCCGGGGTCTTCGGACTCCCGGCGCTGCTGGCCATCCCGATCGCGGTGATCCTCGGCGGGGCCTTCGGCTTCGTCCAGGACGGACTGCTCTGGAAGCCGCTGCGGAAGAAGGGCATCCAGCTCATCCCGCTGATGATCGTGACGATCGGCCTCTCGCTGGCCCTGCGCTACGTGTTCGTCTTCTTCTTCGGAGCCGACCGCCTCTCGCTCCCCAACAGCACCGCTCCGTTCTTCACGGTGCCGGAGCTCGGGATCAGCCTGAAGTTCACCGACATCGTCGGCGCCGTCGTCGGCGTCGTCTGCATCGTCGCCGTGGCCTACGTCCTCACGAAGACGAAGATCGGCAAGGCGATGCGGGCGGTCTCGGACAACCGGGCCCTCGCCTCCGCCTCGGGCATCAACGTCGAGCGCGTCATCCGCGTCGTCTGGGTGATGTCGGGCGCTCTCGCCGCGCTGGCGGGGGTCTACATCGGCTACTACCAGTCGCTGCGCTGGGACACGGGAGCGTCGATCCTGCTGCTGATCTTCGCGGCGATCACGCTCGGCGGACTCGGTTCCGCCTACGGCGCGCTGGTCGGCTCGCTCATCATCGGACTGATGATGAACATCTCGACGATCTGGATCCCGGAGAACCTCAAGTACGTGGCTCCGCTCGTTCTCATGATCATCATCCTCCTGGTCAGGCCGCAGGGAATCCTGGGCCGCAAGGAACGGATCGGCTAGGACACCATGAACCTCAACTTCATCTGGCTGGCGATCGGGCAGATCGTCGATCCCACTGTCGCCGCGTACGCGCTGGCGACCATCGGCCTGGTCATCCACTTCGGATTCACGGGGCTGCTCAACTTCGGACAGGCCGGCTTCATGGCGGTGGGCGGCTACGCCTTCGCCATCACCTCGGTCAAGTTCGAGTGGCCCGTCTGGGGCTCCTTCCTCGCGACGATCGTCGCGGCGACCGTCTTCGCGCTCATCCTGGGCATCCCGACGCTCCGGCTGCGGGCCGACTACCTCTCGATCGTGACGATCGCGGCGGCGGAGATCATCCGGCTCTCGGTCAAGACCCCCGAGTTCTCGGCGATCACCGGCGGCTCGGAGGGCATCAACGGCGCGGCGAAGGCGTTCAACGACCTCAACCCGCTCCCCGAGGGCCGCTGGGGCATCGGCGTCCTCACCTACAGCCAGGACCAGTGGTGGGTGCGGATCGTCGGCTGGGGCCTCGTGCTCCTGGCCTGCCTCCTGGTGTTCCTCCTGATGCGCAGCCCCTGGGGTCGCGTCATCAAGGGCATCCGCGAGGACGAGGACGCCGTGCGCTCGCTCGGCAAGAACGTCTTCTCGTACAAGATCCAGGCGCTCATCCTGGGCGGCGTGCTCGGAGGCCTCGCAGGAGCGCTGTTCATCCTCCCCCGCTCGCTCCAGCCCGACAACTACGGCACCCAGCTCACGTTCTTCCTCTACACGATCATGCTGCTGGGCGGCGCCGCGACGGTCTTCGGACCCGTCGTCGGCTCGATCATCTTCTGGGTCGTCCTCGGTCTGACCGACGGACTGCTCACGCTCGGGATCGACACCGGGGTCCTCAACAACGACCTCATCCGCCTCACCACCGTGCAGACCGGACCCATCCGGTTCATCGTGGTGGGGGTAGCCCTCATGCTCCTGGTGATCTTCAGACCCCAGGGGATCTTCGGCAAGAAGAAGGATCTGCACTTTGCCTAAGACGCCGGTCTCGGACATCACCGAGGAAGCAATCGTCCCCGGGGTCAGGAAGAAGGACCCCATCGTCGTCGCCGACAACGTCAGCCGCCGCTTCGGCGGCCTGACCGCGGTCGACGTCGAGCACCTCGAGATCCCCCGCGGATCCATCACCGCCCTGATCGGCCCGAACGGGGCCGGAAAGACCACGTTCTTCAACCTGCTGACGGGCTTCGACAAGCCCAACACCGGCAAGTGGAACTTCAAGGGCAAGAACCTCGCCAACGTCCCGGCCTACCGGGTGTCGCGGATGGGCATGGTGCGCACGTTCCAGCTCACCAAGGCGCTCGGCGGCATGACGGTGCTCGAGAACATGCTGCTCGGCGCGAAGGGGCAGAAGGGCGAGAACATCTTCACCTCGCTCATCCGCCCGCTGTGGTCGAAGGAGGAGGACTCGATCGAGCAGCGCGCGATCCGCCTGCTCGAGAAGTTCAAGCTGGACACCAAGCGGGACGACTACGCGTCGAGCCTGTCGGGCGGCCAGAAGAAGCTGCTCGAGATGGCGCGGGCGCTGATGTCGGAGCCCGAGCTCGTCATGCTCGACGAGCCGATGGCCGGCGTGAACCCGGCGCTGACGCAGTCGCTCCTGGGTCACATCGTGAACCTGAAGGACGAGGGCATGACCGTGCTCTTCGTCGAGCACGACATGCACATGGTCAACACGATCGCCGACTGGGTGATCGTGATGGCCGAGGGCAAGGTCGTCGCCGAGGGCCCGCCCTCGACCGTGATGAACGACCCGGCCGTCATCGACGCGTACCTCGGCGCGCACCACGACACCGACCTGGGCACGATCGAGGGCCAGCTCGAGATCGCCGAGGAGATGGACTCCGACCTCGTCCGCGAGGACGTGGAGCGGCAGGCGGAGCAGGCCGGCATCCCGACGCCCGGCCACGACGCTCCGGCGGCCGGAACGGCGTCCCCGTCGGCCTCCGCGCCGACGAGCGTCGCCCCGACGACCGACGCCCCGGCCGTCGAATTCGAGAAGGACGAGAGATGACCGCCGACACGACGACTCCGAACACCCTCGAGACGCACGATCTGCACGCGGGCTACGTGCCGGGGGTCAACATCCTCAACGGCTCGAACGTCTACGTGAAGCGCGGCGAGCTCGTCGGGATCATCGGCCCGAACGGCGCCGGCAAGTCGACGCTGCTGAAGGCGATGTTCGGCCTGGTCAACATCCGCCAGGGCACCGTCCTGCTGAACGGCGAGGACATCACCGGCCTCAAGGCCGACAAGCTGGTGTCCAAGGGCGTGGGCTTCGTGCCGCAGAACAACAACGTCTTCCCGTCGCTCACCATCGAGGAGAACCTCGAGATGGGCATGTACCAGAAGCCGAAGCTGTACAAGGAGCGGCTCGAGTTCGTCACCGAGCTCTTCCCGGAGCTCAGCAAGCGGCTCAAGCAGCGCTCGGGGTCGCTCTCGGGCGGTGAGCGCCAGATGGTGGCGATGTCGCGGGCTCTGATGATGGACCCGTCGATGCTGCTGCTCGACGAGCCCAGCGCCGGCCTGTCCCCGATGCGGCAGGACGAGACGTTCGTCAACGTGCAGCGGATCAACCGCGCGGGCGTCTCGATCATGATCGTCGAGCAGAACGCGCGGCGGGCGCTGCAGATCTGCGACCGCGGCTACGTCCTCGACCAGGGCCGCGACGCCTACGAGGGCGCGGGCCGGGAGCTGATGAACGACCCCAAAGTCATCGAGCTCTATCTGGGCACGCTCGCGACGACCAACGAGGTCACCACGAGCACCCCGACCGTCGGCGGCTGATCCCCGCGGCGAAGGGCCCGTCGTCTCCGGACGGCGGGCCCTTCGCCGTTCCCGGGGCGCGGAGCGGGCGCGAGCGGGGCCGAGGGGCCGGTGCGGCTCCGGGGCGGAGGCGGGGCCGCTCGCGCAGGGCGCCGGGCCGCTCGGAGTCCACTCGGAGCAGGGCGGGAAGGCAGGCGGCTCACGCCCCGGAGACGCGCCGGCACGGGGTACCGGAGAAGGGAGGCGAGGGAGCCGCTCTCCCGGCGCGGACACGCCTTCACCGGTCTCTCCGCGATGCCCGCCGAACCCCCGGGAAGTCGGCGGAACGGCGGGCCGGACACTCGGTCTCCTGTCCGCGGGACGAGGGCAGGACAGCGAGAGTCTCTCCGCACCAGCGACCCCCACGAGGGGGACAGGATATCGCCCTGCCTGCCGTAGTTTTGGGGACACGGGACAGCCCTGCAGGGGGACGTCCCGCTCCCCTCTCCCCCGGTAGGGACCGCGATCGGTCGCCGATCTCCTCCCCTCCCCGCAGCGCCTCGAGCGCCGCGTCGTCCGCCTCGAAGGAGCCGACCATGAAGAGCTACACCCCCGCCCCTGTGGAACTCGGAGCCGGCTTCGGCACCGGTGCGATCGGCGACTACGAGCGCTGGCGCGTCGTCGGCGTCTACGCCCAGGTCGTCATCGCCGAGACCACCGGCGGCAAGCGCCGCAACTACAGCCGTTCCTTCGTCACGTACCGCCTGGCGCAGGAGGCGGAGCTGCTCCGCGCCTCCTAGGTCCTCCGCACTCCACGAGCGCGCGTCCTCCCTCCGGAGGGCGCGCGCTTCTGCGTTCCCGCTCGACGTCGTCGCTCCCGCCCGCGGTCCGGCAGGGCGCCCCTCGAGGCCGGGAGAGGCGCTCGGAGGCGCGTACAGGCCGTCCGAGCCGCTCCTCCTCCCGGGTGGCTCCTCGACGCCATGCCGGGCCCTGGACGCCGCGGAGCCGTCCGCCCGCACCCGACAGCGGCCACCCTCCCGGACGACCGCCGCGCCTCGCTGCGTCCGCGCTACCGGCGCGTCTCCGCCTCTGCCCTCCGGGAACGGCGAAGGGGCCCGGTCCGAAGACCGAGCCCCTCAGGGATGCGGCAGGAGCCGCGTCACCGCGTCGTCAGTTCAGCGAACCCTCGACGGTCTCCTCGAAGGAGGTGGTGTTGCCCGTGCCGTACTTGTAGATCGAGACCGAGGCCTCGCTGGTGTCGCCGTTCTCGTCGAACGAGATCGGGCCGGAGAGGCCGTCGTAGTCGACGTCCTCGCCGTCGGCGATGAGCTTCGCGCAGTCGGCGAAGGTCGTGCACTTGGTGCCGCCCTCCGAGACCGACATGAGGTTGTCGCGGATGGTCGCACCGTCCGTCGCCCCGCCCTGGAGCGCGGCGAGAGCGGTCAGGACCGTGGCGTCGTACGACTCCGGCGCGTAGCTGAACACGGTCAGCGCGTCGTTGCCCTGCGACTCGACGAGCGACTGCAGCTTGCCCTGGAAGTCCTCGGACGCCTGGACGCCCGGGTTGGTGAACTGCGCGCCGGCGATGTCGACGTTGGTGTCGGACTCGCCGATGACGCCGTAGTTGCCGTCCGTGCCGTAGAGCTTCGAGAAGTCGAAGCCCTTGGCCGAGAGCTGCTCCGCGATGGTCTTGATCTCGTCGAACGAGATGACGACCAGCGCATCGGGGTTCGGGGCGAGGACCGAGGTCAGCGCCGAGTTGAAGTCGGTCGAGGCCGGCTCGAAGATCTCCTCGGCCGCGACGGATGCTCCGCCCGCCTCGAGGGTCTCCTTGATGTTCTTCTCGAGGCCGGTGCCGTACGCGTCGTTCATGTACAGGATCGAGACGTTGGTCTTGCCGTCGCCGAGGATCTTGTTGCCGAGGATGCGGCCCTGGAGCACGTCCGAGGGAGCGGTGCGCCAGTAGTAGCCGTCGTCGTCGTAGGTCGTGAAGTCCGGCGAGGTGTTGGCCGGCGAGATCTGGACGACGCCCGCCTGGGTCACCTGGTCGATGAAGGTCTTCGAGACGCCCGAGGACGCCGCTCCGATGATGGCGGAGACGTTGTCGGCGATGAGGGACGTGGCCGACTGCGTCGCGATGTCGGTCGTGGTGTCGCCCGAGTCCTTCTGCTCCACGTCGATCGTGATGCCGGCCTTGGCGTCGTTGATGTCGACGACCGCCTGGTCGACGCCCGCGATCTCGGGCGGGCCGAGGACGGCGAGGGTGCCGGTCTGCGGGAGGATCGTGCCGATCTTGAGGGACAGGTCGCCCGAGCCGCTATCGCCGCTCGATCCGCTGTCGCCGCCGCCGGCGCAGCCGGCGAGGACGAGAGCGCTGGCGCCCAGAATGGCGACGCCGCCGAGGGTTGCCCGGAGGGACCGCGCGCGGGCCGAGCCGGCCTTCGCGTAAACGCCCATGTTGCTCCTTGAGAGGTGTGTGTCAGTGGGAGCGGCGCCGGTGGCAACCGCTCGGCCAACCTAACCTCCGAAGCAGCCGTGAACAATACAGGGGTGTTACCAATACGTTTCGCGACCGGATCGTTACCATTCCGCTGTCGCGCCGCGCCAGGACGACGCGTTCCGCAGATCAGACGGAGGAACGGCGCCGTCTGCGCTCCGCGGCGACGAGGTCGCCTGAGAAGATCGCCAGGGCGGCCCACACCAGCGCGAAGCCGATCCAGCGCTCGAGCGGCATCTCCTCGTGCAGGACGAAGGCCCCGACGAGGAACTGCAGGAACGGCGTCAGGTACTGCACGAAGCCGACGATCGACAGCGGGAGCCGGCGGGCGGCGCCCGCGAACAGGAGCAGCGGGACGGCCGTGACGATGCCGGCCGAGGCGAGGATGAGGGCGTGCCCCGTCCCCTCCGTCGTCAGGGTCAGCCCCACCGTGGAGCCGACGACCGCCAGCTGCACGACGGCGAGCGGCGTCAGCCAGAGCGTCTCGAGCGTCAGCCCGCCGACCGCGTCCACCGTGCCGCCGACGCGGCTCTTCACCAGGCCGTAGAGGCCGAACGAGAAGGCGAGGGCGAGCGAGATCCACGGGAAGGATCCGTAGCCCACCGCGATGACCAGCACCGCGACCGCGCTGACGCCCATCGCGGCCCACTGCAGTGGCCGGAGGCGCTCGCGCAGCACCAGGACGCCCAGCAGCACCGTGACCAGCGGGTTCATGAAGTAGCCCAGGGCCGCCTCGATGACGTGGCCCGTGGTCGTGGCGATCACGTAGACCTGCCAGTTGACGTAGATGAGCACGCCCGCGATCGCCATCACTCCGAGCAGGCGGGGGCGGCGCAGCAGCGCGCCGAAGGAGCGCCAGCCACGGAGGACCGTGAGCAGGATCACGCAGAAGACGAGCGAGAAGAGCACTCGGAACGCGACGATCTCGAACGGCGAGGCCGGCGCCATCGCGATGAAGTAGAGGGGCATCGCACCCCAGAGCAGGTAGGCCGAGAACGCGAACAGCAGCCCCGTGCCGGACATCCCGCCCGGGCGTCCCGCCGCTCCGAGCGCCTCCACTCCTTCGCCGACGGGCACGTCCGAAGGGGACGGCGAGACGGACTCGGCAGGGGTGCGGGAGCTGGTCACTCCCCCGATGCTACGCAGGCGCGGGGTGGGAGGACGGCCCCGTAGCGGTCGGATCAGGCCACTGGTCGCGAGGAGGACCGGGAACGACGGAAGGGCCCGCCGACCGAGGTCGACGGGCCCTTCCGAGGGATGCTGCCTAGCGGACGACGACCGCGAGGACGTCGCGAGCGGAGAGGACCAGCAGGTCCTCGCCACCGAACTTGACCTCGGTTCCGCCGTACTTGGAGTAGATCACCTTGTCGCCGACGGCGACGTCGAGCGGCACGCGGTTGCCGTTGTCGTCGATGCGACCGGGTCCGACGGCGACGACCTCGCCCTCCTGCGGCTTCTCCTTGGCGGTATCGGGGATGACGAGACCGGAAGCGGTCACCTGCTCCGCCTCGACCTGCTTGATGACGATGCGATCTTCGAGCGGCTTGATGGACACCGACACGGTTGACCTCTTTCTTGACGACGATGTGGGCGGAACGCGGTTCTGGCACACACGCTCCGAGAGTGCTAGATCCATCGTAGGGGCTCCGCTGGCACTCGTGCAATCAGAGTGCCAAGCAGGGCGCGGACCCGCGGGGAGGCCGTGGCCTACCATGGCCGGATGCGACGCGACGAGCTGGTCGAGCTCCTCTCCCCCGAGGGCCTCCGGCTCCTCGACTCCCTCGACGGCTACCGGTCCGACGACCTGGTGCGGGCCGTGGCACGCCTCCGGGCCGCCGGCCACTCCCCCGTCCTCGTCGCCGCGGTGCTCACCCAGGCGAGGCTCCGGCAGAAGGCGGAGGCGAAGTTCGGCGAGTTCGCCCGCTCGATGCTCTTCACGGACGCGGGACTCGAGCAGGCGACGCGGCTGCGCGTCGCCGCCCTGCACGCCGGCCGGTTCGCGGCTGCGGGAGCGGCGCGCGTCGCCGACCTCGGCAGCGGGATCGGCGGCGACGCCCTCGCGATGGCCGCGATCGACCTGGCGGTCACCGCCGTCGAGGCCGACGAGGTCACCGCGACCCTGGCCAGCTTCAACCTCGCCCCGTTCCCCGCGGCGAGCGCCGTGCACTCGACGGCCGAGACCTTCGACCTCGACGGCTTCGACGCCGTCTACCTGGACCCGGCACGCCGCACGGCGGGCCACCGCGAGACCCGGCGGCTCGACGATCCGGACGACTACTCCCCCTCGCTCGACTTCGCGTTCGGCCTGGCCGAGCAGCGTCCCGTGGGCGTGAAGGTGGGTCCCGGCTTCGACCGCGAGCGCCTGCCGCGGGACGCCGAGGCGCAGTGGGTCTCGGTCGACGGGGAGCTGGTCGAGACCGGGCTCTGGTTCGGTTCTCTGGCGCGCCCGGGCGTGCGCCGCTCCGCTCTGCTGCTCGGCGCGACCGGCTCCTCCGAGCTCACCGCGGCGGGCGACAGCGAGGACGAGGAGGTCGGCCCCCTCGGCGCGTTCGTGCACGAGCCGGACGGCTCCGCGATCCGCGCGCGCCTCCTGGGCGAGCTCGCGCGCTCCAGCGACTCGCGGATGCTCTCGCCCGGCATCGCCTACCTGACAGGCGACCATGCGGCCGCCTCGCCCTTCCTCCGCAGCTTCCGGGTCCTCGCCGAGCTGCCGCTGGACGAGCGCACGCTGGCGAAGGAGCTGCGCACCCGCGGCATCGGCGTGCTCGAGATCAAGAAGCGCGGGGTGGACGTCGACCCCGCCCGCTTCCGCAAGCGGCTGGGCCTCTCCGGCACCGGCAGCGCGGTGCTGATCCTGACGCGGATCGCCGGGCGCCACCGCGCGCTGCTCGCGGAGCGCGTCGAGCGGCCCGCGCCGGCTCAGTAGCCGGAGGTGCCGGCGGCGAGGGCCACCACGACGAAGACGAGGAAGACCGCCAGGTAGATCAGCGAGACGGCGATGCCGGCGAACCCGGTGATGATCGCGGTCAGCGCGAAGCCGCGCGCGGCCGGCTCGCGCCGGCGTCCGAGGAAGCCGAGCACGACGGCCGGAGCCGACAGCAGGAAGCCGAAGCCGGCGGCGAAGAGCGTGATGACCAGGCCGACGATGCCGAGGATCATCCCGACGAGGCTCAGCGTGCGGGGGACGACGGGCGCCGGTGCGGCCGCATAGGCGGCGGGGTGGCCGGGCACGGAGGAGTAGGCGGGCGCGGAGGAGTAGGCGGGCGCCGAGGGGTACGCGGGCGGGGGCGGCGGCGACCCGTAGGCCGGCGGCGCGGAGTCGGCGAGCGGCACCGACGGCTGCGACGCGGCCGAGGGCGGAGCGGGCGGAGCAGGGGGGACGGGCGGGGCCGGCGGGACCGGGACGGAGCCGTGCTGCTCGTCGGAGCCGGGGCCGGGACGGGTGCTGTCGTCGCTCATGGCGCGAGTCTAGCCAGCACCCCGGCGGCGGCGGAGGGGTTCCGTCCGCTCACGCGGGCAGGTACCCGCCGTCGCGCAGGTCGCCGACGAAGGCCGTCCAGGCGAGGTAGGCGATCACCGCGAGGACGATCGCGAGGTAGCCCAGCACGAAACCGGCGACCGCGAGACCGCGTCCGCGCTGTCCGGAGCGTCGGGCCTGGGCGAAGCCGATGTGGCCGAGGACGATGGCGGCGGGCGCCAGCCCCAGCAGTCCGCACACCAGAGCCGCGACCGCGAGCGGATTCATCGGCGGGCGGCGGGGCGGGAGACCGGGGTAGGGATCGGCGGCGGCCGTCGGCGGCGGGTAGGCCGCCGACGGCTCGCCGAGCGGAGGGGCGAACGGCGCGGGCGCCGGTCCGGTCTGCGGTCCGGGCGCGGTGTCGTCGGTCACGGTGTCCTCCTGGTGGTGCGGGCGCCCCCGAGCCTCGGAGGCGTGTCGATCAGTACCCGGTCGAGGGCATGGTCGCCGCGATCGAGAAGAGCGCGACGAACGAGATGATGGTGATGATGATCGCGACGAAGCCGATGATGACGGCGGCGAGGGCGAGGCCGCGGCCCTTCTCCCCCGTGCGCTTGATCTGCGACAGTGCGATGAAGCCCAGCACGATGCCCACGATGGAGACGAAGAACGAGGCGATGAAGCCGATGATCGCCAGGATGTTGTAGCGGTCGGACGCGGGCGTGTACGGAGTGGTCATGGAATCCCCCAGGGTCAGGAACGAGCGGATGCGGCCAAGAGTGGCAGTGGCACGATCCGCCTGTCAAAAAGCTGGACGGCGCTTGCGCGGCCCGGCCGCCGCCCGGTAGAGGCCTCAGCGGACCTGGATCTCGGTGACCGGGAGGGTCGAGTCGGCCCCGAAGCCGAGCCCCGACGGCGGATGCCCCGCCTCGATCAGCTGCGCCGCCAGTGCGGCGATCATCGCGCCGTTGTCGGTGCAGAGCGAGAGCGCCGGGATCCGCAGGGTCACTCCCGCGGCCGCGCACCGCTCCTCCGCCAGCGCGCGCACCCGGGCGTTCGCGACCACGCCGCCCCCGAGCAGGAGGCGCGGCACGCCCCGGTCGCGGCAGGCGGCGAGCGCCTTCGTGAGCAGGACGTCGGCGACCGCCTCGCGGAAGCTCGCCGCGACGTCGGCCACGGGCACCTCCTCCCCCGCGTCCTGGCGCTTCTCGACCCAGCGGGCGACCGCGGTCTTCAGCCCCGAGAACGAGAAGTCATAGCGGTGGCGCTCGAGGTCCTTCGGCAGGCTGAGCCCGCGGGGGAAGCGGATCGCCTTCGGGTCCCCGTCCGCCGCCACCCGGTCGATCTGCGGTCCGCCCGGATAGGGCAGGCCCAGGACGCGCGCCACCTTGTCGAAGGCCTCGCCGGCGGCGTCGTCGATGGTCTCGCCGAGCAGCTCGACGTCCGACACCAGATCGCGCACGTGCAGGAGCGAGGTGTGCCCGCCCGAGACCAGCAGCGCGATCGTCGGCACCTCGACGGGGCTGCCCTCGCTGCCGTCTGCACGGAGGACGTCGGCTCCCACGTGGCCGACGAGGTGGTTCACGGCGTAGAGCGGCAGGCCGAGCGAGACGGCGAGCGCCTTCGCCGCTCCGACGCCGACCATGAGGGCGCCCGAGAGCCCCGGTCCGCTGGTGACCGCGATCGCGTCCAGGTCGCCGAGCGCGACACCGGCCTCGGAGAGCGCCGCGTGCAGGGCGGGCTCGAGAGCCTCCAGGTGCGCCCGGGCGGCCACCTCGGGCACGACGCCGCCGTAGCGGGCGTGCTCCTCCATCGAGGAGGCGATGGTGTTCGAGAGCAGCGTCGTGCCGCGGACGATGCCGATCCCCGTCTCGTCGCAGCTGGTCTCGATGCCGAGGACGAGGGGTCCGGTGCTCACGGGGTCTCCTGGGTCGGGGTCGGCGGCCGGCGCATCACGATCGCGTCCACTCCGTCGGGCTGGTAGTAGGCGGGGCGGACGCCGATCTCCTCGAAGCCCTCCGAGCGGTAGAGGGTCTGCGCGGCGGGGTTGTCGGCGCGGACCTCGAGGAAGACCTCGCGGGCGCCGCGTTCGCGGGCCGCCTCGAGGAGCGCGCGCAGCAGTCGGCGGCCGAGGCCGGTGCGGCGGACCCGGGCGACGACCGCGATCGTCTGCACGTCGCCCTCGTGGGCGCCGACGGGGCAGAGGAGCCCGGCGTAGCCGACCACCTCGCCGTCCTGCTCGGCGACCAGGTACCGGGTGTGACGGCTCCGGATCTCCTCCGCCATCATCCCGCGCGACCAGGCGTCGCCGGCGAACTCGGACTCCTCGATCGCCATGACGGCGTCGAGGTCGTCCGCCTGCGCGTCGCGGAGCACGGCCTCGCTCATGCGGTCACCCGCTTGGGGCCGGCGGACAGCGTGACGTCGGGCGAGCGGAGGTAGAGGGGCTCGTCCTCGGCGCCGGGCCGACCGGCAGCGCGCAGGCGGGCGGCCACGACTCCGAGCTCGCCGGCGGAGACCGTCTCGGCCTCCAGGCGCGGGAGCTCCGGATGCGGGAGGGCCGGCGGCTTGTCCAGGCCCGGGCCGGCGAGACGGACGGGGAGGCCCTGGTCGTCGAGCCCGTCGTAGGCGCTCCAGTACAGCTCGCGGCGGCGGGCGTCGGTGACGACGAGGAAGCCCGCGGCGCGCCCGTGCCGCAGCGCGGCGAGCGCGATCGCGTCGTGCGAGACCACGGGGAGGGTGGGGACACCGCGGCCGAGCGCGAAGGCCCGGGCGGCGGCGATCCCGACCCGGAGGCCGGTGAAGGGGCCGGGGCCCATGCCCACGGCGACCGCCTCGATGCCCCCGGGAGCCACGTCGGCCGCCTCGAGCGCCTCCTGGATCAGCCGGCCGACCACCTCCGCGTGGCGCATGGTGTCGGTCTCGGTGCGCTCCGAGCGCACGGCGCCCGCGGAGTCGACGACGGCGACGGAGGTTCCGGAGGAGGTGTCGATCGCGAGGAGCACGCGTCCAGGGTACCCGCGGGCTCAGCTCCAGCCGGTGCCGCGGAAGCGGACGGTCCGCGGCTCGATCGGCTCCTCGCCCTCCTCGGCGTCGGAGCCGGCGGTCGGCCGCTCGATGACCACGTCGAGCCAGGACTCCGCGACGCCGTCCAGCATCCCGGCCCCCCACTCCACGACGACCACCGAGCGCGCCGGATCGAGGTCCAGGTCGTCGAGCTCGACCGGCGAGCCCACGCGGTAGGCGTCGACGTGCACGAGCGGCGGCCCGTCGTGCAGCGGCGGGTGCGTCCGCGCGATCACGAAGGTGGGGCTCGTCACGGGACCCCGCACGCCGAGCCCCTCGCCGAGCCCGCGCGTGAAGGTCGTCTTGCCCGCGCCGAGCGGCCCGGTCAGCACCAGCAGGTCGCCGGCGCGCAGCACTCGGCCGAGCTCGCGGCCGAGCTCCGCCATGGCCTCCGGATCGGCGACCTCGACGACGCGGTCCGCGAACCAGGAGCGCTCAGGCACGGCCGTCCGCCGCGCTCAGCAGCCGCCGCTGGACGCGCGGCCCGAGCCGGGTGACCAGCTCGTAGTTGATGGTGCCGCACCACCGCGCCCACTCGTCGACCGAGGGGACGCCGGTCGTCGGGTCGCCCCAGAGCGTCACCGGGTCGCCCGTCGCGACGCTCGCATCCCCCACGTCGACGACGAACTGGTCCATCGCGACCCGCCCGGCGATCCGGTGGCGGCGGCCGCCGATCGAGACCTCCGCGACGCCGGAGGCGCTCCGCGGGATGCCGTCCGCGTAGCCGAACGGCACGAGCGCGAGGGTCGTCCCGCCCTCGGCCCGCCAGGTGTAGTCGTAGCTCACGCCGGTCCCGTGGGGCACCCGGCGGACGCCGGCGACGCGGCCCTGCAGCGTCATCGCCGGGACGAGCCCGAGCTGGAGCGAGGTCTCGTCCTCGAACGGCGAGAGTCCGTAGAGGGCGATGCCGCTGCGCACCATGTCGAGGCGTGTCTCCGGGAGGCGCAGCGCCGCCGCCGTCGCCGCGAGGTGCAGGACCGGCGCCTGCACCCCGTGCGCGGCCAGCACGGCCTCGGCGCGGCGGAGGAGCGCGAGCTGGGCGAGGTCGTCCTCGCGCGAGGTGTTGGACAGGTGCGAGAAGAGCCCGGTGAGGTGGACGGTGCCGCGAGCGCTGTGACGGGCGAGCGACTCCGCCAGGTGCGGCCACTCCTCCTCCGCGGCGCCGTTGCGGCTGAGGCCCGTGTCGACCTTGAGCTGCACGGCCGCGCGCACGCCGCGGTCCTCCGCCGACTGCGCGAGCGTGTCGAGCTGGTCGACCGAGGAGACGGCGACGTCGATCGAGTGCTCGAGCGCCGCGTCGAAGTCCTCGCCGGGGTCGTGCAGCCAGCAGAGGATCGGAGCGACGACGCCTGCCTCGCGCAGGGCCACGGCCTCCCGCAGCTCCGCGGTGCCGAGGGCGTCCGCGCCGCCGTCGAGCGCCGCCTGCGCCGCGGCCAGGGCGCCGTGCCCGTAGCCGTTGGCCTTGACGACGGCCATCAGCCGGCGGGCGCCGGTGAGCTCGCGCAGACGCGCGGCGTTCGCCGCCATCGCGTCGACGTCGATCACCGCCTCGCGGTACGACGCGGGGACGCTCACGACTCTGCCACCACGAACGCGCAGGCCACGCCCGCGTCGTGCGTCATCGAGAGGTGCACGCGCGTGATCCCGCGCGCCTCCGCGGCCGCCCGGGCCGGGCCGTGCAGCGCGAAGGACGGATTCCCGTGCTCGTCCCGCTCGACGACCATGTCGTGCCAGCGGGCGCCCACGGAGTCGCCGAGCGCCTTGATCAGCGCCTCCTTGGCGGCGAAGCGGCCCGCCAGCGAGGCGACGGGGAGCGAGCGTTCGCTCTCGGCGAACAGCCGGTCGCGGAGCCGGGGCGTGCGCGTCAGCGAGCGCTCGAAGCGCGCGAGGTCCACGACGTCCACCCCGATCCCCACGATCACGGCTCGATCACTCGACCGTGACCGACTTGGCGAGATTGCGCGGCTGGTCGACGTCGAGGCCCTTGGCGGCGGCGAGCTCCATCGCGAACATCTGCAGCGGGGTGACGGCGAGCAGCGGCTCGAACAGCGGGTCGGCGAGCGGGATCGGCACGACCTCGTCGGCGATCTGGATCGCGGCCGTATCGCCCTGCTCCGCGATCGCGATGACGCGGGCGCCGCGGGCCTTGATCTCCTGGATGTTCGAGATCACCTTGCGCTGGAGCTCGTACGACTCGCTCGGGCTCGGCACGATCACGAACACGACCTGGCCCGGCTCGATCAGCGCGATCGGGCCGTGCTTGAGCTCGCCCGCCGCGAAGCCCTCGGCGTGGATGTAGGCGAGCTCCTTGAGCTTCAGCGCGCCCTCGAGCGCCACCGGGTAGCCGACGTGGCGGCCGAGGAACAGCACCGCCCGGGTGTCGGCCATCCAGCCGGCCAGCTGGGCGATGTCGTCGGAGGCGTCGAGCACGCGGGAGAGCTTCTCCGGGATCGCGGCGAGCTGAGCCGCCTGCGAGGCGACGAGCTCGGTGGAGGCGGCACCGCGCACCGCGGCCAGGTGCAGCCCGAAGAGGTAGAGCGCCGCGATCTGGGCGACGAAGGCCTTGGTCGAGGCGACCGCCACCTCCGGGCCCGCGTGCGTGTAGAGCACGGCGTCCGACTCGCGCGGGATCGTCGCGCCCTGGGTGTTGCAGACCGAGAGCGTCTTGGCGCCGTGCTCGCGGGCGTACTTGACCGCCATCAGCGTGTCCATCGTCTCGCCGGACTGGCTGATCGAGACGACGAGGGTGCGCGGGGTGAGCACCGGGTCGCGGTAGCGGAACTCGTGGCTGAGCTCGACCTCGACGGGGACGCGCGCCCACTTCTCGATCGCGTACTTGGCGACCATGCCCGAGTAGGCGGCCGTGCCGCAGGCGATGATCGTGATGCGGTCGATCTCCGTCAGCACCGGACCGAGCGCGTCGAGCTCGGGCAGCGTGATCGCGCCCTCGTGGATGCGGCCGCGGAGCGTGTTCGCGACGGCCTCGGGGCCCTCGGTGATCTCCTTCGCCATGAAGCTCGACCAGCCGCCCTTCTCGGACGCCGACGCGTCCCAGGCGATCTCGAACGGCTCGGTCTCGACGGGGTTGCCGAAGAAGTCGGTCACCGTGACGAGCTCCGGGGTGATCGTGACGATCTGGTCCTGGCCGATGGCGACCGCGCGGCGGGTGAACTCGACGAACGCCGCGACGTCGGAGCCGAGGAAGTTCTCCCCGTCGCCCAGGCCGATCACGAGCGGCGAGTTGCGGCGCGCCCCGACGACCACGCCGGGCTGGTCCTGGTGCAGGGCGAGCAGGGTGAACGCGCCCTCGAGGTGCGCGACGACGGCCTGGAAGGCGAGCACGAGGTCGCCGGTGCGGCGGTACTCGCGGGCGATCAGGTGCGCGGCGACCTCGGTGTCGGTCTCGCTCTCGAAGACGGCGCCCTCGGCGAGGAGCTGCTCCTTGAGCGGCTGGAAGTTCTCGATGATGCCGTTGTGGATGACGGCGAGCCTGCCCTCGTCCGCGAGGTGGGGGTGGGCGTTGCGGTCGGTCGGGCCGCCGTGCGTCGCCCAGCGGGTGTGGCCGATGCCCGTGGTGCCCTCGGCCAGCGGGTGCGCCTCGAGGTCGTCGACGAGGACGCTGAGCTTGCCCGAGCGCTTGCGGCTGTCGAGCTGCCCGTCGGCGTCGATCACGGCCACGCCGGCCGAGTCGTAGCCGCGGTACTCCAGACGCTTCAGGCCCCCGAGCAGCACGGCCAGGCTGTCGCGCTCACCGACGTATCCAACGATTCCACACATGCGCTCGATTCTAAGCGGCGCGGAGGCGCCTCCCGCGGCGTCGGGCACACGGCGGGGCGGACGCTAGGATCGGTCCCCATGCCGTCGTCTCCTCGCGATCCCGCGCGCGACGCGCACCCCTCCCCCTTCGTCGAGATCGTCCGCTCCGACTGGGCCGAGCTCGCCCGCACCACGGAGCTGCCGCTGTCGGAGACCGAGGTCGTGCAGCTGCGGGGGCTGGGCGACCGGCTGAGCCTCACCGAGGTCGCGGAGGTCTACCTGCCGCTCTCGCGCCTGCTGAGCCTGTACGCCGGTGGCGCGCGGCACCTGCACCGCGCGACGAGCACGTTCCTCGGGGAGCGCGCGCAGCCGACTCCGTTCGTGATCGGCGTCGCGGGGTCGGTCGCGGTGGGCAAGTCGACGATCGCGCGCCTGCTGCGGGAGCTGCTCGCCCGCTGGGAGGACACGCCCCGCGTCGAGCTGGTGACCACCGACGGCTTCCTGCTGCCCAACCGCGAGCTGGAGCGCCGCGGTCTGATGAGCCGCAAGGGCTTCCCCGAGTCGTACGACCGGCGGGCGCTGCTGCGCTTCGTCTCGGAGGTGAAAGGCGGGGCCGCGGAGGTGCGCGCGCCGTTCTACTCGCACCTCTCCTACGACATCGTTCCCGATGCCGAGATCGTCGTGCGGCGGCCGGACGTGCTGATCGTCGAGGGCCTTAACGTGCTGCAGCCGCCGGTGCCCGGTCACGGCCTGGCGGTGAGCGACCTGTTCGACTTCACCGTCTACGTCGACGCCCGGACCAGCGACATCGCGCGCTGGTACGAGGAGCGCTTCCTCACCCTGCAGCAGGGCGCGTTCGCCAATCCGAACTCCTACTTCCACCGCTACGCGGCGCTCAGCCCGGACGAGGCCCGCGAGCGAGCGCGGAGCATCTGGGCCGCGATCAACGAGCCGAACCTGCTGCAGAACGTGCGCCCCACCCGCTCCCGCGCGAGCCTGGTCCTCCGCAAGCAGGCCGACCACACGGTCTCCTCGGTCCTCCTCCGCAAGATCTGACCGCGCCCCCGGTCGCTGTTCGCCGCCGCGCACACCGCGCAGCCACCGACCTCACCGAACCCTTCCACCGCAGGATCGGTGCAGGCTCGGCACCACCCACGAGCCGTCGGCGGGAATCGCGTGCCAAGCGATTCACGCGCGGCGAACGCGACCCGCTCCACCCAGCGCGACCACCTCGACAAGCCGACCGCGAGGGGCCGCGCAGGGAGCGGCCCCTCAACGAACACAGCCGCGTGCCCAGCGATTCCCGCGCGGCGAACGCGACCCGCTCCACCCATCGCGACCACCTCGCCAAGCCGACCGCGAGGAGCCGCGCAGGGAGCGGCCCAACCCACGAGCCGTCGTGGGAATCGCGTGCCAAGCGATTCCCGCGCGGCGAACGCACCCCGCTCCACCCATCGCGACCACCTCTCCAGGCCGACCGCGAGGGGCCGCGCAGGGAGCGGCCCCTCAACGAACACAGCCGTCGTGGGAATCGCGTGCCAAGCGATTCACCCGCGGCGAACGCGCCCCGCTCCACCCATCGCAACCACCTCGCGAAGCCGACCGCGAAGGGCCGCGCAGGGAGCGGCCCGCTACGAACACCGCCGCGTGCCGAGCGATTCACCCGCGGCGAACGCGCCCCGCTCCACCCATCGCAACCACCTCGCGAAGCCGACCGCGAGGGGCCGCGCAGGGAGCGGCCCCGCAACGAACACAGCCGTCGTGGGAATCGCGTGCCAAGCGATTCACCCGCGGCGAACGCGACCCGCTCCACCCATCGCGACCACCTCTCCAGGCCGACCGCGAGGAGCCGCGCAGGGAGCGGCCCAACCCACGAGCCGTCGTGGGAATCGCGTGCCAAGCGATTCCCGCGCGGCGAACGCACCCCACTCCACCCATCGCGACCACCTCTCCAGGCCGACCGCGAGGAGCCGCGCAGGGAGCGGCTCCTTAAGAACGCAGCCGCTCGAGCACGACCGCGGCGAGCGATTCCGCGAGGCGGTCGGCCGTCTCCTGCGTCTTCGCCTCGACCATGACGCGCACCATCGGCTCCGTGCCGGAGGGGCGCAGGAGCACGCGGCCGTCGCTGCCGAGCTCGGCGGTGGCGTCGGCGACGGCGGAGGCGATGACCTCGTCGTCGCGGACGCCCTCGCGGTCGACGCCGCGCACGTTGAGGAGGGTCTGCGGGAAGACGGACATGACGGCGGCCAGGTCGGCGATCGTGCGTCCGGTCCGGGCCATCTCGGCCGCGAGCTGGAGGCCGGTGAGCACGCCGTCGCCGGTGGTGGCGTAGCGGCTCATGATGACGTGGCCGGACTGCTCCCCGCCGAGCGAGTAGCCGCCGTCGTTCATCGCCTCGAGGACGTAGCGGTCGCCGACCGCGGTCTCGATCACGCGGATGCCGGCGTCGCGCATGGCGAGCTTGAGGCCGAGGTTGCTCATGACGGTGGCCACGAGGACGTCGTCGCGGAGGGCGCCGCGGCGGGCCATGGCTGTCGCGAGGATCGCCATGATCTGGTCGCCGTCGACGATGCGGCCCTCGGCGTCCACCGCGAGGCAGCGGTCGGCGTCGCCGTCGTGGGCGATGCCGATGTCGGCGCCGGCCGCGCGGACGGCGTCGGCGACGTTGTCGAGGTGGGTGGAGCCCACTCCGTCGTTGATGTTGAGGCCGTCGGGGTCGTTGCCGATGACGGTGACGGTCGCTCCGGCGTCGGTGAACACCTGGGGCGAGATGCCGGCGGCGGCGCCGTGCGCGCAGTCGATGACCACGTGCAGGCCGTCGAGACGGGTGCCCTCGAGGGATCCGAGCAGGTAGAGGACGTAGCGGTCCTCCGCGTCGGAGAAGCGGGTGATGCGGCCGACGTCGGCTCCGGTCGGCGTGAGCGGGGGGACTCCGAGGGCCGCTTCGATGCGGTTCTCGAGCTCGTCCGGGAGCTTGCGTCCGCCGGCGGCGAAGAACTTGATGCCGTTGTCGGCGGCGGGGTTGTGCGAGGCCGAGATCATCACGCCGAAGTCGGCGTTCTCGTCGGCGATGAGGTAGGCGGTGGCGGGCGTCGGGATGACGCCGGCGTCGAGCACGTCGACTCCCGCGCTCGCGAGACCCGCCGCGACCGCGGCTCCGATGAACTGACCGGAGATGCGGGGGTCGCGGGCGAGCACGGCGACGGGCCGACGGCCCTCTGCCCGGGCGGCCGCTCCGAGTACACGGGCGGCCGCCTGGGCGAGGCCGAGAGCCAGGTCGGCCGTGACCTCGCGATTCGCGAGGCCACGGACGCCGTCTGTTCCGAACAGGCGCGGCATGGTGCGCAGTCCCTTCTCGAGCTGCTGGTCGTGCGGCCGTCAGGCCGCGTCGACTAGCGCTTCGAGAACTGGGACGCCTTGCGGGCCTTCTTGAGACCGGCCTTCTTGCGCTCGATGACGCGGGCGTCGCGGGTCAGGAAGCCCGCCTTCTTCAGGATCGCGCGGTTGTTCTCGCGGTCGATCTCGTTGAGTGCACGGGCGATGGCGAGGCGCAGCGCGCCGGCCTGACCGGAGGGGCCGCCGCCGGTGATCTTGGCGACCACGTCGTAGGAGCCGATCAGGTCGAGCACCTTGAAGGGGTCGGTGATCAGCTGCTGGTGCAGCTTGTTGGGGAAGTACTCCGCGAACTCGCGGGCGTTGACGGTCATGCCGCCGTTGCCGGGGACGAGGCGCACGCGGGCGATGGCCTGCTTGCGTCGGCCCACGGCTGCGCCGGAGACGTTGAGGACGGCGCGGGGCGTCGTGGACGCCTCGGTGGCCGGGCTTTCGGTGGAGTAGCTCTCGGGAGCCACGTCGATCTGGTCTGCGATCTTCGCCACGGTGTAGGTGATCCTTTGTCTTCGAAGTCTGGGGTGTCGGGGAGGGCCGGAGCCTACTGAGCGACCTGGGTGAAGGCGTACGCCTGCGGCTGCTGGGCCGCGTGGGGGTGCTCGGATCCCGTGTAGACCTTCAGCTTGCGCAGCTGGGCGCGGCCGAGGGAGTTCTTGGGGAGCATGCCGCGGATGGCCTTCTCGACGGCGCGGACCGGGTTCTTCTCGAGGAGCTCGGCGTACGTGGTGGCCGAGAGGCCGCCCGGGTAGCCGGAGTGGCGGTAGGCCTTCTTCTGGAGGAGCTTCTGGCCGGTGAGGGCGACCTTCTCCGCGTTGACGATGATGACGAAGTCGCCCATGTCCATGTGCGGCGCGAAGGTGGCCTTGTGCTTGCCGCGCAGGAGCGCCGCGGCGTGGGTGGCGAGACGTCCGAGCACGACGTCGGACGCGTCGATGACGATCCAGTCGTGCTGGACGTCAGCCGGCTTCGGAGAAAAAGTGCGAGTCACGTGAGTGCTGCTTTCTGGTCGGAGTGAGGTGTTCGTGGATCCCGCTCCGTGGCCGTTCGACCCGCGAGGGGCCGAACCGATCCGGTGGAGGGCTCAACTTCGGGCGCTCGGCACACGGCCGAAAACACCAAGGGTCGACATTACAGCAAAGCCCCCGTGCGGCCAAGCACGGATCGTGGCGGCAGGGGCTCCGGCGGCGGGAGGTGCGACCCGGGCCGCCACGGGTCGCGGGGCGCGGTCGCGCGCCCTCGCCTCACTCCGAGTCCTCCGGGTCCGGCCCCTCGGTCCGCACGGTGCGCTTCGACCGGGTGAGCAGGGCCCGCTCGGCGAGTGCGTCGTCCTCGGGGTAGTCGACCTCGCGGAGGATGAGGCCGCGGGCCGGCATCACCGCGAACGCGTTGGTCCGTCGGGCGGCGTCCCGGAGCAGCGGGACCGCCCCCGCCTCGAGCTTCCCGGCGCCGACCGCCACGCACGCCCCCACGAGGGCCCGCACCATGCTGTGGCAGAAGGCGTCCGCGCGCAGGTGGGCGTGCAGGACTCCGTCGGCGTCGCGCTCCCAGGTGAAGTCGAGCAGGCTCCGGATGGTGGTGGCCCCTGCGCGGGCACGGCAGAACGACGCGTAGTCGTGAAGGCCCAGGAGCGAGCGGGCCGCGGCCGTCATCGCGTCGAGGTCGAGGGAGTCGGTGATCCAGGTGGTGTTCGTGCGGTCGAGCGGGTGGCGCATCGAGGAGGCGTCGGCCAGCCGGTACTCGTACCGCCGCCAGCGCGCCGAGAACCGCGCGTCGAACCCCTCCGGCGCCTCCGTCACCCGGTGCACCGAGACGTCGGTGTACTGCCCGAGGATCCCGCGGAGCCGCCGCTCCAGGATCGACGCGGGCGGGAACGGCTCCTCCCCCGGTCGGCGCCTGCCGCTGCTGATGCGGCCCCACTGCTCGGGGGTGAGGTCGACGTGGGCGACCTGGGCGCTGGCGTGCACGCCGACGTCGGTGCGCCCGGCGACCGTCACGGTCGGGTGCTGCTCGGAGCGCAGCACCAGGGCGAGCGACTCCTCGAGCACCCCCTGCACGGTGCGGAGGCCGGGCTGCTTGGCCCAGCCGGAGAAGTGCGAGCCGTCGTAGGCCAGGTCGAGGCGGACGCGGTGGAGCATCAGACGAGTCTAGAGCGAGCCGTGGTCGCGGCTCAGGCGACCGCGAGCGGGACGTCGACGGTCGCCAGGGCAGAGACCGCCCAGCCGACCAGCGTCGACTGCTCGCCGACCGAGGAGACGATCCGCGCCTCCCAGCCGCCTGCGAGCACAGCCAGCTCGGAGGGAGCGGAGGCGATGCCCTGCACCCAGTAGGCGGCCGTGCCCAGTGAGACCGGCACGGCGCCGAGCGCCTCGCCCGCACCGGTGAAGGTCTCGACGAGGGGCCCGCGGTGCAGCGTCAGCACGACGACCGGGTCTTCGCCGTCGACGGCGTAGGAGCACGTGTCTCCCGCGGCGGTGATCGACACGGTGCCCGCCGTCAGGCCGGCCTCCTGCTCGACGAGGGAGGCGGGGAGAGCGGTCGCGCAGTCCACACCCTCGCTCGACGGCACGGAGGGCACGGTCGGTGCGGGCGCCGGCACCGGGGGCGTGCTCGCGAGACCCGCCGACTCCGGCACGTCGATCACCTCGCCGGAGGCGCAGCCGCTCACACCGGCCGCGAGTGCCAGGGCGAGGAGCGCCGCAGCGGCCGAGGAGCGCAGTCGCACAGGAGTCCTCCGAGGATCGTCGGGGCGGACCCCGGGAGCGCCGGTCGTGACGCGGCCGCACCCGACGAGCGCAGCCGTGCCATCGTAAGCGACGATTCGCGCCACTCGGCCCCGTGGAACGACGAGAGCCCCCCGCCCCGGAGGGGACGGAGGGCTCTCGGCAGAGGGGGCGTGACTACTTGGTCGCGCCGGTCTCCTCGACAGGAGCGTCCTGCGCGGCGTCCTCGACGGGAGCGTCCTGCACGGGCGCCTCCTCGACGGGGGTCTCCTCGGCAGTGGTCTCCTCGGCGGGGGCCTCGTCCACCGGAGCGGACACGGGCGCCGTGGCGGTGCGCGACTTCTTCGCCTTGGGCGTGACGGGCTCGAGGACGAGCTCGATCACGGCCATGGGCGCGTTGTCTCCCTTGCGGGGGCCGATCTTGGTGATGCGGGTGTAGCCGCCCTCGCGCTCGGCGACGAGCGGAGCGATCTCGGTGAAGAGCTCGTGGACGACCGACTTGTCGCCGATCGTCGCGAGGACGCGACGGCGGGCGTGCAGGTCGCCGCGCTTGGCGAAGGTCACCAGGCGCTCGGCGAGCGGACGAAGGCGCTTGGCCTTAGTCTCGGTCGTCTTGATGCTCTTGTGCGTGAACAGGGCCGCGGCCAGGTTCGCCAGCAGCAGGCGCTCGTGTGCGGGTCCGCCTCCGAGGCGGGGGCCCTTGGTGGGCTTGGGCATGGGTTTACTCCAGTACTAAAGGGGTGTCAGCAGGTCGGACGCGAGGAGCCGGGGCTCCGGAGCGGAGGACCTAGATGCTCTCGTCGTCGTAGCTGTAGAAGTGGGCGCCGTCGAACCCGGGGACCGAGTCCTTGAGCGACAGGCCGAGCTCCGTCAGCTTCTCCTTGACCTCATCCACCGACTTCTGACCGAAGTTGCGGATGTTCATGAGCTGCGTCTCCGAGAGGGCGACGAGCTCATTGACGTTGTTGATGCCCTCGCGCTTGAGGCAGTTGTAGCTGCGCACCGAGAGGTCGAGGTCCTCGATGGGCATGGACAGCTCGGTCGAGAGGACCGCGTCGACCGGCGCGGGGCCGATCTCGATGCCCTCGGCCGCGTTGTTCAGCTCGCGGGCGAGACCGAACAGCTCGGTCAGCGTGCGTCCGGCGGAGGCGATGGCGTCGCGCGGCGAGATCGCGGCCTTCGTCTCCACGTCCACGACCAGGCGGTCGAAGTCGGTGCGCTCGCCGGCACGGGTGGCCTCGACGCGGTAGGTGACCTTCAGCACGGGCGAGTAGATCGAGTCGACCGGGATCTGGCCGGCCTCGGAGAACTCGCTGCGGTTCTGGGTCGCCGAGACGTAGCCGCGGCCGCGCTCGATCGTGAGCTCGAGCTCGAACTTCGCCTTGTCGTTCAGCGTGGCGATGACGAGCTCCGGGTTGTGGATCTCGACACCGGCCGGAGCCGAGATGTCCGCGGCGGTGACCTGGCCGGCTCCCTGCTTGCGCAGGTAGGCGGTGATCGGCTCGTCGTGCTCGGAGGAGACGACGAGTCCCTTGATGTTCAGGATGATCTCGGTGACGTCCTCGCGGACGCCCGGGACGGTCGTGAACTCGTGCAGGACTCCGTCGATCCGGATGCTGGTGACAGCGGCGCCGGGGATGGAGGACAGCAGGGTGCGACGCAGCGAGTTGCCGAGCGTGTAGCCGAAGCCGGGCTCGAGGGGCTCGATTACGAAGCGGGAACGGAACTCCGAGATGTTCTCCTCGGTGAGCGTCGGACGCTGTGCGATAAGCACTGATGATTCCTTTCGATCACGTGTCCGCTATATGACACGTGCGTTTGCGAGGTGTGGAGTTGTGAAAGAAATGCGCGATCCGCCGGCCGGCCGCACTCCCCGCCCGGAGGCGGTTCGTGCGGCCGGCCGACGGCTGCGAGTGCTGCTTAGACGCGACGACGCTTGGGCGGGCGGCAGCCGTTGTGCGCCTGCGGGGTGACGTCGTTGATCGAGCCGACCTCGAGGCCTGCGGCCTGGAGCGAGCGGATCGCGGTCTCACGACCCGAGCCGGGGCCCTTCACGAAGACGTCCACCTTCTTCATGCCGTGCTCCTGAGCCTGGCGCGCGGCCGACTCGGCGGCGAGCTGGGCGGCGAACGGCGTCGACTTGCGCGAGCCCTTGAAGCCGACTCCACCGGACGAGGCCCAGCTGATGACGGCCCCGGAGGGGTCGGTGATCGAGACGATGGTGTTGTTGAACGTCGACTTGATGTGGGCCTGGCCCACAGCGATGTTCTTCTTCTCCTTGCGGCGCGGCTTGCGCGCGGCCGACTTGGGGGTAGCCAATTCTGTATCTCCTCTAGGTCCGTGTCGCCCGCGTTACTTGCGGCCGGCCTTCTTCTTGCCGGCGACGGTGCGCTTGGGTCCCTTGCGGGTGCGCGCGTTCGTCTTGGTGCGCTGTCCACGGACCGGGAGGCCGCGACGGTGGCGGAGGCCCTCGTACGAGCCGATCTCGACCTTGCGGCGGATGTCGGCGGCGACCTCGCGGCGGAGGTCGCCCTCCACCTTGTAGTTGCCCTCGATGTAGTCGCGGAGCGAGACGAGCTGGTCGTCGCTGAGGTCCTTGACGCGGATGTTGCCGTCGATCCCGGTGTCGCTCAGGGTCTTGAGCGCGCGAGTGCGGCCGACACCGTAGATGTAGGTCAGTGCGACCTCCACGCGCTTCTCGCGCGGGATGTCTACTCCTGCCAGACGTGCCATTGTGGCTTCTCCTGTGAGTGAGTGGAGGTGTGAAGCAGCACCGGTGCCTCGGCCTCCGACCGAAGGTGTCCTCGCCGTCCACCCCGGGGTCGCCGGGGTGCTGCGCGATTTCTGGTGCTGCGGGTGTGTTCAGTTGTGCAGTGGGGGCGGCACGCCGCCCCTGCGCTCCCTCGCGGAAGCAGCGGGACTAGCCCTGGCGCTGCTTGTGGCGGGGGTTGCTGCTGCAGATGACCATCACGTTGCCGTGGCGGCGGATGATCTTGCAGTGGTCGCAGATGCGCTTGACGCTGGGGTTGACCTTCATTGTTCTTGTCCTTGTTTTCGCTGGCGTCGTGCTCCCGGCGGATGCCGGGGCCGTTCCTTACAGGACACGCACGTCGCGAACGTCAGCGGAGCGAACGTCTACTTGTAGCGGTAGACGATCCGGCCGCGGGTCAGGTCGTAGGGGCTCAGCTCCACGATCACCCGGTCCTCGGGGAGGATCCGGATGTAGTGCTGACGCATCTTGCCCGAGATATGGGCGAGAACTTTGTGTCCGTTGGTCAGCTCCACGCGGAACATCGCGTTGGGGAGCGCCTCGACAACCGCACCTTCGATTTCGATGACACCGTCTTTTTTGGCCATAGCCTCACTGTCGTTCGGAAGTAGTGTGTGTACTGGTCGTGCGAATGTTTCCGCGACGAGCCACCACCGGGCGAGAGCCCGGATCGGGGTTCGCGGGCATGCCGGAGCACGCGCAAAACACCAAGGGTCGATACTACGCGAATCGCGGCCGCTCCGCCACCTCGGGCGTGTCGCCCCCTCCTCCGCCTCCGCGCCCGACGCGCGCCCCCTGCCCGGCCCCGCGTCCGCCGCCGCCTAGGCTGGCTCCGTCGAGCCGGAGGGAGAGCACATGGCGCGCACGACGAGGTCCGCGACCGCGAGGCGGAGCTGGTACTCGCACCCGGTGGTGACGATCCTGGCGGCGATCGCGGTCATCGCCCTGGTGCAGACCTTCTTCGTGAAGGTGTACACGGTGCCGACCGGCTCGATGGAGAACACCCTCCAGGGCGGCGGATTCTTCGGCGACCGCATCCTGGTCGACCGCACCCTCGCCCTCCAGGGCGGGCCGGAGGAGGGCCAGATCGTCGTCTTCTCGCGTGACGCCGACTGGGGCGCGAGCGACGAGGCCGGCAGCCCCCTCTCCGAGATCGTGAAGACGTTCGGCGACGTCACCAGCATCGGCCCCTCCCACGAGGAGTTCCTCGTCAAGAGGCTGATCGCCGAGGGGGGCCACACCGTCTCCTGCTGCGACGCCGAGGGGCATGTGCTGGTCGACGGGAAGCCGCTGGACGAGTCCTACGTGTTCGAGGACTTCCCCTTCACCCCCGGGACCCTCGACTGCACGACGAGCCCCGCGTCCCTCCGCTGCTTCGACGAGTACACCGTCCCCGAGGGCTCCCTCTTCGTCCTGGGCGACCACCGGTCGAACTCCAACGACTCGCTCGGCGAGTGCCGCGGCGCCGGCGGGCCGATCGACTCGTGCGTGAAGACCGTGCCGATCGACAGGGTCACCGGACGCGTCTTCGCCGTGGCCTGGCCGCTCACGCGCTGGCGGCTGTTCTAGCGCTCCGCCCGAGCCGCCGCAGACGACGACGAGGTCCCCTGCGGGAAGCAGGGGACCTCGTCGTCGTTCACCGCCGTGCGGCCACGGGACTAGCCGCGGACGACCGCCACGACCCGGTCGAAGAGCGGGTGCTCGGCCGTGAGGCCGGTGACCTCCGCCACGAACTCCTCCGGGGTGAGCGCGGCCAGCTTCTCGTGGAGCTCCACGCTCTGGGGATCCTCGGGCACGTCGAAGCGCAGCGCGGCGCCGATCGCGGCGAGCAGGCCCTCCGGCGTGCGCCCGCGCTCGGCGAGCTCGGCCGCCGGTCCGATGAAGCGCTCGTGCCGCGACAGCTTCCGCAGCGGCTGGCGTCCCACCCGGTCGACCGTGTCGGTCAGGTACGGGTTCGCGAAGCGCTTCAGCGTCTTCTCGAGGTAGGCCTGCTGCTCCTCGTCGCTGAAGCCGTGCTTGGCCACGATGAGCGCCTTGGTGTCCTCGAGCGCGGCCTTGACCGCGTCGTGCACCTCGGGCATCGCCAGCGCGTCGGAGAGCTTGTGCGCTCCGGCCGCGAAGCCGGTGTAGGCGGCCGTCGCGTGGCCGGTGTTCACCGTGAAGAGCTTCCGCTCGATGAAGGGCTCGAGGTCGTCGACCCAGGTCGCGCCCGGGATCTCCGGCTCGGTGCCCTCGAACGGAGTGCGGTCGACGACCCACTCGAAGAAGCTCTCCACCGTCACGTCCAGGCCCTGGCCCGGGTCCTGGTTCGGGACGATGCGGTCCACCGCGGTGTCGGCGAAGACGGCGCGGGTGCGCAGGCGCTCCCACTCGTCCGCGCCGAGGTTCGCGGCGACCTCGGTCTGCAGGAGGCGCGTGGCGTTGATCGCGTTCTCGCAGGCCATGACCGCCAGCCGCGGCGCCGACTCGTCGCGGGCGGCGAGGCCCTTCGCGATCACGGGGGCGACGAAGCGCAGGATGTTCGGGCCGACGGCCGTGGTGACGATGTCGGCGGCGGCGATCTCGCGGACGAGCGCCTCCTCGTCGGCGGCCGAGTCGATCGCCCGGAAGCGGTCGACGACGTGCGTGGCCGCCTCCTCCCCCACCTCGTGCACCTCGTAGCTGTCGGCGGCGGCGAGGCGGCCGATCAGCTCGGAGTTGACGTCGGCGAAGACGAGCTCGTAGCCGGCGCCGTGCAGGATCAGGCCGACGAAGCCGCGGCCGATGTTGCCGGCGCCGAAGTGGACGGCGGTGGGCATCAGGAGTTGACCTCGCCCAGCAGGCTGTAGAGCGACTGCGCGTCCGGGGCGTCGAGGAGCTTCTGCACCTCGTCCTCCTCCGAGAAGATGATCGCGATCTTGGAGAGGATCTCGAGGTGCTCGTTGTCGACGCCGGCGATGCCGACGACGAAGCGCACCTCGTTGCCGTCCCAGTCGATCGGCTGCGCATAGCGCACGAAAGAGAGGGCGGAGGAGCGGATCTCGTCCTTCGCGTCGTTGGTGCCGTGCGGGATGGCGAGCAGGTTGCCCATGTAGGTCGAGACGGTCGCCTCGCGGGCGAGCATGGCCTCGTAGTAGGCGGGGGTGACCGCGCCGACGCCGACCAGCATGTCGGCGGCCTCCTTGATGGCGGCCTCCTTCGTGGTGGCGGTGCCGGAGGCGTCGATCTGTCCGATGGTGAGCACGTCGCTCATGGGGTGCGTCCTTCCGTGGAGGTGCTGACAGCGAGGGAACCCGCAGGGGCGAGCGGAGCGTGTCCGCTCTGTCGCACCCTACGGGTTCCCTCCGAATGGTTGGCGTACTACTTGCCGTGCTGCTCCGCGACCAGCGAGACGACCTCGTCGTACTTCGGGCTGTTCATGAAGTTGTCCACGGAGACGTGGATGGCGCCCGGGGTGCGCTGGCGGGCGCGCTCCGTGAGCTCGGCCTGGGTGATGACCAGGTCCACGTCGTCCTCGAGAGCGGCGATCGCCTTGTTGGTGACCGTGACGTCCTCGAAGCCCGCCTTCTTCATCTTGTTCCGCAAAACAGAGGCGCCCATCGCGGACGAGCCCATGCCGGCGTCGCAGGCGAAGACGATGTTCCGGACCTGGGTCGCGGTGGCCGTGGCTCCCGCGGTCGAGGCGCCGGCCGAGTCCTGCGGAGCGTTGGCGCCGCGGGCGTTGATGAGCGAGCCGACGGCGCTCTCCTTGCCCTTGTTCGCCTCGTTGGCGGCGACGGCGGCGGCGAGCTTGTCGTCGCCCTCCTGCTCCGCGGCCAGGTCGCGCTTGCGGCCGGACCGGATGATGACCGAGGCCACCAGGAACGACACGGCGGTCGCGAGGATCACCGAGAGGATGACGCCGAGGAAGCTGTCGTTCGCGGTCTGCAGGAGCACCGCGATGATCGAGCCGGGCGAGGCGGGGGCGCGGAGGCCGGAGTTGAACGCGACGTTCGTCGCGACACCGGTCGCACCGCCGAGGATGACGGCCGCGAGGAGCGCCGGCTTCATCAGAACGTACGGGAAGTAGATCTCGTGGATGCCGCCGATGAAGTGGATGATCGCCGCGCCGGGAGCCGAGGCGCGGGCCGCGCCGACGCCGAAGAACGCGAAGGCCAGGAGCACGCCCATGCCGGGGCCGGGGTTGGCCTCGAGGAGGAAGAGGTAGGACTTGCCCGCCTCCTCCGCCTGCTGCACGCCCAGCGGCGTGAGGATGCCGTGGTTGATGGCGTTGTTCAGGAAGAGGATCTTCGCCGGCTCGATGAAGAGCGAGGTCAGCGGGAGCAGGCCCGCGTTGACCAGGAACTCCACGCCCGCACCGAGGGCGGTCGAGAGACCGACCACGAGCGGCGCGACGCCCGCGAAGGCGAGGAGCGCGAGGAGGAGGCCGAGGATTCCGGCGGAGAAGTTGTTGACCAGCATCTCGAAGCCGGGCTTGATCTTGCCGTCCCAGATCGAGTCGACCTTCTTCATGAGCCACGCCGACAGCGGGCCCATGATCATGGCGCCGATGAACATCGGGATGCCGGCGCCGACGATGACGCCCATGGTCGCGATGGTGCCGACCACGCCTCCGCGGGCGCCGTAGACCATGCGGCCGCCGGTGTTCGCGATGAGGAGCGGGAGGAGGTAGGTGATCATCGGGGCGACGAGGCCGGTGTTGACCACGTCGGGATCCGTGCTCCAGCCGCCGAACTGCTGGACCCAGGTGGCGTCGATGCCGAGGAGGGGGAGCCATCCGGTCTGGATGAAGAGGGCCGTGATGAAGCCCCAGGCGATGAAGGCCGCGATGTTCGGCATGACCATTCCCGAGAGGAAGGTGCCGAAGCGCTGGACGTGGACGCGCGCTCCACCGCGCGTCGACGTCGCTGACGTCGTTGTCATGTGGTGTGTTCTCCGATTTCTAGGGGCGGGCGGGCGGGACGCTCCTGAGGCGTCCCGGCTCCCGAGTGGCGGGGTGGTGCAGGGGGGTGGGGCTGGTGATCCGGGATCAGGAGGCGGCGATCGCCTCGGTGACCGCCGAACGGGCGTCGGCGGCGCTGTCGGCGGCGAGAGCGAGCTCCGCGTACCGCTTGGCGTCGTCGAGGGTGTGCTCGGCCAGCTCGGCGCGGACGTCGGCGAGAGCCGACGGCGACATCGAGAGGGTGGTGGCGCCGAGGCCGACGAGGACCACGGCGAGCAGCGGGTCGGCGGCGGCTTCTCCGCAGATCCCGACGGGCTTGCCCAGCGCCGCTCCCGCGCGGCCGACCTCGCCGACGAGGCGGAGCACGGCCGGGTGCCACGGGTCCTGGAACGCCGAGACCGTGCCGAGCATGCGGTCGGCGGCGAGCGTGTACTGGGTCAGGTCGTTGGTGCCGATCGAGGCGAAGTCCGCGACTCCGAGGATGCGGTCGGCGAGCAGGGCGGAGGAGGGCACCTCCACCATCACTCCGGCGGTGCGGATGCCGAGCTCCCGCGCCATCGAGGTGAAGTAGCGGGTCTCGTCCACGGTCGCGACCATCGGCGCCATGACCCAGAGGTCGGCGTCGGTGGCGGCGTCGGCCTGGGCGAGGGCGGTGAGCTGGTCGCGGAGGATCTGCTCGCTGGCGCGGAGGGCGCGCAGTCCGCGGAGACCGAGGGCCGGGTTCTCCTCGTGGTCGTCGTTGAGGAAGCTCAGCGGCTTGTCGGCGCCGGCGTCGAGCGCGCGGACGACGACCTTGCGGCCGGGGAACGCGGCGAGCAGGCGCGTGTACTGCTCCGCCTGCTCGGCGACCGAGGGCGCCTCCTTCGCGTCGAGGAAGAGGAACTCGGTGCGGAACAGCCCCACTCCCTCGGCGCCGAGCTCGACCGCGTTCGCAGCGCCGTCGGCCGAGCCGAGGTTCGCGAGCAGCGGCACGGCGTGGCCGTCGGCCAGCGCGCCGGGGACGACCGGTGCGGCGAGCATCTCGGCGCGCTCGGCGATCGAGGACTTCGCGGCGCCGATCTCGGCGTCCGAGGGGTTCACCGTCACGACGCCGGAGGTGGCGTCGAGGATGACGAGCTGGCCGTCCCGCAGGTCGAGGGCGCCGGTGGTGCCGACGATGGCGGTGATCGACTTCTCCCGGGCGAGGATCGCCGTGTGCGAGGTCGGTCCTCCGTCGCTGGTGATCAGACCGAGGACCTTCTCGAGGTCGAGCAGCGCCGTGTCGGCCGGAGCGAGGTCGCGGGCGACGAGCACGAACGGCTCGTCCGACTCGGGGACGCCGGGAGCGGCGACGCCGCGCAGGTGCGCCACGACGCGCTGCGAGACGTCATCGAGGTCGGTCGCGCGCTCGGCCATGTAGCCGCCCATCGCCACGAGCAGGTCGCGGAAGCCGGCGAAGGCCTCGTGCACGGCGCGCTCCGCGGTCTTGCCCCCGGCGATCCGCGCCTTGACGTCGTCCGCGAGGGACGGGTCCTCGGCCATCAGGGCCTGGGCGTCGAGGACGTCCTTCGCCGAGCCGCCGGCCCGCTCGCCTCGGTGGCGGATCGTCGCGGCGGTGGCGGACAGCGACGAGACGGCGCGCTCCTCCTCCTGGGCGATGCTGCGGGTGCTGGCGGTGTCCTCGGGCTCGGGCAGCGGCTCCGGCATGCGCAGGACCGGCCCGAGGGCCAGCCCGCGTCCCACTCCGGTGCCCTGGAGCTTGGCGGAGGCATAGGCGGTCTGAGGAGTGGACAGCGTCATGGGTGCTCGTTCCTGTCGTGCGGAGTGCGGGCGGGAGAAGAGGATGCGGGGGGCCGGGAGAGAGCGGGGCGGCGGCGTGGGGCCGGGAGAGGGCGGGGCCGGGTCCCGCAGGCGCCTGATGCGACCCGGTGAGGGTCGCCGTCACGCTCCGGGGGGCTGCCGCGGCTACCGGCGCCGTGGGCGCCGGGGCCGGCCGCCTCGCGTGACGCTAGGCGTCACGCGTCGTGGTCGGTGGTGAGGAAGGTCGCGAGCTCCTCGAGCACGGCCTGCTCGTTGTCGCCCTCGACGCTGACGGTGAGCTCGTCGCCGTGCTCGATGCCGAGCGAGATGATCCCGAGGATCGACGCGGCGTTGACCGGGGTCGCGTCGCCCTTGGCGACGAGGACCTTCTGACCCGACTTCGCCGCGGCCTGGCTGAAGAGCGAGGCGGGGCGGGCGTGGAGGCCCTTCGACGATGCAACCTGCACGGTGCGCTCGACCATGAACGTTTCTCCTTGATCCTGCAGTCGCGACTGCATCAGTGGTGCCCGGAGTCGGGCTCGCCCGGACGGACCGGGCGGGTGGAGGAGTCCCCGTCCGCGCCTGCGACGACCGCGCGAGCGGCGAAGAGGACGGGCAGGGTCTCGAGCACGGCATCGGCACCGTGCGCTCCGAAGACATCGGGCGGGAGGAGGGCGGCCGCGGCTCCCACGAGCTCCGCACGGTGGCGGAGTCCGTCGAACTGCGACTCGAGGTGCGGCCCCACGAGGAGGACGTCGGCCTCGGGGAGGGAGTGGTCGAGACCGGTGAGGGTCTCGGAGCGGAACACGGCATCCATGCCGCGCTCCTTCGCGCCCGCTCGCAGCCGGTGGGCCAGGAACGTGCTCGACGCGCCTGCACCGCAGACGATCAGGATCTTCCGCACCTCGTTCGCCTCCTCGCGTCCGGGTCGTGATTCATCCAAGCATCCCCTCGGAGGGGCGGCACCCTCCAGCAGACAATCTTCCGCGGGGGCGGAAGACGGCCCCTTCCACCCGCGGCGCGGGGGCTCCCGGGCGCGTCGCCGGGGTGATTGACTGACGGGACGTACGACTCGCCGCCCGCGTCCTGCGGGCCCGCGGCAAGGTCGTGGCGCTCCCGGCGCCCGCCCCGACCGCACGCCTGGAGCCTGATGCCTGACAACCGCGAACGACTGCTGGAGTACCTCTCCCGCGCCGACGGCTGGGTGACGGCGCACGAGCTCGCCGACAGGCTCGGAGTCACCACCCGCAGCGTCCGGAGCTACGTCACCGCGGTGAAGGCGCAGGCCGCCCCGCTGGAGCCGGTCGAGTCCTCCGCGAACGGCTACCGGCTCGCGCGCGAGGCGTACGCGGCCTACCTGGAGGCGCAGCGCAGCCGCGACGTCGAGCCCGACACACCGCGTGACCGGCTGTACAGCATCGTCCGCCGCCTGGTCGACTCCGACGAGGGCCTGGACGTCTTCGCCCTCGCCGACGCGCTGTCGGTGAGCGAGTCGACCGTCGACGCCGATCTGCGCCGGGTGAAGGCCCTCGCCGACGAGGCCGGCCTCGGGCTGGTCCGGCGCGGCCCGTCGGTGCGCCTCGAGGGCAGCGAGGAGGCCCGCCGCCGCCTGATCTCGCGGATGTTCCGCGACGAGAGCGCGCAGGGCGTCTTCACGCTCGACGACGTCCAGCGCGAGTTCGCCTCCCCCGGCCTCGGCGCCTTCAAGACCGAGCTGCTGGCCGAGCTCGAGACCCGCGGCTACTACATCAACGACTACGGCGTGAACAGCGTCCTCCTCCACATCGCGATCGCCGTCGACCGCGTCGCCCGGGGCATCGGGGACCCCTCCGGCTCCCGCCCCTCCCCCGCGATCCACGGCGAGCTCGCGGCCCTGCTGGCGGAGCTGGTGGAGCGGCACTTCGCGACGCGCCTGACCGACGCCGAGCTCGCCCAGCTCGCGATCCTGATGACGACGCGGGTGGCGACGCCCGGGCAGAACGAGCCGGTCGCCGCCGTGGTGGAGAACTACCTCGACCCGGAGGACCTCGCCGTCGTCCGCGAGCTCGTCGCCGACGTCAACCGCGAGTACCTGGTCGACCTCGACGACGAGGGCTTCATCGTCCGCCTCGCCCTGCACGTGCGGAACCTGATCGCCCGGGCCGCCGAGGGCGGTTACTCCCGCAACCCGCTCACCCGCTCCATCAAGACCAGCTACCCGATGACCTACGAGATCGCGGTGTTCCTGGCGAGCGGGCTGCAGCGCCGGCGGGGCATCGTGGTCAACGAGGACGAGATCGCCTACATCGCCCTCCACGTCGGCTCGTTCCTCGAGCGGGTGTCCCGGCGGGAGGAGCGTCTGTCCTGCGTGATCGTCTGCCCCAACTACTACGACCTCGCTCACATGCTGCGCCTGCGCGTCGAGCGCTCCCTCGGCACCGAGGTGGAGGTGCGCTCGCTGATCACGCGGAGCGACGTCGACTGGGACCGGCTCACCGCCGACCTCGTGATCACCACGATCGACGAGCGCCCCGCGTCCGACGACGTCGTGGTGGTGCAGCCGTTCCTCACCGACCACGACGTCGAGACGGTGCGCCGCGCCATCGCCCGCGTCCGCCGGCACCGCCGCCGCGCGCAGATCAAGGACGAGCTGCTGCAGTTCTTCGACGAGGAGCTGTTCTTCCGCAACGTGCACGCGCGCGACGAGGCGGCGATGATCCGGATGCTGGGCGAGCGGATGATCGCCGGCGGCATCATCGACGAGGACTACGTCGACGGCGCCATCGAGCGCGAGCGGATGAGCTCCACGGCGTTCACCGACAACCTCGCGGTCCCCCACGCGATGGCGATGAGCGCCCGCCGCACCTCGATCGCGATCGTCGTGAACGACACGGCGATGGAGTGGGGCGAGCAGCGGGTGAACGTGATCGCGATGATCGCGTTCGCCTCGGCCGGCCGCAGCACCTTCCAGTCGGTGTTCGACCAGTTCGTCGAGGTGTTCGCCGACCGGGCGGAGGTGCAGCGCCTCATCCGGCGCTCCACGGACTTCGGCGGCTTCATCGAGGAGCTGGTGCGGGTGATCGACAGCTGACTGTCCGCTCAGACAGGGATCGAGAGGGTGCTGTCGTCCTCTCGCGCCATCCCGCGCCCTGCGGGCGCCCGCCAGACCCGAGCCAGTCGCGAGAGGACGACAGCACCCTCCCTCCGCATCGGACCGGCCCCACCCCTGCGCGTCGTCGAGTCAGGCGAAGGGCGTCGGCACGATCCCGTAGGGGGCGAGGCCGGCCGCGCCGCCGTCGGCGAGCGTGGTGACCCAGATGCCGTCGTGGTGCACGGCGACGGAGTGCTCCCAGTGGGCGGCCATGCTGCTGTCCTCGGTCGCGACCGTCCACTCGTCCTCGCGGACGAAGGTCTCGGCGCTGCCCGCGGTGACCATCGGCTCGATCGCGACGACGAGTCCCGCCTTCACCTCGGGGCCGCGCTGGCGCACCCGGTAGTTGAAGACCGGCGGAGCCTCGTGCATGGTGCGCCCGATGCCGTGGCCGATGTAGTCGGTGAGGATGCCGTAGACGCGGCCCGAGCGCTCGGCCTCGTCCTCGATGTACTCCTCGATCGCCGCGCCGACCTCGTTGAGATGGCGGGCGGAGGCGAGGGCGGCGATCCCCCGCCACAGGGATCCCTCAGTCACCCGCGAGAGCTCGGCGCGTGCCGCGACCTCCTCCGGGCGGGAGGGATCGGGCAGGACCACCGTCATCGCGGAGTCGCCGTTCCAGCCGTCGATCTCGGCGCCGCTGTCGATGGAGACCAGGTCGCCCGGCTCGAGCACGCGCCCGCCGGGGATGCCGTGGACCACCTCGTCGTTGACCGAGGCGCAGATCGTGTGCCGGTAGCCCGGGACGAGCTGGAAGTTCGAGTGGCCGCCGAGTGCGACGATCGCCGACTCGGCGATCGCGTCGAGCTCGAGCGTGGTGACGCCCGGGCGGATCGCCGCGCGGACCGCATCGAGCGAGGCGGCCGTGGCGAGGCCCGGAGCGAGCATCGACCGCAGCTGCGCGGGCGTCTTGTAGAGCGAGGAGCGGAACGCCACGGCTCAGGCGGCCGGCGTGTCGAGGCGGCCCACGCGGTGGCCCTCGAGGGCGACGACGATCCGCTCGGTCACCTCGTCGACCGGCCCGAGGCCGTCGACCACGACCACGAGCCCGCGGGCCGCGTAGACGTCGATGAGCGGAGCGGTCTGCTCCTCGTAGAGCGCGAGTCGGCGCCGGATGACGTCCTCGGTGTCGTCGCTGCGCCCCTGCTCGAGCGAGCGCTTGAGAAGGCGGCCGACGACCTCGTCGGGATCGGCCGTCAGCTGGACGACCGCATCGAGCCGGTTGTCGTCCGCTGCGAGGATGCGGTCGAGCTCGTCGACCTGCTCCGTGGTGCGCGGGTAGCCGTCGAGCAGGAACCCGGTCGACGCGTCCGCCTCCTGGAGGCGGTCGTGCACGATCGCGTTGGTCAGCTCGTCCGGCACGTAGCGCCCGTTGTCGAGGTAGGCCTTCGCCTGGAGACCGAGGTCGGTCTCGTTGGCGACGTTCGCGCGGAAGATGTCCCCGGTCGAGATGGCGGGCACCCGGAGGATGTCGCTCAGCCGAGCGGCCTGGGTCCCCTTGCCTGCGCCGGGAGGGCCGATCAGCAGGAGACGGAAGCCGATCGGGTGCGACGTCATCGGAGGAGTCCTTCGTAGTGGCGCTGCTGCAGCTGGGAGTCGATCTGCTTCACCGTCTCCAGGCCGACTCCGACGATGATCAGGATGGACGTGCCGCCGAAGGGGAAGTTCTGGTTCGCACCGACCAGCGCGAGGGCCACGAGGGGCACGAGCGCGATGAGGCCGAGGTAGACCGATCCGGGCAGCGTCACCCGGGTGAGCACGTAGTTGAGGTACTCGGCGGTCGGGCGGCCGGCGCGGATGCCGGGGATGAAGCCGCCGTAGCGCTTCATGTTGTCGGCGACCTCGTCCGGGTTGAAGGTGATCGCGACGTAGAAGTAGGTGAAGCCCACGATCAGGAGGAAGTACAGCGCCATGTAGAGCGGGTGATCGCCCTTGGTGAGGTAGTTCGTGATCCAGGTGACCCAGACCGGGGCCTCCTGGCCAGCGGCGGGCTGGTTGAACTGCGCGATGAGCGCGGGCAGGTACAGCAGCGACGAGGCGAAGATGACGGGCACGACGCCGGCCATGTTGACCTTGATCGGGATGTAGGTGTTGTTGCCGCCGTAGGTGCGGCGGCCGACCATCCGCTTGGCGTACTGCACGGGGATCCGCCGCTGAGACTGCTCCACGAAGACCACGGCGACCACGAGCACGAGGCCCACGCCGAGGACGAGGAGGAAGGTCTCGAAGCCGCGCGACTGCGCGATCGACCACAGGGAGGTGGGGAACTGGGCGGCGATCGAGGTGAAGATCAGCAGCGACATGCCGTTGCCGATGCCGCGCTCGGTGATGAGCTCGCCCATCCACATGATGATCCCGGTGCCCGCGGTCATGGTGATGACCATGAGGAGGATGGAGTACCACTCGTCGGTGATGATGAGCGCCGAGCACTCCGGGACGCCGGAGTTGCCGAAGAGGGCGCCCGAGCGGGCGACGGTGATCAGCGTCGTCGACTGGAGGACGCCGAGCGCGATGGTGAGGTACCGCGTGTACTGGGTGAGCTTGCCCTGACCGGACTGCCCCTCCTTGTACAGCGTCTCGAAGTGAGGGATGACCACGCGCAGCAGCTGCACGATGATCGACGCCGTGATGTACGGCATGATCCCGAGCGCGAAGATCGACAGCTGGAGCAGTGCTCCACCGCTGAAGAGGTTCACGAGCTCGTAGAGACCCGAGGTGCCCTGGTTGCCGGCGAGACAGGCCTGCACGGCGCTGAAGTCGACGAACGGAGCAGGGATGAAGGATCCCAGCCGGAAGATCGCCACGATCGCGAGGGTGAAGCCGATCTTGCGGCGGAGGTCGGGGGTGCGGAAGATCCGCGCAACGGCGCCAAACACTACCTAAGGTCTCCTGCTCAATTCTGTGGTGCGGGATACAGGTCGAGCTTGCCACGCACTCCCGGAGGGAGTCGGCGTGGCAAGCTCGACCGACAAGCTGCTGGTGCTACTTGATGGATCCGCCCGCAGCGACGATCTTCTGCTCGGCAGAGCTGGAGACCTTGTCGACCGCGACGTTCAGCTTAACCGCAATGTCGCCGTCCCCGAGGACTTTGACCTTCTCGTTCTTGCGGACAGCACCCTTGGCGACCAGGTCGCCGATGGTGACGTCGCCGCCCTGGGGGTAGAGCTCCGCGAGAGCGGACAGGTTCACGACCTGGTACTCGACCCGGAACGGGTTCTTGAAGCCGCGCAGCTTCGGGGTGCGCATGTGCAGCGGCATCTGCCCACCCTCGAAGCCGACTCGCACCTGGTAGCGGGCCTTGGTGCCCTTGGTGCCGCGACCGGCGGTCTTTCCCTTGGAGCCCTCACCGCGACCCACGCGGGTCTTGGCCTTCTTGGCGCCGGCAGCGGGGCGGAGGTGGTGGACCTTGAGCACGTGCTCCTTGGTCGCCGGCGCCGCCGCGCCCTTCGTGGTGGTCGCCTGCGCGGGAGTCGTGGACTCCGCGGCGGCGGCCTTCTTCGTCTCAGCCATTAGTCAATCTCCTCGACCTTCACCAGGTGGGCGACGGTCTTCACGTATCCGCGGTTCTGGGCGTTGTCCTCGCGGACGACGCTCTGACCGATCTTCCTGAGGCCGAGCGAGCGCAGCGTGTCGCGCTGGTACTGCTTCTCGCTGACCTTCGACTTGATCTGGGTCACCTTGAGCTGGGCCATCAGGCACCTGCCTTCGCGTTGGACGCGGCGGCGAGGGCGTCGGCCTCGGCACGGACGAGACGTGCCGGCGCGACCTGATCGAAGTCGAGACCACGACGAGCGGCGACGGCGCGCGGCTCCTCGAGCTGCTTCAGAGCCTCGACGGTCGCGTGGACGATGTTGATGGTGTTCGACGAGCCGAGCGACTTGCTCAGGACGTCGTGGATGCCGGCGCACTCGAGGACGGCGCGGACGGGACCGCCGGCGATGACACCGGTACCCGCGGCGGCGGGGCGCAGGAGCACCACACCGGCGGCGGCCTCACCCTGGACGGGGTGCGGGATGGTCGAGGCGACGCGGGGGACGCGGAAGAAGTTCTTCTTCGCCTCCTCGACGCCCTTGGAGATGGCGGTCGGGACCTCGCGGGCCTTGCCGTAGCCGACGCCCACCAGTCCGTTGCCGTCTCCGACGACCACGAGCGCGGTGAAGCTGAAGCGACGGCCGCCCTTGACGACCTTCGACACGCGGTTGATGGTCACGACGCGCTCGAGGAACTGGCTCTTCTCGGCGTCACGGCCACCGCGGTCGCGGCCACCCTGGTTGCGGTCGCGGCCGCCGCGGCGGGGCTCACGAGCCTCCTGCTGCGGCTGCGTGGACGCAGCGGTCTCGACGGGGGCCTCCGACACAGCGGCGACCTCGGGTTCCTTGTTCTCTGCGGCGCTCACAGGTTGAGCCCTGCCTCTCGTGCTCCATCGGCGATCGCGGCGACGCGACCGGCGTACTTGTTGCCTCCGCGGTCGAAGACGACCGCCTCGACACCGGCGTTCTTGGCGCGCTCGGCGACGAGCTCGCCGACCTTGCGGGCCTTGGCGGTCTTGTCGCCGTCGAACACGCGCAGGTCGGCCTCGAGGGTCGACGCCGACGCGAGGGTGCGGCCCTGAGCGTCGTCGACGACCTGCACGAAGACGTGGCGGGCCGAGCGGTTGACGACGAGGCGGGGGCGCTCGGCGGATCCGACGACCTTCTTGCGCAGACGGTCGTGACGACGACCGCGCGCAGCGGACTTGCTCTTTCCTCTGGTTCCGAGTCCCATGATCACTTACCGCTCTTTCCGGCCTTGCGGCGAACGACCTCGCCGGCGTAGCGCACGCCCTTGCCCTTGTAGGGCTCGGGCTTGCGGATCTTACGAATGTTGGCGGCCACCTCACCGACGGCCTGCTTCGAGATGCCGTGCACGGTGAGCTTGTTGTTGCCCTCGACCGTGAACGAGATGCCCGCGGGCGGGGTGACGACGACCGGGTGCGAGAAGCCGAGCGCGAACTCGATGTCCGAGCCCTTCGCCAGCACGCGGTAACCGGTTCCGACGACCTCGAGGCCCTTGGAGTAGCCCTGCGTGACACCGATGATGTCGTTCGCGATGAGCGTGCGGGTGAGGCCGTGGAGCGAGCGCGACTCGCGCTCGTCATCGGGACGCGAGACCAGCACCTGGCCGTTCTCGACGGACACCTGGATGGGGCTGGCGACCGAGACGGTCAGCTCGCCCTTGGGGCCCTTGACGGTCACAGCGGATCCGGCGACGGAGACGTCGACGCCCGCCGGGATCTCGATGGGGAGTCTTCCAATACGCGACATGAGGGGTTACCACACGTAGGCGAGGACTTCCCCACCCACGCCCTTCTTCTCGGCCTGGCGGTCGGTCAGGAGACCGCTCGAGGTGGACAGGATGGCGACGCCGAGGCCGCCGAGCACGGTGGGGATCTCGGCCGACTTCGCGTACACGCGGAGTCCGGGCTTCGAGACCCGCTTGATGCCGGCGATCGAGCGCTCGCGGTTCGGGCCGTACTTGAGGGAGATGGAGAGCGTCGTGCCGACGCGCGCCTCCTCGACCTTCCAGTCGGCGATGTAGCCCTCGGTCTTGAGGATCTCGGCGATGTTCGCCTTGAGCTTCGAGCCCGGGAGGGTGATGGAGTCGTGGTGCGCGGAGTTCGCGTTACGGATTCTGGTCAGCAGATCTGCGACCGGATCAGTCATGGTCATGGCTGATGGTGCCTTTCTCGCCTGGTTTCGGCACCCTTTACAAGAGTGACGACCTGTGGTGTGGGACGGCGCCGACGACGTCGACGCCCATGCGGCCGCGCGAACGCAGGCCAACGAGCCATGCTACATGGCCGAGGTCCTGCGGTCGAGGGCCGATCGTGCACGGGATCCGGGGATCCCGCGTGGCGCCCGCCGCCGGCTCCGGACGGACCGGTCCGGCGGCGGACGCACGACGAGGCCGGAGGGCGGTTCTCACCGTCCCCCGGCCTCGAGGCTTGCTGCTTACGCGTTGTCCGACGACTTGAACGGGAAGCCGAGCTGCTTGAGCAGCGCGCGACCCTCGTCGTCGGTCTTGGCGGTGGTCACGACGGTCACGTCGAAGCCGCGGACGCGGTCGATGCGGTCCTGGTCGATCTCGTGGAAGATCGACTGCTCCGTGATGCCGAAGGTGTAGTTGCCGTTGCCGTCGAACTGGCGGTCCGACAGCCCGCGGAAGTCGCGGATGCGGGGCAGCGCCACCGAGAGCAGGCGGTCCAGGAACTCCCAGGCGCGGTCGCCCCGGAGGGTGACGTGAGCGCCGATGGCCTGACCCTCGCGCAGCTTGAACTGCGCGATGGACTTGCGGGCCTTGGTGACCTGCGGCTTCTGACCGGTGATGGCGGTGAGGTCCTTGACCGCGCCGTCGATGATCTTGCCGTCGCGGGCGGCCTCACCGACACCGGTGTTGACGACGACCTTGACCAGGCCGGGGACCTGGTGGACGTTGCCGAAGCCGAACTGCTCCTTGAGAGCGGGGATGATGTCGGCCTGGTACTTGGCCTTGAGCCGCGGCTGAACCTTCGCAGCCACTGCGGTGGTGTCAGTCATTACAGTTCCTCACCCGACGCCTTCGCGTAGCGCACGCGAACGGTCTTGGTCACGCCGTCCTTGGTGACGGCCACGTTGCGGTGGCCGACCCGGGTCGGCTTCTTGGTCTTCGGGTCGACGAGCGCGACGTTGGAGATGTGGATCGAGGCCTCGACGGTCTCGATGCCGCCCTCCTTCGAGCCGCGCTGCGTCTGGCCGACGCGGACGTGCTTCTTGACGAAGTTCACGCCCTCGACGACGACGCGGTTGCGCTCGACCAGCACCTCGAGGACCTTGCCCTGCTTGCCGCGGTCTCCACCGCGGGCCTGGGTAGCGCCCGAGATGACCTGGACGAGGTCACCCTTCTTGATCTTGGCCATGACTAGATAACCTCCGGTGCCAGCGAGACGATCTTCATGAACTTCTTGTCGCGGAGCTCGCGACCGACCGGTCCGAAGATGCGGGTGCCGCGGGGGTCCCCGTCGTTCTTGAGGATGACGGCGGCGTTCTCGTCGAACTTGATGTACGAGCCGTCGGCGCGACGGGTCTGCTTGATGGTGCGGACGATGACGGCCTTGACCACGTCGCCCTTCTTCACGTTGCCACCGGGGATCGCGTCCTTGACGGTGGCGACGATGATGTCACCGAGGCCCGCGTAGCGGCGGCCGGAGCCTCCGAGGACGCGGATGGTGAGGAGCATCTTGGCGCCGGTGTTGTCGGCGACCTTGACTCGGGATTCTTGCTGAAGCATGTGTCTCTCCTGCTAACTCAAGTAGGCCGCGGCCTACTTGGCCTTCTCGAGGATCTCGACCAGGCGCCAGCGCTTGGTGGCGCTGAGGGGACGGGTCTCGCTGATGACGACGGAGTCGCCGATGCCGGCGGAGTTCAGCTCGTCGTGGACCTTGACCTTGGACGTACGGCGGATGACCTTGCCGTACAGCGGGTGCTTCACCCGGTCCTCGACCTCGACGACGATGGTCTTGTCCATCTTGTCGCTGGTGACGTAGCCGCGACGGGTCTTGCGGTATCCGCGAGCGCCCGCCTCCTTCACGTCGTGGGCGGCCGACTCGTGGCCGGCGCTGTCATTGACGGTTGCCATTACTTGGCCTCCTCGTTCGACTCGGTCGCCTCGACCTCGGCCTTGGCGGCCTTCTTGGTCTTGGGCTTCTTCTCCACCTTGGCCGGGGCCTCGACGGGTGCGGGGGTGGCGCGGATGCCCAGCTCGCGCTCACGGATGACCGTGTAGATGCGGGCGATGTCGCGCTTGACGGCACGCAGGCGGCCGTTGGTGTCCAGCTGACCGGTGGCCGACTGGAAGCGGAGGTTGAACAGCTCCTCCTTGGCCTTCTTCAGCTCGGTGACGAGACGCTCGTCCTCGTAGGTGTCGAGCTCGGCGGGGGCGAGCTCCTTGGATCCGATCGCCATTACGCGTCTCCCTCCTCGCGCTTGATGATGCGTGCCTTGAGGGGCAGCTTGTGGATGGCACGGGTCATGGCCTCACGAGCGAGCTGCTCGTCGACGCCGGCGACCTCGAAGAGGACGCGACCCGGCTTGACGTTCGCGACCCACCACTCCGGCGAGCCCTTACCGGAACCCATGCGGGTCTCGGCGGGCTTCTTGGTGAGCGGACGGTCGGGGTAGATGTTGATCCACACCTTTCCGCCGCGCTTGATGTGACGCGTCATCGCGATACGAGCGGACTCGATCTGACGGTTGGTCACGTAGGCGGGGGTGAGGGCCTGGATGCCGAACTCACCGAACGACACCTTGGTGCCACCGGTGGCCTGGCCGGACCGGCCCGGGTGGTGCTGCTTGCGGTGCTTGACTCGACGCGGAATCAACATGGTTATGCCTCAACTCCTGCTGCGACGGGCGCCTCGCTCTGCTGGCGGGGTGCACGGCGCGGACGGTCGCTGCGCTCGGGGCGCGACGACTTGCTGTTCGCCTGCTCGCGGGCGAGCTCCTTGTTGGTGATGTCGCCCTTGTAGATCCAGACCTTCACGCCGATGCGGCCGAAGGTGGTCTTCGCCTCGTAGAAGCCGTAGTCGATGTTCGCGCGGAGGGTGTGCAGCGGCACGCGTCCCTCGCGGTAGAACTCCGAGCGGCTCATCTCGGCGCCGCCGAGGCGGCCGGAGACCTGGATGCGGACGCCCTTGGCGCCGGCGCGCTGAGCGCCCTGCAGGCCCTTGCGCATCGCGCGGCGGAAGGCCACGCGGGCGGAGAGCTGCTCGGCGATGCCCTGGGCGACCAGCTGAGCCTCGGCCTCGGGGTTCTTGACCTCGAGGATGTTCAGCTGGATCTGCTTGCCCGTGAGCTTCTCGAGGTCGGCGCGGATGCGCTCGGCCTCGGCGCCGCGGCGGCCGATCACGATGCCCGGGCGGGCGGTGTGGATGTCGACCCGGACGCGGTCACGGGTGCGCTCGATCTCGATGCGGGCGACGCCCGCACGGTCGAGCTGCGTGGCGAGGAGTCGGCGGATCTTGACGTCCTCGGCGAGGTAGTCGCTGTACCGCTGGCCCTTCTTGGTGCTGTCGGAGAACCAGCGCGACACGTGGTCGGTGGTGATTCCCAGACGGAAACCGTAGGGGTTTACTTTCTGACCCATTACTTGGTCCCCTCCTCAGGAGTGGCCAGCACGACGGTGATGTGGCTGGTGCGCTTGTTGATGCGGAAGGCACGACCCTGAGCACGGGGCTGGAATCGCTTGAGGGTGGTTCCCTCATCGACGAAGGCGCGGGACACGATCAGGTCCTGGTCGTCGAGGTACTCGTTCGAGGCATCGGCCTTGACGCGAGCGTTGGCCATCGCCGAGGCGACGAGCTTGTAGACGGGCTCGGACGCACCCTGCGGCGCGAACTTCAGGATGGCCAGTGCCTCCTGAGCCTGCTTCCCGCGGATCAGGTTCACGACACGGCGAGCCTTCTGGGGGGTGACGCGGATGTGTCGCACGCGTGCGATCGACTCCACCATTTCTCTCCTCCTTCTCGTCGCCGCGTCAGCGGCGACGGCCCTTCTTGTCGTCCTTCTCGTGACCGCGGAAGGTCCGAGTGGGGGCGAACTCGCCGAGCTTGTGGCCGACCATGGTCTCGGTCACGAACACGGGGATGTGCTTGCGACCGTCGTGGACCGCGATGGTGTGACCCAGCATCGCCGGGATGATCATCGAACGGCGCGACCAGGTCTTGATGACGTTCTTGTTGCCGGCTTCGTTGGCCGTGAACACCTTGCGGAGCAGGTGGTCGTCAACGAAGGGGCCCTTCTTGAGACTGCGAGGCATCTTCTACAACTCCTACTTGCGCTTCTTACCGGCGGTGCGGCGGCGAACGATGAGCTTGTCGCTCTCCTTGTTGGGGCGACGGGTGCGTCCCTCGGACTGACCCCACGGGCTGACCGGGTGGCGTCCACCGGAGGTCTTGCCCTCTCCACCACCGTGCGGGTGGTCGACCGGGTTCATCGCGACACCGCGGACGGTCGGGCGGACGCCCTTCCAGCGCATGCGGCCGGCCTTGCCCCAGTTGATGTTCGACTGCTCGGCGTTGCCGACCTCGCCGATCGTGGCGCGGCAGCGCGCGTCGACGTTGCGGATCTCGCCCGACGGCAGGCGGAGCTGCGCGTAGGGGCCGTCCTTGGCGACGAGGCGGACCGAGGTGCCGGCCGAGCGGGCGAGCTTGGCGCCGCCTCCCGGCTTGATCTCGATGGCGTGGATGACCGTACCGGTCGGGATGTTGCGCAGCGGCAGGTTGTTGCCGGGCTTGATGTCGGCGCCGGCGCCCGACTCCACGACGTCGCCCTGCGAGAGCTTGTTCGGGGCCAGGATGTAGCGCTTGGTGCCGTCCACGAAGTGGAGCAGCGCGATGCGCGCCGTGCGGTTGGGGTCGTACTCGATGTGAGCGACCTTGGCGTTGACGCCGTCCTTGTCGTTGCGACGGAAGTCGATCAGACGGTACTGGCGCTTGTGGCCACCACCGATGTGACGCGTCGTGATGCGGCCGGAGTTGTTGCGGCCACCGGTCTTGGACAGCGGGCGCAGGAGCGACTTCTCGGGCGTCGAGCGGGTGATCTCGGCGAAGTCGGCAACGCTGGAGCCGCGGCGACCGGGGGTCGTGGGCTTGTACTTACGAATAGCCATTGTCTGTTTCCTCTACGCTTCTTCGGCTCAGCCGACGCTCGTGAAGATGTCGATGGAGCCGGACTTCAGCGTGACGATCGCGCGCTTGGTGTCCTTGCGCTTGCCGGTGCCGAACTTCGTGCGGCGGGTCTTGCCCTGGCGGTTCAGCGTGTTGATCGACGCGACCTCGACGCCGAAGATCTTCTCGATGGCGAGCTTGATCTCGGTCTTGTTCGAACGCGGGTCGACCACGAAGGTGTACTTGCCCTCGTCGATCAGGCCGTAGGACTTCTCCGAGACCACCGGGGAGATGATGACGTCGCGGGGGTCCTTGTTGAACGCGGCGGACTGGCTCATGCGTTCACCTCTTCCTTGTTGGACTCGACGCCCGACTTGGCCGCGATGAACGCGTCGAGCGCGCCCTTCGAGAACACGATGTCGTCGGAGACGAGCACGTCGTACGCGTTGAGCTGGTCGGCCGGCAGGATGTGCACGAACGGCACGTTGCGGAGCGAGAGCTCGGCGATGTAGTCGTCGCGCTCGAGCACCACGAGGACGTTGCGCGACACCGAGAGGGCGTCGAGCAGGACGAGGACGTCCTTGGTCCGGGGGGTGTCGCCGAGGGCGAGGGACTCGACCACGTGGATGCGGGCACCGCGGGCGCGGTCCGAGAGAGCGCCGAGCAGAGCAGCGGCGATCATCTTCTTGGGGGTGCGCTGCGCGTAGCTGCGGGGGGTCGGTCCGTGGACCACGCCACCACCGGTCATGTGCGGGGCGCGGATCGAGCCCTGACGAGCGCGACCGGTTCCCTTCTGCTTGAACGGCTTGCGACCGGCTCCGGAGACCTCACCGCGGTTCTTCGTCTTGTGGGTTCCCTGGCGCGCCGCGGCGAGCTGGGCCACGACGACCTGGTGGATGAGGGGGATGTTGGTCTGGACGTCGAAGAGCGCGGCGGGGAGCTCGACCGAGCCCGCCTTCTGGCCCTTGACGTCGATGATGTCGACAGAGGTAGCCATGGAACTACGCTCCCTTCACGGCGTTGCGAACGAACACGAGGCGACCGCGGGCACCGGGGACGGCGCCCTTGACGAGCAGCAGGCCCTTCTCGGCGTCGACGGAGTGCACCTTGAGGTTGAGCACGGTGACGCGCTCGCCACCCATGCGACCGGCCATGCGCATGCCCTTGAAGACACGGCTGGGGGTCGAGGAGGCGCCGATGGAGCCGGGCTTGCGGTGGTTGCGGTGCGAACCGTGCGAAGCCGAGACGCCCTTGAAGTTGTGACGCTTCATGACACCGGCGAAGCCCTTGCCCTTGCTGGTGCCGACGACGTCGACCTTGGTGCCGGCCTCGAAGACGGCGTCCACGGTCAGCTCCTGGCCGGCCGAGTAGTCGGCGGCGTCGGAGGTGCGGACCTCGGTGAGGTGGCGGCGGGGGGTGACGCCCGCGGCGTCGAAGTGACCGGCGGCGGGCTTGTTCACCTTGCGCGGGTCGATCGCACCGGCGGCGAGCTGGACGGCGGTGTAGCCGTCCTTCTCCTCCGTGCGGACCTGGGTCACGACGTTGGGGCTGATCTCGATGACGGTGACCGGCACGAGCTTGTTGTTCTCGTCCCAGACCTGGGTCATTCCGAGCTTGGTGCCGAGGAGGCCCTTGCTGGTCTTCAGCGTGGGGGAAACAGTGACAGACATGGTGGCACTCCTCCTTAGAGCTTGATCTCGATGTTGACGTCGGCCGGCAGGTCGAGGCGCATGAGCGAGTCGACGGCCTTGGGCGTCGGGTCGATGATGTCGATGAGGCGCTTGTGGGTGCGCATCTCGAAGTGCTCGCGGCTGTCCTTGTACTTGTGGGGAGAACGGATCACGCAGACCACGTTCTTCTCGGTCGGCAGCGGCACGGGGCCGACCACCGTTGCACCGGCACGGGTGACCGTGTCGACGATCTTGCGCGCCGACGTGTCGATGACCTCGTGGTCGTACGACTTCAGTCGGATGCGGATCTTCTGTCCCGCCATGTGTGATCTCTCACTCTCTTGTTATTGCGTCGTACGCGACTCCCCCGGCCGGAGCCGGACTCGCCTCGCATTGGACGCGCTCGCGAAGGAACTCCGGTGACCCGGAAAAGTGCAACCAGTGTTCTTCTGTCAAAAGCACCGCACCCCTGGGGCGCTCCGATCGGCGTGCAGAACGCACGACGCACGGAGAGACCGTTGAGATGTCGGTTGTTGTCGTTCTGCTACCCGCCGCCTCGACGTCGCACCCGCGCGGCCGCCCTCTCGGGTCGAGCCTCCGCGATGCCGTCTCGGCACTGCCTGGCAGTGTCCCCCTCCGAGCAGCACGCCGCCCGAGAGGAAATTTTGAACTAGAAGAGTCTCCCACAGATGCCCCACCCCTGCAACCCGGGCGTGTCGCGCCGGAGGGCTCCTCCGCGAGCACGTCGTGACGGCCCTGGGGAGCCGGTCGCTCCGAGCAGCAGCGCGGGTCGGAGCGCCTCCCCCGCTACTCGAAGAGCAGCGCCCGGACGGCGGTCTCGGCCGACGCGGGGCGCGACGCGTCGATGGTCTCGCCGGCGCGGAAGTGGTCCAGAAGCCGCGGGTCGACGTAGCTGGCGCGGGCGACCGTCGGCGTGTTACCGAGCACGTCGGAGGCGTCGCGCATCGCCTGGGCGATCGCGGAGTTCCGAGCGCGCTGCGTGGCCTGCGGGCCCGACTTCGCCAGGCTCAGCGCGGCCGCGACCGTGCCGTGCAGAGTGCGGAAGTCCTTCGCCGTGAAGTCGTCGCCGGCGCGCTCGCGCACGTAGTCGTTGATCTCGGGTGCCGAGATCGGCCGCCACTCCCGCCCGTCCTTCCAGGCGAGCAGGCGGGCGTTCGGCCCGCGACGCTTGAGTGCACGGACGACGCGCGAGAGGTCGTGGTCGAGGATCTCGCTCGTCCACGCCTGGTGGCTCTTCCCGGGGAAGGCGAGGGCGACCCGGTCCCCGTGGGTCGTGGCGTGCGCGCACAGGAGCGTCGAGAGGCCGATGCTGCCGTGCTCCTTCGCGTACCTCTCGCTGCCGACGCGGAGCGATCCGGTGTCGAGCATCCGGAAGGCGGTGGCCAGCGCGCGCTCGCGGCTGGGTCCGTCCGAGCGGAGGGCGATGGTCACGGCCCGGCGCGCCCCGGGCAGGGCCTCCGCGAGCCGCAGCGCCCGGTCGAACTTGATCCGGTCCTTCTGCTCGCGCCAGGTCGGATGGTAGATGTACTGGCGGCGGCCGGCGGAGTCGACGCCGGTGGCCTGGATGTGCCCGTTGGGGTACGGGGCGATCCAGACGTCCGTCCAGGCCGGCGGGATGCCGAGACGGTCGAAGCGCCCGCGCAGCTCCTTGTCGGCGACGGTCGCGCCCTTCGGGTCGCGGTAGCTGAAGCCGGAGCCCGCGCGCACCCGGGTGTAGCCGCGCCCGCTCGAATCGGTCCTGCGGAGTCGTTGCGCGCGAGTGTCAGCCATCGATCCGACGATAGGACGGCGGATCCGAGGCCCGCACCCGCTTGACGGCGGGGAGGAGCAGTCGGACGGCAGCCGCTACTCGTTGCCGATCCGCTTGTCGGCCTGGCGCTTCAGGTCCTCGATGCGGTCGTCGTACTTGCCGTTGGTGAGGCGGCTGGCGATCTCGCCCGCCTTCTCGAGGGTCTGGTCGGAGACCTGCTCGGCCTTCTCGCTCCGCAGCGCGTCCTGGGCCTTCCGGCTGTTGAGCAGTTCGCCGGCCTGGCGTCCGAGCTTCCCGAGATCCACGATGATGCCTCCTTGTAAACGCGCACAGGGCGGCGCGTGCCTCAGTGTGGCGCTCCCGGCTGGGGGAACGGTGCGGGCGCGCCGGTCAGCCGGCCAGTGCGATCACCTGCTCCGCTGCGTCTGCCAGGGCGCGGCCGTAGGAGGGACCGTGACCGGCGGCGTGAACGGCGAGCGGGTGCAGCTGGTGGAGTGGCACCCGCTCCTCGTAGCCGGCCCCCAGCGGATGCTGCTCGCGGTAGCCCTCGAGGACGGCGTCGAGGTGCGGAGCACCGAAGAGGGCCAGCATCGCCAGATCGGTCTCGCGGTGTCCCCCGTGAGCGGCGGGGTCGATCAGGACGGCGCCGTCCGCCGTCCAGAGCACGTTGCCGGTCCAGAGGTCCCCGTGGATCCGGGCGGGCCCCGCACCGTCGTCGAAGGCTCCGGCCGCCACCCGGCCCAGAGCCTGCTCGACGAGCCGCGACTCGGCTGCCGTGAGGTTGCCCGCCTCCACGGCGGGGCCGAGGAACGGCCGCACCCGCTGCTCCGCGTAGAAGCGCCCCCACGAGTCGTCCGGGCGGCACGGCATCCCGCGGCGGCCGATGTAGGCGGGGCCGGTCCATCCCGGGGGCGGCGCTCCGAACGCCGCGGCTCCGGCGTCGTGCGTCCGGGCGAGCGCGGCGCCGAGAGCCCGAGCCGACTCGGCCGAGGGACGCACGGAGCGGATCTCCTCCAGCTCGATGCGCCCGGGCGACACCCTCTCCACCCCGACACAGCGCGCACCGCCGTCCGCCTCGCGCAGCCAGTCCAGGCCGGCCGCCTCCCACTCGAAGAACTGCGGGAGGGCACGGGGGTCGCTCTTCACGAAGGGCATGCCGCCACGCTAGCCGGGCGTCCCCGGGAACGACGAGAGGGGCCGCCCGCCGAAGCGGACGACCCCTCTCGAGAGATCGGTAGGACGGACCTACTTGATGATCTTGGTGACCGTACCGGCACCCACGGTGCGTCCACCCTCACGGATGGCGAAGCCGAGGCCCTCCTCCATGGCGATCGGCTGGATCAGCGCGACCGTCATGTCGGTGGTGTCGCCGGGCATGACCATCTCGGTGCCCTCGGGCAGCGTGATGACGCCGGTGACGTCGGTGGTGCGGAAGTAGAACTGCGGACGGTAGTTCGCGTAGAACGGGTTGTGACGCCCACCCTCATCCTTGGACAGGATGTACGCGGTGCCCTCGAAGTCCGTGTGCGGCGTGACCGAACCCGGCTTGACGACGACCTGGCCGCGCTCGACGTCCTCGCGCTTGGTGCCGCGGAGGAGCAGACCGCAGTTCTCGCCGGCCCAGGCCTCGTCGAGCTGCTTGTGGAACATCTCGATTCCGGTGACCGTGGTCTTCTGCGTCGGGCGGATGCCGACGATCTCGACCTCGGAGTTCAGAGCGAGGGTTCCACGCTCCGCACGGCCGGTGACGACGGTTCCACGACCGGTGATCGTGAAGACGTCCTCGATCGGCATGAGGAACGGCTTGTCCTTGTCGCGCACCGGGTCCGGGATGGACTCGTCGACGGCGTCCATGAGGTCGAGGATGGACTGGGTCCACGTCTCGTCGCCCTCGAGGGCCTTGAGGCCCGAGACGCGGATGACCGGAGCGTCGTCGCCGGGAAAGCCCTGCGACGAGAGGAGCTCGCGGACCTCGAGCTCGACGAGCTCCAGGATCTCCTCGTCGTCCACCATGTCGGACTTGTTCAACGCGACCATCAGGTAGGGGACGCCGACCTGCTTGGCGAGGAGGACGTGCTCACGGGTCTGAGCCATCGGGCCGTCGGTGGCGGCGACCACGAGGATCGCGCCGTCCATCTGGGCCGCGCCGGTGATCATGTTCTTGATGTAGTCGGCGTGACCCGGGGCGTCGACGTGCGCGTAGTGGCGCTTCGGCGTCTCGTACTCGACGTGCGAGATGTTGATCGTGATGCCGCGCTGGCGCTCCTCGGGAGCGGAGTCGATCGACGCGAAGTCACGCTGGACGTTGGTCGCGGACGGGAACTTGTCCGCCAGAACCTTCGAGATCGCCGCGGTGAGCGTGGTCTTTCCGTGGTCGACGTGACCGATGGTTCCGATGTTGACGTGCGGCTTGGTCCGCTCGAACTTGGCCTTAGCCACTGTGGGTCCTCCTCAGGACTTAGGTGCAAGCATCCGCATCCGGGCGGCCGCACGGGGCGGCACGAGGACAGGAGGACTTGCGGGGGTTTTGTGTACGTATGTTACCGGCAGTGGTCGTGCGGCCGTCCCGCTGCGACAGGGGGCGCGCTGCACTCGGCAGCAAACCCGCACGACACTACCAGGCCGCCGCCGTTCCGGGGAACGGCGACGGCCCAGGGGCGGAGCTACTCGCCCTTGTTCTTCTGGACGATCTCCTCGGCCACGGCCTTGGGGACCTCGGCGTAGGTCTCGAACGTCATCGAGTAGACGGCGCGGCCCGAGGTCTTCGAGCGCAGGTCTCCGATGTAGCCGAACATCTCGGACAGCGGGACGTTGGCCCGGATGACCTTGATGCCGGTGGCGTCCTCCATCGACTGGATCATCCCGCGACGCGAGTTGATGTCGCCGATGACGTCGCCCATGTACTCCTCGGGAGTACGGACCTCGACGGCCATGAGCGGCTCGAGGAGGACCGGCTGCGCCTTGCGCGAGGCCTCCTTGAACGCGATCGAGCCGGCGATCTTGAACGCCATCTCGGAGGAGTCGACGTCGTGCGCCGCTCCGTCGACCAGGGTCGCCTTCACGCCGACCATGGGGTAGCCGGCGAGCACGCCGACCTGCATGGCGTCGCGGATGCCCGCGTCGACGGAGGGGATGTACTCGCGCGGGACGCGGCCACCGGTGACGCCGTTGACGAACTCGTAGGTCTTGTCGGCCTCGACCTCCATCGGCTCGATGGTGATCTGGACCTTCGCGAACTGGCCGGAGCCACCCGTCTGCTTCTTGTGGGTGTAGTCGTACTTCTCGACTGTGCGGCGGATCGTCTCGCGGTACGCGACCTGGGGCTTGCCCACGTTGGCCTCGACGTTGAACTCGCGCTTCATGCGGTCGACCAGGATGTCGAGGTGCAGCTCGCCCATTCCCTTGATGACCGTCTGACCGGTCTCCTGGTTCTGCTCGGTGCGGAAGGTGGGGTCCTCCTCCGCGAGCTTCTGGATCGCGGTGCCGAGCTTCTCCTGGTCCGCCTTCGTCTTGGGCTCGATGGCGACCTCGATGACGGGCTCCGGGAAGGTCATCGACTCGAGCACGACCTGCGCGGCCGGGTCGCTCAGGGTGTCACCGGTGGTGGTGTCCTTGAGGCCGATGACGGCGTAGATGTGGCCGGCGGTGACCGAGTCGACCGGGTTCTCCTTGTTGGAGTGCATCTGGAAGATCTTGCCGATGCGCTCCTTCTTGCCCTTGGTCGAGTTGATGACCTGGGCGCCGGAGTCGAGCTTGCCCGAGTAGACGCGGACGTAGGTCAGGCGGCCGAAGAACGGGTGCACGGCGACCTTGAACGCGAGCGCCGAGAAGGGCTCGGTCGAGTCCGCGTGGCGCATGATGACCTTCTCCTCGTCGCGGACGTCATGCGCCTCGATGGCGGGGACGTCGAGCGGGGAGGGGAGGTAGTCCACGACAGCGTCGAGCATCGGCTGGACGCCGCGGTTCTTGAACGCCGAGCCGCAGAGCACCGGGTAGATCTCGGAGTTGACGGTCATCTTGCGGATGGCGCCCTTGATCTCCGCGACGGTGAGCTCCTCGCCGCCGAAGTACTTCTCGAGCAGCTCGTCGGAGGTCTCCGCGACGGTCTCGAGGAGCTTCTCGCGGTACTCCGCCGCCTTGTCGGCGAGGTCGGCCGGGATCTCCTCGATCTCGTACTTCGCGCCGAGCGCGACGTCACCCTTCGAGTCGCCGCGCCACGTGAGCGCGCGCATCTCGACCAGGTCGACGACGCCCTCGAAGGAGGACTCCGCGCCGATGGGCAGCTGGATGACCAGCGGCTTCGCGCCGAGGCGCTTGATGATCGTGTCGACCGTGTAGTAGAAGTCGGCGCCGAGCTTGTCCATCTTGTTGACGAAGCAGATGCGCGGGACGTCGTACTTGTCGGCCTGACGCCAGACGGTCTCGGACTGGGGCTCGACGCCCTCCTTGCCGTCGAAGACGGCGACGGCGCCGTCGAGGACGCGGAGCGAGCGCTCGACCTCGACCGTGAAGTCGACGTGACCGGGGGTGTCGATGATGTTGATCTGGTTCTTGTTCCAGAAGCAGGTCGTCGCGGCGGACGTGATCGTGATGCCGCGCTCCTGCTCCTGCGCCATCCAGTCCATCGTCGCGGCGCCGTCGTGGACCTCGCCGATCTTGTGCGTGATACCCGTGTAGAACAGGATGCGCTCGGTGGTGGTGGTCTTGCCGGCATCGATGTGGGCCATGATGCCGATGTTGCGGACCTTGTTCAGGTCGGTGAGCACATCTTGTGCCACGGAGTTCCTCCGATAGGTGATGGAGCCAGCGCACCGGGTTCATGGCCGAATGGCTGGGATTCTGGTGGTGGCGGTCGCCCGGTCGCGGGGATCGGGCGATCCGCCGCCGGGACCGGGCCCGCAGCGGTGACGCCGCGGGCCCGGCGGTCGCGGTCGCCCGGAGGCGGCCGCGGGGTGCGCTACCAGCGGTAGTGCGCGAAGGCCTTGTTCGACTCGGCCATCTTGTGGGTGTCCTCGCGACGCTTGACAGCGGCGCCCAGACCGTTCGACGCGTCGAGGATCTCGTTCATGAGACGCTCGGTCATCGTCTTCTCGCGACGGGCCTTCGCGTAGCTGGTGAGCCAGCGGAGCGCGAGGGTGTTGGCGCGGTGGGGCTTGACCTCGACCGGGACCTGGTAGGTCGAGCCGCCGACGCGGCGGCTGCGGACCTCGAGGGTCGGGCGGACGTTGTCGAGCGCCTTCTTGAGGGTGACGACCGCGTCCTGGCCGTTCTTGCCGGCGACGCCCTCGAGGGCACCGTAGACGATGCGCTCGGCGAGGCCCTTCTTGCCGTCCAGGAGGATCTTGTTGACGAGCTGGCTGACGATGGGGGCGCCGTAGACGGGGTCTGCGACGACGGGGCGCTTGGGAGCGGGGCCCTTACGAGGCATTACTTCTTCTCCATCTTCGCGCCGTACCGGCTGCGAGCCTGCTTGCGGTTCTTGACGGCCTGGGTGTCCAGGGCGCCGCGAACGATCTTGTAGCGGACACCGGGGAGGTCCTTGACGCGACCGCCGCGCACGAGCACCATCGAGTGCTCCTGCAGGTTGTGGCCCTCGCCGGGGATGTAGGCGGTGACCTCGGTGCCGTTGGAGAGCTTCACGCGGGCCACCTTGCGGAGGGCCGAATTCGGCTTCTTGGGCGTGGTCGTGTAGACGCGCGTGCAGACGCCGCGCTGCTGGGGGTTGGCCTTCAGGGCGGGCGCCTTGGTCTTGGTGACCTTCGGCGTGCGTCCCTTGCGGACCAACTGCTGAATCGTTGGCACTGGTTTTGCTCCTTGAATGCTGCACGGTGACAGCGGATCGATGGTCGACATTCGGCCCTCCCGTCTCCGGGAACGGCCGAGTTCATCTGGACCCGACGCACCCCGCGGCCCCGCGAGCGGGACCGGGAGGGTGAGGGGTATGCCGTGGGGGCCGCCCGATCGGACGAACCCGCGGATCCTCGCGGACCCGGTGGAGCGAAGTGCGGCGACCGCATCGACCCGGAGGCACGACACGAGCGCACGGCAAAGCGCACACCCGAAGAATATTACGGGGAGTGACGGGGCCGGTCAACCGAGCGGCGTTCGCCCTGGGAGATGCCGCAGCGCCGCGCTGAGCCGCGCCGGGACTCCGTCGTCACTCCCGCTCGTCGCCCTCCCAGCCCCAGTGGGGGCTGCGGCCGCCGGCGTCGCGACGGGCCAGGAGCAGGAGGAACACGAGCTGGACGGCGGCCGCGAGCACGCCGGTCGCGATCGCGAAGACAGTGGGGGCGTGGTCGAGGATCCAGCCGAGGATCTCCCCCGGCTCCTGGCGGCCGAGCCCGTAGAGCGCTCCGCCCGTGACGAGGAAGAGCAGGTAGACGACGACCCCGGTCAGCAGCGACGGGCCGAGGACGCGGTGGACGGCGGGACGGGCGGCGAGGGTCACCATCGCGACCAGCACGGCGACGACGCAGACCGCCACCGACACCGGCCCCAGCAGCGGGCCGGCGTCGCGCTCGGGCACGACGTCCTGGTCCAGCAGAAGGCTGAGGACCCCGAACGCGCAGACGACCAGGGCGAGGTAGAGGAACGCGGCGAAGCCGGCCAGCGCGAGGCCGTAGCCCAGGCCGGCTCCGCGGCCCTGCCCCTGCCCCTGCCCCTCCGGAGTCACGACTGCGCGGCCGCTTCGCGCTCGGCGTTGCGGCGCTTGACGCCCCGGGCGCGGCCCGCGATCGCGGCGCCGCCCCAGACGCTCGCCTCCCGACCGAGCACGCCGGCGGCGAGGACCGCCGCGAGGACGGCGGGATCGTTGACGTAGTCGAGCGCGAGGGAGCGGTCGATCGGCAGGGCGAGCGGTCCGACGGCGCTCCAGCCGCCGACCAGCGCGGCCGCGGCCGTGAGGAGGGCGACGAGGAAGCCGCCGAGGACGTAGGCCCACCAGCCCGCGCGGTTCACGACCAGCACGATCAGCGCCAGGCCGACCAGGAACGCGGCCACCGGGGCGAGGAAGAGCGCGGTCGGCGCAGCGTCGAGCGCGAGGGCGACCGGGTCGCCGCCGACGCGGTCGACGAGGAGGCGGATCGCCGTCAGGGCGACGAGGTACAGGACGGCGAAGACCGCGGTCGTCAGGAGGGCGAGCGCGAGGCCCGCGAGGCGGTTGCCGGAGCGCCGGACCGGCTCGGGCTCGGCCTCGACCGGCCCGAGGGCGCTGGGGGCGGACGCCGCGGCGGCCGGGGCGGCGGGCTCGACGGTCGGCTGCCGACCCGTCACGGGCTCGGGCCAGACGTACTCCCGGGTCGGCTGGGGTCCGGTTCCGCCGGACGTCTCGGTCGCGGAGGGGATCCGCGTGGTCTCGGCGTCGCTGCTCCAGGTCACCCGGACAGCATAGGCACGCCTTCCGCCGCGCCCGGTGCGCCGCGCGGCTCCCCGTCGACGGGGGACAGCGCCGACCGTCTACTCGAGCGGGTGGAGGAGGCGGTGCAGGAACTGCCGGGTGCGAGGCTCCCGCGGCTCCCGGAGGATCTGCGCAGGGGCGCCCCGCTCGACGACCACGCCGTCGGCCATGAAGACGACCTCCGAGGCCACCTGCCGGGCGAACTCGAGCTCGTGCGTCACGACGAGCATGGTCCAGCCCTCCCCCGCCAGCTCCCGCATCAGCGAGAGCACGTCGCCGACCAGCTCCGGGTCCAGCGCCGAGGTGGGCTCGTCGAAGAGGAGCAGATCGGGCCGCAGCGCGAGCGCCCGGACGATGCCCACGCGCTGCTGCTGACCGCCGGAGAGCTCGAAGGGGTAGGCGCTCCCCCGACCGCCGAGGCCGACGCGCTCGAGCAGGCGCTCCGCCTCCGGGACCACCTCGGACGCGGGACGGCGCTGCACTCGCAGCGGCCCCTCCGTCACGTTCTGGAGGACGGTCAGGTGCGGGAAGAGGTTGAAGTGCTGGAAGACCATCGCGGAGTGGTCGCGCAGCCCGGTCAGCGCCTTCCGTCCGACGCCGCGGTCGAAGTCGAGGACGCTGCCGTCGGCGAGCTCGACCACCCCGCCGTCCGGCACCTCGAGGCTGTTCAGCGAGCGCAGGACGGTGGTCTTGCCCGAGCCGGACGGCCCGATCAGGGCGACGACCTCGCCGCGGTGGACCTCCAGGTCGATGCCGCGCAGCACCTCCACCCCGCCGAACGACTTGCGGAGGCCGCGGGCCGTGAGCACGGGCCGGGCGTCGGTCGGAGTGTCAGCGGGCGACATAGCGGTCCAATCGCTTCTCGAGCAGGCCCTGGCCGCTGGAGAGCACCAGGCAGATGAGCCAGTAGATCAGAGCGGCCTCGAGGTAGAGGAGCATGAACTCGCTCGACGCGGTGGCGATCTTCTGCGCCTGCCGGAAGAGCTCGGTCACCAGGATGAGGGAGGCCAGCGAGGTGTCCTTCACCAGCGAGATGAAGGTGTTCGACAGCGGCGGGACGGAGACGCGCGCGGCCTGCGGGAGGATGATGCGCCGCAGCGAGAGCGAGCGGCTCATGCCGATCGTGTGCGCCGCCTCCCACTGCCCCTTCGGGACGCTGAGGATCGCCGCGCGGATCACCTCCGCCGCGTAGCCGCCCACGTTGAGGGCGAACGCGATGGTGGCGCTGGGCCAGGGGTCGATCTTCAGTCCGAGGCTCGGCAGCCCGTAGAAGATCACGAACAGCTGCACCAGGAGCGGCGTGCCCCGGATGACGGAGATGTAGGCGCGCGCGATCCAGGAGAGGATCCGCACCCGCGAGAGCCGCATCAGGGCGACCGCCAGCGCGAGCACGAGCCCGATGGCGAAGCTCGCCAGCGCGAGCGGGATCGTCCCGACGATGCCCCCGGAGAGGATCGGCCAGAACGACCGGAGGACGAGGTCCATTGTGTTCTCCCGCCTTCGCGGGAGGATCCGCGGTCGGCTCGATCGGGTGGTGGCGTCGGGGGCGGATCGTCTCCGCCTCCTGGGGAATGCTGGCACGCTTCGCGCCGGGGCGGGCGCCCTTGCGGGCGGACCCGCTGCCTGAGCCGCTCCGCCGCTCCCCCGCGTCGGGGCCGCTCACGCACGAGACGGCCCCTCCCGGAAGGGGAGGAGCCGTCTCGAGGTGGGGCTACTGGGAGACGTCGGCTCCGAAGTAGCGCTCGGAGATGGAGGCGAGGGTGCCGTCCTCGCGCAGCTCGTCGAGGGCGGAGTCGACGGCCTCGACGAGGTCGTCCGAGCCCTTCGGGAAGGTGAAAGCGCTCTCGGAGGTGTCGTCGGTGGTGACGGCGACCTTGAGGCCCGCGGCCTGGTCGGGGTAGGTCGTGGACCAGTCGAGCCAGGTGAGGCGGTCGTTCACGGTCGCGTCGACGCGGCCCTGCTCGACGAGGGCGATGGCCTGCGCCCAGCCCTCGACGCCCTCGACCTCGGCGCCGTTCCTCTGCGCGACGGTGTACCAGTTGCTCGAGAGCGACTGCGCGGTGGTCTTGCCGGAGAGGCCGGCGAGGTCGGTGATCGAGGTGTCGCTCGAGGGGACGATCACGACGCCGGGGCTGACCGAGTACGGCTCCGAGAAGTCGTACTTCGCCTCGCGTTCGTCGTTGATCGAGACCTGGTTCGCGATCACGTCGAAGCGCGCTCCGTCCAGGCCCGCGAACATGGCGTCCCACTGCGTCTCCTGGAAGTCGGGCTCGACGCCCAGCTTCTCGGCCACGGCGGTGATCACATCGACGTCGTAGCCGGTGAGGGCTCCCGTCCCGCCGTCGGCGTGGAAGGAGAAGGGCGGGTAGGTGCCCTCGGTGCCGATGGTGAGCTTCCCCGAGTCCTCGACCTCGGCCAGGGTCAGGCCGGAGCTCGCGGAGGCGGTGCCCTCGCCGCTCGAGCCGGAGACCACGTCGTCGGTCGAGGCGGGCGCGCAGCCGGCGAGGACCAGGGCGGCGGCGGCGGCGGTCGTGCCGAGCAGGACGCGCAGGGAGGTGCGGGCGGAGAGGGTCACGGTGTTGTCCTTCGGTGCATCACGGAGTCGTGGCGGTCCCGCTGCGCCGGATGCGGCGCGGGGATCGACGAGGGGACGGGTCGTCCCGGGGCGGACCGCTGCTCGGCGGAACCGCCCGGAGTGACGATAACCAGTGGAGGGGGCGGCCCTATTCCCGGATGTCGCCGTGTGACGCCGGGAGTCCGGCCAGGAAGTGCTCGGCACCGGCGACCTCGTCGCTCGTGAGGCCCGTCGCCGACTCCGGACGCACCAGGTGGAAGGGGGTGCTCTGCTCGCGGGCCCAGTCGTACGCGTCCTCGTGGAGGTTGTCGTCGATCCACACCACGGCGTCGATCGCGCCGCGCTCGGCGGCCGCCTCCAGCCACACCGCGACGGGCTGGAGCTTGCCCGTCCGGCCCGGGAACCGCGGGTCGCGCGGGAGGCCGCCGTCGAAGGCGATCGCCTCCGTGCCCGCCGGCAGCCCGAGGTCCTGGGCGAGGACCCGCGTCAAGCGCGGCGGCCAGGTCGTGGCCCACACGATCGTGCCGACCGCGGCCAGGCGGGCGACGAGCGCCGCCCGCTCCGGCTCGAGCTCCAGGCGGTGCGAGCCCGAGGCGCGATCGCTGCGGACAGAGGGGTTCAGGACGCCGTCGACGTCGAGCAGGATCAGGGCGGCCATGCCTGTCACCGTAGCGGCGGCGGGGCGGATCGCGCGAGGAGCGCTAGCGTGACGGGATGCCTCCGTCCCTCCTGCTGCCGGGAGGCCGCACGGCCGTGCTGGGGCCGGATCCCGTGCGGCCGGAGGCGCTGCTGCTCACGGTCGACGGCGCGGAGCAGTCGCTGATCGATCCGGGCGATCCCCGGGCTCTGCACCTCGAGTACCTCGCGCGCCTCGGCGCGGTGGTCGACGCCGCCGCCCCGCCCGGCGTGCCGCTGCGCGTGCTGCACCTCGGAGCCGGAGCACTGGCCCTGGCCCGGTACGTCGCCGCGACCCGGCCGGGCTCCGAGCAGCTCGCGGTGGAGAGCGCGGCGGGACTCGTGGAGTTCGTGCTCGAGCACGCGCCGCTTCCCCGCGGCGCGCGCGTCCGACTCCTCACGGCCGACGCCGCAGGGCCCCTGCCGCCCTGGAGCGCCGACCTCGTCGTGCTCGACGTCTACGACGGGGACGAGATCCCGGAGGCGTTCTACCGCGCGTCCGTCCTCGCTCCGCTCGCCGCCCGCGTCGGCGCCGACGGGCTCCTCGCGGTCAACGTCGCCGACGACGCCGACCACCGGAGGCTCGACCGCCTGCGCGGGGTCGTCCGGGAGCTGCTCCCGGTCACCGCAGCGGTCGGATCGACGGCCTTCGTCGAGGGGCGCACCGGCGGGAACGCGATCCTGCTCGCCTCAGGCTCGGCGCTCGCCGACCACGTCGCCGGCCGCCTGCTGCGCGCCGGCCCGCACCCGGTCTCCGCCGCGGCGGATGGCGACGTCGTGGTCGCCGAGGTGGCGGTAGAAGTCGACCCGTGAGTCGAGAGTGACGCCGGTCTCGAGGTACTTGGCGCGGATCCGCTTGATGTAGGTGCGGACGGTGTGCTCGGCGACGCTGAGGTCGACCGCGACGGTGCGGACCGCGGCACCCGCTCCGTAGGCGCGCATCACACGGCTCTCCTGCGGGCTCAGCACCGGGCGGCGATCCTCGCGCCCGTGCACGAGCCGGTGGCGGGCGGTGTCCGAGATCCAGGTGCGGCCGGAGGCGACCGAGACGACCGCCGCCGCGAGCTCGCTGGGGTCGTCGCCCTTCCAGACGTACGCCGCCCTCTCCCGTCGCAGCACGGCCCGCACCGGCTCCAGGGAGTCGGAGGAGGAGAGCACGACGAGGCCGACGGTCCGGGCTGCCGCACGCTCGAGGGTGTCGGCCACCTCCTCGCCGGGCACGCCGTCCAGGTCGAGGACCGCGATGCGGTCGACGCCCTCCTCGTCGTGCGAGAACTGCGGCAGCAGCTGCGCGAGCAGCGCCTGCAGCGCGGCGCGCTCGATCGCTGGTCCGTCGACGACGGCCAGCGTGAACCGATCGAATCCGGTCACGGGGGTCCCCTAGCAGGGGCAGGTTCGGGTCCGCCCCGGCTGCACCGTAGCGGTCCGCGACGTCGTCGTGCACCTGATGGGACATTCCGTCTCAGTGGGAGGACGCCCCCAGAGCGCTCCGGATCGGCTCACGGAGCGCGTGGAGGACCACCCGCGGCACCGTCTCCGGCTAGTGTCCCTCTCCATGGACGACAGCGCAGAGGGCTCCCGGCGGGCCCGGAGGATCCCCGCGGAGCAGGTCCGCAGCCGCATGATCGCCACGGCGCGCGACGTCGTCTCGAACCACGGCCTCACGGTGAGCTTCGCGCACCTGCCCATGGAGGAGTACATCCGCCTGGCCGGCGTGCCGCGCAGCTCCGTCTACCGGATCTGGAGCACGCGCGAGGAGTTCGTGGCCGACCTGGTCGGCGAGGTCTTCGTGCACGACCGGTACGCGGAGGGCGCCGATCCCGAGGCCCAGCAGGAGATGCGCGAGGTCTACGAGCGCTCCACCGATCTGCTCTCCACGGCCGCCGGCCGCCGCCGGGTCGCCTGGGAGACCATCCGCATCGGCGCGCGGGCCAATGCCGAGTCGCTCCGCCGCTCCGCCGACTGGTCGTCGTACAACGCACTGCTCGCCTGCACCTTCTCGATGGAGGAGGGGCCTGCACGCGACGCCGTGCGCTCCACGGCGAAGCGGATCGAGGGCATGCTCACGCGCCGGATGCGCGACTTCTACGAGGAGACGCTGCAGGTCTTCGGCGGGACGATGCGCCCGGGATTCACGACGCTCCAGCTCGCCCACCTCACCGCGATCGTGATCGACGGGCTCGCGCACCGCGGCCGGCTCCTCGACGACGACCTCGACGCTCCGGTGACCGCCCCCGGCCTCGACGGCGAGCCGGTCGAGTGGACTCTGGCGGCCTGGACGATCCGCTCGATCGTCGACGGGATGCTGGAGCCGGTCGCAGAGGACTGAGCGGACCCCGCGACCCGGATCACTCGTCCGGTTCGGTGAACCCGTCGATCAGCAGCAGCACCGACACCACCGCCAGTGACGGCCCCTCGGGATCGGCCGGGTCGAGCGGGCCGGTCACCAGCTCCGGTGCCGCGATCCGCGCGATGCACAGCCCCTCGATCAGTGCCGAGACGGCGGAGGCGAGAGCGGCGGAGCCGCGGTCCGGGCGCAGCCGGAGCCCCGCCTCGGCGAGGGTGTGCTCGTAGTACTTCGCCATGTTGTCGATGAAGTGCAGCTGGCGGGACCGCAGAGCGGATCCGATGGCGGTCCGTGCCGGCTCTTCGTGCGATCCCACCGCGCCGGCGAGCGCGATGAAGTTGCGCCAGTGCTGCGACGAGAAGACGTTGTCGACGTTCGCGTCGACGGCGACCCGGACGGAGGCGGTCAGGGCCTCGCGGCGCTGCGCCGGGGTCGGCTCGGGGTCGAGGCTGCGGTGGAGGTGGGAGTTCCCGGCCCGCAGGGACGGCTGGTCGAGGCGGGTGGCGAGGACCCTCTCCGGGATCGCGGCGATCAGCTCGTCGTAGAACGACTGGCGGGTGGGCCAGATCCGGTACACGGTGCTGCGCGGAACACCCGCCGAGCGGATGACGTCCTCGAGGGGCAGGTGGGCGACTCCGACGCGCAGGCCCTCGGCGCGGACGACTGCGAGAGCGGCGTCCAGCAGGCGGGTGCGGACCTGCTCGCGGGTCAGGCGGGGAGGACGCGCCGACTCCTCCGCATCGAGGGGGTCGTCGCTCATCAGGCCTCCGGCGCCGGGATGCACGGAGGAAGTCTCCGACATCTGCTGTCCAGCCGAGCGTACCCGGAGGGAGCGCGGAACGTGAGAGGAGATCGGGGACGGGCGCGGCCCGCGCATGCGGCTCGGGTGCCGCGCGGGCCGCGCTGCCTGTCCCCCAGGCGGCCTCCCCATGGGCCGGTTCGACCGTATGCTTCCCGACAGACGTCCGTCAACTGACGCGACATGATGTCTCCTCGGCGGCGTCCGCCGACCGGTCACGAGAACCGCCTCCGGGACTCCTCCGCCGCCGGGAGCGGCCTCGCCGCGGTCTGCGCTCGAGAGGCGTGCGGAGCGGACAGCTCGCCCGCGACGACGTCCGACACGACGCCGGTGGCGTGCTCGACGAGGTCGACGTTCCGGGTCAGCCGCGCGTGGTGGCACGGGCTCGCGTCGACGTCGACCACGAGCTTCGCGAAGCGCAGAGCGTCGCCGAGCCGCGCGAACGGCGAGAGCTCGGCGACGAGGGACGGCACGTCCGCTGCGGCGAAATAGGTGTAGCGGCAGGTCGAGACCACGTAGTCGTCGACTCCGGCCGTCGCCGATCCGGTCGCGACCATGATGTCGCCGAGGTCGACCGGGGCGCTGGCGAGGCCGAGCGCCACCGCGGCGGTCACCTGGATGTCACCCACCAGCGCCGTCACGTGCACACCGGCGGGCCAGGGCGGCAGGGAGCCGAGCTCGGTGGATCCCGTCCGCAGGCCCTTGCCCGCCGCCGAGGCGAGAGCGTCGATCATCGGCACTCCCGTGCACTCCCCCGCGTGCTCGGCGTCCTCCGAGACGGCGTCCCCGCAGGAGGCGAGCATCGCCGAGACGCTCAGCCGGCTCTGCGGGTCCAATCCTGCGATCACCGCGGGGCTGACCTGACCGGAGTCGTCGACCATCCGTCCGAGGCGCTCCGCGACGTCGGATCCCGTGTTCGGGGTGCCGAAGGTGAGGACGGACGAGACCATCGAGGCGACGGCGGTCCCGTCGACCGAGCCGCTCAGCGCTTGGCGGGCGGCGAGCCCTCCCATCGAGTGCGCGACGACGACGGCGCGGTGCCCGGTCGCGGAGACGAGGCAGGCGATCGAGGAGGCGAGCGCGTCGCTGATCCCCGGATCGGTGACCCAGCGCGCGGCGAGCCGGCGGTAGTCGAAGGTGTAGACCGCGGCGCCGTCGATCTGCTGCAGCCGGCCGAGGAGGGACGGCTCGGGAGCGTCGAGCGGAGCGGTCGCCGACTCCGACGACACCATGTCCACGAGATGGGAGAAGGCCCCTGTGCGGTCGGCGTCGTGCGTCGCCGTGCCCAGCCAGCCGTGCAGCATCACGATGGGGACCAGCGCGGCGGCGGAGCGCGGCCGGACGTCGTCGCCCGCGAGCACGGGAGCCAGCTCCGCGACGCCGCAGGACGAGGGAGCGACCGCCTCGGCCGCCTCCGCCCGCCCCGCGGGCACCATGACGACGCCGACCACCACGAGCAGTGCGGCCAGCACGACGATCACGAGTCTCATCCGCGCGTTTCCTCACGTGCCGCGACCAGGACGGGGAACGGGTACAGGCTCGACCCGACGAGCACTCATCGAGTCAATCACCCCGCTCCTGCGGGGAGGGCCGCTCGTCGCGAACGGGCGGCCCCCCCGTGCGGGTGACCGCGGGCCGGGGGACGACGAAGGCCCCGCCGGTGTCCCGACGGGGCCTTCGATCGTTCAGCTCACCTGGATCAGCTGTAGTTGCCCGGCTCGTAGCCGTCGCTCGAGAACGAGTCGAAGTCGACGAACGAGAGGTCGGCGTCGCTGAACGCGGCGTCGTCGGCGAAGATGCGGTTGGGGTACCGCTCGGCCTTCGCTTCCTCGGTCGCCTCGACCGACACGTTCCGGTACTTGGGCAGACCGGTTCCCGCCGGGATCAGCTTTCCGATGATCACGTTCTCCTTCAGGCCCATCAGCGGGTCGCGCTTGCCCTCCATGGCCGCCTGCGTGAGGACGCGGGTGGTCTCCTGGAAGGACGCGGCCGACAGCCACGACTCGGTCGCGAGCGAGGCCTTGGTGATGCCCATGACCTCCTGGCGGGCGGACGCGGTCCGCTTGCCCTCGGTCAGAGCCGCACGGTTGACCTCGCTGTAGCGCGAGCGGTCGACGAGCTCGCCCGGCAGCAGCTCCGTGTCGCCGTGGTCGACCACGGTGACCTTGCGGAGCATCTGACGCACGATGACCTCGATGTGCTTGTCGTGGATCGGCACACCCTGCGAGCGGTAGACGCCCTGGACGCCGCCCACCAGGTGCTTCTGGACCTCGCGGACGCCCAGCACGCGCAGGACCTCCTTGGGGTCGACCGTTCCGACGTGCAGCTGCTGCCCGAGCTCGACGTGCTGGCCGTCCTCGATGAGGAGCTGCGAGCGCTTGAGCACCGGGTAGATGACCGCCTCGTCGCCGTTGTCCGGCTGGAGGATGACGCGGCGGGCACGGTCGGTGTCCTCGATGGTGATCCGGCCGGCGGCCTCCGCGATCGGCGACGCGCCCTTGGGGGTGCGGGCCTCGAAGAGCTCCTGCACGCGGGGAAGACCCTGCGTGATGTCGTCGGCCGAGGCCGATCCACCGGTGTGGAAGGTGCGCATCGTGAGCTGCGTGCCGGGCTCGCCGATCGACTGGGCCGCGATGATGCCGACGGCCTCTCCGATGTCGACGAGCTTGCCGGTGGCGAGCGAGCGGCCGTAGCAGGCCGCGCAGACGCCGACGGCGGACTCGCAGGTCAGGACGGAGCGCACCTTGATGTGGCGCACGCCCGCTCCGACCAGCTTCTCGATGAGCACGTCGCCCACGTCCTCGCCGGCCTCGGCGACGAGCTCGCCGGCCTCGTTCGACGCCGGGGTGGCGAGCGAGCGGGCGTAGACGGAGTTCTCGACGTTGGAGTCCTTGATCCAGGCGCCGGTGGCGTCCTGGAGCATGATCGGCAGGTCGAGGCCCTTCGAGGTGCCGCAGTCCTCCTCGCGGATGATGACGTCCTGCGAGACGTCGACGAGTCGACGCGTCAGGTAGCCCGAGTCCGCGGTGCGGAGCGCGGTGTCGGCCAGGCCCTTGCGGGCACCGTGCGTGGCGATGAAGTACTCGGCGACCGACAGGCCCTCGCGGTACGAGGAGATGATCGGTCGGGCGATGATCTCGCCCTTCGGGTTGTTCACCAGGCCTCGCATGCCGGCGATGTTGCGCACCTGCAGCCAGTTGCCGCGGGCACCGGAGGTGACCATGCGGTTGATGGTGTTGTCCGTCGGGAAGTTCGCGCGCATGGCCTTGGCGACCTCGTCGGTCGCCTCGGTCCAGATCTTCACGAGCTCCTGGCGGCGCTCGGCCTGAGTGGTCAGACCCTTGTCGTACTCGGACTCGACCTTCGCGGCCTTCTTCTCGTAGCCCGCGATGATCTCGGGCTTCGACGGAGGCGTGAGGATGTCGGACAGCGCCACGGTGACACCCGAGCGGGTGGCCCAGTAGAAGCCGGCGTCCTTGATCCGGTCGAGGGAGGCGGCGACCTCCACCTTCGGGTAGCGCTCCGCGAGGTCGTTGACGATCCCGGAGATGGTCGTCTTGTCGGCGACCTGCTCGAAGTAGGGGTAGTCGACCGGCAGCGCCTCGTTGAAGAGGGCGCGGCCGAGCGTGGTCTCGAGGAGGACCGGCGCGGTGACCTTGCCGTTCTCGTCGATCTCGACGCCCTCGGGTGCCTGACCCTGCGCGAAGTACACGTCCGACATGCGGATCCTGACCTTCGAGTTCAGGTGCAGCGAGCCCTGGTCCTTCGCGAGGATCGCCTCCGAGACGGAGGAGAACGCGCGGCCCTCGCCGGCGGCGCCCTCGCGGATCGTCGTCAGGTGGTGGAGGCCGATGATCATGTCCTGCGTGGGCAGGGTGACCGGACGGCCGTCCGAGGGCTTGAGGATGTTGTTCGACGCGAGCATCAGGATGCGCGCCTCGGCCTGGGCCTCGACGGACAGCGGCAGGTGGACGGCCATCTGGTCGCCGTCGAAGTCCGCGTTGAACGCGGCGCAGACGAGCGGGTGCAGCTGGATCGCCTTGCCCTCGACCAGCTGGGGCTCGAAGGCCTGGATGCCGAGACGGTGCAGCGTGGGCGCGCGGTTCAGCAGGACGGGGCGCTCGCGGATGATCTCCTCGAGCACGTCCCACACCTGCGGGCGCGAGCGCTCCACCATGCGCTTGGCGGCCTTGATGTTCTGCGCGTGCGACAGGTCGATCAGGCGCTTGATCACGAACGGCTTGAACAGCTCCAGCGCCATCTGCTTGGGCAGACCGCACTGGTGCAGCTTGAGCTGCGGGCCGACGATGATGACCGAGCGTCCCGAGTAGTCGACGCGCTTGCCCAGCAGGTTCTGGCGGAAGCGACCCTGCTTTCCCTTGAGCATGTCGCTCAGGGACTTCAGGGCGCGGTTGCCGGTTCCGGTGACGGGGCGGCCGCGGCGGCCGTTGTCGAAGAGGGCGTCGACCGCCTCCTGGAGCATGCGCTTCTCGTTGTTCACGATGATCTCGGGGGCACCGAGGTCGAGCAGGCGGCGGAGTCGGTTGTTGCGGTTGATCACGCGACGGTAGAGGTCGTTCAGGTCGCTGGTCGCGAACCGGCCTCCGTCGAGCTGCACCATCGGGCGCAGCTCCGGCGGGATGACCGGGACGACGTCGAGGACCATCGCGGCCGGCGAGTTGCCGGTGGCGAGGAACGAGTTGACGACGCGCAGGCGCTTGATGGCGCGGATCTTCTTCTGACCCTTGCCCTCGGCGATCTGCAGGTGCAGCGTCTCGGCCTCGGCCTGGAGGTCGAACTGCTCGAGGCGCTTCTTGATCGCCTCGGCGCCCATGTAAGCCTCGAAGTAGACGCCGTACCGGTCGACGAGCTCGTTGAAGACCGCGTCCTCGGGCTTGAGGTCGCCGACCTTGAGGGTGCGGAACTGCTCCCACACGCTCTCGAGCCGCGCGATGTCCTCGTCGAAGGACTTGCGGATCTGGCCCATCTCCTTCTCGGCGCCGTCCTTGGTGCGGCGCTTCTGGTCGCTCTTGGCGCCCTCCGCCTCCAGGGCGGCGAGGTCGGTCTCCAGGCGCGCCAGGCGGTCCGCGATGCGGGAGTCGCGCTGGTCCGAGAGGGTCTTGATCTCGAGCCGGAGCTCGTTCTCGAGGCCGGGCATGTCGGCGTGACGGCCGTCGTCGTCCACGTCGATGATCATGTACGCCGCGAAGTAGATGACCTTCTCGAGGTCCTTCGGCGCCATGTCCAGCAGGTATCCGAGGCGCGAGGGGACGCCCTTGAAGTACCAGATGTGGGTGACGGGGGCGGCGAGCTCGATGTGGCCCATCCGCTCGCGGCGGACCGAGGACTTGGTGACCTCGACGCCGCAGCGCTCGCAGACGATGCCCTTGAAGCGGACTCGCTTGTACTTGCCGCAGGAGCACTCCCAGTCGCGAGAGGGACCGAAGATCTGCTCGCCGAACAGGCCGTCCTTCTCGGGCTTCAGGGTGCGGTAGTTGATGGTCTCGGGCTTCTTCACTTCACCGTGCGACCAGCGACGGATGTCATCGGCCGTTGCGAGGCCGATGCGCAGCTCATCGAAAGTGGTTACGTCGAGCAATGTTTTCTCCTTGTCGGAAAACAGGGTGTCTCGTCAGAGACGGGAGGTCGTCAGATGCTGGCGCGGATCAGATGTCGTCGACGGAGGACGACTCGAACCGGGAGGAGATGTTGATGCCGAGCTCTTCCGCGGCGCGGTAGACCTCGTCATCGGTGTCGCGCAGGCTGACCGCGGTGCCGTCGGCCGAGAGGACCTCGACGTTCAGGCACAGGGACTGCATCTCCTTGATGAGGACCTTGAAGGACTCCGGGATGCCGGGCTCCTGGATGTTCTCGCCCTTGACGATGGCCTCGTACACCTTCACGCGGCCGAGGATGTCGTCCGACTTGATGGTGAGGAGCTCCTGGAGGGCGTAGGCGGCGCCGTAGGCCTCGAGGGCCCACACCTCCATCTCGCCGAAGCGCTGTCCGCCGAACTGCGCCTTACCACCGAGTGGCTGCTGGGTGATCATCGAGTACGGGCCCGTCGAGCGCGCGTGGATCTTGTCGTCGACGAGGTGGTGCAGCTTCAGGATGTACATGTAGCCGACCGAGACCGGGTCCGGGAAGGGCTCCCCGGAGCGGCCGTCGAACAGCTGCGTCTTGCCGGACGAGCCGATCAGGCGCTCTCCGTCGCGGGTCGGGGTGGTGGAGTCGAGGAGCCCTGCGAGCTCCTCCTCCGCCGCGCCGTCGAAGACGGGGGTCGCGACCTTGGTGCCGGGCGCCGCCTCGCGGGCGTGCTCGGGCAGGCGCGCGGCCCACTCCGGCTGGCCCTCGACCTTCCAGCCCTGCTTCGCGATCCACCCGAGGTGGATCTCGAGGACCTGGCCGAAGTTCATGCGGCCGGGGACGCCGAGCGGGTTGAGGACGATGTCGACCGGGGTGCCGTCGGCGAGGAACGGCATGTCCTCGACCGGCAGGATCTTCGAGATGACGCCCTTGTTGCCGTGGCGGCCGGCGAGCTTGTCGCCCTCGGTGATCTTGCGCTTCTGGGCGATGTAGACGACCACGCGCTGGTTGACGCCCGAGCCGAGCTCGTCGTCGCCGTCCTGCGCGTCGAACACCTTGACGCCGATGATCGTGCCCTGCTCGCCGTGGGGCACCTTCAGCGACGTGTCGCGGACCTCGCGGCTCTTCTCGTTGAAGATCGCGCGGAGCAGGCGCTCCTCGGCCGAGAGCTCGGTCTCGCCCTTGGGCGTGACCTTGCCGACGAGGATGTCGCCGGGGCGGACCTCGGCGCCGATGCGGATGATGCCGCGCTCGTCCAGGTCGGCCAGGAGCTCCGGGCTGACGTTGGGGAGGTCGCGGGTGATCTCCTCCTTGCCGAGCTTGGTGTCGCGGGCGTCGACCTCGTACTCCTCGATGTGGATCGAGGAGAGGACGTCGTCCTTCACCAGGTTCTGGCTGAGGATGATCGCGTCCTCGAAGTTGTGGCCCTCCCACGGCATGAACGCGACGAGCAGGTTCTTGCCCAGCGCGAGCTCGCCGTTCTCGGTGGCGGGGCCGTCGGCGACGACCTCGCCGACCTCGATGCGCTCGCCGGCCGAGACGACCACGCGGTTGTTGTACGAGGTGCCCTGGTTGGAGCGGTCGAACTTGCGGAGGAAGTAGGTCTGCGTGCCGCCCTCGTCCAGCTGGACGGTGACGGAGTCGGCGGAGACCTCCTGGACGACACCGGCCTTGTCGGCGGTGATGACGTCGCCGGCGTCGATGGCCGCGAAGCCCTCCATGCCGGTTCCGACGACGGGCGACTCGCTGCGCAGCAGCGGGACGGCCTGACGCTGCATGTTCGCGCCCATGAGCGCGCGGTTCGCGTCGTCGTGCTCGAGGAACGGGATCAGCGAGGTCGCGACCGAGACCATCTGGCGCGGCGAGACGTCCATGTAGTGGACGCGCTCGGCGTCGACGAGCTCGACCTCTCCGCCCTTGGGGCGGACCAGGACCTTGCCCTCCGCGAAGCGGAAGTCCTTCGTGAGGGGGGCGTTCGCCTGGGCGACCAGGTACTCGTCCTCCTCGGACGCGGTGAGGTAGTCGATCTGCGAGGTGACGGTGCCGTCGACGACCTTGCGGTACGGGGTCTCGATGAAGCCGAACGAGTTGATGCGCGCGAAGGACGCGAGCGATCCGATCAGGCCGATGTTCGGGCCTTCCGGGGTCTCGATCGGGCACATGCGGCCGTAGTGCGAGGGGTGGACGTCGCGGACCTCGACGCCGGCGCGCTCACGGGAGAGACCGCCGGGGCCGAGCGCCGACAGGCGGCGCTTGTGGGTCAGACCCGCGAGCGGGTTGTTCTGGTCCATGAACTGCGACAGCTGGCTGGTCCCGAAGAACTCCTTGATCGCGGCGACGACGGGGCGCACGTTGATCAGGGTCTGCGGGGTGATCGCCTCGATGTCCTGCGTGGTCATGCGCTCGCGGACGACGCGCTCCATGCGGGACAGTCCGGTGCGGACCTGGTTCTGGATCAGCTCGCCGACCGCGCGGATGCGGCGGTTGCCGAAGTGGTCGATGTCGTCGACGTCGAGACGCAGCTCCACCGGCTCGCCGTCGCGCACGCCGGGGAGGGCGGTGCGGCCGTCGTGCAGGGCGACCAGGTACTTGATGGTCGCGATGATGTCCTCGACCGTGAGCACCGAGTCGGACAGCGCCTTGTCGATGCCGAGCTTGCGGTTGATCTTGTAGCGGCCGACCTTCGCGAGGTCGTAGCGCTTGGAGTTGAAGTAGAAGTTGTCCAGCAGCGCGCGGGCGGCCTCGGCGGCGACCTGCTCGCCCGGACGGAGCTTGCGGTAGATGTCGCGGAGGGCGTCCTCCTTGGTGAGGATGTTGTCCTTCTCGAGGGTCAGCTCGATCGACTCGTAGCCGGCGAACTGCTCGAGGATCTCCTCGCTCGTCAGGCCGAGGGCCTTGAGGAACACGGTGACCGACTGCTTGCGCTTGCGGTCGATGCGCACGCCGACCTGGTCGCGCTTGTCGATCTCGAACTCGAGCCAGGCTCCACGGCTCGGGATGACGCGGGCGGAGTAGATGTCCTTGTCGGACGTCTTCTCCTGCTGGCGCTCGAAGTAGACGCCGGGGCTGCGCACGAGCTGGGACACGACGACACGCTCGGTGCCGTTGATGATGAACGTGCCCTTCTCGGTCATCAGCGGGAAGTCGCCCATGAAGACCGTCTGGGTCTTGATCTCACCCGTGAGGTGGTTCATGAACTCGGCCTCGACGTACAGCGGAGCGGCGTAGGTCTTGCCGCGCTCCTTGCACTCCTCGATCGTGTACTTCTCGGGCTCGAGGTACGGGTTCGTGAAGCTCAGCTGCATCGTCTCGCTGAGGTCCTCGATCGGGGAGATCTCCTCGAAGATCTCGTCGAGGCCGGAGTTGGCGGGGAGGTCCTCCCGGCCGGCGGCCTTCGCCTCGGCGACGCGGGTCTTCCACGCCTCCGAGCCGACGAGCCAGTCGAAGCTCTCGGTCTGCAGCGCGAGCAGATCCGGAACGGTCAGGGTGTCGCTGATCTTGGCGAACGAGAGACGCGAAGCTCCGCGTCCGTTCTTGGGTGAGGTGGTGGTCGCGGTGGACGCAGCAGCCAAGGAAGGAACCTCCGTAGACCCTCGCGGGTCTCAATCTGTGGGATGTGTGGAGTGGGCTCCCGCCGGACGGGCCGCCACCCCTGCCCGCACGCCGTGCGGACCGAGGCGACTCGGTCTTGGGGGCGGGGCTAGAGTGTGGCAACGGCATCCACCATCTGATGCCGGGTTCCGGTGACCTGCCGACCGCGATATGAGGGCATGGGTACTTGGGAGCGCAAAGTACGAATATAGCCGCATCGCGCCACGCCGCGCAAGTGCGGATGCTTGCGCCGCCCCGCGGGGTCCGGTATACGAGGCCACGGCCTCCCGGATCGATCCGACCGGGCCGGGCGCGGAGCCCCGCCGTCCCGCCGCCGCGGCAGACTGGTCGGATGCAGGAACGCACCGGCCGCCGACGCGGAGACGACTCCGAGCACCCCCGCGCCGTGCTCGCCAGCGGGTACACCGCGCGGATCGAGCCCGACCGCCACTCGCCCGAGGCGGCGACCCTGGTCGTCGACGGCACTCCGCAGTCGCACGTCGACCTCGCGGATCCGACGCACCTCTCCTTCGAGTACGTCCGCCGGATCGGCCATGCGATCGACCTCGTCGCCCCCGAGGGCGAGAGCGTCACGGCGCTCCACCTGGGCGCCGGAGCGCTGACCCTCCCCCGCTACGTCGCCGCGACCCGGCCGGGGTCGCGCCAGCAGGTCGTCGAGATCGAGGGCGCTCTGGTCGAGCTGGTGCGCGAGGCGCTCCCGCTCCCCCGCGGGGCGCAGATCCGCATCCGCCAGGGCGACGCCCGCGAGGTGCTCGGCAAGCTGCCGCCCGGGCTGCGCGGCACGGTCGACGTGGTCGTCGTCGACATCTTCTCGGGCGCGCGCACTCCCGCGCACGTGACCAGCGCCGAGTTCTACGGGGCGATCGCGCCGCTGCTCGCCCCCGGCGGCCTGGTCGCGGTGAACGTGGCCGACGGCGGCGCACTCGCCTTCGCCCGCGCCCAGGCCGCGACGCTCGCCTCCGTCTTCGCGCACACCGCGATCATGACCGACACCCAGATGCTCAAGGCCAAGCGCTTCGGGAACGTGGTGATGCTCGCCTCCGCCGATCCGCTGCCGCTCGACGGCCTGCCGCGGCGCCTCGCCTCCGACCCCGCGCCCTCCAAGCTGGTGCAGGGGCGGGAGCTCGAGAACTTCATCGCCGGCGCCCTCGTCGTCACGGACGAGACCGCCACCCCGTCGCCGCTGCCGGCGCGGAGCATCTTCCAGGTGCGACGGGGCTGACCCGGGCCGCGCGTCGGGGCGCCGTCCGGGGACCCGCCGGTACACTCGACGCCGGGGTCAGCGACCCCGACCGTCCTCTCGTCCGCCGCGCGCGACGATCCGGATCCGCACTCCACGAGGAAGCATCGCCCTGAGCATCATCATCCGCCACGACCCCGCGACCCTTCACGAGGAGATCGACGTCGACGCCGCCCAGGAGCGCCTGGAGGAGATCGGCGCGCTGCGCAGCCTCGCCGCGCTCACCGAGAAGGCGGAGCTGCTGCGCCTGCTCGGGCGCGTCGACGAGGCGTGGGACCTCGCGAACGAGGCCGTCCGCCGCACCCGCTTCTCCGGCGACCGCGCCGAGCTGCTCACCGCCCGTGTCCGCCGCGCCCGCCTCATGCAGCTGCGGGGCCGCACCGACGAGGCCCTCTCGGAGCTCGCGCTCTGCGTCGAGGAGGCGCGCACGCACGAGTGGCACCTCGAGCACTCCTTCGCGCTCAAGCACCGCGGCCTCACCTTCTTCGAGCTGGGCGAGTACGGCCGGGCGATGCGCGACTTCGACGCCGCGACCGCCCTCGGCGAGCGCGTCGGGGTCCCCGAGGAGGAGCTCGAGGTCGCGCGCCTGGGCTACGCCGCCGCCTCCGAGTTCCAGGACGGGACCGACCGCGAAGCCCGCACCGACGGCACCGCCCGCGGCCGCCGCCGCGCCGACGGCGACGAGTCCTAGGAAGCGCCACCGGTGGCCGACCTCGAGGACGTGGCCCGCTGGGCCGACGCGCTGATCGAGGAGCACCTCGACCCCTCCTGGTCCTTCGCGCTCGACCACGCGCGCACCCGCGGCGGCGCCTGCCACTGGACGCGCCGCCGGATCACGGTCTCGCGCCACCTCGCCGCCCGCTGGAGCGACGAGGAGGTCCGGCAGACCCTCCTGCACGAGGTCGCGCACGCGCTCGCCGGGCCCGACGCCGGGCACGGACCGCCGTGGCGGCGGATCGCGGCACGGCTCGGCTACACGGGATCGCGCACCCACAGCAACCCGACCGCGGACGAGCTCGCGCCGTGGGTCGGCACCTGCCCGGGCGGACACCTCTTCTACCGCCATCGCCGGCCCACCCGGCCCCTGGCCTGCGGCCGCTGCGCGCGCCGGTTCGATCCCGCGAACGCGATCCAGTGGCGGCGCCGACCGGTCCCGGCGCCGTGACCCCGGACGAGGCCCCGCACGGCGGGCGCACGCCGGTCACCGGGCAGTGGCTCCCCGAGGCCGACGGCCGGCGCTGGTGGTTCGACTCCGGAAGCCTCGCACTCGACTTCGCCACGACCGGAGCACTGCCTCCGGGAGCGGCCGAGCACCTCGACTCCGACGCCGCCCTGGCCGCCTGGCTCGCCGAGCGCTTCGAGGCGGTCGGCCCCGAGAGCCGGGACGCGTGCCTCGACGACGCGCTGATGCTCCGGGGTGCGATCGCCCGGCTGGCCGTCGCGGCCGAGGCCGGCACCGCGCTCGACCCGCGCGACGTCGACGTGGTCAACCTGGTCGCGGCGATGCCCGACATCCCGCCGGTGCTGAGCGGCGGATCGCGGCAGGCAGGACGGCTCCACGCGGCGGGCAGGCAGGCGCTCGCGTCCATCGCCCGGGAGGCCGTGGGGCTGCTGGGTCCGGCCGCGACCGGACGGCTGCGGCGCTGCGCGGATCCGGAGTGCCGGATGCTCTACCTCGACACGTCCCGAGCCGGGTCGCGCCGCTGGTGCTCGATGCAGCGCTGCGGGAACCGGTCGAAGGTCCGGGCCTACCGGGCGCGCGCCGCAACCCCGCGCGGCTGACGCACCGCCGCGGCACCGGGAGCGGCGCCGCGGCGGGACGGGTCAGTCGGAGACGCGGACCGAGCGGTCGAAGGCGACGTAGCCCGAGAAGTCCTTGCCGACGCGGTCGAACGCCGTCGGGTAGGGGTGCGGGTACGACCAGGCCTTGTCCTTCTGCAGGCCGTCGCCGGTCTGCACCGAGAAGTACTGGCACTCGCCCTTCCACGGGCAGGTGTAGGGCGTGGGGCTCTCGACGAGCACGCCCTCGGCGATGCTCGACGGCGGGAAGTACCAGTTGCCCTCGATCGAGATCAGGTCGGAGTCGGGGGCGTCGGCGAGGACGACGTCGTTGAGGACGGCTTTCATGCGGGCCAGCTTTCGGTCGGGGCGGGGGGGCGGAGGGACCGCCTCCGCCGAACGCTACGCCGGGGGCGTGCGACTGGTCGAGGCGGCGGCTCGGATCCGCAGGGGCTTGTGCGCTCCGCGGACGCCCTGCACCGCTCGGAGGCCGCGCCCGCCGGAGCGGCGGGTCAGCGGAGGACCGACACCTCGTCGACGGCGTCGACACGGGCGGCGGCGCGGACCTCGTCCGCCCGCCCCTCGGCGGCGAGCAGGCGGCCGGACTCGGACGCGGTGAGCAGATGCGCGCACGCCCGGCGCAGGCCCTCGTAGGACGCGCAGGCCACCGCCGCCTCGGGCGAGACGTGGTCGATGCCCAGCCCGATGAGCGCGTCGACGACGGCGCCGGCCGCCAGCTGGTCCTCCATCGCGAACCGCGCCGCTCCGCTGTCGTCGACGTCGCCGAGGGCGATCACGTTGACGCTGGTGCGCCCGCCGTTCTCGTGCTGGCGCTCCAGGATCCAGCGGGCGACGGCCGAGCGGTCGGCCAGGCCCGCGCGGACGACGCGGCCCTCCACTCCCCCGAGGTCGGGGCTCTCGCCTCCGGGCAGAGCGTCGACGAGCACCGTGACGTGGGCGGGGGCGAGCACGCGGAGGGCGCGGGCCCCCCACTCGAAGCGGATCTGGTAGGTCGACTGGTCGACGGCGGCGGCGGGAGCGGTCACCCTGACACGGTAGCGAGCACCGGAGGCGCATACACGTCCGGGGCTCCGCGCGCACCCGGTTCCCGCGCAGGGGCGGGCGGAGGAGGATGTCCCTCGTGAAGGTGATGCTCAAGCACGTGCTCGACACCGACGCCGACTCCGCCTGGCGCGCCCTGCAGAGTCCGGCCGTGTTCCGGGAGGTGATGTCCCCGCTCCTGACCGCCGCGTCGCTGGACGAGGGCGGCTTCCGCCCGACCTGGGGGCTCGGCTCCCACGAGGTCGCGATGGACGCCCTCGGGATCGTGCCGATGGGCGCGCAGGAGATCGACCTCTCCTACCGCCGCGTCCCCTCGATGCCCGACGTGCGGATCCTGCGCGACAGCGGCGGGCCCCTCACCGGCTCCCTCCGCCTGATCACCGCGTGGGACCACCGCATGGCCGTCGCCCCGCTCCCCGACGGGCGCACGCTCTTCCGCGACCGCCTCGAGTTCTCGGCGGGCCTCGCCTCGGCCGCGCTCTGGCCGTCGATGTGGGCGTTCTGGCAGTGGCGCGGCATCCGCATCCGCTCCCTCGCCCCGTCCTGGCGCCACGATATCGGTGCCGACACCCGCCCGCGCGGGGAGTCCGCCGCATGAGCCCCGACGGCGTCGCCGAGGAGGAGACCGAGCTGTCGCGCTCGGAGCTCCTGCGCCTCCAGTGGCCCTCCGCCGACGAGGAGGAGCAGGACGACGACGGCGTCTCGCCCCGCCGCCGCCTCACGACCGCGGTCGAGGTGTCGGACTGGCGCCGCCACGTCCAGGCCCTCTACGCGGAGGTGCGCCGGCTCTCGAACGTGGACCTGCTCGCCGCGCACGCGTCCTGGATCCGCGGGCGCAACGCGCTCTTCGCGCAGCACCCCTCCACCCCCCTCCTCCCGGCCGACCGCGCGCACTTCCGCTCGCTGCCGATCGCGCCCTACGACGCGGCCTGGCGCTTCGAGCTCGAGGTGGCCCCCGCCGAGGAGGCGCGGCGGATGGACGTGGAGACCGGCACCGACGGCACCGTCCCCTTCGAGCTGGTCGGCACGGTCGAGGTGCCGGACGCCGGCAGCCTCGACGTCTGGCGCCTCGCGTCCTACGGAGGAGGCCTGTTCCTGCCGGTCAAGGACGCCCTCGCGGGGACACCCGGCGGCACCTACGGCGGCGGCCGCTACCTCCTGGACACCGTGAAGGGCGCCGACCTCGGCCCGGGCTCCGCCCCGGGGACGCTGGTGCTCGACTTCAACTTCGCCTACAACCCCTCCTGCGCCTACGACCCGGCCTGGGCCTGCCCGCTCGCCCAGGCGGGCAACCGGCTGCCGGTCGAGGTGCCGGTCGGCGAGCGCTACCGGGGCTGACACCGACCCTGGACGTTCTCGGAGGGGCGGCCGATAGCCTCCGGGCGGCGCCGTCGTGCGCCGGAAAGCAGGAAAGCCGCATGCCCCGTCCCGTCCTCCTCGTCACCGGAACCTCCACCGGCATCGGCCGCGCCACAGCGATCGAGGCCGCGCGCGCGGGCTGGCGGGTGGTCGCCACCGTGCGGGATCCGGAGCGGGCGGAGGGCCTGCGCGCCGCCGCCGCCGAGGCCCGCGTCGAGCTCGACCTGCGGGCGCTCGACGTGACCGACGCGGACTCCGTCGCCGGCTGCCTCCGCGCCGTGGAGGAGGAGCTCGGCGGTCTCGACGCCCTCGTGAACAACGCCGGAGCCGGCCACCTCGGCACCCTCGAGCTGGAGGATCCGGAGGAGCTGCGCCGCGTGATGGAGGTCAACTTCTTCGGCACCGTCGCGGTCACCCGCGCCGCGATGCCGATGCTGCGCTCGTCCCGCGGCCGCATCGTCACCGTCTCGAGCGTCGGCGGCGCGATCGGGCAGCCGTTCAACGAGGACTACTGCGCGGCGAAGTTCGCGGTCGAGGGGTTCTTCGAGGCGCTCGCCCCGGTCGCCGCCTCCGTCGGCGTCCACGTGTCGCTGATCGAGCCGGGAGCGGTCCGCAGCAGCTTCGTCGAGAACGCCGGCATCGACGCGGCGGCGATGCTCGCGCAGGCCGGCCCCTACGCGCCGGCGCTCGGCGCCTACCTCGACCGCGCCGCGTCGTCCTTCTCCTCGACCCACGCGCAGGACCCGTCCGACGTCGCCGCCGTCATCCTGAAGACCCTGCGCGACCCGGAGCCGGCCTTCCGCGTGCAGACCTCGGACTGGGCGGGCGACTTCGTCGGCACCAAGCTGAGCGACCGCGACGGCTCCCGCGTGCAGGCCGCGATGCGCGGATGGATCGGCATCCACTAGAGTGGGGTGGTGCGAGCGCAGCGACTGCGCTCCCCCGCGTCGTAGAACGCCCCTTGTCCCCTAGGACTCTGACCGTCGAGGATCCGTCCCGACCATCTGGCGCACGTGCATGAGGCCCCCGGCCGCGCGCACCGAATCGTACGGCGAACGGATGTGACCACCGTCACCTTCGCCCGAACGCCGATCACCCGCGCCCCCGGCCACCGCCTGCGCGTCCTCGATCGGCATGATGCCCCCGAAAGGCACCACTCCATGTCGAACACCCCCCTGTCCTTCAGCGCCCTCGGCGTGCCGGCCCCCCTCGTGGCCGCGCTTACCGCGAGCGGCATCACCGAGCCCTTCCCGATCCAGGTCGACACGCTGCCCGACACCCTCGGCGGACGCGACGTCCTCGGCCGCGGCAAGACCGGCTCCGGCAAGACCCTCGCCTTCTCCATCCCGATGATCGCCCGACTCGGCGGCTCGCTCGCCGGCGGACGCCGCCGCCCCGGCCGCCCGCTCGGACTCGTCCTCGCGCCGACCCGCGAGCTCGCCACGCAGATCACCGCCGCGATGCAGCCCCTCGCCGACGCCTACGGCATCGTCACCACCACGATCTTCGGAGGCGTCTCGCAGCAGCGCCAGGTCGCCGCGCTCAAGCAGGGCGTCGACATCGTCGTGGCCTGCCCGGGCCGCCTCGAGGACCTGATGAAGCAGGGCTTCGTGAACCTCGACGCCGTCGAGATCACCGTCCTCGACGAGGCCGACCACATGGCCGACCTCGGCTTCCTGCCGGTCGTCACGCGCATCCTCGACAAGACCCCCCGCGGCGGGCAGCGCCTGCTGTTCTCCGCGACGCTCGACAACGGCGTGGACAAGCTGGTCAAGAAGTACCTCCAGAACGAGGTGCTCCACTCGGTCGACGAGGCCAACTCGCCCGTCGCGCTGATGACCCACCACGTGTTCGAGGTCGACGGCCTCGACGCCAAGAACGCGCTCGTGAAGACGCTCGCGTCCGGCACCGGCCGCCGCATCCTCTTCATGCGCACGAAGCACCACGCGAAGAAGCTCGCCAAGCAGCTCACCGGCCAGGGCATCCCCGCGGTCGACCTGCACGGCAACCTCTCGCAGGTCGCCCGCGACCGCAACCTCGCCGCGTTCGGCGCCGGCACCGTCAAGGTCCTCGTCGCCACCGACGTCGCCGCCCGCGGCGTGCACGTCGACGACGTCGAGCTCGTCATCCACGTCGACCCGCCGATGGAGCACAAGGCGTACCTGCACCGCTCGGGCCGCACCGCCCGCGCCGGCAGCGAGGGAGACGTCGTCACCGTCGTCCTGCCCACGCAGCGCAGCGACGTGAAGACCCTCCTCCGCAAGGCCGCGATCCAGGTCGCGCCCCAGCAGGTGACGGCCGACTCGGCCGCCGTCGCGAAGCTCGTCGGCGACGTCGCTCCGTACGTCACCCCCAGCGCCGTCGTCGAGCCCGTCCGCGGCCAGTCGCAGGGCGGACGCTCGCAGGGCGCCAACGCGCAGCGCAAGCGCGCGGCCCGCACCGAGGGCACCGCCGCACCCCGCGGCGGACGCTCGACGGGTGCCGCGACCGGCGGAAGCGACCGCCCCCGCCGCGACCGCACCGCCGCCGAGGGACCCGCCCGCGGAGGCCGCAGCCGCTCGGCCGCCGGTGCCCCTCGACCTCGGGCGGATCGCGCTCGTTCTACAGCACCGCGACCGGCGGAGCAGCCTCGGCCGCTCCCGCCCGCGAGTCCGCCGGCGGCGGCGCCCGCCGCGGCGGCCGCCGCGCGCAGGGCTGAACCGTTTTGTGCGCCGCGTAGCGGCGCACCGCGGTCGGCTTCAAGCACGGTCGCGACGCGCAGAGCGTGTCGCGACCGGCTAGGCCGATCCGCTCGCACGCGGATCGACCGTTCGCCTCGCGGGCAGCCGCGGAGCGGCGCACCGCGGTCGGCTTCAAGCACGGTTGCGACGCGCAGAGCGTGTCGCGACCGGCTAGGCCGATCCGCTCGCACGCGGATCGACCGTTCGCCTCGCGGGCAGCCGCGGAGCGGCGCACCGCGGTCGGCTTCAAGCACGGTTGCGATACGCAGAGCGTGTCGCGACCGGCTAGGCCGATCCGCTCGCACGCGGATCGACCGTTCGCCTCGCGGGGAGCGGCTGGTCCGGGGGCTGAGCGTTCGGCGATCGCACGTCAACGCTCGTCCTGATCAGGGCGCCGACATCACGAAGAGCCGGGGCCCGCGACTACTGGTCGCGGGCCCCGGCCCTTCGTCGTTCACGCTTCACCTCTTCGAGCGGATTCCCGCGCAGGGAGCTCCGGAAATCCTCACCGCGTCATGATCAGGCGATCCCCTGCTGCGCCGTCGTCGGGCAGGGGCGCAGCCTCTCCTCTCCCGGTCACAGAGGTCCGGTGGACGCCGGATCCACGAGCCGAACGGCCGGGTCGCGTGCCGGCGGATCGGTCCAGGCGGACGCCCGACGCTCCAGCCGGCCCGCCATGCTTGCGAGCCGACCGCGGCGCGCCGCTATCGGCGCGCAGAAGGGAGCGCCGCGGCCGATCCGCGCCGCTAGGACAGGCGGCCGACGGAAGCGAGCGCGGCGCGGATCAGCGCGCCCCGCCCGCCCTCCATCTCGGCGGAGATCGCGTCGGAGCAGGCCTCGTCGGGGGTCATCCAGGTGAGCTCGAGGGCGTCCTGGCGGGGGTCGCAGGTGCCGGTGACGGGAACGACGTAGGCGAGGGAGACCGCGTGCTGGCGGTCGTCAGTGAACGGTCCCATGCCGGGCATCGGGAAGTACTCGGCGACGTGGAAGGGGAGCGGGCTCGCCGGGAGGAGGGGGAAGGCCATCGGGCCGAGATCCTTCTCGAGGTGGCGGAACAGCGCGTCGCGCAGCGTCTCGCCGTACATCACGCGGCCCGAGACGATCGTGCGGGTGATCTGGCCGGAGGGGGTCGCGCGCAGGAGCACGCCGACCTCGGTGACCTGCCCGAGCCCGTCGACCCGGACGGGCACGGCCTCCACGTACAGCAGCGGGAGCCGCCGGCGGATCTCGGCGAGTTCGTCGTCGGACAGCCACCCGGAGTTCGGGTCAGGGGTGCGCACGCTCATGCAGCCATTCTCACCCTTCGCGGCTGGTGTTCCGACCGGCGGCGGCGATCCCGCACTCAGGGGGATGATGGTGCGATGGGAATCGACGCGAACGCGGTGCTGTGGTCCTCCTCCGAGCGCGACCGCGTCGGCAGGCCCCTCCTGGTGCTGCTGCACGGCTACGGCTCGCACGAGGGGGACCTGTTCTCGCTCGGCGCCTACCTGCCGCTGGAGCCGGTCCTCGCGTCCCTCCGGGCGCCTCTCGCCCTGGGCGGCGGGGCGAACGCGTGGTGGCCCCTCCGTGTCCCGCTGGTGCCGGACGAGCCGCGGGCCGATCCCGAGGCCGTCGAGGCGGCGGCGGCCGGTGTGATCGAGTGGCTCGACGGTCTGGAGCACCCGGGCCCGGTGGGGCTGCTGGGCTTCTCCCAGGGCGCCGCGCTGGCGGTGCAGCTGCTGCGGCGCGCGCCTGGCCGCTTCGCCTTCGCGGTCGCCCTGTCCGGGTTCGTGGTCCCGCTCGCCGAGGGCGACGACGCGGACGAGCGGCTCGCCCGCGAGCGTCCGCCGGTGTTCTGGGGCCGCGGGACGCTCGACACGGTGATCCCGGAGGAGCTCGTGCGGGACGCGGCGGCCTGGTTCCCGGAGCACACGGCGCTCGACGCCCGGGTCTACGAGGGCGTCGCCCACGGAGTCGGGCAGGCCGAGCTCGCCGACATCGGCACGTTCGTGCGTCTCGGCTTCGCCTGACGGGCGGACTCCCCCGCGTCAAGGGCTCGCCCCCGGGCCGCGGCCCCGGCAATGTCGGAGGTGGCAGGGAGGATGGATGCATGCCGGACATCCTCGAGCGCTTCTCCCCCGCCACGCGTGCGTGGTTCGAGGGCGCGTTCCCGGCGCCGACCGCCGCCCAGGAGGGCGCCTGGTCGGCCATCTCGAGTGGAGCGCACGCCCTCGTGGTCGCTCCCACCGGCTCCGGCAAGACGCTCTCGGCCTTCCTCTGGGCGATCGACCGGCTCGTGCAGGGCCCGCCGCCGGAGGATCCGCAGCACCGCACGCGCGTGCTCTACGTCTCGCCGCTGAAGGCTCTCGGCGTCGACGTCGAGCGCAACCTCCGCTCGCCGCTCGTCGGCGTCACCCAGACGGCGCTGCGGCTGAGCGCCGAGGGCATCGGCAGCGCGCCGGCCACGGTCACCGTCGGGGTGCGGTCGGGAGACACGCCCGCCGCCGAGCGGCGCGTGCTGCAGAAGACGCCGCCGGACATCCTGATCACGACCCCCGAGTCGCTCTACCTCATGCTCACCTCGGCGGCGCGCGAGTCGCTCCGCGGCGTCGAGACGGTCATCGTCGACGAGGTCCACGCGGTCGCGTCGACCAAGCGCGGGGCGCACCTCGCCGTCTCCCTCGAGCGGCTCGACGCCCTGCTCCCGAAGCCGGTGCAGCGCATCGGCCTCTCGGCGACGGTGCGCCCGCGCGAGGAGGTGGCCCGGTTCCTCGCCGGCCGCTCCCCGGTCGCGATCGTGGCTCCGGCGTCCGAGAAGCAGTGGGACCTCAGCGTCGTCGTCCCGGTCGAGGACATGTCCGAGCTGGGGACGGCGGCTCCGCAGGACGGATCGACGATGGGGGCCACCGGTCCGCAGAGCGGGTCGATCTGGCCGCACGTCGAGGAGTCGATCGTCGACCGGGTCCTCGCGCACACCTCCTCCATCGTCTTCGCGAACTCCCGCCGTCTCGCCGAGCGGCTGACCGCCCGGCTCAACGAGATCTACGCCGAGCGCCGCGAGCTCGCCGCGGAGCGGGCGCGCGAGGCGGGCGAGCCCGTCGCCGTCGGGGCCCTGCTCGCCGAGGCGGCCTCCTCCTCCGTCCGCCGCTCCCCGGCCGAGGCGATGGGAGCGGCCGGGGGCACGAGCGGCAGCGGGCAGTCCGCGCCCGACGAGGAGCCGCTGCTCGCCCGCGCCCACCACGGCTCGGTGAGCAAGGAGCAGCGCGCGATCATCGAGGACGACCTGAAGTCCGGCCGCCTGCGCTGCGTGGTCGCGACCTCGAGCCTCGAGCTGGGGATCGACATGGGCGCGGTCGACCTCGTCGTCCAGGTCGAGACGCCGCCCTCGGTCGCGAGCGCCCTGCAGCGCGTGGGTCGAGCCGGCCACCAGGTCGGCGAGGTCTCGCGCGGGTCCTTCTACCCCAAGCACCGGGCCGACCTTCTCCACTCCGCCGTGACGACGGAGCGGATGCGCTCGGGCCTGATCGAGGCGATCGCCGTCCCCGCGAACCCGCTCGACATCCTCGCGCAGCAGACCGTCGCCGCGACCGCCCTCGAGAGCCTCGACGTGGACGACTGGTTCGACACCGTCCGCCGCAGCGCCCCGTTCGTGTCCCTGCCCCGCTCCGCCTACGAGGCGACCCTCGACCTGCTCTCGGGCCGCTACCCCTCCGACCAGTTCGCGGAGCTGCGGCCGCGCCTCGTCTGGGACCGCGACGCGAACACGCTCACCGGCCGGCCCGGCGCCCAGCGCCTCGCCGTCACCAGCGGCGGCACCATCCCCGACCGCGGGCTCTTCGGCGTGTTCATGGTCGGCGAGCCGGGCTCGACCGGCAACCGCGTCGGAGAGCTCGACGAGGAGATGGTCTACGAGTCCCGCGTCGGCGACGTCTTCGCGCTCGGAGCCACCAGCTGGCGCATCCAGGAGATCACCTACGACCGCGTGATCGTGACGCCGGCGTTCGGCGAGCCCGGGCGCCTCCCGTTCTGGAAGGGCGACTCGCAGGGGCGCCCCGCCGAGCTCGGCGAGGCGATCGGGGCGTTCACCCGCGAGGTGGGCGCCGCCGCCCCCGAGACGGCCCGCGAGCGCTGCACGGCGGCCGGGCTCGACGAGTACGCGACCAACAACCTCCTCTCCTTCCTCGACGAGCAGCGCCTGGCCACAGGGCAGATCCCGGACGACCGCACCCTCGTGCTCGAGCGCTTCCGCGACGAGCTGGGCGACTGGCGGCTGGTGCTGCACTCCCCGTACGGGATGCAGGTGCACTCGCCGTGGGCGCTCGCCATCGGCGCTCGCGTCCGCGAGCGGCACGGCGTCGACGGAGCGGCCATGGCCGGGGACGACGGCATCGTCGTGCGGATCCCCGACACCGAGTCTGAGCCGCCGGGCTCCGAGCTGTTCCTGTTCGAGCGCGAGGAGCTGGAGCAGCTGGTCACGAGCGAGGTCGGCGGCTCCGCCCTCTTCGCCGCCCGGTTCCGGGAGTGCGCGGCGCGGGCGCTCCTGCTTCCCAGGTACAACCCGGGCAAGCGCTCCCCGCTCTGGCAGCAGCGGCAGCGGGCGGCGCAGCTGCTCGACGTCGCCCGCACCTACCCGACCTTCCCGATCATCCTCGAGACCGTCCGCGAGTGCCTCCAGGACGTCTACGACCTGCCCGCGCTGCTCCGGCTCGCCGCGCGGCTGGACGGGCGCGAGCTGCGGATCCTCGAGGTCGAGACGCCGACCGCCAGTCCGTTCGCGCGGTCCATGCTCTTCGGCTACGTCGCTGCCTTCATGTACGAGGGCGACAGCCCGCTCGCCGAGCGTCGTGCCGCGGCGCTCTCGGTCGACGCGACGCTCCTCGGCGAGCTGCTCGGTCGGGCGGAGCTGCGCGAGCTGCTCGACCCGGCCGTCCTCGCGCAGATCGAGCGCGAGCTGCAGCGCGTCGAGCCCGAGCGCCGCCTCCGCGGGCTCGAGGGCGCCGCCGACCTGCTCCGGCTGCTCGGCCCGCTGACGCTCGATGAGCTCGGGGCGCGCCTGGTCGACGAGTCGGTCGCCTCGGCGGACGTCGCGAAGGCGCCCGCGATCGAGCGTGCGGTGCTCGAGGCCGACGTGGCCGCACTCGTGAAGGCCAAGCGCGTCCTGCCCGTGGGCCTCGGCGGCGAGCAGCGGTACGCCGCGATGGAGGACGCCTCCCGGCTCCGCGACGCTCTCGGCGTGCCCCTGCCGATCGGCGTCCCCGTCGCCTTCATCGACCCGGTCCGCGATCCGCTCGGCGACCTCGTCGCCCGCTACGCGCGCACCCACGGCCCCTTCACCGCCGCCGCCGTCGCCACCCGCCTGGGCCTCGGAGTCGCGGTCGTCACCGACACCCTGCGCCGCCTCGCGGGCGAGCGCCGCGTCTCGGAGGGCGAGTTCCGCCCCACCGGCACCGGGACCGAGTGGTGCGACGCCGAGGTGCTGCGCCGCCTGCGCAGCCGCTCTCTCGCCGCGCTCCGCAAGGAGGTGGAGCCGGTGGACGCGGCCGCGTACGCCCGCTTCCTCCCCGCCTGGCAGCACGTCGGCGGCTCGCTCCGCGGCATCGACGGCGTGGCCTCCGTGATCGACCAGCTGGCCGGCGCGCCCATCCCCGCGTCCGCCTGGGAGTCGCTGATCCTGCCCGCCCGGGTGCGCGACTACTCCCCCGCGATGCTCGACGAGCTCACCGCGACCGGCGAGGTCCTCTGGGCCGGCGCGGGCACCCTGCCCGGCAACGACGGCTGGGTGAGCCTCCATCTCGCCGACACGGCAGGGCTGACCCTCCCCGTCCCCGCCGCCGAGTCCGTGACCCTGACCGAGCTCCAGCAGGAGATCGTCGGCGTGCTCGGCTCGGGCGGCGGCTACTTCTTCCGCCAGCTCTCCGACGCCGTCGGCTCCACCGACGACGCGGGCCTCGTCGAGGCGCTGTGGGAGCTGGTCTGGGCCGGGCTCGTCACGAACGACACCCTGGCGCCGCTGCGCACCCTCGTCGGCTCGACCGGCGGCGCCCACCGCCAGCCGCGCGCCCCCGCCCGCGCCCGCGCGCCCCGGGGCCGGATTACCGCCCGCCCCACGATGGCCACCCGCGTGGGGCCGCCGACCGCCGGCGGCCGCTGGTCGATCGTGCCGCTCGCGGAGTCGGACGCGACGATCCGCGGGCACGCGCTCGGCGAGACGCTGCTCGAGCGGTACGGTATTGTCACCCGCGGCTCCGTGCAGGCCGAGGGCGTCCTGGGCGGCTTCGCCCTCGCCTACAAGGTGCTGAGCGGCTTCGAGCAGCAGGGCCGCGCCCGGAGGGGCTACTTCATCGAGAAGCTGGGAGCAGCGCAGTTCGGCACCGCCGGCAGCGTCGACCGGCTCCGCACGTTCGCCCCGCAGGACGAGGCGCAGGGGCGCTCACGACCGGTGCTCGCGCTGGCGGCGACCGACCCCGCCAATCCGTTCGGCGCCGCTCTGCCGTGGCCGCAGGGCGAGGGGCACCGCCCCGGTCGGAAGGCCGGCGCGCTGGTCGCCGTCGTCGACGGAGCGCTCGCGGTCTACCTCGAGCGCGGCGGCAAGACCGCCCTCACCTTCACCGCCGACGAGGCGGCCCTCGCCGACGCGGCCGGCGCCCTCTCGCAGCTCGTCCGCTCCCGCGGGGTCGAGAAGCTGACCGTCGAGAAGATCGACGGCGTCTTCGCGCTCGGCACGCCCTTCGGCGACGCCCTCGTCGCCGCCGGCTTCGTCGCGAATCCGCGCGGCCTGAGGATGCGCTCGTGAGCGCCGGAGGGAGCCCGCGTGCCCGAGGGTGACACCGTCTACCGATCCGCCCACAACCTCGCCGAGGCGCTGGACGGCGAGGTCCTGACCCGGTGCGACGTCCGCGTGCCGAAGTACGCGACGGTCGACCTCACCGGCGAGACGATCGACGAGGTCGTCCCCCGCGGCAAGCACCTGCTGATGCGGGTCGGCGACGCGCTGATCCACTCCCACCTCAAGATGGAGGGCAGCTGGCACCTCTACGCCCGCGGCGAGGGCGAGCGGCCGAAGTGGCACCGGCCGGCGTTCCAGGCCCGGATCGTCCTCGAGACCGAGGACTGGCAGGCGGTCGGCTTCGAGCTCGGACTCCTCGAGATCGTCCCCCGCTCGGCCGAGGAGGACGTGGTCGGCTACCTCGGCCCCGATCTGCTCGGCGCCGACTGGGACGCGGACGAGGCGCTGCGACGCCTGTCCGCCGATCCGGAGCGGCCGATCGGGCTCGCGCTGCTCGACCAGCGGATCATGGCCGGACTCGGCAACGTCTACCGCGCCGAGCTGTGCTTCCTGCGCGGCGTGCTGCCCGCGCGCCCGGTCGGCGGGAGCGGCGACCTCGTGCGCACCATCGCGCTCGCGAAGCGGCTCATCACCGTGAACCGCGAGCGGATCGAGCGCACGACGACCGGCAACCTGCGCCCGGGCCAGCAGCTCTGGGTCTACGGCCGCGACCGCAAGCCGTGCCGGCGCTGCGGCACTCCGATCGAGCGCGGTGAGCTCGGCGACGACGAGCTGCAGCTGCGGGTCACCTACTGGTGCCCGCACTGCCAGAGCTGAGGGGCTACTCCTCGACCGCGGAGCGGCGCCCGGGGACGTGCTTCTCGTGCACGCCGACGTCCGTCAGGCGCTCGATGCGGTCGACGTGGCGGCCTGGCTCGCCGCCGTCCGCGACGATCCAGCTGCCGACGAGGAGGAACCCGTCGCGGCCGCCGGCCGTCAGCGGGCCCGTGATCGTGAACGACCCGAGCGCCGGAGTCGAGAACGCCACGCGCACCGGGTCCCCGTGCTCGAGCCCCTCGGCCGAGCGCTCCCCGCCGACCTCGTCGGCGTCCGGAGCCAGGGCGATGCTCTGGATCTCGGTCCCCGTGCCGAGGAAGACGTCCGCGACGACGAGCTCGCCGCCGACGGCCTGCCGGACGACCCCCTCGATCCCGTAGAGGCCGTAGCGCGGTGAGCGGACGAGGACGCGCACCGAGTCGCCGATCGCGACCTCGGCGAGAGCACCCCGGATCGAGGCGACGTCCCTCCGCGCGGGAGGGGCGGACAGGGCGTCGAGGATCGGGCTGGGCATCCGATCAGGGTAGCCGCTCCGGGAGCGCACCCGCCCGGCGGATCGGCGGCGGATCCCGGGCGGCCGGGGCGTCGGGTCGCCTGGGCCGCCGACGCCGCGCGCGAGCGACGGAGCGCCGGCCGGAGGGCTCCTGCACCGCGAGACCCCGGCACTGCGGCGACACCGGCACCGCCGGGAGACGCCGGTACTGCGGCAGGCACCGGCACCGCCGGGAACGACGAAGGCCCCGCCTGAGCGGGGCCTTCGGACGATGCGGAGTCGGTGGGATTTGAACCCACGGAACCCAATAAGGGTTCTCCACCTTAGCAGGGTGGTGCACTCGACCGGACTATGCGACGACTCCTGAGCGCCCGCTGGCGGACGCACGACGACCATCATAACCGCACGCGCGAGGGCCTCGCGACACGGGCGCCCGCCCCTCCGCGGGAGGGCGAGAAGCCGCCTACTGGTCCGACAGGGGCCGGCCGATGGTGCAGGTCTCCTGCTGCGCGGTCTGCCCGGAGACGTCGCTCGGGAGGGTGACCGGTCCGTCGGGTGCGCTCGTCGCGGGGCCGTCGGTCGTGGGGGTGTCCGTGGCCGGCGACTCCGTGGCCGCCGGAGCGCCGGTCGCCCCGGGCTCCTCCCCCGTCGACTGCGAGCCGCCGCCGGTGGTGCCGCTCAACGCGATCGGCTGGTCGGCGAGGAGCGCCGCGTTCAGCGCCGCCGCCGCGTCCTCGCTGGGGTACACGCCGTTGCCGTCGATGAAGGTCGGGAACTGCACGAAGACCACGTTCGCGAGGTCGACGTCCTTCACCGCGAGGCCGATCGACACGAGGGTGTTCACGTTCTCGAGCGAGGTGGAGAGCTGCATGTTCGAGACGGCCGCCTTCGCGAGGCCGTAGAGGTTCACCGGGTTCGAGAGCGTCGACGCGCTCTTCACCTTGCGCACCAGCGATGAGAGGTACACCTGCTGGCTCGAGATGCGGGTGAGGTCGCTGCCGTCGCCGACGCCGTGCCGGGTGCGGAGGAACGCCAGCGCCTCGGCGCCGACGAGCGTGTGCGTGCCCGCGTCGAGGTTCAGCCCCGTGTACTCGTCCTGGATCGGGGTGGCGACGCAGACGTCCACTCCGCCGACCGCGTTCGACATCTCGATGACGCCCTCGAACTGGATGAGCGCCGCGTAGGGGATCTCGAGCCCGGTCAGCTGCTCGACCGTCTGCACGGTGCACGCCAGCCCGCCGGCCTCGAGCGAGGTGTTGATCTTCGCCGAGTCCACCGCGTCCGAGACGGCGCCGGTGGCCGGGTCGGTGCAGGAGGGGATCGGGACGTAGAGGTCGCGGGGGAAGCTGACGACCTCCACGGTCGAGTGGTCGGCCGAGATGTGCATGAGCATCGTGACGTCGTTGAGGTTCTCGGCACGCTCGCCGTAGGCCCCGGCGGCCGATCCGTCGGCGCTGTCGCTGCCGGCGAGCAGGATGTTGACGCCGCCCTCGATCGCCCCGATCTCGGGCACGTCGCCTCCGCCCGAGTCGATCCCTAGGTCGACGGACGGACGCGCGCTCCCGGCGATCAGCGAGGCGGCGATCGCCACGATGCAGACCGCGCTGAGCACGCCGACGCCCACGCAGGCCGCGAGGATGCGTGCGGCGAAGCGCACGCCGCTCGGGCGGCGCAGGCGGCCGTGCCGTGCTGCTGTGGTCCGGGTGGACGCGCGTTCGCTCATCGGGTCGTACTCTCTCTCGGCTGCGGGACGCGTGTCGTCCCGGAGTCAGCGCGCGAGGTGGAGAGCACCCGTGGTGCCGCCCGCCCTCGGCTCAGCCGAAGAAGCCGACCGAGCAGGTCTGCTGGTCGGCGCTCTGGCCGGTGACCGATTCTGGCAGGGCAACCTTGGATCCGTCCTCGGGAGTCGCTGCAGGAGTGCCGGGTGCCGCCTCGGCCGTCGCCAGCGGATCCGCGGTCGCCGGGCCCGACGGAGCGGCGGTGTCGGCCGGAGCCGCCGCCTCGCCCTCCACGGTCGCGCCGGCGCCCGTGCCGCCGGTGATGGCGATCGGCTGATCGGTCTGCAGGGCGCTCGCCAGGACGTCGCCCGCGGCGCGGTCCGGCTCCACCCCGCTCGGAGTCGCCCCGGTCGGGTACTGCGCGAAGACGACGTCCGCGAGGTCGACGTCCTTCAGCGCGAGTCCCATCTGGACCATCGTGTTCACGTTGTCGAGACCGGTCGAGAGCGTCATGTTGCCGAGCGCCGCCTTCGCGAGACCGTAGAGCGCGACCGGGTTGATGAGGGTGTCCGCGCTCTTGATCTGGCGCACGAGCGCCGAGAGGAAGACCTGCTGGTTGCTGATGCGGGTCAGGTCGCTGCCGTCGCCGATGCCGTGGCGGCTGCGGAGGAACTGCAGCGCCGCCATGCCCTCGAGCGAGTGCACGCCCGGCTCGAGGTAGGTGTTCGTGTAGGGGTCCGCGATCTCGGTCGCGACGCAGACGTCGACTCCGCCGACCGCGTTCGACATCTCGATCACGCCGTTGAACTGCACGACCGCGCCGTAGTCGACCCGGACGCCCATGAGGTCCTCGACGACCCCCGCCACGCAGCCGAGGCTGACGTCGCCGCCCATCGCCTCGTTGATCTTGGTGTCGTACCGGGCGGGGATCGTCTCACCCGTGGCAGCGTTCACGCACTCCGGGATGTCGACGTACATGTCGCGGGGGAAGCTCACGACCGTCGCGTTGCTGTGGTCGGCCGAGACGTGCATCAGCATGTTGACGTCGTTGAGGACGCTCGTCTCCTCGTCGGGGTCGCCGTAGGCGTCGCCCTGGCCCTTCCGCGAGTCGCTGCCGACGACCAGGACGTTGAAGCCGCCCTCCAGTGCGCCGATCTCCGGAGCGCCTCCTGCCTCGACGCTGGAGCCGGCCGCGACCGGGTGCAGGTCGACCGAGGGCTGCACGGATTGGACGATCAGCGTCGCCGCGATCGCGACCACCGACACCGAGGCGACCACGCCGACACCGCCCACGAGGGCGGCTCCCTTCACCAGGGTCCGCGCGAGGGTGTGCCGCTTCTGGCGGCCGTGCCGCACGAAGGGGCGCGGCGTGCGCGGAGTGTCGCGAGTCTGTGTCGAAGGGCCCGTGCGGCGCATCCGTCTCCCGGTGTCGAGGCGTCAGTGGTGCGGAGGTGAGGGCCGGGCGTCGATCCCGGGCGTCGCGCAATCCTATACAGAGGGCTGGCGCGTTCCGAAGGAGAGCGGGCAGGCCTCCGTCGTCGCGCGCCAGGACTGGCGTCGGAAGGCGCCGGCGGGAAGCGACGCGAAGAACGGGACTCCGCGGCGGACGGCGTGGCGGAGGGCGTGGGATTCGAACCCACGAGACGTTTCCGCCCACCAGTTTTCAAGACTGGCTCCATCGGCCGCTCGGACAGCCCTCCCGGCCACTCCCGCAGGAGCGACACCCGATAGTAACCGCCGAGCGCGCTGGACCTTGGTCAGCGCAGCGCCGAGAGCGCGACCGCCACGCCGTCCTGGTGGACCGAGGGGATCACGGCGGAGGCCACGACCCGCACCTCGTCGGGCGCCTGCCCCATCGCGAGGCCTGCGCCCTCGGCGGCGGCCCAGGTGAGCATCTCGATGTCGTTGCGGCCGTCGCCCAGCGCGACCACGTCGCTCCGCTCGATGCCCAGCTCCTCGCGGACGACCTCGAGCGCGGTGGACTTGTTGACGCCGTGCGGGGCGATGTCGAGCCAGGCGGTCCAGCCGATCGCGTAGCTGACCTGGTGCAGGCCCATCTCCTCGACCAGCGAGGTGAACTCCTCGATGCCGGTCTCGGGCGAGATCACGACGACGCGGGTGCACAGCCGGCCGAGCAGCTCCTCGAAGGGGACGTGGGTCGTCTCGGCACCCATCACGGCACCGCCCGGGAACGCCTCGGTGTAGAAGAAGGCGCCGTCCGCGTCCTCGACGGCGTAGTGCGCGTCGGGGAGGGAGCGGCGGATGGTCTCGAGGACCTCCGTCGGGTCGAAGGTCTCGACCGTCTCGGGGACGTACGCACCGGACGCGTCGCGGCGGAGCGTGACCGCTCCGTTGCAGCAGATCACGTACTCGGGCGAGATCCCGAGTCGCTCGACGACGGGAAGGGTGGAGGAGGGCGAGCGCCCGGTGGCGAGCATCACCTCGTCGCCCTGGGCGGCCACGCGGGTGATCGCGTCCGTCACCGCGCGGGTGATGGTGCCGTCCTCGTGCATGACGGTGCCGTCGATGTCGAGGGCGACGAGGCGGCGGCCGGAGGCGCGGGCCGCGCTCATGCGGCGGGCTCGAGCACCTCGAGGCCGCCGAGGTGGGGCCGCAGCGCCTCGGGGACGAGCACCGAGCCGTCCGCCCGCTGGTGGGTCTCGAGGAGGGCGACGATCCAGCGGGTGGTCGCGAGCGTGCCGTTGAGGGTGGCGACCGGAGCCGTCCTCCCTGACTCGGTGCGGTAGCGGGTGTCGAGGCGGCGGGCCTGGAACGTGGTGCAGTTCGAGGTCGAGGTCAGCTCGCGGTAGGTCTCCTGCGTGGGGACCCACGCCTCCACGTCGAACTTGCGCGCCGCGCTCTGGCCGAGGTCGCCGGCCGCCGTGTCGATGACGCGGTAGTGCAGGCCGAGGCTCTGCAGGACGTCCTCCTGGTACGAGAGCAGGCGCGCGTGCTCCGCCTCGGCGTCCTCGGGGAGGGTGTAGACGAACATCTCGAGCTTGCTGAACTGGTGCACGCGGATGATGCCGCGGGTGTCCCGTCCGCCCGAGCCCGCCTCGCGGCGGTAGCAGGTGCTCCAGCCCGCGTAGCGCTTCGCGCCGCCGGAGAGGTCGAGGATCTCGTCGGCGTGGTAGCCGGCGAGGGCGACCTCGCTGGTGCCGGTGAGGTAGAGGTCGTCGTCGCGGAGGCGGTACACCTCGTCGTCGTGCTCGCCGAGGAAGCCGGTGCCGTCCATGATCTCGGGGCGCACGAGGGTCGGCGTGATCAGCGGGGTGAAGCCGGCGGCGAGCGCCTTCTCGAGGCCCAGGTTCATCAGGGCGATCTCGAGGCGGGCGACCAGGCCCTTGAGGAAGTAGAAGCGCGCGCCGCTGACCTTCGCGCCGCGCTGCATGTCGATGCCGTCCAGCAGCTCGCCGAGCTCGAGGTGGTCGCGCGGGGCGAAGTCGAAGACGGGGCGCTCGCCGACCGTCCTGACGAGCTCGAACGACTCCTCGCCGCCCGCGGGGACGCCCTCGATGATCGGGTTGGCGATGCGCTTCACCAGCACGGTGAAGGCGTCGTCGGCCTCGGACGCCTCCTGCTGGGCCTGCTTGGCGGCGGCGGCGAGGCGCTGGGCCTCGGCGACGAGGGCCGCCTTCTCGTCCTTCGGAGCCTTGGCGACGGTCTTGCCGAAGGCGTTCTGCTCGGCCCGGAGCCGCTCCGCCTCGGTGATCGCCGCACGGCGCACGCGGTCGGCCTCGAGTGCCTCGTCGACCAGCTCGACGGAGTCGCCGCGCGCCTCCTGCGAGCGCTTCAGGACGTCCGGGTTCTCGCGCAGAAGTACGGGATCAATCACCCCAGCAGTGTAGAGGAGGGCCGGGACGGGCCGCCGCCCGCGCGTACCCCCGGGGCCGGCTGAGCATCGGCCGCGAGGAGGCATCCGATCGCGCGGACGGCTGCGAATCTGAGTCGTCCCCCGAGAACGTCCCCCCGCGTTCGACACCCCTGCTCCCCTGAAGGCTCTCCCATGCACGCCACCCCCCTCATCGACGCGACCCCCGGCGTCGTCCTCGAGCGCGACGGCTCCGTCGCTCGGATCACCCTCAACCGCCCCGACGCCCTCAACGCGATCGATCTCGGCACCGCGCGACTGCTGCTGAGCACCGTCGCCGATCTCGACGCCGACGCCGGCTGCTCCGTCATCGTGATCGCCGCGGCCGGCCGCGCGTTCTGCACGGGCGGCGACATCTCGGCGATCATGGGGTCCGAGCACCCGGACCACTACCTGCGCGACGTCGCGACCACGACCGCCCAGGTGATCCGCCTGCTCGAGGACAGCCGCGCCGTCGTCGTCTGCGCGATCGACGGCATGGTCGCCGGCGCCGGCATCGCCTTCGCTCTGGCCGCCGACATCGTGATAGCGACTCCCGCCGCCCTCTTCCTCAGCGCGTACGGCGACGTCGGGCTCGTCCCGGACGTCGGAGTCACCGCCGCGCTCCCCCGCGTCGTCGGCCGCCGCCGCGCCCTGGACTTCGTGCTGTCGGGCCGCCCGGTCCGCGCGGCCGAGGCGCTGGAGTGGCAGCTCGTGACCGAGGTCGTGCCGCGCGCCGACCTCGCCGGCCGCGTCGACGAGCGCGTGCGCGCCCTGGCGGCGAAGCCGGCGCACGTCGCGTCCGCCGCCCGCCGCCTCCTGCGCACCGACCCGCTCGACCGCGCCGAGCGCATCGTCGAGGAGACGGACACCCTGGTCGAGTTCCTGGCGGTCCCCGCCACGCGCACGCTCCTGGACGCCGAGCACGAGCGCCAGGCCCGCCGCGCCGCCCGGGCGACCGCCTCGCTCTGACCCGGGGCGAGCGTCCGCGACGACGCTCCGGCCCGGGCCGGGCGGACGTCCGCCCGACGGCCCACGGATCGGCCGGGCGTTCTCCTCCGATCTCGGCTACGGTGGTCCCCGCGAAGGGGAGTAGTTCCCACCGTCCGCCGAGCGGACGACGAGGCGCGTCGACATGCTGGTCCGGGACGATCCGGGCCCGGCGCTCCACCCCGGCTCCGGCCGGGGCGAACGAGACCTTCGGTCAGTCGACGCACGTCCTGACCGGTCCTCTCGCGCGGGTCGGCGGACCTGAGCCAGGAGATCGCATGGCGACCACCGCCCCCACCCCCAGTCCCGCACAGGTGCGCCGCTGGCGCCGCTACCTCGCCGACGAGCTCGCCGAGGCCTCCGTGTACCGCGACCTGGCCGGCCGCCGCTCCGGCGAGGAGCGGGAGATCCTGCTCGCGCTCGCCGTGGCCGAGGGCCGCCACGAGGAGCACTGGCGGGAGCTGCTCGGCTCCGCGGCGGAGCCCGCGCCCCGCCCGGACCTCCGCACGCGCTTCCTCGGCTTCCTCACCCGCCGCTTCGGCTCGGTGTTCGTCCTCGCCCTGATCCAGCGCGCCGAGGCCCGCTCCCCCTACGCCGACGACGACGACGCCACCGAGGCGATGGCGGCCGACGAGCGGATCCACGGCGAGGTCGTCCGCGGGCTCGCCGAGCGCGGCCGGAACCGCCTCTCCGGGACGTTCCGCGCGGCGGTCTTCGGAGCGAACGACGGCCTGGTCTCGAACCTCGCCCTCGTGCTCGGAGTGGGAGCGAGCGGAGTCGGGACGGGGGTCGTCCTGTTCACGGGCATCGCGGGCCTGCTCGCCGGCGCCCTCTCGATGGGCGCGGGCGAGTTCGTCTCGGTGCGCTCGCAGCGCGAGCTGCTCTCGGCCTCCAGCCCGGACCTCGACGCGAACCGCATCGTCCCCGACCTGGACGTCGACGCGAACGAGCTCGCCCTGGTCTACCGCGCTCGCGGGATGACCCAGGAGCAGGCCGACGCGCGTGCCGCCTCCGTCTTCACGGGCCTGCGCGGCGGCGCCGTCACCTCCCCCATCACGCTGGGCGGTCCCGCAGGAGACCCCGACGTCGACGAGCACGAGTCGATCGGCACGGGCATGGGCGCGGCGCTGTCGAGCTTCTGCTTCTTCGCCTCGGGCGCGATCATCCCGGTGCTGCCCTACCTGCTCGGCCTGACGGGGCTCGCCGCGGTGGTCGTCGCCTGCGTGCTCGTGGGCATCGCCCTGCTCGCCACCGGCGCGGTCGTCGGGCTGCTCTCGGGCGCCCCGCCTCTGGCCCGGGCGCTGCGCCAGCTCGGGATCGGCTACGGCGCGGCCCTGGTGACCTACCTCCTCGGCCTGCTCTTCGGCGCGTCCGGAGTCTGAGCCTCGGCCTCGAGGAGCTGCGCGGACTCGCGCGGCTCCTCGGCGCGGGGCCGCACGGCGACGCCGCGCCACCGCAGCGCCGCCACTCCGACCGCCAGCAGCAGCGACGCCGGCAGGCAGCCCAGCAGGGGGATGCAGGAGTAGTAGAGGAGCTGCCGCTGGATCCACGCGGGCGAGGGCACGTCGGAGTCGCCGTAGTAGGGCGGAGGCGGCGAGGAGTAGCCGGTGTAGAGGAGCGCGAGGCCGATCAGGGTCCCCGCGAGGCCGGCGAGCAGGAGCACGAGGAGCCACGGGTTCCGCAGCAGGGGCGCCTCGCGCACGGGCTCGGCGGGAGCCGCGGGAGCGGGGTCGGCGGCCGGCTCCGGCAGGGGTGCGGGCGCGGTCTCGGCGCCGAGGCGGTGCGACCGCCGGCCCTCGGCGGCTCCGGCGATGTCGGGCAGTGCCATGATGCGGCGCGGTCCGGGCACGGACGAGGAGCCGGGGCGGACCACGCGCGACTCCGGGAGCGCGGGACGAGCGGCGGCTCCGGACGTGGCGGCGGGAGCGCCGGGGGCGGCACCCGAGCCGGGCCTCGCGAACGCCCGCTCGTCGCCTCTCAGACGCTCCACCGGGCCCGAGAACCCGCGCTGGAAGGCCGGGTCGTAGCGCGGGTCGACCCGTTCGTCGTCGTCAGTCATCGTCGCGACCCGTCATCGTCGTCCCCGGTCATCGTCGACCTCCGGCTCGTGGGAGAGGATCCCGCGCAGCCAGTCGCGGGCCTCGAGGAACACCTCGTCGTCGTAGCGTCGCACGGAGGTGACCGGGCGGCGGTCAGCGCGCGGATACGAGCCGAGGAAGATCACCTTCGGGCTGAAGCGCCGCAGCCCCATCAGCGCGTCGGCGACCCGCTCGTCCTGGACGTGCCCGTCGAGGTCGATGACGAACCGGTACCGGCCGAGGGCATCGCCGATCGGCCGCGACTGGATCATGCTCAGGTTCACCCCGCGGGTCGCGAACTGCTCGAGCATGTCGAGCAGGGCGCCCGGCTGGTCGGCCGGGAGCTCGGCGATCACGCTGGTCTTGTCGGCGCCGGTCGGCTCGGGCAGCGCGTGCGAGCGCGAGACGTGCACGAAGCGCGTGACGGCGTTCGGGTTGTCGCCGATCCGCTCGGCCAGCACCGCGACGTCGTGGTGGGCGACGATCCCGGGAGGGGCGATGGCCGCGTCCGCGGGAGATCCGCCCAGCAGGTCGACGGTGGCCTGGACGTTGCTGGAGGCGGGCAGGTGCTCGTGGCTGGGGATCTCGCGGTCGAGCCACACCCGGCACTGTCCGTAGGCCACGGGGTGCGCGGCGACGGTGCGCACCTCCTCGAGGCTCGTCCCCGGGCGGCCGACCAGGATGAACGACACCGGCACCAGGTACTCGCCGACGATGCGCAGCCCCGGGATCCGCGCCAGCGCGTCCTGCGCGGCCGTCACTCCGCCCTCGACCGAGTTCTCGATCGCGATCACCGCGCCGTCGCTGCGGCCGGTGACCAGATCGCTCAGCGCCTCCCCCACGTTCGCGACGCTGCGCCACAGCTGTCCGCGCGCCTCCGGGACCTGCGCGAGGGCCGCCTCCGTGAACGTGCCGCTGGGCCCGAGATAGCTGTAGGCACGGGTCTCGGGGGCGCTGTCGGGCATGGCGCAAGCCTAGCCAGCCGCGGTACCCCTGGAGGGGGCCGGACTGCCACTATGGACCGCATGACCGATCGCGCAGGGAAGCCGGCACAGGCCTCCGATCTCATCGACGTCGAGGCCCTCGTGAGGGCGTACTACGAGAAGAAGCCGGACGTCTCCGACCCGGCTCAGAAGGTGGTGTTCGGCACCTCGGGCCACCGCGGATCCTCGTTCGACACGGCCTTCAACGAGGACCACATCGCCGCCGTCACCCAGGCGATCGTCGAGTACCGGACCGAGCAGGGCATCACCGGCCCGCTGTTCATCGGCGCCGACACGCACGGGCTCTCCCGCCCGGCCCTCACCACCGCCCTCGAGGTCCTGGTGGGCAACCAGGTCCGCGTGCTCGTGGACGAGTTCGACGACTTCGTGCCGACCCCGGCGCTCAGCCACGCGATCCTCCGCTACAACAACGACCCAGCGCACACCGACCGGGCCGACGGCATCGTGGTCACCCCCTCGCACAACCCGCCCCGCGACGGCGGCTTCAAGTACAACCCGCCGCACGGCGGCCCCGCCGACTCCGACGCGACGACCTGGATCGCCGACCGGGCCAATGAGCTCATCGCCGACGGCAACCGCGGCGTGACCTCGGCCGAGCCCTCCGCGGTCGAGACCTACGACTACCGCACGCACTACGTCGCGGACCTGGCGAACATCATCGACCTCGACGCGATCCGGAAGGCCGGCGTGCGGATCGGGGCCGACCCCCTCGGCGGCGCCTCCGTGCACTACTGGCAGCTGATCGCCGAGATGCACGGCCTCGACCTGACCGTGGTGAACGGGGAGGTCGACCCGGCCTGGGGCTTCATGACCCTCGACTGGGACGGCAAGATCCGGATGGACCCGTCCTCCCCCAGCGCGATGGCCTCGGTGGTCGCGCGCGCCGGCGACTTCGACATCCTCACCGGCAACGACGCCGACGCGGACCGGCACGGCATCGTCACCCCCGACGGCGGGCTGATGAACCCCAACCACTACCTGGCCGTCGCGATCGACTACCTCTACCGCCACCGCACCGGCTGGCGCGAGGACGCGGCGATCGGCAAGACGCTGGTCTCCTCCTCGATCATCGACCGGGTCGCGGAGTCGCTGGGCCGGCGCCTCTGGGAGGTCCCGGTGGGCTTCAAGTGGTTCGTCCCCGGGCTGGTCGACGGCTCGGTCGGCTTCGGCGGCGAGGAGTCCGCGGGCGCCTCGTTCCTCCGCTTCGACGGCACCGTCTGGACCACCGACAAGGACGGCATCCTCCTCGCGCTGCTCGCCTCCGAGATCGTGGCGGTCACCGGGAAGAGCCCGTCTGCGCTCTACCGCGAGCTGACCGAGCGCTTCGGCGACCCGGTCTACGAGCGCGTGGACGCGGTGGCGACGAAGGCGCAGAAGGCGGCCCTCGGCAAGCTGGACGGCGACGCGATCTCGGCGACGACCCTCGCCGGGTCCGAGATCACCGCGAAGCTCTCGAAGGCGCCCGGCAACGGCGCGGCCGTCGGAGGCGTCAAGGTCGTCACCGAGGACGCCTGGTTCGCCGCGCGCCCCTCCGGCACCGAGGACGTCTACAAGATCTACGCCGAGAGCTTCCGCGGCCTCGACCACCTGCACGAGGTCCAGGCCGAGGCGCGCACGATCGTGGACGCGGCGCTGAACTCCTAGGCGCTGCGCTCAGTCGCCCGAGAAGGCTCGTTCCCGACCAGGAGAACGAGCCTTCTCGGGCGACTCAGCGGCGGTGAGGAGGGGGCCGGCTACCAGCGCGGGTGGACGGTGGGGCGGAAGTGGGTGTCGTAGAGGGCGTTCACGGCCTCCATGAAGGCGGGGCCGAGGGGCGCGGCGGAGGCGGCGGCCGCGTTGGCGCGGGCCTGCTCGGGCGAGCGGGCGCCGGGGATCACCGAGGTGACGCCCTCCTGCTGGATGATCCAGGCGAGTGCGGCCGCCGCGGGGGCGAGGCCGTGGTCGTCGGCGAGGCGGGAGAACTCCTGCGCGGCCTCCACGCCTGTCGCGAAGTCGACGCCCGAGAAGGTCTCGCCGACGTCGAAGGCGGAGCCGTCGCGGTTGTAGCTGCGGTGGTCCTCCGGCGCGAACACGGTCTCGGTCGTGTAGCGGCCGCTGAGCAGGCCCGAGGCGAGCGGGACGCGCGCGAGGATGCCGACGCCGGCCTCGCGGGCGGCGGGCAGCACCTCGTCGAGCGGCTTGAGGCGGAACGCGTTCAGGATGATCTGGACGCTCGCGACGTTCGGGCGGGCGATGGCGGTCAGCGCCTCCTCCGTGCGCTCGACCGACACGCCGTAGGCGGCGATCGCGCCCTCGGCCACGAGGGTGTCGAGGGCGTCGTAGACGGCGTCGTCGGAGTAGACGGAGGTGGGCGGGCAGTGCAGCTGCACCAGATCGAGGGTGTCGACGCCGAGGTTGGCGCGCGAGCGGTCGGTCCAGGCGCGGAAGTTGTCGAGCACGTAGTTGGCGGGGATCTGCTCCGCGCGACGGCCCATCTTGGTGGCGACGAAGACCTGCGCGTCGGGGTGCGCCGCGCGGTAGGCGCCGATCGTCCGCTCGCTGCGGCCGTCGCCGTAGACGTCGGCGGTGTCGAAGAGGGTCACCCCCGACTCCACCGCGGCGTCGAGCACGGCGAGGGCGTCGGTCTCGGCGACGTCCCCCCAGTCGGCACCGAGCTGCCAGGTTCCGAGGCCGACGACGGAGACGGGGGCGCCGGTGCGTCCGAGGATTCGAGTTTCCATGCCTCCACCGTAGGTGCGGCCGAGCCCGCGGCGGACCCCCTTGCGCGTGCTCTAACGTCGAGGGCATGCCCCTCCTCGTGCTCGGAAGCGCCAACCTCGACCACGTCCACCGGGTCGCCCGCATCCCCGCTCCCGGAGAGACGGTGCTCGCCCTCGACGCGAGCACCTTCCCGGGCGGCAAGGGACTCAACCAGGCCGTCGCGGCCGCACGGACCGAGCCCGGCACCGTCTTCGTCACGAGCCTCGGACGCGACTCGGCGGGAGACCGGCTCGCCGCGGTCCTCGGCGAGGAGCCGCTGGAGCTGCGCGCCCGCCGCGGCGACGTCCGCACCGGCACCGCGCAGATCACCGTGGACGAGCGCGGGGAGAACGCGATCGTCGTCGACTCCGGAGCGAACGCCGCCCTGGTCGGGTTGACCGCCGAGGAGTCGGCCCTGGTGGCGGCGGCCGACGCCCTGCTCCTCCAGCTCGAGATCCCGACAGCGACGGTGACGGAGGCGGCCCGCGCCGCGCGCGCCGGCGGCACGGTGTCGATCCTGAACGCCGCCCCGATCGGCCTGCTGCCGGAGGAGCTCCTCGCGGTGCTCGACGTGCTGATCGTCAACGAGCACGAGGCCCGCGAGCTCGCCGCCGATCGCGGCATCACCGCCGCCGACGACGACGCGCTCGCCGCTGCCCTCACCGCGCTGGTGCCGCTCGTGCTGGTCACCCTCGGCTCCGACGGCGTCGTCGTGGCGGTCCGCGACCGCGAGCCGGTGCGCACCCCGGCCTTCCGGGTGGAGGCCGTGGACACCACCGGCGCCGGCGACACCTTCTGCGGCGCCTTCTCGGCCCGGCTCGCCGCCACGGGAGCACGGCTCGACGATCCGGAGCAGCTGGTCGCCCTCACCCGCTGGGCGAGCGCGGCCGCGGCGATCTCGGTCACCCGCGCCGGAGCGGCGGTGTCCGCGCCGACGGCGGCCGAGACGGACGCGTTCCTCGCCGAGCGCGCCTGAGGGGGAAGCTCTTCGGGGAGGACGGAGCGGACACCGACCCCGGGCGGCCCGGAGCACCGTCGCTCCGGTCGGCACGGTGCACTCCGGAGGAGGGAAGCTGGGACCGCCCGGCCCGGCTCCGCTCCTCGCGGCGGGGCGTCCAATCCTACGGACAGCCGCGCCCGCTCCCCGATCCGGCTAGTCGATCGCGGCGACCCGCACGGTCACCCGCGGCCGCAGCTCCGGATGCACCCGGACGCACCACTCGCGAACCGCGGCTCCGATCGCGCGCGCCACGTCCGGCGCGGACGCCTCCGCGGTCACGCAGAGGTCGACGGCCACGGACACCTCGTCCCCCGCGACGCGGACCAGGACCGGATCGGCGAACGTGCCGCCGCTCGCGGTGCCCAGCGGCTCGACCACGATCCCGGTCGCGCTCAGCGCCGTCGCCGCGTGCGCGAGCACGTCGCGCACCTCGGGCCTGGCCGGCATCAGGGTCGCGACGCCCTCCAGGGCGCGCAGCTCCGCAGCGAGCGCGGACACCGGATCGACCGGGGTCGCCGCCTCGAGGCCGCTCACGACTCCTCCGTCCCGGGGACGTAGACGTCCTCCACGCGGACGTCGATCCTCGACACCCGCAGCTCGGTCTGGGTCAGCAGCCGCGAGTGCACGCGCTCGCGCACCTGCTGGGCCGCCTCGGCGATCGGCACCCCCCAGAAGACCGAGATCGTCAGCTCCACCACGACCTCCGCGCCCGGCTCGGCGATGTCGCCGACCAGGCGGCAGCGGCCGACCAGCACGCCGGCGACGCTGTCGCCCGCCTCGCGCACGAGTCCGCGGACCGCTCCCTCGGTGATCGTGAGCGCCACGTCGGGCTGGACGCTCGCCAGCGGGATGTCGCGTCCGGCCCGCGACTCGCGGCGCACCTGGGTGAGGATCGAGCCGAACCAGCTCTCCTCCGGCGCGGGCAGGCGTGCGGCGTCGTCGTCGATGAGCGCGCCGGAGAGGGCGCGCACGCGCTCGAGGGCGCGCAGAGTGCGCCGGTGCTCCGGCGACTCCTCGATGGCGGGGTCGTACGGAGTGCGCCCGCGGTCGAGGTAGTCGCTCAGCTCGTCGATGCCGATGCCGTCGCCCTCCTGCTCCGTAGCGTCCGCCTCCTGCTCGAGCGCGGGCGGAAGCACGACGTCGTGCTCCCCCGCGCGCTCCGGCCCGTCGCCGGGACCCTGGTCCGCGTTCATCGCGTCTGCTCCCTCATCGCCAGTCCTCCATCGCCACGACCAGCGACTCGCGCGCTCGGGCCAGCTTGCCCCGCACGGCGGTCACCGTGAGACCGAGGTGATCGGCGATCTCGTTGTACGACTCCCCGCCGACCTCGCGCAGCACCCAGCACTGCCGCTGCGACTCCGGCAGCTCGGACAGGGCGTGCGCGAGAGCCCGCATGGCGTCGCTCTGCTCGGCGGCCTCGAACGGGCCGGGCTCTCGGGCCGGGGGATGCTCCACGGCGTCGACGTCGTCGGTCGGGCGGCGCTGGCGCAGCAGGTCGACGCTGGAGCGGCTGACGATCCGCATCATCCAGCTGCGCACGCTCGCCGGCTCCTTGAGCTGCGGGAGCTGCGCCCAGACCGTGATCAGCGCGTTCTGCACGGCGTCGGAGGCGTCGGCCTGCGAGCCGGTGAGGCGCCAGGCGTAGGCGCGGAGGATCGACTGGTGCCGCTTGACGAGCACCTCGAAGGCGCGCACGTCGCCCTCGGCGGAGCGCTCGGCGAGCAGCGCGTCGCTCGCCGCTTCCAGTCCGGGCACGGCGCCTCCTCCCTCTCCGCTCACGCGGCCTCGGGCCGCCTCTCAGGTGACGCTCAGGAAAAAGTCCACCGAGCACCGTGACGAACGCCGTCCGGGCTCCGTCTCACTCATGAAAGCACAGCCCGACCGGATTTCCGCCGGGCCTTCGACCCCGGTCTGCTCAGCAACGGCAGCCGATGAGACGTCCAGGAGACCTCATGAGCGACACCACGCGCACCCCCTCCACCACCCGCGTCGACAAGACCTCCGTCGACACGGTCACGAGCCTCGGCGGCTCCCGGACCTCCGGCACCGCCCAGGGCACCACGGTCATCGACGACAGCGTCGTGGCCAAGGTCGCCGGCATCGCGGCCCGCCAGGTGCCCGGCGTCTTCGCCCTCGGCAACAACGCCGCCCGTGCCTTCGGCGCGATCCGCCAGGCCGTCGGCGGTGCCGACCACGCCCAGGGCGTGAGCGTCGAGGTCGGCGAGACCCAGGTCGCGGCCGACGTGACCATCGTCGTCGAGTACCCCGTGCCGATGCAGAAGGTCGCCGACTCCGTCCGCGCCGCCGTCTCCGAGGCCATCACCGAGCTGGTCGGCATGGCCGTCTCCGAGATCAACGTCGCCGTCGTCGACGTGCACATCCCCGGCGACGACAAGGACGACGAGGCCACCGAGAGCCGCGTCCGATGAGCGACTTCCAGCGCCCCGCGCCCACCGCCCCCGGCGGCCGCAGCACCGTCCTCGGTGTCGTGGTCGGCGCGATCCTCGCCTTCGCGGCCCTGATGTTCGGATTCTGGGGCTTCGTCCTCACCGCCCTCTTCATGGCCCTCGGCGTCGTGATCGCCCGCATCGCCGACGGCACCCTCGACGTGCGCAGCCTCGTGGACGTGTTCCGCGGCCGCACCACCTCCCGCTAGGAGCCCACCGTGACCGCTCTCGACACGCGTCCCGCATCGCCGGTGGCGGGCACCGTCACCATCACCGTCCGCTCCATCGAGCGCGCCGCCGTGGCGATCGTCCACGAGGAGCTGGGCGTGGAGGTCTCCGCGATCCGCGTCCGCCTCTCCGACGACCGGGGCGGCCTCGCCCTCGCGGTGACCGCGCCGGTCGTCGTCGAGCCGGGCACCGCCCTGGCCGGCGGCTCCCTGCTCGAGCGCCTGCACGGCGATCGCACCCGCATCGCCTCCCGCATGGAGGCGCTGACCGGGCGCACCGTCAGCCGGATCGACATCCGGGTCACGGGCACCCGCACCCGAAGCACGAGGAGAGTCGCATGAGCCCCGCACCGTCGGCGCCCGACACCCGCTACAGCCGCTACCTCCGTCGCGAGACCCACAAGTCCCGCTCCGCCGCGCAGATCGTCGTCCTGGTGCTCATCGCCCTGGTCGCGGCCTACGTCGGCACGGAGGCGGTGCTCGCGATCCTCGGCGCCACGCCCCTGCTCGCCGCACCGTCCGCCCTGCTGGGCGCGATCGTCGGAGTCGCGTCGCTGGCGAACCCCGCCCTCATCGGCGTGGCCGTCGGCACGGGCGTCCTCGCCCTGGTCCTGCTGGTGCTCGCACTGGCGCCCGGGGCCCGGGCCCGCCACACCGTGGACGACGACCGCCTCGCCGTGGTCGTGGACGACGGCGTGATCGCCTCCTCCCTGGCTCGGGCAGCCCGCACGGCCGCCCACTCCCGCCGCGAGGACACCCGCGCCTCGCTCGGCCGGCGCACCGCACTGGTCGAGGTGACCCCCGCCTCGGGCATCGCGGTCGACCGCGACGCCGTGCAGAGCGCCGTCGACGAGGAGCTCGCCCGCATCGGCGCGAAGCCCGCCCCGCGCTCCACCGTCCGCGTCTCGACCTCCGGGAGGATCTGATGACCACGAGCAACCGCTTCGTCAACCGGCTCGTCCTGCTCGTCGTGGGCCTCGTGCTCGCGCTGGTCAGCGCCGGAGCTGTCCTGATCGCCGTCTCGCAGCCGGTCCGCGACTCCGTCCTCTCCTTCGCCGACGGCGAGGGCGCGGCCCTGGTCTCGCGCCTCTCCCCCGAGGAGGGCACCGCTTGGAGCGATGCCGCCGTCCTCTGGCCGCTCTACGCCATCGTCGGGATCTGCCTCCTCGGCATCGTCCTCGCGCTGGTGATGGCCTTCGCCCACGGTCACGGCCGCACCGGCACCGTCCTCCGCGACGAGGCCGAGGGCACGCCCGCCGGAGGGATCGAGATCGCGACCGGCTTCGCGGAGGACGTCCTCGAGACGGCTCTCGCCGGGCGGACGGAGCTCCTCGACGTCACGGTCGCGGCCTACCGCCACGGCTCCGAGACCGCGCTGAAGGTGCGCGTCCTCCCCCGCGGCGGGGTCTCGCCCCGCACCGTGGTCGACGCCGTGCACCAGGAGGTCGACGCTCTCGACACTCTCCTCGGCGCCCGCCTGCCGGTCCTGCTCGAGGTCGCCTCGAGCGCCCGGGCCGGCTTCTCCAAGGAGGACCGGGTCGCCTGACCCCGGTCCCGCAGCTTCCCCGGCGCCCGCCGGCGGATGGTCACACCGAACAGAAGGAGCCCCTCATGGGTGCAGACGACAAGATCCGCAACGCAGCCGAGAACCTGGTCGGCAAGGCCAAGGAGGCCGTCGGCAAGCTGACTGACAACGAGCGCCTCGAGGCCGAGGGCCAGGCCGACCAGACCAAGGCCCACACCAAGAAGGTCGGCGAGGACGTCAAGGACGTCTTCAAGAAGTGATCTGACCGGAACCTCGACGGGGCCGTCACCGCATCAGCGGTGGCGGCCCCGTCGTCGTGCGTGGAGCGGGTGCGTCGAGCGTCAGACGCCCCAGAACATGATCCGGCCGGCGGAGGCCGCGTCGATGCTCTGGTCGTGGTTGTCGGCGGTGTGCGAGGAGTAGAGGATCCTGTCGCCGTCGACGCTGGTCACGACGCCCGTGTGGTCCCAGTCGCCCGAGCCGTCCCAGTCGAACTGGACGATGTCGCCCGGCTTCACCCGGCTCCGCTCGGAGTCGGGGATGGCGGTCGCGCGCTCGGGGTGCGCGGCGAGGTAGGCGTTGAACGCTGTCGACGACGCCCAGGCGGAGCTGTAGCCGCCGGAGGAGGAGTAGCTCCACTCGCCGTCCATCTCCCAGCCGCGGGCGATCAGCGACTGCGAGGTGAAGTTGACGCAGTCGTTGCCCGAGATCACGCCGTACTGGGCCGAGTTGTAGTCGTTCCAGTAGGTGGAGAGGTAGTCGAGCTGCGAGGCCAGGCGGCTCGCGTCCAGCGCGGCCTGGGCCTTCGCGGCCTCGATCGCCGGGTCGGGCGTGTAGGCGAAGGTGATCGCCGAGGCGACGACCTTCGTGCTGGCGAGCACGCCGGTCGCGGCGGGGCTGGGAGTGGCGGTCGCGGTCGGGGCGGCGAGGTCGGTCGAGGCCTCGGCCGTCGTGCCCTCCGCGGCGCCCGACGTGTCGACGGCCGGCTGCACCGCGTCGGCCGGGGTCCCGTCGACGGTGACCGCCGCGGCGGAGTCGGTGACCGCGTCGAACGTGATGGCCTGACCGTCGGCGTCGAAGAAGGCGACCGGGACCTCGCCCGCTGCCTCTCCGTCGGCCGGAGGGGCGGTGACCGTGATCTGGTCGGGGTTGTCGACCGCGACGCTGCCCTCGGCCTCGCCGAAGCGGACGGTGGCGACCGAGTCCAGGTTCGATCCCTCGAGCGTCACGCTCGTGCCGCCGGCGACGGTGCCGGAGGTGGTGGAGACGGAGCTGAGGACGACCCGGGCGGAGGCGGTGGTCGCGGGGAGCACGGCGACGCTGGTCGAGGTCGGAGCAGCGGAGGGCGTCGCGGTGGCCGACTCGGCCGAGGAGCCGGTGCCGACGGTGAGGCTCAGGCTCGACGCGACGGCCACGACGACGAGCCCGCCGGAGACGGCGAGCGCCAGCGTGCGCGGGGACGGGCGGAAGAAGGAGGCCCCGCGGCGGGCGGGCGCGGTGCGGAGCCGGTGCCCCTCCGCTTCGCGGCGGTCGCGGCGGGACGAGAACGATCCCT